>JAHLEH010000009.1 GCA_018883545.1 Marixanthotalea marina | reverse complement strand
CGTTGGTTACAGAGGCCACGCCACAGTTATCACCAGTAGTAGGTGTTCCAAGAGCCACACCAGTAGCCTCACAAGAAGCGTTGGCACTTACGGTTACAGTTGCGGGCGCCGTTATGGTCGGGTCTGTAATATCATCGGTAATAGTAAATACAACATTAGCTGCATTGGTTACAGAACCATCTGTGACTTCAAGAAAAATTACATATTCACCAACAGTTGTTGGTGTATAGGAAGCAGTAGTTGTTGATGTCGGCACAGGGTTTCCTAAAGAACCTGTACCAATATTGGTAAATGTGCCGGATGGATCTCTAACAAGCCAGTTATAATTTACACTTGTTCCTCCAGTTCCTGCATATCCACCTTCAAGATTTATTGTGGTACAAGCCTCAACTGGGCTTGATGGAGAGCTAGTTGTTATTTGAGCATTAATAGTACCTCCAGCTGCAACTACTTGACCAAAAGTATAAGAACCAGCTGATGGATTTCTACAAGCAGCATATTGAACACCATCAATGATTATTTCGTTATTAGGCGTGCATGAACCAGCAATGTCTCCTCCATTTCGGAATGTTACTGATGCCATTGCTGGTAAAAGTAAACTTGCTTGTGAGCCAGAAAAATCTAGAGTTGCAGAGCTGCCGTCAATAGCAATATTTTCTGTGTTTAATTCAACTTCCCATGGACTACCTCCTGGGTTTAGTGCCAAAGTTCCATTAACAATAACATCACCCATACTTTGTGTGGTAATATTGTCAACGCTAACAGTATCTCCACTTAAAATAGTTACATTATTGGTTCCTGAATATTGTCCTGGGTAGCCAATGGCAGCTGTTGGAGTAATCCAATTTGAACCATCAAAATATTCCCAAGTAGAAAGGCTAGTCCAATTCCCATTACCAACTGATCTAAAATCACCTATAGCATCTGCAGCCGCTAACGATAAAGTTGACGAAGTTTTGAGTGTTTTTAAAGTAGAAACATCCAAATTAATATTTGAATGTTGGGTTTTCTTTATCTGTGATTCGTTGTTCTTTGAAAACAGATTCACAAAAAAAGAAGCTATTTTATATTGTAAATTGTGGGTTGGTATAAACGTATGGGAGGCTATACTGTTTAAGTTAGTAGCACTTAAGTTATAACTTATAAACAGAAAAAATATAAACCGAACAATTCTTGTTAGCGTAGTTTTTTTTCTCATATGTAGGTGATTTAGCTTGGGACTAAATAGCAATTCGTCTTTAGATTATTCAAAGTACAGTAACTACTTTCTATAAAGCAAGAAAATTCGATAAAGGACTAAAAATATTGATAATAAGACTTTTATGGGTGATTTGGTTTCTCATTAATTTATAAGTATTTTTTTAGAAATAGCACCTTCTTTTGTTTGGAACTTAACAATATAGGTACCTGTTTTAATTTGTTTGGTTTTGTATTCAAAATAATTTAAACTATTGGTTTTGTTAGAATTGAAAATAGACTGTCCCAACACATTAAATAATTCAAAAGAACTGATCTCTTTTAAAGTTGGGTTGTGTACAATGATGCTTTCTTTTTCATTAGAAAAATAGACATGGATATTCTTATTGTTCGTTGTTGTTTCTTCTGTACTTAAAGATTGAGCCTCCCCATTTGAAAAGGCTATTTCAAAACGTGATAGATATTCTCCAGGAGTTAAGTATACTTCGTACTCACTTTCTTTTAAATTGTGGTATACATCCAAATCTTTATCATATAGAAAAATATCAAGATCATTGCGTATATTTTCTAACTTATCTATTTTAATCTTGGATAAACCTTCCTTTGCTATTTTTATGCCTAGTGGTAGCTTTTGGTTGCTATTAAAATTATCTACGCCTTGAATTACATAGTTTTGGTCATTATTTATCCAGAACATATCTTCTTTGTTGGTTTCAATTAGTTTTGCATCGTAACCAAGATCATAACCACTTGAAGCATTTTCATCAACACCTACAGCTATTTGCCTATGGTAGCCTTTTGGGGAATCAAACTTCAATTTGAATTTCTGTCTTTCATCAACATCTGTATCTTTTGAGGCTGCTGTTTTGGATTTAGTATTGCCATTTTTTATAAATAGGGAAGGGTCTGAAGCCTCAGTTTTAAAAATACGCTGGCTGTTTTTAAAGGTTACGGTGCCACCTGCGTCGGCAACAACAAAGAATCCTTGGCTTACTGGGATGTATCTTTCTGGTATTTTAGTACCACTATCCCCCGTTGCATTAATTCTGCTGTCTGTAGAAACAGCTTCGGCACTTGACATCAGGTTATAAGTGGCATAACCACCTTGGTATTCTCTTAATATATGCGTGTTGCTCGCAAAATGATCCCAAAAATATAATGTACCATCAATAATATCTGATGAGGCTCTTCCTCCGTTAGCAACACTAATGTTGTCTTTTATAAATTCGTCTGCATCTAAGGCGGAAGGATAAGGATTTCCAACAAGATAATCGTTCCCTCCAGATATGGTAAGTGTTATGTCACCATTATTTGGTTTACCGTTAAACACGTAGTTCTGTTCTAGTGTTATGTTACCTCCTGTATTTTGTACACCTTTCATAGTGAAACCTTCACCAGCCAATAAAGTACCAGTACTTCTAACATGCTGCCATTGTGAGTAGGTATCGCTAAGTTTGTTGTTGTATTTCCAAATCCAGTAATCGGCAACGCTTATAGGAGTTGAACCTGGATTTCCAGGATTGCCGTTATAACCAGATCCTAGGAAAGTGATATTTACAGGTGCTGAAGCGACCGAACCATCCCTTAAAATGCTTGGTAATGTGTAGTTATTGTTGTTGCTTGAATTATTTTGAATGCCCACTGGTGATGACCAATAATTATAGGTAAACAAATCCTTTGTGCCTTGCTGGTCTCTTTCAATATATCCAGAACTTGTAACATCCAATTCGCTATCTGGACCTTGAACCATTTGTGATTCTCCATCTAGATCAATAAAACCATCCAATTTTAAATACCAACTAACATTTAGTTCAGAATCATCTTGTATGCTAAATTCTATTGGGTTGGAGCTTCCATCTAAGGCATCAACTATGAGTCCGATGTGTTTTTGATTGGCGTTATAGGTGACGTCGTCATGGGATATTTGAACAATAGACCAATCGTAATTAACTACATCATTACCATTTACACCATCAGAAGCTATTGTTGTTGCGGCAACTAAACCACCACTTTGTTGGGTTATAAATGGAAGTGGAGCTGTTTGATAATCTATTATTTTTGTGTTGTAAATATGGGCGCCTGTACCTGTGTCTATACTGGCTGTTGTTAAGTCATCTATAATATCATCTTTATAGGCATCCATCCTAAAATAACGTGCTAAATTAGACCAGTTTAAAGGTGCTATATTGCTTTCGTCTACAAAATCAGTAATATCTCTAGGAATAATGGTTCCTCTTGCATTTCCGGAATTATCTTCAATTTCTTGATAGATCATTTTGCGTATTTCATCGGCAGACAAAGCTTTGCTGAAAACCCTTAACTCATCCATGTAGCCATGGAAGTGTTGATCTTCTGCAGAGGATCTTCCAATAATGAAGTTAGAACCATCACTAATACCGCCAGAAGTGTCACTTACTTCTTCAACACCATTTATATACAGTTTTGTATTGCCAGATTCGGTTGTTGCTGCAATATGCGTCCATATACCATCGGTAATAGCAGTTGATGATGTAATGGTCGTGCCTTCAACAATAAGGCTAACAGTATTGTCTGATTCATTTATTCTTAAATAGAAATCGTCCTGTCCTGCTATAATTCTATCCTCACCTAGGGTATTAGTACCGCTCGATTTTATAAAAACCATAATACTGGCTTCTCCAGAACTAATAACGTTTGTGTCTTCGCCATAATCATTGCGGCCGTCAAAGAATAAATGTAGTTTTCTATCTAAATCTCTTGGTGACCCAAAAACAGTATCGTCGGTATCGAACAAATCAACAATACCATCACCATCTGTATCATTGGTATCATCAATAATACCATCGTTATCGTCATCAAGGCTAGCATATAAAGTGCCCGCTATATCCCAAGTAGAACCATTGGACATGGTGTCTATATAATCTGGAATATTATCACCATCTGTGTCTTTAACATAGTAAACCGTTCCGGTTACAACACCTTGGCTATCGTTGCCATAGGCATCGGTATAATTATTGGCGCTGCTATGAAAATCGTAAATATCTAAAATACCATCCCCAAAATATTCAGGAACGCCAGTACCATAAACATCTTTTTCCCTAAAAGCTTCCGATTCTGGACCATCGCCAACACCATCGCCGGTTATGTCGCCATCGCCATTTTGGAAATAAGAATCTGCTGCATTTCCAGCACCCGATTCATCTACATCAAAAATAGCATCGTTGTCACTGTCTAAATCCAAATAATTAGGTACACCGTCACCGTCAGAATCTAAAGGTATATTGCCAGCAGCACTATCATGTAAACCATCGCCATTGGCATCTACCCAGGCAACGTCCATTTTACCGGTTCCATTGCTTAATTGTCCTAAACCAATTTCAACAATGTCTGGAATACCATCGTTATCTGCATCTAAATCAAATATATCTGCAATACCATCATTATCATAATCGCAAAGGGTTTGTCTGATTTCTATATCATCAATGGCTAAATCGTTGCCCAATCCACCAGGTGCGTTATTGATAAAAATAACTTGGAATTCGTTGACGCTTAAAATAAGATCTTCGGAATAGTTAAACCAACCATTGTCTGGATTTGCTGGATTCCAAGGGTCTATATCACCGGTTTCAAAAAAAGCATCGGCAGTTCCGGGTGTCGCTAAATTATCTAATATGTTGCCATTTAAATCTTGGAATTCAACTCTAATGTTTGGTCTTTCACGGGTTTCTATGTCTGGATGGTCCCACTTATCTAAATTAACCGCATAGAAACTATAGGTAACAGGTACGTTAGGTAATGCGCCTGTAATTTGTGCTGTATAAAAAACGCCAGGATCAAAAGAAGCATTAAAAACAGCCATTCTACCATTGGTATCACCTGGCGTATGGTCTTCAATAGGCGCCCACAAATCATCAGCCCAACTGGCAAGTTCATCATTTGGGGTTTGGTTAACACCATCATTATTTGTTATAGTGTAATATACTGTATATTCACCATCATCTAAATCCGCATCATCGGTTGCCGAATTAGTACAATCATCACCTGTACCATCTTCCCAGCAATAATCAGTTGTAGCAGCATAGCTTGTATTGATTGTGGTTCTGGCAGTACCTGTTCCAAACGTTTCTTCTAAGAATTTATAATTTACAGAATAAGATATAGGTGAGGAACTACAGTTATTTTCTTCTTCAGAATCTATGATACCATCATTGTCATCGTCAATATCCTGATCGTCAAATACACCATCGTTATCACTGTCATAAAACAATTGTACTGTAGTGGCTTCTATAACAAAATCATAAACCGACTCGTTTGAATCATTATTGTTTATGGTTATTGTACATGTTTGTGCCCCTACAGTATTGCCGGTATAGGTAATGCCGAATGTAGTGGTACCGCCAGCAGCAACAGGTGAATTGTATGCTGTTGTAATTGAAAAGTCGGTGGTGTTTGAAAGGGTAATACTAGAAATCGTTAAAGCGGCCGTGCCAGCCGTATTATCTATGGTATATATTTTTTGCAACGAATTGCCCACGTTCACGTTTCCAAAGGCCGTTCCGTCTGCAGGTTGTGGTGTCGTATCGCCATCAACTATTTCAGTTAGTACCGAACCGCCCATGACTTTTATTTCTGGAGCGGGGGTATAAGATGTTCCCGTTAAAGTAAACGTATACGGGTTTTCATTACTATCATTATTATTAATACTCACTACAGCAGTATGTGTTCCGTCGGTTAGTGGATTATATGTTATCTCAAATGTTGTGTTTGAACCTCCAGAGATGTTAGTATTCTGAACTGGTTGTGATGTTATTGAGAAATAGCCTGAGGTATTGCTAGTAAAAGTAATATCTACACCTTGACTAATAATTAATGTGCTGGCAGCGTTGGCTGTATTGTGAATGGAAAATGTGTGTGCTGAACTTGATGATGTGAGAACAGAGCCCCAACTCGTATTATCTATTGTTATTGGTGTAACATCACCACTTGGAATACTTGTTCCCAAGCCTCTTATGTCTATTTCAGGTGGAGGAATAGTACCAGTTCCTTCTATTCTAAAAGTCCACGGGTTTTCGTCAGTGTCATTGCTATTTATTGTTATTGTTGCTGTTCTAAGTCCAGCCGCTGTGGGATTAAATGAAATCGTAAATGTAGCACTATTGTTTCTAGTAATATTAGTGATAGAACTCGTTATCGTAAAATCGGCAGCATTTGTTCCAGATTTAGTTATACTACTAATAGTTAAAACATTATTAGATGGATTGCCACCAGAATGCGTATTTTGTATTTCAAATGTTCTTACAACGGGAGTGCCTATTTGGGTGCTACCAAATTGAGTTCCTTTTGCTGTAGTAGGAGATGTATCTCCAAAAGAAATATTTGTATATGGAGACCCCCCACGAACATTAATGTCTTGAGATTGAGAGTAACCTTCAAAAAAAGAAAAGAATAGACAAACTATTATTGAAAAAGCGAGAGTAAATTTTTTCACGATAGATTAAGTTTTAGTTTGGGGACTAATTATTTGTAGCCAAATATATATTTAATATCGATGTAATGCAAAAAAAATCGTTAAAATGCAATATTATATTTTTTAATTAATTGATTTTCAGTACTTTAAATTTTTTATAGAAATGTTATTTTATGAAAAATTCATAGTTATTTGGTTTTTATGTTTAAAAAACGGCTGATTCTAGAATCAACCGTTTGATAATTAATTTGTTATATATTTAATATTTTATCAATCTTTTTATACTGGCATTACCAGAATCTTTGTCAACTATTTTTATCAAATAGGGGGCAGGTTGTAGTGCGTTTAAATGGTCTAAATTTATTGTACCATTAACACTTTTGTAGCTTTTATCTAGTAGTAACCTGCCATTTAGGTCATAAACTTGAATACCAAATGTTATGTTGTTAAATCCTGAAGGGAGCTTAATGGTTATTTTATGGTTAAAAGGGTTGGGAGAAATAGATACATCAGACAAATTGAAATCGTCTATTCCCAACGACCCATCAGATGTTGAAGGGTTGCAATCATCGTCAATGCCGTTGCCAATAATTTCAGAAACACCAGGGTTTACGTTTATGTTAGAATCATCGCAATCCGTTAGCGGCAACACCGTAGTTGTATAGCCAATACCGGGGCTTGCGCACTGTGTCACTGTAGAAACGGCATAATTGTCGCCATCAGCGTCAAGATACCAAACGGTATCAGGGTTAATGTTAGGGTCGGTGTCGTCGCAATCTGTTAACGGAAGCGCTCCCAAAACATATCCGGTTCCCGGATAGGTACACTGTGTAGCAGTTGATATGGCAAAGCCATCACCATCGGCGTCAAGATACCAAACGGTATCAGGGTTAATATTAGAGTCGGAATCATCACAGTCCGTTACCGGAAGCACGTTTGTTGTATATCCCGCACCGGGACTTGCACACTGCGTCACTGTAGAAATTGCGTAATTGTCACCATCAGCATCAAGATACCATACGGTATCAGGGTTAATGTTGGGGTCGGTGTCGTCGCAATCTGTTAACGGAAGCGCTCCCAAAACATATCCGGTTCCCGGATAAGTACACTGTGTTGCAGTTGATGTGGCATAGTTGTCACCATCAGCGTCAAGATACCAAACGGTGTCAGGATTAATATTGGGGTCGGTATCATCACAATCCGTTACCGGAAGCACGTTTGTTGTATATCCTACACCGGGGCTTGCACACTGCGTTACTGTTGAAACAGCGTAATTGTCACCATCATCATCAAGGTACCACACGGTATCAGGGTTTAAGTTAGGATCCGAGTCGTCGCAATCTGTTAAAGGAAGTGCTCCCAAAACATATCCGGTTCCCGGATAGGCACACTGTGTAGCAGTTGATATGGCAAAGCCATCACCATCGGCATCAAGGTACCACACGGTATCAGGGTTTAAGTTTTCATCGGTATCGTCACAATCCGTTAGCGGCAATACCGTCGTTGTATATCCCACACCGGGACTTGCACACTGCGTCACTGTAGAAATTGCGTAATTGTCACCATCAGCATCAAGATACCAAACGGTGTCCGGGTTAATATTAGGATCGGTATCATCGCAATCCGTTAAAGGAAGTGCTCCCAAAACATATCCGGTTCCCGGATAAGTACACTGTGTAGCAGTTGATGTGGCATAGTTGTCACCATCAGCGTCAAGATACCATACGGTATCAGGGTTTAAGTTTTCATCGGTATCGTCACAATCCGTTAGCGGCAATACCGTAGTTGTATATCCCACACCCGGGCTTGCACACTGCGTTGTTGTTGAAATGGCGTAGTTATCACCATCGGCATCAAGGTACCACACGGTGTCTGGGTTTATGTTCGGGTCGGTGTCATCGCAGTCCGTTACCGGCAGTACCGTAGTTGTATATCCCACACCCGGGCTTGCACACTGCGTTGTTGTTGAAACGGCGTAGTTGTCACCATCAGCGTCAAGATACCAAACGGTATCAGGGTTTAAGTTAGGATCGGTGTCGTCGCAGTCATCATTGGTCAGGCTAAAGCCAGCTCCTGGATCTGAGGCGTATTCCGTGCCTGTATCAGAACTATCACCAAAATTGTCACTATCGGCATCCACATAATACGTAGTAGTCGTTGGCTCAGCAGCTCCGGTGTATTCAATTTTTATAACAACACCAGGGTTTTGTATTGTTTGTGGTGTTGTTCCAGAAGGTCCAGAAGTACTTCCACTGGAGTCTGTAATGGCATAAAAAGTTCTGCCATCTGGGCCAGCAATTACATCTCTATAGCGATCGTTTGAAGAGTGGAACTCTTCATAAACCTGACTTTCAAGTGCATCTCCTGTTGCATTTAATTTGGCTCTAAAAATAGTACCTCTTTTAAGTGTAGGTATTAGTAACGAGCTTCCCCAGCCAGGAATAATGCCGCCTTCATAAATAGCAATGCTTGATGGTGCTACGGTTGGCCATGCAAAAAAGCCTCCTGTTGGGTCTGTACTTGGTGTACTATTATAAGTACCTATTGGTTCTACAAAATTAGGCAATATGGCATCATTTACGGAGTCAAATTCGCTAGTTGAAGTAGCACCTACCGGACAGCCATTTTCACTAAAAGGACTGCAGTTTGCACCGGCACTGGACCAATTACAATATTGATAAGCCAAATTATCGTAATACCCTGCAATGGCTGGCCATCCGTAGTTTTTACCTGCTTCTATTATATTTAATTCATCGTCTGTTTTTGGCCCATGTTCTGAAGAATATAGTTTTCCGTTAGATCCGAATACAATGCCTTGTGGATTTCTGTGTCCGTAAGTATATATATGGGTTCTAAACCCACCCAAAACAGGATTGTCTGCAGGAATTGAGCCGTCCAGATTAATCCTTAATATTTTTCCTTTGTACTCGGCTTTATCTGCTGTAGAAGTTTGTGTTTGTCCACTACTTGTAGGTAGGTATTGTGCCCTAATCTCATCGCAAGAATTATTGTATTGATTAGCACCTTGGTCGCCTACAGTATAATAGAGTTTCATATCTGGACCAAAAATTAATTTACCGGAATTGTGGTCGTTACTGGCATCAAATCCTTCAAGAATAGTTGTGGCGCTGCTATTATCCAATAAACCTGTTCCTGCATTATACGTATACCGTTCAATGCGAAGTTTCAAACCACTGGAATTATAAGTGTAGGCTAAATAAACATAGTTATTGGAGGTATTAATGTCATCATATAAATCTGGATGGACGGCCATCCCCATAAGTCCATCTTGACTCCCTGATGTAGCTGTAGCTACGCTTGTAAGGTCCAGCATGACCGTTTTGCTGCCTCCCAATTCTGGGTCAACTTTTACCACTTGTCTGCCCAGACGTTCTGTAATCCATAAGTTGTCATCTGGCCCATAAACAATGGTGTTGGGGTTGTTAAGCTCATAATCAGGCGTCAGATTACTAACAGTCCAATCGGGGCCGTCAGTAATGGGCGTGTAGGTAATATTATCACAAGAGCCAGACAAGTTAATTATATAGGGGTCTTCGCCATCATCGGGATCATCATTATCAATGCTTAAAATAGCAGAATGTGATTCACCTGCTAAGGTTGGACTATATGTTACGGTTAATGTTTCAAAGTCGTTGCCATCAATCGTGTTAGAACTGGGTTGAGCTGTTATTGTGAATTCTGAATCACCTAAAATTGTTACGAAATTTGGATCTGTTCCTTCAAGCGTTAAGATAGTGGAACTGGTGTTTTTTATTTTGAAATCTTCTGAAGGTGTTGAATTGGGCGCCACTGTTCCGAAATCAAAGTTGCCACCTGAATTAATGCTTGTATCTGAATTGTCGGTAATATCTATCTCAGGGGTAGGTGCTACTCCAGTGCCTTCTATGGTAAATGTATAGGGATCGTTGAGCCCATTGTCAAATGTGATGGTAATATCTGCTGATTCTGATATATCACTACTAGGTTCATAGGTTACAATTAAATTCAATGTACCTCCATTTCCAGTAAGATCGCCAAAGGATGTTGTGTTTAAAGAAAAATTAGAAGAACCTGTTAGGCTTACAGAAATATTAGTAAGCTTATTGGGATTTCCGTTCCCTCCAGTATTATCTAATACAAACGTATTTTGTTTGTTGGAACCAATTTCTACAGAACCAAAATCAGTAAGATTATTTATGTCGGTTGTAGTAGGCAACGAACCACTATTGACAGGATTTCCATTGCCGCTTACTGCTAAAGTACCTTGTGCGAATAAGGAAACCGCAGGATATAAGGTTAGAAAAAGCAAAAAAGTTTTAATCGAAAAAATTGAGAGTAATTTTTTTGTCATACGAGAGATATTTTTATTTGTTTGATAATAGCGTTACAAATATATAAAAATATCTATGAAATGCAAAAAAATCCGATAAAAAGTAATTTAAGTAATAAAAAGCAGAATGTTGATAATTCAATATTCTGCTTTTAAAGAAAAAAATATTGGTATTTTATCTATTTAGCTTTTATTATAATACGATCGGTTTTTAGTAATTCACCCTGATTGTTTGTTACCCGTATTAAGTATAAGCCTTCTGCAAATGTATTAATACTTATTATTTGTCCTTTGGCATCTTCAAGTTGCGAAGATTTTACCAATTGGCCAGTTACAGTATATATTGAAAGCGTGGCTTTATTTTCAAAACCAACATAATCAACAAATAAACTTGATGACGCTGGATTTGGATAAATATTAATGGAACCGTTGGATGGATTACCAATTTTGCCGAAAGCAGTTTTGGCACTTGCACCATCTGTACAACTTGTAACAATAACATCATCTAAATATACTTGGTCCCCTCTGTTGGAAGCATTGCATCTTATTCTGAAACGCGTGTTTGAAGTTAAAGTTACACCGGTAATTAAGGTCGATTCACTGTAAGCTATGTTATTTTCAAATTGAGACCCATTGCTCCATGTTTTGTATATACTGTAACTGGATCCACCATTAGTGGATATTTCTAAAAAGAAACCTTCCCCAGCGTTCATGTTGCTTGCATAGTAGGTGAAGTTTATAGCAACTTCAGAATAACTACTCAAGTCTATGCTATTTGTGTAGATTGAAGCTCCAGTGCCAGCATTTCTTAATTGTACACTGTAAATACCTGAACTGGCAAATGAATTTGACAAACTGGCATCCTTGCCTCCAGACATCCAGTTTATTAAGCCGTTTTCAAAACTGTTATCGTTAAGAATCTCTTGGCATGCAGGTTCATCGTCTGAAGTAGCGGGATTACAATCGTCATCAATACCATTGCCAACCACTTCTGAAACACCTGGATTTACAAAAAAGTTAGTATCATCACAATCCGTATTGTTCAACGAATAACCTACAGGAGGTGTAGAGCTACAAACTAAAGCCGTAACGGTAGAGCCATAGCCATCACCATCAGCATCCACAAAATAAGGTTGTGGTGTATTGATGGCAGAATCGTTGTCGTCACAGTCTGTATTATTGGTAGAATAACCCAATGGTGCTGTGGTTTCACATAAATCTTCCGTTGCAGTAGATCCAAAACCATCATTGTCATTATCTATGTAGTAGGTTATTGGGGAGCTAATTGCAGGGTTATTATCATCACAATCCGTATCAGAATTAACCCCATCGCCATCAGCGTCTTCAGTATCTAAAGTTGCAGGGTTGCAATCGTTGTCAATACCATCATACAATATTTCTGTAGCACCAGGGTTTATGGCAGCATTATTGTCATCACAATCTTCTGCAGCCACATATCCATCACCATCCAAATCATCATCTTGGGTCACTGGGTTACAGTCATCATCAATACCGTTGCCTGGTATTTCTGTAGTGCTAGGATTAACCTCTGGATTACTATCGTCACAATCGGTTACTTCAGGCTCTGTGGTTGAATACTCTGGTCCTGGAGACTCGCATTGGGTTATGGAAGTTACACTTCCGAAAAAGGTATCGTTATCTGAATCTACACCAAGATACCAAACTGTATTTGGATTTATGGCTGGGTCATTATCATCACAATCATTTGCTTGTATAAATCCATCACCATCTAAATCATCGTCAAGTGTCAATGGGTCACAATCGTTATCAATACCATCGTAAGGCACTTCTGTGTTGCCAGGGTAAGCCAATGGTTCAGAGTCATCACAATCAGTATTGTTGGTACTAAATCCAGCTCCAGGGTCGGATGTGTATTCTGTACCTGTATCTGCACTATCACCGTATCCGTCGCCATCGGCATCTACATAATAGGTTGTGTTTGGGTTTTCGGAAACTCCCGTATACTCAATTTTTACAACTACGCCAGGGTTTTCAATGGTTTGCGGTGTTGTTCCAGAAGGGCCAGAAGTGCTTCCGCTAGAATCGGTTATGGCATAGAATGTTCTGCCATCAGGGGATACTACAACATCTCTATATCTGTCGTTTGAGGAATGGAATTCTTCATAAACCTGTGCTTCCAAACCATCACCCAAGGCGTTTAATTTTACTCTAAATATGGTACCTTTTTTAAGGGTTGGTATTAATAAGGAACTTCCCCAACCTGGAATTACGCCACCCTCATAAATGGCGATACTTGATGGTGCTACCGTTGGCCATGCAAAGAATCCTCCAAACGGATCGGCAACAGCAGTACTGTTATAAGTGCCAATTGGCGGTGCAAAATTAGCTAGAATAGCATCATTTACAGGGTTGTCTTCGGCAATTGATATGGCGTCTGGTGGACAACCATTTTCGCTGAAGCTACCACAGCTAGTTGAGGTAGACCAATTACAGTACTCATATCCTAAGCCATCATGGTAACCTGCAATGGCTGGCCAACCGTAATTTTTTCCAGCTTCAATAATGTTAATTTCATCATCCACTTTAGGGCCGTGTTCTGAGGAATAGAGTTTTCCGTTGGATCCAAACACAATGCCTTGCGGATTTCTATGTCCGTAACTAAATATATGGGTTCTAAATCCGCCCAAAACTGGATTGTCTGTAGGAATGGAACCATCCAATTCCATTCTTAAAATTTTTCCTTTGTACTCCGCCTTATCAGCAATAGACGTTTGAGTTTGTCCACCGCTTGTTGGGAGGTACTGCGCTCTAATTTCGTTACAGGCGTTACCATATTGGTTGGCGCCTTGGTCACCAGCAGTATAATAGAGCTTCATGTCAGGTCCAAAAATCAGTTTTCCAGAGTTGTGGTCGTCACTGGCATCGAAACCTTCCAATATTGTTGTTGCACTACCGCTATCTAACAAACCTGTACCAGCATTATAGGTATATCGCGCAATTCGCAGCTTCCTTCCGCTTGAATTGTAGGTATAAGCTAAATAAACGTAATTATTAGAAGTGTTAATATCTGTATAAAGATCGGGATGAACGGCCATGCCCATAAGGCCATCCTGACTGGCTGTTTGGTAAACGACTCCTGTTAAATCGAGCATTACGGTTTTGTTTCCGCCGGCCACAGGGTCTAATTTTACGACTCTTTTGCCAGCACGTTCGGTAATCCATAAGTTGTCATCTGGACCATAAACAATGGTGTTTGGTGCATCCAATTCAAAGTCTGGCGTTAAATTACTCACTGTCCAATCGGGACCATCCGTAATAGGGGTATAGGTTATTTCGTTGCAGGTTCCTTGTAGTGTAATGGTATAAGGATCTTCGCCGCCATCAGGGTCATCATTATCAATTATAAGCGTAGCTGAGTGTGATTGCCCAGCAGAGGATGTAATATATTGTATTGTAAACGTTTCAAATGTGTTTCCGGCAATGCTTCCAGAACTAGGTTGGGATATAATGGAAAACTCCGAATCACCAGAAATACTAACGTAGGGGTTACCTTGAAGCGTTAATGTTGTATTGGCTGTTGTGTTGTTGATTTTGAATTCCTCAGAAACTGTTGCGTTGGGTGGAACAGTACCAAAATCGAATGTGTCTCCATTGGAAATAGTACTGTTGGAACTGTCCGTTATATTAATCTCTGGAGTGGGCTCAATTCCTGTGCCCTCAATTGCAAAAGTGTAGGGCGCATTGGTACCATTGGAAAATGTAATGGTAACCGTGGCAGTTTTTGTTCCAGGTGAACTTGGCGTAAAGGTTACAAAATGGCTAATAGGTGTGTCATTGCCTCTTAAATCACCATGATTTGTTGATGTTGGGGTAAAATCACTTGAACCGGAAATGGTTACAATAATGTTGTTGAGTCTTTGTTTTGGACTACCGTTGCCAGATGTGTTGCTCAATAAAAAAGGTAATGTGTAGTCTGTTCCAATTTCTACAGAACCAAAGTTAGTGTTGTTTGTTAGTGAAGTAGATGTCGATCCAGAATTAACGGGATTGCCATTTCCAGAAACAGACAGCGTACCTTGGCTGTATAAGTTTAGGCTCAAAAAAAGTAGGAAAATAAAAAAAAGAGACGGGGAGTTTGTTTTGGTTGGCAATTTACATTTCATTGTTGGTTAATTTTAACCATAAAATAACTACTTTTTGCTTTTTTAATAAGCACTTTATTATTACTATTTTAGTTAAAATATTAACAGTTTATTAACAATGGGTTGCAAATAGATCTATGAAAGTCTCAGATACCGTATTTTGTAAGATTTTTTAAAAGAATTTGATAGAAACCTAATAAATGTTTTTAGTGACCTTAGTTTAGAAAAACCTATTTTAATTAGTATTTTTGCCGCCAAATTAAAAATAATGATTAAAAGAATAAAACGAACGGCCAGGGTTTCAAGGTATATAATTTACAAAGAAACCTTAGTTGATTACAAAGAGTCTTTTTGGTCGTTTCTTGGAGCTTTTTTGGGTATTGGGTTTATTTCTATTATCCAAACGTTTTTTTTAAGCGATTTGGAGAATATATTTTTAATTGGTTCGTTTGGCGCTTCCAGTGTGTTGATTTATGGCGCTGTGGAAAGTCCTTTGTCCCAGCCAAGAAATCTAATTGGTGGGCATGTGGTTTCGGCCATTATCGGTGTTACAATTAATATAGTATTGCCAGATATAATCTGGTTAACAGCACCTTTGGCTGT
Source organism: Marixanthotalea marina (assembly GCA_018883545.1). Taxonomy (GTDB): domain Bacteria; phylum Bacteroidota; class Bacteroidia; order Flavobacteriales; family Flavobacteriaceae; genus Marixanthotalea; species Marixanthotalea marina. The sequence goes on along the minus strand of JAHLEH010000009.1, from coordinate 92,110 downwards.
GTCTTTATCAATCGTGTGCATGCAGTACACCAAAACGCTGCATCCGCCAGGTGGTGCAACCTCACTCATAGCTGTTATTGGCACTGGGAAAATTCAAGAATTGGGTTATTTATATGTGCTATCACCAGTACTTTCAGGAACTCTTATTTTATTGATTGTTGCCGTGATATTTAATAATATTTCAGGTAGTAGACAGTATCCCGTAAACAGTAAGTTTAAGCTAAAATAAATCGTTTACATTTTGCCTTTAATGCTTTTTAGAACGGTTTCATAATAAATCCTGTTAGATGGCACAAAATGACCGTTAGCTCCACTATGCTTCAATAAAAGTTCAAATTCATCAAAAGACACTAGTTTTATATTCTCCACTTCTTCTAGTTGTGGTTTTAATTCTGATATGGGAATTTTCAATTCAGCTATAAATGTATTGTGAAACTCATAATCTTTAATGCCGTTATCGTAGTTTTGAAAGCAACTGAAAACACCTATTTTCATCAAATCATTTTCAGAGAGTGTTAAGCCTATTTCTTCCTGCATCTCTCTTAAGGCACCGTTTACAATAGATTCCCCTGCATCTATATGTCCTGCAACCGAAACGTCCCATAATAGCGGACATATTACTTTTTTTGCCGAACGTTGCGATAAAAGTATTTCGCCTTTCTTTGTATAGAGCCAAATATGGGCAGTGTGGTGGTAAAGTCCTTTTTTGTGGATTACCGATTTTAGTTCTTTTTTACCAGTTAATTCGCCTTGTTCGTTGGCAACATCAATATATTCGTCCATAGTATAAAAAAGCCTCTGTTAAAGAGGCTCTGAGTTTATTTAAAATAGCTAAATGTTTCGTTTTGCTTGATTTTTAAAAGGCTTTCATAAATTAACTTGATGACATTCTCCACATCGTTTTTATGTACCATTTCTACAGTAGTGTGCATATAACGAAGCGGTAATGAAATTAATGCAGAAGCCACACCACCATTACTATAAGCAAATGCATCGGTATCGGTTCCTGTTGCTCTGGACAAAGCACTGCGTTGGAATGGGATTTTTTTGGCCTCGGCAGTATCTATAATTAAATCCCTTAATTTTTGTTGCACAGCTGGGGCATAGGCTATGACTGGGCCTTTGCCAATTTCCATATCGCCCTGTACTTTTTTCTCAATCATAGGGGTGGTGGTATCGTGGGTAACATCGGTTACAATGGCAGCATTGGGTTTTATGCGGTGGGTAATCATTTCAGCACCACGTAAACCAATTTCTTCCTGAACAGCATTTACTATGTAAAGACCAAAAGGCAATGTTTTTTTGTTTTCTTTCAATAACCGAGCAACTTCTGCAATCATAAACCCTCCCATACGATTGTCTAAAGCGCGACATACAAATTTATCACCATTTAAAATATGGAATTCATCTGGATAAGTAATCACACAACCCACATGGATGCCTAATTTTTCAACTTCTTCTTTGTCCTTGCAACCACAATCAATAAAAATATTATCTGGCTTCGGGGCTTCTTCTTTCGACTTATCACGCGTGTGTATTGCCGGCCATCCAAAAACACCTTTTACAAAACCATTTTTTGTGTGGATATTTACAACTTTACTGGGTGCAATTTGGTGATCGCTACCACCATTTCTTATCACATAGATAAGTCCGTTGTCACTTATATAATTTACGTACCATGAAATTTCATCGGCATGACCTTCAATTACAACTTTATATTCGGCTTCCGGATTTATAACGCCTACGGCAGTACCATAAGTGTCTGTAATAAATTCATCCACATAGGGTTTAAGGTAATCCATCCATAATTTTTGTCCTGTCCATTCATAACCGGTTGGGGCGGCATTATTCAAATATTTCTCTAAAAAGTCCATCGACTTTTTGTTAAGTACACTCATGTTTATTAGGTATTAAAAAGTTTTGCACTAAAATAATAATATAAATAGAAAATGAATGTTTAACAGGATGTAAATTATTAATTTTGGTACTATCATTGCTCCAATAGTTTATAAATGCATTTATTAAGATATATAATTCTCTTTTTTCCCTTTTTAATATTTGGGCAAACTCCAGATAGTCTTGATAATTATGACCCTACAGAGTATGTCTATTTTGAAGGTGATTCGTTATCTACTGTAGAATTGGATGCTGTTATTATTATGGGAGAGCTAAAATTTGCCAGCAGGGAAGATAGGATTCGCTATTTGATACTGCGGCGAAAAACCATTAAGGTTTATCCATATGCCACCTTGGCGGCTGAGCGTTTGGATACACTTAATAAGCGGTTGGAACGGTATAAGCGGAATAGTGATAAACGACGTTACACGCGAATGATACAAAAATATATTGAAGGTGAGTTCTCGGATGAGTTAAAAAAACTCACGCGTACGGAAGGACAAATTTTGGTAAAGCTCATTCACAGGCAAACGGGCCTTACTACGTTCGATCTTGTTAAAGAGCTTCGTAATGGGTGGCGCGCCTTTTGGTACAATACAACAGCCAGTATGTTCAATATTTCCTTGAAGCGGGAGTTCGACCCTATGAATGAGGAAGAAGATTATTTAATTGAGGATATTTTACAGCGAAGTTTTCAAAGCGGTATTTTGGAACGCCGCGATTCTGCATTGGATTTTGATTTTATTGATGTTCAAGGGAAATGGCTCAATATCAAAAAGTAAGGCGTTTTTAAAATGAGCCGTCGTTTAATAATCTTTTAATAAATGGTCACGTTTCAACCAGTTTTACATCAGAGTGATTTTAACCAAATAGAGGTTCTGGCCAATACTATTTGGCGAGACCATTACATTCCTATTATCGGTAAGGCTCAAGTGGATTATATGCTCGAAAAATTCCAGTCGGCCAAAGCTATTTCAGAGCAAGTTGACAATGGTTTTGAGTATTTTACAATTATTTATGAAACACTTCCCGTAGGCTATTTGTCCATTAAAAAAGAGCCAGAAACCTTGTTTTTAAGTAAGATTTATGTGCTTAAAAGTTATAGAGGTAAACAGATAGGGAAGAAGGCGTTAAATTTTATTGAAGCTAAGGCTGGCAATTACCAACTAAAAAGTATTTCATTAACGGTTAATAAAAACAATGTGAATGCTTTTAACAGCTATTTAAAAATGGGCTTTGAAAATAAAGGCTCTGTTGTTATGGATATAGGTAACGGTTTTGTGATGGATGACTACCAGATGATTAAAAAAGTAGCAAAGTAGCAAAGCTTCAAAGTTAACTTGAGAACTTTTCTAACAACTAAAACCCAGAACCTTTTATCCAACACCTATCAATCCTCAATCACCTCTTTGTATTCCATAAAAAAGGCTTCAAACAAGCTCATGGTTTCATTAAAAAAAACCATGACTTCCTGCCAAGTGTTTTTATTGTGAATGGACACCTTGGACTCTAATGGTACATAAATTCTGGAAATCTCTTTGCCATTATCCAATACATAGCTTTCGTCAAAAATCGCTTCGGGTAAGTAATCGTCTTGTAATATAGACTTTAAAGCGGTTAGTTTTTCCCAATACTTAATGCGGTATTCCAAGTCATCCTCTAAGTCCAATGCCACCAAAGCGTTTTTTGTATCAAAATAAAATTTAAAACTGAATCCTTTCAATTTGGTATCGTATAAAATCCATTTCCTTGGAAACGATTTCCCAAAACTGGTCCAAAATTCCTGTCGTAATAACCGCGATTCTTCTTTACTGAACATTAAAAATTTTTGTTGTCATTCCTGCGAAAGCAGGAATGACAGATCAAATCAAATACGCCATACCCACACCCAATACAATAGCAATAAGTTTCGATAGATTAAACTTATGGCCTTCGCTACTTTCAAACAAAATGGTAGTAGAAATATGAAAAAAGATACCAATTACAAACGCATTGATTATAAAAATATAATCGTTAATCAAAGCCACATTATTTGATATTAAAGTGCCAAAAGGCGTCATTAAGGCAAATACAATTAAAAACCCTATAATTTGAATTCTGCTAAAGGCAGATTGTACCAAAAACATACTAATCAATGTCGCTACGGGAATTTTATGTACCAAAACACCGTACACCATGTCGTTATGCTCGTGTATGGCAAAACCTTCCAAAAAACTGTGGATACACAAACTCACAAACAGCAACCACGGAAAGGCCGTTTCGTTTTTGTGAATATGTACATGCCCATGTTCGGCACCTTTCGAGAAATACTCCAGTACAATTTGCAATAAAATACCGCCCATAATAAATAGGCCAGCCTGCTTAATTTCAAGATGTTCGTAAACTTCCGGCAATAATTCAAACAAGGTAAGCGCTAACAAGAACGCCCCGCTAAAAGACAACAATAACTTGGTGTTAATTGCTTTTTTCCGTTTAGAAAATGCTGCTACTAAAAAGCCTATCGCAACAGCCAATATGGGAAGCGCGTATTTGGTCATCAATTATAAAAACTCATTAAAAATTATAAACCGAAATGTTTGTACATATAAAAACGGTATCCTTACTTTTTTCGGTGATTTTTTTGGGGTTACCACGCTCCGGCGTGGTCAGGCTGTTCGCTCTATCTTTTGTTAAAACAAAAGGATGCCGCTGCCATCCTTAACCCAAATTATAATAAACCCTTTAATTGCCGTAAAATTACATTATTTTTGCAATCTATTTTAAGAAAACAATGCAGGAAAATTTTACGATGCTAGCCAAAACCCTTTTTGGGTTTGAAGAACTTTTGGCAAACGAACTCACCCAAATGGGTGCACAAGATGTAAAACAGGGCACGCGCAGTGTTAGTTTTGTGGGTGATAAGGGGTTTATGTATAAAGCCAATTTGGGGTTACGTACTGCTATAAAAATATTAAAGCCCATAGCCACCTTTAGGGTAAGGAACGAGAACGATTTATACAAAGAACTCTATGCCATGCCTTGGGAAAACTATATGACGCCCAAAAATACTTTGGCGGTAGATGCTACCATACACAGTGATTTGTTTACCAATTCCCTTTACATTGCCCTAAAAACCAAAGATGCCATTGTAGATAAGTTTAGGGACACCACGGGCGAACGCCCCAATGTGGATTTAAAATTCCCCGATTTAAAAATAAACATCCATATCGATAGGCAACAATGCACCGTATCGTTGGATTCTTCGGGCGATTCCCTGCACAAGCGTGGCTATAAAACAGCCACCAACATTGCACCTATAAATGAGGTATTGGCTGCTGGGTTGGTCATGTTGTCTGGTTGGGATGGTCAATCCGATTTTATGGATCCTATGTGTGGTAGTGGTACCATTTTAATTGAAACCGCTATGATTGCCTGTAACATTCCGCCCAATTTAATGCGCAAGGAATTTGCATTTGAGCGTTGGCAGGATTGGGATGTCGATCTGTTTGAAAAAATAGAAGAATCGTTACTTAAAAAAACACGCGATTTCCACCACAAAATCTATGGTTACGATAAAGCCCCAAGCGCAGTGCTTAAAGCCAAAGACAATATTAAAAATGCCCATCTAGAGGATTTTATCGAGGTTAAGCATGAAGACTTTTTTAAAACCCAAAAAGGCGGCGATGCTAAATTGCACATGCTCTTTAATCCGCCGTATGGCGAGCGCTTGAATTTAGATATGGAAGCCTTTTACAAAAACATAGGCGATACCTTAAAACAAAATTACCCAAATACCGATGCCTGGTTTATTACCAGTAATTTGGAAGCTTTAAAGCATGTAGGGTTACGTCCATCCCGAAAAATACATTTGTACAATGCTAAGCTGGAAGCCCGTTTGGTTAAGTACCAGATTTATGAGGGCAGTAAAAAAGGCAAGTATCTAAAATAACGTCATTACTGTCATTCCTGCGAAAGCAGGAATCCATAACATTAGCTGGCACTTACAAGGTTCTCGATACCCGTCTGCTGACAGGCAGGCATCCCACTAAGGCGGGACACTCGAACTGACGTAACAGTTTGTTGTATTCGTCATTACGAAGGAGTTTACGACTGAAGCAATCTGTTTATTTTTAGTTCTATATCATGAGATTGCTTCGTCATTCATGCTTCATTCCTCGCAATGACGTTGGTAAAATACCAAATTTATGAGGGTAGTAAAAAGGGGAAGTATTTAAAATAATGTCATAACGAGAACTCTTAATAACTTTGAGACAAAGCAATTTGTTTTTATTGTGAACTGTCAGTTCGAGTGATTTTCATTAGAAAATTGTATCGAGAACCTAGGTTTGGTTTACTTCTCGATACAAATTTGCTTTGGTTCACTTGGCAAATTCACTTGAAGTGACAAAATTGTATAATTAACAAAGAGATTTTGTAAAATATAAGAAGGGGGTAAAAAATATACGAAGTGAATAGTAAGTTACGATTATAGGTTTTTTATGATTTACAAATCCGATTTTATTCTTTATAATTAATATAATTCCGACTATTAAGATCCAAAAAATCATTCCTTATTGTTAAGTAGTACCAATTATTGAAATCATTTTTTTTGTTTGGTATTCTTTTAAGTACATATAAATAGAAAATTTCAAGTAACAAGGAAACTGTGTCAGAGGTAACTTTTTGAGTGTCCTTGAAATTTCTAATTTGAATGATTTGACCTTTTCCGTTACCTGCTGAAATCATACCTTTAAAAATATCATTGCCATGAACAGATTCTGAAAATTTACGATAGAAAAATTCATAATGAATAGTTTTTTTTAATTTTTCAGCGAGTTCAAAAATATTTTTAGGTCCATCATACAAGGTGTACCATTCAGGATTTTTGCAACCCTTCTTTTTTGAAGTTCTTAAATATTCACTTTGTACTATTTTAAATTCAGGTTCTTCCAATAGCCTTGATTTAGAATCCTTAGCCTTGATTAAGTCAGGATGATTCATAAATCTATCAAAATTTAAGTTTAGGGTATCTTTTTCTATTAGAAGTTTAAATTGTTTTGAGCTTTGATTATTATCTATAAATTTATTGTACTTCTTGATTTCTCTATTTGTTCTTACTACCATATAACATAGAGCATTGCGCTTTTCATCACCTTCTAACATATAGATTAATAATAGGATATTTTCTAATAAACTTCGTAGCAAAATTTTGCAAGGTTCAATCGAAGATTCTTTTATAAGTATGGAAATTGTATCCGAAATTTCAATTATGTTTCTGAACATTAAGGTGGGTACGTGATTATCTTTGCCCAATCGTTCAATATCAATGTCAAATTGAATATAATGTGTTGCATTGTTAATTATTCTTCTAAGTAGGTTGGAACAATGATTCTGAATTTTTATTAAATACTCATCTCTATCAATGGGGAGAATTTCCTCAAGTGGTTTGATTTCCATCTTTTTATGCAGATATTTTAAAAATATAACATTAAGCTATTTTAAAAGGCTGGTTATACTGCCGTTTGCCCGTGGCTTTATATAATGCGTTTGCCAGTGCGCCAAAAGCAGGAGGGAAGGCAGGCTCACCCAAACCTGTTGGATCTATATCGTTCTTTACAAAGTGAATGTCTATGTTTTTAGGGGCTTCCGACATACGAATCAATCGGTATTGGTGAAAGTTGTTTTTTTTGGGAACGCCCTCCTTAAAAGTTAATTCGCCATATAAGGCATTGCCAATACCATCTACAATAGCACCTTCCGATAAATTGGTGGCCGCATCTGGGTTTACTACAATACCACAATCTACCACACAGCAAACGTTTTCAATAACTGGGGAGCCATTTTCTATTTTTAAATCTAACACCTGAGCGGCATAGGAGTTATGGCAGAAATAAGCAGACACACCTCGGGAAATGCCGTCAGGTATATTGCTCCAATCCGATTTTTCTTTTACTAATTTTAGCACGCCTGCATAGCGGTCGGCATCGTAATCGTTTCTATCGCCAACAGGATTGTTTTTGGCTTTTTCCAACAATTCCAATCTAAAATCAATCGGGTCTTTGCCAGCAACTTCAGCAATTTCATCTAAAAAGGACTGTTCTGCACTGGCCATAAAATTAGAGCGCGGTGCTCTAAAAGAACCCACGGTGATGTTGGTATCCAACGTCCATTCCTCAGCAAGGTAATTATCTATAGCTCCAGCAGGGAAGCGGTCGGCAGCCAATGGACTTTCGGGAATACCACCTGTTTTTACATGAAAAGCCGTTAGGTTATTACTAGCATCCAAAGCAGCCTTAAATTTGGCGTGATAGGTAGGGCGGTAAATACCGCTGGTCATATCATCTTCGCGGGTGTAAACCAATTTTACTGGTGCGTTCATTTGTTGTGAAATAAGTGCTGCTTCCACTGCCCAATGGGCATAAGATCTTCTACCAAAACCGCCACCAAGACGCGTCATTTGTATGTCTATATTTTCAATAGGAATGCCCAGTCGTTGCGATAGGGTTTGCTCTGTGAGCTCAGCTTTTTGAAGTGGCCCAATAAGTGTGGCTTTTCCATTGCCTACATCAGCAAAAAAGTTCATGGGCTCCATACAATTGTGCGCCAGAAAAGGTGCTGTATACGTACGTTCTATCACTTTTGCTGCTTTCTGGAAAGCCATTTCAGGATTACCATCTTTGCGCACAACAACACTGGGTTTAGAAGCTTTTTCAATCATTTTTGCCATGTGTGTGTCTGAGCTTTCCAAACCAGCAGGAATATTGCGTGTTAGTTTATTGCCTCCAAAAGAAGTGCGCTCTTCGGTATGCGTTTCAAAAGGTTCATATTCAACTTCTAAGGCTTTTTTTGCTTTCATCACTTCCCAAGTTGAGTTGCCCACTATGGCAACAACTTCAAGAAATGAACAGGTGTCAAAATTTTGTCTTACATAATCGTCGTTCAATACCTTAATGCTAAACACATCTTTGATGCCAGGCATCAATTTAACTGTAGCGTCGTCCACAGATTTTAATTTCAAACCAAAGGCAGGTGGATGTACAATCATAGCGGTTAACATACCTTCCTTGTAGGTGTCTAAGCCAAATAATGGTTTGCCGGTTACTATGTTTTTGCCCTCTACATTTTTTTGTGACGTACCTATAATATTGAATTCATTAATGCTTTTTACTTGTATTTCCTTTGGTATAGGTATATTAACAGCCTCTGAAGCCAATTCGCCATAGTGAGCGGTTTTGCCGCTTATCTCATGTTTTAAAATTCCATTTGAAGTTGTAATTTCACCAATAGGTACGTTCCAAGATTTTGCTGCTGCTTCACAAAGCATCTGCCTAGCAGTAGCTCCAGCCATTCTTAGGTTATTCCAACTGGTGCGTATGGCTTGACTACCTCCTATAAATTGGCGGTTATAAAGTGCGGTGTTCAAGGGTGCTTGTTCTACAATGACGTCTTTCCAATCTATGTCCAATTCTTCGGCTACAATCATGGGCATGGACGTTTTTATGTTTTGTCCGCCCTCAGGATTGGGCGACATGATAGTAACTTGGCCATTATCGGCAATTTTAATATACCCATTAAATTCAAACCATTCTTTTGGAGGGTTTAAAACCTCTTCTTCTGAGGGGGATTTACACGAAGTAAACCAGCAAAAGTTGAGCATTAAGCCCCCTCCAGCTAGCGCAGATGTTTTTATAAAGGACCGTCTGTTATAGGAAGTTTTTAAGAGTGCCATAGTTTTATGATTTATAACCCGTTGTAGCTAATTTAATGGTTTATAGGCACAAAATCAATAAATGGCTTTGATTAGTTTTCAATAAACGATTTGAAAATCAGTGAAATAAAAAAACCTCCAAGAAAGTTTGTTGGAAGTTTTTAAACAAGTTTTAAAATTTAATTACAATAGCATACCACCTGTAACTTCAATGCGTTGCCCGTTTACCCATTTGGCGTCCTCGGTACATAAAAAAGCAACAACGCCTCCAATATCATCCGGTTGCCCCATGCGCCCTAATGCGGTTGAGCCTGAAATAAACTCTATTTTCTTTGTATTGGTCTTGTTTTCACCACCACCAAAATCGGTTGCAATGGCACCAGGGGCTACTGTATTCACGGCGATTTTTCTAGGAGCTAATTCTTTGGCTAAATATCTTGTGAATACTTCAACAGCACCTTTCATACAAGCGTAAGCCGAAGCTGTAGGGAATGAATATCGCACCAAGCCCGAAGAAATATTGATAATTCTACCACCATTATTCATAAAGGGTATGGCTTTTTGCGTTAGAAAATACACGCTTTTAAAATGGATGTTATACATGGCGTCCAGTTGATCTTCGCTGGTTTCTGAAATTAATTCATAAAGGCCGGTACCGGCATTGTTTATTAGAAAATCGAAACGGTCTGTACCCTTTTCAGACTTCAAATAACTTGAAACCTTGTTGAAAAATTCATCAAATTGAGAGGTGTTGCTACTATCTAATTGAAATGCTTCGCAACTTTGCCCTAATGATTCAACTTCAGCAATAACAGCTTCTGCTGCTTTAGTATTAGAGTGGTAGGTTATAATGACATCGATACCTTTCTTGGCAATGTTAATGGCCATATCTTTTCCTAATCCTCTACTTCCTCCCGTAACTAAGGCTATTTTATTTTTTGACATTTTTGTTAGTTTAAAATTATTATTGCTTGGCTAAGTTAGAGCATTCAAACTACAAAATCAATGAAACAAAAAACTCCAAGATACGTCTTGGAGTTTTTATGTGTTTATGTTGAAGCATTAATCCCACCAGGTTTCACCGTCGACCATGTATTTTTCTTTAATAAGTTTTTCATTAAGTTCGATACCAAAACCTGGACGGTCACTTAATTGAATGTGCCCATTTACAATCATCTCTTTATCGTAGCCCAACACATCTGGGTCACCGTTAATACCGCGACCAGCACGGTTAATTGGGTTGAATATAAAGGCTTCGTGTGCTACAAACTCCCTTACAGAGGCCGCTAGGTTTGCAGAAGCTATGGTGGCAACTGGACCAGCCACATTGTGGGTGCATACTGGAATGTAATACAGTTCGGCTAAATCGGCTATTTTTTTGGCTTCTAATAAACCACCTGCCATAGATACATCAATTTCAATCAAATTAACGCCTTGGTTTACTATAAACGGACGGAAATCATCTCGAGTATATAAATTTTCACCAGTTAATACTGGAACAGGAGATTGTTCGGTCAGTTTTACCCATTGTTCGTTATAACCAATAGGAAGCGGATCTTCTATCCACGCTGGACGAATGTGTTCTACGGCACGACAAAGACGTAACGCACTGTCGAAATCGAATTCCCAATGGCAATGTACCGCAATATCAAATTCAGGGCCGAGTGCTTCCCGCATATTTGTAAAGCCTTTAGCTATGGTATCTACACCTGTATTGGAAAGGCGTCTGTTGTTTAATTGATTCCAACGCTGATCACGGTCTATATCACTTTTACAGGCGGTCCACCCTTGGTTTTTCATTAATTCAGCAAATTCCTGAACCGAATCCATATCTAGCATGTTACGAGGGCGGGCAGAGGCATAGGCACGCACTTCATTTACATGGGCACCACCACCCAATAATTTACGAACGGGCTGGTCGGTTATTTTGCCTATTAAATCCCAAAGTGCAAATTCAACCCCAGTAATGGCATGGGTGGCCAAACCGTGGTTACCACCGTAATAGGAGGTTCGGGTGCTCATTTTAAATATTAAATATTCTAAATCTAATGGATCTTTACCCATTAAGATGGGTTTACAAACGTTAAGTACGATATCCTTAGCGCCATGTCCGTTTTCATCGTGGTGACATTCGCCAATGCCTACCAAACCAGCATCAGTTTCTATTTTTACCAACGGACTTACACGCATGCTGCCCATTTGAACAAGCACACATTTAACATTGGTGATTTTTACTTTTTTTGCCATCGGGTTGGCCCAAAGGTTATAGTAGGGCATAAACATCATGGCCGGAGCTGTTATGGCCATGTTGCGAATAAATTTACGTCTTTCCATTATTAATTTAGTTTAGTTCGTATTTAGTTTAGTTTTTAAATAAGCTTCAGTATGAAATATTAAAGTTCAATTAATTTCCTGTCTTATAAGATTCAATATTATATACGCATTAAAAATCAGAAACCCTTATTTAAAATATGGCTAATGACATTATTGTTTTGGATCATAGCCTAATTTTTCACTGGCCCAAGGAATAAAATATTGAAAGTTTGGTGCATCGGTGTGGCCGCCATTGTGCTGACGCCAAGCCAGTTCACCATCTAACATATCGGTTTGCATAGGCGGCATGACTTCTTTGTGGTAATCATTAGAAACCCCTAAATCTTTTGCGCCGAGTAATTTGAATACCTCACCAGCCGCAACCGTTGCCTGATAACTTCCTTTTTGGTCTAGCCAATGTGCATCTCCTTTTTCAGGAATACCATAACTAACAAAAGTGAGTCTTGGTGCTGCCAAAGCAAGAAGTTGGTGTGAATCTACTGGTAAATCACAGCCTGTCATTCTCCCAAATTTGCCTTTTTCAGCGGAGTATTTTATATAATTTCCTGCCATCCAGTGGTGCGCTCCAGAGCCGGCTAAATTTTCAACTGTTTCACCATATATGCGTCGATGTAGCGTAACTCCTCCTTTTCCTGAGGAACCAATTAGGCCTAACGCAAAGCGTGGTTCAAAAGCTAAAGTTACCAAAGCTGCTTTTCCATAACGGGAAACACCTTCAATACCTACTTTTTTAGCATCCACCAATGGGTCGGTTTCCAAATAATCCAAACCACGAGCAGCGCCCCATGCCCAAGCACGTAACGCACCCCATTGCTCTGGTGTACGCGGTTGCCCATGATTGGTCAATCCTATTATGCCTCTTGTGAGCCCAGCTCCATTGTCAGCTTGGATACTGCCAGTTGATATGGTTGCATAGCCCCAGCCAGCAGCCAATAATTGTTCGGTTGGAGGGGAATCGCCAGTTACAGGTGGTGCAAAAAATCCTGGGCCTTCTAATCTTGTAATAGGTTGGTAAGCTGGATAACGTTCAAAAACCGCTTTCATTTCAGGGTCACTTTTAATCATCATCGCTTTAAAGCTTTTATTGATTTTTTCTAAATCCTCTGGATTTGGTTGTGCTGGAGCTGGTAATTGCGGCCTGCCAAACATCATTAATACAGGTACTGGGCCTTTAACATTTGTGGGTACCACTAGCACCATTTCAATATCAACATTAATTAATGGATAAGCGCTATTGTCTACATGACCCACTAATTTCTTGGCAACAACAGGTATGCGTCCCACCCGTTCGTTATCCACTATTTCAACTTCCCAAGTAACATCTGGTACATTGTCTGGCACACGTCCATAAACTTCACGCTCGAACATTTCCACAATTTCTGGTCTTCTTACATTCCACCACATATCTGCAGTAGTCACTTTTTTTCCGTTGTTGGTCAGTAAAATTTCGGGTAACTCTGGGCAAGGGTTTGCAATTGCTTCATCGTAATTAGCTGAGTTTGGATTGGTGGGGTCACCACTTTTACCAGGTCTAACCTCAGTAATACCCAGTTGCTTCATCATGTTCGCATGATCCTCTTGAGCGGTAAAAGTTGTTAATGGGGGATATTTGCTTGTGTCTGTGGGTGTTTGTTGCGCTTGAGTTAAATAAGTCGAACCCACTACTAGCAATAAATATACAAGTTGCTTCTTCATGTTATTTAGTTTATTAAGTTGGTTTTGAAAAGTACAGTTTTTAAAATTGCGTTTAAATTAATGAAATGTTAAAAATTTAGTTATTGACTCATAAGTTCAACAATAGCATCCTCTAAACCAGGGGATTTTACGATGACTTTTATAAGTCCCGATTCACCTTGTTTGGGTTTAACAATTCCCAAAACCAAACCGTTAAAAGCGTTTCTTGTTTTAGAGCTGAAAGCTGTCATGTTGGTTGGATCCCCATTGTCAGTTGCTGTTATTTTTCCTGGTCCTTCAACTGAAAATGTAACGGCGTTATTTGCATTAGCAACAAAAAGGCCATTAGCGTCTCGTATTTCCACACGAATAAAAGATAAATCATTACCACTAGAAGCAATGTTTGATCGGTCGGCCGTAGCAACTAGCTTCGCTGGTTTCCCGGTTGTCTTTATGGTTTCTTCTTTCCAAATAGTTCCGTTTTTATAGGCAATTGCTTTTAGTTCGCCTGGTTCGTAAACTACATCGTCCCAACGCAAGCGGTATTCGTATGTATTTTTTTTCTTTTTGCCCAAGGATTTGCCATTCAAAAATAATTCAACTTCATCGCCTGAGGTGAACACATGTACAGGTGTTACTTCGCCGATGCGTTCGGGCCAATTCCAATGAGGTAAAATGTGGACCATCGGGAAATCTGGACGCCATCTGGATTGATACAAGTAAAAACGGTTTTTTTTAAAACCAGCCAAATCTATGATTCCGAAATACGAACTTCTGGACAAATAATAAGGCGTTGGTTCTCCTAAATAATCCCAACCAGACCATACAAATTCACCAGCAACAAATGGATGTTTGTCTTGTGTAGCAAAAACTTTATCGGCCGAAGACCCAAAATTTGCTGTATATAGTTCATAAGAACTTACATAACCTGTTTCTGGATTGCCTCCTAAACCATCCGAAATAGGTGCACTGGTACCCTCAGCTACTGGGAATAAATAGGTGCCACGAGAGCTTAGAGCGGCAGCAGTTTCACTGCTTATAATAACTTTTTTGGGAAACTTATTGCGAAAAGCAGGGTAAAGAGGTTCTGTTTTTATACCGCTTAGGTGTTTATAGTTAGGTGCATTCCTTATGCCTTCACCTTGATAGTTTAAGCTAAGTACATCCATTGACGATGGAAACGGCATATTGGGTTTGGCGTAATTCATCGAAGCGGTTGTTAATCTTGTAGGGTCTTCGTCTTTTACAATAGCACTTAATTTTTTACCCAAGGCAGCACCTGCTTCATCTGTGTATTGTTCGCCAACTTCATTGCCAAAACTCCATAAAATAACGGAAGGATGGTTTTTATCACGACGTACAAATGCGCGCGTATCGGCCTCGTGCCAATCTGGGAAAATGAGATGGAAATCGTGCGGTGTCTTTTTACGTTCCCAAGAATCGAAAATTTCATTAACTACCAAAAATCCCATTTTGTCTGTTAATTCTAATAACTTCGGGGCAGGAGGATTATGTGCCATTCTTATAGCGTTGGCCCCCACTTCTTTTAGCATTTCCAATTGGCGCTCGGCCGCACGGTAATTCCACGCAGCTCCCAAAGCTCCTAAGTCATGGTGCTGGTTAACACCTTGTATCTTTACATGTTCGCCGTTTACAAGCAGTCCTTTGTCTGGATTAAATTCAATGGATCGGATTCCGAAAATGGTTTCGTAAGTGTCAATAGGTTCTTCATTGGCGTAAATTATTGTAATGGCTTTGTACAAGTTTGGGGTTTGAGTTGGTGGTGGCCCCCATAGTTTTGGCTTTGTAACTATAGCGGAACTTTCCAGAGAACCATTTTTTCCAGCATTTAGTTTAATTGTTTTTTTTGGAAGCTGGGCAACGCTTTCTGATGTAATCGCTCCATTTTCGTTTAGTAAAAATAAATTGGTAACAACGCTAATGTCACTTTCTTTATTGGAATTGTTAATAACGCGTACAGCATAATTAACCACCGCCGTGTCTTTAGAAACCGTAGGTGTGGTAACAGTAGTTCCCCAATGGTCAATATGAATTTTATTGGTTTTGGTAAGCCAAACATTGCGATAAATGCCCCCGCCAGGGTACCAACGTGAAGAATGGTTAGGATTGTCAATCTTTATGGCGAGTTGATTTGAGCTTTCAAAATTAATATAAGGAGTTAAGTCCAACCGAAATGAATTATAACCATAAGGCCAACCACCAACCAAATGGCCATTTAGCCAAACCATCGCATAAGACATGGCGCCATCTATATCCAGAAAAATGGATTTATCTTTATCAGATGCATTAAATTCTAGTTTTTTTCGATACCATGCCACGCCATGGCTTGGCAGTCTGCCCATGCCACCGCCAACTTCAGCATTTGGACCTTCAAAAAATGGCCCGTTAATCGCCCAATCGTGTGGTAGGTTTATGGAATCCCATTTGCTGTCATCAAAATCATACTGTACAAAAGGAAAATCGGCACCTGGGTTGCCACTTGGCCTTATGTAATGTTTGGAGGAATCTTTTATAAACGCATTGGCAGTTGGCAAAATGTAAGGCTTGAGAACATTTTTTGTAGATTCTATAGCGATGGCTTCTGTTGGTTTAGAATCGGCCTCTTTAGTATCGTCTGTGTTTTCAATCTTAGGACGCACATCATAAATTAAATCGTCGGCTTCTTTTTCTGAAGCATATTTCATGAATTTCCATCCTATATTAATCGCTATTTTTTCTCTTAGAGGTTCTTTTGTTATTGCAATTTCAGGGGTCTTTTTACAACCTATTGTTGCTGACAGTAAAATTAATAAGCAGAAGGCATTGATGAATGTACGATGCATGAGTGATTGGTTATGTTAGTATTACGTTTTCAGCTATGGGTCTACTAAGATAGCAAAATGATTGGTTCTTTAAATAAAATCAATTAATTACGACCTATAAAAATAGATAGTCAAGTTTCGTGTAACCGTTTGAATTTTCTACTTTTGCAGCGAATAAAAAAAACGACTATGTTATCAGTTTCAAATCTTTCTGTTCAATTCGGGAAACGCATACTTTTTGATGAGGTTAATACCACCTTTACACAAGGCAATTGTTACGGTATTATTGGTGCTAATGGTGCAGGAAAATCAACATTCCTTAAAATCCTTTCAGGGAAAATGGAACCAACTTCTGGGCAGGTGCATTTAGAGCCTGGTAAGCGTATGTCTGTGTTGGAACAAGATCATAATTTATATGATGAGCATACTGTTTTAGAAACGGTGCTTATGGGTAACAAGCCACTTTTTAAAATTAAAAGTGAAATGGATGCCTTGTATGCCGATTATTCTGATGAAAATGCAGATAGGATAGGTGAGTTACAGGTACAGTTTGAAGAAATGAACGGTTGGAATGCCGATAGCGATGCAGCTGCCATGCTGTCTAATTTAGATATACCCGAAGAGCTTCATTATGTGTTGATGAAAGATTTAGATGGTAAGCAAAAAGTACGTGTGCTTTTGGCACAAGCGCTTTTTGGAAGTCCGGATGTATTGATTATGGATGAGCCTACCAACGATTTGGATTACGAAACCATTTCGTGGTTAGAGAATTTCTTAGCAAATTACGATAACTGTGTGATTGTTGTATCGCACGACCGTCACTTTTTAGATGCTGTTTGTACACATATTTCTGATATTGATTTTGGAAAAATAAACCATTACTCTGGTAACTATACGTTTTGGTATGAGTCTTCACAGTTAGCGGCACGCCAACGTGCTCAGCAAAACAAAAAAGCCGAAGAAAAGAAAAAGGAATTGGAAGAATTTATTCGTCGTTTTTCTGCCAATGTTGCTAAAAGTAAGCAAGCTACCAGTAGGAAGAAAATGATTGATAAGTTGAACATTTCAGATATTAGGCCAACAAGTAGACGTTACCCTGCTATTATTTTTGAACGCGAAAGAGAAGCTGGCGATCAAATTTTAAATGTAAACGGTTTGGCGGCTTCAACCGATGGTGAGGTATTATTTAAGGACATCGATTTGAATTTGGCCAAAGGCGATAAGGTGGTTGTGTTTTCTAAAGATTCTCGGGCTACTACTGCTTTTTATCAAATTATAAACAATAAGGAAAAGGCTGATAACGGTAAATTTGAGTGGGGCGTTACTACCACACAGTCGTATCTCCCTTTAGATAATAGTGAGTATTTTGACAATAATTTAACCTTGGTAGATTGGTTGCGCCAATGGGCTAAAACCGAAGAAGAGCGCGAGGAAGTTTATATTCGTGGCTTTTTGGGCAAAATGATTTTTAGTGGTGAAGAAGCATTGAAAAAATCGAATGTATTGTCTGGAGGTGAAAAAGTACGCTGTATGCTAAGTAGAATGATGATGGTAAGAGCCAATGTGCTGATGCTTGATGAACCTACCAATCATTTGGATTTAGAGAGTATTACGGCATTTAACAATTCACTTAAAAATTTTAAAGGCACTATTTTGTTTACTACGCATGATCATGAGTTTGCACAAACCGTTGCAAATAGGGTTGTAGAGCTAACACCTAATGGCGTTATTGATAGATATACAACATTTGACGAATACATGCAGGATCCAAAAATTAAGGAGTTACGAAACAAAATGTATGCGGTAACAGCCTAAATTTAAGGTTGAAGTTCGGAATTTACGCTTTCAACAATTTCAACCGCTTTGTCAAGTTCGTCTTTATTGACGTGTATTTCCTGGAATCCAGGAACAATACCGCCACCAAAGCCAGCCAATCGAGCAGATTCGGTTTCGTCTTTAACAACCGCATTAATACCAACGGCATTTAATTTGTCAATAATGAGTTGTGCAATTATGAAACTACCTGTAAAAACTTTTATATAATTAGAGTCTGCCATAATATACTAGTTTAGTGTTTACAATAAATATACAAAAAATAAAGACGGTTTTTGCCGTCTTTATTTTTTTATTACCTAGAGGTGAGTGTTAAAGTTTGTCTTACCTTAATTCTGCTCCTAATTGGGTTTCAAAATTGTGTTGAAGTGATTGCATTATTTTGTCAATTTGCTTGTCCTTAAGCGTGTTGTTTTCGTCTTGAAGTGTAAAGCTAACAGCGTAACTCTTCTTGCCTTCAGGTAAGTTTTTACCTTGGTACACATCAAATAAGTTTATCGATTTTAGCAAGCGCTTTTCCGTTTGTTTTGCGAGATCGTATATAGACTCAAAGGTGATATTTTCATTTACTAACAAAGCAAAATCTCGACGAACTTCAGGGTGTTTAGGAATGGACTTGAACGAAATTTTATTGTGTTTTACCAAATCCAAAATACTATCCCAATTGAAATCGGCAAAAAGTACTTCTTGGGAAATATCAAAATGCTTTAAGACAGGTTTTTTAACCAGTCCAAAATCAACCAATTTAATTTTGCCTAGTTCTAAAGTTAAGCCTTCGCTTATTAGGTCATTTTTAATCGGTTTTTCCTTAAATCTTGAAATACCCAAACGCTCTAATAGTGCAGAAATGGTTCCTTTCATAAAGAAGAAATCGCTTTTTTGGGATGTATGGCCCCAATGCTCATTGTTTTTGTTTCCAGTAACAAAAAGTGTTAAGTGTTTAAACTCTTCTCTTGTATTGTTATATACATGATAGGTTTTGCCAAACTCAAATAATTTTAAGTCGTTTCGTTTTCTATTGATGTTATATGATACTGCTTCCAATCCTGAAAATAACAATGATTGCCTTAAAGCAGACAAATCGTTACTCAATGGATTTAAGATGTTAACATTATGTTCTTCTTTTAATTGATCACTTAAATTTACATAACTAGGTGATGTGAGGGAATTGGCCATGATTTCGAAAAAACCTTGCGCTGCCAATTGATTGCCAGCAACGTTTTGAACCTTATGGTCGTCAAAACGTGATGTGCTGGATATGGAAGCATTAAGCTTCTCTGTGTTTTTAATGTTATTATAGCCATAAACACGCAATATTTCTTCAATAACATCGGCTTCTCTCAAAACATCATTCCTATATGCAGGCACAGTTAAACCTAAGCCGGTTTCAGTTACGTTGTTGACTTTAATTTCTAAAGAGGTTAAGATGCTCTTGATGGTTTCTTTTGGGATTTCTTCACCAATTAATTTTTTGGCATTATCGAAACTCAAGCGCACATGGAAATCTTCAAATTTTTTCGGATAAAAATCAACAATATCACTTGTTACCTCACCTCCAGCAATTTCCATAATCAATAAAGCTGCACGTTTTAACGCATATTCTGTAATATTAGGGTCTATGCCGCGTTCAAATCTAAATGATGCATCTGTATTCAAACCATGGCGCTTGGCTGTTTTGCGTATGCTCACAGGATTAAAATAGGCGCTTTCAAGAAAAATAGAAGTCGTAGTTTCTGTAATGCCGGAATGAATTCCGCCAAAAACACCAGCAATACACATGGGTTTTTCAGCATCACAAATCATAAGGTCGTCTTCGTGTAATTCGTGTTCTACCTCGTCAAGTGTGGTAAACTTAGTGCCTGCTTTAACGGTTTTAACTTCTATTTTGTTACCTGTAATTTTATTGGCATCAAAAGCGTGCAATGGTTGTCCCAATTCGTGAAGCACATAATTAGTAGCATCAACAATATTGTTTAAAGGTTTTAGGCCAATGGCTTTCAATCTGTTTTGCAACCATAAAGGGGACTCTTTTACTTTAATACCAGAAATGGTAACGCCACAATATCGAGGCGCTAATTCTTTATTTTTAACGTCAACATCGATTTTGAGTGTCCTGTTGTCCACATGAAAAGCGCTTACGGAAGGTGTAATGAGTTCTAAAGAAATGTCTTTTTGTACCAAACCGGCTCTTAAATCGCGTGCTGTTCCCCAATGACTCATGGCATCGGCTCGGTTTGGCGTTAAACCAATTTCGAATACCTGGTCATTTTCTACTTCAAAAACATCAGCGACTAGTGTGCCTACTTTATGTTTGTCATCCAGCACTAAAATGCCGTCATGCGAACTACCTAAGCCAAGTTCGTCTTCGGCACAGATCATTCCATGGCTTTCTTCGCCTCGTATTTTGCCTTTTTTTATGGTCCATGATTCACCTTCAGGCGTGTATAAAGTTGTTCCAATGGTAGCCACGGGCACTTTTTGGCCAACAGCTACATTGGGTGCGCCGCAAACTATTTGTAAGGGTTCGTCTGTTCCTATGGAAACCGTAGTCAATTTTAGCTTATCGGCATTTGGATGTTTTATGCAAGTAAGGACTTCACCAACAACAATGCCTTCTAAACCGCCTTTAACGGACTGAAATGTTTCGATGCCTTCTACTTCAAGTCCTAAATCTGTTAATAATTCCCCTGTTTGTTCAGGTGTCCAATCCGTTTTGATAAATTGCTTCAGCCAATTGTACGAAATCCTCATATATAATGCACTTTTTTAGGCTTGCAAACCTACATATTTTTTTCATTTTTACCTATATGGCAAAGCTTTAAAGTTGTGCCATAATAAATATGAAAATTAAATCTTTTTGTAAAGATAGCTACTTTTGAAAAATTAAATCTCTTTGGTTGGTTCGTGTTGGTAAACGGTTGTTCTTTTAGCTGATATAATTCCAAATATTTTTGAATTTAGCCAACTCTTGGTAAGTGCTCAAAACAACGTTGTTTTCAGGTAAGCTTAGGGACGGATCATTTTGAAGCACTTTCTTTGCGTAAAACCGTGCATTCTGAAGGATGTCTTTGTCTTTTACTATATCGGCAATTTTAAGGTTTAATACGCCGCTTTGTTGTGTCCCCATAATATCGCCTGGGCCTCGCAATTTTAAATCCACTTCGGCTATTTCAAAGCCATCGTTGGTTCTCACCATGGTTTCCAAGCGGGTTTTGCTATCGTTGCTTAGTTTGGGTCCTGTCATTAAAATACAATAGCTTTGCTCAGCACCTCGACCCACGCGACCACGTAATTGGTGGAGTTGCGATAAACCAAAGCGTTCGGCACTTTCAATAATCATCACAGAAGCGTTGGGCACATTTACGCCGACTTCAATAACGGTAGTGGCTACCATAATTTGGGTTTCACCTTTAGCAAAACGCTGCATTTCATAATCTTTATCGGCTGGTTTCATTCTACCGTGAACAATCGAAATTTGATATTTAGGTTTTGGAAAATCGCGTTCTATGCTAGCATAGCCGTCCATTAAATCTTTATAATCCATTGTTTCACTTTCTTGGATTAATGGATATACAATATATACTTGCCTGCCTTTATCAATTTCATCACGGATAAATTTGAAAACATTTAAACGATTTTTGTCATAGCGATGCACCGTTTTAATGGCTTTTCTTCCGGGAGGTAATTCGTCAATGATGGAGATATCCAAATCACCGTAAACCGACATGGCTAAGGTTCGTGGAATTGGTGTTGCCGTCATGATTAAAATGTGTGGGGGAGACAAATTCTTTCTCCACAATTTACTTCTTTGTTCCACTCCAAAACGGTGCTGTTCGTCAATTACGGCGAGCCCTAAATTTTTAAATTTTACTTTATTTTCGAGTAACGCATGCGTGCCAATAAGAATGTCTAACGTGCCATTTTCGAGCATTTCATGGATTTCTTTTCGTTCTAAAGTTTTAGTTGAACCAGTTAATATTTTTATTCTGATATTCAAATTATTACATAGTTCAACTAATCCGTTATAGTGTTGGACTGACAAAATTTCAGTAGGCGCCATTAAACAGGTTTGAAAACCGTTGTCAAGTGCGATTAACATTGACATGAGTGCTACTATGGTCTTGCCAGAACCCACATCACCCTGCAAAAGTCGATTCATTTGTGCATTGCTGCCTAAATCGTGTCGAATTTCTTTTAAAACACGTTTTTGAGCTTTGGTTAAATCGAACGGTAAATGGTTCTTGAAAAAGGTATTGAAATGGTCTCCAATTTTTTCAAAAGGAAAGCCTTTTATTTTCGATTTATGGATGAGGTTTTTTAAAATTAATTGTAGCTGAATATAGAAAAACTCCTCAAATTTTAATCGGTATTGTGCTCTTGATAAAAGCTCTTGGCTTTTCGGAAAATGAACGTTAAAAAGTGCCTCGCTTTTGTTGATGAGTTTTAATTCCGAAAGGATATTGTTAGGTAACGTTTCTTTAAACCGACCTTTGGTTTCTAAAAACAATTGCTGGATAATTTTGCTTATTACCCGATTCGAAATCCCTTTATTAGTTAGTTTTTCGGTTGAAGGATAAACGGGTTGCATCACAGAGCGCAGATTTTTTTCGTGTTCTTCCAAAAGCTCCATTTCGGGGTGTGGCATGCTAAACCGGCCATTAAACCAATTGGTTTTGCCAAAGACCACATAAGGCGTGTTTAGCTTTAAGCTTTCACGAATCCATTTGTGGCCTCGAAACCAGACTAATTCCATAGTGCCGGTTTCATCTTGGTAAGTGGCTACCAAACGTTTGCCACGTTGTTGGGCTACTTCTTTTAGTTCGGTTATTTTTCCAATCACCTGCACATCGGCATTGTTGCGCTGCAATTGGTTTATTTTGTAATACCGAGTTCTGTCAATATAGCGGTTTGGGAACAGGTTTATCAAATCCTGATAGGTATGGATGCCCAACTCTTTTTTTAGCAAATCAGCCCTATTTGGGCCAACGCCTTTTAAGTAATCTATGGGAGTTTGTAGGTGGGTATTCATAGAACTAAAATACTGCTTTTGTAAATAATGACAAGTATTATTCTTATTTTGGCGTAACCTTTGTTGAAAAGTAGTTATGAAGTTTTTTTTCAGTTTTTTTTCAGTCTTTTTTTGTTGTCTGCTTTCGGCACAGCAAACAGGTTATGTGGATTTTAAAACTGCTAAAGCCAATATTAATTTTGATACAGATCAAAAAAAAGTATTTGGTACAGTTATTTACGATTTTAAGATAACCAAATCAGTTGATTCAATTTTTATTGATGCAAAAAGTATGAGGATTCGCGATGTTAGGTTATATTATGATGGAATGGTTCCCGACAGTCATTATATGGGTAAAGTGGTCCACAATTATGATAACAATAGGATCTGGGTAATTTATAACTTTGAAAAGAAAAAAGATTATAAACTAACAATTAGCTATTTTTCAAACCCTGCAAAAGCCCTCTATTTTGTGGGTTGGGACAACCCTTCGGCAAGCTCAGGGCAGGTTTGGACACAGGGTCAAGGAAAATACACCAGCAATTGGTTGCCGAGTATTGATGATATGAACGATAAAATTGAGTTTGATTTGTCCATCACTTTTGATAAAGATTATGAGGTGATTGCCAATGGTAAGTTGGTCAGTAAAGAAGATTATTTTGGCAAGAACAAATGGCATTATGATATGCAAAATCCCATGTCCAGTTATTTAGTGGCACTTGCTATTGGAAA
Organism: Marixanthotalea marina; assembly: GCA_018883545.1. Lineage (GTDB taxonomy): Bacteria > Bacteroidota > Bacteroidia > Flavobacteriales > Flavobacteriaceae > Marixanthotalea > Marixanthotalea marina. The sequence goes on along the minus strand of JAHLEH010000009.1, from coordinate 68,124 downwards.
GTACAATAAAAAAATAGAAACTTCAAAAAGCGGCATTCCTTTAGAAATGTATTATTATCCAGAGGATTCTTTGCGCGTCGAGCCTACCTATCGCTATAGCAAACAAATTTTCGATTTTTTGGAAGAAGAAATTGGTGTGCCTTATGCGTGGCAGAATTACAAGCAAATACCGGTTAAAGATTTTCTATATGCTGGTATGGAAAACACCAGTGCCACTATTTTTTCAGATACTTATGTGATTGATTCCATTTCATTTGTAGATAAAAATTACGTGAATGTAAATGCCCATGAGTTGGCGCATCAATGGTTTGGCGATTTGGTCACTGAAACTTCAGGCACGCACCATTGGCTTCAGGAAGGTTTTGCTACTTATTACGCATTATTAGCTGAGAAGGACGTTTTTGGAGATGATTACTATTATTGGGAGTTATACCAATATGCCCAAGAGCTGATTGCCCAAGATGAGTCGGGGGGGAGTACATCGTTGTTAAACCCGAAATCGAGCAGCACCACATTTTACAAAAAAGGTGCATGGGTGTTGCATATGTTACGTGAACAAGTGGGTGATAAAGCCTTTAAGGAAGCGGTGAAAAATTATTTAGTTAAGCACCAATTTGAAAATGTAGAAACCAACGATTTTATAGGTAAGGTAGAGAAGGCGAGCGGACAAGATTTAAGCGGTTTTGAAAAGGAGTGGTTAGAAAGCGCTTCTTTTAATCGAGAAAAGGCTTTTGAAAGTTTGAAAAAATCAAGCTTTATGAAAACATATCTGGCTGTAGACTGCCAAGAAGATGTTTATAAATGTGCGGATTATTTGACTTCAAGTGCTTCAGAAGAAACTAAAATAAAAGTGATTTCCCAAATCCCAGAACAATTAAAGTCGGTAGATTTCAACAATAGCTTGAAAGTCCGCCAAGCCATTGCCCAAAACCTAACTAAAATCCCGTTGAAATTGAAAGCGGATTATGAAAGTTTATTAGATGACCAATCTTATGTAACCATAGAAACTGCGCTCTATAACCTTTGGAATAATTTTTCCGAAGACAGACCTAAATATCTAAACAAAGCCAAAGGTATTGAGGGGTTTAATGATAAAAATGTTAGAATACTTTGGTTGGCTCTGGCCTTGATAACCGAAGATTTTGAACCAGATAACAAGCCACAATATTTTGAGGAACTTACTGGCTACACCTATCCAGACAATCATTTTGAAATACGGTTAAATGCCTTTCAGTATTTAAAATTGCTCAATGCTTGCAACGATGCTTGCAAGGAAAATTTAGAGCAGGCTACAAAATCACCTATTTGGCAGTTTTCAAAATTCGCAAAAGACTACCTAAAGACTTTATAACTATTCTTAAAATAGTATATTTATCCAACTAAATTATTAAGATGAAAGCTTTAGTTATTTCTGGAGGCGGTAGCAAAGGCGCATTTGCAGGTGGTGTGGCACAGTATTTAATTGAAGAGAAAAAACATCAATACGATATGTTTTTAGGTACCTCTACGGGTAGTTTATTGGTATCGCACTTGGCCTTGAATGCCATTGAAAAAATAAAGGACGTTTATACCAGCGTAAACCAAGACGCTATTTTTAACAGTTGTCCGTTTTTAATAAAAAAGAAAAAAGGAGGTATAGAAACCATTAAAATACATCACTTAAATGTGCTTTTGAATTTTTTAAGAGGCAGTAAAACCTTCGGGGAAAGCTACAATCTTAAGACATTGATAAAAAGAACTTTGACGGAAGATGATTTTGCCAAGCTAAAGAAAAGTAATAAAGATGTTATTGTGACGGTTTCCAATTTATCGCTCAATCAGGTTGAGTATAAATCCATTAAAAATTTTGATTACGATGAATTTTGTGATTGGGTATGGATTTCCTGTAACTATATTCCCTTTATGTCTTTAGTGAAAAAAAATGGTTGCGAATATGCCGATGGTGGCTTAGGTTCTATGATTCCCATTGAAGAAGCCATCAAAAGAGGCGCTACAGAAGTGGATGCCATAATTTTACAGACCGAAGTAACCCAATTAAATAGAATGCCTTCATTAAATCCTTTTTCATTATTAACCAATATGTTTTCTTTTATGCTCGATAGAATCGAATCCCAAAATATTAAAATTGGTAAGTTTGCTGCCTCCAACCAAAATGCCATTATTAATTTTTATTATACACCAACCGTTTTAACCACCAATTCCTTGATTTTTGAAAAGCAAAAAATGACCAAATGGTGGCAAAGTGGCTTTGAATATGCCAAATATAAAAACGAACAGGTAAGCCCATTGGAAAACGAATGAGAGCATTAGTTATTTCAGGAGGAGGTAGTAAGGGTGCTTACGCTGGTGGTGTTGCCCAATACTTGATGCAAGAAGAAGGCAGGGAGTACGATATGTTTTTGGGAACTTCTACCGGTAGTTTAATAATACCGCATTTGGCGGCTGGTAAAATCGATAAAATACATAAGGTTTTTACCAATGTAAAGCAAAGCAATATATTCAGTATCAATCCATTTGTACAACGAAAAAAAGGCAATAGGGAATTTGTGTCCATAAACTTTTTGAACACATTGATTCAGTTTGTCAAACGGAAGCGGACTTTTGGGGAAAGTAAAGCACTGCTTCGCTATTTAAAACGGAATTTTACAGAAGAGGAGTTTAATTACATTAGAGCAACTAAGGAAGATGTAGTGGTAACAGTTTCCAATTTGTCTAAAAATAGAATCGAGTATAAATCCATTAAAGATTTTACTTATGATGAGTTTTGTAATTGGATTTGGATTTCTTGTAATTATATCCCATTTATGTCTTTAACAACAGTAGATGGTTTTGAGTACGCCGATGGAGCTTTTGGTTGCGTAGTACCTATACGTGAAGCTATTTTGAGAGGGGCAACGGAAGTAGATGCTATTATTTTGGAATCCGAGAACATGGAGTATAATAAAGTACTTGGTAAAAATCCGTTTTCATTAATGTTGAATTTATTTGGTCATCTGCTAGATGGAGTAGAGCGAAGCGATGTTACTATTGGAAAATTGGCTGCAAAAAACAGGGATGTAAACCTTAATTTATATTATACCCCCTCTAAGCTCACCGAAAACTCATTGGTTTTCAATAAAAAGTTAATGCTGTCTTGGTGGCAACAGGGATATGAATATGCCAAAGAGAAGTGTGCACAAGGTAAGTTCAATGAGTTAAGGGACGATAGTAGTTTACCATAAATCGGAAACTTCTTGTTTTATAAATGACATGGCGGCATCACTAGGTGGGCGCTTTTCTATCATTTCGGTTAAAATAACTTCCCTTAATTTATCTGCAGTAGTGGTTTTTTCAAGTAAACTGGCTTTTCTTATCAGTTGAATGGTGGCGTTTTTAGCTGCAGAAATAATGCCCCAGCATCGCTCACTTACATAAATTTGTTGGGTTAAGTTGTGTTCTAACTCTTGTTCTATAGTTTGCACCAAAAGTACTTCATAGTCATTTTTACTTAAGTTGCTAGGAGACACTCTTATTAATAAATTATTGGGAGAAATACGCTCTAAAAAAAGTGTTAGGCGTTCATACGCCTGAAGCCTTAAAGGTAGTGCCGTAACTTGCAAATCTTTTTTTAACAAATAACGCCTACGGCCATCTTCATTTTTGGTATGTTCCTTAAAAAAATAATAGGCTATAAGTCCTGTTATTAAGGAAGGAATAGCAAACAAAAGCATGTCGATTACACTTTCAGAATTCATAGTGATTATTAATTTTGGGTTGTACCCAAATATACACAATCTTTTAATGCCTGCATACTTGTAAAAGGTACAGGCGTTTTTTCGTATTGGTATGTTTTGCTTAAATGGGTTGAAATATTATGGTCGTCTACATTTATTTCAATATCGCTCATTTTAAATTGACAAGGGTGTTCGTAGCCAGCTGCATGTGTGATCTCAATGAGTTCTTTTCTGAACGTTTTAAAATACTGTGCCAAACGCTCCGATTTTAAGGTTGGGTCTATACCACTCTGTAACCATTTATTTTGAGTGGCTACACCGCTGGGGCATCTGTTGGTGTGACAAATCTGTGCTTGAATACAGCCAATACTCATCATGGCTTCCCGTGCCACATTAATACAATCGGCTCCCATAGCAAAAGCCATAGCTGCTTTGGCAGGAAAACCAAGCTTACCGCTACCAATAAAAACAATACGTTCTGTTAATCCTTTGTTTTTAAATAGTTTGTAAAGATCACTAAAACCGTACACCCAAGGAAGGGAAACGTGATCAGCAAAACTTGGAGGTGCTGCACCGGTACCACCCTCACCGCCATCAACAGTGATAAAATCTGGACCTTTGCCCGTTTTAAGCATAATATCTGCCAATTCCTCCCATTGTTCCAATTTTCCAATGGCCGCTTTAATTCCAACAGGAAGTCCAGTTTTTTCTGCAATTGTTTCAATGAAGTCAACCATTTCAGGAACATTTGAGAAGGCTGAGTGGTTAGGTGGTGAAAGCACATCTTTACCCACTTCAACACCGCGTATTTTTGCCAATTCAGGTGTTATTTTGGCACCGGGCAAAACACCGCCTTTGCCTGGTTTGGCACCTTGCGATAACTTTACTTCTATGGCGCGTATAAATGGGTTATCATCTACTAGCTTTATTAATTTATCTATAGAGAATTTACCATCCTCGGAGCGAACTCCAAAGTAGCCTGTTCCAAAATGAAAAATGACGTCACCACCATGGGAATGGTAAGGAGACAAACCGCCTTCACCAGTATTATGGTAAGCGCCTGCTATTTTCACGCCTTTGTTTAAAGATTCTATAGCCTTTGCTGAAAGAGAACCAAAACTCATGGCCGATACATTGATAACTGAAGCAGGTCTGAACGGTTTTTTGCGTTTGTGGTAGGCACCGATAACTTTGGCACATGGTAAAAAGGATTTATCAACACTGTTGGGATGATTTTTGTCGATGGCAAAAGGAATCATGGCATTGTTGATAAAAATATGTTGGTGTTCAAAAATATCCCGATCCGTACCAAAACCTTCGTAATTGTTTTCCTTTTTGGCCGAAGCGTAAATCCAACCACGTTCAATTCTGTTAAAAGGTAATTCCTCTCTGTTGTTGGCAACCAAATATTGTCTTAGTTCTGGGCCAATTTTTTCCAGCATATAACGTAAATGGCCCACAATGGGGAAATTATGGCTAATAGTATGCGCTCTCTGAATAAAAATATCCCTGATAGCAACTAATGCCAAAAAAATTAAAACCCAGCCCCACCAAGCTATATTTGATAAAAAGTCCATTAAATTATCCATCATTAATTGTTTAAGTAGTCGAATGTGATTTGGGTAAGTGCTTTTACTCCTAAAAGTAATCCGTTTTCATCTATCATAAAATCGGGCGTGTGGTGAGGAAATGCTTCTGTTGTATTGGGCGTCATACCTCCTAAAAAGAAAAAGAAACCTGGGACTTTTTCTTGATAAAAAGAAAAGTCCTCACCACCGGTAGTGGCCTTTCTTAGTCTTACATTTTCTATACCTGCTACTTTTTGGAGTGACGGCAACATTTGGTCAACTAAACTGGGATCATTAAAAGTTATGGCCGTGTTATTTTGAAATTCAATGGTGGCTTCCCCACCGTATGCTTTGGCAATGGTTTCTGTCATTTCTGTCATACGCCTAATGATCTTTTCTTTCATCTCAGGATTTAAAGTCCGCACAGTCCCAATAAGCTCGGCCCTTTCTGGAATGATGTTGAAACGGGTGCCACTGGTTATTTTGCCAACCGTTATAACGGCAGCTTCATCAACCAATTTAGACTCCCTACTTATTATGGTTTGAAGTCCATCTATAATTTTTGCGGAAATAAGAATGGGATCAACGCCTTGCCATGGTCGACCACCATGTGTTTGTTTCCCTTTTACGTTTATTACAAAGCGCTCAACAGCAGCCATAATGCCTTCTTTTTTATAGTGAATGGTACCGATTTCATAATCAGAACGAATATGCAATCCAAAAATGGCGTCTACTTTTGGATTTTCTAAAACACCTTCTTTTATCATAAGTTTAGCACCACCTTCCTCACCCGGAGGTGGTCCTTCTTCTGCTGGTTGAAAAATAAATTTTACAGTACCGTTAATTTTATCTTTGTTTTGTGCCAAAATTTCTGCAACGCCCATTAAAATAGCAATGTGCGTATCATGTCCGCAAGCATGCATAACACCTGTTTCGGTTTCAAGAAATGTAGTTTTTGCTTCCGATTTAAACGGTAGATTGTTGCGTTCGGTAACCGGCAACGCGTCCATATCGGCTCGAAGGGCTATAACTTTGCCAGGCTTATTCCCTTTTAAAACACCTACAACTCCAGTATGTGCGATTCCTGTTTGAACCTCTAATCCCAAGGACTTTAAGTGTTCTGCTATTTTTTTTGAAGTTTCAAATTCCCTGTTGGATAATTCGGGGTGTTGATGAAAATCCCTGCGCCATTCAATGACTTTAGATTCAATAGATTCAAACTGTTTTGCTAAGTTTTCTTGGGAATGAATAGCTTGTATTGCAAGTAAAAAAAGAAGAAAGGACTTAAAATTCATGGATTTTAATTATTTTGAAGCTTAAAGATATTCAAAAAATAATAATGAGCTAAGTTCTCGCAATTGTTTATAATTATTAATAAATCCATTTATTAAAAAGGTAAACAATGGTTAATTTCACGTCTTAAATTTAAATTGGATTTGGAAAAGTATTTAAGTCAGTTAAACGATGCGCAATTAGAGCCCACAATACAAATTGAAGGCCCTATGATTGTAATTGCCGGTGCAGGGTCGGGCAAAACACGTGTGCTTACGTACCGTATTGCCTATATGATGAGCAAAGGCATTGATGCCTTTAATATATTGGCCTTAACGTTTACCAATAAGGCAGCTCGCGAAATGAAAGAGCGTATTGCAACTATTGTTGGAGCCAGTGAAGCCAAAAATTTATGGATGGGAACATTCCACTCGGTTTTTGCAAGGATATTGCGCAGTGAGGCTGATAAATTGGGTTACCCAAGTAATTTTACTATTTACGATACCCAAGATTCTGATAGATTGATTAGTTCTATCATCAAGGAAATGAATCTTGACAAAGATATTTATAAATACAAGCAGGTTCGCTCTAGAATTTCATCCTATAAAAATAGCTTAATTACGGTTCGGGCTTATTTTCAAAATCCAGAATTGATTGAAGCCGATGCTATGGCAAGAAGGCCACGTTTGGGTGATATTTATAAAGAATATGTTGAAAGATGCTTTAAAGCGGGCGCGATGGATTTTGATGATTTGTTGCTTAAAACCAATGAATTGTTAACGCGCTTTCCGGATGTGCTGATGAAATACCAAAACCGATTTAAATACATTTTGGTAGACGAGTATCAAGATACCAATCATTCGCAGTATTTAATTGTTAGGGCGTTGTCCGATCGATTTCAAAATATTTGTGTGGTGGGAGATGATGCCCAAAGTATTTATGCGTTTCGTGGCGCGAACATAAATAATATTTTGAATTTCCAGAAGGATTATGATGATGTGAAAGTGTTCCGATTGGAACAGAATTACCGTTCCACTAAGAATATAGTCAATGCTGCCAATTCGATAATAGAAAAAAACCAAACCAAACTTGAAAAAGTCGTTTGGACGGCCAATGATGAAGGCGGTAAAATAAAAGTGCACCGTTCACTAACCGATGCCGATGAAGGTCGTTATGTAGCGAGTACCATTTTCGAGGAGAAAATGAATAAACAATTAAGCAATAGCGATTTTGCTATTTTGTACCGCACCAATTCACAGTCGCGTTCTATAGAAGATGCTCTAAGAAAACGTGATATTCCTTATAGAATTTATGGAGGCACATCCTTTTATCAGCGCAAGGAAATTAAAGATGTGTTGGCTTATTTGCGATTGATAATTAATCCTGCTGATGAGGAAGCCCTTATTAGAGTTATTAATTTTCCGGCTCGTGGTATTGGGCAAACCACTCTAGATAGGTTGGTGGTTGCTGCCAATGGGTATAAAAAGTCCATTTTTGAAGTTTTAAAAAATATAGATAAAGTTGACATCAATATCAATGCGGGTACTAAAAATAAACTTCAAAATTTTGTAACGCTTATTGAGAGTTATCAGGTTATGAACCAAACTGCTGATGTGTTTGAATTGGCAGAATATGTTACACGAACTAGCGGACTGATTTCAGAATTTAAAAAAGATGGTACGCCAGAGGGTGTTACCAGAATGGAAAATATTGAAGAGTTGCTTAATGGTATGAAAGATTTTGTGGAAGGTCAAAAAGAATTGGCTGATACAACAGGATCTTTGGCCGAATTTCTGGAAGATGTGGCTTTAGCAACCGATTTGGATAACGATAAAGACGATGCCAATAAAGTGGCATTAATGACCATTCACTTAGCGAAAGGATTGGAGTTCCCCAATGTGTTTATTGTCGGTTTGGAGGAAGATTTGTTCCCCAGTGCCATGAGTATGAACACGCGCAGTGAATTGGAAGAAGAGCGCCGCTTGTTTTACGTGGCATTAACTCGGGCCGAGAAACAAGCCTATTTAACTTATGCCTTATCGCGTTACCGTTGGGGTAAACTGATAGACTCTGAGCCTAGTCGTTTTATACAGGAAATAGATGATGAGTATCTAGAAATTTTAACGCCGCCTGAAGAACTAAGATTCAACCCTATGTTGGATGCCGATATTTTTGGAGATGTTGAGCCCAATAAAATACGGTTTAAACCAGCTAAAAAGATTAATTTTAGTAAAGGAAAGCCAGTTAAAGAAGAACCTGCTAAATTTCAGGTAACAACTCCCAAAAATTTAAAGCCTGTTTCGCAAACCAATGGCAATTCTAATTTGTTTGATAGTAAATTGGTGGTTGGAAATGTGGTTAAGCACATCCGTTTTGGTACAGGAAAGGTTTTGAAAATTGAAGGCGCAGGAGCCGATACCAAAGCTGAAATTGATTTTCAGCATGGCGGTGTAAAGAAACTATTGTTGCGTTTTGCTAAATTAGAAGTAATAGGGTAACTTTAGTTCAAAGTTATTTTATTTAGGCAACAACTAAAATCCAAGACCCAGCAACCAAAAACCAAGAATGGCAGAATTTATAAGAATATATGAAGAAAACCCCAATCCGAAAGAGATTGAAAAGGTTGTTGCCATTTTGAGGAGGGGCGGACTCATTATATATCCCACAGACACCGTGTATGGTTTGGGTTGCGACATTACCAACATAAGAGCTTTAGAGCGCATTGCCCAATTAAAGAATGTTAAGTTGGAAAAATCCAATTTTTCTTTTGTATGTCACGATTTAAGTAATTTAAGTGACTATGTGAAGCAAATCAATACGTCTACTTTTAAAATACTTAAACGTGCCTTGCCAGGTCCTTATACCTTTATTTTGCCTGGTTCCAATAATTTGCCAAACCCATTTAAAAAGAAAAAAACAGTAGGTATTAGGGTGCCCAACAATAATATTACCATAGAAATTGTAAAGCAGTTGGGAAATCCTATAATTTCTACTTCTATTAGAGATGAAGATGAGGTTTTGGAATATACCACCGACCCCGAATTGATATTAGAAAAATGGGATAATTTGGTCGATTTGGTAATTGATGGCGGTTATGGCGATAATGTGCCTTCTACAGTAATCGATTTATCAGATGATGAACCTCTTGTTGTTAGAGAAGGCAAAGGAAGCCTGGAAATATTTTAATATGTATACAAAAGCTATTTTGAAATATTTTATAGATGTTAATGTGTTTAATCTAGCTTTTTGCATAGTTATTGGTGTATTTATAGGCTTTTTTTGGAGTATGATTACTTTCGCCACTTTTGGTATATTATTTGGCTTGCTTGGGTTTAAAACATTTAAAAACAACGAATACTATACATATTACAATCTTGGGTTAACTAAAGCGTATTTATTAAAAAGAGTATTGGTATTTAACTTGTGTATATCTTTATTAACATTTCTAATGTATTTAATATTTCTATAAATGTCTCTTTTGGAAATACTAAATACTAATAAATCTTTTGGAAATAAATGTGTTTTAAATAACATTAATTTTAAATGTAATGTTGGGGAAATAATTGGGCTTTTTGGAAGAAATGGATCTGGTAAATCAACACTTTTAAAATTGATTTTTGGAACAATAAAAGCGGATGCAATTCAAATAAAAATCAATTCCAAAACAATTTTACCTAAAGAAGTAATTTCTTTAAAATTAATAGGTTATATGCCTCAAGATTCCTTTTTGCCAAAGGAACTGAAAGTTAGAGATGTTATTCCGCTTTTTTTTTCCAAGTGGAGAAGATCAAGATAAAATATTTTATGCTCCTCAAGTTTTTAGTTTTGAAAAAATCAAAGTTGGGAAATTGTCTATGGGACAATTACGATATCTGGAGTTGTTAATAATTGGAAATTTACATCATCAATTTTTAATGCTTGATGAACCTTTTTCAATGATTGAACCATTATATAAAGATATTATTAAGGATTTACTTTTGAAGCTAAAACAAACAAAAGGAATTATTTTAACAGACCATTATTATGATGACGTACTTCAAATAACTAATCGAAATTTTGTAATTAAAGGAGGTGATATGGTAGAAGTAACAACCGAAAATGATTTATATAAATATGACTATTTAAAGTCAAAAGAATAATTTAAAGTATGAAGTAGAACAAAAAAGCCCAACTTTTAAGTTGGGCTTTTTTGTTACTAAGAGAAACTAATTAGTTACTACTAGCTTCTAAGTTTTTCATTTCTTTTTCAATCATATCGTAGAACTGATCGATTTTAGGAAGTACAACAATACGTGTACGTCTGTTGGTTGCTCTGTTTTCTGCAGTATCATTATCAACTAATGGTACATACTCACCACGACCTGCTGCAATAAGTTGTTTTGGATTTACACCTAAATCTTGTAATACTCTAATGATAGATGTAGAACGTTTAACACTTAAATCCCAGTTATCCAATAAAGGTTCTTTTCTGTAAGGTACATTGTCTGTATGACCTTCAACCATACATTCAAAATCTGGTTTGCTGTTTACAACTTTAGCAACTTTAGCTAAAACTTCTTTAGCACGAGTGGTTACGTTATAGCTACCACTTTGGAATAACAATTTATCGGCGATAGAAATAAATACAACACCTTTTTCAACATTTACTTCAATGTCTGGATCGTTGATACCTACTTCACGCTTCAAACTTGTTACCAATGCTAAAGTAACACTGTCTTTTTGGTTTAAAGCATCTTGCAAACGTGTAATTTTTAAATCTTTTTCTTTAATGCTTTCCAATGTTTTTTCAACATTGCTAGCACCTTTGGCCGAAAGAATAGTTAGGTTGTCGTTAGCTTTACGTAAATCTGCAACTTGTTCTTCTAAAGCAGTAGCTCTCGCTGTGGCGGTAGCACGTTCTTCTAAACAAGCGTTTAGTTTTACAGTGGCAGAATTTAATAAATCTTGGGTTTCTTTTTGTTTTGCTTGAAGATCTGTGTATTGCTTTTTAGACACACAAGAACTCAGTAAAAAAATGGCTGATAAACTCAGGAATAAAACTTTTTTCATGATTATTTTATAGGATTATTAATTTACTTGATTGTTTGAACAAAAGTATACAAAAAACGCTGTATAGTTACATTTTAACAAAAATTTTACTAAAAACTTATAAACTTTTATAGACTTTGTTTTTATTTACGAAGTAATCTACTACAATGGATGTTTTTTGGTGGTAATTTACGTTGTGAGGTAAGGATTTGCGTTGCTTTAATAACCGTGTCAAAGCACAATAAAAAGCGACATGCGATTTTAAAATGGCCAAGGTATGTTTGGGTTTTAGTTCTACCAAAAATTTTAGGCCTGCAATACCATCTAAAGTGAGGCGGATAAACATTGTTGGGAATAAAGGTGCTTTAGCGTTTTTGATTAAAGTAAACAAACTGTTTCTAAAATTTAAATACGTTTTTTTTGGGTTGGCTTTAGAAAGGGTTGCGCCGCCTAAATGGTACACTTTAGATTGTCCGTTGTATTTAATATTATAGTCCAAATTCTTTGCCCGCCAACAAAAATCTATTTCTTCCATATGGGCAAAAAAATGTTCGTCAAACCCGTTGAGTTGTTTAAACACGCTACTCCGTACAAAAAAGCAGGCGCCAGACGCCCAGAATATTTCGGCTAAATCGTTGTATTGGTCTTCATCTTTTTCAATGGTATCAAATATTCTGCCCCTACAGTAGGGGAAGCCATATTTATCTATAAATCCACCAGCAGCACCAGCATATTCAAAGTAGTTTTTGTTTTTGTAGTCTAATATTTTTGGCTGTATAATGGCCGTGTTTGGTTCACTTTCAAACGTTTTTGTAATTGGTTTTAACCAATTATTTGTAACTTCTACATCGCTATTCAGCAAACAAAAAATATCGGCATCTATTTGTTGTAATACATCGTTGTAGCCTTTTGCATAACCACCATTAACAGTGTTTTTTATAATTTTTATTTCAGGGTATTGTGAAGTCACAAATTGAATGGAATCATCTGTCGAAGCATTGTCTGCGATATAAATATCAGCTTCATTTGAATGTTGAACAACAGAAGGTAAAAACGTTTCAAGAAGTTTTTTTCCGTTCCAGTTTAATATAACCACTGCTATGTTCATTTGCCTATTCACCATAATTTGGGATGTTTTCTAAAAAATTATAACGTTCATTTTTAAAATCCATTTGGCAATAATAATGATTTAACCCGTTGGTTACCATTAAATAGTTGGCGCTAAGGGCTAAATTGTATTGTGCAATTTGATCAAAAGTAGCTTGGTTTATGGTCACTTTGGGTGCTTTGCATTCAACAATAATCTGGATACCACCTTGGGAATTAAAAACTACTATATCGTAGCGCTTGCTTAAGGTGTTGATTTTTAGTTCTTTTTCGACGTTGATAAGTGATTTTGGGTATTTTTTTACGTGGATTAAATAATGCACACAGTGTTGTCGAACCCATTCTTCGGGTTGTAAAATCACAAACTTTTTACGGATAACATCGAAAATGGAAATTTTATTTTCGCTATTTTTGAATCGAAACGGAAACTTAGGAAAATTGAGCTGCTGTGGCACCATTTTATGTTTTTCCAAAGTTAAACTTCAAAAACCAAATACCAAATTAGTGGGTCGTTTTTTAAAAAATCAACCTCTTATTACAATATGAAATTTTAAGTTTTGGACGACGTAAAGCAATTAGTAAGTGACATTAAGAAAGGCAACATAAAACCCATTTATTTTTTGATGGGCGAGGAGCCTTATTATATTGATAAAATTTCAGAGTTTATTGAAGACTACGTGCTAACTGAAGAAGAGAAAGGCTTTAATCAAATGGTAATGTACGGTAGGGACGTTTCTGTTGACGACATTGTGAGCAGTGCTAAACGCTATCCCATGATGGCAGAACGACAGGTTATTATTGTAAAAGAAGGTCAAGATTTATCAAGAACCATTGAGAAATTAACTGATTATGCGGTCAATCCGCAACCAACTACCGTTTTGGTGGTTAATTATAAGTATAAAAAGATAGATAAGCGGAAAGCATTATACAAGGCCGTAAAGAAATCAGGCTTGGTGTACGAAAGCAATAAACTTTATGAAAACCAAGTAGCAGATTGGATCAGACGCGTTTTATCTCCAAAAAATTACACCATAACGCCCAAAGCAGCCCAAATGCTGGTAGAGTTCTTGGGAACCGATTTAAGTAAAATAAATAATGAGCTGGATAAACTTCAAATAATTTTGCCAGTTGGCAGCAACATAACTCCAGAAGCTATTGAGGAAAATATAGGCATAAGCAAAGATTACAACAATTTTGAGTTGCAAAAGGCTATTGGAGACAAAAATATTTATAAAGCCCATAAAATAGTGCATTATTTTGCCGAAAATCCAAAAGATAATCCTATGGTGGTTACTGTAACCATGTTGTTCAATTTCTTTTCACAGTTGTTACAATTACATGGTTTAACCGATAAGAACCCAAGACACGTCGCTTCGGCACTAAAAGTGAATCCCTATTTTGTGAACGACTATATTACGGCGGCCAGAAATTATCCAATGAAAAAAGTGAGCAGTGTTGTGGCTACCTTACGTGAATTTGATGTTAAAAGTAAAGGGGTTGGTGCCAATGCTGTTTCTCAAGGTGATTTGTTGAAAGAGCTATTGGTAAAAATAGTATCTTAGCTAACCTTAAAATGTTCAAAATGAAAAGAATAATTTTTTTGTTGGCTTTGGTAGCTATGACTTGTTTAGCATTTCAAAAATTTGAAAGCAAGGCTATTGTTGGTGAAATAACACTTACCAAACTTTGGGAAACGGACACGATTTTAAAAACGTCTGAAGCAGTTCGGTACAATTTCGAAAAAGAACTTATTTATGTGTCAAATATTGGTGGCACACCTCCTGATAGAAGAGATGGTGATGGTTATATTTCAGTTTTGAGCGTTGACGGAAAGGTTATAGATAAAAACTGGGTGACAGGTATTGATGCCCCTAAAGGTCAAAACTATTACAAAGGAAAACTTTATGTAGATGATATTGATAAGGTAGTAGAAATAGATTTGGAGACAGGAACTATTGTGAAAAAACATGAAATTGAAGGAGCTGTTTTTTTAAACGATTTGGATATTGATACCAATGGTGATATTTATATGACAGATTCGCAGGATGAAAAAATATATAAGTTAGTCAATGGTAAATCCTCTTTATGGCTGGATGTAAAAGGGTTTTACCCTAATGGTATTTTAGTTGAAAAAGACAGGGTGCTGATATTATCTTCAAGCAAAGGCGAATTGATTGCTATAGATAAAACATCTAAGGAAAAAACAGTTTTGGCTGCGGGCGTAAGAGGCGGTGATGGAATTGTTTCAACCGATAAAGGATACATTCTTTCCGCTTTTCAAGGACAGGTGTTTTTTGCCGAAAAAGGCAAGATTGCAGTAGAAGCAATAAAAATATTAGACACTAGGGAGAATAGGAAGAATTCTGCCGATATTTCGTATATTCCTGAACAAGATATACTTATTGTGCCTACTTTTTATGGTAATACTGTAGCAGCCTATAAATTAGATTATAAGTAAACGGATACAGTTAATGCCAGCATGGTAAAAATGGTTAAAATGATAACCAACGGCATAACAAATTTCAACCATTTATCGTAACCAACCTTTACTATAGCCAAGGAAGCTAATATTAATCCCGTTGGATTTATAAAAGCAAATAGCCCCATGCCATACTGATAAGCATTTACTACAAACTCCCTTCCAATACCAACACCATCCGCCAAAGGAGACATAATGGGCATGGTTAATACGGCCATTCCAGAAGAAGAGGGCACGAAAAAAGACAAACCACTATAAATAAAAAGCATGGCATTTATAAATAAACCTTTATTCATTCCATTTGTCAGATTGCTTGCATAATATAGCATGGTATCGCTAATCATGCCATCGTTCATTAAAACAGTGATGCCTCTAGCAATTCCAATTATTAATGCGACGCCTAATAATTCGCTGGCACCTTTTACAAAAGTGTCAACAAATCTATATTCGTTTACATTAGCAATAATTCCAATAAGTACAGCACCTACAAAAAACACGGTAGTCATCTCTAAAAACCACCAATCCAATTGCGAAACGCCATAAATCATAACCACAAAACACATAGCAAATACAAATAATATAAGTCGAAGTTTGGATGTAAGAACTGTATGGGAATGTGTGTTGCTGCCAAAATGACTTTCAATTTCTTCTTTTTGACTAAAAATGATTGATCTTGAGGGGTCTTTTTTTACCCGTTGTGCATAGCGAAGTATGTAAATAATACAAATGAGCGTTCCTAATACCAGCATGATAAACCTTCCGGTTAGGCCGGTGGTCCAATTAATGCCAGCAGCATCCGATGCTATAATGGCACTAAAGGGGTTGGTAGTAGAAAAAGTAGTGCCAATAGACGACCCCAAGTAAATACAAGCTAATGGTACCATGGCATCGTATTTAGCAGCTAAGAAAATAGGGATGAGTATAGGGTAGAAAGCAATGGTTTCTTCAGCAAGTCCAAAAGTAGTACCGCCAATCGCAATTAAAAAGGTAACAGCAATAATGAGCCAATATTCATTTCCCTTTAGGGCTTTGGCCAGCCAAGCGATGCCTGCTTCAAAAGCACCTGTGATATTCATAATGCCAATAAGTCCTCCTATAAACAACACTAGGAAAATAATGTCGGCAGCCTCAATAATCCCTTTAATGGGCGATTTAATAAACGCAGCAAAACCTTGTGGTTTGGGTGTTAATTGTTTGTAAGAATTAGGTATGCCAATGGGTTTCCATATATCACCACTAGTAAATTTTTCGAGAGGTATTTTTACGTTAAGTTCGTTTAAAGAGGCTTGGGTTGCTGGTAAAGTAGTGGTTGCGTCTAAACTTTTTCTGGTAAACGTATTGGTTTCTTTATTATAAGTTAAGGAATCGTAAGCGCCAGCAGGAACCAACCAGGTTAATTGGGCAACTGCAGCCGCTATAATGATTAAAATGGTTTGAGCGGTTGGGAATTTTATTTTTTTCAATCTACAATTAGTTTTAATATCATTAAAGATAGTATTATTTTAGTTTCAATTTTAATATTCAATGATGAATGTAGATATACATGAAAGCTGGAAACCTTATTTGCAAAATGAATTTGACAAACCTTATTTTAAGGATTTGGCAAGTTTTGTAAAAAGTGAATACACAAACCATCAATGTTTTCCGCCTGGCAAGCAAATTTTTAACGCTTTTGATGCATGCCCGTTTGATAAGGTAAAAGTCGTTATTATAGGACAAGATCCTTACCATGGTTTAGGGCAAGCCAACGGACTGTGTTTTTCGGTTAATGATGGCGTGCCACATCCACCTTCCTTGATTAATATTTTTAAAGAAGTGGAGCAAGATTTAGGTTTTTCTTATCCTAAGAGTGGTAATTTAATGCGTTGGGCAGAGCAAGGCGTACTGCTTTTAAATGCTACACTTACAGTTCGGGCAAACCAAGCTGGTAGTCACCAAAACAAGGGTTGGGAAACTTTTACCGATAGTGTTATCAAATTGATAAGTGAAAAGAAAGAAAATGTGGTGTTTCTTTTATGGGGTGGTTATGCAAAGCAGAAAATAAAGTTTATCAACAAAGAAAGGCATAAAGTACTAACGTCTGGGCATCCGTCGCCACTAAGTGCCAATAGGGGCTATTGGTTCGGCAATAAACACTTTAGTAAAACTAACTACCTGTTGGAGCAAGTTTCTCAGACTCCCGTTCAATGGTAAGATGAGGCTTAAGAACGACAGGTTTCTTGCTAATCTTATTTTGTTTAGTGATTTTGTTGCAGCTAAATCTTAGAAGAAGTAAGTTGACCGCTACAAGGATTGCAAGTGAAATTGTAATTGTTAATATCATAGATAAAGGGATTTGGTTTCGGCAAAATACAATATTTATAGATGAAATGCAAATATTTTGTCTAATTCTCAATAAAAATAGTGTTTATACTACAACCAAGCAATACTTTGATGTAAGTATTTTTGTCTTTTGTGAAAAAATTAAATACAGCAATGTGTTTTACTAATTATTCATTTTTTAAGTGAATAAGTTGAAAAAAATGTTTTTTATGGTGTTATGAGGAGGTTCTTTGTATTAATTTTATTGAATTGGGTAGTGAATGAAAAATAAAATTTATTTTTGAGCAAAACTAATAAGTAAGATGGAGCAACTGAATTGGGTAGTAGCTAAAGAATATGAAGATATTACCTATAAGAAATGTAATGGTGTTGCAAGAATAGCATTTAATAGGCCAAATGTTCGGAATGCATTTAGACCAAAAACTACAAGTGAACTATATGACGCCTTTTATGATGCCACTGAAGATGTGAACATTGGCGCTGTGCTTTTGTCTGCAGAAGGCCCTTCTACTAAAGACGGTATTTGGTCATTCTGTAGTGGTGGCGACCAAAAAGCAAGGGGGCACCAAGGGTATGTGGGCGAAGATGGGTATCATAGGCTAAATATCTTGGAAGTTCAACGTCTCATTCGGTTTATGCCAAAAGCAGTTATTGCAGTCGTACCTGGTTGGGCCGTCGGTGGCGGACATAGCTTGCACGTGGTTTGCGATTTAACCTTGGCCAGTAAAGAACATGCCATTTTTAAACAGACAGATGCCGATGTTACGAGCTTTGACGGCGGTTATGGCTCGGCGTATTTAGCTAAAATGGTCGGACAGAAAAAAGCCAGGGAAATTTTCTTTTTAGGGCGTAACTATTCAGCCCAAGAAGCATTCGAAATGGGCATGGTTAATGCTGTTGTGCCACACGATGAACTGGAAACTACTGCTTATGAATGGGCACAGGAAATATTAGCTAAATCACCTACATCTATTAAAATGCTCAAATTCGCCATGAATTTAACTGATGATGGTATGGTCGGACAGCAAGTATTTGCAGGTGAAGCAACCCGTTTGGCTTACATGACCGACGAAGCTAAGGAAGGTAGAAATGCCTTTCTTGAAAAGCGTAAGCCTAACTTCGAAAAAAAATGGATTCCGTAATGAGTAGACTTAAGTTATGGATTTCATCCATGCGTTTAAGAACGCTGCCGTTATCAGTTTCAGGAATTATAATAGCTTCTAGTTTTGCTGAATACAATGGTTTTTTTCAGTGGGATATTTTTATCCTGGCTATCCTAACCACACTTAGTTTTCAAATACTATCTAACTTAGCCAACGATTATGGCGATGGTGTTAAAGGCACAGATAATAATGAAAGAATAGGACCAGAACGTGCGGTGCAAAGTGGTGAGATATCAGCCGATAGTATGTTTAGCGCCATTAAAATTTCAATATTAATATCCATAGGGCTAGCTTTTTCGCTAATTTTTTCAGCGTTTGGGGTACGTCATTTTTTATTAACACTTATCTTTTTCTCGCTTGGTATAGCTGCTGTAGTGGCAGCCATACGCTACACGGTTGGTACCAATGCTTATGGGTACAATGGTTTGGGAGATGTTTATGTTTTCGTGTTTTTTGGCTTGGTAAGCGTTATTGGAGGTTATGTTTTATATGCCAAACAAATTGATCATGTGGTTTTTTTGCCGGCTTGTACAATAGGGCTTTTAAGCGCAGCGGTTCTAAATCTCAATAATATGCGGGATATTGTTTCTGATGAGAAGTCGAACAAGATAACATTGGCCGTTAAGCTTGGGTCTAAAAAAGCAAAGATTTATCATCTGTTTTTAATGTCAACAGCTATATTGTTGTCGTTTTTATTCGGATTGTTGTATTATACATCACCTTTCAACCTCATTTATTTTGTAGCCTATATACCGTTGGTTATCCATTTAATTAAGGTTTATAAAAATGAAGACCCTAAATCTTTGGATGGCGAATTAAAGAAATTGGCATTATCAACATTCTTTTTAGCTGTTCTCATGAGTATAGGCCATTTGTTGTAAAATTTTTGTATTTTTCTTTAGTCATAAATTTTTATAAAAATGAAGATTACATTCTACGGACATGCCAGTTTAGGAATACAAGTAGGTGATGTTAATATTCTTGTAGATCCATTTATAACAGGAAACCCCAACGCATCCCATATTGATATAGATACTCTTGAAGCCGATTATATTTTGGTAACCCATGCACATCAAGATCATATTCTAGATGTAGAGGCTATTGCCAAACGAACAGGGGCGATGATAGTTTCAAATTTTGAAATCGTTACCCATTTTGAAAATTTAGGGTTAGAAGGGCACCCCATGAATCATGGAGGCCAATGGGATTTTGAATTTGGTAATGTGAAATATGTACAGGCCATCCACACATCATCATTTCCAGATGGCAGTTATGGAGGTCAACCAGGAGGTTTTGTCATAGAAGGTGAGCATAAAAATATTTACATTGCAGGCGATACGGCTTTAACCTACGACATGAAGTTAATTCCATTGCAAACAAAATTAGATTTGGCCATTTTACCGATAGGAGATAATTTTACCATGGGTATAAAAGATGCTATTATCACTAGTGATTTTGTACAATGCGACAAAATTTTGGGTTGCCATTTTGATACGTTTGGATATATAGAAATTGACCATGATGATGCCAAGCAACAATTTTTTGAAAAAGGAAAGGATTTAATGCTTCTTGAAATTGGCGAAAGTATTGAACTGTAAATGATAAACGCGTTCTACAAAAAGCACATCTTAAAATTTAAGCAAGCCAGTGGTACTTCCCGCGGTATTTTAAAAACCAAGGAAACTTGGTTTCTTATTTTGCACAAAAACGAAAAAATTGGCATTGGTGAATGTGCTGTTTTTAGAGGTTTATCGGTAGATGATAGACCAGATTATGAAGACAAATTAAAATGGCTCTGTAGCAATATAAACCAAGATTTCAATGATTTATATTTCCAATTAACCGAATTTCCCAGCATTCAGTTTGGATTGGAAACTGCTTTTAAATCGTTAGCTTCAGAAGATTCATTTAACTTGTTTCCTTCGGAATTCACCAATGGTAAAGAAGCCATTCCTATTAATGGTTTGATTTGGATGGGTTCTGAAGCTTTTATGAAACAACAAATAAAAGAGAAGATAGTTTCTGGATTTCACTGTATTAAAATGAAAATTGGCGCTATAGATTTTCAGTCGGAAATAAACCTCATAAAATCTATTAGAAACGAATTTACACCCAAAGATATAGAGTTGCGCGTTGATGCCAATGGTGCTTTTCAGCCTAACGAGGCCTTAGAAAAATTAAAGGTTTTATCAGATTTCGATATACATTCCATAGAACAACCCATAAAGCAAGGACAAATAGACGATATGGCAAGATTATGTGAAGAAACGCCATTACCGATAGCTTTAGATGAAGAATTGATTGGCGTTTTTTCAGAAAAAGAAAGCTTATTACAGCAAATAAATCCACAATATATTATTTTAAAACCCAGTTTGGTTGGGGGATTTAAAGGTAATGACCAATGGATAGATTCAGCTAAAAAATACAAAATAGGGTGGTGGATAACCAGTGCTTTAGAAAGTAATATTGGTTTAAATGCCATTGCCCAATATACCCATACAAAGCAAAGTCCATTACCGCAAGGTTTAGGAACCGGAAGTTTATTTACCAATAATTTTCCATCGCCACTTGTTGTTAAAAATGGTACTTTGCAGTACAATATTTCAAAAAAGTGGAATTTTAATTTATAATATATGGACTATATTCAACAAGCATTTAATGTGTTACATGAATGGTGGCGATATTTTGTAGGACTCATTATCGTGATATTAGGGGTAATAGCTGGGCAAATCCCGTTTACCGTAGTTGTTTTAATGAAATCCTTAAAAGAAGGAAATACACTTGAAGGATTGGATAGCTCTAAAGTAATGTCGCTATTAGAACCTAACCTGAGCCTTTTCTTATTGCTATTATCTTTTGCGGTTGGGCTTTTGGTATTGTTTTTAGTGGTAAGATATTTACATAATCAAACATATACACAGTTAACAACATCTAGAAATAGAATTGATTGGAAACGTTTTTGGTTCTCATTTTTTTTATGGGGAATTGTATCTAGTGCCTTTATGGTATTGGATTATTTTATGTCTCCAGAAAATTATGTTGTCAACTTTAAATTAGTTCCATTTTTAATTTTGGTTTTAATAGCCATTATTTTTATACCGCTACAAACCAGTTTTGAAGAATATTTATTCAGAGGGTATTTAATGCAGGGAATTGGAGTTGTAGCTAAGAATAGGTGGCTTCCATTACTTATAACATCTTTGTCTTTTGGATTGTTGCACATAGCGAATCCTGAAGTTGAAAAGTTGGGCTATACCGTACTTGTTTTTTATATAGGAACGGGTTTGTTTTTGGGTATTATGACGTTGATGGACGAAGGATTGGAACTTTCGCTCGGATTCCATGCCGCCAATAATTTTTTTGCGGCACTTTTGGTTAGTGCCGATTGGACAGCCTTTCAGACGCATTCGGTTTTAAAAGATATTTCAGAGCCCTCAGAAGCCATACTAATGGAAGTTGTTGTACCCGTTTTTGTGGTGTTTCCCATATTACTTTTAATTATGTCTAAAAAATATGGCTGGAAAAATTGGAAAGATAGGTTGTTTGGCAGTATTTTAGTACCTGAAAAGGAATTTGAAAATGCCAAAATTGAATAGAAATTGATGATGATTAAAAAAACGCCTCCCACTTTTGAAAAAGTACACTTAAAATTCAAACTAAATTCAGGAAATTACCAACACGACGATCTTTATGATGTTGCTTACAGTTTTATAAAAGAAGGCCTTCCTTACGAAGAAGTTTTTGGTCATTTTTTAATGGATTGGTTAGATACCAAAGATTATATAATTATAAACACATCCGGCTCTACAGGAGAACCCAAAAGTATAAAGGTTAAAAAACAGGCTATGGTTAATTCTGCCATTGCAACTGGTGATTTTTTTGGTTTAAGGCCAGGTCAAAAAGCACTTCATTGTTTGCCGTCTAATTATATTTCTGGTAAAATGATGCTGATTCGCGCCATGATTTTAGGCTTGGAATTGGATATTATAGACCCTACATCCAAACCTTATTTCAATAAAAACCGTCATTATGATTTTTGTGCCATGACCCCAATGCAGTTAAAAAACACGTTGGACAGAACGCACAATATTGAAACCATAATCGTGGGTGGTGCAAAAGTCACCAAATCCTTAAACGAAGCCATCGCAAACCATCCGGCCAAAATTTTTGAAACCTATGGTATGACCGAAACAGTAAGTCATTTTGCAGTAAAGAAACTTAACAATTTTTCGGAAGAAGAGCGTGGTAAAAAGCAATATTTTAAACTATTGCCAGGTATTAAAATTTCTCAAGATGACCGTAATTGTTTGATTGTTGATGCGCCGTATGTATCCAGTGAAGCTATAGTTACTAATGATATTGTTGAGATACATTCAGAAAATGAATTTGAATGGATTGGTCGTTACGATAATGTGGTAAATACTGGAGGCGTTAAAGTGTTTCCTGAACAGATAGAAAATAAACTAGCAGGAAAAATTAAAAAGCGTTACATTATTGCTTCACAACCAGATGAGTATTTGGGTGAAAAATTAATTTTGGTTGTTGAAGATGAAACCAATGAATTGGACCCTTCAGTTTTTGACGGACTTGAAAAATTTGAAAAACCAAAAACCATATACAATCTTAAAAAGTTTGTAGAAACTGGTTTTGGAAAGATTCAGCGCAAACAAACATTGGCGTTACTGAATCTGTAAATCTTCAATTATTAAGTTATAATCGTATTGTAAATCTTCGTGTAGTGAAGCTATCGCTTTATTCGCTAGTGCAATTTGCCGGTTGTACATATTCTGTAGCTGTTGGCTATTCTTTATACTCGGTTTAAAATCTTTGAGTTTTTTGCAGAAATAAAGTAATAGCTCCACTTCTGTTTCTTTTTTTTGTGAATAGCGGATGAACTTTTTTGTTTGGCTCAATATTTTACGAATGCTTTTTCTTATGTAGAAAAAGCTTTTTTTATTGATTTCTTCAAAACTTGAGTCAATGTGTTTTTTTATGCTGTCTATATAAAGCTCTTCGTTGCTAGATTCAAATAAAAGATAGGTGAGTAGTTCTTTATTTTCTTTTTTAAATCTAGAAAGGCGTAAACATACATCCACTAAATTAGAAGCAGGTAAATGATTTAATTCATTTTTTATGTCCTTTAGCGGTACAGCTTTCATCTATTTTAATCCATTATTTTTTATCTATGGAATATTTGCCAGGACCAGCAAGCAAAATAGCTATAAACATTGCAGAAAAAAGTAAAGCCTTTTCTTTGGTGCCTATAGGGTCGCTGGCATGAACAATAAAACCGGCAACCAGCATAGTGATAATTGAAGGTATTGTGGCAATTTTTGTTTTATAACCAATAATGATGAATATGGGAGCGATTACCTCACCTATTAAAGCAAAAATAAGTGATGGAATTTCACCAACACCTATAGGGTCGGCAAACTTAATAGGGCTGGCAAAGAGCATGTTTATCTTTGGAATGCCATGTGTTAGCATAAGTGCACCAGAACTTAATCTTAAGATTAAAAGCGCTAAATCGGTTAAATTTTTATTCATTTTGAACACTTTTTGGGGTTAAAAATTACTATGATAAACTTTCAAGTTTAGTATGTTTAGAAAGTGTTTTTGTGATATACGGTTATCTTAATTTAGGAAAATCTTTAGGATTTACCTCGTGCATAACTTGATAAACCGCTTCAAAAATATCTTCGGCAGAAGGTTTAGAGAAATAATCCCCATCATTCCCATAAGCAGGTCTGTGCGCTTTTGCCGAAAGTGTTTTTGGTTGGCTATCTAAATATTGATACGCATTTTGGGTGTTTATAATTTCATTTAAAATATACGCAGAAGCACCTCCGGGAACATCTTCGTCAATAATCATTACCCTATTGGTTTTGGCAATGCTTTTCACAATGTCATGGTTAATATCAAATGGCACCAAAGATTGAATATCAATGATTTCGGCATCTATACCAATAGCTAATAAATCTTTAGCGGTTTGTTCTACAATGCGTAAAGTAGATCCGTAAGACACCAGCGTAATGTCTTTGCCTTCTTTTATAGTTTCTACAACGCCTATGGGTGTTTTAAAATTCCCAAGGTTTTCTGGTTTGTATTCTTTAAGCCTGTAGCCATTTAAGCATTCAACAACTAAGGCAGGATCATCACTTAAAAGAAGCGTGTTGTAAAAACCTGCGGCTTTAGTCATGTTTCTTGGCACCAACACACAAAGCCCTCTTATTAAGTTTAAAAGGCCTCCCATAGGGGATCCAGAATGCCAAATGCCTTCAAGTCTATGTCCTCTTGTTCTTATGATCAGTGGTGCTTTTTGTCGTCCTTTGGTTCTATAATGCAAAGAAGCCAAATCGTCGCTAATAGTATGCAACGCATAGAGCATGTAGTCTAAATACTGAATTTCAGCAATGGGACGCAGGCCACGAAGCGCCATGCCAATGCCTTGACCGATAATAGTTGCTTCCCTAATGCCAGTATCTGCAACGCGTGTTTCGCCATATTTTTTTTGTAGCCCTTCCAATCCTTGGTTTACATCGCCTATAGCACCAGAGTCTTCACCAAAAATGAGTATCTCTGGGTGTTTGTTTAACAAGGCATCAAAATTATCCCTAATAATAATGCGCGCATCTACCAATTCGGAATCATTATTGTAAATTGGTTTTACTTCTGAAACATTTACGGCCGATTTACTAGTTTCATTATAAAGATGTGAACTGAACCTAGGTTGTACAAACTCAAAATAATTATCAATCCAGTTGGTGAGTTGTTGCTTTTCAACAAAATCTTCTTTTGTTAAATAGCGAAGCACTTTTCTAGCATTAGATAGTAAATCTTTTCTAGTGGGCTCACTTATACCTGCAATTGTGTCTGTTATTTTGGCAATAAAAGTACCGTTGTTGCTTTTAGAAATGATGCTTTTTAATATAGAAACTAATTCTTGCTGTTCTTTTTGAATCGGTTTTAAAAAGACCTCCCAAGCATTTTTTCTACCTTCTTTAACTTGTCTTTTTATGTTTCGTTCAATGCTAGTAAGCGTTTCGTTGGTTGCAATACCACTTTCTATAATCCATTCCCGCATTTTGGCATTACAATCATTCTCTGCTTCCCAAGCAAGTCTGTTTTTGTCTTTATAGCGTTCATGTGAACCAGAAGTAGAATGTCCTTGAGGTTGGGTGAGTTCTTGAACATGGATCAGTACAGGCACATGTTCTTCTCTTGCAATATTGCCAGCTTCTTGAAATGTTTCAATACAATTGGGGTAGTCCCATCCTTTTACTCTTAAAATTTCAAAACCGTCACCTTTGTTATCCCTTTGGAAACCTTTTAAAATTTCTGAAATATTTTCTTTAGTGGTTTGATATTTGGCATGAACGGAAATACCGTAATCATCATCCCAAATACTAATTACCATAGGTACTTGCAATACACCGGCAGCATTAATGGTTTCAAAAAACAAACCTTCACTAGTACTCGCGTTACCAATCGTGCCCCAAGCCACTTCATTACCGTTTACTGAAAATTTACTGGCATTAATGTCTTTTAGTTCTTTGTAAACTTTTGAAGCTTGAGCCAAACCAAGCAAACGTGGCATTTGTGCAGCGGTAGGTGAAATATCTGAACTTGAGTTGTATTGTTTTGTCAAGTCTTTCCAATTGCCGTTTTCATCTACACTATGGGTAACGAAGTGTCCGCCCATTTGTCTACCAGCCGAAAAAGGCTCCAATTCTAAATTGGTATTTGCGTAAAGACCGGCAAAGAACTGTTCTATGGTTAGTTCGCCAATGGCAAACATAAACGTTTGGTCTCTGTAATAACCAGACCTCCAATCGCCTTTTTTAAAGGCTTTTGCCATAGCCAACTGAGGGACTTCCTTGCCATCGCCAAAAATACCAAACTTGGCTTTTCCTGTTAGTACTTCACGTCTGCCCAATAAACTACATTCCCTGCTTATAACGGCTATTTTATAGTCGTTTAAAACCTCTGTTTTAAAATCGTCAAATGATATATTGCTTTTTAAATCTGGGATTGTGTCCATATTGGTGTACTTGCTTACGGGAAGCCCCTGCGAATTTAGTCAATTTTTGTCGCAATCGCAATCCTAATAGCTTTTAAAAAAGGGAACGTTTATTAAAAAACAGAGACTGAGGCAGAAAGCAAAAAATAATTTAGTAAAGCGAATGTTTCGTTTTAAAATGTGTAAAATTTTAACAATTTTAATACCAACGTCTTCTAAATAATCCTAATAACGATTGGGGGTCTAACGTAAACTTAAATCTTATTTTTTGGGAATAGTGGGGCTGCGATATTTCCCAACCTAAATTAGAGTAAATAGGGAAATATATTTCAAAATAATCGGTTACCAAATTAACCCGAATTCCAGAATCGTAAACAATTTTAGGGTCGTCAAACTTATTTTTTACAATACCAAAGTCGCCATAAGCTAAAATATATTTCCATAAAGTTGTACTTGTATTTACAGTAGAAATCCACTGATTGGCGTAGGGCGGGTTTAGTTTGGATTTAAATCCACCTTCAGCCTCAATATATTGCTGGCTAAAAATACCTGAGGCCTCAGAACGTCCTAAATAATTGTAATCGAACAAGTAATCAGTAGGCCTATCTAAAGCAAAACTAAAATAGTCTGAACTGTTATCGGTTTCATTTTTTATAAAAGCCCCCGTGAAAAAGCGTAGGTTTAATTGGCGGTTATTCTCAAACAGTTTTCTGTATTCATAATTAAATGAAATTTTACTGAATTTACTGGCTAATTGAAAATCAACATTCCACTTATCAAAATCAATTAGGTTATCGTTAGAATGGATAAAATTAATATTAAAAACGCTATAATTAGGTTTTGTAGTGCTAAAGGGGTTGTTTATGTCCTCATCCCTATGGATATCCACATACCTAAAGCTTAGTGATTCTCTTTTGTTTGATCGAAAATCATTATTGTCCCTAAAGTAAAAGGAAACTTCGGGAATCAATTTTCTAACAAACAAATCTGAAGCGTATGAGCTATAGCCAGCGATGACTCCGTAATTGATAAGGTATAAATTACTATTCTCAATATTATGCATCATGCTAACTGTTGCGGCGCCCGTAAAGGATTTTGAATTAAGCGAATACCGTGGTTCTAGCTTGTAATAAAAATGCTTTCTCAAAACGGTACGGTTGTAAAATTTTCCACCTAATGTTATACCATCATAAATGTTGTTATAAGTTACAATGGGCATTAAGAATACTTGGCTGTAGTTTGGGTCTTCAAAGTCCTTAATAAGCCTAAGTTGTAATGGCTTGTTGTTGAAAAATAATCCTTTTAGCGATTTCCAATTGTCTCTTAAGTTGTACTCGGGTATTATTTTGTTATAGTTTAAAACCAATTTATCGGCTTCATTTCGAGGAATTATGATGTGTTTCTCTTCGTTTATGTTTTCAACCCATGTTTTCGAAATAACACTATCGTTCTTGAGGCTATAAAGCGATATGGGCATACTGTTATTTCGTTTGTTTTTAATGGTAACCCAAATAGAGTCAGTGGTACTTTTTACGTTTTTAATTTTGAAATCTATTTTTTTTCGGGTTTTAACGTAATCCTCAAAAAACCAATCGATATCCTTATCTGTTTTGGATTTGATAAAGTGTTCGAAATCTTTGGAAGTGGTTGGTTTTAACTTGGTGCTATCTATGTAAAACTTAATGGCGGTATCTATAACATCATGGTTTACAAAATCATCCAGATATTTAAAACCAATACCAGCTTTATATTTGTTGCCTATACTTTCGTTGAATTTTATTAATGAGTCTTTTGCCATGGCCAATGGTTGATCTCTGTTGGTTCTGGCCATTAGCATGTACGCTAAATTGTATTTGTCGTTATAATAAAGATCGGAAGCATGAAATGAACGTATGCCCCAAATGTCGGCTATGGAACCCAAGAATTTCATATCTGGGTAGGTTTCCTCAATGTAATTAATCATATAATACATCTGGATGCCATCTAAGAGCCACTGGTCTTTTCTTGGGTTAATGAGTAATGTATTTTCTAAATAATTTTGAATGGCTATTTTCAACAATTTTAATTCGTAATTAAAACTGTCTGGGTAGGGATGAATGAACTTTGGTAAAAAATTCAACCCGTAAAGTGGTTCTTTTTCAATATCAATTTGAGAGACCAACAATCTATCGTGAGGATAAGCTCCCAACTTTTCTGAAATGTAATTGGTTACCCTTTCTACAGTTAAAATTTTTTCTACAAGATTTAAATTCTCATCATTTATACTGGTTACTAACGAAAGGTTCTCATTGTCAAAACTTTCAAAAACTTTGCTCTTGTTTAAAAAGAGTTTGCTGCTAATAACGTTTTCGCCAATCAGTAAAGCTTTTTGGGTTTTACCGGCCGCAGAATTATTTATTGGTTTTAGTTCTGTTGTTAAGTAATAACCAACGGGATAATCTATTTCCATTGAGATATCAGACAACGGAATATACATATCGTCCAGATTCTTATTACTGTAATAATGCCATTCGCCATCGTAAACCGCTGGGGTTATGTACCAATATCTTAAATTGGCGTCACCGTTGGGGGTCAAGCCATAATCTGTAAATTTATTATTGGGTATTTTTACATTATACTCTAATTGTATAATATAACTTTCATTTGGTTTTACAGAAGAGGCGAGTTCTACTTTTATAACATCAATATGGTTTTTAACCTCACTATAATTGATGTTTTGCCCGTTTTGCTTTATGGATGTTATTACAGAATAGCCTCTATCTTCATTTTTGGCTAAATGAAAATCGTTTTTGTATTCCTCTGCCAACCTTTTGGCTAATTCTGTTTTTTTAGTAGAGTAGCTTTTGTTCCAATCGTTTAGGTAAATGTTTTTTAGGGTGTCTTTTGAAGTGTTTTTGTATTGAATGGTTTGCGAAATTTTTATTTCACCTTTCTCCATATCAAAGTTGGCCTTTAGCGAAATTTTATTTTGACTAAAAGCAGAAAGCCCGAGAATTAAAAACAGCGAATTTAAAAAACGTAATTTCAATTTATAGCAATACCATTTATAGGTTTATAATACATTGTAAGGCGGTGCAATATAATAAATTAAGAAAACTATTAGGCGACCAACTATTTTAATGGTTTTAGAAATTAGGACTTAGGTTTGATTCCTTATAAAATGCATCCAAAATATCTATAACTTCTTTTTCATTATCTACCAAATGTATTAAGTCCATATCCTCTGGGCTAATGTTTTGGAATGTGTCTAATAGTGTTGATTTAATCCAATCCAATAAACCTTTCCAGAACTCAGTGCCAACAAGTATAATGGGAAATTTTCCAATTTTGTGGGTTTGTATGAGTGTTAGGGCTTCAAAAAATTCATCCAAGGTTCCAAAGCCTCCAGGCATTACCACAAACCCTTGTGAATATTTAACGAACATAACTTTGCGTACAAAGAAATAGTCGAAATCCAAACTTTTGTCGGGATCTATATAAGGGTTGTCATGTTGTTCAAAAGGAAGGTCAATATTTAAACCAACAGAAGTGCCGCCTCCCAAATGTGCGCCTTTATTTCCAGCCTCCATAATACCGGGACCACCACCCGTAATAACCCCATAACCAGCTTCAACAATGCTTTTGGCTATGCTTTCGGCCAATTTGTAATATTTGTTTTCTGGATTTGTTCTCGCTGATCCAAAAATGGAAACACAGGGACCTATTTGGCTCATTTTTTCAAAACCATACACAAATTCGCCCATAATCTTAAAAATGGCCCAAGAATCGTTGGTCTTAATTTCGTTCCACCCTTTGTGATGTTTTTCTCTTATCATATTCAATATTTTGTTTTAGTTTAATTCTTTTTTTAAAAACTTAGCTGTGTAGCTTTTTTTATGTTTTGCAACTTCTTCAGGGGTGCCTTCAACAATTATTTCGCCACCACCTTTTCCACCTTCATAACCTATATCGATTATATGGTCTACCGTTTTAATGACATCCAGATTGTGTTCTATAATAAGCACTGTATTGCCTTTGTTGACTAGTTTATTAAGTACAACCATTAGTACTCTAATGTCTTCAAAATGAAGGCCTGTTGTAGGTTCATCTAAAATATAAAATGTATTACCCGTGTCACGCTTACTGAGCTCGGTGGCTAATTTGATGCGCTGTGCTTCACCACCCGAAAGCGTTGTGCTTTGTTGCCCTAAAGTAATATAACCCAAGCCAACATCTTTAATGGTTTTAAGTTTTTTATGGATTTTGGGTATGTGTTCGAAGAAATCAACGGCTTCATTGATGGTCATGTTAAGAACATCACTTATTGATTTACCTTTGTAGCGTATTTCCAAAGTTTCCCTATTAAAGCGCTTGCCTTGGCAAGTTTCACACTCCACATAAACGTCGGGAAGAAAGTTCATCTCTATAACACGTAAACCACCGCCTTGACAAGTTTCGCAACGGCCTCCAGCCACGTTAAAGCTAAAACGACCTGCTTTGTAGCCGCGAATCATGGCTTCAGGAATTTTTGCAAACAACGCCCTAATTTCGCTGAACACACCAGTATATGTTGCGGGATTACTGCGCGGTGTTCTACCAATGGGTGATTGGTTTATGTCTATAACCTTGTCGATGTGTTCTAATCCTTTAATGCTTTTATAAGGCATCGGCTTTTTTACGCCATTAAAATAATGCGCATTTAAAATCGGGTAAAGTGTTTCGTTTATTAAGGTTGATTTCCCACTACCGGAAACACCGGTAACACCAATCATTTTTCCTAAAGGAAACTTAACCGAAACATTTTTTAAATTATTGCCGGTACAGCCTTTTAATTCCAAAAATTTGCCATTGCCTTCACGACGTTTTTTGGGAATTTCAATCTTTTTAGAACCATTCAGGTAATCGGCTGTGAGTGTATGGTGGCTTTTTAATTCGTTAGGAGAACCAATGCTTATAATATCGCCACCATGTTTGCCAGCTTTAGGTCCAATATCAATTACATAATCGGCACGTTCTATCATGTCCTTATCATGTTCGACAACAATAACTGAATTACCAATATCACGTAAAGAAACCAGCGAATCAATTAATTTTTCGTTATCGCGTTGGTGCAAGCCAATACTAGGTTCATCTAGAATGTAAAGCACACCAACTAACTGGGAGCCTATTTGTGTGGCCAATCGAATACGTTGCGCCTCGCCACCTGAAAGTGATTTTGAGCTTCTGTTGAGCGATAGGTAATCTAAGCCTACATCCAATAAAAATTGTAGTCGGGAATTGATTTCCTTTAAAATTTCCTCGGCTATTTTAAATTGCTTTTCGGAAAGGTTGTTTGGTAAATCTTTAAACCATTCGGCAAGTTCAATAATATCCGTATTGGCTAGTTCAGCAATATTTTTGTCGTGTATTTTGAAGTAAAGTGATTCTTTTTTCAATCTGCTGCCTTGGCACTCCGGACAAACAATTTTGTCCATATACTCTTTTGCCCAGCGTTTTAATGAAGTGGATTCGGCCGTTTTATATTGGTTTTCAATAAAGTTGGCTACGCCTTCAAAATCTATTTTGTAATCGCGGGTAACACCCAATGTTTTGCTCTCAACTGAAAACTTATCATTGCCTCCATACAAAATCATTTGCTTGGCTGCTTCTGGAATATCTTTGTAGGCATCGGTTAATTTAAAATTATAGCGTTGCGCAATGGTTTCCAACTGTTTAAAAATCCAACTGTTTTTTTCGGGGCCATGGGGTGCCAAGGCGCCATTTTTTATAGAAATTGTATCGTCTGGAACAATCTTTTTCTCATTAACTTGGTATAATTTGCCAATACCGTTGCAATTGTCGCAAGCACCTTTGGGCGAATTAAAAGAAAAATTATTGGGTTCTGGGTTTGGATAAGAAATCCCAGAACTGGGGCACATTAAGTTTCTACTGAAATAGCGTATCTCACTAGTGTCTTGGTCTAGCACCATTAAAACGTCATCACCATGATACATGGCAGTATTGATTGTCTCGGTTAAACGTTTGTCGTTATCAGCAGTGTCATCAATTTTTAACCGATCAATAACTATTTCAATGTCGTGCGTTTTGTAACGGTCTAGCATCATGCCTTTGGTAAGGTCGCGTATTCCGCCATCGGTTCTCACCTTTACAAATCCTTGTTTAGCTATTTGCTCAAACAATTCGCGATAATGTCCCTTTCTGGAGCGTACTACTGGAGCTAGAATATTGATGCGCTTGCCATTAAAATTTTCAATAATGAGCTCTTTAATTTGAGCATCACTATAACTTACCATTTTTTCTCCAGTATTGTAGCTGTAAGCATCACTAGCTCGAGCAAACAAGAGGCGTAGAAAATCGTAAATTTCGGTAATGGTTCCAACCGTAGAGCGCGGGGACTTGCTGGTTGTTTTTTGTTCTATGGCAATAACGGGTGATAGACCATCAATTTTATCAACATCAGGCCGTTCCAATCCACCTAAAAATTGTCGGGCGTAGGCAGAAAACGTTTCTATATACCTGCGCTGCCCTTCGGCGTAAATGGTATCAAAGGCCAAAGATGATTTTCCACTACCTGAAAGACCTGTAATGACAACTAATTTTTCCCTCGGAATAGAGACATCAATGTTTTTAAGATTGTGCACTCTGGCTCCTTTAACTTCGATAACATCTTCAAATTGACCCATAAATTAGCAAAAATGCGAAGTTACAATTTTAGTTGTAAATTTTCCGTGAAGTTTTATACCATATTTGTTATTATTGTGTAGTAAATTGATTTAAAATTTTAAACATGAAATTATTAGGAATAGGCTCAAGAATCAATCATTCAGAATATGGAAAAGGTGTTGTTACAAATGTAACTTCACAGCATTATTGGGTGACTTTTATTGAAAACGGATTGGAAACCATTGATTTGGATGCTGATTTTGAAGTTATTGAAGCAGCCGATGGCGATGTAGATACTGTTAGCTTTTTTGATATAGAAACCAGTTTGGTGGATATCTTAAAAAAATGGAGTGATGCCAGTGAGATTGTGCCAATTGCAGATAAGTACAAAGGCGGAAAACTTATTTTAGAGCCAGGAGATGCCAGTTTAAAATCGTATGAACTGCCAATAGATACATTTTTCCATAAAATAACCATGGTTCGTGATAGGTTGCGTGTTATGGAACAGCGTATTAACGCTAGCGATCTAGACGAACAGGGTAAAATAGATTTGCAGCAATACATTACTAGAATATATGGCAGTTTGACCAGTTTTAATATTTTGTTTAAATCCAAAAACCATCAATTCGTAGGACAAAAAAGCAAGTAGTACTATTATATAAGTTAAATGAAATTAAAGCGATTGGATTTGGAATTCAGCCGCTTTTTTTGTGCTTTACTCATTCAAAAGGGCACTTAACTCATTACTGGTTTTAAAACATAATAGTTGCGGTTAGTTTTAAGCTAAACTTTAAAAATCAACTATTATGAAAACAGTATTTACAATTTTGTTTGTAATGATTTGCTCGTTGCAAATAACTGCGCAGGAACGATTAATTGTAGGGAAAGTAACTGATGCTGACGATGGTATTCCATTACCTGGAGTTAGTGTTATTGTTAAAGGCTCTTCAAAAGGTGTCTCTACAGATTTTGATGGACTTTATGAGATTAAAGCAACCAATACAGATGTTTTGGTATTTTCTTATGTTGGGTATGTAACCAGAGAAGAAAAGGTGGAAAGCCGCAATACCATTTCTGTGGTCCTAGAGCAAGATGTATCCGAGTTGAACGAGGTAGTAGTGGTTGGATATAGAACTCAAAGGAGCTATGCTGTTACTGGAGCAGTAAGAACAGTTTCAGCTTCACAAATAAAGCGTCAAAAGCAGAAGGCTTATCATAATCAGTTGGCCAATCAAATACAATCTACACCAATACAAACAGCATTGCAGGGAAATGTAGCTGGTTTGGAAATTTCAAAAAAGGAAGCTTCAAATAAAGGTACTAAAATAGTGATAAGAGGTCAAGCCGCATTGTCTAATAAAAATCAACCTTTATTGGTTGTTGATGGCGTAGTTAAGCCTTATGGGAATTTAGATAAATTAAATCCAGAAAATATTAATGGTATTGATATATTGAAAGATGCATCGGCAACTTCAATTTATGGCAGCAAGGCAGCAAATGGTGTCATACTTATTTCAACAAAAAACAATAGCATTGAATCTAAAAATGAGCCACTGTACATTGTTGATGGTATGCCGATAAAAAAGGAGAATAATTACATTGTTAAAAATTTACCTGATACCGATATCGATAGTAAAGTGGTTTATAACGGAGGTGATGCTAAACAGAAATTTGGCAACATAGCTAAACATGGTTGTATTGTGATTACCACACATAATGGAAATTTTAGGTTGCAAAATGAAGAAAGTTATGCTGTTATTGAAGAGAATAATTTTGAGAGAACCTCACTTTCACCCTTATCCACATTTTCAATTGATGTTGATAAAGCGGGTTACAGCAATGTGCGACGCATGATTAACAACGGAGAAACTATCGACCCAAATGCCGTTAAAATAGAGGAAATGATTAATTATTTCGAATATAATTATCCGCAACCAACAGGAGAACATCCTTTTTCAATAAATACAGAAGTTGCAAAAACATTATGGAATGAAGATACCAAAATTGTTAAAATAGGTTTGCAGGGAAAAACATTTAACAATGATGAATTACCCCCATCAAACCTTACGTTTTTAATTGACGTTTCTGGTTCAATGTCTTCTGATAATAAATTGCCACTTTTAAAGTCAGCTTTTAAATTATTGGTCAATCAACTTCGTGAACAAGATAAAGTTTCAATAGTGGTTTATGCAGGAGCTGCAGGTGTGGTTTTAGAGCCAACATCTGGAAAACATAAAGCAAAAATATTAAATGCTCTGGATAAACTGAATGCGGGAGGCTCAACCGCTGGAGGCGCTGGTATAAAATTAGCCTATAAACTGGCTGCAGAGAGTTTTAAAAAGAATGGCAATAATAGGGTGATTTTAGCAACAGATGGCGATTTTAATGTCGGGGCTTCATCTGATAAGGATATGGAAAAACTTATTGAAGAGAAACGTAAATCGGGTGTGTTTTTGTCGGTTTTAGGTTTCGGCTATGGCAATTACAAAGACTCGAAACTGGAAACCTTAGCCGATAAAGGTAATGGTAACTATGCTTATATTGATAATATGCAGGAAGCCCAAAAGGTTTTTGGTAAAGAGTTTGGAGGTACGTTGTTTACCATTGCTAAAGATGTTAAAATCCAAATAGAATTCAACCCCAACAAAGTACAGGCCTATAGGCTAATAGGGTATGAAAATAGGTTGTTAGCAGATGAAGATTTCATAGATGATACCAAAGATGCAGGTGAGTTGGGAAGTGGGCATACGGTCACAGCACTTTACGAAATTATTCCAACAGGCGTAGAAAGCGATTATTTAAAAGACATTAATGAGTTAAAGTATACCAAGCAACAAAATATTCAGGATTATAATGATGAATTGTTTACAGTGAAGTTCAGGTATAAAAAGCCAGATGAAGATAAAAGTATTGAAATGGTTCATGTGCAAAAAGATGAAGTTGGAGTACCTACAGTAGATATGAAGTTTACTTCAGCAGTTGCGCTTTTTGGAATGCAGTTAAGGCAGTCTAGATTTCATAATAATTCAAATATTGAAGATGTAATTAAAATGGCAAATTCAGGAAGGGGCACTGACCAAGATGGTTATCGGGCAGAATTTATAAAGCTGGTGTATTCTTATAATAATTTATAAAATAATCTAAACGACCTATTTTTATAGGTCGTTTTTTTGTATTTTAATTCGCTTAAAACCAAATATCTATGAAATCATTGATTTTTGTTGCATTTACTTTTCTTACTTTTTCCATATTCT
Organism: Marixanthotalea marina; assembly: GCA_018883545.1. GTDB lineage: Bacteria > Bacteroidota > Bacteroidia > Flavobacteriales > Flavobacteriaceae > Marixanthotalea > Marixanthotalea marina. The sequence continues at coordinate 31,556 of JAHLEH010000009.1, read as the reverse complement.
CACAAGAAAAAGTGAATAGCGATGTAAATATTTTGGGTACGGTTACCGATAGTTTTGGGAACCCAATGATGGGTGTTAACGTGTTGGTAAAGGACAAAGCAAGAGGTACCCAAACTGGAGAAGATGGCCACTATTTCATAAAAGTAAAACCTGAGGATGTTTTGGTTTTCAGCTATATTGGTATGGAGTCTCAAGAAATAAGAGTGGGGGATAAAAAAAATATTGATGTTGTTTTAGAGCAAGCCACTGAAAATTTAGAACAAGTAGTGGTAAATGGTCAAAAAAAAGTTACTAGAAAAGAACGTTCTCGAAGTTATGCTTCAACAGTTATTACAAGCGAACAGATTGCTCAAGGAAATTACATAAATGTAATACAGGCATTACAAGGTAAAGTAGCAGGACTTAATATTAGCCCCAGTTCGGGTACCGGAGGACCAGAATCCAGTGTTAGTTTTAGTATTAGGGGAGGCACCAGTTTAAAAGGGTTGCAGCCCATGTTTTTTTATGATGGGATGCCCTTAGATCCTAGTTTTTTATATTCGATAAATGTTAACGATATCGAGAGCATAGAGGTCATTAAAAGTGCCGGTGCTGGTTTGCGCTATGGCCCCAGTGAAGTAAAGGATGCACAAGGTAATATTGTAGGGGCTTCAGCTGCTGGGGTTATCGATATTAAATCAAAGTTCTATAGTGAATCTTTAAACAAAACAAATGCGGCAAGCAAAACTGTTAATAAATATGATGATGAATTAGCGGTTTCCTATGGAAATGAAGCGCCATATACCAAAAATTTAAAAGAGGTAAGTTCTGCTAAAGAAGCTTATGATATTTATGAACAACAAAAAAGCGAATTCGGCCATTTGTCTAGTTATCATCTAGATTTTTACAACTATTTTAAAAGTAGAGATGAAAAGGATTATGGGTTACGTGTTTTATTTAATATAGTTGAAACAAACCCTGAGGATTATGAATTGCTAAAAGTATTGGCCTATCACCTTGAAGCTGCCGGTGAATATAAACTAGCTAGTAATATTTACACACAGATTTTAAAATTGAGTCCAGAAGATATTCAATCGTATAGGGACTTGGCTTTGGCATTTAATGATATAGGTTTAGAGGATGAATCCGCAGAAATTTTAAATGGCCTTATTGCAGACGAGGGAGGGCTTAACAACAGTATTATACAATTTTCAGGAATTGATGCTATTTTAAGTAATGATGTGGCACAGCTATACGGAAATAAAACGTTTGATGTTAGGATTGTGGCAGATTGGAACCGACGTGATGCCAATATTGACCTCCAAGTAATTGATCCAACCAGGGAAATATGCAATAACATAAATCCTACCACCCAGCTGGGAGGTGAGTTGGTGCAAAATTTGTCACAAGGTTATGGGCCCGAAGAGTTTACATTAAAGAGTGCAAAGAAGGGGAACTATTTTATCATGATAAACTATTTTCCGGACATTGAATCTGATGAAGAAAAGCCAACTTTTTTGAAATTGACCCTATTTAAAAACTATGGAAAACCAAACCAAACCAAAGAAATAAAAATCATTGAATTAAGTGAATCCAAAGATAATTATATGATTGCTAAGCTGGAAATGTAACAAAACCCTTAAAGCAATTTTAAGTCATGAAAAACTCATTATTAACATTAAACTTTTCATTTTTTTTGTGGTTGTTTTTTCGAAGTAAAGCCTTAGTGGGTCAAGTAATTCGATTGGATAAAAATTTACAAGATTGTACTGTTTTCAGAATTAAAGTTTTAGATTAAAGTATCTTTTACGTTTGTTTCTTCATGTTAAATTTTTAACAATAATTATATTTTTGTTTCTTAGTGGTCATTTACAAATGATTATCTAACTTAGCCAACTAAACATAACTTTATGAAACACACGTTAAATTATTGCATATTGTTTGCAGTATGTTTTTTTGTTTCTTGTAAAAAGGAAACGTCTGAGCCCATCATCGTTCCAGATGAAGAAATTAAACAAATGGAATCTTTGCCATTTAAAGAAATCCCATTAAGTGATCTATCAAGTTTTAAGCCAACGGGAACCAACTGGAAAGTTGTTGCGGGTGTTATTGCCGATAGAAATAAAGAAAAAAGCCTTACAGTTTCCGATGGAAGCGGCATTTTGGTAAATATGGGAGACGCTGAAAACAATGAACATATTTTTACATCATTTGAGCATGGTGATATCGAGTTAGAACTGGATGTGATGATGCCCAAAAACTCTAATTCTGGTCTGTACTTTCAAGGCAGATATGAAATTCAATTGTTTGATAGTTGGGGCGTTGAAGAGCCAAAGTATTCAGACATTGGAGGCGTTTACCAACGATGGGACGACACTAAGGAAAATGGTCAAAATGGTTATGAGGGTACAGCCCCATCAACTAATGCAGCCAAAGCACCTGGCTTATGGCAGCATTTCAAAATTATTTTTCATGCGCCTAAATTTGACGAATCTGGCAACAAAACAAATAATGCTTGGTTTGAAGAAGTTTGGTTAAATGGTGTTTTAATTCAAAAAAATGTTGAAGTTACAGGGCCGACCCAAGCGGCCATGTTCAATGATGAAGCATCTACTGGGCCATTTGTCATTCAAGGAGATCATGGCGCAGTGGCCTTCAAAAACATAAAATATAAATTATACGGAGACAACAAGGTTGCGTTTAGCGATTTGACAAATAAAGAGTTTGAGGGTACATACCAAGACCTTATCAATATGGATAGCCTTAAATTGGTTAAGGAATTTAAAGTTAAAAAACTGGACTTGTCCGAGTTAAAACAAAGTAATTCTAGAAAAATAGTATCCTACTCAGGTACTATGGAAATCCCAACTTCGGGAGACTATCTTTTTGAAATGGGGTTAAATGGCGGGGGTGTTTTTATAGTAAATAATGATACGCTCATCAACCTAAATGAAGATTTGGGCTATGCTTACGAGCGGCGTTTTGCAGAAATTGTTTTAGAGCAAGGTTCTGTGCCATTTACTATTGTTTACAATAAAAAATTCCCGTGGCGCGGTGAATTCAATTTACAAGTTGAAGGCCCTGAAATTCAAAAACAAACTGTGTTGCAAGAAGAAATGAGTACAACGAGAAATAGACCGCAACCGGAAAAAATCTTAATTGAACCTAAAGAAGCTATTATTGCCCAACGTACATTTTTTATGCACAAAGGAAACAAAAAAGTGTATAGTATTTCGGTGGGCAGTCCAATTGGTATTCACTATGCGTTCGATTTATCCAGAGCCTCTTTTTTAATGGCATGGGATGGCGGTTTCTTAGATGCTACCCCAATGTGGGATTCTAGGGGAGAAAGCCAATTAGTAGAACCTAATCCCTTTCACATTTCCAGTCATGGTGATTTTGAATTCGCTTTTTTGGAAAATGAAAATTCACAATGGCCAGAATTGGATGAAGATTTAAACTTTAAACAATTAGGCTATGAGTTTGATGAAGCAGGTTATCCAGTTTTCTTAAGTAGAATTGGCGAAACAACACTTAGGAATAAATTGATTCCTTCTGCTTCAGAACGTAAAATAGATAGGGAAATAACTGTAGACGGTAATGAGGCAATTTGGTACAAAATAGCCGATGGGGAACACATTGAAACCTTGCCTAACAATACATATCGAGTAGATGGTGAAGATTATTATATTGATTTTTCAGGTAATGGTCAGTTAAAACCATTAATCAGATCCATCAATGGGGCTCAGGAACTAATTGTACAAGTGCCTTCGGGAGAACAAAGTGTAAACTATAGTATTATTTGGTAAACTAAAAAGAAACGAATCATGCAAAACATATATAAAATAGTAATAGTAGCATTGTTTTTAAGTTTGTGCCATATATCTATAGCACAAGTTTCTAACGATATACAAAAAAGGGAAGCAGCCTATTATGAAATAGTAGATGTGCCCATTCCTAATGACGTCATATTGGAAGTAGGAGGTTTGTCATTAACCGATGATGATAAACTAGGGGTTTCAACACGTAGGGGCGATGTTTGGATTATTGATAAGCCATATAGTAAGAATCCGGTTTATAAACGATTTGCCCATGGCTTGCACGAGCCTTTAGGACTTGCATACAAAGACAATGGTTTTTATTTATCGCAAAGAGGAGAGCTTACCCGCCTAGAAGATAGAAATAAAGACGGTATAGCCGATTTGTACAAAACGGTTTATTCATGGCCTATTTCTGGTAATTACCACGAGTATTCTTATGGACCACGAATCATGGATAATGGCGATATGCTGGTAACCTTGAATTTGGGTTGGACAAACCGTGGTGTTAGTTTGGTTAAATGGCGCGGATGGTTGGTAAAAATTACACCAGAAGGCGAAATGACGCCCATAGCTACTGGCTTACGTTCACCAGCAGGGTATACAATAAGTCCTGAAGGCGATGTTTTTTATGCTGAAAACCAAGGGGATTGGGTTGGTTCTGGACGAATGACGCATCTTGAAAAAGGCGACTTTGCAGGAAATCCTGAAGGTTTACGTTGGACAGACGACCCTAAATCGCCCATTAAAGGTTTAAAGTTTGAAGATATAGAGAAAGAGTCTGGATTGACACTTTATGAGTATGCTAAAAAAGTGCCTCAAATTAAAGTGCCTGCTGTTTGGTTTCCACATACCATTTTAGGTATTTCAACATCCGATATTTTGTATGACACTGTTGGCGGTGCATTTGGGCCGTTTGAAGGTCAAATGTTTGTGGGTGACCAGGGGCATAGTAAAATTATGCGTGTATTCATGGAGAAAGTGAATGGTGTTTATCAAGGTGCCGCTTTCGGATTTAGAGAAGGGTTTTCTTCTGGTATTTTGAGAATGATTTGGGGTAGCGATAATAGCATGTTTGTGGGCATGACCAGTAGAGGTTGGGCTTCCACAGGTAAAGCCGACTACGGATTACAACGTTTAAAATGGACGGGTAAAATGCCTTTTGAAATTAAATCCATGAAAGCGCAGCCAGATGGTTTTTTAGTTGAGTTTACAAAGCCGGTAAATAAAAAAATGGCGGCTGATATTTTGTCCTATAAACTAACAACATTTAATTATTTGTACCATCTAACCTATGGCAGCCCCATTATAGATCAGCAACCCGCTATGGTTCATAATGCTGAGGTTTCAGAAGATGGGATGTCTGTAAAACTAACTGTTCATGGTATGCGTTTGGGTTACATCCATCAATTGGAAATACCCACATTAAAATCAACCACAGGTGAATTATTATTACACAATACAGGATATTATACGTTAAACGAGGTTCCTGGTGGGGTTTTAAAATCTATGTCTATGAACGATATGAAACCTTCAGGAAAAGCTGTTGACCAGCCTAAGCGTGTTAACAAAATGCCTGAGTCTTGGAATGGTAAAGTTGATAAACAAATAGTTATTGGAACAGTGCCCGGATTGAAGTATGATGTAGATGAATTGGTAGTTGCTAAAGGCAGTAAGATTGAATTGACTTTAGATAACAATGACGATATGCTTCATAATGTGGTGCTAACCAAAACGGGTGAAGAAACACCTACCAAAGTAGGTGAAATGGCTATGAACTTAGGTTTGGATGGCCCAGATTTAAATTATGTGCCAGATTCTGATATGGTATTGTACCATACCGGTATTGTTGGCCCAGAGGAATCTGAGAAAATATATTTTGAAGCACCCACGGAACCAGGTACTTATTGGATTGTGTGTACATTCCCAGGTCATTATTTAACTATGAAAGCGAAGTTTATTGTAAAATAAAAACTAAAATAGTAAGTTATAAAAAGGGCGCAAATTGCGCCCTTTTTTACTTTTGCATTTTAAAGTAATAATCCAATGAATGCTTACCAGAACCATACAATAGGAAAAAAGTACAGACTATTAAGATGATAATTGCTAATATTAAATTGTTGGTATTCATTTCTCCAACAAAATTTATAAGAATAGCTCCAATTAAAATGGGAATTTGAGCAATGATAGTCCATCTGGTTAACAAGCCAAAAGCAATTAAAATACCACCAAGAAAATGTGCTGGAGCAACATAATGAACCATAATCATACCGCCGGCCATATTTTGCATAGGCTTAAATAACGACATGAGCATTTCACTGTCAGACATAAAAGATATGCCTTTAATGAACAAAAACATTCCTAATGCTACGCGGAGTAAATCAAGTGGGATATAGGTATGACTATTCGCCCACTTGTTAAGTGATTTTATTGTTTCCATGATTGAAATTGTTGATTTTCAATACATAAGATACAAAATATTTGAATACAATGAAAATTAAACTTGTAAAACGCCCATGTTAAAAGGTTTTTCAATTGGGGCGTGATTCGCAGCTTCAATGCCCATACTAATCCATTTTCTTGTGTCTAGTGGATCGATAATAGCGTCAGTCCAAATATGTGCAGCAGCGTAATAAGGGGATACCTGTTTATCGTATTTATTTTTTATTTTATTATAAAGTTCTTCTTCTTTTTTAGGGGTGATTTTTTCACCTTTCTTTTCCAGAGAGGCTTTTTCAATTTGCAATAACACTTTGGCGGCACTATTGCCGCTCATAACTGCTAGTTCGGCGCTAGGCCAGGCTACAATCAATCTAGGGTCGTAAGCCTTGCCGCACATGGCGTAATTACCTGCCCCGTAACTATTGCCAATAATAACAGTAAACTTTGGTACTACAGAATTACTCACGGCATTCACCATTTTGGCGCCATCTTTAATAATCCCGCTATGTTCACTTTTACTACCCACCATAAATCCGGTTACATCCTGCAAGAATACTAAGGGGATTTTTTTCTGGTTACAGTTGGCAATAAAACGGGTGGCTTTATCGGCACTATCATTATAAATCACGCCACCAAATTGCATTTCGCCTTTTTTTGTTTTAACCAATTTACGCTGATTGGCAACAATACCAACGGCCCAGCCATTAATACGAGCATAGGCTGTGATAATGGTTTGTCCGTAACCCGCTTTGTATTCCTCAAATTCGGAATTGTCCACCAAACGTTTTATGATTTCGTACATATCGTATTGTTCCACTCTGGTTTTGGGTAGAATACCGTAAATATCCTGCGGATTTTCTTTTGGTTTGGCAGGTTCTATTCTGTTAAAACCGGCTTTTTCGTAATCACCAATCTTATCAATAATATTTTTAATGGTATCTAAAGCATCGGCATCATCTTTTGCTTTATAATCAGTAACACCTGAGATTTCACAATGGGTAGTAGCACCACCAAGTGTTTCATTATCTATGGTTTCGCCAATGGCAGCTTTCACCAAATAACTGCCTGCCAAAAATATGCTACCTGTTTTATCAACAATTAAGGCCTCATCACTCATAATAGGCAAATAGGCGCCACCGGCCACACAACTGCCCATAACAGCAGCTATTTGGGTGATGCCTTTACTGCTCATAATAGCATTGTTTCTGAAAATGCGACCAAAATGTTCTTTATCGGGAAAAATTTCGTCTTGCAACGGCAAATAAACACCGGCGCTATCAACCAAATAAATGATTGGAAGGTTATTTTCTATGGCAATTTCTTGAGCCCGTAGGTTCTTTTTGGCCGTGATGGGAAACCAAGCGCCTGCTTTAACCGAGGCATCATTGGCCACCACAATACATTGTTTTCCTTTTATGTAACCAATTTTAACCACCACACCGCCAGAAGGGCATCCGCCGTGTTCTTGGTACATGTCTTCTCCTGCAAAAGCAGCTATTTCAATACATTTGGAATTGGCATCCAATAAATAATTAATGCGTTCATGGGCGGTCATTTTACCTTTTTTATGTTGCTTTTCCAAAGCCGATTTACCGCCGCCTAAATGTACTTTTGCCAGTCTGTTGTTGAGTTCAGATACCAAAAGTTTATTGTGGTCTTCATTTTTATTGAAGTCGATGTCCATTTGTTTTCAAATATTTATTGCTAAAGTACAAAAGTAGGTTTTACTTCTAAATAATCATGTTTCTAAATATAATTAAAGAGGCGTTTTCTTAATATTATCATAAAATACAATACATGGAAATATATTCCTTGGAATATAAATTTATTTGATGTATATTTGTAGTTAAATAAAAACCAATGAAGATGAAAAATATAATAGCCTTTGCAGGAAGTAACAGTAAAAACTCAATAAACAAAGAATTGGTAACATATGCCTCAAGTTTAATAACAGAAGCTAATGTTACTATTTTAGATATAAATGATTTTGGTCTGCCTATTTATGGAATTGACTTAGAAAATAGTCAAGGAATACCAGATAATGCCCATAGATTTTTAGAAGCCATTAAAAAATCTGATGGTATTTTGCTCTCGCTTGCAGAGCACAATGGGGCCTACTCAACAGCTTTCAAGAATTTGTTTGATTGGATGTCTAGAATTGAAGGAAAAACGTTTTATGGTAAGCCGATGCTGTTAATGGCAACTGCTCCAGGAGGTAGAGGAGGTGCTTCGGTGTTGGAAATTGCAAAGAATAGGTTTCCTTACCATGATGCGGAAATTGTAGATGTGTTTTCATTGCCTTTTTTTGGTAAAAACTTTGAAAATGGAAAGATAACTGATAAAGAGTTGGATGAAAAACTGAAAACATCTATTGGAAAATTTGAAAAAGCAGTTTCCGAAGCCGATTTATCAAAAGAAGTTGCTTGAAATAATGATTAATTTAATCAGTTAAAATGGGAGATTTAGCAAAAGATATTCATTCAAAATTCGATAATAATAAAGTCAAGGCTTTAATAAACATACTCTATACGGCCAATTGGATTAACAGTTATCAGAACGACTTTTTTAAATCTTATGGCATTTCGCCGCAGCAGTTCAACATTTTAAGAATATTAAGAGGCGCCAAAGAACCATTAAACGTACAAGTCATTAAAGATAGGATGATAGAGCGTTCACCTAACGCCACCCGTTTAATGGATAAATTGTGCGCTAAAAAATATATTGAAAGGTTGCCGTGTCCAGGAGACAGGCGTGTGGTAAAGATAGCCATTACCAAAGAAGGTAAAGATTTATTGGCTTCCATTCCAAATGATTTCAACAAAAGTTTACTTCAAAATTTAACTGAAGTAGAAGCCGAGCAGTTAAGCAATTTGTTAGATAAAATGCGATAATTTTAAAGAAAGGATAAAAAAATGAAAACAGTAGTTCATAAAGCAGATAATAGAGGGTTTGCAAACCACGGTTGGTTACAGGCAAATCACTCTTTTAGTTTTGCGGGTTTTTACAATCCAGAAAAAATACATTTTGGTGCCTTACGTGTTTTAAATGATGACGTTATTGCTCCTAAAATGGGTTTTGGTACACATCCACACGATAACATGGAAATTATTACCATTCCGCTTAAAGGGGTTTTAAAACATAAAGATAACATGGCTGATGATTGGAAACCTGTTAAGCCCGGTGAAGTTCAGGTGATGTCGGCCGGTACAGGTGTGCACCATTCAGAAATAAATGGGTCGGTAGATGAACATTTAAGTTTATTTCAAATATGGATCATGCCCAATAAGCAACATGTTAAACCCCGTTACGACCAGAAACGTTTTGATGCTAACGAAAGGAAAAATAAACTTCAAACTTTGGTTACATCTATTGATGAAGATTATGAAGGAAGTTTAAAAATCCATCAAGATGCCATCATATCGCGAATTGATTTGGATAATGGAGAAGCATTTAACTATAAATTGAAAAGCACCGATCATGGGGTATATGTGATGACCATTCATGGTGAAGTGGTAATAAATGAAACAACTTTAGGTACCAGAGATGCTATTGGTGTTTACGAAACCGATTCGTTTGAAATTAAAACCCAAAACGATACTAGTTTATTGTTTATAGAAGTGCCGATGGAGTTTTAATCATAAAAAAGAGCAGCCAATATTGACTGCTCTTTTTTATGTTTTATAATTTTATATAAATTTAATCTTTGGTTTCAATTTTAAAAGAAAAAGAAGAATAAGATAAAATGGAATAAATAAATAAACTAACACCTAACATTTCTAAAGTTTCCTCAAAGGTATACATCAAACAATATCTTAAAGTTCTTTGACCGTGAAGTTCATCTTCCCATCCTTCAAAAGATTCAATTACAATAGCTCCAAATACGAATATAATTCCAGAAAGTATAAACAGATATAGGATTTTTCGTGGTAGTTTAAACAAAAACCTGTAATAAACTGCAAATAGTATAATTAAGGCTATGCCATAGGGAATTATCCAAGCATAATAAAATATGCCACTTGTAGGAATAACCATTTTAACAACAGAAACTAAATGTTCATGAAGTCCTATCATTTCATCAATAGATAAAAATGTAAATATGGCAGCCAACCCAAACCAAGGGCTGTATTTTACATTTTTGTCCTTAATGCCTAATAGCCCTAGCAGCATAGCGCTGAAAAATAAAATGAAAGAAGAAAACATTGTCGGAATATTTTTCTCATCATTAAAGTCAAACAAGTAGGATAAATAATTTATATAATTTTGATAATCGTAATTAAATAAGTAATTTAATTTAGTGACAACAGAGAAAATATTGGCCATTAATAAAAATATAATTATCAGAATTAAAGATTTGAAAACATATTTCGGATTTAAATTTATATACATACATTTATAATTAATTTGTAAATTAATTCTTATTATAAAATTTTTATGAAAAATATATTATTTGAATATTAAATTTATAAAACATTAAGAAAAATCGTTCTTGTGTTTAAAATTTAAGTTCAATAACCTTTTTTTAGTTTAAAGATTAAAAGCATCCAAAAACTTGGATGCTTTTTTTGTTTAAAAAATGCGATATTTGTACCTCTTAAACTTTAATTAACTTGATTATGGCAATGAACAAAAATACAGTCCTCGCTTGGGCAACGACAATAATGATTCTGGTAGGATTACTTTTAATAGGTCTTGGTGCCTTTAAATACGATGATGTTGCCGGTTGGGGCTTTGCCGCTGTAGGGTTTGGGTTTTTTGCTATTGCTTGGGTTTTTAATGCGTTAAAAGGGAGGGTTTAATTCTTCAGTAAAATAAAAACAAATAGTTTATATGAGTGACGATAGAAAAGTAATCTTTTCAATGTCTGGTTTAACCAAGACATTTCAAGGTGCCAATACACCAGTTTTAAAAAATATACACCTCAGTTTTTTCTATGGTGCCAAAATAGGCATTCTAGGGCTTAACGGGTCTGGTAAATCAACTTTGCTTAAAATCATTGCGGGTGTTGATAAAAACTATCAAGGCGATATTATCTTTTTGCCTAATTATACAGTTGGTTATTTAGAGCAAGAACCAAAGTTGGATGAGAATAAAACCGTTATGGAAGTCGTTCGTGAAGGGGCTGCCGAAACGGTTGCTATCTTAGATGAATACAATAAAATAAACGATATGTTTGGCTTGGAGGAAGTATACTCCAACCCAGATAAGATGGAAAAACTCATGAACAGGCAAGCCGAGCTTCAAGATCAGATTGATGCGGCCAATGCTTGGGAATTGGACACAAAATTAGAAATCGCCATGGATGCCTTGCGTACACCTGAAGGCGATAAAAAGATAAGTGTTTTGTCTGGTGGTGAACGACGCCGTGTCGCTTTGTGCAGATTATTACTTCAAGAGCCAGACGTGTTGTTGTTAGATGAACCTACAAACCACTTAGATGCTGAGTCGGTACATTGGTTGGAACAACATTTAGCCAACTATAAAGGAACCGTTATAGCCGTAACCCACGATAGGTATTTCTTGGATAATGTCGCTGGCTGGATATTGGAATTGGATCGAGGTGAAGGTATTCCTTGGAAAGGAAATTATTCCTCTTGGTTAGATCAAAAAGCGAAACGATTGGCTCAAGAAAGTAAATCGGCTTCCAAACGTCAAAAAACCTTGGAACGTGAGTTGGAATGGGTGCGTCAAGGAGCCAAAGGTCGACAAACCAAACAGAAGGCACGTTTAAAGAATTATGATAAGTTAATGAGCCAAGACCAAAAACAGCTTGATGAAAAATTAGAAATATATATACCTAACGGCCCAAGATTAGGAACTAATGTTATTGAAGCTGTTGGCGTAAGTAAAGGCTATGACGATAAGTTACTTTACGAAGATTTAAACTTCAACTTGCCACAGGCCGGAATAGTTGGTGTTATTGGTCCGAATGGTGCCGGTAAAACCACTATTTTCAGAATGATTATGGGGGAAGAAACCCCAGATGAAGGTGAATTTAAAGTAGGTGACACAGCTAAATTGGCTTACGTAGACCAAAAACACGCTAATATAGACCCAGAAAAATCCATTTGGGAAAACTTTAGTGAAGGTCAAGAATTAATTATGATGGGAGGCAGGCAAGTAAATTCCCGAGCGTATTTAAGTCGTTTTAATTTTTCGGGTAGCGAACAGAATAAAAAAGTGAAATTGTTGTCTGGAGGTGAGCGTAACCGTTTACATTTGGCCATGACACTTAAGGAAGAAGGAAACGTTTTGCTTTTGGATGAGCCGACCAACGATTTAGATGTAAACACATTAAGAGCTTTGGAAGAAGGTTTGGAAAACTTTGCGGGTTGTGCTGTGGTTATTAGTCACGACCGTTGGTTTTTGGATAGAATCTGCACCCATATTTTAGCTTTTGAAGGTAATTCACAAGTGTATTTCTTTGAAGGTAGTTTTAGTGAATACGAAGAAAATAAAAAGAAACGTTTAGGCGGTGATTTAATGCCGAAACGAATAAAATATAAAAAACTAGTGCGTTAGTTTCGAAAACAAAAAAGCCTGCATTAGCAGGCTTTTTTTGTTTGTTATTGGTACATATGGCCATCAGTAAAATCGGTGTACTTTTTTTCTTCTTTGGCCAATTTTTCACTTATTTCATCAAGTTTTTCGTTTTCCTTTTTGAGCTTGTAGGATTTCCTAACGCCTAAAATAAGTAGGATACCGAAGAAAATAACCACAACGATTAAAACTGTAACAATTTGTATTTGTTCCAGTAAGAGCAATAACGGAATTTTTATTTGGGCACAGTTTTGCATGTACTTTAAACGGATTTGGGTTAATAGCTAACCAAATATACTGCTTTTTGTTAAGTAAACAACTATAAACCACATAATTGTAAGGGTTGGTTTTTTTGTCGATATATTGAAAAATATCAACTAGCTACTAGATATTTGAAATATTTTAGATGCATTAAATTTTTAATTTCACATTTTTTATAGAAATTGTTACTAAGCATAAACAAATGAATTTTTAATATATGATTTCAAAGCGTTTAAAGAACATTATCAGTAAACTCCTTTCAGATAATTATTACATTTTGAAGAAAATAATTTTCGATTTTCAATTAAGAAACGGAAAGTGGGTTACTCTGGCTCGCGAAGTTTACAATAGAGGCGATGGTGCTGGCATTTTGTTGTACAATAAAGAAAAACAAACGATTATCCTTACCAAACAATTTAGAATGCCAACTTATATGAATGGCAATGCAGATGGTATGTTGGTGGAAGTTTGTGCAGGGATGTTGGATGAAGACGACCCAATTACTTGCATTATTAGAGAGACTGAGGAGGAAACAGGTTTTCGGGTAGCCAATGTTAAAAAGGTTTACGAAGCATATTCTTCACCAGGCGTTATGACAGAGAAAATGCATTTTTTTATTGGAGAATATACCGAAGCCATGAAAGTTGGTGAAGGCGGTGGATTGGATAGCGAACATGAAGATATTGAGGTTCTGGAAATTCCTTTTAAGGAGGCAGTAGATATGTTGAATAGCGGACAAATAATCGACACCAGAACCATTGTTTTGTTGCAGTATGTCCAGCTTAATAATTTATTGAAAAACTAAAGCTTAAATAACTTTTTTAATGACCCGAAGTTTATGGGTGTGCGTTTTTTTATCGGCATTGTAAATACCATAATTATCTAAGCGGTCAATTCTTACTTTACCGTGGGCGTGAATAATATAATTGTCTTTCATTATGATGCCTACGTGCACAATAATACCTTCATTATTGTCGAAAAAAGCTAAATCGCCAGGTTCGCTTTCTTCAATAAAACTAAGGGCTTCGCCTTGGGTAGCTTGTTGTGAAGCATCTCGTAGTAGTTTATGCCCATTTAGTTTGTAGACCATTTGGGTAAAGCCTGAACAGTCGATACCAAAAGGCGTTTTACCGCCCCATAAATATGGACTGTTTAAATAAAGTAATGCCGTTTCAATAAGGTTTTCCTTGGGCTGAATGCTTTCAATGCTATTTCCGTCGTGTTTGTGGTCTAATATTTCAAGACTGTTGAGTGAAGATCCCAACAAAATAGGGTGTAGTTGGCTGTTTTCATCTTCAATAAATTCAACCAAATCAGTTGATAGTTTTGGGTTTGTATTGTTCAGAGCATTGTAATCGTTCTCGGTTATTTCCTTGTATTGTTTATTGTCTATCCAGCCTTCATAGTTATCGAAGGCCAAACGGATTTTACTCCAAAATTTACGTTGATCCAACACCTTAAAATGTTCACCATACAAAACTTGGGAAACAAGCTCGCTTTTATCTGTTGGTTCTGATCTTAATGGAACAATGCTTAAATTACAAACTCCGTACTGCATGCTATATTTGGGCTACCTGTTGATTCATTTTTGTATTGAAAACAATTTCAGGGAAAAGTATTTTCAAACGGTCCATGTTAATTTTCGGCAAGTAACTCATAAAAAATAATTCAACCAAATAATTAATGACGTTCTATAACAATTGCGGAAGCACCACCGCCACCATTACATATAGCTGCGGCTCCAATTTTTGCGTTGTTTTGTTCTAATATATTGAGAAGTGTAATTAAAATCCTAACACCAGAACAACCTAACGGGTGGCCTAGTGCTACGGCGCCGCCGTTTACATTTACGTTGCTGTCATTCAATCCTAGAATTTTCATATTTGCCAACCCAACAACAGAAAACGCTTCGTTAAATTCAAAATAATCAACATCACTTAACGAAATACCAGCTTTTGAAAGCGCTTTGGGAAGGGCTTTTGCAGGTGCTGTAGTAAACCATTTGGGTTCTTGGGCGGCATCGGCATACCCTTTTATTGTTGCTAGTATTTTTAGACCTAATTCGGTTGCTTTTTTCTTACTCATTAAAATAACTGCGCCAGCGCCATCATTTATGGTAGACGCATTGGCGGCGGTTACGGTGCCATCTTTTGTAAAAGCAGGACGAAGCGAAGGGATTTTATCAATGATGACATTAGAGAATTCTTCATCTTGGGTAATAATTAATGGGTCGCCTTTGCGTTGTGGTACTTCAACGGGTACCACTTCATTATTAAATTTGCCTGATTTCCAAGCTTCGGCAGCCCGTTTGTACGATTGTATGGCATAGGCGTCTTGGTCTTCGCGAGAAAATTGGTATTCTGTGGCACATAAATCAGCACAAACGCCCATAGCATTTTGGTCGTAGGCGTCTACCAAGCCATCTTTCTGCATGCCATCCACTAAAGATGTCGGACCAAATTTTGTGCCTGTCCTCGCATATAAATAATGAGGAATCAAACTCATGTTTTCCATGCCGCCAGCAACCACAATGTTGGTATCTCCCAATGCAATAGTTTGTGCCCCTTGCATAACGGCTTTCATACCAGAAGCACAGACTTTGTTTACAGTTGTGCAGGGAACGGTATTTGGTATGCCGGCATAAATGGCCGCTTGTCTTGCGGGTGCTTGGCCAGTACCTGCTTGAACAACGTTACCCATTAAAACTTCCTCTACCATTTCAGGCTTTAAGTTTATTTTTTCTAAAGCACCTTTAATAGCAATAGCACCAAGTTTGGGTGCTGAAATGGTGGATAATGCACCCATAAAACTACCAATAGGTGTTCTAGCAGCTGATACAATTACCACTTCATTATTCATTTTTTAACAATTTAACTTGGTGTATGCTAAATTAATCATTTTTATGAAGAAAGCGTGGTCAATACTCTTTTATAAAATTAAAAGAAGGCTCAGAATTTATTACATTTGAAAACCTAATCCTTACAATGCGAGATTTTATAAATAAATTGTACAGAAACCATTCTTTAATCTATAAAGGGTTATTGTTTGTTTGTACCACGTTTTTAATCGTGTATTTATTTCCAAAAAGTGGAAAGTTTAAATACAATTTTGAAAAGGGAAAACCTTGGCAATCTGAAAATTTATATGCCCCATTTAATTTTGCCATTCAAAAGTCTGAAGAGGAAATTTCTGAAGAAAGGCAGAATATAATAAACCATTCTATTTTATATTTTGATGAAGATGCTTCGGTAGAAAAACGAGTCCGTGAATTATTTGATGAAGAGTTTAACAAAACGTTTTCAGATTCTATTCCAAGATATGCTTTAAATGAGCTGTCTAGTCTTGGCAATGATATAATTACTGAACTATACCATTTTGGAATTTTAAATGAAGATTATAATTTCCCTGAAGATAGGGTGGTGGTTATTTTGGAAGGAAGGGTTAAGAAGCATAACACAACTTATTCCAGTTTAATAGGGTTAGATGAAATTAAGCCAATGGTTAGTAAAATGCTTTCTGAAAAAAATTATGAAGCTTATACTAATATTTTTGTTTCACTTTTTTTTGATTTAATCCAGCCTAATTTAACTTACGACAAATCGTTTACCGATAAAGCTTTAAAAGACGATCTGGATAAGATATCATATTCTCGAGGCAGTATTGAAAAACAAACATTAATCATTTCAAAAGGAGAAGTTGTAGAAGGCAACAAATACCAGATTTTAAAATCGCTAAAGGCCGAGTACGAATCTCAAGTGTGGAGTAAGTCTAATTACAATTGGATTTTATTTGCATATATCCTGTTGGTTTCGTTGGCACTTTTAATGTTACTGTTGTTTTTAAGGAAGTACCGATTGGATATTTTTGAGAACAATACAAAAGTGACGTTTATATTTTTCAACATACTTTTAATGGTGCTGTTAACTACCATGGTTGTTAACTATAATTCAAAGTACATATATATCATTCCTATATGTATATTGCCTTTGGTTTTAAAAGCTTTTTTTGATGCCAGACTGGGTATGTTCGCCCATGTAATTACCGTGCTTTTGTTGGGGTCTATTGTGCCTAATAGTTACGAGTACATGTTCTTGCAAATTATAGCAGGTATTGTAACCATACTAACGGTTTCTGAACTTTACAAACGCGCTAACCTTTTTATATCTGTTGGGCAAATAACCCTCATTTATATTATAGCCTATTTTGCTTTCTTTGTTATTCACGAAGGTAGTATTGAAACCATAAATTGGGAAACCTTTATTTGGTTTATTCTATGTGGTTTGGCAACATTGTTTGTACAACCTCTTATATATGTGTATGAAAAAATATTTGGTCTGGTTTCAGACGTATCCCTATTGGAGTTGTCAGATACCAATACAAAATTACTGAAAGAGTTGGCAAATGTTGCTCCGGGAACATTTCATCATTCTTTAAATGTGGCCAATTTAGCCGAGGCATCGGCAAGCGAGATTGGAGCTAATGCCATGTTGGTTCGTGTAGGGGCATTATATCATGATATTGGTAAAATGAAAAACCCAACCTATTTTACCGAAAATCAAATAACTGGTATTAATCCACATGATGAACTATCTAATAAAGAAAGTGCCAGAATGATAATAGACCATATTATTACGGGGATAGAAATAGCCAGAAAGAATAATTTACCGGATAGGGTAATAGATTTTATTAGAACACACCACGGCACCAGTACAGTTTATTATTTTTATGCTAAGGAAAAAGAGCAGAACGAGTATTTAGATAAATTAGATTTTAGTTATCCTGGACCTAAGCCATTTAGTAAAGAAACAGCTATTTTAATGATGTGCGATAGTGTAGAAGCTGCATCTAAAAGCCTGAAGAATCCCACCTCTATAAAAATAGATGGTTTTGTAGAAAATATTATAAATAAGCAAATAGAAGAAGACCAATTTTTAAATGCAAATATTACATTTAAGGAAATTGAGTCCATTAAAAAAGTGTTAAAACGCAAGCTCGCAAATATTTATCACCTACGGGTTGAATATCCAGAATAACAAATCAAAAAAAAAATAAAAATAGTTGTGTTGTAATAAAGGAATACGTTACATTTGCAACCGCAAAATTATTGCAGAAGTTCTTTAAAATTAGGAGAGGTGCCAGAGTGGTAATGGAGCAGATTGCTAATCTGTCAGCGCGTAAGTGCTGCCTGGGTTCGAATCCCAGTCTCTCCGCAAGAAAAGACTTGAGTAGTGCGATTCAAGACCCGCCCGACGGCTGGCCCTATCGCTAAAATGTCTATAAGACATTTTTCAACGCTCAGTCCGGGGTGTAGCGTAGCCCGGTTATCGCGCCTGCTTTGGGAGCAGGAGGTCGCAGGTTCGAATCCTGCCACCCCGACATAAACAGTCATATTTCACATGACTCTAATTATTAGTATACTGGTCGCGTAGCTCAGCTGGATAGAGCATCTGCCTTCTAAGCAGACGGTCACAGGTTCGAATCCTGTCGCGATCACGAAAAGCCTTAACTGTATAAGTTGGGGCTTTTTTGTTCTTTTAAAGAGCATCTATTTTTTAGGTGAAATTCAAAGAAAATTTATTATATTTAATTTTCTGTTCAGGTTACTTTTCAATCGCCTTAATTGTCCATAAATTTTTATAAAAGTGTTAATTTTACACTTAGATTGCTTCTTCAAAGCAAAAAAAACACTTTAATTTTTTTTTTAAAGAAAATAATTTGTATGTTCGAAAAATAATTGGTAATAATTTGTTAATTGACAAGGAATGATAGGAAAATTACAATAGACCGAATCGCTTTTTTTAAAGTGATTTTTCTTTTAAACTTTAAGTTTTTTTTAAATATTCTACGAAAACGTTTGAGTTATAGTAGGATATATTGCTTTATATGTTTAGTAATTTTTTAAGGTAATATTAGTATGCCTTATGTCTTTTTACCCTTCACAATAACAATACTATTTTCAATTGTACATAAACAACTAAATTTTATTAACTAAAACTAATTAAATCAATGGAGCAAAAATTTTTCACAATTTATTGTAGTCCTAGGCGTTTTATGCAAGGTGCTTTTGGGATGAAAGCAATTATGTTTGGTGTTCTTATGCTTTGCCTGTCGAGTTTCGTTCAGGCGCAGTCTGTTACAGGTAAAGTAACTGACGCTAATGGAGTACCATTACTTGGTGTGAATGTACTTCTTAAAAACACCAACACAGGAACGGTAACCGATTTTGATGGAGAATATCAAATTCAGGTACCTGCAGGTCAAAGTGGCGCTACGTTAACATTTTCTTATTTAGGTTACGAAACCAAAGAAGTGGCTGTAGCTGGCCAAACAGTTATTAATGTAACTTTAGCTGAAAGTACTAATGCACTTGACGAAGTAGTCGTAACTGCATTAGGTATTAAAAAGGAATCTAAAAAGTTGGGTTATGCCCAACAAACGGTTGATGTTGAAAATTTATCAACCAACAGAACGACTAACGTTATGCAATCGGTTCAAGGTAAAGTAGCCGGTTTGGATATTTCACCCCCATCATCAGGTGCTGGTGGTAGTACCAAGATTCGTTTACGTGGTCAATCAGGATTTAACGGTGTAGATAATGCACCACTTATTGTAATAAACGGTCTTCCTATGAGTCAAGGTAACCGTGGAGCTAGTGGTGGTAATAACCGTGACCGTGGTGATAATATGACAATTTTCAACCCAGATGACGTTGAGAGTATGACTGTTTTAAAAGGTGCTACTGCTGCCGCGCTTTATGGGGCAAGAGCTGCCAACGGAGCTATCATCATTACCACAAAAAGCGGTGCAAGAAACCAAGGTATTGGCGTAGAGTTAACTTCTAGTTTTACGGCTCAAACAGTATTGGATTATACCGATTACCAACAAGAATACGGACAAGGTACTAACGGTGTAAGGCCTGCAACGCAAGGACAAGCAGCTGATTCTGGACAGTTTGGATGGGGAGAAAGATTAGATGGTGCACCTCAAATATTATTTGATGGATCTTTTGCACCTTATTCAGCTTATGGTCCAGATAGACTTAAAGGGTATTACAGAACAGGTACTGCCATAACAAATTCAATCGCTTTATCTGGTGGAGGTGCTAACGGTAGTTTCAGAGCTTCCTTTTCACATACACATAATGAAGGTATAGATCCTATTAACGAATTCACTAGAAAAATCGTTAACTTAGGGTTGAATCATAACATTACTGATAAATTGACATTATCTATTAATGCCAATTACTCTCATGAAAATATGGATAACCCGCCTCAAATTGGGCAACAAGGGCAAGGTGCAGCGAACTTCTTGCACAGAATGTCTACATCCATTCCGTTAAGTGCTTTTAAAAATAGTACTGTAGACCCAGCAACTACTACAGAATGGAGAACTTCTGGGTTCCAAGGAACTTTAAACAACCCTTATTATCTTAATGAGCGTATTTTCTTTTTAGATACTAGAGACCGTTTACTGGCTACTATCTCACTGAGATACCAGTTTGCAGATTGGTTGTATGCAATGGGTAGGATAAACTATGATTATTCAACGTCATTTAATGAAAGAAATAACCCGACTGGTGTCGGTACAAGTAACCCTATTGACAACAACACAGGTGGATTCAATGGATCTTATGATGTGAGTAACGGTAAAGGTACAGACTTGAACGCCGACTTCTTAATAGGTGCCAACAAAGAATTTGGAGATTTTTCTACTGAGTTAAGTGTTGGAGGTAATATCTTTAAAGTGAAGGACCAAACTGTAAGTGCAGGTGTTGACGATTTTGTAATTAGAGACCTTTACTCCATAGGTAATGGTATACAAGTTAGAAATGGTTATGGGTTTGGAAGAACACAAATCAATTCTTTGTATGCTTTTGCAGATTTAGGGTATAAAGATATCTTATTCTTGAACGCTACAGTTAGAAATGATTGGTTCTCTGTATTAAACCCAGATAATAATAGCTATTTATATCCATCTGTTGGAGGTAGTTTTATATTCTCAGAACTGTTAGATTCAAGTTGGTTAACTTATGGTAAATTAAGAGCTACTTGGGCTGAAGTTGGTAAAGCGGACGGTGTTGGTGCTTTTCAAGGCAACTTATTATACAACCTTAATGCTAATGCGTTTGATGGTCAAAAATTAGGTGCTATTGCAGGAGGATCTTCTCCAAACCCAAATATCAAACCTTTTACAGTTACAGAAAAGGAAATTGGTTTGGAATTAAGAATGTTTAAAAGCCGTGTGAATTTAGATATGGCTGTGTATGAAAAAACAACTACAGACCAAATTTTGAATGTTGATATTTCTTCAACTTCAGGATATGGTTCTACACCACAAAACTTAGCGTCTTTACAAAACCGTGGTTTTGAGTTTTTATTAGATGTTACGCCTATACAGAATGACAATTTTACATGGACAACCACTTTTAATGCTGCATTTAACGAATCTGAAGTGTTGAAATTATCGCCAACTTCAGACCAATTCTTAGTTGCAGAATATGGCGGAAACGAATTCTTAGGTCGTCTTTATTATCAAGTAGGCTTGCCATTAAACCAGTTGGCAGCTAGAACGTATGAGAGAGATGCGCAAGGAAGAATTCAAGTTAATAGCGACGGTTATGTTATCGCTACATCACCAAGTGATTATAGATATTTTGGTAGTGCCTTACCAAAATGGACAGGGGGTTGGACGAACAACTTCAGATACAAAAATTTAACACTTGGCGTATTCTTCGATTTCAAAACAGGAGGTAAGGTAATCTCATCTACAGCTTTAAATGGTTTAAGACAAGGACACACAAAAGCTTCCTTAGTAGGTCGTGACGGTACTGCACCAATTCCTGATGCTGTTATTCAAGGTACAGATACACCTGCGCCGGCTCCAGGTAGCTTAGCAGCATACTATGCTGGTTTTAGAAATAATCAGATAGGAGATCCATTTATATTTAAATCAGATTTTATTAGATTGAGAAACATTTCTTTAACTTATGATTTAGGTAGTGTTTTAAGAAATAGTGATAGTTTTATAAAAGGTTTAACATTATCTGCATCTTGTCGTAATGTGGCACTTCTTTCCAAAGATATCCCAGATTTAGATCCAGAAGCTTTTGCTTCTTCTCAAGATTCAAGGGTTGGTTATGAGCAAACTACATTGCCTACAACTAGAGACTTTACTTTAAGTGTAAATGTTAAATTTTAAAAAAAAAGAATATTTATGAAAACAATAAAGAGTATAATTATTTCGTGTTGTGTCATATTGGCATTCACGGGGTGTGATAAGGGGTTCGAAGAAGTGAACACAAACCCTTATGCAATTAATGAGCTCGATCCAGAATTTATTTTTGCCAACACAATTGTAGGTTTGAGTTTTGGATCTTGGGAAGGGGAAGCAACCATTGCTCAGTATTTTCAAAATGCTTACGATTTGGGAGCAACTTCTGGGTTTCAGTTTAACGAAAACAATAATAACTTCAATCAAATAAGATGGGGTAATTATGGTGGGCCAATAAAAAACCTTGTACAAGCATTAGAGCTTTTGGATAACGACCCAAGTACTTTAAACTTAAAAAGTGCCATGCGTTTATGGAAAGCATTAATTTTTATGAACTTGGTAGATACCCATGGTGATGTTCCTTACAGTGAAGCCGGTAGAGCGTTTTTAGATGGAAACTTTACACCTAAATATGATGACGATACAGCTATATATGATGATTTGTATGCTGAGATTAAAGATGCTGTTTCTAAATTGAATAATAGTAACCCAGCAGTAGCGGGAGACCTTTTGTTTGATGGAGATGTTACAAAATGGAGACGGTTTGGTAATTCATTATTATTGAGATTGGGTATGCGTTATTCTAAGTTGAATGCAAGCAAGGCCGCTAGTATTGTATCTGAGGCATTCGCTGGAGGTGTGATGCAGACAAACGATGATGATGCTGTATTGTTTTGGAATGAGTTCTACAGTAATGGTATGAATGGTATTAGTAATAATAACCCTTATTACTATTATTTAGAAAAGCCTTTAATAGACCAATACCAATTAACTGAGGATCCTCGTTCTGTATATGTTGCAGGAAAATATTTTAACCCAAATACTGTGTTGTTAACTCCACCAGACGTAACATTGTCTGAACAACAGGGTTTTCCCGTTGGTTATAGTGATGTTACAGTTACAGACCATCCAGATTACCCAGGGCCAAACCCAGAAGGTGGATTAAGTTATTCACAACCTAATTATTTTGCGTTGTTTAATACGCAAGCACCTAGGTTCTTTCTTACAAATTCTCAAACTAAACTGCTATTAGCAGAAGCAGCATTTAGAGGATGGATTTCTGGTGATGCTCAAGTATTATATGAAGCAGGTATTAGAGCAAGTATGGATCAATATGCATTATATCCTGGAGATTATGGAGCAATTTCTGCTTCAGATCAAGATGACTATATAGCAGGTCCGGAAGTAGCATACAATGCTACCGATGCACTTAGATTAATCAATACAGAATATTGGGTATCTAATATCAATAACCCATTGGAAGGGTGGTCTAACTTTAGAAGATCTGGTTGGCCTGCGTTAAGCCCTAATTTGTATAATAACAACCTAAATGGCGGTTTTGTAAGAAGGGTACCTTATCCAACACAAGAAAGTGGTTCAAATCCGGATGCTTATGCTGCGGCTAGAGCTGCTCAAGGAATAACAACTACTAACAATGCTTTAACTACTAGAGTATTTTGGGATGTTCCTTAAATAAAAGAAAATTTATTTCTTAATAAACAAAAAGCCCCGCTTAGCGGGGCTTTTTAATTTTCTTTATTAGTATGTAAATAAACCAAATTGCTCGAATTATGTTTTAACTTACAAAATGGTTTTTTGTTTGTGATTTTAAGCAAACTTATTAATTCATAAAAAATGTTAATTTTTTTTGCTAGGTGTTAAATAGACTAGGTTTTTAAATATAATTTACTAAATTGACCTCCATTAATTTTTTTGAGTTTTGCACCTACAACGATTGCGAACTCTAACTATAACCAACTAAACTAATTAGCAAATATGCAATCAACAACTACTAAAAATTCTTACAATTATTTTTACATTGCTGCCCTAATTTTTTTAATAGCTTACATTTATATTGTTGCTACTACTCATGCACCTTATGCGGGCTGGGCTTTATTATTGTTTTTCACGGCTTTGGCCATAGCTTTTAAAGGGAATAAAACGTTGAGTGGATTATCCTTTACAATGGTAATTTTTGGAACCGTAGGTCTTTCACTCTATCACCCTGAATATTTTACAGAATGGGGAAGTTTTAACTTAAAAGTCTTAATAGTACCATTAATTCAGATTATCATGTTTGGTATGGGTACGTCCATGAGTATACAGGATTTTGCTGCTGTAATTAAATCACCTAAAGGTGTTATTATAGGTGTGGCAAGCCAGTTTATGATTATGCCTATAATAGGATTAACACTTGCAAATGCGACAGGACTTGAACCCGAAATAGCGGCAGGTATTATATTGATTGGTTGTTCTCCAAGTGGTTTGGCGTCAAATGTTATGTGCTATTTGGCCAAAGCAAACTTGGCGCTCTCTTTAACGGTAACGTCAATTACTACACTTTTGGCACCATTTATAACGCCTGTATTAATGAAATTTTTAGCAGGTTCCCTTATAGAAATTAATGTTTTGGAAATGATGTGGGATATTTTTAAAATGATCATCATTCCAATTGGCGCTGGTTTGATTTTCAACAAATTATTAAGTGGAAAATCACAATGGCTTGATAAAGCTATGCCGGTAGTTTCTATGGTTGGTATCGCTTTAATTTTAACAATTATAACAGCAGCAGGAAGAGATAGTTTATTAGCTATTGGGCCTATATTAATTGTTGTTGTACTTATACATAATATGTGTGGTTACACTTTGGGTTATTGGGGAGCTAGACTCTTTAAAATGCCCGAAAGTGACTGTAGAACTGTAGCGTTGGAAGTAGGTATGCAAAATGCAGGCTTGGCGTCTGGTATTGCTACCCAATTAGGAAAAATAGCTACTTTAGGTTTGGCGCCTGCTGTCTTTGGACCTTTAATGAATATTACAGGATCCATTTTGGCAAGTTGGTGGCACAACCGTCAACCAGAAGGGGAGCAGCCTGAAGAAGTAGAATTCAAAAGACATTAATAACTAAAACAATTAAATTAAATTAACAACGAGTATGTCAAAACTAAAACAAATATTATTAGCAGTTATAGCTCTTACATTTGGGTCTCAGGTTTATGCCCAAGATGTAGTTATCAGTAAAGAAGAACTGATTGCGCTTACACCTTCATGGACTGGAGAACGCTTTCCTGATGGAAGACCAAAAGTTCCAGACGATATTTTACGAAGAATGAAATATGTGAGTGTAGAAGAAGCTTGGTCCACAATGAAAAATGCAGGTTATGCGCACCAAATAGCAGAAGGATGGAAGTACATTAATCCAGATAGCGTTTTAGTAGGACGTGCCTTTACAACTATTTTTATGCCAGGAAGATATGATATGTGGAAAGCTATTGATTCTGTTGGAAAAGCTAAAGGTAGAAGAGGTCAAAACTCTTGGCCAATCGATATGTTGGAAAAAGGAGATGTATATGTAGTAAACCAATTTGGAGCAAAACTTGATGGTCCTACTATTGGTGATAATGTGGGTAATGCTATTTTTGCAAAAAGTGGAAATGGTATTGTATACGATGGTGCTTTAAGGGATGTTGAAGGATTAGAGGAAATAGGAGGATTTACTTCTTATTACACAAGTTATGATCCCTCTTATCATAATCCAGGAAGATATCCAAATACTATGATTATGGGTATCAATAAGCCAACATTAATCCGTCAAACTACGGTAATGCCTGGAGATGTTGTTTTGGGTAGAATGGGAGTCGTTGTATTTATTCCTCCTCATTTAGCAGAACGCATCGTTAAAACCTCAGAGGTTGTTAGGTTAAGAGATATGTTTGGCCACCAACGTTTAAGAGAAGGTAAATATACTGCAGGTCAAATCGATACACGTTGGTCAGAAGACATAGAGAAAGATTTTTCTCAATGGTTAAACGATCATATGGATGAATTGCCTGTTGCTAAAGAGCAAATTCAAGAAATTTTAAAGGAAAGAACCTGGTAAACTAAAAATTAAAATAATTAACAAAAATTAAAATTATGAAACAATCATTTTCTAGGCGTTCGTTTTTAACTAAGAGTGCGATCGCCAGTGCCGGTGTATTTGGAGCAGCAACAGCGCTTTCAGATACTTTCGGTATGACTTATACAAACAAAATTGACGATCAGCCAAAGCTTTCTGCACCATCTGATTTAAAGATTACAGATGTTCAGTGTGGAATTATAGGAGGAAGCCTTTTTGTTAAAATTCATAGTGACCAGGGAATATACGGTTGTGGTGAAGGTGTAGATGCTATTAGAGGATCAGAAAGCCTTGCTTTAGGGTTTGGCCGTAGATTAAGAGGTCAAAGTCCTTTTAACGTACACAAAATTTTTGAAGATATTAGAAGAGCCGGACATTTTGGTGGTGGCCAAGCAGGTATGTATGTAGCCGTACTTTCAGCTATTGAAACAGCGCTTTGGGATTTGTCTGGTAAAGCACTTGACCTTCCAGTATATCAACTTTTAGGTGGAAAATTTAGAGATAAAGTAAGAGTATATTGTGATACAGCTTTGTACCGTGTTAGATTCCCATCACCTGACGATTTTGCTCAGGCAGCAACAGATGCTATTAGTAACTGGGGATTCAATGCATTAAAGTTTGACTTAGATTATGCTGGCGATCCAGATAAATATGATAGATACAACTGGACAGCTAGTCCGGGTGAGATAAACAGAATGTATGACCAATTAGCTGCAGTACGTAAAGCTGTTGGGCCAAAAATTGATTTGTGTGTGGATATGCACGGACGTTACGATCACGTAACAGCACAAACAATTGCTAAGAAAGTTGAAGATTTAAACTTAACTTGGTTAGAAGAGCCGATACCTGCAGAGAACTACGATGCATTTAAAACAATTGCAGAAGAAACCAGTACACCAATTTCTGCAGGAGAGAATGCTTATTTAGGACATGCTTTCAAACAATTACTGGATAACGGTGTAGATATTGTTATGCCAGATTTACAAAAATGTGGTGGACTTGGTGAAGGACAACGTATTGCAAACCTTGCAAACTTGTATTATGTACCATTCTCTCCACACATGGTGGCATCATTCTTAGGAGCTATGGCTTGTGCACATGTTTGTGCTTCAGTACCTAACTTCCATTTAATGGAGTGGCAGTCTTACTTCCATACAAACGATATGTACAAGAAAATTGTAATATTTGATGAAGGGGATTGGGTTAAAGACAGTTTCGTAACTGTATCCAATAAACCTGGTATTGGTGTAGACCTTAATATTGAGGCAATGAGAGAATACAAAAGAGGTGACGCTCCGTTCTTTGATTAAAAAATAATTAACGTTCAACATAATTATTTTCAACAAAAAACCTCTCGAATTTCGAGAGGTTTTTTTATTTACAATAATGAAGTTTTTAATATTAGTTTAATGGCGTTATTTTTACATTTCTAAATTTTATAACACCATTATCTTGGTTGTTGCCCAATGCTTGTAGCCCAATATAGCCATCAGAAAGTTTGTCATCTGTAGCGTCGGCAGTTAAAATACCGTTGGTCCAAACCTGAAAATGGTTGCCTTCCACTTTAATCTTCATAGTATTCCATTTACCAATACTTTCAATAGTAGCCTTTGGTGCAGCTATAGGCACAATTGCACCTGTTCTATTATCAGGATTTGCATTGGTATCAGAAATATTTACTTCATAGCAAACATCGGTATTTATAACTTTTTCACCACAGTGGATATAAACCCCAGAATTTATAGCCGCATCAGGATTAAATTCTAGTTCAAGAACATAATCATCATATTTTTGGTTTGTCATTACAAAACTGTTACCTCTGGTAATACTTCCAGCTAATGCACCGTCTGAGAATTCCCAAGTTGCATTTCCACTTTTTTCCCAATCGGATGCATTTTCTTGAAAAAGCGTTTGCGAGTTTTTGCAAGAACTGTTTAAAACCAATAGCGCAGGAATTAATAGTAATGGTTTTGTTTTTTTAATAGAATCAATAAAGTTCATTTTAAATTTTTTAAGTTTAGTTATTATGTTATTATTAGATCATTACTATAATTAAATAATAATCCTTTTACAAGAAAACTAATATAGGTATTTTTTAAATATACTAAGGTTCAAATTACAGTTTTAACTACCAACAAGCAGTATTTTCAGGACTTATACAAGAATTGATAAATAAGTGTGTTTTTTTAAATCTTAACTTTTTTAAAAGCAAGATTTACCTTAAAAATCTTTATTTTTATAGTTTTTAATCAAACTAATTAAACAATGAATTTAAAATTAACTAAACAGATATTAAATAGTATCTTACTTGCTGTTGCTATTTTTACGTTCATTCAGTGTAAAGAATCAAATACACCTGAATGGCATGCTGTAAATCAGGAACTTATCAGTCAGCATGAATTAACCGTTAGGGAACTTTCTGGTTTGCCCGATAGTAACGTGGCTTCTAATCTTGAGGCAGGAAAAGTAAAAAACCTTAACAATGTTGACAGTTTACAGTTAAATGAAGGTATTACAGCAAAAATTTTCTGGGGAAGTGGTACTATGGTGAGTGTTATTGAAGCTGCACCAAATACAAGTATTCCTGAAACTGTATTGCCATCAGATAGTTTTATTTTTATTCAGGAAGGTTCGGTTAATTTATCAATCAATGGAAAAACAGAAACCCTTGTTAACATTAAAAGAGAAGCACCAGATGGTACGCACAGCGGAACTCCAAAAACAAATTTTGTTTATTTGGAAAAAGGCACTAAAAGTGGTTTGGTTGCAGGAGATGCTGGAGCAAAAATCTTAGAAGTATCAAGCCCGTTGCGTTTAGATTACCTTAAAAAATTAGGTATTGATAATTTACCAAGTAACATTGCAGACGTTCAAAACACTCAAGAGCCTAATCTAGAGTCTAATACAGTTTATGATTTATACGATTTTCAATTAACCAAATTAGCAGATGGTGCTTATTCCAGGTTGATTTCAGGTAGAAATACACAATTAAGCTTCATTTCTATGGATCCAGGTTCAACATTTCCACATCACATCCACCCAGAAGAACAAATGATGTTTGTATTGCGAGGGGAATGTGACGAAATAATTTTAGATGGTACAGCACATATGGCTGAAAATGATGTTGTGCGCTTGCCAGGAAATATGGTGCATGGTGCATATATCAGTGAACTGGGCTGTGATGCATTGGATATATTTTGGCCAGCAAGAGCAGATTATTTAGAGAAAGAAAAAGCTGCTTTAGCTGCTTACCATGCCATTATACCAGAAGATGCAACACCAGAGTTATTGGTTGATGGTTCTAAAACTGAACCAACATTAACCTTTAGTGAAGGACCAAAATGGATGGATGGAAAAGTTTATTTTTCTAATATGTATTTTGACCAGAATTGGAATGCTGATCCAAGTAAAAGCTCCATAGTAGAACTTTCACCAGATGGAAGTTATAAAAACATTACCCAAGGAAAAATGCAGGCAAATGGTCTTTATCCTTATAAAAATGGAAACCTTATTGTTTGCGATATGATTGGCCACCGTGTTGTTGAAATGACAACAGAAGGAAAGGTTGTTAGGGTTTTGGTTGATAAGTATGATGGTAAATCTATTGATGGACCAAATGATGTTATAACAGACGCTAAGGGTGGTTTCTATTTTACAGACCCACAGTTTACTATGGAAGCAGAAAAGTTTCAGCCAGGTCGCGCCGTTTATTATGTATCTCCAGAAGGTAAAATAACTCGCATAACAGAACCTAATGAATTTGCTATGCCAAATGGTATTTTGTTATCTCCAGATGGTAAAACATTATACATAAACAATTGTTACGATGATGAGTCTTGGTACCCAGTCAGCAGTGAAAAAGATAATTATATTTGGGCTTACGATGTTAATGAAGATGGCACAATTAGTAACGGACGTCAGTTTGCTAAATTATTTTTAACTGAAGACGTTTTGAATAGAAAAGGAAGATCTTCTAGTGCAGATGGTATGGCCATTGATAAAATGGGTAACATTTATGTAGGTACTTATTATGGTGTTCAAATTTTCAACAATACTGGCGAATATGTAGGCATGATTAATTTGCCTTCCTTCCCAGTAAGCCTTTGTTTTGGAGACGAAGACATGAAAACCCTTTATATGGTAAGCTATAGTAAGGTTTATAAAATTCGTACCAATATGGAAGGGTATATTAATTACTTATAAAATTTTAATACACTAAACTGTTTGAATTAAATGAAAAAACTAATCACACTAAGCTTATTTGCTTTAGCACTGAATCTTTCGGCTCAGGATATGGGTACGATTGAATTTGTTTCTGAAGAACTAAACGGAATTTTTGCAAAAGATGCTAAAGTTGAAAAAATTGTAGAAGGTTGCCAATTTACCGAAGGGCCTTTGTGGATTGAAAAAGAGCAAATGCTTTTGTTTTCCGATGTTCCAGCAAATACTATTTATAAATGGACTGGAGCAGGAGGGAAGGAAGAATATTTAAAGCCTTCTGGGTATACAGACAGCGCTTCAAGAGGTGGTTTTATGGGGTCTAACGGACTTTATTTAACCAAGGATGGAGAATTGTTAATTTGCCAACACGGTGATGGAAGAGTAGCCAAAATGGATGCGCCAATTACAGCTCCTGAAGAAAATTATGTTACGGTAGCTGGTGAATATGATGGTAAAAGGCTTAATAGTCCTAACGATTTAGTAATGTCAAGTAAAGGGGACTTATATTTTACCGACCCGGCCTATGGTTTTGAAGGCGGTTTAACCGATCCTAAAAAAGAATTGTCTTTTCAAGGAGTTTATAGGATGGATAAAAGTGGTAATGTAATACTACAAGATGATGCTATTCCACAACCAAATGGACTGGCTATTTTTCCAGATAAGAAAACCATGATTGTAGCCAGTACAGATGGACCAGACAAAGGTTGGTTTTTATATGACATAGATAAAAATGGCGATTTAAAAAACAAACGTGTTTTCTATAATGTTGCTAGTGAGCGAGGCATGGGAGGCTGCGATGGTTTAAAAATAGATAAATCTGGGAATGTTTTTGCTACTGGACCTGACGGAGTGTGGATTTTTACTAAAAAAGGAAAACTAATAGGTCGCATAAAATTTAACAGATTAAGTGTGGCAAACCTGGCTTTTACACCAGATGAAAAAACAATGTATATTACAGCAACTAATTATGTGTTTAGAGTAAATTTGAAGTAACTAGAAACTTTGAGTCGTCCTAAAATAGGTTGACAGTATTTAAAAAATTAAATTAAACCGATGAAGTTAACTTCATCGGTTTTTTGTTGTGTATAAAGTTAGGTGTTTTCATGTTAAGACTCAAATGAGGTCTTTTA
>JAHLEH010000008.1 GCA_018883545.1 Marixanthotalea marina | reverse complement strand
CTCCGCGTCGCTTTGCTCCTGGGTTTCGGAGCTTTGCCTGCACTATGCTTACGGGATCGTTTTGCGCCTTCGGCGTTTTTAGTTCTTTGCCCTTTCCTGCTTCCTTGATTTTTAAGGTTTTTATCGGGAGGTCGGGTGTTGTTGATTCGTTTAGTTGTTTGTTGTTTAGCTGTTTGTTGTTGATTAGTTTGGTTCTCGATACGATTCTCCTGCCTTTCGGCTAACGCTCAAGATAAACTGCGACAGGAATCTATTTTAAGAATGTTTTACGCCATAGTAAGCAGGGTAGCAACGAAGCAATCTTAGGAATGGGCAGATTACTTCGTCGTCCCAATTATTGGGACTCCTCGTAATGACGTGTGTTTTTGTCATGCTGAGCTTGTCGAAGCATAATGCTATGTTCATTTCTTTTGCTTGTCCAAAAGAAACGAACCAAAGAAAACGACCCGCCCCCGAAGGCATTTTTCGGCTTGGGTCGAAAACCGCTTGGCAAACTCCGCGTCGCTTTGCTCCTGGGTTTCGGAGCTTTGCCTGCACTATGCTTACGGGATCGTTTTGCGCCTTCGGCGTTTTTAGTTCTTTGCCCTTTCCTACTTCCTTGATTTTTAAGGTTTTTATCGGTAGGTCGGGTGTTGTTGATTCGTTTAGTTGTTTGTTGTTTAGCTGTTTGTTGTTGATTTGTTTGGTTCTCGATACGATTCTCCTGCGTCGAATCACTCGAACTGGCATTTGTGTGTCTTGCGAGGCACGCAGCAACGAAGCAATCTTTTTGTTAAATGTTCATTTCTTTTACTTGTCTAAAAGAAACGAACCAAAGAAAAGGACCCGCTCCCGATAGGCATTTTTCGGACGTAGCCGAAAACTGTTCGGCAAACTCCGCGTCGCTTTGCTCCTGGATTTCGGAGCTTTGCCTGCACTATGCTTACGGGTGCGTTTTGCACCTTCGGTGCTCAATGTTCCATTCTTGCTTCCTTGATTTTTAAGGTTTTTATCGTCCCGATAGCTATCGGGAGGTTGGTGTTTGTTGTTGTTCTTGTCATTGACTTCGTCGAATCTTCGATTTCCTGCGAAAGCAGGAATCCATTTTTCAAATGTTTTGCACCATAGCAAACTGAGTAGTAACGAGGCAATCTGTTTTTTATGTTCGTTTTTGGCTTGACCCAAAAAGAACCAAAAAGGTCAAGACTTGCGATAAAACCCTGAGAAAATGCTACGGAACCCACCGCCACGGATGAAAAGAAACTCGCTGCGCTCAGACAGCTTTTCATCCCATACCCTTCGCTGCTTCCTTGATTTTTAAGGTTTTTATCGGTAAGTCGGGTGTTGATTAATTGTCATGCTGAACTTGTTTCAGCATCTTATGTGTTGAGTTTGAGACAAGCAGATTACTTCGTCGTCCCAATTATTGGGACTCCTCGTAATGACGTGGTTATTCAAATACACAAATACACAAATACACAAATCTACTTTTTTATCACCTATCATTTTTTTGAAAGGAATTACCTCATTATATTTACTTGGTGTATAAGAGTCATTTAGTAAATTGCAAGACAAAGCGTAAACAGCCTTGAAAACCATGTCGTTGGAAACCAGAATTTACCGAAAGGAGAATAATTTAAAATTTGGAAGACTCATAAAAGCGTCTTTTAAAGATTTGATCGGTTCCCATTTTTTGGCTAAACAATTGGCCGTTAGAGATATTAGGTCGCAATACAGGCAATCGTATTTAGGTATTATTTGGGCGTTTATCACACCGTTAATGACCGCTTTGGTTTGGGTATTTCTTAATAATACGGGAACGGTGCAATTGACCGATACCGGCGCTCCGTATCCTGTTTTTGCATTTACGGGAACGCTAATCTGGTCCATAATAACGGAATCTATACATACACCCCTTACAGCCACAAAAGGTGCTAAAGGGATTTTATCTAAAATTAACTTTCCTAAAGAAGCCTTGATTTTATCTGGTTTCTATAAATTGTTATTCAATAGTGCCATTAAAGTAGCGCTGTTGGTGTTTTTTGTGTTTGCTTTTGGTGTTGGGTTTCATTGGTATTTGTTGTTGTTTCCGTTGGTGCTTTTAGTTGCTATTTTGTTTGGCATGACCCTAGGTTTATTTATAACCCCTTTTGGTATGCTGTATAATGATGTTGGAAAAATTATTAGTGTTGGTCTTGGTTTTTTAATGTATATCACACCAGTGGTTTATGCTATTCCCAAAGCAGGTTTTATGAAAACCATCATGGAGCTCAATCCACTTACCACGCTTGTAGTAACGTCTAGAAATGTTGTGCTTGGGCATCCACCAGCTTATCTTTTTAATTTTTTGATGATTTTAGTGGTTAGTTTTTTGCTGTTTTTTATCGCCTTGGTATTTTACCGCATGTCCATACCCATTTTAGTGGAACGTAATGGTTAAGTATGAAAGATGATATTTTAATTGAAGTTGAACATTTAAGCAAAAAGTTCTGTAAAGACCTAAAGGCCAGTTTATGGTATGGTTTTAAAGACTTGTTTGCTGCTGTTTTAGGCAATAAAAACGAGCGCATATTGCGCGATAAGGAGTTTTGGGCAGTCAAAGATATTAGTTTTAAAGTAAAACGGGGTGAATGTCTTGGGCTTATTGGCCATAACGGTGCTGGTAAAAGCACCCTGCTTAAAATGCTAAATGGCTTAATAACTCCAGATATGGGTGTTATTAAAATTAAAGGTAAAGTTGGTGCTTTAATAGAGTTGGGTGCAGGATTTAATGGTATATTAAGCGGGCGTGAAAATATTTATAACAATGGTGCGGTACTGGGGTTTACCAAAAAGGAAATAGACAGTAAGGTTGAAGCTATTATAGACTTTGCCGAAATACGTGAGTTTATAGATATGCCTGTACAGCATTACAGTAGTGGTATGAAAGTACGTTTAGGTTTTGCCGTGGCCGCCCAAATGGAACCCGATGTGTTGATTATTGATGAGGTATTGGCGGTGGGCGATTTGGGTTTTATTTTAAAATGTTTTAAGCGTATTGATTTAATCTTACCTAATACCGCTATTATTTTTGTTTCACATAGTATGCCCATGGTGTCCCGTATTTGTAACCAAATTATATTAATGGAGCATGGGGTGTCTGTTTTTCAAGGGGAAGATGTGGCCAAAGCTATTGATATGTATTATAATTCTTTTTTAACGAATGAGAGTTCTGATGTCGTTTTTACTGATAATTCAATCGAATTAGTGTCCGCATCCTTTGATGATGTAAAACATGAAAATGGGATGTATATTATTAATTGGGGGGATACAATAAAGGTTAATTGTGTTATTAAAAATTTAAACTTAAAGACAACACCCTATATTAGTTTTGCTATTTATGATAAAGAACAAAGAGGCGTTGCTGAAGGCTTTCCTAATGGGCAATCTTTTGAAGCCATAGAAACAAATAATGAAGTTCATTTTTCTTTTATATTTAAGAATTTATATTTATCTAAAGGCGTTTATAATATTACATTTTCAGCCTCTGAGGATTATTCTAGAAATATTTACTATAAGGTACATAAAGCAATCACTTTCCAAGTTGAAAGTGAACGGGAGATATGGACATCTTTTTTAATAGATTCCGAGTTAATTAGTAGAAATTAAGTTTTATGAAAAATAAATTAAAAAGGTTTATTAAAAAAAGTATTAAGAGGTTAGGGTATAGTCTTGTAAAGGATAATCATTCAAAGAGTGGAAAAATTAATATAAATAATACTTATGGAAAGAATAATTTGCTAGCTAATTTCTATTCCCAATTATTGAAACAAAACTATGAGCCATCGGTTATTTATGATATTGGAGCAAATAAAGGAACTTGGACTAAAGAATGTTTAAAATATTTTCCTAACGCAACTTATTATTTATTTGAGCCTCAAATAAATTTAAAAGATGATATTGACTCATTATTATCTGACAAAAAAAATGTGCAATTATTTTCTGTTGGAGTTGGAAATACTAACGGAGAATTAGATTTTACTATTCACAAAAGAAATGATAGTTGTTCCTTTAGGTTTTCTGAAGCTGAAGCAATACAAAGGGGATTTAAACAAATTAAAGTACCCATTTTTAAACTGGATGATTTTGCAATAGAAAATAATTTAATGAATCCTTCCATATTAAAAATAGATGCAGAAGGATTAGATATTGAAGTTTTGCAAGGGGCAAATAATCTTGTTAAAAAAACTGAAATTATCATGATTGAAGTTGGCGTTATGAATAAAAACATTAATAATTCTGTATTAAAAGTAATGAATTATTTAGACCAAATAGGGTTTAGATTTTTTGATATAACCGACTTGAACAGACCATTCAAAAATAATGTTTTATGGCTATGTGAATTTGTGTTTATTAAGAAGGATGGGGTTTTGGATATAGATTACTTAAAAGTATTATGATAAACGTCACCAAAACCTTTTTACCGCCTCAAGAAGAATACAACGCTATTTTAAAACAGGCTTGGGATAGCCATTGGTTAACCAACCGTGGGGTTTTGGTGCAAGAATTGGAAGCTAAATTGAAGACTTATTTGGGGGTTTCTAATGTTTTGGCCACCGCCAATGGCACCTTACCCTTACAAATAGCCATTAAAGCCTTGGGTTTAACCGGTGAGATTATTACCACGCCTTTTAGTTATGTTGCCACCACCAGCAGCATTGTTTGGGAAGGTTGTACACCGATTTTTGTTGATGTACATCCTGAGTATTTAACCATAGACGACACCAAAATTGAAGCGGCCATTACCTCTAAAACCTCGGCTATTTTGGCTACCCACGTGTTTGGGAACCCCTGTGATGTGGAAGCTATCGAAGCGATAGCTAAAAAACACCATTTAAAAGTGATTTATGATGCCGCCCATTGTTTTGGGGTGACATACAAAGGGCAGTCTATTTTTAATTATGGCGATGTGAGCACCTGTAGTTTTCATGCTACCAAATTGTTCCACACAGGTGAGGGTGGTGCTTTGTTTTGTAAAGATGAACAACTGTATAATACTTTTTTTTACCATCACAATTTTGGTCATAAAGGAAAGGAAGATTTTCAAGGTTTAGGTATTAATGCCAAAATGAGTGAGCTGCAAGCAGCCATGGGGTTGGCTGTTTTACCTTATATGGAAAGTGTTTTAGAAGGGCGCAGGCAAGCCGTAACTTATTATAATAGCGCCCTAAAAGGCGATTTTATAAAAACATTAAAGCTAAGAGATTGCACCCAATGGAATTACAGTTATTATCCTGTTATTTTTAATAATGAAACTCAATTGCTTAAGGTAGTAAAATCTGCTTTAGAAAAGAATAATATTTACTCCAGGCGTTACTTTTATCCAGCCCTAAATAATCTGCCTTATCTTAAAGAAACTTCTTGTCCTGTTTCTGAATCCATTTCAAGAAAAATATTGTGTTTACCTTTATATGATAGTTTGTTATTAGATGAAGTAGATGAAATTTGTAAACTAATAAAAAAGAGTTTATGACATTAGGGATTATGCAACCTTATTTTATGCCTTATTTAGGCTATTTAGCATTGATAAACCATGTCGATCAATTTATACTGTTTGACACTCCTCAATATATAAGACATGGTTGGATAGAGCGTAATAGGGTTTTAAAGCTAAGCGGCGCGCCTATGTATATTAAAGTGCCGTTACTTAAACACCATCAAGACACTCCAATTTGTAGTATAAGTATCAATAATAGTATAGATTGGAAATCTAAAATTTTTGCTCAATTAGCCCATTATAAAAAAAAGGCACCTTATTACAACAACGTCATAGAGCTTTTGGAGACTGTTTTTGAAAATGAATACACAAGTATTGTAGATTTGAATTATAAGTCATTATTAATCATTTGCAACTATTTAGATATAAAAACCCCAATATCTATTTGGTCTGAAATGAATTTGGCTATTGAACCCGTAAATGCACCAGATGAATGGGCACTTCATATTAGTAAGGCTTTAAAGGCGAAGAGTTATTTTAATCCACCAGGTGGGCGTTCGTTTTTCGATAATGAAAAATATAGGATGGCAGGGATTGATTTGAGGTTTTTAGAAATATCCGCAGAGCCGTATAAACAATTTGGTCAAGATTTTATTGGTTACTTATCCATTCTAGATGTTATGATGTTCTGTGATAAAGAAGAAATAAAATTAATGATAAATAACGTGACTATTAGCAATTTATAAATGATAAGTAAATCACCGTCAAATACAGATAAATTTAAATGTCATATTGAATTTACCAACTCTGCTAGAGAAGGTTGGGGGATGATTTTAAAGACTTTACAACCTGATTCGGAAATTTTATTACCATCTTATATTGGCGTGACAGATAGGGAGGGTTCTGGTATTTATGACCCCGTCATTGAGTCAGGTGTAAAACATGATTTTTATCTATTAAATAGTGATTTGTCCATACCAATTTCAGAAATTGAAAATAAAATAAAAAATAAAAGATATGCTCTGATTTTATTGGTTCATTATTTTGGATTCAAAATTCAAAATATAGAAGATATAGTAAAACTATGTAAAAAACATCAAATTATAGTTGTTGAAGATTGTGCGCATTTATATAATTATAATATGTTTCATATTTCAGATGCAGGTACTTTTGGCGATTTGGCATTCTATTCACTTCATAAAAATTTTGCTTTAAAAAACGGCGGCTTATTGGTACGGAATAATATTGAACATTTAAGTATTGATAATTCAGGGATTGACACAGCTTATGGTTTTTCTGAAACTTTATCAGCTTACCGTACCGATCTAATTGCAAAAAAAAGGATAGATAATTTTGAATTTCTGGATGTTTTAATTTCAAACATAAAAAGTGTTAAACCTTTAAAAAAAATCAGCAAAGGTGATATACCGCATAATTACCCTATAATCGTAAAAGGGAATTTAAGAGAGAAATTGTATTTTTGGTTGATTGAAAAGAATATAACGCTTATCGCTTTGTATTACCGTTTAATAGAGCCTTTACAAGCAAAAGAATATAAAGAGATGCAATATGTGTCTAACAATATTTTAAATCTACCAGTTCATCAAGATGTTGAAAAAAAAGATTTAGATATATTGGTTAAGTTAATTGAAGAAGCCTTGGTAGAATTGGATATATGAAAAAAATAGGAGGTTTTTTTGAGTTGGAAATAGCAGAAGGTAAGTCCTTATTTCATGATGATGCTATAAAACTATCAACGGGTAGAGCGTGTTTAAATTTAATTTTACAAACTAAAAAATACAGCAAAGTTTATCTGCCTTTTTACTGTTGTGATGCATTGTTCGAACCATTGGATTTACATGGAATTTCCTATAAATTTTATGCTATAAATGAGCAATTGGAGATTGGTAAAAATATTGATTTAAAATCGGATGAAGCAATTATCTATTGTAATTTTTTTGGAATAAAATCTAACTATGTAAATCAATTAATAAAAATTTATAAAAATCAATTAATTATAGATAATTCACATGCCTTTTTCATAAAAGGATATAAAAACAATATATCGTATACTACTGCTAGAAAATATTTTGGAGTGCCAGATGGCGCCTTTTTATATTACCCAAAAAAAGAAATTGTTTTAAATTTAAAACGAAATATAAAAGTAAGTGTTGATCACAATTTGAATAGACTTCTTGGGTTGCAAGAAACATCTTATCAAGAATTTGTTAACTATGAAGAGTCTATAGATTCAACAATAAATAAAATTTCAATAGTGTCTGAAAAGATATTAAGAACGGTTAATTACAGTGCTATAATAGAAAAAAGAAATAGGAATTATAAATTATATAAAGAAGAATTAAAGGGACTTAATAAAATTAGAATTGATGACAATGCTATCAATTGTTTTTGCTATCCGCTTTTATTGGACAAACCTCTTGAAAAGCAAGAGCTTTATGATGAAAACTTTTTTATTCCCTCTTATTGGTTAGATGTGGTAAAGAGAAACAATAATGATAAATTTCAATTTGAAAATAAATTAAGTAAAGATTTGCTGCCTTTACCAATAGATCATAGGTACACAAAAGAAGATTTAATGAGGGTTATAAATTTTATAAAAAAGCGAAGAAATGAATGACAAGTACTGGATTGAATTTTGGAAGACCTATGGGGCGTCAGCAAATGATAAAGATGAGCATACACAGGTATTAAGAACTCTTAATAAAAAACCAATTTCTAAAGACCTTTGGGAGTTCACTCTTCAGAAACTAGATGATGTTTTTTTCGTTAAAAAAAATGATAGAGTTCTTGATTTGTGTTCGGGTAATGGATTGTTTTCAAAGCACTTTGTAGCAAAAGGCGCATCAGTTGTAGCTGTAGATATATCACAAGATTTATTAGTTAAACTGGATGGGATAGAAGAAATTCAAACTATTAATTCTGATATAAGAGATCTTGATTTTGAAAATAATTCTTTTGATAAAATTATTATTTATGCAGGTATACAGTATTTAAGAAATAAAGAAACGGTTCAATTACTTCAAGTTGCCTATAAATGGTTAAAGCCAGGAGGTGTGTTTTTTATTGGAGATATTCCTGATATATCTAAACTTTGGGAGTTTTACAATACAAAAGAAAGGCAAAAAATATATTTTGAGAATTTATTAAGTGATGCCTCGATAGTTGGAAATTGGTATGACAGTAAATGGTTTGAGAAACTTACACGGTTTATTGGTTTCAAAGAATGTAAAACTATTGTTCAAGATAGTAAATTAATTTATTCGAATTTCAGATTCGATTTTTTATGCAAAAAGGAAAATGATTGAAAAAGTAATCTATATTGGAGGTGTAGCAAGGAGTGGTACCAGTTGGATAGGACAAATATTCAATAGTTGTCCTAATGTAAGATTTAGATTTCAGCCTTTTTTTTCATACGAATTTAGAGGCACTATAAATGAAGATTCATCCTCAAAAGATTATATAAATTTTTACAATGATTTATATAGGAAAGAATCTTCTTTTTTAACACAGAATGATAAAATAAAAAGCGGTGTTTATCCTAGTTTTAATAAAGAGGATGAAAACATATTGGTTTTTAAAGAGAATAGGTTTCAATCTTTTATTGAGCCAATGTTGCGTAAATCCAGCAATCTATATTTTGTTGGAATTATAAGAAATCCGAATGCCACATTATATTCTTGGTCTCAAAATGAAAAAGAGTTTCCTCCAGGTTCAGATATTTTAAAAGAATGGCGTTTTGCCAATTGTAAAAATAAATCAAACGAGGACTATTT
The DNA here is from genome assembly GCA_018883545.1 of Marixanthotalea marina. GTDB lineage: Bacteria > Bacteroidota > Bacteroidia > Flavobacteriales > Flavobacteriaceae > Marixanthotalea > Marixanthotalea marina. Next base: position 99,680 of record JAHLEH010000008.1, on the reverse strand, counting down.
TGGTTTTTATAAATGGAAAGAAGTTGCAAATTTATATTTAGATTTAAAAGAAAAGTATAAAGACCGCGTAACTATTATTTATTATGATGAGTTTATAGAAAATCCTATAGAAGAAAGCCGGAAAATTTTCGAAAAGTTAGATTTGCCCTTTACAAATCAAACCAACGACTTTTTATTAAAGGCAATAAAAGGCAATGATGATAATTATTATTCGGTGTTTAAAGGAAAAACTAACAAAAATAAGTGGCAGACAAATTTTCCTAAATATATTATTTCACAGATTGAAGCAGAATTAAAAGGGACTAGATTAGAAAAGTTCTTGTCTTAAAGCATTATAAAAATGAGTAAAGAACCTTTAGTAAGTATTTCTGTCGTTACTTATAATCACAAAGATTATATTGAGCAATGTCTTGAAGGCATTTTAATGCAGCAAACCACGTTCCCATTTGAAATTATTTTGGGAGAAGACGAAAGTAACGATGGTACAAGAGACATTTGTATTGACTACGCGAAAAAGTATCCAGATAAAATAAGGTTGTTTTTAAGAAGCCGAAAAGATGTCATTCATATCAATGGTAATCCAACAGGGCGGTATAACTTTACACAGAACTTAAAAACATGCCAAGGGAAATACATTGCTGTATGTGAAGGTGATGATTATTGGGCAGACCCTTTAAAACTACAAAAACAGGTTGATTTTTTAGAAGTTAATGAGGATTATTCAATTTGTTGGACTAAATATTCAATAAATAAAAGAAACTGTATTGAAGATCCAGAATGGTTCGATCTATTAAAAGACAAAATGCCGTATAAAATTGATTTAAATAACATTTTTGTTCCTTATTGTACTCAAACGTTAACTGTTTTGTTTAGGCGTAATTCTTATGATGACAATTTAATCAAAAGTCTTAAATACTTTAGAGATAATACTTTATATGTGATTTGCTTAAATAAAGGAAAAGGCATTGTTTTGGATTTTAATTCAGCTATATATAACATTCATACAGGAGGAATTTACTCTAGCTTGACAAGGTACAAGCAAAAATATGCTAGCTATTTGAACCTAAAAGAAATTATAGAAAAAATACCAAATTGTAATACTTCAAATATTCTTACGCTAAGAAATCATTTTTTGGTTAATTCTGTTGAATTATATCCCAAACATTTGTCATTAAATTATTTCTATTTAGTAATTGATTGTATGAGATTTTTGAAATTAAAAAAGAATTTAACTTTATTTAAAAGGATATTAATTAGAAAATGGGAATAGGTTCTTTGAAAGACAAAAATTTGGTTAGCATTATTATGTCAGCGTACAATGCTTCTGCTTATATACAGGAAGCAATTGATTCTGTAATCAATCAATCATATACTAATTGGGAACTTATTGTTATAGATGATGGGTCGACAGATTCTACTGCTAGTATCATCAAAAAAAACGTAAGTAAGGACCATCGCATTAAATACTTATATCAAGAGAATGCTAAGCAGAGCAAAGCTAGAAATTTAGGGATAAGTCATGCAAAAGGTAAATATGTCGCAATTTTAGATTCAGATGATATATCCCACCCGGAAAGATTAATAAAACAGGTTGCTTTTTTAGAATCTAAACCAGATGTAGTATTATGTGGGTCTTGGTTTAGCATGATTGGGTCGAACAGAATTATTAAATGCCCAGAAAAGCATGATGAAATAAAAGTGGCGTTACTAAATGGTAATTGTATTGCTCATTCTTCTGTAATGATGAGGAAGGAGGTTTTAAATGAATTGCCTGTTATCTATGATTTATCAAAAGAACCGTCTGAAGATTATGATTTATATGCAAGGTTGGTTACTAAAGGGAAGTTGCATAATTTGCAAGAGGTTTTACTAAATTATCGAATACATAATAGCCAGTTATCAAAAAAATTCAGTGAAATACAGATAAAGAATGCTAATGAAATAAAACGTAGTCTTTTTGATGTTTTAGAATTGGAGTTATTACCAACTGAAGAATTGGTGTTAAAAAAAATTTTAGATAATGGGAATGGAATAAAATTCAATGACATTTATATTCTAAAACAAACTCAAGTTAAATTATTGGATTTTAATAGAGAGGGTTTTTTTGAGCCTTTAGGTTTTAAAAGCACAATATTAAACTTTGATAAAACAGCTGTTAAAAGTTACTTTATAAAAAGAAATCAATTTACACCAAGAATTTATTTAGAGTATTTAAAAGTAAAAAACGAATTAAATTTCAAATTAAGTGTAAAAGATGAACTGAAATTAGTTTTAAAATCACTTATTTTTTATAAAAAGCGATAATTAAAGATGGTGTTAATGTAAGCTTCAGTTGAATAGTAATTTAAATAAGATTTGAAATTTTAATTCTAAAGAATGAATTTAAACCCCTTAGTTTCTGTTTGTGTCCAAACTTATCAGCATGTAAATTACATCAAACAATGTTTAGATGGCATTTTAATGCAGCAAACTACTTTTCCATTTGAGATTATTTTAGGAGAAGACGAGAGTAGCGATGGTACACGAGCCATTTGCATAGACTATGCTAATAAGTATCCTGATAAGATAAGACTGTTTTTGCGTTCAAGAAAAGATGTGATTTATATTAATGGTAACCCAACTGGGCGCTATAATTTAATTGAAAATTTAAAAGCTTGCCGCGGTAAATACATTGCTATGTGTGAAGGCGACGATTACTGGACCGACCCCTTAAAATTGCAAAAACAGGTAGATTTTTTGGAGGCAAACCCCGATTATGCTATTTGTTTCCATAAAGTACAGTTACTTACAGAGGGAGTTTTAAGTGAGGCTAATGATGTTACTATTAGTAGATATAACAAAATAAAAGTCTTTCCGGTAACTTTAAACGACTTGTTGCAACAAGGCAATTTTATTCACACACCTTCTGTAATGTTTAGAAATCAAGTGTTTGATTTTCCTTTTGAATATTGGTATTCCCCTATTGGAGACTATTTTTTATATGTTATTTTAGCAAATAAGGGGTATATCAAACGGTTAGATGATGTTATGGCAGTATATAGGGTTGGTGTTGGTTTTTATTCAACCTTGGATGATTTGTCATTTCAAAAGAATATGCTATTGTACCAATCTTGTATTTTATCCTATTTAAGTTATGACGAGCAAAAGAAAATTCTTCTAAAAAAACAATTGAATTTAATAAATCAACACTTTAAGGTAAACGTTAATCAACTCCCAACCGACGACATTTTATTGAAACGGTTGAGTTTAAAAAAGCTTTGTGGCTTAGGTTTAAAAAAAATAGTTAGTAAATTTAAAAAAATAGGTGGAGCATCATAAACTATACATTATTATTGTTACCTATAATGGCCTTGCCTGGCTGGATACATGCCTTTCCAGTTGCCAGGGTTATCCTGTTATAGTTGTAGACAATCAATCTACCGATGACACCGTATCATTTATAAAAAAGTATTACCCCAATGTAGAAGTTTTGCCCCAGGCCAAAAATTTAGGTTTTGGGGCGGCCAATAATATTGGAATTAAACAAGCATTGAGCATGGGTGCAGATTATGTATTTCTGTTAAACCAGGATGCTTATTTAGGGCCAGATACTATTGAAACCTTGATTAAAATCCATAAAAAATACGTCGAATACGGTGTTTTAAGTCCAATTCACTTAAATGGTAATGGCAGCCATTTGGATTTTAATTTTTCATACTATTTTAAACAGAATAATGATCTGCTTAACGATGCCTTGAATACCAAAAAGATAAAATCTGTTTACGAAGTGCCTTTTGTAAATGCGGCCGCTTGGCTATTGCCTAAAAACACTTTGGAAATCGTTGGGGGCTTCGACCCTATGTTTTTTCACTATGGCGAAGACGATAATTATTGCCAACGTGTGTTGTTTCATGGCTTTAAAGTTGGAGTTGTACCCCATACATTTGTTAAACATGATAGGGCACGGAGACTGCCAAAAACCGCATTAAGCCTGCAAGATAGGTTGGTGAACAAAGAACGGCAGTTAAAGACCCAATGGGCCAATTTGAATTCTGAACCCAATGATGAAATTGAAAAAAGTAAAAAAGACCTATTGAAATTGGTTTTAAAATTGGTTTTAAAGTTGAAATTCAAAAAGGCACGTTATTGTTTTTTAGAATTGCAATTGGTTAAAAAAATTGAAACAGCCGTATTAAAAAGTAGAGTCACTAATAAAGAAAAAGGGCTGCATTATTTATCATGAAAAATGGAGTGCTTATAAATATATTAACGCGAACGTCTGGCAGACCCAAAGGTTTTTATAACTGCTTGCAATCTGTGGTTAATCAGAAATATAAAAATATTGAGCACTATGTAAGCTATGAGAGTGAAAGGGATTTGGAAGGGGTAGATAGCAACCATTTAAAAAAAGTAAAAGTTGATAGATACGAAGATGAAGTGCTTATTAATCCAGAAGGCCATTTGCATGCGCCCTATAATTTGTATTGCAATACATTGCTAAAACAGGTTAAGGGGGGGTGGATTCTGTTTTTGGATGACGACGACCATTTATTGCACAATAAGGTAATGACAGAGGTAGTTTCTGAAATTGAAAAGGCCAACGAAGATACCTTGTTTATCTGGCAAATGCGCTATCCTGATGGTAAGGTGTTGCCAACCAAAAAGCATTTTGAACATGAATTGGTTGAATTTATGCAAATAGGAAGCCCCTGTTTTATGTTCCATTCCAAATATAAGGATATGGCCCAATGGGACCAATGGAAGGCTTCCGATTTTAGGGTTGTGAAACGCCTTAGTGAAGTTGTCCCACATAAAAAATGGCTAGAGCGTGTTTACATACAAATAAACAATTACGGCGATTTTGGGAACAGGAATGATATTGTTCAAGACACCGTTACCACTAAATTGATCTACAATAAAACATGGTACTGGTATTTAATCCCTAAATACCATACTACCTTAAATGGTGTTTATATTTTTCAACTTAAAACCTATAAAAGCTATTGGAGGCGGGGCGTTAAGAAATTACAACGAATCTTTAAGGCCGCTATTTTATGTTAGGTATAGTAATCCCTTATTTTAAAATTGGTTTTTTTGAGGAAACCCTGCAATCGTTGGCCAACCAAACCGATAAGCGTTTTAAGGTGTATATTGGGGATGATGCTAGCCTAGATAGCCCCAAAGCTTTATTGGAAACATATAAGGGACAGTTTGATTTTGTGTACCATCGATTCGAGAAAAATTTAGGGGGCAGTCAATTGGTAAAGCAATGGGAGCGGTGCATGGGTTTGGTTGGTAACGAAAACTGGTTCATGGTTTTAGGTGATGATGATGTATTGGGACCCGATTGTGTAGCCGCCTTTTATAGGTCTTTGCCTGAAATTAATGATGCGCAGGTTCAGGTAGTTAGGTTTGCTACACAGGTTATTAACGATATCGGTGCAGTTGTTTCTGATACATTTTACCACCCCGTATTAGAGAAAGCCACCGATTTTTTTTACCGACGATTTACCAATAAAACCCGCAGTTCGTTGTCTGAATACATTTTTAGTAAAAACGCTTACCAAACTATTGGATTTTATAATTACAATTTGGGTTGGTTTACCGACGATAGGGCTTGGTTGGAATTTTCCAAATTCGGGCTTATCTATTCCATTAATGATGCCACTGTTTTTTTTAGGTTGAGTGCACAGAACATTTCCAGAGATCATTATAAACTACAGGAAAAAACCTTAGAAAGATTGCGTTTTTTTAAATTTATAATTTCAAAACATATATTAAAGTTTACAAAACAGCAGCAAAGACACCTTACGTTGCATTACGAACAATTGGTGTATAAATATGGGAAAGCCACTTTTTCCTTTTGGGTTTTAGTGTTTTGGACTTTTTTTAAACAATTAAATGTGGTGCAATGTGTTAAATTTACAAGACGGATGTATATCCATTTAAAGCAGCATGGCCAATAAGCAACCAAAAATTTCCATTATTATTCCTGTTTTTAACAGAGCGGTGCTCTTGCCTTTTACTCTAGATAGTATTTTACGGCAAACATTTGCCGATTGGGAATGTATTTTGGTTGATGATGGCAGTATGGATAGCAGTTTTTGTGTGATGGAGCAGTACCAAAAAAAAGATGCGCGGTTTAAGGCTTACAAACGCCCCGACAACTTAAAAAAAGGCGCCAATGCCTGTAGAAATTACGGCTTTTTACAAAGCTCGGGCAGTTATATAAAATGGTTTGATAGCGACGACATTATGTTGCCAGAACATCTGGATGTGGCCTACCGTACCTTGGTTGGCAATGCTTTGGATTTTGTAGTGACCGATACCCAAAATTTTAGCCATGAAACAGGTGAGTTGCTAGGGAAACCCTATTGGTTTAAAAAGAATGATGTGCCTATTAGTGATTGGAATTTGGCTCTGGGGCAAACGGGTTGGATTACCGATGATTTTCTTGGTAAACGAAAAGTTGTTGAAATTGTTAAATTTAACGAATACATTGTAGATGGTGATGAGTATAATTTTTCTGTAAAACTTTTACAGCAAAACATTCGTGGTGTTTTTATAGATGCCGTTTTAACACACAGGCGGGTGCATTCTGGAGCAGTTTCTACAATAAACAGAACTGATGATTTAACATTTTTATTTATTAACACTTCTATTAAATATCAAACCGCCTATGATTTGGTGGCATTTAATAATGTTGAATTAATTAGGTGGTTTATGTCGGGTTATATGCAATACGCCCATAAACTGGCTTTAAACAACAAGAAGGTTCCTTTTAAATTTAAAGGGTTTAAACTAATTTGCAACTATTACTCCATTTTTAAAGGGTTGGCTTTTTTGGTGGCTTTACTTACAGCTAGCTGTTTTAAAAAGGGTTATAATATTATGAAGTATGCAAGAAAATAATAAGGCCAATGTGTTGGTTTCATTTGTGATTCCTTGTTACAATGATGCGCAGTATATCGAGCAGTCGGTTAATTCGGCTTTAAACCAGACCTATAAGCCTATAGAGGTTATTGTGGTTGACGATGGGTCTGACGAGGAAACCAAAAAAGTATTAAAAACATTGGAGCCAAAAATCACAAAACTTATAACCCAGGATAATCAAGGGCAAAGTACGGCTCGCAATGCAGGTATTAATGAGGCTAACGGCGATTTTATTGTTACCCTAGATAGCGATGATTTCTTTGAGCCTACGTTTTGTGAAAAAGCTCTTGATGCTTTTATGGATAATACCGAGGTAAAGCTTGTAAGTTGTTACACGTATTTATTATATGAAAACGGGAATAAGGAAGTATTTAAAACTGCCGGTGGAAAGTTGCCAAGTTTTTTGTGCAAAAACCACGCTCTTGGTTCGGCCATGTTTAGGAAAAAAGATTGGGAGTTTTGTGGTAGATATGATGAAAATATGACTTTTGGTTATGAAGATTGGGAATTTTATATTCGGTTGTTAACTAATGGGGGCTATGCCGTTTCAATAAAAGAGCCTTTGTATACTTACAGAAAACGAAATAATACTACTACCAATAAAGCAAATGAAAAAAAATATGAGTTACTAAAATATATTTATTTAAAGCATCAAAATTTATATAAAGAGAATTTTGAAACTTTTATCAATCATATATTGTATTATTGGGAAAGAGAAGAAAAATCAAAAATAAAAAACACTCAGAAGTTAGAATTTAGAATAGGAAAAGCCACTTTGAGGCCATTCCGTTTAATAAAATCAGTATTTAAATAAATGAATCCGAAGGTATCCATTATCATGGCAACCTATAATAGGGCTTCCTATATATTAGAATCCATTCAATCCATACAAAACCAAACTTTTAGGGATTTTGAGTGTTTAATAATAGACGATGGAGGTACCGATAATACAAAAGATGTTTTGTTACCTGTTTTAGCAAAGGACCATCGGTTTAAATATTATGTAAGAACACCAGAATATCAAAAGGGATTACCAGGGACCAGGAATTATGGTTTGGATTTGGCTGCTGGTGATTACATCATTTTTTTTGATGACGACGATATAGCCCATCCACAAAATTTAGAGCTTTGTGTTAAGGAGTTAGTCGCAAACCCTAATATGTCGTTTTGTAGGTACATTCGAAATGTTTTTAGAGGAGATTTTAATTATACTTTTAATTATTCTACCGATTACACCTCTTTTTTTATTGATGCTAGTGATATTAATAAAATTTTGAAAAATGACATTCATTTTAATTCTTGTGCAGTCATGTGGAAAAGGAAATGTTTTGAAAAGCATAGGTTTGTTGAGCATTTGATGTATGCTGAAGAATGGGAGCTGTACCCTAGAATTATCTCCAATGGTCATAGAGGAATGTCCATTAATAAAACACTTTTTTTCGGGAGAAAACACATGCATTCCAATACGGGGGAATTTCATAGTAAAAATAAAATAAGAGAAGCGTCGTTTGTTGATGCTATAATATTGGTTTTAAAGAATTTAAAAGAAAAGGATTTATTGTCTGATGAAATAACACACTATTTTATACAGGTAGCATTACGTTATAAATCGTACGGTTTATTTAATAGAATAATGGACGTTTTGGAATTTTCTTTTTTGGATGAATGGAAGTGGAGGTTCTTTAATTTTTGTTTACCACTAAGGTTGTTTTTATATAAAAAGTATAAAAACTTAACAAAATAGATTTGTAGTAAAAGATGAAATTTTTAATAATAGAGCAGGATTTAAGGGTGTCTGGTACTAGCCAAGGGATTATATCCCGATCATTTTTGGCTAAGTTACGAGTATCTTACCCCAATGCCATCATAGATGTTGTGTATTTAAAAAGAAACCAAAGTGAAGACCAACTGCATTTATTGCCTGTAGATTCCATACAAACATACGTTTTAAATTTAAAGGTGCCTTTTTTTACACGGTGGCTGAATAAAATATATTGGAGATTATTCCATGTGTCTTTAAAGGAGCGCTATGTTGAAAATGTCTTTAAGTCGTATATATCTAAAATTGACCATAATGGATATGACCATATTTTTATAAGAAGTGCTGGCCTGGATCATGAAAGTATTTTGGGAGCTAGAGATTTGCCCATACTTAAAAAAGCCATCGTTAATTTTCATGACCCTTATCCTCTTTTTTGGTATGCTGGTACAGATGCTAAGTTATCTTATTTAGAACTCTTTAAATTAAAAAAGATGGAAGCCGTGGTTTTGCAAGCCAAAGCCTGTATGAGCTCGGCAAGATTAATGTCGCAAGACATGCAATATTTGTATGGCTCTAGAAAAAAATTCTACCATTTGCCACACCAGTATGATGAGACTGTATTTGATTTATCCGATAAAAAAAACGTGTTTACCAAAGCTAAAAAAATTACCATTTGTTACCATGGCGCCATTCAATTTGGAAGGGATGTTGTAAAACTTTTAGAGGCCTATAAAGTATTGGTTTTAGGCAACACACAATATAAAGATACAACCGAGTTTATTTTGCGATTGAAGAAACAAGCTGACATTGATTATTTAGCAAGAAGGTATGCAGGTATAGATAACATTAAGGTTTTAGGTCCTGCTAATTTTTCGAATGCAGCTTACGAGCAAATACATTTGGCCGATATTAACATTATACTAGAGAATGGCCCGCTGTATTGTAATATTTTGGTGGGTAAAGCGCCTTTTTTGGCATCCTTTAACAAGCCTGTTTTGGCCATATCTCCTGAAAGGAGCGAAATGCGCGGTATTATAAAAAATGACCAATATATAGCCAATGCCCATGACGACCAAGACATTAAGTATAAGTTGGAACAACTAATACTAGATAGGTTAAACACTAACGCTTCTGTTTATCCGTTTGGCGATTATTTTAGCGATGCCCATTTTAAACACTTGCTTGATAAAGTGCTAATGGCGACTAAAAAGTAAATATGAGAATGAGCTTATGAAAACTTTAGCCATTTTAATGCCCACCTATAATGCAGCCCCTTATTTGGTAGAAAGTATCAGCTCTATTTTAAACCAAACATTCTCTGATTTTGATTTTTATATTTACGATGATTGTTCAACTGATAATACTGCGGCACTAATATCGGGTTATAAAGACCCCCGACTTCATTATATTAAAAATGACAAAAATTTAGGTATTGCCCAAACCTTAAACAAGGGGTTGGATGCCTTATTGCCCAACTATAGATATATAGCCCGAATGGATGCTGATGATTGGGCTTATCCCATGCGTCTTGAAAAACAAATGAGCTACTTGCAACAGCATAAAGCGGTTGCCATGTGCGGAACCCAAGGTTATTGGGTTAAAGATATGGCATTAAATCCAGAATCTGGTTGGACATATCCGACACGCCATGAATATATTAGCTATTATTTGCTATTTACGGCAACCTTTGGCCATTCATCGCTAATTATTAGCAGTGCTTTTTTCAACAAAAACAAATTAAGATATGATGAGACCATAAAGACCTGTGAAGATTGGGATTTATGGATTCGTGTTGTAAAACTTGGCAAGGCAGTTAATTTGCCCGATTTCTTGATGAAGTATAGAATCCTTAATGAAAGTAACCACCGTGCTTTAGAAACAAAAAACCAACATTTAAAAGAGCGTTCAAAACTTATTTCAGGCTATTGGTTACATTTTGGTGCCGTGCTGACACCTAAACAAATTTTTGATTTTTACTATGGAGAAAAGCCTTTAACAAAAGCTGGGTTTATAAAGCAATCGCACCTTTTAATTCAGGCATTTAACCACATTTACCAATTGGCCCACAATGATTTGAGTCAAAATGAACTTGACGCGTTTAGCTATATGTTGGCCAGGCGGTTGTTAAGTTATTGGAGGCGCAGTAAAGTAAGCAGGAAGGATTTTTCTATTTGGTGGTATTTAGTTAAAGAGGTTACCTTTAGGCATCCCTTTAAACTGGTAAAAAGTATGCTGAGGTAGTTTTATGGAAGTATCTATTTTAATAGTATCAAAAAACAGAAAGCAAGAGCTTGAGAAAACCCTTAGGTATTTGAAACCCATGCTGGATTTTTCAAAGCACGAACTGCTTGTTTTTTTAGATGGGTGTACCGATGGGTCTGACCGTTTAATGGAGCAAATGGATTGGGTGATCTGGTTTTCTGTAAATGAAGGTATTGGGGCCTCTCCTGCTAGAAATAGGTTGTACCCAAAAGCACAGGGTACTTACCTTATTGGTTTGGATGATGACGCCCACCCTTTAACCATGAATTTTATAGATGAGGTTGAAGCTGTTTTTGAGAACAACCCAAATGTGGGCATCGTTACTTTTGAAGAGGTGAAAGGTGTATTTTCCTCATACGAAGCGGCTTTAAAAAGTGCAAGTTCTGGACTTATTTCTTATCTGACCAACGATTTTATAGGCTGTGGGTTTGCCATTAAAAGAAGTGTTTACGAAGCGACAGACGGGTTTCCTGTTTGGATGGCTATTTATGGGGAGGAGTCTTGTGTGGCTTTAGAGGTACTCTCTAAAGGCTACAATATTTTATATACCAATGCCATTAAAGTGAATCATCGTGTGGATAAAGGCCATCGGAAGCAATTCGGAAAAAATTATTTTAGATTTGAACAGCAACTAAAAAATGCAACCAGCTATTATTTGGTTTATTATAAAAAGCCGCTGTTAAAGATTTTAAAGTTGTATTGGCATAATTTTAAAAAATATGCTATGACAGATTGGGTGTGCTTTAAGCTGTTTTTTAAGGTGATTATAGCCGTTGTTCTAGACTTACGCTATATTTTGAAATATAGAAAGCCAATAAATAACGCAGTAATTGTTAAGAGTCGTAAATTGTCGCCAATAAAATATTAAAAAAAGTATTTTTGTTTAAAGTTGTTATACAAGTGAACCGATTTTGAAAAATTCAATGCCTTACATTTTGCAGAAATAATCAAGTTTGAAAAGGGGTTTTAGGGATACATCATTATTTTTAATAAGGGATTTTAATGAAAAAAAGTAAAATTTTCTGTATTGGATTAAATAAAACAGGTACATCCAGTCTTCATAAAGCATTTGGGGTCTTGGGTTTTTCTAGTGTGCACCATGTTGGTAACGAAGGTTCTCTGCATAGAATTATGATTGAAAACAAGGTTAATAATAGAAAATTGTTATCGGGTATAGATCACTATGACGCCTATTCTGATTGGGTAATGACTGATACTAAGTATTTTTTTAAAATACTAGACAAGGAGTACCCAGGAAGTAAGTTTATATTCAATACAAGGCCTATTGAAGATTGGATAAGTAGTAGAGAGGCTCATGTTAAAACGATTGATAACCTTGAAAAGCTTCAAAAGGAACAACCCGGGAACACATGGTATAATTTGAGAAAGGATTTATGGAGAAATGAATTTTTAGAGTTGGAAAAGGAAGTAGTTGAATATTTTAAGGGAAGGGAACAGGACTTTTTGCCTTTTGATGTTACAAAAGGTGATGGGTGGCCTGCATTATGCGGGTTTTTACAAGTTTCTATTCCAAATGAAACCTTTCCCCATATGAATAAGAAAAGAACCTATTTGCAGAGGTGCATCAAAAAAATTAAAAGCATATTGAAGAATGCGAACTTATAATTGCCCTTATATTATTGCAGAAATAGGACAAGCCCACGAAGGAAGCTTGGGTGTTTTATATTCTTATATAGATGCTTTGGCCAAAACAGGAGTTAATGCGGTAAAGTTTCAAATGCATATCGCAGAGGCCGAAAGCAGTGATAAAGAGCCGTTTCGGGTTGATTTTTCAGTAGAAGATAAAACACGTTTCGACTATTGGAAACGTATGGCGTTTACACTGGAGCAATGGAAAAAAATAAAGCAGCACTGTGATGCAGTGGGGCTAGATTTTATGTGCTCTCCGTTTAGTAATTTAGCCGTGGATTGGTTGGAAGACATTGGCGTAAAGCATTATAAAATAGGCTCTGGTGAAATCAATAATTTTTTGATTTTAGAGAAAATTGCCCAAACGGGAAAACCAGTTGTTTTGTCATCTGGCATGAGTTCCTTTAATGAATTGGATAGGACAGTGGAATTTTTAAAATCCAAAAACACCAATTATTCTATATTACAATGTACTACGGCCTATCCAACACTACCTGAACAATACGGCTTAAATACCATTCAAGAATTGAAAGATAGGTATCAGGTGCCGATTGGTTTTTCGGACCATTCAGCCAAAATGGAAACATGTATTGCCGCTACGGCATTGGGTGCTGAAATTTTGGAGTTCCATGTGGTTTTTGATCGGCAAATGTTTGGCCCAGATTCAAAAGCATCACTCACACTCAAGGAAACCAAGAAATTAGTGATGGCTGTTAAAAATATAGCACGTGCCATGGCACACCCTGTGGATAAAAATATTAATTCGCAATTTGATGGATTAAAGGCGGTATTTGAAAAGTCCTTGGCCGTTAATAAAGATTTGTCCAAAGGCCATATTATTAGTTTTGGAGATTTGGAAGCTAAAAAGCCAAAAGGTTACGGGATATTAGCGCAAGATTTTCAGAAGGTTATAGGTAGGCAATTAAAAAAAGGTAAAAGTAAGTGGGACTTTTTAAATGAGGATGACTTAAAATGAATACTAAACGAAAAATAGCAGTAGTGATCACAGCACGTCCATCTTATAGTCGTGTAAAAACCGTTTTAACGGCCATTAAAAACCACCCAGATTTGGAGCTGCAATTGGTGGTTGCTGCTTCTGCCTTATTGCCCCGTTATGGTTCTGCAGTAAATTATATTGAAAGAGATGGGTTCCCTATTGCGGCTAAAGTGTTTAATGTATTGGAAGGTGAAAATTTAACAGCGGCCGCAAAAACTACGGGTATTGGGATATTGGAACTATCTACTGTTTTTGAAAATCTGTCACCAGATATTGTGGTGACCGTTGCCGATCGTTTTGAAACCATGGCGACAGCCATTGCTGCTTCTTATATGAATATACCATTGGCCCATATTCAAGGCGGTGAAGTTACCGGTAATATTGATGAAAAAGTGCGCCATGCCATTACGAAGTTATCTGATTATCATTTTGTTGCTTCAAAAAACGCCAAAGAAAGGGTTATTAAATTAGGGGAAGATCCAAAATTAGTATTTGATACTGGGTGCCCTTCTATAGATTTAGCTAAGAACATTAAAAACAGTCGTAATCTGTCTTTTAATCCTTATTCCAAATATGGTGGTGTGGGGGCTAAACCAAACTTATCTAATGGCTATTTAGTAGTTATGCAGCATCCTGTGACTACAGAATACCACGATTCTAGAAAACATATTGAGATTACGCTAAAAGCTGTAAAAAAGCTAAACAAGCCTACTTTATGGTTTTGGCCCAATGTAGATGCGGGAAGTGATGGGACATCAATGGGGATTAGGTCTTTTAGGGAAATGCACCAGTTGCCCCATGTTCATTTTTTTAAGAACATGGAGAGCCAGGATTTTTTGGAACTGTTGTTTCATAGTGACTGTTTGATTGGAAATTCCAGTGTAGGCATTAGGGAATGTGCCCATTTAGGGGTGCCTGTGGTAAATATAGGTTCCAGACAACATGGTAGAGATAGGGGAGGCAATACCATTGATGTTGGTTATAGTCAACAAGCCATAGAATTGGCAATTACACAAGCCCTTAAAACCGGGAAATTAAAATCTTCTTCCATTTATGGAAATGGAGAAGCTGGCGAAAAGATCGCCAATTTACTCGGTGAAGTGCCATTAAGGTTCCATAAAACCATTATGTACTAGGATGCGAATTTTAGCAATTATACCTGCTCGAGGAGGGTCTAAAGGGATTCCGAATAAAAACATTAAGTTGTTACAGGGAAAGCCCTTGCTGGCCTATACTGTTGAAATTGCCCGGCAGTCAAACTATTTTTCTGAACTTATAGTGTCTAGTGAAGATGCCTCGATAATAGATATGGCAAAACAATATGGGGTTCGCGCTCCGTTTGTTAGGCCTAAGGGTTTGGCGCAGGACGATACGCCAACCATTGATGTAGTTATACACGCATTGAAGTGGTATAAGAAACGTTCTGTTTTTTTTGATGCTGTATGCTTGCTTCAGGTAACCTGTCCTTTTAGAACGATAGAATTTTTAGAAGCCTCTATTGCTAAATTTATAGAAAGTGGTTGCGATTCTCTGGTTTCCGTTCAAAGAGTGCCCCATAAATACAATCCGCATTGGACATTTGAACTAAATGAAGCAGGTTATTTAGAGATTGCTACTGGAGACGACACATTAATATCCAGAAGGCAAGAGCTTCCTGTGGCTTACCATAGGGATGGGAGTATTTACATTACTAAAACAGACGTTATTTTAAATCAACACTCTTTATACGGAAAACAGATGGCGTTTATGGAATCGCCAGAGGAACATGAGGTAAATATAGATACGCCAGAGGATTGGCACAAAGCCGAAACTATAATAAAAGGGAAAACACAATAAATGAAACAGTTGGGGCTGGTTATAACCGATGGTGTAGGGTACAGGAATTTTATGCTAAGTAAATTTCTTGATGAAGCGACCAACACATTTGACACCGTGTTTATTTATTCGGGTTTACCCAAAACGGCTTTTGGTGTACTTCCAAAGAATGTTGAAATAAGGGAGTTACCGGTTTTTAATGAAGGTAAGCTAACGTGGTTTTTTAGAAAATGGAAGGAAGTGGCCCATATGCAAAAGCATAAGGCAGACTATTATGGTATGGCTTACAATTTGGCCGCTGGATATCCTAAAAATTATAGAGTGCGTTCCATTTTGGTGAAACTCATTTATTACATAACCTATTTGGTTCATTCCTATAAAAGCATTCTTTTTATTGAAAAATTGCAGTTTTTTACTTTTAGGAACAACAAGGTCACTAAAAAATACATTGAGCTATTAAAAAAAGATAACCCAACCCATCTTTTTTTTACCCACCAAAGGCCCCCATATTTAGCGCCCTTTCTTTATGCCGGTATCCAATTGAAAATTCAGGTTGGCAGTTTTATTTTCAGTTGGGATAATTTAGCTTCAAAGGGGCGGATGTTGGGGCCATTTGATTATTTTATGGTTTGGAGCCATTTAATGGCAGAAGAATTATTAAAGTTTTATCCCAATGTTAAAAAAGAAAATGTAAACATTGTAGGGACTCCGCAATTTGAGCCTTACGTCATGCCCAAATATGAATTGAACAAAAGTGATTTCTTTAAAAAATTTGGTTTGGATTTAAACTCTAAAACCATTTGTTTTAGTTGTGCTGATGCTTCCATTGGTAAAAACGACCCTTTAGTAATAAGCACCATAGCCAAAGCCATTCGGAACAACAAAATAAAAGGATCTGTTCAGTTTTTAGTGCGGACGTCGCCAGCAGAAGGATCGGAACGTTTTGAGGGTGTAAAAAAGGCATTTCCGGAAATTATTTGGAACCATCCAAAATGGATACTTACAAGAAGTAATCACATTGAGGCTTGGTCGCAAAGAATCACAACGGTTGAGGATGTTATAGATTTAAGAGCCATCTTGGAACACGTTGATTTGAATGTGAATATGTGTTCTACCATGAATTTAGATTTTGCATTATTTGATAAGCCCGTTATTAATACGACTTTTGGCAATAAGACAAATGGATTGTATAACGATCAGCGCTTTTTGAAATACGGGCATTTAAAGCACTTGATTGAAAAAGGTTTAATTTGTGTTGCCAAAAATGAAGAGGAATTGATAACGCATATTAACCAAGTTTTGGACAATCCGAAACAAGTGTGGGAAAAGCGAAAAAAACTTATTGATTTGCAAATAAGCAAGCCATTGGAAGGTACCAGTGAAAGAATGGTTGACGCCTTATTGAATTTGTATGATTGAGAAAAAACACATAGCCATTATATGCGATTATAAACTTATGGAAGACCGTATTGGTGGCATGGACTATTTTTTTTGGGCTTTTGATGCGTCTTGTAAAACGGAGGATATAAAGGTAGATTGGTTTTTTCCAAATCTGGCCCAGCATGGTCTCTATGGTAAATTACATATCATTCCATTAGAACAAGGAACTTTGGAACAAGCGTTTTTGAGCCATATTAAGTCAAATAATGTTCAGTATACCCATATTTACACCCATTTTTTAGAACTCTGTACTCCTTTTTTTGCGAAGGTAAAAAAACACCAAGATGCGAAAATTGTAGCAGTAGATCATAACCCAAGACCATTGGGCGGATACCCAATAAAAAAGCAGATAAAAAAAAGACTTAAAGGCCTATTTTTTTCTAAATATATAGATGTTTTTGTAGCTGTATCAAACCATGCGAAACAGGCTCTGATGTATGATTTTGGAAATCAAATAGAAAATAGGGTTGTTGTTATCTTAAATGGTTTAAATGTTAAAAAGTATATCCAGAAAACGGCATTCTATACTCATCATAAATTTATTGTTGCATCGCATCTTAGAAAGGAAAAAGGCATACAGGATTTAATTTTAGCTGCTAGTCGTTTGCAAGCATACCAATTTAATATTGATATTTATGGAGAAGGTTATTATGAAAGTGAACTAAAAGCATTGGCCAGGACACATGCATTAGAAAAGCGAATTTGTTTTAAAGGGAGTGTGGTTAACCTACACGAGCTATACAGTCATTACGATTATTTAATTCATCCTACGCATGGTGAAACCTTTGGCTATGCTGTTGTTGAGGGTTTGTTAAGTAATTTGCCAGTTATCACTACTAAGCATGGAAATGTTTTAGGTTTGATAGAAGATGGCGAAAATGGATTTCTTTTTGAAGCCAACAAAGCAGGGGCACTGTCAGTTTTACTGGAGCAAGTGCTGAAGAAAGAAAAAATAATAACCAAAGTTTCTAAGACAGACATTAAGTCTCAATTTTTAATAGAAACAATGGTGAGTAAATACATGGGATTATTAAATAACTAACCTTTTATGCTTTTTAATTCCTTTACATTTTTAATCTTTTTTATAGTTGTATTTTTTGTGTATTGGTTTCCGTTAAGGAAAAAACTAAACGCACAGACTGTTTTTATTTTAATTAGTAGTTATGTTTTTTATGGTTGGTGGGATTGGCGGTTTTTAGCGCTTATTGTCTTAAGTACATTGGTCGATTTTTATGTAGGTAAGCAGTTGGATAAGCAGGAACAGTTACAAAAAAGGAAATGGTTGCTTGCTCTAAGTGTTGTTGTTAATTTAGGATTGCTTTGTTATTTTAAATATGCGGGGTTTTTTATTGAAAATTGGGTAATTGCGTGGGAAAGTATAGGGGTAAGTTTTAATATAAAATCGTTACATATTATACTGCCAGTAGGTATTTCGTTTTATACGTTTCAAACTATGAGCTACACCATTGATATCTATAGAAAGCAAATAAAACACACGTCTTCTTTAATCAATTTTGCAGCTTTTGTTGCATTTTTCCCCCAATTGGTTGCGGGGCCAATTGAAAGGGCATCGCATTTATTGCCTCAATTTGGTGAAAAACGGGTATTTAATTACGGATATGCTAAATCTGGCGTGTATTTGGTGGTTTGGGGCTTGTTAAAAAAAATGGTGATTGCCGATACCTGTGCTACCTATGTTAATGAAATATTTGATAATTACGACAATATGAATACACTAAGCCTGTTATTGGGTGCTGTGTATTTCGCTTTTCAAATTTACGGTGATTTTTCTGGGTATTCTGATATTGCCATTGGTATTTCTAGACTATTGGGGTTTGATTTAAAACAAAACTTCAATAAGCCTTATTTTTCTAGAAGTATTGCCGAATTTTGGAGACGTTGGCATATTTCTTTATCTACATGGTTTAGGGACTATTTGTATATACCACTAGGAGGTAAAAGAGTAAATGCTCTTTTAAAAACCCGAAATGTATTTGCTGTTTTTTTAATTAGTGGTTTTTGGCACGGGGCCAATTGGACTTATGTGTCTTGGGGCTTTTTACATGCCTTGTATTTTTTACCACTATTGTTGTTTAATCAAAACAAAAAATATCCAAACCAAGTAAACGTAGGTTTTAATAAGCATGGAATCGTCAATTTACTAAAAATAGGCTTTACATTCACAATTGTTGTGTTGGCGTGGGTTTTTTTTAGGGCAAAAACTATTTCGGATGCATTTGCCTATATAAAACGGGCAATGTCTAATTTGAATTTTTCGTTGGAATATCTCTCCATAGAACGTTATTCTTTTGAAGCTCTATTGTTGATATTGTGTTTTGTGGCAGTGGAATGGTTCTCTAGAAATTATGAGCATCCTTTTTTAGGACGTTTTAAATTATTGTATTTTACGCTTGCTGTACTCACAATTATGGTTTTTGGGGTTTATTCTGAACATAGGGATTTTATATATTTTCAATTTTAAATGATACGTTTTCTTAAAAATAGTATTATAGTGTTGGTTGGTATTTTTGCCGCTATGTTTATATTGGATTTAATTTATACGGAAGTTTATATCAATTCAATTTCTAGGAATAAAACCCAATACCTATTGAAACTCGACGAAGGTGAAAAAATTGATTATGTGTTTTTGGGAAGCTCAAGGGTTGAAAACACAATTGTAAGCACTAAGATTGAAACATTAACCGGTAAAAGAACACTAAATTTAGGTACGCAATCGGCTAAATTAGAAGATATAAACCTCTTTCTAAGATTATTGATAGCAAAGAGAATTAATTTAGAGAGACTATTTGTACAGGTTGATTATATATATGATATTAACTCCAATTCAGAAATAGTGCGTTCCCAAGCCTTGCCATTTATTAGGAAAAATAAAGTAATTGAAGATTATTTAAAGAAGGTTGATTCTAACTATTTTTTTAATTATTACGTTCCTTTTTATCGCTATGCGGCAAATGATTACAAATTAGGTTTTAGGGGATTTTTTGCTAGTTTGGTCGGTAAAGAGTCCAATACGGATTTTAGCGATGGGTTTGTCCCTCTCTATGGAAGCATAAAAGATGAAATCCACAGTAGGTATGAGTTGCCAAAATCAATTGCAGGTTCCAATAGAAATATCAGTGAAATAGATTCACTATGTAGAGCCAATGATATTAAGGTAACCTATTTTTGTGCACCGTTTTGTTCTGGTTTGCAAGCTAATGGTTATCTTAAAAAATTAAAGAGCAAACTGCCTAATTTTGAGGATTTTTCGACATTGATTTCAGATGATTTCTTATTTCAAAGTTGTGGGCATTTAAACAATCATGGAGCCGAAGTTTTTACCGAACAGTTAGTAAAACAGCTTAATTTATGAACATCGCCTTTCTAACACCAGAATATCCACATCCCAAAATGGGAAAATCAGGTGGTATTGGTACCAGTATTTTTAATCTGGCAAGGGCTTTGGTAGCCATGGGCCATACTGTGTATCTTTTGGTGTATGGTCAGGATAGCGATGCCTATTTTGAAGAAGAAGGGTTATGTTTCTGCAAAATTAAAAATATAAAGGTTAAAGGACTGTCGCTGTACCTTACCCAAAAAAAGGTAGAACGGTTGATTAATGAGCTTCACAAAGCTAAAAAAGTGGACATCGTTGAGGCACCTGATTGGACAGGTTTTACGGCTTTTGTAAACTCTACATGTCCTTTAGTGATTCGGCAAAATGGGAGTGATACCTATTTTTGTTATTTAGAGCAGCGCCCCGTAAAGTTTAAAAATAGGTTTTTAGAAAAAAGAGCACTCAAAAAAGCGGATGCCCTTATCAGCGTGAGTCAATTTACTGGAAATCTGACTAATGCATTATTTAACCTTGACCGTGATTTTAAAGTGATTCCCAATAGTATTGATGTGGGGCTTTTCAATTCCAATGATAATAACGAATCCAACAAACTCAATATTCTTTATTTTGGAACATTAATCCGTAAAAAAGGGCTTTTAGAATTACCCGCTATATTTAACTTGGTGCATGAGTCAAATAAACAGGTTATATTAACGCTTGTGGGAGCCGACAGTGCAGATATAAAAACGGGAAGTCCTTCTACTTGGCAATTAATGCAACCTTTGTTTACGGAATCGGCCTTAAAGCAAGTAAGGTATTTGGGAAGTGTTACTTATGACGACATGCAGGCGCATATAAAATTGGCCACTGTTTGTGTGTTTCCTTCTTTTGCTGAGGCTTTGCCTGTATCTTGGTTAGAAGCTATGGCTATGGAAAAGGCCATTGTGGCTTCAAATATTGGGTGGGCCACCGAGGTTATAGATGATGGTATGGAAGGCTATTTGGTACATCCAACCAATCACGAGCAATATGCCAACGGTATTTTGGAATTGTTGAGTGACGCCAATAAACGCCAACAGTTTGGGAGGGCCGCTAGAGAAAAAGTGAAGACTACTTTTAGTATGGAGGTCGTAGCAGGCCAAAGTGTGGCGTTTTATAAACAATTAATAAAATAAACTGTGATTATTCTATATCATCATAATAATGGCATTCAAGAGTTGGTTTCTGACAAGGAAGAATGTATTGATTTTGATAAAGGGATAACAATAGCGAAGGGATTGCAAATTCTAGCAAGTAAATTCCCTAATGATATACTGGTATGGTGCCAAGTGGATTGTAAAGAACAACTTAATGCAGAAGTTATTGAGACACTTTTTCATCATAGTAAATTAATGCTTTCGTATCATCCACACGAACATCATTTTATTGATAAACGGGTAGGCTATGTTGATGATACGTTGTTTGTAAACATCAATAAAAAAGCAACCTATCCTACTTGGCACATGAGTAGTTTGGTGGGCGCAGTGCATGCATCTGTTTTGTTGGCTGTTGGAAAGCACGTTCCGTTGGATTCCGATTTTGATTATTATTTAAATTCTTTAGCGAAATTAGCAATGCCTTTAGGCTTGTTCTGTTATTCGGAACCCCATTTATTGAAAGATGAAGTTAAATTACCTGTCTCAAAGACCAATCTGTATAAACTTTTTAGGTTTGTAAAGCAACATTATAAAACACGTTGGTTGTTTTTATTGGTGTTGAATCTGTTGTTCTATGAAAAAAGATTGGTCATTATTCCTTTTTTATATGCCTTTGGTTTTGGCAGTAGAACCAATAGGACTATGAACTTGGATGCAATAGCGGTTAAATCTTCTAAAGATCTAGCCAATAAGGCCTCCATAGATGTTATTATACCCACCATCGGCAGGAAAACATATCTCTATGATGTGCTTTGTGATTTGCGAAACCAAACCCATCTTCCCGAAAATGTCATTATTGTAGAACAAAACCCAAAAGCAGATAGTGTTTCGGAATTGGATTATGTAACCTCAGAATCTTGGCCATTTAAGATTAAGCATATATTTACCCATCAGACAGGGGCTTGCCATGCTAGAAATAGGGCTTTGGAAGAAGTAACAGGCGATTGGGTTTTTTTGGCGGATGATGACAATCGGCTTGAATCAAACTTGCTGGAAAAGGTGTTTCAAAATATAAACAAGTATGGGGTAAACTGTGTGACAACTTCTTACCCTCAAAAAAATGAATCCATTGAAAATATCTACGTTAGCCAATCACCTAATTTTGGTTCAGGCAATAGTTTTTTAAGAAGCTGTTTTTTAAAAAAAGTACAATTTAATATGTCATTTGAACATGGATATGGTGAAGATGCCGATTTTGGCATGCAGCTTCGCAACAATGGTATAGATGTGATTTATTTGCCGGAGCCATCTATTTTGCATTTAAAAGCACCTATGGGCGGATTTAGAACCAAGCCAAAGGTATTGTGGCAAGATGAAGCCATACAGCCAAAACCATCGCCTACAGTGATGCTATTTCAATTATTGCACAGAACAAAAGAACAACGGTTGGGCTATAAAACCGTGTTGTTTTTAAAATATTATAAAAATCAATCCATTAAAAATCCGTTTACCTATTTTAAGGTGTTCAAAAAACAGTGGCAGCAAAGTTTAAAATATGCCCACCACTTAAAATCAATTAAACCATTATGAGGTTTTCGTTAATTATATGCACATACATGCGGCCAAAACCATTGCTTAAATTATTAAAGTCGGTAGAAAAACAAACGGTGTATCCCGATGAGATTTTAATTATTGATGGATCAACAAACACGGAAACTGAAACTGCTTTAAAGTCAAATGCCTTTAAGGACTTAACATATTATAGAGTTTCTGAAAAAGACAGAGGATTAACCAAACAGCGGAATTATGGCATTAAAAATGTATCAAATGCCTCTGAGATTATTTGTTTTTTAGATGATGATATTATTTTAGAGCCTGATTATTTTAAGCAGTTAATAGGTACATACTCGTTAAAGCCGGACGCATTAGCTGTTGGAGGCTATATAACGAATGCCGTGCATTGGAAGCCATCGGATAGCCAAAACAACCCTTCTAAATTTTATTTTGATGGATGGATGCGTGAGGAGCCCGTACGGTTTAAATTAAGACGTCGATTCGGTTTACAGCCTGATGTGCCCCCAGGCTTTATGCCCTCATTTTCGCATGGGCGCTCCATTGGTTTTTTACCACCATCTGGCAAAATCTATGACGTTGAACAAATCATGGGCGGTGTTTCCAGTTACAAAAAATCTGTATTTAACACCTTGTCTTTCTCCACTTATTTTGAGGGTTATGGCTTGTATGAAGATGCCGATTTTTCATTGCGAATCGCAAAGCAGGGTAAATTATTCGTTAATACCAATGCCAGATTAGAACATCATCATGAAGCCTCTGGTAGGCCTGATACATTTAAATATGGCAAAATGGTGGTTCGGAACGGTTGGTATGTGTGGCGTGTAAAATATTCAACCCCCAATTTAAAATCTACTTTAAAATGGCATGCCACCTCTTTCTTGTTAACAGGCATAAGATTTGTCAATGTAGTGAGTGCTTCAGGCAAAAAAGAAACACTAATGGAGGCTTTGGGGCGTGTGTTTGGGTGGTTTTCACTTATATTTAACAAACCGAAAGTTGAATAATGCGTTTTTTAGTCATTACACATGTTGCTCATAAACAGTATAGAGATCAATGGTATGCGTATGCGCCTTACGTTCGTGAGATGAACTTATGGTTAAAGCATGTAGATGAGGTAATCATTGTAGCGTCTGCTGTTACAGGTGTTCCGACGGATATTGAGATAGCTTATCGGCATGATCATTTAACATTTAACCAAATTCCTGCGATTGCATTTGTATCCATTCAAAAAAGCATCCATTCGTTAATCAAGATGCCGGTTATTTTTTTTAAAATATTTAAAGCGTGTCAACGCGCAGATCATATCCATTTACGGTGTCCCGGTAATATTGGATTGATAGGTTGTTTGGTTCAGATTTTTTTTCCGAAGACACCAAAAACAGCGAAGTATGCGGGCAATTGGGATCCAAGCGCCAAACAGCCATTGAGTTATAGATTGCAGAAGTGGATTTTAAGCAATTCGTTTTTAACAAAAAATATGCAGGTGTTGGTGTATGGTGATTGGCCCAACCAAACCAAAAATATCAAACCTTTTTTTACGGCTACTTATAAAAATCATGAGATAGAAAAACCCATAGAAAGGGATTATTCTGGACAACTAAACTTTGTTTTTGTAGGCAGCTTGGTAGAAGGGAAACGCCCTTTGTTGGCAGTCAAAATTATTGAAGCATTGTTTAGACAAGGTAAAGAGGTGTCTTTGCACATGTATGGTGATGGTATTTTGAAAGGTGATTTAAAACAATATGTGGAACAAAATGATTTGAAAAGTATTATTAAGTTACACGGCAATCAAGAAAAAGAAGTTGTAAAAGGCGCTTTGAAACAGTCCCATTTTTTAATTTTAGCTTCTAAATCTGAAGGTTGGCCTAAGGCCATCGCTGAAGCTCTATTTTTTGGCACTATTCCTATAGCAACATCTATTTCCTGTGTGCCTTATATGTTGGGTTATGGTAGAAGGGGTATTTTAATAGAACCCACATTGGAAAAGGCACTGGTGACTATAAACAGGTCTTTATTAGATGAAGATTTAGAAGCAATGTCTAGGCAAGGTTCGGAATGGTCCCAGCAATTTACGCTTGATTATTTTGAGGTTGAAATCAAAAAACTATTGGTTCGTCCATGAAGGTGTTACAGCTCATAGATTCATTGCATGCTGGAGGTGCAGAGCGCGTTGCGATAAACAATGCCAATGCCTTGTGTAACCGTATTGACGCTTCTTATTTGTGTGCTACAAGGGAAGAAGGAGTTTTAAAGGATAGTTTATCACAACAGGTAGGGTACCTTTTTTTGAATAAAAAAGCTGCTTTAGATTTTAAGGCAATTTATAAGCTTCATAAATTTGTTAGAAAGAATGTTATTAATATTGTCCATGCCCACTCAAGTTCTTTTTTTGTTGGAACCCTCCTGAAACTATTAAATCCGAAGTTGGTTTTAATTTGGCACGACCATTATGGTAAAAGTGAGTTTTTGGACACTAGACCTAAATTGTTTTTGAAATTTTGTTCTAGATTTTTTAATCATGTTTTTTGTGTGAATACAAAATTAGAAGCGTGGAACAAAAAACAATTAAAGACAAAATCGATAAGCTATTTGTCAAATTTTGCTGTTTTAATCCATAAGGAAAAAATAACAAAGCTAAAAGGTAAAGAAGGCAAACGTATTGTTTGTTTGGCAAATTTAAGGGAGCAAAAAGATCATATAACCTTAATAAAGGCATTTGAAAAAGTATTGAAATCAACGTCTGGTTGGACTCTGCATTTGGTTGGGAAGGATTTTAATGATGCATATTCAAAAAAAGTTAAAGCATTTATAAAACAGCAGTATTTGGAAGCCTCTGTTTTTTTGTATGGAAGTTGCCCAGATACCTTAAATATACTAAACCAAGCATCTATTGGAGTCTTATCCTCAAAATCTGAAGGGCTTCCCCTGGCTTTATTAGAATATGGTTTGGCAGGGTTACCAGTTGTGGCTACCAAAGTGGGCGATTGTAGCAAGGTTATTTCAACTGCAGAAGAAGGGATGTTAGTAGCGCCCGAACGGGATGATTTATTGGCTAAGTCATTAATAGATTTAATTGGTAAAACCGATTTAAGAATAGTTATGGGGCAGCGTTTAAAGTCTAAAGTAGTAAATTCATTTTCTGAGGCGTCTGTGGTTGAAGCTTTAATCACTGTTTACAAAAAATACCAATAATGAAATTATCCTCGTATTACAAACTTATTATTTTCCATATTATACTGGGGGTAGCAGTGTTTTTATACCGTCCACTGGCATTGGGTTATTTTTTACTGAGCACCGCATTTTTTGTATATATTATTTTAAAGGGCTCTAATAAAAATAAAACCTTTTACGTCTTGATGGCTTGTGCCTATGTGGTAGGTAGCGAGGTATTTTTGCGTATGAATGGCGGTACTGTTTTTTATGAAGCTAGTAAATATCTGGTGATTTTGTTTACTGGTTTAGGTATGCTTTATAGAGGCTTTTCAAACAAAGCTCTTGTTTATGTGGTGTATATTTTATTGTTAATACCGGGAATTTATGTGGCTGTAAGTACTTTAGGTTTTGAGTCGGATATTAGACGCGCCGTAGCTTTTAATTTGAGTGGTCCCGTATGTTTGGGCATTACTGCCATATTTTGTTATAAACGAACCATAAGTTTTAATCAACTTAAAAGCATTTTACTGGCATTCTTAATGCCTCTGGTGAGTATGGCTGTTTATTTGTTTTTATATACGCCAGATTTACAGCAGGTTGTTACAGGTACGGAGTCTAATTTTGCAACTTCTGGAGGTTTTGGCCCCAATCAAGTCGCCACCGTTTTAGGTATTGGTATTTTTGTAGCTGCATCTAAGTTTTTTATGTCTAAAGAATTGCTTTCCCATAGGATGATTGATTTACTTTTGTTGGGGTTGTTTGGTTTTAGGGCTTTGGTAACCTTCAGTAGAGGAGGTGTTATTACAGCGATTGCTATGATTCTATTTTTCTTGGGACTGTATTATGTAAAGGTTAATTTTAAAACTAAGTTTAAGATTAAGTTTTCTGCCTTGGCCTTTTTGGTGGTAATAGGAATGGTTTGGTTGGTTAGTTCCATGCAAACCAGTGGGTTTTTGGATAAACGCTATGCCAATCAGGATGCCGCTGGGCGTGAAAAGGAAGATGTTACTACAGGGCGCGTAGATTTATTAGCCTATGAGTTTGGCGAATTTATGGAAAATCCGTTCTTAGGAATTGGCGTAGGTAAAGTAAAAGAAGTACGTTTAGATGAAACAGGTGTGGCAGCCGCCTCCCACAATGAGATGAGTCGTATTTTGGCGGAGCATGGGTTGTTGGGTATTATTGCTTTTTTGATACTGCTGTTAACACCTTTGGTTTATAGATTGGGAAATAAATCGAATCTGTTTTTTTATTCGTTTTATATCTTTTGGTTTTTAACCATCAATCACTCAGCCATGCGTATTGCAGCACCTGCATTTATCTATGGCCTTTGTTTATTAAATATTAAGTATGAAGCACCTGCTGTACATAGGCAATCAGCTATCGGGACAAGGTAAAACAAGTACGACTGTCGACACGTTGAGTGTTTTGTTGCGCAGTGAAGGGTACAAGGTATTTACTGCTTCTAACAAAAAATATAAGTTATGGCGACTTATAGATATGCTGTTTCATATTATAAAGTTTGCTAAACAGGTAGATTATGTTTTGATTGATACTTACAGTACACAAAATTTTTATTATGTGTATTTATCTGGGAAATTATGTCGTCTATTAAGGCTAAAATACATACCAATACTTCATGGCGGTAATCTAGAGAATAGATTGAAAAATAGTCCAACACTGTGTAGAAATTTATTTGGAAATGCTTATATAAATGTGGCGCCTTCAAAATTTACGGAAAATATATTTAGTCAGTGTGGCTATTCCAATTTAGTTTGTATTCCCAATACCATTGAAATTAAGAATTATCCATTTAAAGAAAGATCATTTAAAGAAGTGAACTTGCTTTGGGTGCGCTCATTTTCTAAAATTTATAATCCGCACTTAGCTATAAAAATATTAAAAGCCTTAAAAGAAGAAGGTGTAAAAGCGTCACTGTGTATGGTAGGTCCGGAGAGTGATGGGAGTTTAAATGAAGTAAAGAATTTTGCCAAGCAATTAAATATTGATGTGAAATTCACAGGAAAATTATCAAAACAAGAGTGGATAGGCTTATCTAATGATTACAATATTTTTATCAATACCACCAATTATGATAACATGCCAGTAAGTGTTATTGAGGCCATGGCCTTAGGGCTTCCAGTAATTTCTACTAATGTTGGCGGTTTGCCTTTTTTAATTGATGACAACAAAGATGGTATTTTGATAAACCCCAATAGTGTTTTTGAGTTTGTTGTGGCAATAAAAAAAATAATGGCTGAACCTAGCAAGGCTTTTGATATGACTCTTCAAGCCCGAAAAAGGGTGAAAGGTTTTGATTGGGATGTTGTTAAACGACAATGGATTGATCTATTAAACTGATTTAATTTAATTAATAGAAATTTACTTACTATCTTTAGAGCCTCTCAACCATATTCTTTTTTTGATGGCTCATAAAGGTATCCATTTCAATATTTCAGAACGTAAAGTGCTATTGCGATTGTTTGATGTGTTTTCTGTGCTTGCGATTATTTATTTTTTGGGAAAAACATTCAAGTTTGATTATTTCATTTTTACCAAAGAAAATTGGGTATGGACATTTGTGCTTATCATGTATATCTGGATTTTTGGTACCATTTTCGAAATTTACGATTTGCAGAAATCGAGTAAAATGGAATCTACATTGGGTAATATTATTTTAACGGCATCGGTAACCGTGCTTTTTTATTTTTTAACCCCTTTCTTTACGCCTACATTACCAGATAATCGCCTTCAAATTGTTTATTTCTATTTAGCCATAATAATAGCGCTTTTTGTATGGCGTCTTGCTTATATAAACTTTATAGCATCGCCCCGGTTTTATAAAAAAGTTTTGTTGGTTGGCGAAACTTCCAATATTCAAAGTATTATTGATGCATTTAATGCTTCCGATCCTAATTATAAAATTATCGGGTTTGTAAATTGTGAGTTAGAAAGTGAAAAAAAAGCAAGTTTTAATAGGGTTAAGGAATACAGTCCGAAAGAAATGCTCCAGGTTATAACAGAAGAAAACGTCTCTGAAATAGTTATTGCCAGTTACCAAGTAGAAAGCATCACACCAGAAATTTATAAAGATTTGATGCACTTGCTTGAAAGTGGATTTTCCATACGGGAATATACCCAAGTGTATGAAGATATGGTGCAACGGGTACCGGTTCAATTTGTTGGCAAGGATTTTTACAAGTACTTTCCGTTCAGTAGGAGCAATCAGAATAAAATGTACCTTTTCTTCCAGCGCTTTTTCGATATTCTTATTTCAATTATGGGCATCTTAGTGGGTGTTTTATTGCTACCCTTTATTTATGTAGGCAATCTTGTAGCCAATAGAGGTGCTTTATTCCATATTCAGGAAAGGGTTGGAAAGAACGGTGAAATTTTCCGTATGATAAAATTTAGAACCATGGTGGAAGATGCCGAAAAGAATGGTGCTGTTTGGGCGCAAAAGAACGATTGGAGAATAACGAGGTTTGGTAAGTTTTTACGGCACTCTAGATTGGATGAATTTCCCCAATTTATTAATATTTTGAAAGGCGATATGAGTTTGATTGGCCCAAGACCAGAAAGACCTTGTTTTGTTAAAGAACTGTCGCAAACGCTTCCGTTCTATGAAACAAGGCATATTATTAAGCCGGGACTTACGGGTTGGGCGCAGGTGAATACAAGATATGGGGCTTCTATTGACGATAGCCTTTTGAAATTGCAATACGACTTGTATTACATTAAGCACCGAAGTTTTATATTGGATGTAAATGTTATAATAAAAACCTTGAGCACCATGATATTTTTCAGAGGGCAATAGTTAGTTTGGCTATTGGCTATTGGCTATTGGCTATTGGCTATTGGTTGCGTAATGCTTTATTAAAAACACGTATCTAATGCATAAAGCTATTAAAAAAGGGATAAGGCCGATGGCGAAAACCTGAACGCCAATTACCCAATGAAGTGTTAAAAGTGCTAAAAGAATTACGAGTAGTTTCAAGTATTTAATGAACCAAGTTTTTGTTTTTTTTCTAAATAATTGTCCAATAACAAAAATATTGAGGGCAAAGGCCCAAAGTAAATTATAGTTTTGATGCGTGCCGGTATGGTCTGTTGCAAACCAAAGTAATAGAATAGCAATACCAACAAGGCCCGTTATAATAAAGAGTGAAACATCTAACCAAACGGTTTGCTTTTGTTTTTTGTAATCGGAGTACGTGATATAAAGTATTAAAAGTGCTAAAAGACCAAAAACCAGTAACGGACTTGTTAAGAAGTTGTTGGATTCTTTAACTTCAATTTTCTTATAGAGCGTATTGCTTGCTTTTACTAGTTTTTTACCAGAATTTTTAATGGTAGCTGAACCAAAAAATTGATGGATGTATTTTGGCAAAAACATATGTTGATAAGCAGTCGCCTTTCTGTCAATGACAGACCCTAAGGCTACATCGATGCCGAAACAGCCCCAAGAATTCCTGTTCAAATTACTGTGAATTAATTCCCGAAATGTTTGTTGCTTAAAGTTGTTGGGCTCATGAAATTCAATTTGGTTATTTGTGGCGATTTCAACCACATCGCGAATCTTGGTGGCACAATTGTCATAAAAGAAATCGTAAAGATATCTGCTATTTTCAGGTTTTATGTTATTCAATAAATAATCAAAAAGGGCTTGCTTTTCTGTTTCACTAAGGTTTAATACCTGTGCTTCGATAGTTCGGTTTTCAGAAATATAGATATTGAAAAAATCTTCATAATAATTCCAGTCAATCAGATAATTCAGTTTTCCTTGGGCAAATTTTAAATAAAAATTAGGCGCTGTAAAATCATAACGGCCATAATCAAAAACTAAATCGGTACCCTTTACAATATCCCTAACTCTAAAAGCATTATGTCCAAATGAGTCGTATAAAGATGCTCCTGGCCCTATTGTTAATACACTGATTTCAGCTTCAGGTGATAAAACGTTTTTTTGGGCATTTACCTTTACAGCAAACAGAAAGAGGATTAAAATAAAAAGTGTTTTTTTCATTGCAAACATAATTACCTAAAGATACTAAAATCGAGTTTTAAGGAAAATACGTTCGAATAAAGCGCCACACTTTGGTCGCCAATATCGGTAAAGGCATAATCTATTTGTATGCCGCTGTATTTAAAACCTACACCAAAACTGGGCTGAAACGTTAAATCATGTGTATTGTCTATTTGCAGTTCGTTTTGGAAATTGCCAACACCGCCGCGTAAATACACCATATCAATATAGCCAAATTCAAAACCAAAGGCGGGGTTGATACTGGCAAACGAAGAGGAAATGATATCGTTGTTCTCTTCAAAACGAACGTTTAAATTTACAGCGGTTAAAAGGGTGTAATCGTAATTGAAATCGATTAATTTTGAAACTCCTATTTGTAATTTTGGAATCGTAATTTCGGTAGTTTCTGGTAATTCCTGGTTTTGGCCTTCTACGGCATTCTGTATTTTTTCAAATTCAGCTTTGTCAATGCTCCAGGCATTAAATGTGGTAGTGATATCCCGTGCCATCACCCCAAATTTCCAATTATTGTTGGTTTCAAACTGAATACCAAAATCCAATCCAAATCCCCAAGACGAGGCAAAATCACCAATAATACGGCGAATCACTTTGGCATTCACACCATAGTTTAATCCGTCAACTGGTAAGGCGCGCGCATAGGAAAAAGTAAGGCCGTAATCGGCCGTAGAAAATAGGCTTATTCTATCGTAATTGATGTTTCCTTGGTCGTCAATAAGTTGTGTGGTGTTTAGAATATCATCCACCGCAAACCGTATCAGCGAAATGCCCACTGCACTTCTGTCGTCTAAAGGCATGGCAAAAGCAGCATAATCGTAATTGGCAATGTTGGCAAAATAGCTGGAGTGCATTAAGGCCAATTGGTTGTCTTCTAAAGTTAATAATCCAGCTGGATTCCAATAGCCGGAATTCACATCAGAGGTATGGGAGGTCACTGCACTGCTCATACCCAGGGCGGCCGCATCTACACCTATGTTCATAAATTCGTTGGAGTATTTTCTAACGGTTTGCCCAAAGACAGTTATTGAAATAATAAAAAATAATGTGGTTAAGTTAGTTCTCAATCGCAAATTTTTTACAAAGATGCATATTATTTGTTAGCTAATAAACTTGAAAAGCCAACACTTATTGTTTGATAGTTGTTTTACACTTAAAATGTTTGTTAATTTACAAAATAGAAATCAATCTTAATGAAGAAGCAGATTCCGAACCTTATAACACTCTTAAATTTATTTTGCGGCAGTATTGCCGTTGTTTTTGTTGTAAACAATGATTTTATAACAGCTTCATTTTTTGTGTTTTTAGGCATTTTCTTTGACTTTTTTGATGGCTTTGCCGCTAGGAAATTGAATGTGCAAAGTGCCTTGGGTTTGCAGCTCGATTCGCTGGCCGATATGGTAACCTGTGGTTTGGTGCCAGGTTTGGTTATGTATAAATTATTAATGTTGGCGGATACTTCATGGGAATATTCTAATATAGATTCAATTAGCTTTTCAAGTTTAAACGTAATCCCCTTTTTAGGATTGTTTATTACCTTGGCGTCAGCCTATCGTCTGGCCAAGTTTAACTTAGATGAAGAGCAACAAAGCTATTTTAAAGGCTTGCCAACACCGGCCAATGCCTTGTTTATTTTGTCCCTTCCGTTAATGTTAGAGTGTCAAAATAATGATTTGGTAAACTCTGTCGTGTTGAATGAATGGTTTTTAATTGCGGTAACACTTTTGAGTTGTTATATGCTGAATTCTGGTATTAAGTTGTTTGCCTTAAAATTTAAGACTTGGGATTTTAAAACCAACGCTACCAGATATATATTTATCTTTCTATGTGCCCTGTTTATAATTGTTTTACAGTTTATGGCCATTCCCATTATTATTGTTACTTACATTATAATGTCCTTATTAGATACTGTAACAACCAAATAATTTTGAATTAATAGTAATTTTTATGGCCTCAGGATTTTTTGCACTGCTTGATGATATTGCGACCCTAATGGACGATGTGGTAGTAATGAGCAAAATAACCACTAAAAAAACAGCAGGTATTTTAGGGGATGATTTAGCGGTTAATGCCGAAAAAGCTACGGGGTTTGTGTCTTCTCGGGAAATTCCGGTACTATGGGCCATTACTAAAGGCTCTTTTTTAAACAAGCTTATTATTTTACCCATAGCTTTTTTATTGAGTGCTTTTTTGCCCATAGCGGTCACAGTTCTTTTGGTGTTAGGGGGCATCTATTTGGCTTTTGAAGGTGTCGAAAAGATTTATGAGTTTATTGTGCCGCATGCACATAAAAAAGAGCATGAGGTGTTAACTTCAAGTTCTAAGGAAGATGCTTTGGCTTTTGAAAAAACACGTGTGAAGTCGGCTATTTTTACCGATTTTATTTTATCGGTTGAAATTGTCATTATAGCATTAGGGACTGTATTGGGAAAACCGCTGTTGTTTCAAATATTGGTGGTTTCTATCGTTTCTTTAATTGCCACGGTTGGTGTTTATGGCATTGTGGCACTCATTGTTAGAATGGACGATATGGGCTATAAGCTCATTAAAAAAAGTGGTGATAGGAAAACCTTTGGAAAAACGTTGGGTACTTTTTTGGTAAATGCCCTACCATGGGTCATTAAAAGTTTGTCGGTTATTGGTACAATCGCTTTAATTCTGGTGGCTGGTGGTATTTTTGTCCACAATATTGAATTGTTGCATCACTTTTTAGACTTTATGCCATCCATGCTTCAGGAGTTTGTAGTGGGACTGTTGGTTGGATTTGTTGCTTTTTTATTGGTGAAAATATTCAAATATTTATTTAGAAAAAAGAAGGGTGTTTAATTTTAATAAATTGATATACAGTTAGTTAAAATTAAATTATTTTAGGTGCCGAAAAAAAAATGATTTTTTTTAAAAAGGGATAGTAAGTCTAAATCATTTTTAAAAAATGAAATGATTCCTAATATAGAAGAAATTAAACCTAATACTGTCCAAAAATCCATCAAACAAAGATAATTAAATTATGGTTTTGTAAAATGTTATTTATTAACAAGTTATCATTAAAAATCAACTGAGGTTATTCTTGTCATTCCTGCGAAGGCAGGAATCCATGTTGAATTTTATGTACAAAAACTGTTCATCAATATTATCTATATATTTTGATAAGTAAGATAAAAGGAAAATAGATTTAATTGAAAAAGACAACCTTAATTTGGGAAACATATCTAAAGATTAGAATTATTTCCAGTATTAAGAGATTCCTGCTTTCGCAGGAATGACAGATAAGTTTAATTTTAGTTTTTTTAAGAGAATAAATTAATCCCTAATCTTCTTTTTACGAAGCTCGAAATTCTGACCCAAATACACTTTACGAACCATGTCGTCGTTGGCCAATTCTTCAGGGACACCTGCCTTTAAAATGCTGCCTTCAAACATTAAATAGGTGCGGTCTGTAATGGCCAATGTTTCCTGTACATTATGGTCGGT
Source organism: Marixanthotalea marina (assembly GCA_018883545.1). Lineage (GTDB taxonomy): Bacteria > Bacteroidota > Bacteroidia > Flavobacteriales > Flavobacteriaceae > Marixanthotalea > Marixanthotalea marina. Next base: position 65,129 of record JAHLEH010000008.1, on the reverse strand, counting down.
AATTAAAATGCCAATATTCTTTTTGGTTAATTGCGCTACAATGCGCTGAATGTCTTCTACGGCCACTGGATCTACCCCAGCAAAAGGTTCATCTAGTAAAATAAAACTAGGGTCGGTTGCCAAAGCCCTGGCAATTTCTGTACGTCTACGTTCACCACCTGACAGTAAGTCGCCTCTGTTTTTACGAATGTGTCCCAAACCAAACTCTTCAATAAGTGATTCCATTTTATCATGTTGTTCTTTTTTGCTTAGTTTGGTAAGTTGCAGTACACTTAATATATTATCTTCAATACTTAACTTTCTAAAAACCGAAGCTTCTTGAGCCAAATACCCAATGCCATTTTGGGCACGTTTATACATGGGGTAATTGGTTATTTCCGTATTGTCTAGAAAAATATTACCGCCATTTGGCTTAATTAATCCAACAATCATGTAGAAAGATGTGGTTTTTCCAGCACCATTGGGGCCTAAAAGACCAACAATTTCACCTTGGTTCACCTCTAGTGAAACAGATTTTACTACTTTTCGTCCGTTATAGGACTTCATTAAATTTTCGGCTCTTAAAATCATATCTACATCGTAAACGCTAAAAATAACAAAAACATATAACTAATTTTTGGCATTTGTAAAATTACCTCTTATTAGTGGGCTATATATCTTTTTAAGCTTTTGGTATGTTGTTTCTCTTTTCTTTTCTTTTTTGATTTCTTACAACAATTTTAGAAATATAAATACTTACTTCATACAAAATAAGGATTGGAACGGCAACAACAATCTGGCTAGTAATGTCTGGAGGCGTAATAATAGCTGAAAGAACTAATACCAATACCAAAGCGTATTTTCGGTATTTTTTTAAAAATTCTGGTGTAACCAATCCTATTCTGGTTAAAATATAAATGATTATTGGTAACTCAAAAATCAATCCAGAGGCAATAACCGAAGCTCTTATCAATCCGATGTAGTCAGATAAGTCAATATCATTATGCACCTGCTGGCTTACTTGATAAGACCCCAAGAAATTTATAGACAGTGGACAAATAATATAGTATCCAAAAAGTACACCAACAAAAAATAAAAAAGAGGCTATGAATATAAATCCGCGTGAATGTTTACGTTCGTTATCGTGTAATGCCGGACTTATAAATCGCCAAAGTTCATAAAGCACGTATGGAAACGATATGACAAAACCAGCAGTAATGGATGTCCAAATATGGGCAGAAAATTGTCCCGATAATTTTCTACTTTGAATTTCAAAAGGCAATTCCTCAAAACAGAAACTTTCGCTTAATCCCAATCTGGTGGCCAGGTTACATAATACTTCGTAAGTAACAAAGTTAGCTTTGGATGGGCCAAAAATTAAGAAATCGAAAATAAAGCTTTTGGCTAAGAATGCTCCAGTAGCACATACCATAACTCCAACAACTATTCTTATTAAATGCCAGCGTAAATCTTCGAGATGGTCTAAGAAAGACATCTCATTTATATTCTTTTTTGCCATTATATAATACCCTCTTTTACTAAATCATGTAAATGAACCACACCGGCATATTTGCCATTTTGTTCTACCAATAATTGAGAAATGCCATGTATTTCCATAAGCTCTTTTGCATCGACTGCCATAGCGTTTGCATCAATCCTTTTTGGGTTTTTGCCCATAATATCTTTAGCGGTTAACGACGAAAAATCATCAACCTTGCTTAACATCCTTCTTAAGTCGCCATCTGTAATAATGCCAACTATGGCGTCGTTTTCTACAACAGCGGTAACTCCAAGCATTTTTTCGGTCATTTCAATAATAACATTTTTTATGCTTGTATGTTTCTCTACTTTTGGTTTTTGGTTTACGGCTGAAATGTCCTCAACCCTTAAATACAGTTTTTTGCCCAAAGAACCACCTGGGTGGTATTTGGCAAAATCATTACTTGAAAAACTGCGTAATTCCAATAGACACATGGCTAAGGCATCACCAATTACCAATTGGGCCGTTGTGCTCGTTGTGGGGGCCAAATTATTGGGGCATGCTTCTTTTTCAACATAAGAATTGATTATGAAATCTGCTTGCTCGCCCAAATAGGATTCTTTTTGGCCTGTAATGGCGATTATTTTGTTTTTGCCGCCTTTAATCAATGGGATTAAAACCTTTATTTCTGGAGTATTGCCACTTTTAGAGATGCACATAACGATATCGTCCTTTAAAATAAGTCCTAAATCACCATGAATGGCATCGGCAGCATGCATAAAAATAGAAGGGGTGCCGGTTGAGTTGAGTGTTGCTACAATTTTGTTAGCGATGACAGCGCTTTTTCCAACACCGGTTATAATAACACGTCCTTTGGAATTGTATATAAGTTGCACGGCTTCAGCGAAATCATAATCTACAAGGTTGGATAGGTTTAAAACCGCGTGTCCTTCCATATTAATGGTTTGCTTGGCTGTAGCAATAATAGAATCTTTGTTTTTCAAAATTTATTCTTTTTTTGATTGATGCTTTTAAAGATTTTGTTATCTTTAATGTTAATCAGAATAGCTTTTTATTATAAATTTGATTTTGGTTACAAAACTAACGAAAAAAAGAGGGTTCTCTCAAAACACAACTAAAATTAATTATTAGTTATTAAATATTGATTTTTTCATATTTAAATTAAGTTTTATTTTCTAAATGTCTACATCTAAAATAGAGTTACAGTCTGCATTAAAAAAATATTTTGGCTTTGGTAAATTTAAAGGTCTTCAGGAAGCCGTTGTAGAAAGTATATTATCTGGTAACAATACGTTTGTTATTATGCCAACAGGGGGCGGTAAGTCACTATGTTATCAATTGCCTGCCCTTATGCAAGAAGGTACGGCTATTGTGGTATCGCCTTTAATTGCATTGATGAAAAATCAGGTAGATGCCATAAGGGGTATTTCCAATGAAGAAGGCATAGCGCATGTTTTAAATTCATCGTTAAACAAAACGGAGGTAAAGCGTGTAAAGGAGGATATGATAAATGGCGTTACCAAACTTTTGTATGTGGCGCCAGAATCATTAACTAAAGAAGAGTATGTAGATTTTTTACGCTCGGTTAAAATTTCTTTTATGGCCATAGATGAAGCCCATTGTATTAGTGAATGGGGACATGACTTTAGACCCGAATACAGAAACCTAAGACAAATTATAGGCAGAATAGGTGATAACATTCCCATTATAGCGCTAACAGCTACGGCCACGCCTAAAGTGCAAGAAGATGTTCTGAAAAATTTAGGAATACCAAATGCTAAAGTGTTTAAAGCATCTTTTAACAGGCCTAACCTATATTATGAGATAAGACCGAAGACAAAAAATGTAGATGCCGATATTATCCGTTTTATTAAGCAAAATTCAGGTAAATCAGGTATTGTTTACTGTTTAAGCAGAAAGCGCGTGGAAGAATTGGCGCAAGTACTACAGGTAAATGGTATTAAGGCGGTACCCTATCACGCCGGATTGGATGCCAAAACCAGATCAAGTCACCAAGATAAATTCTTAATGGAAGATGTTGATGTGGTGGTGGCTACCATTGCTTTTGGTATGGGTATAGACAAACCCGATGTCCGTTTTGTTATCCATCATGACATTCCAAAAAGTATAGAAAGCTATTATCAGGAAACGGGTAGAGCCGGTCGCGATGGCGGCGAAGGTCATTGTTTGGCGTATTATTCTTATAAAGACATAGAGAAATTAGAAAAATTTATGTCTGGTAAACCTGTGGCCGAACAGGAAATTGGTCATGCTTTGTTACAAGAAGTTGTGGCCTTTGCCGAAACGTCCATTTCCAGAAGAAAATTTATACTTCATTATTTTGGGGAAGAATTTGATAATGAGACTGGGGAAGGCGGTGATATGGACGATAATGTACGGCATCCTAAAAAGCAACATGAAGCTAAAGACGATGCCAAGTTTCTCTTGGAAATTATTGAAAAAACCAACGAAAAATACAAATCCAAAGATTTGGTGAACGTCGTTGTTGGTAAGAACAATGCCTTGATAAAATCGCATAAAACCGATGAGCAGCCCTTTTTTGGAAAAGGCAGTCATCAAGACAACAAATATTGGATGGCCTTATTAAGGCAGTTATTGGTGGCAGGTTACTTAAAGAAAGATATTGAAACTTATGGTGTTATCAAATTAAATGAAAGCGGTAAGGCATTCATTAATAAGCCTGAATCGTTTATGATGACCGAAGACCACGTGTTCGATTCAGAGGACGATGGTAGTATTGTAACTTCTGCGAAAGCAAGTGCTGGTTCGGCAGATGAAGCCTTAATGGCCTTGCTTAAAGACTTACGAAAGAAAAATGCCAAAAAACTGGGTGTTCCGCCTTTTGTTATTTTCCAGGATCCTTCTTTGGAAGATATGGCCTTAAAATACCCCATAACATTGGCCGAGCTTTCCAATGTGCATGGCGTTGGTGACGGGAAAGCCAAAAAATACGGAAAGGATTTTGTGGAACTCATAGCTAAATACGTTGAAGAGAACGATATTCTACGGCCAGATGATTTGGTGGTAAAATCCACAGGAAGTAATTCCGCAAATAAATTGTACATCATACAAAATATTGATAGAAAATTACCTTTGGATGATATTGCTTCTGCTAAAGGACTTTCTATGGCTGAATTCATAAAAGAAATGGAAGCCATTGTGTATTCTGGTACAAAATTGAATATCAATTATTGGATTGACGATATTTTAGATGAAGACCAACAAGAGGAAATACACGATTATTTTATGGATTGCACGTCTGACAGTATCGATTTAGCCATTAACGAATTTGATGGTGAATATGATGATGAAGAACTGCGTCTGTATCGTATTAAATTCATTAGTGAAGTGGCCAACTAATTAAAGTTAAAAATTTTGAGTAGCTAAGAGGCAAAGCTTCAAAGTGAAAATCTTTGTTGCTTTGTAACTATGAAGCTTTTGAGACTTCTTCCAAAAAACCTTAAATCTTAAATCTTAAATCGTAAATCCTTGTTATCTTTGCACTTCATTAAAAAAAGAATGTCATGCAAGACGGATTATACGCAAAATTCAATACAACAAAAGGCGAAATTTTGGTGGCCTTAGAATTTAAAAAAACACCAGGAACGGTTGGTAACTTTGTAGCCTTGGCAGAGGGTAATTTAGAAAACTCGGCTAAACCACAAGGAAAACCGTATTATAACGGATTGAAATTCCACAGGGTTATTCCAGATTTTATGATTCAAGGAGGATGTCCGCAAGGTTCCGGAATTGGTGGTCCGGGCTATAAATTTGATGATGAGTTCCACCCCGATTTAAAACACGATGGGCCTGGTGTATTGTCTATGGCCAATGCTGGGCCAGGCACTAACGGTAGCCAATTTTTTATTACACATACAGAAACAGCTTGGTTAGATGGTAAACATACTGTTTTTGGTAAAGTACAGTCTGGTCAAGATGTTGTTGATGCCATTGCTCAAGGCGATGTTATTGAAAGTCTTGAAATTGTAAGGGTAGGTGATGAAGCTGAAGCCTTTAACGCAGTAGAAGCTTTTAGAACTTTTGAAGGTGCAAGGGAAAAAAGACTGGCGGAAGAAAAAGCAAAAGCCGAAGCAGAAATGGAAAAAATAGCCTCTGGTTTCGAAAAAACCAATAGCGGTTTGCGTTACCAGATACTTCAAAAAGGAAATGGTAAAAAAGCTGAAAAAGGAAACACGGTTTCGGTACACTACAAAGGGATGCTGACCGATGGAACGGTATTCGATTCTTCATACAAACGCAATCAACCTATCGATTTTGCCATAGGCGTTGGTCAGGTTATTCCAGGTTGGGATGAAGGTATTGGATTATTGAAGGTAGGCGACAAGGCACGTTTGGTAATTCCTAGTCATTTAGGTTACGGAAGTGCTGGTGCCGGTGGTGTTATTCCGCCAAATGCCACCTTGATTTTTGATGTTGAATTAATGGATGTGAAATAACTAATACTTACATAAAAAAAGAGGTGCCTTTTTCTGGGCGCCTCTTTTTTTATGTAAGTATTTTGGATTGGACAAAAATTTGATGTTTTGGTGAATATATTTTTGTATTTCTTGTACGAAAAAAATACATTTAATGTATGCTAAGTATTAAACAGACAGATTTGTACCCAGAAGTGGTTAAGGAGTTGAATTATCCATTTGGAGATATTTTTATTTTTAAAGGCTATCTGGTTTCTGAAATAAAAGAAGGCGTGACTTTTAATTGGGAAGACCATGGAAAAGTAATTGTAGAGGATGTGGTTGCATTTTTAAAAACAGATGGTAGGGATTTGGTTTATATATCAAACCGTATTAATGCTTATTCGGTGGTTGCGGCAGATTGGATAAAATTTTTTAAAAGGGCATATACGCTCAAGGCTTACTGCATTGTATCTCAAGGGAAATTAGGGGTTATGAATTACATGGTTGAAAATCTATTTTTCAGCAAAAAAATTAAACGGTTTAATACAGTTTTTGAGGCAGTTAATTGGGTTAAAAATAATATGACAGAGATAGAATAGTTATATATTTGTATTATGACACCAGAAGCATTAGAGATACTGAAATATCCCATAGGGAAATTTGTTTTTCCAACGAAAATATCTAATGACGATATCCAACAATGGATTGCTACCTTGGAAAAGTTTCCAGAGCGTTTGGAAAACTTGGTTAAAAACTTATCTGATACACAATTAGATACTGTTTACCGGCCAGATGGCTGGACCATTAGGCAAACCGTTCATCATGTGTCTGATAGTCATCATCATAGCTATACGCGTTTTAAATGGGCTTTAACAGAAAATAAACCCGTTATTAAAGCGTATCGTGAAGAAAGGTGGGCAGAACTGGTAGATTCTAAATCGGCGCCCATAGACATATCATTAAACCACTTAAAAGCCATTCATTTTAAATTGGTGTATCTATTAAAAAGATTGAATGCTGATGATTTGAATAAATCGTTCATTCATCCAGAAAATCATAAGGAAATCTCTTTAAAAATGAACATGGCGCTTTATGCTTGGCACTGCAACCACCACTATGCCCACATAGAAAATCTGTTGAAACGCAACAACTGGTTATAAATGATTAGGAATGCAAAAATTACAGATGCCAAGCAAATAGTTGACATTTATAATTATTATGTGTTGAATTCTGTAGTAACTTTTGATGAAGTTCCTTTTAGCGAAGCCGATTTTAAAACGCGCATTGTTGATGTATCTTCACGCTATCCCTTTATTGTTTACCAAGAGAATAGTAAAATTTTAGGTTATGCCTACGCCAATATGTTTAGGCAAAAGCCAGCTTATAAAAATTCGGTAGAAACCACTATTTATTTAGCTAAAGAAGCCCAAGGAAAACAAATAGGGACCAAACTTTATTCGGCACTTTTAAATCTTTTAAAAGCTCAGAAATACCATGTGGCTATTGGTGGACTCACATTGCCCAATGAGGCTAGTGTAAAGCTTCACGAAAAATTAGGATTTAAGCAAGTTGCCCATTTTAAGGAAGTGGGTTTTAAGTTTAATAAATGGTTGGATGTTGGCTTTTGGGAGCTTATTTTAGATTAGCTTTTCCATTTAATATTACAGCCAATACTTGGTTTTTGTGGTTCTGTGTTTTCTTTGTTTTGTAGCAAACAATCTAGGGCATGCCTTAAATCTTTCCCTGTAACCGGTATGCCGTTTCCTGGCCTGGAATCATCTAGTTGCCCACGATATATGAGCTCTAAATTGCGGTCGTATAAGTAAATGTCCGGTGTGCAGGCGGCATCATAAGCCTTGGCTGTTTCTTGGGTATCATCGTACAAATAAGGGAACGGATACTTGTTTTCTTCAGCGTTAAGTTTCATTTTGCCAGGACCGTCCTGGGGATAATTTATAACGTCATTGCTGGAAATAGCAATAAACCCAATGCCTTTTTTGTTATACTCGTTGGCAACTTTTACAAGTTCGTCGTTTACATGTTTAACAAAGGGGCAGTGGTTACATATAAACATAATAACAGTACCCTGTTTGCCTTTTAGCTTTTCTAAACTTAAAGTTTTATTGCTAACAGTATCCAATAGTTTGAAATCTGGTGCCTTTGTGCCTAGGGCTATCATGTTAGATGGTGTGTTTGCCATTTTGTTGTTTTTTTACAAAGTTCGTGAATATTTATATTTTTGAAAAATGAATGATACCATAACCTTTGAGGATTTTTCGAAAGTAGATTTGCGCATTGGAACTATTATTGAAGTCAACGACTTTCCTGAAGCGAGAAACCCAGCGTATCAATTAATTATCGACTTTGGTGATTTGGGTATTAAAAAATCCTCTGCACAAATAACTACACTATATAATAAGGAAAATTTGTTAAATAAGCAAATTGTGGCTGTGGTTAACTTTCCTAAGAAACAGATAGCTAAATTTATGAGCGAATGCTTGGTTGTGGGAGCTGTAAAAGCTAAAGATGTGGTGTTGCTTAACCCAGAAAATCGAGTGCCAAATGGTAGTGTGGTAGGTTAGTTAAAAATAAAAAAGCCGATACTTTTAATATCGGCTCAATAGTTTTTTGTTAGGATGATTTATATATCATCAAAATCTATATCGGTAAAACTTTCTACAGATTTATCCTGATTATCGGAAGTTTTTTCGTCATACTCTTTTTTGAAGTCTTTTTGGTGGCGCTCGCTAATAACCTCGTCACCTTTTTCACTAATAATGTAATCGGTCATTTCTGCTAAGATTTCCTTAAACTCAGAAAAGTCTTCTTTGTAAATATATATTTTGTGTTTTTTGTAATGGAAAGAACCATCGTCATTAGTGAATTTTTTACTTTCGGTAATTGTAAGGTAATAATCATCGGCTTTAGTAGCTCTAACATCAAAAAAATAAGTGCGTCTTCCTGCTCTCAATACTTTAGAAAAAATCTCCTCTTTCTCCATCATATCATTTGAATTCATAGTTATATAATATTAACGTATTATCATTATTAGTACCAAAAATCTAAAAAAAATATATACTAACCAACAAAATTTACGGTTTCTTTTTAAGAATCACAGTATTAATTGATTATATTACAGCAATAGTTTTTTTATTTTTCCTCTAATTATAAGTCTTTATCTGTGTTTTCGCTTAATTGTTTTATGTAAAGGTGTTTGTAGTAGCCATCGGTGTTTATAAGTGTTTCGTGGGTGCCTTCTTGAATAATTTTTCCATTATCCAATACAATTATTTTATCGGCATTTTTTACCGACGAAACCCTATGGCTTACAATAACGGTGGTTTTGTTGGATGTTACTTGGTATAGGTTTTTTAATATTTTTTCTTCAGTTTCGGTGTCTACGGCCGATAAACAATCATCAAACAACAGTATTTTAGGTGTTTTTATAATAGCTCTGGCTATAGAAACACGTTGTTTTTGTCCACCAGAAAGTGTAATGCCGCGCTCTCCCAGAATGGTTTCATACCCTTGTCCAAATTTCACGATGTTTTTGTGTACGTGTGCTTTTTTTGCTGCTTCTATAACTTCTTCATCGGTAGCATCTTCTTTACCGAATTTAATGTTGTTTTTTATGGTGTCTGAAAACAGAAAGGCATCTTGCGGAACATAACCAATACTATTTCTAAGGTCGTCTAGGTTTAGTTGTTTTATTGGTGTGCCGTCGATTAATATTTTCCCTTTATCTATATCGTATAATCTGCCAATTAAATCCAAGATAGTTGATTTTCCAGAGCCTGTTTTACCTAAAATGGCAAGGGTTTCACCAGATGATAAGGTAAAGCTAATGCCTTTTAAGGCTTCTATATTGGTGTCATCATACGTAAAGAAAACATTTTCAAAAGATATATTTCCTTTTATTTCACTAGGCGTAGTAACTGTATTTCTAATTTCGGGTTCAATGTTTAAAAACTCATTGATGCGCTTTTGGGAAGCTTCGGCCTGCTGCACAATTGAAGTTACCCAGCCAACAGTGGCTACTGGCCAAGTAAGCATGTTAACGTAAATTATAAACTCTGCAATGGTACCTATGCTTTCTATTTTTCCACTTACATATTGCGTGCCACCAATATAGATAACCAATAGGTTGCTAACCCCTATAAGTAAAATCATCATGGGGAAAAACAATGCCTGTACGCTAGCTAAATGAATCTGTTTTTTTTTGCTTTCAGTTGAAAGTTCGTCAAAACCTTCAGAGGTTTGGGGTTCAATACCGTAAGCTTTAATAACCGAGATACCACTAAATGTTTCTTGGCTATACGATGATAGGTTAGATAGAAACTCTTGTACAACGGTACTGCGTTTATGAATTTCTTTACTTAATTTATAAATTGCTATCGAGAGGATAGGCAGTGGCACGATCGTGTAAAGCGTAAGCGTAGGGGCTTCGTTAAACATATAAGCTAACGAAATCACAAAAAGTGTAATGGTGTTGATGCTGTACATAATGGCTGGGCCAAAATACATGCGTACGCGCGTTACATCTTCTGTAATTCGGTTAAGCAGGTCGCCTGTTCGGTTCTTCTTGTAAAAATTTAAAGAAAGTTTTTGATAGTGGTCAAACACTTCATTCTTTAAATCGTACTCTATATATCGAGACACATTAATAATAGTTTGTCGCATAAAAAATGTGAGAATACCTGCAATAACAGCAGCCCCTATTATATAAAGAATGGCCTCAAGCAATTCGCCTTGTACGATTTGAATATCTGCATTGCTCTCGTTGTTATATTTGTCTATAATGTCAAAAATACGTTTAACATATCTAGGGGTATATAATAGAAAAATTCTAGCTACAATGGTAATAACAACCCCAATTAACAGATAGGTTTTGTATTTGTAAAGGTATTTGTCTAGTTGCCTAAGTTCTTTCATTAATGGCCTTGCTAAATAGGGAAACAAATATACACGTTTAAACCAATAAATGCATTTCTGGCATGAAAGCAAAATGTTAAATATAGCCTAAAGTACCATATCAATAAAAACTAAAATAGAAGTTGTTTTTTTTAAAATAGTATTATTTTTGCCGTCTGAAAGGATATAAATGACACGACCTTTTTTAACTATAAGTTCTTTGTTTTATGCTGAATAGAAGACATATTCGAGTAAAAGTGATGCAAACCATTTACGCCTTCAAAGGTGGTGAAAGTGATGATTTTAGCCCCAACCAAAAGTTCTTGCTCTTCAGCATAGAAAACATGTATAACTTGTATTTGCTGATATTATCGCTTCTGATAGAGGTACAGAAACGTGCTGAAGCCGACTTGCTTAAAAAACAAAACAAGCATTTGGCAACCCATGAAGATAAAAATCCCAATAGAAAATTTGTTAATAACGAATTGTTATTATCCATTAAGGATAACCTGCAATTAAAGAACCAGTTAGAGGCTCATAAAATTACCAATTGGGAACTAGATAGTGAATATGTTGATATAATTTTTAAGGCTATTACCAATAGTGATTTGTACAAAGCTTATATGCAGAATAAGGTGTCCGATTTTAAAGAAGACAAATTGTTTGTTGTAGATGTTTTTAAGGAAGTAATAGCACCGAACGAAAAACTATATGAATATATAGAGGATAAAAACCTTACTTGGTTAGACGATCTACCAACCATAAATACTACAATATTAAAACTGTTAAGAAAGGCCAAGCCACAGTTGCCAGATAATTATTTTACGCCAAAACTTTACAAGGATGCCGACGATAAACAGTTTGCAGTCGACTTATTTAAAAAAACATTGCTAAACCGTTCGGTTTTAAATAATGAAGTAGAAAAGAAAACACAGAATTGGGATGCAGACAGAATAGCAAACGTAGATTATGTGTTGTTGCAAATGGCCATTTGCGAGCTAAAAAATTTCCCTTCCATTCCAGTTAAGGTAACCATAAACGAGTACCTTGAAATAGCCAAGGAGTATTCTACGCCCAAAAGCAGTGTTTTTATAAATGGCATTTTGGATAAGCTTGTTAAGGAATATGAAGAAGCAGGGAACCTAAACAAAATTGGCCGGGGATTAGTGTAATAATCTGTTAAGAATTGTTTAAAAATTTCAAATAGACTAAATAATTACTACTTTTACAAAAATCTATTTATAGACTAAACCAATTTATCATGAGAAAAATAATTTTAGGATTAAGTGCTTTAAGCGTATTAGCATTTACATCTTGCAAAGAAGATGCCTCAAAAAAAATCAATGAAGCGAATGTAGCTGTTGCTGCAGAAAGAGATGCTAGTGCCAATAAATTCCCTGTTCTTCAATTTGAAGAAACATTGCACGATTTTGGCGAAATAGCAGCTAACACTCCTGTTGAAACCGTGTTTAATTATACCAATGTAGGTGATGCGCCTTTGGTAATAACTGACATTAAAAGCTCTTGTGGCTGTACAGTACCAGAAGATTGGTCTAGAGAACCTTTGGCTAAAGGAGAGTCTGGTCATTTTACTGTTAAGTTTAATGGCAGCGGTTCTAATACGGTAAGTAAAACCATTACTGTTACTGCCAACACTGAAAAAGGAACAGAAACCGTTCAGATTAAGGCTTTTGTTAAACCTGCTGCAGGAACTACAACAAATTCGCCTTTAATGACTACAGGCCAAACACAAGTAAAATATAGTACACAACCGGGCCATGAAGGTCATAACCACGATTAATTAATATTTATGGGCGATTTAGGAAGTTTCTTTCCAATAATTCTAATGTTTGTGGTAGTCTATTTTTTTATGATAGCCCCACAAATGAAACGAGCAAAGAAAGAAAAGAAGTTTAATGCCGAACTAAAAAAAGGTGACAAAATTGTCACCAAAAGTGGCGTTCACGGCAAAATTTTAGAATTGAACGATAAAGATAGCACGTGTGTTATAGAAACCATGTCTGGAAAAGTAAAATACGAGCGTTCTTCAATTTCTATGGAAATGACCGAGAAAGTCAGGAAAACGGCTTAAACAAAAATTCATAAACTAAAAAACCTCGAAATATTTCGAGGTTTTTTTATGTCTTATAGTTTGGTATTTAAGTGCTTATGGTTACGAAGTGCAAAAAACACAGGATTTAGGGTAGGTAAATTAAAGACTTACTTGTTTTATGTATAAAGGCCTTAAAATCTATAAATAATACATTATGAAAAAAGTAAAATACATATCAGCTTTAATTATGTTTTGTTTCTCTTATACAATAACAGCTCAGGAGGCTGTGGTTTCAGATACTACTAAAACAGATAAAAGTACGTATTACAAACAACGTGCCCTAGAGGATGCAAAATTTGAACAGCAGTTTGCTGCCAATAACAAGAAGGAAGAAAAAAACTTTTGGAAAGACCAAAAGCAATATGAGAAAGAACTTAAAAAGCGTGATAGGGAAGCCTATAATGCCTATATGCAAGGAAAGCAGGATGCTTATAGGGAACATTATTCCCATTGTAATCAGCACTGCCACCATAGCCATTATTATTATAATCATGCATCATTTTATTATCATGACTATTATTACCATTACGAAAGATATCCGAGGTATAACAGTGTAAATACACGTGTAAAGGTGGCAACACCAAGTGTTGGTTTAAGTTTGTTTTAGATAATTTTAGTTAGTTTAGAAACAAGGGCTTCCTTTCGGGAAGCCCTTGTTTTTTACAATAGCTTAAAATGGCGCTTTTGTGATTGGTTCAAGTATTTTGTACCTTTGCATTATGGATGATAAAAAACATGAAAAAAGAAATGGTAGAATTTTTAATTTCAATTTTCTAGTGTTTAGGAACCAATCTAAAAAGTTTATCCCACCTTCTACCTCACGCTAATACTATTTTTCGGTTGTTTTATTTTTAATGATTGAATGCGAAAAGTATTCAATATTAATGACAAAGTAATGTCCACAATCAGTTTAAACCACCGAATTTATCGTGAAGCGTTTAATTCAAACAAAGAAAGATGAAATTTATTTACATAAAAAGAAAAACAAATTATGAAACAAGGTATAGTGTAAAAATGGGAGTTCTAACTACCAAAGAAACATATATTAAAAAGTATCTTTTGGGATATCCTATAAAAACACTCCATAAATACGGGTTTACCTATTATGGTCAGGTGAAGGATACCAAAAACAGCATGTTATTCATTTAATAACATTAAAATAAAAACCTATAAAAAAACCAAATGAAAATTTTAGTAATAGGCGCCGGTAATATGGGCCTAACCTATGCCGAAGGCATGTCTAAGTCTAAACTGTTAAAGGAAAGAAACATAATGGTTTTAGACAACTCCGAAGAAAAACTTGAAGAACTTAACAAATTACCACACTTTGATGCTTTTAAAGAATTAAAAGACTGTGTGCCACAAGCTGACATTATTTTTATAGCTGTTAAACCTTACCATGCGGAAAGTTTATTTGAAGCTATAAAGCCATTGGTAAACCAAGAACAGATTATCGTTTCAATTATGGCAGGTGTAACCATTAAAGCCATTGAAGAATATACAGGTTTGAAAAAAGTAGTACGCGCTATGCCCAATTTACCTGCGCAAATCGGAAAAGGGCTTACGTCGTTCGTCACATCTCCATCTGTCTCGAAAACTGAACTGCTTACTATTGAAAGTTTATTGAATACCACTGGTAAATCACTCCAAGTGAGTAACGAGAATTTTATTGATGCTTCAACTGGCATATCGGGAAGTGGACCAGCCTATGTGTTCTATTTTATGCAAAGCATGATGGAAGCTGCAAAACAAATGGGCTTTTCAGAGAGCGACTCTACCGTTTTGGTGAGTCAGACATTTACTGGAGCCGTAGAACTTTTTAACCAATCTAACCTGTCACCAGAATCTTGGATGGATCGTGTGGCCTCTAAAGGAGGTACAACCAGAGCTGCCCTAGATTCCATGGATAATAACAACGTTAATAAATTAATAAAGGAAGCGGCTTTTGCTGCATTTAATCGAGCTGTAGAGTTAGGCAAAGAACATTAAAATGTATAAAGAAAGAATAGTTATTAAAGTTGGTACCAATGTGATGACCAACAAGGATAATAGAATAGTAAGACCTGTTCTAAAACGTTTGGTAAGCCAAATTGCCGAACTGTACGAAAGGGATATTATGACCATTTTAGTGTCATCAGGTTCTGTAATTGCAGGAAAAGAAGTTCTGGGGAAATCGAAAATAAAAGATAAAACCCAACGCCGACAAGTATATTCGGCCATTGGACAGCCTAGAATGATGCGTTTGTACTATAATATTTTTCACGATTATGGTTTAAAATGTGCCCAGGTACTACCAACCAAACGCGATTTTAGTCCGGGATTGCACCGTGAAAATATGATAAACTGCTGTGAAGGATTGATTTCGGAAGGTGTTATTCCCATAGCTAATGAAGATGATGCGGTTTCTGTTACCATGTCTATGTTTTCAGATAATGATGAATTGGCCAGTTTAATTGCACAATTAATGAACGCCGATAAACTTATTATCTTAACAGACATCGATGGGGTGTATAATGGCCATCCGGATTCAGAAAACAGCGATCTTATTACCGATATACAGCCAGATGAAAATTTAGATAAGTATATTAAGGATAGTAATAAAACCGAAGGAGAAGGCCGAGGAGGCATGGGGTCTAAATTAGACTATGCCAAGCAAGCAGCATCTAAAAACATTCCTACGTTTATAGCAAATGGTAAAAAAGAAAACACCATTATAGATATTATTGACGGCAAAAGCGTAGGTACTAAAGTGTCGATATAATTTATGGTTTTTGGTATTTGTCGTTAAGACCAATGCCTTTTAAAATCATTGGAATAATTTTATTCAGGCGGGATAGTTTGGTGCTATCCCGTTTTGCTGTCTTAATGTAATTTGCATAATCCCGTTGTTTATACGTAGCCAAAGAGTCAAAACTAGATTTTAAATTGGTGTTCTTGTTCAGTTCGTTTGCAAGTAATTCGGGAATGATTATGGCTTTAGGCTTTCTGCTAGGCTTGAGTTCTTTGCCTAATTTTTGATTTTCTATGGCTTCCTTAATGTAAGCTAATACAATGTTTTTATCAATATCATTAATAGATTCAAAGCGCATTTGGCGTAATGCTTTGGTTTTGCCTTCTTGAGCATTGAGCAATAATTTCTTTTCATCTTTTAAAAAGACACCATTAAAGAACCACAGACCAAAATGGTTCTTAAAAGCACTTAAACCAATTACGTTTTTATTGTTTATGGTGTAAACAGGTGCATTCCATTTAATGGTTTCCTCTAGTTCCGTAGATAGTAAAATACGTCTTAATAAAGCCAGAGCATCTGAGTATTTAGTATGTCTTTCTATATATTCTTCAACAGATTCCATAAATCAATATCCTGTTATTTCTTTTAATTTATTAAAAAAGTCTTTTTTGCGTTCGGAGTTAATTTCCCAATCTACAGGTACACTCTGAAAACCTTCTTCAAAATCTTCACCATCGCGTCTAAAATCGAAATAGCCCCAAGAAGCATAATTTTCTATGGCCGATAGTAAGTTATAAGATTCCTTATCAAAATCATAATGGTCGTCTTCATTATAAAGAATAGGCTTTGGGGTATAGACTTCAGAATTTCTTACGTTTAGTACCAAATTTTTTATGTCTTCAGCATTGGCGCCATTTCCATGAATTAATATAAAATCGGAGGTTTCTATTACATTTGGTGTTGGTAGGGCATTTCCACTAAAACTGGTACCAACTAAAAGCGTGTTATTACTTAAATTTTTAACCCTTTTTATAAGTTCGTCAACCCGTTTAGGTTTTAGAATCTCATGATCGTACTGAATATCACATTCATTATTTATTTCAATAAGTATGTTTTTGTAACCTTTTTCAATAATCCAATTGGTAATGTTGTCTACGGCATTAACAACGGCAGTTTCATCTTTTAGCAATTGGTCTTGACCAAAATAAAAGTACCCCAATATAACAACCATGCCAAGTTCATCCGCTTTATTTAAAATGCTTTCAAGTCTATCTAGGTAAGCAGGTTTTAAATTGCCTTTACTGTCAAATGTAGAATTAACCCAGTCTTTGTTACCATAGCCAGTAGGACTTCCGCCTTGTAGGTTTAAAGTAAACGCCAATAGGCCATGCGATTTCCAATTGGGCATGGCATTGATAAATTCTTGTGTGTTTCTGTTAGGATCCCATGCTTTGGTGTCTGGGTAACCAAAAAGCGTTCTTGTTTCTGGATTGGTATCATCAAAAACGCCTTGTACCATTCTGGAGTTAAATAGTAAACCTTCAATTTTATGGTTTTTCCAATGGCGGCCTTCATAGGTTATTTTGTTGTTAATGTAGAAAGCTTCTTCTTTTATTGTTACGAAGGTGTTAGCTGTTTTGTTGCTATTGCTGCAAGAAAATAATACTAAAAGCAAGTTACAGAATATAATATTGTAAAATGGTAATTTAAAGTGTTTCATAAGGTATTGTATTTTTAGATTTTTAATCCCTGTTTCCTTTTTCTTCTTTTCCTTCTTGTATCATTTCGTTCATTTCCTCTACATCATCTTTGCTTAAATTTTCTTCATTGGTTTCCTTTTCTTTTGAAATAGAATTAATGGAAAAACGGCAGTATAATGGCAAGTGGTCAGACCCTATGTTTTTAAGGGTTTTAAATTCTTCAATAGAAATACTGTTGGAATGAAAAAGCAAATCGATTGGAAAGCGAAGCAACTTGTAATTGGCGTGGTATGTTGAAAAAAAGCCCCTTCCAATACGGGCATCGGTCAATCCAGATATTTTTTTAAATAATCTGCTCGATTTAGACCAAGCAACATTGTTAAAATCGCCAACTACAATTAAGGGGTTGGTATATTTTTTAACTTTCTTACCAATCATTATAATTTCGCCGTCCCGCTCTTTGGAAGTGTCTTCTTCTGTAGGGCTTGGTGGCGGTGGGTGGGTGCCAAAAAAAGTAAGCTTTTCATTGTTTTTGGTGGTAAGCATGGCTTCAATAGAAGGTAAATCGTCTGCCATAAAATAATTCACTTTACAATTGTCAACTTTTAGTTTAGAGTAAAAGTGCATACCGTAAGTGTTTTCTAATGCTATTTTTTTACGATATGGGTACTGGGAATCTAAAACAGATAGTGCGGTTTCCCAATCAGCATTCGATTCCATAGTTAAGAATATATCTGGTTTTACATCATTAATTAGTGAAATGAAATTTTGATATTCTTTATTGTATTGGTAAACGTTAAATGAAAGTAAAGTTATTGAATTTGTGCTTGTTGGGGTTTTTGTGTTTCCAAATAGCTCTTTATAAGGTAGGTAGGGTGCTAACAATACAATGTTAAGCATTGCAAAAGCAAACAAAGAAACTTCACTAATTAAAACAATGTTGGGGTTTTGGTTATAAACTATAAAACCAAGAATTAGAGTGAAGACTTGAAATGCTAAGATTTGTATTCTGGCAAATTCACATATTCTAAATATCCAATATTGGTTTGATATTAAAGGTAGAATTGATACTATAATCAATACCAATGCAAGTGAAAAATAGATTGCCGCTAAAACCATTTAACTAATATAAATGATGTTTTTATTAAATCAAAAAACTAAAGACCAACCTTAAATTATAATTCAATAGAGGTTGATAAAATCAATGCTGTCTGGTTTGGAGGGTTATAATTAATATGAAAAATAAGAGATGGAATGTTTTGCTTCATCAATTGAATTTATATATTTGAAATCAGAGGTTTAGCACTATATTATAAAAATACCATGGTTTTTTCCATTAAAAAGGGACTTCCATTAGAGCATTACAACCTCAATTATTAAAGTATTTAATATCACGACTAACTAAACTATGTATTCAACTAAAACCCTAATGGCTGTTCTTTTGTTGGTGTTTTTATACGCCTGTAAAGATGAAACAACAACCATTGTGAAAAAGCAAAATAATGAAAGTACACTGTTCTCTTTAATTTCGGAGGAACATTCCAATATACATTTTAAAAACACCGTAACGGAGACCAAAGATTTTAACGTTTTAAAATATTATTATGCTTATAACGGTGGTGGTGTTGCTGTTGGTGATGTAAATAACGACGGACTTCAGGATATTTATTTTACCTCTAACCAGAAATCAAATAAATTATATATAAATAAAGGCGATTTTAAGTTTGAAGATGTTACCGAACAGGCAAATGTAAGTGATGCTGATGGCTGGTCTACAGGAGTGAATATGGTAGATATTAATAATGATGGTTGGATGGATATTTACGTGTGTAAGTCGGCATCATTGGGAGATGAAGCGCTTCGTAGCAATAAACTGTTTGTAAACCAAAAGGATGGTACTTTTAGGGAAGAAGCCAAAGAATGGGGGTTGGACGACCAGGGACTTTCAGTGCAATCCTATTTTTTTGATTATGACAAAGATGGCGATTTAGATATGTTTCTAGTAAATCATAGAAACGATTTTGTGAATTCTGTAGATCTTGATAAGGTTTTGGAAGATGGTGAGTTTTATCCACAAACATCAAATCACCTTTACGAAAACGAAGGATCCAAATTTTTAGATGTTACGGTAGATAGTGGCCTGTTAAGTAAAGATTTTAGTTTGAGTGCAGCAATTGGAGATTATAATAACGATGGTTGGCTAGACATATTCGTTGCTAACGATTTTGTGACGCCAGACAAAATGTACATTAATAACAAAAACGGCACGTTTTCTAACCAAATAGACAATAGGCTTAAGCATACATCCTATAGTAGTATGGGAAGTGATTTTGCCGATATTAATAACGATTTCTACCCAGATTTATTGGTGTTGGATATGTCTGCTGCCGATCATAGCCGAGGCAAGCAAAACATGGCGACCATGAATACAGCTGGTTTTTGGGATGCGTATCGCTTGGGTTTTCATTTTGCTTATATGTCTAACATTCTTAACCTAAATAATGGCAATGGTTCGTTTTCAGACATCGCCCAAGTATCGGGAGCCTCCAAGACAGATTGGAGTTGGGCGCCGTTAATGGCAGATTTCGATAACGATGGGCATAAAGATATTTTTATAACCAACGGTATAAAAAGGGAAATAGCAAATCAAGATTTTGGACATCAGGTAAATATTGAAGAGGAAGCCATTGAGCGATTGTCATCCATAGATTCTGTACTCAACAAAATGCCTTCGGAAAAAATTCAGAATTACGCGTTTAAAAATAATGCCGATTTGTCTTTTAAAACTGTTGCTGAAGATTGGGGATTAGACCAAAGATTAAACTCAAATGGGGCAGCGTATGCCGATTTGGACAATGACGGCGACTTAGACCTCGTTTTAAATAACCTTGAAGATGTGGCAAGTGTTTATAGAAACAACTCTCCCAATAATTTCATAAGTATTAAGTTGGTTGGGGGCAGCGATAATAAAAATGCTGTTGGTTCTAAAGTGAAGGTATATACTAAAAAAACACAGCAGTATGGAGAATTATTCCTTTCAAGAGGTTACCAATCTTCGGTATCTCCTGTTTTAAATTTTGGACTTGGCGATGAAAATACAATAGACCGTATCGAGGTGGTTTGGTATAACGGCAAAGTGTCTATAGAAGAGCATGTTAAAGCTAACCAAATATTAACGCTCCAAGAAAGTAAATCCAGTAATACTAAAGAAACAGAACAACGGTTTCCAATAAACTTTAAAAGAATCAATCCAAGCGATTTGGGAGTAGCATATAATCATGTTGAAAATGATTTTAATGATTTTTCAAAGCAGGTGTTGTTACCCCAAAAGCAGTCACATCAAGGCCCAGCATTTGTTACTGCCGATATTAATAATGACGGCTTGGAAGACTTGTTTTTAGGTGGTGGATTTAATCAACCAGCAGAACTTTATGTGCAAAACGCATCGGGAAAATTCAATAAAATGAATGTAGATGCTTTTATGACGGATAAGGCCTACGAAGACAATGGTGCCCATTTTTTTGATGCAAACGGAGATGGCAATGTAGATCTTTATGTAGCAAGCGGCGGCTACGAACTGAGTGAAAATGACAATTTGTTACAAGATAGGTTATATATAAACGATGGAAAAGGTGGCTTTGTTAAATCTAATGGGTTGCCTAAAATGCTCAGCAGTACAAAGGCTGTCAAGTCATTGGATTACGATTCAGATGGGGACTTAGATTTAATAGTAGCCGGTAGAGTGGTGCCTGGAAAATATCCATTGGCTCCAAGGTCATACATTTTAGAGAATGAAAATGGCCAATTTAAGGATGTGACTGAAAAAATTGCGCCAGATTTTGTTGAAGTCGGTATTGTAAACGATTTTGTTTTATCTGATTATGACGGTGACAATGACAAAGATGTAATAGTTGTTGGGGAGTGGATGCCCATAACGGTTTTCAATAATGATAATGGCTTGTTGAAGAAAGAAGATATTCTTGCTTTTAAAGATACAGAAGGTTGGTGGAATACCATTAAAGAAATTGATTTTGATGGCGATGGGGATATGGATTATTTTGTAGGTAATTTGGGAGCTAACAATAAGTTTCATCCATCAAAGGAAAAACCACTTCATATTTATGGAAATAATTTTGACAATGATGGTAATTACGATATGATTTTGAGCAAAGTTTACAACGGCAATTTGGTGCCCGTTCGCGGTAAAGAGTGTTCTACAAGTCAAAATCCCTTTGTGAGCCAGAAAATAAAAA
Source organism: Marixanthotalea marina (assembly GCA_018883545.1). Classification (GTDB taxonomy): domain Bacteria; phylum Bacteroidota; class Bacteroidia; order Flavobacteriales; family Flavobacteriaceae; genus Marixanthotalea; species Marixanthotalea marina. Next base: position 43,502 of record JAHLEH010000008.1, on the reverse strand, counting down.
CCTATAAAGAATTTGCTAATTCTACTTTGGCAGACATTTATGGTACAGAACAGTTGGCCAACTCGTACCATAAAGAAGTTTATGAGTTTGAGTCGGTTTATGTGGAAAACAAAGGAAATGGCGAGTTCGAAATAAAACATTTGCCGGTATCTGCGCAATTGGGGCCAACGATGGCATTTGTTTTTGCCGATATTAATAAAGATGGCTATATGGATGTTTTAGGCATGGGAGGTATTCATGAAGCTGAGGTCGAAACCGTTCGATACGATTCCAATATAGGGTATATTTTATTAGGCGACGCCAATAGTGATTTAAAACCTTTTAAAGATATTAGTTTTTACAACGATTTAAATACAAAGCATATGGCATTGATACAGGTTAAAAACGAGCCATATTTGTTGGCGGCTAATAATAATGGTCCATTAACGGTGTTTAAAATGAGACCTTAATGGTTATGGTGCTGTGGCATGCCTTTTTTAAAAGGTGTGGTTGGAAGGTTTAAAACTTGTATTGGTTCGCCTTCTACAATTTTAATGATTTTGTTGACTTCTAAGTTGTTGTAAGTGCTTACTTCCTTAGATTGGTTAGGCCACTTAATCTCTATTTTTTCAATAGTCTTTGCTTTGCCTAAACCTATTTCTGCCATTAAGCTGTTCCCTCCAAAGCTGGCGCCTGTGCCTACGGCGTGGTATATTTTCCTTGTTTTGCCATTCTCATTAAGGGTTAATATAATTTTAGCACCAATGGCCGAACGGTTACTTTTTTTGCCTTCTAAAACTATATTTATCCAATTGTTTTCATTGCCTATAGGGTTTTCAAACAATAAATTGCCAAAAACATCACCATCAAAAGCACCACCCATTACGGTATAAATATCTTGATCGCCATCTAAATCTATGTCGCCAAAACCAATGGCATGTCCTTTTTGAATGTGCCCAAAGCCGCCACTATATGTTACGTCTTCAAAATGGGTTCCGTTAACATTGTGGTACATTTTATTTGGTACGATGGAGTAGTAGTCGGGATCTCCTGTTGCCAAATAGAAATCCAAAAACCCATCATTATCTAAATCTCCAAAATTACAGCCCATAGTAGCTGTGGGTTCATTTAAATTAGCCTCTAAAGAAACTTCTTTAAAAGTGCCATCACCATTATTTTGATAAAGCATTGGTCGGTACTCAAGGGCTTTGTCCTTAATACTTTTCATGTTTTGGTTGGTTACAGAGCTAGATTCTAGCGCCAGGCTTTTGATATTTCTAATAAATGTGACACTTGGTGGTGTTTCTGAAGAGGAGTAACCAGATACAAATATATCTTCAAACCCATCATTATTGTAATCGAAAATCCAAGTTGGAAAACTAAGAATAGGTTCTGAGACACCAGCTTTTTTTGCAATATTTGAAAAAGATGGTTTACCCGTTTCTTTGGTTGTGTTTAAATAGAGCGTATTGTTTCCAAAATAATCAGATAGGTAAAAGTCTGGATACGAATCGTTGTTAATGTCGCCAGCAGCAACGCCTTTAAAAAAACCATAAGCATTAATTCCAGCGTCATCGGCTATGTTTTTAAATGTGCCATTTTTTTGGTTTAAAAACAGTTCGCACTTACTTTGTTTGGTTTCAGTCCATTCATTGGCAACCAATAAATCGACCCAACCATCTAAATCAATGTCGGCCCAAACAGCAGTTTGTGTAGGATTAAGTGAGTAAACGCCAGCTTCTATGGTTACATCGGTAAAGGTGCCATCGCCATTATTTCGCATTAACGAATTGGGTATGCTACCTTGGTTTGATAACCAAGCGCCTCTTAAAATTAAAAAATCTAGGTGGCCATCATTATCATAATCGGCATGTCTTAAATTTAGGCCGCCAGTAACACCATTCAACCCAGCATCAATGGTTTTGTCTGTAAAACCGCCCATTTTGTCATTTTCAAAATATTTAATTTGATCGTGTAGACCCCAAGACGAGGCAATAATGTCTAAATAGCCATCACCATTAAAATCGTCTAAGCAGGTGCCGCCTGCATTGTCATTTACAGCAACTCCTAAATCCATTGCTATGTCAGTGAAATGGGGGAAGTTTGCAGATTCTTTAAAGTAAGATTCGGGTATTCTAAATAAATTAGGTACTCCATCTGGGTATTGCCCAAGGGTCATATAGGCTATATTCAATAAATATTGGCATCCAAAATCGTACGGATTTAATTCCAATAATTCGTTAAGTATTTTAATGGCTTGTTCAGATCCTTCTCTCAAAGTATGTTGTGCTTTTTGACTTATTGGGATGATGCAGGATTCGTTTGTGTGGTTAACAATACAGTTGTCTTGCTCGCCTTTTCTCATATAAGCAATGGCCAATTGTTTTTTAGCGAAGAAGATGAGTTGGTGTTTTTGTTTTTCATTCGATGTCTCAATTGCCGTTAATAGCTCTTTAAAACCGGCAATGGCTTCTTCAGATCTTCCAGCATTGAGTAGCTCTTGGGCATAATAGAAAAGATAATCTAAATGTGCGGAACCTTTTGAGGTTTTAAGTTTTTCTAGTAATATTTCAATCTTTTCGTCACTGAAAAAAAACGTATTATTAAAAACATCAATGTTATTTACCGCATCGTGCACATTTTTTATCATGGCTAATGTCTGCGGATCAGTATTTTTATTAATGTTTGCAGGTGCTGTTTTTTCAGATTTAACGTCGGCAGCCTTATTTTGATTTTGCTGGCATGAAATAAAAAGAACTAGCGTTGATAAAGCAAGACACCTCTTTAAATGTTGATACATGTTTTTTAATGTTTAGTTTCAGCTGGAGTGTGGCATTTGTGTACCTAAATAAACAAAAAAATATTGATTGGAGTGTTTAAAAAGCTGATTTAAATTGGTTTTGTTAAAACGCCACTCTAAAACTTACGTTAGGTGTTATGCCCAGAGAAAGGTTTTCTACTTTGGTAATGTTGTCATTATTATCGGATTTGTAGTATGCGTTAATGATGTTTTTTTTATTTAGAACATTCCAAACGGAGGCTCCAATGGTAGCGCGGGAAGTTTCAGAAATATTGAAGGCATAGGTGGTAGAGAAGTCAACTCTTAAATAATCTGATAGGTTAGAGCTATTGGGTGCTTCGTAATTAATAGTTCCGTCAGTGCTATTTATGGGTAATGTTGTAGGTTTGCCAGAATGCCAGTTAAGTCCTAACGCAAACTTAATGTCGCTAAGTGTATACGTTCCAGATAAGGCTAATGTATGCCTTAAATCTGCATTGTTGGGAAACGGTTCACCATTATTTAAATCATTAAACGTATAATCATTTTTGCTGTAAGAGTAGCTTAGCCAGGTGCTGGCTTTATTGCCAAACTGTTTATTGATTAAAAAGTCGATGCCCTTAATGAGGTAACTGCCTATGGCGATTTCATATTGGTATTGGTTTTGAAAACCTTGGCTCCTGGTTGTAATACCATCTACTTTTTTTAAATAGCCTTCAGCACTAATGAGTAAATCATTCTTTTTATAATGAAGGCCTACAGAACCTTGTTTGCTTTTTAAAATTGGTATAGGTTGTATGGTTTGGTTGTTTGTTCTTTCTATTTCTGTTTTGTTATTGGCCAATACCCAACGGCGTTTCTCAACACCTAAAAAATCATCTTGTAAATCTATAATCTGTGAGGTAGTTTGGCTTTTAAGTTCGCCCAATACCTCAAACCTAAAGTTGTTTAAAAATCGTTGACTAAAGCTTAGCCTAGGCTCTACTAAAATTGTATTGAATTTATTGAAATAGTTAACACGCGTGCCAAATGTGAATCGGGTTTTGGCGTCGTACGAAAGCAAAGACGTTTCGCCATAAACGGCATGGCTTCTAAGTACTTCTTTAATATAGCTTCTGAAGACTGGGTTGTTAACATCTTCTAAATTGCTAATGCCAACTTCAAAAAATTGGTAGCCACTATTTATTTGAAAATTTGTATTGGGTTTATAATTGATTTCAAATTTGGCACCACCATCATACACTTCGTTTTCTTGAATGAGGCGTTGTTCATAAACAACATCGTAATTGGTGGCATCCAAATCGTAATTTGATACATAAACTTGTGCTGTTGTAGAAAGGTAATCGCTCCAATCTCTGGTATAGGTAACACCACCTGCCAGATTTTGCTGGGAAAGATTACTGTTTAGTGCTTCACTGCGGTCGTTTATGGTCGATTGTTCTTCATAGTTTAAACTGTTGTTTACATAAAGGAAGTTGAATCGAAGCTTATCCTTTTTTGTGATGTCATATAAAAACTTGGAGGCCACATCATAAAAATAGAAGTTTTCATTTTTGGAAATGGAATTGTCATTTCTACTGGAATTGGATAGGTCCGAATCCTGAAAAATACGTTTAAAATACTGGTCGTAGGTTGGTGTAATCAAAACATCGGTTACCGAACGGCGTGTAGATACTTGCAGTTCGGTATTTTTGGTTAAAGGTATTTTTGCGTAAGCATCAGCATTTATAAGATTAAATCCAGCGCCGGCTTTAAATTTACCATCTATAGTGTTGGAAAGTTGCATGTCTATTACTCCTGAAATACCATCGCCATATTTAGCACGAGTACCATTTTTAGACACATTTACAGATTGAGTTGTGTAAGGGTTAAACGCTGAAATGAGTCCGAAAAAATGGCCGGATTGGTACATTTTAATGCCGTCCCAAAGTAGTAAGTTTTGGTCGTGTGTGCCACCTCTAACGTTTATATTGGAAACGGTTTCGTCTATGCTGATAATTCCGGGTAGTGCTTGAATGGTCTGTAATATATCGGGCTCAATCAAACCCGGTAAAATACCAAAAGTTTCAGGCTTTATGGTTATGCTTCCATCATTTAGTTTGGTGATACCAGAAGTCAAGTAATTCGAAATTATAACTTCTTCTAATTGTTGTGTACCAAAGGAATTATTTGTTTTTTGTGATGTTTCCAATGTTTTAATAGCTATAAACCGATTGCCTAGTAATTCAAATTCTAATTGGGTTTGCTCCTTTAAAATTATTAGAGATTCTTCAAGAGAGAATGCTTCGTTTGGTAGTATAGAATATTTGTCCTGTATATTGGCATCTGCATAAGAGAAACTAATGCTATAACGTTTTTCCAATAACTTTAAAACAGAAGATAGAGGTTGTTTTTCTTCTTGAACAGTTTGAGCCATCAGACTTACGGAGTTCAGAAAAAAAATAAAGATGAAAATATAAAGTGTCCCTTTACTGCTCACTTTTTAATGTTATAGTATTGTTGGTTTTACTATAGGTTAAACGTAAGGGTAAGGTAATGGATTTTAATGCTATTTCTATGTTGTCGTGTGTAAATTTTCCAGTAAATAATTGTTCGCCATCAATATTTTCAGAAATAAAAGTAACATCATATTGTCTTTCAAATTCATCTAAAACCTCATGATAAGGTAAACTTTTAAATTGACTTTCGTTGTTTATCCACGAAGGGGTTGGGAGCGTTTCTTTTTCTTTAGCAATACTTTTCCCATCGATAATTAAAAAACTGTCGCCAGGTTTTAATTTGGTTTCTTTGGAATTGTAAGTGACTCCAACCAACCCTTCGTAGCAAATAACTTCAAAATAATTGTCGCGTTGTTTTACATTAAACTGCGTGCCATAAACCGTAACGGTTCCAGATGTTGTTATAACATTGAATGTAGAACCTTTGGCAACTTTAAAGAAAGCTTCACCTTCCAGTTCTACATCACGTTTGTTTTTCCATGAATTTTTATTGTAAGCCAAATGCGATTTAGCATTAAGTGTTACTGTTGAAGCATCTGGCAACTCAATATTTGTTTTTTCGGCCACTTGTGTAGATATGTTGGTATCTAAAGTGGTTGTATAATAATATAAACCGAAACAAATGGCCAAAATAGCCGCCACACGCATCCATGGTTTTACAAAAGACGTTTCCTTTTTAGAATTTTTAATGGTAGATAATACCTTGTTCAATTCAGCAGACGTATTATAATCGTTAGCTTTGAAAGCTTTCGTGCTTTCAGATAGCTTAATCAAATCATCGTAATCTTCAAGCTTTTTAAATGCTTCAAGTCCTTGATCATTTAGATTGTTGTCCAACCATTTCGATATGAGTGTTTCTCTGTCCATTTTTTCGTATTCAACTATATAACAGTTATGTTTTATTTTTTCCTACCCTTAATTTGAAAAAAAAATTAGTCAGGAGCTTTTACGGATTCATTTTTAATAAACTTGTTGAATGAAAGTAAAAATTGTTTCAATTCGATTTTGGTGTTATTATCTGTTATGTTTCCTTCAGTATTTACTTTGCCTTTAATGCCTTGAATGAGCAATGTTGTTTCATTGGTGAAATTGGTTTGCAGTGTTTTCATTATTAGTTTAAGTTCTTCATGCCCTTTTTCACCACTAGCCGAAGCAGTTATTAAGCCAGTTGGTTTGTCAGTAAGAATATTTGTTGAGACGCACCATTCAAGGGCGTTTTTTAAACCACTGGGGATACTGAAAACATATTCTGGCGTACAAATAATAATACCGTCTGCTTTTTCAATTTTGTTTCTAAATTCTACAATTTTATCGGGAACATTTATATCGGTTAAATTGGTTTGAAAATGGGGCAGCTCAGATAAATCTTCTAAAATGGTTAATTCGATTTCCGATTCGCTTAAATGAGCTATATTTTTCAGAATAGCAAGATTGGAAGCATTTTTACTGGCACTGCCATTAATACCTAAAACATTTTTTTTCGTAGTCATTTTGGTAGTGTCTTCTTATAATTCTTTTATGTCTTGTCGCAACTTTTCCAAAGCGCCATAAATACGCTTTTCAACCGCTTTGGTAGAAATATCTAAAATAGCTGCAATTTCCTTAAAACGTTTACCTTCCACACGGTTCATCATAAACGCTTCACGTTGGGCATCGGTAAGATTGGCCAATGCTTTTTGAAGTTTGTCCATATATTCTTTTTCACGCAATAAAAACTCCGGACTTTCATTGGTGTGTGCTTTAGGTTTGGTCTGTTGGTATTTTAAAACCACTTTTTGGTGGGCGGCTTCGTTCAACATTAAATTATTGGCCGTTGTAAATACAAAGCTTTTGGCTTTTTCAGGTGATACCTTGGCACAATTCTCCCAAAGTTTTACAAATGCTTCCTGTACTTTGTCTTTCGGGTTAAGCATTTCTCCAAACTTATAGTATAAAAAGTTATGTAAATCTTTAGAATATTTATTGAATATGGATGAAAATAATCGCTCTTCGCAAATATTTTTATGTAGTTGATTTTCCATAGTTTAAGGGCAATTGGCATTGCTAAAATAAAAAAAATGCAAACAAAGGGTAGGAATTTTTAAAGCTATCTTGTTTTATGTTAAAAAAAGCATGTTGAACCCAAAACTAAATATCATGAAAACGAAATTGAGAACAGTATTACTTTTATCCTTTTTTGCCCTTTTATTTATAACGTCCTGTCAAGAAGAAGTGACAGATATAACACCACCTAATGAAAGCGAGGCTTTAGTGGCCGAATCTGAATTAACTGCTTTTATGAGTGCAACTGCCAAGATGGATGGTTCTTTAGACAATATAATTGATAAAGCCAATTGTTTGTCGGTAGAATTGCCCGTTACAGTTATTGCCAATGGCCTTGAAGTTACGGTAGATTCTACTGAAGACTATCAGGTTATCGAGGCCGTTTTTAATGAATTTGATGACGATGATGACAATTTAGATATTGTGTTCCCTATCACCATTATAACATCAAATTATACTGAGGTTACCATAGAAAACCGTGATGCATTGGAAAACCTAATTAAAGAATGCAATGGTGAAAATGAAGAAGATGACGATATCGAATGTGTCGATTTTCAGTATCCCATTTCGTTTTCAGTGTTCAACACAGATTTTCAAATTATTGATGTTGTGACCATTGAAAGTGACAGACAAATGTATAAGTTTATTCACCGTGTTAAGGAAGGTGAGGTTATAGCCAGTATTAACTTTCCTGTTAATTTAGAATTAACCGATGGTACTGTGATTGAGGTGAATAGTAATTCACAGCTTCATAATACTATCAAAGAATATAAAGGACTTTGTGATGAAGACGACGATAACGACTACCATGATGACGATTTTACCCAAGACCGTTTAGAAGAATTGCTGAAAATATGTCCTTGGGTGGTTTACGAAGTAAATAGAAACCAAGATAATTTAACAGAAACCTATCTAGAATATGTGATGGTATTTAAGGAAGAAGGTGTTGTAAAGGTGCGTAAGCGTGGTGGCGATATTTTAACTGGTTCTTGGAGTACACGTGTTACAGACCACGGCGTTGCTTTGAAACTAGAGTTTGATACGCTTGTAGATTTTGCATTAGAGTGGTATGTCTATGAAATCGAATATGGTAGAATTAAGCTTTATACTGATGGTGGAAATAAAATCATTTTAAAGAAAAACTGTGATATAGCTGTTGAATTTACTAAAGAAAGAATTGAGAACTATTTACAGGAATGTTTTTGGAGAGTAGCACGTTTAACCGTTGATGGTTCGGAGCATGAACAAGATTATATAGGAACGCCATTAAAGTTCTTTGCGGAAAATGTAGTTAAAATGAGAGTGAATGGCGAGTTTGTAACTGGCGTTTACAATGTGCTATCGTATAATTCAGGATTTGTATTGCAAATTCAATTGGAAGGAAGACCACACCTCCAACTGGAATGGTTAATAACCTTCTTAGAACCTGGCTTGATAAAACTGGAATCCTTAGGAAACAATGCAGATAAAATGGTTCTTCAGAGACATTGCCCAGATATTGATGAAGACCTTACATTTATTGACACAGCATTAATTGCGGGCGCTTGGGAAGTGGCGCTTTACAAAGAAGGTGAAGTGGATAAAACTGAGAATTATTTCATGTACGCGGTAGACTTTTTAATCACAGGTAGAATAAAAGTAACCGATCCCAATAATGGTACTATCTATGGATCTTGGTTGGCTTATAGAAACGAAGGCTTGCGTTTAGGTATGTTATATGAAAATATAGAGCCATTCAATGTTTTGAGTAACAGATGGAAAATAACATCGGTTACTACAACAAGAATTGAACTAAAAGATTTTAGTTCTACTGGTGAAGTAGAAAGTATATTGGTACTTGAAAGAAAACTGTAATATTATTTATTGGTTAATTAATGGAAGCTTATCATTTCGGTTTGTTAGGTTAGTTATTTAAGTTTCCTTTTATAAAGCCGTCAAATTTTAAATTTGACGGCTTTTTTTATTTTCCTTTTTGTAGAATGTTACTTTATTAATAAATAGCAAATCATTAAATTTGCAGTTCTTAAAATTAAAAGGAAATTATGTTCAATAATTTAAGTGAAAAGTTAGATAAAGCGTTACATGTATTAAAGGGGCATGGTAGCATTACAGAAGTAAATGTTGCCGAAACACTAAAAGAGGTGCGTCGCGCTTTATTGGATGCCGATGTTAATTTTAAAATAGCCAAAGAGTTTACCAATAAGGTAAAAGAAAAAGCCCTTGGTCAAAATGTATTAACTACATTGCAGCCAGGGCAGTTAATGGTTAAAATCGTAAAGGATGAGTTGACTGAACTCATGGGAGGTGATGCTGAGGGCATTAATCTTTCAGGTGCACCAAGTGTTATTTTAATGTCTGGTTTACAAGGTTCTGGTAAAACAACCTTTTCAGGTAAATTGGCCAATTATCTTAAAAACAAAAAAACCAAAAAGCCATTATTGGTAGCTTGTGATGTGTATCGCCCAGCAGCGATAGATCAATTACATGTAGTTGGTGAGCAAATAAATGTTGAGGTTTTTAGTGATAAAGGAAATTCAGACCCTGTCGCAATCGCACAAGCTGGTATTGCCCATGCCAAAGCCAATGGTTTTAATGTGGTTATTATAGATACCGCGGGTCGTTTGGCTGTAGATGAAGCCATGATGACCGAAATATCAAATATCCACAAAGCTATCAAACCACAGGAGACCTTGTTTGTAGTGGATGCCATGACAGGACAGGACGCGGTAAACACAGCAAAAGCCTTTAACGATGTGCTGAATTTTGATGGGGTTATTTTAACCAAATTAGACGGTGATACGCGCGGTGGTGCTGCCATATCCATTAAATCGGTAGTAAATAAACCCATTAAATTTATTGGTACGGGTGAAAAAATGGAAGCTATTGATGTGTTCTATCCGTCACGTATGGCCGACCGTATTTTGGGAATGGGAGATGTGGTATCGCTTGTGGAGCGTGCCCAAGAGCAGTTTGACGAGGTAGAAGCACGAAAGCTTCAAAAGAAAATAGCCAAAAACCAATTTGGATTTGATGATTTCTTAAAGCAAATCCAGCAGATAAAGAAAATGGGTAATATGAAAGACCTTGTAGGTATGATTCCCGGTGCTGGTAAAATGATGAAAGATGTAGATATTGATGATGATGCTTTTAAAGGAATTGAGGCAATTATTCATTCCATGACACCAGAAGAACGAAGCAATCCTTCCATTATTAATGCCAGCAGAAAAAAGCGTATTGGTAATGGTTCAGGAACGTCTGTTCAGCAGGTAAATCAATTACTAAAGCAGTTCAACCAGATGAGTAAAATGATGAAAATGATGCAAGGTGGCGGCGGCAAAAAAATGATGCAAATGATGCGTAATATGCGTTAATTGTAGTAAATAGTCTCAGTCACAGTTTACAGTATTTAAATATATAATATGGATTTCAAAAAATTATTAGCTTATCAAAAAGCATTTGATTTGGCAATGTTAATTTTTGAAATCTCTAAAACGTTTCCAAAAGAAGAGACATATTCTTTAACAGATCAGGTAAGACGAAGTTCGCGTTCAGTTTGCGCAAATATTTCTGAAGCTTACAGAAAAAGAATATACCCTAAACATTTTATAAGTAAATTGACTGATGCAGATGGTGAAAATTCTGAAACAAATACCTGGTTGGATTTTGCATTGGCTTGTAAGTATATTTCAAATGAAGATTATGTTGATTTGTCTGAGATAGGAAATGAAGTTGGCAAACTAATAAATTTTATGATTAATAATCCAGAAAAATTCGGAGTTAAAGTTGAATAGTTAATAAACTGAGACAGAAAACTGCGACTGAAAACTATTTAAAATATGACAATTTTAGACGGAAAAAAAATAAGCAACGACATAAAAGAGGAAATCGCAGTACAAGTGAAATCTATGGTTTCTAATGGTGAAAAAGTACCGCATTTAGCTGCAATTCTAGTAGGAACTGATGGAGCTAGTATGACTTATGTGAATGCTAAAGTGAAAGCTTGTAAAATGATTGGTTTTGAATCAACGCTCATCGATTTGCCTGAGTCTACAAGCGAAGCGGTTTTGTTGGAAAAAATTCACGAGCTAAACACAAATAAAGACATTGATGGTTTTATAGTACAGTTGCCCCTGCCTAAACATATAGATGAGCAAAAAGTGTTAATGGCCATAAATCCAGACAAAGATGTAGATGGTTTCCATCCAACCAATGTTGGTAGAATGGCTTTAGATTTACCAACTTTTTTACCTGCCACACCATTTGGTATTCTTGAATTACTTGAACGCTATGATATTGAAACCTCAGGTAAAAATGTAGTAGTTATGGGGAGAAGCCACATTGTGGGGCGCCCGATGAGTATTTTAATGAGTCAGAAACGTAAAGCAGGCGATGCCACTGTTACTGTGGTGCATAGTCGTACTAAGAATTTAGCCGAAATAACCAAAGGAGCCGATATTGTAGTAGCGGCCATAGGTATTTCTGAGTTTTTAACAGGCGATATGGTAAAAGATGGTGTGGTAGTTGTTGATGTTGGTATTACCCGTGTTCCTGACGAAACCAAGAAAACTGGTTACAGACTTGCTGGCGACGTAGATTTTGAAAGCGTGAGTAAAAAAGCCAGTTATATAACCCCTGTTCCAGGAGGTGTGGGGCCAATGACCATTGCGATGCTTTTAAAAAATACTTTGTTGGCTAGGGAAAGACATCAAACCGCTTAATTGTTTCTTTGTCTTTTACGAGGATTTGGTTTGAATGTTTTTGAAGAGCTACTCAATAATTGATTTAATTCTTTCATTTCTTCTTTGTTGAGCTCTCTGTATTTGCCAATAGGTACATCCAATTTTATGTTCATAATACGAACCCGTTTTAGGGTTTGCACTTCATAGTTTAGATACTCACACATCCTACGGATTTGTCGGTTAAGGCCTTGGGTAAGCACAATTTTAAATTCATAAGTGCCTAACTTTTCAACCTTACATTTTTTGGTAACCGTATCTAAAATAGGTACGCCGTTAGACATTCGTTGAATAAACGTTTGCGAAATAGGTTTGTCAACAGTTACAATGTATTCTTTTTCATGATTATTGCTGGCACGCAGAATTTTATTGACTATATCACCATCATCGGTTAAAAGAATTAAGCCCTCACTGGGTTTATCTAATCTGCCAATAGGGAAAATACGTTTTGGGTAATTTATAAAGTCTATTATATTGTCTTTTTCTACACGCGTATCGGTGGTACAAACAATGCCCACCGGTTTGTTAAAGGCCAAATACACAAAACTTTCTTTCGTGTCTTTAATGTTTTTGCCATCAACAGCTACTACATCATCGGTTGCTATTTTAGTTCCCATTTCTGGAACTTTTCCGTTAATGGTTACACGACCAGCTTCAATTAATTTATCGGCTTCCCTGCGTGAACAGTAACCTACTTCACTTAAATATTTATTGATGCGTTTTAATTCTTCTGCCATATGTCAAAAATACAATAAACTATTGGTTGATAAAGTCTAAAATATGCTCGTTTACTTTTTTGTCTTTTAACCCGTGACCTAACCCTGTAGTGGTAATAAGTTCAGCATTTTTATAATACTTTTGGTAATCTAATGCATCGCTGTAAGGGATTATTTTGTCTTCTTTATCATGAATAATGAGCCCTTTTGGTTTTATGTTTTCAGAAAAATTAGCTATGTGGTAATAGCTTGGTAAATTATTGAAATTTTCTAAAGTGTAATTATCGATGCCATCAGCGACTTTTTTGTTGTATCGCATCATACGTTTGTAGCGATTAAAAATGCCTTCAAAGTTTGATGGAGCACCTAAAAGTACTAGCTTTTCAGTATTGGGTAAATGATGTTTGTGATGAGATATAATGGTTGCCATACCGCCAACTGAATGCCCAATTATAATGGAGGGGTTGAATTCTTGGGAAACTATATTGATGAATTCAGAATAAAGCACGGCATTGAACAGTTTTCCACCAGATTTTCCATGGGCAGGGCCATCCAATGCTACCACATTATAATCTAATTCGTTTAAAATTTCAATCATTTTTTTCCAACGTATGGTATTGCTTTCCCAACCATGAACCAACAAAACGGTTTCTTTTTTTCCGTACCAATGATAGGTCATAATAGGTAAATTCCCATAAGCCAGAGTTTTTTGTTCAGCCGAATCGACGATACTTTTACCAGTTGTTTTCATTTTACCCTTCTGAGGAGTTGAAAATAAGGTGAAAGCTATTTTCACTGCCGTTTTAGTTGATACATTGCTGACCAGGTTTATAGAAGTTCCAATAATTTTGGGAAGGTATTTTTTCATCTATTCATCTTCTCTGTTTACAGAATCCATAGAAAAAGCAGGGGTGCAAATAGCAATATACTCACAAGGTTCAGAAAACGGATTGGAATATTGAACTCTGGTATTTTTATTGATTTTTATGGATTCACCAGCTTTTAAAACAAAAACGTCTCCCTCTATATTGAATTGCTTTTTGCCTTTTATTACAAAAGTGTATTCGTCAAATTCTGGGGTTTGAAAAGGTTCGCTCCATCCTGGGGGAGCAGTCATGTGAGCAATGCTTATATTGGGGTTTCCATCACTTGCTAATCCAAAATGTTCCTTAATGATTTTGCCATCAGTGGTTGGTACGACAAAAGGGTTATCTTGTATCGTGTATTTAGCCATTGGAATTTACTTTATTTTAATGGTTTGCGTTTTATCATACCACCTTTTAAATCTTTAACCATGCCCATTATTATAAAGGCTTTTTTGTCTATTTTGTCAATTTCGGTCTGTAATTTGGCAAGTTCCAAACGGGTAACTACAGTAAAAATAATATCTTTGTCGTAGCTATTCCCACTTTTGCCAAAACCACCTTTGCCAGCATAAATAGTGCAGGCACGTCTAAGGTTGTTTATAATCATTACTCTGATGTCTTCGTGTTTTTCAGAAATAATGGTAACGCCAATATATTCCTCAACGCCATCAACTACAAAATCTACCGTTTTAGCAGCAGCCAAGTATGTTAAAATAGCATAAAGAGCAGTTTCAATCGATAGGATATAAGCGCCAGCTGAAAAAATTATGATGTTTATTAAGAATAACACATCGCCTACAGTCAATGATAATTTTCTGCTTAAAAAAATAGCCAATACTTCGGTGCCGTCTAAAACACTGCCACCTCGCATGGCCATACCAATACCAAGTCCCAAAAAGAAGCCGCCAAAAACAGCAATGAGTAGTTTGTCTTCGGTAATGGTAGGGTAGTTAACAAAGTGAACTACAAAAGCCAAGATTGCTATAGAAACCAAACTGCGTAAAGCAAATTTTATGCTAAAGGTTCTTGACGCTAAAATTAAAAATGGAATGTTAACAGCAACCAATAAATAACTAAGGTTAAAATGTGTAATGTTTTCAAGTAATAATGATATACCAGTAGCACCACCATCAATAAAGCGATTTGGTAACAAAAAACCCTTTAAGCCAAACCCAGCAGCAAACACACCTATAACTATGTAGATGTATTCTTTTAGTGCATGGGAAAACTCAACTTGAAGGCGTCTAACCAACGGAACAATCTGTTTTTTACTAACAGGTGCGCTCGTTTTCTGCTTCGACTCAAGTTTTTTTCGAGCAATATCAATTAAGAGTTTCGAGAATAGTGGGTTCATTATAGGTTTTAAGATTTATTCCAATTTAGGAAAAAGTATTTTATTTTGGCATTATCGGGTATGTGAATAGCCTCAATTTTTAAGCTCGTATCAAAGCGCATATTTGCAGGAAGCTCTTTTTTGTCAATAGTTAACATGGCATTTATTTCTTTAGCATAAACTATCACAGATCCAAGCATATTATCTACTTTATTAATTTTATAGTTATCAGAAACATCTTTAAAGGTGCTTGAAACAGTTATGTTTTCTTTGGTTTTGTAACGAGGATCCATAATGCGAACACTTCTTATGTAAGAAGTGGAATCATTAGGGATCGCTGGGGTTAGAATCAATAATTTGTTCCCACCTTTTTCGTAAATTTCTATATCGTCATTAGGTCCCATAAACGCATTGGCGCTATTGTTTGTTACGATAGAATCGTTGCTGAAAATTTTAGCTATATCTCTAACTTGAGTAGAATCGGTTAACAAACCCACATGATTTTTACCAATTAAAAAAGGGTTTTGTTCTTTTGTACAGCTTGCAAACAGTAAGGATAATATAGAGATGCTTAAAAATATTTTTTTCATAAAAGGAAATGGTTTTAGATTGGTTTTGGGTCTTTTTGTTTAATTGTTGTTTTTCAGTTTTGTGTATTACAAATTGAGTATAGTTTTCGCTTTCGGCAATCCTTATATAATTGATTACTTCTTCATCACCTTATTTAAAATGCCAAACACGCTTCGTATAAATGTGGCGCTTGTTAATACCTTAACTACGGGGTTCATAGCGGTACTTCTCCTTCTGGAACTGGATTTTCTTTGTTTGGCTTCAGCTTTTTCTAGTGCCTCTTTTTCTTTTCTGGCTTTTTCTTTGGCTTCTTCCGCTTCAGCCTTTTCTATTTTTTTGTTCAGTAATTCATAGGCGCTTTCCCTATCGATGGTTTCGTTATATTTTTTAACCAGTTTGGATTGGGAATTCAAGGCATTAAGTTCACTTTCAGTTAGAATATCCATGCGGCTCATAGGGGCACGCATCATAGTGGCAGCTAATGGTGTGGGGCGGCCTTTTTCATCTAAAGCTGAAACCAAAGCTTCTCCAATACCAAGTGATGTTAAAACAGTTTCCGTGTCATAATACTCCGAATCAGGATAATTTTGAGCCGTCATTTTAATGGCTTTTCTATCATTTGCTGTAAAAGCCCTTAATGCATGTTGTATTTTTAAACCTAACTGACCTAAAACAGCTTCGGGAACATCGGTTGGGTTTTGGGTTACAAAATATAAGCCAACCCCTTTACTGCGAATTAACTTAACGATACTTTCAATTTGATTGAGCAATGCTTTGGAAGCTTCATTGAAAATTAAATGGGCCTCATCTATAAAAATAACCAATTCTGGACGGTCGCTATCGCCTTGCTCTGGGAATGTGGAATAGATTTCAGCTAAAAGGCTCAGCATGAAAGTTGAAAATAACTTTGGTCTGTCCTGAATATCGGTTAACCTAATAATGTTGATATAGCCTCTGCCATCGTTGTCAATTCTTAAAAGATCGTCCACATCAAAAGACGTTTCTCCAAAAAATAAGTCGGCTCCTTGTTGTTCCAATTCTACAATTTTACGTAAAATAGCACCTGTTGAAGCTGTGGAGATGCGACCATAGGCATCTTCAAATTCTTCCTTGCCTTCTTGGGTAGCGTACTGCAATATTTTTTTGAAATCCTTTAAATCTAAAATAGGCAATTTGTTGTCGTCACAATATTGAAAAATAACGGCCACAACGCCAGATTGTGTTTCAGATAAATCTAAAATTCTTGACAGTAGAACAGGGCCAAACTCACTTACCGTAGCGCGTAATCTAACGCCATTTTGTTCAGAAAGCGTTAAAAGCTCGACAGGAAAGCTTTTGGGTTCAAAAGGCAATCCAATTTTAGCGTGGCGCTCATCAATTTTTGCATGCCCCGGACTTGGCTGTGCCAAACCACTTAAATCTCCTTTTATGTCCATTAACAAAACAGGAATGCCTTTATCACTTAAATTTTCGGCTAAAACTTGTAATGATTTTGTTTTTCCCGTACCTGTTGCACCAGCAATCAAACCATGGCGGTTTAATGTTTTGAGTGGAATTTTTACAAGGGCATTGGTAATGGTTTCGCCATTCAACATTGCTGCTCCAACTGGAATATAATCCCCTTTAGTAATGTTGCCTTCTGTGATGTAATTGAAAAAGGTTTCCTTTTGATCCATGTTACTTATTTTGCATAAAAATAACCATTCTATATGAATACATATAAACTAGCATTGTAAATCTTTGAACAATTAGATAACAAACGTTTATCTTTGCAGCCTTATGATTAGAGAGATACAAGAATTGGTCAATAAAGGCGAGATGTTGCCCTTAATGGAGGAGTTTTATACTATTCAAGGCGAAGGTTTCCATAAAGGCACGGCAGCTTATTTTATACGTATTGGTGGTTGTGATGTTGGTTGTCATTGGTGTGATGTAAAGGAAAGCTGGAACGCTAAGTTGCACCCACCAACGGAAACGGCTAAAATTGTGGCAAATGCAAAACAATATAGCGATACCATTGTTGTAACTGGTGGCGAACCATTAACTTGGGATATGACGTTGTTGACCCAACAATTAAAGGCAGAAGGTTTGCAAGTACACATTGAAACTTCTGGAGCTTATAAACTTACTGGGCAATGGGACTGGATTTGCCTATCACCTAAAAAAATAAAGCTGCCAACTGATGAGGTTTATGAAGTAGCAGATGAACTGAAAATGATTATCTATAATAAAGATGATTTTCGGTTTGCAGAAGAACAAGCTGCGAAAGTAAATGAAAATTGCATTTTATACTTGCAGCCAGAATGGAGTAGAAGGGATAAAATGATTCCAGAGATTGTTGATTATGTTATGAAAAACCCCAAATGGAAGGTGTCGTTGCAAACACATAAGTATTTAAATATTCCATAAAAAAAGCCCCGCATTTGCGGGGCTTTTTTTTGAATTATTGGAATTTTATTTACTAACAGGAACGGTTACTACAGTTGTTCCCCATCCCAAATACATATTGTTTTGGTCAAAAGTAATGGCAAAAGCTTCTATAGGTTCGTTAGCTTTGCTCACAGGAGCCACTACTCTAAGTGCATCATTTTCTTCTTTATAAGAAAATGATCCCCAGTTATCTAAATCCTTACTTAAAATAACGGTCCATTCTGTATCTCCAGGAATGGTGAAAAGCGAATATCTGCCAGCTTTAACCATTTTTCCTCCAAAATTGACGTCTTCAAATATTTGAATTTCAGTAGCTTCGTTAGCGCCTGTTCTCCAAACTTTGCCGCTTGGGGCCAAAGTGCTCAAATCCCTGCCTTTAAGTTGGGGTCTGCTATAAAAAACTTTTATTATTGCAGGGGCATTTCTATTAGCCCTGAAATAAGCCAAATCCATTGGACTTCCGTCTAAGCCTGGGAATTTTTGGGCATTAATGTTTATTGAAAATAGCATTAGAATTACCAATGCCAAAGAAGGTAAAATTGTTTGTTTTTTCATGTTTTAGTTTTAAGTATTAGTTTAGCTACTAAATATAAGGTAAAATAATCTTAAAATTATTATAAAAATTGGCTAATAGTGTTAAATGAAGATGAAATTTTTAAAATTACTTTTTTATAAATTTAAAGGATTCTCGCCCTGTATTGTTATGTAGGTTTATAATGTAGATTCCTGGCGCAAGGTTTTCTAGCGGAAATGTATAATGCTTTTTGGTTTTTTGGGAAATGATTTCTCTACTCAATTGTTTAATGAATTTACCATTAGTATCGTATAATTCAATCAGTAGGTTGTCATTTGATTGGAATTCGATCTCAAATTGAAGAGTGTTGGTTACTGGATTTTCAAGTAAGCTAATATGCAAGCCTTTTCTAGGGTTTTCTTCATTTGTTGAGATGCCGAGTGTTTCTTCTGTAAACTTATAAATAGAAGTGCCACTGGCATATGCTAAATTTGGATTTATAATGAAAATTCTATTCAAATTGTTGCCAATACTAAGGTTGCTCCAAGTTTGACCACCATTAGTGGTTTCGTAGAAACCAGTAGAATGACCGCCCATCCAACCAATGTTTTCATTTATAAATCCAACGGCCTGAATATCTGTTTCGGGTGCATCGAAGCTTTCCCATGTTGAACCACCATCAGTCGATTTTACCAATTTTCCAAGGTTGGGTGTAACAGATGAAATAGATCCAAAAATCACATCTGTATTGCTTTTCAAAACTTGTAGTTTCCAGAAATATTCTCCTGCTATATTAGAATTGTAAAGTTCTGTCCATGTTGCACCGCCATCAGTAGTTTTTAAAATGGTAGCGCCATTATCATTTCTACCAGAAACAAAGCCAATGTTCTCTGTTAAAAAATAAATCTCAACAAGAGCGTTTGCATAAGCCGACATGTCTATGAACTGCCATGTGTTTCCACTATCGGTAGATTTAATGATATGTGCTGGCATAAAATAGGCTCCACAACCATAAATGGTAGATGGGCCAACAGTGTCTAATCCACAAATAGCTGCCGGATTTGGAGATATATTTGTTACTTCTGTCCAACTATTGCCACTATCAGTTGTTTTAAAAAATTCGCCATCAAGTGTGCCTAAAAAACCAATGTTTTCATCTAAAAATTCAATATTTCTAAAATAATAGTTGCCGCCAAGTATAGCTTCGTTTAATTGCTCAGTCCAAGTTGTTCCTCCGTCAATGGTCTTATAAACGGCAGCATAATAGCCATTGGCGGCCCAACCAATGTTTTCGTCAATAAAAAACACATCATCAAACCGTTGGTTGTTGGTGTTGGAAACTATGTTATCTAAAGGTTGCCAAGTTGCCTGTGCTGATAAATTTAAACAGTATAGAAAGCTTATAAATATCCAAATTCTATTTAATACCATTGATATTAATTTGAAGAATATGAATTTAAGCAATTATTTTTTAATCACTTTAACATTCATTTCTTCCACTTTTTTGTCCGATAACATAGAAGGTGCTCCAAACAATAAATCATCGCTGGTGCCTGTTTTAGGGAACGCCATTACTTCACGAATAGACGCTTTTTTCTCTAAAATCATCATGAGTCGGTCAACGCCCCAAGCAATACCGCCATGCGGAGGTGCTCCATAATGGAAGGCTTTGTACATAGTGCCCACACTTTTAAGCATGTCTTCTTTATTGTAGCCCATATTTCTATAGGTAGCTTCTAAAATTTCGGGCTTGTGTGCACGCACGGAGCCACCTCCAATTTCGTAACCATTTAAGATTAAATCATATTGTTGGGCGATAATGCTTCCTATTTCCTCTTCTTTGCCGTTCATGTGCTTATCGATGTCGGCAACTGCTGGCATAGAGAAAGGGTTATGGGTAAAGGTCCATCTGCCCTCATCGGTTTTTTCAAACATTGGAAAATCAACCACCCAAGCCGGCCTTAACTCTTTTGGATTGATAAGTTTTAGCATCTGCCCCAATTCCTGACGAACGGCATCCAAAGCTTTGTTGGCCGTGGCATAATCGGCTGCTGAGAAAAACACAATATCACCTACTTGTGCATTGGTTGTTTTAATAATACCAGCGGCAATATCTTCTCCTAAAAACTTAATGATGGGTGATTGTAAATCGTTTTCATTAACAATAATATAGGCCAGGCCACCCAAACCGTATTGCTGTGCAATGGCCGTTAGTTTTTCAATTTGTCCTTTAGACAAACGCTTGTTGCCTTGTTCTTTGGCAGACACCTTAATACATTTTACAATACCGCCTTCTTCAATAGGTTTGCTGAACACTTGGAATGTGGTGTCTTTTACAATATCGGTTATGTCTTGTAGCTGTAAACCAAAGCGCAAGTCAGGTCGGTCACAACCATATAAATCCATGGCTTCTTGGTAAGTTAGCACTTGAAACGGGTGTAAAATCCATTTGTTGCCATATATTTTGGTAACAACTTCATTGAACATTTTGGTGTTCAAATCGATGATTTGCTGCATGCTGGCATAAGCCATTTCCAAATCCAATTGTGTGAATTCCGGTTGGCGGTCGCCACGGGAATCTTCATCCCTAAAGCAACGTGCTATTTGGAAGTATTTCTCGTAACCACTTACCATCAACATTTGTTTAAATTGCTGAGGTGCCTGTGGTAAGGTGTAAAATGCACCGGCTTGTTTACGGGAAGGAACGATGAATTCGCGCGCACCTTCATCGGTGCCGGCACTTAAAATAGGTGTTTCTATTTCCAAGAAATGTTCTTCATCCAAAATATCGCGAAGTAATTTAATAACCTTATGCCTGTTTACAATTGCCCTACGTACATCATCATTTCTGTGGTCTAGATATTTATATTGAAAGCGTACATTTTCATTGGTTTTGGTTGCTCTTTTTATTTCAAAAGGCAAGGTTCTGGATAGATTTAAAATATCCAGTTCGTAAGCTTCCAACTCAATTTTTCCGGTTCTTAAAGCCGTGTTGTAGTCATCTTCATCACGTTGTACAATCGTGCCTGTAACAGTGATAACCGATTCTGGTTTTAACTTCACTAACTCGTCTAAATTTGGAAACGATTCCCTGCTTAAACGGATTTGGAATTTCTCTGTGCTCGAATCACGTAAATCGATAAAAATCAATTCACCGTGGTCGCGTACACTAGCTACCCAACCTGCAAATGTTACTTTTTCAGAAATGTTTTCTTCTGAAATATCCGAGATTAAGTGAGTTCGGTATTCATCCTTTATAACGATTGGAATTTGAGGCAGGGCTTCTTCTTTGGCCGTTGGTTGTTGGTTGTTGGTTGCTGGTCTTTTAGTAGGTTCTTCAGAAGAACTTTCAACTTTCAACTTTATGCTTTGCAACTGGTTTAAAATCCCTTCGCGAATTACTTTTCCAGAAGCGCCTTTGCCGATAATGGCAATCACTTTTCCAACTAAAATACCAGCTTTCCCTTGATTTCCAGATTTAATGTCGTTAGCAATAGCTTCGTTTTCGGAAATTACCTTGCTAATAGCGTCATGTATTTTTTCTTCGGAAATGGAGTTTTCTTCAAAATAGGTTTTGAAATCAAACGTAGCATCTAAAAGCAAAGACTTAATGGCATTTTGAAATAATACAGCGGTTACTTTGTCTTGCTTAAACAAGTTGAAAATGTCTATAACATCTGAAATATTTTGAATCTTATCGTATTCCTCTGGCTTGATATTATTTGTTAAAGTCTTGGCAACAAAAAGTGGGTCTTTCAGCTCATTGTTAATGGCTACAAAGGTTTCAGACCGTAGAGAATCTGCCGTAAAGAATTTGGCATCCTGTGGCAAAACGCCACCGTTTATCAAAATAGATTCCACTGCATACGGCAAAGCACTTGCATCTACGTGTATGCTTTCTATGGCTTGTTTTATGTTTACAAATGGTAAGTCGGGTTCTGATATAAAGCGGTAATCGGCTTCATATTCCTTCTTACGCATGGTTTTTGTTTGTTTTAAATCGGCATCAAAAAGAACCGTAGTTTGGTCTGGTCTGAATTCTTTGTGCTCTAAATAATAGTTAAGTTGCTTTTCAACTTCTTCTTTTAAAGCTTCTACCATAAACTTAAAGGAGTTTAGGTTTTTGATTTCAGTACGTGGATTTAAAGTATAACTGTGCTTTTTACGCAAAGACACAGATACATCCGATTTAAATTCACCTTTTTCAAGATTGGCTTCAGAAATTTTTAGATTTTGGACAATACGTTGAATGTATTGTGCGTAAGTTGAAGCGTCCTCAATATGGTGAATACAAGGTTCGGTTACAATTTCAATCAATGGTACACCCGCTTTATTAAAGTCCACCAAAGACACGTTTTTTTCGTGCATTAATTTGGCAGCATCTTCCTCAATATGAACCTGTGTTAAATTTACTGTAAACTGACTCCCATCGTTACGATAGCAAGATACCTGCCCATCAGGAATGATAGGATTGTGGAATTGGGTAATTTGTATGTTTTTGGGGTTGTCTGGGTATTCGTAATGTTTCCTGTCCCAAGAAATAATTTCATTTTCAAAGGTAGATTTTACGGCTTTTCCAAAATAAATAGCTTTTCTTATGGCTTCTTTATTGATAGCAGGCAAAACACCCATCTGACCAGTACAAACGGGACAAATATTTTGGTTTGGTGTGTCTATTTCTTGGTTTGGACAAGAACAGAACAATTTGGTTTTAGTGTTCAACCGAACGTGGGTTTCCAATCCGATAACCAATTCTAATTCGTAGGCTTTTAAAGCCGCGTCTAATTGTTCCAATTCCATTATATCGTATCTTTTAAGAAGTTAGCAAACTTCAAAACAAGTTCGTCGTTATTTTTAGCGGCCGTTATTTGTAGGCCTGTGTTGGTGCCTTGTGGTACTGTAAACGTTGGTAATTGTCCTAAACTGAAACCAACCGTGTAAGCATCACTTAAATACATGGCGTGTGGGTTTTTTAAGCTATCTCCTATTTTTGGCGGATTGCTGGGTGTTACAGGAGATAAAATAATATCAACCTCTGTAAAATCCTTTTCAAAATTTGCTGAAATAGCATCGCGAAGCGCCAAGCTTTTTAAATAGATTTCATCTGAAAATCCTTGGGATAATACTTGGTTGCCCCCCACAATTCGGCGTTTGGTTTCTTCCGAAAAATTTTCAGAACGTGTAATGGCATACGATTCTTTTAAGTTTTTATCCTCAATACGATTGCCATAATTAGAACCATCCAAGCGGGATAGGTTAGAGGCTGTTTCGGCCATGGCCAAGGTGTAATAGGTAGAAACTAATATGTCCGATTTAAAGAAATCCAGTTCTTTTACCGTAATACCTTTAGCTTTAATTTTTTCAATAGCTGCTAAGAAGTCAGCTTTAATTTTAGGGTCAATAGCATCGCTTTCAACAAAATCTTTAAAATACCCAACGGATTTAATGTTTGAATAATCCGAAATATTTTCAGCTTTTATTTCTTCAGAAGCATAGGTGGTTTGGTCTTTGGCGTCTTTGCCACTCATTACGTTTAAAACAATACGAATATCTTCAATTGTTTTGGCTATGGGCCCAACACAATCGGTTGAAGAAGCATAAGCCATGAGTCCGTAGCGTGAAATTCGTCCGTAAGTAGGTTTTAAACCATACACGTGGTTGTAACCAGCAGGTTGACGAATAGAACCTCCCGTATCGCCACCAATGGAGAAAACAGTGTAGTCTTTAGCTACATTAACGGCTGAGCCTCCACTGGAACCACCACCAACCAATTCGGGGTTAATAGCATTTTTTACAGCGCCAAAAATGGTATTTTCGCTGGAAGAACCATGTCCGAAACTGTCGCAGTTTTCTTTAACAATAGGAATGGCACCAGCGTCGAGTAATTTTTGTATGGCCGTGGCTGTATAAGCCGATTTATAATTTTTCAATAAGTTAGAACTTGCCGTGGTATAAGTGCCTTGAACCATATAGACATCTTTAATGCCAAAGGGAATACCTTCTAAAACACCAATAGGTTCGCCCTTGGCTATTTTTTCATCTACCTTGGCCGCAAGTTCCAAAGCCAAGTTATCTAGCAAGGAATTTACAGTGTTGTTGGTGTTTGGTTTTAAAGCTTCCAATTTTTCCTGAACCAAAGCCGCACAAGATATTTCCTTGTTTGTTAACTGTTGGTGTATGTGTAGTATTTGTGAGTCCATAATTATTCTTCTATAATTTTAGAAACCACCAAATACCCATTTTTTTCTTTGGGAAAGTTTTCTATGATGATTTGTTTTTCCTGTGCAGAGCTTTCAATAACCACATCATCGCGCAAATCATCTAGAGACACATTGTTATGATTGGCATTAAAAGAGTTATTATTAGTTGATTGTGCGTTTTTAATCACTTCAAATAATTTGTTCACAGCCTCACTGGGTTGTGCTCCTTTAATGCTCGACAAAATGTCGACGGTCATAATCTTGCTCATGTCTTAAATTTTTATATTAAAAAAAGCCTTCCGAATTTGGAAGGCCTTATATATTTTTAACAATAACCTTCCAGTCCTAATCATTAGGATTATTGAAATTATTATTGTTGTTATTAGTCATAAATACTTTTTTGAGCACCAAATATATATAGAAATAACATACTAAGCACATTTTTTTGTGATATACTATAGTATATTGTTAAATTAACAAGAAATGTGAATATAATTTGTTGGTTCAATAACAAGTAATAATCATTACTTGCTTTCGTTCATTAAGGAAAGGGAGTTCTGTTGAATATGATTGAAAAAGTATTGTTTTGGGTGTTGTTTTGAAATTGATGAACGCCAAAATATGGACTATAAACAACTTTGTGTGTTTTTCATTTTTAAAAATTGATAAAAAACAGTAAAATCAATTTTAAGGTGTTTTTTAGGCGATTTAAGGCACTTTTAAGTAATTAACAAATGTTGATAATTATAACGTAAAATCGATAAAATACTTTAAAAAGCCTTTGTAATTTTGTATATTTGTATGTATTCAGAAGGATGCGTCAAAGCATCTTTTTTTTTGCCAAAATGAGACAAAAAATAATAAATAAGCAATAATTAAATTATATGAAAGAAGAATTCAATAAGCACAATTATTCTGCAGATAGTATCCAGGCTTTAGAAGGTATGGAGCATGTGCGCATGCGACCATCCATGTACATTGGAGATGTAGGGGTTCGTGGTCTTCACCATTTGGTTTACGAGGTGGTAGATAACTCTATTGACGAAGCACTTGCTGGGCATTGTAATAACATTACCGTTACCATTAATGAAGATAATTCCATTACGACCGAAGATGACGGTCGCGGTATTCCTGTAGATATTCATAAAAAAGAAGGTATATCCGCATTGGAAGTGGTAATGACCAAAATTGGTGCTGGTGGTAAATTTGATAAAGATTCCTATAAAGTATCTGGTGGTTTGCACGGTGTTGGAGTGAGTTGTGTTAACGCCTTATCTGAGCATTTAAAGGCGACTGTTCATAGAGATGGTAAAATATGGGAGCAAGAATATGAGCGTGGAAAATCGCTTTATCCTGTAAAGCAAATTGGTGAAACGGACAAACGTGGTACTATAGTAACCTTTAAGCCAGATCCAACAATTTTTACCCAAACACTAGAATATAGCTATGATACTTTGGCCAGTAGGTTGCGAGAACTGGCTTTTTTAAATAGGGGTATTACTATACACATTGTAGATAAAAGAAATAAAAAGGAAGATGGAACTTTTGAGGGCGAAACTTTTTATTCTGAAGAAGGCTTAAAAGAATTCATCAAATTTTTAGACGGAAACAGAGAACCTTTAATGCGTGATGTGATTGCTTTTGAAGGCGATAAAAATGGTATCCCGGTAGAGGTGGCCATGGTTTATAATACATCGTATGCCGAGAACCTACATTCTTATGTGAACAACATCAATACACATGAAGGTGGAACACATTTATCAGGTTTTCGTAGAGGTTTAACCATGACCTTAAAGAAATATGCAGACGATTCTGGATTGCTTAAAAATTTAAAGTTTGAAATAGCAGGTGATGATTTTCGTGAAGGTCTAACAGCTATTATTTCTGTTAAGGTAGCGGAGCCTCAATTTGAAGGTCAAACAAAAACTAAATTAGGAAATAGAGAGGTTTCTGCTTCGGTAAGCCAAGCCGTTTCAGAAATGTTGACCGATTATTTGGAAGAGCATCCTGATGATGCAAAAACCATAGTTCAAAAAGTGATTTTGGCAGCGCAAGCACGCCATGCCGCTCAAAAAGCTCGCGAGTTGGTTCAGCGCAAAACGGTTATGAGCATTGGTGGGTTGCCTGGAAAATTAAGTGATTGTTCTGAGCAAGACCCAGCAAAATGTGAGGTGTTTTTGGTTGAGGGTGATTCTGCAGGTGGAACTGCCAAGCAAGGAAGGGATAGAAATTTCCAAGCCATATTGCCTTTGCGAGGTAAGATTTTAAATGTGGAGAAAGCCATGACCCATAAAGTGTTTGAAAACGAAGAGATAAAAAATATCTTCACAGCTTTAGGGGTGACCATTGGAACAGAAGAAGATAGTAAGGCTTTAAACCTTTCAAAATTGCGTTACCATAAAATTGTAATCATGTGTGATGCCGATATTGATGGTAGTCACATTGCGACTTTGATACTTACATTCTTCTTTAGGTATATGCGTGAGCTTATTGAAGAAGGACATGTGTATATTGCTACACCACCGTTATATCTTATTAAAAAAGGTAATAAAAAACAGTATGCATGGAGCGATAAAGAGCGCGATGCTATTTCTGAAGAATATGGAGGTAGTGTAAACATACAGCGTTATAAAGGTCTTGGAGAGATGAATGCAGAACAATTGTGGGACACAACAATGAATCCTGAATTCAGAACATTAAGAGCTGTACAAATTGATAATGGTACAGAAGCCGATAGGATTTTCTCTATGCTTATGGGAGACGAAGTGCCTCCTCGTAGGGATTTTATTGAGAAAAATGCTATTTACGCAAATATTGACGCATAATTAATTATATGTTTCAAATAAAAAAAGCTGGCAAAATATGTTTTGCCAGCTTTTTATTTTTAGTTTTATTCGTTTCTTTGAGCTGTTTATTTGCCGCCATTTGCCTGTAAATCGGCTAGGCACTGTGCGTCTAATTGAGGAGGCGCATTGGTATTCATTATGTTGTTAAAACCACTTGTAGATACAGCTTCCCAGTACATTAGGCAAGATTCTTCATCGCAGTGTCTATTATGTTCTGAATCTTCGTGTGGCATTTGCATATCGGAACCAAAATTCACAAGACCTAATAAATGTCCAAACTCATGATTTACAACGGTGGCTTCTAATAAGCTTCTGTTGGGCTCGAAAGGGCCGTCACTAAAACTTCTAACGGTTTCTTCGAATATTACAAAAGAAGTATTTCTATAAGCAGTTCCTAAAACCACTGATTCATTGGTGTCTTTGTCGGATTTTCCATCTACGAAGAATACCCAAATAGTAATTGCGTCGCCAATATTGTATTTTGTTCTATTGGCTTCTTCAATATCTGCTATCTCCTCAATAGTGTATTCAGAATTTCCAAGAGAAGGTATTGCATTTTCTACAATGGTTATGCCTCCTGGTTTATAAGATGTGCTATTTACAAAATCTTGGAAATATTCTATAGCGTTCGCCGTGGGCTTGTAACCTTCTATGTAAGCAAGTTCAATGACAATGCTTTTAAATTTATTATCGGAGAGGATGTCGTTGGCAGAACTTCCGGTTGGTTGCTTGTTGACAATTTTATTAATACTATTGGGGCCTTCGTTTGTTTCGTCTTTACTACATGCCTGAAGTATAACCAGCGCCAATAACGATATAATTAAAGCTTTGTATTTCATTTTGAATAATATCAGATTGCTAAACTACATTTTTTTATTAAATATTTTTATGTGCATCTGTAGTTAGTGTTTGTATAACAATTAAGAGTATAAAAGCCCTAGTCGAATTCATTTGTTATTCGATTAAAAACATTGAAATATCGACAAAAAGCAAATTTTTCAGATAAAATGTT
The DNA here is from genome assembly GCA_018883545.1 of Marixanthotalea marina. Taxonomy (GTDB): domain Bacteria; phylum Bacteroidota; class Bacteroidia; order Flavobacteriales; family Flavobacteriaceae; genus Marixanthotalea; species Marixanthotalea marina. The sequence continues at coordinate 14,980 of JAHLEH010000008.1, read as the reverse complement.
GTTTTTGTAGTTTTTTTTACTACTTTTACAAAACCTAAATTTAACAAAGTGAAAAAATTAATCCTACTTATGTTGCTTTTTTCGGCAACACTTTCCCTTAGAGCTCAAAATGACATAGATGCCCTTTTAGCGGCAGGTGTCGATGATGCCCAAAGGTTCGCTAATGATTATTTGGCGCCGGGCACCAATGGTCTTATGTACAGTATGAATGCCAATTGGTTTAATACAGCAGATGCCAAAATTTTAGGTGGTTTTGAGATATCTATCATAGCTAATGCGGCGACTATTAAAAATGAACATAAATCTTTTTTGATGGATACCGATTTGTACAATAATGTACAATTTGCTCAAGGTCCAAATGCGCAAATGGTTGCAACTGCTTTAGGTGAAAATGATCCAGATGTGGAAGTAGTATTAACTTATGATGATCCCATTTTTGGTCAACAAACAGAGCAAATTACCTTACCATCTGGTATAGGATCGTCAACTGCCAATTTGTTGCCAACAGCTTACATTCAAGGTGCTTTGGGATTAGTTAAGGGATTTGAAATAAAAGCACGTTTTGTGCCCAAAATAAAAACAGATGATGTTTCCATAAGTATGTATGGTGCTGGTTTGCAGTTTGAAATGACCAAATGGTTGCCTGCAGATAAGATTTTGCCAGTAGCCTTGTCTGGTTTGGTGGCATACACGCACCTAGATGGTACTTATAATTTAACAGAAAGTTCTGGGGTTGAAGGGGAAAACCAACGTTTGGAAAATGATACCAATACATGGTTATTTCAATTCATTGCCTCAACCAAACTGCCGGTCATTAATTTTTATGGTGGCTTAGGGTATATAAAAGGGAAATCGGAATCAGACTTGTTGGGAACATATAGAGTTTCCAATGGTTTAACGACGTCAGAAGATATTGTAGACCCATTTTCAGTTTCCAGTGAAGTATCGGGTGTAAGAGGCACTCTAGGTACGAAACTGAAGTTAGGTTTTTTTAGATTGAATGCAGAATATCATTTAGCAGAGTTTAATGCTTTTTCAGTAGGTATAAACTTTGGTTTTAGATAATTAAATAAAGTTTTTTCATAATTATAATTGTTTTTATTAGTTTAATTTTTGTTATTAGTTGGATGTTAAAAAGTGCGGATTTAATGCCGCACTTTTTTCATTAAGAACATTTTAATTTATACTTTTGCACGACACTGTTTTTATGTAGTTATAATCTAACAAAAAGAATACTTCAGAATAGTGTCAATCCCCAATTTGGTTAAAAATTTATATTCAATAAAAAATAATTAAAACTTATGAAAATTACAGTAGTTGGAGCTGGGGCAGTAGGTGCAAGTTGTGCAGAGTATATTGCCATTAAAGATTTTGCTTCAGAAGTCGTTTTATTAGACATTAAAGAAGGTTATGCTGAAGGTAAAGCTATGGATTTAATGCAAACCGCATCTTTAAATGGGTTTGATACAAAAATTACAGGTGTTACCAACGATTACAGCAAAACCGCAAACAGTGATATTTGTGTAATTACTTCTGGGATTCCACGTAAACCCGGAATGACGAGAGAAGAATTGATTGGTATTAATGCTGGTATCGTAAAAAATGTGTCTTCAAGTTTAATAGAGCACTCTCCAAATACTATCATTGTAGTAGTAAGTAATCCAATGGATACTATGACTTATTTGGTGCATAAATCAACCAACTTACCAAAACACAGAATTATAGGTATGGGAGGCGCATTGGATTCTGCACGTTTTAAATACAGATTGGCCGAAGCTATTGGCGGTCCTATTAGTGATGTAGATGGTATGGTAATTGGTGGCCATAGTGATACAGGCATGATTCCTTTAACACGTTTGGCAACAAGAAACGGTGTGCCAGTTTCTGAATTTTTATCAGATGAAAGATTAAATCAAGTAAAAGAAGATACGAAGGTTGGTGGTGCTACATTAACCAAGTTATTAGGAACATCTGCTTGGTATGCACCAGGAGCCGCAGTTTCTGGGTTAGTACAAGCCATTGCCTGCGACCAAAAGAAAGTGTACCCTTGTTCTGCTTTGTTAGATGGAGAGTATGGTTTAAACGATATTTGTTTAGGTGTGCCTGTTATATTAGGTAAAAACGGTATCGAGGAAATTGTAAAAATCAACCTTAATGATGCCGAAGTAGCTAGTATGAAAGAAAGTGCGGAAGGTGTTCAAAAGGTGAATAATTTGTTAGAATTGTAGAATATACATTTTAATTATATTGAAATTTAAATAAAGACTGCTTTTAAGCAGTCTTTATTTTTTTATATTTGGCACATGAAAGCGAAATGGTGCGCCATTATTTTTTTATTTGCTTTGTTGTTTGCTGCCAATCAGCAACAAAAAGCTCTGCCCAATCAGGAAATTGTATTGCAGTTTACCAATGATAGGGTTACTACTGTAGAAGTGCAAACAACTATTGAAGTTGTAAAGGCGCAACTGTTAGAAATAGGTGTAGATAATCTTGAAGTGCTGGAAGAAGAAAATGGTACGCTTAAAATCACCTATTACAGTAATACAGATGCCGATAGTGTAAAAAAAATACTTTCCGAAGCCAAAGATTTTAAATTAGGTACTGTTGCATCTAATAACAGAGAAAAAGAACAGCCCAAAAAGTCTTCAAATAAAGAAGGTACATTCTATAGTCTTAATGTTTTTGAAATCCACAAACAGGATTCAGGTTCTGGCTTTGGTGGACAATGTGCCGTAATTGTTAAGCTGGACAAAAACCAATTTTTGAATCCGTTCATTTCAGTTAGCGAAACCAACATTTGTAAATTTGAAAATAACTTCAAAAAGAGCTTAGGTAATTCATTTTATATTGCCTTTGCGTTAAAAAATTCTTCACTTAAAATTCCAGATGGCAGGGCAGGTCCAAACTGTTAAGAATTAACCGTAACGCTTTTTATTCTTCAAGAGTAAAATATTTAAAAAGTGACTTTATACTTCAAAGTCATGTTCAATAATGTATAACAAAAAATAATTGATAAATCGTAGGTAAATTATATATTTGCCCGATTTTGAAAAATTGACCAAAAAATAATTAAATAATGCAAAATAAAGGATTAGTGAAATTGTTTGCGCTTTTATTTGGCTTGGTAAGTATCTACCAATTGTCATTTACGTTTAAAGCGAATCAAATAGAGAAGAATGCCGAGGAACTGGCCATAACTAAAGTTCCAGATACCCAAGAAGATTATAGAACATTAAGAAGTGCAGAAGAAACCACTTACTTGGAATCGATTGCTGCCGACACAGTTTTCAATATGGGTATTGCTAAATATACCTATAACGAGGTAAAGCAAAAATCCATGAATCTTGGATTGGATTTAAAAGGAGGTTTAAACGTTATCCTTCAGGTGTCTGTAAAGGATATTTTAAAAGGATTGGCAAATAACACCAAAAACCCAATGTTCAATAAGGCATTAGATGATGCCACAGAACTTCAAAAAAATAGCCAGAATACTTATTTGGAAGATTTTTTCATTGCTTTTGATAGAATAAAAGGCGATACAAAGTTGGCGTCTCCAGATATTTTTTATACCAAAGAATTGGATGGTGAAATTAATGGTACGATGACCGATGATGAAGTTAAAACCATTATTTCTAGAAAAATAGACGAATCAATTACCTCTGCATTTGAGGTGTTACGTAAGCGTATCGACGAGTTTGGTGTCGTGTCGCCGAACATTCAGCGTTTGGGAGCGTCTGGGCGTATTCTTGTAGAGTTGCCAGGTGTTAAAGATGTAGAACGAGCTACAAGTTTATTACAAAGTACCGCTCAATTAGAGTTTTGGTATGCTTATAAAGGCGAACAATTTATTCCGTTTTTACAAGAAGCCGATCAACTTTTAAGTGATATAGTTAAGACTGATGTCCAAGATGGTGAGGTAGAAAGTCAAGATGAAGAGGATGCACAAGATGCTCAAATCGACGATCTTTTAGGTGAAACCAGTGTAGATTCTACAGCTACTACCACTAGTCCATTACTTAGTTTGTATAAAGGAATGGGCTATCCTGGTGGACCAGTTCTTGGTATGTTTGAAATTAAGGATAAGCAAACTGTACTTGATTATTTAAATATGCCACAAGTACGTGCCTTGCTTCCAGCAGAACAACGTTATGTAAAATTTGTTTTTGGTAAACCACAACCTAATAGTGAGTTGGTAGAGTTATATGTGCTTGAAGGCAATAGAGATAATGCACCGCCTTTAAGTGGCGCTGTTGTTGTAGATGCCAGACAGGATTACGACCAAATCAATAAACCTTCTGTAACAATGCAAATGAATGCTAAAGGTGCTAAGATTTGGGAAGAAATGACAGGTAGGGCTTATTCAGAACAAAGCCAGATAGCCATAGTTTTAGATAATATCGTGTATTCTGCACCTGGTGTAACTACAGGGCCAATTTCTGGAGGTAACTCACAAATTTCAGGAAACTTTACATTGAATGAGGCTATCGATTTAGCCAATGTATTGCGTGCAGGTAAATTACCGGCTTCTGCTGATATTATTGCAAGTGAAGTTGTGGGGCCATCATTAGGTCAGGAAGCTATCGATAGTGGTACAACATCTTTCATGATTGCATTGGTTTTGGTACTGGTATGGATGATTTTTTACTACGGTAAAGCAGGTGGTTTTGCCGATGTGGCCATGATTTTCAATATCGTTTTAATTTTTGGAGTACTTTCTGGTTTAGGCGCTGTATTGACATTGCCTGGTATTGCGGGTATCGTGTTAACCATAGGTATGTCGGTTGATGCCAACGTTATTATTTTTGAACGAATAAAAGAAGAAATTGCTAAAGGGAAAGGTCAAAAAGAGGCTATTCAAGATGGATTTAGCAATGCCTTATCATCTATTTTAGATGCTAACATTACTACAGGTTTAACAGCCTTGATTTTATTCGTTTTTGGTACAGGGCCTATTAAAGGATTTGCCACAACGTTATTGATTGGTATTTTAACCTCATTGTTTACGGCTATTTTTATCACTAGATTATTGGTAGATTGGTATGTTAATAAAGGTGGAAAATTAGAATTTTCAACAGGAATTACTAAAAACCTATTTAGGAATATCAATATCGAATTCTTAAGAAAGCGTAAAATCGCTTACATAATTTCCGGAGTATTTATCATAGTAAGTTTAGGCTCATTATTCACTAATGGATTAGATCAAGGTGTAGATTTTGTTGGTGGTAGAACCTACCAAGTACGCTTTTCACAAGATGTAAGTCCAACGGAGATTACCTCAGTATTGTCCAATGCTTTTGGAAGCGCCGATGCTAAAACGTATGGAAGTGCCAATCAGTTGAAGATTACCACAAAATACAAAGTAGATGATACCAGTGCTGAGGTTGACGAAGAAATTAGAACAGAATTGTATAATGCATTACAGCCTTATTTAAATGGCATGTCTTATGAAGATTTTATTAGTGATTCTGAAACTAAAACAGTTGGGTTAATGCAGTACTTTAAAGTGAGTCCAACCATAGCAGACGATATTAAGCAAGCGTCTTTTTGGGCTGTATTAGGGTCGCTGGTTGTAGTGTTCCTGTACATATTATTGCGTTTCAAAAAATGGCAATTCTCTTTGGGAGCGGTTGCTGCCGTTTTCCACGATGTATTGATTACTTTGGGTATTTTCTCTTTAACTTATAAGTTTATGCCTTTTAGCATGGAAATAGACCAAGCGTTTATTGCAGCTATTCTTACGGTAATTGGTTACTCGTTGAACGATACCGTAATTGTGTTCGATAGGGTTAGGGAATATATTAACGAGCACACCAGTTGGAATTTCCAAAAACTGGTAGATGTGTCGTTAAGCAGTACCTTGGGAAGAACATTAAATACATCGTCTACTACATTAGTGGTGTTATTAGCCATCTTCATTTTTGGAGGTGAATCTATAAGAGGTTTCATGTTCGCCTTGATAGTAGGTATTGTTGTTGGTACATATTCATCATTGTTTATTGCTTCGCCAATAATGTACGATACCATCAATAAATTAGAAGAGAAAAAGAAAAAAAGCTAATTTATTTCTTTAAGAAAATTAAAGCCTATCAATGAAAATTGATAGGCTTTTTTTATGGGTAAAAAAATTATGATATTAAAAGAATAACGGAACCGTTATTTGTATAAATTCGCATAAAATTTCAATGCTTAAATTATGAAATGTTCACTTTTAATAATTCGTTAAGTTATAATGTGTAAAAATGAACATTGCATCTGACCTTTGAAAACAAATAGTATATACAGATGAAAAATACAAGTCTTTTTTTCAAGTGAAAAAAAAGCAAACTGCAGGAAAAAAATTCCTTTTCGTTTCCAGATGGGGCGAATCTTTAGACATTGCTTTTACCATATTAAATGAAGGCAATGAAGTGAAACTTTATATAGAAGACAAATCTTCGCGCGAAATAGGTCTTGGCTTTGTTAAAAAAGTAGCCAAATGGGAAGATCATACAGATTGGGCAGACATTATTGTTTTTGATTACACGGGTTATGGTAAAATAGCAACCGATTTAAGAGCTTCAGGAAAATTGGTGATAGGCGGTACCGAATATACCGATAAGTTGGAATTGGACAGGAATTTTGGTCAGGCCGAACTTCAAAGGCACAAAATAAAAGTATTGCCTTCAAAAGAATTCACTTCTTTTAATGAAGCTATTATTTATATAGAGCAAAATCCAAATTCGTATGTTTTGAAGCCTTGTGGCGAGACCCAAGAATTAAAGCAATTGCTCTTTGTTGGCAGTGATGATGAGGGTTTAGATGTAATTCGTGTGCTGAAAGCCTATGAAAAATCTTGGGGCGACGATTTTGGCAACTTCCAATTACAGCGTAAAGTAAAAGGTGTAGAAATTTCCATTGCAGCGTTTTTTAATGGTAAGGAATTTATCTATCCTATAAATGTGACTTTCGAACATAAAAAACTTTTTCCTAAAGAGCTTGGTGTTTCTACAGGGGAGATGGGAACGAGTATGTTTTGGACCAAAGATTCACCCATTTTTGAAGCTACGTTGCTGAAATTTCAAAATACTTTAGCCAAACATAATTTTATAGGGCATATAGATATAAACTGCATTGTTAATGGCAATGGCATTTATCCTTTAGAGTTTACATCGCGTTTTGGTTATCCACAGATATTTATTCAACGAGCCGGTATTATAGAACCTATGGGCGAATTGTTCTATAAGTTGGCTTCAGGGAGGTCTTTTAAAATAAACGTAAAAAAGGGGTTTCAGGTAGGTGCTTTTATTGTGGTGCCACCGTTTCCTTATGACGATAAAAAAACGTTTAGGCTTTTTTCTAAAGATGCGGTGGTTGTTTTTAAGAAGAACAACAAGGAAGGTGTGCACCCAATGCACTTAAAAAATATTAACGACCAGTGGTTGATTACGGGTAATACTGGCATAGCAGTCTTGGTAACAGGAACAGGAACAACGATGAAAGATGCCCAAAAAATGATGTATAATAGAATAGGTAACATCATCATCAACAACGGATATTATAGAACCGATATTGGTGACCGGTGGTTTGAAGATTCCGATAAATTATGGTCTTGGGGACTACTTTAATATGGTTTTTAAGGAAACAATACAATACAACCAATTCTTTAACATACTGCCTTTAGATTGGCAAGAAACCATTTTGCCTGTTTGGAATAATTATAAAGACACAACCAAATGTTATTTACTTTTGGATAATGAAAAACCCATTGCTGGCGGATTGGTTTTTTATGAATGTCCGCCAGACATGTTATACGCCAAAGAAGAAGCCAAAGTATGGTTTAGCAAAGGCTATTTGTATTTAGGGTTTGTTTATGTTTTGCAAGAAAGACGCGGACAAAACTTAGGCTCGTTATGGCTTTCTAAATTAAAGGACAAGTTTCCGCAACAAAAGTATTGGTTGACTATTGAAGATTTAGACCTGCATAGTTTTTATGTAAAAAATGGCTTTAAAAAAATAAAGGAACTTAATGATCAAGGCCAAAAAGAAGTCCTGTATGCTTTGGAGCCTTAAGCCTCGGCATTAAAGAATACTTTATAATAATGCATCTTTTTTTCATCATCATAACCACGTTCCAAATATTCGCTCGAAGCTTCGGGGGCATCAATATTTAATTTTATTTGAATGTTGGTATCTAGTTTTATATCGGTTTTAATTTTTTTCTTTTCCTTGTTTACAACCGCTTCGGCCACATCAAATTGATTTCTCAAAACAATGTTCTGTTCGCCCTCAAATGTTTTTTTGTAGTCGTCAAATAAACTTTTGTGTTTGGGTTCTTCAAAAATATCTTCTTTAAAACGTTCAATATTCACCACTTCATTTTCCTTAAAGAAATCGATGGTTTTTGCCAAGAATGTATTTTGCTCTTGGGCGCCATAACTGGTTTTTAAAATTTCGCTAGAGAATTCTTTACAAAACGAAATATACTGTTGTGTATGGTTGTTAGCATCATCGGCATATTTTATGTTCAAAAAGCGGTCTATCCAATATTGGGCGTCATAGTTATTGTTGTCCACACTAAACACAATAGGACCTTCGGTATCTTTTTGGTTTAGAATTAAACAGCCTTTGTCTACTTTTTTTGAGCTAATACCTCTTTGCACCAAGACATCGTAACTGTTGTTTTCTAAATAAGTTTGAAAAAAATCTACTTTGTTTTCAATTTTAAAAATGCCCAAAGCGTTTGTGGTTATTTCGTTAAATTCAATGCCTTCAAACATGACTACCATAACATCCCCTGTTTTAATGTTTGCAGAAGTAGATTGTTCGTATAAATGCGTAACAATGTGTTTGGAGGTTTCTACAAAAGCATCATCGTCATTAAAAATTTGAGAGCTATAGCTGTTAATCTCGTTTAAGGAAATATTGGCATGGTGGTTAAACCTATAACTTTGCACTGCACTGCTAAATGGGCGCAGCAAGAAAGGAAGCATTAAATCGTAGCTAGCTTCGTCAAAATCTACCGTTTTATCTGAGAACGCATTTTTTGTATCGTTGAACTTGTTGCCAACTTTATGGATAATGAATTTTGAAATGGATGCATTTTTCCTTGAAATCATGGTCGTAGTTTTAAGATTGCAATAGTACTAATTAAAAAAGAGAAATGCATAAAAAAGTGAACGCCAAAGCCGAGGCCTTGACGTTCTAGATTCAGGGACTTGAGATTTATCTTTAAAAACATATCAATACAAAAACCAATCTAATTTTTTTATAAAAAGAATAGTTGTTGAAACAGATAAAGCTCTAGGCTTATTTTAAGAATGTTGTTGAGAAATTAAGATTTAAATTGATTAATAGCTTTGTAAATATAGAAATTTACATAGTTATATCAAAAAGGTTTAAACAAATTAAAAATCAACCTAATAAAACCTAGTGGATTTCGTAAAGAATGATGGAATTGTTTTCGCCTTTTACCACAAACTCCAAGTTTCTGTTCCTGTCAATGTTATCTAAGTTTATAGATGAGTTGCCATATACAGGGAAATTAGGTATGGGTTCGGCTTGGCTGTCAAACAGGTAAACTTTGTGCGATTGTAAGTCTGTTACGCTCACATAAATTTTGTCGTTTATATAAAATATTTTGGGCGTGGTATAACTTCCAAAATCCAACTCAACAGTTTTGCCTTTAATGGTGAGTTTGTTTTCACTCATAGTGGCCAAGGTTTTGTTGGTAGCGTCAATATGATGGTTTTCCGTCAGGTTTAAATTTACACTCGCCACATTGCCGTTGGGATCTATATTCAATAAATCGCCAATATTCGTGGTGGTGGTGAATTTATTATTGTATAAAAATACCGGTTCGTTGGAAAAAGAAAGCGATGTTTTTGGCGTTACTCTGGTTCTGCCCGTTCTATCTAGTATGTAAAGTTTGTTTTCGGTTTTAAACAATAAATAGTCTTTTCTGCCAATTCTTATATGTTGTGGCTGACTTATAATGTTGGCGTTAGCCGATTTAAAAACGAAGCCTTTTACGATTTTAGCATTTACATCGTACATCAATACATTTTTACCTTGTGTTACCAATAGTCGGTAGTTTTTGTTTTTATCGTAATCAAACACCGAAAGTGGTTGGGTTATTAAATCGTTGAATTTTCCAGGAAAAGGATCGACATCCTTTCCATTTCTATCAATAACATAAAGACGGTGTGGCGTGGCAAAAGCCAATTGAAGCTTTCCATTTTTGTAAATATCAATTTGTTCTATATTTCCTAAAACAGGACCTTCCAGTTGTTTTTTCCAAAGTATTTTTCCTTTATTGGAAATTAAATACAAGTTGTTTTTTATATCCTGCACCACAATTTCTTGTTCACGTGTGTAATGGTTTGTAACAAATTGAGGTGAGTTCAGTAAATCGTTGTCTAGTTTAATGTTTAGTTCTTCGGTAATGGAGTTGCTGCTTGCCTTGGCTTTGGTTTCCTTGATAATGGCATTAATATGGGCAAAATTAGAATCGTAAATAAACTGCAAAGCAGATGCGTTGTATTGTTTTAAATCTGAAGCTATGGTTTCATCAAGATTTTTTTCCAATGTTTTTTTCAATAAAGTAGGATTTAATACAACCATTAAAGAAGAAGCGTCGTTTAGCTGTTCTTTAATGTCTTTAAAATAAGCTTGCTCGCCCAATGCGGTTTTGTTCTGGTAATTGGTAATAATGCTTTTTAGCAAATCCATGTTATTGGCAAACACAAAATAGTTATCTAAAATGCAATATTCGGTAAGGTTTTTAGACGTTATTAAGGGGTGGAAAACATCATTAAAAAGTTCTGGCTTGCTAAAACTGTAAATATCAACTTCCCTGTAATTTTCTTTTAAATTTAATTCTGATAGTAATTGGTCTTTCGTTGCAATAATATCCAAGGAATTTAAAGCTACAGCCCTATTGTCGCCTTCGTAAATAACACCAACTTCGGCAATATTGTCAAAAAGTGAAGTGCCGGCAACCAAAGAATCTTTTTTATTGAACTTATTTATATTGGTTTCAAAGTTTTTAAAATTGTTGTACGTAAAACTTAAAAAACCATCACTGGTATAAGGTGTAATGTTTTGTATTTGGTTTTCCTGCGGAATAATGTCTTTAAAGATGTTTATAAAGCTCTTTGATGAATCTAGGGCTTGTGTAATACCATTGATAAAGATTTGGTTTTGGTCAACATCAGCATCCAAAGCCATATAGTTACTAAATGTTTCAAGCGGTAAACTGTCATTTAAGAAAAACGATTTAATAAATGTTGTATCAGACTTTATAATGAATGACACTGTTCTATCCGTGCTTGTGGTGTTGTATATTTTTTCGAGTTCAGCATCTATATTTGGCTTTTCATAAGCTAAATCAATAATCGCTCTAGATGAAGAAGAAATAAACGTGCTGTCTATAATAGTACTGTAAAATGTGTTGTTTTTTAAGGACGATTTAATAATGGATTTGCCTTTGTTTGTTAGGGTTTCTTCGGTATAGTCTTTTAGGGAGTCAGTTACAAACAGGTCTTTAGTATATTTTGTTATGACAGTAAATTGAAGGCTATCGGTTTGGTCTTTAGAAAAACAAACAAGCATAACGCCCTCTGGTTTAAAAAGCGATAGACTTTCTAATTTTTCATTAAGTGCTTTATAGGTTTGGGTACTTTCGAGCGTTTTAAAAAAGTTGTTGTTGTTTAGTGTACTTTTTAAGCTTTCAATATTATTAGCTTTTACAATAATAGAAGCATTTTCTGGTGTGTAGTGAATAAGTTTGTTTCTGGTGGTATTCGTATTGTTGCAACTGTAGGTTAAAAAAAGTAAGAAAGCGAAACAAAAAAATCTCATGGGAAATTAGTTTTTACAAACCTACATATTTTTCATTTTACTATTAAACAAAACCATAGGAATATAGACTTAATTTTATAAGCAGTTAAATATTAAGTTTTAATTGCTCTGGTAAGAGCCTAAACGATTTTCTGTGGTATTTGGTAATGCCATATTTTTTTATGGCCTCTCGGTGCTCGGCAGTTGGGTAGCCCTTGTTTTTTTTCCAATTGTACATGGGATATTCTTCATGAATGGCGTTCATATAAGCATCTCTATGGGTCTTGGCCAAAACGGAAGCGGCGGCAATGCTCATATATTTACCATCGCCCTTAATTATGGTTTCAAAGGGAATATTTTTAAACGGTTTAAACTTGTTGCCATCTACGATTATAAATTCGGGAGCTGTGTTTAAACTTTCAATCGATTTGTGCATGGCCAAAATAGAGGCGTTCAAAATATTTATTTTATCAATTTCCTCTTGAAAAATATGGGCAACACTAAAAGTTAAGGATTCATTTTCGATTATAGACTTCAATAAATCTCTTTTCTTTTCCGTCAATTGTTTCGAATCGTTTAGTATGGAATTTTCAAAAGCTTCAGGTAAAATTACGGCAGCAGCTGTTACGGGTCCAGCCAAACAACCGCGACCTGCTTCATCGGTACCACACTCTAATTTGAAATCTGAATGGTTTAATGCTAGCATGAAATAATAGTTATTGTCAAATTTATAATTTTTACTTACACTTAACGTTCAAATAATTACTTTTGCTTCGGAAAAATTAAATTAATGGTAAGAATATTTTCAGCAATCTTTTTAATGTTTTTGGTTTGTGAAACCTATGCTCAAAATAGACCAAATGGTCCTGCAAGACCACAAGGCACAAATTCAGGAACTCCAAGTATGCAGGAAATGGAAGGTGCTAAAGCCAAACAGAAAGTAGCCAACATAAAAGAGTATCTAATAATTTCCAACGAAAACGATACCACTTATGTAGATACCACGCTTACCATACAAAAGGAGTATAAGTTCAATTATCTAAGACGTGATAATTTTGAGCTTATTCCTTTTTCAAACTTAGGTCAAACATATAATACTTTGGCTTACGATTTTGGTAGTGAAGACCTAATGCCAAGTTTTGGAGCTAGGGCAAGGCACTTCAATTATATGGAAGTGGCAGATATAAATTATTATAGAGTGCCAACGCCATTAACCGAACTATTATATAAATCTGCTTTTGAACAAGGGCAATTGGCCGATTCCTTTTTTACGGTTAATACTTCGCCACAATTAAACCTGTCTATAGCTTACAAAGGGCTACGGTCATTGGGTAAATATCAGCATATTTTAACAAGTACTGGTAATTTTAGGGTTACGGCTAATTACCAAACCAAGAACAAACGTTACTTTATGAAAACCCACGTGGTAACACAAGATTTAATGAATCAAGAAAATGGTGGCTTGCGTGATGATAATATTGAGTATTTTGAAACGGGAGACCCCGAGTTTTTAGATAGGTCTATTTTAGAAGTCAATTTTGAAAATGCTGAAAGCATGTTAAAAGGAAAACGCTTTTATTTAGACCATAAATATTATCTGCTGAATAAGAAGGACACACTTTCAACAAACCAAATAAGTTTGGGGCATATTATGTCTATGGAGGATAAATCGTATCAGTATGACCAAAGCAATGCAGTTCAAGAATATTTTGGTACAGCATTTAAAGCATCAGGTTTTAGGGATCGTGTTACATTAGAGAATTTCTATAATCAAGTCAATTTAAATTATAGTAATGATATTCTGGGCGATTTACAATTTAATGTAAGCAATACCAATTACAATTATGGCTACGATAAAGTTGTAGTGCTAAATGGTAATACCATTACAAATAGAATAAAAGGAGAGGTGTTTGCCGTAGGCGGTAAATACCATAAGCAATTCAAAGGTTTTGAGTTGAAAGGTTCGTTGGGGCTTAACGTTGTTGGCGATTTTGAAGGTAATTTTATTAAGGGAGAAGCTACTTATAAACTAAATGACGATATATCTGTAACCGCAATGGTGAGCCACAATTCCAAAGCGCCAAATTATAACGTATTATTATACCAGAGCAATTATATTAATTATAATTGGCAAAACAATTTCAACAATACCGAAACCCAACAGCTAGAATTTCAATTAAAATCGGAGAAACTGGCCAATATTTCGGTAGACTATTCTACAATAACAGATTATACTTATTTCAAAAAAGATTCAACAAGTGCTGTAAAAGCATACCAAGCCAACAATACCATAAATTATTTGAAAGTGAAATTGGAAAAGGAAATAAGGGTTGGACATTTTGCACTTAACAATACGGTACTTTACCAAAAGGCAACCAATGGTAGTGGAATTTTGAATGTACCAGAAATAATAACACGTAATACACTTTATTATTCTAATCACGTCTTCAAAAAAGCCATGTACTTGCAAACGGGGGTTACATTAAATTATTTTACCAAGTATTATATGAATGCCTACGATCCTTTATTGGCAGAATTCTATGTGCAGAACGATAGGCAATATGGAGAATTTCCTAGATTAGACTTTTTCATTAATGCCAAAATACGTCAAACGCGTATCTTTTTAAAGGCAGAACACTTTAATTCTGCTTTTACGGGTTACGATTATTATTCAGCTCCAAACTATCCATACAGGGATTTTACGGTTCGTTTTGGTATTGTTTGGAACTTCTTTATGTAATTTTTCCATCCCCTCCAGGATTTTTTTGATGTGTAATCGTGTGATTTTAAGGTTGTTTGTGATGGTCTTAGAAAAAGGTTTAAAAATATTTGTGAAAAGCCATTGCGGAAGTGTAAAAAGGTGGTATGTTTGCACCCGCAAAACGGGCAAGGTCCTGTTTTCGGAAGTTCTTTACCGTGTTTTTCCTTGTTTTCCAGGGGCTTGAAAAAAAGTTCAAAAAAAAGTTGGAAAAAGTTTTGACGGAGACGGAAAAGGGTTTTATATTTGCACCCGCTTAACGAGGAAACGAGTTGGGCAGAGAAGATATAAAAGTTCATAGACATATTGGATTGACAGCGTAAGGCGGTAACTGGAAACGGTTGCTGTCGACAAGAGAATAGACCATTTTGAGTACCGGAAGATTTCGGTCGTTGTTAATGATAT
>JAHLEH010000007.1 GCA_018883545.1 Marixanthotalea marina | reverse complement strand
CTACTTGAGAGACTACCGATAGTTTAAAGCCTAAATTGTAATCTCGTTGTGTGCGCTTCTTTCGCGGTTGCTCTGAATGTTTCATAAATAAGTCGGTTTTATGTCAACTTATTTCAGGACGGGACAACATTATAAAAAAAGCCTGGACTTAAAAATCCAGGCTTTTTTATGACTATTAGCATTAGCGCTCTTGCACCTTTAATTCAAAATTAATTTCAATAACATCTTTTACAACAACGAGCCCCAAAGCTTTTTTTGGTGGTTCTAAATTAAAATCACGCAGGTTTAGGTTCAATTTCCCTTTAATGGACATAGGCTCCAAACCATCTACTACAACTGGTGCAATATAAGTTTTTTTAAAACCAGCAATATCTATTTCCAAATTGGACAAAATGTTATTACTATTCTCTGATTCTTTGGCTATTTCCTTTAGTTTTATAAAAATTTCAGGATAGGTCTCCGTTTTTAAAAGTTTATGGAAATCGGCATTTATGGCATTGCCTCCACAGTCGAAATTTTTATTTTCAAGAACCAAAACGGTTTTTTCGAAAACAATTTTGTCCTTTTTTCTTTTAAAATGAACAGGAATGGGTTTTTCCAGTTTCTGAACATCGTATACACAATCAAAATTGCTCACATTGGTTTTTCCCAATATAAACAATTTACTGTTGGAAGTTATAACCACCGATGTACTGCCTACATCATTTTTAGTGAAGGCCAATAAAGCTAAAACAGAAATAAAAAATGCTAATTTTTTCATAATTTACTTATCTACCTTATTCCTCTAAATTAAAAAAAGTAAGCCTAAAAGTAATTATCAGATTGTTAAATTAGCCACTATAACATCATTTACTTTTAGACCTACTTTCACCAAAGTTTAGTTAGTCTATTTAGAAGCTAATTACAGCTTCAATCATCAAGCCATTAAATTTACCATCGTACAAGATATTATCTGTAGGATAGCCATCATAGTTTTGAGAAACATACTCAAGTTTTGCTAGAACATTTTTGGTCAAGAAATAACCAGCAGATAGCTGTACTCTATTGATATCAACATCACCAAATGATTGTTCTGAACTTACTGTGTTATAACGACCACCTATATAGAAGTCTTCAGACGCTCCAAAACGGTAAATAACTTCACCTGCTAATTGTGTTGTGCTGCGATCCTCAGTTTCAGCAGTTGTTCCTCCATTAGCAAATTCCAAAGTTCCGAAGAATTCCAAACCACCATACTTCAAGAATGGGTTGAACATAATCGCAGTAATTCTATTTCTGAATCCTGGGTCAAAACGACCAGATCTGAAAGGACTAGATGCACCAGCATCAACATTTTCCATGACGAAATAGTATCTTGAACCAGCTCTATCAGCAGTGTAAAGATAGTTGCTAGGCACATAACCTGTTGTTAACAAAGATCCTGTTAGTCTGAATCTAAAATCCTCTGTTAACTGCTTATCATAACCTAACTTAGCCAAGAAAGATGCACCTCCTGTTTTACCATTGGACCCAGTCGCTACCGATTGGTTTAATTTACCATTAGAGAACCCAATCATACCTAAAAATCCACTATCACATCTGTAATACAACTCGGCTCCCACCTCAGTTGTAAATGAGTCCATAATAAGGTTACCTACAAATGGGTTGTAAATTGCCTGAGCATTATCCGACCTTCTAAAGTGTGCATCACCATAGTTGTTTTCCATATGCCCTACTTTAAGAGTAGCATGCTTCATAAAATCTTCTAATAAACCTTCACTGATAAAGTCTAGGTTATCTATTTGAAAATACCCACCTTTTACATAAGGTTCTGGGTGGTGACGGGAAGATAGATAGGTTCTTAAGTGCATTCTTAAACCTTTAGCTAAAACCACATCTAAATCTAAATTTGCGGTTGCTAAGTTGAAATTAGAACCTATCTCTTTTAATGTGTTACCATTTGTTTGATCAGCAACTGATACACCATTCTCATGGTCTAGGGATTGGTATTGTAGTGTAGATTGACCACCAACTCTTACATGTACACCATCGAATGATGTTAAGGTATCCTTTGGAGCTTCAAAAACACCGATACCTCTTTGATCGGGCAACCTATAGTTATCCAGGTCTCTGTTTTGAGCATACAAGCTGAAACTAGCTATTGTCGCTACCAATAATATTGATTTTCTAAAAATTGATTTCATGATTTCTATTTTTTAAGGGTTTGTTAATTGTTTGTTTATTTAAATATTGTTGAAAATTTTATAGTTATATCATCGCCCGTGGTTATGGTTCCAAATAAGGCCTTTGGAGGTTCTATATTAAAATCGGTCATCTTAATTTTCTTCTCTCCGGTAAGTTTTATTTTAGAGTCGGAAACATTCACGGTAAAATCTAACGTCACTCTTTTTTTTGTGCCAGAAATGGTTAAATCGCCCATTGTAGTAACACTAAAAGTTCCATTTCCTTTATTGGTAACATTCTTAACCTCGGCCAATTGATAAGAAATGGTTTTAAACTTATCTGTATTTAAAGCCTTATAGGTATTTTTATCCATGGACGACTTTCCACTTTTTAAGCTCTCTGCTTCAATTTCTACATTGATTGTATTGATTTGGCAATCCAGCACATTTGTAAAGCTTATTTTTCCATTTTGCTTCTCAGCTTCTACATGCCAATCATGCAAACTTGATGTTCCGTAAACGGTTAAAGACGATTCGCCATTACTTAAATTATATTCTTGTGCTTGGGTTAGATTGATTGCTAACAGAAAGTAAACTGCTAAACTAAGTATCCAATATCTGGTGGTTATTTTATTTGTGTTCATAACAAACTTGCTTTTTATTATGGTACAAATTTCAGCACTAAGCTAAAGGCAAACTATGATTTTTATCATATTGAAATAAATGATGGAATTTTAAAAGAAATTAAAATCATAAAGCAATAAAACACGACAAAAAAATAAGTTGTTTGAGTTGACTAAATCTGACGAAACAGCCTTCCTAACCTATTTATAGTAAGCACATAGCCTTTGTGCACACTACGGTTTCTAGTATCCTAAAAGAAAAGGCAAAAGCACAGTATCCGCCTAGTAAAATTTGCGTTCGAATATGCCAAAACCATAAAAAAAAGAGTAATGATTTATTGACCGTTTGTCTGTAGGTGTTTAAAGCATCACACTTAATTGAGAAAACAACTCGACCCTGAATAGCATAATAAACTTTACCGAAAGTATCTCTTAAAAAAGTTCAAAAAAATCAATTTTGTAACTTTACCACTATAAAAACACTATTAATTTTACAATATGATTAAGACAACCCTCTTGTTCCTATTGGGTCTTTTCTTTATTCTTAATGGAATAAATCATCTCCGAAGTACGGAAATGTACAAGGAATATGCAGAAAAAAAAGGACTAATTTCACCAAAGTTAATGGTTAGAATTAGTGGTGTCGCCCTTATTTTTGGAGGTATATCCCTTGCAACCGGCTATCTTTTACTTTATGGGGTTATTGGTCTGTGCTTGTTTTTGGTCATAACTTCTTTTACGATTCACAAATTTTGGAGCGAAAAAAGTAACGACAAGAAGTTATTGGAAGGAATGCATTTTGCTAAAAATATGGCCATTCTGACCGAATTGATTTATATCGCAAGTTATTAAATAGTCCAACAAGCCATTATTGCAAATAAAGCTTTGCTTTATTAAAAACAAAAGCCTTAATTCATTTAAGAAAGCAAGCTTTCTACAAGAACTAAAGCTTTTATGTAGTCGGGATGACAGGATTTGAACCTGCGACCACACGGCCCCCAGCCGTGTACGCTAACCGGACTGCGCCACATCCCGAATTAATTTTCTTCAATATACCTCTTAATACCTCGTCTTTTTATTGTGCGCTCTAATTGCATAGCATCAGAACGAGAGGCACTATTATATGTTTTTACCAAAACCCAAGGTATACCCTTGGACGTGTACTTCTTACCACCACAATTGTGGGTCTTCAATCTTTTTTCTAAATCACTAGTTTGTCCTACATAATATTTGTTTAAACTTTCACTGAATAATATATAGACTACAAACTCCATTACATATTCCTTTGGCGACCATCACGCCATGGCGTGATACGCTAACCGGACTGCGCCACATCCCGATTATTTTTGAATTTGCGCAAAGAAACTACTTTTATTAAAAATTTAAAAATTTAATACAAACAAAAAACAACCTGACTTTTGCCAAAGATAAAACCCAATACGTTTTGTTAAATAAGTGGGTTTCAATTTTTTTTAACAGATATTCCTTACTTACCTTATTTCTATTTTATTACATTTGACCTAAACGATTTAGTATTTTTTATGCCAACTAAACAATACCTTCTAAAAGGAATATTTCTTTTCCTCTTTTCAACTTTATTTTTTACATGCACAAACCCTGTAAGCCCAGAATATGAATTTATTGATGGGTTGATTTACATTGAAGGCTTTATTGGTACTACAGAACGATCTTCGTATGTAACAATAACCGAATCGAATGTTGCACCAAATTATTACCGGAATATTTTTGTAAGTGGTGCTTCTGTTTCTTTTGTAAATGAAAATGGAAACAAAGTAAATTTAACAGAAGGAACTTTCGAGTATATACCTCCCACAGATTTTAAAGGTGCTATTGGAGAAAAGTGGCACTTGGAAGTAGAGTTACCTAATGGAAAAACTTATCTATCGGAAGTTGAAATCATCAATCCTTCTGTACCTTTGAAAGATATCGGCGTGAGATATGATAAGCAATTGGAATATATTGAGGACTATAAAAAATACGTTCCCGGCCATGAAATAACAGTAACCTTTGACGATCCAGCGGACCAAACCAATAATTATTATTGGCGCTACAAAGCTTATGACAAAATATCAATTTGTAAAATTTGTTATGGAGGTGTTTTTAGAAATAATGAATGTAGAGAAGATCCTGAAGTAGATTATTATACTTATTGGTGTGACTCTGAATGCTGGCAAATAGACTATGGAAAAAAAATACATATTTTCTCAGATGAGTTTTCTAATGGAAACACTACTACATCATTGCCCGTAGCAACTATTTTGTTAACTAGAAAAACTAAGATTTTAGTAGAAATTCAACAGTTTTCGTTAACCCAAAAAGCATTTGACTATTATAAAACCATTAAGGATTTAGTTGATAACAATGGAGGATTTAATGCGCCTTTACCAGCAGCACTCATTGGAAACATGTACAATCCTAATGATGCCAACGAATATGTTTTGGGAAGGTTTACGGCTGCCTCCGCATTCACCCAAACCATAATGGTTGATCGCACAACGGTGGAAGAAGCCCCCATAGACACCCCAATTAGACCCAATCCGGAACCTACGCCATCAGGCCCAGGACCACATTATACCGACGCTCCTTGTAACGAAAGCAGGTACAGAACTTCAATACAGCCAGAAGGATGGATAGAATAATACTTTTAAAATCAAACAAAATAAGTAAATGGCTGGTTTTGTTCACTTTGTTAATGGTCTCTCACTTAACTTCTGCCCAAGAATATTCTTTATCTTTTCAGGTATTGAATGGGATGGATAATAGGCCTATTGAAAATGTTCAAATTGTTCTGAGTCCCTGTGCTTGTGGTGGGGTTACAAATGCCAATGGGGAGTTTTCAATTAATTTGGCAAAAAACACGTATTCCGTTAAAGCCTCTTTTATTGGTTACAAAACCGTACAAAGAGAAGTAATACTTGACCAAAACAAAAGAGTGCGCTTAACACTTGAAGAATCTCAAGAAGAACTCTCTGCAGTTATTTTAAGTGCTAAAAAAGTAAGTGAACGCTTGGAAACCCCACAAATGGGAGCCGTACAAATGACAGCTCAAGAACTTATAAAAATGCCAGCCGCAATGGGTGAAGTCGATTTATTAAGAGGCATGGTGTTATTGCCCGGAATCAATAACGCTGGCGAGGTGAGCAACGGCCTATCTGTTCGTGGTGGCTCCTTAGACCAAAATCTGTTATTATATGATTATGCGCCCGTATTTAACCCTACGCATCTATTTGGACTATTTTCCGTGTTTACACCCGAAGCTATTTCTTCATCAGATCTATACCGTGCCAACATACCTGCACGCTATGGTGATAGGGTAACTTCGGTATTGGATGTAAAAGTAAAAAACCCTTATGTTGACAAATTAAAATTAAGTGGTGGCATTGGTTTAGTTTCTAGTCGCCTTTCCATTGAAACACCTATTATTAAAGACAAACTTTTATTGTATGCTGGTACAAGAGGCAGCTTTACAGACTTTTTATTGCCCATAGTATCAGAACGTCTCAAAAAAACCAAAGCACGGTTTTACGATCACACCATAAAATTACTGTATTTACCAACAGATAAAGATCAAATATCTTTTACCAATTTTTACAGTAAAGACTTTTACCAATTGGATTTAATTTCCCAAGTGCAAAACATTAATGCCAAAAATAATCAATACGATTTCAAAACTTTTAACAATACACTAAATTGGACACATACATTTAACGATGATTCTAATTTAAGAACGGTATTATTATCAAGCAGATACACCCCAAAAACCTTATTTCCAGAAAGCAGCAACGACAATGTAATTGAATACGAATCTCAAATTAATTTATTAAGTGCATTTTCAGAATATTCAAAAAAAATAAATAACGACCTAAATTATTATGCTGGTGTACAAGCAAGCCGATATAATATTAAGCCAGGTAAACTAGATCCCGGAAACGGCAACAGCATCAACCCCGTTACTTTAGACAATGAGGTGAGTTATGAAATATCGCCTTATGCCAATATTGAATGGAGCCCTATTGAACAAATTACCCTTTCTGGCGGTTTACGTTTCAATTACTTTTCTTTTGTTGGCCCTTACACAAAAGCAACATTTAATGAAGACACTGGCGACATTATTGATGTTACGGAGTTTGGTAAAGGTGAAAAAGTCAAGTCATATAATGCTCTGGAACCACGTTTGGGAGCAAACATTAAACTTTTGGAAAGCACATCCCTTAAAGTTAGTTATGCCCGTTTAAACCAGTATTTACAGAACATTTATAATGCCACTACGCCATTGCCCACATCGCGATGGAAAACATCAGATTTAAATATAAAACCTCAAATGAGTGACACCTATAGTCTTGGGGTTTATCAAAATTTAGACGACGACAACTTAGAACTAAGTGTTGAAGGCTATTATAGAAGCACTCAAAACAATTTAACCTATAAACCTGGCGCAGATTTCTTTTTGGAAGAGTTTTTAGAACGTGATGTTGTTCAGGCCAATGGTAAAGCCTATGGTGTTGAGTTTAGTTTAAAAAAACCAAGAGGAAAAGTAAATGGCTGGATCAACTACACCTATTCCAGAAGTTTTTTAAAAACAAATGCCGCCAAACTGAGCGACAGGGTTAACAACAACAAATGGTACCGATCTGATTTTGACAGACCCCACGTTTTTAACGGTACCCTAAACATAGAAAGCGATCCTTACAACACTTGGAGTTTCAACTTTACAGCCCAAAGTGGCCGCCCCTACTCAGTGGCGAATGCCTACTATAATATTGAAGGCATTAATGTACCTATATTTTTAGAACGTAACAATGCACGTTTAAAAACATACCACCGACTGGATTTTTCATGGAAAGTGAAATACAGTAAAAAAGTGAACAGACGTTGGGTTGGCGATTGGACCTTTACCGTTTATAATCTTTATTCCAGAAAGAACCCATACAATCGTTATTATTCACAACGCATCGATAGAGGCGCAAATTCCAGTATATTTCTAGATAGCCCTTTAGGTTCTTATGAGCTAACAATAATGAACAGCCCTTTATTTGCCTTAACTTATAACTTTGTATTCGACTAAAAAAATAATCCCCGATGCTGGACATCGGGGATATTATATATAAAACAAAAGTTTGTTTATTAATTATAAGTAGACGTAGAAACTTCAAACGTGGCGTCTTTAGCAGCTAAATAACGTTCGGCGTCTAAGGCCGCCATACATCCAGTCCCTGCCGCCGTAATGGCTTGTCTGTACACATGGTCGGCTGCATCGCCAGATACAAATACGCCTTCTACGTTGGTTTTGGCAGTTCCAGGTTTATTAATAATATAACCCGTCTCATCCATATTCAAAAAGTCTTTAAAAATATCGGTGTTAGGTTTATGTCCTATAGCCACAAAAAAGCCAGTAGCCGGAATTTCATGTTTCTCTTTGGTTTTATTATTAAAAACCCTAACACCAGTGACTACTTGCCCATCTCCTACAACTTCATCGGTCTCGGTATTGAACAAAATCTCAATATTGGGTGTGTTTTTAACACGTTCTTCCATGATTTTAGAGGCTCTAAATTCATCTCGCCTAACCAACATGGTCACTTTTTTACATAACTTAGATAAGTAGTGGGCTTCTTCACAAGCTGAATCACCAGCACCTACTATAACCACTTCTTGGTTTCTATAAAAGAAACCATCACAAACAGCACATGCGGAAACACCACCACCTAGTTTTAAATATTTTTGTTCAGAATCCAAGCCAAGATATTTCGCCGAAGCGCCAGTAGAAATAATCACCGTATCACAATGGATTTCTTTTTCGTCGTTCACCCAGACCTTATGGATATCTCCAGAAAAATCAACTTTGGTAATCCAACCATGACGTACATCTGCCTCAAAACGCTCTGCTTGTTTTTGTAGTTCCATCATCATTTCAGGTCCAGTAATACCATCAGGATACCCGGGAAAATTTTCAACCTCATTTGTAGTAGTCAATTGGCCTCCTGGTTGCGTTCCTTGGTATAAAACAGGAGCCATATTGGCTCTGGCCGCATAAATGGCTGCTGTGTAACCAGCTGGACCAGACCCAATAATTAAACATTTTACTCTTTCAATAGTTTCTGCCATAATCATTTGTTCTTTTAACACTGTAAAAGTAGTTTTTTTAAACTAAAACTTACAAGTTAAGTTATTAACACTTGATATAATGCGATATTTAAAATCTATTCTATTTTTCAAGTAAATATTATCAAGAATTTTATGAAATAAAAAAGCCTTGCAGTTGCAAGGCTTTTTGTCGGGGTGGCAGGATTAACAAAATTGATCCTGATAAGGTATGTTGCAAATTAAAGCTATGCTTTAATTTCTAAATAAACCTCATGTTTTCTTAAGAAAGTAAACTTTCTACAAAACACCACGCTTTATTTTGTCGGGGTGGCAGGATTCGAACCTGCGACCTCCTGCTCCCAAAGCAGGCGCGATAACCGGGCTACGCTACACCCCGGACTGAACGTTAAGAAAATGTTCTGCGAACATTTTTAGTGAAAGGGCCAGCTTGCGCAAGGCTCTGGACTTAGTGTTCAATTCGTTTTTTATTTTCGTAACAGAAAAGATTATTTCTAGTTCCAAAAATGAGAGTGCAAATATATACAAATATTGAAGTAATACAACAGATTTCTTAATTAAATACACTGTTTTTTACTTTAAACTTTTTGTTAACATTCTTTTATACAAAAGCAGTGGTAAAAATTAATTTTTTAGTAATAGTTTTATGGCCAATTTTAAAACAACCAAACTAAATAAACAAAAATGAAATTGATTTTAAAAGCTATATTTCTTTTAGCAATTTTTACAATTAACACATCTAACGCCCAAGAAAATTTTAAAGGAAAAATAGTAGATATTGAAAGTGGTGCTGCTTTGACAAATGTTAGCATTACCAATTTAACAGATAATCAAATATACACATCTAACATTCAGGGGGAATTTGAAGTTAACAGTTCTGGCATTTATTTAATTCAAAAAACAGGATACCATCCAACTGAGCTAACTATTGATCAAAAATACCAAATAATTCAATTGGAAATTGATATTTCAGAATTAAACGAGGTGGTTATTAATGCTAATCAATTACCAAAACGTTTAAAAAAGGCCACAAATACCGTAAACATTGTTTCTACCGAAGATATCCAAAAAGCCAACAATACCATCATAGCTCCAACATTAAACCGTATTCCCGGTGTATTCATGCAAAGTGCCACACTTAGCACCAACAGAATTACTATAAGGGGTGTTGGCGCCAGAAATCTTTTTGGAACGGCAAAAATAAGGGCTTACTTTAAAGATATCCCCCTAACAAATGGTAGTGGCGAAACAAACATTGAGGATTTTGAACTCACTTCTATTGCCAGACTGGAAATAGACAAAGGCGCTTCTACCATTTACGGTGTAGGACTTGGGGGCACCATCCATTTAACGCCTCAAAATGCCTATTTAAATCAAGCAAATGCCAACGGGGAATTCATGTTTGGATCATTTGGGCTAATTAAAGAAACCGTAAACCTAAATTATGGTTCTACAAAAAACAGTTTTAGGGCTATTTACAGTAATACCCATAGTGATGGCTACAGAGATAACAACGAATATGACCGACAAACATTTACGTTAAGCACCAATCATTTTTTAGGTGAAAACGACGAACTTTCTTTTTTAATGAGTTATGTTGATTTGTTTGGCTACATACCGAGTTCCATAAATGAAAACGCCTATATAAACAACCCATCTTCTGCCGCTTTTACATGGCGACAAGCAAAGGGTTATGAAGATTCACAACGTGCTATTTTTGGGCTGTCTTGGAACCATCGTTACAATGACAATTTAAAACAAAGCACCAGCATTTTTTCTTCTTTTAGAAATGGGTACGAACCAAGGCCTTTTGATATTTTAGATGAAAAAACATTTGCTATTGGTCTTAGAAGCAGATTAATTGGCAATACAAATATTTTTGACAAAACTTTAGATTGGACGCTTGGTGGTGAAATTTTTAGGGACAACTACAGGTATGGCACTTTTGAAAACCTTTACGAAGATTACCCTCCAGGAACCGGTAGTGTTGAAGGTGGTCCTTTAACTGATTTTAAAGAGAAAAGGTCGTACTTTAATCTTTTCTTCGAAAGCAACTATGCATTAACTGAAAAAACAACACTTTCCCTTGGCTTAAACTACAACCAAACGTCTTACGATTTAGATGATAGATTTATGGCTTCAGCAAGTGACCCAGACCAATCGGGATCTTATAAATTTAATGGCATTCTATCACCTAAATTTGGCATATCACATCTATTCGCAGATAATATTTCAGTATATTCTAACATAAGTCATGGTTTTTCGCCCATCACACTTGATGAAACATTGATGCCCGACGGACAAATAAATCAAGATTTAAAACCAGAAACCGGTTGGAATTTTGAAGTTGGCACCAGAGGCTCTCTTATTCAAAACAAATTATTTTTCAACCTTTCATTATACCGATTGGACATAAAGAACCTACTTGTTTCGAGAAGAACAGCCCAAGATCAATATATTGGAATTAATGCAGGAAGAACACAGCATGATGGCATTGAAGCATCCTTAAACTACAACATCCTTAATAAAGAATCTTTCAAATTAAGCACTTTTGCTAGCTATACGTTAAATAATTACAAGTTCAAGGAATTTGTAGACGATACCAATGATTACTCAGGAAATGATTTAACAGGTGTACCTAGTGATGTGTTTAACGCAGGTATTGATTTTAGTTCCAAAATAGGGTTTTACGGAAATATAAACTTTCAATATGTAGGAAGCATGCCTATTTTAGATGACAATAGTTTGTATTCAGATAGTTACAAGCTCACAAACTTAAAAGTAGGTTATAAAATTAATTTCATTGACAATAAATTAACCTGTAACGCCTTTTATGGACTTAATAACATTTTTGATGAAAAATACGCCTCACAGATATTAATAAATACTTCTGGCTTTGGCGGAAGTGCTCCAAGATACTATTATCCTGGCGAACCTGTAAATTATTTTGCCGGCATAAACATCAATTATAATTTCTAAATAATTCTTATTAACTTTAGAAACAAACATTTATACCCTTTGTTATGAAAAAATTACTTTTTATAATTCCGTTAGTTATAATTACTATTTCTGCTTGTGCGCAGCAAACAGAATCCTCTGTTAAAGTTGAAGAACCTCAAGCCGTTAACTATACAACTGAGTTGGTTGTACCAGACATTTCCATTGCTTGGGGCTTGGCTTTTTTACCAGATGGCAGTATGCTTATTACCGAAAAATCGGGCGACCTCATCCATTTTAAAAATGGCACAAAAACCATTATTTCTGGCGCTCCAGATGTTTACGTACGTGGACAAGGTGGTTTTTTAGATGTTAAATTGCATCCTGATTATGAAAATAACGGTTGGATTTACTTTACCTACGCATCGTCCGAAGGCGAAGGCACAGGTGGCAATACGGCACTGATGAGAGCTAAATTAAGTGGCAATACCCTTACCAACCAAGAAGTTTTATACAAAGCGGGGCCTAATACTACCAGAGGTCAGCATTTTGGTTCGCGTATTGCGTTTGATAATGATGGGTATTTGTATTTTTCTGCCGGCGAACGTGGCGATCGTGACACAAATCCGCAAGATATTACACGAGACAACGGTAAAATATACCGCCTTTATGACGATGGCCGCATTCCAGAAGACAATCCGTTCTACAACACACCCAACGCCAAAAAAGCCATTTATAGTTATGGCCACAGAAATCCGCAAGGCTTGGTAAAACATCCCGTTACGGGAGAAATTTGGGAGCACGAACATGGTCCACAAGGTGGTGACGAAATTAACATCATTAAAAAAGGAAAAAATTACGGTTGGCCAGTTATATCCTACGGTATCAATTACGACGGTACTAGTTTTACAGATATCACAGAAAAAGAAGGCATGGAACAACCATTGTTCTATTGGGTACCGTCTATCGCTCCTTCTGGCTTGGCCATTGTTTCGTCCGATAAATACCCTGATTGGAAAGGCAATGTTTTGGCAGGTTCGTTAAAATTCGCCTATTTAGAACGCCTTGTGCTTGAAAACAATAAAGTGGTAAAACGGGAAAAATTGTTTGAAGGTATTGGTCGTCTTAGAAATGTGGTACAAGCTCCTGATGGCTATATATACATTGCAGCCGAAGGAAAAGGTATTTATAAAATTATACCAAACTAAATTTATGAAAATAATTGCATCGTTCTGCCTTCTCTTTCTATCAGGGCTTTTCGTATCTGCATTTGGTCAGGACAAAGCTTTAGAGGAAAGCATCAAAAGAGGCAGTGAAATATATCAGGATTTCTGTATTACATGCCACATGGTAAATGGCGAAGGCGTAGCTGGCTCATTTCCGCCTTTGGCAAAATCAGATTTTCTAATGAAAAATCGAGAAAAGAGCATCAGGGCTATAAAATACGGCATGCAAGGTGAAATTATAGTTAATGGCAACACATACAACAGAATTATGGCTAATTTAGGCCTGTTGGAATCTGAAGTCGCCGATGTTATGAACTACATAACCAACAGTTGGGGCAACACTAACGACAAAATAGTTACCGAAGCCGAAGTTTTAGAAATAAAAAAATAAACTTTTCTACCGTTAATTTCTTTAGGCATTTAGCTAACTTTGTATAGTTAGTAAAACCTTTTTATGTTAATTATTGGAATTGCAGGTGGCACGGGTTGCGGCAAAACCACTGTGGTAAATAAGATTTTGAAAGAACTCCCCGAAGGTGAAGTGGGCGTTATTTCTCAAGACTCTTATTACAACGACACTACGCACTTAAGCTACGAGGAACGCACCAACATCAATTTTGACCATCCAAGGTCTATTGATTTCGATTTGTTGGTCAATCATTTAAAAGCCTTAAAAAGTGGCAATGCCATACACCAACCTGTCTATTCCTTCGTTAAACATAATAGAACGGGTGACACCATAATAACACACCCAAGAAAGGTAATGATAGTTGAAGGTATCCTAATCTTAACAAATGCTGAATTAAGGGATTTGTTCGATATTAAAATATTTGTGCATGCAGATACCGATGAACGCTTAATTCGTCGTTTGAAACGTGATATAGCCGAGCGCGGCAGGGATTTAGATGAAGTGCTGGCACGCTACCAAAATACTCTTAAACCAATGCACGAACAATTTATAGAGCCTATGAAAGAGTACGCCGATATTATCATACCAAACAACAGGCACAACACAGTGGCGATAGATATAGTGCGTTCCATCATCAACCAAAAACTATAATGGCGTTAAACAGAAAAAAAATATTAAAACCGTTCAAGAACATATTTGTTCTTATTTTGTTTGTGTTCCTTATCTGGATGCTGTTTTTCGACGCCAATTCTTGGTTAATCCATAGAGAACTAAACAATGAGATTGATGACTTGGAATCCCAAAAAGACTATTATAAAAAAGAGATAGAAAAAGATAAAAAAGCCTTAAAGAAATTAAGTACCGAAGAAGGGCTGGAGAAATTTGCCCGCGAGGAATACTACATGAAACGTGACAATGAAGAAATTTTCATCATGGAGTATGAGGACAGTTTAAAAACAAAAGATAATGAGTAATTTGTTATTTGATGAATTTAATCCTGTTACTGCCAAGCAATGGAAACAAAAAATACAATTCGACCTTCAGGGTGCCGATTACAACAATACGCTTATTTGGAAAACCAATGAAGATATCTCGGTAAAGCCCTTTTACCATGCCGACGACTTTGAAGAATTCCCCAACACTTCCCAAAGCAAAGCCTCCAAATGGCGGATTTGTCAAACCATTTATGTTGCCAATGTTGAAAAATCCAACACCATAGCCATTAAAGCGATTGAAAATGGTGCCGAAAGCATTAAATTCATTATTCCAAACAATTCGGTTTCAATTGAAGATTTAATAAAAAACATTGATACAGCTTCAACAGAAATCCATTTCGAATTTCAATTTCTTTCAGAAAAATATATAAAAAATGCTGTTGTCATTCCTGCTAAATCTGGAATCCATATCCACACCGATATCATTGGCAATCTTGCAAAAAGCGGCAATTGGTTCAAAAACTTTAAAGACGATTTCAACCAATTTGAAAGCATTATAAAAACCGCCAATACCTTTAGCGTTGATGTGTCTCTTTACCAAAATGCCGGGGCTAATATGGTGCAGCAACTGGCCTATGCCCTAGCCCATGCAAACGAATATTTAAACCATATAAATAACAACCCGTTACTTCGAGTGATTTTCGAAGAAAATAGTACCGAGAAGCCTGAAGTAATATTTAACCTATCAGTGGGAACCAATTACTTTTTTGAAGTCGCCAAACTAAGAGCGTTACGCATACTTTGGCAAACCCTTGCAAGTGAATATGGCTTTAACCCAAATTGTTATGTTTATACAACACCTACAAAACGCAACAAAACCTTATACGATTACAACACCAATATGCTTCGAACTACCACAGAATGCATGAGTGCTATTTTAGGCGGTAGTGATACGGTTTGCAATTTAGCTTATGATACTATTTTCCATAAAGTGAATGCATTTGGCACACGCATTGCCCGAAACCAACTACTTATTTTAAAATACGAAAGCTATTTTAATATTGTGAACAACCCTGCTGACGGCGCTTATTATATTGAAACCATTACAAATCAGCTAGCTGAAAAATCGTTGGAACTTTTTAAGGATATTGAAGCTAACGGTGGTTTTTTAAAACAACTTAAAGAAGGCACCATTCAACGGAAAATAAAAGAAAGTGCCGACAACGAACAGCAACAATTTGACGCCAATAACATTGTATTGGTTGGAACCAACAAGTACCTTAATAAAAATGACTTAATGAAAGATGCTTTAGAATTGTATCCTTTTGTAAAAACAAACCCAAGAAAAACATTAATTCAACCCATTATAGAAAAACGTTTATCAGAACATTTAGAACAAAAACGATTAAAAAATGAAGCTTAAAATGAAAACGCTATTTAACCTTATTTTACTTGTATTTGTATTAACATTAAACAGTTGTAAAAACGATAAACAAGCCGAAACAGCTACTTTATCGGAATACAAATTTACAGACAAAGGTATGCCTGTAAACTGTGATGGCATTGACCAACAACTCCTTAATGAAGCTATTTTTGCTTTTGAAGACGATATTTACACATTCTTCAAAGACCGAAGTCCAAATCCCAATTTGGCTTTAACCTATGCCCAATTTATGAGTACAGCCAATAACGGAAGGGCCAACTATGCTGAAATTTTAACACCTCACACGGTTGAAATTTTCAAGGTGTTAAAAACCAACCCCGAATTATGGAATACCAACAACAGCGCTAGCAACCTAAACTACAACAGTAATTTTTTTGATTGTATTTCAAACAACATTCGAGACAACAATCTCAAAACAACCTTACAAGCCTTATTAAAAACAGGTAGCATGAGTCCTAAACTTATTACCGCCCCCCTATCATCAAGATATAACCAAGCATCGAACGACAAATATCTAGCGGCTTATATTGCTTTTGATTTGTTTTATGCCAAACTTTTTGATGTTGATTTAACCATGGTTAAAGAAAGAGCACCAGAAAAAGTAGATTTTAATTTAATACCGCGATAATTGCGAAAGAACATTCAGCATATAACCTTAAAAAAACTTGCTAGTTCACAAAAAGAAACTAGTGAGGCTTCTTTTGTATCTGCTGAAA
This sequence comes from Marixanthotalea marina, assembly GCA_018883545.1. Classification (GTDB taxonomy): domain Bacteria; phylum Bacteroidota; class Bacteroidia; order Flavobacteriales; family Flavobacteriaceae; genus Marixanthotalea; species Marixanthotalea marina. The sequence continues at coordinate 113,733 of JAHLEH010000007.1, read as the reverse complement.
ATATTCCAATCAAATCTACCTATACAAAGAAAGATGTTGAAGGGCTGGAACATTTAGATTTTGCAGCTGGCATACCTCCTTTTTTGCGTGGCCCGTATAGCACCATGTACCTTCAAAAACCCTGGACCATTCGGCAATATGCAGGATTTTCAACCGCTGAAGACAGCAATGCATTTTACAAGCGTAATTTAAAAGCTGGCCAAAAAGGCCTGTCAGTGGCATTCGACTTGGCAACACATCGTGGTTACGACAGCGATCATGAACGCGTTGTTGGCGATGTAGGTATGGCTGGGGTCGCCATTGATACGGTAGAAGACATGAAAATTCTTTTCAATCAAATTCCTTTGGGTGAAATATCTGTTTCCATGACCATGAACGGCGCCGTGTTGCCGATTATGGCTTTTTATATCGTGGCCGCTGAAGAACAAGGCGTAAGTCCTGAAAAACTATCGGGCACCATACAAAATGATATTCTGAAGGAATTCATGGTCCGCAATACGTATATATATCCTCCCGAACCCTCCATGAAAATTGTATCGGATATTTTTGAATATACCAGCCAACACATGCCAAAATTCAACAGCATAAGCATTTCAGGTTACCACATGCAAGAGGCAGGTGCCACCTGCGATATTGAACTGGCCTATACCTTGGCGGATGGTCTGGAATATATTCGAACAGGCTTAAAAGCAGGTTTGAATATTGATGATTTTGCCCCGCGATTATCCTTTTTTTGGGGCATTGGCATGAACCATTTTATGGAAATTGCCAAAATGCGTGCCGCAAGAATGCTTTGGGCAAAATTGGTAAAACAATTCAACCCTAAAAACGAAAAATCAATAATGCTTCGAACCCACTGCCAAACCAGTGGCTGGAGCTTAACAGCACAAGACCCATTTAACAATGTAGCGCGCACCACCATTGAAGCGGCAGCTGCCGTATTTGGTGGCACCCAAAGTTTACACACCAACGCTTTGGATGAAGCCATGGCACTTCCCACAGATTTTTCAGCTAGAATAGCCCGTAACACCCAACTGTTTTTAAAAGACGAAACCAATATTGCCAAAACAGTAGACCCCTGGGCTGGCAGCTATTTTATAGAATCGCTAACCAATGCCATTGCCCAAAATGCATGGAAACATATTGAAGAAATAGAAGGTCTAGGCGGTATGACCAAAGCGATTGAAACGGGCATTCCAAAACTACGCATTGAGGAAGCTGCCGCTAAAAAACAAGCTCGGATTGATTCTGAAAAAGATGTTACAATTGGCGTAAATAAGTACCAATTAAAGAATGAAACTCCTATTGATACCCTTGAAGTAGACACCAAAATAGTAAGACAGGTACAAATGGAGCGTTTAAAACAAATAAAAGATAACCGAAATTCTGAAAAAGTAAAAAAACTACTCACCAATTTAACCGAAGCTGCTAGAAGAGGAAACGAAAATTTATTAGCTTTAGCTGTTGAAGCAGCTCGAGAACGGGCAACTCTTGGCGAAATAAGCTTTGCCTTAGAAACCGTTTATGGCCGTTACAAAGCACAAACAAAATCATTAACAGGCGTGTACAGTAAAGAAATAAATAACGATGCTTCATTTAAAAAAGCCTTGGAATTATCCGATATTTTTGCAGAGCAAGACGGCAGGCGTCCACGCATAATGATTGCAAAACTCGGCCAGGATGGCCATGACCGAGGTGCAAAAATAGTTGCTTCAGGTTATGCCGATTTAGGTTTTGACGTAGATATTGCTCCGCTTTTCCAAACACCAGCAGAAGTGGCCAAGCAAGCTATGGAAAACGATGTACACATATTGGGCATTTCCTCTATGGCAGGAGCTCATAAAACATTGGTTCCCCAAGTAATTGATGCCTTAAAAGAATACAACCGTGACGATATTATGGTAATTGTTGGCGGTGTAATACCCAAACAAGATTACCAATATTTATTTGATACCGGTATTATAGCCATTTTTGGACCTGGCACCAAAATAAGCGATACCGCCATTAAGATATTGGAGATTTTAATTGATTAAAATTTCATTATGAAAAACACACTTATCAATTACGTTGAGTTTAAAGCAACAGACTTAGAAAAAACCAAAACTTTTTACACCAAATGTTTTAATTGGAAATTTACAGACTATAGCCCTACTTATATTGGTTTTTCCGAAAGTGGACTAGAAGGTGGATTTGAAAAGACCGATGCCAAAATCACAAATGGCGCATTGGTCGTGCTTTACCATTCTAATTTAATTGAAATAAAATCGACAATAGAAAATGCAGGTGGTATTATTACCAAAGACATTTTTTCATTTCCCGGCGGTTCCAGATTTCATTTTAAAGACCCTAGCGGCAACGAATTGGCCGTTTGGTCAGATAAATAATTTTATATATTTGAACACAATCATTATCAACCACTAAAAAAATGACAAAACTTAAACTAACACTGGCTATTTTATTCATCAATTTGTTTTTACTAAACAGCGTAATTGCACAAGTAGACACGCTGATGGTTTTTAGCAAATCCATGAATAAAAACATTCCCAATTTGGTTATTAAACCAGACAACTACAAGAATGATGGTGAAAAGAAACCCGTTTTATACTTACTTCATGGCGCTACGGGCAACTATAAAGATTGGGCCACCAAAGCTCCGCTGGTAAAAAAATATGCGAACGATTTCAATATCATTATTGTTTGCCCTGATGGTGGTTTTACAAGTTGGTATTTTGACAGTCCTGTTGACAGTACCATGAAATATGAAACCTATGTTTCCAAAGAACTCGTTGAAGCTGTTGATAAAAACTATAACACCTTTGCCAATAAAGACAATCGCGCCATTACCGGACTTAGCATGGGTGGACATGGTGCTCTATATCTAGCTTTTAGGCATCAAGATGTCTGGGGTGCTACAGGTAGCACGAGTGGCGGTGTTGATATTCGTCCGTTTCCCAACAACTGGGACATCAAAAAACGTTTGGGCACCTACCCTGAAAACAAAGATAATTGGGAGAAAAATTCAGTTATAAACCTTGTTTATTTACTGGATGGTGATTTAAAGATTATTATTGATTGTGGTTATGACGATTTCTTTTTTGATGACAACAAAAGGCTTCACGAAAAATTAGTGGAAAGAAACATTAAACACGATTATATAGAAAGACCTGGGGTACATAACTGGGAGTATTGGGCCAATGCCATTAAATACCAATTAGTGTTTTTTAACGACTTCTTTAAACGTGAATAATCGGGGTGTATTTTTCGGCCTGCTCTTTTTAATTTTGTGTTTTTCTTGCAAAGAAAACAAAAGCACATACTTAAAAAAAACAACCATCTGTGTTATTGGTGGTACGCCATCAACTTCCGATATTCTTAACTTAATTCCAGACAGTTTAAAGGCTAAGTATAATTTTATTTCATTTAATAGGCCTGGTTTTGGTGGTACTGAAATATCTCAAACTACAAACGAAACGATATTTGAACTTGCCGAAAAGGCCGGACTGCAAGAAAATGATTTTGGCGTAATTGGCATAAGTGGTGGTGCTCCCATAGCCATGTTATTGGCTTCAAAATTTAAATTAAAACATTGTGGCATCATAAGCGGTATGGTTTCAAAAGAGGCTTATTTTAAATTTGCCGATTCCACCATTACCAAAGATCTATTTACAAATGTATTAGCAGGATATGATGAATTCAAAAAAGCCGTTTTAAAATTCCCTAATCTAGATGAGATTTCCAAACAAGCAGGCACTGCTTCAAAAGAACTCTTCATAAAAGCTACCTATAATGAATTTGAATATTTATTATCTGAAGCACCATATACTTCAATAAACAAAGCGATTGCTGTCGATTGGTGGCATGGCGAAAACGATGTCAATGTGCCTTATAAAAGTGCTGAACTATTTTTAAAGGATTTCAAAAATGCTATTTTGAATAAAATCCCTAATTCCAGTCATGATATAAATTCTGTAATCTACATTGAAAAATTAATCGATGGCTGGGAGTTTAAATAATAGATGCTTTTGCTTATTTTGATTATTCTGTTCAACACATTTAAAGCAAATCATTCAATTTAACTATTCCTATTGATTAAATAACGCCCATTTAATCTGAAAGCATTATTTTTACTGCAACAAAAAATGAGCTTATGAATCCATCTGCAAATGGTTGGATAAAAAAATTAATTAAAGAAATAGCTGGCAATAGCTTTTTTTTAAATTTAAGCGAAGATGAATTTTATAGCGCCTTAAGAAATTGTGGATTCGTTTACGGAAGCAATGTATCGGTTGTTGCCAACGTTATAGATAAAAATGATTTTACCGAAGAAGAACTCTGTAAGGTCAACTTATTGATTTCATTTCTTTATGCCTATACCAAGTGTAATGTTGACAAACCTTTTATAGACTCTGTAGTCGATTTTTACAAAGGCATCAACGAGCATAAAACCACATTTTTTGGTGAACTTCTCGGTGCAAAAAATTCTAATGAACTTCTTGAAAAAATAATCAACAAGCGTATACAGATAGACACAAATCTGCTTACTAAAAACTTTAATTATTTTATCATTAATGCATTTTTGTATGTAGACATTTTAGCGTACCAGGAATATTTAAAAAACCAAAGTATATCTATAAACCACATAAAAAACCTGGAAGCTTCCATTGCCTCTATTAGCCTAGATGTCTTAAACTCAAAAAAGCGCAAAAACCAGTATGACGAGAGTTTGATTAAACTATTGGATGCATCTTTAAGATACCAAAAAGATATGCTCCTTAGCTATAAAGAGGCTATAAAAACCATTAAGAACACAACCGAGAAAAATTACGTGTTGGATTTGGCCTGTATGGCAACATGGAGTGACAGAAAGATTGATAAAAAAGAACAGTCTTTTTTAACCCAATTGGGAAATGACCTAAATATTAACGACGAACGCATAAGCCAGTCCATTGCTACCGTAAATTACTTTTACACAATACATAAAAATGATATTGCTTTACTGAGTTCTAAAAACATTGTACATAGTTTTTACGATAATTCCAGTAAAATGGTAAAAAAACTAATCACAAGAAACAGTAAACGTTTGCACAAAGAGCTTAAAGGCAGCAAAGAACTCATGGTGTTGCTCTCGCAATCTACCACAAGAGATTTAACCGAAGAAGAACAGAAAAAAGTAAACGAACAATTAATGGATATTTTCAAATCCATTCCAAGCCTTGCCATATTCATGTTGCCAGGCGGTGCTTTCCTTTTACCTTTAGTTATTAAATTTATTCCAAAACTTTTGCCTTCTGCATTTGACGATAATAGAATTGAGGACTAGTTAAAGGGTTTATTCGAATATTTCCTGTAGATTTACAAAATTCGGGATCAACTAAACCTCAACCAACTATGGAATCTTATTCAATTAATGAAATTAATGACGCTATAAATGGCGAATTAATAGGAACCACCACACAACAAATTACTGGCCCCGAAGAGTTAAATAAGGCTTCCAACAATCAAATAAGCTTTATTGGCAGTTCTAAATACCTAAAATATTAGAAAAACTCAAATGCATGTGCTGTAGTTGTTAATGATAATTTAAGCATTGAGCCAAAAGACAATTGTGCCGTTATTAAAATTAAGAATGCTGATTTGGCAATGGCTAAAATACTGGAGCTTTTTAATCCAAGTTCACCAGAATTCAGCACAAATATTCATCCAACTGCCGTTATACATGAATCTGTTGTTTTGGGTACAGACTGTAAAATTGGAGCGAATTGCTATGTGGGTAAGAACGTAGCTTTAGGTAAAGGAGTAACCCTATATCCAAATGTTTGTGTTTTTGACGAAACCATTATTGGTGATTTTACCGTGATTTGGTCGGGCACGGTTATACGTGAGCGCTGTATTATTGGAAACCATTGTGTTTTCCATACCAATGTAAGCATAGGTGCAGATGGCTTTGGTTATCGCCCTAGCGATGATGGACGCAGCCTCACAAAAATACCTCAAATTGGAAATGTTATAATTGGACACCATGTTGAAATTGGTGCCAATTCCTGTGTAGATAGAGCTAAATTTAGTTCAACAATTATAGGTGATGGTTGCAAAATTGACAACTTGGTACAAATAGCTCACAATAGCAACATGGGACGTTCTTGCATCATGGCTGGACATAGTGGACTGGCTGGTTCAGTAACTTTGGGCGATGGCGTTATAATTGGTGGTAGTGCCTCAATAAAAGACCACACCACCATAAACTCAGGTGCCACCGTTGGAGCTGGCTCTGGTGTTATGAACGATGTACCAGCTGGTCAAACAGTTTTGGGATATCCTGCACAAGAAGCCAAAACCATGCTAAAACAATGGGTATCTATGAGAAAGCTTTGTAAAAGCTAAAAAGTAAAGCATAAAATAATTAATCTACTTTCTCCGCGTCGTTTTTTATTTCAGCATCTTCTGCAAAATCACTTTCAATCCGTTATCCATCACATACTCCGTGATTCCCTCAACACTTGCTATTTGTTTAATTTGGGCACAAGCATTACTGAAAAATGCTAATTGCAAAAGCAATAAGACTAAAAGTTTTAAATTTTGATTCGCTTTTATCATGATGTAAATATTTAAGCTATAAATACAAAAAAATTGTATCGTAATTTTACTACAACAAAAGTTAAATTATATTTTGAAAAAAAATCGATGAGTGTTAACAAGTTCAGTTTTTATTACTCGCAAATAATCGTATTTTTGCCTTTTATCAAACCAATTCATTAATGGGTAAAATTATTGCAATTGCAAACCAAAAAGGAGGTGTTGGCAAAACAACAACTTCTATCAACCTAGCAGCTTCTCTTGGAGTTCTAGAAAAAAAAGTTCTACTTATTGATGCTGACCCTCAAGCAAATGCAACCTCTGGAATAGGAATAGATGTAGAATCTGTTGAAGTAGGAACCTACCAACTTTTAGAGCATTCCAACTCGGCCAAAGAGGCCATAGTTCAATCTAGTACACCTAATTTGGATATCATTCCGGCACACATAGATTTGGTTGCTATAGAAATTGAACTGGTTGATAAACCCTCTAGGGAATACATGCTTAAAAATGCATTGGCTGATATTAAAGATGAATATGATTATATTTTAATAGATTGTGCACCTTCCTTAGGATTATTAACGCTAAATGCCTTAACAGCTGCCAACGCGGTTATTATTCCTATTCAATGCGAATATTTTGCTTTGGAAGGTTTGGGTAAACTTTTGAACACTATTAAAAGCGTTCAAAAAATCCACAACCCAGAATTAGACATTGAAGGCTTATTGCTTACCATGTACGATTCTCGCTTAAGACTTTCTAACCAGGTGGTAGAAGAGGTTCAAAAGCATTTTAACAATATGGTTTTTCAAACTATCATACAAAGAAATGTGCGCTTAAGCGAAGCGCCCAGCTACGGTGAAAACATAATTAATTATGATGCTGCTAGTAAAGGTGCGAGTAATTATTTAAGTTTGGCAAAAGAAATTATAGATAAAAACTCCTAATTATGGCTAAGGCAGTAAAGAAACAGGCTCTAGGTAGAGGTTTATCGGCGCTCTTAAAAGACCCCAGCAACGATATACAATCTGTTCAGGATAAAAATGCCGATAAAGTAATAGGAAATATTATTGAATTGGAATTAGATGCCATTGAGGTCAACCCATTCCAACCCAGAACCAATTTTAGTGAAGAATCGCTTTTAGAACTGGCATCTTCCATTAGGGAATTGGGTATTATACAACCTATAACGGTTAGAAAGCTCGGTTTTAACAAATACCAATTGGTTTCTGGGGAACGCCGTTTCAGGGCTTCCAAGATAGTTGGACTGGAAACTATCCCAGCTTATATTAGAATAGCCAATGACCAAGAGTCGTTGGAAATGGCTTTGGTCGAGAACATCCAGCGTCAAGATTTAGATGCCATTGAAATAGCTCTTTCATATCAACGCCTAATTGATGAAATTAATCTTACTCAAGAACAAATGAGCGAACGCGTTGGTAAAAAACGCTCTACCATTACAAACTACCTCCGATTGCTAAAATTAGACCCGATAATACAAACAGGTATTCGAGATGGGTTTATTTCCATGGGACATGGCCGTGCAATTATTAACATAGACGACCAAAAAGCCCAACTGGATATCTACGAACAAATACTGGAAAAACAGCTTTCGGTAAGGGACACTGAGGCACTTGTTCGAAACTATAATACATCAAAAGAACTAACAACGCCATCAAAAAACAAAGCTAATCAGCAAGCCCCTAATTTTGTAAAAGAAGGCATTTCTGTGTTCTCTGAATACTTTGGACATAAAATTGACGTTAAGGTTTCAAAAAATGGAAAAGGAAAGATTACCATCCCTTTTCATTCTGAAGAAGATTTTAAACGTATAAAAAAATTAGTTGAAGGTGCTAAATAAAGTCCTTATTGCTTGTGTATTATCATGCTTATTTTGCCTATCGTTAACTGCACAAGACAAAGAAACCGAAAACACTGAGTTGTCCAATGAAGTTATAATAGACTCCTTATTGGTTGCGGGTGAGACCATAGATCCTCTAACACCATCAAAAGCCGCTTTTTACTCTGCCGTGTTACCCGGTTTGGGGCAGGCCTACAATAAAAAATACTGGAAAGTACCAATAGTTTGGGCTGCCATAGGAACCGGAATATATTTCTACACTACAAACAATAAGAATTACAATCGATATAGAGATGCTTACAAAAGCAGACTGGCCGGTTTTAAAAATGATGAGTTTTATTTTGATGCCCAAGGAAATCAACTAGTGGAACCCAGAGTAACAACCGATGGTCTGGAACGTGCACAAAAATTCTTCAGAAGAAATAAAGAACTTTCTATTTTAGTCACTGTGGGATTGTATGCGTTAAATATTATTGACGCCAACGTAGATGCACATTTAATGCAGTATAATGTAGATGAAAACCTTACTTTAGTACCGCATTACCACATAAATGAACTTGACGGAAAAGGGAATGCCGGTTTAACATTAAATTTTAATTTTTAATTATGAATATTGCTTTACTAGGATACGGAAGAATGGGACAGACCATTGAGCAAATCGCTATAAAAAGAGGGCACCAAATTGTATTGAAAATAGACAAGGACGATACCGATTACGATATTACCAAAGCCGATGTAGCCATCGATTTTAGCATCCCTGATGTTGCTTTCAACAATATCTCCAAATGTTTAAATAATGGCGTTCCAGTTATTTCAGGCACAACAGGCTGGTTAGACAATTATGATAAAGCCGTGGCGCTTTGCAAAGAAAAAAACGGTGCTTTTATTTACGCTTCCAATTTCAGTTTAGGCGTAAACATCTTTTTTGAACTTAATAAAGTTTTGGCAAAAATGATGAGCAACCTAAACCAGTACAATATTTCCATGGAAGAAATTCACCATACAAAAAAGTTGGATGCACCTAGTGGAACAGCCATTTCTTTAGCTAACGACATCATTGGTGAACATGGTGGTTACGATAAATGGGAATTGGATAAAGCTAATGAAAAAACCATCCCCATTGTTGCCAAACGTATTGAAGATGTACCAGGAACCCACACAGTTACCTATGAAAGTGAAGTTGACACCATTGAAATTAAACATACAGCACATAACAGACAAGGGTTTGCTCTTGGTGCCGTCATTGCTGCCGAATGGATTGTTGGAAAAAAAGGTATATTTACCATGAACGATGTGTTAAATATTGGTTAACCTCACTAAAAACTGTAACAGTAACCGTGCAATAAGTACTAACCCTAGAAATTAAAATTTACAATTATGACGCTAACACAATGGCTACTTTTTATTTTGATTATCCAGTTAATCCATGGCCTTGGTACTTGGAAATTGTACCAAAAAGCAGGTAGACAAGCTTGGGAAGCCTTTATACCTGTGTACAATGGGGTTATTTTAATGAAAATAATAAACAGGCCATGGTGGTGGGTTATTTTAATGTTTTTGCCCATAGTAAACCTTATTATGTTTATTGTGGTTTGGGTAGAAACAGCCAGAAGTTTTGGTAAAAACCAATATTTAGACACCTTTTTGGCGGTTATTACGCTTGGTTTTTACAATTATTATCTAAACTATTTTACTGATGTAAAACATATTAAAGATAGAAGCACACACCCAAAATCAAGCTCGGGAGAGTGGACAAGTTCTATTCTGTTTGCTATTGTAGCTGCAACTATTGTGCACACCTATTTCATTCAACCATTTACCATTCCATCATCTTCTTTGGAAAAATCGTTGCTAATTGGCGACTTCTTATTTGTTAGCAAATTCCATTATGGTGCCCGTGTGCCCATGACCACTGTAGCCGCGCCTATGGTACACGATACCATTCCGAAACTGGGAGCAAAATCATATTTGTTCGATGACCATAAAGGCAGTGATTCGTGGAAAAACAAACTGCAATTGCCTTACTTACGTTTGCCTGGTTTTCAGAAAATAAAGAGAAACGATATAGTGGTTTTTAATCAGCCGGCCGATACGCTATTGAACATGAACGATTTTCATCCGGATAGAAACTATTACAAACCCATTGACAAAAAAACCAATCTTGTAAAACGTTGTGTGGGTGTTCCCGGCGATACTTTAGAAATTAAGGAAGGCTATGTTTATATTAATGGTGAAAAGAATGTGTTACCCGACAGAGCCCATTTGCAATTCAGCTATTTTGTTGAACCAAAAAGCAATCAATTCAATCCGGCTTTTTTAAAGGAACGTTACGACATAACAGATAGAATTCAATACATCTCTTCGCAAAGAATGTATTATTTCTCAGCAGTTTCAGATGAAGCCTTAGAAAAATTCAAGAATAACCCGAACGTTGTTAGTATAACACCCAACATTCAGGAAAAAGGTGTTCGAGATCCTAGCATTTTTCCACATGACCCAGAATACAATTGGAACAATGATTTTTTTGGTCCGCTGTACATTCCAGAAGCTGGAAAAACCATTGATATTAACCTTGAAGTATTGCCGCTCTACAAACGTGTTATTACAGAATATGAGGGCAACACCTTGCAAGTAAAAGGCAATCAAATTTATATCAACGATGAATTGGCTACCAACTATACCTTTAAACAAAACTATTATTGGATGATGGGAGACAATCGCCACAACTCATTAGATGCAAGGGCTTGGGGCTTTGTACCATTTGACCATGTAGTTGGTAAACCTGTATTTATTTGGATGAGCTTAGACGGTCTTAAACCACGTTGGGAACGCTTCTTTACAACTGTAAATGGAAGTGGTAAACCAACTTCTTACCTCATTCCGTTTTTAGTGGTGTTATTAGCTGGGATCGGATTCAATAAGTGGCGAGTTAGGAGAAAAAACAGTTAATTTGTAGCAGTTTTATTTCTTTGTCATTCCTGCTTTTGCAGGAAATTGAAGATTTGACAAAGTCAATGACATTCAAGCAAATGAACATCTTATTACATCCAACATACTTCCCTAACATCGCCCACTTTGTGGCAACGGCCCATGCCGAAAAAATGGTATTTGAAGTTGAGGATAATTTTGTGAAGCAAACCTACCGAAACCGTACTTATATTTACGGCGCTAACGGAACATTGACTTTAAACATTCCCGTAATACATACCCAAAAGAACCGTCAGAAATACAAAGACGTTAAAATATTCAATGAAGAAGCTTGGCAAAGTCAACATTGGAAATCGTTGCTTTCGGCGTATAGAACCTCGCCTTTTTTTGAATACTATGAAGATGAATTACACCCCTTGTTCCATTCAAAACAAACGTTCCTTTTAGACTTCAACTTAAAATGTTTTGAAACTATTTGCGACTGTTTGCAATTGGATTTAACGGTTTCAGAAACCAAAATGTATCAAAAAGAAGTTGAAATTAAAGATTATAGGTTTTTGGTTAACGCCAAAAAAGAAGTTTTAAAACCTTTTGAAAACTATACACAGGTGTTCCAACAAAAACACGGTTTTATTAATAACTTAAGTATTTTGGATTTACTGTTTAACGAAGGCCCCAACACTTTAAATTATTTAGAGTCACAATCCTTAAAGCTTCTATAAATGCTACAGCCTATAGCTCATTATGGTATTCATTTGCTAGCACCTCTTTTTGTGGCTTTGGTTTTCTATAAAAACAAATGGCAACAGGCTTTTTTAATTATGTTGGCGGGCATGCTGATTGATTTAGACCACTTGTTGGCAACTCCCATTTTCGACCCTAACAGGTGTAGTATTGGTTTCCACCCCTTACACTCCTCCTTTGCCATAACTTTTTACTTGTTTTTGTTGATTCCGAAGAAATCAAGATTGGTGGCATTGGGATTGGTAATCCACATTTTAGCTGATTTGGTGGATTGTGCTTTAATGTAAAAAACAGCCTCCAAATTCATAAAAATAAACTTAAAAACCCACTGTAAACTACCACTGTAAACTGCAAACTATTCCAAACTTACTGTAGCCATAATGGGGTAATGATCCGAGTAACGCTCTTTGTAAACCTTAAAATCATTTACCGCAAAAGTTTCGTCTGTTAATATATAATCAATACGTATAGGAAAGAACTTGAAATCGTATGTACGTCCGAAGCCATTACCTGCTTCCTTAAACGTATCGATTAAATCATCGCCCTTTATTTTTCTATACACATAGGAAAAAGACGTGTTGTTAAAATCGCCACAAACAATCATTTTATATTCACACGCTTCTTTATGTTTTAAAAACTGTTCGGTTTGCGATTGTTGCATTTCGAAGGTTTTGCCAATACGCTTAAAAAGCCGTTCAGATTTTTCCTTTTTCAAGCTATCTACATTCGTATTTATATGCATCGATTCCAAGTGAATATTATATACCCTTATGGTATCCTTATTCTTTACTATATCTGCAAAAATGGCATTATTAGAGGTGTTTTCAAATTCTACTGAACCTGAATTGATAATAGGGAATTTCGAGAAAATTACTTGTCCAGATTTGGTTTTCTTTCCAGATAGCTTTTCATACTTATATTTAAAAAAAGAAAAATCCATATTTTGATTGGGATGAAACTCCTGAACACTCAATATATCGGGCGATTCTGTTTTTACAAAATCCAATATTTCAGAATCAATCCCTTTTTGTGGTATCCATTCGTATAAATTAAACATACGAACGTTGTAGTTCATAACCTTAATGCTTTTTACAACCTCAATGGAATCATCAGTTGTAGAAAACTCATAAAATGTACCGTAAATAAAATAACCAATAATCGATACTATTAATGATAGGAAAAATTGTCTTTTAAGCCTTAACAACCAATACAGAAAAAACAATAGATTAATGAGAAGCAGAAAAACAACACCCAAACTAATTACGGACAGCACAGAAAATGCCTTTGGAGGCAAGTACGGCAAAAGATAGGATAACAATAATAGCAACGCCGCTACAACATTGAGTATGTAAATAACCTTATCTACAAGTTTAAGCTTCATACAAACCTACTTTCCCGATCTAAATAAAAATTCCTTCTCTTCTGCAGTTAAACTATCGTAACCACTTTTACTGATTTTGTCTAAAATGATATCAATCTTTTTTTGGTTATTAAACTCATCGAAATCGGCTTTAGTATAGCCGCCCATTTTATTTTTATTCTTGTGCACTGTTTTTAATGGCGATTTTTTCGAGAATTTAAAGAAATCAACAAAGGCATCCATAAATTTCTCAAATCCTTTACCTATATCGTTTCCTTTAAAAAGTTGCTTGGCATAAAAATAGCCTAACAATGCACCTCCTAAATGTGCTAAATTTCCACCTGCATTCGGACCAAAAATGCCAATAACATCAAATACAACAATAGCCACCCCAAAATACCAAAACTTGAGTCCAATGGTAAAAAACCGTATCTCCCTATTTGGCATATAAGCACATAAAAAAATAAGCAAGGCCCTTACAGAAGCAGAAGCTCCTACCAAATACGATTTGCCAAAAGTATTGGGAAACAAATTGTAACCTACCATAAACAGTAAGCCACCACAAATAGCACCTAGAAAGTAAACATTCAGTGCCAACTTAGGACTGAACATATTTAAAAACCATTGCCCAATAATATACAACCATAGCATATTAAAGAGAATATGGAAAAAATCGTAATGCGCAAAAGCATAGGTTATAATAGACCAAGGTTTTACAATGAATGCCCCAAAATCGCTTGGCAATTCCAACCAGCTTAAACTAACCCCACTTTTATAATCTAGTACTAATCCTAGAATTAATCCGAAAAAATAAACAGCTACATTAACTACGATGATTTTTTCGAGTACGTTAAGCCGTGTTAGTTTATCCTTTATGTCTTGAGAGAGTGAAGTCATATTTTAATACCATCGGTTTCTGTTGAACTGATTTTTTTTCCAATACCACATAATAAAAAATCCCGTAAGTGCACCGCCCACGTGTGCCATGTAAGCCGTGTTACTTGGACTAAAAAATGATTGTCCGGTTAAACCTGAAATTAAATCCAAGATAATAATACCCGGAATAAAATACTTTGCTTTTATAGGTATGGGCAAGAAAATAAGCATAAGTTCGGCATTGGGGTTCATCATCCCAAAAGCTGCCAAAATACCCATAATACAACCCGATGCCCCTACCATTGATGCATTAAAAATAGGAAATATATGTTGCAAGTTTGATAATTGGGTTTGACTTACTCCTCTTAAAACCTCATTTGTAGATAACATTTGGGATATTTGTTCACCTGTTAAGCCCGAATTGATCAAATCGTTATAAGCCGGTAAATATTGAAAATAATAAAACCCTATTTGTAAAGCTACCGCTCCCAATCCTGCCGAAAAATAGATAAACAAAAACCGTTTGCTACCCAAGGTATATTCAACAGGAGATCCAAACATCCACAAAGCAAACATATTAAAGAAAATATGCCCTATGCCACCATGCATAAACATATGGGTAATAATTTGCCACGGCTTAAATGCTTCATTTTGCGGAAAATACATGGCAAACCATTCTGTAAACAAAAGGCCGTTTCCTATGGTTAAGGTACCAATAAACATAATCACGTTAATGATTATTAAATGCTTAACGGTTTCTGAAATTCGCATCATAATCTATATAAATTTTTTATCCAATTCGTCAACGTCCATTGTTATAAACGTTGCTTTATTGTTTGGAGACACACTGGGTTCTTTACAGGCAAACAAACTGTTTACAATATAGTCTTGTTCATCTTTTTGAAGCGTTCTACCCCTTTTTATAGCCAAACTTTTGGCCATGGATTTCGCCAACAAATCGGTCGTGCTAAAGTTGCTTTCTGGCACTTCATTCTCAATATCACTTATCAAATAATCCAATATATTCGAAACATCTGCTTCAGGAACATTTACGGGCAGACCATTTATTGCGATGGATTCTTCTGAAATATTGGCAAACATAAAGCCTGCATGCTGTAAATCGTCTTTCAATTGCTCTATAATTTCAACTTCTTTTGTTGTAAAGTTAAGTTCCAAAGGAAACAACAACTGTTGGCTTACACCCTCTTTTATGGTCATGCTTTTCAAGAAATCCTCATATAAAATACGTTGGTGCGCCCTATATTGATCTATTACCACCATTCCCGATTTAATGGTACTTACAATGTATTTATTTTGAAACTGAAATGTAGTATTAACCTGCTCTACTTGAGTATCATCCTGAAAAATGGAAGGTGTTATCTCCTCACTTTCAAAATGAACTTCACTAAAATCGTGCTTAAGTTCATTTTCTTTAGACTCTAAACCAACGTATAAACTGTCCCAATTATTTGGTGTTTGACTTTTAAAAGCGGTTGTTTGTCTTCCTGAAGCTTTATGTTCCTTAAAAGGATTAAAATTTCTATCTACCTCTATAGCTGGTGGGGTTGCCATTTCTTTTTTGGTGTAGTTGTACGGCGTATCCAAATTAGGATCACGTTCAAAATCGAGCACGGGTGCAATATTAAATTGCCCTAGACTATGCTTAACGGCCGAACGCAACAAAGCATAAAGCGTGTGTTCGTCGTCAAACTTGATTTCGGTTTTTGTAGGATGTATATTAATATCGATGGTCTTGGGATCTACCTGCAGATATAAGAAATAACTGGGATGCATGCCACTTTTTAGCAAGCCTTCAAATGCCGAAGCTACCGCGTGGTTTAAATAACCACTTTTTATAAAGCGGTCGTTCACAAAAAAATACTGTTCCCCACGTGTTTTCTTGGCAAACTCTGGCTTACATGCAAAACCGGATATTTTTAAAACCTCGGTGGTTTCTTCAACAGGTACCAATTTTTCATTGGTCTTGCTTCCAAAAATATTTACGATGCGCTGTCTGTAATTGCTTGCTGGCAAGTTAAACGTTTCACTTCCATTATTGAACATTGAAAACGAAATACTGGGGTGTGCCAAGGCCACCCGATGAAACTCGTCTATAATATGCCTAAGTTCTACAGCATTCGATTTTAAAAAATTACGTCTTGCAGGAATATTAAAAAATAAGTTCTTCACAGCAATAGAAGTACCTTTTGGTGTTACCACCACATCTTGTGAAACCACATTACTGCCCTCAATTAGAATGGCATTACCCACATCGTCTGCTTCTTGTTTGGTTTTTAGTTCCACATGGGCAATGGCTGCAATACTTGCCAAGGCCTCTCCGCGAAAGCCTTTGGTATGCAGCTGAAACAAATCGTCTGCAGAACGAATTTTAGAGGTAGCATGCCTTTCAAAACTTAAACGTGCATCGGTAGCACTCATACCTTTACCATTATCGATAACCTGAATGAGTGTTTTACCTGCATCTTTTACAATAAGTTTTATGGTGGTAGCTTCCGCATCTATGGCATTTTCCAACAATTCTTTAACTACCGAAGCTGGGCGCTGTACAACCTCTCCAGCAGCAATTTGGTTAGCCACATGATCTGGTAAAAGCTGTATAATGTCTGCCATGTATTACTTTGAAAAGAAAATAGATAAATCGAAATCGATGATAAAAAGGAAAACAAGAACTAAAATGCCCACTATAATTAGTATGCGTCTGTTGGCCTGTTTGTCTGGGTTGTTTTTATAATCATCAATAGCATTAACAAATTTTGTTTTTAGGCCTGAGTTATTGCCGACCGTTTTTCTATAATCATCAAACTTATGTTTAATTTCATAAGGACTTCCCTCTCCTTTGTTATTGTAGTAACGAGGTGTATAACTGAATTTCTTGTTCTTACGTAATTTTAAAAGTCCCATAATTTTACGGTTTTGTTTACATGAATTTAGATTCTAATACATACATGCAAATCAATAATAATACCAAGATTAAAATGAGAACACGCATAGACATAGCGCCTTTCACCTTTCGTTTGCCTAAATGGCTATTGGCTTTCCATTTTGAAACAAAATCTGGTTTTTCGGCATCTTCATTTTTCCCATCGGCATCCTTTTCTCCAGAAAACCTAGGTGTATAGTTGAACGTTCTATTCTCGCGCCTATTAAACAAAATACAATGTATTGCTATCCCTCAAAAGTACTTAAAAATGAACAGAAAGTAAGGGTGGATTTGCTAAAAATTGTTAACAGTTACAAAGCAGCAGAGTTACTGAGTTGTAAAGTTACAGAGTATATTGCAACCCTTAAACACTTTGAAGCTTTGATACTTTGGAACTTTGATACTTTAGCACTTAACTACGCATTCTTACGAAGTTCTGCCATTTTTATGGCTGCGATGGCGGCTTCGGTGCCTTTGTTACCGTGTTTACCTCCAGAACGATCTATCGCCTGCTGCATGGTATCATCTGTAAGCACACAGAAAATAATGGGTGTTTCGTGTAACACATTCAAATCTTTGATGCCTTGGGTAACACCTTCGCAAACAAAATCAAAATGCTTGGTTTCCCCTTGAATAACACTGCCTATGGCTATAATAGCGTTTACCATTTGCTCCTGCATTTTTTTACAGCCATAAACTAGCTCAAAACTACCAGGCACATCCCACCTTACAATATTATTTGGGTCTACCCCATTATCTATTAAGGCATCATAAGCTCCTTTATACAAAGCCTCTGTAATGGTATCATTCCATTCAGAAACAACAATCCCAAATCGAAAGTTCTTCGCATTTGGGATTGTTGCTTTATCGTAATGTGATAGATTTTTATTTTCTGTTGCCATACTATTTATTTGCCAACACTTGTGCTTTTCCTATAAATACATCTATAGTAGACGCTTCGGTAGCATCCGGATAATCTTCTTTTATTCTTTGGAAATAAGTTAAAGCCTTATCTGCATCTCCCAAATCTAATGCTATAACACCGGCTTTATATAAATACATTGGTGTGGTATATTCGTTATCGCGAAGTTGGGCTGCTTGCTCATAGTAATCCAATGCGTCTTCTGGTTGGTTCAACTGCACGAACGCATCGCCAATATTACCTTTTGCCAACGGTGCCAATATTTCGTCATCACTCTTAAAATTACTCAAGTGCTCTACTGCATTTTTGTAATCTTTTAATTGTAAGTATGCTGTACCCGCATAGTAGTTTGCCAAGTTAGCTGCCGGAGTACCACTGTATTCATTAATGATATCCAACATACCATATTTTCCTCCCCCACCTTGCAGTGCTTGATTAAAAAGCGAACTTTTATCATTAATGTCGGTAGCATTTACAGCATCATTAAAATACTTTTGGGCTTGGAACATTTCGTTCATGGCCTCTTGTTGCTTTGGCTTGGCTATAAATTCATTGTAGCCTAAATAACCCAAAACAACCACAGCAATTGCTGCAATGATAATAAAAATATACTTCTGGTTTTTTTCTACAAACGCTTCGGTTTTTGAAGCTGTTTCGTCTAATGTGTTAAAAACTTCAGCAGTTGTAGAGCCTTCTTCTATATTATGTTCTTTTTCTACCTTTGTTTTTGGTTTATATCCTCTTTTATTATAAGTTGCCATGTATTGTATTTTAATGCGCCGCAAAAATATAATTTTTCTTCATAACTAAAAGGGTATTTATTTGATATTTTTCAATAATTTGCAGTTCTTTTTACGAGTTTGCACTCCATTTACCCTATAAGTTGCTTTTTATATGATTTTAAAATCACTTTCGCTTATTAATTATAAAAATTTTGACAGCAAGTCGTTTATTTTCAATGATAAAATAAATTGCATTGTTGGTAATAATGGAATTGGCAAAACCAACGTTTTAGATGCCATTTACCACTTATCTTTCGGCAAAAGTTATTTTAATCCAGTCGCCACGCAGAATATAAAGCACGATGAAGACTTTTTTGTAGTTAATGGTGATTACCTTAAAGACAACAAAACCGAAAAAATTGCCGTGAGCGTGAAACGCGGACAAAAAAAAGTGATTAAACGCAACGGGAAAGCTTACGATAAATTTAGTGACCATATAGGCTTTTTGCCCTTGGTAATTATTTCTCCTGCCGACAGGGACTTAATAATTGAAGGTAGCGATACACGTAGAAAGTTTATAGACAGTGTGATTTCGCAAAGCGACAAAACCTATTTAACCCATTTAATAAACTACAACAAAGTGCTGGCTCAACGCAATGCCCTATTGAAATATTTCGCATTGAACCAAACCTTTAACAAAGACACCATAGCAGTTTACAACGACCAATTAAACGATTTTGGAGCTTCCATTTTTGAAAAACGCAATGCCTTTTTAAAGGAATTCATCCCTATTTTTAAGTCACGATATGAAGCCATAAGTAACGGAAAAGAAATCGTTGAATTAGTTTACGAAAGTGATCTATTTAAAGATAACCTTAAAACGCTTCTTGAGTACAATATAAACAAAGACAAAGCTTTACAATATACCAGTGTGGGCATCCATAAAGATGATTTGAGTTTTAATATTGAAGAACACCCTATTAAAAAGTTTGGTAGCCAAGGACAGCAGAAATCGTTTTTAATCGCCTTGAAATTGGCACAGTTTGATTTTATAAAAAAACAAAGCGGTGTAAACCCAATTTTGTTATTGGATGATATTTTTGACAAATTGGATGAAAACCGCGTAGCACAAATCATTAAGCTGGTTGATAACGAAAATTTTGGACAGTTATTTATAAGTGATACGCATCCTGAACGCACCGAAAATGTTATTAAACAAGTGCACCAATCGTATGAAATGTTTAAGTTATAATTATTACCTTTAATTTATGCCAAAACGCCACAACGAACATATCAGTATAGCAGACGCCCTCAAAGAATTTGTTGAAACAAACAAATTAGAAAAAGGTTTAAACAAGGTAAATGCTGCCGAAGCTTGGACAAAATTAATGGGTAATGGTGTTAACAACTATACCACAGCTGTTAAATTGGAACGGGACACATTATATGTACAACTAAGCTCTAGCGTGCTAAGAGAAGAATTAAGCTACGGAAAAGAAAAAATAATTAACATGCTTAATGAAGAACTTGGCAGTGAGGTTATTAAAAAGTTAATTCTACGTTAATGAAAACCAACAACTTAAATAAAAAAATATAAAATTGAAAATAACTAGGTATTCCAAATTATAATACTACCTTTGACACTTAATTTTTTATTTTTAATACAATGAGTAAAGGTACCGTAAAATTCTTCAATGATTCTAAAGGTTTTGGATTCATAACTGAAGAGGACAACAACAAAGAACATTTCGTACACATTTCAGGACTAATCGATGAAATTCGTGAAGGTGATGTTGTAGAATTCGATCTACAAGAAGGTAGAAAAGGATTAAACGCCGTAAACGTAAAAGTAATCTAATATATACTTTAACAATTTACAATTAAAAGTCTATCAACATTGATAGACTTTTTTTATTTGTATATTAAAAATATTCTTCAAAAAATTTTTTTGAAACTATTTTACTATTACCTTTATAACATTAATTATTAACAATTTAAGTATGAGTAAAGGAACTGTAAAATTCTTCAACGACGCCAAAGGTTTTGGATTTATAATTGAAGAAGGTTCAAAAAAAGAACATTTTGTTCACGTAACAGGTTTAATAGACGAAGTTCGCGAAGGCGATGTCGTTGAATTTGAACTTAAAGAAGGAAAAAAAGGATTAAACGCAGTAAATGTAAAAGTAATTTAATATATACTCTTTTTAATTTTTTTAAGACAAAAAATCCCGCAAATGCGGGATTTAATTTTTTATAAATGCTTTTTAACTTAAAACATTTCCCTGCCTGAGAAATGAAAGGCACCTTCAATAGCTGCATTTTCATCACTATCACTGCCATGAATTGCATTTTCACCTAGTGATGTCGCATACATTTTACGTATAGTCCCTTCGGCTGCATCATCAGGATTTGTAGCACCTATAAGGGTTCTAAAATCTTCAACAGCATTATCTTTCTCTAAAATAGCGGCAACAATAGGTCCTCGAGTCATATATTCTACCAATTCTGGAAAAAACGGACGCTCTTTGTGTATGGCGTAAAACGTTTGGGCATCGGCCTTTGTCATCTGGGTTAGTTTCATGGCTACGATTCTAAAACCAGAAGCTGAAATTTTTTCTAATATTGCGCCAATATGTCCGTTTTCAACAGCATCTGGCTTTATCATGGTAAATGTTTTGTTTGTTGCCATGTTTTTATGTTAAATTAATTCAGTTTTAACTGTTTTTAATAGTTCCCATAAACCTATTAGTTGTTAATACCTTAAGAGAACCTTCTTATAATTTTCTGTGCAAAAGTAACGTATTTCTTAACAAATGCAAGGGTATGCTGTTTTAAAAAATCGTATCTTCGCTCCTTATGACAAAGCAGAACATAGAACATCTAAAACAATTATTATCTACCCCAAAAGATATCGTAATTGTATCCCATAAAAACCCAGACGGTGATGCTATTGGTTCTTCACTTGGGTTGTACCATTTCCTCAAAAAATACAACCATAAAGTAACGGTAATCATGCCAAATGACTATCCCGATTTTCTAAAATGGATGCCAGATGAAACTGTTATTTTAAAACACGATTCTCAAACCAAGGAATCTAATGCCATCATTCAAAAAGCTGAAATAATTTTTACATTAGATTTCAATGCACTGAACCGCTCTGGCAATATGGAAACTGTTTTAGGTGAAAGTAATGGCTTAAAAATAATGATAGACCATCACCAAAAACCTGACGGTTATGCCACTTACACCTTTTCAGATGTAAATATGAGCTCTACCTGCGAAATGGTA
Organism: Marixanthotalea marina; assembly: GCA_018883545.1. GTDB lineage: Bacteria > Bacteroidota > Bacteroidia > Flavobacteriales > Flavobacteriaceae > Marixanthotalea > Marixanthotalea marina. Next base: position 91,518 of record JAHLEH010000007.1, on the reverse strand, counting down.
TACGATTTTATAGACCTACTAGGCGAATTGAAAAATATAAACTCAAACATTGCAACCTGTTTGTATACAGGCATTATGACCGATACCGGTTCGTTTAGGTTCCCTTCAACAACAAGTAAAACCCACCAGGTTATTGCTCATCTTATTGAAAAAGGTGCAAACAATGCCCAAATACACAACAATATATACGACACGAATAGTTATGAGAGGTTACAGCTTTTAGGATGTGCTCTTAATAATTTAAAAGTCATTCCAGAATCTAGAACAGCCTATATTGTTTTGTCGCAAGAAGAACTCAATAAATATAATTACAAAAAAGGAGATACCGAAGGCGTTGTTAATTACGGCCTTTCTTTAAATAATGTGGTACTTTCTGCGATTTTCATAGAAGACAAACAAGAAGGCATTGTAAAGATATCATTGCGGTCTAAAGGGGCGTTTTCCGTTAATGAATTTTCCAGAGCCCATTTTAATGGTGGCGGACACACAAATGCAGCTGGTGGCAAAAGCGACTTATCATTAAGCGATACAATTGAAAAATTTATTAGTATATTGCCTAAGTATAACAAAGCCCTGAACAATGAATAAGTTATTAATTTTTACACTGTTACTGCTAATATCTCTAGCCAGTTGCAAAACACCTGAAGCCAGAAGACCCGTTTCGGTAAAAACAGGCTCTTTTATAGATGTTTCAGTTGAACGGAACAAAAAATTGAACGCCAAAGAGGAAGCTAGCATAAAGAAGCTGATGGCACAAGAAAAGAAAGATTATATTGCTTCAGAAAGTGGTTTTTGGTATTACTACAACATTAAAGTAGAAACCGACTCATTAAAAACACCAGATTTTGGCGATATTGTAAATTTTGATTATGTGGTGAAGGCTTTAAATGGTTCTATAATATATTCCGAAGAAGACATAAAAGCCAGATCTTATGCCATGGACAAGGAAGAATTATTTACAGGACTTAGGGAAGGTTTAAAACTTATGAAAAGCGGTGAAACCGTTACTTTTTTGTTTCCATCCCAAAAAGCATATGGTTACTATGGCGACCAAAATAAAATTGGCACCAACATTCCCTTAATATGTGAGGTAACAGTTCATTCCATTACCGAAAATCAATCAAATTAATATATGAACATTTTAAAAAGTCCCTTATCCTTACTTTTAATTGTTGTTATAGGGCTAACCTCCTGCAAGGCTCAATATCCAGATTTGGAGGACGGTATGTATGCTGAATTTATAACCAGCAAAGGTATTATGGTTGCCAAGTTATATTACGACAAAGTTCCAACAACCGTAGCTAATTTTGTATCACTTGCCGAAGGTTCAAACACCTTGGTTGACGAAGCCTACAAAGACAAAAAATTTTACAACGGACTTATATTCCATCGGGTTATGGACAACTTTATGATTCAGGGAGGCGATCCTTTAGGAACTGGTTTTGGAAACCCTGGTTATAGGTTCAACGATGAATTCATTCCCGAATTAAAACACGATACTTTAGGTATTCTTTCAATGGCCAATTCTGGACCTAACACCAACGGTAGTCAATTTTTTATTATTGAAAGACCTACACCCCACTTAAACAATGTACATACCGTTTTTGGTAAACTTGTACTCGGCCAAAATGTATTGGAAGCTATATCCAGTGTTAAAACAGATGCCAAAAACAAACCGCTAACAGATGTTGTTATAGAAGAATTAAATATTATAAAAAAAGGAGCTAAAGCAAAATCTTTTGATGCCCCCACTGTATTTAAAAACCATTTTATTGAGGCAGAACGTTTAGAAAAGGAAAAAGCAGAAAAAGCGGCTGCCATTTTAAAAGCAAACCAAGAAAAATTCAATGCACAAAGAGAAAATGCAATAATGTTACCTTCTGGCTTGGAATACACCATTACAGAAAAAGGCAGTGGTGAAAAAATTAAAGAAACCGATAGAGTACTAACCGATTACGCTGTGTTTTTTGAGGATGGAACACTCATAGCCACAAGTAAGCTAGAAACTGCCGAAACTCATGACAAAGTTAACGAAAGACAAAAAGCCGCCAACGCTTATGTACCTTATGAAGCCGAAGTAGGCCCTGATGCCCAAATGATACCTGGCTTTAAGGAAGGTTTAAAGCAACTTAATGTAGGAGATAAAGCAACGCTTTTCATACCATATCATTTAGGTTATGGTGAATCTCAACACCAAGGCATCCCCCCAAGAACAAACCTTGTGTTTGAAGTTGAAATCATAGAAATAATCAAATAAAAACATGTACTTATTAAAATTTGATTGGAATCCTGTACCTGCAATAGACATTGTTGGAAATTTTAAACTACACTTTTACAGCCTCATGTGGGTAATAGCCTTTATTTTAGGTTGGTACATTATGAAGCGTATTTTCACTAAAGAAAAAATATCTCTAGACTATTTAGATCCGCTTTTCATTTATACCGTTTTAGCTACTATGATTGGGGCGCGTTTAGGACATGTGCTATTTTACCAATCGGAATTAATATCAGAGGATTTCTTCAGTATTTTTCTTCCTTTTCGGTTTAAAGGCGGCATCGAATTTACTGGCTTTCAAGGATTGGCTAGCCATGGTGCTGCTATTGGTATTATTATTGGCATGTACTTATACCGAAGAAAATATAAGTACAAATCGTTACTTTGGATTTTAGACAGAGTAGTTATTTCTGTGGCTTCGGGTGCCGTTTTTATTAGAATTGGCAACTTTATAAATTCAGAAATTATTGGAAAGGTAACAGATTCCAACCTAGGTGTTCGGTTTGTGCAAGATGCATACAACAGATATCAAATTACAGAAATAACAGGCATTCAAGATGTACAAGAAGCCTATAATGCCGTTACCAGCGACCCTCAATTCGCGAATTTACTAGAAGCTATTCCCTATAGACATCCCGCACAATTGTACGAATCGTTCTGTTATATTTTCGTGTTCCTTATTTTGTGGTTCGTATATTCCAAAACCCAAAAAAGTGATCAAACAGGCTTTTTATTCGGATTGTTTTTAATTCTATTGTGGACTGTGCGTTTCTTTGTGGAATTTGTAAAAGAACCACAAGGTGACGAGTATATTAATTGGTTTGGTTTAAATACCGGCCAATGGCTTAGCATTCCGTTTATTTTAATCGGACTTTATTTCATGTTTGTTTATAAACCAAAAACTCCCATAAAATAATGAAGGTACTTTTTAAGACTTGTATTTTAACAATGATGCTCATTGGTTTTTATGCTTGTAAAGAAGACAAGAAAACAACAGTAAAACAAACTGAAGTATCCTTTACAAAAGAAGGCGAACTCGTTATTCACAAAATAGCAACCGATTCTACAGAAGTTAAATTAGATATAGAAATTGCCGATACTGAATTCGACACCCAAACTGGTTTAATGTACCGAAGCTCAATGAAAACAAACCAAGCAATGCTTTTTGTTTTTGATGATGTTACCCAACGTTATTTCTATATGAAAAACACTCAGTTCCCTTTAGACATCATCTATGTAGGTGAAAATAAAAAAATCGTGAGTTTCCAAAAAAATGCCAAACCGCTTGATGAAAATTCATTACCGTCAAATGTGCCTGCCAAATACGTTTTGGAAATAAACGCAGGCTTATCAGATCAATGGACTCTTAAGGTAGGCGATAGTTTAAGCTGGTATTAAAATAAAGTAATTTGCCCTTCCCCTCCAGGTTGAGAATCCGAATCACCCTCATTATTACTTTGGGTACTGCTTGATTTTTGTTCCATTCTATTTTCGTCATTAGAAAACGTTTCTTCATCAACCACTTCAATGTCATCAGCATGCACTTCTTCGGGTGCCTCATAAGGCAACGAATCTAACATATTGATTTGCTTAATTTTTTCAGTGGTTAATTGGTTGCCCAAAGCTTTTATTCCTTTAACAGCAATAAAATCCTCAAGATTAACTTCTTGGTTGTCCTTCTGATCTTTGCCTCGCTGTTTCGCATATACAACCTCAACCATAGGACGCCAATCGGTTGATACGATCTCTAATTGCGATTTTTCGTTTTCGGTAATGAAAATTTCTTCCTTGTTCTCGTTTTCTATCAAGAAACGTTTCACGTAGTAACGTTCCTTTTCACCATCATAATAAATGACCGAAATAGGTTTTTTGGGGATCCATTTTTCCAACACAATCATATCATCTTCAAAATGGGCTGTTATCTCCGGTATAATGGTTTTTACCGTTCCCGATTGTGTGATAATAAGAATACGATCCTCACCCCTAAATTCACCTATCAACTCACCTCTACCGTCAACGTTTAAACGCTGTACAGTATCATCAAACCAAATCTTTCTTGGTTTCAAGGTCGATACGCCCTTTTCTTTTAATTCTATACGTTTTACGGAATATTTGGTAACCAAATTCCCTTTGGATGTACGGCCTTTTATGAGAATATCTGAAAAATCGATATCCCATTTCAGTTTCTTGATACTACCAACTTGTCGTAACAAAACGGTAACCACTTCGGCTTCTCCATTAGGGTTAGCCGAGAAATACAAAACGGTAGATTGTTTATTTCCGTTCGTTAAGTCGTATTCCCGATCTCTAGTAACGCCCGTTACTGCAAAGCGTTTTATATAAGATGGGCCACTTTTGCCATCTCTATAAACCATATTGTAAATAGTACGCTTATCTTTTTTCTTAAAGACAGTCACGTGAATGACATCTTTGCCCACAAAGGTCTTAGAATCCACCTTGGTGACCATCATTTTACCTTCTTTGGTAAACACAATAATATCGTCTATATCGCTACAATCGCAAACATATTCGTCCCTTTTTAACGATGTACCCACGAAACCTTCTTCCCTATTTACATAAAGCTTCGTGTTTCTAATCACTACTTTAGTCGCATCAACATCGTCAAATACCCTAATTTCGGTTTTACGCTCACGCCCTTCGCCATAATCTTTTTTAAGTCTGGTAAAGTAAGCTATGGCATAATCTATAATGTGGGCCAAATGGTGTTTTACCTCGGCTATTTGTTCTTCAAGCGCATCTATTTTTTGTTGGGCTTTATCAATATCGAATTTTGAAATACGTTTGATACGAATCTCCGTCAACCGAACAATATCTTCTTCAGTAATAGCACGCTTCAAATGTTTTATGTGTGGTTGAAGTCCTTTATCTATGGCAGCAATAACACCTTCCCAGGTTTCCTCTTCTTCAATATCGCGGTAAATCCTGTTTTCAATAAAAATGCGTTCCAATGACGCAAAATGCCATTGTTCTTCCAGTTCACCTAATTTAATTTCAAGATCACTTCTTAAGAGCTCAACAGTATTATCGGTAGAGCGTCTAAGCATTTCCGAAACCCCAATAAACAAAGGTTTATTGTCTTCAATAACACAGCCTAATGGTGATATGGATACCTCACAGTTTGTAAACGCATAAAGGGCATCGATGGTTTTATCTGGTGAAATTCCAGAAGGCAGATGCACCAAAATCTCTACGTTTTCAGCTGTATTGTCCTCAATTTTTTTGATTTTTATTTTGCCCTTGTCATTGGCCTTTAAAATACTATCTATTAAAGACGATGTGTTGGTACCGAACGGAATTTCGGTAATGACCAGCGTGTTTTTATCCAATTGGGATATTTTGGCTCTAACACGTACGCGCCCACCCCTATTGCCATCATTGTAATTTGTAAAATCGGCAATACCTCCCGTTGGGAAATCGGGCACTATGGTAAAACGCTTTCCTTTTAAATGCTTTACCGAAGCATCTATTAATTCTATAAAATTGTGTGGTAGTATTTTTGTTGACAAACCAACGGCGATACCTTCGCCACCCTGCGCCAACAATAATGGGAACATAACCGGCAAATTAACAGGTTCTTTACGCCTGCCATCATAAGAAGCTTGCCACTCGGTTATTTTTGGATTGTAAACAACATCTAGGGCAAACTTAGACAAACGCGCTTCTATATAACGGGATGCCGCAGCACCGTCACCCGTTAAAATATTTCCCCAGTTCCCTTGGGTATCTATTAATAAGTCTTTTTGGCCAATTTGCACCATGGCATCGGCAATACTAGCATCGCCATGAGGATGGTACTGCATGGTATGACCCACAATGTTGGCCACTTTATTGTAGCGCCCATCATCCAAATCCTTCATGGAATGCATGATGCGGCGCTGTACTGGTTTAAAGCCATCTTCTATGGCCGGGACAGCGCGTTCTAAAATAACGTAGGATGCATAATCTAAAAACCAATCTTTATACATGCCCGTTACACGGGTAATGGTTTCTTTTGGTTCGTCTTGTTCGTTAATTAAATCGTCGCCGTTTTCTATCATTTAATTATTAATATTTACTCTTGGTTTACCATTTAGCATGGTTGGTACCCTATGCTTTGGTTTCCTATCACTATCGTCACTTAAACCATGATGTAGATAGTCGTAAGACCTTTTTACTTTTCCTTTTTTTTCTTTATCGTATAACATTTTGTTTAGTATTAATCCTGCAAAAACAGGTGTTTAACAATTCATCTATTTTTATACTGCAAAATTAATTCTAAACTATTATATAATTGTTATTTTAATGTGTTTTTTTAATCAGATTCTTATTTTTTTTACCTTAAAATATTAATTACATAATTTCAAGTACTATTTATTCTATAATATCTAATTCTACTTTCAAATTATCGATGATAAACTCTTGTCTATCAGGTGTATTCTTCCCCATATAAAATTCCAGCAATTCTTCTATAGACATATTCTCATCCAACATCACAGGATCCAAACGAATATCCTCACCTATAAAATGCTTAAACTCGTCTGGCGATATTTCCCCCAAACCTTTAAATCGTGTGATTTCAGGCTTAGGTTTTAACTTTTCAATGGCAGCAACCCGTTCTTCATCAGAATAGCAATAAATAGTTTCTTTTTTATTACGCACCCTGAACAAAGGCGTTTGCAAAATGTACAAATGCCCTTCTTTAATTACTTCAGGAAAAAACTGAAGAAAAAACGTAATGAGCAACAAACGAATGTGCATACCATCCACATCGGCATCAGTAGCAATCACCACATTATTATAACGTAAATCTTCAAGCGATTCCTCAATATTTAAAGCAGCTTGAAGTAGGTTAAACTCTTCATTTTCGTACACAATTTTTTTGCTCAAGCCATAACAGTTCAACGGTTTTCCTTTTAAACTGAATACCGCCTGGGTATTTACATCCCTAGACTTTGTAATACTTCCCGAAGCCGAATCACCCTCAGTAATAAATAGGGTAGACTCTAAACTTCTATCGTTTTTGGTATCTCCAAAATGAACCCTGCAATCCCGTAATTTTTTATTGTGAAGGCTTGCTTTTTTAGCACGGTCTTTGGCCAATTTTCTTATACCCGACAACTCTTTGCGTTCGCGCTCGGCCTGCAAAATTTTACGTTGGATTTTATCTGCCGTTTCTGGATTTTTATGCAAATAATTATCCAAATAAGTTTTAAGGAAATCATTCACATAGGTACGAACTGTTGGCAGGTTACCACCCATATCGGTTGAACCCAACTTGGTTTTGGTCTGACTTTCAAAAACCGGTTCCATCACCTTAATGGCAATGGCGCTTACTACCGATTTACGTATATCTGAAGCATCATAATTTTTGCCATAAAACTCACGAATGGTTTTTACCAAACCTTCTCTAAAAGCTGCTAAATGCGTTCCTCCTTGCGTGGTGTTTTGTCCGTTAACAAACGAATGGTATTCTTCGCTGTATTGTGTTTTGCTATGAGTTAGCGCTATTTCTATATCGTCACCCCTAAGGTGGATTATAGGATACGCTCTATCAGATTCGTTTATGTTTTCACTTAATAAATCCTTAAGGCCATTTTCGCTATAGTACTTTTCCCCATTGTAAACAATGGTCAATCCTGGATTTAAGTACACATAGTTTTTGAGCATTTTAATAATGTACTCATTCCTGAACTTATAGTTTTTGAAGATGATTTCATCGGGCACAAAAGATACTTTAGTACCTTTTCTACGTGAGGTATCATCCAATAACTCTTGGTTAATTAGATTTCCTTGCTCAAATTCTGCGGAAGCTGATTTACCATCACGCGTAGATTCTACCCTAAAGTAGTTGGACAATGCATTTACCGCTTTGGTACCCACACCATTAAGGCCGACTGATTTCTTAAAGGCTTTGGTATCGTACTTCCCTCCGGTATTCATTTTAGACACAACGTCTACCACCTTGCCCAACGGAATACCACGCCCATAATCGCGTACGGTAACTTTATTGCCCTGAATGGAAATTTCAATAGTTTTCCCAGCCCCCATTACGAATTCGTCTATGGAGTTATCTAAAACCTCTTTTAAAAGAATGTAAATACCATCATCTGGAGAAGACCCATCGCCCAACTTCCCGATATACATTCCTGGACGCATTCTTATGTGTTCTTTCCAGTCTAGTGAGCGTATGTTATCTTCAGTGTAATTGGTCTGTTCTGTCATATATCTCGAGCAAAAGTTAATGAGGGAACGCTAATATAGTACATCGGTTTAAAAAATGAAACTGCCCGCACACAAAGTAATTAACAATGTTTCGTTGATTTTGTTGAGAACCTCAAGGCTTTAATCGGCGCCTTTTCTAACGGACACAATTACAATACCAGCTATAACCACCAAAGCACCAAACAATTGCAACCAAGTTAACACTTCCCCCAAGAAAATACCTGCCAGAATTATGGTTGAAATAGGCCCAGCACCTGCTACAATGGCAAAGTTTGAAGAATTGATCATACTGATGGATTTAGACACCAAAAACGATGGAATGACTGTGGCTATGATGGCTATTAAAAAGCCCAGCACATAAACTTGACGGGGAAGTCCAAAAATATCGGCCTCATTCACAATTAAAAAATGAATGAATACACAAATACAAGAAACTACCATAGCATACGACGTAAATTTAGTCACTCCAAATTTAGGTATAAGCCAGCCACTGCCCACCAAATACGCGGCATAAGTTACAGCACTCAGCAAAATAAAAATACCGCCAATATACGTATCACTACCAGAGATGGAAACCTCATCTCCAAAAGCCAATAAAACACCCAAATAGGTTAATAGAATCGCTCCTGCCTGTACTTTTGAGATAGGCTGTTTCAAAAACAACTTATTAAATATAAGCACCATGGTTGGATATAAAAATAGAATGATGCGTTCCAAACTCGCCTTGATGTAGCTTAACCCCACAAAATCGAAATAACTGGAGGAATAATAACCAATAACCCCAAAACCTACCAACCAATAATAATCTCTAGGCTCTAAAGGAAGTGTGGTTTTTTGTTTCCGGTTCCAAATAAGAATAGCCACATAAAACGGAAACGCAAATAGCATTCGCAATAGTAAAACGCTAATACTATCCACCTCATAGTTATAGGCCAACTTTACCATCACAGCCTTAGATGAGAACATTACAATACCCAATAGCCCTATAAGGACACCATATACAAATGTTTTGGTAGATTTCATTTTGCTAAAATAGCAGTGTCAGTAAAAGTGCTTGGCTTGGAAATTATTAATTTACGATGTTCAAAAACAGTATAAATAAAAAATCCATTCTCAGAATTGAAGAATGGACTGTTTAAACAACTACAAACCAGTTGCTATACATTAAATAGGAAATGCATGATATCGCCATCCTTAACTATATAATTTTTGCCTTCAACACGCATTTTACCGGCTTCTTTCACCTTAGATTCACTACCATAGTTAACATAGTCATCATAGGCAATTACTTCGGCACGGATAAAGCCTTTTTCAAAATCTGTATGGATAACACCAGCAGCTTGCGGCGCTGTAGCTCCTACGTCTACAGTCCATGCACGTACTTCCTTCACCCCAGCAGTAAAGTAGGTTTGCTGGTTTAATAGTTTATAGGCCGAACGGATTAACTTCGCCGAGCCCGGATCATCTAAGCCCATATCCTGTAAAAATAGTTGACGTTCTTCGTAATCATCCAATTCGTTAATATCGGCTTCAATGGCCACGGCCAACACCAAAACCTCAGCATTTTCGTCCTTAACGGCTTCTTTCACCTTTTCAACGTAGGCATTACCAGACACAGCAGAACCCTCGTCTACATTACAAACATACATTACAGGTTTATCGGTAATAAACTGCATAGGTTTTACAAAATCTTTATCATCATCTTCACTAAACTCCAATGCCCGCACCGAAGTCCCGGATTCCAAACCTTCCTTTATTTTCAACAAAACCGTTTCTTCTTTTTGAGCATCTTTGTTGCCTGTTTTAGCAGCGCGCTTTACTTTATCCAATTTCTTTTCTACAGTTTCCAAATCCTTCAACTGCAACTCCATATCGATGGTTTCCTTATCTCGAATAGGATTGACGTTACCATCTACATGCACAATATTATCGTTATCGAAACAGCGCAATACATGCAAAATCGCATCGGTTTCACGAATGTTTGCTAAAAACTGGTTGCCCAAACCTTCACCTTTACTGGCGCCTTTTACCAATCCGGCAATATCAACAATCTCCACAGTGGCAGGTTGCACGCGTTGCGGGTTTACCAATTCCGTCAACTTTTCCAAACGCGGATCTGGTACATTTACCACACCAACATTAGGCTCGATGGTACAGAATGGGAAATTGGCACTTTGTGCCTTGGCATTCGACAAGCAATTAAACAACGTTGATTTCCCTACGTTTGGCAATCCTACAATTCCTGCTTTCATTATTTATAATATTTTATGATATCCCTAACACATAAGGAATATAAATGGTTTAAATTTCGAGAGTGCAAATATAGATTATATTCAATCTAATTTATAATTTTCTAAAAGCTTTTGCTGTAACATTTTAAAACGTGAATCGTTTTTTAATAGAATACATTTTCCATGAAACATTTAACCTTCCTTATTCTAACATTTTTCAGCTTTCAATTTATAATATCCCAAAATATTTCGGTGCAATTGATTGAAAAAAGCTCCAATGAGCCCATACCCTTTGCTTCTGTAAGAACTGGGGAACACAGAGGTGTTATTTCTAACGAAGAAGGTTATTTCACAATTAATCTTAACGATTTAGAAAACAACTCAATAAAAATTTCATGCATGGGTTACTTGGATAAAACCATAGACCTTGAAACCCTAAAAAAGGAAGATTATATAATAAAACTAGAACAAGTCCTTAACCAACTAAACACTGTTTATATAAGCAATAAAAGGCCAAATATAGATTCCATTATAGCACGTGCAAAAAGTAACGTCAAAACCAACTACAGCACAAGCTTAAAAAAATATCATTTGTTTAGTCGCACCACCAATTATGTTGATTTTGAAAATTTGGATTTTGAAATAGACAAAGCAACCCACGTTAGCAAACAAAAATTAGCACAAGCCAATACAGATTTACAAGCCCTTACTAAGGCTATTATGAACAGCGAAACTATTCATTTCACAGACTTTAAGGGCACACTGTATGCCAAAAGATTAGACTCCACTAAACTGGTAGTGGATAAAGCGACGAAACTACTGGACCACAACAAGAACTTTTCGCTTAAAAATGTTCAAGAACGTGCCCAACATATTTTACTAAGCTATTTAGACACCACCAAAACCTATAAAGTAAAAACAGGATTGTTTAAAGTTGAAGATTCTCTATCGTTGGCCAAAGAATTAAAGGAAGAACAAAAAAGAGAACAAAAGCAAGAACTTGGAGTTAATTCCCTAAAAGGCGATGTAATAAGTCCCATTAACAGATCACAATACATGCTATATAATCTTTTAGATACTAAGCTTTATGATCATGAAATAGATGACGTAACCACTTACAACGGTAACCTTACCTATGTAATTAGCTACAAGCCTCGAAAAGGCAAAGCCAAGTTGAGTGGTAAATTATTTATTTCCGATAGCGATTATGCTATCACCAGAATAAATTTTGGTTATTTTGAAAACAGACACGGTAGAAAACTTAACTTGAAACTTATTTTAGGTGTTAAATATGAAGACAATCTGTATAACGGAACCATAATTTATGAAAAACAAAAAGATAACTTCTACCAGCCCAAATACACAAACATAGAAACAGGAAGTTATTTTTATGTGAGCAGAGATCTTACACTAATTCAAAACAGTAAAGAGCGTTATAAACTAAGTACCGATTTTAAAATTGAGGGCAGTGTACGATACAAAAAAGAACTGCTTATTTCGTCTACAGAAAATATGACCAGAGATCAATACAAGAACATCACTCAAGAAAAAAATGTTCCTTACCAAACATTAACCAAATTTGACAATAGCATTTGGAATAATGAGGAAACTTTAGAACCCCTACAGGAAATGAAAGAATTTGGGGTTGAGTGAGTTTAAAATATTACTCGTTTTCCTAACACCTTATTTTAAAATTTTATTCATATCAAAAGGCCTTTAATCACAACAGCAATTTTTATCACTATTGGCTTTTTCAAAACATTCCTTGCCTTCGGTAAAAGCAAAATAAGCCAGCCCCAAAGTGCCAATACTATCTATATACCCAATACCAAACAGTTCGTAAACACCACTACTTACCAATAAAATAATGGACATGTATACACAAACCATGGTGCAATTAGCATCGGCTAAAATTGGCGCTGAATTGAGCTGGCGGCCTACGTTTCGTTTCCAAACAACCAAGCCCCACATAACGGCTATGGAGATAACAGCAATAACCACACCCCAAAAGGTAGTTATAGGTTTGTGGGCTGTGTAAATATTATAAACGCTAGTTACCACCAATCCAACAACCAAAATATAAAATGCAATGCCAGTAATTCTTAAAGCGGTACGTTCAAAATCGTCCCGTCTACTTTCTGGGTTGTTTTGTATTCTTAAAACCATACGGGCAATACCTAATCCAGAAATTACCTCAATAAAACTATCAACACCAAAGCCAAAAAGTGCCAGGCTTTCGTCCTCAAAACCTAAATAGGTAGAGATGAGTCCTTCAATTACATTATAGACAATGGTAAAAACAGCCAAGCCAAAAGCCGTACTGTATAATTTTTTACTATTGTCCATTTTACTTGTTTTTGGCTCCTCTAAGATAAAAACTCTTCATTCAATATAAAAACCAATGGGACTAAAACAAGAAATCCTGAGTCCATAGGCTCAGGATTTCTTGTTTTTCTTCGCTAAACGAATGAGATGCTGAAACAATCCCGATAACTATCGGGACAGCATGACACGTTAATGAGATAAATTACTGCTAAGTTTAATTGTCACTTAAGGTAAAATCTGGCAAAGCTATCTGTTTACCTCCTTGTAATGCCGATTCGTGCGCCAAAATACCGACGCAGGTAATGTTGGCAGACTGTTTGGCATTTGGATAAGGTTCCGTTCCTTTTATCAATGCATTTACAAACTCGTGTACCAAATGTGGATGCGAACCACCATGTCCAGCACCTTGGGTAAATGATAAATGCTGATTGTCATCTGTATCATACACCCCTTTTGTTGTAAAGCGTTGAATTTCTTCAGGTAAATACTTAGCATAATCTGGCGATTCTACTTCCTCCGGTATTTCAGGCTCTGGTTTTTTAGCGGTGTGCACCACTAAAGGATGCCCTTCAATCAATGGCCACTCTACCGATTTTTTAGAACCATATACTTCAAAGCTTTCACGGTACTGGCGCGCCACATCAAACAACGACCTGTACACATGGGCACTTAAATCAGAATCTTTAAATTTTATATGGGTACTTTCTACGGCAAATGGTGAATTGTATATAGGAATTAATTCTTCCCTAATGGTTCCAGAACCAAAACAGGACACATATTCTGCTTCGGCTTTGGTTAAAGCCAAAACAGGCCCCACACAATGGGTAGCATAGTGCATTGGTGGCAATCCAGGCCAATAGTTTGGCCAGCCATCCATATCTTGTTGGTGGCTTGCTTTTAAATACTGTATTTTACCTAATTCTCCTTTATCATAAAGCTCTTTCATAAACAAAAACTCACGAGCGTAAACTACGGTTTCCATCATCATATAGGTTAACCCTGTTTCTTTTACCAACTCAACTATTTGTTTACACTCTTCAACGGTTGTTGCCATTGGCACGGTGCACGCCACATGCTTTCCTGCCTTTAAAGCTTTTATAGATTGCTCCCCATGGTTTGGAATGGGTGTATTGATATGTACTGCATCAATGTTGGGGTCTTTTAATAACTCGTCATAATCTGTGTAACGTACAGCTATTCCAAACTCATCGCCGATGGCATTCATTTTTTCCTCATTTCGCTGACAAATGGCATACATTTCAGCGTTTGGATGTTTTTGGTAAATAGGAATAAATTCTGCTCCAAAACCAAGACCTACAATGGCCACATTCATTTTTTTACTCATAATCTTAATTTAATGTTATTATTATACGCAATCGTTTTGCGCCTTTATGTCTTCGACAAGCTCAGACTGACAAATCTATACCAGTTTGAGGAAATTCTATTTTATAATTTTGTTATAGCTTTTTAGCTGCATGACCTCTTCTCGATACGATTTTCTCATACTTCGAAAATCACTCGAAGTGACGCTCTTGTTTTAGTTAGAATGCCTGTTCGAGTGTCCCGCTTTAGCGGGATGTATCGAGAACTACTCTAACATTTATCAAAATGCATCTACCCTGCCGCCCATGATTTTAGAAACCTCAATCCGTCTTTAGCGAAATCGTCCTGCGTATCCGCTTTAGGTGTCCAAAAACAAACAGCACCAGCCAATTCCATATTTTTGGTGGTGAAACTTTCTATGGAAACCACGCCCTTATAGTTTATTGCTTCTAGACCTCTTTTATAGGCATCCCAAGGTGTTTGCCCACTTCCCGGAGCACCTCTATAATTTTCAGACACCTGCACATGGATGAGATTATCTCCTGCTGCTTTGATAGCACTTTCCACATCACGTTCTTCAATACTCATGTGGAAACTATCAATCATTACTTTGGCCGCTGGATGGTTGATATCTTTTATCATCCTGAGCGCATCGTCGGTAGTATTCACCAAATCGGATTCAAACCTATTTAAGGGTTCTAAAGCAATTTTAAGTCCTCGCATATCGGCCATTTCACAAACCGTCTGCAAGTTATTCACCGCCAAATCCCATTCTGCTTTTCTTTGGTCGGGTCTTAACATACGTGCTTTGCCAACTGCTGAATACATAGGGCCTGCAAAAAAGGATACACCCAATTCTGCGCAAATATCCAGACAGGACTCTATGTAATTAAGTCCGTTTTTTTGAACTTCCAACGATTCGTTGGTTAAATCACGTGAACTTCCAAATGCCCCACAAATAGTGACATCCAATCCATATTTATCCAATCCTTCTTTTACTTTTTTTACATCTATTAGTGTTGGATCTTCTACTGCAATTTCTACCACATCAAATCCAAATTCTGAAATTTTAGGAAAAAGCGTTTCGATTGTTTCCATTGAAAAGGGCGACGTCCACAACCAAGTGCTTGCTCCAAATTTTATATTTTTTAAAGCCATTTAATTTTTAAAATTGTCAATTATCATCATGTTCTGTCAGTGCTACGGCAACATAGCCTCCTTTTCTCTTAAAATAAAAGATAAGTGCCAAATAGCTTACAAACATTAAAAGCGGAAATATAACAATGTACTGTAACGCCTCTTTTTTAGACTGATGCTGAACTTCTGTTATCGTTTCAATTTCGGCTTCGGATGCGTTTGATAGTTTTTGTTGGTCTAAAGCTCTATAATCACCAAAAACACTTGTTTTTTCATCAGTGATGTATTTTTGACTCAATTCTGTATTTTGAGCCATATCATACTCCCTAATTCCTTTTTCAATAGAACTATCCTGCACAAACCCTATAATACCTGCCCCTATAACTCCAGCGGCTATCATACCCAATCCTCCTATAATATTGAGTGTTAATGCACCTCCTTTTGGAAAACGTTCTGCAACCACACCAAGCATGGTAGGCCAGAAAAAAGCTTTACCAAAGCCGTAAATAGTAGCTGCTACCAAAATCATAATACCCACAGATTGGGAAAGGAAAAACAAACCAACAGCAGCGACTAGTGAACAAATAGCCAACAGGCCAAGCGGTGATACTTTATGGATGATGGGACCCGCAAACAATCGCAATACAAACATAATAGCCGATGTATACACCAAAACCCATCCTGCCTGCAGCCCTATCTGGCTCATGGCAGGCGTCATTAAATCGGTTATCCAACTATCGGTACCCAATTCCGTTACCGCAAGCGGTATCATAATAACCAAAAGGATAACGAATAATGGCTGACCAAAACTTCTTGTGTATAATCCGAACAATAAGGTAATGAGCATAATAATTGCCACATTTAACCAAAGCGCCCAAGCAAATACTTCGCCTAATTGAAATACCACAATAGAAACAATAACAAGTGCTCCAACCGCTCCTACTTCTTGTAACATTTCTTTATAAGACACACCTGCCTGTACACGTTCGTTTATTGGGAATTTACGTCTTAGCATCATAATACCATAAACCAGTGTTGGGATTAAGGTTAATGCAATTTTATATTCCCATTTTACATCGGCCCCCATTAACAATGCCATAATACCACCAAGAACCAAACCTCCTGGCCAACCTGCATGCAACATATTCAACCACTTTGTTTTTTCTTTGGAAAACATGGTCGCAACCACAGGATTTGCCACAGCTTCTACAATACCATTACCAATGGCACCTATAAATGTAGCTAAATACAAAGTACTGTAACCATCGGCACTTACGGTAAGAATAACCGAAGCAACGTGACAAATAAAGGCAAAACCCAAAGAGGTTTTATAGCCTATTTTATCTACAACAAGGCTAAAAAGAACAATACTGATAGCAAATGGCCACAGACCAACTCCAGATATTTCCCCCAACTGTGTTTGGGTAAGATTGAAATCTACACCCCAATCCGGTAATACAATAGCCCGTAGTATAAAACCAAAAGCAGTGGTAACAATAGCTATAAAACAAGTTAGAAACAGTAACTTATCTGGTTCAGAGTTCGTTTGATTCGTCATAAATGAAAAATAATGGTTAGTTGATTTTAGTTTGTTACTCTTAAAATACCGTTCATAATACGCCAATGCCCTGGGAATGTGCAGATATAAGGATAATCTCCAGCTTTATTGGGCAACTTAATTGTTAAGGTATAACTACCTCCCGTATTGATTAATGGTGTAGCAGCCAGTACCTCTGGCATTTGCGGCACATAATTCATTTCCTGACCATTAGGATTACTTGCCAATTTATCAGCTTCTGCCCCTACTTTTTCTGTAGTACCTGGCTGAATAAGTAATAAATTGTGCTGCATAAAATCTGGATTGTTAAGAACAATTTGAATAGTTGTACCCGCTTTGGCTGTAATCAATTCTTTATCGTATTTCATAACATCTTTTAAGGTATTCAATACAATAACCTGATCGACATTTGCCACAACTTCATTTTTAGAAGATGAATCTAAAATTTCCAACTTCCCATTATTAAAGGATGTCGTTCTGGAAAAGAATGTATCTGGATAATTGGCCACCTTATCATTTCCTGTACTTCTTTCAAAACCAACCCTTACACCTAGGTCTAAATTATTTTTGAATAGACCAGCTGTTTGGGCTGAACCAATTTCCTTGCCATCAACAATCAGCTTCATCATACCTTTAGCATCTAAACCTGCCACAAGTCTGAATTGTTTTGGAAGAGGATCTGTGTTTACCACTTTATAAGTCCTTCCATTTTGATTGATGACAAAATTTAATTGTCCATTCTCAAAGAAAAGTCCGTAACCATTTCTACGGTTTCCTTGAACCATAATAAGTCCTGAATGTTCTTGGTCTTCATTGGTTTCAATATCACCAGAAACCACCCATTCCCTATTGGCTATTTCGGGCGTTAATGGCACAGCACGTCTAAATGTTCTACGAAGTTGTACTACATTTAATTGTGAACCAAATGCTAACTTCTGTGCCAATGAGGCTTCCATTAAAGACGGGTTCATATTATAACCTCTTTTGGCAAATTCTGCTCTAAATCCGTTTTCGTTTAACTTTCCAGAGATAGTCAAAGCATGTTTCAACCACATATCGGCAAAATTCTCTTCTTTTTCTGCCATTCCTACCAATACACGACCAATAGCATCAGACGGTGCCATTTCGGTAGTAGCCAATACGGCTGCCAACCTTACCCTGTAATCTTCATCGTTAAACAAATCTGCTTTTTCAATAGCATCAAACATTTCTGCTGTTTTCGGCAACACTTGAGTAGCCGCACGCCTTACGCCAGCGGTTGGATGCGACAATGCTTTTACGGCAACATTTATAGCTTCCTGGTTACCACCATCAAAAGCCCCTAAGCCATGAAGTGTCCAGAGCGCGTGAATAGCAGGTGCGTTAATACCAACTTCATCAACCGACTCGTCTTGTACCAGTTTGAATAATTGAGGAAATACAGATGTATCGCCACTTTCCACAAGCAATCTTTGCGCATGCGTTCTCCAAAGCATATTGTTATTAGATAATGCTTTTACAAGGCCTTGCTTATCATCCTTATTTAATTTAAGCGTACTTTTTTTATCGTGCCCTTTGTAAACCACTCTGTAGATACGTCCGCGAGAACGATCCCTTAACGGATTCACATAAGCATTCCCATAGCCATTGGTAGCTTCAACACCAGCAGAATTAACAGAAGGAGTTGGATTATGCTGAATTATAAAATTATACCAATCGGCAATCCAAACAGCACCATCGGGACCTACCTCTGCTTGTATAGGACCAGCCCATTCATCACCACTGGTCAATAAATTCCAACCATCGCCATCTTCTATAAAACCTGCACCTTCTTGTTTCAAGTTCACCTTATGAACCACTCTTCCTGTGGGCTCTGTTACAAATGCCACACTATTCCAATACGATTTAGGGAAATCCCTTGCCGTATAAAGACTATGTCCTGCCGCTGCAGTAAAACCTTCCATGACATCAACTTGACGTAGGTTTTTGATGGCATAGCGCATATCGTAATGGGCATCTAATTTAATCACACCATTTTCGTCTATCCCCGCTTTTTCAAAATAGCGCTTGGGCATACCAAAAAAGGCCGTGTGCGTATTATTGGCAGTAGATATAAATACATCAAATTCTTCAGAAAAACCTAAGCCCCACGTATTGTTGGAAGCATCTCCCAAATGTTCTATGTCACGAGTATTTGGATCGAACTTATACATTGCATTGTCGAACGACAAAGAATCGGTACCGCCTTGTTGCGATACCCCTCTAAAACCAGAATAACCTACCATGCCCCATATATCGTTATCTACACCATATCTTAAATTTGAAGATTGGGCATGGGTATCGTTTTTTCCCCAACCTGGCAAAATATCTTCCCTTATATCGGCTACATCATCACCATCTGTATCCTTAAGGAATAAAAATGAAGGAGACTGACTAACAATAATACCTCCATTTGAAAACACAAAACTGGTTGGGATATTTAATTTTTCTGCAAACGTGGTTACTTTGTCCGCTTTACCATCTCCATCGGTATCTTCCAATATTTTTATACGGTCGTCTCCCAAATCATCATCTTTCACTTCGTTTGGATAATCTACCGTTTCAATAACCCAAAGCCTTCCTTTTTCATCCCAATTCATATACATAGGATTGTAGATCATAGGCTCCGATGCAAAAAGTTTAAGTTCAAATCCAACAGGCACCTGCATAAGCGACATGGATTCCTCTGGAGTTAAAGGCGCTTGAACTCTTGGTGCAGGGTCTCTTTTTTCGTAGTTCGGTACAAGTCCGTCGGTATATTCCGGCTTAGCAATAAATACTTTATCTAGGTTTGCCTTTGCCTCATCTCCAACAGCCCATAACAAACCATTCTTAACCAAGTCTAAAAAACCTTGATTGGTGAAGGTATTCCTATCATGCCCATATGCTGTGTAAAACACCCTTCCATCGCCATAAGGCCTAACCCAAGTATAAGGCTCGTGATGATCACCTTCTACACGCTCGGCCAACACCTCTATGTTTGGTGAAATCTTATCGTGTACATAAGTTTCGTCCAAGGTCTTAAAAGCTGTTATGCCTTTCATGACCTCGTGTTCTGGTTTAAGAACAACATTCTGAATGGTGTCATATCCATGACTTTTAAACTGACCACCAATCATTTCTACAACTTCATCATTATTTCTGAAACAAAACGAAGCTGAATGCAACGCTATAAGTCCCTTTCCGCCTCTCACATAATCTAAAAGTGCTTCTGCCTGTGGTGCAGAGATTGTATCATGGTTTGCATACACAATCAAACCCGCATAATGGGAAAGGTTTTCCTTGTTCAAATCGTCTGGATTATCTGTAAAAGATATATTTATACCAGATCTAAAATATTCCCTTGACAGAATTTCTGCTAATTTTTGGGAATCGTGATTGGAATTGTTCTTGTGCCCCAAGAAAAGTATTTCCATACGTTTGGGCGCGCTATCTGCTGCATCAGATTTTTTGTTGTTGCAAGCGCTTATTAAAGCACAAAGTAGAATAACAAAGGCTGGTTTAAGCCACTTTTTTTGAATTTGCATTGTTTGTTTAGTTTAATTGGTTTTTTCAAGTTGCAAATCAACTATAATCTAGCTGTAACAGTTAATATAATTTTACAACTAAAATTAAAGTGTTGATTTTACACTTACTAAAATAGTCTTTTTTCACACTATTTTTAATAATTTTTATTTTTTTATGATATTTTAACACATCTAAGTCATATTTTATTACAAAGAGCTTATTTATTTTATGAAAGCCAAACTTTAAAAATGCAAAAAAAAAGCCCCGAGCAAATGCTCGGGGCTAAATATAATATTAAATAAAATTAACCTTCTGGGTGCATGAAGCGTTGCTTTGCAAGCAACTCCTCCTCAGTTTCCACATGGTCATCATCCGGCACACAACAATCTACCGGACAAACCGCAGCACATTGTGGCTCGTCATGGAATCCTTTACACTCTGTACATTTATCTGGTACGATATAATAGACTTCATCGCTTACTGGTTCTTGCGCCTCATCAGCATCAACTTCTTTACCATTAGTCAAGACCACATTGCCTTTTAGGCTAGTACCTTCACTATAGCGCCAATCATCGGCACCTTCATATATTGCGGTATTAGGGCACTCAGGTTCGCAAGCTCCACAATTTATACATTCATCAGTTATAATAATTGCCATAATTTTTCAATTTTAATTATTCTTTAAACTTTCAATAAAAGTAAGTTTAAAAAAAGGTCGTTCATTACATTTTTCTAACTTTGCATCGCAAAAATAAAGCCAAAACCATTCATAACCAAACTTAGAATGAATTTACAACAAAGAATTAACGCTTTTGTAAAATTAGGAGATTTTTTGGGGCAATTTACTAACGAAGTTGTTCAATTAGAAAATAATGTTGAACATAATCGTGTGTTTCTTGATGGCTTTAAGCACCAAATAAAATTGGCCGAAGAACATAATGGGTGGTTTACCAAAGAAAACATTTTATTTGCTTTAAAAGGATGGGCCAATTTATTAACCGAAAACAATTTAAAAACTTGGTTAACACCTTATAAAATGGCCGATGTTTCCCCAAAGAAAGTAGCGGTTATTATGGCTGGTAACATTCCATTGGTTGGGTTTCACGATTTTTTATCGGTATTGATTTGTGGACATGATGTCATTGTAAAGCAATCATCAAACGACAAACACCTGCTACCCTATTTAGCTAAATATTTGGAACATATAGAACCTGGTTTTAAAGGCAAAATAAATTTTACCGAAGAAAAATTAGAAAGTTTCGATGCCGTTATAGCCACAGGCAGCAACAATACGGCCCGGTATTTTGAGTATTATTTTAAAAACAAGCCTTCCATCATCAGGAAAAATAGAAATTCTGCTGCCATTTTGCACGGCAATGAATCTGGAGAAGATTTAAAAAACCTCTCTGAAGACATTTTTAGATATTACGGCTTAGGATGCAGAAATGTTTCTAAACTATTTGTTCCCAAAGGTTACAACTTTGACGCCTTTTTTGAAGCGATGTACCACTGGCACCCCATAATTGACAAACTGAAGTATGCCAATAATTACGATTACAACAAAGCCGTATATTTAATGAGCGAATTCGATATGCTTGAAAATGGGTTTTTAATGATTAAGGAAGATGAAAATTTCACTTCGCCAATTGCCACTGTTTTTTACGAATATTACGACTCTCTAGAAAATCTAAAGACAACGCTAAATAATAAAAAAGACCAAATACAATGTGTTGTTTCTAATGGGTTTATAGAAACCGAAATCCCATTTGGAAAAACCCAAAAACCAGAACTTTGGGATTATGCTGATAATATAGATTCCGTTGAATTTTTATTATCGATTTAACGAAAAAATTATTGAATTTTTACTGTAAAATATATAATTAATTAGCAACTTTGCGACTCTAAAATTAATCATAGAATAATGAAAAAACATAACTTTAGTGCAGGACCAAGTATTTTACCACAAGAAGTCATCATGAAAGCTTCAGAAGCTGTTCTTGATTTCAACAATGATGGTTTATCCATATTAGAAATATCACATAGAAGCAAAGCTTTTATTGATGTTATGGAAAAAGCAAGGTCCTTGGTATTAGAATTAATGGGGCTTGAAGGCAAAGGTTATAAAGCATTATTTTTACAAGGTGGTGCTAGCACCCAATTTTTAATGGTAGCCTTAAACCTTTTGGAAAAAAGAGCTGGTTACCTAAATACAGGAACTTGGGCATCTAAAGCCATTAAGGAAGCTAAAAAGCTGGATGATATTTACGAAGTAGCCTCTTCTAAAGAAGCTAACTTCAATTACATCCCGAAACAGTACGATATCCCTTCAGATTACGATTATTTCCATTGCACCTCAAACAACACCATTTTTGGAACGCAATTAAAATCATTCCCAGATTGCGAAATTCCGATGGTATGCGATATGAGTAGTGATATTTTTTCACGTGAATTGGATTTCTCTAAATTCGGAATCATATATGCTGGTGCCCAAAAGAACATGGGACCTGCTGGTACCACATTGGTAGTTGTAAAAGAAGATATCTTAGGAAAAGTATCGCGTAACATTCCATCTATCATGGACTACAAAGTGCATATAGACAGTGGCAGTATGTTCAACACGCCTCCTGTGTTTGCAGTTTACACGTCTATGTTGACATTGGAATGGCTGAAAAACCTTGGCGGTATTAAAGCTGCCCAAGAATTGAACGAGAAAAAAGCAACTTTGATGTATTCTGAAATCGACATCAATCCATTGTTTAAAGGATTTGCTGCTAAAGAAGACCGTTCTATGATGAATGCTACGTTTACTCTTGAAAACGAAAACTTAAAAGAAACGTTTGATACCATGCTTAAAGAAGCTGGCATTAGTGGTTTGAATGGCCATAGAAGTGTTGGTGGTTATAGAGCATCAATGTATAACGCATTACCTTTAGATAGCGTAAAAGCTGTTGTAGAAGTAATGAGCGAGTTAGAAAGAAAAGCATAAACACTGTCATTCCTGCGCAAGCAGGAATCCATAAAATAAATTGTAACTAAAATTAAATAGATTCCCGTCCTCGCGGGAATGACAAAAAAACAAAAATGAAAGTATTAGCAAACGACGGTATTTCACAAAGTGGTATAGATGCTCTAGAAAAAGGCGGTTATGAAGTGATTACAACTACCGTAGCCCAAGAGCGATTGATAAATTATATTAACGAAAACGATATTAGCGTTTTATTGGTACGTAGCGCTACCAAAGTGAGACAAGATCTTATTGATGCTTGCCCAAGTATCAAAATTATTGGTCGCGGTGGCGTTGGTATGGATAATATCGATGTAGAATATGCCAAAGGAAAAGGCATCCATGTAATTAACACACCTGCATCTTCTTCACACTCTGTGGCAGAGTTGGTGTTTGGACATTTTTACGGTTTAGCGCGTTTCTTGCACAAATCGAACAGAGACATGCCTCTTGAAGGTGATGCTAATTTTGGTAAGCTTAAAAAAGCCTATGCCAAAGGTGTTGAATTAAAAGGAAAAACTCTTGGTGTTTTAGGCTTTGGTCGAATTGGCCAAGCTACCGCCAAAGTTG
Source organism: Marixanthotalea marina (assembly GCA_018883545.1). Classification (GTDB taxonomy): domain Bacteria; phylum Bacteroidota; class Bacteroidia; order Flavobacteriales; family Flavobacteriaceae; genus Marixanthotalea; species Marixanthotalea marina. The sequence goes on along the minus strand of JAHLEH010000007.1, from coordinate 67,348 downwards.
CCTTGGGTGCTGGCATGAAAGTGATTGCATTTGATCCATTTATGGAAGAAGCTAATTTAGAATTAGACTTTTTTGATGGGCAAAAAGTAAACTTTAACATCAAAACCATCTCTAAAGAAGACGTTTTAAAACAAGCCGATTTTATCACTCTACACGTTCCTGCACAAGACGAATATGTTATTGGCTCGAAAGAATTTGATCTGATGAAAGATGGTGTATTTATTGCGAATGCAGCCCGTGGTGGTGTGGTTGATGAAGTTGCCTTAGTAGAAGCTATAAAAAGTGGCAAAGTAGCCGGTGCAGCATTAGACGTATTTGAAAAAGAGCCAAAACCAGAAATCACGTTATTGATGAACTCTGAATTGTCTTTAACACCGCATACAGGTGCAGCAACTGCAGAAGCTCAAGATAGAATTGGAACCGAATTGGCTTCACAAATTATAAGTATTTTAGGGTAACCCTATCAAAATATAACTTTAAATTAAGACTCCTAGCAAGTTAGTTAGGAGTTTTTTTTGTATTTTGAATGACCAAAAAATTAAAATTATGTCTGGAATATTAGATTTACTAAACAGCGATTTAGGAAAAACAATTATTAGTGGGGTTTCAAGTCAAACAAACCAACCACAAAACAAAACACAAGATGTTTTAAACATGGCCATGCCAGTTTTAACGGCCGCCATGAAACGTAACGCCTCTACACCACAAGGTGCCGAAGGTCTTTTAGGAGCCTTAAATAGCAAACACGACGGTAGCATATTGGATAACTTAGGTGGATTATTTAGCGGTGGTGTAGACGCTAATGTTATTAATGATGGTAGTAAAATATTAGGGCACGTTTTAGGCAACAAACAACAACATGTTCAAGCAGCCATCAGTCAAAAATCTGGTGTTGATGCCAACAGCGTCGCTCAAATACTAAAGGTAGCCGCCCCTATTCTATTGGGTATTTTAGGAAATCAAGCAAAAAAGCAGAATGTAAATAGCTCAAATGGTTTAGAAAGCCTGTTGGGTGGTATGCTTAGCGGTAGTTCTGCTGGTAATGAACAAAGCTTTTTAGAATCTATATTAGATGCTGACGGCGATGGCAGTGTAGTTGACGATGTTGCCGGAATGGTTCTTGGTGGAAATAAGAAAAAAGGTGGTTTAGGAGGCCTTTTAGGCGGCCTGTTTAAAGGATAATACTTATTGCTACAAATTATATACAAAAGCCAAACACTTAGTGTTTGGCTTTTTTGTTAAAATAACTTTAAGTAAGATATTTTAAGAAATGCTTTTTGTAAATTTATAAGTGCCAGATAATCATTTCACTAAACAAAAATAGACATTCGCTCATTAGTGGTTTCGATGTACAATCATTACTGATACTTTTGAATAAAAACACATAAAATGAAAACAGCAATCTACATAACTCTTATTATGGCATTTATAATAGCCTGCAATTCTTCAAAACCTGTGGTATCTTCTTCTAGTGGTAATTTAGAAAACATCAAAGAGAATGATACCGTAAAAATAGCCAATGATTCTTTGGAATACGAAATCATTATTATCGAACCAGGCTTTAATGCCTGGATGGTTGGCAATGCCCGGCCAGAAGGTTTTTATTCCCAAAAATTATTGGAAAGCAGAAACATTATTTACGTAAACGAATGGAACAGAAGAGCAGCAAACCCTTTCCAATTTAATAGCAACCTCTACCAAATGCCCATTGATTACCGTGATGGCATTGATTATGGCTATGAAGTAAACTACAAACTCTATAATTATTTTATATATTTTCAACTTACTTACAATCAAAGATTAGGCCCTTTTACTCCCAGAATTTAAATGCTTTAGCTTATTTTTGTTTAAACTTAATTTGTGAAAAAGTTTAAGGAACGCTGGCAAATACAACATAATTGGCAACTGCTTTTCCCTTTTTTGGGAATGTTGGCTTTAATTTATTCTTCCATAAAATTATCACTGGTTATTTTGAATGATGCCCATAAAGCTTTCATCCTTTTATCAAGTATCATCATCTACTTTTTATTGCTGAAATTCTTCTTGTTTCTTTTCAAAAAACTGGAAAACAAATGGAAAGTAACCTACAAATGGGAAATGATTAGCATCTTTTTAGTCTTTGCCACAACGGGTTCTTCTTCTGTATTTGTGGGCAGACCTGTGATGAAATGGATTGGAATTACTAAAGAAAACCTAAATTTAGTACTGTATTGGGCCTTATATATTATTATTGGACTAATTTTGTACCAGGTTTTGCTTGTTTTTTTTGGTTGGGTTTTTGGTCAGTTTACTTTTTTTTGGAACTTTGAAAAAAAAATGCTCAGAAGAATAGGGTTTAAACGTTTTCTTGATTGATACAGTTATTTAAAGAACATATCATTTTTAAAATAGTAACCATTTGCTTGGCCTTAACGTTACTTGTGCCTACTTATGCCAAGTTTGCCCATTTGTTTTCCAATCACAAACACGATATTTGCTTGGGTGAAAAATCTACTCACTTGCACGAACTAAATATAGATTGTGATTTTTACAAGTTTAAGCCTACTACACATTACACATTTAATCATCTCGATTATCATTTTTTTACACCTAAAGAACAACCCCTAGAAGTTGCATCGCAATACCAATTTATAAGCGAATACCAACGCCTACAAACCGCACTTAGAGGTCCTCCTGCTTTAATTTAAATAACCTCAAGCTGAATAATTCAGCATTTACAAATTATTTAAATTAAAAAATCAAACACATGCGATTATTAATAAATACATTGCTATTTCTAGCTATTACAAATTTATATTCACAAAACTCAATAAAAGGTACGGTTACAAATGCCGATACAAACCAAACATTACCATTCGTAAATATTTACATATCCAATCTTGAAAAGGGAACCTACTCCGATGATAACGGTTTTTTTCAAATAGAAAATCTCCCTACAGGAAGCCACACTTTAATAATTTCCAGCATTGGTTACAAAACACAATCATTAACCATAACCGTTCCCAATGCATCACCTATTTCTGTTGGCCTTATACCGTCTGCAATAGAAATGGAAGATATTATCATTTCAACACCTTTTCACAAATTACAGAGTGAAAATGTTATGAAGGTTGAACAAGAAAAAATGTCCGATTTAAAAGCCAAAGGTGCTGTTACCTTGGCTGACGGTATTACCAACATTGCTGGTGTGGAAAGTGTCACCACAGGGCTAGGTATTGGCAAACCTGTTATTAGAGGCCTAAGCTCTAATCGTGTTTTGGTTTACACACAAGGTGTTCGACTGGAAAACCAGCAATTTGGTGATGAGCATGGATTGGGTTTAAACAGTAACGGCGTTGAAAGTGTTGAAGTTATTAAAGGTCCAGCTTCCCTACTCTATGGAAGTGATGCTTTGGGTGGCGTGCTTTATATAAACCCCGAGCGTTTTGCCCAAGCTAATACTTCAGAAGGCGATGTTAGCGGAAATTATTACAGCAACACACAGGGTTTCAATACCTCGGCAGGTTATCGATCTTCTACTGATAGATTCAAATTTCTATTTAGAGGAAGCGTCACGGAGCATTCCGATTACAACACCAATAACTACCGCGTTACGAACACACGTTTTTCTGAAAAGAATTTTAAAGCTGGCTTAGGGTATCAGGATGATTATTTCAAAACTGAATTTCGATACAATTTAAACAGCTCTAAACTCGGTATTCCTGAAGACATAGGTGAACAATCTACACTTAAAACACCTTTGTTGCCCTATCAGGACATAACCAACCATGTATTCAGTTCTAAATCGACAGTCTATTTAAATAACTCCAAAATAGACATTAACTTGGGATATATTTATAATGACCGAAAGGAATTTGAAGAGCACCATCACCATGATGATGAAGAACATCATGAAGAGGAAGAACACGACGAAGAAGAGCATCATGATGAAGAAGAACATGAAGATCACGATGAAGAAATCCTAGAAGCGGCCCTTCACATGAAATTAAAAACATTTAATTACGATGTTAAGTACAACCTCCCAAGATTAGGAAAATTCGAAACAATTGTCGGTGTTCAAGGCATGAACCAAGTAAACACCAATTATGGCGAAGAACAGTTAATCCCTAATGCTACTACTAACGATATTGGTTTTTTAGCCACCTCGCATATTCATTTTGAAAAAACTGATGTACAACTAGGTGCGCGCTATGACAACCGAAATATTAATGTGGTATCTGGTCTGCAAAGAAATTTCAATAGTTTTAATGGCGCTATTGGACTTAAAACAAACATTGCCAAAAACCTAAGCATGCGTTTAAACTTTGCTACTGGTTTTAGAGCTCCTAACCTAGCCGAACTTACTTCTGATGGTTCCCACGAAGGCACTAATCGATACGAAATTGGAAACCCAAATTTAGATAACGAACAGAATTTTCAATCGGATTTGGCATTGGAACTAAAAAACGAGCATATTGAGTTTTTTGTAAACGGGTTTTATAACATCGTTAATAATTACATTTTTCTGTCTCCCGACGGCACTGAGATTGATGGTGACCCCGTTTATTTATATTTACAGGATGATGCTAGGCTTTATGGTGGTGAGGCTGGTTTCCATTTACACCCACATCCATTGGATTGGTTGCATTTTGAATCCAGTTTTGAAATGGTTACCGGAAAGCTATCAAATGACAGTTATTTACCTTTAATCCCTGCCAACTCCTTAACAAACACCTTGAGGGTTGAATTCAATACAAACAGCCTTAAAAATGTATATTCTTTTATTAGGCTAAAAACTACGTTTAACCAAAATAATGTGAGCGTTTTTGAGACCTCGACCCCTGGTTATAGTTTATTAAGTGCTGGATTTGGCGGTAGCTTTACACTCTTTAAAAATGAAGCAACCATTACCATATCTGGAACTAACCTAACGAACAAAACCTATATAAATCACTTATCAAGGTTAAAACCAGATGGTGTTTTTAACATTGGAAGGAATATAAATTTAGGAATAACCTATAATTTGTAGTTAATGAAAAGCCGTTCAAAATTTTGAGCGGCTTTTCTTTTTTATTCAACCTCAATAATGGTTTCCTTCTTATTGAACACAAAAGTATAAATCCACATAATTGTAAATGTTGGTATAAAATCCATTCCGGGAAGGGCTTCTTCTACAAATGTAACAACACCTGCCACCTTACCAGCTTTACCTTTGTACATTTTAGTCATTAACCAACCGGAAAGCGGTGCCCATAGTATATCGGTAAACTCACCAAAACCTGGAAACAAGTAAGACACATAACCTATGGCATCAAACAAGATACCCAAAAATAGTTTTCTATATTTATGCATTAATTTGAGTTTTTACATTTAAAAATAAGCAAGAAACATACCAAGATTACTTCCCAATAAGTTTTAAAAATTCATTTCTGGTTTCAATTTTTTCAAATTGCCCCCGAAAACCAGATGTAGTGGTCACCGAATTTTGCTTTTGTACACCTCGCATCATCATACACATGTGCGACGCCTCTATAACAACCGCTGTTCCCTGAGGTTTTAAGGTATCATTAATACAATCCAATATCTGCTCGGTCAACCGTTCCTGTACTTGCAAGCGTCTTGCAAAAATATCAACCACTCTAGGTAATTTGCTCAATCCAACTATATGTCCATTTGGAATATAAGCTATGTGCACCTTTCCAAAAAAAGGCAATATATGATGCTCACACAAGGAGTACAATTCAATGTCTTTTACAATCACCATTTCATTATACGACTCTTTAAACATGGCACTTTTTAAAACCTCAACAGGGTCTTGATGATAGCCTTGCGTTAAAAATTGCATTGCTTTGGCCGCCCGTTCAGGTGTTTTTAAAAGACCGTCCCTAACTGGATTCTCTCCCAAATCTTCAATAATACTTTTGTATCTCGCTTTAACGTCATCGGTAACTTCCATGTTATACTCTTCAAACTTCCTATATGGCTTCATAACTCGTTCTTTAATTTATTGGAAAAAGTAGTTTTGAATTTTTTCAGTTTAGGGTTTATTACAAATTGGCAATAAGATTGTTCATTGTTTTGATTGTAATAGTTTTGGTGATAATCTTCGGCATTATAAAACACATCAAAGGGTGTTACTTTAGTGACTATTGGATTACTGAAAATTTGTTCTCTTTCAAGAAATTCTACAAAACTTAGCGCTGAGTCTTTTTGCATATCATCATGATAAAAAATTTCAGAGCGGTATTGCGTGCCAATATCGTTCCCTTGTCTATTTAGTGTTGTTGGGTCGTGGGTTGCAAAAAAGATTTCTAAAAGCTCTTTATAGTCAATTTTACTTTCATCGTAAAAAATTTGTACCGCTTCGGCATGGCCCGTTCGCCCTGTACATACCTCACGGTAAGCGGGATTTTTAATGTGACCACCAGTGTAGCCAGAAATCACTTTTTCTACACCTTCCAATCGCATAAAAACGGTCTCAGTACACCAAAAGCATCCACCCGCAAATGTGGCAATTTGTAAATTATCTTTCATAGGTCTTAAAATTAAGCAAAGTTTAGTTGTTTTTGGCTATCAAAACTTACAGTTTCAATTTTAACTTTAAATTATGAAAAACATAAAACCCTTGAATTATTTTTGCTTAAGGAGCTTATTTTATAACTTTTTCATAAGGTTTCGCACCAATCAAATCAAAATCAATGCGGTTTTACCTTTTTATTTTCATTTTTATCACCTGTACTTTTTTAAGTTTTTCCCAGGAAGCAGACAAAAAGGTTTACAATATCAAAAAGACCAACACACCTCCCAAAATTGACGGAATTCTAGACGATGATGTTTGGAAAACGGCAGAAGAAGCAAAGGATTTTACCCAGTTTAGACCAGATGTAGGTATTAAAGATACACTAGGGATTAAAACCATTGTTAAACTTACTTATGATGATGAAGCCATTTATTTGGGAGCTTATCTATATGATGACCCTTCTAAAATTATGAGTCAGATTAATACTAGAGATAATTTTGGGCAATCTGACTTTTTTGGTTTTGTCCTAAATCCAAATAATGACGCACAAAATGATACGGAATTCTTCGTTCTGAGTTCTGGAACTCAATTAGATGCTATTGCAAATCCCAGTGTAGGTGAAGATTTTAGTTGGAATGCCGTATGGGAAAGCAAAGTAAATATTGTAGATGATGGTTGGGTAGTTGAAATGAAGATACCTTATAGAGCACTCCGCTTTTCCAACAAAGAAGTACAGACTTGGGGGGTACAGTTTCACAGGCGTTTTAGAAGAAACCAATCTCAATATACATGGAATCCTATTGATCCAACTAAAGGAAATATTGGCTTATATCATGGAGAAATCAGAAACTTGGAAAACATTCAACCTCCCCTGAGATTAAGTTTTTATCCATTTACATCTGGGCTAGTAAACGATTTTGATGGTGAAACTACGACCGATTTAAAGTTTGGACTAGATTTAAAATACGGAATTACAGAAAACTTTACGCTAGATGCAACCCTTATCCCTGATTTTAGCCAAGCTGGATTTGATAACTTAGAATTGAATTTGGGTCCTTTTGAGCAGACGTTTTCCGAGCAACGTCAGTTTTTTACCGAAGGCGTCGATTTATTTGACAAAGGCAATTTATTCTTTTCAAGACGTATAGGTAGCAGACCTACAGGGATTGTTGATTTGAATGATGGAGAAGTACTCGATAATTACCCAGGTACCGTTAAGGTTTTAAATGCAGTCAAAATCTCTGGTCGCACAAAAAAAGGATTGGGTATTGGTTTTTTCAATGCCATTACCGAAAAAACAAACGCTACCATTCGCGACACGGTTTCTGGAAACACCAGAGAACAAGTTGTAGAACCCTTAACAAATTATAACATTCTAGTTATTGACCAACAATTTAACAGAAATTCATCTGTTAGCCTTATTAACACCAATGTAACGCGAAGTGGTAATTTTAGGGATGCTAATGCCACTGGATTGGTTTTTGATATTTCTGATAAAAGCAATAATTATAATGTGAGAGGAGAAGCCAAAATGAGTTATCTAAACTTAGCTAACGACAGCACTTCAACTGGTTATAATACATTTATAAGAATTGGTAAAACGGGTGGTAATTTTAGATATAGTATAGATCATAGATATTCGGACACAAGATACAATATCAACGATTTAGGGCTCAATAGGAGAAATAACTTCAGTAATATTGGCATGGATGCATCCTATAGAATTTTTGAGCCTACTAAAATATTCAACAACTATTTTGTTTCCACCTATATTAATTACAACAAATTGGCAAAACCTAATGTGTTCACAGGTTTTGAATTTGGTTTAAGGTTTAACGCGCAAACTAGAAACCTTTGGGGTTTAAGAGGGAATATTGAGTATCAACCTGGCAAACAATATGATTATTTTGAACCAAGAGTTAATGGACGCTATTTTATATACGAAGATAGGCTAAGTTCCGATTTAAGAATTTCCACAAACAACAATAAAATTTTCTCGATCAATTTTAATATTGGAAACACTGTTTTCTTTGAAAATGGAAGAGATTCTAAAGAATATTCATTCGGCATAAGTCCAAGAATTCGTTTTAGTGATAAGTTCTTAGTAGATTATGCCTATGATTACAGTATAAACAAAAAAGATAGAGGGTATACGTCTCGAATAGGTGATGATATTATTTTTGGTGAACGGGATAGAAAAATACAAGAAAACAGATTAAGAGTCAATTATACATTTAATCCATTCCATGCACTTTCTTTAACGTTTAGAAACTATTGGGATACTGTAGACTATAAAGAAAATCTTTTTACACTTGAAGAAAATGGTCGGTTAACCCAAAGCTCTGGCTACACCGTGGATGACCTAAATAATGACCCGAACATTAATTTTAATACCTGGAATATAGATTTAAATTACACATGGCAGTTTGCTCCAGGAAGCTTTTTAACCGCTTTATATAGAAACCAATTATTCAATAGAGATAATGCTTCAACGGACAATTATGGAGATAGCTTAGAAACGCTTTTTGCTCAACCAATGCAAAATATCTTCTCTTTAAGGATACAATATTTTATTGATTATGCTACCCTTAAAAATGTTTTTCAGAAGAAAGACGATTCATAATTGTACATCACACTGTAAAGTAGTAAATTCACGGCTGTTATTTTTTATAAATGATTCAAGCAAAAAATATCCACAAGTATTTTAACGACTTACATGTGCTTAAAGGCGTTGACATTCATGTAAAAAAAGGTGAAATTGTTTCTATTGTTGGTGCTTCGGGTGCTGGCAAAACCACCTTATTACAAATTTTGGGTACATTAGATAAAGCCAGCGCTAAAGAAGAACATAGTTTAGCAATAAACAACACCAACATTACGAATTTAAGCGATAAGGAGTTGGCCAAATTTAGAAATGAACATATTGGTTTTATTTTTCAATTTCATCAACTTTTACCTGAATTTACTGCTTTAGAAAATGTTTGTCTGCCTGCTTTTATAAAAGGAACAAAAAAAGTTGAAGCCGAAAACAGAGCTAAGGAATTATTGGATTTTTTAGGCTTATCGCACCGTTACGACCATAAACCAAATGAATTATCTGGTGGTGAACAGCAACGTGTTTCGGTAGCAAGAGCCTTGAGTAACAGTCCTGGACTTATTTTTGCCGACGAGCCCTCTGGAAATTTAGACAGTGAATCGGCCGAAAACCTGCACAACCTTTTCTTTAAATTGCGTGATGAATTCGGTCAAACCTTTGTTATTGTTACCCACAATGAGGAATTGGCCAACCTAGCGGATAGAAAATTGACTATGGTTGACGGCAAGATTGTTTAAAGGCCTATTTCCTTATTCCTCTATAAAAGGATATGTTTTTCCTAAAATAGTAAGGGTTTTATTGGTGTAGTTCAGCTCAATATCATTAATATTCCCAACAGATACGTTTAAAATACCAGACTCGATACTTCTAGGTAACAACACAAAATGTAGCGGGTCTACAACCGTAAGTGCATATTCAATACCCTTAGAACTCACCCCTGCTTGTGTGCCATCTAACAAATATTCATCATCCCAAATATTAAGTGGTGTATCAGAACCTGCTACCCAAGTTCTTGTAGACTGTTCGGTGTAATTAATTGTTGCTCCGGTTGCGTTGGTTATTTTTCCGTTCTCAATAGTTACGCTATACTCCAAATTATCATCTTGATTCTTTCCTAAATTCTTTACGTAGTGTGTACCTTGTACCTTAAATTCATTATGGTAATAATTCTCAAAAGTAGCGGTATGCTCGCTATCCTTTTTACCATACCAATCGGTAGAAACCACAATAATTTTACCTTTTCGGGTGATGCCATCTTTGCACAAAACGCCCGATTGGTAATCGATTGTAATGGTTTTAGGAAACGTCGTAAAATCCAAAGGGCTAACGGTTATAACAGGTTCGTTTGCCTTTGTATTATTTGATTTAGAAGTATTTGTAGAGCTTTCGGCACTCAATACGGCATCAGCACTATTGTTGCCCACATCTTGAAAAACCTTGTTAGCAACAGTAAATTCGGTTAAGGCTTCAACAGCTGCATTAGCATCTGTATTAGGTTTTACGGATTCTTCTTTATCACATCCTAAAAAAAGTAAGGTCAATATAGGTACAATAAGTTTCTTCATAATAGACTGGGTTTTAGTGCCAAAATAGGTTATAAATTTCAATTTTGGCAAATTTAAATGCTATTTTATATCGTTTTAAAGAAAATTATTGTATTTTATCGATATTTTAAACTTAAAAAGTAAGAATAATAAATCTAATTCTTTTTTGGTGATTTCTCTTTTTTATAATGTCTTCCATACCATAAAAGGATGCCTGTAACCGGCAACGTTGCTATTAACAAACTGGATATAAATGCAATTAGTTTACCTGCCAAACCTCCAATGGCCCCTACGTGTATATCGTAGTTCATGCGCAGGATTTTTTCAGCTACCTGAGCATTTTTGTACTTTCCGTAAACACCAGGAGTTTCTATTTCCTCTAGTGTATTTTGATCGTAAAAACGATAATCGGAATCATAATACACGCCTTCAGTGTTAGAAACCTCAACATAAACAGTGGATTTATTGGACTCTGGATAATGCAACTCAAAACTTTCGGCATTAGGCATTTCTTGTTTTAGCTTCTCAATCAAATAATCCATAGGCACGGTTTCTCCGTCGTTTTTGAAATTGCCACTCACATTTTCTGGTATTACAAACGCTGCGACTTTATTACCTCCAGCTGATTTATAAACCACATACTTCAGCCAATTATAAGACATCACTGAGCCTGTAAATGCCAAAACCAAAGCCAGAGAACATACGTAAAACCCAACAATAGCATGCAAATCGAAGTTTTTACGTTTCCACCCAGTTGTAGGTTTCCAAAGAAATTTAATACGCTGTTTTAAATTTTTCCGCTTTTTGGGCAACCATAAAATAAATCCCGATATGATAATGAAAATGAACAGTAAAATAGCGACCCCAACTACTTGCTCACCAAGTTCCTTAGGCAGCCATAAACGCATGTGACCTTTTAATATAAATGCAAAAAATCCCGAAAAATGGTTTTCCACATGCATTACTTCAGCAGAATAAGGATGTAAAAACACACTTTGGTAAAACTCAGGTTCTGCATCATAAAATATTACCTCAACAGCTTCGGTATTATTTTTAAACAGCGTGCCATGTACTGTATTTTCAGGAAAAACCTGCATGGCTGCTTCCTTTGCTTGGGTTGGCGTTATTATAAGGGCATCTTGTTTTTCAACAATAAAATCGCCTTTGTATAAACTTTCAATTTCATCCCTAAAAACCCAACAACAACCTGTTATGGCAACAATAAAAACAACCACTCCTGTAACGAGGCCTAAAACTTTATGGAGTGTAAGTATGTTTTTCTTTAGTTTCTTATTCATATTCAAGCGGAAAAGGGCAACGTTTGTTGCCCTTTGAAAATTTTATTTATTGTTTAAAACTTATAGGTGAAATTAGCCATTAATGTTCTAGGTGTTTGTGGATTAATGGTAGTCCATCCCTTGTAATATTCTTTATTGAATGCATTGTTCAATTTTAAACCGATACTGTATTTATTGGCCGCATAAAAAATTGACGCATTGGCAACGGTGTATGCCGGTAAAATAAACTCACCCGTTGACGCATAGTTAATGGCAAAACGCTCACTGGCTCCGTTAAATCCAAATCCTAATCCGAAGCCATCCAATTTACCGGTTTGGAATTCGTAGGTAGTCCAGAAATTATACAATGTTTCTGGGCCAGCTTCCAACGGACGTCTGTTTAAAATATTGGCATTATCAGACTTTGTGGTTTCACTATCGTTATTGCTATAACCCGCCCTAATGTTTAAGCCTTTTACAGGGTTGGCGTTGACTTCAATTTCAAAACCTTTGCTCTCTACTTCACCGCCTTGTATTTTATTGAATGGCGAATCTGGATCTGTAATCACCCTATCAATCACCTTTATGTTGTAGTAGCTAATAGTGGTATTCAATCTATTGTTGAACAAATTGGTTTTTACACCAAACTCAAACTGATTGGCCTGTTCTGGGTCAAATGTTTTTAAGGTTTGTGGCCCAGCGTTAGGATCGCCAACCAACTGTGGCGCCACGTTTGTAAAACCATTTTGGTAATTGGCAAATACCGACAATTTATTTAAAATTGGTTGGTACATTAAACCCAACTTTGGAGAAAATGTGGTTTGGTCGTAATCGTCATCTGGATTGGTTAAACTTCCTTCATTATCGAATCTGTCCAAACGAAGTCCCACCATAGCAGAAAGGTTTTGGGTAATATTCAAAACATCGGATACGTAAACACTGAAAATACCATATTTGGATTTTACATTATTAACATTGGCGGATTCAAGTGCTGCATCTACACCTGCTGTTGATAATGGATAGCCTGACTCTTGATTTCCGTCGGGCGTAACGCTACCATAATATACATAACCAGTACCATTATCAGTTTGTGTGGCACTTAGGTAATCTATACCAACAACCATACGGTTTCTTAATCCGAAAAGATCAAAATCGCCAATAAAGTTTTGTTGCACATCGGTTGTTTGTGTATTGGCATTTTGTTTATTTAAATATCTTGAAAAGGTAATCTCTGGGTTTCCTCCAAAATCGTATAAATAGGTGTAATAGCCTTTTGTAGACGTGGTACTTTTAGAAAGCAAGGTTTGCGACTGCCAATTATCCGATAATTTATAGTCCATTTCTACTCTGTAATTCTGGGTTGGATTTTCTAATGACAAATCGTTGCTTGTGAATGAAAACTTGTTGTTATACCCTAGCTCGTCAAGATTACTCGCCACAGAAGGTGCTGCTCTGTTTAAGAACAAAAAGGTAGGGTTTGTTTGTTCTGCTTGAGTAATTTCACCATAAAATGAAAATGACAATCTATTGCTCACTCTATAAGATAAAGAAGGTGCTATGAAAAACGATTTTCTAAAACCAGCATCCTGAAAACTCTGCTCGGTTGAATAAGAGGTATTCAATCTGAAATAAATATTATTTTCTTTATCTAAGGCAGTATTGAAATCACCAGTCACTTGGTTAAACCCATAAGAACCCGATGTAAATGCCACTTGCCCGCCAAAACCAACATACGGTTTTTTTGCAACCACATTAATCAAACCGCCATAAGAAGTTACCGCATTACCAAATAAAGTAGCCGATGGCCCTTTTACAACTTCAATGCGTTCTATATTTGCAGGGTTAATGGTTCCGTTTGTTAAACCAGGCAAACCGTTTACCAATTTAGGTTGTACCGAAAAACCACGTAACGAATAATAACCAGCGCCGTCACCACCTCGGCCCGTTGATGCCCATAAACTTTCTACACCTACGGCATTTTTAAGGGCATCATCAAAGTTCGTTACTAATTGCGACTCCAATAATTCGTTGGTAATGGTACTGTATACTTGGGTGTTTTCTATATCCTTTAAAGCCAACTTAGAAACATAAGCTGTTTCCTTTCTAGAAAATTTGTTGGTACGTTCACCCTCAATCACAATTTCATCAAGAATTTCATTTCCTTCAAAAAGTGTGATGGTTCCTAAGTCTACATTTTCATTGTTACTTATTTCAACAGCAATTTCTTTCGTTTTAAACCCCATATAGGAAATAACCAAAATATAGTTATCAGCCGGGATATTCGATATTTCGAAAACTCCAGCATCGTTTGTTAACGCTCCTTTACTTGTGTTTTTTACAGCTACATTTACGGCAAAAAGTGCATTGCTATTATTATCTTGAACAATTCCCTTCACTGTTCCTGTCTGGGAAAAACCTAAGGCTACAAAAGTTAAAAATAGAATGGTTGTAAGTTGTTTTTTCATTATATTTTATTTAGACTAATTTTAAATAAATAAATTCGCGGCAAAAATATATCCCAAAATTGGTTTGTGCAAATTATTTATATTAAATCTAAATAAACTTTATGCAATTATCTGTGAAGCTTAACCTTATGCTTAAAATTTTAACATTTAATCATTATTAATACAGTTATTTTTACATTTTAAAAGACATCAAAATTTGAACAAAACAGAATTAAAAGAGTTTTTAGACACTAAGGTTGACCAATATAACAACCCAAAGTTTATTGAAAGCGACCCCTTACAGATTCCCCATATATTTACCAAAAAAGAAGACATTGAAATTGCTGGTTTTTTAACTGCCACCATTGCTTGGGGCAATAGAAAGAGTATTATAAATAATGCCAAGCGTTTAATGGTTTTGCTTGATAATGCCCCTCATGATTTTATAATTAACCATGATGAAACTGATCTTGAGAAACTCAATGGATTTGTCCATAGAACTTTTAATGGCGATGACGCCATACAGTTTGTAAAATCACTAAAGCATATTTACTTAAACCATGGCGGATTGGAATCTGTTTTCACAAAACATACCGAGCACAACTCCATGCAACCAGCCATTTCAAAATTTAAATCTATTTTTTTTGAAATAGACCATTTACCCAGAACCCAAAAACATATTAGCGACCCCTTAAAAAACTCGGCTGCCAAACGTATTAATATGTACCTTCGGTGGATGGTAAGGAACGACCAAAGAGGTGTTGACTTTGGCATTTGGAACAACCTATCTCCTAGTCAATTGTCTTGTCCGCTAGATGTGCATTCGGGTAACGTAGCCCGAAAATTAGGATTGCTTAAAAGAAAGCAAAATGATGGTAAAGCTTTAAATGAACTAGATCTTCAACTTCGGAAACTTGACGCCGAAGATCCAGTTAAATATGATTTTGCTTTGTTTGGTCTGGGAGTTTTTGAAAATTTTTAATATTCAATTTCAACATTCACATCCGTCAAAGTCTTCATAAAACTTACTAATGCCTGTTGTTCTTGCAGAGTTAGGTTTAAATTATCAAAAGGTAGTGTTTGATGCTCTAATTCAAATCCCAAACCGGCTCCGCCTCCTTTGTTATAAAAATCCACGACTTCCTCCAGGGTTTCATAAACACCATTATGCATATAAGGCCCTGTTAATTCTACATTTCTAACCGTAGGCGTTTTAAACATTCCATAGTGAATGGGCTGTTTCCATCGCCAATAAAATCCTGTATCGTCATCTAAATCCGTATTTGCAGCCGTTTGCGGAACCCCAATCACTTCTTTTTCAGTTTCATTATAAAATGGTGGTACAGATCCATTTGTTAATGGCATAAAATGGCAGGTTGCACATAATGCTTTACCCATAAATAAATTCAAACCTTGCTTTTCTTCTTCGGTAAATGTTGCTTCTTCGGCACGCATATTTTTATCGAACTTAGAATTGAATCCATTCAACTTACCTATATAGGACGCTATGGCCTTTACCACTTCCCTATTTCTTTTCGGAATGGAGCCGTAAGCTTCTTTAAAAAGATCGTAATAGGTAGAATCCTGTAATATTTCACTTGAAAATTCATGAACATTGGTATTAAATTCCACTTCATTTGCAAAAACCGAAGCAATTTGATCATCAAGCGTTGTTGAACGTCCGTCCCAAAACAAAGCTTTTTGATAAACTGAATTTATTAATGTGGGCGTGTTTCGTTTTAATCCATTACCCTGATTATCATTGTTTACAACCAACCCATCTGCGTAGGCTTTATCTGGAACATGGCAAGTTGCACAGGCCATGTTACCGGCCTTGGATAATTTTGGTTCAAAAAATAGTCGTTCCCCTAATTTTATTTGTGCCTCAGTCGCCTTACGATTTGTTGATGGCATAAAATAGTCGGTATTAAAACTATTGTTTTCAAAAAAAGTAGGAGCATCAAAATTGAATACTTTATTATCTACTGGCTTCCAAATATCGCTGATTTCCCTAATTTTCACCCAATCTCGTGTGATGGGATTCATATAATCTCTTATAAACGTATAACGATCAAAGGTCTCAAAATCTTTGTTGGAATTTATAAAACTAATGGCAGTGTTAATGTGCTTCAAAAACGATGTATTCAACTCTGAATCCTTTTTGACAATAATTGATTTTAAAGCAGTTTCATAAGCAGTTTTTAAACTTGTTAGAGAAACTACAGCCTCTTTTAAGCCCAATTGACTTACAGGTGTATCAAACCCAGTAATTGAAAAGCTAATGATCCGAAGAAGTTGTTCATGGGTACTAATAAAAAAACGTTGGGCAGTCAACTCTTTCTTTTGGACATTATCCAATAAATTATTCAAAAGCCCTTTTAGCATATAGACTTCACCCTCAAAATTATCATCCAAGTCTCCTTCATAAACGGTTTCTTCAATTTTTTGAAGGCCAATAGGCGCTATAACCCTTTCGCTATCATCTAAAAAAACAGGCAATGCCGGACCGTTAGCTCTATGTCCAACTTCTGGATTGAGATAAGAAGCATACCCTTCGGCCACTTTAAAATTGGCTCTTACCTCCTCAAAAATTTCTTTGGCATTTTCTCTATTATCCTGTTGCACCAAGGTATCTAATAAAGAAATGGATTTACTTAAAGCCGCTTCATAATAGCTTTTTACATCTTGCCAATTGATGTTCTCTATTTGCTCTTCTTTTGAAATTTCTTTGTATTTATTGTCTTTACAGGACGTTATTAAAATTGAAAAAATAAAGATGAAATTGTAAAATCTTAAATTCATATTTGATGAGATTATAACAACATAGAACCTCCAATTACCTTGGAGGTTCTATGTTTAAGTATTTTTTTTAGATAATTATCTAGGTAAACCCTTCAGGATAACAACTTGAGACCCTTGATTATCCTCTCTACAGCCGCCACAATTAGGATTAGCTGTAGCGTCATCACCATTATCCAAAAATTTAAAATCTTCACTTCTCCAATAGTGTGGTTGTAAAGCCAATAAGAATGTATCTGGCACGCCAACCTTATCTGAAATATCTATTAACGAGCCAAATTCTCCGTTAAGGCTTGTTCCACCTAACTCTTCCCTTAAATCTAATTCAAGAACAACTTTAGCGTTGTTACCATTTAAATCTGTTTGGTAAATATAAGCTTGATGCCCTCTACTAAAAGAGTTAGGGTCTTCTTGCAAGTACACGTAATTCTCGGTTACCGTGATGTTATCAGGACTTTGTAACATATCTAAATTACCATCCATGTTATTTGTATCGGTGTTACCACTAATGATTTGTGTTATTTTGCCGCTCAATGGGGAATCTTCATCCAATTCCAATTTATACGCTGTACCCCAATCGTTGTATGTTCCACGACCAGGACCACGACCAGTAACAGCTACAAATACATTTCTTCCATTTTCATCACTCCCTTTTTGGTAATCTACATCTTCTACTCTCATAAAGGCAGATGCGTTTACAGCAACACACGCTTCTTCCATTTCGCCAACACTTATTTCAGCTCCATTTTCAATCTTCACAAATTCAAAAGCATAACTTTGTCCAAAGTCCATATAAGACTCATCGTAGATTACACCTTCTTGGGCTTGCATAACACCGCCTTCACCATTAGATACTTCTTTAAGTCTCAACACATAAATATCGCCACCGTATAAATCAGAATTACCTCTTTTAGAATAGTATAATGTAATTTGTCCTTGCGATCCACTAGAATCATCATCGCCTCCTATAATAACTGTGCTACCATTGTATGCTTTTTTAGGTAGTGGCACGGCATTTTCCCATGAAAATTCACCTAAGGCATCAAGACCGAAATCGGCAGTCGGCGTTGGCACTTCAACTCTTGGATCAATTCCTTTTACATCGTAGTGGAAGCTTTCAGAAGCTGATAAAAAGATATCTTGACCACCACCGTGAATTTCTTTTTCCCACATAGTACCGGAACACTGTCTTGCTAAATCTGCAACACCAGAGTTTAACAAATAATCTCCTTTATATGGTGTGAAACTTTCATCCAAAAAGATTCTTGAAACGGCATAGTTGTCTTCGTTATTAACTACATAAATATAACCGTCTTTTGTTTTTAATAAACCTGCACCATCAGCAGCACCTCCCATCTGGAAGTCTCCCAATACGTCGGTAGTACTGATTAAAGAATAAGCTTCAACGGAGTTAAATTCTGGAAAGATGTTTACTAGAGGCGTAAGTTCTGATTTGTTTTCGAAGACAATACCGCCTTCTGATTTCTTAGCCGATGCATTTGCTAAAGTTAAATCTTGCTCACTTAAATCTTTATCGGCGTCACAAGATCCTAAGATAGCCGCAGCGACAAGTAAAAAGATTGATTGAATTTTTTTCATGGGTTCAATTGGTTTAATTATTTAATTAATTGTTACACCGTAAAATTATTTCTGAAACCACAAAAAGGGATTAACTAAACATATTCTTTGAATGAAGAAATTATTAGTTAAATGTTATTAATATTAAGACAACGTTAATATGAAATATTAAAACTCTTGATATGAAATAAAGCAAAAAAGCCTGAGAAATTCTCAGGCTTTTTTGCTTTAATTTTTTAAAATATTTACCCTTTTAACCAAGCTTCACGCAGTTTTACCTGCTCTGGTGTGGCGTTTGGTTTAGGTTGTAATTTTTCGCCTGTGGTATACGATTGTTCTGTTTTTGCTTCTAAAATCACTTCTTCTCCTTTTCTTTCCAAGACAACCTTTATATCCTGCCCCATCTCCCACATAAACATATTTTGCAAGACATCGTTCGCATTTTGCATTGTTAAATCTGTTCCATCAATATTTTTAATAATATCACCAGGCTGGGCTCCCAAATTGGCCCAAAAACTATTATCGGTTACAGCTTCCGTAAAGAAAATGGTACCGTATTGTGAATTACCTCCAAATATCATATTACCTCCATTAAACACAAAATTGGCTTTTATTTTGGCTTCGGCTATTTCCAATCCTACTTTATCAAAAAACTCAGAATAGTCTATAGGAGTTGTTCCAACCACATGGGTATTTAAAAACGCTCCAATAGACGGGTACGTCATAGCTGTAATTTCTTCTATTAATTTATCATCTTCAAAAGGTTTGTTTACGCCATATTTATTTGACAGCTCTTTCATCAAGGACAAAATACCACGTTGGCCATTACTCTCTTCCCGCATTAAAATATCAACACACATACCTATTAAAGCACCTTTTTGGTACACATTTAAATATTGGTCTTTATAAGGTGCCGTTAAAATATTCTCACTCATTTTGGTGAAGCTCATAGTATCATCAAGCTGTAATGACCGTGTAATTTTATCCATAATATCTGTATAAAATTCCTCTTCAGGAACCAAATCTTCGCTTACTTGAAATAAGGTCGCGAAATATTCTGTTACACCTTCGTACATCCATAAGTGCTTTGAAAATGTTGGATTGTTGTAATCGAAATAATGAATGTCTTCCGAATGAATACTTAACGGTGTTACTATGTGGAAAAACTCATGAGACACTACATCTATCATTCCTTCAGCCAATTGTTCATCTGGATAATCCTCAGGCATTACCACTACGGTAGATTTATGGTGCTCTAATGCTCCGAATCCTTTAGGTGATTTTTCATCACTTCTATCCGATAAGTAAAGAAACACATCGTATCGTGGTGTGGCATTTATATCACCCAAAAATGCTTTTTGAGCCTGCATCATTTTAAAAATGGTAGACTTTAAAGACTGCGCAGAGTGGGCATTGTTTGGTGAATACACACTTAAAACAATTTTTATATCTCCCACTTGAAATTCTTCAACAGTTAGGTTACCGTACATCATTGGGTTGTCGGTAATATCAAAATAACGAGGCGCAATGTAACTTGTAGTTATGGCCGAACCATCATCACTACTTTTTGTGCCAGTTTGTTGCAGGGCAGACGAACGTTTAAAATCGGTTGGTGCTGTAACGTCTACTTTATATTGGTTGTTTTTTAGAGAATCAAAATACCCTAAAAACCCGTGCAAGTTAAGCACATAATTATCTGTTTCTATATTGGTTCCAGAAGGTGAAAAGGGCTGTTCTTTACCAATCCCCCCTTCTTCTTCCATATCAAACGTATCGTTCACCAAATAGGTTATTTTATCCAATTGTTTCGCATTGGCTATGGTCCATGTATTCTCATCGGCTTTTACGACAGCAAGCTCATTACCTTTGTAATCGTAAGCTTTAAAATCGTCTACATAACTACCAAAATTACTAACGGAATAAGTACCCTGTACCACTTTTGGCAACCTGTACGTTACATTGTCTACAGTAAACCTGCCGGGGTCTATTGTTACCGGCACTCTATCGTTATCAATTTTTGTTAAATCTAATGAAGTTTCAATGGGAAGCGCAGTTGCTAAATCGTTTGTAGATGTTCTTGATGATCCACAACTTGCCAATAAAATGACCGCAAAGAAGGCGGCTAAAATTCTTGTTTTCATGAAAATATTTTAAAATCTTTAAATATGACGCAAAAATTAAGACAATGTTACAAGCTACTTTTATAAGGTTGTGTTAAATTAGCCCCATGCAAAGCGGTTTGGTAAGCATCTTAATTCCCTTCAAAAATACAGAAATATATCTATCCGATTGTTTAGATTCTATAATAAATCAAACTTACAAGTATTGGGAAGTGTTGATAGTAGACGACAACTCTACAGATTCCAGCTATAAACTTGTGGCTCAATATACCCAAAAGGACAAACGCATAAAACTTCTAAAAAACAACGGCAGCGGTATTATTGATGCGCTAAAACTAGCATTTGCTAATAGTCAAGGCGAATTTATAACCCGAATGGATAGTGATGATATTATGCATCCTGAGAAGTTGAAAATAATGACCAATAATTTAATAGCTCATGGGAAAAAACATGTGGCAGTTGGTTTGGTAGAATATTTCTCTGAAACAGGTATTCAAGAAGGTTATAAAACCTATGAAAATTGGTTGAACAAACTAACGCGCACTGGAAACAATTACGATGAAATCTACAAAGAATGTGTCATCCCCTCACCGTGTTGGATGGTTTATCGTGAGGATTTAACGGCTTGCGGTGCTTTTAACCATAATAGATATCCAGAGGATTACGATTTAACCTTCAGGTTTTACAAACATAATTTTAAATGCATACCTTGCGATGAGATTTTACATTATTGGCGCGATTACAGCACCCGAACTTCCAGAACCCACGTGCATTATGCCCAAAACCATTTTACTTCATTAAAAATCTACTTTTTTTTGGACATCGATTATAACAAAACCAAAACATTAACCATTTGGGGTGCTGGCACCAAAGGAAAAATAATAGCAAAAACATTGGTAGAAAAAAACATTCCTTTTGAATGGATTTGTGATAACCCGAATAAAATTGGCCGCGACATTTACGGTAAAACATTAAAGGCTTTTCAAGAGTTGAAGCACATTAAAAACCCACAAAGCATTGTAACCGTTGCCAACAAAAAGGCCCAAAAGGAAATTAAAACATATTTAAACGAATTGAACTTAAAACCAGTGGAAGATTATGTGTTTTTCTGTTGATTTCACCTATCTTTTAACGTCATGCCGAACTAGTTTCGGCAACCCAAATATTTGATGAGTCCCAAAGCAAGTTCGGGATGACTGACGTTCTATTAATAACATCAAAATTAAATGAGCCTAAATTGCATCCTTAAATTTCATTTCACCAATGGTTATAAAATGAAAAAAAAATGTAATTTTGACAAATCTAAAAAGAAATGCAGTTTAAACACCCAGAACTTCTTTACGCCTTATTTTTACTGCTAATCCCTATTATTGTTCACTTATTCCAACTGCGTAAATTCCAAAAAGAAGACTTTACAAATGTGGCCTTTTTAAAGGAGGTCACCATACAGACACGCAAAAGTTCACAACTAAAAAAATGGCTCACATTGCTAACTAGATTGCTTTTGCTTGCAGCAATTATTCTAGCTTTTGCCCAACCCTTTACAGCTAAAACAAATACATTTAACAAAGAAAAAGAAACCGTTGTATATCTAGACAATTCGTTTAGCATGCAGGCCAAAGGAAACCAGGGTGAGCTTTTAAAACGAGCAATACAGGACTTAATAAGCAACGTTCCCGAAAACCAAAAATTATCACTTTTTACTAATGATGCTACTTTTAGGAACACAACCATAAAAGCCTTAAAAAATGATTTGTTGCAACTAAACTATTCGGCTAAACCTATAGATAACAACGCGGCACTGTTAAAGGCCAAAACATTATTCAGCAAAAATACGGGTACTTTAAAAGATTTCATTATCATTTCAGATTTTCAACAGATAAATGGCAGTTTTCAAAACGAAATAGATTCACTAACCCACATTTTAGCTGTAAAACTTCAACCAGTTACAACAAACAACATTGCGTTAGATTCAGCTTATATATCCAAAACCACAGCTTCAAATATTGAACTGACGGTTTCTTTATCAAACAGTGGAAACGACATAGATAATTTACCCATATCTCTTTTTAATAATGATGAATTAATTGCCAAAACCTCTGTTGCTATTGGTAAAACAGCACAAACCACATTCACATTACCTACAAATTCCGTTGTAAACGGCAAAATAAGCATTGAAGATACGGGCCTTCAATATGATAACAGTTTGTTTTTCAACATAAACAGCACACCTAAAATAAATGTGCTTGCCATTAGTAACCAATCTGTTGAATTTTTGAAACGTATTTTTACTGAAGATGAATTCAATTTCACCTCAACTGTTCCCAATCAATTGAATTACAACAGCATTGACTCGCAAAACCTTATTGTACTTAACGAACTTGAAAACGTTCCAACGTCCTTAGCTGCTGCTTTAAAAACATATACCGAGCAAGATGGCTATGTGGTTGTAATACCAGCTGAAAATACAGATGCGGCCTCCTACAACCTGCTTTTAAATAACTTCAATATGTCTTTTACAGATTTTATTGAAGCAGAAAAACACATAACAACCATTAATTTCGCCCACCCCTTATACAATCAGGGGGTTTTTGAAAAAGAAGTCAAAAATTTTCAATACCCACAAACAAGTACTTTTTATAACATAAATTCCGGCAATACACCTATTTTACAATTTGAGGACGGCAAACCTTTTTTAACATTAAACAAAAATGCCTACGTGTTCGCGTCGGCCTTAAACGAAGACAATTCCAATTTTAAAAGCTCGCCTTTAATTGTGCCAACACTTTACAACATGGCCAAACGGAGCTTGAAAATACCCGTGCTTTATTACACAATTGGAAATGAAGCTAATTTTGATGTTATCGTTCAACTTAACCAAGACGATATTTTAACCTTACAGCAAGGCACTATTAGCTTGATACCGAAACAACAATATTTTAACAATAAAGTGTCTATAAATACTTTAGAAAGACCATCAGTATCAGGTATTTACAATATCAAAAACAAAGAAGAAACCCTACAGCACATAAGCTATAACTACAATAGAAATGAAAGCGTCTTGGTTTACCAAGATATTACCAATACCAACCACATAACCGTTAGCAATTCTATTACCAATACATTCGATACAATAAAAAGTGAAGCAAATGTTAACGCGCTATGGAAATGGTTTGCTATTTTTGCATTGGTGTTATTGATTATTGAAATGCTCATATTAAAATACTTTAAATGAACATACTTATAAAGTCTGCTACAATTATTGATCCTAAAAGCGAGTTTCATAATACAACTCAAGATATTTTAATTGAAAATGGTATTATTTCCAACATTGGAAAGAACCTAAAAAACCCTAAAAAATACACCGAACTAACATTAAACAACTTGCATATTTCGCAAGGTTGGTTTGATAGTAGCGTAAGTTTTGGCGAACCAGGGTTTGAGGATAGGGATACGATAGAAAACGGACTAAAAACGGCAGCAGCGTCTGGCTTTACGGCCGTTGCCATGAACGCCAATACCTTTCCCGTTTTAGACACCAGTTCCGATATTGCTTTTGTATGCTCTAAAGCAAAAAATAACGCGGTAACCCTATTACCTATCGGTGCGCTGACCAAAGAAAGTAAAAGCGAGGATTTAGCCGAACTTTACGATATGAAATCGGCCGGAGCCGTCGCTTTTTACGATTATCAAAAACCTATTGGCAACCCCAATCTTTTAAAAATCGCTTTGCAGTACGCCCAAAATTTTAAAGGTTTGGTGTGCTCCTTTCCACAGGAAAACAAAATTGCCGGTTTGGGTGTTATGAATGAACACATTACAAGCACCTCTTTAGGGTTGAAAGGCAATCCCAATTTAGCGGAAGAACTGCAAGTAGCACGCGACTTATTTTTACTGGAATACACTGATGGAAAATTGCACATTCCAACCATTTCTACAGCAAAATCGGTTGCCCTGATACGCGAAGCAAAACAGAAAAAACTGGACGTAACCTGCAGCGTTGCCATTCACAATTTGTATTTTAAAGACGAAGACATTGTAGACTTTAACACCAATTTTAAGGTATTACCGCCTTTAAGAACCCAAGAAGATGTTGATGCACTTAGAGAAGCTGTTAAAGACGGCACGATTGATATGGTTACCAGCGATCATAACCCTATGGATGTAGAGCACAAGAAAATAGAATTCGACCATGCAGCCTATGGCACCATTGGTTTGGAAAGTGCTTTCGGTGCCTTACAAACATTGTTCACCACTAAAAAAACCATAGACCTTTTAACCAAAGGCAAAACACGTTTTGGTCTAGAAAATACCATTATACAGATAGGCAATAAAGCCAACCTAACGCTTTTTAATCCAGATAGTAAATTCAATTTTTCCAATAGTAATATCGTTTCAAAATCGCAAAACGCCATTTTTGAAAACGAAACCTTGAAAGGAACCGTATATGGCATTATTTCAAACAACCAAAAAATATTAAATTAACCACATGAACCAACAAGAAATTGATTCGGGAAAGGGCTTGGCTATTGTAAGTTATTTAGCTTTAATAGGCATTATTATTGCCTATTTTTTAAACAACGATAAGAAAAATGCATTTACCAGCTTCCATTTAAGGCAATCCATCGGGCTGTGGCTCATGTTTCATTTACTCGGCTTTGTAGCCAGTTCGTTTGATAGCTGGGGCGTTACTTCTGGATTTTATTTATTTTTCTGTATCCTATTTATTTATGGCCTTATTGGCGCTATTGCAGGAAAACTTCAAACCGTGCCGCTATTAGGTGAATTATTCCAAAAATGGTTTGCAAACATTGGCAGATAAATGGCAGATACATTTTCCCTTCAACACATCGTTAGAAAATCGTCGCTTAACGAAAATGCACCTGTGCTAATCATGTTGCACGGCTATGGTAGTGATGAGAACGATTTATTTTCATTTGCTAGCGAATTGCCCAAAGAATTGTTTATAATTTCGGCCAAAGCACCTTACAGCATGATGCCTTACGGCAATGCTTGGTATGCTATTAATTTTGATGCCGAAAAAGGTAAATGGAGCGATAATGACCAAGCCAAAAATTCTATGGAATTGATTGCCCAATTTATTGATGAAGTGGCAGCACATTATCCTGTTGATAAAAATAATGTCACCTTACTAGGGTTTAGCCAAGGTGCTATTTTAAGTTATGCTACAGCCCTTACCTACCCTGAAAAAGTAAAAAATATTATTGCTTTAAGCGGTTATGTAAACCAAGATATTTTACCAAAAAACTTAAATAACCCGGACTTCTCCAATCTTGATTTTTACTGTTCCCATGGCAGTGTAGACCAAGTAATTCCTGTAGAATGGGCCAGGCAAACAGTCCCGTTTTTAAAGTCACTTAACATAAAACACCGCTATTCTGAATTTCCTGTGGGACACGGCGTAGCACCACAAAACTTCTTTGAATTTAAGGCTTGGTTAAGCCAACGGATTTAAGTTGTATTTGTAAACATTTTCAACTATATTCGATTTGGCGATAAATTCTTTAAAAGATTTATTCTAAAGAAATTTTTATGAAAAAGATTATTTTAATACTCTTCGTTTCAATTACAACTTTTAATTGTGACAAAGATGATAGTATCGAGCAAGAAGAAATCATACCAAAAATTTATGAAGGAGATATAATACTAAAAAGACAAAAAGAAGTCGATGATTTTGGTAAAGAAGACTATACATCTATAACAGGTTATTTAATTATTGATGCCCTTCCTGATGACCCTATTACAAATTTGAATGCTTTAAACAAACTTAACAGAGTTGGTAATTTAAGCATTTTTGGAACAGATATTAAAGATTTTGCTGGTTTGAATAATTTAGAAGTTGTTGAAAACCGCTTTGGAATAGAATTCAACGATTTATTAACTAGTACCAATGGTTTGAATAAAAACATTAATGTAGGTGGTCGTTTAGTCATTGAATCTAATCCTAAGTTAACTAACATTGATGCATTTAGTAATCTAAAATCAACTATTGGCGGACTATATGTAAAATCATGTAATTCCTTAAAAAATGTTGATGTTTTTAAAAATTTAACTAGAATTGAGGAAGAACTCATTATTGAAAACAATCCTTTAATCACTAATCTTAATGGATTTTCAAATGTCACCTATGTTGGTTTATCCTTAACGATTGGTTCCAATGCTTCGTTAGTTTCATTGAACTCCTTAAAGAAAATTTCAGAAGTAAGACATGTTTATGTATTCGATAACCCTATTTTAAAAAACCTGGAAGGTTTCAATAATTTTACTTCTCTTATAGATTTATCTATATATAGAAATGATAAATTAATAAATCTTGATGGCCTTAACAGTATAAAATCAATAGATTATTTAAGAATAGTATCTAATTCTTCATTAACTAGTATTAACAAATTAATTAATATTTCATCAATTAAGAGTGAACTTACTATAACAGATAATGCTACTTTGACAAATCTTTATGGTTTAAACAATATCACTTCAATTGGCAGTCTAAGTATAACTGAAAACTCTTCATTAATTAATTTAGATGAGCTAAATAAGCTTGAGTCAATAAGTAGCTTAAACTTGACCTCTAATACACAACTAAAAAACATAAACGGCTTAAGCAATGTATCATCAAACATTGAACATTTTTTGGTTCAAAGAAACCCATTAATTAGTAATCTTGACGCATTAAACAAAATAACATTTATAAAACAATTAAGTATTTACGACAATGTATCCCTAAATAATATTGATGGTTTAAGTAATTTAACAACTACAAATTCAATTAGCATTACTTCTAATGATGTTTTAAAAGATTTTTGTGGTATTAAACAGCTTCCCAACGATGGATTTATAAGTTATTATGTATCGGAAAACGCATACAATCCTACTTTTCAAGAATTAGTTGATGGCAATTGTAGTATGTAATTTTAATTGTTAAAACCCCATAAAAAAACCAGCATTTAAGCTGGTTTCAATATTGTATTTACTAGCTAATACTTTAGTTTGTAACCAACCTAAAGCCTTCGCCGTGTATGTTTAGTATCTCTACTTTTTCATCGGGTTTTAAGTACTTACGCAATTTGGCAATATACACGTCCATACTACGGGAAGTAAAATAATTATCATCCCTCCATATTTTAGTCAGCGCTAGTTCACGTGGCATTAAATCGTTTTCGTGTAAAGCCAATAAACGAAGCAATTCATTTTCTTTTGGCGATAATTTAATAGGTTCACCGCCTTTATAACGTAAAAAACGAAGTTTGGAATTCAAATCGAAATTGCCAATCTTAAACTCAAATTGTTTGCTATCGGCAATGGTTTCGGTAGCTTTGCGCTGCATGATGGCTTTAATTTTCATAAGCAACACTTCGCTGTCAAAGGGTTTGTTTAAATAATCGTCTGCTCCTACTTTATAGCCTTTCAGTACGTCTTCTTTCATCGCCTTAGCGGTTAAGAACACGATTGGCACATCGGCATTTTTATCGCGAATTTCCTTAGCCAAGGTAAAACCATCCTTATAGGGCATCATAACGTCCAGGATGCATAAATCGAAGTCGTCTTTCTTAAACTTCTCAAAGCCTTCCATACCATTTTTGGCATGAACAACGTCATAATCATTCATCATTAAATAATCTTTAAGAACCGTTCCAAAATTTGGATCGTCTTCTACTAGTAAAATTTTTTTCTTTTGTTCTTCCATAATTTGTTTTTACGATATTAACGGAAGCTTGATAATAAACGTACTTCCTTTTTCTTTTTCACTCTCTACACCAACATAACCCTGGTGATCATGAACAATTCTTTTTACATAGGCCAAACCTAAACCGTGGCCCTTAACGTTATGTATGTTACCCGTATGCTCTCTATAAAATTTCTCGAACACACGTTTGGTAGCCGCTTTGCTCATACCGCTACCTTGATCTTTAACTTTAACTATAATATTGGTCCCAACATTTTCTGTATACACATCAATTTTGGGCGCATTTGGTGAATATTTTATGGCATTATCCAAAATATTCACAATAACATTAGTAAAATGGGTTTCGTTGGCCAGAACACTGGTTTCTGTTGCATCAAAATGGGTTTTAATATACCCTTGTCTATCTTCAACAATCAGTTCTACGTGTGTTATGGCATCTTCAATTAGTTCATGTAAGTCTACCTTATCTTTACTAATATTCAGTTCGTTTTTTTCTAGTTTAGATATTCTCAATACATTTTCAACTTGGGCATGCATGCGTTTGTTCTCTTCCTTAATCATATTAAGATACCGAAGCACTTTGTCCCTATCTTCTATAGTTTTAGGGTTTTTTATGGCATCCAGAGCCAAGTTTATAGTGGCGATGGGCGTTTTAAACTCATGCGTCATATTATTGATAAAATCTGTTTTTATTTCAGATATTTTACGCTGTTTCAACAATTGATAGAGCGCTCCCGAAAACGTGAAAATAATGACCGATGTGAAAATGATGGATAAAAAAATCATCCCTAGTACAGAGGATAAAATAAACTTCTTATCATCTTGAAAATTCACAATGAGCTCATAATTGCTCTTGTTATTTTCGTCGTAAAAAACAGCAATCTTAAACGTTGAATTCTTATTGTTTTCAAAACCATCGCTATGCACTTTCGTAGCCAAATCCCTGCTATAAATGGCAAACTCATAAGGAATGTCTATGCCATACTCATTGAATTTTCTAGACAGCAAACTGTCTATTTCCTCTTTAGAAATCCGCTTGTGAATGGGAATGGTTTTAGTGTAGCCTTTGAAAGTTTTGTCGAACAATTCCCTTTCGGCTTCCTTTAAACGATCATTATAAACATAATCAAAAATAGGTGCCGAGCCATTGAAATCCTTATCGTCCAAGTCGGAACTTTTGTAAACTTCAATCTTAGAGTTACCAATAATGTTTTTAATATCGATACTATCTAAACCTATGTCAAAGAGCGACGAAGACAACTTATAGTTTTCTTCCAAAACATTTTGCCTGTAAACAAAAGTCTCGTTTGTGCTTTTATTTTGTTGATAAATGAACAATTGCGAAACTGTTGCTGTATCAAGCCTTTTCTCACTGTCTAAATTTTTATACTTTTCATAATAAGGGTTCAGTTCGTTTTTTTCAATGGTATTAGATACGTTTGCCAATACTACTTTGGTGCTCTGTTCAAATCGTTGCCGCTCGTTATCAATTACCCTTTTTATATAATAAGCTTGTACAAATATTATTCCGATAAGGGACAAGCTCATTAAAACAATCAACAGGACAAATATTCTTTTGCTCATCGTTCAAAATTAACATTTTAACATTTAGCACTCCCGCCTTTTAACCTTCCATTAACAAAAATGTTAAAATTTAACATTTTTTAGCAATTTTTGCAATTTTTGTATGAATTTTTTTTACTTGTTCTTGGGTTTTTTCCAAATTGATGTTTTCTATAACGAAGTGGGATCGTTTTATTTTGGCTTCGTCTGTCCACTGATTGGCCATGATGGCTTCAATCTTATTTTTTGTAGTATTCGGTTCTCTTTTCAACAAACGCGTCACTTTTAAATCTTTGGGAGCCGTAACGGTTATGATAAAATCGTAGGCTTTATGGCTACCATTTTCAAACAAAATGGCCGCTTCTTTAATAACGTACGGAGCCGTTTGCTTTGAAACCCATTTATTAAAATGCGCCCTTACTTTTGGGTGTACAATGGCATTCATTTCATTTAAAAGCGTTTTGTTTTTAAAAATGATATCTGCAATAAAGGGGCGGTTCAGTTCATTGTTAACATAGGCATTCTCTCCAAATAAACCAATAAGCTTTCTTTTTATAACCTTAGATGTGTTCATCAATTTTTTAGCTTCTTCATCGGCTATATAAACAGGAACGCCCAAAGACCCAAACATCTTTGCCACCGTGGTTTTTCCACTTCCTATACCTCCTGTTAACCCTACTACTATCATTCTAAAATTATAAATTCTATATGTTGCTGATTTACTTTAGCACTCTTTACCCATTTAGACTGTTTGGTAAGCTTGGGCAAAAGATACCCCTGTCCGTTCTCTAAAGTCTTGTAGTCGCAAGTTACTTTAAAATCTTTGGGCAATACAGAATTGAAGTGTTTCAAACTTGTATAAAATGTAACATTCACCTCCTTTGGAAAATAGTTAAGGGTTATATCTTCGGGCACGTTGACTAAATTTACGGGAACTTTCACGGTGCCTTCGGTAAACTTTTCAACATTGGCTGAAACCTGTACTTGGTTTACAGAAAAGTTTAAATCTTTACTGCTATTGGGCAATTTCAATCTAACAGGTTGCGAAATGTTGCCTTTTACATCCTTTAAATTCATTTTTTCAGTTTGTAAGGTATCTATTTTTGAAACGGCAACTTCTGGCCCAATAACCACCACCGAGTCGGGTTTTAATACAACAACGCCATCCATATCAAAACCCGAAGCAAATTCAATTTCAGAATTGAGTATTACAGGCACTTTCTTTGTTGAATTTCTATCGTAGCTAAACTCTAACTTATCCGGAGAAATACTCAATATCTCTATATTGTCGCCAAACTGTTCCTTTCCATTTTGATATAGTTTCGATTTATCCCAAACAAAAACAGATGGTGTCTTGGAAACATCTTTGGAAAAATCAATTGTGATGACCGACTTTGAAAAATAATATTTAAGCCATTTAAAACCATGTGTTTTTAAAGTGACATTCAGTTTTTTTGTTGAATCGCTTAACACAACGACTTCTTTGGGAACGTTGATCTTATTAATGTTGAAAGTAACCGTACTGGTGTATTCTTTTGATAGTTTGGTTAGTATTAAAATACCAAAAGACATAAATAGGAACAAAAAGAACACATTTATTTTTCTGTTCTTTACAGATATTGCTATTTCTTTTCTAAGTTTTTTTATCATAACAATTAGAAGAACAATTCAGGAAACACTTGCTTTGGGTCTTTCTTTAAAACCCCAACGGCTAAAGTCGATTTTAAAAAACCATAGCCATAACCAAAAAATTGCACTACAATGGCCACTATTGATAATAACGCAACCGTAATGTTTTTATTCGTTACCAGAGCCATTATAAACGCCAATACAAAGTATAATATATAGAGCAGTATAAAAAACTTTACACTAAAAAAATAAAGCACTAAAGCCATTAAAAGCCCCAAACTAAAGAACGTTGGAAACCAATAGGTTATTTTTTTTGTTTTAGGGTGCCAAGCATTTAAAATGGGACGAACCAACCCAAATTTATAGACTTGTTTATAAAACTTTTTCCAGGATATTCTGCGTTTATGGAAAACCTTAGCCTCTGGAATCAGTTTGGTTTTAAATCCTAAATCCCATAACCTTATCGATAAATCGGGGTCTTCTCCAGGGTGTATTTTACCAAAACCTCCTGATTTTTCAAAAGCTTCTTTTGAAATGCCCATATTAAAACTTCTAGGTTGAAAGGTGTCCACACTTTTTTTATTGCCTCGAATACCTCCCGTAGTTATAAACGAGGTCATAGAAAAATTAATGGCTTTTTGCAAATTACTAAATAACGGATGTGCTGCATCGGGACCACCAAAACAATCCACATAATCGTCCTGCAAACTCTTTACGACCTCATCTAAATAATTTTCAGGCAAAATGCAATCACTATCCAAAATGACAAAATAATTACCCTTTGCTTTTTTCATACCATAGTTTCGGGAATCGCCCGGCCCTGAGTTTTCCTTGAAATAATACGAAATATTAAGCGTCTTTGAATACGTTTCTATTATCTCATTTGAAGGTATAGAAGAACCATCTTCAACAATTACAATTTCATATGGAACGCTTGTATTTAAAGCTTCAAAACTTTGTAAAAGTTCCTTTATTTCGTCTGGCCGATTGTAAACAGGAATGATGAATGAAAACTGTAAATGCATAACACAAATGTAGCTAATACAACAACAAAATTTGTTTAAAAATTCACAAACTCGTTATTCTGAATTCCTGCCTCCCGCCAGGCAAGGTATCTCAGCATGATAAAGTATAATTTAGATATGAGAACCTGAAACAAGTTCAGGTTGACGAAAATAAAAAAGCCACCTATTTATTGGTGGCTCATTTATTATATTAAAATTGATTTATTCTTCACCCATAAAGGTTGCCATAACGGCATCACTTACACCCATGTTGCTAAAACCGCCATCATTATAAAGGTTTTGTAGTGTAACACGTTTTGTTAAATCGCTAAACAAGGTTACGGTATAGTTAGCACAATCTAAAGCAGTGGCATTACCAAGTGGCGACATTTTTTCTGCGTAAGCTATGAAACCATCAAAGCCTTTTACACCACTACCTGCCGTAGTTGGTGTTGGTGATTGTGAGATGGTATTTACCCTCACTCTTTTATCCCTTCCAAAGAAATAACCAAAACTACGCGCAATACTCTCTAAATAGGCTTTGTTATCGGCCATGTCATTATAATCCGGGAATACACGTTGTGCCGCCATATACGTTAGGGCTACAATACTTCCCCATTCATTCATGGCATCCGACTTGTAAAGTGTTTGCATCAATTTGTGGAAAGACATTGCAGACACATCGGTTCCTTTTTGGGTCCAATCATAATTCTGATCGGTGTAATGTTTGCCTTTGCGTACGTTGATGGACATACCTATGGAATGCAATACAAAATCTATTTTACCACCCAAAACCTCCATCGATTTATCAATTAAATTCTGTAAATCTTCCAAAGAAGTTGCATCGGCTGGTATGATTTGAGAACCCGTTTTTTCGGCAAGTTCATTTATTTGTCCCATACGCATGGCTACAGGCGCATTGGTTAATACAAATTGACCACCTTCTTCATGAACGCGCTCAGCCGTTTTCCAAGCAATAGAATTAGAGTCTAATGCTCCAAAAATAATCCCCTTTTTTCCTTTAAGTAAATTATATGACATATCTGTTTTTGTTAATTCGTTCGTTGTTTAGCTGTTAAAAGCCCCCAAAGATACTATTAAAATATGAATTTTATAATTAGATACCAGCCCTTGTAAGAATGACAACTAATTCAATAATTCTTTGGCATGGGCAATGGCCGATGACGACATGTCCGTGCCACCTAACATTTGGGCAATTTCCACTACTCGTTCGTCGTGGTTTAATTTCACCAAATTAGTTTGAGTCACCTCTTCTACGTCTTCCTTAAACACTTTATAATGCGAATGCCCTTTCGCTGCAATCTGTGGTAAATGGGTAATGGAAAACACCTGCATGGTTTTGCTCATTTCTAACATAATGTCGCCCATTTTATTGGATATTTCCCCGGAAACCCCCGTGTCTATTTCATCGAACATTATAGTTGGCAACTGAATGTATTTGGATAAAATTGATTTTATGGCCAACATAATTCTAGACAACTCGCCTCCGGAAGCCGCTTTTTTAAGTTCATTAAAATTCCCGCCTTTATTGGCCGAAAACAAAAAAGACAATTCATCTTTACCATTTACATAAAAAGTATTGCCTAAAACAGCTTCTATTTTGAATTGGGCATTGGGCATTCCTAAATCTTTTAAAATGTCTTGCAATTGCGATATTAAAGCAGGAATGACTTCCGTTCGTTTTTTATGAATACTTTCAGCCAGCCTATTTAATTCCTTAGACTTAGCTGTAATTTCCGTTTGCTTTGCCTTTATTGCCCCATCCAAATTTTCGGTAAACGCCACCTTTTCTTCTAATTGATTTTTAATGGCTATTAATTCCGAAACCTCTGTTACAACATGCTTTTGCATCAAATTATGAAGTTTTTGCAATTTGGCATTCACTTCTTCTAACCTTGCTGGATTTGCTTCTAGATGTTCTTGATAAGTATCAATTTCACCATAAACGTCATCCAAATCTATCAAACTGCTATTCACCCTATTAAAAACATCTTCATATTTAGAAGACATACTTGCCAACTTTTGAAGACTATTTTTTAATGTAGTTAATGTTGCTACAATTCCCATATGCTCCTCGCCCAAAAGCTGATACGATTCTGCTAGTTTCTCTTTTATAGCTTCAACGTTGTTAAGCATTTCGTATTCTTCTTCTAGAGCAGTTATTTCCCCTTCTACCAAATTGGCTTCGGTTAACTCGTTCAACAAAAAGGCATTGTAATCGTGTTCTTTAATGGCTTCTGCCTGGTGTTGAGCCAATTCACCCAATTCGTTTTGCAGTCGTTTATATTGCTTTAATTCCTGCTTATAATTTTGTAATAAACTTTCGTTATTTGCCAGTGCATCTATAATTTGAAACTGAAAATCGTTATTGGTAAGTTCGAGTGTCTGGTGTTGTGAATGAATGTCAATCAACCGTTCTCCCAAAGACTGCAAACTGTTTAAATTAACAGGTGAATCATTGACAAAGGCTCTGGATTTTCCCGATGGTAATATTTCACGACGAATAATGGTCTGCGTTTCATAATCTAAATCTTCAGCTTCAAACAACGTTTTCAAATTGTAATTGGCAATATCAAAAACAGCTTCTATAATACACTTTTGGCTATTGTCCTTCAAACTGCTTAAATCGGCACGTTTGCCCAAAACCAAAGATAAACCACCCAAAAGAATGGATTTTCCCGCGCCGGTTTCGCCTGTAATAATAGAAAATCCGTTATTGAATTGAACCTGAAGTTGGTCTATTAAAGCGTAATTTTTTATAGAAAGTGAGGTTAGCAAAAGTCCGTTTAAATTTAAGATTACTAAAAATAAAGATACATGAGATTTAAATTGAATACAACTTAAAACTTAATATTTTGCCATTTGCTATTGTGCAAAGGGGCTACTTTTTGAAGTGTTTCCTTTAAACTTGCGATGTTAATATTTGGACCATCACTAAAAATTTGTTGAATCTCATCGGCCTTAGCATCAAAAAAAGTACGAAGCAAAAATGAATTGGGTCGTCTTCTGTTCATTGTATCAAACTGTTTTAATGCCTCAGCTATATTCTCTTTGCCTGTTTTAGGGTTATCAGACATCAAATCCAAACCTTCCCTATGATAGGTGTAAACCACATCCCTAAACTCTCTAAACGTCGTAGAAAGCACATTATCAATCAAAGCAAATCTACTTTGAAGGCCATCTTCCAATTTCCAACCTTTAAAGTTTTCCTGTTGTGAATAATTAGAAATTGTTTGCGCTTGTTTGTAATAGATTTGTCCGCCATTCTTACTGAACGAATCGGCATCCAAAGCCAAAATCATATACACATGAAAGGCCAAAACGGACACTAAATTGGACTGGTATTGAGTTGGACTGTACAATAGGTTTTGAAATTCTAAGTACCTAAAGGTAAAATCGCTATCGTTAAAGTTATATAAAGGAGTTGTATAGGAAGAACCATAAATTGGCCTAGATGACTGTACCTGGATAGATCCTTGAAAAGTCTCTCCACTGTAATTATTAATAGTAATTGTCATACTACAATTAATACGTTCTTGAGGCGAAAATGTTTTATCTGTCCACTTGGTATTGTTTATAAACTCAGTTAACTGACTTTCCAATGTTTTAAATACCTGTTGGTTTTCGTTACCCGTTTGGCGGGCATTAACAACCAAATTGCAATTGAGTTCTTGTGCGAACACAATGCCTGCTGTAACCATTAAAAAGAAACTAAGTATAAAACTACGCATGAATTTGTTTTAATATTTCATTCAATAAATCGGCTGCTACCTCTTGTTTAGATTTAAGCTGAAACTCTAACATTTCGTTTTTATCATTTATAAAAGTAACTTTATTAGTGTTTACTTTAAAACCAGCTCCAGAATCATTTAACGAATTTAACACAATTAAGTTTAAATTCTTTCTTTTAAGCTTGTCTTTGGCGTTCTCAATTTCATTATTGGTTTCTAGGGCAAATCCAACAAGGTATTGGTCTTTTTTTATTTCACCCAAAGAAGCCAAAATATCTTTTGTCTTTTCTAACTCTAAATTTAACGTATTACTTCCCTTTTTTATTTTTTGAGAAGCTACTTGTTTTGGTTTAAAATCGGCTACTGCCGCAGATAGAATCGCAACATCAACATTATTGAAATATTTATGTACTTCCTGATACATGTCTTCTGCACTTACTACAGGTACAATCTCAATTAACGAGGAAACAGCTTTTTCATGGGTTGGCCCAGTAACCAACACAACCTCTGCACCTAAATTTGCTGCTGCTTTAGCTATTTCAAATCCCATTTTACCACTGGAATGGTTACCTATAAACCGTACGGGGTCAATTGCTTCGTAGGTTGGCCCTGCTGTAACAAGCACTTTTTTACCATTCAAGGGCATTTTACCTAAAATATCCTTTTGAATAAACTCTACAATATGTTCTGGCTCTGCCATTCTGCCCTCTCCTACCAATCCGCTTGCCAATTCACCGCTTTCAGCAGGAATCATAATATTGCCGTAGCCTTTTAAGGTTTCCATAGATTTTAATGTACTTTCATGCTTGTACATATCTAAGTCCATAGCTGGTGCAAAGTACACAGGGCATTTTGCTGATAAATAGGTAGCCAACAATAAATTATCGGACGTACCATTGGCCATTTTAGACATAGTATTGGCTGTGGCTGGTGCGATTAAGAACAAATCGGCCCAAAGCCCTAAATCTACATGGTTGTTCCATACAGCATTGTCATCCTCTTCATTTGTAAAGGAAGAATAAACCGGATTTTTAGAAAGCGTAGATAAGGTAAGTGGTGTTATAAAGTCTTTTGCAGATGGTGTCATGACAACCTTTACGTTGGCACCAGCTTTTACAAACAACCTTACAAGAGAAGCTGTTTTATAAGCGGCAATACCAGCGCTTATGCCCAGTAATATATTTTTGCCGCTTAATATTGACATTTTAAAAATTGTTACTGAGCGTCTTCCTCAGTATTTCTAAAATAAATTTTATCTGTTAACCATTCTTGAACGGCCAACGCATGTGGTTTTGGTAATTTTTCGTAGAACTTAGAAACCTCAATTTGTTCTTTATTCTCGAAAATTTCCTCAAGACTGTCGTTGTAAGTTGCAAATTCCTCCAACTTATCTATCAACTCTTTTTTTATTTCAGTGTTGATTTGCTCAGCACGTCTTGAGATAATTGAAATCGCTTCATAGATATTGTCCGTTGGTTCATCTATTTGATTTCTGTCATAGGTCATGGTGTTAACCGGTGCATTGGTTTTCTTTAAATCCATAGTTAATATTAACTTTTGTTGCTATATTCTTCTAGTGCTTTATCTATTTCAGCCAGTTTCATATTGGCTTCTTCCATATATTTAGAATCGGCATAACTATTCTTAAAATTGTTATAAAACTCTTTAGCCTGTAATAAACGAGGTCTTCTTAAAGGCACTATTTGGTTGGAAACAATTTTCGTTTCGTAGCTGTTGATTGCTTGTTGGTAGGCCGCATCGAACTTGAGGAACAACGCATCTTCCCGTAATGAAGAGCCTGGGAATTCGAAAATAAAATTATCGAACGATGTGATTGCTGCATCAAAATTTCTTGTATAACCCGGGGCTATTAATTTATACTGCTTGGCTATTTCAAACGCCTTTTTCTCTAGTTTAAAATCCAACTCCTTAAACAGCATATTGGCCTCTTCAACATATTCCGAATCGGGAAATAAATTAATGAAATTTTGGATTTTATCTAGCGCTTCTATTGTTTCTGTTTGGTCTTTAGAATAGACCGGAGATTGCATATAGTAGCTTTTAGCTCCTAAGAATGCCGCTTCCTCTAGCTTTTCACTATTGGGGTAACTGGACACAAAACGTTCAAATTGGTAACCCGAATTATAGTATTCTTTCATTTTATAAAATGTATCGGAATACAAAAACATTAATTTTTCAGCTTGTGGTTTCCCTCTGTAACTCGGCACAATTTGGGCGAAAAGCTTATTAGCTTTTTCATATTTACCTATATTGTATAAAGAATCGGCTGCATTGAATTTTACCGAAATATCCTCAGACTTTAAGAGGTTTTGGTATTCACTACAGGAACTTAAAACTGATACTAAAATTAATATATAAAAGATTTGTCTCATAAATCAAAAACAGTTTGCAAAATTAAGTTTTTATTATGGATTTTAAAAATATAATTTTTAAACGAAAATACCTTTTAAAACTCAGCAAATATAGGGTTTAAGTAATATTTAACGCTCTTAAAGGCCTTTCACAAAATCGTTGATTTTTGCTTTTAGTTGATTTGTAGCTGGCACCAACGGCAACCTCACAGTATCGTTACAAAGGTTTAAGGCTTCAAAAACGGCTTTTATTCCTGCTGGATTATTTTCCTCAAAAATGTACCCGATTACATCCATTAATTTATAATGTAATTTATAAGCTTCTTTGGCTTCTCCTTTTAAACCTAAGCGAATCATTTCTGAAAAATCTTTTGGAAATGCTTGGCCAATAACAGATATAACTCCTGCTCCTCCTGCCAAAACAACACCAAGGGCCAAATCGTCATCGCCAGAAATAATTAAAAAATTTTCCGGTTTATCTTTTAGCAATCTTAAATATTGTGACACGCTGTTTCCGGCCTCTTTTATACCAACAATATTTTCAAAATCATTGGCCAACCTGACAGTAGTTTCCGGCTCTATATTTTTAGAAGTTCTTCCGGGTACATTATACAAAATAATAGGAATTGGGCACGCTTCCGATACTGCTTTAAAATGCTGATAAATACCTTCTTGGGTTGGCTTGGTATAGTATGGAGATACCGACAAAATGGCATCAAAACCAGATAAATCTGTGGTCTTAATTTCTTGAACAACCTCCATGGTATTATTGCCTCCAATACCCAAAACTAAAGGCAAGCGTCCTTTATTTACTTCAAAAATGGTTTTTATAACGGCTTTCTTTTCTTCTTTTGTAACGGTTACACTTTCGGCCGTTGTACCAAAAACAACAATATAATCGGTACCATTATCAATATTGTAGTTAACAATATTGGCCAAAGCTTCATGATCTACGGTTAGATCTGATTTAAATGGTGTAACCAAGGCAATTCCAGTTCCTAGAAACTTAGTATTCATTTTTTGTTTTGTTTAATATAGTTATGTATTTAAAAACTTCGTTTTCAAATACGTTAAATTCTTGTATGCTGGTTTTAATTATTAGGTCGTTCAACCGTTCGTCACTTTGCAAAATACCTACTTTAAATTTAGCTTTTGAAAGTGCAGTTATTAATTTTAACTCCAAATCTTCAGTTGCATAATAACTAATTAAAACATCAAATTTTTTATCCAAAAAAGATTGCAGTTCAACACTTTTAATACTACCATTCCAGCCAAAATCATCCGGACCAAAGCATAAATCCCAAGTATTCAACGCGTCTATCTTTTCATTGGAAAAACCAACAACCTTTAAATTATTGGAATGTATTTTCAGTTTATCAGCCAAGGTTTTAAACATACTAAAATCTTTGGACTCTGCCATATTTAAGACAATCCCAAGACTTTCAACCTTACTGTTATCTACATTTACCTCACGATTAGATAACGTTTTATTTAAATACTTTTTATTTGAATTCTCCTTAAAAGCCCTAAAAAACATTTACCTTTATACTTTGCGCAAAGGTAGCAAAAGTAGATTCAAAATATCAGCAAATTTATATAAGTAATTTGATATGGATTCCAGGCTTCTTATTTTACTCTTTTTGTCGGCTCTAACAATAGGCTGTAAAGAAAAACAATTACATTTATCTAAAATAGAGGGCAGGCAAATTTCTATTTCAGATAGTCTTAAGGCCAATACCGAAATAAATGATTTTATAGAGCCTTACAGAAAACATATACAGGCTGATTTAAGTACTGTATTGGCTTACGCTGTTGACACCTATTCTAAAACTGACGGCGAATTCAACACTGCTATCGGAAATTTTATGGCAGATGCCGTTTACGAAGAAGCCAACCCTATTTTTTTAAGCAGAACCAATAAAAATATAGATATGGTTTTACTTAACCATGGTGGTATTCGCGCCATAATATCCAAAGGCGATATTACAACCAGAACTGCTTTTGAGTTGATGCCTTTTGAAAATAGTATTGTTGTTGTTGCCTTAAAAGGCTCGCAAGTAACTACCTTAATAAACTATTTAAGTAAAGCCAAAAAAGCCCATCCTATTTCTAAATTAAAGCTTAGCATAGACAACGACGACAACATTATTGAAGCTACCATTAACAACAAACCTATAGACCAAAATAAAACTTATTATATAGCAACAAACGATTACCTATACAATGGAGGCGATAACATGACGTTTTTTCAACCAAACGACAGTCTTTATGTTTTAGACTATAAAATACGAAATGCATTAATAGATCATTTTAAGAAAGTCGACACCATTTCCCCCGTAAGAGACAATCGGTTTATTCAAATAAAGTAAGCTATGAAACGTAGAGAATTTTTACAACAAGCATCCGCCAGTACCGCCTTTGTAACATTGGGTAGCGCAGGACTTACTTCATTTACGCCCTTAAAAGAAACTGCTAAAGTAACCATTCTGCATACCAACGACGTGCACAGCCATATCGACCCGTTTGGCCCTAACGACGGAAGAAACGCAAATAAAGGTGGTGTTGCAAGAAGGGCCAGCTTAATTGAAAATATAAGAAAAGAAAACCCCAATACACTTTTATTGGATGCAGGCGATATTTTTCAAGGGACACCCTATTTTAATTATTACGGTGGCGAGCTAGAATTTAAGTTAATGAGCATGTTAAAATACGACGCCTCTACTATTGGGAACCACGATTTCGATAATGGTGTTGAGGGTTTGTATGCCCAACTGCCACATGCCAAATTTGACTTTATTTCCTCTAATTACGATTTTTCGAATACAATTATGGACACCCACACAAGTCCTTTTAAGGTTTATGAAAAAAGTAACATTAAAATTGGGGTATTTGGCTTAGGGATTGAGTTGAAAGGCTTGGTTAACAAAAACAATTACAAGGAAACAAAATATCTTGACCCTATTGAAACTGCTCAGGAAATGACTCGAATTTTAAAGGAAGACAAAAATTGCGACCTTATTGTTTGCTTATCACATTTAGGTTATCATTACAATGACGCTCCCAACAAAATAAGCGACCTTAAATTAGCTGCAGCCACAAAAAACATCGATTTAATTATAGGTGGCCATACCCATACTTTTTTACCCAAACCAACAATTACAAAAAACAAAGACGGTAAAAACGTGCTTGTAAATCAGGTGGGGTGCTATGGTATTAACCTTGGGAGAATAGACTTCTATTTTGATGAAAACAAAAATAAAACAGCTAACGGCACTTCTATTATTGTTTAGGCCAAAACATTATCTGCTAAAAATATATTTTCGTGGTTTATATCCTTTTGTAGGTATTTTTTAGTGCGCGCACTACTCTGCTCCATCACATATTTAAAAGCAAAGAAAATAGCCACTATATGCAATCCTCTTTCAAGCATTAAAATACTCCAATTATAAATATAGTAATGGTTTATATAATTGAGGACATCTGAAAAAACAAAACTAATAGCCATAATCAAAAAGAGTATTGAAGCCTTGCTTTGATTCGACAAATAAACGGCAAACGATGTAAAAGCAAGCAACATTAACGTCCAGCTTTTAGCGCCAAAAAGCATCATTTCCATCTTATCTATAATCAACACATTTAAAACATTACATATGGTGTATAAAAAATAGCTATTAATGAGCAACACAACCAAAAGGTAAGTTCCAACTATTTTATCTATGTTGTCAAACCTAAAGTTGAAAATAGCAATTACCAATAAGCATACATATCCCATAAAATATAGTGCATTTGCCATAAACACGTCTTCAGCAAATAAAAACGGAAACAAGTCCCCTACAAAAGAAAACATTAAAAAGGCCATAAATGCCAAACTTAGAATCCTCTTTTTAGCTAGAAAAGCTACCAAAAACACAGGAACAAATAACAGCTTGGATATATTTAAAAACAGTGGGTTTTCGATGTATGCGGCATAAAAATTTACAATCAGCAATAATACCAAGGCAAAACCAAACAGTCCATTAGTACTGTTATAAAGATACTTTTTCATGATAGATTTAATAAGTAGGTTAAATCAAATATATAAAAAGACATTATACATGTCGATTAAAAATACACTTTATCGATGAATTACCATTTTTTGTTTTTATTTGAAAGTTTTTTCTTTAAATATTAAAAGTTTAAATGGAAATACACGTCTAAAACGTTAAAAATCGACAACTATGAAAAAACACATTCCATTGGCAATTAGAATTATAACAGCTCTTATACTACTTCAAACGCTACGTTTTAAGTTTACAGCACATCCAGATAGTGTTTATATATTTCAAAAAATAGGATTGGAACCAACCGGCAGAATACTAATTGGCCTTTTAGAACTCTTGGCCAGTATATTATTATTGATTCCCAAAACTATATGGGCAGGAGCTTTGCTCACTATAGGAGTTATTGGAGGCGCCATATTTTTTCATTTAACCAAACTTGGCATAGAAGTAAACAACGACAACGGCCTATTATTTATAACAGCTATTACAACATTTGTATTAGCCTCTACTACACTTTTTTTATACCGGAAAACTATACCTTCTTTATAAAATTCACTCTACAACAGGGGCATTTACCCTATTTGTGTTTTTAAGTTTTGATTGTTGATAAAAGAAATAAAATGCCAATAGAGCTAATGACAGGGCAAAAAAGTCTAGCAGCCCTTGTTTTGTAACGTACAAATATGCTACACTAATTACCTCAGAAAAAACAATACACAAAGACCCCAAAAATAAGAACAACGCCTTTTTACTATCTCTGTAAAAATAATTCAGTAATGAAGCGGATAACAACAACAATATAACCGTATTATATAGTATTTCCACAATATACCCATACCCTTCCGCTATACGCTTGTCTATTATAATTTGTAGCACATAAATAATATACACATTCAAAACCAATAAAACCAAGGTATGGATTTTAAGATTTTTAAGCACATGTAGCAAACTAATAGATTTACATACTTTTATTAACAGCATAACATAAGCAAGTATATAAAGGTAGTTACCAACGTAATAATCTATTTTGTTGCCAATACTATCTGAAAAAATGTATAGAATATCCGATAGGGAATATAAAATCATGAACAATGTCAAAAAAAGCGACTTCTTTTTTATACTCACAAAATAGGTTATAGTGACTATTGGGAATATAAAGCACCTTACTTTTTCTGCCACTAAGCCATAACCGCTAAGTTGAAAACCAACATACAGCAGGTAGAG
This sequence comes from Marixanthotalea marina, assembly GCA_018883545.1. Lineage (GTDB taxonomy): Bacteria > Bacteroidota > Bacteroidia > Flavobacteriales > Flavobacteriaceae > Marixanthotalea > Marixanthotalea marina. The sequence continues at coordinate 23,199 of JAHLEH010000007.1, read as the reverse complement.
CAGCAAAACCAAACCGATCAATATTTTAGATTTGTTCATAATAGCAAATAATATTAGTCAACAAATATAAAATAATTTTACAATTAAACGATAAAAAAATGCTTTTTATCGATAAATTTAGTCGTTTAGTTTAATTTTTGTAAGAATTCGTATTCGTTTATTAATTGAATCTTTAAATCTTCTGCTTTCTTCTTTTTACTCGGCCCCATATTGTCTCCTGCCACTATAAAGCTTGTTTTAGATGAAATGGAACTGCTTACTTTACCGCCATTATTTTCTATCATTTTTTTAAGCTCATCCCGGCTCATGGTTTCAAAAACCCCAGAAATAACAATTGATTGCCCCTCTAATTTATTGGTTTGATTGGCCAATTGCTCTGCCGAAATCTCCAACTGAACGCCAAACTCTTTCAATCGGCTTATAATGCGCATGTTGTTTTCTGAATGGAAAAAATCGACTACACTTTCGGCAATTTTATTCCCAATTTCATCCACATTTACCAATTCCTCAATGGAAGCCGCCGCAATGGCATCAATATTCTTATAATGCTTAACCAATTTCTTCGCCACGGTTTCGCCCACATAGCGAATGCCCAAGGCATACATAACCCGCTCAAAAGGAATATTTTTAGACTGCTCGATACCTTTTATTAGGTTATCGGCACTTTTCTCTGCCATACGCTCCAATGGAATGACTTGTTCCTTGGTCAATTCATATAAATCGGAATAATCATTTATCAAACCTTCATTAACCAACAAAGCCACTGTTTCCCCTCCCAAGCCTTCAATATCCATAGCCTTTCTAGAAATATAGTGCTGAATACGACCAATAATTTGAGGGTTACACCCCATGTAGTTCGGACAATAATGTTGCGCCTCACCTTCTTGCCTTACCAAAGGTGTTTGGCATTCTGGGCAATTTGCAATGTATGTAACAGGTTCTATATTTAAAGGACGCTTGGTTAAATCGACTGCTATTATTTTGGGAATTATTTCACCGCCTTTTTCGACAAATACCTCATCACCTATTCTCACATCTAATTTTTCAATCTGGTCGGCATTATGCAATGAAGCCCTTTTCACAATAGTTCCAGCCAATTCTACTGGTTCTAAATTTGCCACCGGCGTGATAGCTCCCGTGCGGCCAACTTGATAGGAAATACTGTTCAACTTTGTTGAAACCTGCTCGGCTTTGAATTTATAAGCCATGGCCCATCGGGGTGATTTGGCCGTATAGCCCAATTCTTCCTGCTGATCTAAACTGTTTACCTTAATAACAACCCCGTCTATTTCATAAGGCAAGTTATGCCGGTGTATATCCCAATAGGATATAAACTCAAACACCTCATCCATTGAGTGCATTTTTTTTGCAGCATCGGGCACCTTAAACCCCCAAGACCTTGCTTTTTCCAAACTTTCAAATTGTGTTTTTATACCTAGATTAGAACCTGTAATATTGTAAAGCAAACACTCTAAAGGCCGTTTGGCCACTTCGGCACTATCTTGTAGTTTTAAACTTCCCGAAGCTGTATTTCTAGGGTTTCTATAGGGTTCTTCACCTATTTCAACACGTTCTTCATTCATTTTATTAAAACCATCGATTGGCAAAATGATTTCGCCACGAATATCGAATCTAGGCGGATAATCGCCTTTTAACTTTAATGGAACCGATTTAATGGTTTTTACATTGGCCGTAACATTATCTCCTTGAAAACCATCGCCTCTGGTTACAGCTTTTAGCAAAACACCATTCTCATAGGTCAAACTTATGGAAGCGCCGTCGTATTTTAGCTCACATGTGTACTCTACAGTACCTTCAATCATTTTTTTGATGCGGTTTTCCCAATCTATTAAATCTTCTTTGGAATACGAGTTTTCTAGCGAATACATTCTGTGCTCATGCGGAATGGTCTCAAAATTCTTCGTGATTTCACCTCCTACACGTTGTGTTGGAGAATTGGCATCAAAAAACTCTGGATACTGGTTTTCCAACGTTTCCAATTCTTTCAACTTTAAATCGAATTCCAAATCGGTAATCGTAGGGCTATCCAGCACATAATAATTGTAATTATGCTCGTTTAGCTCTTCCCTAAGTTTTTCTATTTTGTCTTTAATACTGCTCATTTTTGTATTTGGCCTTTAATCATCCTATCTCTTTTAAAGATGTCTTGCTTTAATTCTATATTCACAAAATTATGTGCTTTTAGTAGCTGAATCATATCGTTGCCCAGATATTCATTGATCTCGAAAAACAACCTGCCGCCAACCTTTAAATTAGTGGTTGAAAAGTTAGTGATTGCCTTATAAAACTGCAAAGGATTTTCATCTGAAACAAACAAAGCCAAGTGTGGCTCGTTATCCACAACATTCGATTTCATTCTAGCCTTTTCCTGCTCCCTAACGTATGGCGGATTTGACACCACAACATCAAATTTCAACTTTTTAAAATCAGTGGACCATGTGTTTGAATCCAAAATATCGGCTTTCAAAAAATCAACTGTTGTTTCGTTCAAAATTGCATTTTCAGTGGCCACTTCCAAGGCCTCTTTACTTACATCCAAAGCAAAAACTTTGGCCTCGGGCATTTTTTTTGCCAAAGTAACCGCGATACAACCGCTACCTGTACCAATATCCAAAATGGTTGGGTTTGGTACGGTGGTTTTTTTTATTATCCAATCGACCAATTCTTCTGTTTCGGGGCGAGGTATAAGCACATTTTCATCCACTTTAAAAGGCAATCCAAAAAATACCGTTTCGCCTATAATGTATTGAATGGGGACTTCATTTTTTAATGCATCAAGGGCTGAAACCATTTTACCGTCATCTTCCAAAGCAATATTAGGATCCATTGCCATTTGAAGCCTCGATATTTTATAATATGCTTCAATCAATAACAAAAAGAAACTATCCACTTCATTTGTATCGTAAATAGCATCTAACTCTTTGTGAAAAATATGTTGGATTTCCTTTAGTCTCATAAATCTTTAATCATCCAAACACCACACGAGTAATGTCCAGTATTGCCCAATGCTCCTTTTAAATGCTCGAACCCATACTTCCCATAAAGATGTACGGCCGCTTTAAGTTGGGGTGCAGACTCAATATAGCATTTTTTATACCCTAAATCTTTTGCCGCTCGCAAACACCTTTCAAATAATTGCTTGCCCAAACCATTACCCCTTATTTCTGGTGAAAAATACATTTTTTGAATTTCACAAATTTCACTTTCGTATCCTCTTAAAGGTTTTACACCGCCACCACCTAACACCTTTCCTTGTTTATCTACTACAAAATAAACATCGTTAGGGTTTTGGTAAGATTCGAACATGCGTGTTGTTTCTATATCCGAATAGGCCGTGCCTTCCAAAGGAATTTTAAATTCATGAAAACAAGATCTTATAACCTGCTCAATATACTTATTATCATTTGGTTGAATTTCTCTAATAACGATATATTCCATACCAATTATTTAATCTTATTTTTGTGTCGTGAATATACATGAAAAATACATAAAACGCTGTATTGAAATTGCCAAAAACGGTTTGGGAACCACACGTCCCAACCCTATGGTGGGCTGTGTTATTGTTAATGACGGAAAAATTATTGGCGAAGGTTTTACAAGTCCGTACGGAGGCAACCATGCTGAAGTTAACGCCATAAATACTGTTGAAAACAAAACCCTTTTAAAGGAAGCTACACTTTACGTAACACTAGAGCCCTGTTCACATTATGGAAAAACACCGCCCTGCAGTGACCTTATTATTAAGCATCAAATACCAAATGTTGTTATTGGCTGCATGGACGACAACACCAAAGTAGCTGGAAAAGGCATAGAAAAGCTGAAAAAGTCGGGGTGCCAGGTTACCGTTGGCGTTCTGGAAACCGAATGCAAAGAACACCACAAACGTTTTTTTACGTTCCACAATAAAAAGCGACCTTATATTATTTTAAAATGGGCTGAAACCGAAGATGGATTTATCGCCCCCGAAACCAAACCCGAACAGAAACCCGTTTGGATTACTAATGAGTTTTCCAGACAAATGGTTCATAAATGGCGCACCGAAGAGCAGGCCATATTGGTTGGTACCAACACAGTCTTACAGGACAACCCGAGTTTAACGGCAAGGGATTGGATTGGGCAAAACCCCATAAGAATTGTTCTGGACAAAAATTTAAAACTCCCAACCTCAAGTAATGTTTTTAACGATGAGGCACCAACCATAATAATTTCCAACAAAAACCTAGACTTCACAAAACCTGTTGCCAAACAGATTTGCGACATTTTATTTCAAAGTGACATCAATTCTATTATTATAGAAGGCGGTTCAAAAACACTACAAACATTTATTGATGAAAACCTTTGGGACGAAGCCCGAATTTTTACGGGCCCAACCGAATTTAAAAAAGGCATCAGAGCACCACATATAAATGGCTCATTAATTCCTGAAGAAACCATAAAAAACGATACTCTCAAAGTTTACAAAAATGGCTAAAGCACTAATTTTCGATTTCGGAAACGTTTTCATTAATCTCGATATTGAAGGGTTTATAAAAAACACCTACCAAAAGTTTAAAGTAGATACTTTCTCTTCAGAGATAGAGAAAATCAACCATATTTATGAACAAGGGCTCATTTCTTCGCATACATTTTTAGAATTTTACTTAGAAAAATTTCCGCATCTTACCAAAAGTGAATTGATAGACATCTGGAATTTCATGCTGAAGGATCTCCCAAAACACAGATTGGACTTTTTAAAAGAACTGAAAAAAACCAGCAACTACAAACTAATACTGTTAAGCAACACCAACGCATTACATATCGATTGGATTGAAAAAAACGTGCCTTTTTATAACGAATTCAAAAATTGCTTTGATGCTTTTTACCTATCCCATGAAATTCAATTTAGAAAACCCGACAAAAGCATCTATGAATTTGTATTAAAAGCCAACAACCTACTACCAGAAGACTGTGTATTTATAGACGATAATTCTGAAAATATCAAATCGGCCAAAGAAATGGGCATTCGTGTTTGGAACATCAATCCAGCAACCGAAGACATTTCACAACTGCTAACCAAAAAAAGCAATTTGTTAAGTTAATTGATTGAAAAGGACACATACAAAACCATTGAAACATCTGTTGACGGCGTCTTGTTTAAAGAGAAAAACAGCAAATTTTTCGGCTATGCATTTCCTGTTGAAACCGAAGAACAGGCACAACAACACATAGATTCACTAAAAAAACAGCATCATGCTGCCAGACATTGGTGCTATGCTTACCAAATAGGCACCGAATCTATTTATTTTAGGGCCAACGATGATGGCGAACCTAATAATTCTGCTGGCATGCCTATTTATGGGCAAATACAATCTTTTGAAGTAACCAATATACTCATTGTCGTGGTTCGCTATTTTGGCGGTGTTAAATTGGGTGTTGGTGGATTAATAAATGCCTATAAAGCAACAGCGCAACTAACTCTAGAAGAAGCTACGATATTTGAAAAAACCATAGATGTTGAATATTGCATTTCTTTCGATTACAAAAACATGAATAAGGTCATGCGGATAATCAAAGAAAAAAATATCAACATCACCAATCAAACATTGGAAATGGATTGCAAAATTTACATTTCCGTGAGAAAAAAAGAAGCCTCTTTAATTTTTGAAATATTCAATCAATTATACGAAATAGAGATAAAAGAAATTTAGACTAATTCTGAATTGCATCCAAAATGTATTGAGGAGCTTTTACAGGCCTATTTGTTTTCTTATCTATAAACACCAAAACGGTACTTGCCGTAGTTAAGATTTCATCCTTCTCATTGGTGATTTCATACTCAAATTCAATCTTAGCTGTAGGCAGTTTTTTGAGTTGAGTTTTTACATTAATTACATCATCATAACCCGCTGACTTTTTATAATTTATGTTCAACGAAACAACAGGTAACATAACACCACTTTCTTCCATATCCCTATAAGAAATCCCTAGTTTCCTTAACCATTCTATGCGTCCCATTTCCAAGTATAGCGCATAGTTTCCGTGATAGACAACCCCCATTTGGTCGGTTTCGCCATACCGCACTCTTATTTGTATTTTATCGAATTTCATAAGGTTTATTAAATATTTTTTTGTAGTTTCGAGAGGTCGATAAACATGAGAAAAAAAATCTAAAAATTCAATACCATTTCATTTTTTTTTTTAGAATTTTGTTCACATATTTGCCAAGCAATCGTCGGGGGAAAGAGAACAACATTTTCTCTTCAAAAACTAACTAACAAACAAACCATAGTTATAAAAAATGAGTAAAACTGCGCAATCGGTATGGAATAATTGTCTTAAATTCATAAAAGATAACATACAACCGCAAGCGTACAAAACTTGGTTTGAACCCATCGTTGCTGTAAAGCTTACAGACAATGCTCTAAGCATACAAGTACCCAGTAAATTTTTCTACGAATGGCTTGAGGAACACTATGTAAAAATCCTTAAAGTATCGTTAACAAAAGAGTTGGGTGAAAAGGCCAAACTTGTTTACATTATTAAAATGGAAAACACGTACGGCAATAAGCACCCGTTTACTGAAAAGATTCCGAGTTCCAACAGAACTGCTGTAAAATCTCAAGATGTAGACATTCCTTTAAACAACAAAAATCCTGAATTACGAAATCCATTTGTAATTCCAGGCATAAGGAATGTAAAAATAGAATCTCAGCTAAACCCCAATTATAGTTTCGAGAATTTTTTAGAAGGTGACTCTAACAGATTGGCCAGAAGTGCAGGCTTAGCTGTTGCTGCAAAACCAGGAGGAACCTCTTTTAATCCATTGCTCATTTTTGGTGGTGTTGGTTTGGGCAAAACGCATTTGGCACATGCCATTGGGGTAGATATAAAAGATAAATATCCAGAAAAAACGGTTTTATATATTTCAGCTGAAAAATTCACACAACAGTATATCGACTCTGTTAAAAAGAACAATAGAAATGATTTTATCCATTTCTATCAAATAATCGATGTACTGATTATTGATGATGTTCAGTTTTTCTCTGGAAAATCTGGCACTCAAGACGTGTTCTTCCATATATTCAATCATTTACACCAAAACGGCAAGCAAGTTATTTTAACCAGTGACAAAGCACCAGTGGATATGCAAGACATTGAACAACGTTTATTGTCTCGTTTTAAATGGGGACTTTCTGCCGAGCTACAAAATCCAGATTTCGAAACTCGTGTTTCTATTTTAAAAAACAAGTTATATCGTGATGGTGTTGAAATGCCAGAAGATATTGTTGAATATGTTGCCAAAAACATCAAATCCAATGTTAGGGAACTGGAAGGCGCCATCATCTCTTTAATAGCACAATCGTCTTTTAACAAAAAGGAAATCACTATAGATTTGGCCAAGCAAATTGTTGAGAAATTTGTTAAAAACACCAAACGCGAAGTTTCTATAGACTATATCCAAAAAATCGTTTCAGATTATTTCCAAATGGATATCGACACGTTACAATCAAAAACCAGAAAGCGGCATATTGTGCAAGCAAGGCAATTGGCTATGTTTTTTGCTAAAAAATTCACCAAGGCCTCTTTAGCCAGTATCGGTTCTCAAATTGGAAAACGGGACCATGCCACAGTGTTGCATGCTTGCAAAACTGTAGATAATCTTTCTTCAACAGACAAACAATTCAAAAAGTATGTTGAAGATCTTACCAAAAAACTCTCTGTATAAAAAACTATTTAAATGACTAAAATCTTAATGGTTTGTTTGGGAAATATTTGCCGATCGCCATTGGCCGAAGGCATTCTAAAATCCAAGCTTCCAAAAGACAAATTTATTGTAGACTCAGCTGGTACTGCCAATTATCATGTGGGTAGCGCTCCAGACAGAAGAGCTATTAAGGTAGCCAAAGAAAACGGACTGGACATTTCTAGTTTAAGGGGACGCCAGTTCAGCACCACAGATTTCGATACATTCGATCAGATTTATGTAATGGATGAATCTAATTACAACAATGTGATGAATTTGGCAAGAGATGATAACGACAGAGATAAAGTGAAATTTATCTTAAACGAAACCTACCCCAACCAAAATTACGATGTACCAGATCCTTATTATGGCGGACCGGAAGGTTTTGAAAACGTTTACAAAATGCTTGATGAAGCCTGCACTGTTATTGCCTCATCATTAAAATAACACATTTTTAATCCCATTATTTCGTATTTTTATTGGATAAGTTCACACAATGAATCCAAACAAAGGAAATTTATATCTAATACCCACAACTTTAGGTGATAACGAACCCCTAGAGGTTTTGCCGCTTTCTGTAAAAAAAACAATTGAGCACATAAACACTTATATTGTTGAAAACGAAAAAACAGCAAGAAAGTTCATTAAAAAAATTACACCTAAAAAGCCACAATCCTCTTTAGAGCTGTTTGCACTCAACAAATATACCGACAGCATGGAACTTCCAAGGTTTTTAGAACCTTGCAACAATGGAACCGATGTAGGCTTAATGTCCGAAGCTGGCTGCCCTGGCGTTGCCGATCCTGGTGCCGATATTGTAAATTTGGCCCATAAATATAATATAAAGGTTATTCCCATGGTTGGGCCTTCTTCTATATTAATGGCCTTAATGAGTTCTGGCATGAACGGGCAAAGCTTCGCTTTTAATGGCTATTTGCCCATAGACAAAAACGAAAGAAAGAAAGAGTTAAAACGCTTGGAACGCTTATCTTTTGAACACAAACAATCTCAAATTTTTATAGAAACACCCTATAGGAACAATAAAATTTTGGAAGACCTTTGTGTCATATTGGATAAAAACACCAATATCTGCGTTGCTTGCGATATCACCCTTCCCACTGAATATATCAAAACATTAACCGCTAGTGAATGGGCAAAAAAAAAGGTAGACCTCCATAAGAGGCCTACCATATTCATAATTCATAAATTTTAGTCTTAAACTGAAGTCGCTTTTGCTTTTTTATTTGGCTTTAAAAAAGAGGTATCATAACCAGAAAACTTTTTGATATAGTATTGGATAGTCGTTCCATAACCATCTTCAAAGTCTTCTTGCCCATAACTTCTTAGGTATTTTTTCACATTACCAGGGCCTGCAAGATGTGCTGCAGCTAAAATGCCAGATTCTGTAATAACCACACCATTGATTTTTTTACCAACAAAATTTTTAATGTCGCGTCTTAAAATCCATTTGTTACGTTCGGCATTCGCTATAAAAGCTTTTTCCTGAAGTTCTGGATTGTTTAAAAACTGTGCTGGATTATAAATACCAATTAGTTTTAAGGTTTCTGCCCCAAACTGGTATTTTCCTAAATAACCCAAAGTATTAACCGAAAAATAGTCACCCCCGGATTCTTTAAAAGCTAAAGCTTCTTTAAAACCTACAAAAGATTTTCCCAAATAAGGTGAAAACACCTTGTTGTTACCGTCAATTGAAGCTAAATCACCCTCTTGGATGTTTGGCTCCTGGCTTACCGTATAATTTAAATCTAAGCCATTAGTTGAATACTTACTTAAATCAATTGTTTCATTTGATGATAATGAAACTAACAATAGAATACATATTGTAAGCGATATACTCAATAAACTTGCAATACTTTTCCCCATAATTTTTAATTTCTTCAGCATATTAACAGTATTAGATATGCTTGAAAATTTGAGCGTGCAAAATTATAAATAATATCATTTAATTCAAAATTACTCGTTTATGTGCCTTTTTTAATAGTAGAATAGATGAAATACACACCCATTTTTACTGAATTCCAATGCTGGAAAAGGCACCTTAATTACGTTTAAAACATCTAAAAGAGATGTTAAGAAACGTGAATTTTTCACTTTTATTTTACTCAAATTTATATCAAAACTTAAATAGAATTGCCGAAACCTTTCATTAGTTTTTAACAATTGATTGTCAACATCTTGCGCAGCACTTATCATGCCTTGTGCCCCGTAGCCTAGCGATAAATCGAGCCATTTAGGTATGTTAGTTTCTTTAAAAAAAGAATGTAAATTGAAGTTTAACCAATATGTTTGTCCGTTATAATCTTTTAAAATTTCTTCTAAAAACCCATCACCTAGTTTTTCGGGATTTTGGGACGCATATGCAGTTTGATGGAAAGAGAATTTTAAGTTAATACGCTGCTCATCCCACAACAATTCTTGCCCAATATAGAGCCCAGTGCCCATCGCATTAGACAAAACATCGCCCCAAGAAAACCCCCATTCTTCAGAAAAACCATCAAAAACCTCTACAGCAGTTAAAAAACCGAAACCTAAAGTGGCGCCATATAGTAATTGCTCCTTTTTACCAACGCCGCTCCAATTAAGAACATTGGCTCCAATCCTTCCCAATTGATAGGAAGAAAACACGTGCCCCATTTTATCCATTTGGAGCCATTCATTATTATCGTTAATGGTATGGAATTTTGACTTTGGGTAATCTGCATACCAAAGCTGATGCAACCCAACCAAAGAAACCGTGGCAATAGAAGCTTCACTAATTACAACTAAGTTCCGTCTTGGAATATTTAAAGTATCGCTTGGGGTTAAAAAAGCATCTAATTTAGACTGCGAAAAGGATTGGCCAAACACAAAAAACAACAATAAAATGTATTTAAGCCTCATCAACTTCACTACCTATTAATACCTTGAGATGACAAATACCTTTGATACGCTCGAGCATTCGCGTTGTGTTGCGACAATGTTTTGGCAAATTTATGATATCCCAACCGTTGGGCATCGGCCGCAAAATACAAATAGCTATGTTTTTCATAATTTAGAACCGCATCTATGGCCGACACATCGGGCATGGCTATAGGGCCCGGTGGCAAACCAGCAATCTTGTATGTATTATAAGGGGAGTCTATTTCCTTGTGAATATTCAAAACTCGCTTAATAACCGTATCCTGATATTCAGGCAACTGATATGCAGCAAATTTAAGTGTTGGATCGGCCTGTAAAGGCATGCCTATCCTCAACCTATTCAAATAGACACCCGCAATTCTTGGTTGCTCGTCATGCGCTTTGGATTCCTCATGCACAATTGACGCCAAAGTAATCACTTCATTATGCGTTAGTTTTATGGCTTCTGCTTTATTCTTTCTAGCGTCCGTCCAAAACCTTTGGTACTCTGTCAACATCCTATCCCTAAATTGTTCGGCAGAAGTGTTCCAGAAAAACTCATAAGTATTAGGTATATACATTCCCAAACTTGTAGCTGGCGTGAATCCATTCTCATTTAAAAAAAGTGTATCCTGCATCGCTTTCAATAGCGAAAGGCTATCTGCTTCAATTTGCGCACCAATCCTACCCGCTAGTTTTCCCAATGACTCCTGATTGTTAAAAGAAAGATTAATAGGCAAGTTATTGCTACGAATGGAATTAATAATATCGTTATTATTCATCCCTTTTTTAATAGCAAATTTCCCAGCTTTTATATTAGTGGTATATTTTTTCTGTGAGGCCAGTGCATCAAACCTATCTATGTTTTTTAAAAGTGGCACCAATTGTTCCCTAACTTCTGCATAAGAAGCATTTGTTGGCACATAAATATAGGCAACATCGTTATTAAAGTTTGTATTGCTAACAAACATAGTGGCATACACATAATATGCAAAATAGGCTGCCACTGCCAAACCAATAAACACAATGGCTAAAAGTATTTTTTTTATATACATTTAATTATTTATAAGCTGAAATAAGTATTCGTTTTTAAAACTGCCGTTAGTATAGTTCCAATCTTTTTTTAAGCCAACGCTTTCAAATCCAAGTTTGGCAAACAATTTTATACTGGCTTTATTTTCTTCGGAAATATTACAATACAACTGGTGCAACCCTAAATGGGTAAAGGAATAATTTATTAATAATTGTAAAGCTTCTCGCCCATAACCTTTATCCCTATCTGTTTCCTTTTTTATAACAATTCCCAAACCGGCTCTTTTATTTTTAAAATCGAAGTCAAAAATATCTATCAACCCCAACGGCTTGTCATCATAGTTTGAAATAACCAAACGCAACTGCTTTACCTCAAAAATATCTTTGTGGGCATTTTCTAGATACTGCTTTATTAAAAAACGGGAATAGGGCGTTTGGGTATTACTAATCTCCCAAATAGACTCATCGTTTTCCACTTCGTGAACAAACTCTAAGTCTTCAGGCTCTAAAGCACGTAAATATATGTCTGCTCCTTTTAAAGTTGTCATATTATTCCTTTGTAAACAAGTGCTGCAGGACCAATTAGCCACACATTTGTATAAGCGTCTTTTTCAACATTAAAAGAGACCTGCAATTCACCTCCTTGCACTTTTAAGGTAATATTGTTCCCCGATGTTTCACCAAGGGCATGCATGGCCAAGGCTACAGCGGTGACCCCAGTTCCACACGAAAGGGTTTCATCTTCCACACCACGCTCATAAGTCCTTACGGCAAATATCTGATCGTTAATTTTTTTAACAAAATTCACGTTGCTGCCCGCTTCATTATACGGTTCGCCATAACGTATTTTTGCACCTTCACTTTTAATATCAAAATCTTCTAAACGGTCTTCAAACTGCACATGATGTGGCGAACCCGTATTTAAAAAAACATGGTTGGCATATTTTTCAACATTTTCCACATCCTGCATTTGCAGCCTAACAATACCATTGTCGTCAATAGAAGCATGGTGCGTTCCATCAATAGCTTCAAAAATCGCTTCTTTTGAAATCACACCCAATTGCTTGGCAAAAGCCACCAAGCACCTGCCACCATTGCCACACATGGTACTTTCATTGCCATCGGCATTGTAATACACCATCTTAAAATCTAAAGTGTCGTGGTTTTCCAATAGTATAAGTCCGTCAGCACCTATGCCAAAACGTCGGTCGCATAAAAAAGCAATGCGTTTGGTATCATTTTTGTCGAATAATTGTTGACGATTATCAATCATCACAAAATCGTTTCCTGTTCCTTGATATTTGTAAAATTCCTGTTGCATAATTGGGGACAAATATATGAATATTAAACCGTTTTTTATGGTGTTAAATAGTCGTTAAAGTTGAAATGAACATTCAATAAATAGTTAATTTTAATCGTTAATCAAAGTAAAATTATAAAGTATGAAGAAGATTTTTTCCTTAGTATTGGTATCTGCTCTAGGGGGTATATTAACTCTTGGTGCATATAAGTTACTTTTAGAAGATAACCAAAAAGTAGTATTAACAACGCAAGAAAGCACCCCAACGCTTTTAACATCAAACACAAATGGTGTTTACAATGCTTATGAAAACCCAGATTTTACAAATGCTGCCGAAAACACTGTAAATACAGTTGTACACGTAAAAAATTTGGCCGTAAGCCGAGGGCAAATGACATTTGAAGACTTCTTCTTTGGAAGACGTTCACAGCGTGCAGAGATAGGCACCGGTTCGGGTGTTATTATTTCCGAAGATGGATATATAGTGACTAATAATCACGTGATTGATAATTCACAGGAGTTATCAGTTACCTTAAACAACAACAAAACCTATAATGCAGAAATTGTAGGATCTGACCCTAATACAGATATTGCCCTTTTAAAAATTGAGGCTGATGAAGATTTACCTTTTATTGCATTTGGTGATTCGGACGAAGCCAAAATAGGCGAATGGGTACTTGCCGTTGGGAATCCTTTTAATTTAACCTCTACAGTAACAGCAGGTATTATTAGTGCCAAAGCCAGGGATTTATCAGGTAGAAGCAGCCAGTCGTTCATTCAAACCGATGCCGCAGTAAATCCTGGTAACTCAGGTGGCGCTTTGGTGAATAGCCAAGGACAACTAATAGGCATTAACACAGCCATTACTTCCCAAACAGGCTCTTATGTCGGGTATTCGTTTGCCGTGCCCAGCAATATCGCCAGAAGGGTTATTGAAGACATCATGGAGTATGGCGATGTACAAAATGGCATTCTTGGAATTGAAGGACAAGCACTCAATAGTAACTCTGCTGAGAAATTTGAAATCAATGATACCGAAGGCATCTACGTTACCAATGTGCTAGAAGGATCTGGTGCCGATAAAGCCGGTATAAAAGAAGGCGATATCATAAAAGAAATAGACCATATTAAAATATCTAAATTTTCAGATTTAACTGGACACATAAACGCCAAAAGGATTAACGACCTTGTTAATTTAAAAGTTTCCAGAAATGGCGATATAAAATCACTACCTGTTAAACTCACTAAAGATGAAACTGTTAGCCTTTCTTCTATCGGTGTATTAAAACAAGCTACAAAAGAAAAGTTAGATAAATATAATCTTAAGAATGGTTTTGAAATTTTACGTTTAAATGACGAAAATAAAATCGATTCAGAGGAAAACGGTATTAAAAAAGGTGATATCGTTACATCCATAAATGGAAAAGAAATAACTTCTATTGAAGATATTGAAAACATAAAATCCAATTCACGATATGGTATTTACAGCATTAGCATTGTAAAAGAAAATGGTGAAAAGGTAGCGTTCCGTAGGATGCGATAAAAACATTTCCAAAAATTAGGCTCTACTTAAAGTGGAGCTTTTTTTTGAATTTAACTGTTTGAAACATCCAAAAAAGTATTCTTACCGTATATAAGGCAGCCTCATATAATTTGAGGCTTTTTTATAATTATTCCTGTTTTACTTAACATTATTTTTTAATTTAGTAAACTAACATAACCTATTTTAATATCTACTTAAATGAAATGTTTTAAACATCTAGCCCTCACCGTTTTATTTTTATGTTCTGCATTATTCTCATTTTCCCAAACCGATGACGATACGCAATCCATAAACGACGGCACCATTGACCAACAATTTGAATACTTATTAAGAAAATCGGGGAATTTTAGAGGCACTAACGGACAAATGTACGAGGCTGTAAACCTTAACATGCTTTTGGCTTTAAGGTCGCATGCTAATGATTCCCTTAAAACCATTCGTAAAGATTTAGCCGATACCCAAATAAAAGTAGATACACAAGCCAAAGAAATTTCCGATTTACAGACAAACCTGTCTAATACCAAAAGTGAACTTGAAAAAACCACCAACGAAAAAGACAGCATGTCATTGTTTGGTATGTTAATGAGCAAGGGCAGTTATAGTATGCTTATGTGGTTTATTATTGCTTGCCTATTAGGCTTATTGTTGTTCTTTATCTATAAATTTAAAAATAGCAACTATGTAACTCGTGAAGCCAAAAAAGCCCTGGCCGATATTGAAGAGGAATTTGAAGAGCACCGCAAAACAGCCTTAGAGCGTGAGCAGAAAGTAAGGCGCCAGTTACAGGACGAAATAAACAAACAACGAAAAACAAAATAAATTAAAAGAAAGTCCGCAATGAACGTTGCGGATTTTTTTTGATTGTTTTTGAAATTGTAATAAATTTCGACTAAACTCGTTTAATACCTGATATTAATGATCAGTACAATCAATTTAGTTGAGCCATATTAAATGGTAAATTTCATGAATTAATTGCCTTTAAAGAAAAATACGTAATGACCTTATCAAAATTGATTCTATTAAGCTTAATTTTAATCGCTTCAAAAGTTTACTCTCAACTCCCAGACATACTCCAAAACACGAGTTGGAAACAAGAAGGCTACGATAGAATCTTAATCATTAAGGACTCTACTTATTCATATTTTAACTCAAATGAATACAATTGTACTCTTTTGGTTGAAGGTGATTTTAAAGGGCGCTTTAAAGTTATAGATATAGAAAACAATAACTTAATTTTAAACCCAGGAGGCATTGTTAATTACAGATTTAAAAAAATTAATTACACACCCTCTATCTGTAATAATAAAATTACAGTAAACAGAAATTACGTTACCAATTTCAAATCATTCTGGCAGACTTTCAATGACAACTATGCCTTTTTTGATAAGAGAAAAATTAATTGGAACGAAATCTACAGGAAATACATCCCAAAAATAGAAGAAATAAAAACAGAAAAGGAGTTCGCCATGATCTTAAACGAGATTATCACTAAATTTCAAGATGGTCATATAAATCTAGAAATCCCAATATCTATTATAGAAAAGGCTAAATCTTCAAAAAAGAAAAAACATTCTATTTCAAAGAAGCAAATTCAATCGGATATAGTTAATAAATATATAGAAAACCCAAAATCCTATAATAGAGTTATTACATGGGGAAAATTAAAAAATAAAAACATAGGTTATATTGGAATTTCAGACATGAATGATTTCGCTAACTATGTCCCTGAAAAATTTCAAAATTCCGATAAATTTGATAGCATTTTTAATTCTGTTAAAAACCTGGCTAGTCCATTAGAGTATTTTCAAGATGAAGTGGATGGCGTAAACAAAATTTTACCACTAATAAAAAAAGACCTAGACAAAACACATGGTATAATTTTAGACTTGAGATTTAATGGTGGAGGCTACGAAACTGTTGCTTTAGAATTATTAAGTCATTTTATTAATGAAGAAAGAAAAATTATTTCGATAAAGGCAAAGAAAAAAAATGGATTTACATCTACTCAAAATATTACATTAAGACCAAAGGAAAAATCTACAAAAGAAATTTATCTATTTACAAGTCCATTTACTGCTAGCGCAGCAGAAATTTTTGCTTTAGGTTCACTTTATTATCCAAACTTTAAAATATATGGTTCGAAGAGTTCCGGAATATTTTCCGAAATTTTATGGAAAGAACTTCCTATAGGTTGGGAATTCAGTTTATCAAATGAGATTTATCTTGATCCCACAGGCAAGATTTATGAGGGCGAAGGAATTCCCATAGATTACAAATTCTATTACTCAAAAAACAAATTCAAATTTCACCAAAGCTTCTATTCAACAAAAAATATTAAGGACAAACTGCTAGAAAATTTTTTTAATTCTACTTTTTAAAAAAATCGTTTGTGAAAAATGTTAGTTTACCAATTTATTCCCAATCCTATTAGTTGTCCATGATCAAAAGAATTGAACATTACGTTATAAATTTTCCAAATAAACTATCTTTGCATGTCTTAAAACAGCACCATGCGCATTGATATTATTACCGTTTTACCAGAACTGCTTAAAAGTCCGTTTGAAGCATCCATTTTAAAGCGTGCCATAGAAGCCAACTTGGTAGAAGTACATTTGCACAACTTGCGTGATTACACCACCGATAATTACAAATCCGTTGACGATACTCAATTTGGTGGTGGTGCCGGTATGGTCATGATGATAGAACCTATAGACAAATGCATTTCTGCCTTAAAGGCCGAACGCCATTACAACGAGGTAATTTACATGACACCCGACGGCGAAACCTTAAAACAAGGCATTGCCAATCAAATTTCTTTGAAAGAGAATATCATTATTCTTTGCGGCCATTATAAAGGTGTAGACCAACGCGTACGCGACCACTACATTACTAGAGAAATATCTATTGGCGACTATGTGTTGTCTGGCGGCGAATTGGCTGCCGCCGTGCTTTGTGACGCCGTTATTAGGTTAATACCAGGGGTTTTGGGCAACGAAACCTCTGCCCTTACCGACTCGTTTCAGGATAATTTGTTGGCACCTCCCATTTACACCAAGCCTAGGGAATACAAAGGCTTGAAAGTGCCCGAACTGTTATTTAGTGGCAATTTGCCCAAAATAGAAAAATGGCGCGAAGAAGAGGCCTATAAAAGAACCAAAGAGCGTCGCCCAGATTTATTGGAAGATTAAAATGAATTTTCGAAAAACTTTTAACTTTTTAACTTTCAACTTTTAACTTTTTAATTATCTTTGCACCCAATTTCGGGTTAACCTCTGGCGAGAATCGTGAATGTTGTTTCGGATTAATCATTTAAAAATTAAAGATATGGAATCTTTATTAAAATTTGTTCAAGACGAGTTTGTAGCAAAAAAAGATATCCCAGATTTTGGAGCTGGTGATACTATTACAGTTTATTATGAAATTAGAGAGGGCGAAAAAGTTCGTACCCAGTTTTTTAGAGGTGTAGTTATCCAAAGAAGAGGTTCTGGTGCTACAGAAACCTTTACCATTAGAAAAATGTCTGGTACTGTTGGGGTAGAGCGTATTTTCCCAATCAACTTACCTGCATTACAAAAAATAGAGGTAAACAAAAAAGGTAAAGTTCGTAGAGCTCGTATTTTCTACTTTAGAGGTCTTACTGGTAAAAAAGCCAGAATTAAGGAAAGTAGACACTAAGCATTATTTCTACGATACACATAACAAATCAAGCCTTGAAAATTCAAGGCTTTTTTTATTAACAAAAGTTAATAACTTCGGTTCACAAACGGTTGATATTTAAACCTTTAAAAAGTTTGTTTTTTTAACCTCTTGAACTATCTTAGCGTAAGGATAAAATAACAACTTCGGTTGGTTTCATCTAAAAAATGAATTTATATTGAATTCCGTTTGAAGTAACGTTCTTTAAAAAAAGTTGTTTTTTGAGGTTTTGATTGTGCCACGTGTAGGCGTGTGTGAGCGAAAAACCATGACGCTATAAAAAAGTTTGTCAAATGTGAAAACAGTTGGAAACTTGTACAGCCGAAAGCCTATAAAAATAGAGGAACGAAAGTGATACTATAAAATAAAAGGCAATACTTGAAATTACTGCAATCATGAAAATGAGTGTATTAAGGCAAAGTATCAAGAAAAACAACCATCTGGAGCATTATGTAATAGGTCAATACATTTTGAAAATTACATTAATGTTTCATTGAAATAGTAAAACTTGAATTGAAAAGATTTTACTTAACTGTAATTCGATTCAGTAGCAATACTAATTAGGTCACGTAGTACTATTTCAAAGAAAGCCATATCAAAATAGATGCATTTCTATAATGATATGGCTTTTATTTTTATGTTTTTTTTAACATTTACAACTGTTTTTTCAACATATACCCTTTTACCCTAGTTTTTTTTATTTTTCTAGTAAATATCAGTACTTCAACCTTTAATTAAGGTTTAATACGCACCAATTTTCGTATATTCGCATCGCGAAAAATCGCCGTGGCCTTTTATGCCATTTTTAATTTATTCATTAATTTAAATTCACAATACGAATGTCTAAAATTTTCTATACAAAAACAGATGAAGCACCAGCTTTGGCAACACGTTCTTTATTACCAATTGTTAAGGCTTTTCTTAAATCTTCAGGAATAACTATAGAAACCAAGGATATTTCATTGGCGGCTAGAATTTTAGCTGTTTTTCCAGATTACCTAAATGAAGACCAACGTGTTCCAGACGATTTGGCCATTCTTGGGGATTTGGCAACAAAACCAGAAGCCAACATTATTAAACTTCCAAACATCAGTGCTTCTATTCCACAATTAAAAGGAGCCATTAAAGAGTTGCAGTCTAAAGGATTTGCCATACCAAATTATCCTGACGAGCCTAAAAATGATGTAGAAAAAGAAATAAAATCAAGATACGATAAAGTTAAAGGTAGTGCTGTTAATCCGGTACTTCGTGAAGGAAACTCAGATAGACGTGCACCAAAAGCCGTTAAAAATTACGCTAAAAAGAATCCGCATAGCATGGGTGCTTGGAGCAAAGACTCCAAAACGCACGTTGCTACTATGGAATCTGGTGATTTTGCACACAATGAAAAATCAGCAACACTACCAGAAGCTACAAAAATAACCATTGAACACGTTAGCAATAATGGTGAAGCAACTGTTTTAAAAGACGCTTTTGCCATTCAAAAAGGTGAAATTATCGATACCACTGTAATGAACAAAAAAGCATTAGTAGCCTTTTTTAAAGAACAGGTAGCTGATGCCAAAGAAAAAGGCGTGTTATTTTCGCTTCATATGAAGGGGACAATGATGAAAGTTAGCGATCCTATTATTTTTGGTTATGCCGTAAAAGCCTTTTTTAAGGATGTTTTTGATAAACACGGAGCAACGCTTGAAAAAATAGGTGTTGATGTTAACAATGGTTTCGGAAATTTAATAGAAAAAATTAAAGAATTACCAGATGCCAAGCGTGAAGAGATTGAATCAGATATAGAAGCTGAATTTAATAAACGTCCTGAGATTGCTATGGTAAACAGTGATAAAGGCATTACAAACTTACACGTGCCCAGTGATGTTATCATAGACGCATCTATGCCAGCAATGATTAGAACTTCTGGTCGTATGTACAATCGTAAAGGCGAGTTGCAAGATACCAAAGCTGTTATTCCAGATAGTAGTTACGCTGGTGTTTATAGTGCCACTATAGATTTTTGCAAAGAAAATGGTGCTTTCGATCCTGCCACAATGGGAACCGTTCCTAACGTAGGCTTGATGGCTCAGAAAGCTGAAGAGTATGGCTCACACGATAAAACATTTGAAATTGCATCTGATGGAAAGGTGATTGTTAAAGACGCTTCAGGAAATATACTTTTAGAACACAACGTAGAAGCTGGTGATATTTGGAGAATGTGTCAAACAAAAGACGCGCCTATACAAGATTGGGTTAAATTGGCCGTTAACCGTGCCAGAGCTTCAGAAACTCCTGCTGTATTTTGGTTGGATGAGAACAGAGCTCATGATGCTGAATTGATTAAAAAAGTAAACACCTATCTAAAAGACCACGATACTAATGGTTTAGATATAAGAATTTTATCTCCAATTGATGCTACTTTGTTTACATGTCAAAGGTTAATTGAAGGTAAAGACACTATTTCTGTAACAGGCAATGTACTTCGTGATTATTTAACCGATTTATTCCCAATTTTAGAGGTAGGAACCAGTGCCAAAATGCTATCCATTGTCCCTCTTATGAATGGAGGTGGATTATTTGAAACTGGTGCAGGTGGATCGGCTCCTAAACATGTTGACCAATTTATTACCGAAAACCATTTACGTTGGGATTCACTAGGTGAATTTTTGGCTTTGGGTGTTTCCCTGGAACATTTCAGTGAAGTTAACAGCAATCCAAAGGCAAAAGTATTGGCTGATGCATTAGATGAAGCGACCGAACGTTTGTTGGAAAACAGTAAAGGCCCTTCTAGGAATGTTGGTGAATTGGATAACAGAGGAAGCCATTTTTACCTTGCTAAATATTGGGCTGAAGCCTTGGCAAATCAAGAGTCTGATTCAGATTTAAAAGCTGAGTTTACACCAATATCAAAAGCATTGGAAAGCAACGAATCTGTTATTCTAAATGAATTGAACAGTATTCAGGGAAATTCTGTAAATATAGAAGGTTATTACAAACCAAATGAAAGTCTCGTAAGCGATGCCATGAGACCAAGCAAAACTTTCAATGCTATTTTAAGTTAATAATTGAATGAGTAACATATAGTTCATAAAAATGCTCCAAACTAAGGAGCATTTTTTTATTCATCCTCCTTTAAAATGTTCATGTATTCAAATAAATTAAAAAGCTTGTTTTACCAACATTCCACCATCAAAAATTTGTATTTTTGAAACATGAGCTTCATTAAAACAACCGAACAGGATTCCCATTACAATCATCTTGAAACGATGGGTATTTCAGAGCTGCTCAAAAACATAAACAACGAAGACAAAACGGTACCTCTTGCCGTAGAAAAAGCACTTCCACAGATTGAAAAGTTAATAGAACAAATTGTTTCTAAACTAAAGATTGGCGGCAGATTATTCTATATTGGAGCTGGTACAAGTGGTCGCTTAGGTATTTTGGATGCTTCTGAGTGCCCACCTACTTTTGGTGTTCCACATAATCTTGTTATTGGTCTAATAGCTGGTGGAGATACGGCCATTAGAAAGGCTGTTGAATTTGCTGAAGACTCAAAAACTTTGGGTTGGGAAAATTTGCAATCGCATAACATAAATGAAAATGATGTTGTTATTGGTATTGCTGCTTCTGGCACTACCCCATATGTTATATCGGCTCTCGAGACTTGTAATGCAAACAATATTCTAACAGGTTGCATCACTTGCAACCAAAATAGCCCTTTATCTGTAACTGCCAAATTCCCTATTGAAGTTATTGTAGGCCCCGAATTTTTAACTGGAAGTTCCAGAATGAAAGCAGGAACTGCTCAGAAGTTGGTTTTAAACATGATTACAACTACAACAATGATTCAATTGGGCCATGTGAAAGGCAATAAAATGGTTGATATGCAACTTAGCAATAATAAATTGGTTGATAGAGGCACCAAAATGATCATGACAGAATTAAATATTTCTTCTGAAGAAGCAACCCAATTATTAGAAAAATACAAGAACGTACGATTGGCAATTCAAAACTATAACAATGGAAACAAATAAAACGGATAGAAAAATTTTAGCTAGAGGTATTAAAACAATGATTTTTTCACTTTTAAGCCTATTTATGGGGCCTATTTTTTTAAGTGTTGCTTTTAGCAATAAAGAAAAACCACTATACATACCTTTATTAATAGTAGGATGCTTAATTTCAGGCTTTGCTGTTTTCTTGTTATTTAGAGGAATCAAAATTATAATGAACAGTATGTTCAAAAAAAACAAATAGTTTTAACTAGCTATTTGTCTTTATAAGTTTTGGAGTTGTTGGATTATACCCAAAATCCGAATTATCAATAGAAATACTCAACCCGCTCATTATATAATTAATAATAGCATAATGATGTATGGTATGGCTGTTGGCCTGAGATAATGCCGATGCTAAAGTATAAGGCATATCCATCGCCCCTATTCCCAAATCATCTCTTACAGTAACAATATCATCTAAATCATAATTAATACATTTCAACCTTTCTATAATAGAGTTTAAGTATTCTATCGCTTTATCACAGCAATTTTCCACTTCTTTATTCCTACTTCTTGCAGTAAAATCAATCTGTTTGTTAGAATCTATAGCTAATATACAATCATAAAAATCTAGAATATGTCTTATATGCGACCCAATACTAGAGTAATATGGAGGCACTGATGTATTAGACAATTGCGCACTAGATAAATTGGCAAGAATGTGTTGAGATTTTAAAAGTGTGTTTAAGGTTGATTGTATTATAACGTTCATGCAGACTAATTTAGCTAAAATTATTAATTATAAAAACTAATTTTTAGTCTGATTAAAAGCTACAGCTTACATACATCAAAAAAAAACCCTTCATTAAAAGTATAATGAAGGGTCTTCAAGAAAGGCAACGACCTACTCTCCCACTTTCGCAGTACCATCGGCGCTAACGGGCTTAACTACTCTGTTCGGAATGGTAAGAGGTGAGCCCCGTCGCTATAACCACCTTAAGCC
>JAHLEH010000006.1 GCA_018883545.1 Marixanthotalea marina | reverse complement strand
ATTTTGTATTTTGGATAATAGAAATGGATATAATCTTTCTCAATATTAAACTCTATCTCCGAGTCAAGTTCTTTTAGTTTATCTTTTATCTCTGGTTTCATTTTTTGGTCGGTCTTGTGCCTAACGTTGAGTATAAGAAACGTAAGTGATTTCGAAGCTCTTACCTGTCAAGTTGCACTGAGCCAAATTTGCGTTTTGACACAAATTTAAAACATTATACATACCCGTCAAATCGCAGATTTGGCGGAGCTGATAAAATGCTCGAAAGCTTCGTAACCCACTGATCCACTTATGTTTTTTATACATTGTTGTGTTTAGTACTTCCATCAGTCCATAGTCATTTTTATCGAAAATTCCTTAACTCTGTCCCAATCAGTGTACTCAATCGGTTTGTCTGATTTTGTTGGTCCTTTGGTAATTTTCATTATTAGTTTAATCATTAATTTGTCAAAAAAGGAATATGAATCATAATCCAACCGCCCACCAAAAACATCTATTATTTTAGGTTTCCAATCCAATCGCTTAAAGAACTTTACAACATAAGGATTGCTATCAAAAGTATTCTTATCACTTTTTCTTGCTACTAAATTCACAGAAAAAAAAGCTGTTTCAATCTGTTCTAAATTGTTTTTGTGTTTCTGAATAAACTCAGTTACTTTTTTATTGTGTTTTCCGTATCTGATACTTGCTCCAATAATCAGTTTTGAATAATCCGAAATTATCTGGTTAAATGCTGAAATTTCAATCACGTCCGCTTTAAATCCTGAATTTTCAGCATATTCAGCAATTCTTTGACATATTTTAAGGGTCTGTCCGTCTGTTGTTGAATATATTATAGCTATCCTTTTATTCATTTCTAATCAATCAGTTCTATTTGTTGCTTAACATATCCGATATATCGCATCTTTTTAAAAGCAAACCATTCTTGTCGATAATCTCCTGAATTGTCGATTTCCCACTTGAAATTTCGAAATGGTTTTGATTTATTCAGCGCATTTATCAATCGGTCTTGAAGTTTCGCATTATCAATATTTTCGGCAAAGTCAGCCATAATCTTGAATGATTCATGCGAATCCATACCCTCAAATTCTATATAATCTGGCCAATTGGCATCTAATTCTTCAATATCCTCTTCCCATGCTTCTGTATCCGCTCCAACCCAATTATCCTCGTTGATTATAGTTTTCAAGTCACCAGTCTTTTTATGCAAATAACATTTCATTCCACAGTCAAGATTATCTGCTATTTCTTCAATCGTTTTTTCGGATATTTTCATTAGTTGCAGTGTCTTTTTTGTATTAAACACAACGTGTTTGTGTAAGGATAGTTGCGTGTGCAAGCAACTAACTTACTAAAAAAGGAACGAACCAAAGGAAAATCCGCAGGATTTTCCGAGTAGGCTAGAACCAAGCAATTATTTTTACACGGTGTTGGCAACTGTATTTTATTTTAATATTTCATTGACCTCTAAATATTCAAAATCTGGAGAATCAGTCAAAAATTGTTTTAGCAGGTGAACATGTCCGTTTCCATAAATAAGCAAAATTTTTTCCTCTTGATTGAAATCGGCAATATCGTAAATATTTGCGAAAACTTTCAAGTTCCGTTGATACCACCTAGCCAAATTATCCGCTCCAATATATTTGTCTCCGGCACCAGTGAGCAAAGTATTAGTCAAATATGACTGGTGGTCGGTTAAGGTGTATTTGGGATCATTTAGATAAATATAATGTTCAATTAGAGTGTGCACGGTTTTTAATGAGTCGGACTCTCTGTATATTTTGTCAAAATCATAACGATGGGTTTTCTCGAATTGTCCAAGTTTATTTTCATACTCTTCGCTGTTATAGTTGTCCCAATCTATATTTGCTCCAAACCACTTTGAGTTTATAACGTCAGAAGCATATATTTTTTTATGCCCTAATTTTTTAGCGAGTCGAAATCCGATTTGATAAGTTTCATTAATTGGAAGTTCATATTCGCCCAAAAGGAATTTTTGATAACGTTCATTTATTATACTATCTCCTTTTATTCTTGGAACTTCCACAAGAATTTTAGTAGGTGCATAAGTCAATAATTTTTTGATTACGTTCTCAATTTCTTTCTGTTTTTGTTCTGTTGACATATCAACGACAAATTCTTCCTTGTAATCATCCATTTGTGGGTTACTAAAATGGTAAGACCCTAAAATCATAGCTTTGGATTTATAATGTCCAATAAATTCAAGTCCTTTTACTTCGGTTTTTTCTTTTTTCTTTGAGTTTTGCTCGTTGACTTTATGCTCGCAAGAGGATAAGATTAGTATTGAAATCAGCAGTAAATTAAACAACTTCATTTTGATTGGTTTAGTGTTTGTTTTAATTAATCGAAACAATTCAATTCAATATTGTTGCCAACGTGTTTGTGTAAGGAAAGTTGCGTGTTTTCAAGAACTAAAGTTACTAAATAAAACACAAACCAAGAAAATCCGAGAGGATTTTCGTAAGTAGGCTTTTACTAGCAATTTTTTTTACACGGTGTTGGGCTTAGTTATTTTTATACTAAATTTCAATTCATAATTGTTACTATTTAAATATAAATCTTTTTGTATTTCAAAACTGTATAAATCTATTTCTGTCTTATAATTTATTTTTTTCTTAAGTTTTGCTATGATTTTATTTTGTAAATCTAATTTTGTTGAAAATTTCGTGATTTTTTTAACATATAGTATTAACTTTTCAATGTCATTCTTCTCAGAATTCAAATTATTAACATTTAAGACTATTTTTATTTCTGATGCTATACTTGAGTTACCTTCGATATAGAATGCAATATTATTTTTTATTATTTCTTCTGATTCTATAGTAATATAATTTGAACACGAATACCATTCGTTATTATAGGATTCTTTATAATCTCCCATATTAATTCCCAATTTTTCTAATTGTGTAATTATATAAAATGGAGACCAACCATCAGTTTTGGATATTTTAGGAGGATTTTTTTCTATCAAGATTCTTTCCTTTATTTCTCGCATAGAATTTGATATCTCTTTTTTTGTTTTTAATTGTTCCATATTAACTTTAAATAACCATCTATTAATTTTAGTTTTATTAAATCTAAAGAATATTAAGCTTTTAATAAAACTATATTTAATGAGTCTTTTATTTTTAAAAGTTGATTTGATTCTAATGTAAACAACTTCAAATAAAATGTATTTATATAAAAAATAATGAAATGGAATTATTAAGAGAGATAAGCATATTGGACTTATTAAGTCATAAAAAGTTGTGTTTTGTTTAAAAGATTCAAAAGATGTATAAAGTTTGTAGATTGTAAAAATTATTGTGATTAAAGTGAATATTCCAAGTATAAAATTTATAGTTGGTAGTAACTCTTGATTTTCTTTTTGTATTTCTGCTTTAGCTTTTAAAACTCCTAAAAGGAGCAAAAAAGGAAGTAAAATGAATTCTGTTATTAAACCAAATGTATAAAATGATATTACAAACTCTAAAAAGATTATTATTTTGAAGTTATCTTTCAACGCTGCTGAAAAATATTCTTCAGGGTTTTCAATATCATTAAGTCTAAAAAAAGTAACAGATGCAGATGTCGCAAACCATATAATACTATTCTTAATTTGGTTTTCCTGCCATAAATTAATTTTTTCTAAAAAGTAAATACTTACAATGACATAAAATATCATAAGTATAAATGGAATAATAATTTTTCGATTAAAAAAAACAGTTAATATGTTTTGGTAACATTTTCTTAATTTTTTTTCAAATAATGAAATGATAAAAAATATCGAAACCCAAATTCCAACAGCAATCTCTCTTGAATTAAAAATTTCAATCATATTACTTGAGTTTCTTGGTAATTAAGCCCAACGTGATTGGCTATGATTTCGGCGTGGATAAATCCGCAGGATTTGTCCGCATAGAAATCAAGTTAAATATATAAAATTTACAAAGTGATGGTAGCAAAACCACGCTGAATTATAGCCGTTGTTACCACACGTTTTTTTAATCAGATTATTAACTTTTAAATCAAATATTATGTCTAGAAAAATCAAAATATCCTATGTTTTTATTTATCTTCTGATTGCGATTTTTGTTTTTGTTCTTCTAAAACTTGAGGCTTTTCTTTACTACTTTCAGGTTTAAAAACAAATTCTAATAATTGAAGATAAAAAACAGTTAAAACAATGATTACAAAATATAATGTTTTAAAGCTATTTTCGTCTTTTATGAGTTCTATTTTTTTTATTAAATCATGGTTGCTGAAATCACGATTTAATTTAAAATCAACATCTCTATATAATTCTGTTAATGCCATATTCCAAGAGAACATTATAGCAGACAATAAAATGGATATAAAAAAAATAGCAGCATGAATGTTAGTAAATTTATCATACTTCTTGTTAGCAAGAAAAGCAAGTCCTGCATAGATTGGAATAATTATGGAAATATAAATCGCAATTTCGCTCATAGGCACTTTTTTCTAATGTGTGGTAACGGTCTTGTATATGAAACCGTTGCGGGTTAATAATTGTTTGTTTTTTGCAAATTAATGCGGTTTTAAAACTTGTGGGTCTGTTCCGATAGGAACGGATGGAGCAATGTTTTATATACGTTGTTGTACGCTGGCTTTTTTCCGTTCAGATTGTCAATCAGCGTTGGCAAAGACATACTCTTTTGCAATTTTGGGCTTGTGTGTTGGCTATAGCGAATTGCAAATGTGTATGGCTTTTAGCGTTGGCATTATCTTACTTTTTTTATTTCAATCAGTTTGTCAAATAATATTTTAAATCCATTAAATTCCTTGTCCGCAAATGTTGGTTTTTGACATTCCTGTGGAATTGCTTCTTTTACTTTCTCTTTGATTTTGTTTGGAAACATTTTAAAAGTTTCGTCAGCTTTTTTGATTAGTTCAATTGCTTTATCTGCAAATATTTTCCTTTTAAAATAATCTTCAACAACGAAATTACTCGTTTTCCAACCTTTTGTTTTAGGATATAATGCAAGAAATATCTTTTTACTTTTTTCAAAATCAAAAGTATTAATGTCAACTTTTTTCTTTAAAACCGTTTCAATTGGTTTCTTTCCATCACTGTCTCTGTCAAGTAATGCAATTATTTTTTGACCTTTTTTTGGTGTGAATTTGTCTATAAAGTTTTCTAATCCTTCAGCTCCTCCCATAGGCAAATATTCAAAATCGAGTTTTTGATATTTCTTATACCTTTTTAACCTTTTAAGAGCTTCAGTAATATATATTTTGTCATATTTACCTTCCACTAACAAAATGTCCTTTTTAGAGTTTAGAAATATGTTCTGCTCTTGATAACTCCAAATTCCTTTTGTTAACTCGTAAACGATTTTTTGCTTTTCCATTTCTTCAACTTGAGCATCATTATTCACTTTTTTTGAAAGCATCGTAATGTGTTTCAAGTCAAAATTGTGTGTTAGAGTAGGTGAGTGAGTTGTCAATATATTTTCACGGTTTGAATAAGCTTTTAATAGCTTTTCAATTTGCTCTTTGTTAGAAAGGTGAATATGGCTATCAGGTTCGTCTAAAAGTATCAATGAATTTTCATCTCCAATTACTTCTAAAATCAGCATTATTAGCAATAGCTTTTTTTCTCCTTCACTTAAACTTTCTGCCTTTAGCCCAGTATTATAATAAATTTCGATTTTGGTAATAACCTTGTCGTCTTTTGGCATAAAAGCAGCAGCAAGGTATTTGAATAAATCTATCTCATTAATGAAATTCAATCTATTTTTAAACTCTTCTAACGTTATGGTTATTGAGGCTTCATTTGCAGGATTCAAAGTCTGAACCATATTTTTAACTGGGTTCGCAGACCAAGTATTTAGTTTAGGAATGTCAAAATCAAAAGTTATGCTGTTAATCGCATCAATTCCTAAAGTGTCTTTGCAAAAATCTCTGATGTCTGTAAAAGCTTCAAAATCATAAAAATGCAAGACTAAAAGAGCAATATTCCAATAAAATTTGTTTATGAAAATTAATTCAGAATCCGGAACTGTTGCACCTTTAATGGCTGCAATGTAATCTCTGTAAAAAGGCCAATAATATTTATCCCATAGTCTGCTTTCTTCACCACTATACGAAGCAATTAATTGATTTGGTAAATGTTCAGGACGTAAAGCAGTAACAACTCCATTGACTTTGGTTTCATAGCTACCCCCTTCAAATTTTACTTCTATGTTGTAGGTGTCTTTTGTATATGACAGTTCGTATTCGAAACTTGGGTTTCGACTATTGTTGTATAAACCTGCAAAAACACTGCTTATGGCTTCTAAAATATTACTCTTTCCACTTCCGTTATTGCCAATTAAAACTGTGATTCCTTCTTTGTTAGAAAAGTCTATTTCAAAATCTTCTAAATTCTTAAAACGTGTATTTATTTTTAGCCTCTGTAATCTCATAATAAGAACACGTTATTTTCAAACTCCTTTATACTTTGTTTTAGGTAATCTTCTGATTTATCTATTAATGATAATGCAGCTGATTCCAAGGATTTAATTTTGCTTGCTAATTCTTTCTGTTTTTTCAAGTCAGGTAAAGGTATTTTTAACTCTCTAAAAGTCTGTTCGTTAATTCTTGGCATTCTTGCACCTGTAGAATTATTTTCTATTTGTTTTTGGATAATTGATGAGCCTAAAATTGAAATGAAATAATCTTTATTGACAATATTTTCATTTAAGTCAAAAACAAAAAATTCCGAAGAGCATATTATGTCATCAAAGTCAGTATGATTAATCCAATATTTATTTAAGTATGGGCGTAACTTACCGTATAAAATATAACCTTTTGGAACTTGAAATGTCTGACTTTTAATTTCTGCTCCATTGACAATTTGAAATTCTTCAAGTTGACCATTATTTTTTAAGATATTTTCCATTCCAATGTATTTAAACTGACTTTCAGGAAAGTTTTTACTTTCAAACCTTAATGAACTACCCTTTTTGTCATAGTTAAATTCTGAAATGCAAAGACCTAAATTTATTGTTTTGGTCTTGGTCTCTAATGTAATTAGGTTATCCAAGAATGAAACGTCCCATCTTGTAATGTCTTTAGAACGAACAAATGATAATCCTTTTGAAGATTCCTTTCTTAATAATTTTAAATTTAATTCACGGTAAATAAAGTCATCAGCATTTTGAAAATTATTGTTAGACTGTACGAGTGCAACTTCACTTTTGTTTACGAACTCGTTATATTTTTTAATTAAGCTCTTTTGAACATCTATTGGTGGTAATGGAATATCCAAAGATTTTAAAATATCAATGGTTAGGTTTTGTCTTACCGAACCAGTTGTACTCGCATTGATTACTTTATTGAATCTTTCTGTTTTAAAAAGTTTAAAAAGGAAATCAGGCAAAAGGGTTTCTTTACAGCTAAAAACTACATAGGCTGGACTTATGTATTCGTTTTCGTGTTCTTCTGTTCTTAAGCCAATACTACCAACATTTACACGATATGGATTGTAAGCCAACCAACCTTTTTCCATTTTCTTGTAAGCTTGGTTGATGTTAGTTCCTTTCTCTTTGTAAGCATCAAAAATTCCTTTTTTGTTGTTTACACCTAAAATGCCGAATTCTTGTTCAGGAAAATCAGCCAATTTTACTTTATGGCTTTCTTCCTGAATATGCAATCCCAATTTTACTATTGGGTATTGCGATTTTATTTTTTCAAAGGAATAGCGTTTTACGTCCCATAACACAACATCACTGAATGGGACTGTTTTAAACCATTCCATTGTGTTATTGGTTGAAGTTTGCATACTTTGTATAAAATGTTTCTGGTTCTCCAAAAGCTACAACACGCTGAAATTTGTCCTCATATTCATCGTATTGAACTGTTGTATAATGTTCGTTCCAAAGTTGTTTTTCAATGCGGTATTTGGTAAACTCTTTAGCAACTGGTTCTAATTCGTTTTCAATTTTTGCTCCTGTTGTACTAATTCCTGCTTTTTCTACCTCTACAATAGGAATTTCATAATCAAAATTGGTTTTCAACTCCAATTTTATTTCGTCTTCCATTTGTTGTTGAACTTGCTTTAGCTTTTCACGCAATTCTGCTTTTTCCTCCTTATCAAGTCCGCGTGTCTTTATCTTTTCTTGAAGTTCAGCAATTTCTTTTCCGTGTTCGTTTTTTGCGTTAGCCTTTGCCGTTTTTAAAATTGTAGCATATTCTTTTGCTTCGTCTTCGGTGAACTTTTTAAAGAATAGTAAACTTGGTTTTACGGTTGCTCCAGAAGCAATAAACACATCTTGTGGAATAGAAGTAATGTTTATGATTTTTGCCTTCCCTTCAACGTAATCACGCACTTTTTGAAGTTTCGTATTATTCAAAACACCTTCAGGTAAAACAATTCCCATTCTACCACCTGGTTTTAGCAAATCAAGACAACGTTCGATAAAGAGTACTTCTGTTAAACTGCTCATTTTGCCAGTGTCAAATAAGCTTAAAACAGATTTGCCAATGTTATCGTTGATTTGTTTCAATGCTTTGACATAATCTTCTTTATAACGTTCAGTATATTTGGCAATTCGTTCGGTATCTGTGTACTTATCTTGTTCTGTTATTTTTAGAGATTTTTCAACTCTTGCTCCAAAAGGCGGATTTGTAAGGATGATGTCAAAACGACCATCAAAAATTCCATTAACATTTAATAATCCATCGTGATGATGGACTCCACCGTGTCCATCTCCATGCATTATCATATTCATTTTGGCGGTTCGTGCCATTCTTGGGTTTGCATCTGTTCCATAAATGCAATCGTATGAAAGTCGTCTTAATCTACTTTCAGGGTTTAGAATGTCCAATTCAGAATTGAGTAAAGTAAATTGGTCGTTAACCTTTTGATCTATTTTTTCTTGTTCCTTTTTAGAAGCATTATAGTATTCCTCTGTGTAGTATTTTAATTTGATTTTGTTTTTTGCTTCTTTGATTTCATTTTCGATTTTGCTTCTTACATATTCAAAAGCTTTAATTAAGAATCCACCACTTCCACAACAAGGGTCGCAAACGGTTTCTCCTTCTTGTGGGTCAAGAACTTCAACCATATAATCAACAACTGTTCTTGGTGTAAAGAATTGACCTAACTCACCTCTAAACGTTTTGCCAAGGAATTTTTCAAATGCAATTCCTTTAACATCATCAGAAGTTGTTGAAAGATTATAGATTTCTAATGCTTTCACAATTGCTTCAAAACTCGCTTGTTTGATTTTTATCTTTTCGTTTGGGTCGAAAAGGTCATCATCTTTAAACTCATCCTTGGTTAATTCAAACCAATAATCCATATATGGAATATCGTCTTTAGGTCCATTCCTTTTTACGTTAATGGGTCTTATATTCTTTTCGTATTGAGCTTCTTGTTTTTTGAATTGTTTTAAAGAAAATATGTTGTCTTCATCAGGATTTCGTTCATAACGAATTTTCATAAACAAAATCTTACTTGTTTCGTCAAAAGCAGCTTCTGGTGAAAGTTTGTCGTTGTTTCTGATAATGTTATGACATCTGAAAAGCAGGTTACTAAACTCGTCTCTTGTAAAAGCTTTTGTTTGAGTTAATAAGTCCTTTACTTTTTTCTCGCTTTGTAAATCTTTAAAAGTTGGAATGTCTAAAATTTCATCTTCCAAGTCTTTTGGATAACCATCAAGATTTACTTTGAAAACTTTTGTGTGTTTTAGATTGGTCGTTACAAAAAATGGTGCTTTCACATAACGAGCATAATGCGAACCTTGAAAATAATCTCCTTCAACAATATCAATGTTGTCAGCTTTACATTCCACAACAATTGAAGGTGCTTTTTTCTCAACTTCATCCTTACTTTTCCAAACAACAATATCAGCACTGGCTCTGCCAGTGCCTCTTTTGTTGCCTTCGGCAACCGTTACTTCTTGTTTCATTTGGTCAAGTGAATATCCATAGTGATTTACAAGTCTACAGATATATGTTTGTCTTACTTTTTCCTCTGGTGTTAAGACAAGCCACTTGTCTTGAAGTGGTGCAAATATTTTTTTATCTTCTATTTTGAGTTCTAATTTCATCTGCTTAATCTTTTTGAGTTGATACGATTAACTCTTTTAAGTCGATTTGTAACAATTCGCTAATTGTCAGAAGTGTTTCCAACGAAGGCTGAACTTCATTTGTACACCACCTTGAAATTGTAGTCTCGTTTTTATCGAGCTTTTCCGCTAACCATTTGTTGGTTTTTCCGTGTTCCGCTAAAACTGCTTTCAGTCTATTGATTGACTTTTTATTCATTTTAATTAGCATTTAATGCAAATATATCAACTTTTAATGAAATTCAGTCGGTGAGCGTTGGGAAAGTGAAAGCTCTTTTTATTTTGTGAGGAACGAGCAAAATTAAAT
The DNA here is from genome assembly GCA_018883545.1 of Marixanthotalea marina. GTDB lineage: Bacteria > Bacteroidota > Bacteroidia > Flavobacteriales > Flavobacteriaceae > Marixanthotalea > Marixanthotalea marina. The sequence goes on along the minus strand of JAHLEH010000006.1, from coordinate 164,788 downwards.
GTGCTTGAACGTGCGGTCGGCTCTTTTTTTAGCTTGCGTACAACGGTCTAGGCTATGCGTAGTGCGGGATTTTAAGATTCTTCACTTTCGGCTTAGCTATTTGTTTGTTTAATGTAATTAATTTCATATTAGAACTTTAGCCCGCATTACGTATAGCCATTGTTGGGCAATCGTACTTTTTTCTTCCGTCTGTCAGCGTTGGCAAAGACATACTCTTTTGCAATTTTTGGCTTGAGTGTCGGCTGGTGCGAATTGCAAATGTGTATGGCTTTATGCGTTGGCATTTATATAATACTCTTGGTCAAGTCCTTTCTTTTCTGTGTTAATTATATTTATTAAATTTTTGATTGAAGGCTCTTGTGTTTTTTTAATATCAAAGTTTATTTTTTGGTTGTCAAATCGTTTTCTATTGCCGTTTTTCTTTATATCCATTTCAATATTTCCTGGAATAAAAAACGTAGCCTTATTTGTTAAATAGCATTTATATTCATTTATATATATTCCAATTCCTGCTATATCAAAGTCTCCAAAATGTAGGTAATTATTTGGGATAGACTTCATCCATTTGATAAAATCTTTATTTTGGTTCTGTGGATAACGAGATATGAATAATGGATTGATATCTTCAAATAAATATTTCTGTTCTTGAATGTGTCTAAAGTTTCTTGGATTTTCAACTCCAACAACGGTTATTCCTTTAGGTATTTTAAATGTTTCATAGTCATAGATAAAAATAAAACTACCTAAGGATGGATTGATGGTTATTTCTTGTTCGTTTAATTCTGCTTTTATCGTTGTGTAACAATTAACTAAAAACCCTTTAAATGTACGCTCTTTTGAGTGTTTAGAATCAGTTGTAATTTTTACAAACTCCGCACGAGTAGATTCTTCATTTTCTAAAGCAGATATATAATCGTTTAGATTGTTAATTTGTAATTGGTTTGCCAAGTACATTTGTAAGCCTTCTTCATTTATGAGTTCTAGATGCTTTTTGTGTTTTCCTTTCCTAAATAAAATATTTTCGGCAATTAATTCTTCTATAATTTGACTTTTAACACTGCTATTGGGAACAGATTCACCATTGATAAATCGCACTAATGTTTTAGCTATTTTTAAAGTTAATTTCATTAATTAAGTACTTTGGCGTTTACTTTTACCAATCTGTTGATTTTTGTGATGTATTTCTTTGCATCTGTTTTAGACTGTTCTTTTGCTAATTTGTATGTGTACTTATAATCAGTCGCATTTTGACTAGTTGGCGAACCATTAATCAATAAAATGTTCCGTTCGTTTGCAAACCTTAAAATTCCTTTTACGTTATTGGGGTGAAGTCTTCCTATTTCATCCATCATACAATGTAATTTAAAGTCTTTAAAGTTTCTGGAAGCATTTTCTTTAAACACATTTAGTAGTAGAATATTAATCATTGCTTTTACCAAAACATCAGTCCCTTCACTTCCTACATTAGAAAGTTTTTCAACCCAACCTGAATCATTATCATTTTCAACTATTCTAAATTGTAAATCAAAAGATTCGGATAATGTTAGCGTGGAACTTTTTGTTTTCTCAATTTCTTCAATCAATTTTTTTAATAAGTCTATTGCCTTTTGATTTTTTGAGCTTGTCTCTGAAGATGTAAATAGATTAGTTTCGCCTAATTCTAAATTGTTTTCATCATTAAACTCTTTTATACGGACTAACAGTTTTACTATTGGATTTGAGCTCTCTTTCGTTCGCATTTCCATTTCCTTTATGGCTTGAACAAAATTCTTAGTTACAAAATCATCATTTATTTTTTTGATTATTTTTTCTATTTCGGCTTCCTTAGAGTTAAGTTCGGTAGTTTCTCTTCCTATTAAATGGATGATGTTTGCAAAACGTTCGTTAACTCTTTCTTCAAATACAGTTATTTTGTCTTCTTCGATGAATTCTTTTAGGTCAGACGCAAAGTTTAAATATTCGTTATCTGAATTTAATTTTACTTTAAAATGAAAAACATTTTGTTCGTCAAAATTTCCTGTAAAAGCATTGGTAGCTTGCTGTAACTCTTTAAAAATTTCTATTCCTTTCCAATGTTTACTATTTATTTCTGAAATAATTGTGGTGGCAGTTTTAGTATGTTCCAACTCTTTTGTTTCATCTGATAAATATTTTTGAATCGTTTCAAAAGCATCTGACAATTTAAAAGTTTCAAACTCTTTCAAGTCATTATCAAATTCATCAATTTGAGATTTTATTGTTTTTACAGCATCTTCTTGTTTGGAACATTTAGTGTTCATTTTGTTCATCTCAACTTTATGCTCATCTGTAATTACTTCTTGCTTTTTTTCTTCACTAACTTTATTTGCTTTTAAAGTTGGTACATTATCAAACAACTCTCTTTTATCTTTTTCATATTCAATTACAATACGTTCGTTGTTTTTAATAAACACTAAGTTCTTTTCAATTTCTTCTAAATTGCCATCAATTACAGAAAGTCTTTTTGTGTCTGCACCTTTGTTTTCAAGTTCTGTCGTTTGCTTGTCCTTTAATTCTTGAATACGTTTGATTGTTTCTTTTTTATTTTTTGAGATTGAAGTATTTAAGACATTAACCTTTTCATTTTTTACTTCTTCTAAGTTTTTTAACTCGGCATTTCTCTCGTTTTCCTTTAAGGTTATTTTCCTCTTTATTCCATTTTTAATAATGTCAAGATTGTTTTGTGCATTCAATTTTTTAGCAGCCAATTCTTCTAAATCGTTTTCTAATTGCTGCAATAGGGTTTCTTTTTTTTGTTTGGCTTTTTCAATCCATTCGTCTAATTCAACTTTGCTTTTCTTTAATTTTTCTTCGCTTTGTGAAACGATATATTCATTTTCAGCTATTGAATCTTTAAGAACATTGATTTTTTTACCAAATTTGGTTTTAAGTTTTTGTAGATTATTCTCCTTTTCCGAACTTAATTGCTTAATGTTATTCTGGACTTGTTTAATCTGTTCTTGATAATCAGAAATTTCTTGTTCGTATTCTTTTACAGTCTTGATCCGATTGTTTAATGAGTTTAAATTAAGTTCAACTCCAAAAAATGAGGTTGTTTTTTCATCAGTTATTTTTGGGCTTAATTCTGTATTGAAAAGTACATTTTCTTCATCTATAACTTTTCCTATACTGTTTTCCCAATTTGGAAAATTTTCGTTTAGCCAACCATAAAGTGATGATTTACTTTGGTTAATTTTGTTTTCTATGTTAAGTATTTTGTCTGATAGTTTTTGAGCTTTTTCAGTTTCTTGGCCGAATGCTATTTGATAATTCCTTTCGACTTCCTTCGTCTCAATTTCCCATTCCTTTCTGGTGGTTGTTATTTGGTTTTTAGCATCTAAAATGGTGCTTTTAGAATTTGAAATATCTTCCTCAAGTTTTTTCTTTTCATCCTTGCATTGCTGAATTTCATCACTATAAAAAGTTTGGTGTTTTAATTCCGATTTTTTGTTCTTGACATTGTTTTCTTTATCAGAAATCGTTTTTATACTATTTAAAGCCTTTTCTTTTTCAGCTTTGTTGTCCTTATTAATTTGATTTATTATTTCTTGATAATTGTTAAATACTTTGGTTTTATTATCACTAAACTCACTATTGAGGTTATTGATTTCAGCGATCTTTTGATTCGTGAATTTTTGGTTTTGGTTTTGAGCTTGTGTAATTAACGCATCATACTTTTGGTTGAGTTCAGAAAATTTTGAAGTAAGAAGTTGTTTTTCTTCTTCTAAAGCTTTGACCTTGTTAGTTAAAGCATCTTTTTGAGACACTTTTTGAATAATTTGATTAATGTTTAATTTATTGTATTCCTCTAGTTTATCCTTTGCTTTTGAGAGTTCTTTTTTTAGATAATCAATTTCAGAAATTATTTTCTGTTCTCTTTTTTTCTGGGTTTCTTCTAATTTATTTCTTTGGTCAATCAGTTTGCTTAATGCTTCGTTTTCTCTGGAATAATTAGAAACTAACATTGGTTTTTCTGTTTCTATATATTGAATTCTTGAACCCAATTCAATGGCAAGTTCTTTCTTTTCACGTTTAACTAAATTGTGTACTCTGTATTTATCAATAACTTTCTCAGCTTGCTTCCTGATGATAATTTGTCCTTTCTTATTTTCTTTAAACCATATCTTAATATTGTTGATTTGGGTTTCAAAATCACGTAAGTGGTTTTTAGAATAATTCTCAATATCAATAATAAATTCATCTTCATTTAAAGAATTTATGATGGTGTCTTTAATAAATTTAGCTTCTAAATTTGAGTTCAGAAATACATTCTGAATCGTTCTTGGGATATTTTGAAATTGTTTACTTTCAATTATTGCGTATTTCCTAAAATCAGGTTTTAGCCCTTTGTTGTCTCCATAAATTATCTTTCGAAATTCCTCATAACTTGTTACCAAAGAGCTGTAATGTATTTCTCTACCCAACGCACTTCTTATTTTGTCCCAACTTTCAAAAGCTCTATTATTTTCATCAATAAATAACTCTCTTTTGTATGCAGAATTAAAAAACCTAAAAGCTACTTTGCCATTGGATTTATAAGCTAACACGCAAAATGGAACACCGTCTTTTAAAACTTCATAAATAATGTATGAGTTTTGAAATTCAAAATAGTAATCATCAAACCCCTTTTTTTCTCTTGGAATACCAAGTTTTGTTTTGTTCGCATTGTAAAAAAATAAAATAGCACGAAGCAAAGTACTTTTTCCTACACCTTGTGTGCCAATTAAATGAACATTACCATCCAATTCAATTTCAGCATATTTTACCGAAGCACTATTTATAAAGATTATTTTATTCAGGTATCTCATTTTCTATTTCTTCGGGAATATTTATAATTGAAATAATGTCTTTAAGGTAGTTAAATGAAGTAAGTACTTTATAGGATTCAGTAATTTCGTTTTCTAATGTTATAAAGTTGTCTTTTTCTAACTTTTCAATTATTTTTTTTACTCTATCTGAATAGTTCTTTTTATCGCCACTAAGTTTTTTAAAATTATCTAACTTAGACTTTAAATCCGCATTATTTTTTAACTGATTAACAACATCAGAAGGCGAAAACCTGTAGCCAACATCAAAAGACGAGTCAAACGTTTTGAAAAAATCTATCATATCAATCCAACCAAATGCCTTTTCTAATTTTCTATCTAAATCTACATTTTTTTCATTCCTAGAAAAGTAAAAATATTCGTTACCTTGTTCTAAAATGTAATTGATTTGATAAAAATACTCGTACAAATCCTCAAAAGTATCGCCATCTTCTAAGACTTTGTAGAGAGTTTGAATGTGTTCGTCTGGACTGTTTGAACAGATAAATTGTCCTCTGCGAAGTACATCAAATATATCTGAAGTATATTTAGTTACCATAGATTTGTCTTGCTGTTACAATAGCATATTCTATACCATTGGATGTTTGAAAGTTGTTTTTTATGTCTAAGTCTTGCTCATAAAGTGAAATAACGTGGCAGAAGATAGTAACCCGTTCATTAAACTCAACAGTTTTTGAAAAGTCATAACTTAAAATAAAATTGAATAGGTTATCACTAGTTGCAAGAAAACTATTTTTGATTTCCTCGTAGTTTATCATTATTTCTTCTTCAATACTGTTTTCGAGAAATTCATCTGAAATGCTATCTGCCAATTCTGCCCTAAATACTTTTCGGTCGTTATGATTTTTCGCAATTCTTTTTATTGCCTCAAAAGCTTTTTCATCTTCTCTTAAAAAATCTAAGGACAGATTTAAAGGTTCACTGACTCTTGGCTCAAAAATTACAGGGTTTTTGTTTGAAATGATTTGTTTGATATCGGTTTCTGCCTCAATTAAGAAATGGTCTTTTAGGTATTTTAATTTTCTTAATTTTTCTAAAAATTTTCCGTGAATTTTTATTTGATTCAGATAATCAATTATTTGTTTTTCTATCTCAATTAAATTGTGCGAACATTCTCCGAGTTGATGTTTAAGGTCAATAATAATTCTATTTAACTCTTCATCTAAAGCTCTATTAAAAAAGGTGACTTCATCTTCGTTTATAATCTTTAATGTTTGTGTTATCAAGTTTTTGATAACTGTTCGTTTTTCATCAAGGTTTTCTAACTTTAATTGTTTGTTTTTGTAATTCGATTCGTTTTTAAATGTGTTGTCTATATTTCGCCTTAAATCAACAACACTTCTTAATGTGATGAGCCCAATTTTTTTGAATGTTTTTTTAATGAATCTTAGATAACCATATTTTCTATTTTCATTATTCTCATTTAAGAAATAATCAATGTTTTCCTTTATGTTTCTAATGTTTTCGTCAATATATGATAGGTTAATTTCCTCATTTACATCTAAAACTTGTTCAAAAAATTCTAAAAACAAGTCATCAAGTTCTAAAGTATCGCCATTTACTCTTATTACTGATCTTTGTACTAGGAAATCAATGCGGTTTTCATCATAGTCAACTAATTCTAATGCATCACTGAATTTATAGTCAATAGATTTTCTTTTACTAAACATTTCAGAAATCAGTTTTGACTCTCTATTTAGAGCAAAAACCAATTCTTTTATGTCATTGAATGTATTCATTTTTCTATTTCATTTCGAGCGTTGACAAAAAACAGCTCTTTTGGTTTTTCAGCGTTGGCTTTTGTGTCGGAAAAAACCAAATGTGCTGTTTGTGCGATGGACTTTTTGTATGTTGCCCAACGGTCTCGGCTATGAGTAGTTGCGTGGTTTAGCACTTAACTTTACAAGTACACACCAAACTGAAAATCCGCGAGGATTTTCAGAAGTAGGCGAGAACAAGCAATTACTTATAGCCATTGTTGCCAATAGTTTTTTTATTTTAAATCTTCTACTGCGTCCATAAAGTCAAATTCGTGGACTAAACAAATTTGATGTCCGCTTTTTCTCATTTCCAATGCTTTTTCCACTTTTCGTCCGTAACAAGCAAATGCCCAAGCTGGATTTCCATTATCTCCAACAATTAAATAGTCAGTTTTTTTAGTAACCGTTTTAGTTGGTATTCCGCCCAAGTCAGAAATCAGATTTTCTAATTCAGAACGATTTCCACTTTTTAAAACTCCAGTTACACAGAAAGTTTTTCCGTCAAATTCAATGTTTGGGTCGCTTGTGCAATGACCTGAAATGTTTATGTCAGCAGTTTCTTGGTCAATTTGTTTCGCAATTTCCTTGTTTTCGATATTTACAAATTGATTTAAATATGCTTTTAAAATTAAAATTTCTTCTTCCTCAATTATTCCGTCTGAAACGATTGAAAGCATTAAGCTCCTAATTTCGTCATATGGATAGTAAGTGCTTAAATGTGTGTTTTGCTCAAGCCATTTTTCAAGGTCACGAACTTCTTTTTCATTTATTATTCCGTCTGCTAAAATTCCGTGACAAATTCCTTGTAGAGTTTGTAAGTCAGTTGTTACAGCATTATAATAATAGTTGTCATTTTCATATTTCTGACAAAGCCAAAAAAGGTCTTCTATAGTTTCTGTTGCAGGAATATTGTTTGAAACCGTTTCGTCAATAATTGTCATAAATTCCTTAAAAGGATTTCGATTTATTAAACTCCGATGATTTTCAGCCCATTTTTTGAGTTCGTTGATTTCCTTTTCGTTTACTTGTTCGTCTAAATTTATTCCAAGTAATATTCCTTTCAATGAGTTGATTGCTTTATCAGCTCTTGCTTTTGAAGTAAAAACTTCTAATTCTTTTTGATTTAATTCGCTCATCGATGATTTTTTTTCAAATTATTGGCAACGGTTTTGTGTATGATTTCGTTGCGTTGGTTTAGCAACTAATTTAATAAAAAATAACTGGCAATAATTCAGCGCGAGGATTTTCCGAAAGGAAAATCAGAAGCAATGAATTATACACGTTGTTGCCAATAGTACTTTTTATATTGAGTTCCTTGTCATAAAATCAAGCACACTTTGTAACATTAATTCCACTTGTTCTTTTGTGTATTCAGCATATTTTCCGTGTGCAGCTTTGTTTCTCAAATCTAACCAAGCAGTAACATTCTTTTGGTCGAGTTTATTGTAGACATCTGCTTTTGCTAATTCCGCATTTAAAAGGTCTGCTTTTTTAGGCACTGACTTGCCCGATTTAATTGTTGATGTATCAATTCCGTTTTTTGAGCATAGTTGTCTTAAATGTTCTTCTAACACACTACCTATCATTACAGCAGAAGCATCTTTATAATCCTCTGACAATAAGTGTTCAGCCATTTCGATGAAATCTGTAAAAATTTCGGCTGATACAAGACCACGCAATGAATTCAACCAACCTTGTTCTATCTCATCTTTTATAGATACTAAAATTCCTCTTCCAGTTTTTGTTTCATAAGGTGTTGCTCTATGACAACCATTATAAAAATTTTCATAGTAAGGATGGTCTTTTGAATATAAATTCAAAATGAATGATAAAGAAGCATTTTTAAAGGCATTGAACTGTTCATTATCGACAGATGAAGTCGACCAAGTTCCACTTCCGCTTCTTTCAGTTCTTAATACATTGTCGGCTAATCCAATTAATTGGTCAATTCTTAATTTTAATTTTTCTTCGGTATTCATTTTCGGTATTATTGGCAACGGTCTCGGCTATGAGTAGTTGCGTGGTTTAGCGATTAACTTTGCAAGTACACACCAAACTGAAAATCCGCGAGGATTTTCAGAAGTAGGCGAGAACAAGCAATTACTTATAGCCATTGTTGGCAATAGTATTTTTTTAGAATGGAAGAAAATCTCCATCGTCATATTTTTCATAAAATGGTTTGTGGAAATATGAATTAACATTATTCAATACATATTCCTTTATTTTTTCTTTTTTGTCTGTTGAAACGGAATTAATTAATTGGTCATATGCTGTAAAATATTCGTAAGTGTCTAACTCGTAATTTTTTACTAACTGGCAAATTAACTTCAGAAATTCCATTTTAATAGATTCTGTTGTTAAATGTGTGCCAAATGAAGAGAACAAATTAAGTCTATTAAATCTTGTGATTTGGTCATTGTCATTTGCTGAAACTGTAAAAGCATTAAGTATATACAGCAATACAAGTTCAATCTCATCTTCTGATAAATAATTGATTTCAGGATGCAGTAAATCGTAATATGCTATTACTTCCCATTGTTCGCCAGTTTCAATTTTATTGATTAATTTTTTTAGCTGAACTTCTACAACTTCTCTATCAATTTGTGACTTTAAAATGTTTATATATTTTTTAGGGTTTTGTATCTCATTTGAAAATGGTGAACTATCAAGTTCGTTGTCAATTAAAATGCTGAATAATTTACTTTTTTCTGATTTATGAACCTTTAATAACAACTTTTCAAATATTGTTTGAGAAATTGCATCGTTTTGTAATTTAGAAATTAGGTCAGTTGCAGAATAGCCTATATTGTTTAAGTAATTTTCTTTTATTTCTTTGATAATAATATTTAATAAACTTTTTGCTACTACTGCTGTATCAAAATCAAATGTTTCATTCTTTCTGATTTCTCTTCCTGGATGAATTAAATTCCGATAATTTTTTAAAACCGTGGATAACTCTTTAGTAGATTGACTTATCAGCTCATTTTCTTTTGCAAGCTCAATAAGTTTATAAAGGTCTAAACCCAAAATTTTCTTTTCAGTATGCTTTTCTGGTGGAAAATTTAGAAAATAATCAGTTAGTACAGCCTCAATAATACTGCCTGTCAAGATTAATACTGACTTTGAAGATTTGGTTTCTAAACATTTTGTCATTTCCTCAAAGTCTCGTTCTAAAAGGCTCCTGAATTTTTCGTCTGTTATGAAGTCAAATTTCATTTCGGTTTATATTATTGCCAACGGTTTGGCTATGATTCCGTTGCGAGTAAAATCCGCAGGATTTTCCGAAGCAGGAATCATAGGTTGTTAAATGTAAGAATTATTATTTTACCTACAAACAAGCAATGGATTATAGCCGGTGTTATACAGCGTTATTGTTTTTCTGTTAATAATTGTTCTATGGTTTTTTCAATAAACAAAGGAGTTTGGTCTAAATATCCCGCAAGAAAGAATTTTGTAATTCCTTTTTTGTCAATGATAATATTTTGAGGTTGAAAATCTTCAAATATTTTATTGATGTCTTTGTCTCCAAATCCTTGAACGTATTTAAATTCGTGTTTTTCTAAAAATTTTGAAACGCTCTCTTTTTTGTCACTTGTAATTGCCAAAAAAAGAATTTCTTTATTGGATTTATATTTTTCATAAATTTCGTTTAACTCTGGTATTTCTTTTCTGCAAGGAGCACATCCAGTTGACCACCAATTTATAACTACAATTTTGTCCTTAAAGTCTTTTGTTGAAATAGGTTCTCCAGAAATAGAATTAATATTTATTTCAGGAAACTTTTTTTCTTGCTGTATAGGTTTTTCTACTTTTATAAGTGATGCTGTATTATTTGTTAATCCATTATTGAGCCATAAATATTCAACTTTATTGGTCATGGGGTTATGTAAAACTTTAAGAGAAACCTTATAAGGTGAAATTTGGTCAAAAGGATTAATTTCAATCGTCAAATCTCCTGTCAAAAATTCTAATGAGTCTTTTAATGAAATACCTTTGAGAAAATTACTTCCTTTAAAGTTTGAGGATATCCAATAGTCGGTTTTATTATTTTTGGTCATTAAACCCAAAAAGATTTTGAGAGAATCTAAGCCAGTCTCTAATTTGGCAAATTTTATGTCAGAATCTATATTCTCTTTTTTAAAACTCTCTAATTCTTTTGGGCAATTAGAAGTTAATTCACTTGTTAAATACATATTGTTTTTGTTGCAAGCATAAAAACTGATAACAACTAGAATTAAATATATTTTTCTCATATTTTTTGGTTAAACCCTTTAATTTGGGGGTTGTTTTTCTAATGCTGTATAACGGTCTCGTATAACCGTCAGTTACGGGTTAATATGCGTTAATTTTCGGTTTGGCAAAGACGTTAGCAATTCCGAGTGGATTCGGACGTAGTCGAATCCGCCGTAATTGCGGTTATACATTGTTACCACACGTTTTTTTCTTTCGGTGTTGATTTATATTCACTATTTGCACTTTCTATAATTTTCTTTTCAAATACTTTCGGAAAGTATTTCATTATTATTTTTGATTTTAACTTTGTAAATCCGCTAAAATTCTGGTCAGACTTTTTCCACAAATTTTCAGCTTCTTTTTCAGCCAGTATTTTTTCAATTCCGTTTTTAGTGTCAATTTTTATTAGTGGAAATTCAGGTTGGTTTTCTCCACAAAGTGTTATTTGTTTATCCAATTTCGAACTGATGGATTTCATAAAATCCATAATCTTATTAAATTCCAATTCAGTTTTAATTTCGGTTGGATTTATGTCAAATTCAATTTGTTCTTCGAGAAAGAAGTGACAAAGTATTAAAATTCCATTTAGGTCAATTCTCACAAATTTGATTTCTAATTCTCCAGTCTCGTCTGCAAACATTTTTTTTACATAATCTAAATCAATTTGGTTTGTGAAATTTTCTTCGCTATTTCCATATGAAATTTTGTATTCCGAGTTTAATAAATCAATTATTTTTTCCCAATCCGAAATCGTTGCGTTTTGGACATAAATATCTCTTAAGGCTCCATCCTTTTCAAAAATCCATTCTATGTTGTTCCAATTTCTCAAAGTTGCTCTCAAATGTGTGGTAACGGTTTCGGCTATGGATAGTTGCGTGGTTTGGTTACTAATTTAGCAAAAGTTCTTGAGCCAGAGGAAAATCCGTAGGATTTTCCGAGTAAGTACAGACCAAGCAATTATTTATAGCCATTGTTAGGCTTTCGTTATTTTTTCAGTTATAGGTTTCATTTCTTTTTCTAATTTACTTTTCTTTATAAACTCAACCATTCCATTCTTAATTTTCAACTTCGGTTTATATAATTCCGTAATTCTTTTGATTTTTTCATCGTCAGTTTTTTGATAATCGTGTCCAAAAGTATTTAAGAACTGAATTATTAATAAATGGCAAACTCTTAATACGTTTAGATTTTTATCGTCATCAGAGTCTTCAATGGTGGAAAAATAGTTAATTACTTTTTCTAAACTTTGATATTCTCTATCCATAATTTCTTTGAAGTTCTCAAAGCTTAATATTTCTCCACCTTGAGTTACAAGAATGCAATAGTCAGCTAGATTGTTTTTAAAGAAATGATTTGTATTGTGGGCTTTGTCATAGTTTAGTTCAGCTAGCAAATCGACATCTGTAAATATGTCTTTAAAAGTCTTAATGTATTTTAAGAATAAAATATCATCTTTTTCGGCAATCGTGGTGTCAATTGAAATTGTGTCTTTTTCGGTTTGAATGTTACAGTAGAGAAATTTTAAAAAACGGTAAACAAAGCTTTTCAGATAGTATTGTTCAGTTGTATTCCAATCATTTGCGGGAACTCTATGCCAATTTTCTCCCACGTGTTGGCTAAAATTCCAAAGTCTGTGATTTAGTTCTTCAGCAGAATTTAATAATCTCATTTTGTTTTGAGCAATTTCTTCTTTTAGTTTCTTTTTTTGCTCAAACTCAAATTCCTTTTTTAACCTAAAATTCAGAGTGTATCTTTCATATACGATTTTAGTTATCCATCCAAAAATAAAAGTCAGAACAGGAATTAAATAAGTTGAAAAGTCAATATTTTTTATGGTTTCTATCATTTGGTTGGTGTCAGTCATAATGAAGCCTAACGGTCTCGTATAACCGTCAGTTACGGGATTAAAGTTAATGATTTTCGGTTTAGCACAGACGTTAGCAATTCCGAGTGGATTCGGACGTAGTCGAATCCGCCGTAATTGCGGTTATACATTGTTATAGCCAGTTATTATTCGTTTATTACTTTCCATTCGTTATTCTTTTTTTCAATTAGGTATGGACGATTAAAACCAACACCAGTCCCATTGGGCCATACGTGTTCATAGTCAATCACCACTAGACCGTATTTGTCGTCAGCACTGAAACAGATTCTTGAAAAACTTATAATTACATACTCTTCGTCTTTTCCAATTTCACTTTTATGTTCAACAAATTGCCGATATGGGTTCGCAAATTCCAATCTACTTTTATTAAACTTCCGATATTTTAGTCTCTTAAAATTCTTTGAATCGACTATTGAATTCGCAATACTGTCAAGATGAGGGTTCTCATTTTTAAAAATTATGTCAAACATCAATCGATTATTTTCTTTGGCTTGTGAAATTGGTAACAAAGCGTCAGATATGAAAACCTTATAATTATTTTGCTTTTTGATAGTGTCGGGGGCAATTTGAGATCCTGGTTTAATTAGACTTTGATTTAAATCTTTTATTCTTAAATAGTCATTGGAGATATCTTGAATTGCCTTAAATTCTAATTTATTGTATCGATTGTCGGTACAACTAAATAGAAGCAAAGTCAGAAATATAAATATTGAAACTCTCATTGTCGATTTTTTTTTTAATTGGCTATAACGGTCTCGTATAACCGCAGTTACGGGCAAGTTAGCGAAAATTTTCGGTTTAGCACTGACGTTAGCAATTCCGAGTGGATTCGGACGCAGTCGAATCCGCCGTAATTGCGGTTATACATTGTTATATAGTATTAATATTCATTTTTATCAAATTACTTTTAAACCCTTTGTTTATAAGGGTTTTGTGTTTTTTTGCAATGCAAATTAATGCAATAAAATGCTACTAAAAGTTAGGTTTGTTGTACCTATTGTTGTACCTTAGTATTCAGTTGCACCCGTTTGCACAGGCTAAAAACCAGAGTCTTATGTCCTCAATAAAATTAATTTTAAGGAAAAATAAAATTGATAAAGCAGGTGAAGCACCTCTTTATTTACGTGTAATAAAAGACCGTAAAACTAAATTTATTTCATTGAGTTTAAAACTAAACCCTAATGAATGGGATGAAGATAAACAAAAAGTGAAGAAAAATCACAAAAGCTCTACCAGGTTAAATGCTTACATTTCTCGAAAGGTAGCAGATGCAGAGGGAGAAATAGCAGATTTAGAAAGAAGAAATCAATCTACTTCAGCAAGAAGAATAAAGGAAGCAATAAAAGGCAAGCCTTTAATTAACTTTTTTGAATTTGCCTATGATAGGTGCGAGAAGCTTAAAGACACCGTTACACTATCAACTTACAGAAGCTATAAAAACAACATAGAAAAGTTTGAAAGGTTTGTAGGGCATCGTGAATTAATGTTTGATGACATAACAGCTACCATTTTAAAAGATTATGCAGCACATTGCAGTTCAAAGTTAGGCAATAACAACACTACTATTAATTACGCTTTCCGGATATTGAATTTAATGTTTAGAGAAGCAAAGAAAGAAGATTTAATATCCAATGAGCTTGTACCGTTCACAAAGTTTAAAGTAAAGAAAAACAAGACTACAAAGCGTTATTTAAACGAAGAGCAGTTTGAAGCTTTTATGAATTTAGAAGTACCACAAGAACATAAAGCACAGGTTATTAAAGATATGTTTATCTTTTCTGTTTTTTCTGGTGGTTTAAGGTTTGGTGATGTTATCGAGTTACAATGGAAAAACTACGATAAGAAAAACCACCGTATCACAAAAACAATACGTAAAACCAAAAGGCAGCATAGCATTCGGATAGGTCAAAAAGCGGTTGATATTTTAGAGAAGTATGCAACCGTAAATCAAAATCAAAACGATATAATTTTTCCTTTTGCTAAAGTCGATGAGCTATATTTTAAAGATAGAGAACACAGAAGCTTAATAACCAATAGGGCAATTTCTTTAAGCAATATGTATCTAAGTAGAATGGGTGAAGATTTAGAACTACCTTTTAATCTATCATTTCATATTAGCCGACATACATTTGCTACCAGAGCTTTAAACAATGGTATGCGAATAGAACACGTATCAAAATTAATGGACCATACAGATATTGGTATAACTCAAGTGTATGCAAAAATTATAAGTAGTGAGTTAGATAACGCAGTCGATAAATACATCAATTAGCCTATGTACGGACAACCAAGTAAAAAAATGGAAATCAAGGAAAAAGCAAGAACTTACGCAAATAAGCTGTTTCCTTCAATTTTATGGATTATAGAGAGTCCTTATGATTATCAATACGGAAAAGAGATTAAATTATCTAATCCAAATGAGGTATTTCCAAATGTAAGATTAGATATTGTTTTTGAAAGTTTTACACATCCTCAAAAAACTTTTCTATTTGAATTGTTGGATAAACGTTTCGATGTTTTTATGAATAGGAAATGGTATGATTTTAATTCACTTACAACTCGTGTTTTTAAAGAAAATTTTAAATCAATGAAGATTCCAGAAGAATTGGAGTTTTTATCAAGTAAGGAGTTTTTAAAGGCTACTGAAAACATTATTGAAGAAAAGCGAAATAAGATTGCAGAAATGTATCTGCAAATGAGGTCAGAACTAATTGATGAAGTTTTTGCGGATATTGAACCCTCACAAGATATTGAAGAACCAGATGATACAAATAGGCTGTATAATATTTTGGATGATGTGCGTAGAAAAGACCATTCTTATTTAGAGCTATACAGTATAATAAAAAAAGAAACAGAGCTTGATCCTGTTGCGCTTCAATACTTGTACAAGGATATTGAAATTTATGCTTTTTCGGCTAAAGAAATGCACGAAGCTACATTTCTTCCTGATGAAGTAGATGCGGCACTAAAGAAATTACGTGATAATGGGAAATCTACTGAAGATTTAATTAAAGAAGGATATTTAAGAGAATCTCTTTTGATTGATAAGAATAAGCAGAAGCAACCTACTTATATTATTGATTATGAAAAGTTGCTTTTTCCTTTCGAGTTCTATTCTATTTATGATATGCTTAGAATAATTAAAAAAGAATTAGATAAACATCAAGGAGCAACCAATAGTGATGCAACTTCTAAAGTGAATTTAGACAAACTGAAAGTTAATCTTTCTGTTCCTCAACTGGCATTTCTTTTTAAGATGATAAATGATTTAAAACCATCAATTTTTAATTTAAAATCAGAAGCAGAACTACACAGATTTATTTCAGCTAATTTTCAAACAAAAAGTTCTGACCCTGAAAAAGGCATTAGTGAGAATAAACTAAGAATATTGTTTAATTCACCTGATCCTAAAGCTGCTGAATTTTGGGAAAAACATATCAGGACAATACAAGCAGAAATTAAAAATTTAAAATAATTTTTTTCATATAGACCCAATAAACACAAGGGTTTTAGTAAGGGTTATATAACCCTATGTAACTGTTTTTGCTATACTTCATTACACACATTTGCATTGATTTTATTGTTGAATTAAAATTTTCAAAAGCAAATGGAAGCAATTATTTTATCAAAAAACCAGTACAACGAACTTCTAAAGAAAATTGATGAAGTTAAAACATCATTAGACGAAAAACAGAAAAACCCTAAAGATGTTTTTGTCGACAATCAAGAGTTTTTACAACTAATGAATATTAGCAAACGCACCGCCCAAACTTGGAGGGATGAAGGTGTCGTATCATTTTCGCAAATAGGCTCTAAAATCTACTATCGTATGAGCGATGTAGAAAAACTACTCGAAAAAAACTACAACAAAGCATTTAAAAAAGTAAAAAGGTAATTGTTGTACGATACTATTAAAATAGTAAAGTATTTAGACAAGATACCAAAAGAAGCTGTTGCCAGAGTCCGAGATACATTTATTTGGAACAATTGTCTATGGAAACCACGTTTTAATAATTTTAACGAGGTGGTATCTTATGCTGCCGACTTAAAAAATCTAAAACTAAGGTTAAGAGGAAACGAGTTAACTATTACCAACAGCTTACAAAAGTTTTATATGGGTAACAACTATCAACCGTTTACCTATACACAAGTGGTTGAAGCTGTAAATACTTTAAATGCCTCTTTTGGGAATGTTTTATTAGATGCAGAAGTCAAACGTTTAGCAATAGGTTTAGTCATTTACGAAGTGCCAGAAAACACCTTTCAAACGTGGCAAGAATATAAAACTGTTCAACCTCAATTTATGTGTAATGGTGCTAAGGTTTATGGTGTACATTTTAAGGCAACCAATTACAAAATCAAAGGCTATGATAAAACCTATCAAGTCAAGCAAGATACAAGGATAGACATCAAAAACAATGTTATTCGTTTTGAAATAGAAGCCAATTCAAGGCATTACAACCAAAGGAAAGATAGTATAGGAATTTATAAATTTTCAGATTTAGTTGATGCGTCAAAATTTCAGCAATTGAGTGAAGAACTACTATCGGTATATGCCAACATCAAGAAGCGAAAACAAATAGATTTTGAAAACTTAACGCCAGAGCAAATTAAATTAATGGCTACTTACGGTAATTCATTTTGGGCAAATGGCTTAAAAAAGTACCATAAGCACACACATAAAAAAGAACGACAAGCCTATTTAAAACTTCTAAAAACGTTTAGTGATTCTGAAAGAGAGAATAGCATTTACGAGAAGTTAAAAGCACAGGTAAATTTCTGCTTAAATAACTAAGTTTTTACAACTTGTAATATACCCTAAAAAAGGGGTAATAAGCATTAAGCAAATAGTTGTAATGCAGCCTTAATAAAAATACAAGGCAAAACGGTGTATTTCTATAAAGTAAATACCTATATTTATCGTTCAATTTTCCCTTATGAATCGCATTAAAGAAGTTTTAGAAGAAAAAGGTATCAAGCAGGTTTGGTTAGCAGAAAAGCTGGGTAAAAGCTTTAATACGGTAAATGCTTATGTGCAAAACCGTACCCAACCAAGCTTGGAAGTGCTTTATGAAATAGCAGAAATTTTAAATGTTGACCCAAAAGAGTTGTTAGATACAAAAAAATAAACCGTTTAAATGGCAAAGACCAAAACCAAAAAAGAAGAACCTTTAGAAAAAGTCCTGTGGGCTACTGCTAACAAGCTAAGAAAAAATATAGATGCAGCAGAATACAAACACGTAGTATTAGGCTTGATATTCTTACGCTATATCTCAGATGCCTTTAGTGATTTATACAACAAATTAGAAAAAGGCGAAGGCGAATATGCAGGAGCAGATCCTGAAGATAAAGACGAATACAAAGCCGAAAATGTCTTTTTCGTACCTTCTAAAGCAAGATGGACGTATTTACAAGACAATGCCAAAAGCCCTGAAATAGGTAAAATGATAGATGCCGCAATGGATGCTATCGAAAAGGAAAACCCACGTCTTAAAGGGGTGCTTCCAAAAGTATATGCCAAAGAAAATTTAGATACCACCAATTTAGGAACATTAGTAGATAAAATAGGAAATATAGCTTTAGGAGATATTAAAGAGCAAAGTGCTGATGTATTAGGACACGTTTTTGAATATTTCTTAGGTGAATTTGCATTAGCAGAAGGTAAAAAAGGCGGACAGTTCTACACCCCACGAAGTGTAGTAGAATTATTGGTGCAAATGTTAGAGCCTTACAAAGGGCGTGTAATGGATCCTTGCTGTGGTAGTGGCGGTATGTTTGTACAGTCTGAAAAATTTGTGTTAGAACATCAAGGAAATATCAACGATATATCTATCTATGGGCAAGAAAGCAATCAAACCACGTGGCGTCTGGCCAAAATGAATTTAGCCATTCGTGGTATAGACAGTTCACAAGTTAAGTGGAATAACGAAGGCTCATTTTTAAAAGACGAGCATAAAGATGTTAAAGTAGATTACATTATTGCCAATCCACCGTTTAATGATGACGATTGGAGTGGTAACCTAATGCGTAAAGATGCACGTTGGGAATATGGTACACCGCCAGTAAACAATGCCAATTACGGTTGGATTCAACATTTCTTGTATCATCTTGCACCAAGAGGGCAAGCTGGTTTTGTATTGTCTAAAGGCTCATTAACTACTAAAACATCAGGTGAAGATGTTATCCGTAAAAACTTAATAGATGCTGGCTTGGTAGATTGTATTGTAAACCTTCCTGCAAAACTATTTTTAAACACGCAAATTCCTGCCTGTTTATGGTTTATGAGTAAAAACCGTACCAATGGCAAGTTCCGTAACCGTAAAAACGAAATTCTGTTTATTGATGCTCGCAATTTAGGGCATTTAATTAACCGAAGAACAAGAGAATTAACTCAAGAAGATATTGACCTAATTTCAGATACCTATCATAATTGGCGAAACTTAAATGCAGAGTACGAAGATATTCCAGGATTCTGTAAAGCTGAAAGTATAGAACGAGTTAAAGAACTCGATTATGTATTAACACCAGGACGTTATGTTGGCTTACCAGATGAGGAAGACGATTTCGACTTTAACGAACGCTTTACCAAGTTAAAAGCTGAGTTTCAAGCACAGTTAAAAGAAGAAACCACACTAAACAAACGCATACAAGATAACCTTGCAAAAATAAATACCAATGAGTAAACAACAAGACATACGTTGGGAACAACGCTTTTCTAATTATGTAAAAGCGTTTGATAAATTAGACCAAGCAGTAACCAAAATAAAGAATGATTACCAAGTTGATGAAGACGGAAATATTGATGACGATGAATTTTTAGACGACATCATTAAAGAAGGACTCATACAACGTTTTGAGTACACCCACGAATTAGCGTGGAAAGTGATGAAAGATTTTCTTGAAGATGTAGGAGACGTAAAAATGTATGGTTCTAAAGATGCCACAAGAGAAGCCTTTGCTGCCGATTTAATTACGAATGGCGATACGTGGATGGATATGATTTTAAGCCGAAACAAAACATCGCATACCTATAACGAAGAAACGGCAGATGAAATTTTTACCAAAATTATAAACAATTACCAACCAGCGTTTCAAGCCTTTTTAAAGGTAATGGAAGAAAAACGAAGCGGCAAGCAAGGCAATCTATTGGAAGAAAAATAATGTACGGACTAAAACCACATACCATACAAGCCATACAAAACGTATTTGCCAAATACTCAAATATTGAAAAAGCAATATTATACGGTTCTCGTGCAAAGGGCAATTACCGCAATGGCTCTGATATAGACTTAACCTTAGTAGGCAAAAACTTAACCCTAAGCGAGCAGTTTAGTATAGAAACCGAGTTGGACGATCTACTGTTACCCTATAAAATAGACCTCTCCATTTACTATAAAATAGAAAACCAAGACTTGATAGATCATATTGATAGAGTTGGAATCGTGTTTTATGAAAATGAAAGTAAAGATTGGGAAGAAGTTCTTATAGGAGAATATATAGATTTGATTAGTGGTTATGCTTTTAAATCCAAAAACTTTTTAGAAAATCAAATAGAAGGCTCTTTGCCTGTTTTGAAAATTAAAAATGTAGCAAATGGTGATGTACATTTAAACGGAGTCCAATATCATTATTATGATGATTCCCTTGATAAATTCGTGATTGAAAAAGGTGATATTTTAATTGCAATGACAGGAAATCATCCGCAAGCACAATCTCAAGTTGTTGGTGATGTTTCTCGTTATAGGTTAAAAGGAAAAGCATTGCTAAATCAACGAGTTGGTAAAATAGTTTGTTTTGATACAATTAATGAGGATTTTACTTATTACTTTTTTAAAGATGATGCAACACATAAGTATTTAGCAAATCAATCTTCAGGTAGTGCAAATCAAGCAAATATTTCAAAAAAGAATATTCTTGAAGTTCCTGTTAACCTTCCACCCCTAAAAGAACAACAAGCCATAGCAGAAGTGCTTAGCAGTCTCGATGCTAAAATAGACCTGCTACACCGCCAAAATCAAACTTTAGAAGCCTTAGCAGAAACCTTGTTTAGGCAGTGGTTTGTAGAAGAAGCAGATGAAAACTGGGGTATTTCTAAGATTGGAGACGAAGTTAAAACTGTACTTGGTGGTACACCATCAACCAAAAAGAAAGAATATTGGGATGGAGATATTCCTTGGATAAATTCTGGAGAAGTTAATAAGTTTAGAATATTAAATGGAACGAAATTTATAACTGAACTTGGTCTAAGAAAATCAAATACAAAGCTACTTCCAAAAGGAACTACTGTTTTAGCTATAACAGGAGCAACTTTAGGACAAACAAGTATGCTCGAAATAGATACTTGTGCTAATCAATCAGTTGTTGGTGTAATTCCAAATGAAATATTCCCAAAGGAATTTATCTTTTTATGGATAAAGCTAAAAATAGAAGAAATTATTCTTAATGAAACGGGAGGAGCACAACCTCATATTAATAAGAATGATGTTAATGAAACTGAAATTATAGTTCCTGATTCAGATTATATGAATAAAGCAATGGAAACAATTTCACCAATGTTTAAGAAAATAACTAATAATAGTTTACAAATAGAAACTTTAAAAAAACAAAGAGACACCTTACTGCCAAAATTAATGAGTGGTGAGGTAAGAGTAAAAATAAACTAATTATGGCTGAACCTTTTAAACCTCAAAGTTTAACAATAAAAGAACTGTTTACTAATGCAGATTCTAAATACAAAATTCCACAATATCAACGTCCGTATAAATGGGAGGACGAACAAGTAGAAAAACTTTGGGAAGATATTTACGAAGCATTTGAAAATGGAGAGGAGAACTATTTTTTAGGTTCCATAATTACTGCTAAACCAAGAGATAACGAAAAGTCATCGTATGTAGATGTTGTAGATGGGCAACAACGTTTAACAACCCTTACTATATTGCTGTGTGTTATTAGAGATATGTTTCCTAATTTAAATGAAGATGCAGAAGACGAAAGTGCGGTAAAGTCCGTAATGATTCAACATTCCATTGCAGAGTTCGGTCAATATCAGCGTTTAAAGCTAAATACACACGCACAGCATAAAAGTGATTTTGAAAAGGAAGTTCAAAAAGGAAATACCCTCACTTTAAAAAAGCCTTATAAATATCAAATCCGTACAGATGAAGAGCCTAAGTACAAATTCATAAATACAGCTTGTATCTTTAAGGAAAAACTCGAAAGTTTAGATAAAGATGAAGCTGAAAAGTTAGTAAATTATTTGTTCAATCAAGTACAGTTAATTCGTATAGATTGTACTAATAGGGAATTTGCCATTAAATTATTCCAAGTATTAAACGATAGAGGAATGGATTTAACAGCAGCCGATTTATTGAAGAGTTTCCTGCTTCAAAAACTGTATGATAAATATTCCGATGACCCTGAGCATTCAAAAATTCAAGAAGAACAATTTATATCAGATTGGCGGGAAATGGAACAAACTATAAAAACCAGTGATATAAATTTAAACGAATTATTTATTATTTATGAATATCATCTATTAGGAGCAAATCCAAAAAAATCATTAAATGATGAACTACAGAATGCTTTTAAAGATAAAGACCCTAACGAAGTTATAGAAGATTTAAAAACCTTTGCTTCTAAGTATTATAAAGAGATATACGAGAAAGAAGATAAAGTGCTTTTTTCATTTAGATACATTCGTTGGAGTATGTATTGGAAATCAATTATTCTAACAGCTATTCATACAGATTATAAACATTATGAGGAAGTTAAGAATACATTACGTCGTTTCTATTATCTATACTGGGTGGCAGGTAAAACATTGTCTCAAATAAAGCAATCATCGTTTAATCTAATTAAATGGATTAAAGAAGAAAAAGACATAACTTATATCAATGATGAGTTAACTAAGAAGATCCAGAATGATAAAATTATAGATTTAGTAAAGAGGAATTTAACTTCAGAACAAGTCGCATCTGAACCTTGGATTAAGCCATTATTATTGTTGATGGAATACAACGTTACTGATAATAGTAAACTGTCATTTATTCCACTTAGTAAAGATGTGCATTTAGAACATATTCTTCCTGTTAGATATAAAAAGTTTGAAGAATGGAATCATATTTCTAAAGAAGAGGCTGCAAAATGGTTAAATACGGTAGGTAATCTAACTTTATTAGGCGGAGCAAAAAATATTGAAGCAAGTAACAATCCTTTCTCAATAAAGATGGGTGTTTATAAAGGCAAAGGAAAATACGATTCTAAGAATGATAAGATTACTGCTTTCTTAATAACTCAAAGTATTGTAAATGATTTTGAAACCAATAAGTATAATCAACAATGGACAATAGAGTCAATTCACGATAGGTGGGGATGGTTTTTTAATGAAGTAGAAGAATTATTAGAAGTGGATTTTTCAGATGTTAAATCTAAATTACAACCAGAATTAGTATGACAAAGCTTTTTGAAGACGATGTAGAACAATTAGTGATTGAAGAATTACAGCAATTAGGCTATCATTATGTGTATGGTCCAGAAATAGCACACGATGGCGAGTTTCCGGAAAGAGAATCCTATAGCGATATTGTATTACATAATCGTCTTAAAGCTGCTATAGCATTACTAAATCCTAAAATACCACAAGAAGCACAACAAGAAGCGTTTAACCAAGTATTGCGTATTAATTCCCCAGACCTATTAACTAATAATGAGGCATTTCATAAAATGCTTACCGAAGGTGTTAAAGTAACCTATCAAAAAGACGGTGCTTCAAGAGGTGATATTGTTTGGTTAATAGATTTTGATAAGGTAGAAAACAATGAGTTTCTCGTAACGAATCAATATACCATAATAGAAGAAAATAACACGAAAAGACCAGATGTTTTACTATTTGTAAACGGTTTACCTTTAATAGTTATTGAATTAAAAAATGCAACCGATGAAAACGCTACTATAAGGTCGGCATTCAAACAAATTCAAACCTACAAAGCAACCATCCCAAGCTTGTTTACCTATAATAGCTTGTGTATTATTTCAGATGGTTTAGAGGCTAAAACAGGCTCGGTTTCAGCAGGGTTTTCCCGATATATGTCTTGGAAAACAAGTGATGGTGTAAAAGAATCATCACATTTAGATACGGAAATAGAAACCCTTGTTAAAGGACAACTAAATAAGCAAACACTACTCGATATAATTAGATACTTCATAGTATTTGAAAAGTCTAAAAAAGAAGATTTAAAAACGGGTATTACAACCATTGATACCGTTAAAAAAGTAGCATCTTATCATCAATACTATGCAGTAAATAAAGCGGTAGGTAGCACACAAAAAGCAGCCAAAGAAAACGGAGACAGAAAAGGTGGTGTGGTATGGCACACACAAGGTTCTGGTAAATCTTTATCTATGGTATTTTACACTGGTAAAATAGTGCAGGCTTTAAATAACCCTACGGTATTGGTAATAACCGATAGAAATGATTTAGACGACCAATTATTTGACACCTTTGCAGCTTCCAAGCAATTATTAAGGCAAACACCTATACAAGCAAACGATAGGCAACATTTAAAGGAGCTGCTTAAAGTAGCTTCTGGTGGTGTAGTATTTACAACTATACAAAAGTTTCAACCCGATGAAGGGAATGTCTACGAAACACTTACTGAACGTAAAAATGTTATTGTAATAGCAGATGAAGCACACCGTACACAATACGGCTTTAAGGCTAAAACAGTAGACGATAAAGATGAGGATGGAAATATTATTGGTAAGAAAATAGTATATGGTTTTGCTAAATATATGCGTGATGCGTTACCTAATGCAACGTATTTAGGATTTACAGGTACACCTATTGAAAGTACCGATGTAAATACACCTGCGGTTTTTGGGCATTATGTAGATATTTACGATATAGCACAAGCAGTTGATGATGGAGCTACGGTACGCATATTCTACGAAAGTCGTTTAGCCAAAGTAAATTTAAGTGAAGAAGGTAAACAACTGGTAGAACAATTAGACAACGATTTAGAAGAAGATGATTTAACTGATACCCAAAAGGCTAAAGCTAAGTGGACACAGTTAGAGGCTTTAGTTGGTAGTGAGAATAGAGTAAATAATATCGCAAAAGATATTGTAGAGCACTTTACAGCAAGACAAGAGGTGTTCGAGGGCAAAGGAATGATTGTAAGTATGTCAAGACGTATAGCGGCAGACTTATACGATGCTATCATTTCATTAAGACCAGATTGGCATCATAAAGATTTAGATAAAGGGGTAATTAAAGTAATTATGACTTCCAGTTCTTCCGATGGTCCTAAAATGGCACAACACCATACTACTAAAGAACAAAGAAGAGCATTAGCAGATAGAATGAAAGACCCTAACGATGAATTAAAATTGGTAATCGTAAGGGATATGTGGCTAACAGGTTTTGATGCACCTTCAATGCACACGCTCTATATTGATAAGCCTATGAAAGGGCATAATTTAATGCAAGCCATAGCAAGAGTAAATAGAGTGTATAAAGATAAACCAGGAGGCTTAGTAGTAGATTATCTTGGTATTGCTTCAGACCTTAAAAAAGCATTAGCATTTTATTCAGATAGCGGTGGTAAAGGAGATCCTACTATTGCACAAGAACAAGCGGTTAACTTAATGTTGGAAAAATTAGAAGTGGTATCGCAAATGTTTTTAGAAAAGCCTGTACAAGGGTATTCTAAAGAATTTCAAGATTTAGTAGAAGATCCTTCAGTTCCATATTTAGGCAAAGAAAAAGGGTTGTTATATGAAGAATATTTTACTGCCGACACAAAAACCAAATTAAAAATTATCCTTACAGCAGAAGAGCATATTTTAAGCTTAGAAGATGGTAAAAAGAGATTTACTAAAGAAGTAACAGCATTATCTCAAGCATTTGCTATTGCTGTACCTCACGACCAAGCGATGGATGTGAAAGATGAGGTAGCATTTTTTCAAGCAGTAAAAGCGAGATTATCAAAATTTGATACTACGGGTTCTGGTAAATCGGATGAAGAAATAGAAACTGCTATTAGGCAAGTTATAGATAAAGCACTTATTTCAGAACAAGTAGTTGATGTTTTTGATGCAGCAGGAATTAAAAAACCAGATATTTCAATCCTTTCGGAAGATTTCTTAATGGAAATAAAAGGAATGAAACATCAAAATGTAGCATTAGAAACACTTAAAAAGCTATTGAATGACGAAATAAAGGTTAGAAGTAAAACCAATTTAATGCAAAGTAAATCCCTTATGGATATGCTTGAAAACTCTATTAAAAAGTATCAAAATAAAGTACTTACTGCTGCTGAGGTAATTCAAGAGCTTATAGAATTGGCAAACCATATCAAGGAAGCCGATAAAAGAGGTGAAAATCTTGGACTTTCAGATTATGAAATGGCTTTTTATGATGCAGTATCAAATAACCAAAGTGCAAGAGATGTTTTAGGTGATGAGGTGTTAAGGGAATTAGCTGTATATCTTGTAGAAACTGTTAAGCAAAATGCAACTATCGATTGGACTATAAAAGAAAGTGTAAAAGCAAAATTAAAAGTAATGGTAAAAAGAGCATTGCGTAAATTTGGCTATCCACCAGACCAACAAAAATTAGCCACTGATACAGTGCTAAGACAAGCCGAACTATTAGCCGATTTTTGGAATTAAAATAAGTTAGGTTTGGCAAAACAATATACCATTACAATTGACTTTAGGAATATTACAGGTCATTTTCAAATAGTAGATTGCTTACAAGAGGCATTCCAAGCAACTTGTGAAGATAGTGTACATTTCAACATAAATATAAATTCTTATTCTTTACTATATGCAGACCACTTATTACTAATAAGTAATACTGTAAATTATCTTAGAGAGAAAGGTGTAAACGTAACAGGAAAATTTATTGACTTTGTAGATGGTTCCGATAAGGCAAATTATGCAAGTAGAATTAATTTCTTCCAACAAATAGGTTTCAATTACCAAGAAAACTTTAATAGGCAAAATGCTTCTGGTCGTTTTACCGAAATTAAAAGGTTTGATGATGCCAATTCTATGGAAATTTTCAAAGAGGTTATGTCTATTCTTGTAGATAAAGGAGCTATCAATGAAGATATGCTCATTGTTCTGCAATATTGTTTATGGGAGGTAATCGATAATTCGATAAGACACTCACTTTCCGATGGTACACTAAGCAATGGTAATGGATATATTTGTTGTCAATATTTCCCTTATAAAAATCAAATAAGATTAATAATTGCAGATAATGGTCAGGGAATACATAAAGCGTTAACCGAACACCCTGATAGTGAGTACAAGCATTTTAATGAAGAAGAAGCTGTTTTGCGTTGTGTTGACAGAGGGGTTACAAATAGTACAGGAATGGGGTTTGGCTTATGGGCTACAGCAACTCTTGTTAAAGAAAATGGTGGTAAACTTATTATCCATTCAGGTAATCACGCTTTAGAAATTGATGCTACAAAAAGGGTTCAAAAACTAAGCAATTGGCAAGGTACATATACCTATTTAAGAGTCAATACAGATGTGTCAGTTAGCTACGATAAAATCTTTGAAGATGATGGTCAACGTAACTCATATGAGGAGTTTAAAGAGAATTTATTAGGAAATATCGATGATCTTTGGTAATTTTGGCACGTCTTTAGAGACAAATATAACCTATGCAAATCAATTTTGGCCATATAAACAGTAGTCTGGGAACGAGAGTTTTAGGAAAGAAATTACGTTTAGAGATTGAAGAATCTTTAAGAAACGATGGCTTTGTTATATTTAATTTTGAAGGAGTTAATACCGTTTCTCACTCTTTTGCGGATGAATGTTTTGGAAAACTTTTACTCTCTTGGAATATAGAAGAATTAAAAGCAAAATCTACTTTTCAAAACACAAACGCTTTAATCAAAAAAACAGTAGCTTTTACACTTAAAGAAAGAGCTTCTGAAATGGCTTTAGCTTAATATATTCCCCACAAAACAAAACCCAGTTTTTTCGTACCTCAAAACCCTCTGTCTTTTGTTTTGTTCCGCTATCCAACGCACTTGTAGTTTTTGGTTACCAACCCTCAAACAGCACATTACTTGTTTTATTTAAACTTTAATATTTTAAAGAAAAGATACAATAAAAAAGTAAAGAGCTGTTGCCAACGCACACACCAAAAACCACCCCAAGCTATGTTTACATAACGGGTAGTTATAATAGCAGCCGCTACACCAGCCGCATCACCAAAGCTGTAGTTATAACGCCATTATGTAAAATAGCCGCTTTTCCCACGCTCACACTCGAACTTTTAATAAAAATCCGAACTAAATTGAAACAATAGTCTTTTGAAATTTTAGTTTAAAATGATGCATATTCGTTATCTCATTCAAGCTGCACAAAACCATCGTTAAGTCCAAGTATTCCTTACCTCAAGTCTTTGTTTGTTTCATTTCGTTAACAAATTTAATAGTCCACTTTTCCCCACCACCCAAGTCAGCGGTTTTAAAAAAATAGGTTCATAATATGTAGTAATACGCCATAGCATATTGCTTTTTTCGTACCTCAAAAAAACAAAAAGCTATTGCCTAAAAGTCCTGTATAAGTAGCTTGTTTAAATGCTGTTTTACCAAACAACTATTTAAAACGCTACCCATACAAATGCTTCATCCAACGCTCAATAAAGAACTATAACCTATTTTTTTAAGAGTTAATTCCCCTAAAAGTGTTTTCGTTTTTTTATCAAATAATTAGCTGCTTGTTGCTCAATATCTTTTTGAGTCCAAATTTCATTTTCCAAAACCCATTCATTGATTTTCTCTTTATCAAAATATAAGCGTTTACCTCGTTTTGAATGAGGTATATTATGTGTGCTTGTTAATTTATAAATATGAGATTTTGATAAACCTAAATACTCAGTCAGTTGTGTTATATCCATTATTTTAGGTGTAATGGTAGTAGTATCATTTTTACCAATGCTTGTAAAGATATTTTCTAACATAGTTTCAATATGTTCTAATTTATCATTGATGATTTCAAAAGGATTTTCCATAATGTTTAAGTATTAAAATAAAAAAAGGTAGCAAATATATGTGGCTACCACAGCCAACGCGCAAGGCTATAAAGGTCAAGCCCTACGGGTTTTGAATAAAACTTTTTTCAAAATATTTCTTCTATTTCATTAAACATTTTAACTCAAAAAACTTTTATCCAAAAACCTTGACAGCCTCATCCACGCCACAACAATAGAAGCTATCTTTTTTTCTTTTCAAAAAAATTAATGGTGCGAAGCGTAGCGAAGCAATTTTAAATTGGATAGCTATGTCAACTTTTGAACTGAAAACACACCAAATCGGAAGAGCCTACTCGCAACCTCATTTTTTTATCCTAAACAAAGGACTTAACAGCGGTAAACCACTCTCAAATCCTTGTCCTAACTGTTTTGTAGTAACAACCGTAACCGAAGAAGCAAAAAACACATTGTTTCACTTGTCGATGATGTTGCAAATTGGCGGTTTTTACGCCTACTATCTAAAAGGTAGTGTTATTCCGTTTATTTCCATTGATGATTGCAGAAACACGCTTAAAAAAGGTTTAAAATCTACTTCAAATATTAATGAACAGATGCAAAAGCATATTAAAGCGGTTGAGGTTATCAGTAAAAAAGAAAAGGAGTTACAAAAAGTCATTGATAAAATGGCAGTTTTAAAGGTGGCATATATCCGTAATTGTTTCAAACTAATGCAAAATGAAGAAGTGTAATGCAAAGGCATCACAGAGCCTTAAAACAGTAACAAAATGGCATTATTTTAGTTATATTAATTGTTGAAAATGGTTTTAAAATCCATACCAAGTCCGTACCAAGTCCGAATGAAGTGTAATTTTAAATTTAATATGTTATGGGAGTTATCTCGCAAGGAATCCTGGGCGGAGTATCAGGTAAAGTAGGAAACGTAGTCGGTGCATCTTGGAAAGGCATTGACTATCTAAGAATCAAGCCTTCAAGTGTGGCCAATCCACGTACAGAAGGACAAGTTAATCAAAGAAACAAGTTTACAGTTACTTTGGAGTATCTTCAACCGAATTTAGGGTTTATCCAAAAAGGCTTTAAAGCTTATGCGGTACAAAAAACTGCATTTAATGCTGCAATGTCTTACGTGCTAAATAATGCTATTACAGGAAGTGCCCCAAACTTTACTGTTGACTATTCATT
Organism: Marixanthotalea marina; assembly: GCA_018883545.1. Lineage (GTDB taxonomy): Bacteria > Bacteroidota > Bacteroidia > Flavobacteriales > Flavobacteriaceae > Marixanthotalea > Marixanthotalea marina. The sequence continues at coordinate 134,863 of JAHLEH010000006.1, read as the reverse complement.
AGCTCTTTTAAGTAGAGGAAGTTTGTCTGGAGCATTAAACCCAGCGACAGATTTAGCAACAGCAGGACAAGTAGAATTTACATGGGATGATAACTCTGCTGAAGGTAATGCGAATGCAACAGATAAGGCAATGGTTTTAGTTTACAATCCAAGTAAAAAAGAATCGATGTATATTCTTGATGGTGCAGATAGAACAGTAGGTTCTCAGATCATTACAATTCCAAGTACTTATGCAGGAGATACAGTAGAGCTATTTATGGCGTTTATTTCTGCTGATGGTAGTACAGTATCAAATAGTGTGTATTTAGGCTCTGGTACGGCAGCTTAATAGCTTAGTTTAAATACAATTTAAAACCGTTTTTATTAACTTAGAAGCGGTTTTTTTATACCTTTTTATGACTTCTATTGATAGGTTAAAATGTTGTACCTATGTTGTACCCTTTTTATATTAATCTTTTAAAACCCTTTATTTATAAGGATAATTTGCATTAATTAATATAATACATTGTTGGCTGTAGTGTTTTTTTTCAATCCCATATGTTTGGTCTATCAATTTTCATTGCTCTTAAATACGACAGAAATTGTCCTGCGTGAACTGATTCGTGATATCCAATCCGTAACAAATATTTTGCAAGGATTTTCTTGTCTCCATTTCCAGGGTGAACGATTTCGGTTTCGTTTAATTCCTTATCCGAAAAATGTTCAATACTTTCTATAAATGTTTTTCTATAAGGTTCGGCAAATTCAAGTTCATCAGTAAGGCTAATAAATGCTCGGTTTTCCCAAGGTGTTTTATAATTTGTCATATCACCTTGATTAATAATAAGATTCCATCCATAATCAGCCTCCAAAACGTGTCTTATCATTTCTGACGCACTCATTGCTTTTTCGTCAGGTTTCCAATTATAATATTTCTCAGGTAGTCCATTCCAAAGTTTTATACTTCTTCTTCTTATTTCTGTAAAATTTAAAATTATAAGTTCAGATTGGGTCATTTTCTTTGTTTTCGGGAATGTCGTTTTACATTACAGCCAACGGTCTCGGCTATGAGTAGTTGCGTGGTTTAGCACTTAACTTTGCAAGTGCACACCAAACTGAAAATCCGCGAGGATTTTCAGAAGTAGGCGAGAAAAAGCAATTACTTATAGCCATTGTTACCTGCTGGCTTTATTCGTTAATTAGACTTTCTATTTTGCTATCTAATTCTTTTCCTCTTAAATTTTTTGCCACAATCACTCCCTCAGGATTTAAAAGAAAGGTTGTTGGATATCCGCCTATTCCATATATTTCTTTTATTCTATTGGCATCGTTAGATATAATTTGAGGCCAAGATATTGAATGCTTTTCTATCATTTTTTCTAAATCTTTTTTCTGACTATCTCCAACGATACTAATGATTTCAAATTTTGACTTATCAATATTTTTATATAAATTATTGAGATTTGGAAGTTCTTGGATGCAGGGACCACACCAAGTAGCCCAAAAGTCGAGAAGTACAAATTTTCCTTTTAAACTCTCCAATGAAATTGGAGTTTTTGTTTTAACATCATTCCCAGAAAATTCAAAAGCCTTAAATCCAATTTGCGTGGAGGATAATTCTTTTTTGGACAAATCCATCTTTTCTAAGACCAATACATTTTCGTTCTTTTTTACACCTAAATTTTTGTATGTATTATTTCCTATTTCAAGGTATTCATTTTTTGCAACTACGCTTTGGAAATTTACTTTTTCTCCTTTTTTAACTAAGTTGTTAACCTTTATAACTCCCAATTCGTTATATGATAAATCTGTGAAATTGTTAGAGTGAATAGCTATTTCTTCACCGTCTAATTTTGTTGTAGCATATTGTGCAAAATTGCACATGAATATGTTGTATTGCTTCATATGTACGATTAAAAGTGGAGTACTAACTTCGATTATTTTGTCATTTGATAATTGTTCAAAATTAACTTTGATAGCGTTATTTTTTACCAATGAGTCTTTGTTGATTTTATCATGAGGATTTAATTCGATTGGTTTAAAAATATTGTCGTCACTAAAATCATAATTATTATTTGCATCGACAATCATTTTTAATTCACCAATAGAATCTTTTCCTTGGGCAAATGCTATTTTACATTTGATTGGTTTTTTTGATAAGTTCAATGAGTCAGGTACCCAATTCCAGGATTTCTGTAATTCCTTGTATCTTTCTTTTGTAATATTACCTAGATAATAGTTTTGATAAACGGATTGATAGATATTTGTATTAATATCTCCAATTTTAACATCAGTCCAGTCTTTAGGTATTCCAGATGTTTTTAAATGTGTTTTCTTCCAAGGGTCATTTTCATTATCTGAATAAGGAGATATTCCTCCCATGCCTGATTCAAAAGGTCCATATCCTTCTTGGAATGTTATTGGTAATTTAAAAATTTTCTCTTTTGAGCAACTTGTTATGAAAACAAGGCAAGTGCTGAATAATAAAATTGTTCTAAATTTCATTTGATTTATTTATGATTAATGATGTCGTTGGTTTTCACAGCTTGCAGGTAACGTGTTTGTGTATTGAAAGTTGCGATTTTGTCAACGAGGAATTTCCAACGGAAATTTGGAAGTTGGCAAAAGTGCAACTCACTTTGATATTGCTAAAAGTAGCAATTTTTTATACACTGTGTTAGCTTTTCGTTGTTTTTTATTGATGTTTTAGTGTACATATTTTTATTCAATTGTTGTTATTTTTTTATTAATTAGAGTTTCATTTCAGTTCGTTTGACTTACAATTCATTCAAGCGTTGATGCTTTTCAATTCGTTTGACTTACAATTTATTAAAGCGTTGTTGCATTTCAGTTCGTTTGACTTACATTTTATTCAAACGATGTTGCTTTTTAGTTCGTTTGTCTTGCATTTCATTCAAATGATGTTGCTTCTCAGTTTGTTTTAGTTACATTTTATATTTAATAACTTTATTTTCAAGTAAATTGAAATTCTTCAATTTTGGTTTCCCACAAAGATTGGCGACAATGAAAGCTAACTTGTTTATATGAATTATTTAGAACCTCATAACACACCCCCAAGGAGGGATAACGATGGTTTTATGGTATAAGTTTCATTCATATTTTTTTGTACGTTATAATTTCCATAGCAATATAATTACTTTCTTACAGATTATCAAAGGGATTTTTAATATCCTTTAGGTTTGTGGTGGAAACATGGGTGTATATCATCGTGGTCTTGGGGCTGTTGTGCCCCAAGAGCTCTTGTATGTATCTAATATCGGTTCCACTTTCAAGTAAATGGGTGGCAAAGCTATGCCGAAGGGTATGCAATGTGGCATATTTTTTAATGCCGGCTGCCGACAATGAATTTTTCAACACTTGCCTTGCACTTACTTGGGTATAAGGCTCTCCGTTCCTGCCCTCAAACAGAAAGATTTTGGGGCTATAGTGGTCTGTGTAGGTATGGAGCAGGGGAACCAAGCCTTTGGAGAGCAAGGTGTATCTATCTTTTCTGCCCTTGGCGGACTTGATGTGTATAAGCCCACGTTCAAAATCGATGTCCTTCAACTGTAGGCTTAATGCCTCACCTATGCGCAGTCCTGCAGAATATACCAGACTGAGCAAAGTTCTGTGCTTTAGGTTCTGTGTGGCATCAAAAATAGCCCTCACTTCAGATTTGGTCAACACGTTGGGCAGTTTCCTGTCCTTATCCGGACGCTTGATATCGATATGCTCCACATCAATGCCCTTAAAATCCAAAAAGTGCTTTATACCACTAATGCATTGGTTTTGGTACGAAACGGATTTTCTGGCGGCAAAAATAAAGTCGTAGTTAAACTGCTCTATGCTTCGAGCAGTGATGGTTTCTATGCTTTTTAGGCCTGCATAGCGTAGGAACAAAGCGGTCACTTCCACATAGGTATTGACCGTATTTTTGCTGAAACGTTTTTGTTCCAGCCATTTTTTAAACTGTTTGACCTGTATATCGTGTGCATCCGTTAAAGGAGGCAGCTTGTTTATAGGCGCGCTCTTTTTGGTGGCAACAGTTGCATTAGGTAAGCTGTTGCCCTTGAACGCTCCATAATCTACATACCAGCCCTTTTTCCTAAAATGGGTAAAAAGTTCGCTAATGCGATTTTTGTTATGGCCGGTATAGAAGGTTCTGTATGTTCTGCTCCACCTAACATCTGGGAATTCCATGATATGGCTTTTTATGGCCTCATCATAGGAGAACCCAATGGCAATGTATTCCTTTTGGTTATGCCAAAGTGGTTTTAAGGTAATAATGGTCTTGTTTTCCATTGTTTTTTTACCAATATTAAAAAATAGTTTTTACCTTACAGTATGTTATGCGAATACTATTCGTATAAAATTCATTTAATATGAAACCAATGAGATTTTATAGCGCATGCCTTTACTGTGGAGCCGAACTGAAGGGCAGGGCCGACAAGAAATTTTGCGATCCCCAGTGCAAGAGCGCCCATCAGTACCAACAGGCAAAACAAAATCCCGAACGATTCTACAACAAGGTTGACAACCAATTGAAATTGAACAGAAGACTTTTGAAGAACTTCAATAAAGCGGGAAAGGCCACAATAAGAAAGGAACAGCTATTACAGGCAGGTTTCGACCCCAATTTCTTTACCCATTATTGGAAAAACAACAAAGGCGACGTGTACTTATTTGTATACGAATATGGCTTTTTGAAAAAGACAGAAAACAATACAGATAAATACATTTTGGTGCAATGGCAGGATTATATGAATTAATTCTATTAGAGCCTAATATTACCAAAATTTTGGGTTTAAGTTCAACCCTAAAGATTTAACTAAAAAGAAGAATAACTTTTATAGTTCTAATATAAGTTTAATATCGTTTAAAAAGTTTGAAATCAGGCCTGTCGAGGTCACAAAAAAAGGGACGATTCATCAGAATCGTCCCTTTTTTAATTTATTTAAAACCGAAAAACTTTTAATTCGTTCCTGCTTCAACAACTGCTTTAAATGCAGGTTTTGGGGTTAAGTCGCCAGTGAACAACAAAGCATCCTGACCTCGACGCCACGATCTGGTATCGCTAATCCCCCAAAAGGTAACACGATCAATCACATCGGCATGACGCTTAAAAATCTCGAACAGTTCTTTATATACCTCGGCCTGTTTTTGGTAGTTTTCAGCAGGAATACTTCTATCGCCTTGGTTTACGCCAAAAGCCCCACTGTTGTTTCCGGTAGCTGTTACATCCAATTCTGTAATGGCAACCCGTAATCCAAGTGCTGCATAATTTTCAATGGCTTTTTCAACATCAGCCAGATTGGTGTCTAAATGCCAGTGCCCTTGAATACCAACACCAGTTATAGGCGCACCTTCATCAATTAAGCGTTTCAATAACAATAGAGAACTGGCATGTTTTCCTTTGTTTTCAACGGCACCTTGCTCAATATTGTAATCATTATAATAAAGTTGGGCATCTGGATCTGCTTCGTGCGCCCATTTAAATGCCAAGTTAAGTACATCCGGACCAACTATTTTGTACCAGCTCCAGTCTCTTAAGTTTTCGGTTGTGCCATCGCCACCATCTTCTATGGATTCATTTACAACGTCCCATCCAATCACTTTACCTTTATAACGTCCAGCAACGGTCATAATATGGTCTTTAAGACGTTCTAAAGCAACCTCACGAGTGGCCATGTCTCCTTGAATGCTGTTTTTCCACCTTTCAGCTGGGCTAAGGCGAGGCGCATTAGGATCCCAGTTCCCTCTAGGGCCTCTAGGGCGTTCCTCATTTTCTTCCACTTCTGGATTTACCGCTTGAAAAAACCAAGAAGGGGTTTGTGAATGCCAAACAAGGGTATGGCCCCAAGTCTTTAAACCATTCTCCTCAGACCATTTAATCATGGCATCAGGTGTTTCAAAATTGTATCTATTTTCGTAAGGGTGTATGGGCTGTGGTTTCATACAGTTTTCGGGCGTATTGATGTCGTAATGCGTTTTTACGTTCATCAACTCGGCATCTGAAAGACCTCTCATATCATTGGAAGTTCCAATAAGAAATGTGCCGGAATAAGCCTCTTTTAGTGTTTTTTGGGAATTATCCTGAGCGAACATAGTGGAGGTTAGTGCCACCGACAGGATAAAACTTTTAAATAAGTGTCTGTGAATCATTTTGTTATTTTTTAGTTTAGGATGTAATTGTTTTAGTTCATAAATATATGTGATTGTTTTCTTTTTTGTATAAATCTTAAATGGAATTATAGATGTTTTAACACTTAGTTTTTTGTTTTCAACGCTTTTTCCCTTTCACGTTGTTCTTTTTTAAGACGCCTCTTTTTAGCACTTTCGGTTTCAATTTCAAAAACAATGGGCAATGTATATTTTTGACTGATTGCTTTTCCGTTGTGTTTAGCAATGGGCATTTTAGGAAGCTCACTTAAAATACGAATGGCCTCTTTTTCCAATAAAGGATGTACAGAACGGGCTTCTATATCAACAATGTCTCCTTTTTCATTAACCGTGAACAGGGTTAGCACTTTAATTTGGTCACCACCTTTATAATTTAGTTCTTTTGCTATAATATCTAAGGAGTCTCTGTTATCGACCGTAAATGATTTCGTTATTTTTTCAGATAAAGCATTTTGTCCGAAAACTAAATTTGTTATGAATAAGAGGATGATTAATAATTTATTTTTCATTTTTTGAAATTGGATTTTTTTGTCCAAATAATATAGCAATTGCTGAAATTACAGCTGGTAAGAAAATGATTAATAAGGTTATTATCGCTGTGTAAGAGTTTTTAAAGTCAAATTGAGAAACAAACATAATTGGTGCAAATACGAGAAAAAATATTCCAAATATCAATGTCAAAACCGCAAGTATTTTTGAGTATTTATTTACGTTAAAATTTTCTAAACCAAATCTACGAGCTTTCCAACCTGTCAAAGACATCAATAAAAACATTGAAAAAACAATTACCATGCTATATTTAATTCTCTCAGAAAACATTATTAGTAAGCTTACTAAAGACATTATCAAATAGAAAATTGATGAAAACCAAGCACTTATTTTTACCAATATTATTTTCATAAAATCATATTTTCCAATTCTTGCCAATCACGATGTGTGTACTACTTTATTTTCCAAATTCCGCTATTTTTAAATCATTCCGCATTTCTGCGATTATTCGTTTTTCAATTTCGTTGAAAGGGTTGTTGGTTTTAAGTTTATTTCCAGCTTCAAAGAATTCAGTCAGATTATCTGATTTAGCGTTAGATGTATGCATGTAGAATTTGTCGAAAACATCTTGAAATTCAGCACGTATTTTGTTTAAATCCGACAACATTTCGTCTGAAAGGAAAGGTTGATTAATTGAGTAAAATTGAATGTACTCATTAATTTTATGCATTATTTCAGTTCCTTCTTCTTTAGTTCCGACGTATTGAAATCGGTTTAGTTCTTTTTTAATTCCATAAGTCTTTTTTAGAAGCTCTCTGTAAATATTGACCTTCTCTTTAAAAATTCCGCTGTATGCAATTTTGTTTTTTTCAATCGATTTGTCGATTCGCCCTTTAATCCACAGATAGAAAATTAAGTTTCCAATTATGGTAATTATTGCAGGAAGTATTTTTTCAATCATATTTGTTTCGGTATTACTCACAAAGCTAATATAAACACTTTCTTACATAGAATCAATAAAAAAGCATGAGGCTATAATAAATAACCCCATGCTATTACTTTGGGATGTTTTTTCTAAAAATATTTTTTCCGCAACCAAAAAGACACGCGCACCAATAAAATCAAGGCTGGTACTTCTACTAAAGGGCCAATAACGCCTGCAAAGGCTTGCCCTGAGTTGAGGCCAAATACGGCAATGGCCACGGCAATGGCCAATTCAAAATTATTGCCTGCGGCCGTAAAGGCCACCGAAGCAGTTTTGTCGTAAGTAGCACCCATAGCTTTAGAGAAGAAAAACCCAATAATAAACATGAGCGTAAAATAGATAAGCAACGGTATGGCAATAATAACGATATCCATAGGGATTTGCACGATCAACTCCCCTTTTAAAGAGAACATGATTACAATGGTAAATAAAAGCGCTATTAAGGTTATGGGCGAAATGGTAGGTATGAATTTTTGGGTGTACCAAGCTTCTCCTTTTAATTTTACTAAAATGAGTCTGCTCAATATACCCATCATAAATGGGATGCCCAGATAAATGGCCACACTTTCGGCAATGGTTGCAATGGAAATATCTACAATGGCACCTTCAAAACCAAAATAGGGTGGGAGTACCGTAATAAATACCCAAGCGTAAAAACTATAGGCAAACACTTGGAAAATACTGTTTAATGCGACCAAGCCAGCACCGTATTCGCTACTGCCTTCGGCCAAATCGTTCCATACCAACACCATGGCAATGCAACGGGCCAGACCAATTAAAATAAGTCCAACCATGTATTCTGGGTAATCGTGTAAAAAAACAACGGCCAGAACAAACATGAGTACAGGGCCAATTATCCAGTTTAATATGAGTGAAATGGACAGGATTTTGGTGTTTCTGAATACTTGCGGTAGCAGTTTATAGTTTACTTTGGCCAAAGGTGGGTACATCATTAAAATGAGCCCGATGGCAATGGGTATGTTGGTAGAACCACTACTTAATGCATTAACGTGGTCTGGGAAGCCTGGAAAAAAATAACCAATCGCTACGCCTAACGCCATGGCTACAAAAATCCATAAGGTTAAATTTCTATCCAAAAAACTTAATTTTTTTGTTGCTGCCATGTTATGATTTTATTTGGGAAAATACGTAAAACAATTCCGTTGCTATTTGCAGGCTTCTTTCGTTGTATTTTTCAGCCTGTTGTGGCGTGTTGTCAAACAGCTTGGGGTCTTCAAAGGTTATAGGTATACGCTTTTCGGCTCCAGCAATAAACGGGCAACCAGCATCGGCTTGCGAACAGGTCATAATAGCTGCAAATGCTGAGGCTGGATTAAACGCATCATCAAACTTTTTTGAAAATCCAATTACTGGATGTGCATTTTCAGCAAATTTAATGCTGTAAATGGGGTTGTTGGTTTCCGATATTATGTTGATTTTAAAACCTGATTGTTTTAAGGTTTCAGCCACCATAGGGAACAAAGCCGTGCTTTCGGTGCCACCTGAATAACAAAACACATTTTTCACATTGAAATAATACGCTAATGTTTGCGCCCAAACTTGCGATAAATGACTTCTGCGCGAATTATGGGTACAAATAAAATTGAGACGAACGTCCTTATCTTCGTCAACTTTTGTCTGGATAAATGCGATTAAAGGTTTTAGGGTATCCTTACGGGAATCCGTTATGGTTTCAACATTCAATGTCGAAATGGTATTTTCAATTTCTTTGAATAATGACATACGTTTTTACGGTTTGTTTAGTTAACAACAACCACTGTTAGGAGCACAGCAAGCCGATTGGGATTGTAATTCTGAAAGTTTTACTTTAGGTTTTTCTTTGGGTACACCACAGTTGTCTTTTGCCAAGCAATCGGTTTGTTTGGTGGTCAATAGAAAGTGTGTGCCATCAAAATCCAATCCAAATTTGCCAATGGTCTCGCCTTGATATTCCACTTCAACTTCAGAATCTTCTATGTTTAGCTTTTTTTCTGAAAGCTCAATAATTTTCAATAATTTTTCAGGATGCAGCCTATGGTTATAATCGTTGGCATTCCATAGTTGGAAGTTTACAACCTCCTCATCTCTAATGGTGCCGCCACAATCAATAAAATGTTTGGTTATTTTGCCTATTTCAGTCACATGAAAATGTTCTGGCACCAATGTACCGTTAGGTAATTGAAAAGCGATTTGTTCTAAACTATTCAATTTGTTTTTTACGTCTGATAGTTTCATTGTTTTTATATATTAAATTATTGCAATATTGCGATTAATAGATTTAAATTTTTTAACAACAGCTGGAGTTTGCAATATCTTGATCTAAAAATTCTAGCATCACCTGTTTCATTTTTGTCCAATTTTCTTTGTCAATACAATAGCAAACACTGGTGCCTTCAACATTGCCTTTAATCAATCCCAATTGTTTCAATTCTTTTAAATGTTGCGAAATGGTAGGCTGGGCAAGTCCTATTTCGTTTACAATATCGCCACACACACATGCATTTGTTTTAAATAGATACTGTAAAATGGCAACCCTAGCAGGATGCCCAAACGCCTTAGCAAAAAGTGCTACCTCATTTTGTGCATCTGTAAATATTTCAGTTTTGACTAATCCCATTGTTTAATTATATAATCGCAATATTACGATTAATATTTTGATTAATAAAACTTAATTTTATAGAAAAGCAGATAATTGTAATTTATTAAGATTTTTATTACATTGATGCTTGATAATGAAAATTACATTTTATGATTTTTATCATATTAATGATTGAAAGCTTCTTTTATATTTGACCATATATTTTAAATAAGGATAAAAATATCCTAATTAAGAATAAAATTATAATATCTAATCTTTAAAAAAGTAATTCAATGAAACCACTCTTTAACAACAAAAATAATCTGTTAACCAAAAGTTGGTTAATTACTGGATTCATGGCATTTAGCCTTTTGGCTTGTGTAGGTACGGATAAGGAAGCGAACATTGACAGCAGTGCGATTCCTGTTACTATGGAAATGAAAGCAGAACTAACCTCACCACCGTTCGTGCCCAAACCTGCAGGAAAACGTAAAGCTAAAAAGTTAATTGTTGAAATGGAAATTTTGGAGAAAGAAGGCGAAATGACCGATGGTGTTAAATACGTATATTGGACCTTTGGCGGTACCGTACCTGGAAGTTTTATTAGAACACGGGTAGGAGACGAGGTTGAATTCCATTTACAAAATCACCCTGATAACAAATTACCCCATAACATCGATTTGCATGCGGTTACTGGACCTGGAGGCGGAGCAGAATCATCGTTTGTGGCACCAGGTCATGAAAAAGTGTTTTCGTTTAAAACCTTAAATCCAGGATTATATGTTTACCATTGTGCCACTGCTCCGGTAGGGATGCACATTGCCAATGGTATGTATGGCCTTATTTTAGTGGAACCAGATGGCGGATTGCCTCCTGTAGATAAAGAATATTATATCATGCAGGGCGATTTTTATACCAAAGGAAAAAATGGTGAGCGTGGGTTGCAACCGTTTGATATGCAAAAAGCAGTAGATGAAAACGCCGATTATGTAGTATTTAATGGTAGTGTAGGCGCTTTAACAGGCGATAATGCTATTACTGCCAATGTTGGTGAAACAGTGCGTTTGTTCGTTGGAAATGGTGGTCCAAATTTGGTGTCATCTTTTCACGTAATTGGAGAGATTTTTGATAAAGTATATGTTGAAGGCGGTGATCTACTTAACGAAAATATACAAACAACCCTTATTCCAGCTGGTGGTGCGGCCATTGTAGAATTCAGGGTAGATGTACCAGGTACCTTTATTTTGGTAGACCACTCTATTTTTAGAGCTTTTAATAAAGGGGCTTTGGGTATGCTAAAAGTAGAAGGCGAAGAAAATAAGAAAATTTATTCTGGAGAGTTGCGTGATGACATCTATTTGCCAGAAGGAGGTGGTATTCAAGAAATGCCAACTACAAATGAAATTGTAGAATCGCAAATTCCAGCCAAATCATTAGAAGAACAACTTGAATTTGGTAAACAAACGTACATGCAAACTTGTTTTGCTTGTCACCAAGCAGAAGGGCAAGGTGTTCCAAACGCCTTTCCACCACTGGCAAAATCAGATTATCTCAATGCTGATGTAGATAGAGCGATTGGTGCCGTTGTTAATGGTTTAACAGGGGAGATTACCGTAAACGGCGAAACCTATAATAGTGTAATGACCAGACAAATGCTATCTTCAGAAGAAATAGCCAATGTACTAACTTATGTGTACCATAGTTGGGGTAATTCTAAAGCTGTAGTGACCAAAGAAATGGTCGATAAGGTTAAAAATAAATAATGTATTGTGTGTCATGAAAAAAATAGCTTTTTGCTTTTTGTTGTCCTTATTAATGTTTCAGCCAGTAGTTCTTCATGCTCAGTCACAGACTGAAGAAGCCATGGTTTACATTAAAGGAAGCCGTTATTTGCCCCTTTATGGAAGAGATTCTACTGTGGTTGAAGTAAAGGATTTTAAAATGGATGTATATCCCGTTACCAACACACAGTTTGAGGCATTCGTAAAGAAGTACCCTGAATGGCAAAAATCGAAAGCAATCAAATTGTTCGTGGACACAAGTTATTTATCCAATTGGAAGAATGATTTTGAACTTAAGGATTCAGAACAACCTAACAGTCCAGTAACCTATGTATCTTGGTTTGCAGCTAAGGCCTATTGTGAATGTCAAGACAAACGTTTACCAACAGTTGATGAATGGGAGTATGTAGCCATGGCAGATGAAACGACTAAAGATGCACGCATAAAACCATCGTATAATGAAAAAATATTATCGTGGTATGAGGCACCCCGTTCCAACGAAAACAGTATAGGATTAAATCCCAAAAACTACTGGGGTGTTTACGATTTGCACGGTTTGGTTTGGGAGTGGACTTTAGATTTCAATTCTGTTTTAATCACTGGAGAATCGCGAAAAGATGTTGACAAGGATAGTGATCTGTTTTGTGGCAGTGCTGCTATTAATGCTACCGACTTAATGAATTATGCAGCTTTTATGCGCTACGCTATTCGTGGTAGCTTAAAGGCTAAATACTCAATGAAGAACTTAGGCTTTAGATGTGTTAAGGATATAAATGAAAAAACTAATGAAAACTTTTAAGTACTTATTTTTAATGCTTTTTGCGTTATCGTTATTGCAAAACTGTAATTCCAATAAAAAAGCAAATAGTGATAACGATTTGGTTTACCAATGCCCCATGGATTGTGAAAACGGTAAAACCTACAAAGAATCTGGTACATGCCCTATATGTAAAATGGATTTACAGCCTTTGGCTCAACTTTCTAAAAGTGTTTTAGATGATAACGAAGGGATTACTGATGCTTCTATTTTTAATCTAACATCACAATGGCATACAGAAGAAGGGGAAAGCATTCAGCTTAAAGATTTAAAGGGCAAAACCCTAGTGGTGGTAATGATATATACATCATGTAAAGCAGCGTGCCCCAGATTGGTGGCCGATATGCGCCATATTGAAGCTGATATACCCGATGGAAAATTAAAAGATATTCAATTTGTCTTTGTGAGCATTGACCCCGAAAACGATTTTCCTGAGCGTTTAAAGGCTTTTGCAAAAGAAAACTTTATGGACGAAGAACATTGGACTTTTCTACAGGGGACCAAAAGTGGGTTAAGGGAATTTGCTAATGTGCTTTCTGTAAAGTATAAAGAGATTTCGCCTATAGACTTTTCCCATTCCAATATTATTTCGGTTTTCGATGCCCAAGGAGAACTTAAATTCCAACAGGAAGGTTTGGGAGTGGATAATACACAAACGGTTGCAACCATTTTAGATGTAACACCTTAGAGTAAAATAAACAACAAATAAAATGAAACGATTATATCATTTAATGCTTCTAATAGCATTAAACCAGGTGGTTTTTGCCCAAAATTTAGAACTTTCAGCAGAGATTAGGCCACGTTATGAATTTAGACATGGTTTTAAAAGCTTACTTGATGATGGTGAAAAACCTGCGTCCTTTGTATCGCAACGTAGCAGATTAAACATTGGCTTTGGTCAGGATAAAATAAAATTGATGCTCCGGGTGCAAGATGTAAGGGTTTGGGGTGACGTTGCAACAAACATGAGCAACAGTTCAAACGGTGTTGCTTTGTTTGAAGGGTATGCCCAGTATGATTTAAATGATTTATGGAGCTTTAAAATAGGGCGTCAGGTTTTCTCTTTTGATAACCAACGGATTATGGGGGGATTAGATTGGGCGCAACAGGGAAGGAGCCATGATGCTTTTTTAATATCTTACACTCCTAATAAGCATTCGGTAAATTTAGGTTTATCAATAAGTTCGGAAAAGGAAACCATTATAGAAGCCAGGTACGATGTAAACAATTATAAGAACATGCAGTTTTTAAAGTATGTTTATCATTTAGATACTTCGTATTTAAGTTTTCTTTTTTTAAACACGGGCTTTCAGTTTGAAGAAGGGCTTTCAAATTTTAAAACACAGTATTTACAAACCTATGGGGTGTTTTATAATTTAAATAAACCGAAATGGGTTGGTGAATTTTCAGTTTATGGCCAATCGGGAACCCTCGCTAATGCAAATGTTTCAGCTTGGTATGTTGGGGCCGATTTAAGCCATTATGTTACAGAGAACTGGCAGATAGGGTTTGGTAGCGAATACCTTTCTGGAACCGACATGAATGATACTTCGGGGAATAACAAATCTTTCAATCCGCTTTTTGGAACCAACCACAAATTTAATGGTTATATGGATTATTTTTATGTGGGAAATCATGCCAATTCGGTAGGTTTAACAGATATTTATGCCAATGTAAAATTTACCCAAAATCGATTTGGTATAACCTTTACACCACATTTGTTTTCATCTGCAAAAACAGTTTTTAACGGTTTTGAAAAAATGAATAATTATCTTGGTACTGAGATTGATTTGGTAGCAACCTACAGATTTCAAAAGAACATCAATTTAAATGTGGGCTATTCACAGCTATTTGCCAGCGATACTATGGAAATTTTAAAAGGAGGTAATGCTTCTAAAACCCAAAACTGGGCTTGGGCTATGTTAACCATAAAACCTGAACTTCTTAGTTTTAAAAAGTGATTTTTTTAAATACTATTTCCAAAATTCATCATCAACTTTATCCTTAAAGGGGATTGATTGATGAATTTCTTCTATTTCGGCAAATTGATCTGGAGTTGCTATTTTCTGTATTTCAGGGAAGAGTACACGTTCTTCAAACCTAATATGTTGTTCTAGTTCTTCTTCAATTAAGGACAGGTTTTTTTTAGTGTCTTCGGTCTGGTTGAATAACATAGCTAGCCTTTTGTGTTCTGAAAGCGCCTTTTTAACTAAATCGTTATCATTGCCTAGAAGAGTGAAGATGTGTTTTTCTTCCATTTCAAAATGGGGTATCAGATGGGTTTTAAAAAACCAATCGGTATATGCCTTAATGCGTTCAATTGCAATATTTTTATTAAGACCAGAACGTATTTTCCAAGCCAACAAAAGGCCGTGGTGATGTTCCCTGCTTAAAGGTTGTAAAGCTTTATGGCGTTTTAGTGGTTTAATAGACATGCGTTTTTGTTTTTAAAAAATGAATATATGATAAAAGTAATGCCCAAAGGCAAAAAGATACTAGCGGAAAATATTATAAGGTAGTAATTTTTAATAAAACCAATTTGGAAATAAAAGTAGCTTCCCTGTAATGTTAATAGAAACTCGGTGAGAACAAACCCAATCAGGAATAAATAAACCCCTAAGGACGTGATTTTATTGGTTTCAAGATCTTTAGCTTTTAGAATAAAAGCCAGAAGGAATCCACTTATTGTGCCAAGCATAGTTAAATGTATAAACCCTATAATAAAATTTGTATGGTTTATTAATGTTTCTGAAAAACCTGGAAAAAGGGTGATTCCCTGCAAGACCAGTTTCAATATAAAACAAGAAAGGGCAAAATAGTACATCCATTTTACTGTAGAAGACTCATTTGCCAAAATAACCCTATAAGGGTTCTTAATAGCTTTTAAAAATAAAATAAGGGCCCAAATTTGTAGTATAATGCCAGTAGCATTTAAAAAGTAAAGCATAGTTAAGCCAGTAAACCACTGAACTGGTAGCGCTAAAGTTAAAATAGTTGCAATAATAATAACAGTTACCAAACGATTCGTGATTTTTGAAGGCTCAATTTTTAGTTGATGAAATAATATGGCTAATACACCCATTAAAAACCAACCATTGAACTGAAAATGCAAAAAGAATTGTATGGCAATTTGATAAAAGGCTGAAGCTTTGCCCATAAGCCCAACAGCTGGGCCTAAACACCAAATGCCTATGGTGGATAATAACATAAAAGTCAAAGCAGTTTTGACCATGAACGCAATAAGGTGGTTTTTAATGTAGAGGTCTTTCCAGATACGATAAGCAAAAAAATAACTACAAAAAATGTGCAGTGTTGAAAAAGTAATGGAAATAGGGGCATAACCTTGAAAAGGAAAACTGAGTAACATGCCGATAACAGCTATTTCGGTTACCCAAAATAATTTATTGTAAAATGATTTATTGTGTTTTGTGAAATAGTGGACAAAAAGGGTGTAGAGCATTAAATATACCCAGCCAAGCATGGCAACATGTGAGTGCGCATGGGTTAAAAAACGATAATTTATACCTATATCCTGCACATAAGAGAAACGTAAAGTAAGCCCCAGCAATGCGGCTATGAGAAAATTCACAAGACATACAATGATTAGTTTCTTAGACATTTTGTTTTAGTATAGATATAAATATAAAAATCCTACAGCCAATAATATAATCAAACTGTAGGATTTAAAAAGCAACACATTAATGAATTTGTTTAACAGAATTTTTTCTCAAGTTTTTCAGCAGCGGGAAATAGAATATTGTTTTCCAAGTGAATGTGCAAATGCAAATCCTCCTCAAATTCCTTTAGCATAGCAAATGTCACTTTATACGTATTGCAAGCATCAGCTGGAGGCGTGTAATTACTAGACAGATTTGCTATTTTTCTAAAACGTTCCCCTTCATTATCGTGCTCTTGCATCATCATTGCTATTGGATTCTTTACAGTGCCAAAACCAGGTGATTCTATTGCAGTTTGCGATAACTCGGCTTTCACCAATTTTTTAACAAAAGGAAATAAAACGAGTTCTTCTTTTTTCATATGCTGAGCCAATTCTCCCGCTGAAGATGTGAACAAGTTATTTATTTCAAATAGTTCTGGTTGCCTTTCACCGTGCACTTTGCATAACTTGTTTAAGAATTGTTTGATAATTGGAATTTTCTCCTCAACATAACGATGGTGTTTTTTTTCAATGTAATCTACAAGCAAATCGAGTGGCCAAGATTTATAATCTATGGATTGATTGGTTTGTGACTTTGTAATACTCTCAAGGCTACTTACCAATTCGTTGGTTTCAATGCCATTTTTTTCACATACTTCTTCTAAGCTTCTATTGCCTCTACAGCAAAAGTCAATACCATATTTTGTGAAAACGGCAGCAGTTCTATAATCTTCGGCAACAAAGGCGCCAACTTGTTTTTGTGTTATTGTGTTCATAATATCTATTTTAATTGTTCTTTGTTATTTTGTTTTTAAGGGTTAAATCGAATACAAACCAACATGTTGTAACGATACCAATGGCGAATATGACATCGCCTATGGTTCTTAGCCATTTTAAGGTAATCATGGCAGGGTCTTGCATGAGTTCAGATGAGCGGGCGTACCACATGCCATGTTCAATGCTCTCTACAGCTTGCCATACGCCCATGGGTAGTAAGCTTAATAAAGCCATCCCTAACAAGCCTAAGTTTAAGGACCAAAAGGTTATTTTTAGGAGTTTGTTGTTCCAAAGGACATTTCGGTATAGACTCCTAAGTACGAATAACATAAGCCCAATGCCCAGCATACCATATACGCCAAACAGTGCTGTGTGACCGTGTAAGGGAGTAGTGTTTAGGCCCTGTACATAGTAGAGTGCAATAGGTGGGTTAATAATAAAACCAAAAATACCGGCACCTAGAAAGTTCCAAAAAGCAACAGCTATCATAAAGTATATGGGCCATTTGTAATCTTCCAACCATTTAGTGGCTTTAGATAGTTTGTAGTTATGGTAAGCTTCGTAGCCAATTAAAGTTAATGGAACAACTTCTAACGCACTAAATGTGGCACCTAAGGCCATAACGGCTTTTGGTGTTCCGGAAAAGTATAAGTGATGGAAGGTACCTAAAATACCACCAGACATAAAAATGATGGTAGCCAACAATACATTTAAAGTAGCGGTTTTAGACTTTAAGAGTCCTAGTCTAACAAAAAGAAAGGCAATAACAACGGTGGCAAAAACTTCAAAGAAGCCCTCTACCCAAAGGTGGACAACCCACCATCTCCAATATTCCGCAATAGCCAGGTTGGTGTGCCTTCCCCACATTAATCCAGATGCATAGAACAGTGCAATGGCGGTACAGGAAATTAAAAACATGATAATAAGGTTCTTTTCTTCCGTTTTCCGTTTTAATACAGGAAGCAGTGGTCTTACCATTAAGGCTAGCCATAAAAATAGGCCAACTAAAAGAAAAATTTGCCAGAACCTACCCAAGTCTACATATTCGTAACCTTGATGGCCAAACCAAAAGTTATTAACCAAATTTAGTTTTTGCATTACGCCAAACCATTGACCAGCCATAGAGCCTACTACAATAATTAACAGTGCTACGAATAGGAAGTTTACTCCAAATTTTTGGAATTTTGGATCTTTGCCAGAAACAGCGGGCGCAATATATAGACCTGTAGCCAACCAGGCGGTTGCAATCCAGAATATGGCTAATTGTGTATGCCAAGTTCTAGTAACCGAATAAGGTAATATTTGGTCTAGGGCAAAACCATAGAAGCCGTCGCCTTCAACACCATAATGTGCTGTTACAATACCTAGAAGCATTTGAACCACCATAAGTAAGGTAACAACCCAAAAGTATTTTTTAACCAAACGCATGCTTGGTGTCATTCCTTGTTTTAATAAAGGATCTTCAGCAGGAGGCGGAAGGTTTTCATCTTCCCCGGATTTTACATGGTAAAATACAAGTATACCAATACATAAAATAAGAAGAATTATGCTTACGCCAGACCACACCATTAAATCCATAGTAGGTGCGTTGCCAACCAAATCATCAGCTGGCCAGTTGTGGGTGTAGCTTACCTTGCTGTTAGGGCGTTCCGTTACGGTAGCCCAAGTAGCCCAAAAGAAAAAGGCATTCATTTTATGCATTTTGTCTACATCCTTAATTGTATTTTTAGGAATGGCATAGTCTGCACGAAGTTTATCGAATGCAGGGTCGTTGGTAAACAGTCCTCTGTAATAATTACTTAAATGCTTTATGGCTTCTATGCGGTTTTCGCTAATTGTTATGGTGTTGGAAGTTTCGCTATATGTGTTTTTTCGCAGTTCATTTTGTAGCCTTATTTTAAGGGCGGCCTTTTGTTCTTCTGAAATAGCCTCATAATTTTTCCCAAAATCCTCGTTGGCATATATATTAAGTATAAAAACTGCTTCCCTATGGAGCCAATCTGCGGTCCAATCAGGTGCAACATAGGCACCATGCCCCCAGATAGAGCCCACTTCCTGTCCACCTATGCTTTGCCATATGTTTTGGCCATCTTTAATATCCAATTCGTTGAAAATAACCTCGCCATTGGTTGAGATAATTGCCTTTGGAATTGGCGGAGATTGCTGATAGATTTCAAAGCCATAATACCCCAATACGCTAAACGAGCCAATAATAACTGCAATAAATAATATCCAGAGTTTTTTTTCTTTTTTCATGTTGATTAGAGTTTTAGTTAATTTTAAATAGGATAAATTTATCCTATTTATATATAAAATTTTTTATCGTTTTAAGAAGGTGTCTCCGCCTTTCATATCCAAAGCCAAGGTTTCTAAATTTGTAGACTCTAGCATTGTTTTAAGTTCGTCCCTAACGGTTTTAAATTTATCGTGCATAGGGCAGGGACGTGCCTCGTCGCAAGCTTTGAGACCAAGACCACACCCTTCATAAATGGTATTGCCGTCAATAGCATCTACTATATCAGAAAGTTTGATGGAGTTTATTTTGTTTTTCTCAATTTCAAAACCACCATGGGCACCTTTTACAGAGTTAATCACCTTGTGTTTTACTAGAGCTTGTAAAATTTTTGCAGTAAAAGCTACTGGCGAATCTATTTCTGATGCAATCTCTTTTGGGTTAACGCGTTTGCCTTCAAAGGAATTTAAGGCAATAAATATTGAAGCCCTTATACCATATTCACAAGCTTTTGAAAACATATTTTACTTGGTTTGATTTTACAAATTTAAAACTAATTTTTAAATAGGACAAAAATATCTTATTTAAAATAAAAATATTATGGTGCAAAAAAAGCCCACAATCAATGTGGGCTTTTTCAAGATTAAAAACAGTGTCTTATTTTGTTGAAAACTTAAAAGACGTTGTTGTTTTGTAAGTCTCTCCTGGGTTCAATACAGTCGATGGAAACTCTGGCTGATTTGGAGAATCTGGATAGTGTTGTGTTTCTAAACAGAAACCTGTACGGTGTCCATATGTGCCACCCTGTTTACTAGGTAGTGTGCCATCCAAGAAGTTACCAGTGTATAATTGAATACCAGGTTCATCTGAATACACTTCCAATACTCTTCCAGTCTGAGGATCATGAGCAGTAGCAGCTAACCTAATACCTTCATTTTGGTTGTTCAATACCCAACAATGGTCGTAACCACCGCCTCTTTTTAATTGCTCATTTTCTGCTCCAATCTCTTTGCCTAAAGCTTTAGGTTCTGTGAAATCGAAAGGTGTTCCTGCTACTGGTCTTAATTCGCCTGTTGGAATTAAAGTCGCATCTACTGGTAAATAAGCATCTGCATTGATGGTCATTTCAGTATCTAAAATATTTTTAGAAAAATCACCACTTAAATTGAAGTACGTATGCTGGGTTAAGTTAACCACGGTTTTCTTATCGGTTGTAGCTTCATATAGTACAGTAAGTTCATTGTTGTTATCCAGTGTATAGGTTACTTTGGTTTCTAAATTACCTGGATAGCCTTCTTCCATGTCCTTACTTAAATAAGTTAACACCAACGAAGCGGTACTATCTGTGGTTTGCTCAGTAGCATTCCAAACTACTTTATCAAAGCCTTTGGTACCACCATGCAAATGGTTTTGGCCATCGTTTGCCGCTAAAGTATATTCAGTACCATCTAAAGAGAATTTGGCTTTGGCAATTCGGTTTCCGTATCTACCAATTAAAGCACCAAAAAAAGGAACCCCTGGCATTTGGTATTTTTCTATGCTATCAAAACCCAAAACAATGTCGTTGTAATTGCCATTTTTATCTGGAGCAGTCCAATTTGTTATAATACCCCCATAGGTTATGATACTTATTTCCATTCCTTTTTCATTTTTAAGAATGTATTTATCTACAGGAATACTGTCATTAGTAGTTCCAAAAGACTCTTTTGATATAGTAACTAAATTTTTCATTTCTACAGGTGTTGTGTTAGTGTCAGCTTTTTTTTCATTTTTACATTGAATATGCAGTAAAATAAAGCTGAGAAGGGTCAATAAGCAAAAACTACGCTTTAATGTTCTCATTTAGTGGTTTTTTTGGTTAAACAATTATAAACGATGCTGAAACATATTGTAGTATGCTTCGTTGGCATTGATTTTATCTTTAAACTCCCTAATTGAAGTATTTTTATCAATTACAAGTAATTCTACACCTGCAATATCGGCAAAATCCTCGATATATTCGGTTGTAATGGCTTGACTATAAACCGTGTGGTGTGCCCCACCAGCTAAAATCCATGCAGTAGCAGCAACTTCTAAATCTGGTTTTGCATCCCATAAAACTCTGGCTACCGGTAATTTTGGTAAATCGGCCATAGGTTTTACTGCTTCCACTTCATTAACAATCAACCTGAAACGGTTACCCATATCTACCAACGATACATTAATAGCGTCGCCTGCAGGAGAATTGAATACCAATCTTACAGGATCTTCTTTGCCACCAATACCTAAAGGATGCACTTCACAAGATGGTTTTGCATCAGCAATGGATGGACAAATTTCCAACATGTGGGAACCTAATACATACGATTTCTCTGGGGTGAAATGATAGGTATAATCTTCCATGAAAGACGTACCGCCTTCCAAACCATAGTTCATTACTTTTACGGCCCTAACCATGGCAGCTGTTTTCCAATCGCCTTCACCAGCAAATCCGTAACCATCGGCCATAAGGCGTTGTACGGCCAAACCTGGTAATTGTTTTAATTCGCCTAAATTTTCAAACGTATCGGTGAATGCTTTAAAGCCACCTTCTTCTAAAAAGGCTCTTAATCCCAATTCGATTTTAGCAGAATCTATTAAAGATTGTCTTTTTTCACCACCTTCCTTTAATGCAGGGGTTAAATTATAAGTGCTCTCGTAAACTGCCAAAAGGTCATTTAAATCGGCATCACTAACTTCTTTGATTTTATTGGTTATATCTGATGAATCGTAGCCATTTACAGCCATACCAAAGCGGATTTGTGCTTCTACTTTATCGCCTTCAGTAACCGCCACTTGGCGCATATTATCGCCAAAACGTGCTACTTTAAGGTTTTGTAAATCATCCCAGCCTAATACCACACGTGACCAAATACCTAATTTCTTTTGAACACGCTCTGTTTGCCAATGGCCAACTACCACTTTACGTTTTTTACGCATTCTAGACATAATAAAACCAAATTCCCTATCACCATGTGCCGATTGGTTTAGGTTCATAAAGTCCATATCAATAGAACTCCAAGGGATTTCAGCATTGAATTGCGTGTGTAAATGGCAGATTGGTTTGTTCAAAATGCTCAAACCATTAATCCACATTTTAGCAGGGGAGAAGGTGTGCATCCAAGTAATGATACCAATACAGTTTTTGGCTGCATTGGCTTCTTGGCAAACGTTGGTAATTTCGTCTGGTGTTTTTACGGTTGGTTTAAAAACGATATTCACAGGAATGTGAGCGGATGCATTTAATCCTTTTACAATTTCCTGAGAATTAGCAGCTACTTGTTTTAAGGTTTCTTCACCATATAAGTGTTGGCTACCGGTTACAAACCAAATTTCTTTTTTAGAAATATCTATCATTTTGATTAATTGTATTTTATATTAGTTGTTATTGACCGTAATAGGCATTTTTACCATGTTTACGTTCGTAATGTTTTTTGATGAGTGAATCTTTTAATCGAGGTGCATTAGGATTTATTTGTCTGGTTAAATAAGCCATTTCAGCAACAACTTCCAATACTTTGCTGTTATAAACCGCTTTAGCTGCATTTTTTCCCCAAGCAAACGGACCATGGTTTCCGATAAGAATCATTTCCACTTCGGTATGCGAAAGCCCTTTGTTTTTAAAACAATCAATGATTTGAATACCGGTGTTGTGCTCGTAGTTACCTTCAATAAGGTCGTCGCTCATTGGCGGTGCACAGGGAATATCGGCTGTTAAATGGTCGGCATGCGTGGTTCCAAAAATAGGGATGTCCAACTGCGACTGCGCCCAAGCACAGGAATATGTAGCGTGGGTATGAGCTACACCACCAATATCTTCCCAATTTTTATAGAGGAAAGAATGTGTTTTAGTATCTGAAGATGGTCGCATGGTGCCTTCAACAATGTTATTGTCGAAATCTAAAATCACCATATCTTCTGGTTTTAAAACTTCGTAGGGTACACCACTTGGCTTAATGGCGAAAACGCCATTAGCTCTATCTACAGCACTTACGTTTCCGAAGGTATAAACAACTAGACCAAGAGCATTTAGCTGCATGTTGGCTTCGTAGCATTCTTGTTTTAAATCTTTGTATTTAGAACTCATAATTTTTTAACTGATTGATTCAATAAATGCACTTAATTCTGAATACGAATCCATTAAAGCTTGGTAGGCCTCAATATTTTCTGGTTCAGGTAAATATTCTGCTTCAAAATCACTTCCCATGTGTTTACTGGCTTCAATAACATTTGGATAAATACCAGCAGCAACCGCAGCATAAATAGCAGCACCCAAAGCAGGTGCTTGATCTGATTCAGCTACTTTAATAGGCTTGTTCAAAACATTGGCCAAAGTTTGCATGATGAAAGGTGATTTTCTTGCCACACCACCAATACCAATAACGGTATCTATTTTAACGCCTTCTTCTTCAAAGCGATCCACTATTTTTTTAGAGCCAAAACAAATGGCATTAATTAAAGCTTTAAAAATATGTGGCGCTTTTGTTCCCAACGAAAGGTTAGACATTGCAGCTTTTAATTCTTGATTGGCGTCTGGTGTTCTGCGTCCGTTAATCCAATCCAATGCCGTTGGAATACTTTCCGTTAGTGGAATGGCAGCAGCCTGTTCGCTTAGTTTTTTGATGAACGTCGCATCGATTTCTTCCTTTAAATCAATTTTTTGTTCAGCACTTAAAATATTGGACGATAATACCAAATTGTCAATAGGCCAGTAAAGTACATCTTTAAACCAAGCCAAAACATCTCCAAAAGCTGATTGTCCAGCCTCTAAACCAACTAGTCCTGGAATAACCGAACCATTAACTTGTCCGCAGATACCTCTTACTGTTTTGCTGCCAATATTGTCCTTTGGGGAAACGAGAATATCGCAGGTTGAAGTACCCATTACTCTAACTAATGTGTTCTCGTCAATTTTGGCTCCAACGGCTCCAGCATGAGCGTCAAAAGTACCAACAGCTATTACGGTATTGGTTGTTAATCCTAATTTATCAGCCCATTCTTGGTTTAAATTGCCGGCAACAACATCAGAGGTATAGGTTTCATCGTAAAGTCTTCCTCTTAATTCTCCTAAATAAGGGTTTAATTTGTTTAAAAACTCTACAGGAGGTAATCCGTCCCAATCCTCGTGCCACATTGCTTTGTGACCAGAAGCGCAACGACTTCTTTTAAATGCGTTTAAATCTTTGTTGTCTATAAGTAAATAGGTCATCAAATCACAATGCTCTAGCCAAGTATACGCCGCATTTTTAACAGCTTCATCTTCACGGATAACATGTAATATTTTTGCCCAAAACCATTCAGAGGAATAAATACCGCCCTCATATTTGGTGAAATTTTCGCCACCCCAATTTTCAGCTAATTCGTTGATTTCATTGGCTTCTTGAATAGCTGTATGGTCCTTCCAAAGTACCATCATGGCATTGGGGTTTTCCTCAAAACCTTTCACCAAAGCCAACGGTGTTCCGTTTTCAGTGACTGGAATAGGAGAGGAGCCTGTGGTGTCGATACAAATGGCTTTAATATCTGAAGGGTTTACACCGCTGTTTTTTACAACATCGGTTATAGTTTTTTCTAATCCTTCTATGTGGTCTAATGGATGTTGGCGAAATTGATTAATGGAAGCATTATTGTACAAATTGTTTTTCCATCGTTGGTACCAATGTACACTGGATGCCAATTCTTTGCCATTGGCAGTATCAATTAGAACGGCTCTAACAGAGTCTGAACCGTAGTCTAATCCTATTACATAGTTATTCATTACCTAAAAAGTTTTATATCATTACAAATGTAATGTTTTTTATGTAAGTGTAATAATAACACTTATTTATTTTTGTATGAAATAAAAATACATTAAAACTATCAAACAATGGTATTTATTTTCAAGTTTTAATGTATTTTATGGTATTGATTCACAATCAAACAAATAATTGATTGTGAGATTTTTAAAAATTACTTCCCTTCAAAAACCACTACAGAGAAAGGAGGAAGGGTAACACTTAGCTTGCCGTTTTTAACTTCGAAGTCTTTGTATTGGTTTGGTTGGATTTTGTTTGGGTTGTTGAAGGAATTGAAATCCTGTAACGATTTTGAAGTAAGGATTCTAGCCGTTACATTTTTAATTCCAAGTTCATTTAAATTCAATTCTAATTTGTTTTCCTTTTTGGCATCTACATTAACCATAGATACATGTACCGTTCCGTTTTTAGCTTTTGAAGCAGAAACAGAAATGGCAGGTAATGTTTTGTTGTTGTACACGTATAAAGGCGAACTGAAATTAACAGGTATTAATTGCGCATCTTGGTGTACTTTATACATCTCCATTACATGATACGTAGGTGTTAAAATCATTTTGGCATCATCGGTAAGGATTACCGCTTGCAATACATTTACCGCTTGTGCTAAGTTAGCCATACGAACCCTATCTGCATGATTGTTGAAAATGTTTAATGTTGCACCAGCTAGCACAGCATCTCTCATGGTGTTTTGTTGGTATAAAAACCCTGGGTTTGTGCCTTCCTCTACATCGTACCAGCCGCCCCATTCGTCAACAACCAAATCAATTTTTTTCTCAGGATCGTATTTGTCCATAATGGCTGAATGTTTCGTAACCAATTCTTCCATTTTAAGAGCTTCGCTCATAGTGCCGAAATATAGGTCTTCACCAAAGTTGGTAGCACTACCTTTATTATCCCAATCAATAACTGAATAATGGTGTAAAGCCAAACCTCCCAACATTTTAGCAGGAATGTTTTTCATTAAGGTTTCTGTCCAATGGTAGTCATCATCACTGGCACCTGAAGCTATCCGTATAACGCCACCTGTGTTATCCCAATCGGACATAAAGGTTGCATATTTTCTGTATTCATTGGCGTAATATTCTGCGGTCATGTTACCACCACAGCCCCATGCTTCGTTACCAATACCCCAGTATTTTACATTCCAAGGTTTTTCCCTTCCGTTTTCCTTACGTAAATCGCTCATTGGGCTTGTGCCACTGAAATTCGTGTATTGTACCCAATCGGCCATTTCTTGAACAGTGCCACTACCAACATTGGCAGACAGGTAAGGTTCTGTACCTAATACTTCACACATGTTTAAGAAATCGTGCGTACCAAAACTGTTATCTTCAGTAACACCACCCCACCAAGTATTTACAATGGTTGGACGTTGGTCTTTAGGTCCTATACCGTCTTTCCAGTGGTAGGTATCTGCAAAACAACCGCCTGGCCAACGTAGGTTAGGGATGTTAAGATTTTTTAAAGCTTCAATAATGTCGTTTCTAACACCATCGGTATTAGGTATGGATGAATTGTCTCCCACATAAAAACCACCATAAATACAGCGCCCTAAGTGTTCGGCAAAATGTCCATAAATATGTTTGTTTATAATCGGGGCATCATCGCTAGCGCTAAAGGACACTGTTGTTGTACTTTGAGAGAAAACAGCAAGTGTAGAAGCTAGAAAAATTCCTAAAAGGGTTGATTTTAATTTAAACTTGACCATAGTTCCTTATTTTAGAATAGTTAATGTTTGTTATTAAATTTAATTAGTTGTTCATGTTTCAAACTAATCAAAAATAAACCATAAAACCTATTTTTTTGGTTATAAATGTTAATTTAACATTTATAAATTTTATTTTAGCTTAAATTAACCAACGATGCTAAAAGGATATAACCCAGAAAATAAAGTTTTTCTAGCGGTAGATTGTATAATTTTCGGATTTGATGACGAGGATTTGAAAGTGCTGCTTATTCAGAGAGATTTCGAACCAGAAAAGGGCAAGTGGTCTTTAATGGGCGGCTTTTTAAAGCAAAGTGAAACTTTAGATGAAGCTGCTGCACGAATACTTCATGATTTAACAGGGGTGCACGATGTTTACCTAGAACAGCTATATACTTTTAGTCAAGTAGACAGGGATCCTGTAGAAAGAACGATTTCTACCTCGTATTATGCCATTATTAATATTGAAAGCCATAACGAGGAATTGATAGAGAACTATAATGCCAAGTGGTTTAGTTTATCTAAAGTTCCCGATTTGATTTTTGATCATAATGCTATGTTGGATAAAGCAATCAAGCGATTGCGAAGAAGAACGTCCATAAACCCAATTGGTTTTGAATTGTTGCCGGAAAAGTTTACTATGCGTCAACTTCAAAAACTGTATGAAGCCATCTTGGATAAAGCATTGGACAAACGAAATTTTATCAATAAAATAAACTCTTTAGATATTCTAGTTAAATTGAATGAGAAAGACATGACCTCGTCAACCAAAGGTTCTTTTCTTTATATGTTCGATCAAGAAAAGTATGATGAAAAAAAAGCTCATAACTTTTATTTAAAGTTATGAGCTTAATATTTTAAGCTAATATATAGCTATTTGTTTATTATATCCATTACTTGGTTGTAAACATTCTCACCGTTGAATCCGAATTTTTCATCCAGCACGGTTGCAGGTGCAGAATATCCAAAATGATCCAAACCAAATACTTTACCGTTGTATCCAACCAAATGTTCTAAGTTTACTGGTAATCCAGCGGTTAATCCAAAAGTTGTTACATTGTTAGGGATTACTTTTTCTTGGTAATCTTTAGGTTGTAATCTGAAAAGTCCTTCGGACGGTACAGAAACCACTTTTACCCTTAAACCAGCATTGTCTTCCAATAATTTGGCGCCATCAATAAGAGTGGCAACTTCAGAACCATTAGCGATTAAAACAACATCTGGATTTTCAACATCTTTTACGGTATAACCACCTTTTTGAGCCTCAAGTGCAGCTTGGTATCGAGAACCATTAGATGGTAAGTCTTTAATATTCTGACGCGATAAAATCAAACCTGTTGGTACTTTATCGTTTTCCATAGCCATTTTCCAAGCTACGGCAGTTTCAGCAGAGTCTGCGGGTCTTAATGCGATAAAACTAGGATCACCACTGTGGTTTTTCAGTTTTTCCAATAAACGAATTTGTGCTTCTTGCTCAATAGGTTGGTGGGTTGGCCCATCTTCACCTACTCTAAAGGCGTCGTGCGTCCAAACGTATTTTACAGGTAATTCTTGAATGGCACTTAACCTAATAGCTGGTTTCATGTAATCTGAGAATACAAAGAACGTCGCCACTACGGGAATCACACCACCGTGTAATGCCATACCATTGGCTAAAGCAGCCATAGTTAATTCGGCAACACCGGCTTGTAAAAAGGCCCCTGAAAAATCACCTTTTTGAAGTGACTGTGTTTTCTTTAAGAAACCATCTGTTTTATCACTATTGGATAAATCGGCAGAAGACACAATCATGTTTTCAACTTTACCGGCTAAATAACCCAATGTGTTTGAAGAAGCAACCCTTGTAGCCACACCTGGTTTGCTTTCAATAGATTCAAAATCCAATTCAGGAAGTTTACCACTTAAGAAATCATCCAATTTTTCAGCTAGTGCAGCATTGGATTGTCTCCAAGCGTTAACTTCAGCTTTTTTGGCAGCAGCGTTTGCTTTTTTCTTTTCGATTAAGTCTTTGTAGAAATCGGCAACTTCTGGATAGATGTCAAACGGATTGTCAACATCAGCTCCTAAGTTCTTCAATGTCATCTTGTAATCGGCACCAGTGTGTCCGATAGGCTGACCGTGTAGTTCGCAATGTCCTTCAAAACTATTACCATTGGCATCAACAGCACCTTTACCCATAATGGTTTTGGCAATTATTAAGGTTGGTCTGTTTTCCTCTGCATTGGCTTGTTTTAATGCGCTTCTGATTTCATCGTGGTTATGGCCGTCGATTGAAATAACGTTCCAGCCCCAAGCTTCATACTTCATGGCGGTGTCTTCGCTGGTTACTTCATCGGTCATTGTAGAAAGCTGTACGTCGTTAGAGTCGTAGAACATAATAAAGTTGTTCAATCCTAAATGACCAGCAATCCTACCAGCACCTTGTGAGATTTCCTCTTGGATACCACCATCGGAAATAAATCCATAGATTTTGTGGTTCATCCAATCGCCAAATCTAGCCGCTAAAAATTTAGCTGCAATGGCTGCACCAATACCCATAACGTGTCCTTGGCCTAATGGGCCAGAGGTATTTTCTACACCTCTTTTAACATCCACTTCTGGGTGGCCAGGTGTTACAGAACCCCATTGCCTAAAGTTTTCTATATCGTTTTTTTCGTAGTTGCCCAATAGATAATACTGGGAATATAGTAATGTTGATAAATGACCAGCATCCATAAAGAATCTGTCTCTAAATGGCCAAGTCATATCCGATGGATCGAAATTCATAAATTCAGAATACAGAATGTGCATAAAGTCTGCACCACCCATTGGGCCACCTGGGTGACCGGAATTTGCTTTTTCAACCATTGAAATACACAAGGCTCTAATATTATCTGCCGATAATTCATCAATATTTTTCTTCATTGTTATAGTTGATTTTATAATTAAGTTAGTATCAATATATCCGTCTGTAAGTGTTGTTTTTACACTTACAAATGTAAAAAATTAATTCAACAAAATCTTTGAATTGGATTTTAAAAAAAGTTTAAATCAATTTAAAGATAAAATTGTGGCTGCAAATATAAGATAATTAAGGAGTAACGGGAAGTATTATAGATTGTTTTTTAGAGATAATTTAATGTTAATCTAAAGCGTTTTTGGTTACAAAATACCGCCAGCCAATAATGGCCAATTGCAGTTTGTTGGCTTTGGACAAATCCAGTTGTTTTTTAGTATAACTTGGTAACAGTAGTTTGTTGAGTTTTGCAATGCTTTTAAATACTTGCTTTTTCATTTTTAAACGTTCCTTGGAAACAAAAATAGTAAAACTTATTCTAGACTAAGTTTTACTTGTTTTTGGTTTAGAATATAATTGACATTAAGAGGTCAACTACAATTTCGGCAAGTGTGATCATAATACTCAGATTTTTGGTTAGTAAAATGTTTGTTTTTTCAAATGAGTTTTGAATGTACATCTAACCTCATGTTCTGCCTAAAAATTTGTATAAAATCGATGTATTTGAATATAAATATGTAACTAAAAAAACAGTATATATTTAAATATTTTACTTTTAATCTTTAATTAAGTTTAAAATTTTAATTTAAAATATGGATTTGTGTTTAAAATTGTAATAATTGTAGGTTGTTTTTGAATGCTTTTTGAAAAGTGTAGGGGCAAAAACTTGTAAAAATGCAGTTTTTTGATGTTTTCATTGTTTTGAGCGCAGAATAACTATTAATAAAAACGTCACCCTGAACTTGTTTCAGGGTCACATAAAAAGTATTTTAATAATGTGGTATAAAGGGATGCTAAAATACTGTAATAAATTCAGCACATGCAAGTTCAGCATGACGAAAAGAGTAATAATAAAAAAAGCACTCCTTCTGGGAGTGCCTAAAAAAGATTAATAACTAACCAACCTATTTTTTTGTTGTTATTTCGATGACACCGTTTTTGCCTTCTTCACCATATTTTTTAGTGGCGGTTTCTCCTTTTAATACATTCATTGATTCAATATTATCATTATAGATTTCAAAGTTTTTAGTTTTAATTTTATTGCCATCTACAATTATTAGAGGAGGTTCACCATTTAAGTTGGAAACTGCCTTAATTGTAAATTTAGTGTCGCTAGGTTTAGTGCCATATCCAATAACTTTAACATCATCACTAAATTTGATTGATGATTCTTTCAGCGTGATTAAAATCACGCCATTTTTTCCTTTCTCGCCGTATTGTTTAATCTGATTTTCTTCTTTTAATACCGTCATGCTCTCAATGTTATTGGGGTCTATGGATTTAGCAATATTTCCAGAAACTTCTTCGCCGTTGACTATATATAAAGGGGGGGCTTCTGAAAAGGAACCTACCCCTTTTATGATGGTGTTTTTTTGGGTTTTACTTTGAGTTTGTGTGTTGTTTTCATTCAGGCTTAAACTTGTTGTCCAAGCGCTTTGAGGTTTTGAGTTTGAAGCTGTATCGGGGGATAAGGTTACGTTTACGGTTTCATTATTTTTCGCATTAATAATTTGTGACACCATTCCTTTGTAAGAAAAAATTAGGTAATCCCCTTTGTTTACTTTGATTTCATAGTTTCCGTCAAAATCTGTTGCAGTTCCTGTTTTTCCATCTTTAACTATAACATTTACGCCCGGTAGGGCTTCGCCTTTTTGGTTTATAACTTTACCGGATATAGTAACTTGTTCAGAACTAAACGCTTTCCCTACTATGAAATTAGTTTCCCATTTAGTATCTGTTTCTACTACAAACACACCATTTTTACTCTTGTTACCATATTTTTTTATTTGATTTTCGTCATTTAATGGCCTAATGCTTTTAATGGTTTCTGGGTTCAATTTATTAAGTTCATCATAGCTGGTTTCTTTGCCGTTAACAAGATATAATGCATCGCTTTTTAATTTAATGGTTTGATTTACATTTATAACTGGCTTGCTTCTTAGTTTTACGGATAATACCCCGTTTTTAGCTTTATTGCCATATTCTTTTATTGTATTATCGCTGCCCTGAGTTGTTAAAACACTTTCAATTAATAAGGGGTTCACTTCACTAATTTCTTTTTCGGAAACTTCTTTACCATCAATTAAGTACAATGGGGTTTCATCGAATCTGGCGAGTAATTTTTCGATGGTATTAGGGCTTTCATTAACATAAAGGGTGTCTGCTGAAGCAAATATGATATTGTTTCTTTCTTCAGATACCTTCCAAGGTGATTGCTGATTTTGGCTTTTTTGTTGTACTTTGTTTTTTTCAATCAAATCATTCATGCGCTCTTGCATCTTTTTGATGCCTTCTTCGTTTTCAGTAATGAAAATTCCGCCATTGCTAAAAGTGCCAAAGTAGACTTTTTCAAAAGGAGGTTTGCTCTGGTATTTGCCATTGCCATTATCGACTATTTCAAACTGTAAGTCTTTAATATTTCCATTTGAATCCCTTTTAAGAGCATAAGTAAATGAGGCACCATTTTCAGTAATTTTAGATTCAATATCACTAAGTTCGGTATCAGAGGTATTTTTGTTAATGACATAAGTTTCAGCCACTTCTTTAGTAGTGGTATTGTTTTCAGAGACTTTAGCTATAAAAACCTCTTTGGTATTAAAGCTCATTAAAAATAAAGCTAGTACAGGAATAACCAGTGCATACTTTAATTGGTTCCTTTTTTTCGATTTTGATTTGTGTAACATAACGATTCGTTTTTTGACCTGCCCGTTTCGGCCTATAACAGTAAATGTATAGCCCAACACGTTCAGGCGGGTTAATGAATTATAAAAAGCATTGCCCAAAGCCATTTGATGAGATGGCATGCTTGTTTTGAGCAAAGTGTATTGGTAACTTTTTTTGCAGTTATATAGGTTTAATGTGCTTTTGTCGGCAATAAACTCAAGGTTTTGTTTTAAGTCTTTGTTGTATAACCATATGAACGGATTGAACCAAAGCAGCACACAGCAAATTTGTGTTAATAAAATGTCTATGGAGTGGTATTGTTTGGCATGTGTTTTTTCGTGGGCAATAATTTGTGCCAGTTCTTCTTGGTTGAATTGATTGGGGTTGTAAACAATCCAATTGAAAAATGAAAAGGGCGGGGTTTCATCATCAGTTTCAATGAATGTGAATTTACTTTCTTTACGGCCTTTGTCTTTCAGAATTAATTTGGCCAACGATGTGAGTTGAACCAAAAAGCGCACTGTAAAAAAAGCAGCGCCCAGACCATAAACAAACGGTATATAATCTAATGGATTAAAAGGTTTTTCAGTTGGGGCAGGAGGTGTTATTTCGTTTATGGGAAAACCACTTACCGTTATTGGTGTATATTCTATGTAAATAGGAATAACTATAAAAGGCAACACAAAGGAAGTGAGCAAACCAAGCATTAAAAACCATCGGTTGGCTTCAAAAAAGGTGTCGCGTTGCAAAAAGAGTTTGTAGCACACGTAAAAAATGGCGATTATAGCACTAACTTTAAGTAGATATTCCATAATTATTTTTGATTTTCAATAAGTGCAATAATTTCCTTGAGTTCCTCCACACTTATCTTTTCTTCTTTGGCAAAAAAGGACACCATGTTTTTATAAGAGTTGTTGAAATAGTTATCTATGGCAGTGCTCATAAACTGCTTTCTATATTCTTCCTTTTTTACAATAGGGTAGTATTGGTGTGTTTTGCCATAAGCGGTATGTCCCACATAACCTTTGTCTTCTAGATTTCTAATAATGGTAGATAAGGTGTTGTAATGTGGCGTGTCTTCTTTTATTTCTGCCATCACATCTTTTACGAAGCCTTTTTCGAGCTTCCATAAAATATGCATGATTTCTTCTTCTTTGTTTGTTAGTTTTTCCATTTTCTAAATCGTTTAAACAAACATATAACTATTTTTATAGTTATACAACTAAATTTGTCGTTATTTAACTAAAGTTTAAGTTTTAAAAACTTTTTCACTTTTCATTTTAAACGTTTTACTTTCATTTATCTTCGCAAAAAATTATTTTATGAGCATTCTTTTAGTTCTTTTAGGATTTGTGTTACTGGTTGTTGGAGGTGAGTTTCTAGTGAGGTCGTCTGTAGCCTTATCGTTTAAGTTTAATATTTCCAAAATGGTTATTGGTATGACGGTGGTATCGTTTGCCACTTCGGCACCAGAGTTATTAGTAAGTATTCAAGCGGCATTGTCGGGTTCACCAGCTATTGCTATTAATAATGTGGTAGGTTCTAATATAGCCAATATAGGATTGGTGCTGGGTGTTACTGCTTTAGTAGGAACGATAGAGGTCGATAAGTCTTTCTATAAGCTTAATTGGCCTGTAATGATTTTATTTTCCTTAACGTTATATTATTTTTTGAATAATGATAGTGTACTGGGACTTGTTGAAGGTGCTATTCTATTTGTGGGGCTGATACTTTTTTTAATTATTTTAATAAAACAATCCAGAAAAGAGGTAGCGGTAGAGGAGGTTGATGAAGCATTGTCCACAGTATCTAATTTTAAAATTGCTTTTTGGTTGTTGATAGGGGCGGCAGCTTTGTATTTTGGTAGTGAATGGTTGGTTGCAGGAGCCAAAGACATTGCTCTGTCTGTTGGTGTTAGTGAAGCTGTTATTGGCGTGTCTTTAATAGCAATAGGTACGAGTGTGCCCGAATTGGCGGCATCGGTTATTGCGGCGGCTAAAAGGGAAAAGGCTATTTCATTAGGTAATTTAATAGGCTCTAATATTTTTAATATTGCATCGGTTTTAGGGCTTACGGCCATTGTTAAACCAATTCCTATTACTGAACCTTTAATTTTAACCAGGGATATTTTTTGGATGCTTGGTTTTGCTATTGTGCTTTTGCCTTTGGTGTTTCTTCCTAAAAGATTCAAGATAAATAACCTGAAGGGTTTTTTTCTGGTTGTAGTGTATGGATTGTTTATGTTTTTGGTTTTTACTACAAAATAAACTGTCAATTAAAATTATGTGATATAAATAAAAAAGGCTTGCGATTCGCAAGCCTTTTTTATTATGAACAAAACTGTATTAAAACGATTATATCTTAGCAGATTTTACGGTTTTAATAATTCTAGCTGCAATTTTGTATGGATCTCCGTTAGAAGCAGGACGTCTGTCTTCTAACCATCCTTTGTAACCTCTTTCTACGGTTGCAATTGGAATACGGATTGAAGCACCTCTATCTGAAACTCCCCAAGAGAAATCTGTAATAGCTGCAGTTTCATGTAAACCAGTTAAACGTTGGTCGTTAAACTCTCCGTAAACAGCAATGTGCTCATCTACTACAGGGCGGAACGCTTCACATACTTTAGCATAAACTTCTTTATCACCACAGGTTCTTAACAATGTGTTAGAGAAGTTGGCATGCATTCCAGAACCGTTCCAGTCCATATCTCTACCTAGTGGTTTAGGGTGGTACTCAATATAGTAACCGTATTTTTCAGTTAATCGATCTAGTAAATAACGTGCTATCCAAATTTCATCACCAGCTTGTTTAGCTCCTTTAGCGAACAATTGGAACTCCCATTGGCCACATGCAACCTCTTGGTTAATACCTTCAAAGTTTAAGCCTGCAGCGATACATAAATCGGCATGTTCTTCAACTAAATTACGTCCGTGTGTGTTCAATCCACCAACAGAACAATAGTAAAGGCCTTGTGGCGCAGGGTATCCTCCTCTAGGAAAACCTAAAGGTAACTCGGTCTTTGTGTCCATTATGAAATACTCTTGCTCAAAACCAAACCAGAAATCATCATCTTCATCATCAATAGTAGCTCTACCGTTAGATACGTGAGGTGTCCCATCAGGGTTAAGTACTTCGGTCATTACTAAGTATCCGTTAATACGTTCTGGGTCTGGATAAATAGCAACAGGTTTTAAGACGCAGTCAGAAGATCCACCAATTGCTTGTCTTGTAGAAGACCCGTCAAAAGACCAATTGCCAATTTCTTCAAGTGTGCCTTTAAAATTTTCATGCTCTTCTACTTTGGTTTTACTTCTCATGTTTTGGGTAGGGAAATATCCGTCTAACCAAATGTATTCTAACTTAATTTTTGCCATAATAAATATTTTATAATTGTGATAAGAATGACACAAATATAATTTTTTAAGTAACACATACCATTTTACAAGGGGGCTTTTGAAAAACTCTGTGTTATTTTTATTTAAACCCTATTTTTTTAAGGTATCTATTAAAAAAAGTATATTTTTTTCTGCTTATATTATAAAAATGTTAATCGCTAAAATAGGTCTTAATAAGAAAATTTTTATTTTCTTTATTTTATGGGGTTTGATATGTATTTTTGCGAAAAGGAATTTAGAGTACCTTCTAGAGTAATTAATTGATTAAGAAAATATGTCCACATTAAGGTTTCATGCCGTTAAAGAATCGCTTTCTAATAAGGCTATTTTAATCGAAGAAAAAGAAAGACGTTCCAGTGTTTTTGGTAAAAACGTTTTTAATGAAAACATGATGCGCCAATACCTAACAAAAGATGCTTTTAAAGGCGTTATGAATGCTGTAAAGCACGGTAAAAAAATTGACAGAAATATTGCCGACCAAGTAGCTGCATCTATGCGCGATTGGGCTCTCTCTAAAGGTGTTACTCATTATACACACTGGTTCCAGCCATTAACTGGAGCTACTGCAGAAAAACACGATGCTTTTTTTGAGACGACCAGTGATGGTATGGCGATTGAAAAATTTGGAGGTAGCCAATTAGTGCAGCAAGAACCCGATGCTTCGAGTTTTCCAAGTGGCGGTATTAGAAATACGTTCGAAGCGAGGGGTTATACGGCTTGGGATCCAACCTCGCCAGCATTTATCTATGGCACAACGCTTTGTATTCCAACAATTTTCGTGGCTTATACAGGAGAGGCATTAGATTATAAAACACCATTATTGCGTGCTTTACAAGCAGTGGATGCAGCCGCTGCTGATGTATGCAGGTATTTTGATAAAAACGTAAAAAAAGTTATTTCATCTTTAGGATGGGAACAGGAATATTTTTTGATTGATAGATCGCTTATTGCGAGCCGTCCAGATATTATTTTAACAGGAAGGACATTGTTAGGGCATTCGTCTGCTAAGGGGCAGCAGTTAGACGACCATTATTTTGGTTCTATACCTAACAGGGCCTTGAATTTTATGCGTGATTTGGAAATTGAATGTATGTATTTGGGTATTCCTGTAAAAACAAGACATAATGAGGTAGCACCAAACCAATTTGAACTAGCTCCTATATATGAAGAAGCTAATTTAGCAGTTGACCATAATTCATTATTAATGGATATTATGGGGCGTGTAGCTTCTAGGCATAATTTTAAGGTATTGTTGCACGAAAAGCCATTTAAAGGCGTAAATGGTTCTGGTAAGCATAACAACTGGTCGTTGTCAACCGATTCAGGCGTTAACTTGTTATCGCCTGGAAAAACCCCAATGAGTAACCTTCAGTTTTTAACCTTTTTTGTGAATACCATTAAAGCAGTTCATGAAAATGAGGAACTTTTGAGGGCGACAGTTGCTTCAGCGGGAAATGACCATAGGCTAGGGGCTAATGAAGCGCCGCCTGCAATTATTTCAGTGTTTATCGGTCAGCAATTAACAAAAGTTTTGGAAGAGTTGGAAGGAGTTACCAAAGGGAAATTATCGCCCGAAGAGAAAACCGATTTAAAACTAAACGTTATTGGAAAAATACCGGATGTTTTGCTGGACAATACCGATAGAAATAGAACATCGCCTTTCGCCTTTACAGGTAATAAATTTGAATTTAGGGCTGTTGGCTCACAGGCAAACTGTGCAAGCCCCATGACGGTTTTAAATACGATTGTTGCCAAACAGTTAAAGGATTTTAAAGTAGAGGTAGATAAGCTTATTGATGGTAAAGGGTTGAAGAAAGACGAGGCGATTTTCAATATCTTAAGGGAGTATATAAAAGGTCTTAAGGATATTTTGTTTGAAGGAAACGGCTATGGTGAAGCATGGGAAAAGGAAGCGAAAAAAAGAGGCTTGAGTAACAATAAAACCACGCCAGAGGCCCTCAAAGCTAAAATATCTAAAAAAGCAATTGCCTTATTTGAAGAAATGGGTGTTATGGGTAAGGTAGAATCGCATGCGCGCTACGAAATTGAAATGGAAGAATACATAAGCCATATTCAAATTGAGGGTCGTGTTTTGGGAGACATTGCTAGAAACCATATTGTGCCAACGGCTGTGAAATACCAAAATATGCTTATAGATAATGTAAAAGGTTTGAAGGATATTTTTGAAGGCGATTATAAAAAACTAGCTAAAGAACAGTTGGTTTTAATTGAAGAAATATCGACGCATATTGAAAAAATAAACGCCAATGTAACCAAAATGATAAACGAGCGTAAAAAAGCCAATAGCATGACTGATGTAGAAAAGAAAGCATTGGCATATTGCTTTGAGGTTAAACCGTTGTTCGACGATATTCGATATCATTGCGACAAGTTAGAGCTTTTGGTAGACGACGAAATTTGGCCTTTAACAAAGTACAGGGAACTTATGTTTACCAGATAATGTTAATATCATTATGGAAAATCCCGCAGTATTCTGCGGGATTTTTTAATTCAAAAAATTAAATTTGCACTTTAATACTTTATTATGAGCCAAGAAGTTAGTAAACGCTATGCGCAACGCGGAGTTTCAGCATCTAAAGAAGATGTGCACAGCGCCATAAAGAACATTGATAAAGGGTTGTTTCCTAAGGCATTCTGTAAAATTGTTCCAGATTATTTAACAAACGATGAAGACTATTGCCTTATAATGCATGCCGATGGTGCTGGTACAAAATCGTCTTTGGCTTATATGTATTGGAAAGAAACTGGCGATATTTCAGTTTGGAAAGGTATTGCCCAAGATGCGTTGATTATGAATGTGGACGATTTATTATGTGTGGGTGCAACCGATAATATTATGTTGTCCTCAACCATAGGTAGAAATAAGAATTTAATTCCTGGCGAAGTTATTTCGGCTATCATTAATGGTACGGAAGAATTGATATCAGAGCTTAAATCCTTTGGGGTGACTATTCATTCTACAGGTGGTGAAACGGCCGATGTGGGCGATTTGGTGCGCACAATCATTGTTGACTCTACTGTAACGGCTAGAATGAAGCGTAGTAACGTAATTGACAATGCTAATATACAAGCGGGTGATGTTATTGTGGGGTTAGAAAGTTTTGGTCAGGCTACCTATGAAAAATCATATAATGGCGGTATGGGAAGTAACGGACTTACCTCTGCGCGCCACGACGTGTTTTCAAAATACTTAGCAAAAAAATACCCGGAGAGTTTCGATGCCGCTGTTCCTGAAGATTTAGTGTATTCCGGTAATGTAAAGTTGACCGATGCTGTTAAAGATGCTTCCATAGATGCTGGTAAATTGGTGTTATCGCCAACCAGGACCTATGCGCCCATCATCAAAAAAATACTCTCTCAATATAACAGTGAAACCATTCATGGCATGGTGCATTGCTCAGGTGGGGCACAAACTAAAATTCTTCATTTTGTTGATAAATACCATATTATAAAAGACAACATGTTTGATGTGCCGCCGTTGTTCAAGCTCATACAAGAGCAATCAAAAACCGATTGGAAAGAAATGTATCAAGTGTTTAACTGTGGACACAGAATGGAATTATATGTGACACCCGAAATTGCGGAAAATATTATTGCTATTTCCAAATCTTTTAATGTTGATGCTAAGATTGTTGGCCGTGTGGAAGCGTCAGAAACCAAAAAGCTTACAATAAAAAGTGAGTTTGGTGAGTTTAGTTATTAATTTTATTTTTCATTCAAAAGCGGAATAGTTTTTGTTGACTAGCATAATTTTTAATTTAAAACCTTTGTGCCTTTTTGTAATAAGGTAAAAGTTTATTGCCAACCATGAGATACATTTTTTTTGTACTATTTTTAGTGTCATTCAATGCAGTTACTGCCCAACCAGATTCTTTATACTTTAAGGCTAAGGCCGAAAAAATTATTCGACCAGAGTGGAAACAATCAAATAAACTAAGTGTCGATTTAAACCAAGCGACTTTTGTGAACTGGAACGCCGGGGGTAGTAATACTATTTCGGCTTTGTTTGGTTACGAGTTCGCATATAATTATTCCGATAGGTATTTTTTTTGGAAGAATAATTTAGTAGCAAATTACGGAGTGAATGGCCAACAGGGGAGAGAGCCCAGAAAAACGGCAGATTTAATCGACTTTAATTCCAATTTTGGATTTAGTTCAGATGAAAATTCACATTGGTTTTATTCGGCCCGATTTAATTTCAAAACCCAGTTTGCCAATGGTTATAAATACCCAAACACAGACAAGCCCATTTCCAGATTCATGGCACCTGGCTATTTGTTTTTTGGTGGCGGTATGGAGTATGGCCGTAATATTGATGAGGTGTCTTTTTATTTGTCACCAATCACGCTCAAGGCTACTTTTGTTATGGATGATGCTTTGGCAAATTCAGGGGCATTTGGTGTTACGCCTGCGGTATTTGATGTAGATGGTAATGTAATAACGCCGGGAAGGAATTCTAGAACAGAAGCGGGTATTTTAATGACCAATGAATATGAAATGGAAATAGCCAAAAACATTATTGCTAAAAACCTCTTAAGTTTATATTCTGATTATATAAACAATTTTGGAAACATTGATGTGGATTGGCGTGTAAATTTTGACTTTAAGGTGAACAGTTTTGTTCGTGCCACGTTAGAGTCGCATATTAAATACGACGATGATATAAAAACCACAGTACCCTCAACAGTAGTGGAAGGTGAATTTGATGAAGCTGGTGCCAAAGTACAATGGAAACAGTTCTTGGGAATTGGCTTTGCTGTTGATTTTTAATGAGTCGGTTATTTTAATTTGTTTGAAAAATTTGTTAACTTTTTGATGTTGATAAATTTTTAAATGATTAAAAATCAATATATTAACTATGTATTCTTGATAACTTTATGACTTTTATCATGTTTTAGTTTTTATCTTTTTTGTTACTTTATGGTTATTACCAAAAACCAAACACATAAGTAACCATGAAAGTAGATGTTTCTAAAAACCCACCTAAAACCTATTCCCAAGACGAAGCTTTTGCTGCTTCCCTCAAGTATTTTAAAAATGATGATTTGGCCGCCCGTGTGTGGTTAAACAAATACGCTCTAAAAGATTCACATGGAAATCTTTTTGAACTTACTCCTAACGACATGCACCAGCGTATTGCCAAAGAATTGGCTAGAGTGGAGCAGAAGTACACAAATCCTTTGTCTGAAGAAGACATATTTAACCTCATTAAGGAATTTAAATACATCGTACCCCAAGGCAGTCCTATGGCTGGCATTGGTAACCCATACCAAATAGCGTCACTTTCCAATTGCTTTGTGATTGGTAATGAAGGGGATTCCGATTCTTACGGAGGCATTATGAAAATTGACCAAGAACAGGTTCAACTTATGAAACGTCGAGGAGGTGTGGGACATGACTTATCGCACATTCGCCCAAAAGGTTCTGAGGTGAAAAACTCGGCATTAACGTCTACGGGCATTGTACCGTTTATGGAACGTTACTCCAATTCTACGCGCGAAGTCGCACAAGACGGTAGACGAGGAGCTTTGATGTTGTCGGTATCCATCAACCACCCAGATTCTGAAGATTTTATTGATGCCAAACTGGAACAGGGGAAGGTAACTGGCGCAAATGTTTCTGTGCGTATTGACGATGCTTTTATGAAAGCGGTAAAAAATGGTTCGGAATATATTCAAAAATACCCCATATTTAGTGACAATCCGAAGGTAACAAAACGTATTGATGCCAATGGTTTGTGGAAAAAAATTGTCCACAACGCTTGGAAGTCAGCTGAGCCAGGTATTTTGTTTTGGGATACTATTATTAATGAATCGGTACCCGATTGTTATGCCGATTTAGGTTACAAAACGGTATCTACAAACCCATGCGGTGAAATCCCCTTATGTCCTTACGATTCTTGTCGATTGTTGGCCATTAATTTGTTTTCTTATGTTGAAAATCCGTTTACCAAAACGGCTAAATTCAACTTTGAATTGTTTAAAAAACACATTGTGGCTGCCCAACGTTTGATGGATGACATTATAGATTTAGAATTAGAGAAAATAGATATTATTCTACAGAAAATAAATGAAGATCCCGAGCTTGATGAGGTAAAAGCCACAGAGAGAAACCTTTGGATTAACATTAAACGCAAAGCGGAAGATGGACGCAGAACGGGTATTGGTATTACGGCTGAAGGCGATATGTTGGCGGCGTTGGGCATTCAATATGGCAGTGAAGCCGGAAATGAATTTTCAGAAAAAGTCCATAAAATCATTGCTGTTGAAGCTTACAGGGCGTCGGTTCATCTAGCTAAAGACCGTGGTGCTTTTCCCATTTTTGATGCCGATCGTGAAAAAAACAATCCATTTATAAACCGTTTAAAAGAGGCTGATGACCAATTGTACTACGAAATGTTGGAATACGGTCGTAGAAATATAGCCTTGCTGACTATCGCTCCAACAGGTACTACCAGTTTAATGACGCAAACCACCTCTGGTATAGAGCCTGTATTTTTACCGGTTTATAAGCGCAGAAGAAAAGTGAATCCGAACGATAAGGACGCCCGTGTGGATTTTGTTGACGAAGTTGGCGATTCTTGGGAAGAATATGTGGTATTCCATCACCGATTCAAGCAATGGATGGAAACCAACAACATCGACACCACTAAAAATTACAGTCAAGACGAAATTAATAAACTAATTAAAAAATCACCTTATTATAAAGCAACTTCCAATGATGTAGATTGGGTAAGTAAGGTCACCATGCAAGGCGCTATACAAAAATGGGTGGATCATTCCATTAGCGTGACCATTAATTTGCCAAACGATGTTAATGAAGAGCTTGTAGGTGAATTGTATTTAAAAGCTTGGGAAGTGGGTTGTAAAGGGGTAACCGTTTATCGTGATGGCTCTCGTTCTGGGGTGTTAATATCCAACGACGAGAAGAAAGAGGAAACTCAAGATACTTTAACAGCATTTCCCAAAAAGCGTCCCGAAGTTTTAGAGGCCGATGTGGTACGTTTTCAGAATAGCAAAGAAAAATGGATTGCTTTTATTGGTTTGATAGATGGTAAACCCTATGAAATATTTACAGGTTTGGCCGATGATGAAGACGGTATTTTAATTCCGCGCTGGGTTGAAGAAGGCTTGATTATTAAAAGCAGAAATGAAGATGGCACGTCACGTTACGATTTTCAATATAAAAACAAACGCGGTTACAAAACCACCATTGAAGGGTTGTCGCATAAATTCAACCCCGAATTTTGGAATTATGCCAAGCTCATTTCCAGTACACTGCGCCACGGTATGCCAATTGATAAAATTGTCGATTTGATTAACAGTTTGCAGTTAGATAGTGCATCGATTAACACTTGGAAAAATGGGGTTGTACGAGCCTTAAAACGCTATGTGGCCGATGGTACCAAAGCCAAAGGCCAGGTGTGCGATAATTGTAAATCTGATAATTTAATTTACCAAGAAGGCTGCTTAACCTGTAAGGATTGTGGGTCTTCTAAGTGTGGATAATAGATAATTACATTAATTTGATTGGGAAGGAAGCTGGTTTTAGGATTGGCTTTCTTTTTTGTATCATTAAGTTTCAACTATTTAAAATCCATAAATTATCGTATTTTTGAACCACAATTTAAAAAGGTAAATGTTAGATAAACTACGAATTATAAAGCAACGTTTTGATGAGGTGAGCGATTTAATTATCCAACCCGATATTATCAGCGACCAGAAACGTTATATTTCATTAAATAAAGAGTATAAAGACTTAAAGGTTATTGTTGAAAAAGGGGATGAATACAAAGAAGCCTTAAACAACTTAGAAGAAGCCGAAGAAATTATTGCAGATGGCAGTGATGCCGAAATGGTAGAAATGGCCAAAATGCAGTACGATGAAGCCAAAGAGCGTATTCCGAAATTAGAGGATGAAATAAAGTTTCTTTTAATTCCCAAAGATCCAGAGGATTCCAAGAATGCGGTAGTGGAATTACGTGCGGGAACCGGTGGCGATGAAGCCAGTATTTTTGCGGGTGATTTATTCAGGATGTACACCAAATATTGTGAAAGCAAGGGCTGGAAAGTTGATACGGTAGATTTTAGTGAAGGCACCAATGGCGGTTTTAAGGAAATTCAATTTGAAGTGAGCGGTGAAGATGTATACGGTACTTTGAAATTTGAAGCAGGTGTACACCGTGTACAGCGTGTGCCACAAACCGAAACCCAAGGGCGTGTACATACCAGTGCGGCAACGGTAATGGTATTTCCAGAAGCTGAAGAGTTTGATGTGGAAATTA
Source organism: Marixanthotalea marina (assembly GCA_018883545.1). Classification (GTDB taxonomy): domain Bacteria; phylum Bacteroidota; class Bacteroidia; order Flavobacteriales; family Flavobacteriaceae; genus Marixanthotalea; species Marixanthotalea marina. Next base: position 90,506 of record JAHLEH010000006.1, on the reverse strand, counting down.
ACCCAAAAGATGTGCGCATTGACTTTTTCTGTTCGTCAGGGCCAGGAGGGCAGTCGGTTAACACCACTTATTCTGCCGTGCGTTTAACACACATTCCCACAGGATTGGTAGCACAATGTCAGGACCAAAAATCGCAACACAAAAACAAAGAAAAAGCCTTTAGGGTATTACGTTCCCGTTTGTATGATATGGAGTTGGCCAAAAAGCAAGAAGCAGATGCTGCAAAACGCGGTAGTATGGTAAGCAGTGGCGATAGAAGTGCCAAGATTAGAACTTACAACTATCCGCAAGGCCGTGTAACCGACCATAGAATTGGTTTAACACTTTACGATTTGTCGAATATTGTAAATGGTGATATCCAACGGATTATAGATGAATTACAATTAGCAGAAAACACCGAAAAATTAAAGGCGGGTAACGAGGTACTTTAACTGTCATTCCTGCGAAAGCAGGAATCCATTATTTAATATGTTATTTTTTAATTTAAAAAGACTCCTGCTTTCGCAGGAATGACAAAACACAATACGTGACAACACAACAACTTATAAATCAGATTAAACAAAAAAAATCCTTTCTGTGTATAGGCTTGGATGTTGATTTGAATAAAATTCCACCACATTTATTAGAAGAAGAAGATCCTATTTTTGCTTTCAACAAAGCGATTATTGATGCTACACACCATTTATGTGTTGCTTATAAACCCAATACAGCTTTTTATGAAGCTTATGGTTTAAAAGGTTGGAAAGCACTGGAAAAAACCATTAATTATTTAAGCGAGAATCACCAAGATATTTTTACCATTGCCGATGCCAAACGAGGCGATATAGGTAATACAAGCAGTATGTATGCCAACGCTTTTTTTGAAGATTTAGGCTTTGATAGTGTTACTGTGGCACCTTATATGGGAAAAGATTCAGTAGAACCTTTTTTGGTATTTGAAAATAAGCATACCATTTTGTTGGCCTTAACCTCGAACCAAGGGGCGTTTGATTTCCAAACAAAGCAAGTAGACGGAAAAGAACTCTACAAACAGGTTTTGGAAACCTCAAAAACTTGGGAAAATTCAAAAAACCTAATGTATGTAGTAGGGGCTACCAAAGCAGAGTTTTTGGCCGATATAAGGGAGATAATTCCAGATAGTTTTTTGTTAGTTCCAGGTGTTGGGGCACAAGGCGGCGATTTAAAAGCCGTTTGTAAATATGGGATGAATAAAGATGTAGGTCTGTTGATTAATTCCTCCAGAGGTATTATTTACGCTTCCAAGGAAAAAGATTTTGCAGAAAAAGCAGCGCAGAAAGCCACTGAGCTTCAGCAACAAATGCAAGCTATTTTAAAAGTAATCTAATATTGAAGTTTTTATAGGTTTTTGGCAAAACCTTCAGAATAATCAAACTTGCTGGCATCGTCAACAAAATAAGCTATTTTGTTTTCAAGCTCTTTTAAACTTATTAATGCGTTTAGATTAGGTTTGATTTTTCCAACTTTACAAAAATGGGGACTCATAACTTTATTTTTTTATAAAGTACGACTTTTTTTATGTTTTGGATGTAATGGAAAGGTTAAATTATTGAAAAATATTTAAATAACTCCCGTAAATCTTTCGCGTGAGTCTCTAGATAAGTATTTTAATCTGTTTAATTTATTGAGGAGTTTAATTGCTTTAAATTCGGTAATATCACTTAAAGCAGAATCTACTTGCCTTAGATTATAGGCCTCTTCTACAAGTTCCTTGTATTTTTTCCTAAGTTTGGTTTGACGGCTTTTTATAAAATCAATCCTATTCATTCTAATTACTGAATAATCAAGTAATTAAATATACATATTTATTTTTTAATTACAAACAAATAATGTGTTTGAGGGTAATTTTAATCTTGTAAAGCAAAAACCTTTCTTAGCAAATCTGTTGTTCTAGACGATACTTTGTTTCTAATTTCTTTTTCTTCAACAGCAATCATAGTGTAAACGCCTTTTAGGGCTTCATTGGTAACGTAATCGGTAAGATCTGGATTTACGTTTGAAGTAAATGGTATAGCGTTGTAGCGTGTAATTAAATTATTCCAAATTTGGTCGGCACCTACTTTACCAAAAGAGCTTTTTATGACCGGATTAAACTTATCGTATAGCGCGGTTTCGGTTTTATTGGTTAAATATTGTGTGGCAGCATTGTCGCTTCCCAATAAAATGTTTTTGGCATCGGTAAACGTAATGCCTTTTACGGCATCAACAAATATGGGTGTTGCTTCTTTTACGGCATCTTCGGCGGCTCTGTTTAGTACTTTTAAACCTTCATCGGCCAAGTTGCCCAAACCAATATCCCTAAGACCTTTATCTACTTTTTGCAATTCTTCGGGCAGTAAAATTTTTACCAACTCATTTTTATAAAAACCATCGGTTTGCGTCAGTTTGCTTACTTGTTTTTCAATCCCCAAATTTAAAGCTTGTCGTAAACCAGAGGCTATTTCGTCATTACCAATACCTGTGGTACCTTGAGGCAATTGGTTTACTACTTGTTGTAATTCTGCACACGAACTAAAAATGAAAAGAGTAATTAGTACAATAAGAGATTTTTTCATGTTGGTAGATTTTAGTGGTTCTAAAAATACAAAACTATTTTTTATGAGTGTAAATAGTCTGCATCTATCTAAATATTAAAACTTTTGATTTGATTTGTTTATTTTTAAAGGTGATTTTTTGTTAATTTTATAAGAATGACATTGAAAAATCATTAATTGTTTAAATTGAAAGATAATGAAGCGTATAAAAATATTAACAAATCTAACTTTAGTTGCCACTTTTAGCTAGTTAAAAACAAATGGAAACCTCGCAGTTAAAAATTGTAAGCATTTCTGGAAAAGGATTAAAAAAAAGACTTCTTGTTTCATCACGGGAGGTTGCAACGTTGTATTCTTTTTTAAAAGATTTGGTTGAAGGCGATTTGATGATTATAAATACAAACATTGGTTTGGATGTTTATTACCATTCTCCAGTTGTTTATGATGATTTAATTGTTAATGCTTTTTTGCTGCTTTCAACTTGTAAAGGGGAAATTTCAGAAGACTTTTATGTTAAATCTCTAAACACGCATAAAGATATTGAAAGTGAAACAGTGAAACTTTTTGAAAAGTTGGTTAAAAATCCACTGTTGTTTAAAAGTTATTCAAAAAGTTTATTCAATCAATTGAAAATGAACTATAGCTATAGTCCAATGCTTATAGATGAATTGTTAGCTCTTTGGCGACAAAAGATTTATGAAATGGACTTCGATAATAAGATAATGTCTTTAATTCCCCAAATGGCTCATTTACAAGGAGAAAGTTCAGATGCCTCCAATCAGTTACTGTTGAAACACCTAATAAATGAAACGCTAAGAACTGCAAGGAGCAATTAGAGTTAAGAAAAAATAACAGTTTTATTATTGTAAACCATCACTTTTCTACTGGCGTGCAGCTTTACGGCATTTGCCAAAACAATCTTTTCTAAATCCCTTCCTTTAGCAATCAAATCGTCAATAGTATAAGTATGTGTAACACTAGCTACATCCTGTTCTATAATGGGGCCTGCATCAAGTTCTTCGGTAACGTAATGGCTGGTAGCTCCTATAATTTTAACTCCTCTTTTATAAGCAGAATGATAAGGTTTAGCTCCAACAAAAGCTGGTAAAAAAGAGTGATGAATGTTAATTATTTTATTGGGGTATTTATCGATAAGTTTTCCCGATACAATTTGCATATAACGCGCCAAGACTATAAAATCTACATTGTACTTTTCCAATAACTCCAATTGTTTGTTTTCGGCTTCAGTTTTAGAATCCTTTGTTACCGGAATATGAAAAAACGGAATATTGAAACTATCCGCAATGGGTTTTAAATCTTTATGGTTACTTATAATAAATGGAATTTCCAAATTAAGCTCTCCAGAATTGTAGCGCCCCAATAAATCGTATAAACAATGGTCATATTTTGAAACAAAAAGTGCCATCTTAGGTTTTGTTTCCGATGAATAAATACGCCATTTCATATTGAATTTATTGGCCAGGTTTTCCTGAAAAGAATCTTTAAATAATTCGGTAGAAAAATCATCGTGTTCAAATTCGCTTTCCAAACGCATAAAGAATATATTCTGCTGTCTATCTACATGTTGGTCCAAATACACAATATTGCCTTTTTTTTCTGAAATGAAGTTGGTAATAGAAGCAATGATATTTCTTCGGTCTTTACAATGGATTAAAATGGTAATTTTATTCATCTTACTCTATGATTGAAAGCCGTAAAATTACCTAAATTATATGAAATTATATATTTTAGAGGCTTTAATTACAACTTATGCCAGCAACTAAATACAATCATCTATTTAGTATTCTTTTATTGAACTCCATTTACCCGTTATCTAAACCACTTAATAAGTATTTGGCGAATGTGTTGGTGGTTTCACAATTCAAAAAAGGAGATTACATTGTTAAAAACGGCGAATTTTGTGATAGAATACATATTATTAGAAAAGGCTTGGTAAGAGGTTTTTTTAATCACAAAGGGAAAGAAATAACAACGTGGGTAAGTGTAGATAACGAAATGGTAACTTCAATATCCGGTTATTTTAAAAAGCAACCAGCGTTGGAAAATATACAATGTTTGGAAGATACCTATACGGAAAGTTTCAGTCATGCCGACATGCATTTTGCTTTAGAGAATTTTAAGGAAATGGCCCAACTTAATAGGATTTTAATGGAACATTACTATTTGCATGCGGAGTATAGGGCTTTTATGGCGAGAATTCCAACAGCCAAGGACAGATACAAATATTATCTGGACTTTGTGAATCCTGAAATCGTTAAACGATTGCCCAACAAATATTTGGCCTCGCTTTTAAATATGCGTCCAGAAACGTTGTCTAGAATCAAGCAACAATAGTCCTTTATCAAATAAGAGGGAAAGATTGACATATGTCAACCCCTATTTCATTTTCATTCCTAAATGAATTCCAATTAAAATACTTTTATGTTTTCTTACGGTAATACTTTTTTGTTACGATGTAAATTGCTATCTATTATCAAGAAGTGTTTTGTAAATTACGTAAGGGAAATTATAAACGAAAACGCATACCAATTGGTGTGCGTTTTTTATGTTTTACTTAAAATAATTACCTTATAAGCTAAGCATCCAGCTGCGTTGCAGTTTTTTAAACTTTCTCAATTCTGAACGAAGAATGGGCAAGAAATCTTTGCCATTGCTGTGAGACTTCTCTAATCTGTATGAGTTTCTATAAAGCAAATTGGTAAGACGCTTTAAAGAAGCAATATGCTTGTGTTTTCTATCAGAATAACGCTCTAATTCTGCGTTTACAATTTCTGGAGCTAAAGAAACCGATTGTTGCACAATATCTCCAGAAAAATAGATGTTCGTATCTTCAGAACCATCTTCTTTTAAACTAGACAAATCGTGATTTAAATACACAGAAATGTTTTGCGATAAAGCAAAAATTTCCATTGCCTTCTTGTAAATAGGCAAGTCGTACAAATGTGTAGGTGTATTTGATAACATTCTCTTAAGCAATTTTACTCAAAATTACTCACTAATGCGCATAATCTACTTTAGAATTTAAAGTAAAATCGTATATTTGGTTTAATATTTAATTTTTTAATGTTAAAATTCTTTATCAGGTGGAAATTGATAACCTTAACTGGAAGATTTTGAAGTGCCTACAGCAAAATGCCAGACAATCTAATGCAGAAATTGGTAGGCAAGTTGGGGTTACATCGCCTGCAGTTTCAGAGCGCATAAAAAAGATGGAAGACCTTGGGGTTATTCAAGGTTATAAAACGTTGGTATCTCCTTTTGATATAGGTTATCAGCTCAAAGCCATTATTACAATGCGTGCTTTTATGGGCAAACTAAAACCGTTTATGGACAAAGTAAAGACCTATGATGAAATTGTAAATTGCTACCGCATTACGGGGGATGAAAATTTTGTGATGGAAGTGGTTTTAAAAAACCAAAAGCACCTGGAGCAATTTATTGACCAACTGATCATTTATGGTGAAACCAAAACCCAAATTGTACTATCGCATGTAGTTAAACAAAAGGAACTGAAACCTATTCCTTAATTTTACTTTCTATATTGGCTGCGATTAATTTGGCGTGAATCCTAGAATTTTCTATAAACCATTTGTGGGTTTCCTTGCCACCACAAATAACACCAGCCAAATAAAGATTTTCTACATTCGATTCCATAGTTTCAGGATTGTAGCTTGGTATTTGTCTGCCATCATCAGACAGTGTTATGCCACTCGCTTTTAGAATTTCGAAATTTGGCAAATAGCCGGTCAGTGCTACTACGTAGTCATTATCTATGGTTACGTTACCATCTGGAGTTTTTATGCTGATGGTTTCTTCTTCTATTTTTTCAACTTCAGCATTAAAATAAGCCTTGATGCTACCTTCTTCAATGCGGTTTACAATATCGGGTCGTACCCAATATTTTACGCGTTCGCCAATGGCATTGCCTCTAACAACCATGGTAACATGGCCGCCTTTTCGGTAAATTTCCAAAGCGGCATCGACTGCAGAATTACTGGCGCCAACCACAACTACATTTTGTAAGGCATAGTTGTGCGCTTCCTTATAGTAATGGGTTACTTTGGGCAAATCTTCACCAGGCACCTTCATCAAGTTTGGTATGTCGTAAAATCCTGTTGAAATAATAACATAATGTGCTGTGTAATTATGTTTATTGGTTGAAACAGAAAATTGGTTGTTTTCCTTTTTAATAGATCGTACCAATTCGTACAGGTTTATGTTCAGTTTATTGGCTGTGGCCACGCGTCGGTAATATTCCAAAGCTTCATCACGGTTGGGCTTCGGGTTTTTGCTTATAAATGGAATTTCGTCTATTTCCAGTTTTTCTGAAGTGGAGAAAAAGGTCATGTTCTTTGGATAATTAAAAAGGGAGTTAGCAATAGCTCCCTTTTCAATAACCACATAATTCCAGTTTCTTTTTTTGCATTCTAGCGCACAGGCAATCCCAATCGGTCCGCCTCCTACTATAATAACGTCTTTTTCTATTTTCAATGTTTTAGTGTTATTAATTTTTTGTTCAAACTAAATAATATTAGGGCACATATCAAAGCAATACCACTCATAATAAACCAAGTGGCATTGAACCCCATAGAATTGGCCATTTGTAAACCGGCATTATGTCCAAAAATATGGGCTATGGAAAAGGATATGGAATACAGTGCCATATATTCGCCTTGATTTCCGTTTTTTGCTCTTTCGGCAGCAAAAGCATTCGAAAAAGGGAATGCTATCATTTCTCCAAAAGTCATAAACAACATACCAATTATTAAAATACCTGTCCAATGGGTTAAGTTAAGGACAAGTAAACTCAATCCAGTCAACAATGCACCGGTAAACATGAGACCTAATTTACTGTACTGCGTATTTTCCAGCCATTTTATCAGTGGCATTTCAAAGATAAAAATTAGAAAACCATTGGCGCCTAATAAAAGACCTATTTCAAATTCACTAAGTCTGTGGGCGTCTTTATAATAAATGGGAATGGTTGAAAAGTATTGTAGAAACACAATGCCAAATAGTGCCATGGCTACTAAGAAAATAATGAAAGCCTTATCCTTATAAGCCGATGTTGGATTTTCGTTAATAACTGTATCCAAAACCTTGACTTTTTTAGGATTCAATACTTGAACCATCAATATAGCGGCTAATATACAAGTCAAGCCATCTACCCAGAACAATCCACTGTAGCTAAGTCCTGTAATGATTAGTCCACCAACAGCTGGTCCCGCCGAAAACCCTAAGTTAATAGCAAGTCTAATCAAGGTTAACGACCTAATTCTGTTTTTTGGTTTGCTGTAGGCATTAAGAGCTACAAAAATGGCGGGTCTAAAAGCATCGGCTACAAGCATAACTACAAAAATGCCCAAACAAACGGTTGCAAATGTATTGGCCAATTGCAATGACATAAATAGAAGTCCGCTAAAAAATAAGCTACCAACCATTACTTTATAGTAGCCAATCTTATCTGTAAGTTTGCCGCCCAGCCAAGAACCGGCTACAGAACCGAAGCCAAAGGCGCTCATAATCCAACCAACATTGCTAACAGTAAAGTGTAAATCTTCTTTTAGGTATAATGATAGAAATGGAATCACCATGGTACCTGCTCTGTTAATAAGCGTTATAAGTGCAAGCCACCATACTTCCCTAGAAAGGCCTTTAAATGTGTTTAAATAGTTACCTAATAGTGTTTTCATTTCGTTTTAATTAGTATTGGTTTTTCGTATTCCTTACAGGTGTAAAAACAAAAAGTCCGACTGTGAAGTCGGACTTTTAAAATATTGTAATATTATATTAATTCATATCACCACAATATATGTTGAGCCCAACCCTTTCCTTTTAAAGAGGTTGATTTCTTCATACAAATTGTGACGTTATGACGCATGATTGTTTTTTTGTTTGTTCAAAACTAGTCAAAATATTCTTAAGTTGTATTTTTGAAATAAATTTTTTTGAATGAAATTAATTTTTAGTGCATTAATAGCTTTCTGTTTTTTAATCAGTTGTGGGCCAGGAAAGAAACCTTTAAAGGGAGAAACGGCTTTTCAACGTGAGTTGAATGCCGAATTTAAGGATGCTTCTAAATCCCCTTTAAAGAAAAAAGATCTTAAAACGTTTGAAGGCTTGGATTTTTTTAAGTTCGATTCTACATATGTTGTAAAGGCTCATTTGGAGCGTACGCCAAATTCAGAATGGTTTAATATGAAAACTACAACCAGTAGGGTGAGCAAAGAACGAATTTTTGGCGTGTTGCACTTTGAGTTGAAGGGAATTCCATATCAATTAAATATATACCAAGGTGCAGATACGATGCAGGAAGAAGGGATGGAAGATTATTTGTTTTTACCTTTTTTAGATGAAACCAACGGTACGGAAACTTATGGCGGTGGACGTTATATTGATTTGCGCATACCCGATGGTCATACTTTAGAATTAGATTTTAATACGGCATACAACCCCTTTTGCGCTTATAATGAAGCGTATTCTTGTCCTATCGTGCCCCGTGTAAATTATTTAAAAACGAGGGTAGAGGCAGGAGTGAAAGCATTTGAAGGGCATTGATTGTGCTTATTTTTTAGATTTTAGTAAATCAAAGCTTAAAATGCCATCTTCGTAATCGACTAAAATTTTATCTCTAACGACATTTTCGGGTAAATTGAATCTTCTTTTAAAGTAAGCAGAAGGATAGCAATAAGAATGTGAGGATGCTTTATTGGGATTCTTTTTTCTTTTTTCTGAAGTTACCACTAATATATCCTTACTGATATAAAAATTGAAATCCTCTTTTATATACCCGTGTTTTTCCAATTCGAAATGGTAAGACTTATCTGTTTCAGTAATTTTAACAGGAGATTTATTTGTTTTTTCACTTAAATCTAGGTCATGGATTTTATCAAAATACCTGCTGCCACCATAACGAGAGTGATCAACCAATTTTTTTTTGAATTTTGTTTCTGAGTTCATAATGTTTTGTTTTAATCTACAGTTTAAATTGTTTAAAAAGAAATTATGAAACAAAAGTTGGCAAGCATCAAAATGATGCCTCTGCCCTTTTGTGATATGTTCTAATTGGTTGGTAAACAGCTATTAATTTAAGGAAATAAAATAGCTTTTTGTGTTAAAAATATTAGAAATTTTGAGTCTTGAGGAATAACGTAATAGTTTATAGAACCCTTGTTGTAGTTTAAAAGGTATCCGTTACTTAACCAAAAACATTCCAAAAAACACGGCTAAAAACCCCACGATAAAACTCGCAATTGTATATAGCGCAAAACTGGTAAAGTCACCAGATTTTAAGAACACATGGTTCTCATAAGCAAAGGTAGAGAAGGTAGTGAAGCCACCACAAAAACCAGTAGCGAGTAATAATGTTTGGCTTTGTGTAAGAGAATCATTTTTGGCGGCCAACCCTAAAATAATGCCAATAAGTAAACTCCCTAGAATGTTAGCTGTAAAGGTGCCATAAGGAATACCGTTTTCAGGGCTGTTTAAATATTTTCCTATAATGTAGCGTAAAACACTGCCAAAACCACCGCCTAAAAATACAAGTAAAATGTGTTTCATTAATTAACTGCAATATAAATTTCTGTCACCCAATCAGCTGGATTAGGGTAATTTTTAGGGTCTGTTGGGTATACTTCCAAAACAGGACCATTTTCGGCAAATTCCAAACCATTTTGTGGAATATAGTTTCTTGCTGTATCCCATGCTTCATCTAAATTAGTATAATTTCCTTTTAGTGTAGTTTTTACAGCCTTAAACGGGAGTAGTTGTCCAGTTAAAATACCACTATCTGTTGTTATCACTTTTTCGGTTGTAGGTATACAACATGAGATAATGGCCGCATTGTTGGCTTCATCCCATTTTATATAATTTACAAAAGGTGCCCCAGCCATAGTTATATTATTTGCAGTAGCAAAATCGGTTACTTTTGGGAGCATTTCCTGTATTTTACTTTCAACATCATCCAATTTGCATGATGCCGTATTGTAAAGATAATAGCCCCCACCATGTTGGGTGACACCATTAACGGTAATACTGTATTTTTGCATGTCGGCTTTAGCAACACTATCTAATTTAAACAAACCACGTTCAAAATCAGGAGCTGTATTTTTTTCTATGGAGCCAGCAAAAGCAGTGTACATTTTTGTCATAAAATCTTGTTCGCCTTCCATTCCCCAAATGACTTTTGTGCCATTTTCGGAGGGTTCGAAGTTCCAATAAATATCAGATTCAGAACTAAACGGCTTTATAAAATAAATACGTTGTGAAATAAATGTATTGCCTTCTGTTGCTAGTGTTTCCATAGAGCCTTCGCCCAAAATGGCACCTTCCCAACTATAGCTTGCACCTTTTCCGCTTGTGGTTTCTCCATAAGTTAAATTGGCATTGGGTTCTTGTTCTAGCCAAGGTGAAAACTGCAGCCAATTTTTAAAGTCGTTCACTTTATTGAACAATAGGGAGGCAGGCGCTTGAATGGTTCGGCTTCTACTAAATTCATAATCATTTGGTTGAACGGCAATATAAATAGAAGTGCCTATTATGGCAATTAAAAGCAAGAATAAGAAGTACTTAAGTTTTTTCATTAAAAATGAATAAATTTTGATAATTCAAAGATACTAATTTCAAAATAACTATTAATAAATTATTACATTTGCAGCCTTAAAATTAAATATTTTTCATATAAAAAAGCATTATTGGTGTTTTTTGGTAATAATATTTAATTACAGGGTGACTAACAATATAAATAATTAAAGAATGAAATTAAAATTAATTTTAGGCCTAGCGCTGTCAGCAGCGCTTATTGTTTCTTGCGGAAAAAACGCATATAAAGAAACAATAGAAGAGCCAACTACGCTAAAAGACTCGGCTTTTAATTATAAAGTAGACGAGTTTGCAGACGTTAAGGTGCTTAGGTACAGAATTCCTGATTGGGAAAAATTAAGTTTAAAAGAACAAAAGCTAGTTTACTATTTAACCCAAGCAGGCTTGGCAGGTAGAGATATTATGTGGGATCAAAATTACCGTCATAATCTTACCATTAGAAAGGCATTGGAGTCTGTTTATGTAAATTACTCGGGCGACAAAACAACAGATAACTGGCTGGCTTTTGAAACTTATTTGAAACGAGTTTGGTTCAGCAACGGTATACATCACCATTATTCCAACGATAAATTAAAACCCAGTTTTACTGCAGATTATTTAAAACAACTTTTAGCAGAAACCAATACGAAATTAGAAGGTGATGCTTTTGAGGTTATATTTAATGATAAGGATACAAAAAAAGTAAATCTTGCCAAAGGCATTGATAATGTGGCGCAATCGGCAGTCAATTTTTATGGGCCAAACGTTACAAACGAAGACGTACAGCGTTTTTACAAGTCTAAAACGTCTCCTAATCCAGAAAAACCTTTGTCTTTTGGGTTGAATTCACAGTTAGTTAAAGAAAACGGAGTTGTAAAAGAGCGTGTTTATAAATCCGGCGGATTATATGGCACTGCAATCGACGAAATAGTAAAATGGTTGGAATTAGCCAAAGGTGTCGCTGGAAATCAGGCTCAAGGTGATGCACTTGGTTTGTTGATCGAATATTACAAGACAGGCGATCTACAAACATGGGATGATTACAATGTGGCTTGGACTGCAGCTACCAGTGGTAATGTAGATTACATAAACAGTTTTATAGAAGTTTACAATGACCCTTTGGGGTATAGAGGGTCTTACGAATCTATTGTGCAAATTAACGATTTTGATATGTCCCAAAAAATGAAAGTATTATCAGATAACGCCCAATGGTTCGAAGATAATTCTACTTTAATGCCAGCACATAAAAAAGAGAGTGTAGTGGGCGTTACCTATAAAGTGGTTAATGTTGCTGGTGAAGCAGGCGATGCGTCTCCAAGTACACCTATTGGTGTTAATCTGCCCAATGCCAATTGGATTAGGGCTGCCGTAGGAAGTAAATCGGTTTCCTTGGGAAATATTATTGATGCCTACAATAATGCCGGAAGTACAGGGCGTTTACAAGAGTTTGCGAACGATGCCGAAGAACTTGAGTTGAACAAACTTTACGGTGAGCTATCAGATAAGTTGCACACGGCGCTCCACGAAGTTATTGGCCATGCTTCTGGAAAATTAAATCCCGGTGTTGGGCAACCAAAAGAAACCCTTAAAAATTACGCATCTACCATAGAAGAGGGCAGAGCCGATTTGGTCGCATTATATTATCAATATAGCAGCAAATTACAAGAACTTGGTCTTGTGGATGATTGGAAGAAAGCCGGCATGGCGGGTTACGATGATTATATTAGAAATGGATTGGTAACGCAATTGATACGTTTGAATTTAGGTGATGATGTTGAAGAAGCACACATGCGCAATAGGCAGTGGATTTCTGCTTGGGTTTATGAAAAAGGTAAGGTGGAAAATGTAATTGAAAAAGTAACGAGAGAAGGGAAAACCTATTACAATATAAATGATTATGATAAGCTTCGAGAGCTTTTTGGAGCATTGCTTAAGGAAGTTCAGCGTATTAAATCTGAAGGCGATTATGCAGCTGCAGAAGCATTAGTCGAAAATTACGGTGTAAAAGTCGATCAAGAACTTCATGCCGAAATTTTAGAACGTAACAAGCAGTTTAAATCAGCGCCATATTCTGGATTTGTAAATCCTGTTCTTGAAGCTGTTACAGATGAAAGTGGAAATATACAAGAGGTTAAGGTAGCCTACCCAGAAACATTTTCAGGGCAAATGCTGGAGTACAGCAAACATTACAATTTCTTGCCAGAAATTAATTAAAATCTTTTCAGTTTTACATAAAAAAAAACAGAACCTATTTAAGGTTCTGTTTTTTTGTTTACGCTAAAAGCTAATAGGATTAAATTCACGGCAATTAAGACGCCAATAATAACAAGTACTTTCATTTTTTGATTGGTTTTGATTGATTTTCGATTTGGTTTTTATATAAGATGCAACAATTAAAAAATGGTTGCGTTAAAAACTTTACATTTTATATATAACAAGTTAAAACGTGTTTACCCTACCTTTTTTATAAAAAAATGCTATTTACTCTACTTGAAAAAGAATTTAATGGCAGAAATTAAGGCGATAAAAGCAATAAAAGCTATCAATATCCACAAGCTACCAGCATAAAATTTTTTGTGAAGTTTCAAATCCTTTCTATAGGTGTAGCCAATCACTATGGCAAAAACAATAATGAATAAAATGGCGAAAATGATTTGACCTTTACTGAACATATGGTTATTTTTATGCAAAAATAAGTAAATAAAATCCATCCATGAAGAATAAACTAGACGCTGTAAAGGAATTTCACACCGCATTTAAAATTGGCTATAGAGAATCACCAAAAGCCGATTTGGGAATAGAGAAAAATATGTTGCGTTATAAATTGATGCGCGAAGAAAATGAAGAGTATTTGGAAGCGGCCAATAATAATGATTTGGTTGAGGTTGCCGATGCCCTGGGAGACATGCTCTATATTTTATGTGGGACCATTATAGAACACGGATTGCAATATAAAATAGAAGAGGTTTTTGAAGAAATTCAGCGTAGTAATATGAGCAAACTAGGTGAAGACGGTCAACCTATTTATAGAGAAGATGGTAAGGTGCTAAAAGGCCCCAATTATTTTAAGCCAAACATTGAAACTATTTTAAACAAATAAAAAAGAGAAGCTTTCAGGCTTCTCTTTTTGCTTCTATAATTTTGTAACTAAATTTATTCAACTTCATACCTCCAACCAAAAGGATCTTCCGATTTATTGGTTTGTATATCGGTAATGCGCTTTTTTAAATAATTTGCGTATGTATCTTGAAGTTCAGGTAAAGCATAATCTGTATTTTTATAACCGAAACCAGAAATTGGCGATACAACAGCCGCAGTTCCGGCACCAAACATTTCTTTTAAGGAACCATTTTTAGCAGCCTCAACCACTTCACTTACAGTAATTTTTCGGACTTCTACTGGAATACCCTCAGATTTAGCCAATTCGATAATACTTTTACGGGTAATGCCATCAAGAATTCTATCGCTGGTTGGCCCAGTAATAAGCGTGTCATTAATTCTAACAAAAATATTCATGGCACCAGCTTCTTCTATATACTCGTGGTTGGTATCGTCGGTCCAAATAACTTGTTGGTATCCTTTTTCAACAGCCAATTGTGTTGGGTAAAACTGTCCTGCATAATTACCACCTGCTTTTGCAAAACCAACGCCGCCATTAGCAGAGCGCGAGTATTTTTCTTCAATAAGAACTTTTACTTTTCCGGAAAAATAGGCACCAGAAGGCGCGCAACAAATAATAAATTTATATTCGTCTGCCGGAGAGGCGTGGAAACCATTGCCTGAGGCAAAAACAAAAGGCCTAATGTAAAGCGAACTGCCTTCTTTAGTTGGAATCCAATCACTGTCCACTTTTAAAAGCGTTTTCAAACCTTCCATAAAATAATCTTCCGGCAACTCAGGAATCGCCAAACGTTTGGATGAAATGTTTAAACGCTTGCAATTTTCTATAGGTCTGAATAAGAAAATAGAGCCATAACTGTCTTTATAAGCTTTCATGCCTTCAAAGACAGATTGACCATAGTGGAATATTTTAGCACTTGGATCTAAGGTAAGGGATTGGTAAGGGACAATTTCAGGTGCTTGCCATTTACCATTTTTATAATCGCAAACCAACATGTGGTCTGAAAAAACCTTTCCAAAATTAAGGTTGTCAAAGTCTACATCATGAATTTTCGTAGCTTTCGTCTTGGTGATTTTTATATCACTTTGTATTGTATTCATAAATCCACGTCTTTACAAGACAAATTTAAGCAAAATCGTTCTTAAAAAATGGTTACTTTTACAACAAATCGTTAAAATTTAACTTGGAACGGAAAATAATAACAACAGCCGATGGCTCTACTACTATTTACTTGCCAGAATGGAATGAGAGTTACCACTCAAAACACGGAGCCATTCAAGAGGCTTATCACGTGTTTATAAACCATGGTTTGAATTATTTGCGTGAACATGGTTATAATAAAATTTCCATTCTTGAAATAGGTTTCGGCACAGGACTAAATGCATTTATTACCGCCCTTGAAGCTAAAAGATTAAGCGTAGAAATTGATTATTGTGGGGTGGAGGCCTATCCCGTGCCCCCAGAAGAGGTGGGGAAGCTAAATTATTCGGAGCAACTAAACGTGAATAGCCAAGATTTTCTATTTGAAAAAATGCACAAAGTTTCTTGGGAAGAAAAGCATGAATTATTGTCTAGCTTCTCAATTTTAAAAAAGCAACAGTTTTTTAATGAGATTAGCGATCAAAATATGTACGACTTAATTTATTTTGATGCTTTTGGTGCAAGGGTACAATCTGAATTATGGACCAAAGCTATTTTTGAAAAGATGTTTAATGCTTTAAAAATCAACGGTGTTTTGGTTACATATTCTGCAAAAGGCAGTGTTAGAAGAGCCATGATGGAAGTTGGGTTTAAGGTTGAAAAATTACCAGGCCCCCCTGGAAAGAGAGAAATGCTCAGGGCCATTAAAGGCACTGAGCATTCGGCATAAGTCAAATGTTGTGCGCTAGCAAAACATTGTAATATCTACGAATTCGGTTTGTATTTATTTAAATATATGTAACATAAAGTGTTAAGTAAAGATTAACGGTATTTTTTGTTAAACCTAATATAAATCAAGTGTGGTTTGCTTTGTGGTTTCGTAACTTTATAAAAAAAGAATATGAAGGTTTTAATAACGGGGGCTACGGGGTTAATAGGTGAAGAAATTGTAAAGCAATGTCATGCAGAAAACATAGCTGTTAATTATTTAACTACTTCAAAATCCAAAATTGAAAACAAAGAAAATTATAAAGGATTTTATTGGAATGTAACGTCGAAAGATATCGATATGCGTTGTTTTGAAGGGGTGGACGCCATTGTTCACTTGGCAGGTGCCAATATTTCCAAGCGGTGGACGTCAAGTTATAAAAAGGAAATTATTACAAGTAGAACAGAAAGTACACAGCTGTTAATTGATTCTTTAAAAGGGGAATCGTATCCAATAAAACATATTATTTCTGCAAGTGCCATAGGTGTTTATCCAGATTCTTTAACCAATTATTACGAAGAAACATTCCATGATTTTGACGAGTCTTTTCTGGCGCACGTCGTTAAAGAATGGGAGCATAGTGTAGATGGTTTTTCTAACTTAGGAATTAAAGTTTCTAAAATAAGAACTGGTCTGGTTTTGTCAGCAAAAGGAGGGGCACTTCCTGAAATGGCAAAACCTATAAAATACGGTTTGGGAGCTGCTTTTGGTAATGGAAAGCAATGGCAATCGTGGATTCATAATGAGGATTTGGGTAAAATGTACGTATATATATTAAAACACCATTTGGAAGGTGTTTACAATGGTGTGGCCCCCAACCCTGTTAGTAATAAAGAATTAATAAAATCTATTGCAAAAGTAATTGACAGGCCTTTGGTATTGCCCAATATACCCAAGTTCGTTTTAAAATTTGTTTTGGGAGAAATGCATACGTTGTTATTTGATAGCCAACGGGTAAGTTCCAAAAAAGTAACAAACAAAGGCTTTGGTTTTAAATTTAATTATTTAAAACCAGCCTTAGAAGATTTACTATAATATTCAGCAAAATGTTAACGATTCCAATAATCTATAACCAACACGTCATCTAAATGCGGACTTAAAATATCCACAAATGCTTTGTGAGCTGGGTGAGGTAAGTAAATGGCTCTGTCTTCTTCACTGTCAAAAGTTACAAAAAAACAATGGGTAAATCCTTTGTTTATACCTTCGGGACTATTATTTAATCCCCATTCTAAATCTTTAATTTCCTTAATTTTTGAAGGTAATGCTTCAAAAGCGGTTTCCACTTTGTTGATATCTGCTGCGCTTGACGATTCTTTAAATTTAAATAACACCACGTGGCGTAATTGTTTGGTCATTTCTGTTGGATTGCTATTTGTTTGGGATGTAACGCTTTCATTGTTTTCTTTATTTCCGCAGCTGCAAAGAATTAAGGAAATACAAAAAAAGTAGAATAGTTTTTTCATTGATTTTGAAGTTTAGTTCAGTTGAAATTTTTAACCAAAATAACACTTTTAAACTTAATGGTACAGAAGTTTATTCCAGTATACTTATTTGGTTGAAATTAAAATAACACCGTTGGCACCTCTAGAGCCGTAAGCTGCTGTTCCAGAAGCATCTTTGAGAACATCGATGGCTTTTATATCTCTTGGGTTTAAATTTTTTAATGAACCATTGTATTGAGACCCATTTAGCATAATTAGTGGCGCATCACTTGAGTTTAAACTTCGGTTGCCTCTTATTAGAATATTTAATTCACCACCTTCTTCAATAACTCTAACGCCAGGTACAGTTCTTAAATATGTAGCCATATCCAAGTTGTTTTCCTGTTCTATGAATTTCTCATCCACAGAACTTGCTGAAATAGTACTCTCAGATTGTTTAATTTTACCATAGCCAGTATTTACTTCTTTATCGTCGTTAGCTTTCTTGTTGTATTTTAAAAAGACATTAATAACATCTTTGTTTTTGGTAGATACTTTTTTTGGTTTATAACCATCATACGAAAAAACCAATTTACTTTTGGCGGGCACTGTAATATTATAAAGCCCAGTGGCATCAGTAAATACTTCTGTGTCGCCATTTTCTATTTTAACACTAACATTTTCTAAGGGGTTTTTAAAATCATCTTTCACAATACCTCGTATGGTTGTTTCTTGGCCCAATACGTTTGTTATGGTTGTAATAATTAGTAAAAAGCTGATTGTGTTTTTTTTAAAATAAATGGGTGATTTCATAATTAGTTTATTATAATTTGTTTTTAGTATGAATACTAAAATATGTTTTTTTAATCTATTTTTTTGTTATTGAATCTATCAAAAAAAATTTAATGACATTATGACATTTTTTCAATAATGGCAGTAATTTTGCCAACAAGTTTAAGAGTTTGTATAAATTGAAATATCTATGAGCAAAAAAGAAAACAAAGACGAAGATATAAAAGTGGAAACACCAACAGAAAACGAAACAAAAACTGTTGAAGTAGAAGATCAAGTTGTTGAAGAACAAACCGTTGAAGAAAAGCTAAAAGAAGAATTAAAGCAGGAAAAAGATAAGTTTTTACGCTTATTTGCCGAGTTCGAGAATTACAAAAAACGTACATCTAAAGAGCGTATCGATTTGTTCAGGTCTGCCAATAGGGAGGTTATGGAGGCTTTGTTGCCAATTTTAGATGATTTTGACAGGGCTTATGTAGAGATTTCAAAAACCAAAGAAAAAGAACTTTTAAAAGGAGTTGAGCTCATAAGCAACAAGCTAAAATCCACTTTGCAACAAAAAGGATTGTCTGTTATAGAAGTAGCTCAAGGAGATGTATTTAATGCCGATAATCACGAAGCGGTTACACAAATTCCTGCACCGAGCGATGATTTAAAAGGCAAAATTATAGATGTTATTGAAAAAGGATATGCATTAGGAGATAAGGTTATTCGTTTTCCTAAAGTAGTAATCGGGCAATAAACCAAGATATATGGCAAAGAGAGACTATTACGAGATATTGGGAGTTAGCAAAGGAGCAAGTGATGCCGAAATAAAAAAGGCCTATCGTAAAAAAGCTATTGAATACCATCCAGATAAAAACCCAGATAATAAAGAAGCGGAAGCTAAGTTTAAAGAAGCGGCCGAGGCTTATGAGGTTTTAAGTAACCCAGATAAGAAAGCCCGTTACGATCAATTTGGACATCAAGCCTTTGAAGGCGGCGGTTTTGGCGGTGGCGGTATGAATATGGATGACATATTCAGTCAGTTTGGAGACATTTTTGGTGGCGCTTTTGGCGGTGGTTTTTCTGGTTTTGGCGGTGGTGGCCAACGTCGGGCAAAAGGCAGCAACCTAAGAATTAGGGTTAAATTAACCTTAGAGGAAATAGCCAACGGTGTTGAAAAGAAAATAAAAGTTAAGAGAAAAGTCCAAGCACCTGGAACAACCTATAAAACATGCGCTACTTGTCATGGTACGGGTCAAGTTACCAGGATAGCAAATACTATTTTAGGTAGAATGCAAACCTCCGCCCCCTGTAATGTGTGTGGTGGTGCAGGGCAAACTATAGATAAAAAGCCAGCCGATGCCGATGCTCAAGGTTTAAAAGTAGTAGAAGAAACCGTTTCAATAAAAATTCCTGCAGGTGTTGTAGACGATATGCAGCTAAAAGTATCTGGCAAAGGTAATGATGCTCCAGGAAATGGTATAGCGGGCGATCTTATTGTATTAATAGAGGAGGAGCCGCACCAAAAGCTTCAGCGTGAAGGCGATAATTTACATTACGATATGTACATTAGTTATCCTGAAGCCGTTTTAGGGACTTCAAAGGAAATTGATACTGTTACGGGTAAAGTACGAATTAAAGTAGAAGCTGGCGTACAATCGGGTAAAATCTTGCGTTTGCGAAGTAAAGGTGTTCCTAATATTAATGGTTATGGACGCGGTGATTTACTGGTGCATGTAAATGTTTGGACTCCTAAAGAGTTGAATAAACAACAGAGGGAGTTTTTTGAAAATATGATGAATGATGACAATTTTACACCCAGACCGGAAAGCTCGGACAAATCATTTTTTGAAAAAGTAAAAGATATGTTTTCTTAAAAGAAATCACAATAAAATAAGGAATCCGCATTTATGCGGATTTTTTTTATGCAATACTTATTATATTCTTTGTTGATTATTAAAAAAAAACTATATTTGATTTATCACTAACTAATTTTAGTGATAATTTTTCTTTTTCATAGCAATTTTTTTCCCATCCTTAATTTAATTGAGGGTGGGTTTTGCTTTTATGCCATTAGCTAAATTAAATTATCGTATATCGGGTTATCTACTCCCTTAACATTTAATATATTTACACATCAAAGTCAATTAAAAACTAGAATGAGCAACTTACTCGAAGTCAACGGTATTTCTAAAAAGTACGGTGACTTTACGGCACTAAATAATGTGTCTTTAGCAGTTCCTAAAGGAAGTATTTACGGATTGTTAGGTCCTAATGGTGCTGGAAAAACATCACTTATTAGAATTATAAACCAAATAACCATGCCAGATTCGGGCACTATTTTTTTAGATGGAGCCGCACTTAATTCGAATCATATAAAGGATATAGGTTATTTGCCCGAAGAGCGAGGACTTTATAAAACCATGAAAGTAGGAGAACAGGCTTTGTATTTGGCGCAGCTAAAAGGATTGAGTAAGTCAGAGGCAAAAGAACGATTGAAATATTGGTTTGAACGTTTAGAGATTGGCGATTGGTGGAACAAAAAAATTCAGGAATTGTCTAAAGGAATGGCGCAAAAAATCCAATTTGTTGTCACTGTGTTGCACCAACCAAAATTGTTGATTTTTGATGAGCCCTTTTCAGGTTTCGATCCCATAAATGCCAATTTGATAAAAGACCAGATTTTACAATTGCGAAATGATGGTGCCACGGTTATTTTTTCAACACACAGAATGGAGTCTGTTGAAGAGTTGTGTGACGATATATTTTTGATAAATAAATCGAATAAAATATTGGATGGTAACTTGTTAGAGGTTAAGCGTCAATATAAAACCAACACATATGAAGTGGGCATTAAAACTAATACTAAAAGTGAATTACAAAAGGAGTTATCAGAAAAGTTTCAAGTAACACCTGCCAATTTTAAAACTTTGGATAATGAATTAAAGTTGAACATAAAGTTACCAGAAGGAGACAACCCTAATGATTTGCTAAGTTTTTTAACAACAAAAGGAGAAATATCACATTTTGTAGAACTAATACCCAGTGTGAACGATATTTTTATTCAAACGGTAAAGAATAACTAATTTATGAACCATTTACCACTTATAATAAAACGTGAGTATTTAACAAAGGTTAGAAACAAGTCATTTATAATCATGACGATTTTAAGTCCTATTATAATGATTGTACTTATTTCTGTAGTGGCCTATTTATCGCAGTTAAATAACGACAAGCAACGTACCATTTCGGTATTGGATGAATCTGGTTTGGTTGAAGATACCTTTGAAGATACCGAAAACACTAAATACGATATTTTGCAGGATATAACCTTGAACACTGCAAAAGCGTTGGTAAAAGAAACGTCTAATTATGGTTTGTTGCACATAGGCAAATTAGACAGTATACAAACAGAACCAGCACATTTAGAGTTTTATTCTGAAGAATCGCCATCGCTGTCGTTAATTTCAGATTTAGAAAATATACTTGAAGAAAGACTTACGGATATAAGGCTGCAAAAGGAAGGGGTGGATATAGAAAAAATAAAAACCTCGAGAGCAGTTGTAAATATTGCCCAAGAAAGTTTTGAAGGCAAAAAAACCTCTAAAGTAGATAGTGTAGTTAAGCTTATTTTTGGTGGTGCTGCAGGTTATTTGTTGTTTATGTTCATCATAATTTATGGCAATATGATTATGAGAAGCGTTATAGAGGAAAAAACAAGTCGTATTATAGAAGTCATCATTTCATCTGTAAAACCGGTACAACTGATGCTGGGTAAAATTATTGGTACGTCCTTGGCCGGTATCACCCAATTTTTAATATGGATTGTTTTAGGCGGTATTCTTATGGTTGTCGTATCTTCTGTTTTTGGTATTGATTTTGCTCAAGTACAATCACCCCAGCAGCAAGTGATGCAACAAGCTATGGAAAATACCGAGGTTAATATGATGGTACAAGATGTATTGACAGCTTTTTATAACTTACCTATAACAAATTTAATATTTGCCTTTATTTTCTTTTTTGTCAGTGGTTATTTGTTGTATAGTTCGCTGTATGCAGCCATAGGTGCTGCTGTAGATAACGAAACAGATACACAGCAATTCATGCTTCCCATTATAATGCCGTTAATATTGGCTGTTTACATTGGCTTTTTTACAGTGATAGAAGACCCACATGGTACCATTTCAACGGTGTTTTCGTTTATTCCGTTTACATCGCCTGTGGTTATGTTAATGCGTATACCCTTTGGTGTACCCATTTGGCAGCAATTAGTGTCTTTGCTAATTTTAATTGGTACTTTTGTGTTGATTGTGTGGTTTGCAGCCAAGATTTATAGGGTAGGGATTTTAATGTATGGCAAAAAACCTAGTTACAAAGAATTAATTAAATGGATTAAATATTAAAATGAGTCAAGAGTTACAAAACATACAAGATTCTATTAAAGAGAGCTCGTTTTGGCAAGATGTTAAAAGTTTTCTTAATCAACATTACGATTTCACCAAAGATATAAGTATCTCAGTAAGAGATGTAATAATTATTATAACAGTTGTTTTTGTTACCACTATCATTTTAAGGGTACTATTTAAAATTATTACACGAAAATTAAGTGAAGACGATAAGGGTAAATTTAAAGTGGTTTATGGGTATTTTCGTTGGTTGATTTACTTGATTATTCTGTTAATAACGCTTCATGGCGTTGGGGTTAATGTAACCGCTGTTTTTGCAGCTTCTGCAGCGTTATTGATAGGTGTTGGTTTGGCCCTCCAAACCTTATTTCAGGATATTATTTCAGGAGTTTTTATTTTAATAGACCAAACAGTACATGTAGGTGATATTATAGAAATTGATGGAAAAGTTGGAAGGGTTGAGGAGATTAAACTGCGAACTACAAGGGCCGTTACCATAGATAATAAAGTACTGGTTATACCAAATCATTTATATTTAGAAAATAGTCTTTACAATTGGACTCAAAATGATAGTATTACAAGGGAAAATGTAGAAGTAGGCGTTGCTTATGGAAGTGATGTGCAATTGGTTAAGAAGTTATTGATTCAAGCCGCCAGTAGTCATCCAGATGTATTGCCTGAACCAGAGGTAATAGTTCAGTTTATCAATTTTGGTGATAGCTCATTGGATTTCAGAGTGATATTCACGCTTAATGATAGTTTTGTTGCCAATATGCCCAAAAGTGATATCCGGTTTGAAATAGATCGCTTATTTAGGGAAAACAATATTTCCATACCATTCCCACAAAGAGATATTCATATTATAAAAAAATAGGAAGATGCCAAAAATTTTAATAATAGAAGATGAAGCAGCAATAAGACGCGTGTTGTTGAAAATACTTTCTGAAGAAAGTGAAACATATCAAGTAGAAGAAGCTGAAGATGGATTGGAGGGTGTTGATAAAATTAAAAACGACGATTACGATTTGGTACTTTGCGACATAAAAATGCCAAAAATGGATGGTGTTGAGGTGTTGGAAGCTGTAAAAAAATTGAAACCAGAAATACCTATTGTAATGATTTCCGGTCATGGCGATTTAGATACGGCAGTAAATACCATGCGTTTAGGGGCTTTTGACTATATATCGAAGCCACCAGATTTAAACAGGTTGCTAAATACGGTCAGAAATGCATTAGACCGAAAAGAGTTGGTTGTTGAGAACAAACTTTTGAAAAAGAAAGTCAGCAAGAACTTTGAGATGGTGGGCGAGAGTAAGGCGATTACCCACATTAAGGATATGATTGAAAAAGTGGCTCAAACCGATGCACGTGTGTTGGTAACGGGTCCAAACGGAACTGGAAAAGAACTTGTGGCACATTGGTTGCATCAAAAAAGCGAGCGATCCAAAGGGCCGATGATAGAAGTAAATTGTGCCGCCATACCTAGTGAATTGATAGAAAGTGAATTGTTTGGCCATGTCAAAGGTGCCTTTACCAGTGCTGTAAAGGACAGGGCAGGGAAATTTGAAGCTGCCAACGGCGGTACTATTTTTTTGGATGAAATAGGGGATATGAGCCTATCGGCCCAAGCCAAGGTGCTACGGGCGTTACAGGAAAACAGAATTCAGCGCGTGGGCAGTGATAAAGATATAAAAGTAGATGTTCGCGTGGTTGCTGCTACTAATAAAAATTTAAAAAAAGAAATTGAGGAAGGTAAGTTCAGGGAAGATCTCTACCATCGATTGGCGGTTATTTTAATACAGGTGCCGCCTTTAAATGATAGAAGGGAAGACATACCGTTGCTGGTTGATTATTTTACGGAAAAAATAGCCAGTGAGCATGGTAATGCAAAAAAATCATTTTCGGATGATGCCATAAAACTGTTACAAAATTACGATTGGACAGGTAATATAAGGGAATTGCGCAACGTGGTTGAAAGGCTGATTATTTTGGGAGGCAGCGAAGTAAGTGAATCTGATGTAAAACTATTTGCTAGTAAATAAAAAATTTCCTTAAAAGGAGTTGTATGCAAGTTAAATCGACCTCATTTGAATGAAAAAAATAGTTAACGGAATTACTTTTATTACATTCATTTTATTTATTATTTGGTTTATCTCTGAACCAAGTTATGAACCTGCCATTGGAATATTAATAGCTGTCGGAACTTTAATTACAATCCTTTTTACCGACAGAATAAAAAAAATTAAAAAATACATTTATACAATTAGTGTTAGAGGACAAACAGAAAAAGAATTAAGAAAATTTATGATTGATTTGACTAAAGATTTCTTTGAAATATCAGGTTATAAAGTCCCTGAAAGAAGAAGTGAATGGAAAAGGATACATATTGAATCAAAAACACAAATTGACCATGAGAAATTGTATAATTATGTTAGAGAAAACATCGGAGGAAAAGTTTATTACGTTAAAGGAGAAGGTAAAAGTTTTGGACTAATCACGGATGAAGGACCAGCAAAATATTTTTAAAAACCGCAACAACACCGCTTATAGTTCACCTTCGGATTTTCATGCAGCTAAACAGCCAAACGATTAAATTTTTATCATCAATTACACGCATTCAGTTGCGACAAATAATTGGAGGTTAATTTTTTCAAACTGTTTAAGTAGTATAATTTAATTTCTTCTAGGCTCTTGCTATAAATGTTTGTGTCGTTTTCGGACTTTGATATGGGCTTAAAATCACAGTTGCAGGCTTTTAGCGTAGAGTTATAGCTTTCCACATTTTTTGAAACAACACTTTCAAAAGATTTAATCATTTCCTCTTTTTCCAGTTTCAAGGCCAGTTCATTCTGTTCAGCTAATTTCGCATTGATTTCTTCGGCTTTGCGTTTTAATTCCAGTTGTTGTTGCTTCAGTTTTTCCTGCTCCATCTGTAAACTAGAGAGGTTTTCATTACTGGCATCCGCTATAAAATCGTCGCCCTGAATAGTACATTTATCTAAAGCAGTAATACTTTCTTGGGCAATTTCCTTTACTTGCTTTACGTAAAACCGGCCATCTTCAAAAGTTTCGGCAGGTTCTACTTTTTTTAAAAGTTCTATGGCGTCGTAAGCTAAATCGTAAGCAGTTTGGCAACCACAATTTTTTAGGTGCTCTTTAGAACGTTCAAAAGAACCCTTCGATCTATCAGAATAATATTTTAAATGATCAACGTTATTGGAATCGTAAGCCGATTTGATATTGGAATACGCATAGATTAAATCGGAATTAGCATTATCGCAAGGCGATTGTCCGGAAAGCATGTTTATAACCAGGGTAAATGCTAAAAAAGTGTAATGTTTTACCATAACATTTGGGTTAAATTAATAAGTAGGTTGGCCAAATATATTAAAAGCATAATTAATAGGTCTGCCGTTCATCGAATTTTTGGTTTTAGTATATTTAAGGATTATTAATTAAAAAAAAGGATTATGGGGTCTATAAAAGCAACCGATTTTCAAATTTCACCAGGCATTTCGTTAAAGGATTTAAAAACAATGGTCGATGTAAAGAAAGCCAAAAAGGAGCTAAGGAATGTTAGGAAAGAACTTGGAGATATACAGGATACCATGTACGCACATGGCAAATATGCTGTTTTGGTTTGTTTGCAAGGCATGGATACGGCTGGGAAAGATAGTTTGATACGGGAGGTTTTTAAAGATTTTAATGCGAGAGGGGTTGTGGTGCATAGCTTTAAAACACCAACAGCGTTAGAGCTTAGGCATGATTATTTATGGCGACATGCTGTTGCATTGCCAGAGCGTGGTAAGTTTAGCGTGTTTAATAGAACGCATTACGAAAATGTTTTGGTTACCCGTGTGCATCCCAATTATATTTTAAACGAAAATATCCCGTCTGTTCATTCAGTTGATGATATAGATGACGCATTTTGGGACAGACGTTTTGAACAAATCAACAATTTTGAAAAGCACATTGCTGAAAATGGTACTATCATTTTTAAATTCTTTTTAAATGTTTCTAAAGATGAACAGCGGGATAGATTATTAAGGCGTTTGGAGAAGAAAAATAAAAATTGGAAGTTTTCGCCTGGAGATTTAGAGGAAAGGGAACTTTGGGACGAATATCAAGCTTGTTATGAAGATGCCATTAATAGAACGTCAAAGCCGCATGCACCTTGGTATAACATTCCTGCAGATGACAAAGATTCTGCGCGCTATATTGTGGCTAAAATTATGTACGATACTCTAAAAGCATATTCTGATATTAAAGAACCTGAACTGGATGATGAAATAAAAGAGAATTTGAAGCTTTATAAAGAACAGTTAGAAAATCAGTAGTTAATTATGAAAATAAAAAAGCCCAATATCAATTGGGCTTTACATTTTATTTCTAAAAAATTACTTTACTAATTCTTTTTCTTTTTTGTTTGAAAAATCGATAGCAATTTGATTGTTCAAAATATCATCAAAGGTTTCTCTTTTTCTAATTAGATGGGCTTTATTATTGTGCCATAAAACTTCAGCCGGCTTGAATCTAGAATTGTAGTTGCTGGCCATAGAGAAACAGTAGGCTCCTGCATTTTTAAAGCATAAAATGTCACCTTCATTAATTTCGTTAATGCGGCGATTATTTCCAAAGGTGTCGGTTTCACAAATGTAGCCAACTACTGTATAGAAACGCTCACGTCCTTTAGGGTTGGAAATATTAATTATTTCGTGGTGTGAGCCATAAAACATGGGTCTTATTAAATGGTTAAAACCAGAATCTACCTGCGCAAATACAGTAGAAGTGGTTTGTTTTACCGAGTTTACATGCACTAAAAAGTGGCCAGCTTCACTCACCAAAAACTTACCAGGCTCAAAAGCAAGTGTTAATTCTTTACCATATTCTTTACAGAAGGCATTGAATTTATCAGATAGTTTTTGTCCCAGTTCTTCAATATTCGTTTCTATATCACCTGGTTTGTAAGGGACTTTAAACCCAGAACCAAAATCAATGAACTCTAAATTTTTAAACTGTTTGGCAGTTTCAAACAAGATTTCACTGGCATATAAAAATACATCAATATCTAAAATATCACTACCCGTATGCATGTGGATACCGTTGATGGTCATTTTGGTATTTTCTATAATACGCAATAAATGTGGTATTTGGTGAATGGAAATACCAAATTTAGAATCTATATGCCCAACCGAAATATTACTGTTACCACCAGCCATCACGTGTGGATTTATACGAATACAAACCGGTACTTTTGGATGTTTGGTGCCAAACTGTTCTAATATGGAAAGGTTATCTATATTAATTTGTACACCCAATTTTGCGGCTTCTTCTATCTCGTTTAAAGACACGCCGTTAGGAGTAAAAATAATTTGTTCGGGCTTAAAGCCTGCGGCCAAACCTAATTGTACCTCCTGCATAGAAACCGTATCGATTCCAGAGCCAAGGGTATTGAATAATTTAAGAATGGATATGTTAGACAATGCCTTAACAGCATAGTTTATTTTTAAATGCTTCACAGATTTAAAAGCACTGGTCAATCTTTTATATTGCGATTCAATTTTTCCAGCATCATAAACGTACACTGGGCTTCCAAATTCTTCTGCTATTTTCAGTAATTGACTTTCGTTCATTGTCTTTCGTAAATTTTTCAGCAAAGATATTTTTTTACTTCTAATAAAAAATAAAAAGTATAAAATATTGTATAAATTAAACAAAAAGTTAAATAATTAACATTTTGAAATACTTTTGAATTTTGTGAGTCATTCAGCAATAAAATATTAGTGTAATTAATTGCTATTATTTACATTTGCCTTTCTTAAAAAAACATTACGCAAGTTATGAATTTACACGAATATCAAGGAAAACAAATACTTAGCAGTTTTGGCGTGCGCATACAACGTGGTATTGTAGCACAAAATGCAGATGAAGCTGTAAAAGCTGCAAAAGAATTAACAGCCGAAACCGGTACTGGTTGGCATGTAATTAAAGCTCAAATACATGCTGGTGGACGCGGAAAAGGAGGCGGTGTTAAGCTGGCAAAAAACCTTAAAGAAGTTGAAGAGATTGCAGGAAGCATAATAGGTATGGATCTTGTAACACCACAAACACCTGCTTCAGGTAAAAGAGTACACCAAGTATTGGTTGCCGAAGATGTTTATTATCCTGGAGAAAGTGAAACAAGTGAGTTCTATATGTCTGTACTTTTAAACAGAGGTACTGGAAGAAATATGATTATGTATTCTACCGAAGGCGGTATGGATATTGAAGAGGTTGCAGAAAAAACACCACATTTAATTTTCACTGAAGAAATAGATCCTTCTGTTGGCTTAATGCCATTTCAAGCCAGGCGTATTGCCTTTAACTTAGGTTTGTCGGGTCAAGCATTTAAGGAAATGACTAAATTCGTTTCTAACTTATATACAGCCTATATAAAATCTGATTCATCGTTGTTTGAAATCAATCCTGTTTTAAAAACAAGTGATAATTTAATTTTGGCTGTTGATGCTAAAGTAACCATTGATGACAATGCGCTTTACAGACATAAGGATTATTTAGATTTACGTGATTTACGTGAAGAAAATCCAATTGAAGTAGAAGCTAAAGAAGTCGGCTTGAATTACGTAGACCTTGATGGTAATGTAGGTTGTATGGTAAATGGTGCTGGTTTGGCTATGGCGACAATGGACTTGATTAAGCAAGCTGGTGGAGAACCTGCAAACTTTTTGGATGTTGGAGGTACAGCAGATGCAGCCCGTGTAGAAGCCGCTTTTAAAATCATTTTGAAAGATCCTGCCGTAAAAGCTATCTTAATAAACATATTTGGTGGTATTGTACGTTGCGATCGTGTGGCACAAGGGGTTATTGATGCCTACAAAAATATGGGTACCATCAACGTGCCAATTATAGTACGTTTGCAAGGCACCAATGCCGATATTGCTAAAGATTTGATAGATAACTCTGGCTTGGCTGTATTAAGTGCTACTGAGTTTCAGGAAGCAGCAGATAAAGTGCAACAAGTGTTGGCTTAGTATAGAATATAGAAAAGCTAAAAAGCTTAAAATAAAAAAAGAGCAACATTAATCGTTGCTCTTTTTTTGTGTCTTGTTATTTTCTTTTTTGGCCATGGGGCCTCGCATATGAATTACCAGACCGTTTAAGAAATTGCGCAAAATCTGATCGCCGCATTCCATATATTTTGGGTGATCTTCCTTTCTGAAAAAAGCACCCAATTCACTTTTGGAAATTCTAAAATCCACAAGCTTTAAAATGTCTACAATTTCATCATCGCGAAGTTTCAATGCGACCCTTAATTTTTTTAAAATATCGTTGTTTGTCATATGTTTAAAATCTATGTTATTGACGCGTTTTTTTTACCGTTTTTTTAATCAGTTGTTGCTTTTTTAGCGTTTTCGTAGTTTTTATAAAGATAGCTTATTTTTTGTTTCGGTATTTTTAATGTTAATTTTGTTTAAAATATTGTAAATCAGTATTTTGTATTATTTTTATAAAGCTTTTTAGGTTAATTTTTAATATGTGTAAGGTCTATTTTTTCGATGAAAATATTTTATTTGAGATGAAATAATTAAAATATACGATTAAAGACACACTGTTTTTCGATAAGTTACATTATATCAACGATTACAAATTAACACTTCTGCGTAACTTTATAGCGTTAATAATTAATCCCTCAAAAGTATGGTTAATAGAGTAGAAAAGCTGAGTCTTTTATCAGAAATGATAGCTTTTGCAAAGTATGATAAGGACATCAAGGAAATAGAATATAACTTTTTACTGGGCGTTGCTAAACAATTGGAAATTTCCCGTGAAGACTTTGACTATTTAATTGAGCATCCCATTACATACACGCATTTAAAATCCCATAGTGAACGCATTGTTCAGTTTCATCGTTTGGTGTTGTTAATGAATATTGAAGAAAGTGAAAATGCTTCTAAAGGCGCAATAAAGTTATATAATTTCGGATTACGCATGGGGCTGAGCCACGAATCAATCAGTAAGGTTCTATATTTGATGGAAAGTTTTCCAAATAAAATAGTGCCACCAGATGTATTGATAGACATCTTTAAAACACAGTATAATTAAAAATTTTCGGCTAAGTTTTTAATTTTATATAGCTAAATCCTGTATAGGATTGGTAATAGAAAAGCTAAGAGGTTATACTTTTAGCTTTTCTAGTTTATCCTGATAGCTTTTTATGTCATCACGTAATTTAGCGGCGGCTATAAAATCCAGAGCTTTGGCCGCTTCTTCCATAAGTTTTCTTTTATCCCTGATTTTCTTTTCCAGTTCGGGTTTGCTTAAATACTCGCTTTCAGGTTCAGCGGCTTTACGGGCTTCTAATTCATAACTATAAGTACTGATGGAATTCTTGGATAAAGCATTGTCCAAACTCTTATTTAATGCTTTTGGGGTGATATTATTGGCAGTATTATAAGCTATCTGTTTTTCCCGTCTATAATTGGTTTCATCAATGGTTTTTTGCATGCTATTGGTAATTTTATCGGCATACATAATCGCTTTACCATTTAGGTTTCTAGCGGCTCTACCAACCGTTTGCGTTAGCGAACGTGCCGAACGTAAAAAACCTTCTTTATCGGCATCTAAAATAGCTACCAGCGATACTTCCGGCAAATCCAAACCTTCACGAAGTAGATTCACACCAACCAGCACATCAAAAAGGCCTTTGCGTAAATCCTGCATGATTTCAACGCGTTCCAAGGTGTCCACATCACTATGGATGTAACGACAGCGAATTTGTATGCGCTCCAAATATTTAGTAAGTTCCTCTGCCATGCGTTTGGTTAAGGTGGTTACTAGTGTACGTTCATCTTTTTCAACACGTTGTTGAATTTCCTCAATCAAATCGTCTATTTGGTTTAAACTGGGGCGTACCTCAATTTCGGGATCTAGAAGTCCTGTTGGACGAATCACTTGTTCTACGTAAATACCGCCTGTTTTTTCAAGTTCGTAGTCGGCCGGTGTGGCACTCACATAAATAACTTGGTTTTGCAAGGTTTCAAATTCCTCGAATTTAAGTGGGCGGTTATCCATAGCAGCAGGTAATCTGAAACCATATTCCACTAAGTTCTCTTTCCTACTTCTGTCGCCGCCATACATGGCATGGACTTGCGAAATGGTAACGTGACTTTCATCAACCACCATTAAAAAATCGTTTGGAAAATAATCCAACAAGCAGAATGGGCGAGAACCCGCTTGTCTTCCATCCAAATACCTAGAATAATTCTCAATACCTGAGCAATAACCCAATTCACGAATCATTTCCAAATCAAATTCGGTGCGTTCTTTTAAGCGTTTGGCTTCTAAATGCTTACCTATTTCCTTGAAATAATCGTGTTGTTTTACCAAATCGTCCTGAATTTCCTTAATCGCATTTTGCAGGACATCAGGAGAGGTCACAAACATATTGGCAGGATAAATATTCAATCGGTCGTACTTTTCAATAACACGGTTTGTTTCAATATTGAAGGACTCTATATCTTCAATTTCATCTCCAAAAAAGTGGATTCTAAACGCATCATCAGCATAACTGGGGAAAATATCAACCGTATCGCCTTTAATTCTGAAGTTACCATGATTGAATTCACCTTCGGTTCTGGAATATAAACTTTGAACCAATTGATGCAATAGTTTGGTTCTGGAAATCACTTGGTCGCGTTCCAACGAAATCACATTCTTTTGAAATTCTATCGGATTCCCGATACCATACAAGCAAGAAACTGAGGCCACTACCAAAACATCTCGACGCCCAGAGAGTAGGGAAGACGTTGTGCTTAACCGGAGTTTTTCAATTTCTTCGTTTATGGATAAATCCTTTTCTATATAGACTCCCGAAACAGGAATATAAGCTTCGGGTTGGTAATAATCGTAATAGGACACAAAATATTCTACCGCATTATTTGGAAAAAATTGCTTGAACTCCGAATATAATTGTGCGGCCAAGGTTTTGTTGTGGGCCAAAACCAGCGTAGGTCTCTGCACTTCCTGAATGACGTTAGCTATTGTAAATGTTTTTCCCGAACCTGTTACTCCAAGCAAGGTTTGGTATTTTTCGTGTGCATTAATGCCATCAACTAACTGTTGTATGGCCTGTGGTTGATCGCCTGTAGGTTTAAATCCTGACTCTACTTTAAATTGCATGTTGCAAAATTAAGTAAAATATGTGTTATCGCTTTAAGGCAAAATGCCCAAGAACAGTTCTACCATCCTCTAAAAGTAAACGGAACCAATAATCATCGGTAGATAATACTTGGCCATTAAAAGTACCGTTCCAACCAATTTCTGAAGGACTGAGTTGTTTTAATAGTTTACCGTAACGGTCAAAAATTTGGATACTACTGTTTGGTTGAATGAGGTTACTGATGCCTTGAATTTGCCAAAAATCATTGATGCCATCATCATTAGGTGTGAAGAATTTAGGATAACCAATGACCGAAATTGGCAGGGTTGCAATTCCGCAACCTTTTTTGTCTGCTACATATAGCGTATAAATTCCACCTTTTAGGTTATTGAAAACAGGTTCATCCTGATATGGATAGGCTATTTGTCCATCATTGGACTCCAATGAAAACCAATAATCACCAGAACCAAGACTTGAAGGGTTTTTTATAGTGAGGCTGTTGTTATCCGATAAATCCACAACTGAAATGTCGTTTTGACTAATGGTTGCGGTTTCTGAGTCAATTACAGAAACAGTTTCAGTTCTTGAGCACCCAGTACCATCAATTTTTGTTAAAGTAATCGAATAATCACCAGGATTGGTAATGGTTAAGGTTGGCGTTGTTGCTATAATCTCACCATTAAAAGTCCAAGTATAATTAAATGCTTCTTGGGGATTACTTTCAAACGGGTCTAAAACTAAACTAGAATTATGTTCAGACACACAAAGGAACTGCCTTGGTTCAATAAAAAAATCAGGTGAAGGATTTACTGTTAAAGAGATGTGCTTGCCTAGACCAACACAATCATTATAAATTTTATTGTCAACCCTAACATAAATATCTTGAGTAAATGGGTAGCCGATATTGCTATAGTTTGAAATGTCTTCTATAGGGTTGCTTTCTGAAAGCGCATCGGCCTCATTTCTGTAAAAATGAATCAATAAATCATCTGGGTTTGGAAGTATGGAAAGAATTTCATTTTCAACGTTACTGAAATCAAAAACGGAAATACCGTTAGTTTCATCGCCATCCAAATCATCACATGCATAGAAATTCCGTAAAAATGTACTTGGGATTTGCGTATTGGTAACTTTTAGGTTGATTTGTGAAGTACTGAAACATCCATTGCTGTCTTCAACTCTAGCCCAAACCATATCTAAACTTGGTATTGAGTTTGTATAAGCTGTTGGGTCGGTTATTACATTACTACCCGAAATAGCATCGGTTTCCGATTCATAAAAGGTAAAAATCTCATTAATTGCATTTGCTGATATTTTGTCGACCACTTCATTTAAATTAAACTGAGAGAACCCATCCAAGTCATTTTCGCACTGAACAAGTTCTACCAAGGGCTCAACCTTAGGTAGTGGATAAATAGTGACGGTTTCATTATAAATCACAGTTTTTGTAGTTATCACGCTACCGTTTTGAATTGAAGAAATTGAAGTTATAGTGGCTGTTGCTGTAACATTGTAGCAACCTGGAGCTGAATAAACATGAGTAGGTTCTGTATCTGTAGATGTATTATTTGCTCCTGTTGCAGGATCACCAAAATCCCAAATAATAGAACCGGCAGTATTGGTTGGATAAAACGCTGTGGTATCACCATAGCATAGATTTTCAAAGCTAATTTCGGGTTCTCTAAAGTAGGAAGACATAAAATTGGGTAGATCTGTATAATAACCTCTCCGGTTTCCTGGCATAACAACCGATCTGTACTCGTAATTGCAACCATGGCCAACGGTATTAGGGCTGTTTATAACATCTAAAGCGTTCAAATCGTTTTCCCCATATACATTAATATAAATTTTACCATTTGATGCTAATTGTAATTCATCATGAATGGTATTATTTTCTGTTTCGTTTACTATCAATACTTTTGAATTGTATATTTCCGTTTGATTATTAGATTCTATATTGAATTGGTATAATCCATTAGGGGTAGGGTCGTTATCATCACGCAGTTTGGCGGCATACAAAACGTTGCTATTTGGTGAGAATTCGACACTCTTTGCTTTAAAATTTAAATATTTAATGTTACTGACCATACCTGTACTAAGATCAAAATCAGATAGTGTAAGTTGACCTTGATCTTTTCCACCCATAGCCAATTTTTTGCCATCAGGGGAAAGTTTAATTAACATACCTCCATAGCCTTCATAATTGTTCTCTGAAATTTTCTCATAGTATATATCACCACCTAAAGGGCTAACAACAGGATCTGTGCTTATTCCTTGGTTGGTGATTTTATATGCTAGGAATCTATTATTTGTTATTTTGGTATCACGATTCCAATCTTCATGTGCAACTACCCAATACTCTTCTTCACAAACGGGATTCTTATACGCAGTAATCTGAGGTATGATGGGAAGATCAGAAACTTGATTATTGAACGAAGTGACTTCTCCTAAACCATTGTTTAAGTTAACTTCAGCATATTCAAGTCCAGCACCTACACTTAAAATATAATAGACGTTTGGATTATCTGGTTTTGGAACAATTAATGGTGAATTTCCACCTCTAATATTGGTTCCATTAGGCATTATCTCGTGGTTTTTATTCCATACACTTTTACCGTCAGTATAAAATAAAAGATTACCATTTTTATCTGAAATTACAGCACTTTCTCTGTTAAAAGATACTTGAGGATCTGTTTTTCCGCTTGTTGAAAGTACAGGGGACCCACTATTAAAGTCTATCTCTAAATTTATTCCAAAATACCACCGGTTGGTTTCCTTTTGGGCAACCCCATTTGTAGCCAAAAGGCTTACAATGATTAGTATAATAAACTTTAGTTTAGGCATAGATTACTAATATACAAAAATGATTTAAAGTTCTGTTTATTAGTTTTTTATGTTAATTATAAAAGGGAATAATTGCTTAAAGGTTATCTTTTAAGGGCAAAGTGGCCTTTTATGGTAAATGCATTGCCTTCTTGTTCGATATTGGCAACAAACCAATAGTCATCGGCGGGCATATTATGGCCATTGTAGGTGCCATCCCAACCTAACGATGTATGTGGCAAGGTTTTTAAGAGTTTGCCATACCTATCGTAAATGTAAACTATGGTTCCTGGAAGTTGTTCTATACCAGCTACGTGCCACCTATCAAAATACCCATCATTGTTTGGTGTCACGAACTTAGGAATATCAAAAACAGTTACGTCTTGGGAAATATCGGCACAACCATTCAAATCCCTTACGGTTACGGTATGAGGTCCAATGCTAACATTATTGAATACATTAGAGGTTTGTGGTTCACCACCATCTAAAATAAATACATAATCACCAATTCCCGAAACATCTACAGTTATGCTGTTTGGATCGGCAAAGTTGACCGTTGTTGTAAAGTTGATATCTGCAATGGCAGATTCAATAACAGAAAATGATTTTGTGAATTCACAAGAAGGTGCATTGGGGTAGGTTCTGGTTACAGTTACCCAATAATCACCAATATCACCTTGCCCTAAGGTTATTTGTGGCGTGGTTTCACCAGTGGACCATAAATAAGTGTCATTAGGATTGCTGGTTTCGGCATCAATAATGAGTGGTAAATCATTTACACATAACGGAATCACATCATCAACAGGGATTACAGGTAGAGGATTTACAAAAAGTGTAAACTGCGTGGTATCGAAACAACCAGTATTGGTATTTTCCAAACGGGCAAAAATAATTTCACCGTCTGTGCTAGGGTATAGGTTGTTTAAACTATTGGATCCTGTCTCAGCATCGACTAAGGTCGCATGGTAAGTGACTGTATAGTTGCCTAGATTTGCTCCTATGATACTGTTTGTGTTTTGAGACAAATCAAATTCGTAAATGCCATCGTAATCATCATCACAACTTATTAAATCCGGTGGTGTGTTTGCAATGGGATTGGGGTTTATTTGTAAGGTGAATGTTGTCGTGATATAACAATTAAAATTGGGGTTTTCAAGCCTTACAAAAATGATGTGATTATTTGATGTGTAATTAAAAGTATTACCAATTGCAGCGGTATCATTATCAGCATCGGCTTGAGAGTTATGATAAGAAATAGTTGCCGAGTCTGGATTATCCAGTAGCATGCTGTTTACCTGAAGTAAATCGTATGTGTCGGTATCGTTGTCACAAATTTCAATGGTGCCAATATTATTAGGAGAAGGTGGCGATTCCACAACCAATTCCAATGGAATCACGGTAAAACATTCCGTTATAGTATTGGTAACTTTTATATAAACCGTTTTGGTGTTAGAAACATAGTTGTTAGGATTTGAAATAGCCAAGCTATTATCAAGAGCATCATCTTGGTTGATATCTTCAAAATTTTCATAATAGTGAACAACTACACCTATTTGTATTCTGTCTAAATTTTGGTAATCGGCATCATCTAAATTGAATTCAGTAATGCCATCAAACCGGTTTGAATCATTGTCGCAAACCATCAGCGGATTGGCATCTGTAAGATTTGGAGCGGGAATGATGTTGATTCCTAATTCATCTACTACAACACATTGGGTATCTATACTCTCAATTCTAACATACAATGTTTGTGGATTGGTGGCATTTGTATATTGTAGCGGTAAAGGCCCAATATTGTTTTGTGCATCGTTAAAGTTTAAATGGAAAGAAACATTTAAATCATCGGGATTTGGTGTTCCTTGTTTTATTTCTGTAATTTTTTCATTTAAATCGAATGTGTGCCTTTCATCATTACTGGCATCGTCACATTGAAAAAAATCTTCAAATGCTGTGTTGTATATGGGGTTTGATGATACGCTTATTGTAAATGAATCTGTGGCGTAACAATTTGGGTCTGTAACATTTTCTACACGTACATAAATAGTTTGTGGACTAGATAGGTTGGAGTAGGGTGCGTATTTGTCAATAGCATTTCCTGTATTTCCATTAAGGGCATCGGTTTCGTTTTCAAAATAAAATACTTCTTTGCCAGGTTGTCCATTTAATATTTCTGCATCTTTATCTGAAAAGAAAAAGGTTGCTGTTTGGTCATTATCGTCTTCACAAAGTTGCATTATATCTATATTGGTAATAATAGGCAATGTGTTTACAATAATATCTACTGGTACGATTTTGTAACAGTTGGAGTTTTCTACTCTAGCATACAGTGTTTGCGTAGCAGTATTGTAATTGGACCAATCTGAATTGGGAATGGCATTGGTGTTCGTTTCTGCCTCATCAATTGATGTGTGGTAGTTTATGGTAAATTGTGATGGGTTTGATATAACATCATCACTAATGTCGTTTAAATCGATTGTTGTTAATCCATCTTGGTCGTTATCGCATATCGTTATAGGGCTTGGTGAAACCGCATCAGGTGCTTGGATAATTTCAATTTCAAAACTTGATGTAGTTGCACAGCCAGTAACAATGTTTTCAATTCTAACGAATATGGTTTCTGTGCCACTAACAGAATGGAATAGAGGAAGCTGATTAAAATTGTTTTCAGCATCTGCTTCAGTGGGGAAATAACTCACTGAGAAATCTGTATTTCCATTATTGATTATTTCATCATAGGATGACAGATCGACACTTGTAGTGCCGTCTTCTACATTATCATCGCTGTCACAATACATAAAAGGGGCTGTAGGTGTAAATAATAATATGGGGTTCACCCTTAATTGAATTTCGGCAATTTCTTCACATTCACCGTTTCCGATTCTTAAATAAACAGTTGAAGGATTGGTGGCGCTCACCGGATAGCCGACAGCTTTATTGATGGGATTTACGTTATTGTCCCTATCAGCTTCTGTTTCAAAAAATGTAACAGTAACATTTGGTAAATCATTAGCTATATAAGACTCTACAATATATAAATCGAACTCAATTGTGCCACCACTATCTTCGGTGTTACATAAGGCGTAATCTTGAATGCCTGTACCGGTAAGCAATAAGTTGCTGTGAATTTGTACGGGCACAATGGTATAGCACCCTGTGTTATCATCCTCAACGCGTACATAAACTTCTTGCAAGTTTTGCTGAATATTAGCATAATTAGTGGCATTGGCTATGGGATTTGAGCCAGATTCGGCATCATCGTAAGTTTCATGAAAAGTAGGAGTGACACCTGTTAAACCATTTAAAATATCATCAAGTACTTCGGTTAAATCAAATGTGTCAAACCCATCTAAATCTCTATCACAAGCATCTATATATTGGGTGTCTGTATTTACTATGGGGCTTACCTCCATATTTATATCTAATGAAGTGGTGTTGTAACAGCCTGTTTGTGTATTAAACACCCTTACGTAAACCGTGTCATTAGGAGTGTTGGCATTGGTGTAATTAGTTATTGGGTTATTACCACTGGTAGCATCTGGCGCATTATAATGGTACGTAACAACTAAATTGCTATCGCCTCCGGTAATTTCATCATCCTTTTGGGTTAAGTCTATAAGACTATAGCCATCAGGTGTGCCATCGCTATCACAAGCATCTAAAGGTGTTGGGTTTGTAATTATTGGAGCCGGGTTCACAATTAAATCAAAAGAAGTAAACCCTAAGCAGCCTGTATCCGTATCTTCAATTCTCACGAATATTGTTTGGGGACTACTCGTATTTTGAATGGGAGATGTAATTTCATTTGTGTTATTTCTAGCCTCAGTGTCGGTTAAATGGTATGAAAACGTATAGTTTGCAAATGGAATGTTGCTTACAACTTCAGCATTTTTAAATGATAGGTCAAATGTTTCCACCCCATCCCCGCTTAAATCATCGCACAATTGGTAATTACTTATGGGGTTGATGTTTTCTTCTGTATCTAAAACAATATTTATTTCATCTTCCTCAACACAGTTACCAGTACCCAAAGGAACCGTAACTTCAACTCTATAGGTACCACTTTGTACAGCATTTAATGTTACATTTGTTTCACCAGCAATTAGATTGTTATTTAAAAACCATTGGTAAGTTGCCGATGGATTATTAATGTTGGCATCTAAGCTAACTGAACTGCTACAAGTGGCAATATCATCACCAAGGTCTAAAATATCGAAACTATCACCTTCAATAAATACGGCAGAATCGAATGTTTGGTCAGATTGATCGGCAATTACCAATTTTATATGGTATTGCACATAAGGGGTTATGGTTGTTGAAGCGGTTAAAACGGTTGTTCTGCCTTCAAAATTTGTATCGCCAATATTATAACCTCCAAAATATTGTTCGTTTACAGCAGGACAATTAGGCCCTAATTGTGGGTGAATTGTACCAGTGTTTACAGGTGTCGACGTATTTGGGATTACAGCAATATTTTGATATGGGTCGGGGCTTCCCGTTTCTTTTATTAAAAAGGCAAAGCCATCTGAAAATTGACATGAATTAACGCCTTCATATTCTTCTGAAGCCAATAAATAATTAAACCTGAGCTGCCCTGAAGTAGAAATAATATCAAATTCTATTGAGGTGGCATTTAAGGTGTTGCTAACACCAAGTGCGGTTTCAAGGTCAGAATCTGTTCCCCAAGCCGTTGTGCCTTCACTAAGTGTTTGGGCTATATCTGAATTTCCAGCAGATAAAGCGTTACCGGTAGATAACATAATGCCGCTCGCAAATGGAAAATTAGAGCTGCCGCTAGTGAAACCGGCATAACTGGACAAATTATCTACATTACCATTAACAGAAGTAGTAATATTAGATACTTCAACACAGCCATTAATAAGGTTGTCTAATATTAAATCCTCTAAATTTCCAGGGTTAGTAACTGTTATTTTTTGAGCAAACGCGATAGAAACACTACAAAAAAATATTACTAAAATTAAATATAGGTTTTTGGTCATTTGTTTCTATTTGGGTACAACAACTTAGATGGCATCTGAAAGCGGTCGAAATTAGATATATTTCAGATGAAATGCAAAAAAAATCGATAAAAAACATTTAAAATTTAGTTTTTAAGAGCGAAATGACTTTTAATGATTCTTCCATCTTGAAGTTTTACAGTAAACCAATAATCATCTGCGGGTAACCTTTGTCCGTTAAAAAATCCATTCCAACCTTCACCTAAAGGATTTAATTGTTTAATTAATTTGCCATAGCGATCGTAAATGTTAATATCGGTATCGGGCTGGAACATATTCGATATACCAATAACCTGCCATGTATCATTAATGCCGTCATTGTTTGGTGTAAAGTATTTAGGGTAACCTATTACGGAAATTAAATTGTTAACAACGCCACAATCATTTTTAATATCTTTTACGAGAACGCTATAAATTCCTGGATTGATGTTTTCAAAAACACTGCTTTCTTGATAGGGTCTGTATAAGCTATTATCTTGATTATATAATGCGTAATTATAGGTGCCTTCACCCGAAACTAAAACAGAAATGGAATTGTTATCACTAATATCAACCACATTAAGTTTTTTAAATGTGGCTATATTGGACGGTTCTACAGTAATGGTTTTTGTTTTACTACAGCCTGTTACTTTGTTGGTTACGGTTACAGTGTAAGCATCAATAGCATTAACCTGAATGCTATAACTTGTTTCCCCGCTAGACCACAAATAGTTGTAATTATTAGGGGAATCACCTATAAGGCCTGCATCTAGTGTAATAGGTTGCTGTGTGTTTAAGCAGTAATAACTGGTGCTGGAACCCTCAATATTTGGTAATTTGTTTACCACCAATCCAACTTTGCTTATGCCATAACAAGCATTGGCATTTTCAACTCGTGCAAAAATAGTTTGGCTGTATGGTGTTTTGTTTTTGTAACTGTTGCCCAAATTTTTTACTTCCAAAAGGGCATCTTCATATGTTTCATAATATGATATTTCTAATCCTATAGCTGGAATTCCATTGAGTATATCATCATCTGCTTCATTCAAATTAAAAACATGAAGTCCATCTTCTACACCATCATCATCGCAAACGGCAGGTAAAATGATATCATTTACATCAGTGATACTTACCGTTAACGTTAATTCAGCATAAGAAAAGCAATCGGTATTGGCATTGGTTGCTTTTACATATATAGTTTGAGGGTTCATGGTGTTTTCAAATGCATTACTATTAACTTCTTTTGTTCTTGCTAAATCTGTGTAAAACGAATATGTAAGTGGTTCTGTAGAAGATAAATTTTTATATGCTTCGTTAAGGTTAAAAAGGGTAACGCCATCTTTTGTGCCATCTTCATCACATTGAATCAATGTTTTGTTTTCTACAGTTGGGTTGGGATTAAAAAAAACATAGGCTTGGCCTTCAATTTCACAATCACCATTATTAGGGTTAATAACAACTTCATAATGACCACTTTCTGTAACTATAAGATCATAATTATTATTGGACAAAGGTAAGTTGTCTTTTGTCCACGTGTAGGTGGCTCCAGGAATATTTTCTGAAACCAATTGATATGAATCACCATCGCAAAGCGCCAAGTTGATATTGCTTTTTCCATTTTTAATAATATCAATCTGTGTGTTGAAAAGCGACTGAATAAATGGAGGGAGTCCTTGCGAAGATTCATTAGGGGATAGGTTAACGGCATTGTGCTGATAATTACAGTCTATACCAACATTATTTGGGTTTCTTATAACTCCTAAATAAGGTAACCCAGTTTGGTATGTTGCAGAAAGAGCCCTGTATATTCTGCCGTCTGGCCCTAGTTGTAAACCACCCCTATACAATTGGCGGTCATCAATTATGGTTTGTGCGGTTTGAATATTTTGTTGGGTTAGGTCGAATTGGGTTAAGGTAGAGCGGTGGTTCTCTGGATTATTATCCAAGCCGCCTAGGCCATTTGCTTGAAAATTATTCGAAGAATGCACATATAGCAGCTGACTGTTAGGGGAGAACTCGACTCCGTAAGGAAATGTATTTTGCGAATTAATTGAAAGCCTAATAGGGTTCGATACTATCCCTGTTGCAGTATCAAAATCACAAAGCAAGAGTTTGTCCTGCGAGAAAGTATTATTATCGTTATTAACGGAGAAATTTGCAGATGCCAGTTTGGTGCCATCGGGCGATAATTTTAAATAGCCCCTAGGGTCTGTAATGTTAATGGGAAACGTAGATTTTATGGATTTACTGTCTACACCATTAACGCTAACCTCAAACGCATGAAACGTGTTGTATGTTTCAGAATTGCCATCTTCTGCCGCAAACGAGACCACCCACATAGATTTAGTGATGCAATCTTTTAAAACAGCTGTTATTTTTTCAGAAGATATATTTAATAGATTAACGTTTCTCTGTGTTACAGCTCCGAGTCCGCCATTTTGTGTCATATCAACTACAGAATAATGCAATCCGGTATTATTGAATTGCGCCCCAACAGTAAACACGTAAAAAAGGGTGTTATCATCT
The DNA here is from genome assembly GCA_018883545.1 of Marixanthotalea marina. Lineage (GTDB taxonomy): Bacteria > Bacteroidota > Bacteroidia > Flavobacteriales > Flavobacteriaceae > Marixanthotalea > Marixanthotalea marina. The sequence goes on along the minus strand of JAHLEH010000006.1, from coordinate 47,214 downwards.
GGTTTGGGAACAATGATGGCCGATTGTGTGCTGGAGCTATCGCCCAATAAGCCAAAACCATTTTGCATGACACCATGATTTTTGTTCCAAACAGTACTGCCATCAGTATAAAATAATAAACTTCCGGAATCATCAGAAATAGAAGTGCAACCTTCAAAGGTTACTAATTGTCCGTCATTTAAAGACGAAACCGTTCCTGAAGCTTGATTAAACTGTATGCCTGCACCAAACCCAAAATACCAATTGGCAGCTTCACTTTGCGCAAACATATTCATGTTAGACAAGCAAAATATAAGGAAAACAATGTTCTTCATCTTAAAAGGCATACGCCTTTAAAGATATTATAAATCCCTTTTTTTAAGCAATAAATACGATAAAAATATAAAAAGTGCAGTCCAACCCAATACGATAATAATCTCATACCAGTGTACGGCGTAATCGTAAGCAATCTCTGTTTTATCGGGAAACTTGGTCATGGCAATTCGCTGGATGGGTTGTTCTATTAAGTGATACATGGATTGGAGTGGAAAAAAGTTTTGGATTTTCGTAGCGATATCACTATTCATTTGCCAAGTCATGAGACCAAAGGCAATCCATTCCAAAATGAACAAAATAAATAAAAACGCCAATGCAAATGCAGAACGTTTTACCAGCATACCAAAGAACAAACACAAACTAAAAAATCCAACAAGCTTAACAAAATAGGCCAATAAAAATTCTGTTTCCCTAATAATAATACCAATTTCTGTATAGCTAGAATAGTACAAACCAATGCATAATGTAATAAGTGCTATAAGTAAGGTAGAAATAAATGCAAAGAATACAATAGCGTAAAATTTAGAAAGGATAAACTCTTTTTTACTAAGACCATCAATTAAATTTTGCTTTAGTGTTTTATTACTGTATTCGTTGCCAACCATGCTTACCACAACAATGGCAAAGAAAAACTTAAACTGTGCTGCAAAAAAAGTAGTTAAATGCCAGATTAATGGGAAATTAAATATACCTAGTTCTCCAAGTTCTAAAGTAAAAATCCCAAAAAAATTAATTTTAAAAGAAGAGAGTAGAATCACAAAAAAAGGCAATATGAATGATACAAAAATGAGTACTTTGCTTGTTCTATTCAACAAAAGTTTTTGCAATTCTAAATTTAAAAGTCTAAGCATTTGGATGGTTTTTCTGGGTTAGTTTTTATCTGTTAGTTGCAAGAATTGCTCTTCTAAACTTTCTTTGCGTTGTACCAAATGGGTTAGTACTATACCATTGTCAAAAAGGTATTTGTTAAGCGTTTCAGATTTTAAAGGTTCATTTAAAAAAGCGGTTACCAAATGGTCTTTCTCTTTAACGGCGCTAAAAGCAGGATTGTTCTCCAAGACTTTCATCAAAGCCTCATTATCATTGCACTTAAGCTCAAAAAAGCCATGACTGGAAATCATTTCATCTACTCTTCCAGAATAGAGTTTTACGCCTTTGCGTAATACCACCACATGTGAGCAGATTTTTTCAACTTCATCCAAAAGGTGCGAAGCCAATAAAATGGTGGTGCCATTGCTGGCAATTTTCTTGATGATTTCCCTAATTTGATGAATACCTTGCGGATCCAATCCGTTGGTTGGTTCGTCTAAGATTAATATTTCTGGATCGTTCAATAGGGCAGACGCTATTGCCAAGCGTTGCTTCATTCCTAACGAATAGGTTCTAAACTTACTGTCTTTGCGTTCTAAAAGTCCAACAATCTCTAGTTTTTCATTTATTTTACTAAAATCTACTCCTTTAATTTTGCAGACCAATTTCAAGTTTTGTTCAGCAGTCATGTAGGGATAGAAATTAGGACGTTCAATAATAGCCCCAACTTTTTTAAGCGCATCGTGGGTTGTGGTGTTGCCATCAAACCATTTAAAATCACCAGACGTTTTATTTACTACGTTTAAAACAATGCCCAGAGTGGTGGATTTACCACTACCGTTAGGTCCTAAAATACCGTAAACATTGCCTTTGTTTATGGTAAACGATAAATCTTTAACGGCGGTTAAATACCCAAATTTTTTGGTGAGGTTGGTAATGGTTAGTATGGTATTCAAAATAAATTGTTTTTATTGAAGTTTTTCAGCAATATTGGTTATAAAAGTACGACGATAGTTGTTCTGTTTTGTTACAAGGTTGTTTCAAAAAGCATTAAATTTGGTTAATTTTATTATATGGAAGATTTAAAAATATCAAAAAAGAAACCCTCGTACCCTATAAATTCAAAGTTGAACGACTACTTAACAGAATACAATAGGAATATAAAAATGCCTGTGTTTTATGATGATTTGTTGCGTTTTCAAGGATCTGTTGCTGTGTATGATAATGAAGATAACGATACCTTGTGGATTCGGGTTTATTACAGTGAATTTGATAGAAAGGAAATAGACCTCGCTTTAAAAAAAGTATATACCATATTGCATTCTGATGGAAATGAGAGTACCATACCTTTTTTAAGTGTGGATGCCATTGACTACTGTACGTTTGGAAATTCCAATCCGTTCAGAATAAAGGTGAGGAATATCTTAAACGATAACTACACGTATTTTTATATAAAAACAGCCGATGCTTCCCGTATTTATGGTTTAGAGTTGGAGCACATGTTATCGCCATATAACCTTAATTTTTTAGTCAGCAACACCACTTTGATTGAAGAACATATTGCAGGTATTCCCGGTGATGTTTTTATTAAACAAATGTTGCCCAAATGTACCAAGAGTGAAAAATCGCAAATAGCCAAAGAATTTGTAAAGTTTAATGAGCGTTGTATGATTCGGCTTTTAGGCGATATGCGGTCTTACAATTATGTTATCGTTCCAACACATGATTTTGACCATGTTGTTTATAAAATACGGGCGATTGATTTTGACCAACAATCTTATGAAGGTAAATTCAATATTTACAGGCCTCAGTTTTTTAAGGAAAACTATAAAATGGTAGAGTTGGTGCAGGAATGTTTTCAACGGCTTTCAATAGACCAGTATAAAATTGAAGAACGCTCCATTCTAGTAAAGCGTTTAAAGAGTTTTCATGGCAGGATTGATGAACTCATAGAGTGTATGGCAGAAGATGTTATTTCCAAACCTGAAAATGTAGATTTACTGAAAGGGAAAATCTATGAATACACACAAGATGTAGAATTTAAGAAATGCACCTCTATGGGACAAATACTAAAAAAAGCACTAGACTTTTTAACACACAATTACGAGAATGTAAATCCGAATGGATTTTAAAAAGAAGGCTTAGTTCCAGTTCTCGTCAAAGTCCAGATTGTCGTAGTCGTTTACATCAAAGCCGTCGTCGAATTCATCAAAATTGTCAAAGTCATCTTCTTCAGCTTCAAATAATTTTTCAGGAGCATCATCGGGCACTTGGCCTTTAACGAACATAAGGTTGGGGTAAGAGGCGCCATCAACTTCATCTACAATTTCAGCCAATTCCACAAAAAATGTCCACATGCTAAAGAAATCGTAAACGTAAATAAGTTTAGGCTGTATTTCATGGACCACATCATTTATTTTGGTTTCACCCATTAAACGGGCAGAATTATCATCACTTAAATCAAATAACGATATTTCCTCGCCTTGTTCCCATTGGTCATTACTTAAATAAAAAGAAGCCATTTCGGTACCATCAAAACCAAAAGATTGTGTAATGACGTTGTGTAAATCTTCAAGCGTGTCAGTTTCACGGATTTCAAAATCACGAAAAATATCTTCTTCCGTATCGTTATCAAGTATGGCTCTAAATCTGTAAATCATGGTTGAAAATTATATTGCAAATGTATGTTTTTTTAAAATTATTTGCTGAATCTATGCAAGCTAAATGTCATAAAACTTAAAAGAATAAAAGCGCCAACTTGGTGTACAACCCCTAGCCAAACAGGGACGCCTAGTATAAGCGTGAGTACACCCAACACAAATTGAATACCAACCATAACCAATAAACCGTCTAAACCATTTGATTGGTATTTGGTAAGCGATAGTTTTTTGGATTTGTACCAAATAACAAAAATGATAAGCACTACAAAATAAGCCAAGGTTCTGTGAACAAACTGTACGCCGCTTTTGCCTTCAATAAAGTTTTTGTATAACGGATTTTGTTCAATATAAACCGTTTGGTGCATAAATTTGCCTTCGCTCATTAAAGGCCAATGGTTGTGGATGAAACCGGCATCTAATCCGGCGACAAATGCCCCGTAAATAATTTGTAGCAGTAAAAGGGCTAGTCCCCAGCGAATTAAATTCCTAAATTTTTTGTTTATATTTTTTTCTTTAGGAAACATTAAATCAAGAGCAACCCAAAATGTGTAAGCAAAAGTTATAAAGGCCGTTGTTAAATGCGCCGCCAATCTATAATGACTAACATCGGGATTGTCTACTAAACCACTTTTAACCATGTACCAGCCTAAAAAACCTTGAAAAGCACCCATGCACAAAAGAATGATGGACTTTTTAATAGTGGGCCTGGTAAGCTGTTTGGTGATTAGAAAATATAGAAATGGAATAAAAAATACAATACCTATAAATCTGCCAATAAGGCGGTGCAGCCATTCCCAGAAATAAATATCTTTAAAATCCTCGAGTGTAAAATGGTTGTTCAATTTTTGGTATTCTGGATATTGCTTATATAAATCGAATGCTTCGTGCCATTCGGTTTCGTTCATAGGTGGCAATGTGCCCGAAATAAGTTTGTAATTGGAAATTGATAAACCAGAATGTGTTAATCTGGTTATTCCTCCCACAACAACCATAACGAATATTAAAAAGCAACCGGTTAACAACCAGTAAATTACTTTTTTGTTGTCTTTTGTTTTTTTCAAAGTTTCAAAGTTTCAAAGTTTCAAAGTTTCAAAGTTTTAGGCTTTGATTTTTTTAATGAAACTGGTTAGCATTCGTTCTATTTCTCTTGTACTTTCATAAAGTTTATTGAAATTGTCTTCTTTCAAAAACTGTAAATTGTATGCAATTTCAATTTGGGTTTGTAATTCAAATAAAGAGCTTAAAGCAATATTTAAGAATCTTAAATAATCTTTTTTCCCATCTCTCCCATAACCTTCTGCAATATTACTAGGTATAGATGTAGCTGATCTTTTAATTTGAGATGTTAGTGCATATTGTTCATCTTGGGGAAAAATTTTAACTTCTTTGTAAATATCTGTGACCAAAACCATCGATTTTTGCCAAACAAGTAGTTTTCTGAAAGTTTTGCTATTTTCCATGCCACTATGAGTCTTTGTTGCTTTGAACCTTTATTACTTTTAATCCCAATCGCTTCCCTTCTTTGAGCATCAATTGATAAGCAGCTTCATACTCATTGGGTATATCACCCTCTAAAATAGCTTCTTTAATGGTGTCTTTAATAATCCCGATTTCTCTTGAAGGCTGTAAGTTAAAGGTCTCCATGATTTCCTCGCCCGAAATAGGTGGTTGAAAATTGCGCACATGGTCGCGTTCTTCTACCTCTACTATTTTTTCACGAACAATCTTAAAGTTGTTATGGTATTTCTTGAATTTTTTAGGATTTTTGGTAGTGATGTCAGCTTCACAAAGTGTCATCAAATCATCTACATAATCGCCGGCATCAAAAATTAAGCGACGTACGGCGGAATCTGTAACTTCTTCATTTGCCAATGCAATGGGGCGCGAACTCATAAACACCATTTTTTGAACAAACTTCATTTTATCGTTTAATGGCAACCGCAGTCTTTTAAATAACCTATAGACCATTTTTGAGCCTTCAAATTCATGTCCGTGAAAGGTCCAACCAATTTTTTTATGAAATTTTTTTGTTGGCGCTTTGCCAATATCGTGTAACAAAGCCGCCCAACGTAACCAGAGATTGTCGGTGTTTTTGGCTATATTGTCTACAACTTCCAGCGTGTGGTAAAAATTGTCCTTATGACGTTGACCTTCTACTTCATCAATGCCTTTTAGGGCAGTCAACTCTGGCAAAATATGATTGAGCAACCCTGTTCTTTCTAAAAGTAGAAAGCCGGTTGACGGTTTGCTGCTTTCTAGGATTTTGTTCAGTTCAACAACAATGCGCTCTTTGGTTATGATTTTTATTCTATTGTTGTTTCTTTCAATGGCCTTTAATGACTCATTTTCGATTTTAAATCCTAATTGTGTAGCAAAACGAATGGCACGTAACATGCGCAACGGGTCATCGCTATAAGTAATATCTGGATTTAGAGGGGTACGGATTATTTTCTTTTCTAAATCTTGTATGCCATTGAACGGATCCAATAAATCGCCGAATTTATCTTTGTCTAAATTCAAAGCCAATGCATTAATGGTAAAATCCCTTCGGTTTTGGTCATCTACCAAAGAGCCACTTTCAACCGATGGATTTCTACTGTTTTCATCGTAAGATTCTTTTCTGGCACCAACAAATTCAATTTCAGCGTCATCAAACTTTAACATGGCCGTGCCATATGTCTTGAATACTTGTACTTTGGGTTTATTGGGCAGTTTTTTAGAAACTTGTTTAGCTAACTTTATACCATCGCCAACCGTAACAATATCGATATCTTTGGCAGAGCCTCTTTGTAAAATATAATCGCGTACAAAACCGCCTATAACGTAAGCTTCAAGATTTAGTTCTTTGGCTGTTTGAGATACGATTTCAAATATAGGATGATGTAAAGCCTTTTTATAATTCATTTTCATTTTGCCAAACAAACTAAATTGATTTACAGCTGTTTGTGGCTATAATTTACTCGCGAATTATCTTTACAACGCCATTATTGCTAAGTTTAATTATAGACGATGGCTTTGAGCAGATTTTTTCGCGATGCAAATTTACAACATAGTCTACACCTTTTAAAACCTCTGGAGCTATTTCTTTAAACGATTTGGGCGTTGGTTCTCCACTAATATTAGCCGAGGTAGATACTATGGCGCCATTGAATTTTCTAAGTAATTGAAAACAAAAATCATCATTGGGAATTCTAATAGCAATGGTGCCATCCTCAGCGATTAGATTGTTGGCCAAGTTTTGGGCATTATCGTAGATGATAGTAATAGGGTTGTCGGCTACATCTAAAATACTAAAAGCGGCCTCGGGTATTTGCTTGACATATTTTTTAAGCATTCTATCGTCTACCACTAAACAAATAAGAGCCTTGCTGTCGTTACGTTTTTTTAGCTCGAATATTTTTTTAACTGCTTCCGTGTTAGTTGCATCGCACCCAATGCCCCAAACGGTATCGGTAGGGTAGAGTATGAGTCCGCCTTCTTTTAAAGTTTCTAAAGCGTTTTTTATTTCGGTTTGCATAAGGCCAAAAATAGCAAACAATCCAACATAAGTATAAATTAATTTTAATTTATATTTACCCTTTTTTTTAAATTTTAATGATGAAAGTCTTACAAGTTTCTGGAGCCAATGCCTGGGGAGGTAACGAGCAGCAAATGATTGATCTTATTTACGGACTGGAAAAATTAGATGTTACTAACGTGCTCTTGTGTGTGCCAAAATCACCATTGCATGAAAAGGCTGAAAAGCTTGGCTTAAATTACCAACTTTTGTCAACAAAAAAGGTTTGTATTTTAAATACGCAAAAAGTTTTAATGATGTGGTTAAAGAATTTAAACCAAATGTCATTCACTTGCATAATAGTAATTCTGTAACTTTTAGTGTAATAGCAGATATGATTTACGGTATAAATACCCCTATCGTATATTCTAAAAAAGGTATTGTAGTTAAAAAAAACCAGCTTAGTATATTTAAATACAATCATAAGAGTATAAACAAGGTTATTTGTGTTTCAGAAGCAGTATTGAAGTCTTTCAAATCTGTATTAAAACCGAAAAACCATCATAAACTATGTGTGGTTTATGATGGTATTAAAGTAGAACCAACTCCAAAAAGCAACATCAATCTTAGGGAAACTTATAATATTTCTAAAGATGTGGTTTTAGTTGGCAATATAGCCACGCATACTAGAGCCAAAGATTTAGTTACATTAATTGAAATGCTCAACATATTGGTGCACGATTTGGGCGTTACCAATATGCACGTTATACAAATAGGTGTTAAGGGTAAATACTCTAATGAGTTTTTGCCACTAATAGAAAAGTATAATTTAGAAAAATACATTACGGTTACCGGTTTTATAGAGAATGCGGTGAACCTGATAGACCAAATGGATATTTATTTGATGACTTCCGAACGTGAAGGTTTGCCAATAACTATTTATGAAGCATTCTTAAAAAGAATTCCGGTTGTAAGCACTAAAGCTGGGGGTGTTCCAGAGGCCATAACACATGAATACAATGGCTTATTAGCTGAGGTTAGGGATGCTGAAACTTTAGCTAAGCACTTAAAAAATTTTGCTTTAGATAAAGAAAAGCAACAACTTTTTATCGAGAGATCTCATAAATTATTGTTTGAAAAGTTTACTACGTCCCAATGTTCTGCAAACACATTAAAGGTGTACAAAGAAGTATTGAGCAATAAATAATTTAGAAAAGAAAGTGTTGATTAATATAACAACAAAGAAAGAAATAGCTACCGATTTCAAAGCAAGAACCTCTTTTTTAAGATGAAGTTATAGATAATTTTAGAAGTAAAGGACATCAACCAATTAGATTGCATATTTTTTAGGAAAAGTAAAGCGCAACGCTTCTTTAAGTATGCTAAAAAGTTAGCTAGATTGAGAATATGTATAATGTTATCTTAACGCTGTTTCAGTTGATGTGTTTTTTATAGCTAGATGCATCATAGCCAATGCTCCGAACAGTATTAATAGGATATAGAATGGGTTCCATCTACCATTTTTTAGAGCTTTAAGCGTATTGTTTATTTCGGTTTGCATTTTCAAATTCAATTATTGGTTGGTTGAATTTAATGGATTTAGATAAAGGAGCCCCAACTAAAAAGGTTAGAAATAACTTCCAATATTTAGGTTTAACTATAGAAGTGAAAAAATATCTAATAGAATAGTATACCAGTAGAATTTTATGATGAAACCAACCATGATGCTTATTGATGTAATAGAGCAAAGAAATTTTTTGTTCAATTTTTATATCAATATTTCTATTAATGCTTTTGCTTTTATAGTGTATGTATTCCAAGCTAGGAATTAAATAGGTGTATTTTTTTTTCATTTTAAGCAACCTAAGACTAATATCCGATTCTTCATAATACAGAAATAAGTTGGTGTCAAACCCTCCTACATTATTAAAACTTACAGCGTCTACAAACATAAAGGAGCCTTGTACATAATGCACCTTAGTTGGGTTTTGGTAGGTTTTCTTTCTTTTTAAATAGGTTTTTGGAAACAAAAATTCAAGAAAAGCCCTTCTGAATATTTCTCTTTGTAAGGTTGAAAAATGGTCGATAGTAACCCTGAAATTTTTATGCTCGTCCAGCATTTGTGGAGAACAAACACCGGCATCAGGCGTTGTATCCATGAAATTTTTAAGATGTTGCAAGCAGTTATTGCTAACCTGAAGTGTATCGTTATTAATGAACGCATAATATTTGCAGGGACTGCAATTTTGAACACCTATCATATTCCCGGCACCAAAGCCGACATTCTGCTTACTTCTTATTAACTTAACCCTTTTGTTGTTCTTTTCGATTATAAAGTTGTTCAATTCCCTATAATCGGTTTCTGTGGATGCATTATCAATTACCAAAATTTCGTATGAAAAAGTTTCCTCGGTGTTACTTACTATTGAATTAATGCAGTCTATGGTATATTTGGCCGTATTATAGTTAATAATTATACAACTTACGTCTACAATTTTCATGTGTTTTGGGTTTGTTTTTTAAACTTAATACGCAATAATTACAAAACTATTGTAAAATAGTAATTTGTTGAATAAACTATAGCTTTTCACACCCAAGATAATGCTTTTTGGTAAGCAAGACAGGAACTCTCACGATTTTAATTTAGCAACCGTAGCATATTGAAGATATCTTATATCTAAAGCCGTGTAAAGGAAAAAAATATTATAAATCCAGGGTTTTATTGATTTGGTGGCATTTATGCCTTTATGGGTGATAATTTCATAATCTGCATTTACAAACATGCTACGAATACTTTTTTTTGTAAAAAACCTAAGATGAGTTTTATCCATAATACCATGATCCATATACTCCCAGTTTTTATTTATAACAAGATTTTTTAGAGCGCTGTGGTATCTCATATTAGGGATAGAACTTATCACAACACCGTTTTTTGATAGTTTGCTTTTAATTTTACTTAGAACATTATAAGGATCAACCAAATGCTCTAACACATCATTAAAATAAATTACATCAAAATAATTATCGGGTAAATTTTCAATATGATTTTCACACGGCCCAACAAAAACTTTATCTATTTTGGAAACTGCTTTTTCAGCCTCATCAGGCATGAACTCAATTCCCCAAACTTCAGCATTGCTCTTATTCTTGATGGTTTCAGCAAAAGATCCGTCTGCACAGCCCACATCTAAAACTGTTTTAACTTTTTTTGGTAAAAAGGCTAACATTTCTTCTCGGGTATTATTATAATAGCCTTCTTCTTTATTCTCATAATCCATAGGATTTATGTTTTGAGGTTAAATACAAATATAGAGTATTTAATATTTTACATTTGCATTAATGTATGGGTTAATTTTAAGAAATGAAAAGCATAATAAACGAAAATTATAAAAAGGAAATCTTCGATGAGATTATCAATAATTTTGAAACCAATGGCGAACCTTTTGGCAATCAAGATAGAAACTCATTGAAGCTTTTTTATATAGATGAAATGACCATTAATGTGAAGTCATTTAAAATCCCAAACTTAATTAATCAAATAGCCTATAGATTTTTTAGAAAAAGTAAGGCACAACGTTCTTTTGAATATGCAAATAAATTGAAAGTGTTAGGGATAGGCACTCCACAACCCATTGCTTACTATGAATTTACTACACCCTTTTTATTCAAGAAAAGTTTCTACATTAGTGAACACTTAAATGTTGATTACACCTATAGAGATCTAACCAATAATTTCAATATTCCCGACTACGAAACTATTCTTAGAGCGTTTACTCGTTTTACTTTTAAACTACATGAAAACGGTGTTCTTTTTTTAGACCATTCCCCTGGAAATACGCTGATAAAAAAAAATGGTAATGCTTACGATTTTTATTTGGTTGATTTAAACCGAATGAAATTTGGTAAACTTGACTTTAAAACACGAATCAAGAATTTTTCGAGATTAACCATTCATAAATCGATGGTTGAGATCATGAGTGATGAATATGCCAAATGTTCTGGGTACAATTTCGAGGATATTTTTAATTTGATGTGGCAGGAAACACAAGACTTTCAAGAGCGTTTTTACAGGAAAAAGCGCTTAAAAAAGAAATTAAAGTTTTGGAAAAAGTAATTTTACAGTCTGTTTTTTCTTAAAAGCCAAAGTTTTACATAGCGCATAAAAACGGCGTAGGCTTGTAAATAACCAATAGTGAATCCTACAAAACCATCACGAAACCCACTTTGAAGTACATAGTGTTTAAAAAAGCCCCAAAAAGGCTTTATAACAAAATGATAAGGCGTGATACTCCCCATCTTTTTGTCATAATCTTTTGCTTGCCATGATGCATACCGATTCAACTTTTCAATATAATTGTCAAAAGTGGTGTATGTGTTATGGTAAAATTTGTTTTTTAATGTTCCTACGTTGCCGTTTGCAATTATTTCCTCGTGTACGTATTTGTCTTCGTATTTGCAAAAGTCACGCTTAAAAAGCCTAATAACTTTATCGTTTCGCCAGCCACTGTAATTCACACGCTCACCCATAAAGTGGTTCATTCTGCCAATCCAATAGGCAACAATATTAGGATTGGGGTTTTTAAGGATTTCAATAATTTCTGCTTTTAATTCGGGAGTCACACGCTCGTCAGCGTCTATCAATAAAATCCATTCGTATTTAGCCTGTGGTATGGCCCAGTTTTTTTGTGAGGCTGGGTAATTAAATTCTCGCCGTATAACCTTTGTCGCTTTTTCTATGGATTTTTCGTAAGTACCATCAGTACTAAAACTATCAACCACTAAAATTTCGTCGGCAAAGTCAACGGAAGCAATCACTTCTTCAATGTTGTGGATTTCATTTCCAACGGGAATTAAAGCGGTTAGTTTTTCCATTTATTTAAGAATAGTATTTAAAAAACCATTCAATTTTTCCAAAAACAGTGATGGTTTAAATTCTTGATATAAATTTAAGGCATCTTTTTTTAATTTTTTACCTTCTTTATTTTGAAAGTAATCTGGTTTATAATCTTTTAAATGGACAGAAACATTGTTTTCGTCTTCAAAAGTAGCCCAAACCTTTTTTTCTATCCACGGTGAAAAAATAGCAAATGTCGGAATGTTTAATGCTTTGGCCATGTTTATGGCACCGCCTTCATTTCCAATAATTGCATTGCAAAAAGAGGTTAAACCTAAAAACTCCCTAAGATTATTTCCAAAACAATCTAAAAAAATGTGCTTTTGCGTTTCAGTTTTGCACAATTTGAAAATGGTTTTTACGGTTTCAATTTGCGAAGGTATATAGTTGAATAATAGTTGTCCGTTGGTTTGCTTTACAATAAAATCAATCAATTGCGACATATATTCTATCGGATATGTTTTGCTTTTACCGCTTCCCAAAACGCTGATCATAAAGATGGGCTTGTTTAAATCTATGTTCGAACTTAAAAGCGTTTGTTTTGCTTTTTCTTTTTCAGCATTTGATAAATAGATTTTTGGTTTTATAATTTTCTTAGATAGTTCAATATCTATTGGTTCAAGTAGTTGTAACCTATTTTCAATGGCTAATCCTGCGGGTGTACTCGAACTGTTTTTGAATTTTATTGGGTGGGTATAAATTAATGAAGAATACCACTTGTATTTGGAAATTTTAATTTTAGCCCCGCTAAAGGCTGAAACTAGGTTGCTGGAAAGTTTGCAGTAAGCATCAATAACAATATCAAAGTTTTCCTTTTGTATTGTTTTGGTTAGCTTTAGTAACCTTAATTTACTTTTTTCAATGTCAGAAGTGAAAAAGATAAAATAGTCTATAAACGGATTATTTTCAACAACGGGGGAAGTATGCTCGTTGATTAAGTAATGTAATTCTGCTTTGGGGTATTTAAGGCGAAGTACTTCAAACAGAATACTGCTTGTAAGCACATCGCCTATCATTTTTTGCTGAATGATTAAAATTTTCATTACACGGCCACATCGTTATCACGAAGAGCATTGTTTAATGATGTTTTTTTGTCGGTACTCTCTTTACGTTTCCCTATAATCAATGCACAAGGCACTTGATAGTCGCCAGCAGGGAATTTTTTGGTGTAACTGCCTGGAATTACCACTGAGCGCGCAGGGACTCTTCCTTTCATTTCCAAAGGCTCATCACCTGTAACGTCAATTATCTTGGTACTCATAGTTAAAACAACATTGGCACCTAAAACGGCTTCGGTTTCTACATGTACGCCTTCAACCACAATACAGCGAGAACCTACAAAAACATTATCTTCTATAATAACAGGCGCTGCCTGTAACGGCTCTAATACGCCACCAATACCAACACCTCCAGACAAGTGTACGTTTTTTCCAATTTGTGCACAACTACCAACGGTTGCCCATGTGTCAACCATAGTGCCTTCATCTACGTATGCACCAATATTTACGTAACTTGGCATTAATATAGTACCTGCAGAAATGTAAGCACCATGACGGGCCACAGCATGGGGTACTACACGAATGCCTTTTTCTGCATAACCTGTTTTTAATGGAATTTTATCGTGGAATTCCAATGGACCACATTCTATAGTTTCCATTTTCTGGATTGGGAAATATAGAACAACAGCTTTTTTTACCCACTCATTAACTTGCCATCCATTTTCTGTAGGTTGTGCAACACGCAGTTCTCCAGAGTCCAATAAAGAGATAACTTGCCTTATGGCTTTAATGGTTGTGTCTTCTTTTAAAAGCTCTCTATTTTCCCAAGCTTTTTCTATGATATTTTGTAATTCAGTCATCGATAATAATATTTTGGACAAATATAGTATCTATCATTCAAAAAATTGAATTTAGGCCATATTATATGAAAAATCCACTGTAGTTAAAATGCACACTTTAGCTTTTTCTGAGTGTTAAAATTTAGAGTGTTTTTCCTTTTAAGTTTTCAAAACGTTCGGCAAAATGCATTTTAGGTGTTTTTAATCGGTAAAAACTTCCGTTTCAACTATTCATCGATAGAAATTATCCTCTTTTCTAATAATCGAAAATCCAGCATCATACAACTAAAAAATTGTGTATCAGCTTTTGTGTGACTATATATTTGTCTCAGCAAACAACCCAAATCATGAAAACGAATTATTACATTTTATTAGCTTTATTACTTTCTTTCTCATTTGCATCTGCTCAAAGTAATGTTGAAGAAAAAACAGTTGAGCCTACTGTAATGATTTCTGAAACCGTTCAAGAAACTTCAGTTAATGCTGTTGAAGTAATAGAAAACGAAAATACTGAGGTTAAAGAAGATTTGGCGCGTACAAATAGCGATATTAAAATTTATTTAAATCGTTTAAGAAATGAAGGAAACATTAACTTGTTGTTTCCTAAAATCAACAAAGTACAAACTGCTTAAGAAAAAATTCTAGTATTAATATTTAAGGTTAAGTATTTAAATAAAGGTTGTCCGTTTTGGACAGCCTTTATTTTTATTGCACTATTTTTGTGAAAAATTATAGATGGCTAGAATTTTAGCAATAGATTACGGACTAAAAAGAACAGGACTTGCTGTAACTGATGAATTACAAATTATAGCTTCAGGTTTAACTACTGTTGAAACCAGCGACTTGATTTCTTTTTTAAAGGAATATACAGCTAAGGAATCAGTAGAACTATTCTTGGTGGGTGAACCTAAGCAAATGGATAACACTGCATCTGAAAGCGAAAAATTAATAATACCCTTCCTAAAACAATTAGAAACGGAATTTCCCAACATTCCAATAAAGCGTGTGGACGAACGGTTTACGTCCAAAATGGCTTTTCAAACCATGATAGACAGTGGTTTGAAAAAAAATCAGCGTAGAAACAAGGCATTGGTAGATGAAATTAGTGCCACACTTATTTTGCAAAGCTATCTATATTCAAAATAAAATTTAGCAATTAAAAGTCGTACTTTTGCATTCAATAATTTAAATAAAACAATGATATTACCAATTGTAGCATATGGCGACCCTGTTTTAAAAAAGAAAGCAAAAGATATCTCGAAAGATTTCCCAAAATTGGACGAGCTATTAAGCAATATGTTTGAAACCATGTATAACGCCTACGGTGTAGGGTTAGCTGCACCTCAAATAGGACTTCCTATTCGGTTATTTATAGTAGATACAGCACCTTTTGCTGATGATGAAATGACCGAAGAAGAACAAATGGAGCTCAAATCTTTCAAACAGGTTTTTATAAATGCAAAAATAATACAGGAAGAAGGTAAAGAATGGTCCTTTAATGAAGGATGTTTGAGCATTCCCGATGTAAGGGAAGATGTTTACAGACAGCCTAAAATTACCGTTGAGTATTATGATGAACATTTTGAAAAACATACTAAAGTATTCGATGGTTTGATAGCGCGTGTTATACAGCATGAATACGATCATATTGAAGGTGTGTTGTTTACAGATAAACTATCGAGTTTAAAAAAGCGTTTAATAAAAGGCAAGTTGGTTAAAATATCGAAAGGTGATATTAGCGTAGACTACAGAATGCGCTTTCCAAATGCAAAAAACAGACGATAATACTTGTAAAAAAAACAGAAACAATTGATATTTGCGCCCTTTAAAATTAATTTATGAGCTTAGAAAAAATACTTTCAATTTCAGGGAAACCAGGATTGTATAAATTAATAACCCAAACCCGAAGTGGTTTTGTGGCAGAATCATTAACAGATAAAAAAAGAATATCGGTTAGCGTGAGGCAAAATGTAAGCTTGTTAAGTGAAATTGCTATTTACACGCTTTCTGAAGAGGTTCCTTTAAAAGAGGTATTAAATACTATTAAAGAAAAGGAAGATGGCAAACAAGCAAGTGTAAGCCCAAAGGATAGTAAAGATAAATTGGAAGAATATTTCTTTGGTATATTACCGGAATATGACGAAGACAGGGTTTATGCCAGTGATATTAAGAAAATAGTACAATGGTACAATTTATTGCAGCAAAATGATTTATTGGATTTCTCTGAAAATGAAGAAAGCAATAATGATAAACCAAAAGACGAAGAAGAATAGAAAATAAAAAAACTCCTATTTGGAGTTTTTTTTATTTAATAAAGTTCTTTGATTTTACTTAGTTTTTTCTTCCAAAGTTTTAAATCGTTCTTGTGTTTGTCAATATTGGCAAGTACTTCTTTTACCAAAGGATTATCTTCATCTACATTAGTAAAAAACTGTAGGTTGTTTTCCAACTGGTTTATTTGTCCTTTTATTTCGTCTATCTTTTTGCGAATAAAAGAACGTTCGTTGTCAAGATCCCGCGTATTGTCAGAATTGTTGAGGTCTTCCAGTTTGTTTTCAAACTTAATCATTTCCAATTCTTCTTTATCCATTTTTAAATTGGATAACAAATCGTCAAGTGCTTTAGAAAATTTACCCTCTATATAGCGTTTGTCATTTGGTACTCTGCCAATAGTGTTCCATTGCGAAATATAATCTTTTATGGTTTCGGTATCTTTTTCTTTGTCTTTGGTAAGTTTGATATTTTTAACAACTTCTAAAAGAGTTTGCTTTTTGTTGAAAGCTTCTAAACTTTCTTTTGTTTCGGCATTTCTGCTGGCGTGAAACCTATCAAAATAATGGTTACAGGCATTTTTAAATTGTTTCCAGATTTTATCACTGTCCTTACGGGGTACGTGGCCAATTTTTTTCCAATCGCTTTGTATCTTCTTCATTAAATTGGTTGTTACCTCAAAGTCTTCACTGTCTTTGTTGTCTTCAGCAATTTTTATAAGCTCTAATTTTTTCTGAAGATTAGAATATTGTTCTTTCTTTAGACCTTTATAGAAAGCATTTTTCTGTCTGTTGAAGGTTCTAACAGCTGTTTTGAATTTAGCCCAAGTAGCTTCATTAACCTTTATAGGAACTTTGCCAGCTTCAAAGAAATCGTTTCGAAGCGATTCAATAACCTTAATTTGTTTTTGCCAAGCACCATGCGATTTAATTTCCAGCTGGTTTACTTCGTTGATTTTATCGATTATTTCAAGTTTCTGTTCCAGGTTTTTCTCGTAAACCTTGTCTAATTCTTGAAAATAAGCTTGCCTTTTATCATTTATTATTTTGGTAGCTGCCTTAAAACGTTCCCACACATCTTCACGATGTTCTCTGTCTACCGGGCCAAGTTCTTCCTTCCACATTTTGTGGAGTTCTTGTAATTCCCTAAACGCACGAAGCACATCGGTATCTTCTGCCAATTCTTCGGCACGTTCAATAATTTTAAGTTTTTGCTCTAAATTATGTTTAAAATCTAAGTCTCGTAAATCCCTATTTAAATGTAGGAAATCGTAAAACATTTCCACATGGTGGTGGTAGCTATTCCAAGCATTGTTGTACTTATCTCTTGGTATAGGGCCTATATTCCTCCAGCGTTCTTGAAGTTCTTTAAAATGTTTATAGGTTGTGTTGATGTTTTCTTCAACATTTATTAATCCCTTTATTTCTTCAATAATCTCAAGTTTATCCGCTAAATTTTGTTTTAGGTTTTGCTCCAGCTTTTTTCGGTGTTCATGAAGCTTGTTTCGGTACTCTTTGTAAGCTTCTTTAAAGCGTTTTTGAACAGGAGAGTTGTAATAAAAGTCTATTTCGTTACCGCCATCATTTATAAAATCGTTCTTCTTTTCGTCTAATAAATCTTTATAATGAGAATTGAACTCTTTTTTTATAGCATCAACATGCTTCTTAATGGCTTGTACTTTTTCATTTTTGACCAGTTTCTCAAGTTCGTCCACAATCTGATCAAGGGACATATTGTCATATTCTTTGAACTCTATGGTATGCCTGTCTTTATTGCCTTCATCTTCAGCGTCTTCGGCATTTTCATTATCTATTTCATCCAGAACTTTGTTGTCATCTTCTGAACCTTTATTATCTGTGGTTTTTGATGTTTCTGATGATTCTTGAGATTCTTTGTTAGCTACGCTAGGGGCTTCGTCATTTTGTTCGATTGCTTCAGAAGCTTCTACCATTTTTTCTGCCTTTTCAGCTGTATTCTCTATAGCATTTTCAACATCGTTTGTGTTGACTTCAATGCTGTTTTTTTCCATTCCATCTGCTTCTTGCAGGTTATCTTTCTTCGACATTTTTTAAATGTTTAGGTTCAAAAAAGGGTTCTTTAAGGTTTAAAGATAATAACAAGAACAGTATAAACAAAGGGGCAAAAGGTATTTCTTTAGTTTAACGCTAATTTTTGTTTTTGCTTAAACCCCATATATCCCAAGATTTTTCTGCTTGGAGTTCTAGCATTTTTAAACCATTTATGGTGGTAGCGTTTTTTTCTTTGCCTTTTTTTAAGAATGTAGTTTCAGATGGATTGTAAATTAAATCGTAAAGGATGTGGTTGCTTGTGATTGCATGATAAGGAATATCGGGACAATTTTCAATATTTGGAAATGTGCCAAGTGGCGTACAGTTTATTATAATGTCGTGTTCTTTTATGACAGATTCATTTAAGTCACTATAGGTGAAATCTATCTCTTTTGAAGCTGTTCTAGAAACATAATGAAATGTCAGCCCCAGTTTTCTTAAAACATAGGCAATTGCTTTGCTGGCACCGCCTGTACCCAATATCAAAACGGTATTGTGATGGGGTTTTAAATAAGGTTTTAACGATGCTTCGAAACCGTAACAATCGGTGTTGTAGCCAATCAATTTACCATCTTTTTCTATTTTTATGGTGTTGATTGCTCCAATGGTTTTGGCAGTTTCGTCAATGGCGTCCAAATAAGGCATTACGGCTTGCTTGTACGGAATAGTTACATTAAGTCCTCTTAAACCTTCTGTGTTTTTTATAATGGAAGGGAATTTTGAGATATCGTCGATATCAAAATTTTCATAAGTAATATTGGTTATTTCTTCTTTTTCAAACTTCGATTTAAAATAACCTCTAGAAAACGAATATGATATGTTTTTGCCCAAAAGGCCTAGTTTATGCATGTGTTCTTCTTGTTTTTTGTCCGTAAATTTCCAATGCCAAAACAATGGCAATGCCCAATAATATAAATAAAATGGCATATCCTGTTTCTGCACTCCAAGTAGGGAAGTACCTGTTGTAATTTTCAACTATTTTTTCGCCTGTGGAATCGAATAAAAATTCACCGTTTGCAGAAAGTTTATAAATTGTTTTTTTCCATGGCCATACTACGCCCAATGAGCCAACAATAAATCCAATAATGGCTGATAGCGTAATGCTTTTAAAGCGTTTTAGAATATAACTTAGTATATGGGAAAATGTAACCAAACCAGTTACGGATCCCAATGTGAATACGGCCAAAACTTTTAGCATCCTTATGCGTTCGGAGTTATTAATGAAACTGAAATCGCCTTTAATAATATCGAAAAAAGTATCTGAAAGTGCGTTTACCGAATCAACTAAGAGTAGCACGTAATTCCCTAGCAATATAAGGATGAAAGATCCTGAAAATCCGGGTAAAGTCATTCCAGATACACTAATAATACCACAGAAGAATACAAACCAAAGGTTATTGTTTTCGGTCGCTGGATTTAAAAAGCTTATGCTAAGCCCTATAATTACACCTATGGCCAGCGATGTATAGGTTTTATAATTCCAGTCTCTAAAATCTTTGTTTATATAGTAAATAGAACCGATTATCATACCAAAAAACACGCTCCAAACGTACAACTCGTAATGAATGATTAGATAATCTAAAAGTTTGGAAACGCTAAAATAACTGATAACCATTCCCAAAAAAAGCAGGCCTAAAAAGCGTCCGTTTATATAATTAAAAAAACTTTTGTAACGTCCATTAATCAGTAGCTTGAACGCTTTTCCATTTATTTTTTTTAAGGAATAAATGAATTCTTCATAAAAACCCGCAACAAAAGCTACTACACCACCAGAAACACCAGGAACTTTATTGGCCGCCCCCATACCCAGTCCTTTTAGAACAAGGAATATTTTATCCTTTAATGTTCTGGTGCTTTCCATTTTTATTGTTTTTTAGAACCCAATCTTTCTAAAATAAAAATAGTTAAAAATCCAATAACCATTAAAATTACAGCCAATACAAGTTGGTTATCATCCTTAAAAGTAAAAGGAGAGATGCTTTGCTGTAATAAGGGTTCCTTTATACCTTCAGTATTTGTGTACCATGTTAAGGTTTCCTTCCACGGCCATACTTTGTTTAATGAACCAAAAATAAAACCAGTAAGTAATGATAAAGTTATATTCTTGTAGTGTTTGAATAACCATTTTAAGGCGTGGCTAAAACTCAGCAGACCAGTTAAGGCTCCGAAAGCAAATATGATAATCTTTTGGATATCTACATCATGAATGGCATCACTCACCGTTTTGTAGGCCCCAAGTACAATAAGAATGAAAGAACCTGAAATACCAGGTAAGATCATGGCGCAAATCGCTATGGCGCCTGCAAAGAATAAAAACAGTGGATTTCCATTAGTCGACATGGCTGGAAGCAATGTTATATAGTAGGCTACTCCCGTTCCCAGAAGTAAAGCCACAATAACAGGCATGCTCCATTTGGTTACTTGTTTTCCAACAAAATAAATGCTGGCCACAATCAAACCGAAAAAGAACGACCAAATAAGAATAGGGTGTTCTTCTAACAAGTATTTGGCTAACCGCATAAAAGTTACGTAGCTTATAATAATTCCTGATAATAACGCTGTTACAAAATTTCCATTTGCAGCTTTCCAAAACGAAAAAAAACCTTCTTTAATTAGAGTTTTAAAAAGGGATGGTCTTATGTTGCTAATAGTATCCACCAGTTCTTCATAAATACCCGAAATAAAAGCGATGGTTCCTCCAGAAACACCAGGTACAGCATCGGCTGCCCCCATAGCCAAGCCTTTTAGGGATATAACAAAATAATCTAAAAATCGTCTTTGCATGTCTTGATTTTTAACAAAAAACCAAAGGTATGCATTTTAATCAGACCAATAATTATTGATTTGTTTTTAGTAAATTTTTAACCTGTTTTTTTTGAATGATTTCAGGGAATAATTCGTCAAGAATGAAACTGTAATCCTCATTATACTTTAAGCCATTTTTTAAATGAAAAGTTCCTTTGTCAACTTCGTTTAATGAGAAATACAAACCTGCCAATCGATATTCAATCTCTGCGTTCTCGGGATAGAAGTCTACGGCTTGTTCAAAATTATAAATAGCAGCTTGTGGTTCGCCAAGTTTAATTAATAAATCGCCACGAGAAAGCCACGTGTTCAATTCATAATTACCAAGCTCTATTGTTTTTTTATAACCTCGTTCGGCCTCCTCGTAAAAATTTAAACGGTGATTTACTTGGGAGTAGAGTTTCCAATAAACTACATTTTCAGAATCGATGTTTATGGCTTTGTTTATGTAATAAAGTGCTTTTTGGTAATTTCTTTTTCTAATGAAAAAACGGGTAAGTGCTATCCAGCCCTTATCTAAAGACGGATCTTGGTGCAAGGCTTTTTCATAATATTGAAGTGCTAAATCATCATGCTTAAGCTTTTCATGACAGCTGCCAATTCGCATTAAGGCGTAGGGAGTAGGGTCATCCAATTTTAAAGTAATCGCATAACTTTCAATGGCGTCTTCAAAGCGTTTTAGTTTTTCTAAAACTTTGCCTCTTTCTAAATAGGCACCTACAAAAGTATCGTCGGAAATAATCGCAAAATCAAAGGCTGCTAGAGCTTTTTTGTATTTTTTTAGTTCAAAATATTGCTTGCCCAATTGGTGCCAAGCGACTTCACAATATGGGTTTTTGTCTAAAAATATATTCAGATAGTCAATAGACTCTTCAATTTGGTTTAAGAAGTCAAAACAATAGACCACATTGTATAAAGCAGAGTAGTCTTCAAGGTCTTCTTCTAAGCATTTCATGAAATAGGTCTTGGCCTCTTCATATTCGTCCAAAAACAGATATTCCATTCCAATTAGGGAATATATGTCAACAACATCATCAGTCAGTTCAAGAGCTTTTTTAAGGACTTCAATGGCTTGTGCATGATTGTCTCTTTTTGAGAAGACGTTGGCCTTTTGAATATAAATTTCTTCGTTGTTTGGGTCTAAATTGTAAAGCTCGGTTAATAGTTCATCGGCTTCTTCCAATTTGTCCTCAAAAATATTGATTTCAACTTTGAAGAGTTTTAAGTTGATGGAGGAGGGGTGTTGTTCAAGACCGAGTTTAATTGCTTTTTTTGCCAGCGCAACCTTACCTTCATTTAGGTAGTGGTGAATGATGTTTTCGAATTCCTCAGAATCGAAGAACAAAATATGGTTTGTTCTTAACATCGATTCAAATTTAGTTAGCGGTAGATTGTTGTTGTCGTCTTGACTAAACTCCATAGGCGTTTTAAATGTTCTTCACCAATAAAATTAAGGCTTGATTCCATTTTTTTGTAAAAATTGCCTAAATGTTTTTAACAAAGTAATGAACACTTTTTGTTTACAGTGTCTTTTGTTTTGATTTTCAGAAGGTTGTAATGGGTGTTTTAATGTTTTATTTCATTTAAAACATCAATTATTATATTACATCCTTTGGTAATTTCGTCATTTGAAATGGTTAAAGGCGGTGTAATTCGAACCGCTTTTGGTTCGAAAAGGAGCCAAAATAATATCAAACCACGGTCTTGACATTTCAGAATAAGTTCGTTCGTAATGTCTGCCGAAGCTGTTAAAAAAGCAAGCATTAAACCTTTGCCTCTTATTTCTGAAATGAGTGGATGAACCAATAATTTTCGGAAAAGTTGCTCTTTTTCAAGCGTTTCCTGCATTAAATTACTTTCGGTGATTTCTTGTAAAGTAGCCAAAGCCGAAGCAGCTATTAGTGGATGGCCACCAAAAGTGGTTATATGGCCTAATTTTGGGTTTTCTGTGAGTAAATCCATTAGTTTAGAGGATGCCGTAAATGCGCCAATGGGCATGCCGCCACCCAAACCTTTACCCATAACCAGAATATCTGGAATACAATTATAGTTTTCAAAACCAAACAATTTTCCTGTTCTACCAACACCGGGCTGTATTTCATCCAGAATCAATAAAGCACCCACCTTATCACATTGCTTCCTTACGTTTTCTAAATAGTTGTTTATAGGCTCAATAAATCCCGCGCCACCTTGTATGGTTTCTAGAATTACACAAGCCGTTTTGGTTGTTATTTGTTGTAAATCTTCTTCTATATTAAAATGAATAAACCTAACATCTGGTAATAAAGGCCTAAAAGCTTGTTTTCTTTCTTCGTAGCCCATAACGCTCATGGAACCCATGGTATTTCCGTGGTAGGCATTGTGTGCGGCTATTATTTCGCTTCTGCCTGTAGCTCTTTTGGCCAGTTTAAGAGCACCTTCTATAGCTTCGGTGCCCGAATTGGTTAAATAGGTTTTCTCAAGTGGATATGGTAAGTTTTTGGCAAGTAATTTGGTGAGTTCTACCGCGGGTTTTTGAATGTATTCGCCATACACCATAACATGCAAATACTTATCCGCTTGCTCTTTAATGGCGTTAATGATTTTAGGATGGTTATGCCCTAAGGGGGTTGCCGAAACTCCTGCTACAAAATCTAAATAGGCTTTGTTGTTACTGTCGTATATGTAAGAACCATTGGCATGTGAAATCTCAACGCCTAACGGATGAGGCGTTGTTTGCGCTTGGTATTTTAAGAAATCAGATGTCATTAGTTCACGGCACCAGTGGTATCTTTGGCTGGTTTAATAAGTTTATTAACCTCTTTGGTTTTTACCGGTTTTGGTTTGTTTTTTGAAGCCTTTTTGGCTTCTTTATCTTTTACGTTCTTCGGTAAATTTCTTGATGCTTTATCTGTTTCTGCACTTGTTTTTTCGGCCTCCTTGGCTTTGTCAATCCGTTCTAAAACATCTTCATCAAAAAAATCTTCTTGAGGCACATAGTCATCCAATCCTTTAATTATGGGTAATTGTAGTGGCGGGTCATCTTTAAATAAATCTTCTACACTTTTTGGGCGTTCTTCATCCCGCCAATCAAAACCTTTTAAAAGCCTATCGCTGTCCTTGAATTCAGATTCAGGATGAACTTTGCCTTCAGGATCATTTAATTTACTGACTTCATCTATGGTTTTATCAGAGATTTTAATGTTTATAGAGCCTGATTTAGATTTGTCAATCCCAATAAGTTCATCATCATCATTTCTTATATAATAAATGATTTGGGCGTTCTTGATGATATCCACATTGTATAGTTCGTTATTATCGTCAAACAACCCAACCAAACGTTGCCCATTTATTTGATTGTAACCCGTTCCAATGGTATCCTTTCCAATAATAAAAGCGTTATCGAAAACAACCAACGAATCTAATTTGTCGGTTTCTGTATTGGATATTAAATGAATAGTATCGCCGGTAATTTGGTTGTCTATATTCCATAAAATAGGTTTGAGTTTTACCGAGAACCTATCGCTCGTTGTGCCTTTTGATATGTTTATAAGTTGGGTAAGTCCTGTAGCTTGGTTCATATGGATTGAATCTGCTTTGCCGCTCATATCGGACTTGTACATTTTTACGTTCCTGAAAGCCCTTATAATACGTTTTTCGGGTTTCCCTGTTACCATTAGTGTATCACCGTGTACATAAACGGAATCTTTTTCTTGAACGGTTATGGCATAGGCACGTTTTGTTATGAAAACAGAATCTTTGTCCTTAAAAACTTCAGCGTAATGGCCTTTCACAACACTATTATTTAAAGTGTCTGTTACTTTGATGTTGTTTGTGGCGGATGCGAAATTTATGTTATTATCAAAATAGAGGCTATCCCCCTTAATTTCCCTATTGTCATAATCGATTTTGGCATTTTTCATAGCATAACCAATATTGATTTTGGTATCGTAAAACCCTTTTTCGCAATAGGTTTTACTTTCTTCGGTTACGATGGTTGAAGGGCCAAAAAGATAGGCGTGCCCGGTATCTGAATAAAAATCGAAGAAATTAGAATTGATAGTGGCATCCTTATTCACCAAAACAACATCCTCTACAAACTGGTATTTTTTTTGGTTCATATAATACCTGCCAATTCTACTGGTAATGGTACCTGAGGTGTCCTTAACCACGGTGCCGCCACTTCTGTAAAAAGCTTCTTGTTTTAAGCGGTCAAAATATAAGGTATCTGTGGTTATTTTAGAGTTAGGGTCTGTTAACACCACATCGCCACTGGCAAATGCCAATTGAGATATACCGCTATATTCGGCATACTTTGAGGTCATGTTAATGGTGTCGCCTTGTGTCATTTTAACATTACCGTAGGCTTCAAAAAAATCTTCTTTTCCGTAATGAATAGCCTTGTCACACCACAGGTTCATATCTTCATGGATGATATGTATTTGTTGCTTGTCATCTCTTACCATGACCTTGGCACCTGGATATTCAGTTTCATTAGTTGTTAAAAAACCGGAATATTCTATTTTTATTTTTTTCTGGGCATTTAAGATAGCTGAAACCGAAAAAAGCGAAAGAAGTAGAAAATATATAAGATTTGGTGCTTTCAAAGTATACATGTTTGTCGCAAAAATAACGATTAATATGATGTTTAAGTATATCGTAACAAAAAACGCCCCAAAATATTTTGGGGCGTTTTATTTAAAATTTTAAGTTATTACCTAAAAATAGTTTGTTTTCTATCGGGGCCTACCGATACAATGGTGATTGGAATTTCCAATTCTTTTTCCAAAAAGGCAATGTAATCGTTCAATGCTTTAGGCAATTGGGCGCTTTCAGACATTTCTGTTAAATCTTCATTCCAACCATTAAACTCAGTGTAAACAGGTTCTAGGTTTTCGGGCTCAATATTATAAGGTAAATGGGTGATGGTTTCGCCTTTATATTTATAGGCAGTACACACTTTAAGTGTTTTGAATCCAGAAAGCACATCACCTTTCATCATCATTAATTGGGTTACACCATTTACTTGGCAAGCGTATTTTAATGCTACTAAATCTAACCAGCCACAGCGTCTTGCACGTCCTGTTGTAGCGCCAAATTCGTTCCCAACACGACTCATAGTTTCACCATCTTCATCAAAAAGCTCGGTAGGGAAAGGGCCAGAACCTACGCGCGTAGTATAGGCCTTGAAAATACCAAATACATCACCAATTTGATTTGGAGCCACGCCTAGACCTGTACAAGCACCAGCAGCAGTAGTGTTGCTAGATGTTACAAAAGGATAAGTGCCAAAATCAATATCCAATAAAGAACCTTGAGCGCCTTCGGCCAAAATACTTTTACCTGCTTTTTGTGCTTGGTGTATGTATTCTTCGGAGTCTATAAGTTGCAATGATTTTAAAACCTCAACGGCTTTAAAGAATTCGGTTTCCAATTCATTTAAATCATATTCCAACTCAACACCGTAATAACTTATCATCGATTCGTGCTTGTCTGCCAACGATCGGTAACGTTCTTTCCAATCGCTCAATTCTAAATCGCCTATACGCAATCCATTTCTACCGGTTTTATCCATGTAAGTGGGACCGATACCTTTAAGTGTAGAGCCTATTTTGGCTTTTCCTTTTGAGGCTTCGCTAGCAGCGTCCAATAAACGATGCGTTGGCAATATAATATGTGCTTTTCGCGAAATGAGCAATGATTTTCTGTAATCTATTTGCTGTTCTTCTAATTTATCAAGCTCTTTTTTGAAAATAACAGGATCTATAACCACACCGTTTCCAACTAAATTAATGGCATTGTCGTGAAAAATACCTGATGGAATTGTATGTAATACGTGTTTTTTGCCATTAAAAACTAAAGTGTGGCCAGCATTTGGTCCACCTTGAAAACGAGCAATAATATTGTATTTGGATGTTAGTACGTCAACAATTTTTCCTTTGCCTTCGTCTCCCCATTGTAATCCTAGTAGTAAGTCTACTGCCATTGTAAAATAAATAGTTATTTGGTTGATTTTCTGTTTCCGTAAAAATAAAGCGAGTGTGTATTGATCTCGATATCGAAAACTTCTTCTATGGTTTTTTTAATTGATTGTATTCTTGGGTCGCAAAACTCTATAACTTCACCGGTGTCCGTTAGTATAACGTGATCATGTTGCCTATCGAAATATGATTTTTCATAATGTGCTTGATTTTGGCCAAACTGGTGTTTTCTAACCAAGCCACACTCCAAAAGCAGCTCAATGGTGTTGTAAAGCGTAGCACGTGACACGCGATACTTTTTGTTTTTCATATTAAGATACAAAGACTCAATATCAAAGTGTTCTTTGTTATTGTATATCTCTTGAAGAATGGCATAGCGTTCGGGTGTTTTACGGTGTCCTTTGTTTTCCAAAAAACTGGTAAACACGCTTTTAACTATCTCTTGATTCTTTGTATCTGTTGATGAACTCATAATTGCGATGCAAATTTACACTTTTTTACACTCTATGTACCTTATCTATGCCATTAATTTTTTTCAGCATATCTACAACTTTTTTTATAACATTGATGTTATTTACTACCAAACTGATTTTTCCAGAGAATAAACCATCGTTGGTTTCAAAACTGAGGCTTTTCATATTCACATGTAAATTTTGGGAAATAACCTTGGTAACCTCGTTTACCAAGCCCATATGGTCTATACCCGAAATGAAAATATTGGCTGAGAATTCCTGTTTTGTAGAATCTACCCATTTGGCCTGAATGATTCTATACGCATAGTTAGATTGCAAACTAAGTGCATTTGGACAGTTTTTTTTATGCACTTTTATACCTTCTGTAACAGTTACAAAACCAAAAACCTCGTCACCGGGAATGGGGTTACAGCAGGTGGCCAACTTGTAATCCAGTTTTTCATTTTCTTTACCAAAAACGAGTGAATCGTAATTTATACCCGTATCGTCTTTTTCAATGTCCTCTTTTGAAATGGTAGACTTTCTTGAAATTTTATTCTTAAAGAAGCTCATAAGGGCATTGCTCCTGGACGCCGCAAAATCTTTAAGCATGGCATTGTCTATTGAGCCGATGCCAATTCGATAAAAAAGATCTAAACTGGTTTTCAGTTTAAAATAACGAACCAGCTCGTTAATACTGCTTTCATTTAATGTGATTTTAAGCTGTTTCAATTTTCGTCTTAAAACCTCTTTGCCTTGTTCAGCTATTTCTTTTCGATCTTCTTTAAGAGCCGATTTTATTTTAGACCGTGCTCGGGCGGTCGTGGCGTAATCCAACCAGTTTGGGTTAGGCTTAACGTTATCTGAAGTTAAAATATCTACTTGGTCACCACTTTGTAGTTCATGACTCAATGGCACCAATTTACCGTTTACTTTGGCGCCTCTGGTTTTCATGCCTATTTCGGTATGAATACTAAATGCGAAATCGAGTGATGTTGCACCTTTAGGTAAGGACTTTAGTTCGCCTTTGGGCGTAAACACAAAAATTTCCTTGGAATATAGGTTTAGTTTGAATTGTTCAACAAAATCTACTGCATTGGTTTCTGGGTTTTCTAAAGCTTCTTGAAGCCTGTTAATCCAACCTTCAAGGCTGTTGTCTTCTTTTTCATTGCCTTGCTTGTATTTATAGTGTGCTGCATAGCCCTTTTCGGCTATTTCGTTCATACGTTCACTACGTATCTGTACTTCAACCCAACGGCCTTTAGGACCCATGACTGTAATGTGGAGAGCTTCATATCCAGTAGATTTAGGAGAGGAAATCCAATCGCGCAGGCGAACGGGATTTGGTCTAAAATGGTCGGTTACAATGGAATATATTTTCCAGGCCAGGAATTTTTCATTGTCTTCGTTACTTTTATAAATAATCCTAATGGCAAATTTGTCATAAACTTCATCAAAAGAAACACCTTGGGCAATCATTTTTCTTCTTATTGAAAAAATAGATTTTGGACGCCCTTTAATGGTGTACTCCATCTCTTCTTTATCCAAAGACTTTTTTATAACCTCGCTAAATTCTTTGATATATAAATCCTGTTCCTCCTTACTTTCTTTTATTTTGAACAGAATGTCATTGTAAGTTTCTGGTTCTAAATACTTCAAACCCAAATCCTCCAGTTCTGTTTTTATATTATAGAGTCCAATTCTGTGGGCTAAAGGTGCGTAAATGTATAGTGTTTCCGATGCAATTTTGACTTGCTTGTCTGGTTGCATGGAATCCATGGTTTGCATGTTATGAAGCCTATCAGCCATTTTGATGATAATCACACGTACATCATCATTCATGGTGAGGAGCATCTTACGGAAATTTTCAGCCTGAAGCGAAACATCCATATCCTGCTCTTTGCTTAAGGAGGATATTTTTGTGAGTCCGCTTACTATTTTGGCAACGGTTTCACCAAAAAGCCTTTCTATGTCTTCAATACTGTAATCTGGACTGTCTTCAACAACATCATGAAGTAGGGCAGAAGCAATAGAGGTTGCATCCAAACCAATTTCTTGGGCAACAATTTTAGCAACGGCTATGGGATGGAAAATATAGGCTTCGCCCGATTTTCTCCGTTGGTCTTTGTGTCCATCCAGCGCAACATCGAAAGCTTTTCTAATGAGTTTTTTATCGTCGTCTGTAAGAGTGGTGTAACTTACGCTTAATAACTCTTTGTAGGCTTTGGTAATAGATGCGTTTTCCTTTTCTATTTCTTCAACTGTCATAGATTAAAAATAATATAAAGAATGTTAACAACCAACTGGCATTTTGGTTTTTTAAGGTTTGGCTATGGTGTTTTATGAATTTAAAAAAGCAATAAGTTTGGCCACAGCTTTGCCTCTGTGTCCAATAGCGTTTTTAATCTTTAAATCCATTTCTGCTAATGTCTCATTGTAACCAGCAGGTTTAAAAATAGGATCGTAACCAAAACCCTTTTCTCCAGTTTTTTCTGTTGTTATTTCGCCTTTGCATATTCCGGTAAACGTATATGTTTGGTCTTTAAAATGTAAGCTGATAACCGTTTTGAACTGGGCGTTTCTGTTAGGTTTATTTTCTAGAGCATTTAGAAGTTTGTTCATGTTGTCGTCTGCATTTTTTTGTTCACCTGCATAACGTGCTGAAAATACACCTGGTGCCCCGTTTAAGGCGTCGACTTCGAGTCCGGTATCGTCGGCAAAGCAATCATAGCCATAGTTTGTTTTTACATATTCTGCTTTTTGAATGGCATTGCCTTCAATGGTGTTCTGGGTTTCTGGTATGTCTTCAAAGCAGCCAATATCTTTCAAGCTTAATAGCTTAATATGTTTAGGTACAAGTGTTTGGACTTCTTTTATTTTGTTGAGGTTATTGGTTGCAAAAACTAGCTGCATAATTTAAATAATTATAGCTTTCAAAGGTAAGCAAACGGAATAATGAAAAGTAATTATTTTAACCTTTAGAAAAAGTTTTAAGGTTTTTTATGACGAATGTTATATAAACATAAGTCTAAAAACTGTAACTTACCGCTATTAAAACTAACAAATAAAACATTAGGTTATGACAGTAAATTTTCAGTATGTAAATGTAGATGTAAGTGAAACACTTTCTGCTTTCGCCGAAGAAAAATTGAGAAAATTATTCGATAGATATGAATTTTTAATAAGTGCCACAGTACATTTTAAACAAGAAGAACATCAGCACGATAGCGGTAAAATATGTAGTATGGAACTGAGTTTGCCAGGACCAAGAATTTATGCAATTTCAAATGAGAATAATTACGAGGTTGCCGTTAGGGAAACTATAAGCGATTTAGAGCGACAACTGAAAAAAAGAAAACAAGTTTATAAAACGTATTAATCTATCTATTATCTATGGTGGTAAGGTTCGTTCCTTAAAATGGTGAACCCCCTGTAGAGTTGCTCAATAAAAAACAAGCGAATCATTTGATGGGAAAATGTCATTTTAGACAGTGATATTTTCCCATTTGCTTTTTTGTAAACGTCTTCGGAGAAACCATAGGGGCCGCCAATAACAAACACCAATTGTTTGAGGCCGGAATTCATTTGCTTTTGTAAATATTCTGAAAAAGCTACAGAATCGTATTGTTTTCCATTTTCGTCTAAAAGTACTAAAACATCGGTATTGCTTAGTTTACTTAAAATAAGTTCGCCTTCTTTTTGTTTTTGTTGATTTTCGCTAAGATTTTTGACGTTTTTTATGTCAGGTATAATATCTAATTGAAAATTTATGTAATGCGATAATCTTTTTACATAAACTGTAATTAAGGATTTTAGTTCTTTGTTGTCGGTTTTGCCAATGGCTAGTAGTTTGATAGTCATATCACAAAATTAACATTTACTCATTATGAATAATGGATTTATATTACAAAAAAATAAAAAATTCGCAATTCTAAATTTCAAATCGTCAATCAATTTATTATTTTAGCGGCAAACTTTCTAACATGATAACCAAAGAACTATTTGAAAAAGAACTAGACATTATAATATCGAACGCCATACGGGAAGATGTTGGGGATGGCGATCATAGCTCGTTGGCCTGTATTCCAGAAAATGCTAGGGGCAAAGCAAAGCTCTTGGTTAAAGACAAAGGTATTATTGCAGGGGTTAACTATGCCAAAAGGGTTTTTGCTTACGTAGATAAAAGCTTGAAGGTAAACGTGCTTATTGAGGATGGTTCTGAAGTGTCTTTTGGTGATGTAGTGCTTTATGTTGAAGGGTCGCCGCAATCCATATTAAAATGTGAACGCACTGTTTTAAATGGTATGCAGCGCATGAGTGCCATTGCAACTAAAACGAAAGAGTTTGTAGATTTGTTAAAAGGCACAAAAACGCAGGTTTTAGATACAAGAAAAACCACACCTGGCATTAGGATGTTGGAAAAATGGGCTGTAAAAATTGGTGGCGGTGAAAACCATAGGTTTGGATTGTTCGATATGATTATGCTAAAGGATAACCACATCGATTTTGCCGGCGGTATTACAAGAGCCATAGAAATGACCAAAGAATATCTTAAGGAAACAGGTAAAAACTTAGATATTATGGTAGAGGCCAGGGATTTATTAGAGGTGAAAGAGATACTTCAAAATGAAGGTGTTCATAGAATATTAATTGATAATTTTGATTTTGAGGACACCAAAAAAGCTGTAAAACTTATAAATGGTAAGTGCCTTATTGAATCGTCTGGTAATATAAATGCTGAAACCATTAGACATTATGCCGAATGTGGTGTAGATTATATTTCTTCTGGGGCATTAACACATTCTGTTTATAATATGGACTTAAGTTTAAAGGCTATAAAACCTTAATAGCTATTCCTTTTTTTCCTTTTCATTCATTTGATTAAAAGTTTTAGGAAATCTTACATTTTAATAACTTTGCTTAAACTCTATTAGCAGATTATTAATGTCAGAATCCTTAAAAGATAAACTGGAAAAAATACCGGTTTTAAATACCTTGGTTCGTTTTTTTAGCCAAATAAAATTACCAGGTTTAGAAGGCTTGTCTTTTTACGATTTATTGGAACTATACATAACGGGTATCGTAAAAGGAGCTTTAACTACAAGAGCCAGTGCCATTGCTTTTAGTTTCTTTATGGCGTTGTTCCCGTTTTTGCTATTCATTTTAATTGTTATCCCGTATGTGCCTATTGATGATTTTAAAATAGATTTTCTAAAATTCTTGGAGTCTTATTTGCCAACCAGCACTTCGGATTTTTTCTATCAAAATATATTTTTGAATATAGACCAATCACAGCAAGCAGGCTTATTGTCTTCTGTTTTTGTATTGTCTGTTGCGTTGATGGCCAACGGCATAAATGCTTTGTTTTCCGGTTTTGAAAACTCATATCATAGTCAACTAACTAGAAATGTATTTAGGCAATACCTGTATGCTTTAGGTATTGCATTAATATTGGCATTTTTATTTATAACAATGATTGTTGTTTTGGGATATTTTCAGATATATGTTGTCCAGAAGTTGCTATTGGCCATAAATGATGGCCAAGAAGAAAAAGAGCAGCTTGTACTTTGGTCTGGTGTTGCTAAATCTTTGTTTTCTATAATGATGGTGTATTTGGCAACAGCAACATTATATTATTTTGGAACCAAAGAAGGCAAAGAATCGAGTTTTTTCTCAGTAGGAGCTGTGTTCACGACGTTTCTTGTAATACTGACTTCTTATTTTTTTGGAATTTATATTGATAATTTTGGTCAGTATAACAAACTTTATGGCTCCATTGGAGCGCTATTGATTTTGATGTTCTATTTATGGTTAAATGCCAATGTGTTGCTGTTGGGCTATGAATTAAACGCCTCACTGAACAAACTTCGTAAAAGACGGGAATAGTATGCAGCACTTTATAGACGTTATCATTCCCGTGCCGCTTCAAAAATTGTTTACATACAGCATAACGCCTTCTGAAGCTAATTTTCTAAAGAAAGGCATGCGTGTGTCGGTGCCTTTTGGGAAATCTAAAATATATACAGGCATTGTTTATAAAATCCATCAAGAGACGCCTTCTGCTTATGAAGCAAAAGACATTCTCCAGATTTTAGATGAGCACCCAATAGTTAATGAGAACCAGCTTAGGTTATGGGGTTGGATAGCCAATTACTATATGTGTACTTTGGGAGATGTAATGCGTGCCGCTTTACCAAGTGCTTTTATTTTAGAGAGTGAAACTATTATCACTAAAAACAATACAAAGTCGGTAGACGAAACCACTTTAAAGGATGATGAGTTTTTGGTTTATGAAGCGTTGCATCATCAATCGTCTTTAAAAATCCATGATATTTCTAATATTTTGGACAAAAAGAATGTCTTGCCCGTTATCAATAGATTATTGGAAAAAGATGCCATTCAATTGGAAGAAGAGGTGTTTGAAAAATACATTCCAAAATTGGTTCGTTATGTGAAATTGCATAGCAGTTATACTTCAGAGGAAGCACTACACGGGTTGTTAGATGATTTAAGTCGGGCACCAAAACAACGACAAGTCATTATGACTTTATTTTCCCTATCTGCAAAAACCAAAAAACCAATTAAGGTATCCGATTTATCGAAAGAAAGTGATGCTTCGCCAGCCATTATTAAATCTTTGATAGATAAAAATATTCTGGAGGAATTTTACATTCAAACCGATCGTGTGCAATATTCCGGTGAAGCAAATGAAGATTCCAAAATGTTGAATGAATTTCAATCGGAGGCCTTACAGGAAATAAAAACCTCTTTTGAAACGCAGAATATAACGTTATTACATGGCGTGACATCTTCGGGTAAAACAGAAGTGTACGTTAAATTGATAGAAGATATTTTAAAAGCAGGAAAACAGGTACTGTATTTGTTGCCCGAAATAGCTTTAACGACACAATTGGTAACTCGTTTACAGAATTATTTTGGAGAACAGGTGGCTATTTTCCACTCGCGTTACTCAACCCACGAACGTGTTGAGGTGTGGAATAATCTTTTAAAGAATTCTGAAAAAGTGCAAATTGTCTTAGGGGCAAGATCTTCTATTTTTTTGCCGTTCCATAATTTAGGATTAGTAATTGTTGATGAAGAGCATGAACAATCTTTCAAACAGTTTGATCCAGCACCACGTTATCATGCTCGTGATACGGCCGTAGTTTTAGCAAACATTCATAATGCAAAAACGTTATTGGGGTCGGCAACCCCAAGTTTGGAGAGTTATTACAATGTGCAACAAAACAAATATGGTTTGGTAGAAATCAATCAACGTTACAACAATGTGTTGATGCCCGATATTGAGTTGGTGGATATTAAGGACAAGCACAAACGAAAGCGCATGAACGGTCATTTTAGCGACCGGTTGATTGAGGAGATGGAAGAAACGCTAAATGAAGGCCATCAAATCATATTATTTCAAAATAGAAGAGGGTTTTCGCCCATTGTTGAGTGTAATACCTGTGGACATTCACCACAATGCCCGAATTGTGACGTCAGTTTAACCTACCATCAATATAAAGACCAATTGCGGTGCCATTATTGTGGGTACGTCATGGCAATGCTAAAGAATTGCTTGGCCTGTAGTAGCCCCGAATTGGATACCAAAGGTTTTGGAACTGAACAGATAGAAAAAGAGGTAAAGTTGTTGTTCCCGGATTACAAGATAGGCAGAATGGATTTGGATACCACTCGGGGCAAACATGGTCACGAAAAAATTATAACTGCTTTTGAACAACAGGAAATGGATATTTTGGTCGGTACACAAATGCTAACCAAAGGGCTCGATTTTAGGAATGTAAAATTGGTAGCTGTTATGAATGCCGATAATTTATTGAACTTTCCTGACTTCAGGGCGCATGAACGCAGTTTTCAATTGTTGTTGCAGGTATCGGGTAGGGCAGGACGCACCGATGTTCGGGGCAAGGTTTTAATTCAAACGTATAATCCGTACCATACCATTTTGCAGCAGGTTTCCAATAACAATTATATGGGGATGTTTAAAGAGCAGATGGACGATAGGTATAACCTTAAGTATCCGCCGGTTTATAGGCAAATTAAGATTACATTAAAACATAAAGATTATTTAAAAGTAGACAATGCCTCGATTTGGTTGTCAAAATCATTGCGTCAAATCTTTGGAGATTATGTTCTTGGTCCGGAGTCACCACCCGTTTCCCGTATTCGGAATCAATTCCATAAAAACATATTGGTGAAAATTCCGAAAAAGCAATCCTTATCAAAAACAAAAGAAGCCATTATTAAAATAAATAATAGCTTCTTGAGTATTAAGGATTTTCGGTCAGTTAAGTTAATTTTAAATGTCGATAACTTTTAGTGAAATGCCATTTTCGTCATTCTGAATTCCTGTCTGCCGACAGGCAGGTATTTCAGAATCTCATAAATTTATTGTCATGTGAAACTGAAACAAGTTCAGTTTGACGAAGTAAGCTTCTAGATATTATTCAAAGCATCTACAAGTTGTGTCTTTTTGTTTCTACTTAAAGGAATCTCGTAAGCGCCAACTTCCACATTTTTGCTGTTAAACCTATCAATTTTATCAAGGTTTACAATATAGGATTTATGGATTCTTAAAAATTTCCCTTCTGGTAATTCGGCCTCAAAAGCTTTCATTGTAGATAATACCACTAAACTGGTTTCCTCGGTGACTAGTTTTACATAGTCGCCAAGTGCTTCAATCCATTTAATGTCTTTAATGTAAACCTTACGTTTTTTAAGGTTGCTCTTAACAAAGATGTGTTCACCCTCTTCTTCATTAAGATCTTGAGTCAACCTATGTTGCTCAAGGGCTTTTTCTACAGAAACGTTAAAGCGTTCTCTGGTAATTGGTTTGTGTAAATAATCGGTAGCATCGTAATTGAATGCTTTAAACGCGTATTCGGTTTTACCGGTTACAAAAATAATTTGGGGTTTGTTGTTTAATACATCCAATAATTCAAACCCGTTTAGCACAGGCATTTCAATATCTAAGAAGATAAGGTCTACTTGGTGTGTATTTAAACCATTTTTCGTCTCTAAAGCGCTACTATATTCTGCAATTAAGTTGAGATTGGGGTGATTCTCTACAAGCTTAACAATCGAGAGCCTTTGTATCGCTGAGTCGTCTACTACTACACAGTTTAAAGTCATAACATTATAATATTTCGGTTAAGATATCGACAATAGTACAAAAAATTCGGTTAAAAACCAAAAAACATCGTTGAAACGTAATTTTTAACAAAATATTAACAATTAATCCCTTGCACAAATATACTGCATTTTTTGTTGGTTTATATGTAGATATTAACTATTTTTGCGCCCAATTTATTATTAAAATATATTTTTATGAATCATTATGAAACTGTTTTCATCTTAAATCCCGTTTTATCTGAAGATCAGATAAAGGAAACAGTACAGAAATACGAAGATTTTCTTGTTTCTAACGGTGCTAAGATGATCGCTAAGGAAGATTGGGGCTTAAAAAAATTGGCTTATCCAATTCAAAACAAAAAAAGTGGTTTTTACCATTTATTTGAGTACACTGTTGCTGGTGAAGTAATTGGCCAGTTAGAACTTGAGTTTAGACGTGATGAACGTTTTATGCGTTATTTAACCGTAGCATTAGACAAACATGCTGTGGCTTGGGCAGAGAGAAGAAGAGAAAAACTTAAACAAAAAGCGTAATTATGTCTACATCAATAGAACAACAATCTAAAGGAAAAAAAGACGGAGAGATTAGATACTTAACGCCGTTGAACATTGAAACCAACAAAACTAAAAAGTATTGTCGTTTCAAAAAATCTGGTATTAAATACATAGATTATAAAGACCCAGATTTCTTATTGAAATTTGTAAATGAACAAGGTAAAATCTTACCAAGACGTTTAACAGGAACTTCATTAAAGTATCAAAGAAAGGTATCTGTTGCCGTAAAAAGAGCGCGTCACTTAGCGTTAATGCCTTACGTAGCAGATTTATTAAAATAAAAAGAACATAACTATGGAACTTATATTAAAACAAGACGTTGAGAATTTAGGGTTTAAAGACGATGTTGTAACAGTTAAGAGCGGTTATGGTAGAAACTTTTTAATTCCTCAAGGAAAAGCTATCCTTGCAACGATATCTGCTAAAAAAGTATTGGCAGAGAACTTAAAGCAAAAAGCTTTTAAAGAAAAGAAAATTGTTGATGATGCCAATAAAGTTGCAGAAGCTTTAAAAGCATTGGATATTAAAATAGCTTCAAAAGTAGGGGCGGGCGATAAATTGTTTGGCTCTGTAAATAATATCGATTTGGCTGAAGCTCTTGAAAAAGAAGGACATTCAATTGATAAAAAATTCATCACGGTAACTACAGTAAAACGTACTGGTAAATACGATGCAACCGTTCGTTTACACAGAGAAGTAGTTGTAGAATTGCCTTTTGAAGTTGTTGCTCAAGCAAATTAATTTTTGTAAACATATATTAAAGCCTCAACTTAGTTGGGGCTTTTTTTATGAAATTAAAAAAACATGAAGTATACCAGACTTACCAAAGAACAACTGAATGAACTGCACAAAGAGTTTATAAACTTTTTGGCTACACAGTCCATCACGGCAGATGAATGGGAAAACCTTAAAAAAAACAAACCAGAATTGGCCGAAACCGAATTGGATGTGTTTAGCGATTTAATTTGGGAAGGTGCTTTATCGGCCGCACAATATTTAGAGCATATATCGTCCAACCAAATGCATTTGTTTAGTTTAAATGAAACCGAAATGCATGTTATTGGTATAAAGATTAATAATGATAAAGACATCACCACTACCGAAGGCTATAATTGGTTGCGAGAGAATCTTATGAATGATGCTGTAGAATTTTTACAGGCCAAAAAAGCTTATGGTGATGATAAAAATATGGACAAATTCAAATTGATTCAACAAGGAGCTGTAATAACCAAAGGCGATTTGTTCAAGTATTTTGATAAGTTGATAAATTAACGTCATTGCGAAGGAGGAACGACTGAAGCAATCTGTAAATAGTGTAACTATATCATTATAAATTAATTTCAATTTAAGAGACTGTTTCGCATTTTTCCAATGAAAAAGCTCGCAATGACGATTTCATTATTATTTTTGTCACACCGAGCGCATTCAAAAAGCGTTCTGTCATTCCTGCGAAAGCAGGAATCCATAAAGATATTTATTAATAAAAAAGATACCTGCTTTCGCAGGTAGTTGATATGGCTCAAAAACCAAGCATTCCAAAAGGTACGAGGGATTTTAACCCAGAACAGGTAGCAAAACGCAATTATATATTTAATACCATTCGTGGTGTGTTTGAAACGTTCGGCTTTCAACCTATTGAAACCCCAAGTTTTGAAAACTCAGAAACCCTTATGGGGAAATATGGTGATGAAGGTGACCGCTTGATTTTTAAGATTCTGAATTCTGGGGATTTTTTATCTAAGGCAGATTTGGATGCTTACAACGAAAAGGATTCCATTAAACTAACTTCTAGTATTTCTGAAAAAGCCCTTCGTTACGATTTAACAGTACCATTTGCGCGTTACGTGGTACAGCACCAAAACGAGATTGAATTCCCATTTAAACGTTACCAAATACAGCCTGTTTGGCGTGCCGATAGACCCCAAAAAGGCCGTTTCCGGGAGTTTTACCAATGCGATGCCGATGTGGTTGGTAGTGACTCGTTATGGCAAGAGGTTGAGTTTATTCAATTATATGACACCGTTTTTTCAGCTTTAAAACTGGAAGGTGTTACCATAAAAATCAATAACCGGAAAATACTCTCTGGTATTGCCGAAGTGATCGGTGCTTCCGATAAATTAATTGATTTTACGGTGGCTTTAGACAAACTCGATAAAATAGGCGAGGCCAAAGTAAAAGAAGAAATGCTAGGCAAAGGTATTTCTGAAGCTGGTATCAATAAATTACAACCCTTGTTTACGTTATCCGGTTCGTTTGAATCTCAAATTGAGAGTTTACAAACGATTTTATCATCTTCCGAAGAAGGTAAAAAGGGAATCGAAGAATTAGCCTTTATAAATAAAGCCATTTCTGAACTTGGTTTAAAAACCGCCGCATTACAATTAGATGTCACCCTGGCACGTGGTTTAAACTACTATACTGGCGCTATTTTTGAGGTTGCAGCACCAAAAGGCGTACAGATGGGCTCTATAGGAGGCGGTGGTCGTTATGATGATTTAACCGGTATTTTTGGAATGCCAAATATGAGTGGTGTTGGTATTAGTTTTGGATTGGACAGAATATATCTTGTTTTGGAAGAACTGAACTTATTTCCCCAAACTGTTACTAAAAATATTGAAGTCCTCTTCATCAATTTTGGAGATAAAGAAGCGTTGTTCAGTTTAAAGGCGATAAAGCAACTTCGTGAACAAGGTATAAATGCAGAACTATATCCTGAGGCCGCCAAAATGAAAAAGCAAATGGCCCACGCCAATAAACGTAATATTCCCTATGTAGTTTTGGTAGGCGAGGAGGAGATAAATTCCAATACCTATACTTTAAAAAATATGGCTTCTGGTGAGCAGTTTAAAATAACACTTGCAGAGCTTGCTTCAAAAATAAGGGCTTAGGTTTACTTAATTAAGAACTATCTGTTTGCTGTAACCTCCTTTGTCGGTTTCAATTGTGACAATGCCAAAGTTCGTTTGGCGTATTTCCAGTGGAATTTTAACCAATCCAGAACTGGAATTCACATGATTTCTCGAAAACACTTCTTGTCCAGATAAATTGTACACTCGAATATTTTTAACTGTAATGGCATTGTTTGTATTAATGTACAGTTCTTTTGTAGAACTCAAGTAACTTATTTTTGTCTCATTTAAATGGACATCGTCAACTGATAATGTTTTTGCGAATGCAGAAGAATCCTCTTCTTTAAAGGCAAGGTAAAAGCGATCTAAATAATCACCTTTAGGAATTGTTGCCGTGTAATTAGATTCATTGATCTGGGTATAAGTATTTAACCAAGAATCGTAAATGAATAAATCTATAGGTTCGTCGAAGTTCTCTAATTCATCCAGAGCAATTTCAATATCCCCATCGTTCGACATAAATAAACCCAAAGGGTATTTTTTGGAATCATCATAAGCACCAACACCTTGAATTGTGCAGCGTAAATCACCTATCATCCAGTTTAGATCGTATGGGTAATTGTCTTTATTTATGGCATCCCAACCATAATTGTAACTGTCATTAGCAGAGTTGTCTTGTGTAAATGCAAACAATAAATGTCTAACATAACCATCTGGCATGGTAAAATCTATTCTAATTCTTTGAATATTGCCACTTGTAGCAGTAAGTGCAGATATATTGGATAAACTTGATACCAAAATAAAAAGCGTGTATAACACGTATCGTTGTAGTTTTGTTGCCATTAGATTTGGGGTTTAATGAGCGTTCAAATTATTTCAGTTGCTAATATACAAATAATTATCTATAAAATACATAAATAATCGATAAAGCGTATTGTCGTGTATAAAAAGTAAGTAATAGATTATGTTAAAATAAAAAAAGCGACCTAATATTAGGTCGCTTTTTTTATTTATTAAACTTTATAGTTATTGGTTGATAATAACCTTTTTGCTGACCGTTCCGTAAGAGGTAACAACTTTAACAACATAGCTGCCTTCGGCAACATTATTAACAGGGATTCTCATTTCATGTGACAGGCTTGGGAAGTTTGTCTTATTCCATGAATTGATGGTCTGACCCAAAATGTTTATAAGATATACTTGTTTTACCTCAGTATCAGGGGTCGTGCTAATAAATATTTCTTTGCTAGTGTTAAGGTAGCTAACTTGGAATTGTTCCAATTGCTCATCAGCTATTGAAAGTGTGGTGTTGTTCTCTTTTTTGAATGTTACAAAGAACCTATTTACGTGATTTCCCTTTTCTAGATTGGCCACGTACTTAGTGTTTTTATCATTTATTTTGGTGTAAGTATCCAAAAGACTGTCGTAAATATAAACTTTTGTGCTTGGTTCTATATTTTCAAATTCAGTAATATAAATTTCAACCGGTCCAGCTTTTTTAAGGAAAATACCAAAAGCATATTTCTTAGATTCATCAAAT
Organism: Marixanthotalea marina; assembly: GCA_018883545.1. GTDB lineage: Bacteria > Bacteroidota > Bacteroidia > Flavobacteriales > Flavobacteriaceae > Marixanthotalea > Marixanthotalea marina. Next base: position 5,548 of record JAHLEH010000006.1, on the reverse strand, counting down.
TGTCCAACAGCTTGAATGACATACTTGTTATTGTTGTTTGTGAATAACATATCGCTCGGTAGCGTTTCAAAAACCTTGGCGTCATAGCCGTAGTCATGGCCATCTGAAGCCTCATTGTTAGGTGTAAATGCCAATAATAAATGCCTTTTAGCACCTTCGGGCGATTTAAAATCAAATCTAATACGCTTTATGGCATCATTCTCGTCCTTGTTTGGATTTGAGTTGTTCTTAGCATTTTTAGAAACGCTCGGTTTTAAAAATTGAGATCCTTCAGTTGTGTTATCATTGGTTTCCCTTTGGAATATCCTTTGGCTATTCTGAAATTTTAGTTGATTTGTTAATTTGTGGGCATCTGCAGAATGAACAAAGAAGCCCTGTGCGACAGGTATATAATAACCAGGTCTTAAATTAGAACTACCAGCGCCACTTATTTCGTAACCATCGGTTGTGGTTAGAGGAGATGTTACAGGTTTAACACCACCAGCTAAAGTTAAAGTCGCATAACCGCCTTGGTAATCTCTTAAAACATGTGTATTATTTGAGGTGTAATGAATCCAGAAATACAAAGTACCATCAATACTACCAGTTGTGTCAAGATACGCATCGGTAGGAACATCTAATCCAGTGATTGGATCGGGATCAGGGTCAATCAAAGGTATATTATCTTTAATAAATTCCCTGGCATCTATAGCCGATGGGTATGGGTTTCCAACCAAAGCATCGTTGCCAACAGTTATGGCTCTTTGTATCGTATTGTTGTTTGGCTTACCAATAAAGGTGTAATTTTGATAAGAATTGCTAGAGCCGCTTCCTTTCATGGTATATCCTAAACCTGGTTGTACACCAGATCCTTTGTATAATTTAACCCATTTGCCATAGGTATTGGAGGTGTAATTCTCGTAAGCCCACAACCAATATTCTGGTATTGAAATCGGATTGGTTGGTGAGGCATCATAACCACTTGCTAACCAGTTTATGGTTTGTGGATTATTAGAGTTTGTTCCATCAAGCTTATTGTTTAAAAAAGTTGCCGGATTATTATTACTAGTTGCATTTTTAGCACCCACAGGGAAACTCCAATAATTATAGTTGTAAATGTTTATGGCACCTTGTTGGTCGCGTTTTATATCTCCTGAACTCGATACATCCAGAATACTTTCATTAAACTGAATTGTAGGATTTCCAGAAGTATTATAACGCTTTTGGACTAACTGTGACTCGCCAACTAAATCTATATGGCCATCAAGTTTTAAGTAGTGTGTTAACCAAAGACCATGTCCAATATTAGTTTCATCTTGTGCGCCAGCAGTATTCGTTATTGTTATTTTTCCAGAGTTGATAAGCAATCCAAGTAAAATTAAATCTCTATTGTTAGAAATAACATTATGAGAAGTTCTAACAATATTCCAATCAATAGGTTCTCCATTAATACCACTGCTATTAGGAACATCCCAAACACTAAAGTTTGTCCATGTGTTATCTGTGTCCCAATTTTGATTGGCGATTCTTGTTGTATAAGGAATTGGAGCAGTTTGTTGTTGACTGGTTGTAATATTTCTAAGCCTTCCACTTACGCCAACGTATGGAGATAAATCACCACAGTTTAAATTCATGCGATAATAGCCTAGAAGGTTGCTCCACAATAGCATATTATCTTCCGTACCATTATTATCGGCATCAGGTCCATAAATTTTAGTAGGAACAACAACGCCTCCAACATCAGCACCCATTTGTTCAATTTCCTGGTTCATCATTTGCCTAATATGTTCAGGGGCTAAACCTTTGTTCCATATTTTTAATTCATCAATCCAGCCGTGATAATAATTTGTAGGGTTATTTGGCGGCGCTTGGTCCATAGCACCAAGAATAGCCTCAATGTTACTTGGAGTACTAGCAGGTGCAATGCTACTGTCTAAGAAACCTAGCTCTATACCATCTACATATAGTTTATAGGTTGAACCATTATAAGTAACCGCAAGATGGTACCACCTGTCAGTTCCTATAGAGTTCCCTCCAGTAGTCACCGAACCGCTATTAGTTCCGTTGTACCAATTAAATCTAACCTGACCATTTACAATACTTAAATCATACCCAGCGGTATTATCTGTAGCATTTTTTCTAGAGAAAACCGTTCTGGTTCCATTAACCGAGTTTGGTTTTGCCCATACTTCAATACTAAAATTGCTATTCAGGTTATAATTGTTTTTAAACGTTACATAATCGTTAATGCCATCAAAATTCACAGTGGGACAGTCAACAATGGTAATGTTAACATCATCAAAGCAACCATTGGAAAGTGTCCATCTTAAAGTATAGGTTCCAGGGTCGGCAGAGAAAATAGCATCAGGGCTTGTGTCATCCGAGAATACGGCATTGTTTCCACACGAACCAAATGTAGATGAAACTATAGACCAAGACCCTTCAACGCCTGTTCCTAAGTAATCAGTATCACCAGCGGCAGTATCGGGTACTACATATAAATTGTTTTCCCAAGCACCTTTATTGAAGTTTGCCACTGCCGTTATTCTATTATCGTAAGCATTAAGCTGTACGGTATTATCCCCACATTCACTTGCAAGTGGCGTGTAATCTTGTCCGGCATAGGCCAAACTGGTATTCACATTGATAAAATTAGTTCCAGAATCATTATCTGTTCTACAGCCATTTACCAAGGTAGTAACACCGTATTCACGTATTCCAGGCGTTACTGGCGTTACAGTTGCTGTAGTACCTATGGCTATTACATTACCGTCTTCATCAGTCCACTCCAGTTCGTCGTCTACTTGGGCAAAGGCAAATCCTACAGCATCTATGGCCCAACCACTAGCTATTGAAGCATCATTTTTAGCTTTGAGGTTGTTAGGGTTTGGCAGTAAGTTAGAAGCTGTACCACAGCTCGTTGAACTTCCATGAAAAACAAACATGACTCTCAACCCAGAAAGGCCTGTATAGGGACCTAAATCAATAGAGGCGGATACCATTCTTGGATTGGTTGAGCCTGTAAATGTATTTTGCTCAGCTTTTAATTCTACTCCTGTAGTTGTAGTACCTCCAGTACGTGAATCAAAATCAAATGTTTCAACTGTACTGAGTTGTACTGTATAGTTGTTTCCAGAATCAAAAGATAACCATATTTCGCCATAACCACCATTACAAAAATAATAACTCGTATTAAAAGTCATTAAGGCTTCAGCAGAAGTCATACCAATGGTACTAAATACTGGAGTTTCTAGTGTAGTTGTATTTCCTACACCATTAGCTATTGCAAATTTCGTATTGTCTGTAGTATCGTAATTAATGCCACTGAAAGTTCTGTTGTTGTTAGAATTAGATTCTTTCCAAGTTGGCTCGTTGGTGTTATTTCCGCTTGCAGGGAAGAAACCATCAAGACCATCTACACGCCAGCCATCTGGTTGTGCATAATTAAATTCGCCGCCTTCACCAAATTGGCCATTGGGTTGATCGAAGAAACTTTCGGCATTTATGGTTACGGAATCATTCAAACAAATGTCTAAAGCCGTATGGCTCACAATAATTGGTGGTTCATCAGGCGGTAAGAATCTTACATACGCTTCAGCAGAGCTTTTAGTAATAGGATTAGCAGGATCAGAATAATCAGTTATGTTTAACCTAACAAAGGTATCGGCTACAAGACCAGTCATTGTATATGTTAATGTACCAGCTGTACCGTTAATTTGAATCCAGTTTTCACCGTTATCTATAGAGTATTCCCAAAAATTAACATCAGAAGCATTTAAAACATAACTTCCTACAGGTTGTAATGTAAATTCCACATCCCTAGGGGTGGTAGCGCCACCAGGACACGAAGTAGCCTCGATAAGCGCACTTGGTGGTTGCGGGTTATCTGGTGTTGGATTTACAATTTCCCCAGTCAAATAAGTAAATTGATTTTTCGGAGGCTCTACAGTAATATCAACCATACAAGTATTCGTATTACCATTAACATCCGTAGCTGTTAAGGTTGCTGTAGTCATATATACAGTTCCTGTCCCATCTGGGTTTTCAGGGAAAACACTCGGAGAAACAGTTAATGATGCTAAACCACATGCATCGTTCGAACCATTGTCCACATCAGAAGCTTGAATGGTAGCTTGCCTTGTTACGGCATCAATGACTACCACATAATCATTGCACTGCATGGTTGGTGCAGTATTATCTACAACTGTTACGGTAGCGGTTGTTGTATCACTATTGCCAGCATTATCATAAACGGTATAGGTAACGGTGTTGTTTCCAACATTTCCACAGTTAAATGAAGCTGGCGATACAGTTCTGTTAGCAATACCACAGTTATCGGTAGAACCATTCTCTAAATCCAGTGCAGAAATTGTAACACTTCCGTTAGCACTTAAATTGACTGTTATGTCTTTAGCAACTGCAACAGGGTCTACATTGTCTGAAGGAATAACATCAAACGTACATGTACTTGTTCTGTTGGAGTCATCTGTTGCTGTTAAGGTAACTGTTACTGCCCCAGAAATTAAAGAGCCAGGCGTAGGGCTTTGTGTTACCGTTACGTTGCTATCGCAATTATCTGAAGTAGAAGCAAAGCTTGTATAATCTTGTAATGTGAAAGCACATCCTGTATCAAAAAATACATTTTGGTTTCCAGGGCAGGTAATAGAAGGGTTTTCATCATCTATTACCGTAATATCTTGTGAACAAGTTGCCGTTAATCCAGCTACATCTGTAACGGTGTAAGTAATGGTAGTTGTTCCGATTGGGAATGTATAATTCCCTATTAATCCAGAACCACTTGCTGTTACAGCTCCACTCATTACCCAACTCGTTGCGCTAATGGAACAGTTATCTGCACGTGAAGGCGTTGGAACCGCAATATTAACCGTACAGTTTCCTGTACCGTCATCTGATGTGTTTGCAGTTATATTTGATGGACATGAAATCGTTGGAGGTTCGTTGTCTATAACGGTAACAATTTGGTTACACTGAGCTGTATTTCCTGCAATATCTGTCACCACCCAAGTAACGGTTGTATTACCTCTTGGGAATTGATAGGTTGCTGGGTTGATTGTATTACTGCCAACTCTAGCTATAACAGAAGCTACGCCACAATTATCATTGACGGTAGGTGTGCCTAAACTAGCTGTAGTCGTACAATTACCTGTGCCATCACTATTGGTATTAACGGTTACATTACTTGGACATGTTATGGTCGGGTCTGTGGTATCATTAACCGTAACGGTTTGCGTATCCGTAGCTGTACGCCCGGCATTATCAGTGACCGTCCAAGTAACAGTAGTATTGCCTAAAGGGAATGTGGCCGGCGCATCGTTGGTTACAGAGGCCACGCCACAGTTATCACCAGTAGTAGGTGTTCCAAGAGCCACACCAGTAGCCTCACAAGAAGCGTTGGCACTTACGGTTACAGTTGCGGGCGCCGTTATGGTCGGGTCTGTGGTATCATTAACCGTAACGGTTTGCGTATCCGTAGCTGTACGCCCGGCATTATCAGTGACCGTCCAAGTAACAGTAGTATTGCCTAAAGGGAATGTGGCCGGCGCATCGT
>JAHLEH010000005.1 GCA_018883545.1 Marixanthotalea marina | reverse complement strand
AGAACCTTGACAGGAACATCAGGATCGCCGAGCCCAGGTTGTTGTTGAACTACCAGATATACTCGGGCTACACGTTCAATGGCCCCAAGAAGAGCGGGCTGGAGTTCGAGCCCTCGGTGTTCTACCAGATGTTCAGCAGTGACAACAGGAGCAGTACGGACCTTAACTTCAAGTTCAGGAAGTACAACCGCAATGAGGACTATTTCTGGGGCGGTATATCGTACCGATTCTTGAACGACCAGTTTTTGAAGCCACTGAACATTGGCCCCATGGTGGGGTTCAAGAAGTCCATTTTCTATTTTGGCTATGCCTACCAGGTGACCACCAACGGGCTTTCGGGCTACAACTCGGGCACACACGTGGTGACCATCGGGCTGGAGTTCCTCCAGGGCATAAGCAACTGCCCCTGTACGCAGAGCCCTGTTCATTAATTTTTGAATTTTATGATTTTAAACCAAAGCGTTATACTACTTTTGCACTTAAAAAGTTTTAAGTGTGATAATGGAAACAAGGGCTAAGCAACGTGTTGCATTAAGTGCCTATTTTTTTCTTTCTGGTATTTGTTTTTCTACTTGGGCATCTAGGATACCTACCATAAAAACGTTTTTTAATTTAAACGAAGCTGAACTCGGTACGATACTTCTGGCAATGCCAATAACATCTATAATAGGTTTGCCTATTTCTGGCTGGCTAGTATCTAGGTTTGATAGTAGGCTGCCGCTTGTGGTTTCTTTCGTGTTTTTTTCGTTCGCACTTGCAGGTATTGGTTATGCTACAACTACATTTACATTGGTGTTAGCTATTTGTATGTTTTCTTTTTTTATGAGAATTCTTAATATTTCGATGAATACGCAATCTATTACGCTTCAAAATAAATATGAAAAACGAGTAGTGGGTTCTTTTCACGGGTTGTGGAGTACAGGCGGTTTAACAGGTGTTGCCTTTTCAACCGTCATGGTTCGGTACGATATTTCCATTCAAATCCATTTATTGATTATTTCAATAATAACACTTATTGTGGCTTTGATGGCTTTTAAGTTTACCTTAAAAAATGATAAATCGCCTTCTGGTAATAAATTAATTTTTGGGAAACCCGATACTTTTATTCTTTACTTAGGGTTTATTATATTTTTTGCAGCCTTATGTGAAGGTGGTATGTTCGATTGGAGTGGGGTTTATTTTAAAGAAGTGGTAAAAGAAGATGTGTTTACATATGGTTATTTAACTTTTATGGCTTCAATGGCGCTTTCTCGCTTTTTCTCAGATCGGTTTTCGCAAGCTATTGGACTTCACAAAACATATATTCTTAGTGCGGTGCTTATAGCTGCGGGAATTCTAATAGCTGTACTATTTCCGTATTTTTGGTCAGCTTTATTTGGGTTCTGTCTTGTTGGGTTTGGTACAGCTCCAGTTTTTCCTATGACTTTCTCGTTGGCAGGAACGTCTAAAAAATATTCGGCTGGTATGGCAATATCGATTATATCTACCTATGCCACCATAGGATTTTTAATTGGACCGCCTTTTATTGGTTATTTAGCACATGCATTTGGCTTGCAACGATCATTTATTGTATTTATAATAACAGGATTGATGTTTATCCCATTATCGTATGCATTTTTCAAGTATCAGGATAGAAATCCTAATTCTTAACAATTTCAACCTCAAATAATTTGTCCCATCGCTTACCCGTAACAAAAATGGTTTTTGTTTTTGGGTTGTATGCAATGCCATTAAGGACGTCCAATCCTTGGTGTTGGGTTACAAGTTTTTTTAAAGGGGAGAAGTCTATAACGCCAATAACAGCACCATTGTTAGGGTTTATAATAGCAACACCGTCCTTTTGGTAACGATTGGCGTAAATGTCGCCATTTATCCACTCCATTTCGTTAATACCAACAATCTTTCCTTTGTTGGTGTAGACTTGAATATGATTTTCTTCAACTAAAGTTTCAGGGTTTAAAAGCCAGATATCTTCTGTGCCATCACTCTTGTAGATTGTTTGTTCATCATTGCAGAGTCCCCAGCCTTCTTTGCTTTTACCGTATTTAAAATTATTCAATTTATTTAAAGTTTGGGCGTCATAAACAAAACCAATGCCTTTTTGCCAAGTGAGTTGGTAAAGTTTATCGTTTAAAACAGTTAGGCCTTCACCAAAATATTCATCGGCCAAATTTATGTTTTGGTATACTTTTCCTGTTTGGTAATCTACTTTTCTTAATTTAGATTCTTTGTATTGCCCAGTGCTTTCATATAATGTATCATTATAAAACTCTAGACCTTGGGTGTAAGACGTGATGTCGTGTGGGTATTCATTAATGATTTTATAGGTGTATATTTTTGGAGGTTCATTGTTTAAGATGATAATATTTTTACTAACGGTTTGTTTTTCGCCATTAAAATAAACAGTAGCTTCAATGGTTTGGTTTCCTAATTTAAAATCTTTCAGGTTAACATTTTCGCCTATTTTTTTACCTTCAAAAGTGTAGGAGACAGAGTCTATTTGATGATTTTTAGGATTTTCAATAGAAACGGAAAGGGTTTCATTATTAGAAATAGTATTGTCTTTTGCATTGGTTTTTATAATGAAATCACTTTTTCTCTGTCCCGTATTTGAACCACAAGACACGATTAAAACTGATAAAAATATGATTGCTAATAAGTTGTACTGTTTCATTCTGAACAAAAATTTTAGGCAAGATATTTATTTAAAATCAGTTTGAAAAATCATTGTGAAAGTTTTAAAAGGATTGTATCTTTGCACCCGGCAAGTCCTACACAACCAGCTCCTGTTGAATCCTCCAGGGCGGGAACGCAGCAAAGGTAAATGGTCGTAGCGGTGTGATGTAGGTAGCTTGCCTTTTTTTATGCGCTTTTCTTTCCTTAAAAACGCTAACTTTACACCTTCAATTTATTTACAGCATGCAAAAAGTTGTTTTAATTACGGGCGGATCTTCAGGTATTGGTAAAGCCATAGGAGAACACCTTAGCCAAAACGGATTTATTGTTTATGGGACTAGTAGAAATCCCGAAAAATATACCGAAAGTAAATTCCCCATACTTAAATTGGATGTTAAAAAAGTTGAAACCATTACAGAAACCATAAATGCAATTATACAAAAAGAAGGTAGGGTAGATGTGGTTATAAACAATGCTGGCGCTGGTATTACGGGAGCCATTGAAGAAATACCCGAAGCAGAAATAAAGGCCAATTTTGAAATAAATTTTTTCGGCCCCATTAATGTTATTAAAGCGGTTTTGCCGCAAATGCGAAAGCAACAATCGGGCTTAATTATTAATATTACCTCTATTGCCGGATATATGGGATTGCCATATAGGGGCATTTACAGTGCCAGTAAAGGTGCTTTGGAACTTATTACGGAATCTTTTAGAATGGAACTGAAAGATTTCAACATTAAAATGACCAATATAGCGCCTGGTGATTTTGCTACCAACATTGCAGCGGGCAGGTACCATGCGCCTTTAAAGGAAGATTCGCCTTATAAAAAACCTTATGGGGATACTTTAGAACTTATGAATACCCATGTAGACAGTGGTAGTGATCCAAAAGTGATGGCCGATGTTGTTTTAAAGGTCATAAACACCAAAAGTCCAAAAATACATTATAAAGTAGGGGCGTTTATGCAAAAGTTTTCCATTGTTTTGAAACGCATTTTGCCCGATACCGTTTACGAAAAAATGTTGATGAACCATTATAAATTGTAGTTATATTCGCTTTAATGCTCGATAACAATATTTTAATTGAAAACTCTTAGGCTAAGTTTCACCAAAATTGTAAATTTGCACGTAATTTTTTTAATCAACATTTAAAACTAAAACTAATGAAATTTTTTATAGATACGGCCAATCTTGACCAAATTAAAGAAGCGCAAGATTTAGGTGTACTTGATGGGGTAACAACAAATCCATCATTAATGGCGAAAGAAGGTATTACAGGACATGACAACATTATGAAACATTATGTTGATATCTGTAATATTGTTGAAGGTGATGTAAGTGCAGAAGTTATAGCTACCGATTTTGAAGGTATGATTAAAGAAGGTGAGGCTTTAGCAGAATTGCACGAACAAATCGTGGTGAAATTACCAATGATTAAAGATGGTGTAAAAGCTTGTAAATATTTTTCTGAAAAAGGTGTTAAAACCAACGTAACATTGGTGTTCTCTCCAGGGCAGGCATTATTGGCTGCTAAAGCAGGAGCAACTTATGTGTCGCCTTTTATAGGAAGATTGGATGATATTTCAACTGATGGGTTAAACTTGATTTCTGAAATCAGACAAATTTATGATAACTACGGTTTTGAAACAGAAATTTTAGCAGCTTCTGTACGTCACAACATGCACGTAATTGATTGTGCTAAAATTGGCGCCGATGTTATGACTGGTCCTTTAAGTGCTATTGCCGGACTTTTAAAACACCCTTTAACCGATATAGGTTTGGCTAAATTTTTAGAAGATTATAAAAAAGGAAACTAAGAATTAAGTTTCAATCACAAAAAAGCCTCATTACAATGAGGCTTTTTTATATATCTTTTTTTGTTATTGATTTAACAAACCCAATAATTGCTCTTCAAAGTTAGAGTAAAATATATTGCTGCTCGAGGTTACAATTTTATTTTCTTTGTTTAGAACAATTGTTCTTGTTAATGGGTATACGGCCAATTCTAATTTTGCCTCTTTTGGATGTTTAAATTTAAGCTCGTTTTCAAAAACAAACCTATTTTTCCGCATAGATTCTATGAACAAATCAGGACATTCCTCATCAACATTTACGGCTAAAAAGCTAACTTCAGGATATTTTGTAGTTAACTCTTTTGCTTTCCTATGGCTAGCCTTAAAATGGTCATAATGTACTTTTGACCAAAAATAAATAACAGTCAGTTTTCGGTCTAAACTACTTAGCTTAATTTCATTGTTGTTTAAATCAACCAATTCTACATTCGGGAAGTTATTTCCAGGCTTAAGATTGTCTAGAGATTTAACCACAGCACTTAAAGTCGATTTATTGTCGTCATTATTGCTTTTTCCCAGAAAAGATTCTAGTATAGCGTAATTTTCTTCAGAATTCTCACTTCTGGACAAAAACTTCATGGTATAGTAAAGTAGTCTATTATCTTTAATTGTATTATTACTAATAACACTATCTACAACTTCTAACCTATCTAAATTATAACAAAGTGCTCTTTGATTGAAATTTTCAGATTCATCAGAATGACTTAAGTGCTTGTTCAAAGAAATATTGTCGAAAGTATTTCTTAGGAAAGAGTAATAATTAAAATAATCTTTGTTTAAATCGTTATTGTAATCAATAGTTTCCCTGTAAGCATAAAAATCTTCGGGTAATGAATTTAAAATGGCACGTTTATTATTACCATAATTTACAAAGGGATATATCTCCTTACTATTATAGTAGTTATTGTTAATACTTGTTAAAGCAATATTGTTGAATAATTCTGAAGTTTTATATTTCTTTTGAAACTCTTCTAGCTTTAAAAGTTTACCAGCTTTGATGGAATCAATTTTTTGTTCAAACTTTACAGGGCTTAACTGACAAAATTTGAAAACTTCTTTTTCCTCTGCCTCACTTTGTAAAAAGTCATTAATTAAATAATTGTTCTTTTTATCGCCTTTACCTGTAAAAACCAAAGACTCATCAAAATCCAACATATTCAATCTAAACATGATGCTATCAGATGGTTCTAGTAATGCAATTTGCACTTGCCCACCATGCTTAAAGGTGTAAAGGCCAGGATGTAAATTTTCTATTTTGTAAACAAACCGGTTATTAGCGTCAAGCTTTATGGTGTCTAAAACAGCATCAGATTTTGAAAGTACAACGAAGTTTGTGCTAGGGTTGATTATTTCTCCACCAACATAGGCATAATCATGCTTTTCTTTTTCGCACCCCAAAAGTATGGACGCTACAAGTATGTAGTGAAAAAATTGTTTCATAAATATGTACCTGCATTTGTGGTAACTTTACAAAATTATGCTTTGTATTTAAATAGTGCTGTTAATAGGCTGTTAAATATTGATGGGCAAACCCCTACGCAATATACACTATTTTGGTATTTGTTGGCTTAAACAATGTAAAGTGCCAAACCCCCAGATTAAATCAATGGCGCTTATTCCTATAATTTTTTTATTTGGAAAACAATCTGCAAGAATATTAAGTGCCGCACGATCATTTTCGTCATTAAACGTAGGGACTAATACTGTGGAATTGATGATTAAAAAATTAGCATAACTGGCAGGTAAAGCAATACCGTCGAACACTAGCCGCTTGGGCATTGGCAATGTTACTATTTTTGGTTTTTTGCCGTTTTCTAATTTGGCGACTTGCAGCCTTTTTAGATTTTCCTGAAGTGGTTTGTAGTTGTTGCTTTTTGGATCGGTTTCTACCACGGTAATAATGGTATCTTCATTAACAAACCTCGCTAAGTCGTCAATGTGGCCATGGGTATCGTCACCCTCAATGCCATCGCCAAGCCAAATGGTGTTGGTAACTCCTAAGTATTCCTTAAAAATAGCTTCGTAATCTGCTTTTGTAAACCCTGGATTCCTTACCTGAATAGATGGGTGTAGTAAACATTCCTCAGACGTTAGCAAAGAGCCTTTGCCATTTACATCGATGGCACCACCTTCTAAAATTACAGGTTTGCCTTTATAGGTAACCTGTGTTAAAGGGATTTTTAAAAAGCTAGAGACTTTTTCGGGAACATGCTTGTCTAATTTGAAATTGCCATACTTCGCCCAACCGTTAAAATTGAAATTAAGCGCTTCCCTTTTGGAGCCATTTTTAACAATAATGGGTCCTGAGTCTCGCATCCAACTTCTATTGGTTTTATGTATTATGAATGATACATTTTCAATAGTAACATCAGCTATTTTTAGTTTTTCTAAAACATTGGTTTTTAGTCTTTCAGATGCAACTATTAAAATAACTTGTTCAATTTTAGATATTTTCTTGATGTATTCTACAAAAGCCCATTGAATGGCACCATATTTTCCAGGCCAATCGTTACCATTGTGAGGAAAACATAATAAAACACCTTGTTGTTCTTCCCATTCAGCAGGAAATCTTCTGTTACTCGAAGTGGCCATTAATCCAAAACTCTTTTAGTGATACCATCATATTTATCAATGCGACGATCTCTTAAAAAGGGCCAATTCTGACGCACATTTTCCTGAAGGTCTAAATCGACTTCAGCAATTAAAATTTCTTCTTTATCTGTAGATGCTTGTGCCAAGATTTCACCTTGAGGCCCAGCAATAAAGGACGAACCCCAAAATTCAATGCCATCTGTATTGGGAAGGTATTTTTCTAGTCCGATTCTGTTTGCGGCAGCAACATAAATGCCATTGGCCACGGCATGCCCTTTCATGACATTCATCCAAGCACCTTGTTGGTTTTCACCATATTGGGCTTTTTCTTTAGGATGCCAACCAATCGCAGTTGGGTAAAACAACACTTCGGCACCTTGCAGAGCCGTTAGTCTGGCAGCTTCAGGATACCATTGGTCCCAACAAATAAGTGTGCCAATTTTGCCTTTTTGTGTTTGAAAAGCTTTAAAACCTATATCACCAGGCGTAAAATAGAATTTTTCGTAAAAATGGGGATCGTCTGGAATATGCATTTTCCTGTAAAGTCCGGCCTCAGAACCATCTGAATCAAGAATATAAGCGCTGTTGTGGTATACGCCAGACATCCGCTTTTCGAAAAAAGGTACAATGATAACAACACCTAATTCTTTGGCTAATGCACTAAACGCATCAAATGAAGTACTATAAAGGGGCTCGGCATATTTAAAATTATCTACATCTTCACTTTGGCAAAAGTAATGGCTGCTGTAAAGCTCGGGCAATAAAATAACTTCGGCACCTTTTTCGGCTGCTTTGCGCACCCAATTTAAACACTTTTTTAAATTGCTTTCGGGCGTATTATTAAGGTTTAACTGTATAACAGAGATTTTGTATTTGCTATTTGCCATTTGTGTTCTGTAAAATTGTTTACACAAAGATATAATTTTTTAAGGCTATTATTTATCCTTTTTGAAGATTGGAATTCTATACGAAATGGTATAGCCATAACCCACGCCAATTCTGGAAGTATCGTATGTTTTGTGAAACCCAGGAATGTAAACATTCGAAAAATTATTAGGCTCGGTTTGGCTTATATTGGCTTTTAATTGGGCATTGAGACCTATGTATAGGTTGTTGAATATTTCAGCTTTGATACCAAATATAATTTCAATCCATAAAGCAGTTAAACCACTAAATTCTTGAGGTTGATTGGATGAATAAGGAGGTTGCCAATATTGATTGGTGTTATATATTTTATAGCTGTTAAGGGTTTGTGTAAATGTGCTGGCGCCTATGCGCGCACCTCCATAAATCATATTGTCCATATCCAGCCAATTTTGGTAGAAATTATAGTCCAATCCACCTTTTATGTAGGTTCCTTTTGTGGTTATATCTAAGTAATCTGTTACGGTATTTTTTTCTTCTAATCCTATTTCTCCAGCAATATATAGGCGTTTTTTTAACCTAAAATCAGCATTTAGTTCAAATCCAGAATAGTCCTCATCGGCAAAGGAACGGATGAGTTTACCAGCATCAAAACCAATTCTTAAGCCATATTTTTCCTTGATTTTTACAGAGTCGTTTATTGTGTTAACGATGCTATCGTTCTGTGCGTTTGTAGATGGGACAAAACACAACACGAATACTAGGCTAATGAAATATATAAAAGTGCACTGTTGTTTCATCTTCTACAGATTGGTTGTCGTTTACAGATTGTCTCGATATTATCCAGTTATTACTGTCTTCCTCTATGGTTAGAGAAACATTATTGAAAATAGTTTTGTAACCACAAGCTCTTGATACAAAAATTTGTTCAGTGTTGTATTTTATAGTGATAATATCTTCATTGCCATTAAGAAAATCGTCACTGGTGTCGTTTGGTGTGCCGTTATCGTTAATAGAATAATTGTTGTGTAGTTTGTATTGGGTTGCAATGGTATCAGTTCTTAGTGGTAATTCTATATTATTTGTGTTAACAATATCGTAACCAGGAAGGGCTTCATTATTGTTTATTCCTTGAACTCTTAGTTTGGGTACTGCTTTTAAATTTTCAGGGGCATTGTTGTTATAAAATTCGATAATCAATTTTGGAGTAGTGGGAGTTGACTCTGGACAGATATCATCTCGTTCGCAACTGGTATTGGTTGCCACGAGAATGACAATAATAAGCAACAAAGCAATTTTAAAATATTTCATTCTTATATAACAGGTTATCAGATTTGGTGTTTTTCCAAAAGTACAACATTTTCTACATGAAATGTCTGCGGGAACATATCCACTGCTTGTGTTTTAACTACTTTGTACATGTCTTTCATAAGTTCTAAGTCCCTTGCCTGTGTAGCACTGTTGCAGCTCACATAAACTATCTTGTTGGGAGCGATGTTAAGTATTTGCTGTACCACATCTTTATGCATGCCATCGCGTGGTGGATCGGTGATTATCACATCGGGATGCCCATGTTTTTTTATAAAGGTATCATTAAAAACTTGTTTCATATCGCCCACAAAAAAGTCAACGTTATTTATGTTATTTAATTGTGCGTTTTCTTTAGCGGCTGTTATAGCATCCGGAACCGATTCTACGCCAACTACTTTTTTGGCCTGTTTGGACACAAATTGGGCAATGGTGCCAGTACCGGTGTATAAATCGTAAACCAATTCGCTGCCAGTTAAGCCTGCAAAATTGCGTGTTATTTTGTAGAGTTCGTAAGCTTGCTCTGAATTGGTTTGGTAAAACGATTTGGCGTTAATTTTAAATTGCAGGCCTTCCATTTCCTCAAAAATATGGTCGTTGCCTTTGTAGCAAACCACTTTTTGGTCGTAAATAGTATCGTTAGCTTTTTCGTTAATGATGTATTGTAACGATGTTATCTGCGGAAATGTTTCAGCGATAAAATCCAATAACAGTTCGCGTTTTTGTTTGTCCTCCTTAAAAAATTGAACCACGGCCATAATATCGCCCGTTGTTGATGTGCGAATCATCATGGTGCGTAAAAAGCCTGTTTGATTTCTAGTGTTGAAAAATTCCAAATTATTGTCAACCGCAAATTTTTTAACAGCATTCCTTATGGCATTTGAAGGGTCTGGTTGTAGGTGGCATTCATTTAAATCCAATATTTTGTCCCACATACCAGGTATATGAAAACCCAGCGCATTTCTGTCGCCTAAATCCTCGTTAGAATTGATTTCTTCAGGTGTTAGCCATCTGTTATCGCTAAAAGAAAATTCCATTTTATTTCTGTAGAAATACTGGTTTTTTGAACCTAAAATAGGCGTAACTTCCGGCAATTCAAGGTGTCCGATTCTCAACAAATTGTTGGTGACCTCTTTTTGTTTGTAATAAAGTTGGTGCTCGTACGCCATGTCCTGCCATTTGCAGCCACCACATACACCAAAATGCACACAAGCAGGTTCGGTTCTTTTGTTTGAACGTTTATGGAACTTTACGGCCTTGCCTTCGTAATAAGCTTTGCGCTTTTTAAAGGTTTGTATATCGACTACGTCTCCCGGTACGGCATTTGGTAAAAAGATGACTTTTCCATCTGGCGCCTTAGCAATGGTTTTTCCTTTGGCACCGGCATCTATTACTTCAAGATGTTCGAAAATTTGTTTCTTATTATTTCTTCTGGACATGCTGCAAAAGTAAATTCTTTTTCTGTTCTGTAAATGAATTAATGCTTAATTTTTAAAGTGTTTCCAAACAAATAAAATTATTTATCGCCATTAATATTTAGTAACTTGCACAGCAAATACGGATGATTTCTCTCCAGCCCGCAATCGGGACAAGCAAGGAATGGTTATTTTATTAATTTAAAGAACATTAAAATGGCTGTTTTAGAAACGTTGACTTCACAGCAAGCGATTGAATTAGAAAATAAATACGGAGCCCATAATTACCACCCATTGCCAGTAGTTTTAAATAAAGGTGAAGGTGTGTATGTTTGGGATGTTGAAGGTAAAAGATATTACGATTTTTTATCGGCTTATTCAGCCGTAAACCAAGGACATTGTCACCCAAAAATTGTAAATGCTATGACAGCGCAGGCCAAAACGCTGACTTTGACATCCCGAGCATTTTACAACGATATGTTGGGGCAATATGAAAAGTTTGCTTGTGATTTTTTTGAATACGACAAGTTATTACCAATGAATACAGGTGCAGAGGCCGTTGAAACCGCTTTAAAAATCTGCAGAAAATGGGCTTACGAAGTAAAAGGAATCGATGAAAATGAAGCAGATATTATTGTTTGTGAGAACAATTTTCATGGAAGAACAACTACAATAATTTCATTTTCAAATGACCCTGTAGCTAGGAAAAACTTTGGACCCTATACAAAGGGGTTTGTTAAAATTGAGTACGATAATTTAGAGGCGCTTGAAGAAGCTTTAAAAGCAAATCCAAACGTAGCTGGTTTTTTAGTGGAGCCTATTCAAGGTGAGGCAGGTGTTTATGTGCCTACTGAAAGTTATTTGGCGAAGGCAAAAGCGTTATGTGAGAAATACAACGTTTTGTTTATTGCCGATGAAGTGCAAACAGGTATTGCCCGTACGGGAAAATTATTGGCAGTCGACCATGAAAATGTAAAACCCGATATTTTAATCTTGGGTAAGGCCTTAAGTGGTGGTGTGTACCCTGTGAGTGCCGTTTTGGCAAACAATAATGTGATGAACGTTATTAAACCGGGAAATCATGGCAGCACCTTTGGCGGTAATCCTGTGGCAGCTGCGGTTGCTATGGCGGCTCTACAAGTTGTTAGGGATGAACATTTAGCAGAAAACGCCGAAACTTTGGGCGAACTGTTCAGAAATAAACTGAATGAATACATCAAACACAGTAGTATTGTGAAATTGGTTCGCGGAAAAGGACTCTTGAATGCCATTGTTATTAATGATGATGAAGATAGCGATACCGCTTGGAACATATGTTTGGCTTTGCGTGACAATGGTTTGCTGGCCAAGCCCACACATGGAAACATTATTAGGTTTGCACCACCTTTGGTAATGACAGAGCCACAATTATTGGATTGTGTTTCAATTATTATAAAAACACTAAAACAATTTGAAGATTAAAAAAAAAGCGACCATTTTGGCCGCTTTTTTAATTCTCTGTTTATTGCCCAAGCATTTCTTGCAATTTTTCTTGCATCAATTCTTGATCTTGCATGGTGTCCCAGCCAAAAGTTGTTATGGCCCAAAGCGTAAACAATAAGTATATAGCGCTTAAAGAAATACCAATAATAGCTAATATTTTCCCAGTTTTAACATTTTGTAAACCTGTATACATTTCCGGGTTTTCAGCATATAGTTTGGCGGCCTTATTAGCCAAAACAATTGTTACAATACCAAGCACTAATCCAACAACACCATAGCAGCAGCATGTTAGAATTGACAATATTCCGAATACTAAAATTAAGGTCGAATTAGGTAGTTTTTGTTGTTCCATAAAGATTGGTTTTAGTTTATAAAGGTTTTAAAAATGAAATTGACAATAATGATAATTCCATTGGTAATAGCTAAAATAGTGATAATTCTATTTGAATACCTGAAACTTTTAAAAAGAGAAAAAGCTATAACACTAAAAAGAGCGATAAGTGTGTAAACAGCAGGATACATAAAAAAGGCTTCTTTAAATTCACCATGTAATATTAAGGAGATAGAACGCTGCAAGCCACAGCCCATGCATTCTATGCCAAATAGTTTTTTGTTTAGGCAGGGTAACATATAGTCTTCAATCGAAGTCATAATGGTAGTGTTATGGTACTAAATTAGTAAAATATAGTTAAAAACGGTTTGGTAAATTAAGTGTTAAAATAAATTTTGATATATTTTTGTATTGCTATTCCGTTATATGAAAAACTTAAGTTACATCTTTATTGCTTTGGGTGCCTTGATCGCATTTTATGGTGAATCGCTAAAAAATACATTTATTTTAATAGGAGGCATTGTTTTGTTGATGGTTGGGGTTTACAGGTTATCAAAAAAAATCCCTAGCAAATATGATGATGACAATGATAATAACTAACAATGGGTTTTAAGATTGGAGATAGCGTTTTGGTTGTAGATGAAGACTTGTCTGGTGTGGTTATGGAAGTAAAAGGTAATGCTGTAACCATTGAAACCGAAGAAGGCTTTTTGTTGGATTTTCAAAATTATGAACTGATTAAAAAAGCATCAACCAAGCCAATTAAAGAAGCTTTGTTTGCAAATGCCGATTTAGATGCTGTCATTTCAGAAAAAGAGCAACCAAAAAGAAAGCAAGTTAAGCTTAAGGCAAAAGAACGATACCAACCAACCATGGAAGTTGATTTGCACATCAATCAATTAGTGAAATCTTCAAAAGGTATGAGTAATTATGATATGCTAACGCTCCAGTTGGATACGGCAAGACGACAATTAGAGTTTGCAATATCCAAACGCATTCAAAAAATAGTTTTCATACACGGTGTTGGGGAAGGTGTGCTTAGAACAGAATTGGAATATTTATTTGGGCGTTACGAGAATATAAAATTTTACGATGCCAATTACCAAAAATATGGCTTAGGCGCTACAGAGGTGTATATTTGCCAAAATGCTAATTAAAAACTGGATTTAGTTTCTCTGTCTTAGTTAACCTAGAATCTTCAAGTATGCCAAAGTCGAGTTCGTCTTGAGATAAAATTTCTAGACTAATACCAGTTATCTTTACGGTAACCAAATAATCTAAAACCACACTATGTGCTCTGTAAGTAGTTGCCGTAACTTCAATGGCTATATCTTTATTTAAAAAATCGGGGCCAATAGCACTGTCACTAACATCATTTCTCGGGTTTTGGTCGGTTGTATCTGTTTCTTCGTCTCTGGTTAAAACACCGTCGCCGTCATCATCGTTGTCTAAATAGTCTGGTGTGCCATCATCATCAGTGTCTTGTGCATCACTCAAAAACCCATCACCGTCAGGGTCTGGTTTTTCGTCTTTTGTTAATACGTTGTCACCATCATCATCAATATCTAAATAATTGGGTATGCCATCATTATCGGTATCATCATCATCTAAATTGCCATTACCATTAATATCCTCTAGGGCGGCGGGAATACCGTCGTTATCGTCTTTGCCTAATGAAACATTGATAATGGCGGTAGAGTTACTTTCGTAATCCTGATTTATTATTACTTCTGAAGGCGGGATGTCGCTACAGAACAAATCATTTGGAAGACTACTATTATTGTAAGTTCGGTAATTAAAAACACCTGTTTTTGTTATGGAATTTTCGTCGCCTTCAAAGTTTAAAATATCACTGATTTTAAACTTTGTCATTAAAAATGATAAGGATTCGGCTGGCTCTTCTTTTGTTTTGTAAAACACCAAATCGGTTTCGCCACAAGCTTTAAAAGTATCGTCAAAATCAATTTCAACTGTAATTATATCGCCATCGTTGCAAGACCAAGAAAACAGTAAACTAGCAAGGGTTGCGATAAAAAAAGACTTCTTCATTCGTTTGGGTTTTAGGCAAAAATAATAGAATTGTTATTTATAACGCCTGATATTGATAATAATTTTAATTGAAGTATTTTTGTGCAATATTTTTTAAGATGAAACAGGTTTATTTAGATAATGCGGCGACCACCCAAATTCGAGACGAAGTTATAGAAGTTATGACGGATGTTATTAAGAGTAATTTTGGAAATGCTTCATCTTCACATAGTTTTGGTCGTTCATCTAAATCTATTATTGAAAAATCTAGAAAAAGCATAGCAGGTTTTTTAAACGTTTCAGCTGGAGAAATTGTTTTTACTTCTGGAGGCACAGAAGCCAATAATTTAATCTTACGAAGTGCTGTTAGAGATTTGGGTGTAACCCGAATTGTTATTTCTAAAATAGAGCATCATGCCGTTTTGCATACAGTAGAACAATTGGAAGAGGAATATGGTATACAGGTTCATTTTGTTAATATACTTCCAAACGGTAATATTGATTTTGCACATTTAGAAAATTTGTTGCAAACTAAAGCTAAAACTTTGGTGAGTTTAATGCATATTAATAACGAAATCGGGAACATATTGGATTTAAAACGAGTGTCTGGTTTGTGTAAAGCTCATGGCGCTCTGTTTCATAGTGATACAGTACAATCTGTCGGGCATTATAAATTGGATTTACAGGATATCAAATTAGATTTTTTGTCAGCCAGTGCCCATAAGTTTCATGGACCAAAAGGGGTGGGTTTTGCATTTGTTAGAAAGAATTCGGGATTAAAACCCTTAATTTTTGGAGGAGAGCAGGAGCGGGGTCTGCGAGCAGGCACTGAAAGCATTCATAATATTGTTGGTTTGGAAAAGGCTTTGGCAATTTCTGTTGTAAACTTAGAAGAAGAAAAAGAACATATTAGAGAGCTGAAGCAGTATTTTATGGATTCGTTGCGCAAAACCATTCCAAGTGTTTTGTTTAATGGGGCATCGGGAGAAATGGAGGAAAGCACATATACTATTGTTAATGTGGTCTTGCCTATAGCGCCTTCAAAATCGGATATGCTTTTATTTCAATTAGATTTAAAAGGTATTGCTTGTTCAAAAGGAAGTGCATGCCAAAGCGGAAGTTCCCAAAAATCGCATGTATTGTCTGAAATATTAAATGCAGAAGAGTTGCAAAAACCTTCCATTCGATTTTCTTTTAGTATTTACAATACCAAAGAGGAAATCGATTATGTAATTGATGTATTGAAAACTATTGCTGTGGACTAGAAACGCATTCGTGTCCTTACATTAAAAACGCGTGGTGTTAGATAGTTAGGAACGGCATATTGGCGCTTGCTATATACGTCCCTTACCCAAGTATTAGTAATGGAATTTTGTACATCGAATATGTTATAAATTTCAAATCCGAAAGACAGTTCCTTGAACGGTTTTTTCCAGCCGCTGTTAAATTGTTTGTTCTCGTCAACCAAAACAAATTGAAAACCAACATCGGCTCGTTTGTAATCGGGCAGTCTATTTTGGTATTGATAGGGGTCTGCATAACTTGGTGAGCCTCCAGGCAAACCTGTATTGTAAACCAAGTTTAAATACATTTTCATGCTTGGTATGTTGGGTACATAATCTTGAAACAGCGCAGCAAACTTCAAACGTTGGTCGGTTGGCCTTGAAATGTAGCCTCTTTGGTTTATGCTCTCTTCAGTTTTTAAATAGCCAAAACTAAACCAAGACTCTGTGCCTGGTACAAACTCACCATTCAAGCGCATATCAAGTCCGTATGCATAAGCTTCTGCATTATTGTTTGCTCTGTAGCGTATGCGTACATTTTCGATGGTGTATGGGTTAACATCGGTTAATTTTTTATAATAAGCTTCGGTAGTGAGTTTAAATGGGCGGTCCCACATTTTAAAGCTGTAATCATTGCCTAAAACTACATGAAACGATTTTTGGGCTTTCACATTAGGTTGAACAGTTCCTGTTGAGTCCCTAAGTTCTCTATAAAAAGGCGGCTGGTAATAAAGTCCGCCAGCAATCCTGAAAAGCATGTCTTTTTGCCAATTAGGTTTGATGGTAAATTGGGCTCTCGGACTCACAACGGTTTGGTTAGAAGAGGCAATGCCTTTACCTGAAACATTCCAATTATGAACTCTAACCCCAGCATTGTACCAAACATCGCTAGTGCCTAATTTAGCGCGTTTACTCCATTGTGCGTAAGCCTGCAACCTATTAATTTCTGTATGGTTGGTTTTCCTGACGTTTTGAAACATTGCCAAAGGCCCTTCATAAGGAATGTAAGGCTGTTCGTTTACAGGTGTAGTTTTTGGCGGACGGATTGAAAAACCAGCTGAATCTATCGTTTCCCATTCAACCAAACGGTCACGTATATCTTCGTTGGTATATTTTAAAGACCATTCAAAATGGTTATCACCAATTTTTAAATTTCCCTTTTGCTCTATGTTTGTAATTAGGGCGTCCAAATCGTTTCTGCCATGATTTAGTTGACTGCCAATGCCTTCGCTAAACTCAACTTCACCTAGATTTTCATCACCAATATTAGTATTAACTTCCCCTAATCTGTATTGCGCTAGTATATCAAAATACTCTTCTTCTGTGGTGTGGTATGTAGAAGCTATGAAATTTAATTCAAGATTGTCGTTTACAAAATAATCACCTTTAAAAGCGCCAAAATAGGTTTGGTATTCATCTTTTTCCTGGCCTTCATAAAAAATGATGAGTGCCCTGGGGTCAGTTAGTGTGCCAAAATTGGTTTGTCTAGCTTGAGGTTGATAATTATATTTGTTGATGGAGGCATTGCCCAAGAAACTTAATTGGAATTTATCTGAAAACCTATATGTGAGAAATGTTTGGGCATCGGCAAATTTAGGATTGAAATTTGTTTCTGTTTCTTTGGCATTTACCAAAAGGCTATTATCCCGATAGCGCAATCCTACAATACCTGAGAATTTGGAATCGTTGCTTATGCCCTCAACAGAAACACTGCCCCCCAATAAACTTAAATCGGCGTTTGCTTCAAATTGATAAGGAGTTTTATAGGTGATATCCAATACTGAAGACAGTTTGTCCCCATATTTGGCTTGAAAGCCACCAGCTGAAAAATCTACATTCTGAACCAAATCGGTATTAACAAAACTTAAGCCTTCCTGCTGGCCAGAACGGATTAAAAATGGGCGATACACCTGAATGCCGTTAACATAAACTAGATTTTCATCATAATTACCACCACGAACTGCATATTGCGTACTTAATTCGTTATTGTTGCTAACGCCTGGGAGCGTCATCAATAGGTTTTCAACACCAGCATTTGCTCCAGGAATTTTTCTGATGGTTTCTGGTTTTAGAGTTGTAATGCCTTCTATTTCCTTTTCATTATTACTGGAAATAATTACGGTAGCAATCTGCTCGGTAGTATTGTTCATTATGGGGTTAAACTCGTAATCTTCACCATTTTTAAGGTGAAAAGTGCTGACTATTTTTTTATGGGAAAGGTGGGTGAACTCTATTTCTACATCTTGGTTTGCGGGTATTTTTATAATGAAAAATCCATTTTCATTGCTTTGGGTGCCTGTTAAACCTGTTTTAATGTTAACATTGGAAACAGGTGCATTGTCTTCATTTAAAATAACACCTCTAACGGTTGCTGTTTGGGAATAACCTATTAGTGTTATTGAAAAAAAGAAGAAAAAAACAAACCAAAATTTCGTTTTCAAGAGTGTGGAACTTTATTTTCTGTAAAAAACTGATTCAAAAGTAGTACTATTTCCAACATTATCGGTAACAATGACCTTAAGATTGTTTTTGGTGTTTGTACTAACGCCATCATTAAAGTCGTAAGTTAAGGTTTTTGTTTTGTAATCGTACTCTGTTAAAATCCATTTATCGTTCACGGTAGCCCTGTAATTGGAAATGCCCGATCCAGAATCGTCTATTTTTATTTTTAAATACCTATAGTTACTTAGCCATTGGTCTTTTCTGAAATTTACAGGTGTAATTGTTGGTTTTGTTTCATCTCTGGCTAAAGCGAAAGTACCAAGTCCTCTGGTGGAACAGCTTAAAATATTTCCTTTTCTTGTGGCACCTTCATAAGAAGGATATTTTCTATAACCTACCAATCTGGCTATGTACAACTTGTTTCGATCCGCTTCGGAATAGTTGCTGATGTCGTAACTTATGCTGAAATATTTCTTCATAGGAACGGTATCTTCACCTAGAAAAAGTGTATCATTTTTCACTTTAAAATCGATGTGGAAATCATCGTAAAATGTGTTTGAAGCAAAATCAACAGACACTCTGCCTTCTTTTAAATTAGTAGCACTATTAGCGTAAATATAGTAGGGGGTAGTTGTTTCATTTTTTACAAACTCGTTTTTTGGTTTAACACCCTTTATAGGAATGGTAATCCAAGCATCGTTTCTTTTAAAATCACTTACCCGAATTTTATACACGGTGCTAATACTATCTTCAATAGTTAAATACCCATTGTTTACATCTGATTTAAAAATGCTTAACCCATTATTATCATTGTAAAGCTTTTGAATACGTTCTCCTTTGGTTTTGTAGTGTTCGTAATCTATAAACCTATTTAGTTGTATTGTCTCGTCAAAAGAGAATTTACTAAAATCGATATCTAAATTTTGAGAGCCATTCAAAAAGGCCTGTATGCTGTAAACGCCATTTCTATTGCCAGCTAAATCTTGCCTGTCCGTGGTGTTTACTCCAAAGCCAATTGTTCCATAGGCCTCAATGCTTTCAGTGATATAATCACCATTATTTTGAGGTGTTAATCTTAATTTTTGCCTAGTATTGGCATTGTTTACGGTAGATGAATCTCCAATGGGATAAACGTAAATTGAAGAAATAAGCGGCCTAGTAGTGTCTTTGATATCGATACCAAACAGCATGGGATTTATAGGATGTTCTTCTTTATTGCGTATTTCAAAATGTAAGTGAGGGCCACCAGAACCGCCAGAGTTCCCGCTGTAAGCAACCACAGAGCCTTTTTCAACAATTAAATCTTGGGTGTGGGGAAACAATTCTATTTCGTAAGATTCTTTATCGTACTGATGCTTTTTTACGTAAGCTTCAATTTCTGGACTGTATTCAGATAAATGCGCATAAACGGTAGTGTACCCATTTGGGTGAGTTATATATAAGGCTTTGCCATATCCATAATGTTGCACTTTTATCCTGCTAACAAAGCCATCAGCAGCAGCCAAAACCTTAAGTCCAACACGTTGCTGTGTCTTAATGTCCATTCCCGAATGAAAATGGTTGGCTCTTAATTCAGCAAAGGTGCCAGAAAGAATTAAAGGGATTTCCAAAGGACTGCCAAAATAGTCTTGTGGGTAATTATTTTGATTCTGGGCTGAAAAAAATGTTGGGGTGACTAAAAGGAAAACAAGGATTAATCGCATAACAAAAATGGGCATATCGGTTGATATTGATACTAGGCTAAAATATTAATTTGCCATGAATGGGCAAAAGGATTGCTCAAAAATCAAGCCATGTGACTGATTTTTAATTATAACGGCCTAATTTAAATTTTATGTAAAAACAATTGCTATTTATACTTATCTATGTTAACTTTGTGAGATAAGTATTGTATTTCGCAAATGAGTCATATTGAAGGAATTGTTGATTCTCTAGAGAACAAAATTAGCAATGTTTTGCACAAATTAGAGGTGTTAAAGCAAGCCAATTCAAAGTTGAATGAGGAGTTAGAGAAATCAAAACAAAAAATTCGTGACAAGGAGCAACAGATATCTACTTGGGAGGACAAGTATGAAGCTCTAAAAATAGCTAATACAATGCTTGGTAGTGACGATAATAAACGAGAGACTAAGCTTAAAATAAATGCATTGATACGGGATATAGACCATTGTATTGCTCAATTATCCGATTAGTGCTGAATTAACGTTAATGTCAGAGAAACTTAAAATAAAGCTTTCTATAGCTAATAGGGTTTATCCTTTAACAATTGACTCCAGTCAAGAAGAGGGTTTGCGTAAAGCAGCGAAAAACATTGACGTTATGATTAAGCAATTCGAGCAGAGTTATTCTGTGCGGGATAAGCAAGATGTATTGGCCATGTGCGCTTTGCAATTTGCTTCCCAATTAGAACAAAAATCTATAGATAAAGAGAATGTAAACGAACATTTGGAAGAAAGGCTTCAGGCGCTTAACGAAATGCTACATTCACATTTGGTCTCTTAAACGTTCTTTAAAATAAATAAGTAAAGTTACTGCCTACATTGGTTATTTTTTTTGACAAACTCAACGTTATTACTCTTAAAAAGGGTGAGTTTAAGTTGTAAAAGCAGGCTGCATGTTTTGGTTTTTCCAAAACCTAGCAGATCCTTGATCAGCTTGTTAGCCCTAAACTTGTTTTAAGGGGTTTGTACAAAACTTTAAACTGGTGTAGGCTTTTTTATATAAACCAACTAAATATCATCATGGATAACTCAATTATAATAATAGTAGGCGGAATACTGTTAGGGGCTGTAATCGGATTTATTATAGCCAAGGCATTAGAGAAAAATAATGCATCAAAACTTGTAAGAGAAGCAAAAAAGTCGGCAGCTTCCATTTTAAAGGAAGCCAATAGTGAAGGAGAGTCTATTAAAAAAGATAAAATCCTTCAAGCCAAAGAAAAATTTATAGAGCTTAAAGCAGAGCACGAAAAAGTGATTTTGGCACGTGACAAAAAGATGGCTGAGGCCGAAAAGCGCACGCGCGACAAAGAATCCCAAATTTCCAGCGAATTAAACAAATCTAAACAGTTAAACGACACTCTAGATTCTAAAATCAAGGATTACAATCATAGACTGGATATTCTTGATAAAAAGGAACAAGAAATAAGTAAACTTCATAAAAGTCAGGTAGAGCAGCTGGAAGTTATTTCCAGTTTGTCTGCTGAAGATGCCAAAGCACAGTTAATAGAATCCTTAAAGGGTGAAGCTAGAAATGAAGCTATGGGCTTTGTTCAGAATGCCATAGAGGAAGCAAAATTAACAGCGCAGCAGGAAGCTAAAAAGATTATTATAAACACCATACAACGTATTGGAACAGAAGAGGCTGTAGACAATTGTGTATCTGTATTTAATATTGAATCAGATGATGTTAAAGGACGCATTATTGGCCGTGAAGGTAGAAATATTAGAGCCATAGAGGCTGCAACGGGAGTGGAAATTATAGTTGATGATACACCAGAAGCCATCATTCTATCTTGTTTTGATTCTGTGCGCCGTGAGATTGCCCGCTTGTCACTACACAAATTGGTAACAGATGGTCGTATTCATCCAGCTAGGATAGAAGAGGTGGTTCAAAAAACAACCAAACAAATAGAGCAGGAAATTATTGAAGTTGGTAAGCGTACAGTTATAGATTTGGGTATTCATAACCTACACCCAGAACTTATAAAAATGGTTGGAAGAATGAAGTACCGTTCTTCTTACGGACAAAATTTATTGCAACATTCTCGTGAGGTTGCTAAGTTATGTGGTGTGATGGCTGCCGAATTAGGGTTGAATCCTAAATTGGCGAAACGTGCCGGATTGTTGCACGATATAGGAAAAGTACCAGAAGCAGAAGCCGATATGGAAACACCACATGCCATTCTAGGTATGCAATGGGCTGAAAAATATGGTGAGAAAGATGAAGTTTGTAATGCTATTGGTGCCCACCACGATGAGATTGAAATGAAGTCATTAATCTCGCCCATTATTCAGGTTTGTGATGCGATTTCTGGAGCCCGTCCGGGAGCAAGACGCCAAGTGTTGGATAGCTATATTCAGCGTTTGAAAGATATGGAAGATATAGCATTCGGTTTTCAAGGCGTTAAAAAAGCTTATGCGATTCAAGCCGGTAGGGAGCTTCGCGTGATTGTTGAAAGCGAAAAAGTAGATGATAATAAGGCGGCTGAGTTGTCTTTCAACATTTCCCAAAAAATTCAAACAGATATGACCTATCCTGGTCAGGTTAAAATAACGGTGATTAGGGAGACAAGAGCGGTTAATATCGCTAAATAAATTATTTGTTTGTCATTCCTGCAAAAGCAGGAATCCAATAAAGAATAGAAAATAAAAATCCTTCTACAGTAGAAGGATTTTTATTTCCTAGGATGGTATTGCTGCACTACTTTGGTTAAATGACTTTTATCTAGATGTACATAAATTTCGGTAGTCGTAATGCTTTCGTGTCCCAGCATCAATTGAATGGACCTTAAATCGGCATTATTTTGCAGTAAATGCGTAGCAAACGAATGTCTGAATGTATGTGGTGATATATTTTTTTTGAGGCCTATTTTTTCCACCAATTGTTTAATGATTGTAAAAATCATGGCTCTTGAAAGTTGCTTTCCTCTGCGATTTAAAAACAAGACGTCTTCATGACCTTTTTTGATGTCTATATGCGGTCGAATTTGTTCTTTGTATATATTTATAAACTTTTGGGTAGTTTCAACAATAGGAACAAAACGTTGTTTGTCACCCTTACCGGTTACTTTTATGAACCCTTCATCAAAAAACAGGTCAGATAGTTTAAGATTTATCAATTCGCTTACGCGTAATCCACAACCGTAGAGGGTTTCAAGTATAGCCCGATTACGTTCACCTTCGGGTTTGCTTAAATCTACAGCATTAATTATTGCATCTATTTCATCTTCAGAAAGTATGTCGGGCAATTTCATACCAATTTTAGGCGATTCAATAAGTTCTAGTGGGTTGTCTGCTCTATAATCTTCAAAAATGAGATAGGAGAAAAAGCTTCTCAAGCCAGAAATGGTTCTTGCTTGGGTTCGGGCATTTGTACTTTTTGCCAATTCGTAGATGAATTGTTGTATAACTTCTGAGGATATATTTATAGGTGATACATTTATTTTGTTATTTTCAAGATAATTAATCAGTTTCTTTATATCCAATGCATAGTTGTCAATGGAATTTTTGGAAAGTCCACGTTCAATTTTTAAATACAGTTGGTAGTCTTTTAATGCGTTTTCCCATTTCATATTGAGTAAAATTAAAACAAAATAATGACTTGTCTGGAAAAACATTTTTTTGGTTTTATCTGAAAAACTATGTTGTTGTAATTAATTCTGGCTGAACAAATTAATATGTTTGTTTTTTAAAAATGAAAATTAGTTGTAAAAACAAACAGAATTTATGTAGTATTTGTAAATTTTATGTGTTTATTTTGCGATATAATTAAAATTTAAACCCAAATTTATTATGAAAAAATTATTGTTAACCGCTATTGTAGCGGTGTTTGGATTATTCTTTGCAAGTGCTCAAGAAGTAGCTAATGGCGGGCAGACATCTAAAGGTAAATGGTTAATTGAAGCAAATACCGGATTTGGCGGTGGAGGCGGTCTTTATGGCCATTCTGCCAATACTGGTTTTGGCTTAACATCTATTGATGGGGAAACCATTTGGTCTATTGGTGCAGAAGGCGGTTATTTTGTTATGGACGATTTAGCAATTAAAGCAGGTATTGGCTATACTGATTTTGATGGAGATTCTTCATTCTCTTATAAATTAGGAGCCAAGTATTATGTTTCAAGTATGATTCCTGTTCAAATTGATTTAACTGGAGCTAGTATAGATGGAACAACAGAAGATCCATTATGGTTAGGTCTGCAAGGTGGATATGCTATATTTCTAGGCCAAAATGTAAGTGTTGAACCTGGTATACGATACAATGTGTCTTTAAACGAAGATTTTACTGACGAAGGCATTTTTGAGTTCCGTGTTGGATTTGCACTGCATTTTTAATTAGAAAAATAAAATTTTAATGAACCGAAGCTAATACCTTCGGTTTTTTTATGTTCAATTTTTCTATATTTACCCTATGAAAAAACTAATCATCATCAATGGCCCGAATTTAAACTTATTGGGCAAGCGTGAACCTTCTATTTATGGTAGTTTGTCTTTTACAGAATTTCTAGAGACTGTAAAGCAAAAATACCCACAGGTACAGATAGACTATTATCAATCAAACATTGAAGGAGAGCTTATAGATAAACTTCACGAAGTGGGCTTCAGTTTTGATGGTATTATTCTAAATGCAGCAGCTTATACGCATACTTCTGTTGGCATTGGAGACGCTATAAAAGCCATAGAAACTCCTCTGGTTGAAGTGCACATATCTAACACTTTTGCTAGGGAAGAGTTTAGGCACCAATCTTATATTTCGCCTAATGCCAAAGGTGTTATTCTTGGTTTTGGTCTCCAAAGTTATGAGTTGGCTATTCAGAGCTTTTTATAATAAACAAATTAAATTGCTAGTATATTTAGATAGTTAGATTTTGAGATATAAAAATTAGTATACAGATAAAAAAAGTTCCAGAATTTCTGGAACTTTTTAATTTATCTAAGTAAGTCTAAAAATCTAAAGCATATAGACTCGACTGTCTACAAATGTATTACTTCATCATACGCATCAGCTACAGCTTCCATAACAGCTTCACTCATGGTAGGGTGTGGATGAACTGCTTTTAGTACCTCATGTCCGGTAGTTTCTAATTTTCTACCTAAAACGGCTTCAGCAATCATATCGGTTACACCTGCACCGACCATATGGCATCCTAACCATTCACCATACTTGGCATCAAAAATAACTTTTACAAAACCATCGGCATTACCACCTGCTTTGGCTTTACCGGAAGCTGAGAATGGAAATTTACCAATCTTCAGTTCGTAACCTTTTTCTTTGGCTTGTTTTTCTGTTAAGCCAACACTGGCCACTTCTGGTGTACAATAGGTACAACCTGGAATATTACCGTAATCTAAAGCTTCAACATGCATGCCTTTTATGTTTTCAACACACAAAATGCCTTCGGCAGATGCTACGTGAGCAAGTGCTTGTCCGGGTGTTACATCTCCTATGGCATAATAACCAGGGATGTTTGTTTTATAAAATTTGTCCACCAATATTTTATCTCTGTCTACTACAATACCAACATCTTCCAAGCCAATATTTTCAATATTTGTTTTAATACCAACAGCTGAAAGAATAATATCGGCTTCAAGAACTTCTTCTCCTTTGCTTGTTTTTACCGTTGCTTTTACACCATTTCCAGAAGTATCTACTTTAGTAACTTCTGCAGAGGTCATGATATTGATGCCATTTTTCTTAAAAGAACGTTCTAATTGTTTAGAAACATCTTCGTCTTCAACAGGAACAATGTTTGGTAAGTATTCAACAATAGTAACTTCGGTTCCCATGGAATTGTAGAAATAAGCAAATTCTACCCCGATAGCTCCAGAACCAACCACAATCATTTTTTTAGGTTGTTTTGGTAAGCTCATGGCTTCCCTGTAACCAATCACTTTTTTACCATCCTGAGGTAAACTTGGTAATTCACGAGAACGTGCACCAGTTGCTATAATAATGTGGTCTGCGCTATATTCAGTCCCGTCAACATCTACTTTCTTGCCTGGTTTAAGTTTTCCAAAGCCTTCAATAACGTCGATTTTATTTTTTTTCATCAAGAACTGAACGCCTTTGCTCATGCCTTCTGCAACACCACGGCTACGTTTTATAACAGCTTCAAAATCTTTATCATATTCATTAACGGTCAACCCATAATCGCCAGCATGTTTTAAATATTCAAAAACCTGAGCCGATTTTAACAGTGCTTTAGTTGGGATACATCCCCAATTTAAACATACACCACCTAAATTTTCCTTTTCAATAACCGCAGTCTTAAAACCCAATTGAGACGCTCTAATAGCCGTTACATATCCGCCAGGACCACTTCCAAGAACTATAATATCGTATTTATTCATCTGTTAAATTTTAGGCTACGAATTTACGAAATCGAATTTTAATAAGGAATTTAGAATCTTACAAATTTACATCTTTATGTTACCTTTGTAATGTAAGCATCATTATATGAATATACCAAGAACAAGTTATCCCAGAATCGTAATTATAGGTGGTGGGTTTGCGGGCATTTCGTTGGCAAAAAAACTTTCAAAACAAGAAGTTCAGGTTGTTTTACTGGACAAAAACAATTATCATACATTTCAACCGCTTTTATATCAGGTTTCTACTGGTGGTTTAGAACCAGATTCCATAGCATATCCCATACGCAAAATACTGAAGGATTTTCCCAATTTTCATTTTAGATTGGCCGAAGTAAATGAAATTGACGCTTCGGCAAAAAAAGTAATGACCAACATAGGCGTTCTTAAATTTGATTATTTGGTCATTGCTTCGGGTTCTAAAACCAACTATTTTGGAAATGAAGAAATTAAAAAGCACAGTATGGCCATGAAAACCATACCGCAATCACTGAATTTAAGAAGCTTGATTCTTGAAAATTTTGAAGAAGCTTTGTTAACCTCTGATTTGCATGAACGCAATGCTTTAATGAATTTTGTTATTGTTGGGGGAGGACCGACAGGTGTGGAGTTGGCAGGTGCTTTAGCAGAAATTAAAAAAGGTATTTTACCGAAGGATTATCCCGATTTAGATACCCGTTTGGCGCAAATACATATTGTCCAGTCCAGCGATTGTATTTTAAAAGGTATGAGCGACAAGGCTTCTGAAAAGGCTGAGGAATTCCTTGAAAAATTAGGGGTTAATGTATGGAAAAACGTTAGGGTGATTGACTACGATGGTAAATTGGTAACCACCGATACCGATTTAACTTTTGAAACTGCCACCCTAATTTGGGCGGCTGGTGTTATGGGAGCTACCATAAAAGGTATAGATTCTAGAGAATTGATAACTAGGGGAAATCGAATTTTAGTAAATGAATTTAATCAGGTTAAAAGTTTCAGCAATATTTTTGCAATAGGCGATGTAGCTTGTA
Organism: Marixanthotalea marina; assembly: GCA_018883545.1. GTDB lineage: Bacteria > Bacteroidota > Bacteroidia > Flavobacteriales > Flavobacteriaceae > Marixanthotalea > Marixanthotalea marina. The sequence goes on along the minus strand of JAHLEH010000005.1, from coordinate 170,746 downwards.
TGGTTACTGATGATTATATGGATGGTTTGCCTATGATGGCACAACCGGCCATACAGCAAGGTGAACAATTAGGTGATAACATTTTAAGATTGATAGAGCAAAAGCCTATGAAGCCTTTTGAGTATAAGGATAAAGGCGTTATGGCAACCATTGGTAGAAATAAAGCGGTGGTAGATTTACCCAAGTTTAAGTTTCAAGGGGTATTTGCGTGGTTTGTTTGGATGTTTGTACACTTATTCTTCTTGATAGGATTTAGAAATCGTGTTGTTGTGTTTGTAAACTGGGTTTATAATTACGTACGGTTCGATAGGGAAGCCAGATTGATTATCAGACCATTTAAGAAGAATTTAAAAAATTAATAGTAACTGCTATTGGTCTATATTTTTTTCAAAGTCAATACTAACTGAGTTTACGCAATATCTAGTACCCGTTTCGGTAGGGCCATCGTTGAATACGTGCCCTAAATGACCACCACAATTTGAGCAGACAATTTCTGTTCGTATCATGCCGTGACTTTTGTCCAACACATAATCTACAGTGCCTTTTATGGCTTTATCAAAACTGGGCCATCCACAATGTGCATCGAATTTGCTATCGCTTTCAAATAATTTTTGGTGGCATCCTGCACAGAAATAATTACCTTTTTCAAAGTGGAGATTATACTTCCCGGTATGTGGTCTTTCGGTACCTTTTTGTCTAAGGATTCTAAATTGTTCTTCCGAAAGTTCGTTACGCCATTCTTCTTCTGTTTTGTTCAAATTATATTTACTCATTTTTAGGGATAAATTTTAATGCCACACCATTTATACAGTGACGTTTTCCTGTTGTACTTTTCGGGCCATCATTGAACACGTGACCTAAATGGCCTCCACAAACGGCACAATGTTCTTCAATGCCATAATATTCAGAACCACCACTTGAGAAAGCTACATTGTCTTTAATTTCCCTGTCAAAACTTGGCCATCCTGTTCCAGAATCAAACTTGTGTTCACTTTTAAACAAAGGCGTGTTACAAGCTTTGCAAACATATGTCCCTTCTTTGTAGTTAGAGTTTAAAGGACTTGTAAAAGCTCTTTCAGTGCCTTCTTCCCGCAAAACATAATATTCAATTGGGGTAAGTTGGGCTTTCCATTCGGCTTCGGTTTTTGTTACCTTGTATGCTGAAGATTCTTTTTTATCACTTTTTTGGGCATTGCCTTTACAACTTAGCAAAACAAGTGAAATGCAAATTAAGAGTATGTTTTTCATGTCAATTTAGTTTTTGTTTGAGTCGAAAGTTAACTTTAAACATAACGTAATAATTGGTTTTGTATTGAAATTTTATAATAAACCAGGGTTTAAATATAATCAGTTAAGGTACGGTTTTTGTATTTTTGTTTTTATATTTATAATGATAAAATTAATAAGATGAAATTTAAATATTCAATATCAATTTTAGCGCTAGCACTTGTTGCAGCCTGTTCTACAAACCCATTCACAGGAAAGTCAACATTGGCATTAGTGCCTAATTCCCAGATATTTCCATCTTCATTTGCTCAATACGACCAGTTTTTATCTGAAAACAAAGTGGTTAAAGGAACTTCTGAAGCCCAAATGATAACCAGGGTAGGTGAGCGCATTAAAACAGCTGCAGAACGTTGGATGAATGCAAACGGACATGAAAGCTACCTTAGTGGCTACGAGTGGGAATATAACTTGGTAAATGATAAAACCGTAAATGCGTGGTGTATGCCAGGAGGCAAGATTGTTTTTTACACAGGTATTTTGCCCATAGCAGAAAATGAAACAGCTATTGCTGCCATTATGGGGCATGAAGTAGCGCATGCATTGGCTAATCATGGTCAGCAACGCATGAGTGCGGGGCTATTGCAGCAATTGGGGGCTGTGGCTGGAAATGTTGCCATTCAGGATGATAAATCCAGAGATATGTTTAACCAAGCATATGGTGTTGGTTCAACTGTTGGAGTGATGTTGCCTTTTAGTAGATCGCATGAAACAGAGGCTGATAAAATTGGCTTATACCTAATGGCTATTGCGGGCTATAATCCAGATGAAGCCGCCAAGCTTTGGGAGCGTATGAAAGCAAACAGTGGCGGGGAGGCTCCGCCAGAATTTTTAAGTACACACCCATCTAATGATTCCCGTATTGCAGAACTTCAAAAATTAGCACCAACAGCAAAAGAAGAAGCAGCAAAGTTTGGTGTGACTTCATATAGAGCCTTGGGAAAGTATTAAATTTAAAATAATTAATTACTTTAGAAGCTGCTTATAAAAAGCAGCTTTTTTATTATGAAGAAACTTGAAAAAGGAAGCAAAAAACTTTTAAATGCTTGGGCTTTTTACGATTGGGCCAATTCGGTTTACAGTTTAGTGATTGCTTCGGCTATATTCCCTATATTTTATGGAGCGCTTTTTAGAATAGCAGAAATAGAAAAAGTAACTGTTTTTGGTGGCGAAATAGCTAGAGCACCTTTAATTAGTTATACCACATCGTTAGCTTTTGTTTTTATTGCCGTTGTAACACCTTTAATTTCTGGTGTAGCCGATTATTTAGGAAACAAGAAAATTTTCATGAAGTTTTTCTGTTATCTAGGGGGCGTTTCATGTATTGGTTTGTATTGGTTTTCATTGGAGCATATTTATTTTAGCTTGGCATGTTATTTTTTTGGATTGGTAGGGTTTTGGGTAAGTTTTGCCATAAACAATTCGTATTTGCCTGATATCGCTTTTGCAAATCAGCAAGATAAAATAAGTGCTAAAGGGTTTTCTTTGGGATACATAGGAAGCGTCATTTTATTGCTGTTTAATTTAGCTATGGTTATGAAACCAGAACTGTTTGGTATTACAACCGACGATGCTGGCTCTGCAGAAATAAAAGCCATGAAATATTCCTTTATTTCAGTAGGGGTGTGGTGGATTTTGTTTAGTCAGTATTCATTTTATTATTTACCCAAAGGCAACAAGAAGGAAAGTCCCAAAACGAATATCATTCTCAATGGTTTTAAAGAGCTTATTTTAGTATGGCATCAATTGAAAAATAATGTTAAGTTGAAACGTTATTTAGGTGCTTTTTTTGTGTATAGTATGGCTGTTCAAACAGTTATGCTTATTGCTACTTATTTTGGGGAGGAAGAGATTACATGGGGAAGTGATACCGAACGAACAACTGGATTGATAGTGAGTATTTTGGTTATTCAAGTGGTAGCCATTTTCGGTGCAGTGGTAACAGCAAGACTTTCAAAATTATTTGGAAACGTAAAAACACTGATAGCTATTAATGTTGTTTGGGCTATGATTTGTGTGTACGCCTATTATGTGGTTACGCCCACAGACTTTTATATAGCAGCGGGATTTGTGGGGATTGTAATGGGAGGAATTCAAGCATTGTCAAGATCTACGTATTCTAAATTTTTACCAGAAACCACAGATACCACATCATTTTTTAGCTTTTACGATGTTGCCGAAAAAATAGGTATTATTATCGGAACTTTTTTGTATGGTTTTGTGGCACAAATAACGGGAAGTATGCGTAATGCTGTGCTGTTCTTATTTGTTTTTTTTATGGCAGGAATCATTTTGTTATTCCGGGTTCCAAAGGAAAAAAAAGCCTAAATACGTAAATATTCAGGCTTTAATAAATTAATTATACCAGTTCGGTTTCTTGCTGACGCAGTTTTTTGGCCGTTTCAACAATATTTATTAATGCACTTTTGGTTTCAGGCCAATCTCTAGTTTTTAAGCCACAGTCTGGGTTTACCCAAATATGTCCTTTAGGCAATACCTTTTTAGCTTTTTCCAATAAATTTTCAATTTCTTCAAGTGATGGAACCCTTGGGGAATGAATATCGTAAACACCAGGGCCAATTTCATTAGGGTATTTAAAGTTAACAAATGCATCAAGCAGTTCCATTTCAGAGCGAGAGGTTTCAATGGTAATCACGTCGGCATCCATATCTGCAATACTGGCTATAATGTCATTAAATTCAGAATAGCACATGTGTGTATGAATTTGGGTTTCGTCTTTAACGCCACTGGCCGAAATCCTAAAGGCTTTTATGGCCCAATTTAGGTATTTACCCCATTCTTCTTTTCTAAGTGGGAGTCCTTCCCGTATTGCTGGTTCATCAATTTGAATGATTTGTAAACCATGTTTTTCCAAATCTACTACTTCATCTCTAATGGCTAAAGCTATTTGGTTGCACGTGGTTTCTCTAGGCTGATCGTTTCTTACAAAAGACCATTGCAAAATAGTTACAGGCCCCGTAAGCATACCTTTTAGAGGTTTTTTAGTAAGCGATTGGGCATATTCAGACCACTTAACAGTCATAGGTTTGTTGCGAGAAACATCTCCAAACAAAATGGGAGGTTTTACACATCGACTGCCATAACTTTGTACCCAACCAAAATCACTAAAAGCAAAACCATTAAGCTTTTCACCAAAATATTCTACCATATCATTACGTTCAAATTCACCATGAACCAGTACATCTAAACCAATCTTTTCTTGAAAGCGGATAGATTCTTCTATTTCATTGGCAATAAAACTATTGTATTCTTCTTTGTTTATAAGTCCCTTTTTATATTTTAAGCGCATGCTTCTCACTTCTTTTGTTTGTGGAAACGAGCCAATGGTAGTGGTTGGAAATAGAGGCAAGTTAAGCGCTTCTTTTTGTTTGGCTTGTCGCACAGAAAATGCATGAGCACGCTGGCTATCGGTTTCTTTAAGATTTGATATACGGTTTTTAACCGAAGCATTATGTATTAATTTAGAGCTTTTCCGGTTAAGATTGGCTAGTTTATTTTCTTCATATAAATGTAAATAAGCATCGTTGTCTTCTGAAAACAAGTGTTTAAGTGTGGCTACTTCTTCTAATTTCTGTTTAGCAAAGGCAAGCCATTGCTTTATTTCAGGTTTTAGTTTGGTTTCTAGGTCTAAATCGTAGGGCGTGTGCAATAATGAACACGAGGTCGAAATCCATAAGTTGTCTTGCGAAATTTTTGAGACTGCTTTTTCAATAAGTTTGACAGACGCATCAAAATCATTTTTCCAAATGTTTCTACCATCAACAAGTCCTAATGAAAGCTTGGTGTTTGGATTGAAATGTTTTGAAACAAAAATATCATCCAGCTGTAAATGGCATCTTACCAAATCTAAATGTAAAGTATCTACAGGAAGTTGAAGGGCTGTCTCTAAATTTTCACCGTAGCAATCGAAATAATTTGCTAAAAATATTTTTAGCTTGGGAAATTTATTATGTATGGTCTCGTAAGTTAATTTTATTGCGTTACGTTCTTTGTCGGTTAGGTTTAAAGCCAGACAAGGTTCGTCAAACTGAATATATTCGACACCTAGATTAACCAATTCGTCGATAATTTCTAAATATACTGGTAGCAGCTTATCTAGTAAATCTAAACGGTTGAAACCGGCTTCTTTTTCCTTGCCTAGCAATAAAAATGTGACAGGAGCAATTAATACAGGCTTCGTTTTAATGCCAAGTGCCAAGGCTTCTTTGTATTCTTCTACTACTTTTTTTGAAAAATAACTAAAGGTTTGGTGTTTTTCAAATTCAGGAACAATGTAATGGTAGTTAGTGTCAAACCACTTTGTCATTTCCATTGCGGTAACGTCGATATGGTCATTTTGTAATCCACGCGCCATGGCAAAATACAATTCTAAAAGATTGGTTTTATCAATATTTTGGTAGCGATCTGGTATACAGCTAACTGTTAAGCAGGTGTCTAAAACCTGATCGTATAATGAAAAGTCGTTTGAAGGAATCAAATCGACGCCTATTTTTTGCTGTAAAAGCCAGTTTTGGCTTTTTAGATATTTTGCAGTCTCTAATAGCTTGTCCTCATTAATTTTACCAGACCAAAAAGCTTCATTAGCTTTTTTTAATTCGCGATGTGCTCCAATTCTTGGATATCCTAAAATGGTAGTTTTCATAATTTGTTTGATAGTTTTAAATCCTGTTCAAAATTATAATTGAAGAATATAAATATATAATTTGTGTTATTTTTTGGTGATATTACCTATTTTTGAATCACATTTAAGATTAATAATCTTTTATATTCTGATATTATGAATTTAATAGAAAATAATTCTGCAATGCAATTGGATGAAATTGATTTCAGGATTTTGAAAATATTACAAAACAAGTCTAATCTTACCACAAAAGAATTGGCCACTAAAGTCAATTTATCAACTACACCTGTTTTTGAACGTGTAAAAAAGTTGGAAAAAGCGGGGTATATAAAAAATTATGTAGCTGTTTTAGATGCCGAAAAACTTAGTAAGGGTTTGATGGTATTTTGCAATGTGACATTAAAGGAGCATACTCGTGACATAGGAAACCAATTTGTAAAAGATATTTTGTCGTTAAAAGAAGTGGTAGAATGTTATAACATTTCGGGTGATTACGATTTTCTTTTAAAAATACTAGTGAGTGATATGAAAGAATACCAAAATTTTGTTTTAGACCGTTTAGGAAGTATAAAAAACATAGGAAGTGCGCATAGTACTTTTGTAATGGGTGAAATTAAAAATACTTATGCAATTCCTATTTAGAGTGTTTGCATAAAATAAAAAAGCTCGAAAATTATCGAGCTTTTTTATTTAATATAGTTTATTTCTAAGACTCCGCTGGTTTTTCTGCCTTTTCAACTTTTATGGTAAGTTCATCGGCGTCTTTTTCTAAATCCATAAAAATTTTATCACCTTCCTGTAAATGGGAAGTAATAATTTCTTCGGCTAAGGCATCTTCAATATACTTTTGAATAGCCCTTTTCAGTGGCCTAGCACCGTATTGTTTGTCAAAACCTTTATCTGCTATAAAATCCTTGGCGCTTTCGCTTAGTTCTAAAACATAGCCTAGGTCTTTAATTCTTAGTAAAAGTTTCTCCAATTCAATATTGATGATTTTATTGATATCTTCTCTCTCAAGAGGATTGAAAACCACAACATCATCAATTCTGTTTAGAAACTCAGGAGCAAACGATTTCTTTAAAGCATTTTCAATAACACTTTTAGCATGGGCATCTTCTTGAGCCTTTTGGGACGAGGTGCCAAAACCAATACCAGCTCCAAAATCTTTCAGTTTTCTGGCTCCAATATTGGAGGTCATGATGATAATAGTGTTTCTAAAATCAATTTTTCTTCCCAAACTATCTGTTAAATAACCATCGTCAAGCACTTGTAAAAGCATATTGAATACATCTGGGTGCGCTTTTTCAATTTCGTCAAGCAAAACAACAGCATAAGGTTTGCGTCTTACCTTTTCGGTTAATTGCCCGCCTTCTTCGTAGCCCACATATCCTGGAGGTGCACCTACCAATCTTGAAATGGCAAATTTCTCCATGTACTCACTCATATCAATTCTAACCAAGGCATCTTCGCTATCGAATAATTCTTTGGATAGAATTTTTGCCAATTGAGTTTTGCCAACTCCTGTTTGGCCTAAGAAGATAAACGACCCGATTGGTTTGTTGGGGTCTTTAAGCCCGGCACGATTACGCTGTATGGCTTTTACAACTTTTGCCACAGCTTCGTCTTGACCAATCACTTTGCCTTTAATTAGTTTAGGTAATTCGGCTAATTTATTGATTTCAGTTTGGGCAATTCTATTTACTGGAATACCTGTCATCATGGAAACGACATCTGCTACATTTTCTTCGGTAACAATTTCACGGTGTTGTTTGGTTTCTTCTTCCCATTTCTCCTGTGCAATTGCTAACTCTTTTTCCAAACGCTTTTCGTCGTCCCTTAATTTTGCAGCTTCTTCATATTTCTGCTTTCTAACAACAGAATTTTTAGTTTCCCTCACATCTTCAAGCTTTTTCTCAAGCTCAATGATTTGCTTAGGGACATCAATATTGGTAATATGAACTCTTGATCCAGCTTCGTCCAACGCATCAATAGCTTTGTCCGGTAAGAAGCGGTCTGTCATGTACCTGTTTGTAAGTTTTACACAAGCTTCAACGGCTTCAGGCGTGTAATCTACATTGTGGTGTTCTTCATATTTGCCCTTAATGTTGTTGAGTATTTCTATAGTTTCTTCAACAGAAGTAGGTTCTACAATCACTTTTTGGAAACGTCGTTCCAAAGCGCCATCTTTTTCAATATATTGTCTGTATTCATCAAGTGTTGTAGCACCAATACATTGAATTTCGCCTCTAGCTAAGGCTGGTTTGAACATATTAGAGGCATCTAAACTTCCTGTGGCACCACCCGCGCCAACTATGGTGTGTATTTCGTCAATGAAGAGAATAACATCATCATTTTTTTCCAGTTCGTTCATCACAGCTTTCATACGTTCTTCAAACTGTCCGCGGTATTTTGTACCGGCAACCAAACTTGCCAAATCAAGTGTTACCACTCGTTTGTTAAATAGAATGCGAGACACTTTTTTCTTTACAATCCTAAGTGCAAGACCTTCGGCTATGGCCGATTTTCCTACGCCTGGTTCACCTATCAATAGAGGGTTGTTCTTTTTTCGTCTACTTAATATTTGGGACACGCGCTCTATTTCTTTTTCCCTTCCCACAACAGGATCTAATTTGCCTTCTTCGGCTTGGGCAGTTAAATCACGCCCAAAATTATCAAGAACTGGGGTTTTAGACTTTTTATTTGTTTTGCCCGTAGGGGAATTAAAGAGATTGTCTTTAGAGGTGTCGTCATCTGTATGAGCATCATCATCTTGGAAAGATTCTGATTTAGGCTCTATAAAGTTGTTATCGTTCGTGATCATAGATTTGAATTGTTCTTTAACATTATCATAATCAACTCTAAGCTTGTTTAAAAGCTTGGTAGTTGGGTCGTTTTCGTTCCTTAAAATGCAAAGCAGCAAATGAGCTGTATTGATAGAGGTACTTTGAAAAAGTTTAGCCTCTAAAAAAGTAGTCTTTAAAGCGCGTTCTGCCTGCCTTGTTAGGTGTAGGTTCTTTTTTTGATTTGAAGCTGCTGCAATACCGGGGTTTGCGGGACTGAGTATTTCGACTTTACGTCTTAAATGGTTCAAATCTATATCAAGTGCGTTAAGTATATTAATAGCTTTGCCATTGCCATCACGCAACAAACCAAGCATTAAATGTTCTGTGCCAATAAAATCGTGGCCTAAACGCAATGCTTCTTCTTTGCTGTATGCTATAACATCTTTAACTCTTGGGGAAAAATTATCGTCCATAATACGTTCTTTCTGCAATAAAAATAGTAAAACATTTAACCAAAGGCAAAAACTATACCTTAAATTATCTGATAGTGGCTAATTGACAAAAAAAACTTAACAAAATCAAAATTTTTAACAGCATACTTATTAACGAAAAAGCATCTGTAAATTGTTAATAAAAATTCCAAAAAATGAGGTTGAAATATCAGCTGTGACTAATGAAATTGTTATATTAGCACGTTTTGAAATACTCATAAAAACCTTAATTAAATATTTATGGCAGAAGGAGAAAAACTTATACCTATCAACATTGAAGATGAAATGAAATCGGCATATATTGACTACTCAATGTCGGTCATTGTGTCACGTGCTCTTCCAGATGTTAGAGATGGTTTTAAGCCTGTTCACAGACGCGTTCTTTTTGGAATGCATACTTTAGGAGTAAGATCAAATGTGCCCTATAAAAAATCAGCTACCATCGTAGGTGAGGTACTAGGTAAGTACCACCCACATGGCGATTCTTCGGTATACGACACTATGGTGCGTATGGCGCAAGATTGGAGTTTACGTTATTTATTGGTTGATGGCCAAGGGAACTATGGTTCTATAGATGGCGATAATCCGGCAGCGATGCGTTACACCGAGGCCCGTATGCAAAAAATATCTGAAGACATGTTGGCAGATATTGATAAAGATACCGTGGACCATAAACTTAATTTTTCGGATGAATACAAAGAGCCTACGGTTCTTCCAACGCGTATCCCCACACTTTTAATCAATGGGGCATCAGGTATTGCCGTTGGTATGGCTACCAATATGCCTCCACATAATATCACAGAGGTTGTTGATGGTATAGTGGCTTATATTGATAACAAGGATATTGAAATAGATGAGTTGATGACTCATATAAAAGCACCCGATTTTCCAACGGGTGGCACTATTTATGGGTATGAAGGTGTTAAGGAAGCCTTTGAAACCGGTCGTGGACGTATCGTTTTAAGAGGAAAAGCCAATATAGAGGAAGTAGCAGGAAGAGAATGTATCATTGTTACCGAAATTCCTTATCAAGTCAACAAGGCTGAAATGATTAAGAAAACGGCTGACTTGGTAAACGACAAGAAGTTAGATGGTATTGCCACTATACGTGATGAATCGGATAGAAATGGGATGCGGATTGTTTATGTGTTGAAACGAGATGCTATCCCTAACATTGTTCTAAATAAACTATATAAATATACGGCGTTACAATCGTCTTTCAGTGTAAACAACATTGCGCTGGTTAATGGACGTCCGGAATTGTTAAATCTTAAAGATTTAATTCACCACTTTGTAGATCATCGTCATGAAGTGGTTGTAAGGCGTACACAATACGAACTCAAAAAAGCTGAAGAGAGAGCACATATATTAGAAGGGCTTATTATTGCTTCTGATAATATTGATGAAGTAATTGCTCTGATTCGTGCTTCCGCTAATGCTGATGAAGCACGCACAAAATTGGTTGAGCGTTTTGAATTAACCGAAATTCAAGCAAGAGCCATCGTAGAAATGCGTTTAAGACAATTAACCGGTCTTGAACAAGATAAGCTAAGAGCCGAGTATGAAGAGTTAATGAAAACCATCGAAGACCTTAAAGATATTCTTGATAAGGTTGAACGCAGAATGGAAATCATTAAGAATGAACTTTTAGAAGTAAAAGACAAATATGGTGACGAACGCAGAACCAATATTGAGTATGCAGGTGGCGATTTAAGTGTGGAGGATATGATTCCAGATGAAAAAGTGGTCATTACTATTTCGCATGCTGGTTATATTAAACGTACCTCACTTTCAGAATACAAAACCCAAAATAGAGGAGGGGTTGGACAAAAAGCTTCAACCACTCGAAATGAGGATTTCCTTGAATACTTATTTGTTGGGACTAACCACCAATACATGCTATTCTTTACCCAAAAAGGAAAATGTTTCTGGATGCGTGTTTACGAAATACCTGAAGGAAGTAAAACATCCAAAGGACGCGCCATTCAAAACCTTATAAATATTGAGCAAGATGATGCTGTTAAGGCATTTATCTGTACCAAAGACTTAAAAGATGAAGATTACATAAATAACCATTATGTAATCATGGCTACTAAAAAAGGTGTTGTTAAGAAAACCTTGCTGGAACAATACTCAAGGCCAAGAACCAATGGTATTAACGCTATAACCATTAGGGAAGAGGATGAGTTGCTTGAAGCAAAATTAACTACTGGAGAAAGCCAAGTAATGCTGGCATTAAAATCAGGTAAGGCGATTCGATTTGAGGAGGCTAAGACAAGACCAATGGGAAGAAGTGCTTCTGGAGTAAGAGGTATAACCCTTGCTGACGATAATGATGAAGTAATAGGTATGGTTACTATTGAAAATTCCCAAGAAGAATCTGTACTTGTTGTTTCAGAAAATGGGTATGGTAAGCGAACCTATGTAGATGACCCTGAAGATGGTGAACCTGTGTACAGAATAACAAATCGTGGAGGAAAAGGGGTTAAAACCATTTCTATAACAGAAAAAACAGGTAATTTAGTAGCCATAAAAAGTGTAACAGATAACGATGACCTAATGATAATAAACAAATCGGGGATTGCGATACGATTAGCGGTTCAAGATTTAAGGGTTATGGGAAGGGCTACACAAGGTGTTAAGTTAATAAACTTAAAAAATAATGACTCTATTGCTGCAGTAGCTAAAGTAATGCACGATGAGGATAATGTAGAGGAAACTACCGAAAACATTGACAATGTTGAAGGTGGCACAACTCTTGATACCAATAATGACGAATAAAAATTAAAATTAAACATTAAAAAAAATGAAAAAACAAGTTATCATAGCTCTGGCAATTTCAGTTAGTGCATTTTCATTTGCACAAAAGAAAGAATTGAAAGCGGTAGAAAAAGCTATAAAAGGATCTAATTATGCCGAGGCTAAAGCTGCTCTGCAACAAGTAGAGCCTTTAATGTCTCAAATGGATGAAAAAGAAACAGCACAGTTCTATTATTTAAAAGCAAAAACATTATTTGCCGGCGGCGCTGGTTCTATAAACGACATCGATTTGGCAATAGAAAATATAGGAAAAGTTGAAGGTGGTTATGAAACTGAGGTCGCTGAATTAAAACAGGAAATGGCCAATAATTTATTAACTAGAGGCAATGAATTTTATAATAAACAAGACTATTCGTCGTCGTCTAAATTTTTTGAGAAAACCTATAGGTTAAATAAAGACACTATATTTTTATATTATGCGGCTTCTACTGCAGTTAATGTACCTGAGTATGATAGAGCTTTAACTTTGTACGAAGAACTTAAAGGTTTAGGATACACAGGTATTGAAAAAGAATACTACGCTACAAATAAAGAAACTGGCGAAGAAGATGTTTTAGATAAAACTACTAGAGATTTGTATGTTAGATCAGGGACCCATTCAAACCCAGGAGAGCGTATGACCGAATCAAGAAAACCTGAAATTGTAAAAAACGTAGCGCTTATATATGTTTCTCAAGGTAATAATGAAAAAGCCATAGCAGCTATTCAGGATGCTAAAGAAGAAAGTCCGGATGATATTAACTTAATATTATCAGAAGCTAATATTTATTATAAAATGGGTGATACTGAAAAGTTCAAATCACTACTGCAGAAAGCCACTGATTTAGATCCGAATAATGCTGAGTTACAGTATAATTTGGGAGTTATATCAGGTGAGTCTGGAGATGTTGAAGGCGCAAAGAAATATTATAAAAAAACAATAGAGCTAGATCCTAATTATATAAATGCTTATATAAACTTAGCAGTAACCATTTTAGATGGTGAAAAGGCTCTTGTTGACGAAATGAATGGATTGGGTAATTCTGCCGCTGATAATAAGCGTTATGATGAGCTTTTAGAACAAAGAAAAGTGTTATATAAAGAAGCAATACCTCATTTGGACCAAGCATTAAAAATAGATGGTGAAAATGTTAATGCGGCTACTACTTTAATGAATATTTACAGTGTTTTAGGAGAAACTGATAAGTATAAAGAAATGAAAGCTAAGGTAGATTCATTAAATTAAGACACATACATTATATATTGAAAAGAGGATCTTTAGCAGATCCTCTTTTTTTGTTTCATTTTTGAAATCTTCAAAACAAAATTTTAAATATCAAATAAAATAAATTTAAGAAAAACATCTATTTATTTAACTTAGACGTATATTAAAGCAAATGGAAACAAAAATTATTATTTCCAATAAAAACAGAATTACTAAAACAAGGAAAAACGTATAACTATTAAAACAGACAAGTTATGGAAAGCAACAAAAACAGTATGGGACTAAAGATAGGTTTAGGAATTGCCATTGTTCTATTTTTGGCCACCGGATTTTACACCATGAACCTTTACAGAACCAGTAAGCAAACTCAAAAGGATTTAACAGAAGAAAAGCAACTGGTGATGAATGATTTAAACGCTATGGCAAAACAATACGATGAGGCTATTAGCGAAAACAAGATCGCCAACAACGATTTAATAGAGGCAAGAGCTAGAATTCAAGGTTTAATAGATTCTCTTAAAATATCAGAAACCAATGTGAAAAGTTTATGGAGATATAAAAGCCAATATCTTTCATTGCAAAAAGAAATGGATGTTCTAATGGCGCAAAACGATTCTCTAAAAGTAAGAAATTCATACTTGGCGACATCTTTAGATAGTACTCAGGTTCGTTTAGAAGAGCGTACTATGTTTTCAGATTCTTTATTGATGCAAAACACGGCCTTGGCAGAAGTTGTTGAAAACGCATCAGCTTTAGGAGCTGTTGGCTTACAAGGATATGGTGTTATTGAAAGAACATCAGGAAAACTAATCCCAACAGAAAGAGCAAGACGTTCTGACAAAATAAGAGTATGTTTTACTGTGGCAAAAAATAAACTGGTACAATCTGGAGACCAAGAACTTTATATTCAGGTAATAGACCCAAACAGTAATACTTTAGGATTAAATGAACAAGTAACATTTGAAGAGAAAACATTGAATTATAGTGTAATTAGTAAATTTAACTATGAAAATGACAACCTAAATGTTTGCGAATTTGTGCTTCCTGATGGTGACAGTAAATTTGCAGAAGGACGTTATGTTGTAAATGTATTCAATCAAAAAGATTTGGTATCAACCACCGAGTTTACACTAAAATAAATTAATCTGTAGTAAGATAAACAAAGGCCTGAAAGTATTTTCAGGCCTTTTTGTTAAATATCTAATTTATCATTTATTATAAAGAATTATTTAGTGTTTGAAATTTTTAATGTTGTATATTTAATATATAAACGTAAAAAATAAAAAGAACACTCTCATTTGGAATCAGCCTTTACTTACTTGAATTCTATAACCGATGTTTCTGAAGAAACATATAACGAATTACAAAAAATATCAGAACTAAAAAAGGTTGAAGCTGGCACACAGATTGTAAAAATCAATGAGATACCTTCTAAAGCCTACTTATTGGTTTCTGGTATTATACGTTGCTACTTATCTACAGAATCTGGTAAAGAATTCAATAAAAGTTTTTATTTGCCATTAAGTGTTGTTGCTTCCTTAACGGCACTATTAAACAAAACTGCATCTATTTTTACTTTTGAAGCATTAACGGATTGTGAACTTTATGAAGTTGATTATCCCAAAGTAATGGCTTTATGTGATAAAGACCCACTTATTAACAAGTTGTATGCTAAGGTTTTAGAAGAGGTTTATATCAAATACGAAAAACGTTTGGTAGAATTAATTTCTTTAGATTCGAAAGATCGTTATTTGGAATTGAGACAACAAGTTCCAAATGTTGATGAAATAATACCGCAATATCATATAGCCTCTTATTTGGGGATTACACCTGTTCAATTAAGCAGAATTAGGAAAAAATTGGGATAAATTAACATTTGTTAATAGATATTAACAAGCATAATTATATTTTTACTCCGATTTCCTTATGAACTTTAAATAAAGGATTGATAGCTAACCAACCAAAAACAGGTATCGAATATTCGATACCTGTTTTTTATTTTTATAATATTATTGATTACAATTTATTTTAAACTGCCCACCATATCCTCAGGTTTTACCCATTCATCATAATCTTCAGCTGTAACGTATCCTAAATTAATGGCTTCTTCCTTTAAAGTTGTACCATTTTTGTGTGCTGTGTTTGCTATTTCAGCAGCTTTATAATATCCTATTTTAGTGTTTAGTGCCGTAACCAACATCAATGAGTTATTAAGCAATTGTTTTATTACCGCATGATTTGGTTCTATGCCGATAGCACAATTATCATTAAAGCTAACACAAGCATCACCAATCAATTGGGCTGACTGCAATACGTTGGCTGCCATAACAGGTTTAAATACATTTAATTCGTAATGACCTTGAGTGCCACCAACACTCACAGCTACATCGTTGCCAATTACTTGTGCGCATACCATTGTTAGGGCCTCACATTGCGTTGGGTTAACTTTTCCTGGCATGATAGAACTTCCAGGTTCATTAGCAGGAATAATTATCTCTCCAATACCGCTTCTTGGTCCAGATGCCATCATTCTAATATCGTTGGCAATTTTGTTTAACGAAACGGCCAACTGCTTCAAGGCACCATGTGTTTCAACCAACGCATCGTGTGCCGCTAAAGCTTCAAATTTGTTTGGAGCAGTCACAAAAGGGAGTTCGGTAAATTTTGCAATGTATTCTGCAACATGTTTACTATATCCCTTAGGCGTATTTAAGCCAGTCCCTACTGCAGTACCCCCCAATGCTAACTCACTTAAGTGTGGTAATGTGTTTTGCAATGCTTTCATGCCATGATCTAGTTGTGCTACATAACCAGACAATTCCTGACCTAAAGTTAAAGGCGTGGCATCCATTAAATGTGTGCGGCCAATTTTTACAACATTTTTAAATGCTTCGGATTTAGATTTTAGTGTATCGCGTAGCTTTTTAACACCTGGCAGCGTGATTTCAACTATTTTTTTATAGGCTGCAATGTGCATACCCGTAGGGAAGGTGTCATTAGAAGATTGAGACTTGTTAACATCATCATTGGGTTGGATTACCTTGTCGCCTTCACCAATTACTTTTCCAGCTAATTGTTGGGCTCTGTTAGCAATTACCTCATTTACATTCATGTTGCTTTGGGTACCAGATCCTGTTTGCCAAATAACCAAAGGAAATTGGTCGTCGTGCTTGCCTTCCAAAATCTCATCACAAACAGCGGCAATTAAATCGCGTTTCTCTACTGGTAAAACACCAAGCTCACAGTTTGTGTAGGCCGCAGCTTTTTTTAAGTAAGCAAACCCATAAATAATTTCTAGGGGCATAGAAGCAGGTGCTCCTATTTTGAAATTGTTTCTTGAACGTTCTGTTTGTGCTCCCCAAAGTTTATCGGCAGGTACTTTAACCTCGCCCATAGTGTCTTTTTCTATTCTAAAATCCATTGTAAACTCATTTAATTAATAGAACACAAAGTTATGGTTTTTGTACTTTAATCAATATGATTTTTTGTTTTTTAATGAGCTGTTTTAACAGAGATATAACGTAAATTTTAGCTATAATTCCCTTAAGAATTGGTATATTAGCTATGCTTCCATTTTGAAGCATTTTTCTTAAATACAATTCAATTTTTAACAAAAAAATAAAATTATGGCAACAATTAGATTAGGAGATGAAGCTCCAAATTTTACAGCCCAATCATCTGAAGGAACGATTAACTTTCATGAATGGCTAGGAGACAGTTGGGGAATATTATTTTCCCATCCTGCAGATTATACACCTGTGTGTACAACCGAACTAGGCACGGTAGCCAAATACAAAGCAGAGTTCGATAAACGAAATGTAAAAGTTGTGGCATTAAGCGTTGATGGCGTAGAGTCCCATAAAGGATGGATTAAAGATATTAATGAAACGCAAAGCACTACGGTTAACTTTCCTATTATTGCTGATGAGGACAGGAAAGTTTCTGAGCTTTATGATATGATACATCCAAATGCTGATAGTCAACTAACCGTAAGGTCTGTTTTTATAATAGATCCAGATAAAAAGGTGAAATTAATTATTACGTATCCTGCTTCAACAGGAAGGAATTTTGATGAACTATTGCGTGTTATAGATTCGCTGCAATTAACGGCATATCACAAGGTAGCTACACCAGCCAATTGGCAAAATGGAGAGGGTTGTGTGGTGGTTCCTGCTGTAGCTACAGCAGATATACCTGCTATTTTTCCCAAAGGATATAAAGAGATTAAACCTTATTTAAGAATGACCCCTCAACCCAACTTAAATTAGTTTATAACGCCGTTAATAAATCTTAAATTTAATATTGTATAACAAATAGCTATATAGTATCTTTGCCTAAGATTTTTTAACAGATACACATAAATTATGTTTGAATTTGATCAATATTTAGGTTTTTTAGCATTTTTAACCATCCTAACAATAGGTTTCTGGTTAATGATATTTTTATTGACTTTTGTTATTCCTTATTGGATAGGAGGATCTTTAATTGAAAGAATTAAAGAAATTAGAGAGGCAAAAAAAGCTAAGAGAGAATCTTAAATTTCATAATTTATTAAAATAAAAAAAGCGGGATGTGAAAACATCCCGCTTTTTTGTTAATATATGTAATTGTTATTTTGGTTATTCAAATCCTCCTCCCATATCATCAAATTCACCGCCACCATCTGGGCCGCCTTGTCCTTCCATACCACCTCTTCTTCGGTTTCTATTTTGTTGCATTTTTTGTTGGTTAAACCTGTAGGTAAACGATATGTTGAAACTACGTTGTCTCCATTGGTTTTCGCTATACGTATAAAATGTTGGAGTCGTGGTTTCAGACATACTTTTTCTACTGTTAAACAAATCGCTAACATTAAAAGCAATTGATGCATTATCGTTAAACAAATCTTTACTAAAAGCTAAATCTACAGAGAACATACCTTGTCTTTTGTTCTGAGCATCTTCGCTTGGGCCTCTGTAAAAAAAGCGAGTTTGCCAATCGATATTTCCAGGCAAAGTAATTTTGTTATTAATTCTCGCAAACCAACTTAAGTTATCGGCATCAAAATTGGTTCCATTATAATCGCCTCTTGTTTGCGCTTGGAATAAGTTTAAGTTACCGTTTAGGTTCCATTTGTTGGTTGGTCTGTAGGTTAATGTGAATTCAAAACCTATTCTATTTTGTGAAGCTAAATTGATAGGTGTATTTTGTAAAACTTCAACTTCATCATCATACTGAGATGAAAGAGTTGGATAATTAGGATCGTTTTCACTAACAGTAGTGTCTATAGTAGGGAAATAGTAGTAACCTGTTCCTTGTTGGATAAAGTTAAAAATATCGGTAGCTCTTTGAAAATATAGAGATGAATTTAAAGATAACTTGCCAAAGTTATGAAGGTATCCTAAATCTACACCGTTAGAAAAACTAGGGTTAATATCTGGGTTACCAATAAATTGGGTAGTTGGACTTGTCTGCGAAGGAAAAGGGTTTATAAACCGAGAACGCGGTCTACTAATCCTTCTGTTGTATCCAAAAGTAATGCTTTGATCTTCTGTAAACGCATAAGATAAGTTAACGGTAGGGAAAAGCCCTAAATAGTTTTTCTTTTCATAATCTCCCGTAGTTGCCTGGTCGATTGTTAGCCTAGTTTCTTCTAAACGAAGTCCTAATAAATAAGAAAATTTATCTTTTATTTTACTACCAAATTGGGTGTAAATAGCGTTAACATGCTCTGTATATATAAGGTTGTTGCTTAAATTGGTGTTTAATACAAAATCGCCGTTTAAATAATTTTCTAACGAATAATCTGTATCCTGCACATTAAAGTTTCCACGATAACCTGCTTCAAATTGACTTTCCTCACCAATTGGAAGTACATAATCTGTTTGAAGTAAAATTCTATTTTGGTCTTCTAATGTTTGAACTCTTTGAGACGGGTTTCCATCATTTAAAATAACGGCAAACTCATCCTCTTCAGTATTTTCATATTGAAAGTCGAAAGTCAAACGATGCTGAGAATTATCACCAAATTGTTTGTCAAAATTCACAGAGTATTGGAAGGTTTTGTCATCTTCACTTTCAGGATTAAATCTTGTAAATTGTCTTATTAGATTATTATTCTCATCATATTGAAACGTTTCATTGGTTGCCTCACTAGAATTATCATTGTTTCTTAGAACAAAAGAAGTTGTTAAAGAGGCTGAATCATTAATATACCATTCTACACCGGTATTTGTAGTAAATCCGTCGTTTATTCTTTCTGAAGTTCTATATTCATTAAAATAGGTACTGGGCTGGTTTCCATTAAAGGTTTCCCTTTCAGACAATCCGTTTCCTGGGTTTTCTCTGTAGTTGTAACTTGTTGTATTAAAGAAATTGAAATTTCCTGTTCTGTAATTAATGTTTCCAGATATACCATAAGTTGTTGGTGTGCCCGCATTTACTGTAACGGCTCCATTAAACCCTTGTAGTTTACTGCGTCTTAAAATAATGTTTAATATACCACCAGTACCTTCGGCATCATATCTGGAAGAAGGCGAGGTAATAACTTCAACACGCTCTATGGCATCGGCTGGTAGTTGACGTAATGCGTCCGTGGAATTTAACCCAACCAAACCAGAAGGTTTTCCGTTTATTAAAATTCTAACGTTTTGGTTGCCACGAAGAGCAACGTTTCCTTCAACATCTACAGACACAGAAGGTACGTTGTCTAAAACATCACTAACAGTACCACCTCTAACTGTAAGATCTTGACCTACATTGTATATTCTTTTATCAAGTTTTAGTTCTACTGTAGTACGTTCGGCAATAATTTGTACTTCACCAAGTGATTCCATATCCAACGCTAACCTCACAGTACCTAAATTTTCGGAACCAGTGATAGCTTTATTAGGAATCGTAACAGTTTTAAAAGAAATAAACTCAACCTTTATATCATAGGTGCCAGGTTGAACAGGAACACTAAAATTACCGTCTAAGTCTGTTATCCCACCTGTAATTGTTCGGTTTTCTTGCTTGCTGAAAATTGAAACCGTTGCGTATTCTAAAGGTTGTCCAGTATCGTTGTCAATTACTTTCCCTGTTACTGTAGCTTCTGCTTGGGCATTTGATTCTTGGGAAAATAAGCTTATGAAGATTGAAAATGCTAAAAATAGGTATTTGTTCATTGTGATGGTTTTAGTCAATTAGATAGCAAATATGCGGCAAGGTTTAGTGCCGTGAAGTTAAAACTTTGTTAACTGTACAGTTAAAACTTTGTTAACGAAATTTGGGTTGAAATTTCAGGTTATTTAAACAAATCCATACCAGGAATGTTTGGCATGCCTTCCTTAGCAACAGCAGCCAATTCTGTTTCATTTACTTGTCCGGCCCTTTCTAATGCTTTGTTTAGGGTAATGATTAAATAATCTTCAAGTTGATCTTTGTCTTCCAATAGAGATTCAGTTATATCTATGGCCTTAATTTTCCTGTTAGCGGTTACACTTACACTTATTAATCCATCGCTGCTTTTTTCGTCGATTATCACAGAGTCCAAGCGGTTTTTTGTCTCTTCAATTTTCTTTTGGGTTTCTTTAAGTTTGCCCATCATGTTCATCATATCTCCAAACATAGTTTTGTGTTTTTTTGTTTACCGCAAAACTATTTAATTTTTATATTTTTGACGACTTAAAATTTAGAATAAAACCATTTTAGTTGAAAGCAGAAATTAAACCTCCAATTGCTAATAAAAAGCCCAAAAAACTTACTGTTCATAACGATACCAGAATAGATGACTATTACTGGTTAAATGATAGGGATAACCCAGAGGTAATTGATTATTTAAATGCAGAAAACACCTATACAAAACAGGTTATGAAGCATACGGAAGGTTTTCAGCAGCAACTTTTTGAGGAAATGAAAGGCAGGATTAAGGAAGATGATACCTCAGTTCCATATAAATTAAATGGTTATTGGTACATAACGCGATATGAAATGGGCAAGGATTACCCTGTATATACCCGCAAAAAAGAAACCTTAAAAGCTCCTGAAGAAATATTGTTTGATTGCAACCAAATGGCAGAAGGACTAACTTATTTTAATTTAGGAGCTATTGCCATTAGCCCAGATAATACAATGGCCGCTTTTTCGGTTGATACTTTGGGTAGAAGACAATATACTTTAAAGATTAAAAATCTGCTTACAGGCGAAATTTTTCAAGATGAAGTTTTAAATACCACTGGCAGTGCTTCATGGGCTAACGATAACAAAACGTTATTTTATGCTATGAAGGATGAAATAACGTTACGTTCCCATAAAATTTTCAAGCATAGATTAGGTGAAAGTAATAATGATGATATTGAGGTTTTTCATGAAAAGGATGAAACGTACAACACGTTTGTTTATAAATCTAAGTCCAAAAAGTATATCATTATTGGGTCTTCAAGCACGCTAACTTCAGAGTACAGGTTTTTGGATGCCGATACACCAGATGCCGATTTTAAGGTTTTTAATAAAAGAAAAAGAGGGCTGGACTATAGCATCGCCCATTATGGAGATAATTTCTATATAATCGCCAACTGTGATGGTGCTACCAATTTTAAAGTACTAAAAACCAATATAAACAATACGAATAAAACTTTTTGGAAAGAGGTTATTCCGCATCGAGAAGATGTTTTGGTAGAAGATATTGAAATTTTCAAGGATTACTTGGTTGTTAATGAGCGTGAAAACGGACTCAATAAACTACGTATAATGAGCTGGGATGGACAAGAAGATTATTATTTACCCTTTGAAAGTGAAACTTATACCGCTTACATTGGTAATAATCCAGATTTTAATAGTGATTTTTTAAGGTTCGGATTTAATTCGCTCACCACACCAAGTTCTGTAATCGATTATAATTTAAAAACCAAACAAAGCGAAGTTAGAAAAGAACAAGAGGTATTGGGCGGAAAGTTCAAAAAGGAAAATTACAAATCCGAACGTATTTGGGCTACCGCAAGAGATGGTGTTAAAGTGCCTATTTCGTTAGTTTATAAAAACAGTACAAAGCTAGGTCAACAAACACCTTTATTGTTATACGCGTACGGTTCTTATGGTTCTACAATAGATCCGTCATTTTCAACTATACGCTTAAGTCTTTTAGATAGAGGATTTGTTTATGCCATTGCGCATGTAAGAGGAGGTGAATATTTAGGAAGAAAGTGGTACGAAAACGGTAAACTGCTTTTTAAGAAAAACACGTTTACAGATTTTATAGATTGTTCTAAGTATTTAATTGATAGCCAATATACGTCTAGCAAACATCTGTACGCTTATGGAGGTTCAGCAGGAGGTATGCTAATGGGTGGCATAATAAACATGAACCCAGAACTTTATAATGGGGTTATTGCAGCTGTTCCATTTGTGGATGTATTAACAACAATGCTGGATGATACTATTCCTTTAACAACGGGGGAATACGATGAGTGGGGCAACCCTAATGAATTGGAATATTATAATTATATGAAATCCTATTCACCTTACGATAATGTGGAAGGAAAGGACTATCCAAATTTACTTGTAACATCTGGACTTCATGATTCGCAGGTGCAATATTGGGAACCTGCCAAATGGGTTGCCAAACTTCGTGAACTAAAAAAAGGAACCAATAAGTTATTGTTGCACACAGATATGGATGCTGGTCATAGTGGAGCATCTGGACGTTTCGAGAGCCTTAAGGAAGTAGCATTAGAATATGCTTTTATATTAGATTTGGAAGGAATTCATTGCTAATAAAAAAAAATGTTTATTTTTGCTAGGTTATAGGTTGCATACTTGTAATACAGAATGTAACTGATAAATAGCATTTATGAAACACAGAAACCAGGTTTTTGATAATGTATTGGATTTAATAGGCAAAACACCGCTTATTAAAATTAATAAAATGACCGCCAAATTTAAAGGTAACTTTTATGCAAAAGTTGAAGCCTTTAATCCAGGGCACTCTTCAAAAGACAGAATTGCATTGTACATTATCGAACAGGCTGAAAAAAAAGGTATTTTAACACCAGGTAGTACAATTATAGAAACCACTTCGGGCAATACAGGATTTAGTATTGCAATGGTAAGTATTATTAAAGGATATGATTGTGTGCTTGCGGTAAGTTCTAAATCATCACCCGATAAAATAGACATGCTTAAAACCATGGGGGCAAAGGTTTATGTTTGTCCGGCCCACGTGAGTGCAGACGATCCAAGATCATACTATCAAGTAGCTAAAAAGCTTCATGAGGAAATGAAAGGATCGGTTTATATCAATCAATATTTTAATGAGCTTAATATAGAAGCACATTATAAAACTTCTGGACCTGAAATTTGGAAACAGACTGAAGGTAAAATCACCCATTTGGTTGCTTGTAGTGGTACGGGCGGTACAATTTCCGGTACAGCAAAATACCTTAAAGAGAAAAATCCAAATATTAAAATTATAGGCGTAGATGCTTATGGTTCCGTAATAAAAAAATACCATGAAACCAGGGAATTCGATGAGGAGGAAATCTATCCTTATAGAATTGAAGGTCTTGGAAAAAACCTAATCCCTACGGCCACAGATTTTGATGTAATAGATGAATTTGTAAAAGTTACTGACGAAGAAAGTGCCCATACTGCAAGGGAAATAGCCAAAACAGAAGGTTTGCTTGTTGGATATACATCTGGAGCGGCCATGCAGGCAATAAAACAACTTTCAGAAGAAAAGCGTTTCAAGAAAGATGATTATGTAGTAGTTGTTTTTCCAGACCACGGTTCGCGTTATATGAGTAAAGTTTACAGCGACAAGTGGATGAATGAGCAAGGCTTTTTTGATACCATTAATGCAGAAACAACCCAAGCGGTGCAGTATATAAAATAATACATTATTGAAAGTATTTAAGGAGATAGCTATTGTTAAATCAACATAAAGTTATCTCTTTTTTTGTTCGATCAATAATTGACTCTAAAAATTATGCACAAACAATATAAATATTTAATTTTGCACTAACTAATAATCAACTAATAGCTTTCCTAAAATCTAAATGCTAGTACAAACTCCATAAGTATAGATTTTTATGCCTAATAGTTGCTAATGTGTAAGGATTAAAGCAATAATAGATATAATAAATGAAGGATTTATTCGAAAAAATTTATAAAGATAAAGGCCCTTTAGGTAAATGGGCCTCGCAAGCAGAAGGTTATTTTGTATTCCCTAAATTAGAAGGGCATATATCTAATCGAATGAAGTTTCAAGGAAAAGAGGTTATAACGTGGAGTATAAATGATTATTTAGGACTTGCCAATCACCCGGAGATACGTAAGGTTGATGCTCAGGCAGGAGCAGATTATGGTTCGGCTTATCCAATGGGTGCCAGAATGATGTCTGGACATACCGATCTTCACGAAACACTTCAAAATGAATTGGCAGAATTTGTAAACAAGGAAGCAGCCTATTTATTGAATTTTGGTTACCAAGGTATGGTGTCAACCATTGATGCGTTGGTGGCTAAAGATGACATTATCGTTTACGATGTTGATGCGCATGCGTGTATTATAGATGGAGTTCGCTTGCATATGGGTAAACGCTTTACCTACAAGCACAATGACATTGAAAGCTTAGAAAAGAATTTGGAAAGAGCTTCAAAAATGGCAGAACAAACAGGTGGTGGTATTTTGGTAATTTCAGAAGGCGTGTTTGGAATGAGAGGTGAGCAAGGAAAACTTAAAGAAATTGCTGCGCTTAAAAAGAAGTATAATTTTAGGTTTTTGGTTGATGATGCGCACGGTTTTGGTACGCAAGGAAAAACTGGTGCTGGTACAGGAGAGGAGCAAGGCGTACAGGACGATATCGATGTTTACTTTGCAACGTTTGCTAAATCTATGGCGGGCACAGGTGCATTTATAGCAGGGGATAAAGAAATTATGGATTATTTGAAATATAATTTAAGATCTCAAATGTTCGCTAAATCTTTACAAATGCAATTAGTTGTAGGTGCGCGTAAAAGATTAGAAATGCTTAAAACGATGCCTGAGTTGAAAAATAAGCTTTGGGAAAACACCAATGCTTTACAATCAGGATTAAAAGAACGTGGTTTTGATATTGGAACTACCCAAAGTTGTGTTACCCCAGTATATTTAAAAGGAAGTATTCCGGAAGCAATGGCATTGGTTAAGGATTTACGGGAAAACCATAGGATTTTCTGCTCTATTGTAGTGTATCCAGTAATTCCTAAAGGTATGATATTATTACGTTTAATTCCTACAGCAACACACACCTTAGAGGATGTACAAATAACCTTGGATGCTTTCGATTCTATAAGGACAAGGCTCGAAAATGGTACTTATAAACGCTTATCAGCTGCGGTAATGGAAGCTATGGGAGAGTAAGTAGTCTATAGAGAGAAATCAAATAGAAGAATAATTATAAAAAAACCGATTTGTACAAATCGGTTTTTTTTGTTTTAAGCAATATCTTTTTTAAAAGTACAACGTCGTTTGTGTGTTACCGGATTAAAATGTTTCCAGATTTGGTGAATGGCCACATTATCATCTAGTTCTGGGCCTCTAATACATGTCTCAATGCCCTTTTCCTTAAATGTTTTATAGAATTCATTAAAAATAACAGCGGTAATTCCTTTGTTCTGGTATTCAGGCAAAACACCTATTAGATAAAACGTAACCGTTTTGGCATGCTTTTTTGCTTGTAACAAATGCCAAATCCCAAAAGGAAATAATTTGCCATTCATTTTTTGAAGAGCTTCGGCATAAGAAGGTGTTACAATGCCAAACCCAATTAATTTATCATCTTTATCAAGTACGAATTTAACGTATTCGGGACTTAAGAAACCAATAAATTTCTTTTTAAAATAGGCTTTTTGTTCTTCA
Organism: Marixanthotalea marina; assembly: GCA_018883545.1. GTDB lineage: Bacteria > Bacteroidota > Bacteroidia > Flavobacteriales > Flavobacteriaceae > Marixanthotalea > Marixanthotalea marina. The sequence continues at coordinate 144,667 of JAHLEH010000005.1, read as the reverse complement.
TTAATATCAACAAAAGAGGATAGTACTTTGTGTGATTTAGAAAAGACTTCAAACATCTCATCTGTATAAGGCATAATGTCTTTGTTGTTTGTAAAACTTAAGGCCTTAAGTTGGTACCTTCTTTTAATAAGGTCTTGGATTTTTTCAAAAGAATCTGGTTTAATTTGTTTAAAATCCATTTTGTTTTCAGAATACTTCTTTGCAACCTGAAAACCTAACCCTTTAAAATGGTTGGCATAATATTCATGGTTATGCCAAGTAATCATATTGCCTATTTCATCAAACCCTTCTGTTAAAACCCCAACTTTATCTAGATTGGAAAAGCCAACAGGGCCTTCTATATATTTTAAGTTGTTTTCTTTTCCAATTTCTAAAACTTTGTTCAGTAGTATTTTAGAAACCTCTATATCATCAATTACATCAAACCAACCAAAACGCATTTTCTTATGGTTTTGTTTGTTTACTTCAATCCAATTAATAATTGCTGCAATACGGCCAACTGGCTCTCCATTTTTGTATGCCATGAAAAATCGGGCATTTGCATCTTTAAAAGCGGGGTTAACGTCTTTGTTTAGAGTCTTAACTTCTTCTGAAATAATTGGTGGCACCCAATATTTGGAACCTTTATAAAGCTTGAAAGGGAATTTCACAAAAGCTTTAAGCTCACTTTTGGTAGTTAGTTCTTTTAGTTCAATCATGGTTTTTAGTCAAAATCAATTGCATCTCTTTTAGGACTGTTAGCTGGTTGGTCACTGCCATTATCTGTGTTTCTTCTGCTCCTTCTTGATCTGCGCCCTGCTTCTTCCATTGCAGAAGTACCGTTATCTTCTTCATCTTTAATTTTATCTTTATGGAAATCGAGTCTGTACGACATACCAAAATTAACACTAAAAACAGACGGCGTGTCTTTCGTGTTGAACGTTAAGGCGGTGTCTAGTTGAAAATCTTTGCCCCATAAATAAGCACCACCAAACCTGAAAAGATTATCGGCGTAAAAATCACTTTTAATACCTTGGGTTTCGCCAAACACAACCCATTTAGGACTGAATGAGTGTGTTAGTGTTAGTATATATGAGAAATCAGATTGATCAGTGCCTATTCTATCTTTTATTAAATTCATGACAAACACCCAGCCACCAGCAAAATTATTTTGCGTTGCAATCATAGCTTTTGGACTAAAGCCTTCAATGCCCGGTGCTGTATAGGGGTTGTTTTCGGTATCGTAATTGCCCCCCACATACACTGAAACAGCAGGTATTAAGCTTTTCCATTTAAATTGGTGGTTTGCTTTCCAGCTATATAGGTTTGGTTTGTTTTCTTCAGCATTTTTATAAGGATCAAATAGCAGGTATTTAGCGCCTATGGCCACCGTTTTGAAATTAGACCTACTTTCGTCATAAGGTATATTCGATAAATAAGTTTTGGTATCATTTTGATAAGTACCTTCAATATTTATTTCCAGTTGTTCCCATAACAAACCATATCTGGCAGAGAAATCCACTCCAAATCCAGAAACTTCATATTTTGGTAGGGGTGTACGCTTTTCGTTAATTATATAAGGCCCTACTTCAAATTGAAGCACGTTGGTGCCAACAGAAAAAGCACTTCTTGAAACGCCAGGTCTGTTGGAATTTATAACATCGGTATATTGGGAATGCGATTTTAACGATAATAAAATCACAAATAATAAGGTAGCAGGTTTCATTAGGTTCATAGCACAAATTTTAGATTGCTTGTAAATGTAATTTTACATTGTAAATACATAAAATTCTTGTTATAGGGTCATCAAATATATGTATTTTATACATTTTTTAAGGCTTTTGAACGTTTTTTAAGTGATTAGAATTGTATTTTTGCAAAAAATATTTTTCATGCTACAACATGCATCTGCCACAGGATTATTAAGAACCATATTAATTATATTACTGATTTATTATGGTTTAAAGATAATTTCAAGAATTTTTGCTCCTGTGATCATAAAGTATTTTGCTAAAAAGGCTTCAGAACGTTTCGGAGGACAATTTAATGGGCATCAGCCGCGTAAGGAAGCACCGAAAAAAGAAGGTGAAGTTACTATTGATAAAATGCCAAACACCAAATCTTCAAATAAAGATGTTGGCGAATATGTGGATTACGAAGAAATTGACTAATTTTCACAATCATTTTAACTTAGATACATGCATTTTTCAATAAAAAAGAAACTTCCTCATCTCATTGTTTTAATTGGTTTTGTAATTGTTTCAGTGGCTTATTTCAGTCCGTTGTTATCTGGCAAGGTCTTGTTCCAGAACGATATCAAGCAGTACATAGGCATGAGCAAACAACAAACTGATTTTAGGGAAACAACAGGTGAAGAAACCTATTGGACCAATAGTGCATTTGGAGGGATGCCTACATATCTTCTGGGTGCAAAATACCCACATAACTACATTAAGGATTTAGATTTAACCATTCGGTTTTTGCCAAGACCAGCCGATTACCTGTTTTTGTACTTGCTGGGCTTTTATGTGCTATTGCTTGTACTTAAGGTAGATTTTAAATTGGCTGCTTTAGGTGCTTTGGCTTTTGGTTTCTCAACTTACCTTATTATAATTTTAGGAGTGGGGCATAACAGCAAAGCACATGCCATTGCTTATATGCCATTTGTTTTAAGTGGTATTTTACTAACGTTTCAAAAACGATATATTGTTGGGTTTTTGCTCACCACAATAGCCATGGGATTGGAAATTGTAGCTAACCATTATCAAATGACTTATTACTTAATGTTTCTGGTCATTATTTTGGGAATTGCCTATTTGGTAGATGCTTATAAAAAGAAAGAGTTGCCGCATTATTTTAAATCGATTGGTATTTTGTCTGTGGCGGTGTTGCTTTCGGTAGCATTAAACGCTACGAGCATTATGGCGACTAGTCAATATGCCAAGGAAAGTAAGCGAGGGAAGAGCGAGTTGACTATCAATGCAGATGGTTCCCCAAAAGAAGCTGCAACTGGTTTGGACAAAGATTATATCACACAGTTTAGCTACGGCATTTTAGAAACATTTAATTTGTATATACCCAGATTTATGGGTGGAGGTAATTTCGAAAATGTTGGGAAAGATTCTGAGACGTATAAATTAACAAGGTCTCAAGAAGCGCCGACTTATTGGGGCGACCAACCCATTGTAGAAGCACCTGCCTACATAGGGGCTGTTGTTTTGTTCCTGTTTGTGTTTGCTTTGTTTTTGGTAAAAGGGCGTCTCAAATGGTGGTTGCTTGGCGGTACTATCTTTTCCCTGTTGCTTTCTTATGGTAAAAACCTATCATTTTTAACAGACTTTTTTATAGACTACGTACCACTTTACAACAGGTTTAGGGCTGTTACATCCATTCAGGTTATTTTGGAATTGTGTGTTCCTGTTTTAGCTGTTTTTGGATTGGTGAAGCTGTTCAATGATTTTGATAAAAAAGAGGAAAAGTTAAAAGCTTTAAAATACACTTTAGGTGTTACGGGAGGATTGGCAGTTTTGTTTTTGTTGTTTAAATCGTCCTTTGATTTTGCTGGCGTAAACGATGGTTTTTACCGTCAAAATTATGGTCAGGCGTTCATAGATGCTGTAAAAGAAGATAGAAAAGCCATTTTTACTACCGACACATTAAGAACATTGGTTTTGGTGTTGCTGTCAGCTGGAACTATTTTTATGTTCTTGAAAGGGAAATTGAAACAACAATGGGTTGTGGTAGTTTTTGGCGCATTGATTCTTTTCGATTTGGTTGGAGTTGACAAGCGTTATGTGAATAGCGACGATTTTGTATCTGCCATTCAAATGAACAAACCTTTTGAAGCCGATGCCGCTGATGCGCAAATTTTAAAAGACACTGCTTATTACCGTGTGTTCGATTTGGTTAATGGACCGTCTAAAGCATCCTATTTCCATAATTCATTAAATGGGTATAATGCTGCAGAGTTAAGGCGCTACAATGATGTTTTTGAGTTTTATGTATCTCAAAATAACATCAATGTACTTAATATGCTTAACGCCAAATATATTATTGCGCAAAATGAAGACGGTACGGTATTCCCTTATTTAAACGATGAAGCTAATGGTAGCGCTTGGTTTGTAAAGGCTTTTGATGTTGTTGAATCGGCTAATGAGGAAATTAAAGCTCTGGATAGCTTAAATAATAAAAATGTCGCCGTTTTAAATAAAAATGATTTCGGTAGTTATTTTAAAACTGAAATCCCAACATTTCAAGTAGATTCCACAACGTCAATACAGGTTGAGAAACACCAGCCTAATTATTTAAAATACAAGTCGGTTAATAATTATGATGGCTTTGCAGTGTTTTCTGAAATATATTATCCGCACGGTTGGAAAACATTTATAGATGGCAAGGAAACAGAACACATAAGGGTTAATTACTTGCTAAGAGGTATGGCGATTCCTAAAGGTGAGCACGTTATAGAATTTAGGTTTGAACCTGAAGTGGTTGAAACAGGTAGTAAAATTACTTTGGCAAGTTCTGTTTTAGTTATTTTATTGTTGGTGGCCGGTTTATACTACGAGTTTAAAAAGGAATAATTTTCTTTCCCGCTGATGGATAAAAAAAAAGTTTTAATTATCGCTTATTATTGGCCACCAGCAGGTGGACCAGGTGTTCAGCGTTGGTTAAAATTTGTAAAGTACCTTCCGGAATTTGGTGTAGACCCCATTGTTTATGTGCCTGAAAATCCAAATTACCCAATTGTAGATGAGAGTTTATGTGCTGAAGTCCCTGAGGATTTAACAATTTTAAAACAACCTATTAGGGAGCCTTATAAATTTGCCAGTGTTTTATCTAAAAAATCATCAGCATCTATTAGTAAAGGCATTATTCCGAAACAGGGAAAGCAAAGCCTTGTTCAAAAACTGCTAATTTATATCCGAGGAAATTTTTTCATCCCAGATGCGCGCAAGGCTTGGGTTAAGCCTTCGGTAAATTACCTTTCAAAATATATATTGGAGAACAAAATAGAAACTATTATCACTACAGGGCCACCACATAGCTTGCATATTATTGGTTTGAAATTAAAAGAAACAATGGGAGTGAATTGGTTAGCCGATTTTAGGGATCCTTGGACAACCATTGGTTATCATAAAAAACTAAAACTCACAAAAGCATCGCAAGCAAAACATGAAAAATTGGAAAGTAAGGTTCTTAACACTGCAGATACTGTATTGGTGACCAGTTACACAACCAAAAAAGAGTTTGAAAGCATAACGAACAAACCTATTGAGGTTATTACCAATGGTTATGACTACGAAAAAGTGGGTGCTGTTTCTTTGGATTCTAAATTCACTTTGTCTCATATTGGTTCTTTATTGTCTGAAAGAAATCCTAAGGTTTTATGGCGTATTATTAATGAATTAATGCTAGAGGTTGATGGTTTTAGAGACGATTTTCAGTTAAATTTAATAGGTGCCGTTAGTGAAAATGTACTGGAATCAATCAAAAAAAGCAATTTAACTAATTATATTAATAACATAGGATATGTATCACATTTAGAGTCTGTTAGATTTCAAAAAAAATCACAATTATTATTGCTTATAGAAATTGATTCGGAAGAAACAAAATGTATCATTCCAGGTAAACTATTTGAGTACATGGTTTCTAATAGGCCTATTTTGGCTATTGGTCCAAAACAGTCAGATATTGAGAAAATAATCAAGGAAACCAATACGGGCAACTATTTCTGTTATGAAGATTATGACGCTTTAAAAGAAACACTGATTTCCCACTACACATCTTTTAAAAATAACACATTGGAAAGCCATGCAGTTGGACTTCAAAAATACAGTCGCAAAAATTTGACCAAGCATCTAGCAGAAGTGCTTCTCAATTAGTAAATTTCCATCATGGGAATTGTAGTTGTGCAATCTGTAAAAAACACCCTAACCACTTACTTAGGCTTTATAATTGGTGGCATTAATGTGTTTTTTTTGTACACAAATTTTATGAGTGATGCCTATTTTGGCTTGGTTACCTTTATTTTTTCAACAGCAAATGTGTTAATGCCCTTAATGGCTTTTGGCGCCCATCACACAGTTATTCGGTTTTATTCTTCGTATAAAACACGACAATCTCAAAACAGTTTTTTGATTTTCGCAATGCTTTTACCGTTTACTATAGCTATTCCTATGGGCATGTTATGTCATTTCTTTTATAACTCAATTAGTGTTTGGCTAACAGCTACTGATGTTGTAATGGAGGATTATATTTGGCTGATTTATTTCTCTGCAATAGCGTTTGCATATTTTGAATTATTCTATGCATGGAGTAGGGTACATATGCAAAGTGTTGTGGGCAATTTTATGAAAGAACTGTTTCATAGGGTAAGTACAACTATTTTATTATTCAGTTTGTATCTTGAATTTATCAATGTAAACCAATTTGTTTATGCTGTTGTGGGTGTTTATATAATAAGGGTTTTTGTCATGATGCTCTATGCTTTTAGTATTAGGCTTCCTCCTGTTAAACTTGTAAAACTTAAAGGAATTAAGTCTATTTTAAAATATACGGCACTAATCGTTTTTGCAGGTTCTATAGCTAATATTGTATTAGAGTTGGATAAAGTTATGCTGGGCTACTATATTGAAATAGAAAACGTGGCTTATTATAGTGTAGCCATATACATCGCAAGTGTTATTGGGGTGCCATCACAGGCTATGGAACAAATTATAAGCCCTATAACAGCCAAACTTTTAAACGAAGGGAATAATTCTGGCCTCAAGTCGCTTTATCAAAAGAGTTCTTTGAGTCTATTTATCATAGGCGGCTTAATTTTTTTGCTAATAGTTTTAAATATTAACGAATTATACCTCTTAATACCGGAAAAATATGAAGGAGGCCTGCTAATTGTTGTTTTAATTAGTTTGGCAAAACTTACAGATAATTTACTTGGCAATAATACCGCCATTATCTACAACAGTAATTACTATGTGGTAGCGTTGATTTTTGGTGGGTTTTTAATGTTGTCAATGGTTGTTTTGAATATGATTTTGATTCCAAAATACGGAATTAATGGTGCTGCATTGGCAACTTTTGCAGCCGTTCTTTCATATAATATTATTAAAATCATATTCGTTAAATATGCTTTTGGGATGTTGCCATTCACCTTTACTACATTAAAAGTTTTGGTGTTGGTTCTATTGGGTTTGATGTTTTTTTATTTCTGGAATTTTCCATTTCACCCAATTTTAAATATAATGTTGAAATCTGTTTTAGTGTCTTTTATGTACGGAAGTGTTGTGTATTACTTTAACTTCTCTAACGATGTGTCTCAACTTATAAAAAAGACACTTAAATTGTTTAGATAAAAGAGAAAACCCCGCGAATTTTGCTTTGAGGCAAACATTTCACAGGGCTTTCCAACTAACCAACCAAAATTTTAAAGTCTTCTATTTGATCTAGAAGCAGATTGTATATTATTTCTAGAATTACTTCGGTTTGGTGAAGATATTCTAGAGGCACTTTTATTTCTATTAGGTGCTTGCTGCACTGTTCTTTTATTGTTTTGAGAAGACGATCTTGAGCTTACGTTAGGTGTGCTTCTAGTGTTATTGCTTCTCTGATTATATATACGAGTATTTGATGTATTTGGTTTTCTAATATTCGAATTATTTTTGTTATTATTAGAACTTTGTATTCTCGAGTTGTTAGGTCTTGCATTTCTGTTAACCGATTCCTTAGTTCTTTTATTATTACTTATTGAAGGCGAACTATTTCTCGACACAGCATTGTTACTTCTAGACACAGTATTATTGGAACTTCTATTTCTTGTTTGCGACGCATTATTGCCATTGCTATTTCGCCTTGTAACTTGCGCATTAGAAGATTGTTTTCTGGTATCGGCAGTTCGTGAATAACTCGAATTGTTTCGACTAATGCTTTGCGAATTCCTTGTATCTGCCCTTCTTCTAGCATATTCGTTTACACGGGTAACATTTCTGCTGCTTCTACTTGCGGTTGCATAACTTCTGTTTCTAGTAATCACATTACCACGTCTTGTAGCTACCGATGTTCTTGGTCTGTAATTATTATAAAATGGTCTAGAATACACGTAGCGCACTGGGGTGTAATACCTTCTGTAGGGCCTGTTGTAAACCACACAATAATTAGGTGCGGGTATTACATAATAACGGTGCCATGGCCTGTATACATAACTTCTATTATAAACATTAATGAAACCTGTAAAGTGGGTAAATACATTATATCTGTTATAATAAATGTGTAACCCGCCTACACGCGACACATAACCATTATTGTTGTAATATATGTTTACATTTCCAGCTTGCGTAATACGACCATAATAATCGTAAAAAATAGGGGTGTTTTCTATTTGAATAATAGCGCCAAACTCGTCGTACTGCACATAAGGGTTGTAATCGTACCCTGAGTTAAAACTAAAGCTCAAATTTGGCGTGCCAATAGAAACGTTCACGTTGTTGGCATAACGCATTAAATTAAAATCAAATTGTCCATCGGGGAATACCGAAAACTCGATACCATCCTCAACAAAGATGAAAGCGTTGCCATAACCTCTGTTGTATAGGGTATTTGTGTTGGATTCTAAGGTGTTGGTTGAGGCGTGCAGCGTTAGCCCAGCAAGGACCAAACTAGCTACTAAAAATATATACTTTTTCATCTTTGTTTTGTTTTAATGGTTTCTCGTTACAATAATTACAAACAGCGTGCCAAAAACATGATTTATAGTTAATGGTTTGATTATCAGTTATAAATAAAAATTAATTAGGTGCATTCTTAAAATCTATTCAATTCATTAAGAAGCCTTTGCTTTGGCTTCCAGCTAAATCAAAACTCCTGAAAAGCATATCGCTTCTCAGGAGTCTTAATAAACAACAAACAAATATTATCGTCTTTTTTTGTGTTTTTTAACTTCACCATTTCGTTTGTAGTAATAATGGCTATTGTCATCAAAATGGTCGTAATCGTTATCCCAATCATTATGGGGTCTTACATCGTAAGCTACATATTGGCTTTCACGGTTTACAAAACCTCGTGTGTTTGTAATTTCGCCCCAACGGTTATAATTCACTTTTAAGCCGCCAACTTGGGTTACGGTATTGTTTCTACCGCGTCCGTAATCAATAAACACAGAACCAATGCGGGTTACATTTCCAAAGCGGTCATAGTTCAAATAAATGTTACCAATGCTTCGAATGTTGCCAAAACGGTCTCTTACAATGCTCGTTCCACGGTTTACATTCGTAGAAAAACTAACGGTTGCTCTTGGGCCGTTGTAAGTGGCGTTAATGGTATTTCTTCTGGAATTGCCATAATAAATGGCATTATAATGTGTATTAAAATCGAAACTACCATCGGGGAAAATTAAAAATTCCACACCGCGTTCAACAAATGTAATGGGTTGGGCATATCGGTAGCGTTTGTTCAAATTATCTTTATGCAAAAGATGTTCATTTGCCGTTGCAACATTCACACTTAGTAATGTACCCAATAAAAAAAGTAATAGTGTTTTCATAATTCAAGTATTAAAATTAGCCTACTCTTAAGCGTTTCGGCATTCGCTATATGACTTGTGGAATCCAATTTGCGTGCCAAAAAATGAAGGGTATTGTAAAGCGTTGATTTGTAATGAAATAAATTCCTTTCGTTATTGCGAGGAACGAAGAGACGAAGTAATCAGTTATTTATCCGTAACACCAGATATAGCATTTTTTTATAACTTTATAAAGACTAATCCAACCACATGCCAAGAAAAGTAACAACTTGCAAAAATTGTGAACGCCGCTTTTTTGCCGATTTTAATTATTGTCCATATTGTGGACAAAATCATAAGGAAGAATTAACACTCGGCGTGTTATTTAGCAATACCATTAGTAATTATTTTTCGGTAGATGCCCGTTTTTTTAAAAGTTTTTGGCCCTTGATGGCCAAACCAGGCTACTTGGCCAAACGTTTTTTGGAAGGGAAACGCTTACTATACTTGCATCCGGCGCAAATGTATTTGTTCATATCGGTAGTGTTTTTCTTTTTCCTATCCTTCATCGCGAGAGAACAGGAACGAAAAATAGATCAGGAGATTCAAAAAAAATACAAACAAATAGCCATAGTTAAGGATTCAATAAAAAACCAGAAACTCGACACTATTAATGCAAGTAATATGATGAGTGCTTCCCTAGATTACAACAAAGATTTGGGTGTAAATATATCCGAACAGAAAACTTTGGATTCATTGGTAAACTTGCGTGCTAAAAATCCTAACGAAACATCTGGATGGAGTCTTTTTGATGATGATATAAAGGTGGATTCCCTGTTGTTGGCAGGGCAAAGTGATGAGGCTATTTTGAGAGAAATGGGGGTAAAAGACACTGATAGCTATTTGAGAAAACGCTTATATGTCCAAGTTCTTAAATTTCATAAAAGCAGGAGTGGAAGTTCATTCGTAGAAGCATTTTACGATTCATTGCCAATTGCTATGTTCATTTTGCTTCCGTTTTTTGCGCTAATTCTCAAATTGCTTTATTTTAAAAAGGGAAGTTATGCTCATCATTTAGTGTTTAGTTTTTACTTTTTTTCTTATTTATTTGTTGTATTTGCCTTATTGGTTTTAGCTAGCTTAATTTGGCCTGGTTTTCCAGGTTGGCTACTAACATTAATTATATTTTCGGTATTTTTTTATTTAATGATAGCCTTAAAGAAATTTTATAACCAAAGCTGGTTTGTTTCATGCGTTAAAACCTGTTTGTCCACAATCGTCTTTGGAGCTTTTACGTTTACAACCACTATACTTTTGATTGTATTTGCCATCTTGTATTTTTAGGTTTAAAGTTTATCTTTCAAATAAGGTGCTATTTGCGATTCTTTAAACTTTACTATATCTTCAGGAGTTCCAGAAGCTACTAAATGCCCTCCTTTATTTCCTCCAAACGGGCCTAGATCAATTATATGATCGGCACATTTTATAAGTTCTACATTGTGTTCTATTACAATGATGGAGTGTCCATTTTCAATAAGTGCATTAAATGACTTCAGTAATTTTTGAATATCGTGGAAATGCAAGCCTGTTGTAGGTTCGTCAAAAATAAAAAGCGCTTTTTCTTTGTTGTTGCCTTTTCCTAAAAAAGAGGCTAATTTAATACGTTGTGCTTCGCCGCCTGAAAGGGTAGAGGAACTTTGCCCCAAGGCAACGTAACCTAGACCTACATCTTGTAAAGGCTGTAGTTTGGATTGAATTTTAGTCTGCTTATTGACTTCAAAAAAAGTAATGGCATCGTCAATCGTTAAATTCAAAACATCATCAATATTCTTGCCTGCAAAGGTTACTTCTAACACCTCTTTTTTAAAGCGTTTGCCTTTACAGGTTTCACATTCTAAATGCACATCAGCCATGAACTGCATTTCAATAGTTACTTCGCCTTCGCCCTTACAAGTTTCACAACGTCCGCCATCTACGTTAAATGAAAAATGTTTGGCTTTGTAGTTTCTTAGCACGCTTAATTTTTGATTAGCAAACAACGCCCTAATGTCATCATAAGCCTTAATATAGGTTACAGGGTTTGATCTTGATGAACGCCCAATCGGATTTTGGTCAACAAACTCAACCTGCTTAACATTGCTGTAATTACCTTCTAATGCTGAGAAATGCCCAGGTTTATCACTAAAGTCGGTCAACTTCTTTTGTAAGGCAGGGTATAGTATCTTTTTAACCAAAGTACTTTTTCCGCTACCCGAAACCCCTGTTATTACAGTGAGCATGCCTAAAGGAAAACGTACATCGATGTTTTTTAAGTTGTTTTCGCGAGCACCAATAATATCTATATAATATTTTGAAGTACGCCTTGTTTTTGGCACTTCAATTTTTAGGGATTCGTTTAGATATTGTGACGTTAACGAATTGGAAGCTAAAATATCTTTAAAAGTACCATGAGCTACAACTTCGCCTCCAAATGTGCCCGCTTCTGGGCCAATATCTATAATGGTATCGGCAGCTTTCATAATGTCTTCATCGTGTTCTACTACAATAACTGTGTTGCCCAAGTCGCGCAGTTGTTTTAAAACCAATATTAAGCGTTCGGTATCTTTAGGGTGCAGACCAATACTGGGTTCATCTAGAATGTACATAGAACCTACCAAGCTACTACCCAGCGAGGTTGCCAAATTGATGCGTTGACTTTCACCGCCAGAAAGTGTGTTCGATTTTCTATTTAGGGTTAAATAATCCAGTCCCACATTTGATAGAAATGACAGTCTGCTATTTATCTCCTTTAATAACCTGCTTGCAATTTTAGTATCGTGGTCATTCAGTTCCAGTTGCATAAAGAACAATGTAAGAGCATCTAGGGGCATTTCAACCAAATCGGTTATGGTGGCTCCGTTTATTTTTATATAATTGGCTTCGGGACGTAAACGCTTACCATTACAGGTTTTACATTTGGTTTTACCGCGGTAGCGCGACAGCATAACCCTATTTTGTATTTTATAGGCTTTGGCTTCTAATTCCTCAAAAAATGAATGCAACCCTTCAAAATACTGATTACCGTCCCATATTAATTGTTTTTGGGCATCGGTTAATTGAAAATAAGGTTTGTGGATGGGAAAGTCGAATTTATGTGAATTGTTTACCAATTGGTCTTTATACCAACTCATACTTTCGCCACGCCAAGGAAAAATGGCATTTTCATAAACCGAAAGTCCCGTGTTGGGAATAACCAAATCTTCATCAATGCCAATAATATCGCCATAGCCTTCACATTTTGGACATGCGCCATAGGGATTATTAAAACTGAATAAATGAACATTGGGCTCTAAAAACGACATACCATCCAGCTCAAACCTATTGCTAAAATGACGTTGTTCAGCGTTAGATAAACTTTCAATAATACATTCGCCTTTTCCTTCAAAAAAAGCAGTTTCTACAGCATCTGCCAATCGGTTTAAAAAATCCTCATCGTTTTTCAGAATGATTCTATCAACCACCAAATTAACAGTTTTAGGGTCTGCATTTGTGTTCGCTTCATCTATCCTTGCTACAACGTTATTTATTTGTACTCGGGCATATCCTTGTTGGTTTAGTGTTTTAAGCTTGTCTTCTAAAGACCTGCCTTCTTCTAAATGAATGGGAGCAAGAAGCAATAGCTTTTCACCTTCGGGAAAGGTCTTTAGATATTCCAAAACATCGGTAACAGTATCTTTTTTTACTTCATTGCCTGAAATAGGAGAGTAGGTCTTGCCGATTCTGGCAAACAGTAACTTTAAATAATCATAAATTTCGGTACTGGTGCCAACGGTAGAACGCGGATTTGTTGAATTCACCTTTTGCTCTATGGCAATGGCGGGCGCAATGCCTTTTATGTAGTCTACTTTGGGTTTATCCAATCTGCCCAAGAATTGCCTAGCGTAACTAGAAAGACTTTCCACGTAGCGCCTTTGGCCTTCTGCGTAGAGCGTATCGAAAGCCAAACTGGATTTTCCCGACCCCGAGAGCCCTGTAATAACTACTAATTTATTTCTTGGTATAACAACATCAATGTTCTTGAGATTATGCAATTTTGCCCCTTTTATGATGATGTTTTCCTTAGGATTGATTTTAGAAATATTAGTAGCCATAAAAGAATTTGTAGAATAATTTGGCAAAGATACTATATGTATTTCATCTTAAAAAGCAGATTTTGCTCGAAAGAAATATTAAAAAATTTTGGCAAATGTTGTTTTTTAGGAATGATTGTTGTTATATTTGATTTATAATTGCGTGAAATTTAAAACAATAGCCTATAGCATAACATTACTTTTAAACTATTAACCCCAAGCAACGAAGGCTACTTCGTAGCATTAAAAGTAATTATTATGCAGCATGAAATTATATCTGACGCTATTTTAGTAAGTCGCTATATTAAAGGAGACGAAACAGCTTTAGAGACGCTAATCAACCGACACAAACAGAAAATCTACAGTTTTATATATTCAAAGGTTTACGATAAAGATATCGCTGAAGATATTTTTCAAGATACATTTATAAAAGTTATCCGTACGCTAAAAAAAGGGAATTATAACGAAGAAGGTAAATTCTTGCCTTGGGTTATGCGTATTTCCCATAATCTGGTTATAGACCACTTTAGGAAAAGTAACCGTATGCCTAAGTTTGATAACGCAGGAGAATTCAATATTTTCTCAGTTTTAAACGACACTAGTTTGAATGCGGAAGGAAGCATTATTAAAGATCAAGTTGAAAAAGACGTTCGTAGGCTGGTGGATGAACTTCCAGCAGACCAAAAAGAGGTACTGTTAATGCGTATTTATGACGATTTGAGCTTTAAGGAAATATCAGATAAAACAGGCGTAAGTATCAACACAGCGTTAGGAAGAATGCGTTATGCGCTTATAAATTTAAGGAAGATTATAGATAAACATAATATAGTTTTAACAAATTAAAAAAAAAGATACAATAAAGTAAATTTTGCGGCGTTAATAAATTAATTAACCCATAAATTAATAAAATGGCAAAACTTTACTCTAAGCCCTCTTTAAAAAAATCAAACGAATTGAACCCAAAAGAAGAAACCATAAAGTTCCTTCTTGATTATTCAAAAGCTTTAAGTGTTATAAAGTCTGAAAAAGTGAAGTTTGAATTAGTTTTGAACTAAACTTTAATTAAAAGACCTGAATTAAATAGTTCAGGTCTTTTTTGTTGCGTTATAAGCATCAATCACCGATTTTCTTCCAATAGTTTTGGTAATAATATCTTTGTCTAAGTTCCAACCACGCGCGGGAGAATATTCCCTTCCATACCAAATAATCTGTAAATGCAAATCATTCCAAAGTGCCTTTGGGAATAATCGTTTGGCATCTTTTTCAGTTTGCACCACATTTTTACCACTACTAAGATTCCAACGGTACATAAGCCTATGAATATGAGTGTCTACAGGGAAAGCCGGTACACCAAAAGCTTGAGACATGACCACACTTGCGGTTTTATGGCCAACAGCCGGTAGCGCCTCTAAGGCTTCAAAACTTTGGGGTACTTCGCCGTCATGTTCTTCAATAAGAATTTTAGATAAGCCGTGGATGCCTTTGCTTTTCATTGGAGAAAGGCCAACAGGCTTAATGATTTCCCTGATTTCTTCTACAGAAAGTTTAACCATGTCGTACGGATTATCTGCTTTTTTAAACAATAAAGGCGTTATTTGATTTACCCTAACATCGGTGCTTTGTGCAGACAACAAAACAGCTATGAGCAATGTGTACGGATCTTTATGGTCTAACGGAATAGGAATTTCTGGGTAGAGTTCGTTTAGTGTTTCAATAATAAACGTTATCCTTTCTTGTTTGGTCATTCATTTGTATTTTAGCATGTAAAGTTAAAAAATATGAACACATTAAAAGTAGGAGATAAGGCTCCAAATTTTTCGGCACAAGATGAACAGGGAAATACTATTTGTTTGAGTGATTATAAAGGTAAAAAACTTGTTGTTTTTTTCTATCCTAAGGCCAATACGCCAGGATGCACCGCTGAAGCTTGCAACTTAAGAGACAATTATGAGGTTTTAAAATCTAAAGGGTATGAACTCTTAGGTGTTAGTGCAGATAACTCCAAAAAACAAGCGAATTTTAAAAATAAATACAAATTTCCATTTCCGTTGTTAGCTGATGAAGACAAATCGGTTATTAATGCTTTTGGGGTTTGGGGACCAAAAAAGTTTATGGGTCGCGAATATGATGGAATTCACCGAACCACTTTTATAATAGATGAAAAAGGAGTAATTGAGCAAGTAATAGATAAAGTTAAAACAAAAGATCACGCTTCTCAAATATTAGAATAATAAAAAAAGCCTCTTTTAAGAGGCTTTTTTTACGGTTATTTTCTTTTCTTAAGCGTTATAGGCTTTAGTGTTTTTAACGGTTTTCTGGTGTAACCAAAAAGGCGGTAATCTTTTATTAAATCCGCGACACCTTCTGGAACCATATCTTCCCAACCAAGCTCTCCATTATCAATCATCTGCAATATTTGACGGGAAAATATATTCATGATACTAAGGTCATATTCTTGAATATCAACTACTTTACCATTGTATTTAAAGAATTTGTAAAGCTCTTTCATCCTAGGATACACCTTAAGGTTTTCACTGTTTATTAGGTCTCCAGTTTCTGGATCGAGCATTGGGTATAGGTATACTTTTAAGTCTTTGAAGAACAATTTACCAAAAGCTTCTAAGATACCACCACTTAGATGGCGATAGTATTTTTCATCGAAAATATCCACTAGATTACTAACTCCCATGGCAAGTCCCATTCTTGCTTTGGTATAGTTAGAGAAGTATTCAACTACTTTGTAATACTCCTGGAAATTTGAGATCATTACCGATTGTCCAAGAGAACACAGTAAATCAGCTCTATCCATAAAATCCTGTTCGTCAATTTCTCCTTCTGCTCGTAGATTGGAAAGTGTTATCTCAAAAACAACTTCAGTCCTATCTTTATCCACTTTGTTTTCGTTTATAAACATATGGTATGATTTCTCATACATGGCCATATTTACCTTGGTAACAGGTCTGAAACTTCCGCGTAAGGCCAGAATGTTTTTTTTGTAAAGTACTTTTGCTGGCAATACATTTTTGCCATCAGGACCAAACATTACGGCATCGGTCATGCCATTTTTAACCAGTTGCAAACTCATTAAACGGTTATCTACATTCTTAAAAGCGGGACCAGAAAAATTAATGGTATCAATCTCCAATTGGTCTTTGTCTAAGTGGTCATAGAGGTAACGCAGTAATTTTTTTGGTTCATTATACTTATAGAAAGCACCATAAATAAGATTTAGTCCTAAAGTGCCCAATGTTTCCTGTTGAAGCCTGGCATCAGTTTCCTTAAACCTAACATGTAGAATAATTTCATTAAACTCTTTTCCAGCTTCAATTTGATATCTAATGCCTACCCAGCCATGTCCTTTGAATTGTTTTGCAAAATCGATGGTTGCAACAGTATTGGCGTAAGTAAAAAATATTTTATTCGGATTTTTATCTCTTGTTAGGCGCTTTTCAATCAAATTCATTTCATGAGAAAGCATTTTGCGCAAACGAGCTTCAGTTACATAGCGTCCATCGTCTTCAACACCATAAATAGCATCACTAAAATCTTTGTCGTAAGCAGACATCGCCTTAGCAATGGTTCCAGAAGCACCGCCAGCCCTAAAAAAATGTCTAGCAGTTTCTTGTCCAGCACCAATTTCAGCAAATGTCCCGTAAATATTTTCGTTTAAATTTATGCGAAGTGCCTTGGTCTTTAAAGAAGGAATATCGTCAAATTCTTTATCACCTTTAATGGTTATTTCCATATCAACTTTTTGGGTTACGTGGTAATAGAACAAAGGTATCAAATAATGGATTTAAATAAAAAATTTACCATAATTTTGTGATTTAAACCACGCACTTTTAGGTTCAAGATAAAATGAATCCAATATTTTGTGGTTTCCGTAAAAAAGGGTATTTAAAATTACAGACTGACACTATTTTGCTATGTTGGTTTCTTTTTATAAAGCTTTGTTTTTTGAAAATAACATTTCTCGGCACAGGTACATCGCAGGGTATTCCGGTAATTGGAAGCAATCATCCTGTATGCTTAAGTGAAGATTCGAGAGATAAAAGGCTTCGGGTTTCTGTTTTGGTTGAAGTAGGGGATTACGTGTATTTAATTGACTGCGGCCCTGATTTTAGACAGCAAATGCTAACATCGGGCTGTACAAAAATTGATGCTATCTTATTTACGCACGAACATGCCGACCATGTTAACGGCTTGGACGACATACGGCCCTTTTGCTTCAAACAAGGCGATGTTCCCATTTATGCGCACGAGCGTGTTATAAATTCCTTAAAGTATCGGTTTGATTATGTTTTTGAAACTGAGAATAAATACCCAGGAGCACCTTCTGTTTCTGTGAACATTATAGAGAATAAACCCTTTGCTTTAAATGGGGTGGAGGTTATGCCCATAAACGGCAAACATTTAGATCTTCAGGTTTTTGGCTTTCGGTTTGAAAATTTCGCCTATTTAACCGATATGAAAACTATTGAAGACGAAGAAGTTGAAAAACTGAACGGATTAGATGTGTTGGTTGTAAATGCTTTGAGAATTGCGCCCCATTATTCACATTTCAATTTAGAAGAAGCTTTAGCTTTTGTAGAAAAAGTAAACCCTAAAAAGGCCTATTTAACGCATATAAGCCACTTGATGGGTTTTCACGAAGATGTTGAGAAAACATTGCCAGAAAATGTATTTTTGGCTTACGATAATTTACAGATTACCATTTAAATATTTTAAGATATGAAACAGCGAATTTTTATGTACTTGTTTATTTTTTCAATGCTTCTGGTTTTGTTCCAGTATGTGAATTCAAAACGTGTTTTTGAAGACCAGAATAACAAATTGGAAAAATACCAAGTACAATTTTCTATATATAAAGATTCCGTTGCTGCACTTGAAAATAAAATATTGGATTTATCGCATTTTAATTTGGAAAGAAATGAAGATGCCTTAACCTATTTTGAAAATAAAGGTTATAATGTAACCACGTTAATTCCTTTAATAAAAGATGAACTCTATAAATTGAATGAAGCAAAAGGAGAGCATCCCATTATACCTTATGCAAGTGGTGACGGCAAAAAAATGCTGATTAACACGGTAAAATTATTAAATCACAAATGGATAATAGCCGATTTTTCTGATGGTGATTTTTGGGGAGAGTTATTCATCGCATATGAAATTAACGATTCCGACGAACTTAAGTTTACTTTAGTTGATTCGTTTTTGTACCCAACTAATTAGCATTTACCTTGTAAGCGGTCCCTTTTTGCTTTTTAGCTTCACCAACATACGAATACTCGAAGGTATATGAAGAGTCTGTTGTTGTTAGTATTTTTAAATGAACATCTTTTTCTTCAGCCATACTTTTAGGGTGTATGGTTTTAAAAACGACCTCACAATCGTTAATCCATCTAACTTGCGAGGAATCCACCTTACCGTTATAGGTTTCTACCTGGATTTTATCTGTTCTGGTAAAAGTTGATTTATACGTTTGTCCGTCTATAACAACTTCACTGTAAAAGGAGCCCAGTCTATAATCATTGCAATTTCTTTCTGCAGAGTAACAGCCAAAAAGGGAAACGCCAATAGCAAACAAGAGTGTTTTTTTCATTTGAAGAATTAATTTGTGGCAAAATTACAAAGTCTGCTTTAAATTAATTCTGATAATTTTTAAAACTACCATCCGAATAAAAAATAATTATTCGTTCGATAGATTTATCGTTATTCATTTTAGACATTAAATCTGATTCTGTTTTTTTAACTTGGTTTTTACCCTCCAGGTTTTCATTAGCAGGAGCATCACTAATTGAGGTAGGGTTAGGGAAGCTTCCTTTTCCATTCAATAACCAATATAGTTCAACTTCAGGATAGGTAGACAATATTTTCAACACAAAATCCAAACTAGGTTTGTTTCTTCCAGAGAGGATATGCGAAATACTAGATCGTTGCACACCTATTCTTTCAGCAAAAGAAGCGGCCGATTCATTGTAAAACTCCATTACCTTTTGAAGTCTTTCGGTAAAAGCTTCGTTGTTTATCATTGTAAATCCATTAAGTAGATTGATTGGTTTACAAATGTAAATAAAATTTCAATAAAAGACAGTTAATTAAGTTAAAACATATCATATATCATAATATAAAACTTTAGGTAATAGTACTTAAAAGACTCATAAATAATGATTTAAATATTAAATCAAAAAATAGTATATACTATTCTTTTTGATGGTGAACTAGACAAGAAAATTGTTTACAAATGTATTCTAATTAATGTGTTTTTTCTGTTTACAAATGTAAATGTTCAATTGTTTACATTTGTACACTAAATATTTTTCATGAAAGTAAAAGCGTTAGAGTTGTTGTTTGCAGATTTTAAAGAAGCAACATTACAGCATAGATATATTACCAATGGGCATATTGAACCCGTTTTAAAAAAATTGGCTGGTTCGTTAAAAGTTGAAACCATAGGATCTTCCGTTTTAAACAACCCAATTTATGGGATCCAAATTGGAAAGGGTTCCAAAAAAATATTGATGTGGTCTCAGATGCATGGTAATGAATCTACAACTACTAAAGCGGTTTTTGATTTGTTGAACACGTTGATTTCTGGAAATCAATCTGTAGATCATATTTTAAGCACGTGCACTATATATATAATACCCATACTTAATCCCGATGGTGCCAAGGCTTACACTCGGGTGAATGCCAATAATGTAGATTTAAACAGGGATGCCCAAGCCAGAACACAGCCAGAAAGTAAGGTCTTGAGAAAGATATTCAAGGATTTTTCGCCTGATTTTTGTTATAATTTACACGGGCAGCGCACAATATTTAGCGCTGGGAATACAAATAAACCTGCCACAGTATCGTTCTTGGCACCTGCTCAAGACGAAAACTGCACCGTTACACCAACAAGGAAAATAGCAATGGAGATTATAGCTAAAATGAATGAAGTTCTTCAGGATATAATACCCAATCAGGTGGGGGTTTATGACGATGCATTTAATTTAAACTGTGTGGGTGATACTTTTCAAAGTGAGAATGTGCCAACTATGCTATTTGAAGCGGGACATTTTAAAGACGATTATGGTAGGGAACATACTAGAAAATACATTTATATGTCCTTATTGGAATCTTTAGATTATATATCCCGAACAAATGTAGATGGCAATGGATTTGAGTCTTATTTTATAATCCCGGAAAATGAAAAATACTTTTTAGATGTCATTATAAGAAATGTTAAAACAACTAAAGATTCTGAAAGCGTTGATGTTGGTGTACTGTATCAAGAAAGATTAAAGGATAATAAGGTTGTTTTTGTTCCGAAGATTGAAAAAATGGAGAATTTAGATACTTATTTTGGCCATAGGGAATATCATTTTAAGGGAGAAGTCATTTTGGACAGTAAATTTATGCCCTTGAAAATAGAAAGCGAAAACGATTTCGTTGTAGTGAATAATGAAAAAATATCATTATTATTGAAATAAATACCCACTTTTATGAATGTTTATTGATAAAAATGTAGTAAATTTGAACTTTAGTTAAGAATAATTAATTATGGGGAAAATCAAATTAGACGAAATCGACCACCAAATTCTTGATATGTTGATAGATAACACAAGAATTCCTTTTACAGATATAGCGAAGAAACTTTTAATATCAGCAGGAACTGTGCATGTGCGTGTTAAGAAAATGGAAGAAGCAGGTATTATTAAAGGTTCTTCATTAACTTTAGATTATAAAAAATTAGGATACTCATTTATTGCCTATGTTGGTATTTATTTGAATAATACATCACAAACTAAATTTGTGCTTGAACGTGTAAACGAAATACCATTTGTAACGGTTGCCCATATAACAACCGGTAAATTCAACATATTCTGCAAAATTAGGGCTAGAAGTACTGAGCACGCAAAAGAAGTTATTTTCAAACTAGACGATATAGAAGGCGTATACAGAACGGAAACCATGATTTCCCTAGAAGAAAGCCTAAATGATAAAAAACGTTTAATGCATTCCATTTTTAATGAAATGTAGTTAAATATCAAAATATTTTTGTTGAAACCCCTTTAGCTATAAAGGGGTTTTTTATTTTTATGTCAGTTAAAGTAAATAACAGCCAATTCAAAGAAAATTTTTGATGGTTTATTTAAGAGACACCATATTTACAAAGAAAATTAAAGCCTCAAATTAATATATGATATTTAATTCTTTAGAATATTTCATATTCCTTCCAATTGTTTATCTAATTTATTGGTTTGCTTTTAAAAAAAGCGTACAAAAGCAAAATGTCTTTTTACTTCTAGCGAGCTATATGTTCTACGGCTGGTGGGACTGGCGGTTTTTATCGTTGATATTTTTGAGCACTTGTGTAGACTATTTTGTAGCGCAAAAAATTGATTCGATAGAGTATCAAAAATCAAAAAAAACATGGCTTTGGGTTAGTGTCATTTTTAATGTTGGTTTACTTGGTTTCTTTAAATACTTTAATTTTTTCGTAGATTCTTGGATAGATATGTTTTCTGTTCTTGGGTACGACATAAAAAGTACTTGGACCTTGCGCATTATATTACCGGTAGGTATTTCGTTTTATACGTTCCAAACCATGTCGTATTCATTTGATGTCTATTATAAAAAGCTGAAGCCTACAACCGATTTTTTATCATTTGCAGCATTTGTTAGCTTTTTTCCACAGCTTGTTGCGGGTCCAATAGAAAGAGCTTCTAATTTATTGACACAAATACTAAAAAAACGAACATTTAGCTATGATCAAACCGTAAGTGGATTAAAGTTGATTCTTTGGGGACTTTTCAAAAAAGTGGTGATTGCTGATTCCTTAGCGCCGATAGTGGATGATATTTTTGCAAACTACAGTACGTATCCCGCTTCAACTCTCATTTTAGGAGTTACAATGTTTAGTTTTCAAGTTTATGGCGATTTTAGCGGGTACTCTGATATTGCTATTGGAACCTCAAAACTATTTGGTATAGAGTTAATGTCCAATTTCAAGTTCCCTAATTTTTCCAGAAATGTAGCTGAATATTGGCAACGCTGGCATGTGTCTTTATCAACGTGGTTTAGGCATTATGTATACATTCCGCTTGGTGGGTCTAGAGTAAGCAAATTAAAATCCGTTAGAAATATAGCTATCGTGTTTTTGGTTAGTGGTTTTTGGCACGGTGCCAATTGGACCTTTATTTTTTGGGGTGGATTTCATGCATTGGCATTCATTCCTGTTTTTTTAATGGGCAGAAATGCTATCTATAAAGATTCAGTGGTTGCCGAAAATTCTATATTACCCTCACTAACCGAAGTAGGGCAGGTTTTGTTAACATTTGCCATTGTAACGTTTTCAAGAATATTTTTTAGATCGGAATCCATTACTGGAGCCTTCGGATTTATAAATAAAATTTTTAATGATTTTTCATATGGAGCCTATCAACATCCAATGGGGTATAGAATGATAGATTATTATATTTTAATTGGTTTGTTTGTTGTTTATGAGTACGTAATAAGAAAAGATGAACGGTCTCCTTTTAAGTTTAAATCTAAAGTACTTAGGTTTATATTCTACACATTGGCCATTTTGGCTATGATGCTTTTTTATG
The DNA here is from genome assembly GCA_018883545.1 of Marixanthotalea marina. Classification (GTDB taxonomy): domain Bacteria; phylum Bacteroidota; class Bacteroidia; order Flavobacteriales; family Flavobacteriaceae; genus Marixanthotalea; species Marixanthotalea marina. The sequence goes on along the minus strand of JAHLEH010000005.1, from coordinate 121,484 downwards.
ATAATGGTGTAAACAGATCGTTTATTTATTTTCAATTTTAGCTACTAAATTTAAAGTAAATATTAAATTAGTCCTATATACTTAATGTAAGCTTATTAATACAATTTATAAGGGTGAGATGAGTTTTTTTAAAGCTATTTTAATACAATTAAATTTTCACAAAAGTTTTTTTGAAAATGATCTAATACTTCCTTTTTACGATAAAATATATAATAAAACTGATAATCAATATTTTTTAAATACAGCTAAAGCTAAGATTGACCAATATAAAAATAAAATAGTCACAATTAATTTTATACCACCCTTTTTTGATTTAAAATTGAATCAATTAAATAATGTATATAATTATTATAAAGTACAAACCCATGTAGGTTTCTTAATAGATTTAAAGAATTTTGAAAGTATTAATAAGTATTTAAAATTTCAGTTTGGTATTAGTAGTAGATATAAATTAAGACGTGCTTTAAAAAAATTAGAAAAATGTTTTGACATAAATTATAGAATGTATTATGGTGATATAGATCTGGCAAATTATAATTTTTTGTTAGATGAATTGGAATTGATGATTAAAAAGAGATTTTCCCAAAGAAAAGAGAAACATGGACATCTTGGGGCTTGGAGTTTTTACAAGGAAACTACCTACGCTTTAATTTTGGATAAAAAAGCATCCCTTTTTGTAGTATATGATGGCAATAAGCCAATTGCAATGGTTATAAATTATTTACGCCAAAACATTTTTGAGTATGGAATTCCTTCTTATGATATAAATTATGCAAAGTTTGGTATTGGAAATATTGTTATTTTAAAAGAGCTGGAATGGTGTTTTAAGAACCAATTTCAAATAATGGACATGGGGTGGGGCGATTTATGGTATAAAAGAAAATGGTGCAATTCTGTTTATAAATATGAGACCCATATTTTATTTAAAAAGAATCAATGGTACGGACATTTAATAGCATATCTATTTAGCAAATTAATTGTTTTCAAAATACATCTAAGAAACTTAATTATAAATCCAATTAAAAAAAAGATAGTGCTATTTAAAAGAAAAATTGGAACCAAGTATTCAAGTGAGATTATTCAGAAGAAAACATTTGAAAAATCTGATATTGCAATAAGTAAAAATGCAATTAAATTGGAATATAATAAAAAAGAATTTGCATTTTTGTTAAAGCATATTTTTGATTTTCAATATAGTAATTCAGAACACTCAAAGAATATTGAAGTTTATAAAATTGACGAAAGCCAAAACTCAAATAGTTTTATTATTTCTGGAAAATCAAAAATGGAAAAAATAGTTTTTACTTAATACAAAAATAGTTTTTACTTAATACTATGAATAGTATATAATGAATTGATATTATTATTTAACGTTTATTATAATTTTATTTTTTTTACCTATTACTAAGAAACTTTTTAGGGGTTTAAGCAATTTGTAAACTTTGATATCTTTTTCTTCTTCATTAAAATTAAACAGAAATTCGTAGATATATCTTCTTAAAAAATTGTAATCATTTTTATAAAAATCAATTTTACAATCAAGAGGTTCTGCTCTGTTAAAATCAATATCGATAACTTCAATTTCAAATTCCTTTTTAGTATTAAGAAAATGGTGTATTTTCAATTTTATTTCATGGTACTTATCTATTATTTTATTTTCTCTTAAAATATGTTTAATTTTTATTTTAGCATTATATAAATATGCTGATGCTATAGATTTTATAGATTTAGAATTATAAAAAATATGGCTGTCGTATTTATATACCGAATTACACCATCTCCTTTTCCAGTAAAAATCGCCATATGAAAAATTAATAAAACTCACATGATTTTCAATGCACCAATCTATTTGTTTAATTAGATCAACGTAGCCAGTGTTGAACTTTGAATAATTAATATCGTAAGTCCTGATTAGTTGATAAACAATATCGTTTAAATGAAAATTTAAACAAATGTCAATTGGGTTGTAGCCATTATATATTACATAAAATGATGCTTTTTTTTGTAATATTAGGTTGTAAACTAGTTCATGATAATACGATTTCCTTTTAAGATTTCGATTGTTTAAAATACCTTTTTCAATAGATCTTATTTCTAAAAGCCTAAAAAATTCTTCAAAAATGAAATCATAATCTTGTTTTGACATTTCTCCAAAATACATTTTATAATTTATGTCAAAACATTTTTCCAACTTTTTTATGGAACGTCTTAATTTATATCTGCTACTACTTCCAAACCGAGATTTTAAATAATCATCAGTACTTGTTACATTTTTAAAGTTTATTGAAAAGCCAGAATATTGTTCCGTACAGAGGTGCTTAATGCCTTTAGATAATGATTTGTTTTTTATATCAAAATACCTAGGGATATCTTTAACAATAATAATATTTTTAGTTGGCTCCAGAGGCTCTATATCGTTTGATAAAAGAATAAAATCTTCATCAACCATGCGGAGTGACTCATAAAGATCAGGCAATTTATTTAACGTATAAACATATTCTCTTAAATCAATTATTTCATTCATGGATGTTTATTAATGTGTGATTAATTAAAGAAATTACTTGATCGAATAATTCTTTTTAAAATAATCTGCAATTACTGTAGCAATTAACTCCCTACCATAATTATTCCAGTGCATATCATAAATTAGGGTAGTCGGTTTTTTTGCTTTTTCAAACGCTTCAGCAAAATCAATGATTTTATACCCATTTGATTTACAATAATTTAAAAAAGTTGGGCTAGTTGTTTTGGAATTAAGAAGAAAAGATATTTTTTGTTTATCAAAACCGTATGCCTTAACTAAATTTTTGAAATTCTCAAGGGCTACTAAATCTTCATTTTGATGATTATTTTCGGTTGATTCTTCATCTTTTGCCTTTTTATTGCTATTCATTATTTTTATAACAACATTTTTTATGGGGTCTAAAATACCATTGTTTGAAGCATAAGAAAGTAATTTAAATTCATCCCTTATTTTGAATAATGGCGATTTAAGTAATGCAATTCTATCATAATTTGGCTTGTATATGCCGTTTTGTAAATCGTTTTCATATTTTAGATAGATGACAACATGATCAATAAGGTCAAATTTTTCTTTATATGCACTAATCAAGTACAGCTGATTTGCAAGGTTATAGCCAGCATATCCATATTCGTAAACCTCTACATTATTTAATTTATTTTCAAGTTTTTTTCCAATCGAATTATAATAATTTTGATGCATGCCTTCTATAAATGAATCACCAATAATAGCAATTTCAACATGATCCTTTGTGGGACTAAATTCTCTATATGAATTAAAACCTGAATTGTTAATATGGTATTCTGAAAAATTCTGTCTTCTATTTCCGGTCACTGCGAAACCTGTTTGGTTGGGTAAACTTTTTTCAACACCTTTACTATCAATATATCTAACAGGAACCTCAGTATATAAATGAAATACTCTTACTAATAGTTCTAAACTAATTAAAATGAGGAAAGCGTAAAGAGACGTTTTTAAAAAGAGTTTTTTCATAGTTAATACTATTTTAACAGTACCTTTTGAGTTAAAAATTCACTTGAAATTATGAATAAATTATTTTGATTATCAACACTATATATTTTTATTTCACTTCTATGTTTTGATATTCCATATAAAAAATCGTTAACAATTTTGTTTAAAGGCGAATTTGTTTTAGAATCCAAATATAATTCAGTAAGGCTATTTGTGTCTGGCAACACATCTAGTGTAACAATTTCATAATCTACTTTTTCTGTTTTTTTGTTATTCAATAAAAAAGTGATTTTATGCAATTTAGTATTAATTTCTTTTTTTCTTAAATATGATTTAAATTCATAAAAAGTATATGCAAAATAAGCGATGATTTTTGCCTTTATAGAGTTTGAATCGTATAAAATATGATAATTAAAATCATATTCTTTTGAACATAATCGCTTCTTATAATCAAAATATCCTTTAGAAAAATCTAATTTTTTAATATTATTTTCAAAACACCATTCAATAAGCTTTAAATTATTTAAATAACCCAAATTAAACTTAACGTAATTAATATCAAAAACAGTAATGGCATCAATAACAATGTCATCGATATGGTAATTATAAGTAATGGCAATTGGTGTTTTATTATCGAATACAACAAAAAGGGATGCTTTTTTCTCTATTATTAAAGGGTATGCAACCTCTTTGTAAAAGTTCCATTCAGATGGGTGCATGTTATTATTGGAAATCTGTTTGTCGCTAAACCTACGATTTAATAGCATCATGAAATATTCAAAAATCAAGTCATATTCCTTTTCGTCAATAGTTCCAAAAAACATTTTTGTAGAAATGTCAAAGCAAGTATCTAATCGGTTAGAATATTTCCTCATTTTCATCCTGCTATTTCTTCCAAATGTGGATTGTAAATAGTCTTCTACATTTTTAAATTTATCAAGTTCTATAAGAAAACCAGGGTATTGGGTAGATTCCAATAAGCTTAAGCCGTTGGGTTTTGAAGCGTTATTAACATTAAAATATGCTGGAACATCATATACAACAAAAACTTTGCCTTTGTAGTCATTCTGGTCGTTTACTTCATAGTAACTGCCCTTAGTATGATTCTTACCAATATTAAAATAAATGGGAAAGAAGTTTATTTTGTAAAAACTCATCCCCTCAATAAATTGAAACTTTTTTATTAATTTATTAGGGATAAAATGTTTCTTCCATATATCAATGAATGTTTTAGAAGTAAATGGGGCATTCAACATTGTTTAATTTTTCTCAAATTTTACATTTAAATCATCAAATAATCTATATAATGGAAAATAATCAGATTTATTAAGGATGCCTTTTTGGGATACTAACTCATCATAAACTTTTTGGTTGACAATGAGTTTCCATAAATCAAAATTTTTAAAATCTTTTGAAAATAATGATTTAAAATGAAAAAGAGAGTCGTCATCTCTGCCACCCAAACCGCCTCCTAAATTAAAATATTTGTTTCCCCTTTGAGTTGCCAAAATGCGCATTTCATCAATTAGTAGCTTAGTGGCATTTAAGTGTAAATAATTATTTTTAGTTCCAGATAAGTGATATTGCACAATGCCATTTGTAGTAATGAATTGACACCCCGAAATTATAGTTCCTGATTCATTATCGATAGCTAATAAGATTTCTGATTGAAATGCTTTGGAATTAAACATGTCATAAAAATAACCTTCTTTGAAATAATAATTTTTTTTGGCATTAACTCGATCCATATTTTCATAATACATGTTCCTGAATTCTTGGATGTCAATTTTTGTTGAAGCCTTACGTACAGAACAACTTCGTCTAGAAGCATTAATATACGTTTTAAGTCTTTTATTAATTTGTGCTTCTTGTTTTTCTAAGCCCAATAGAAGATTAATATTAACAACCTGTCCTTTATTTGTTAAAAGGCCTATGTTATTTAATATTAAGTGTTGATTTTTTATAAATGGATTTAATCTTGAAAAAACAGATATTATATTTTTTTCATTTAAATAGTTGAATAATACTTTTTTAAAATGGCTATTATCAAACCCATCAGGGACATTTTTACTAATTGGGCCTGAATATCCATAAACACATGTGGCGTCTTTATATTTTGTATTAGGAATATTTCTAAGTAATAAAGGAATTCCTATTAAAACATCATTTTCTTTATATTTTAATAAGATTGGTGTTTCATTATCTGATTTAGATAATAAATTGTAATCGTAAGTATGGTAAAAATCATAATTTTCAACTTCCTTTAGGAAATTTTCCCATTCAATCTTTGATTTAATTATTTCTATACTCAAGATATTTTTTCTTAAATTATATATTCTATAATATGTATTAAGAACTAAACGATTCTTCCGTGACTTTCCAAATGTGACAATGATTTGGTTTTAATCATTCACAAACATTTAAGAAGTTTTATCAGCTGCCCACTGTTTTTGGCGGTAAATATTGAACCAGTCTAGGTATTCGTCCTGATCAATCGCAACTTCAGATTTTGACAACATTTTCAGCATGGTCCAGTAAAGGATTTTTGAGTCGAGTGTAAAGCTCAAGTTTTCAACATACTGTACATCCATGGCAAATCGATCTTCCCATACTAAGCTGTTGCGACCCTTTACTTGTGCAAGCCCTGTTATACCAGGTCTAACAGAATGCCTTTTTCTTTCAGTTTTATTGTAATATGGCAGGTAAAGAACGACAAGAGGCCTGGGGCCTATAAGACTCATGTCTCCTTTAATGACATTAATCAATTGTGGGATTTCGTCCAAAGAATACTTTCTGATTATTGTACCCAACTTTGTAGTGCGAGCCCTATTAGAAAGCAAATTACCATTGACATCCTTTTTATCGTTCATACTTTTGAACTTAATAATCTTAAAAATTTTTTCGTCTTTGCCTGGGCGTTCTTGTAAAAAAAAGGGAGAACCCTTAAAATCAATCCAGAGAATTATTACCAAGAGGATGAATATTGGTGACAATACTAAAAAGCCAAGAACAGAAGCAGTAAGATCAAAAAAACGTTTTAAATAAGTAGCGTATAAATTGTAGGACATCAGTTAATGGGTTTGATAATAAATTCGTCTTTTTTACACAAATTAAAACAATTAATTTATTCGCTACCAATTTAGACGACAAAAATCTAAATTTATAGGATAAGTAATAACTATTTGGCAATCCCCAGCTTTTTCTAATTTGTCAGCAGTTAACAAGAGCTATATAAAGTCTTGCCCAAATTGGGGCTGGTAATCTTTTATGTGGTTTACCTTGGTAATTCAGCCTCCCAAAAAAGCAAAACCTTCTTTCCACTAATTGCATCATTTTGAGGTGCATGGCTTAATATGATACCTTTATTACATTATAATAGTATTTTGTTTCAATTTGAACATGTCCTGTGCTCATAGGAAGTCAAGCAATTTTATATAAAAAAAGAAAAATTGCTACGTATCCGATAAAGGGGCTATACATCGAATATGAACTTGTGGAACTAGAGCTTTTAAAATAATATTCCTAAATTCGATTCTTCAGTTGTTCAAATTCATACTAAAATATATTTAACTGATTTAAATATAACTTTAATAGAAATAACAAATTTAAATGGAAAATGAATATTTGAAAAGTGTGCAAACTATAGACGATTTAATAACGGCATTTTACGCTTGCCTAGGTGGTGAATCTGGAGAAAAAAGAAATTGGGATTTCTTTAGGTTTTTGTTTCATCCTCAAGCCTACAAAATTGGTTATGAGATGGATATAAATCGGAACTTTAGGCCTCAATGGATACACCCAAATGATTACATTGAACGTATTGGGTATTGGTTTGATAACACACGAGAAACTGCTTTTTACGAAAGAGAATTAGGTAGGGTTGTAGAAACATATGCAAACATTGGTCATGCATTTAGTCATTGTGAAGCTTTCCATAGCAAGGAAGATATGGCAAACAATAAACCATACAAACAAGATGTTAAAAGTATCCAATTGGCCAATTACCAAGGCAGGTGGTGGATTATCAACATGTTTTGGCACAGTGTTACACCAGAATTTCCGGTTCCAGATAGATATAAGAAATTTCATCAGTTTCCTTAGACTGCTTTTTTAAATAATTTTCTAGCAAGATTAAAACCTAACATAAGGCTTTGAAGTCTTGCTAAAATAAACTGTTAGGCTTTATAACTAAAAAAATGAAAGTTCTGAATAGACAGATTACTAAAATGATTAATTTGTGTCATGTACAAATTTTTTTTTAAGAGAATTTTAGACTTTTTGATATCACTTATTGGGTTAATTTTATTATCTCCGTTAATTGTTACATTAATAATTTTGTTGCTTTTTGCCAATAAGGGAAAACCATTCTTCTTCCAAAAAAGACCCGGGAAGAATGCAAAAACATTCACTATCATAAAGTTCAAAACTATGAAAGACCCGAAAAATAATGAAAGTGAATTAATAAATCAAGTACAGCGCATTACAAAGATTGGTGCAATAATTAGAAAAACTTCCTTGGATGAGTTATTGCAATTGGTCAATGTTTTGAAAGGAGATATGTCTCTCATAGGGCCAAGACCTTTATTAATTGAATATCTCCCATTATATAATAAAGAACAAGCAAGAAGACATATGGTGAAGCCTGGTATTACTGGATGGGCTCAAGTAAATGGTCGCACTGCCTTATCTTGGGATGAAAGATTTGCTCTTGACGTTTGGTATGTTGATCACTTAAGCTTCAAAACTGATTTAAGAATCTTATTAAAAACCATTCAAAAAATATTCAATCGAGAGGAAATGTCCTCCATTGAATTCGATTCGTTTAGTCGTTGGAAAGGAAATACTGATTAATGTAGATTTAATTGTTCAAAATTCTGTATGAGGCATAAAAAATCCTAAAGGTTGGGTTCGTTGGCTTTTAAAACATTTTTGACTAGGAAAAAGTTATCCTAAAGGGGTGTGATTTTTTAGTATAGCAACATGTTATTAATATTAAATCTGATACAATAAAGATTAAAAAATGACCAAGTTCTATTTGTCTAAATCAAAGATATTATTAAACCTAGTTATTACCTTTAACGGTATTATTTTAATTATATAGAAAAATACTTTGAACCTAGTAATAAATAATTAGATTTGGTAGCAGTACAATTTAAATTTAGAAAATCACACATCTATGAAAACAGTAATGATTTTAGGTGGGGTCAAGGGTGTTGGTAAAGAGATACTAAAATCCTGCTTAAATAAAGGTTACAATGTATCTTTTTGTGGCAGAAACCTTGATGAGGGTCATAAAATCATACAATCTTTACAATTAGAAAATAAACTCTATTTTCATAAGATTGACTTGAATAATATCCAGGAAATTGAAAACTATTACAAACAGACAATAAAAAAATTTGGGAAGATCGATGCATTGGTCTTATATGCGGGAATAGCACCTGTTTCATCTATCATTGAAACAGAAGAGGATATTTACGACAGTGTTTTTAATATTAATCTTAAGGCAGCATTTTTTTTGATAAAACATGTATTAAAATCCATGATGAAATCTAAAGAAGGTTCAATCATTTTTTTTGGATCCCCTCATATGGATTATGGTCATTTTGATAGAGCTTCATATGCGCTTACTAAAAGTGCTCTTTATACTTTATCAAATCATATAGCTCATCATTATGCGCAGTATGGAATTAGATCAAATTATTTGGTAATGGGTTGGACTAATACTGAAGGGGAACTCGAATTAAGAGCAAAAGAGGGAATAAGTGAGGAAGAATTGAAAAATGAGGCAACCAATATTATTCCCATGGGGCGTATTTTAAATCGTTTGGATCCTGTACCGGCTGTTATGTATCTTATTTCTGATGAATCGGCCATGACAACGGGTTCTTTACTAAGAATTACTGGAGGACATTACATTTAACGAATAGCCATTTATGAATCCATCTCTTATTTTTCAATGTAATTCGGAACTTTTAGAGGGGCCTGTTTTTGATCACAAGGAAAATCTACTTTATTTTGTATCTATTTTGGATTGCTTGGTCTTTTGTTACAATCCATCTACTAAAGAAATTTTGAGTGTAAAATTAGATTCTCCTGTAAGTTGTGTTTTCTTGTTGGATAGGAAAAGAATCATGGTTGCCTCTAAGAGCGGTTTTTTTGAAGTAGATTTCAATACATTGCAAAAGAAGTTTTCCTTTCAAATTGATATAGCAAATTCCGTCAGATATAACGATGGAATCAAAGATCCCAAAGGAAGGTTTATTATTGGAACGATGGGTTATCCTGAGGTGAAAAATAACATAGGAAAGGTTTTTTCATATTCAGAAGGAAAATACAAGGTTATAATCAAAGACACTACCATATCAAACGGGTTAGCATTTTCACAAGATGGCCTCAGTCTTTATTTTATCGACACGCCCACCAAGAAAGTGGCCAAATATGCCTATGATACGGAAACGGGGGATGTATCATTTGAGTCTTACGTGATAGAGTTTAATAGAGAGGGAAGCCCCGATGGTATGTGTATGGATAATAAGGGCATGTTATGGATTGCAGAATGGGGAGGAGGATGCGTATCTCGTTGGAATCCTGAAAATGGTCGAAAATTAGATGAGCGACAATTGCCATGCCTAAATGTGACTTCCTGCTGTATTGACAATTATTTAAACCTATATATAACAACAGCAAAGTCTTCTGATAAAGATGATATCTATGGAGGCGGACTTTTTTATGTTGAATTAAATTGACTATAATTATGAGTGAAGTTAGCATCAGTGTTATTGTGCCCATATATATGATAGAAGCATATCTTCCTAAATGCATTGACAGCATTTTAGACCAATCTTTCACTGACTTTGAACTGATTTTGGTCGACAATGGAAGCCCTGACAATTGCCCTCTAATTTGTGACGAATATGCACGTAAAGACAACCGAATTAAAGTAATCCACAAAGAACACGGACAACTTTTAAGTGGCAGAAAAGCAGGGCTTAGGAAGGCCAAAGGAAAGTATATTGCTTACATTGATGGTGATGATTGGGTAGATAAGTTTTATCTCGACATTTTATTTAATCTTGCTGAAGTTAATAATTCCGACCTCGTTGTGACAGGACATTTCAGAGAGTTCGATGGAAAAATTGAAACCATAAAGCCTTCATATGCTGGTGTTTTTGAGGAAAAAGAAATCAAAGATTCAATACTTCCGAAAGCCATGTATAATGGTAATTTTTGTGAACACGAAATAGCTACATATGTGTGGAGCAAATTGTTCAAAAGGGAATTGCTTAATGAAATTTTATTTGAAGTTCCAGGAGAAATTGTAATGGGAGAAGATGCAGCCATCACATATACGTATCTATCAATTTCAAAAAAACTCACAATAAGTAGAATACCGCTTTATTACTATAGGCAACGGCATGATTCCATCCTAAAATCCATTAAAAAAACAACAATTGAGTTTTATAGATTGGGACTGTTAAAGAAATTTCTAGAAATGAAGTTAAGTCCTTTCCTTGATAAGGATAACTTAAATACGCAGATACTGTATTATCTTTACTCCTTAATATTGGTTAGATCAGGAGGGTTAATCCATGATGCATCTGGAAATATTATTTTTAACCCTTTTTTAAAAACAAAAAAAAATTCCAAAATTATTGTTTATAGTTCAGGTTCTTTTGGCCAGCATATTTTATCATCAAATAGCAAAAGCAACTTTTTTCAAATTGTCAAATGGATAGATATTGATTTTCAAGAACTGAATATTGGTGGTAATTTTGTTAAGCCTATTAGCTCTATTTCCAATACTGAGTTTGACTTTTTAATTATTGCTACAATCAATTCATCTGCTTTTAAATCAATCAAATCAGAATTGGTACTTATGGGAATTGACCCTAAAAAGATTGTGCAAATCAATAAGGATAAAAAAGAAATCCGTCGACTGTTGGTACAATTAGGTTTTGACAACGATTAATGCTGTATCTAATATTTGGATTTGAGAACAAATAATCTACAGTATTAAAGAAACGAACTAGATTGTTTCGTTTAAGGTTAGTAAAAGACCTTGATTAAGGGTATAATTAGGTTTCCAGCCCCAAGAGGCAAGTAAGTCAGGACTAGCTTTAGCCTCCATAATCTCGTTGTCCCGATACGGCAATTTTCCAAATCGAAGTTCAGTTTCTACATTTCCAGATACCGTTTTAAGAGTTTCAAGAAAATAACGTAGCGTATGGGAAGAACCGGTGCCCAAATCTGTTTGGGTATAAGGTTTTTGTAAATCAGCAGAGCGGCTTAAAGCCAATTCAATTGCAGCTACCACATCGGCCACATAGATAAAATCTCTTTTTTGTTCGCCAGGGGTCAAGTCTATAAAAGGTTTTTTCCATTTTATGGCTTTTATCATATGGCTAACGAATTTAGATTCAGAATCGCCAGGCCCAAAAGGGTGGTACAAGGTAAAATCTATCACTTTGCAAGTATCTGTTTTATTGGCTATAAGTTGAAGCCATTGTGAACATTGCTTTTTAGATAGTGCGTAATCTTGCAAATAATTATAACCTTTGCCTTGGGTGATAAAACTGCCAATATTAATAAATACTCTGGAGTTATATGCTTGGGACAGTTCTAACAAACGTATTGGCAAATTAACATTTACATCCAGCAAACTAGGTACAGATTCACCAGTTCTCCCATATTTAGTTGCTGTATGAACAATTCCAATTGGTCGGTATCGCTCAAAAACTTCGTCCAAAGGATCATCAGTACTACATAGTGTTATTTGCCCAACTTTTAAACGTTTAAGCTTTTTAGGAGATTTCACTAAACCTACTATATGGTAGGTTTTGGCCAATTGTTGGACTAGGTGATGACCCAAAAAGCCATCGGCTCCAGTAATAAAAAGGGATTGCTTCACCATATCATATCATTGTAGAAGGAATTCATCTATTTGCTTTTGGCAAAGTTCTAAGGCGTCTTGATCCTCAGAAAAAGCTTTGTACCAAGCTACAATTTGTGATACGGTTTTTTCCATGCCCCACTTAGGTTGCCACCCCAATTCTTGTCTAGCTCTAGAAATATCCAATCGCAACAAACCTGCTTCATGAAAAGCGTCATTGCCTTCAATTTTATATGATGCTGACTCACCCCATGCCTTACAAATCATATCAATAAGCGATTCAACCGTTCTAATATTGTCATCCTCAGGACCAAAATTATAACTCGATGCTAATTTTTTGTTTGTTGATAATTGCCAAATAAGGTGCAAGTACCCACCTAAACAATCAAGAACATGTTGCCATGGTCTCACTGCTTTTGGACTTCTTATAACTACTTCCTCTCCAGACTGGATGGCTCTAATGAAATCAGGAACCAACCTGTTGGCCGCCCAATCGCCTCCCCCTATAACATTGCCCGCTCTTGCCGTAGCTACGATTGTATTAGAGTCATTAAAGAAAGAATCGCGATACGATTGTGTAACGAATTCGGAACAAGCCTTACTGTTGGAATAAGGATCGTGCCCTCCTAAGATATCGGTTTCACGATAGCCCCAAAGCCATTCGTTGTTTTTGTAAACTTTATCTGTGGTGATGTTAAGACAAACAGTTACATTGGGTAATTGACGCACAATTTCAAGTAAATTCACAGTTCCCATCACATTTGTCCCATAGGTATATACAGGGTTTTTATATGATTCGATAACCAATGGCTGAGCAGCCATATGGATTACTATATCAGGATCAGCATTTTTCATTGCATCTTGTAAAGCAGAAAAATTCTGTATATCCCCTATATGAGAACACATCTTTTCATCTAAACCAACATAATCAAATAAGTTTTGTTTTTGATTGGGAGAAAGGGCATAACCATGTACTTCTGCCCCAAGAGCTTGAAGTAAAAGGGTCATCCATGAACCTTTAAAACCAGTATGTCCAGTCAAAAAAACTTTTTTCCCCGTAAAAAAACCATCGTATGCTACCATGTTTTCCATTTTGCGGTATTTTTGGCCCACATTTCCTCTAGTTGATTTTTATCTCTAAGTGTATCCATTGGTTTCCAAAAACCTGTATGTTTAAATGCAAAGAGTTCTTTGTCCTCTGCCATTTTTTCAAGTGGATCTCTTTCAAAAATAGTAGAATCGCCTTCTATGTAATCAAAAACCTTTGGGTTGCAAACAAAGAAACCACCATTAATCCAGCCACCATCTCCTTTGGGCTTTTCCATAAACTGACTTATACGATCCCCGTCCATTACAAGTGATCCAAATCTACCATCTGGCTGTACGGAAGTCATGGTAATACAACCAGAGTGACTTTGATGGTATTCTTCTAGGGCTTTAATATTTACATCAGACACTCCATCACCGTAGGTAAGCATAAAGGGTTCATCTCCAACATACTTACGAGCCCTAAGCAGACGCCCTCCGGTCATACTATTCATTCCGGTATCTATAAGAGTTATCTTCCAAGGTTCTGATTTATTGTTATGAAAGCTTATTTTGTTTTCGGCTAAATCTACAGTAATATCGGATTGGTGCATAAAGTAATTGGCAAAAAACTCTTTGATCACATATCCCTTGTACCCCAACAAGACCATAAAATCATTATAACCGTAATGGGAGTACATTTTCATAATGTGCCATAAAATTGGTTTTCCTCCAATTTCAATCATGGGTTTTGGTACCAGATGCGTTTCTTCAGAAATACGTGTTCCAAACCCACCTGCTAATAATAAAACTTTCATTTTGTATAAATAAAATTAAACGTTAATCTTTTGAGCAATATCATACTTATTAATAATTTAAACCTTAGTATGACTAAGGCAAATCTAGCTACTTTTTATAAAAGTTCTCCTGTTCATCTCATTTTTTCGATAAAAAAGAAAAAAACACTTTGTGCCGAACGGGATACTTCGGTATGAACTTATTTGTATTGATATTAGGATGCCTGCCAGATAAATAAAACCAGAGAAACTAAAAAGTATTAAATATTTAGAAGACAATATTTGAGAATTCATTTAGTATACCAGTTATGGGGTTTCCTGTAAAATAGAACTTTATATATTTTATTTAAATAGCCTAATATAATCTACAAGGTGTGATTGTATCCTATGAAGAGGATTCCCGAAAAACGTTTTTAATCTATATCCAAAGTTTAAACCATACACAATTCTCAGGTTTTTTTAAAAAACCAAAATATTCGAATAACTGTAATGTTTCGTTACTAAGTTACAATTTAAATCATTAAAAAATTAGTATATATTCTATAACTATAATTTAAACAATAAGTATATTTGTTGGAAATAAGAGCATTATATTAACGTATATTTTTGAGTATTTGTGATTATAAATAAGCAATCCATCCAACCTATAAGCAAGGAATATTTTATTTTTCTAATTGATTCCACGACATTACAGAAATCGTTTGTGCGGAATACGACGTTGGTCAAATCTTTTTAGCCTTTAAAAGCTCTCAATATTTTAAGCTCACAAGAAATTAATAAACACTAAATATGCAAAAAAAACTGATAATACTTGGAGGAAATCCTGAAACCGGGGTTTTGGTAGATATTGCTGAGTCTATGGGTATTTATACCATTGTTATAGATCCAAACCCCAATGCCCCTGCAAAAAAACACGCCTCTGAGACCCACGACATAGATGGTTTTGATATCGATAAAATCGTAAATATTGCTAAGGAGAGAAAAGTAGATGGCGTTTTAGTTGGAGTAGCTGACATTCTGGTAAAACCTTACAGGGAAATTTGTGAGAAACTAAATTTTCCTTGTTATGCTAATGAAAAGGCGGTAGAGGCATTTTGCAGTAAGGATGGATTTAAACGCTATTGTGAGAAGTACGGTATTCAAGATATTCCAGGAATTTATTTAACAAACGATTCTGAAATTAAAAAACCACAAAGCATTAGTTACCCGTTGATGGTTAAGCCAGTAGATAGTGGCGGAGGAGTAGGAGTAAAGATTTGTAGAGATGAAGAAGATTATATTGCTACGGTAGAAACAGCCTTAGAATATTCAAAAAAAGGCGTGGTATTAGTAGAAAAATATATGGACACAAACTGTGATGATATGGCTGTATATTATACTTTTAGAAACGGCACTTCCTATCTTTCGGCAACTTTTGACAGACAGCTTACAAGATTGCAAGGCGATTCCAGTCCTATAGCACTAGGTACCGTATATCCTTCTAAGTATACAGAAAAGTTCGTAAAAGAGGTCCATCCCAAATTATGCACAATGTTTGAAGGGATAGGTGTAAAGGCAGGGGTGCTCTGCATTCAGTTTTTTGTTGAAAACGGGCAGTTTTATATTTATGACCCAGGATTTAGATTACAAGGGGAAGCCCCTCATATTCATCTGGAAGCCATCAATGGGTTTGATCATAGAAAAATGCTAATAAATTACGCGCTCACTGGAATTTTTGGAGATGCTGATTTTCCAGATAAAAATGATTACATGTTTAGAGGTAAATCTGCCAGCTCAATTTGGATTCTACTAAAAGGTGGTAAAATTGATAAAGTTGAAGGCTTAAATGAAATTAAATCTAATGAAAATGTGGTTTTTGTTGCAGAACGTTTTAAAGTTGGAGATACTGTTGAGGAAGAATTTTTGGGGACAGAAAGGCAGATTATTTATAGAATTTATGTTAATGCAGATTCTATTACTGAAGTCAACCAAATGATAGAAAAATTCAAAAACACATTAAAGATTTTAGATTCAAATGGGGAAAATATGATTCTAGAATGGTTAAAACCTTGGAATGAAAAAGATTACATTAATGAAAAAGACTATATTATTAATTAAAAAAGTTAGATTTAAGTAATAAATACTTAAATAATAAAACGATAAGTATGGCAGAAAATATTTTAGATTCGTTTCGTTTAATTGGAAAAAAGGCAATTGTTGTTGGTGGAGCAGGAGATCTTGGAAAAGCAATGGTTGAGGCAATATCCCAAGCAGGAGCACAAACCGTAGTTATTGATTTTGATGATCGTGTATTTGACATCTGTGATAATTTCAAAAAAGACGGACTAAATGTAAGTCCAATAAAAGCAGATGTTAGTAAAATTGAACAAATACAAGAATCTTACAAAACCTCTTTAGACATCCTCGGTGGAACTGTTGATATTTTAATAAATTCTGCGGGTATTCAAAGAAGATATCCAAGTGAAGATTTTCCTGAGGAAGAGTGGAGTAGGGTAATAGCTGTAAATTTAGATGCTACATTTTACTATTGCAAGTACGCTGGAAATACTATGCTAAAAAATGGTGGAGGAAAAATTATAAACATTGCTTCGATAATGAGTGTTTTAGGAGGAATTACAATACCAGCATATGCAGCTTCAAAAGGCGGGGTTGGGCAATTAACAAAAGCACTTTCAAACGATTGGGCCGCTAGGGGCATTTGCGTCAATGCCATCGCCCCTGGCTATATGGATACACAATTAAATACGGCCTTGATCAATGACAAAAAAAGAACAGATGAAGTGTTTATGAGAGTTCCTATGAAAAGATGGGGCAATGGTGAAGACTTAAAGGGGCTAGCCGTATTTTTATCATCTTCTGCAAGTGATTACATTACTGGTACTATAATTCCTGTTGATGGAGGATATTTGGCTAGATAATAATTTTCAATTATGAAAAATTAATAAAAGGAGACCAGGTAAGGTAAATATGATTGTTTGATTCCACTAAGCTTTATTATTGCTATATTTAACTTTATACTGTAAAAAAATGTAAATTACTTATTTAGGAGCCTAATAGGTTAGATGTTTTTATTAATAAAATAATAACCGAATAGATTTAGTAAACAGTATCTGTCTGCTAGTTTAATTTAATTTATCGTATTCTTTTAATAACGCTTTCCATACAACTTCTTGTTCATAATTATCTACAATTTTTGATCTAGAAACTTGAGCCATTTCTTTTCTTTTTTCAGGATTATTTAGCATAAATTTCATAGCTTCATATAGTGCTTGTTCATCCTTAGGTGGAATTATAATTCCATTATAATTATGTTCAATAATTTCGTTACATCCATTTATATCTGTAACAATTGATGCTAGATTCATAGCGCACGCCTGCATTACAACATTAGGAAACCCTTCGCGATAGGTCGGAAATGCCAAGACATCTGAAGCTGAAAAATATGGCCTTATATCTTTTATAAACCCAATAAATTTGATATTCTTATTTGTTTCTATTATTTCTTCAGTTTGAGGAAGTAATGGATCTAAATCACGTTCATAATCACCCATAAGTAATAATTTTGTGTGTTTAAATTCATTACTAATCTTTTCGAATGCTTTAATGAGCTCATTTACACCTTTATCTTTTACCATTCTGCCTGCAAAAACAAAAATAAAATCTTCATTATTAAAACCTAGTTCTTCTCTAATCCTAGTTTTACTGTTATTTTCATAAAGTTCTGGGTTAAAATGTTTTGTGTCAATACCATTCGAACTTCCATTAGCTATAACTTTTAATTTGTTTTCGGTAGTAAATTTGCTTTCTATAATTATTTTTTTTAAACCATATGAGTTAGGGAAAATTTGAGTAGCACATGAATAGGTTATTTTTTCTACGGTGTCTAAAATATATCGTTTAAAACCCGTTGCTTCAAGAAGTGGTAAACCTGCAATGGTATGCAATCTATGAGGAACATTGGCTAATTTTGCCGCAAGCATACCTATGGTTCCTGCTTTTGGGGTGTGAGAGTGCACAATAAATGGCTTTTCTTTTTTTAATAGTTTGTATAACAGATATAAAGCTTTTAAATCACTAATTGGAGAAATTTTTCTAGTCATTTCAATTTTATGAACACGAATTCCTTGATCAATACCGAAATTTTCAAGTAAGTTGTTTTCTCCTTCTGATGAAACACCTAGAATGTCATAATAATTAGACATAAATTTTAACTGCCCTTTTAGAAGACCTGATATAGAAGAAGGAACCGTAGTTATACGTACTATTTTTTTTTTCATTTAAATAGTTATTTTTTGGGTATAAAAATATAAAACTAATTAAATACTTCTTAAATAATGCTGTTTAATTACAGTTTTGGAGGATGTAGATGGGCTAATTTTAGAAAAACAAGATGTTGTATTTCTGCTCATTAATAATTGATTTAGTTATTATAAGTTATTAACAATAAGCCTGATTTTTAAACAAGAAATATATTTTTGTAACCCACTTTATAAATTTATATTTTTTATGAAGTCTGTATTACTATACCAAACGTATATAGAGATTTTAACCATTAAACTCCAATTACTATAGATATAAAATTACATTTAATCGATTTTATCTAAAAATAAGTTTACATTTCATCGAATAAAACAATCAGTTTATCTGTTTTTTTTTAAAAACTATTATTATTGTTGAAGTTTAATTACCCCTCCCCAAATCAAGTATTTATGAAGTCATTAGTAAAACCTATGCTTACTATTTTTTTATTTTTAACTTTTTTCTCTTCCTGTAACAACGAAGAACTATTTATAGAACCCATCATTGAGGTTGTGGAAGAACCAACCACTCCCGATGATGACATAACTACTGAAGAAGATGAAGTATTAGAGGAAGAAGAAAATACCGAAGATGTAGATGATACGCCTGTTGAAGCCAGTACCACACCTTGCGATTTTAATTTAAGCACCGTACAATCTGGAGCAACAGTTGTTATTAATTGTGTTATGGATTTAGATGGCCAAACCATCAATTTACCTTCCAATGTAACGATTGCTTACGAAGGTGGCGATATAAAAAATGGTACCTTAAATTTTTCAGGAGGCAGTGTTATTTCTGGAGAATTATTGAACAACACACTTGAATTAACTGGTACATTACCTACATTAAAAGAAAATGAATTTGATTTTATCCCAAACCGATGGGGCATTGTTGAAGGTAAGGTTTCTGATGAAGTTGCCTCCACAAATAGTGATATTATTAACCAAACAATAGATTTGGTTAAAGAATTAGGAGTTGATACTTTTTTAATTGATAAATTGGATGCCTATTTCGGTATGCAAGATTTAGGTCAGAGTAAATATGCTTCCGTTTTCATCCCTTCAGATTTTAGTTTTATAATGACAGAAAATACTAACTTGAGGGTACAACCAAATGATTTAGAAAAGCATGCATTGCTTTTTAGTTGGAATGCTGATAATGTTTTGATTTCTGGAGGAAAACTATGGGGCGACCGTTATACCCATGATTATTCAGGGGGCGGTTCGCACGAATGGGGTCATATAATTAGCTTTAAAGGGGTTCACAATGGTATTGTAGATAATGTAGAAATGCATGACGGTGCTGGTGATGGATTTTATGTCTGGCCAGATACAGATAGAAATGCCGATGGCACTTTAAAACCAGGTAGAAGGGAGTCGTTTAATATAACCGTTAAGAATTCTTTAATTAACAACAATCGCAGAAATAATATAAGTATTGTTGATGGTACCAATATATTTATTGAATATAATACCATTACAAATGGTGGTAGTGCAAACAGTGTATCGCCAGCTGTAGCAGTTATTGTTGAATCGCGTGCTACAATGGCTCCAGACGGTAATTCGCTTTATACTTGGGAAAAAACAGAGAACGTACATATACGGCATAATATTTTTGAAGACAACAGAGCCGATGTGGTACTATTGTCTGGTGAAAAAACATATATCTATGGAAATACATTTCGAAGTAAAAGTGGTGTTGGGATAGCTGCTGCCGCTGATGGTAAAGTTTATAACAATACATTTGAAAATACAGAAAGACTTGCTTCTAATTCAAAGGCCTTGGTTTTAGAGTCAAGAGCTTTCTCAAATGGCGAGTATAGAGTTAAAAATTATGAAGTAACTAATAATACGTTTACAGGTTATCAATATGGTATTTTAGCAAATGGAGCAGGGCATGAAATTAAAGACAATACTATCATTAATTGTGAAAGAAGCATTACTGTGGGATCTTCCAAAGACCTTGAATTTTATAATAATACAATTACAAGCAACGTAAGTAAATCATACGGATATTATACATTTCAGACAGAGTCGTCTATAAAAAATTGCTTAATTACCAATGGTGAAATCAATGTTCAAGATAAAGCATTATTTTTTACAAGAAAAAACAATATTGAAGCAGGAAATATAATAATTGATAATGTAGATTTTAAAGGAGACATCAAATTGAATGGTGTACAAAATATAACAATTAAAAACAGTACATATGATAACATAGAGATTATAGACTGCTCACCAACGTTAATTAATAATAATTGACATAATTGTTAAACACTAAAAAAACCATTAAGGATAAATCCCTTAATGGTTTTTTTAGTGAAACCTTTTGATAACTAAACAGCTAATATGTACAAACAGTTCATGAAATGTAGTATTAAGTTTTGAAATAGATTTTAACTTATTAGGTCACTGTATTAAAAAGGCTATATTTGTTTACTTTAGGTCGTGAATGTTAAATTTAAATATTTCAAATTTCTAAAATATATTAACGTATAGAAAAAAAAATATTTGAATCTATGTTAGATTTAAGCAATAAAAATTAAAAATAAGACTTGTCATCCAATAAAGTAATTGCAAAAAATACTTTGTTCCTATATTTTAGGACTTTTTTTAAATTAGGCATAGGATTATATACATCACGAATAGTTCTAGAGGCCCTGGGTGTAGTAGATTATGGCATATATAGTATAGTTGGTGGAGTCGTTGGTATTTTGAGTTTTATGCATGCCGCTTTAAGCGGAACAACAACCCGGTTTTTAAACATTTCAAAAGTAGGCGATCTTAAAAGATTAAAAACAGTTTTTAATACCTCTATCATCCTTCATTTTTGCTTGGCTATAGTCGTGTTCATTATTGCCGAAACTTTAGGCCTGTGGTTTTTTTACAACAAGTTGGTAATCCCAGAGAGCCGTATGGATATTGCTTTTTGGGTATATCAAGTATCTGTAGTTTCCATTTTATTTATGATCATGCAAATACCTTACGATGCAAGTATCATTGCACATGAGAAAATGGGCATATATACTTATTTATCAATTTTAGAGGCTATATTGAAACTGGCCGTTGCAATTGTTATTAGTTATATTTCTTTAGATAAATTGCTATGGTATGCCATTTTAATTCTAGTGTTATCCATAGGCATACGTCTTACCTATCAGGTATATTGCAGACGTAATTTTGAAGAATGCAAATTTAATTTTCTGTTCGATAGGGTTGTTATTAAGGAAATGTTTTCATTCTTCAGTTGGGATTTGTATGGTAATTTGAGTGTTATGCTAAGGCTTCAGGGTGTTAACATCTTATTGAATATGTTTTTTGGGCCTGTTGTTAATGCTTCGGTGGCTATTGTAAGCCAATTTCAAGGCGGTCTCATGTCTCTAAGTTCTAATTTTGCTCTAGCGGCAAAACCTCAGGTTATTCAATCGTATGCCGGAAAAGACTATGAGAGGTTATTTTTTTTATTAAAACAAGGTACCAAGTTCTCTTTCTACTTAATGATGTTGATTTCAATACCTTTATCTTTTAATTCAGACTTTATTTTGGAACTTTGGCTACATGAAGTGCCTCTCTACGCAGACCAATTTTTACAACTTTCGTTACTTGCTTCTGTAGTATCTGTTTCCTTTTTATTGTTTATTCCCCTTATACATGCTACTGGAAAAATGTTCTTGATAAGTTTTCTAACGGGTTCTATTTATTTACTATCACTACCTATTAATTATGTGTTTTTTAAATATAATTTTGGGCCTATAGCGCCCTATTACATTAGCTTTTTCGTATTCCTGTTTGCTGGGTTGGCTAATTTATTTATAGTACAAAAATATGTACCTGCATTCAATGCAATGGTATTTGTAAAAGCAGTATTAATTAAAATGTATGCTATATATCTTGTACTTATTGGTCTGGGCTTTTTGCAACAAATATACTTACCTATGCACGCCATTTTATCTATACTTGTTTTATTTATACTATCAAGTGGTTTGGTATTGGCTTTTGGTATTACAAAAAAGGAGAAATACATTGTCTTTAATGTTTTAAAAAAAAAAATAAAAAAATGAATCCTTTAGTATCAGTCATCATTCCTGTTTATAACGCCGAAAAGTTTTTGGAAAAATGTATTGATTCTTTACTAAGCCAATCTTTCAAAGATTATGAAGTATTACTTATTAATGATGGAAGTAGCGATCATTCGGGCTCTGTGTGCCATAAATATTCAAATATTGATAACAGGATAAGGGTATTCCATCAGAAAAATAAAGGTGCAAGCGCCGCCAGAAATTTAGGCATGGAAAAGGCAAAAGGCGAGTGGATTTGTTTTGTTGACAGTGATGACTGGGTAAAAGAAAATTATTTGAATAACTTAGTTGTTTCTATAGAACCCGGTATAGATCTCGTAATTGGAGGCTTTACCCAAACGGATAATAACATTACTAAAGAAGTGGTTCTAACAGAGACTGACATAAATATAGATTCACTTGAAACGGAGTTGATTTTAAATGAACTAGCCTTATTTAACTATAGTTTTCCTTTTGGAAAACTGTTCAAAAAAAAAATAATAGATACATATTCAGTTCAGTTTATAACTAAAGCAATAATGTTTGAGGACACTATCTTTTTAATGCAGTATCTTAAGCATTCTAAATC
The DNA here is from genome assembly GCA_018883545.1 of Marixanthotalea marina. Taxonomy (GTDB): domain Bacteria; phylum Bacteroidota; class Bacteroidia; order Flavobacteriales; family Flavobacteriaceae; genus Marixanthotalea; species Marixanthotalea marina. Next base: position 98,330 of record JAHLEH010000005.1, on the reverse strand, counting down.
ATTGAAAATAATTAATGCAATAGATTATCAGTATGTCTTGAACGAAGGCTCTTTGTCATTTAAATTGCATTCTTTTGAAGCTGAATATACGATTGCAGAAAAATTACTTGATATATCTATTGATGATTTTAGTTTAACTATTAAAAACCTAAAAAATAAATACTCTAAATTAGGAAAAAGAATAAGTAACTCAACCAATAGGGCAATTTTAAGTTTGTTAAGAAACCAGTCCAATACCAAAATGGAAGTTGTAGAAAAACTTAAATCTATTGACAAAAGATGTCTAGAACTTTATTCTCATTTCTATACCCCTTATGGATTTTTTAGAAAAATGATAAAATTTCTGGTAATAAAAAAATGCTATAGTTTCTGTTATTATTACTCAAAAACAGCCTATAAAATTAGCCATTTGGTAACTTCTCAATAAGGGTAGGTTTACCAATGAAATTAGCTTAAGAGGTTGCGCCATTTCTCACAAAACACTTGATTTTTAAATCTTTCAGAATTTAATTTGGCATTTTTAGAAAGCTCATGGTACAAATTTTTTGAGTTAATAAGCTTGTTTATTGCCTTTGCATATGCATTTACATCTCTAAACGTAACAATTAATCCCGAATCATTCAATAACTCTAAAGGGCCTTCACAATTATCAAAAGAAATGGCAGGCAAACCCACATATTGACTTTCAATTAAAACTAACGGTGTGGCCTCCATGCGAGAACATAAACAATAAATAGAAGCTTCCAAATATTTTTTTTGGATGTTAGAAATACTACCTTTTACGATAATTTGATTCTCAAAAGTATAATTCGCCATGATGTTTTTAAGTTTTATCTGTTCTTGTTCCGGTAAACCGACAAATTCTAAAGACCAACCATTCCTACTCACTAAACTCCATGCTTGTAGTAAATAGTCAAACCCCTTCACATGTACATTATTACCAATGGCAAGCAGTTTTTTATTGTTATATAAGTCTGCATCCAAAATATCTAAACTTTCATTAATTGTAATAGGGTTATAGATTAAGGCTAGCTTTTGCTTTGAAATGTTATATACACGCCCCCAATCTTTTATTTCCTGCTTTGACAGTAACACAAATTTATAGGCTCTTTTAGAGGCATAGTACCGAGATATTTTAAACAACACCTTATTGAAATTTTTTGATAGCGAAAAATGTTCCCAAATAATCAATTTGGTTTTTTTTGGCAAAAAAAGGCTTTGAAGCAACACAGTATTGGAATCTAAACTAATATAATAATCACATGAACTATTTTTTAGCTCATTATATATTTGTGCGCTAGAATCGATAAGTCTAAAAATTTTAAATGTTTTTTTAGAGTCTATTTTTTTTATTTTAATTTCTGGATTTAATTCGAAAAAAGGGCCTTTATCATCATTAAATACCAAAATAGTAATTCTGTATCTGTCAACTAAGAGATTGGCCAAAGATGTCAAAACTCTTTGTGTGCCGCCAGAGAAGAATAAGTTATTAATTAAAAAGGTTATGTTTTTCACAGAAAATATCAATTTTAAACATGATTAAGTCTTTACCAACTCGGAAAAAGGATAACATGGTTAAGCACATAAAACCCTATTAAAACGATAGTTGAAATAAACACCTTTTTTGTTGGAAAAGCATCATTGATGGTATTAAATAAAAGCAATGGAATTACTATCCAACTATAAATCCCAAACCGATCAGAAAATGGAATGTAAAAGTTTAAAAAGAACACCGCCGAACTCAAGATAAAATATTTTATCAAAAATAAATCCTTATAATTACCATTGGTAAACTTAAAAAATAAGAAAAGAAAAAAACTGTTGTACAACACAAAATCATACCTAAATCCTATTCTATAAGTTGTATCTGCCACAAGTCTTAGTTTTTGTAAGTCTTCATTATCAAATTCAGCCAAAAATTGGATGGAGTGAAATCCAAAACCAATAAAAGACAAAAGAATTACCAACACGTAAAATACTATGTAATATTTTATTTCAATTTTATCTGAAAAATAAACGGCCAAAATGAGCACTATTGGAATGATAGCTGTTCTATGGAAAAGAAAGGCAATAAGGGCAAAGATTATAAATTTTTTAATTTCCTTTTCTAAAAGCGAATAAATTCCTAATAAGATAAAACAAATAGAAAGGCCATTTCTGATGATATTTATTTCAATAGACATGAAGGAAAAACTACTGGCTAAGGTTAAAAATAAAATCAAACTGCTGCCTTTATTGCCAAAATCTGTAAATTTTCGAACAAAGATATAGAGAGACACATTCATGACGATGGCCACCGTTAGTAAAAATACCGTAAAATTTTTATGCCAATAGGAAAAAGACACTAGGATTTCAAACAAAAAATCTGATTTTAACCTTGTAAACACTTCAAAATAGCTACTCACTAGTGAAGTTACTGGGGTAAAATAATAGTTAAAATAATTAATAGTATCTGTACCTATGTATTTATTTCTAAATCCAACAAATGCAATTAAAAAAAGCACAAAGATTATAAGCAATCCTTTGTCGTTTCTAATAAGGCGTTTTTTTTGATAAAGCAATGCCTTTAAAACAAAGGTGCCAAATAAGATATAAACTGCTAAAACAATTTTAAAGGTGTTTAGATATGCTTCGCTGCTATAATTCATACTATGGATTAGGAAAGTGCTTGGTTTAAAAAGACCAAGAACTTGTTTTTATTGTTTTCAGATACTTTAAGTGATCTTTTTTCAATAAGCGCATTGGTTGCCCCCATGATAAAGAAACTTAAATAGATAAATAATTTACCTAATTTTTTTATACTTTGGATAAGAGCAAATAGCACACCTGTTTTATATGCATGCTTCCAAAATGTTCTTAGAGAATATTTAGTGGACTGCATGTACTTTTTTATGGAAGACGTACTGGCTTCTCTATAGAACAATAGAGGTTCTACTATACGTCTAAATTGACTTTTTTCAACCGTTCTTATCCACAATTCAAAATCTTGCGACCTTCGCAAGGTTTCATCATATTCATTTTCTTTAAACCATTCCGTCTTACCTAAAATAGTTGGGTGGGCGGCCCATACACCCTTTAATGTTGATTTCAATGTGGCATGACTTATAGTGCCTCCTTTTCTTAAACCTATGATTTTGTTATCATTGTCAATGGCTACCAAACCAGTGCCGAGTAAATCCACTTCGGGGTTTTTAACTAAATAATCCACTTGCACTTTTATTCTATCAGGAAACATAATATCATCAGCATCCATTCTTGCATAATACCTGCCTTTGGCAAGTTTTGAAAGCTGATTGAGCCGTTTTGGAAGGCCAATATTTTTACCATCACTAATAACTTTTATTCGTTTGTCCTTTCTTTCAAATTCTTGGGAAATTTTAAGCGAAGCGTCACTACTACCATCATCCAGCAATATGATTTCAAGGTTACCGTATGTTTGATTAATTGTTGACTTCACTGCATCCATTAAATAGCGTTCGGCGTTATAGAAAGGGATGCCCACAGTCACCAAAGGTGAATTAAAATTTCCCATAAATGCTTTCCAATTTTTTTACACTTTTGTTAATATTAAACCCTTTGTTGGTTAAAACTTTCAGTCTATTGGCTGAATCTAACAGCTTTTGTTTTAAAATATCCTGTAATTTCAGTTTCCAAACGGATAAATCGTCTTCTAAACCAGCAAAATCAACTAAATTTAATCTCATATCAACCTCTGGGGAAATATTGTTTGAAATTAATGATGGAACACCAGCCGCCTGCGCTTCTACCAAAACCACAGGAAAACCTTCGTGAAAAGAAGGCATAATCATTAAATCAGTCCCTGCTAAGATGTTTGGGATATCTGACCGCGTCCCTAAAAATTTAATTACGTTACCAAGTTTTTTTCCAGTAACCAATTCCTGCAATTTATTTTTAAGTGGGCCATCTCCAACAATAACAACAAAAAGTTTATATCCGTTTTGAATTAAGTATTCGGTAAATTTTAAAGTGAATTCATGGTTTTTTACGGGAGACATTCTACCTATTTGGGTGATTACGATAGTATCATCATCAAGATTGAATTCTTTTTTCAAAAACTGTCTGTTAGCAATTCTGTTATTAGAAAATGCTTCTATATCAATGGCATTGAGTAAATATTCAACTTTATCATTGTTTGGGAATAAAAAATCACCTGCTGCTTTACCACATGCAATAAATTGGTTTGAAAACTTTCTTATAATACTTTTTGATAATTTCTGGTACAATTTTCCGTGAAAGGTTTTACTATTAACATCACTGGTATTATGGGAATGGGAAATTCTCATATCTATACCTGCAAAATAGGCTGCCAAAACATGAAAAGCATTACTAAAAAGCATGTGGCAGTGTACTGCATGAAAAGGTTTGTTTTGGGTTATCAGCCTTGATAATTTTACGGTTCTAGATATGGGGTTAGTGCTACTTATTCTGTATATTCTGCCTCCCATAACTAGTATTTCATCATCATAATCGCATTTAGAATCTACAAAATACACAAAATCAAACTGGTATTTAGACCTATCTAGTTTTCTGTACAAATTCATTAACATAGTTTCAGCACCAGCTCTATTCATACCTCCGACTATATGTAGAATTCTTTTCATAATGATCAATTCACTTAAAAAAATAAAGAATTTATTATAATTTACGACTTGATTTTTCCCTTATCACCCCTTTAACATCATAAATCAACCCATTTAGGTTTAATAACTTCTCATAGTTAATATCAAGAAACTCTTTATGAGCAACCCCTAAAACAATGGTATCAAAAGATTCCTCAGGCAAGATGTCTAATGTTATTAAATTATATTCATGTTCTACCTCTTCTGGATTTGCCCAGGGATCATAGATTGTGATATCAAGACCATATTCTTTTAAATGTTTTATGACATCTACAATCTTTGTGTTTCTTACATCTGGGCAATTTTCTTTAAAAGTGATTCCCAGCATCAAGATTTTACCACCATTTACTTTAAGATCATTTTTCAGCATCATTTTCACCACTTCACTGGCAATGTATTGCCCCATGCTATCATTGACACGCCGTCCTGCTAAAATAATTTCTGGGTGATAACCAACTTCTTGGGCTTTTTGAGCTAAATAGTAGGGATCAACACCTATGCAATGTCCACCAACTAATCCGGGTTTAAAAGGCAAAAAATTCCATTTGGTGCCTGCCGCTTCCAATACAGCATGTGTATCAATATCCATAAGATTGAATATTTTGGCTAACTCATTAACAAATGCAATATTTATATCACGTTGAGAATTTTCAATCACTTTGGCAGCTTCAGCAACTTTAATAGTAGGAGCAAGGTGGGTTCCGGCTGTAATAATACTGGCATACAAATCATTTACTTTTTTACCAATTTCTGGAGTGGAACCCGATGTCACTTTTAAAATTTTATCAACAGTATGTTCCTTATCTCCAGGATTGATGCGTTCTGGAGAATACCCTGCAAAAAAATCTTTATTAAAGGATAGGCCGCTTATTTTCTCTAAAATAGGAACACATTCATCTTCAGTAACGCCAGGATATACTGTTGATTCATAAATAACAACATCGCCTTTTTTTAAAACCTTCCCTACAGTTTCACTGGATTTGTATAAAGGCGTTAAATCTGGTCGGTTGTTTTTATCAATTGGTGTCGGGACAGTAACTATATAATAATTACAGTCCTTGATATCATCAAGATGAGAAGAACAAAATAACCCTATACCTGAATTGGTGTTATCTTTTAATACAGCTTTTAAAACATCATCTTCTATTTCTAACGTAACATCTTTTCCTTTTTGTAATTCAGATATTCGCTTTTGATTAATATCAAATCCAACTACATTATATTTAGTCGCAAATAAGCGTGCTAGAGGTAATCCCACATACCCCAAACCTATAATAGCTATTTTATCTTTTTGTTTCATTTCTATTGTCCTATAGAATAATATTCAAAACCAATGGTTTCCATTTCTTTTTTATCCAATATGTTTCTACCATCGAAAATAAATGCAGGTTTTTTCATACCATCATAAATTTTCTCCCAATCGTATGTTTTAAATTCATCCCATTCTGTCATAATAGCCACTGCATGTGCTTCCTTAAGAGCTTCGTAAGGGTCAAGGGTAACCGTGATTCCTTTAAGATTTTCTTCTTCTGATCGCGTGTTTAAATAATTGAGATCGTTTTGAATTTTAGTCTCCGGTACCTTTGGGTCATAAACAGCAATATGAGCTTGCTCATTTAACAAATGATCTGCTACATATATAGCAGCAGATTCCCTTGTGTCATTAGTATCTTTTTTAAATGCCCAACCTAACATACCTATTTTCTTACCAGAAACGGTATTATATAGTGTTTTTATTAAATGATCGGAAAAACGTCGTTTTTGATGATTGTTCATAACAATCACTTGCTCCCAATAGTCAGCAACTTCATTTAGATTAAAGCTTCTGGCAATATAAACTAAATTTAAAATATCCTTTTGAAAACAAGACCCCCCAAATCCAACGGATGCTTTTAGAAATTTTGGACCAATTCGAGTGTCCATGCCAATGGCTTTTGCTACCTCAGAAACATTAGCTCCTGTTTTCTCACATAACTCAGAAATGGCATTAATAGAAGAAATGCGTTGTGCTAAAAAAGCATTTGCTGTTAGTTTTGATAATTCAGAAGACCATAGGTTCGTTTTTAAAATATTTTCGTTAGGAACCCATGATCTATAGATACTTGCTAAACTTTCAATAGCTTGTTCAGATTCACCACCAATGAGTACCCTGTCTGGGTTTAATAGGTCATTCACAGCTGTCCCTTCAGCCAAAAACTCTGGATTTGATAAAATATGGAAATCAATATGGTTACCAGTATTGTGCAAAATACTTTTGATAGCTTCAGCAGTTCTAACTGGCAACGTCGATTTTTCGACTACAATTTTATTGGTAGTTGCCACTTTTGCAATATTACGGGCACAAAGCTCTACATATTTTAAATCGGCCGCCATGCCTTTTCCTTTACCATAGGTTTTGGTTGGTGTATTTACAGAAATAAAAATCATTTCAGACTCTGCAATATGTTTGTCTATATCCGTTGAAAAAAACAAGTTTTTACCTCTGGTTTCTTTTACAATATCAGCCAATCCTGGTTCGTATATAGGTAATTTGGATAAGTCGTCACCATTCCATGCTGCGATTCTTTCAGCATTAATGTCAACAATGGTAACTTTAATATTTGGATTTTTTTTGGCAATAACAGCCATAGTAGGACCTCCTACATAGCCAGCGCCAATGCAACAAATGTTTTTTATTATCATGATACTTGTAAATTCTCCCAATACCAACTAACAGCTGCTTTTAAACCATTAGTTATACTGAATTTCGGGTTGTAGTTTAATAATTGTTTTGCTTTTTCAATAGATGCTAAAGAATGGGGAATATCACCAATTCTGTTATCTCTGTGTTTAATTTCAATTTCTTTAATTGCAGGGTCAAACTCAGAAAGATATGTTTTTAATATTGTTGCTAATTCCAACAATGTGGTACGTTCTCCATAAGCTACATTATAAACGGTGTTTAAAGCATCTTTATTAGCAGTCGTAATTGCTTTAATATTCATTTGAATAACGTTATCAATATAGGTGAAATCTCTTGAATAACTGCCATCTCCATTAATAACTGGAGATTCATGGTTTATAAATTGTTTAACAAATAAAGGAATTACAGCAGCATAAGCGCCATTAGGATCTTGTCGTTTTCCAAAAACATTAAAATAGCGTAAACCCACAGTGTCTAACTGATAGGTTTTATAAAAAATATCCGCATATAATTCATTTACGTATTTTGTAATGGCATAAGGCGATAAGGGTTTTCCTATAATCTCTTCAATCTTAGGTAAAGCTTGATGATCACCATAAGTTGATGAACTGGCCGCATATACAAAGCGCTTTACTTTAGCATCTCTTGCCGCCACCAGCATATTTAAAAATCCAGAAATATTAACGTCGTTTGTGGTTATAGGGTCTTTAATAGACCTTGGAACTGAGCCTAAAGCCGCTTGGTGCAGTATAAAATCCACATTTTTACAGGCTGTATGGCAATCTTCAAGGTTTCTGATATCCCCTTCAATAAGTTGAAACTGTTTGTTTTTTAGAAAAGGTGCAATATTCTCTCGCTTACCAGTAGCAAAATTGTCTAAGCAGACTACCTTTACATTATAATTAAGCAAGGTTTCACAGAGATTGGAGCCTATAAATCCGGCACCACCAGTAACAAGAACTGTTTTGTCTTTTAAAAGGTTGTAATTCATTAATTCGGGTTAAATTTTAATTAATGAAACAAATATGTGAAAAATTATATAAACAATTTAGATTATTATATTAACGAAGTGTTTTTAACGATAAACTCCATTTTGTAAGAAAAAAATATAAACTACCGGTAAAATACTAGGACTTTAATTATAATAAACTTTAAACCAATCTATAAATGATTTTACCCCATCTTTAATAGATGTATTGGGGCTGTAATTGTAGTCGTTAATCAATGCATCTACATTGGCCCAAGTCCGCTCAACATCACCCGGTTGCATAGGTAACATGTCTTTTTTGGCTTCAATTTTTAAATTAGTTTCTATTTCCTTGATAAAATCTAAAAGTTTGACGGAGTTGTTATTTCCAATGTTATATAATTTATAAAGTTCATTGTTTTTTATTCTTTCAGTTGGTTGCTTTTCAATAATACGAACGACGCCTTCAACGATATCATCAATAAAAGTGAAGTCTCGTTCCATATTACCATGATTGAAAACTTTTATGGGTTTGTTTTTTAGAATGGCATCAGTAAATAAAAACATGGCCATATCTGGCCGTCCCCAGGGGCCATAAACCGTAAAAAAGCGTAAACCTGTAGTTGGTATTTTAAATAAATGACTATAAGTATGAGCCATCAATTCATTGCTCTTTTTGGTAGCAGCATATAAACTAATAGGGTAGTCCACATTATCTTCAGTAGAGAATGGTATTTTTTTATTAAGGCCGTAAACACTAGAACTACTTGCGTAGACCAAATGTTTTATTTTAAAATGCCTACAACATTCTAAAATATTTAGAAAGCCAACTAGATTTGAATCCACATAAGATTCAGGGTTTTCTAAGCTATACCTAACACCGGCTTGAGCCGCTAAATTACAGACAACATCAAATTTTTCATTAGCAAATAGCTCAGGCAGTACTTCACGGTCTTCCAAATGCATACGAACGAAAGAAAACTTACTTGAATAGCTACTTTTACATAGTATTTTAAAAATAGAAGCATCCGTTTTTTTGACACCCAACTCATTGAGTCGAGCATATTTTAAACCAATATCATAGTAATCATTAATATTGTCTAATCCCACAACGTCATGGCCATTATTCAATAAAACCTTACATACGTAAAAGCCTATGAAACCTGCGGCGCCTGTAACCAGTATTTTCATTAAAAATGTTTTATATAATACAAAGAATTCTATTAGCAGATATCATATAAATCGGCTAATCGAAAATCAAAAATAGATAATATAAATTGATTTATTATTATTCTAGTTAGTTATTAAAATAAAATCAAAACTTGACATTTTGTATTTAACCGAATATAAATATGCTTTTAGCGAATTAACAAAAAAGAGGTCTTTTTACTTAAAAACAATTACTAAATTTACACTGTAAGAACACAAAATTAAATTGATTAATAGCCTAGAATTTGATTTAATATTTTGTAGTTTTTGGTTGTTTAATTAGTTCATAATTCATCCCTCATCAATCAAGTAACTACAAAGTAATAATAAATAAAAATTGAGGTATTGATTGTTAAAGTTTATATTGTCTTATTTCCTGCATGGGGGACTTTTTCAAAAATATTTTTCAGTCAATCTTTATAAGATTAGTTTATAATCCATTGAACTAAAAAGTGTTATTTAGTATGTTAACTAAAACCAAAATATACTTATCGTCACCTCATATGGGGGAAGGTGAACAAAAGTTTGTAAACGAAGCTTTTAGCACCAATTGGGTAGCGCCATTAGGGCCTAATGTTAACGGTTTTGAAGATGATTTAGAACAGTATTTAGGTAATGATTCCCATGTATCCGTATTATCTTCTGGTACAGCATCCATTCACATTGCGTTGCAACTATTAGGAGTGTCTAAAGGTGACGAGGTTCTGTGTCAAAGTTTTACCTTTTCTGCTTCAGCAAATCCTATTATTTATCAAGGGGCAACACCCGTATTTATTGATAGTGAGCCTGAAACATGGAACATGTCTCCCGAGTTACTTGAAATCGCTATTAAAGACCGTATAGAAAAGTATAAAAAACCCAAAGCAATTATTGCAGTTCACTTATACGGTATGCCCTATAAAGTGGATGAAATAAATAGTATTGCCAAAAAATATGAAATTCTAGTTATAGAAGATAGTGCAGAAGCATTGGGTAGTTTTTACTACAACCAACCCTGTGGCAACTTATCAGATATTGGAGTATTGTCCTTTAACGGTAACAAAATTATAACTACCTCTGGTGGTGGTGCATTGGTAACCAAAAGTTTGGATCTCAAAAACAAAGCGATATTCCTGTCTACACAGGCTAGGGATAATGCACCACACTATGAACATTCTAAGATTGGTTTTAATTATAGAATGAGCAATGTGCTTGCTGGTATTGGTAGAGGGCAAATGGAAGTTTTAAATGATAGGGTAGAAGCAAGAAGACAGAATTTCAACTTTTATAAGGAAGAATTATCAAAATTTAACAATTTATCATTTTTGGAAGAACCTAAAGGTTATTTTTCAAATAGATGGCTAACTTGTATTACAACAGACTCTTTTGAAACAAGAGAAAGTATAAGGTTAAGTCTACAAAATAAAGACATAGAATCCAGACCGCTATGGAAACCTATGCACATGCAGCCCATTTTTAAAGATTGTTTGAGTTTTACCAATGGTATTTCAGAAAACCTCTTCAATAAGGGACTCTGTTTGCCTAGCGGATCAAATTTAACCAAAGAAGAACTAAATCTAATAACACATGTAATTGCTAATAACCCAAAACTATGATCAAAGATTACTTTACTTATTACTCTCAAAAATACGCTTCTAAGTGGTTGGTTTTTTGTATCGATATTGGTATTGTATTAGTCACTTTTTTTATGGCCTATTTTGTTAGGTTTAACTTTACTCTAGGATTTGACTTAACATCTTTTTTAATTCAAATACCATTTATTCTAATCATTTCGGCTATAAGCTTCTTAATAGTTGGCTCTTTTAAAAGCATTATACGCCATACTGGATTTCTAGATGTATTCAATGTTTTTAAGGCTGTTGTGCTCATAGCTTTTATTGCAACAGTATCTGTTGGCTTAAATAGGGGCTTTAATATCATTTCCAATTTTACTATTCCTCTATCTATAATTGTTATTCATACCATTTTTAGCTTTGTAATTTTAAGCGGTAGTAGATTGGTTTTTAAGATTTTATATAAACATTATAAAAGTAAATTACTATACACAAAAAATATTTGTATCTACGGAGCGGGAGATTCTGGAATTGCAACTTATAATGCACTATTGGGCAATACAAGAACGTGTTTTTCCATTGTAAGTTTTATTGATGATGATGTGAAAAAACAAGGTAAGGTGATAAATGGCGTACCTATTTTGGCATATGATAAAATCAATGAAGAATACATTAAATATCACAATGTCTCAGAAATAATTGTTGCCTCACAAAGCATCGATACCAACAAGCTAGTGTCCCTAGTAGATAGTTATTTGGATTTAAATGTGAAGATAACCAAAATCCCACCAATTGATAAGTGGATTAATGGAGAGTTTAATGTTAAACAAATTAAGCAAGTTCAAATAGAAGACCTATTAGGAAGAGCCCCTATTAAAATTGACAATCCAAACTTGTTGAATGAATTTAATAATGAAACTATTTTAATTACAGGCGCCGCTGGTTCAATTGGAAGTGAATTAGTTAAGCAACTTTCCAATTATAGCGTCAATCAATTGATTTTGATAGACCAAGCAGAATCGTCATTATATGATTTACAACAAGAATTAAAACAGCAAGGAAAAAGCAATTTTACAGCAATAGTTGCGGATATTCGCGATGGTATGCGAATAGATACTATTTTTCAGCATTACAGCCCAACCATGGTGTTCCATGCAGCAGCTTATAAGCATGTCCCTTTAATGGAAGAGTCTCCCTATGAAGCTATTAAAATAAATATTAATGGAACCAAGCTATTGGCCGATACGGCTTCTAGATATAATGTTAAAAAGTTTGTGTTCATATCTACAGATAAAGCTGTAAACCCAACAAGTGTTATGGGTGCTACGAAGCGTATGGCTGAAATGTATATTAGCTGCCTTCAAAAAAGTAGTAAAACCAAATTTATAACCACAAGATTTGGAAATGTATTAGGTTCTAACGGCTCTGTTATTCCTTTGTTTAAAAAACAAATAGAAAATGGAGGGCCATTAACTTTAACCCACAGGGAAATAACGCGATTTTTTATGACAATACCAGAGGCTTCACAACTAGTACTAGAAGCAGGTACTATGGGCAAAGGTGGCGAAATATTTATTTTCGATATGGGTGAAAGTGTGAAAATTTTCAATCTTGCCAAAAATATGATTAAATTATCTGGATTAAGGTATCCAGAGGACATTGACATTGAAATAACCGGCTTAAGACCTGGAGAAAAACTTTATGAAGAATTGCTAGCTAATGGAGAAAATACACTATCAACTTATCATAAAAAAATCATGATAAGTAAAACTCGGGAGCTAGATTACGATCGTGTAAAATCGGAAATAGAGGAACTGTGTATAGCCAATCGTTTTCAGAATAACAATATTGTCTTAAAAATAAAAGCACTAATCCCCGAATACAAGTCTAACAATTCAGATTATGAAAGGTTTGATAAAAGAGTTCAGGTTTATAAAAAAGCCAAAGGACTTTTAAATGATAACTCTGATGACAGATCTTTTATTAACTTGTAAAAACATTTTCTATTATCTTTAAACCCCTAATAATTATATTAATGCGTAAAATATATACAATTAAAAAACTACTAATTGGCTTAATCCTTTTTAATCTTATTCTTTTTACATCTTGTGCTACAAGAGAAGATGTTGTTTATTTTCAAAATGCTAAAAGTTTTGAAACTCAAGTGGATACTGATACATTTGAGTCTCGGTTTAAAGTTGATGACCAAGTAAGCATTTTTGTTTCAACTTTTGATATGGAAGCAGTAAAACCTTTTAATTTAGTAACTGGAGGCGGGCTTAATGAACAAGCAACTTCTGGTACTCCTATTAATTACACTGTTGATATTGAAGGTAATATTGATTATCCCGTTTTGGGTAAAATAAAATTATTGGGTTTAACCATTGAAGAAGCCAAGTCCCTTCTCAAGGAAAAGCTTTCGGAATACCTTAAAGACCCAATTATCAACATAAGTGTACTTAATTTTGAAGTTACTATTTTGGGAGAGGTTAATGCTCCGGGAACGTATCCTGTTTCGGGTGAACGAATAAGTTTGCTAAAAGCCATAGGCTTAGCTGGTGATTTAACTATCAAAGGGAAAAGAGATAACGTATTAGTTATTAGGGATTTTAATGGTACTAAAACCTACACTAGAGTTGATTTGAGAAATAAAGAATTATTTGATTCTCCGGTTTATTTTTTAACACAGAATGATGTGGTATATGTAGAACCCAATAAATCAGGGGCTAGTGGTGCTACTGGCGATTCAAGGCTTGGAACCATATTAGCTATATCGGGTTTGGCTGTTAGCATTGCAATACTATTTACTCGTTTTTAATTGAACATGATGGACAACGATAAAAAGTTTACTAAAGAGGAAAATTTAAATTTTGATTTAAAGAAGACCCTATCTATTTACATAAAACAATGGAAATGGTTTTTATTGTGTACTATTTTAACTTTGGGTATTGCCTTTATCTATATAAGATATACAGCTCCTAAATATGAAGCTTATTCTATAGTTAAATTAGTTGATGATACTGATAGTTCGTCTCCCAATGCTGTATTTAGTGATTTGGAAATGTTTTCGAATAGCGAAAATGCTAAAGTTGAAGATGAAATTTCTGTGTTAAAATCTAGAAGTTTATTTTACAATGTCATTGAAAAATTAGAATTAAATGTTAGTTTCTACCTCCAAGGAAGAATTTATGAAACTGAACTATATACTAACAAACCTTTTGAAATAAATTTCATTGCCTCAGACTCAGTTGTAAATAAGACCGATTTTAATTTTTACATGGAGGTTTTATCTGAAATCGATTTTAATTTTAAAGAAAATAATAGTGATGATCCCATAAAAAAGACTTTTGGAGAAAACATACTTACTGAATTTGGCGGTATAGTAATTACACCATCGGATGTTGACATCAAAAATTTCATTGGGAAAAGTATCAGAGTTCAAATATCTCCAATAGATAATTTAGTAGATTATTATATTTCAAAAATCAATATAACTCAACTTGAAACAGGATCTAGAATAGTAAGGTTTTCTCTTCAAGACAACTCTAAAACGAAAGCTATCGAATTTATCGACAAAACTATCGATGAGTATAACAGAATATCAATTGAAGAAAGGAATCTTAAATCTAAAAATACAGCAGACTTTATTGATAATAGAATTAATTTAATTGCCACTGATTTATCAAAAGTTGATGACAATGCCGAACAATTTAAGACAAGTAAAAAATTAACAGATATTACTTCTGAAGCTGACTTGTACCTAAGCTCAAGTTCTCAAACTGAACAAGAACTTGCAGCTAGCCGAACAGAGTTGAATGTTGTAAATTATATGAAAGACCAGATTGATGATGATACATCATTTAACCCAATACCAACCAATGTCGGTATTTCAGATCCTACAATAAGCTCTACAGCGCTCAAGTATAATGAATTGCTTAGCAATAGGGAGCGTCTTTTAAAAAGTGCGGGGGAAAATAATCCAATGATAGTTAATTTAGATCAACAGTTGGACGGTTTAAGAAACAATTTAAAACAAAGCTTGGATAATTCATCAAAATCTATAGGGATTAAAGTTAGAAGTTTACAAAACCAGTATGATAATATAACTTCTAAAATATATGCTGTTCCTGGCCAAACTAGAGAATTAAGAGATATTGAAAGAGAACAAGGAACTAAAGAATCTTTGTATCTTTACCTATTACAAAAAAGAGAAGAAGCGGCCATTTCGCTTACAGCGACATCCCCGAGTGCTATTGTTGTTGATAGTGCTTACGCCGCTAATAATCCTGTGGCACCAAATAAAAAACTTATTTATATTGGAGCTTTTTTTATAGGTTTGTTAATACCTTTTTCTGTTATATATGTTGATGACCTTTTAGATACTAAAATACACAATAAAGAAGATTTACAGCACACGGTTAATAACATTACTGTACTTGGCGAAATCCCTAAAATCAAAACCAAGGATATTAATTCATTGGTCGAAAAGCACGACAGGTCTTTACTTTCAGAATCCTTTAGAATTATCAGAACTAATTTTGATTATGTGCGAAGGGGTAGAAATGTAAAAGAGTACAATAATGTTGTTTTTGTTACATCCACTATTAATGGTGAGGGTAAATCATTTTTCAGTATGAATTTTGCACTAACATTAGCCAACACAGGCAAAAGAGTGTTGCTTATAGGTGCGGATATTAGAAACCCAAAAACACCAGTTGAAATTAAAAATCAAAAGAAGAAGAACAATATAGAAATTGGTTTGACAGAATACTTAATAGATGACTCTATAATTGTAGGATCTGCGATAAATACTTACGAAATAAACGGCAATCAAATAGATGTGTTATTGTCCGGCAAAGTACCGCCGAATCCGGCAGAGTTGTTAATGAGCGATAGAATAAAGCTTCTTTTTGATAAAGTGTCTAGTCAATATGATTACGTGATAGTCGATACAGCACCTTCTATGTTGGTGACAGATACGCTATTGTTTAGTCATTATGCTGGCCATACTATTTACATGACACGTGCAGATTATACAGAAAAACGTATATTGAATTTCGCTAAGGAATTACATACTGAAAATAGACTTAATGGTATGATGCTGGTTGTTAATGATGTGAAAGAATCTAATTTTGGTTATGGAGCCAAGTATGGCTATTATGGTACTCAAGAGAAGAAAAACTTATTTAAGAGAATTTTTTCTTAGTTAAATTACTGAAAATACATTTTTGGTATTAGCTATTGTTTTTTTTAAGTTTTCATTTATTTTTTTATTACCAACAAAGAGTTCTGAAAGTTTATTCACATGATCTTGATTGTGAACATCCGAACCAATAAAATCGATTAGGTTTTCGTCTAATAAATAATATGCTGTCTGCTCAACATGCTTACCGTAGTGGCTACTTAATGACAACATATTAAGTTGAAATTGACAACCTAGTCGTTTCAATTTTTTGTAGTAATCTTTTTTGTTATGATAAAATGAGTAACGTTCTGGATGTGCCAAAACGGGCTTATAACCACGTGTTATCATTTTAAACAGAATTTCCTCTAAATTTATTGGAGGGCTGTAATAAGACATTTCTACAAGTACATAATTGCTTTTTAATGTAAAAAGATATCCATCATTTAAGAGGGTTTCAAAATGGTCATCAATCATATATTCTGCAGCAGGATTGATTGCTATTTCAGACTTTAATGAAACTGGTAAAGCCTCCAATAATTGGTTATATGAATTACCTATGGTTTCGTCTGTATTAGGATAAAAATCTTGCATTACATGTGGTGTTGAAATAAATTGTTTAACACCAAGTGCTTTCATGCCTTGTATCAATTCAATAGATATGTTTGCATTTTTTGCACCATCGTCAATGCCTGGCAATAAATGGTTGTGGATGTCTACAAAACCTTCTAATAAATCCCTTAGGTAATATTTTTTAGAAAAAATTTGTAGCATACAATATTAGGGTTTATTCAGAATAGAATTTAAAAGCCTCAATAATTAGGTATTCATCCACCAGACAATCAATTCTAGGCTTACCAATGGCTTCGAGCAAAACAAAATTTATATTACCATGGTCATTCTTTTTGTCGTACTTAAGGAGTTGTATAATCGGTTTGTAATCTTGTTCAAGAATGTTTACTTTACCATAGTAGTTAGCAAATAGTTGTTTAATTTCATTTGTTTTTTCAGTAGAAAACCCAGATAGTTTTGTAGAAATATAACTTGCCAAAACAATTCCAATGGCAATGGCTTCACCATGCAAAAGAGTTGTTTTCTTATCATTGGTTAAAAAATAAGATTCTATGGCATGCCCAAGCGTATGTCCATAATTTAAGGTTTTTCTCAAACCATTTTCAAAAGGATCTTCATCTACAACTGCTTTTTTTATCAATACCGATTCGTAAATAAGTTCATCCAAATCTTCAATAGAAAGCTTTGAAAGTTCCTTGAATTTATTCCAATATGTTTCACTACTTATTAAGCCATGCTTAAGCATTTCGGCCAAACCAGAACGCATTTGGTTTTGGGGTAATGTTTTTAAATATTCAGTATCAATTAAAACCATGTCAGGGTTGCTTATAACACCAATTTGGTTTTTTAAATTGCCTAAATCTACACCGGTTTTTCCGCCTACTGAAGCATCTACCATTGACAATAGGGAGGTGGGTACATTTACATAAGCAATACCTCGTTTAAATGTAGAAGCCACAAACCCACCTAAATCGGTTACTACACCGCCACCAACATTTATCATTAAGCTTTTTCTGTCGGCATCAAGTTCAGAAAGGGAATTCCAAACACCTACACAGGTATCAATGTTTTTGTGTACTTCGCCTTCTTCAATTTCAATAATCTCCAAAGCAATATCGGTATTCAAGTTTTCTAAAAAATGAGGCAAACAAAATTTATGGGTATTTGTATCAACCAAAATGAATATTTTAGAAAAATTATTTTTCTTAATATGTTCATTTAAAGAATTATAACACGATTCATTAAAATGAATAATACAATCGTTTGCTGTAATGGATTTCATTTATTGATGTAATTTATTGAGGAAATAAATATGGTAAACTATTTATAATAAATGGCGAAATTAAGGATTTTTAAATAAAATGATTGAAGCACCTTATTATTTTAGCGTTTAAATTTTAAAGACTTGCCTTAAGGTCATAAATATTAACTTAATATCTAACCAAAAGCTTTGGTTTTTAATATATTCTTTATTGTATTTTATTTTATCCGGAATAATAGTATTAATAAAGTAAGTTTCAGGGTCATCAGCAGATTTTAAAAGTTCAACTTCGTTTCTATATTTTAATGAAGCCAATCCTGTAATACCAGGACGCACCGAAAACACATCGTAATCTTCTTTTTTGTAAAAACTAACATAATGGCGCAATTCTGGTCTTGGTCCCACAAAACTCATATCGCCAATTAAAATATTAACTAGTTGCGGAAATTCATCAATCTTATAAAGTCTTAAATAATATCCAACTTTTGTAATTCTAGTGTCGTGGTTTCCTAAAGTTAGCAATCCCTTGTCCTCAGAAGCCAAATACATGGTTCTAAATTTATAGATATTGAAATCTTTATTGTTTTTACCTACTCTTTTTTGGATAAATAAAACAGGCCCTTTACTTCCTAGTTTAATTAAAATAGAAATTAGTAATAAAATTGGAGATAGGATTAACAGTCCTAATAATGAAAAAACAACATCAAAGCTGCGTTTAATCATCCTTTAAAGTAAGATTTGAAAGAGTTGCAATACTGTCGCAGTTTTCTACCAAAAATGAAATCTCAGAAGAATCAAATGTATCTTCTATATAATAAACACTACAAGGTTCTTTTCGGGTTTCACTCTTTGAGAAATCAATATCACCCCTTTTTAAAGCTTTGTTGATACTTAAAGTATCCAAATTCATTTGATGCATGGATTCTTCAAAGTCAGGGCTGTAAACTATTCTTTTTGAATTGATGTTTTTGATTACCCTAGATTCCGGGCCATAACTACATGAAGCTTTTTTCCCATTTAAAAAGAAAGCAAGAATTATTAATCCTATAGAAAAACCACCTAGGTAATACCCAACACGTTGTAATAATGTCATTAAACTTGTTTAAAAAATCCGTTAAAATATAAGCAGGTTGATATCACTATATTTTAAATCAAACCACTCTGCAACAGACTTGCTTGTTAAAATTCCGTGGTAAAAATACAACCCATTTTTTAAACCTTTGTCAAAACGCAAAGAATTTTCAATGCCGCCATCCTCAGCTATTTTTAAAAGGTATGGTGTAAACATATTGCTTATCGATATGGAAGCCGTGCGGGAATATCTTGCTGGGATGTTAGGTACACAATAATGAATAACGCCGTGTTTTACAAATGTTGGATTTTTGTGGGTGGTTACCTCACTGGTTTCAAAACAACCTCCCATATCAATACTTACATCTATTATTATTGATCTTTTTTTCATGGATTGTACTAGTGCTTCACTTACAATAATAGGCGCTCTATTATTACCTCTAACAGCACCAATAACAACATCACATCGTTTTAAGGCTTTTGTTAGATTTTTTGGCTGTATCGTAGATGTATAAAGTGGTCGTCCTAAGTGCAACTGTATTTTTCTAAGCTTGGTAATAGAATTATCGAATATTTTTACGTTGGCTCCCAGTCCCAAAGCACTTCTAGCTGCAAACTCACCAACAGTTCCTGCTCCTAAAACAACAACCTCTATTGGAGGAACCCCACTTATATTACCGAGCATTAAACCGTTACCTTCTATATCGTTGGATAATAATTGTGCTGCAATTAAAACAGAAGCCGTTCCAGCAATTTCACTTAAAGAACGCACTGCAGGGTAGGTGCCATCTTCATCTTTTATAAATTCAAACGCAAGGGCTGTAATGCGCTTAGATGCCAAGGTTTCAAAGTATTTTTTTGATTGAGTTTTAATTTGAAGTGCTGAAATTAGTATGGCTTGCGGATTTAAAAGTTTAATCTGTTCTAATGTTGGCGGTTCTACTTTTAGTACCATTGGGCAGGCAAATACTTTGGCAGTATCATTGGTTATTTCAGCTCCAGCTTCACTATAATCCTTATCTGTAAAACTTGCGCCATCACCTGCGCCAGATTCCATTAAAACACGATGCCCATTGCTAACTATGGCAGAAACTGCATCTGGTGTTAAACACACCCTTTTTTCCTGATAAGCTGTTTCTTTAGGAATACCAATAAAAAGCTCCCCTTTCTTTTTGAAAATTTCCAGTTTTTCTTCTTGGGGCAACAATTGTTGTTTTGTAAAAGGAGATGGTAAATCAGACATTTTTTAAAAAAGTTTTAAGAATTGAATTTACAATTTTTTTTGTGTTCTACATATGCTATACAAAAATTATTGTCCATTCTTTTAGTAAGAAAACGTTTCGAACTAAATGTGGTATTTCTATAAAGCTGTTTGGATAAATTATTTTAAGTTTGTAATAGATGATTTGCCTATGTCAATTAAATCGGTAGCTTACTTCTTTTTTATTTTCTCACTACCATTATTTTCCCAAGAATTTACCATTACAGGAAACATAAAGGACACAAACAACACCCCTATAGCATTTGCGAATATTGTTATATTAAATGAAAGCAATGCCGAATTAATGACTGGTGCAATAAGTGATGACAGCGGCCATTTTATAATTGAAAGCCTCAATAGTGGTAATTATGTTCTTAAAATAAGCTTTTTAGGTTTTAAGGAATTCACAACTACTTTTTTGCTAACTGCCAATAAAGATATTGGAGATATTATTTTAGAAGAAGACAATCAGGAATTAGAGAGCGTGGTAGTGGTGGCAAAACGTCCAACTGTAAGAAGAATGGTAGATAGATTGATTTTTAATGTTGAAAATTCCACCTTATCTAACGGCAACGCTTTAGATGTTTTAAAACATTCGCCGGGAGTTTTTGTTACTGACGGCAAGATAACCGTGAAAAATAGCGAACCCATTGTATATATAAACGACCGAAGGGTGCATTTATCTTCTAGCGATGTTATGCAACTTTTGGAAGGCACTACGGCCACCAATATAAAGTCTGTTGAAGTAATAACAAACCCACCTGCTAAATACGAAGCCGAAGGCGGCGCAGTAATTAACATTGTAACCAGTAAAAATATAATAGCGGGTTATAACGGCAGTGTTTTTGGCAATTACAAACAAGGATACAAATTCCCTAAATATTCAATTGGTACGAGTCATTTTTTTAAGACCAATAAATTAAATGCGTATTTGAATTATAATATTAGTCCAAGGAAAGATTTTAGGCACAATGATGAATATGTCAATTTTTTTGATTCGAATGGTCAAAGTGCCACAAGTTGGGATACAGATTACGATCGAGTAAAAAAATCATCAGATCAAAGCATAAATGGAACTCTTGAATACGATTTTAACGAAAATAACACTTTAGCATTTTCAACAAATATTCTCCTTTCCCCAAGAGAGAATACCAAGTTTGATGTTAATTCAACTACTCAGGTTTTTGATTCAAATAGAATTTTAGACTCTTTGTTTATAACCGATAAAATATCTGTAACCGAAGCATTGAATTTTGCGTACACTTTGGATTATGTGCACAAATTTAAAAGGGAAGGCGAAAGGCTTTCAGTTAGTGCTCACTATACAGATTATGATTATTCCGATTTCCAGAATGTAGAAACAGGTTATTTTTTTCCTAATGCAGCAACGCCCTTTAGAGAGAACAGATTTCAAACATTTTCCAGTCAAGATATAAACCTGTATACTGGTCAAATAGATTACGAGTTGCCAATTAATGAGACTTCTTCATTTGAGACCGGCATGAAAATTTCAAGTATAGACTCCAGGAGCGTTTTAAACCAGTATAATTTTATAAATGGTAATAGGGTGGAGGACTTACAAAACTCTGATATATTTTTATATGATGAAATGAACTATGCCGCCTATGCATCGTATTCAAAAGATTGGAGCAAATGGAGTTTGCAAGCTGGTTTAAGAACGGAATATACAGATGTAAAAGGAAAATCAAAAACAACAAACCAAGTAAATAACAATAATTATATCAAATTTTTCCCAACCTTTTATATATTGAATCATATAAATGAAAACAACGATATCTATTTTAATTATAAAAAGCGTATCTATAGACCTCGTTATGGTGAATTAAACCCTTTTAAATATTATTTTAATGATAATACCTACAGCACAGGTAATCCGAATTTAAGTCCACAAATAGATGATGTTTTAACCCTAGGATACACTTTTAACAAGAATTACACATTTGAGTTGTATTATCGTTTTGAAAACAACCCCACGTTAGAAATTGTTTTTCAAGACAATGAGGATAACATTATAAAATATATTAACACAAATATTGATAAAAGTATTTCATACGGCTTGGATTTTATGACCTATACCAACCTTATGCCTAGGTGGAACTTATACGCCTTAACTTCTGCTTTTTTTTACGACAATAAATTTTTTGCTTTGGAAAGCAATGATGAGTTGGTTTCCAATAGCAAATGGTCTCTATATGCCCAAATAAACAATTATTTTGGTTTTTTAAAAGATGAAAGTTTAACATTTGATGTTGCTTTTGTTTATATATCACCAATTGCAGAAGACGCGAAAATAGCTAGTGAAAGATGGGGATTGAATCTAAGTTTAAAAAAAACCTTTTGGAAAAATAGAGCTTCATTAAACATAGGTGTTGAAGATTTGTTAAATAAGCAAAACTATTACACAACAACAAAATATTTAAATCAAGATGTATGGTTTAACTCTAGAATGGAAAACAGATTGCTAGTTGTTGGGTTTAATTATAAGTTTGGAAATACAATATTAAAACCTAACTCTAAAAATTTAGAACTAGAAGAATTAGAAAGACTAAATAAAAAAGAGTCTAGCTTCTAAAAATATTGCTTTACTTTTTCCCAAAAGTTTTTAGGTGATATTTTAAATTCATCTTCCAATTCTTCCATCGTTTTAGATACAGCATTTATTTTATTGAAAATTTGTGCTCTTATTAGATAGATAGATGGAATTATTAAAGCTATAATGGGTATAATATAAATAAGCTGGTTTGAGTCAACATATTTTAAGTCTTCATTTAAAGTGGTGAATATTTGGTAAGAGTACATGGATATCGGAACCAACAGAGAGTGATACCACCAATGCCTACAAGTAAAAAACCATATGAAAAGCAAAAGCAAAGGGACAAATTTACTTGTAAGAATCCAAAAAGCTACATTAGCACTTTCAAAATTACCGCTGTTATAAGTAAATAAAAAAGTGCTCCAAACTTTTTCGTCAGGAACACTTTCATATGAATAAAATATGTAAGGTGTAATTGCTATTAACGTAGCGACAATACTACCTACAATTAAACTCTTTTTATCCGTGGGTAGGAACTTTAATTTTTGATCTTTCAACTTTTGCTCCATCTTGGCTAGCATTAACTGCCTGAGCTGTAAACAAAATTCCTCCAAAGATTGCAATTGCGATTAAATACTTTTTAGTTTTCATAATTCAAGGGATTTAATTAATTAATTACCTCAAATTTATGATGCAACTATCGACAAAACGCAGTTAAAATGTTAAAAATATGTTAAAAACATTGATTTTGTTTTTTTGCGCTGCGGCTTTACCGTAAAACTGCAATTTCTTGAAAGGTTTTAGTGTTTATTTGCTACTGCTCGGCATGATTTATTAGGTTAAATTCGTTTTTATTATTCAATTTTAACGTTCTGGAATTATCTTGATTTGTAACCAAATCAATTCTATCAAAACGTAGGGGCATATGGTTTTCAATTATTTCTGGCCATTCTACTATGGACCAATTATCTGAAAACAGATAATCTTCTATTCCTAAATTGTAAACTTCATCTATATCTTTAATTCTATACAAATCAAAATGGTAAATTAATCCATCTTCAGCTTGATACTCATTGACTAGAGAAAATGTAGGACTGCTAACTTCGTCTGTACTACCTAATTTCCTGGCAATAGCTTTCACTAAAGTTGTTTTACCAACTCCCATTTCACCATAGAGCAGTATGATTTTTGTATTTAGCTTGCTAACTATTTGGGCTGCAACTAAATCAACATCATTTAATGTATAATTAATTTCCAAATTAAATAAAATTTACAGTACAATATTAAGCATAAAAATTTAGAAAAACCAAAAAATAACGCATTTTATCGATGTTTTATGCATTACACGGATTATTTTGGATTAAAAACTACAAAAGGAATAATCATTTCCTCCAATGAAATACCACCATGTTGATAGGTGTTCCTATAATAGCTTACATAATGGTTATAGTTGTTTTGATACGCAAAAAACAAGTCACTTTTTGCAAATATAAACGTACTGCTCATGTTAATGGAAGGCAAATGAATGACTTTGGGGTCTTTGGCTACCATAACGTCTTTACTTTCGTAAGTTAAACTTCTTCCTGTTTTATAGCGTAGGTTTAAACTTGTTTCTCTATCGCCAATTACCCTTGACGGGCTTTTAACATTTATAGTGCCATGATCGGTGGTTAGTATCAGTTTAAACCCTAATATTTGAGCTTGATGAATAATTTCCAATAGGGGAGAGTTCTTAAACCAACTCAATGCTAAAGACCTGTAGGCTTTGTCATTAGCAGCCAATTCTCTTACGACTTCCATTTCTGTTTTTGCATGGGAAAGCATGTCTACAAAATTATAAACTACAACCGTTAAGTCATTATTTTTTAAAGACTTGAAGTTATCAACTAGTTTTTTACCCGATTTTATATTGGTTATTTTATGATATTCGTGTGTCAAGTTTGTTAGTCCAAGTCGCTTCATTTGGGACTCTAAAAATTCAGCTTCAAAAAGGTTTTTGCCACCATCATCGGTATCGTTTTTCCAATATTTAGGAAACAGGCGTTCCATGTCGCTAGGCATTAATCCAGAAAAAATAGCATTTCTTGCATATTGAGTTGCAGTAGGTAAAATGCTGAAAAAAGGGTCTTCTTTTTCCTTTTTATAATAATTATTGATGATGGGCTCAAAGACCTTCCATTGGTCGTATCTTAAATTATCGATAACTATTAAAAGTGTTGGTTTGCTTTTGCTCAATTCTGGAACAACGCGCTCCTTAAATAAAGTATGCGACATTATTGGGGCTTCGTTATTACTATCGAACCATTTAAAATAGTTTTTTTCAATATACTTGCCAAATTGAATATTGGCTTCATTCTTTTGGGACTCTAAAATTTCGACCATTCCGGCATCTTCAATGTCTTCTAACTGTATTTCCCAATAAATAAGCTTTTGATAAAGGTTAACCCATTCTTCGTAAGAGTTAACCATAGACAAATCCATAGCTATTTTTCTGAACTCCTGTTGGTAATTTGAGGTTGTTTTTTCTGAAACCAATCTGGAATTATCCAAATTCTTTTTTAGGCTTAATAAAATTTGGTTGGGGTTAACGGGCTTAATTAGGTAATCGGCTATTTTATTGCCAATAGCTTCTTCCATGATATACTCTTCTTCACTTTTGGTAATCATAACCACAGGTAGGCTGTCTCTGCGTTCTTTTATTTCATTTAAAGTTTCAAGACCGGTAAGACCTGGCATATTTTCATCTAAAAAAACAATATCAAAATTCTTATCATCAAGAGCTTCAATGGCTTCTGTACCACTCTGGCAAGTAGTAACTTTATAGTTTTTTTTCTCTAAGAATAATATATGGGGTTTTAGCAAATCAATTTCATCATCTACCCAAAGTATATTTATGTTATTCATGTATATTTGTTTATATAATTACAAAATAATTAAAGTTTGCCAACTCAAAACAAACTCAAAATATTAAACGACCCAATTTACGGATTTATTACCATTCCAAATTCCTTAATTTTTGATTTAATACAGCACAAGTATTTTCAAAGATTGCGCAGAATAACCCAAATGGGCATGTCTTATATGGTTTATCCTGGGGCTCATCATACGCGTTTTCATCATGCCATTGGTTGCATGCATTTAATGCAGCAAACTGTTAATGTGCTACGATTTAAGGGGATAGGTATTTCTGAAGAAGAAGAACAAGCTTTGTATATAGCAATTTTGCTACATGATATTGGACATGGTCCTTTTTCGCATGCCATGGAAAACAGTATCGTTAGCAATGTGTCTCATGAACAAATTTCTTTGTTGCTTATGGAGAAGTTAAATACTGAATTTAACTCAAATTTAACGCTAGCAATCAAAATTTTCAAAGGTGAATATCATAGGCCATTTATGTGTCAGCTTATTTCTGGCCAATTGGATATGGACAGGGCAGACTATTTAAAACGCGATAGTTTTTACACAGGTGTAGCTGAAGGGAATATCAATAGTGAACGCCTCATTACCATGTTAAATATTGTTGATGATAAGTTGGTTGTTGAAGAAAAAGGCATTTACAGTGTTGAAAAATTCATTATAGCCAGACGCTTTATGTATTGGCAAGTTTATTTGCATAAAACTGGCTTGGTTGCAGAACAACTTTTAATACGCGCACTCAAAAGAGCCAAAGAACTAAATGCCTCAAAAGAATTAAAAATAAGTGAACCTTTACAGTATTTTATTGACAATGAAATATCTATCACTAACTTTAATGATGAAATATTGGATATATTCTCTAAGTTAGATGATTTTGATATTGTTTCTGCTTTAAAACAGTGGCAATACATTGATGATTTCGTTCTGAGCCATTTATCAAGTATGATAATCAATAGAAATCTTTTAAAAATAAAAATTAAGAACAAAAAATTCAAGGAAAATAACCTGACCAAACGCATAGATTATTTAATCGACAAATACGGCATTTCAGAAAATGAGGCCAAATACTTTGTATTTACAGGAGAAATATCCAACCAAGCTTATCAAGTAAATCATCACAACATTAATATTTTGCACAAATCGGGAAAAATAGAAGATATCGTTAAGGCGTCCGACCACCTAAATGTAAAAGCTTTGGCAAAACCTGTAACAAAATATTATATATGTTACCCCAAACAACTCGTATAAGCTTTAAACATAAGCAAACCCAAATGAAAAACTTTAGTACATTTTTCCTATTTTTGCGGGAATCATACAATCTAAACCAATTAACACACTGATTGTGAAATTTACTGCACAACAAATAGCGGGTATTTTAGAAGGCGATGTTGAAGGAAATCCGGATGTAGAAGTCTTTAAACTCTCGAAAATAGAAGAAGGAACCGAAGGGTCTCTTACATTTCTATCCAATCCAAAATACAAAAACTACATTTATACTACAGAAGCTTCGGTAACAATTGTAAATAAAACGTTTAAACCTGAAAATACCATAAAAACAACCTTAATCAAGGTTAGCGATGCTTATTCAGCTTTTTCTAAATTATTGGAATATTATAATTTGGTGAAGCTAAATAAAGTAGGAGTAGAGCAACCTTCATTCGTTTCGGAATCTTCGAGTTTGGGCGATAATGTTTATGTTGGGGCCTTTACTTATATTGGGGAGAATGTACATGTTGGGGAAAACGTGAAAATTTTTCCTAATTGTTATATTGGTGATAATGTACATATAGGAGACAATACTGTTGTTTATTCAGGAGCTAAAGTGTATTCAGATACTGTTATTGGCAATTCCTGTTTTATAAATTCTGGCGCAATTATAGGTGCAGATGGTTTTGGGTTTGCACCCAATGAAGATGGCAGCTATAAAAAAATTCCACAAACCGGAAATGTAATTATAGAAGATAATGTCGATATAGGTGCAGCAACAACTATAGATAGAGCCACATTGGGTTCTACGATTATAAAAAGTGGTGTAAAACTAGATAACCAGATACAGATTGCCCATAATGTTGAAATTGGAAAAAACACAGTGATTGCTGCACAAACAGGTATTGCTGGGTCTTCTAAAATAGGTGAAAACTGCCAAATAGGTGGACAAGTTGGTATAGTTGGGCATATTTCAATTGGCAATAATGTTAAAATACAGGCCCAGTCTGGAATTATAAGTAGTTTGAAAGATAATGAAGTCGTGCAAGGTTCTCCAGCATTTTCTTATAGCGATTTTAGTAAATCGTACGTACACTTTAGAAAGTTACCTCAAATTGTAAAAAATATAGACGATATAGAAAAAAAAATCAATGGCAATAGTTAATACAGACTTCAAGCAGAAAACAATCTCTAAAGAGATATCTCTAACCGGTGTAGGCTTACATACAGGTAAAAATGTTACACTTACATTTAAACCGGCAACAGCAAATTTCGGATTGGCATTTAAGCGCATAGATTTGGAGGGAGCTCCTGTTATTGAAGCAGATGCTACCTATGTAACAAATACACAACGAGGCACTTGTTTAGAAAAAAACGGTGTCGCCATACAAACGTCTGAGCATGTTTTGGCAGCTTTAGTTGGTCTTGACATTGATAATGTTATTATTGAACTAAACGCATCGGAACCACCAATAATGGATGGTTCATCCAAGTTTTTTGTAGAAGCTCTTGAAAAAGCTGGAATAATAGAGTTGGACGCTTGCCGAGAAGAATATGTTGTTACTGAAATTGTTTCGTATACCGATGAAGAATCAGGAAGTGAAATCCTGCTTATGCCTGCCAAAGAATACCAAATAACAACGATGGTAGATTTTGGCACCAAAGTATTAGGTACCCAAAACGCAACTTTAAATCAAATTTCAGATTTTAAGGAAGACATAGCAAACTCAAGAACCTTTAGTTTTTTACATGAAATTGAAATGCTATTAAATCATGGCCTCATTAAAGGAGGCGATTTAAATAATGCTATTGTGTATGTAGATAAACCTTTATCTGCCGAAACCATGGAAAAATTGAAAGTTGCTTTCAAAAAGGATTCCATAGCAGTTAAACCAAACGGCATTTTAGATAATTTAACCTTGCATTACCCTAACGAAGCTGCCAGACATAAGTTGTTAGATGTACTTGGCGACTTGGCATTAGTGGGCACTCGAATAAGAGGCAAGGTAATAGCTAATAAACCTGGTCATTTTATAAATACTCAATTTGCCAAGAAACTGTCAAAAATCATCAAAAATGAAAGGCGTAATAATGTACCTAATATCGATTTAAATCAACCGCCTTTAATGGATGTAAATCAAATAATGGCGATGTTACCGCACAGACAGCCATTCTTATTGATTGATAAAGTTTTTGAATTGACCGATACTTATGTTACGGCAACTAAAAATGTGACCATGAATGAGTCCTTTTTTGCAGGGCATTTTCCTGGCGCTCCAGTTATGCCAGGTGTTTTAATAGTAGAAGCCATGGCGCAGACTGGAGGCATTTTGGTGCTTAACACAGTACCAGACCCAGAAAATTACCTAACATTTTTCATGAAAATGGACAATGTTAAGTTTAAACAAAAAGTAATGCCGGGCGACACCTTAATTTTTAAATGTTCGCTAATCACCCCAATAAGAAGAGGTATTTGTCACATGCAAGGTTATGCCTATGCCAATGGAAAATTGTGTGCAGAAGCAGAACTTATGGCTCAAATTTCAAAAGTGAAATAATAATCAGTAAGTTTGCTAACATTTCACAACTAAAACAAAATTAAGAAATGAATCAACCCCTAGCATATGTGCACCCAAGTGCAAAAATTGCAAAAAATGTAGTAATTGAACCCTTTACTACTATACATGGCAATGTAAAGATTGGAGAAGGCACTTGGATTGGCAGCAATGTTACCATAATGGATGGTGCGCGAATAGGTAAAAACTGTAACATTTTCCCTGGCGCGATTATTTCTGCGATTCCTCAGGATTTAAAATATAATGATGAAGATACCACTGTTGAGATTGGTGATAACGTAACCATTAGAGAATGCGTAACCATTAATAGGGGAACAGCAGATAAAATGAAAACGGTTATTGGCGATAATTGTTTAATTATGGCCTATTGTCACATAGCACACGACTGTATCGTTGGGAACAATTGTATTTTTTCCAATAATAGTACACTTGCGGGTCATATAACTGTAGGTGATTTTGTGGTTTTGGCAGGTATGGTAGCGGTACATCAATTTTGTTCTATCGGAAACCATGCTTTTGTAACGGGAGGTTCTTTAGTTAGAAAAGATGTGCCTCCCTATGTAAAAGCAGCGCGTGAGCCTTTATCTTATGTGGGTATTAATTCAGTTGGGTTGAGGAGAAGAGGTTTTCCTGCTGAAAAAATCAGGGAAATACAAAACATTTACAGAATACTTTATCAAAAGAACTATAATAATACGCAAGCTGCCGAAATAATAGAGGCAGAAATGGAAGCGACTCCAGAGCGTGATGAAATTCTTCAATTTATTAAGAATTCGCACCGAGGCATTATGAAAGGATATTTTAAATCAAATTAATATATGGCAAGTACTTCAGATATCAGAAACGGATTATGTATCCGTTATAACCACGATATTTTTAAAATTATTGAATTTTTACATGTAAAACCTGGTAAAGGCCCAGCCTTTGTTCGTACCAAACTTAAAAGTGTTACAACAGGAAAAGTAATAGATAATACGTTTTCTGCTGGACATAAAATCGAGGATGTCCGAGTTGAGACACACCAATTTCAATATTTATACAATGAAGGAGAAACCTATCATTTTATGAATACAGAAGACTTCACTCAAATAACCTTGCAAAAAAGCAGTTTGGATGCACCCGATTTATTAAAAGAAGGTGAAGTCGTTACGGTAATCATGAATGCAGAAGATGGTATGATGCCGCTATCTGTAGAAATGCCCGCAAGTGTTATTCTAGAGGTAACGCATACTGAACCTGGAGTTAAAGGTAATACAGCTACTAATGCTACTAAACCAGCTACAGTAGAAACTGGTGCGATTGTAAATGTCCCTTTATTTATAAATGAAGGAGATAAAATTAAAATTGAAACCGAAAAAGGCACTTACAAAGAACGCATAAAAGAGTAATTCCTTTGAAATTCCCCAAACCATACACATTGGAACAAATTTCACAACTAATTGATTGTGAATTTGTAGGTAGCGCAGAATTTCCTGTTTTGGGCATGAATGAAATCCATGTAGTGGAACATGGGGATATTGTGTTTGTAGACCATCCAAAATATTACGATAAAGCTTTAAACTCTAAAGCGACCATTATATTAATCAACAAACAGGTGGAATGCCCCGAAGGAAAAGCACTTTTGGTTAGTAATGATCCGTTTCGAGATTTCAATAAACTAACCAATCACTTCAAACCTTTCCAATCTGCAAACAAATCTATTTCAGATTCTGCTGTTATTGGAGAAAACACTATCATTCAACCCAATTGTTTTATTGGTAACAATGTGAAAATCGGTAATAATTGCACCATACATTCCAATGTGAGTATTTATGACGATGCAATTATTGGTGACAATGTTACCATACATGCAGGTACAGTTTTAGGCGCAAATGCTTTTTATTACAAAAACCGCCCAGAAGGCTTCGATAGGCTATTGTCTGGTGGTAAGGTAGTTATAGAAAATAATGTTGATATAGGTGCCGCTTGCACCATAGACAGAGGGGTTACAGGCGATACTATCATTGGCGAAGGTTCCAAATTAGACAATCAAATACAAATTGGCCACGACACAGTAATTGGAAAAAAGTGTTTAATCGCTTCACAAGCAGGTATTGCTGGCTGTGTGGTTATTGAAGATGAAGTAACTATTTGGGGGCAGGTAGGCATTACTAGTGGTGCTACCATTGGCAAAAAAGCTGTTTTATTGGCTCAAGCCGGTGTTAGCAAATCATTGGAAGGTGGAAAAAGTTATTTTGACACGCCTGCAGAAGATATTAGAAAAAAATATAAAGAATTAGCAGCCATAAGGCAATTACCAGAAATATTAGACCATTTAAAATCAAAAAAATAAATTAAAATGCTGTAAAAAGTAACTTCAAAAAAGTATTTTTGCAGTGTTTATATTAAAAAATAAAACATAAATATAATGAGCGTTTTAGTAAACAAAGATTCAAAAATAATTGTTCAAGGATTTACAGGTAGCGAAGGAACTTTCCACGCCAGCCAAATGATTGAATATGGCACCAATGTTGTTGGAGGTGTTACTCCAGGTAAAGGAGGCCAAACGCATTTAGATAAACCGGTATTTAATACTGTTGCTGAAGCAGTTGAAAAAGTAGGTGCTGATACAACTATTATATTTGTGCCACCAGCCTTTGCTGCTGATGCCATTATGGAAGCGGCTGACGCTGGCATTAAAGTGATTATTACTATTACTGAAGGTATTCCTGTGGCTGATATGATTACAGCTTCAAATTACATAAAAAACAAAGATTGTCGTTTAATTGGCCCTAACTGCCCAGGTGTCATAACACCAGGTGAAGCTAAAGTAGGTATCATGCCTGGTTTTGTTTTCAAAAAAGGAAAAGTAGGTATTGTTTCTAAATCAGGTACATTAACTTATGAAGCGGCCGACCAAGTTGTTAAGCAAGGTTTGGGGATTACAACAGCTATCGGAATTGGTGGTGACCCAATTATTGGTACTACAACAAAAGAAGCTGTTGAATTATTGATAAATGACCCAGAAACTGAAGCCATCGTAATGATTGGTGAAATAGGAGGGCAATTGGAAGCTGATGCTGCTAATTGGTATAAAACTAGTGGAAGTAAAAAACCAATCGTAGGGTTTATAGCTGGTGAAACTGCGCCTGCTGGTCGTACAATGGGACATGCCGGTGCTATTGTTGGTGGTAGTGATGATACGGCTCAGGCCAAAAAGAAAATTATGAGTTCGTGTGGTATTCATGTGGTTGATTCACCTGCTGAAATCGGAAAAAAAGTGGCTGAAGTAATGGCTTAAAATCAGACAGCTGTTTTTTTAACAATATTAACTTGTTTTAAATTAAATGTTTTGCAATCTTTATAGGTTACAAAACATTTTTTGCTTTTATAACAAAATCTAATACTATTAATAAATGAAATTATTCAAATTAGTCACCTCTGTATTTCTTGTTCTAATTTTATTTAACTGTAAAGAAGGTAGTCAAATTTCATATGATACTGAGTTTCATAAAGACTCAAATGCGTTTACTTATGAAACTGTAACGAATGACCCTACTGGTCTTCGCCTTTATACATTAGATAATGGCTTTAAGGTTTATATGAGTAAAAATACTGATGAACCAAAAATTCAAACTTATATAGCAGTTAGGGCTGGTTCAAATTATGATCCAAAAGAAACCACAGGTTTAGCTCATTATTTAGAACACATGCTATTTAAGGGAACTGATAAAATTGGAACATTAGATTGGGATAAAGAAAAAATATTAATAGATCAAATATCAGATTTATATGAAGTACATAAGTCAGAATCTGATCCTGAAAGGAAAAAAGAGATTTATAGAAAAATTGATTCGGTTTCTTTATTAGCTTCAAATTATAGTATTGCCAATGAATTGGATAAAATGATTACCTCTTTAGGAGCTACTGGAACTAATGCAGGAACTTGGTATGAAAGAACAGTTTATTATAACAAGATACCTTCCAATGAATTAGATAAATGGTTGATGCTAGAGGAAGAAAGGTTTAGTAAATTGGTTTTGCGTTTATTTCATACAGAATTAGAATCTGTTTTTGAAGAATTTAACCGAATTCAGGATAATGATTCCAGAAAAAGCTTATATGCCATGATGAATGGCTTATTTCCAACGCATCCACTTGGTAATCAAACAACCATTGGCAATGCTGAACACCTCAAAAATCCATCAATGGTTGCTATCCATAATTATTTTGATAAATATTATGTCCCCAATAATATGGCTATGGTATTAGTTGGCGATTTAGAGTTTGAAGAAACAATAAAAAAAGTTAATAATACATTTGGTAAATTAGAAAAAAAGGATATTAAACACCCTTCAATGCCTGTTGAAGAACCTATTACATCACCGGTAATAAAAGAAGTTTATGGACCAACAACTGAGAATGTGTCTATTGCTTTTAGGTCAGATGGTTCTGGTTCAGCTGAGGAAAAAATGGTCACATTATGTGATATGATTCTAGCAAATGGTAATGCAGGGTTAATCGATTTAAACTTAAATCAAAAACAAGTTGTTCAAGGGGCTAGCTGTTCTCCAACTTTTTATAACGATTATGGTTACCATAATTTTACAGGGACCCCAAAAGAGGGACAAACTTTAGATGAAGTTAAAGAATTAATTTTTGAACAAATTGAAAAACTTAAAAGCGGAGATTTTGAAGATTGGATGATTGAAGCAGTCGTAAATGACTTAAAACTAAATCAAACAAGAAGATATGAAAACAGTACTGCTCTAGCATCTGCTTATTACGAAGCCTTTATTAGGCATGTCGATTGGAAAGATAGAATTAAGTTTTTGGACGATTTAAAAAATATTTCAAAGCAAGAACTTGTCAATTTTGCAAATTCTTTTTATGGCAATAATTATGTAATAACCTATAAGAGACAAGGAGAGGACACAAACGTAGTTAAAGTTGAAAAACCAGAAATATCACCTGTGAATCTCAATAGAGGTGAGGGTTCTGAATTTTTTATGAATTTCACTAAAATCGAATCAGGTAGTTTGGAACCTCAATACGTGGATTATGCAGAAGCTATTGAAGAAAAAGTAATTGATAATGGTCTGAAAGTTTCATATGTTGAAAATGAATCAAATGATTTATTTAATTTGGAAATCATTTTTGATATGGGAAGTGATAATGATAAAAAATTAGCTTTAGCTTTTGGTTATATGGAATATTTGGGAACAGACACTTATTCTGCAGAAGATTTAAAGAAAGAGTTTTATAAATTAGGAATAGATTACCATGTTGTCACAGATGTCGATAAATCTTATGTTGGTATTAGTGGATTAAAAGAAAATTTATCAAAAGGATTAGAGCTACTAGAAAACCTCTGGGATAATGCAATTCCAAATCAAGAAGCATATGATAAATTTATTGATCAAATAGCTAAAGCACGTCAAAATAATAAACTTCAAAAGGACAACATACTTTTTGATGGCTTATTAAGTTATGGAAAATATGGAGAGAATTCTAGGTTAAGGAATATAATTCCAATTAATGAATTAAGAATAATTGATCCTGAAGAATTAGTTGATTTAGTTAAGGGTGTTAAAAGCTACCAACATCGTATATTTTATTACGGAAAAGATTTAGACGTTGCCGTAAATGCAATAAATACTTATCATAAAATAGATTCAAATTTAAAAGACTATCCTGAAGCAATCGAATATCCTGAAAGCGAAACTGGGGGGCATGTTTATTTTGTTGATTATGACATGGTGCAATCAGAAATGATATTTTTAGCTAAAGGAGAAACATTTGATCCTAAAAATATTGCTGCAGCAAATTTATTTAATGATTATTTTGGAAATGGTTTATCGTCTATAGTATATCAAGAAATTAGAGAATCTAAGGCACTAGCTTACGGAGTGCAAGTTATTTATAGAACAGCTAGTGAAAAAGGTAAATCGGATGATTTGGTTGCGTATATTGGTACCCAAGCAAATAAACTACCAAATGCAGTTGAAGCTATGATGGAATTGATGGATAATATGCCAGAGGCTGAAGAGCAATTTAATAATGCTAAAGACGCAGCACTTAAAAAGATTGCCGCTCAGCGTATTAATAAGTCAAATATTTTTTGGAGTTATGAAAGTTTGAAAAAAAGAGGTATTGACTATGACAACCGAGAAGAAATATATAAGGCGTTGGAGGAAATGACTCTTAAAGATTTACATGATTTCTTTGACAAACATGTTAAAGGTGAAAATTATAATGTTATGGTAATCGGCAATAAAAAGAATATGGATTTTAATGCTTTAGGTAAATTAGGAGAAGTAGAGGAACTAGATGTTGATTACTTGTTTAATTATGAAAAGCCTGAGGAAGTAAAATTATAATTAGTGTTTTAAATCATTCAAGACCTCATGATATTTTATGAGGTTTTTATTTTGATACAATTTGTAATCACTATATTTGAAAATAAACTTTTTTATATAACTAAATGAAATTATTAGAAGGAAAAACGGCCATAATAACTGGTGCAAGTAGGGGAATAGGAAGGGGCATAGCACAAACTTTTGCCGATCAAGGCGCAAATGTAGCGTTTACTTATAGTTCTTCTGTTGAAGCAGCTAACGAGTTGGAAAAAGAATTAAATGCCAAAGGCATTAAAGCCAAAGGCTACAAAAGCAATGCAGCTAGTTTTGAAGAAGCCCAAAAATTAGCAGATGACGTGGTTGCTGAATTTGGCAGCATCGACGTATTGGTAAATAATGCGGGTATTACCAAAGATAATTTATTGATGCGTATAAGCGAAGAAGATTTCGATACTGTTATAGAAGTGAATTTAAAATCGGTTTTCAATATGACCAAAGCGGTTCAGCGCACCATGTTAAAACAACGCAAAGGCTCTATTATCAACATGAGTTCTGTGGTTGGTGTTAAAGGTAATGCTGGTCAAACCAATTATGCGGCATCTAAAGCTGGTATTATCGGGTTTTCAAAATCGGTTGCTTTAGAATTAGGTTCTAGAAACATACGAAGCAACGTAATTGCCCCTGGTTTTATTGAAACAGAAATGACAGCCAAATTAGACGAAAACGTAGTTAAAGGCTGGAGAGATGGTATTCCTTTAAAACGAGGCGGAACACCAGAAGATGTAGCCAATGCATGTGTGTTCTTAGCTAGCGATATGAGTGCCTATGTTACAGGACAAACATTGAACATAGATGGTGGTATGTTAACCTAAACTAGAAAGTTAAAAATTTAATGAGTTATACAACTCTTATTTTTATTGTACTTGCAGGAATTATAGCGCTATTATTAGCGCTTTTTCAGTATTGGAACAAATCGAAAAGAAATTCTAAACGTAACTGGCTGTTTATATTTTTAAGGTTTATCACACTTTTTGGCATTCTTTTACTTATTATAAATCCAAAATTTGAAAGTCTAGAAGTTAATACAGAAAAACCCAACTTGCTTATTGCGGTTGATAATTCAAGTTCCATAAAACACCTGAATCAATCTGATAGCGCCCTAAATACCTTGGAAGCTATTAGCAACAACCCTGAGTTAACCAATAAATTCAATATAACAGCTTATAGCTTTGGAAGTGATTTAAGTAATATAGATTCATTAAGTTTTGACAACAAACAAACAAACATAAGCCAAGCGCTTAGTCAACTTTCACAAATTTATAAGGAAACAACTGCGCCCATTATTTTAATTACGGATGGAAACCAAACCTATGGCAGTGATTATGAATTAAATTCCAAATCAGTCACCCAACCTGTTTACCCAATAATATTGGGAGATACAGTAACGTATACCGATTTAAAAATTCAGCAGTTAAATGTCAATAAGTATGCGTATTTGAAGAATAGCTTTCCGATAGAGGTATTCTTGGTTTATAATGGGGAAGAATCTATTAATAGCCGTTTTGTTGTCACCAAAAACAACAACACTGTTTATTCACAAACGGTAAGCTTTAATAAAGAAAACAACTCAAAGGTTCTTAACTTTACGCTGCCCGCAAACAATGTCGGTGTAAGTACCTATAAAGCTGTTTTAACTCCTCTCGATACAGAAAAAAACAAAATAAATAACGTTAAAAATTTTGCTGTTGAAGTTATAGATCAAAAAACAAAAGTCGCAGCTGTAAGCGATTTTGTCCATCCAGATTTAGGTGCTTTGAAAAAAAGTATTGAAAGTAATGAACAGCGTGAAGTTGCTTTTCTAACTCCAAACGAGTCTATAAATCAAATAAATGATTTTCAACTATTTATATTATATCAACCAAACATAAGGTTTAATAATCTTATCGAAGCACTTAACAAGGAAAACAAAAACAGGCTTGTAGTTTTAGGCCCAAAAACAGATCTAAGGTTCTTTAACAGTGTTAATCAAAGTTATTCACAAGCGATAACAAACGATACAGAAGATTATCAAGGCGCTATAAACCTGAACTATACACCTTTCAGTATAAATGATATTGATTTTGAATCGTTCCCCCCGTTAAAATCAAATTATGGTGAAGTAGCATTTAATATTCCTTACGAAACCATTTTATATAAAAAAATCAACAGCATTATTACTGAAGAACCGCTTTTTGCAACGTTTGAAACAAGTGGAAGGAGAGAGGCCGTGCTTTTCGCTGAAAATATTTGGCAATGGCGATCGCAAAGTTATTTGGATAATAACTCATTCAATAATTTTGATGACTTTATTGGTAAAGTAATCCAATATTTGGCGTCAAACAAAAAAAGAAATAGACTGAATGTTGATTATGAATCTTTTTACAATGGAAACGGCAATGTTATTATTAAAGCCCAAATCTTCAACCAGAATTATGAGTTCGACAATCGAGAAACATTGACTATTACTCTAAAAGATAACATAACCGAAGAAACAAAAAGTTTCCCTTTTGTACTAAAGAACAATAATTTTCAAGTAGATTTAAGCAATTTACCGCCATCAGAATATAGCTTTACAGTTAAAGCAGATAACGAAAACATATCCCAGTCAGGAAATTTCCAGGTTTTAGAGTATGATGTGGAGCAACAATTTTTAAATGCCAATGTAACAAAACTACAAAGCTTGGCAACCAATAGCCAAGGAAAGAGTTATTTTGTAACAAACACAAGTGATTTAGCTAACGATTTATTAGAAGATAATCGTTTTCAAGCCATCCAAAAAAGCAATAAAACCACCATTCCTTTAATAGATTGGAAATATCTACTTATATTAATAGCACTTAGCTTAACCATAGAATGGTTCTTAAGAAAATACAACGGATTAATTTAAACTAAATAACATGGAAAGATTACCAAAAATTACAATACCTGTAATAATCGCTATAATTATAGTCATTATTGTTTTAACAAAATCTGCAGTTACAATAGGCTCTGGACAAGCTGGAGTGCTGTTTAAAACCTTTGGCGAAGGGGTTGTTATTGATGAACCACCAATGAGCGAAGGGTTTCATATTGTGGCGCCTTGGAACAAGGTATTTATTTATGAAGTACGTCAGCAAGAGATTCTTGAAAAAATGAATGTGTTATCTTCAAACGGATTAGACATTAAATTAGAGGCTTCTGTTTGGTTTCAACCAAAATATGATGAATTAGGCAGATTGCACCAAGAGAAAAGTGAAATGTACAAGGAACGGGTTTTATTGCCTGCAATACGTTCTGCAGCGCGTAGTGTGGTTGGTCGTTATACACCGGAACAATTATATTCTAGTAAACGTGATGCCATTCAGCAAGAAATATTTGAAGAAACAAAAAAAATTGTTGATGACCAATATATTCAACTGAATGAGGTTTTGGTTAGAGACGTTACATTGCCTCCTACAATTAAAGACGCTATTGAGCGTAAATTAAAACAAGAGCAAGAATCATTGGAGTACGAATTTAGATTGGTTACAGCCGAAAAAGAAGCTGAGAAGGTTAGAATTGAAGCGCAAGGAAAAGCTGATGCCAATAAAATATTGAGTGCCTCATTAACCGACAAAATTTTACAGGACAAAGGCATAGATGCCACTATTAAATTGTCTGAATCACCTAACAGCAAAGTTATTGTAATTGGTTCTGGCGATTCTGGTATGCCAATTATTTTGGGAAACCAGTAGTTATAAGCTAAAGCTCATAGACGAAAAAGCCTTATTCAAATAAGGCTTTTTTTTATACCCCAATAAAAACCGCCGCAATAATATCAAGTTCTTTTTGAGTCAACGATGATGATTTCTTGAGTTTTTCAACAAAAGCATTAACCTCTTTTTTACTAACTGGGCAGCCAATATTTTGTCCTTCAGAATTGAAAGAATCTGTTATTAAGTTTCCGTTTTGGTCAAAAATCAACCAAAAGGGAATACCTGCATTTATGCCTTTATACTTTTCCAATAATTGTTGGGCTCCTGGATTCTCTAAATACTTTTTATCTTCAGATTCGTTAATTACCAAATGGTCAATAACATAATTATCATCAAAAAAGGCTTTACAGGCCTTATTTTGCATATTCTTATCCATTTTTTTACACCAACCACACCAAGAAGCGTGAAACATGATAAAAACATGTTTGTTCTCCACTTTTGCTTTTTGGGTAGCTTTTTCTAAAATAGATACAGCAGATTCTTGCGCCAGTATCTTAAAAGCACTAAGCACCATGAACATAGAGGTAATAAATAGTAGTTTAAATTTCATAATTTTTTAATAATTTAAAACCATCTCCAAAAATATATCAATTTTTAGGGTAATTACTAGTAATATATGATTTAAGCAAAATTAAATGAAAATATTTTGGAATTGTAAACGATAATTTTAGATATTTGCGATATAATTATAATTTAAAAATGACATTTATTCAAACAAATCATCACCATTTTCAAATTTGCCCTCAAGCGAAGTGAAAATGTATTGAATAAATTCAACATATTTTTTAAACCCGTTTGAGACAATCAAGCGGGTTTTTTAATTATAATTCCAACTAGATTGTTTCAAACTCATAAAAACAAGACAATGAGTAAATTAAGAATTGCGGTTCAAAAAGCAGGTCGTTTGCACGATGAATCCATGGACATTTTAAAGGATATTGGTATTTACATAGATAATGGCAAAGACCAATTAAAGGCGTCGGCCAAAGGATTTCCTGTAGAGGTTTTTTATTTAAGAAATGGCGATATTCCACAGTATTTAAAAGACGGTGTGGTAGATGCTGCTATTATAGGTGAAAATGTTTTGATTGAAAAAGGAGACGATATAGGTATAGCCGAAAAATTAGGTTTTTCGTCGTGTAGAGTATGTATTGCCGTTCCCAAAGCGATGAAATACAATAGTATTAAGGATTTGGAAGGAAAGCGTATTGCAACATCATACCCCAATACGGTTCAAAATTATTTGGATGCGAATGGCGTCAAGGCAAATATTCACATTATTAATGGGTCGGTAGAGATTGCCCCAAACATTGGTTTGGCAGAAGCCATTTGTGATATTGTTTCCAGCGGCAGCACCTTGTTCAAAAACAATTTAAAAGAGGTTGAAACTATTTTAAAGTCGGAGGCGGTTTTAGCAGTTTCACCTGTGATTGCTGACGACAAAAAGGCTATTCTGGAAACCATTCAGTTTAGGATTCAGTCGGTTTTAAAAGGCAGACAGTCTAAATACGTGTTGTTAAATGCACCAAATGACAAGGTTCAGGATATCATAGATATTCTACCTGGCATGAAAAGCCCAACCGTTTTACCTTTAGCCCAAGAAGGCTGGAGTTCCATTCATTCTGTAATAAGTAAAAATGAATTTTGGAACGTAATAGACGAGTTAAAAAAGAATGGCGCACAAGGTATTTTGGTTTGTCCGATAGAAAAAATGGTATTATAATTTTTCTTGATGAATGTAAAGTTTAAAATAGAGCTCATTCCTAATGAAAAAATGGAAACTATTTTACCTTTAGTTTTTTTGTTGAATGAAGGGAAATTTGATATTACTATTTTAAAAAAACGCCTTAATAACATGATAGCCATGGGTAACTACAAATGCCTTGGCGTTTATGACAGAGATGAACTGATAGGCATTTGCGGTATTTGGGTTTTAAACAAGTTTTATATAGGCAAACACATGGAGGCAGATAATGTGTATGTAAAACAAGACTATCGTAATCAAGGAATTGGTGAATTAATGGTAAATTGGTTAGTGGATTATGCTAAAATACAAGGATGCAAAAGTGTTGAAGCCAATTGCTATGCCAAAAACACACAGGGGAAAAAGTTTTGGGAAACACAAGGTTTTGAAGCCGTAGGTTACCACCTGATTAAAAAATTTGATTGAATTACAAATGGAAAAAATATATAGTCCAAATAAAGATAATTGGAAGGCGATATTAAAACGTCCCACACAGACCGTAGACGACATTGAAGTTACTGTAAATACTGTTTTCAATGAAGTTAGGGAGGAAGGTGATATGGCCATAAAACGCTATACCGAACGTTTTGACGGTGTAAAACTAAATTCAAACATTGTTAGTTCCCAAGAAATTGAAGAAGCGAGCAATCTAGTTTCGGATGCATTAAAAAAAGCAATTGACCTTGCCAAACTGAACATTGTAGCTTTTCACAAAGCGCAAAAAACCAACGGCATAAAGCTAGAAACTACTAATGGTGTGACTTGTTGGCAAGAGAAGCGTCCTATAGAAAAAGTAGGGCTGTATATTCCAGGTGGTACAGCTCCCTTGTTTTCAACTGTTTTGATGTTAGCAGTTCCTGCCCAAATTGCGGGATGTAAAGATATTGTTCTGTGTTCGCCACCCAATAAAGAAGGCAAAATAGCGCCTGAAATTTTATACGCGGCTAAGTTATGTGGGGTAACCAAAATTATTAAGGTTGGTGGCATTCAAGCCATTGCAGGATTGACTTTTGGAACGGAATCCATTCCTCAAGTGTATAAAATTTTTGGACCAGGTAATCAGTTTGTAACGGTGGCAAAACAATTGGCTACCAAATATGGGGTTGCTATAGATATGCCTGCAGGCCCTAGTGAATTACTTGTTGTTGCGGATGATTCCGCTAATGCGGCTTATGTTGCTTCCGATTTGTTAAGTCAGGCAGAACATGGAACGGACAGCCAGGTAATTTTGGTGTCAACATCCGAAAAACTCATTGATGTAGTTTCAGATGAAGTGGAAAACCAACTAAAAGTATTGCCCCGCAAAGCAATCGCAGAGAAATCTATAGCAAATTCAAAATTGATTTATGTAGATACTGATGAAATGGCGCTGGATATGATAAATGAATACGGGCCAGAACACTTTATAATCTGCACCAAAAATGAAGATTTTTATGTAAACGGTATTGCCAATGCAGGCTCCGTCTTTATTGGAAATTACACACCTGAAAGTGCAGGTGATTATGCATCAGGAACAAATCACACGTTGCCAACCAATGGGTTTTCAAAAGCATATTCTGGTGTGAATTTAGATAGTTTCATGAAAAGCATGACCTTTCAGAAGATTTCAGAAGAAGGCTTAAAGAACATAGGTAATGCCATAGAACTTATGGCAGAAGCAGAAGGATTACAAGCGCATAAAAATGCGGTAAGTATTCGATTAAAAGATTTAAAATAAATTGTCATTCCTGCAAAGGCAGGAATCTCTTGAACTTAGTTCATTGGATAATTATGAAAGAAACATTTGATATAAAAAATATAATAAGACCAACCATCAAGGCTTTAAAACCTTATTCATCGGCAAGGGATGAATTTCAAGGTGTACCTAGTGATATGGTGTTTTTGGATGCCAATGAAAACCCTTTTGAAAACGGCGTAAATCGCTATCCAGATCCACAGCAAATTAAACTTAAATCGATACTTTCAGAAATAAAAGGTATTTCTTTAAAAAACATATTGTTAGGCAATGGAAGTGATGAAATTTTGGATTTAATCTTTAGGGCGTTTTGTGAGCCCAATCAAGACAATATAATCACTTTGCCGCCAACGTATGGCATGTATGAAGTATTGGCTAATTTAAATGCTGTAGATATTGTTAAAGTTGACTTAGATGAAACATTTCAACCTAAAGTAGATACTATTCTAAATGCAGCCAATGCCAATAGTAAAATCTTGTTTATTTGCTCACCTAACAACCCAACGGCTAATTCTTTTGAAAGTAAAAAAATAGAAAAACTGATTAAAGAATTTCAAGGTTTAGTGGTTATTGATGAAGCTTACATTGATTTTTCCAAACAAGAAAGCTGGTTAAGCAGGTTAAATGAATTCCCGAACTTAATCGTTACACAAACCTTGTCCAAAGCGTTTGCAATGGCAGGTATTCGATTGGGTATTTGTTATGCTTCCGAAGAAATTATCAGGGTATTAAATACTATTAAACCACCATATAATATTAACGAACTGACCCAAAAGAAGGCGATAGAATTGTTGAGCATAAAAGATTTGGCTAAAAATCAAATCCAAGAGATTTTAAAAGAGCGCACAATTTTAATGAACGCTTTAGAAAATATTACATTTGTAGCCAAAGTGCACCCTTCTGACGCTAATTTTATTTTAGCAAAAGTAGACGATGCCAACAAGCGCTATAGCCAATTGATTGAAAAAGGGGTGGTGGTTAGAAACAGAACAACCGAGGTAGGTTGCGAAAATTGTTTGCGTTTTACAGTAGGTACACCAGAAGAAAACGAGAAATTGATAAATACTTTAAAAGGGTTGAAATAGCTTTATCATTCCGCATTGTCTCACTGAGCGTAGTCGAAGTGTGATGCGGAATCCATATATAATTGAAAGTTAACAAAAATAGATTCATGCCTACGCAGGAATGACAGAAATATGAAAAAAATACTATTCATAGATAGAGACGGCACCATTATCAAAGAACCTGCCGATGAGCAAATCGATGCTTTTGAAAAGTTGGAATTTTACCCCAAAGTGTTTCAATACTTAAGTAAAATTGCCAAGGAATTGGATTACGAAATCGTTATGGTGACTAATCAAGATGGCTTAGGAACCGATAGTTTTCCAGAAGATACGTTTTGGCCCGTTCACAATTTTATTATAGAAACCTTTAAAAATGAAGGAGTTGTATTTACCGATCAAATAATAGATAGAACATTTGCCAAAGACAACGCCCCTACAAGAAAACCAAATACGGG
This sequence comes from Marixanthotalea marina, assembly GCA_018883545.1. Classification (GTDB taxonomy): domain Bacteria; phylum Bacteroidota; class Bacteroidia; order Flavobacteriales; family Flavobacteriaceae; genus Marixanthotalea; species Marixanthotalea marina. The sequence goes on along the minus strand of JAHLEH010000005.1, from coordinate 53,566 downwards.
GTTACTAACCAAATACTTTTCTGAAGATTATGATTTAGAAAATTCTTTTGTGATAGGCGATAGGCTAACGGATATTGAATTGGCAAAAAATTTGGGTGCCAAAGGTATTTTTATTAATGATAATACAAATTTAGGAACCAACGAAATCACTGTGAAGCATGAAGAGTTGGATGATTTTATCGCTTTAGAAACTAACGATTGGGCCAAAATATATGCCTTTTTAAAAGCAGACGATAGGTCTGGAGGCATTATAAGAAACACCAATGAAACCAAAATAGCCATTCAAATCAATCTAGATGGCACTGGCAAAAGCGATATTAGTACAGGCATTGCCTTTTTTGACCATATGTTGGACCAAATTGCACGTCATGGTCAATTGGATTTAAAAATAAAGGTTGATGGCGATTTGGAAGTTGATGAGCACCACACGATTGAAGACACAGCTATTGCATTAGGCGAATTATTTAATAATGTTTTGGGTAACAAATTAGGCATCGAACGTTACGGGTTTTGCCTGCCAATGGATGATTGCTTAGCGCAAGCAGCTATCGACTTTGGTGGCAGAAATTGGTTGGTTTGGGACGCCGAATTTAATCGTGAAATGGTGGGTAAAATGCCAACGGAAATGTTCTATCACTTTTTTAAATCGTTTACCGACGGTGCAAAGTGCAACTTGAATATTAAAGCCGAAGGCACCAACGAGCACCACAAGATAGAAGCCATTTTTAAAGCATTTGCCAAAGCTATTAAAATGGCTGTGAAACGTGATATAGAGAAAATGATTTTGCCTTCAACAAAAGGCATGTTGTAAAATTATTTGTCACTTCGAGTGATTTCGAAGTATGAGAATTTGTATCGAGAAGAAAATGAAATTAGTAATAATAAATTATGGCGCTGGGAATATTAAAAGCATTCAATTTGCTTTTAAGCGTTTGGGAGTTGATGCCATTTTATCAAATAATCCCGAAGAGATTTTAGCAGCCGAAAAAGTGATTTTTCCAGGTGTTGGTGAGGCCAGTTCGGCCATGTCTATGCTGAAGGAGACAGGCTTGGATGAATTAATACCAACATTAAAGCAGCCTGTTCTGGGTATTTGTTTGGGTATGCAATTGCTTTGTATGTCAACCGAAGAAGGCAATACCAAAGGATTAGGGATTTTTGATACCCGTGTTAAACGTTTTTCTAGTGATGTAAAAGTGCCACAAATGGGCTGGAACGTAATTAAGGATTTAAAATCTGATTTGTTTTCCGGTATCAAAGAAAGTGAATATATGTATTTGGTACATAGTTACTATGCGGAACATTGTGAGCAAACAATTGCCAAAACCGATTATGGTATTAATTATGCCTCGGCATTACAGCATGATAATTTTTATGGGGTTCAGTTTCACCCAGAAAAAAGCAGTACTGCAGGCGCCAAAATATTAGAAAACTTTTTAAAATTATAATAGTATGGTTAATAGTTGATAGTTTATGGTTGCCGGCTGAAAATAACCAAGTAATAACAAAAACCATAAACCAAAAACGACGAACCAAGAACCAACATACATGAGAATCATACCAGCCATAGATATAATAGAAGGTAAATGTGTACGCCTAACCAAAGGTAATTACGACACCAAAAAAGTATATAATGAAAACCCGTTGGAAGTTGCTAAAATGTTTGAAGCTTCGGGCATTGAATATTTACATTTGGTAGATTTAGATGGTGCCAAAGCGCAGCATATTGTAAACTATAAGGTATTGGAGCAAATTTCAACCAAAACAAAATTGAAAATTGATTTTGGTGGCGGTTTGAAATCTGATGAAGATTTACATATTGCTTTCAATTCGGGCGCCAATCAAATTACAGGCGGCAGTATTGCTGTAAAAGATCCAGAAACTTTTGAAGGATGGATTGAAAAATATGGCAGTGAAAAAATTATTTTGGGTGCCGATAGCAACAATGGTAAAATAGCCATTAGTGGTTGGCAAGAAGACAGTATTGAAGAATTAATTCCATTTATAAAAGCCTATCAAAATAAAGGCATAAGTTATGTTATCTGCACAGATATTTCTAAAGATGGCATGTTACAGGGCCCTTCGTTCGATTTATATGAGGAAATATTAAGTGAATGCTCAAACAATATTAAGCTTATTGCTTCTGGAGGTATTTCCACTTTTGAAGAACTACCAAAACTGGAGGCGTTAAGTTGTGAAGGTGTCATTATCGGGAAAGCCATTTATGAAAATAGAATCAGTTTAAAACAATTAGAAACATTTGTATTGTAATGCTGACTAAACGAATTATACCGTGTTTGGATATTAAGAACGGACGTACCGTAAAAGGCGTCAATTTTGTCGATTTACGTGATGCAGGCGATCCTGTAGAACTTGCCAAACAGTACGCCGAAATAGGCGCCGACGAGTTGGTCTTTTTAGATATTTCAGCTACCCAAGAGGGTAGGGCTACGACATTGGATATGGTACTGCATGTAGCGGAGCAAGTAAACATCCCTTTTACGGTTGGTGGTGGCATCTCCTCTGTAGAACATGTAGATGATTTACTTAAATGTGGTGCTGATAAAGTATCCATTAATTCGTCTGCTGTAAAACGTCCTGAGTTGGTCAACGAATTATCCAGTAAATTTGGGAGCCAGTGTGTGGTAGTGGCTATTGATGCCAAGCAAATAGAAGGCAATTGGAAAGTCCATTTAGCGGGCGGTACCATTCCAACGGATATTGATTTATTTGAATGGGCCAAGGAAGTGGAAGAACGTGGTGCTGGTGAAATTTTGTTTACATCAATGGATCATGACGGCACCAAAAACGGTTTTGCCAATGAAGCTTTGGCTAAATTATCGGAAAAATTGAATATCCCCATCATTGCCTCAGGCGGTGCAGGGAATGTGCAACATTTTATAGATACTTTTAAAGAAGGAAAAGCCGATGCTGCTTTAGCGGCCAGTGTGTTTCATTTTGGTGAAATTCCTATTTTTGAGTTGAAAAAAGAATTAAAAAAGAACAATATAGAAGTTAGATTGTAAATTTAGCTGTCATTCCTGCGAAAGCAGGAATCCAAAACTAAAATCATGAATATAAAATACGACGCACACGGACTTGTTCCAGCCATAATCCAAGATGCCAACACACAAAAAGTATTGATGTTGGGCTACATGAACGAGGAAGCTTATAAAAAAACCCTAGAAACCCAAAAAGTTACTTTCTACAGCAGAAGCAAGCAACGCTTATGGACCAAAGGTGAAGAAAGTGGTAATTTCTTGAATCTGGTAGGTATTAAGAACGACTGTGATAATGACACCTTGCTTATCCAAGTCAATCCTGTGGGACCAACCTGCCACACAGGAAGCGACACCTGTTGGGGTGAAACAAATACAGAGGACTACGGATTTCTATCTCAATTGGAAGCCGTTATAAAAGGCAGAAAAGAAAATGCTGATGCAGAGACATCATATGTGGCGTCACTTTTTAAAAAAGGCATGAATAAAATTGCCCAAAAAGTAGGCGAGGAGGCCGTTGAAGTCGTTATTGAGGCTAAGGATAATAATGAAGATTTATTTCTAAACGAAAGTGCCGATTTATTATTCCACTACCTTATTTTGTTACAAGCCAAAGGTTACAAACTAAACGATATTGTAAACGTTTTAAAATCAAGACATAAATAAAAATGATTAGACGCTTATTGAAAATAAAACCTAGCTTTTTAATTTCAATAGGTGCTGTATTGTTTGTTTTCTCCTGCACTAAAGGGCATAATACGCCTAATCATGAGAAATACATTGCCCATTTAAAACTTGACTCCACCTTAATAAAAATATCCGAAGTCGCTACAAATATTGACGTGCCTTGGGATATAGAACCTGGTTTTGATAATAATTTGTGGTTTACCGAATTAAAAGGCACGGTTAATCTTTTAGACCTAAATACTGGAGAAAAGAAAACGGTTTTACAACTGCCTGATGTTTTTTATAAAAAATCACATGGCTTACTGGGGTTGACAGCACATCCCAACTTTAAAGAAAATCCATTTGTTTACTTACATTACACCTTTAAAATAGCCAAGGAAGGGCAACAAGAAGAAACAAAATCCAGAATTATACGCTATACTTTTGAAAATGACACTTTGGTTTCCCCAAAAATATTGATGGATAGTATTGTTGGTAAAACCTATCACAATGGTTCCAGATTGGTCATCTCGCCAGACTTAAAGCTTTATTTTTCTATGGGTGATGCAGGAAATACCGAATTGGCTCAAAACACAAACCATCTCAATGGAAAAATCATTCGGTTAAATTTGGATGGCAGTATTCCTGAAGATAATCCCATAAAAAACAATCCTGCTTGGAGTTGGGGACATCGTAATCCTCAAGGATTGGTTTTTACTAACAATGGCGTGCTTTACAGTTCTGAACATGGGCCAAACAATGATGATGAGATTAATTTAATTTCAAAAGGCCATAACTACGGATGGCCCAATATTCATGGTTACATTGATTTGGATAATGAGAAGACCTATGCACAAGATTCAATAATTACAGAACCATTAATAGCTTGGACCCCAACTTTGGGCACAGCTGGATTGGCTTATTTTGATCATAAATCCATACCTGAATGGAAAAACGCTTTGTTATCAGTCAATTTAAAAGGGCGTTCATTAAGAGTGTTGAAATTAAGCGAAGATGGAAACAATATAACTAACGAAAAAATTTACTTCCAGAAACGATTCGGACGCATTAGGGATATTTTCGTGGATAAAAATGGGGATATCTACCTATCGACAAGCAATAGGGATTGGCACCCAAGATACCAGCCCTGGATGTATGATGCTCTGCCCGAAGGTGGTGATCGCATTATTAAACTTTCTGTAGACAAAAAAGCAAAATCAGAAGAAATGTTTATCATACATCAAGATTCAGCAGCCATGAAACTATTTAGTGAAGATTGGGAGTTTGACGTGAATGATGAAACTGTGGGCGACGGCGAAAGATTATATATGGAACATTGTGCCTCTTGCCATAGACCAAACGGTGAAGGTGTTGAAGGGTTAAATCCACCTTTAGCAAATGTAGATTGGGTTACTGGAGATAAAGGCATCTTAATCCGTACTGTTTTATTTGGCCTTTCTCAACCCATTGAAATAAATGGAAAAATATACGAACAGGAAATGCCCGGGTTTAGTAATTTAACCGATATAGAACTGGCCAATATACTAACTTACATCAGGAACAATTTTGGAAATCAGGCAAATCCAATTATTCCAGGAGAGGTTTTTGAAGAGCGTAAGCAGTAGCTTATATTTTGTATTTTTACATTTACCAACACTTAAACAAATGAGATTAATTAAACTAACCTCAACTGTACTGCTTCTCTTGGCTTTTATTTCATGTAAATCCAATTCAGAGCCAAACTTAGAAACATCTAAAGAAAATGGCGTACTGACAGTAAAGTACAAAGGTCAACCGCTGGTTGGATATCAATATGAAATATTATACCCTCCCAAAGGCGTAGATTCTGCCTATGCCAGAAGTGGTTTTTTCCATCCAGTAAATACTTTGAAAGGCCATCGGTTGACTAGAATCCACCCAAAAGACCATTATCATCATTTTGGAATTTGGAATCCTTGGACGAAAGTTTTGTTTGAAGGCGATACGCTCGATTTTTGGAATATAGGAGGTAAACAAGCAACTGTTCGCCATGCTGGCTTTAAAGAGTTGAGCAAAACCAAAGAATTTGTTGAATATCAGGTTTTGCACGAGCATGTTGTTTTAAAAAACAACAAAAACAAAATTGCTTTAAATGAATTGGAAACCGTTAGAATACATAACCCAGTTGATAATTATTATATAATTGATTTACAATTTGACTATACCTGCGCTACTTCAAGTGAATTTAAAATTTTAGAACACCGCTACCAAGGTCTGGCCTTTAGGGGTACAGAAGAATGGGTTGATAACAATAGCAGTATTATAACTTCTGAAGGGAAAACTCGAGAAAATGCAGATAGCACAACAGCCAAATGGATGCTCTATCAAGGGCAATTGGGTAATGATGCGGGTGGTATCATTTTAATGTCCAATCCACAAAATTATAATTTCCCTGAGCCCATAAGGGTTTGGCCTCCTAGTGAACATGGAGGGGCTGTATTCATTAATTTTTCACCTACAAAAACCAAAGACTGGCTATTTCAACCCAATAAAACCTATACTTTAAAATACAGGCTTCTTTTGTTTGATGGCCAATTTACAGCAGTAGAAGCAGATAATTTCTGGAAAGCCTACAGCAGCAAATAAAGCTTATTAGCTAATCCACTCTTTGGAAACGGCCTTTTTAGAAAACCATACCAAAAAGACAGATACAATAATAATGCTGATGGTCATTCCCATATTGTCAAAATGCCCTTGAAATATTACATATCCCATTTGAACAATAACCGCAATTAAAGACAAAACAAACAATTTATAGGCCCATTTTTTTCTTATTAAAAGACCTAATGCCCCTAATGTAGCGGCAAATACGGCTATTGCAAATGCAGCAGTTACCCATGAGGGGAAATCTAAAACCATTTCCTGTTGTTCCTCGGTCATGGTCGAACGCCAACGTTCTGTTTTATAGGCTTGTCCCAAATATTGGTCAACACCCATAGCATTCCACAGTAATGCAAGAACACTAACGATCCAAAACCAAACTGGTGGTTTCACTCTAGAATTTGAATTTGTCATAACGATGGTTTTTAGTTAATTAAAGTTATACAATTTATGATATTTTTGCCACAACTAACAAAATAGCTTATTTTCCCAGCGTGATATAGATTTTAATGAAGCAGTTTTTCTATTTAATTACAGTTCAATATTTAGGGTATCGTTTTCATGGTTGGCAAAAGCAACCCAATGTAAAAACCCTGCATTTAATGATTGATAGAACCTTAAATTTTATACTGGAAGGCAAACCATTTAAAAGTCTAGGTTCTGGCAGAACCGATGCCATGGTTTCTGCAGAAAACGCTGCCTTTGAGTTGTTTTTAGAAGAACCTATTGAAGATTTAAAAAGTTTTTTGAATTTATTCAATCACAATTTGCCACAGGATATTAGGGCTTTAAGCATACAGGAAGTCGATAAGAAATTCAACATCATTCAGCATTCTAAAATCAAGGAATACCTCTATCTGTTTACTTTTGGTAAAAAATGCCATCCGTTCTGTGCTCCCATTATGACCACTATTTTAGATGATTTGGATATTGATTTGATGCAAAAAGGAGCTAAACTATTTGAAGGTGAACATTATTTTAAATCATACTGTTTTAGAGCCACCAACAATGGTATTTACAACCGGGAAATTTTAACCTGTGAATTGATTGAGAATACCATTTATAAAGCAAATTACTTTCCAAAAAAAAGCTATTTATTGCGGGTTAGGGGCCAAGGCTTCATGCGCAACCAAATAAGATTGATGATGGGAACGCTTATCGATTTGGGCAAAGGCAAACTTACCTTAGAAGATATTGAAGCAAGCCTTTCACCAGAAAGTGAAATTAAAATGGAATACATAGCTCCAGCTTCAGGTCTCATTCTAAACGATATTCGGTTTGATTAGTTATTTAGCTTTTGTATTTTAGAACCACAAATAATTACTTATGGGAGCTATTATTTCTAAATCCGTGTTCGATTTTTTCAAAAAACTAGAAAAAAACAACAATCGCGATTGGTTCAATGAAAACAAAAGTGAGTTTAAAACGATAGAGAAAGACGTTAAAGCTTTTTATAATCATGCTTTTGAAACCTTAAAAGCGCATGATGATGTAGATAAAATGAAAATGTTCCGTATTTACAGAGATGTACGATTCTCAAAAAACAAAGCGCCTTATAAAACCCATTTTGGTGGCACTTTCCATAGAACCAAGCCTCAGTTAAGGGGCGGGTATTATATACACATTCAACCCAATAATGAAAGTTTCATTGCCACAGGATTTTGGGATCCGAATTCTGCCGACCTATTACGTATACGCAAAGAATTTGAAATGGACGATGAAACCATTCGGAATATTATTAATGATAAAAAATTTAAATCGGTTTGGGGCGATTTTGTAGGCGATGAAGTAAAAACGGCGCCTAAAGGTTTCAGCAAAGACCACAAAGCCATCGATTTAATTAGAAAAAAACAATACATCTTTATTAAGAAATATACCGATGAAGAGGTTTTAAATCCAGATTTTATTAATAGTGTCAACAATTCTTTTAAAGCGGTTCGCCCATACTTTGATTACATGAGCGAAGTACTTACAACCGATTTAAACGGTGTTTCCATTATATAATTTCCAGTATTTTATATTTTTTCTGGTTAAATTCAAATGTATCTCCAGCAGATTTATGTTTCAGTAATTGCCCAATAGGTGAGTGGAATGAAATAGCATAATACGTGTCACCATCCACTTCGATTTTACCAATACTGGTTGCAATATAGAAATTCATGACATCGGTCTTAACGATGCTTCCCAAAACCGCTTCTTTAGACGCCACATTTACTTTTACTAGCTTTAAATGTTCTTTGGTTTTTGTGGCATCATTTAAATGCTCCATGTTTTTCTCAAGATCATTAAACAATTTGCCATTGCCGGAATCATCGTCATCCGATTCTTTTTGGTCGTTGCTTGCAATAGAATCTTTAATTAAATGGATTTCATTTCTGTAATCATTAATGCGTTTATCAACGTATTCGTTACATACTTGCAATAGTTTTTGTTTTGTTGTCATTCAAATTCAAACCGCCTTTAATACTTCGGGTTTTTCAAAAAGGAGAATATTACTGATAAGTCGATCTTTTACAATATGCATCATGCGCTTATTCAATGCCGATGAATTTTTAATGTAGATTAAATACTCCTCAACCGTAAACATGCCAATGATGATACCTTTTAGAGAATTTCTAAATTTCATATCCTTGATAATGGCATTTTCAATATAATCAATACGTTTTTCTAGAGGTAAACCGTAAAACACACCCTTGTGCTTTACAATGTAATTCCTGAAAACTTCTACCAATAAATCGTTTTGTAATTTAGCAATTGGTCTTAATGTCACATTTTGAAAATGCTCATCGTCACTCATATTTTCGTTGATGGATTTTGAAGAAATTTCGGGGCGAATGCTGTTTAAGCGTTGTTGTCTTGTGTCCATGATTTAGAGAGTTTTAATAAAAATATTGATTTACCTACCTCAAAAAAGTTGAGTGACTTATTAGTTTTTAACGAGGTTATTAACAATTAATATTTTTATATTTAAATCTGAATATAAAAAAACAGACAACCATGAAATTTGGAAGTGTAGAACATCCTGAAAATGTAGACTTTACATTACCTCCAGATCACCCTGACACAAAAAAAGTTCTCAATAAAGTAAAGGACGACAATATTCCCGAAATTTATGTGGGCTGTGCCAAATGGAACAAGGCCGACTTAAAAGGGTTTTACCCAAGAGGCACCAAAGACGAATTGATTTACTATTCAAGGCAGTTTAACTCTATTGAATTAAATGCTACTTTTTATAGAATCTTTCCAGCGGAACAATTTGCTAATTGGTATGGCAAAACTCCCAATGGGTTTAAGTTTTTTCCGAAATTGAATCAAGAAATAAGTCATTGGAAGCGATTGAATGGTGTTAAAGAAGTCGTTGAAAATTATTTATACAATGCTTCTAACCTCAAAGAGAAACTGGGTACTCTTTTTTTACAAATGCACAACAATTTTGCACCAAAGGATTTTGATAGAGTTATCGATTTTATAGACACTTGGCCTAAAGAAATACCATTGGCGGTAGAATTTAGACATACCGATTGGTATAATGATACTGCTGTTGCCAACGAACTCTATGAACTTCTGGAAAACAACAATATTTCGAACGTTATTGTTGACACAGCTGGTAGACGCGATTTATTACACATGCGCTTAACCAATGCCACAGCTTTTGTGAGGTATGTGGGCGCTAACCACAAAAGCGATTATACTCGTTTGGACGATTGGGTTGAAAGATTGAAGATTTGGAAAGAACAAGGCATTAAAGAAATAGATTTTTTTATTCATCAAAACATAGAAAAAGAATCCCCTTTGCTATCAGCCTATTTTATAAAGAAAATCAATAAAGAACTTGGTTATTCATTGAAGATTCCCGGTGAAGACCAAGGCGACACCTTATTTTAATCAAAATATTATGAAACAATCAATCCTCTTTTTTTTCTTACTCTTTGGCTATAACTGCATTTTTCCGCAAAGTCAAAAAGAATTGGTGTTGGGTGAACAACCTATATATAAAGTAGCCAAAACTTCAGATTCAATCATCGCCGATGGCAAAATGGATGAACCAAGCTGGAAAAATGCCAAAGTAAGAACGCTAGACCATTTTTTTAGACGCGATAAACCAGCAGACGAACAAAAGACAACATTCAGAATGCTTTGGGACGATAAAAATCTCTACTTATTCTATGAATTTGAAGATTCATCACTAACAGCAAAAGAGACACAACATGATGGTCGTACTTATTTAGACGATTGTGCCGAGTTTTTTGTGCTTCCTGTTGCCGATAGTTTAAACATGCATTATGGTTTTGAGGTTAATGTTACAAAAGTGAAATACGACTATATTGTATTATGGCAGTTCCATAATAACAGAAGCGTCTTTATACCTGGTTACGATCCCGACTACAGTGTGGGAGTTACCTACAAAGGGACTTTAAATGATGATACCGATACCGATGAAGGATGGACTATGGAATTTGTTATTCCGTTAACAGCTTTTCGCGGTTTTAACACTAGAAATTTGGCTGGTAAGCAATGGGCCTTTCAAATTGTAAGACAGGACAGAAATTTAGTGGACGATCGCTTTCGGTCTACAGCAACATTGTTCCCGACTTACGATATTAAATTAGACGTGCACCCACCAAACCGATTTGGAATCATGGAGTTTGTTGAACACTAAAAGACTCCTTGTCTTGTTAAAATATCGTTAATCCTTTGTTAATTAGTAATATAGAACCGTTTAATATGATAACTTTAATGGAATCCAGAATAACAAACAGCTAAGTCATGAAAAAAATCGTATTCACTCTTATTGGTGTTGGATTGGCCATTACATTGGTTTCCTACATCAACAACCCAAAAAGCTCCCTAACGTCCAATTTCGTTGAAGGCAATCCAGAAGTGGCGTCTATAAATGCTTTGAGCTTTGGTCCTGAAGGCATCTTGTTTTTAGGAGATTCCAAAAGCGCAACCATCTTTGCTTTAGAAACCAAAGACACTAAAAATAACAATGTATCGGAAGCCAATATGGAAAATTTCGATACAAAATTAGCAGCTACCTTAGGAACTACAGCCGACAATATCCAAATTACAGATATGGCGGTAAATCCTATTTCAAAAGCCATTTACTTTTCTTTAAACAGTACCAATGGCACTCCATTACTTATGAAGTTGTCAAATGGTAAATTTGAGAATGTGTCTTTGAAGGATGTTAGCTATTCAAAAATAAAACTAGCAGACCCCGTTGAAGATGTTAAAGATAATAGAGGTCGTGATCAAAGAGTTTGGGCCATTGCCGATTTAAAATACCACAACGGCAAGGTCATGGTTTCCGGACTATCAAATAAAGAATTCAGCTCAACTTTTAGAAGCATGCCTTTTCCTTTCACGAACGAACAGGATTATGCGTCCTTAGAAATGTACCATACAGCACACGGTCGTTACGAAACCTATTCCCCCATAAAAACATTTGATGTTGTAAACATTAACAAAAAAGATTACTTATTAGCCAGTTACACCTGTACACCATTGGTATTGTTCCCAATCGACGAATTAAAAGGAAACAATCATGTAAAAGGTAGAACCATCGCCGAAATAGGTGCAGGAAATTCACCTTTGGATATGGTTATTATGAAAAAAAATGGAAAATCGTACATGCTCATGGCCAATACGAGACATTCTACCGTAAAAATTGATTTTGAATCTATTGCATCAACAAAAGAATCGTTAACCGAAAGGGTAGAAGGTACAGATGGTGTTGCATTCGAGCCGCTTCCTAATATGAAAAACGTAGTACAGTTGGACAACCTGAATAATGGTAACTTTGTATACCTTCAAAAAACAGACAATGACCAATTGGCATTAAAAAGTAGTTCTATTTAATGAAATCACTTATTTATAGCATAAAAAAGATCAGGTTCTATCTGGTCTTTTTTTATGCTATTTTCAGTTTTAGCTGTAAACAAAATACAGAAAACAAAACCATAGTCAAGTTTGAGATCACCGATACCGAATCGGTGTCGTTTAATTCTGATACAAGTTTGTTGGACGATTTAACTGTAGTTTTGGCGGAACATCCCGATACACCAATTATTGGCGATTGGCTACCAGATGGAAAGCATTTCACGTTTACCCCGCTTTTACCTTTTACAGCTGATAAAATATACGAAATAAGGGATGAAGAAAATACAATATACAGATTTTCAGTAAAACCAAAAAACAGTGAAACATATACCGAAATCGAAGCCATATATCCAACAACCGATTCGGTTCCCGAAAACCTTTTAAAAATGTATTTGGTGTTTTCTAACCCAATGCAAGAAGTAGGTAACGCTTTGGATTACATCACTGTAACGGACAATACAATTAACAAAGAAGTAGATGTGTTTTTAGAATTGCAATCGGAACTTTGGAACAAAGAGCATACAGTACTTACCCTATGGCTAGACCCTGGCAGGGTTAAAACCGATTTAATACCAAACCAAAAAATGGGTTTACCAATTCAAAAGGGGCATGAATATACTATAGAAATTCATTCCGATTGGAAAGATGCTAATGGCCAGCCATTAACCAAAAGTTACTACAAAAAACTAATAGTTACCAATCGTGATAATGAAATGCCAAAGACTGATTTATGGAGTATATCCGTTCCAAAACCTAACACCAAAGAACCTTTAAATATTGACTTCAAAGAACCTATGGATTACTTTTTGGTGATGGAATGTTTTGTCATTCAAGATTCATCGAATAATTCAATTAAAGGAACATTCACAGTGTCCAATAAAGAAACCAAACTTCAATTTAAACCTGAAATGAATTGGGAAAAAGGAGACTATTCAATTGTAATTGAATCCCGTTTGGAAGATTTAGCTGGCAATAATTTAAACCATCTTTTTGATACAGATTTAAAAACCAACAACACTACAATTCAAACAGGTACTTATAAATCTGCTACTTTTCGTGTTCAGTAATGTATTTTGGCTTCAAAACTTATAAGCGATTTCAATAATCTGTTGCATTAAATCCAAAATTTATTATATCTATTGGCAATTTTATAAAAATGAAATAAAACCAATCTATTAGTTTAAAAACTCTTCAAAAAAATAGAGTTTTTCGTAAATTTGCTGTCCAAAAATAGCCAAACTGAGTATTCTCTAGGCTATATAATACTAAATTAAATATTACTATGAGCAAAACATTGTTTGATAAGGTGTGGGATTCACATGTTGTAAGAAAGATTGAAGGCGGGCCAGACGTGCTTTTTATTGATCGCCACTTTATCCATGAAGTTACTAGTCCAGTAGCGTTTTTAGGACTTAAAAGTAGAGGGTTGAGCGTGCTTTATCCAGAGCGTACGTTTGCAACCGCCGATCACAATACACCAACCATTAACCAACATTTGCCAGTTGAAGATCCATTATCAGCCAATCAGCTAAAAGCATTGGAAGATAACTCTAACGAATATGGCATTAGTCACTGGGGCTTGGGTCACCAAAAAAATGGTATTGTACATGTTGTAGGACCTGAAAACGGTATCACATTCCCAGGAGCAACCATCGTTTGTGGTGATTCACACACATCAACGCACGGTGCATTTGGAGCTATAGCTTTTGGTATTGGTACTTCGGAAGTAGAAATGGTTTTGTCTACACAATGTATCATGCAACCAAAGCCTAAGAAAATGCGTATCAATGTGAATGGGGCTTTAAGTAAAGGGGTAACGCCTAAAGATGTTGCTTTATATGTTATTTCACAGTTAACAACTTCTGGTGCGACTGGTTATTTTGTTGAATATGCTGGTGATGTTTTTGAAAACATGACTATGGAAGGCCGTATGACTGTTTGTAACCTATCTATTGAAATGGGTGCCCGCGGTGGTATGATTGCTCCAGACGAAACTACGTTCTCTTATCTAAAAGGACGTCCACTTTCTTTAAAAGGAGAGGCTTGGGACAAAGCTGTAGAATATTGGAAAACCTTAAAATCGGAAGACGATGCTGTGTTTGACAAAGAATTGTCTTTTGATGCTGCCAATATAGAACCTATGATTACCTATGGAACAAACCCTGGTATGGGTATTGGTATTTCTAAGCACATTCCTAATGCTGAAGCTGTTGAGGGCGGTGTTGCTACTTATAAAAAATCATTGGAATACATGGGGTACCATGAAGATGAAGCAATGATTGGCAAAAAAATAGATTATGTATTCCTAGGCAGTTGTACCAATGGTAGAATTGAAGATTTCAGAGCTTTTGCTTCTATTGTAAAAGGCAGAAAGAAAGCCGACAACGTAACCGCTTGGTTGGTACCAGGTTCACATGAAGTGGAGGCAAAAATAAAAGAAGAAGGTATTTTAGATATCATTACAGAAGCAGGTTTTACGCTACGTCAGCCAGGATGTTCTGCATGCTTGGCTATGAACGATGATAAAATTCCTGCTGGTAAATATGCGGTAAGTACTTCAAACAGAAACTTTGAAGGACGCCAAGGGCCTGGCTCCAGAACTATGTTGGCTAGTCCGTTAGTAGCAGCTGCTGCAGCTGTTACTGGAAAAGTTACCGATCCTAGAGAACTACTTTAAAAAATTAAATAAAAATAGTGCCAATAGCTAAGTGCTAATGGCCAAAAGCAAAAAACAAATGGCTTACGATAAATTCAACATATTAAAAAGTACGGCGGTTCCATTACCTTTGGAAAACGTAGATACCGATCAAATAATCCCAGCCCGTTTCCTAAAGGCAACCAAACGTGAAGGATTTGGAGATAATCTTTTCCGTGATTGGCGTTATAACAACGACGGTTCTCCAAAAGAGAGTTTCGTTTTAAACAACCCAATCTATAGCGGTAAAATTTTAGTAGGTGGTAAAAACTTCGGTTCGGGTTCTTCAAGAGAGCATGCTGCTTGGGCTGTTTACGATTACGGATTCCGTTGTGTGGTATCTAGTTTCTTTGCAGATATTTTTAAAAACAACTGTTTAAACGTTGGGGTATTACCCGTTCAGGTGAGTCCAGAATTTGCAGAGCAAATTTTCAATGCGATTTACGACGACCCTAATACAGAGTTAGAAGTAAACCTTCCTGATCAAACCATCACTATTTTATCTACGGGAGCTCAAGAATCTTTCGATATCAATTCCTATAAAAAAGGAAACATGATGAATGGTTTTGATGATATCGATTATCTTCAAAGTATGAAAGGCGATATAGAATCATTTGCTAATGATTTGATGCTTTAAAATGGCACCAAAAAAAATAGAAATAATGGACACGACACTGCGTGATGGTGAACAAACCTCAGGCGTGTCGTTTTCTGCTTCTGAAAAACTCACTATTGCCAAGCTTTTACTGGAAGAATTAAAAGTGAACCGTATTGAAATCGCATCAGCTCGAGTGTCTGAAGGCGAGTTTCAAGCAGTTAAGAATGTGACGCATTGGGCAAAGGAAAATGGCTATATTGACCAAGTTGAAGTACTTACGTTTGTTGACAAAGGTGTGTCCATTAATTGGATGATTGAAGCAGGCGCTAAGGTACAAAACCTACTAACTAAAGGTTCATTAAATCATTTAACTTACCAGCTTAAAAAAACACCTAATCAGCATTTTACAGAAATTTCAGAAACTATTTCTTTAGCTACTGAAAAAGGTATAAAAACCAATGTGTATTTAGAGGATTGGAGCAATGGTATGCGCAATTCCAAAGACTATGTTTTTGAGTTTTTAGCGTTTTTAGTAACGCAAAACGTAGAGCGTATCATGTTGCCAGATACCTTGGGTGTTTTAACACCTAGTGAGTCGTACAATTTTGTTAAGGAAATAAAAGACAAATACCCCGATTTACATTTCGATTTTCACGCGCACAACGATTATGATTTAGGAGTTTCAAATGCTATGTCGGCCTTAAATGCTGGTGCCGATGGGCTACATTTAACTATAAACGGCATGGGCGAACGTGCAGGTAATGCACCTATGGCCAGTACCGTGGCTGTCATCAACGATTTCATGCCACATGTTACTATCGATGTTAACGAAAAATTCTTGTACACAGTGAGTAAATTGGTTGAGAATTTTTCAGGTATTATGATTCCTGCCAATAAACCAGTAATAGGTGCCAATGTATTTACCCAAACAGCTGGTATTCATGCCGATGGCGATAATAAAAAGAACCTGTATTTCAGCGATTTAATGCCAGAACGTTTTGGTAGAACGCGTAAATATGCTTTAGGCAAGGCTTCTGGCAAGGCGAACATTCAAAAGAATTTACAAGAATTAGGCTTACAACTTAAAGAAGAGGATTTAAAGAAAGTCACCCAACGCATTATAGAATTGGGCGATAAAAAAGAAGTTGTAACCAAGGAAGACCTACCTTATATAATATCCGATGTACTGGATAGTTATTCCTATCAGGAGAATGTAAAGGTTAATTCGTACGTGCTAACACACTCCAAAGGCTTAAAACCTTCAACCACTATTTCCATTTCTATAAAAGGGGAGACCTTTGAGGAAAATTCACAAGGAGATGGACAGTTTGATGCGTTTATGAATGCCCTTAGAAAAATTTATAAATCCAAAAAACTGGCATTACCAGATTTGGTAGATTATGCCGTGCGTATTCCTCCCGGTAGTCATTCAGACGCCTTATGCGAAACAATCATTACTTGGAAAAGTGCCGAAAAAGAGTTCAAAACCCGTGGATTGGACTCCGATCAAACGGTTTCGGCTATTAAGGCCACAGAGAAAATGCTAAACATTATTACTAATTAAGAATACATATAAATGAAATTTAATATTGCGCTTTTAGCCGGAGACGGTATAGGACCAGAAGTTATAGAGCAAGCCGTAAAAGTAAGTGATGCGGTTGCTAAAAAGTTCGGACATGAAATTACTTGGAAACCAGCATTAACAGGTGCTGCAGCTATTGATGCCGTTGGCGAACCTTATCCAGATGAAACACACAACATTTGTGCTTCGTCTGATGCAGTTTTGTTTGGTGCTATAGGTCACCCACGTTTTGATAACGATCCTTCAGCTAAAGTGCGACCTGAGCAAGGTTTGCTTAAAATGCGTAAAGCATTGGGCTTGTTCGCCAATGTACGTCCAACATTTGTATTTCCTTCGCTTTTAAACAAATCACCTTTAAAAGAAGAACGTATTAAAGGAACCGATTTGGTTATTTTACGTGAGTTGACAGGCGGCATTTATTTTGGTGAAAAGGGCAGGAGAGACGAAGGCGAAACAGCTTATGACAACTGTGTGTATACTAGGGAAGAAGTGCAACGCCTTGCAAAAAAAGGTTTTGAATTGGCTATGAGCCGTTCAAAAAAGTTATGCTGTGTTGACAAAGCTAATGTACTTGAAACGTCTCGTTTATGGCGTGAAACAGTTCAAGCAATGGCAAAAGATTATCCTGAAGTAGAAGTGAGCTATGAGTTTGTTGATGCAGTAGCCATGCGTTTGGTACAATGGCCTAGTAGCTACGACGTATTAATTACCGAAAATCTTTTTGGGGATATTTTAACCGATGAAGCTTCTGTAATCTCAGGATCTATGGGATTGATGCCATCAGCTTCCATGGGAGATAATGTATCCTTGTTCGAACCAATCCACGGGTCTTATCCGCAAGCCGCTGGAAAAAACATAGCCAACCCTATGGCGACGGTTTTATCGGCTGCTATGATGTTCGAAACAGCTTTTAACCTACCTGAAGAAGGCCAGGCGATTAGGGACGTTGTTAACAAAGCATTGGCTGAAGGTATCGTTACTGAAGATTTGGCAGAAGGCGGCAAAGCCTACGGCACTAAAGAAGTAGGGGACTGGTTAGCTGCTAACATCTAACTAATAATTCCATTATAAATTAAAAAGGTGAGCCAAAACGGCTCACCTTTTTTGTTTTTCTAGTTCACCACTATCACATTACACTGAGCCTTTCGGCTTCGCTCAAGATAAACTAAAGTCGATGTGCAATTTGGATCCCTGCTTTCGCAGGAAATCGAAGATTCGACGAAGTCAATGACGGTTTGAGTTCTTGGGAGATTGATTGGTGAGATGCTGAAACAAGTTCAGCATGACGTAAGATAAACTACTTAGGCATTTGCTTAAAACTCGTACCACTGGGCAATTCAAAAATTTCCAAACCAAAATAGGGAAGGGCCGCTATAAGATGATCGAAAATATCTGCCATGATATACTCGTAATTTTCCCAACGCTTATCACTACTAAATGCATAAATTTCCATAGGAATACCTTGAGGCGTGGGTTCCAGTTGACGCGCCATAATCATCATGTCTTTATTAATGGCCGAATGATTATTTAAATAACTGTCAATGTATTTTCTAAATACACCAAGGTTGGTAAGATTCCTTCCATTCAGAAGTAACTCCTTGTCAATACCATTTTCCGAATTGTAATTATTGATATCTTCTTGTCGGCTTTCTAAATACGAAGTGATAAGCTGAATTTTTTTCATGCTATCAACATCGTCTTTAGAAAGGTATTTTACGGTTTCCTGTTTAATGTGCAAGGCTCTTTTAATGCGTCGCCCGCCCGAAGTAGTCATACCGCGCCAGTTTTTAAACGAATCGGAAATAAGGGCATAAGTAGGGATGGTGGTAATGGTTTTGTCAAAATTTTGGACTTTTACCGTTGCCAACGTAATTTCTGTTACATCACCATCGGCACCATATTTTTCGAAGGTGATCCAATCGCCAATACGCACCATGTCGTTTATAGACACTTGTATACTGGCCACAAAACCCAGAATGGTATCTTTAAAAACCAATAAAACCACCGCTGAAGCCGCACCCAATCCGGTGATGAATTTTATAAAATCGGTTTCAGTAATAATGGCCAAACACGAAAAAATCCCAACCACCCAAGCAAAAATCATAAACACTTGAATGTAGCTTGCTATAGGCTTATCTTTTAAATTGGGTAGTGTTTTTAAATAATCCTTAATGGTGTGCAGTACGCTTCTGGCAATCCATAAGGTTAAAATAACACCAAAAACTTTTATGCCTTTTTCAGCTATCTTTTCATAGTATTGAAAATCGGTTAAAATTATGGGTACAAACTCTAAAACCAATAAAAGCGGCACAATGTGCGCAATATTTCTTGGCGCCTTATTGGTCACCAGCAAATCATCGAAGTGGGTTTTGGAGCGTTTTGCAAATTGACTAAAAGCCTGAATCAGTAGTTTTCTAACAACAAAATCGACTATAAAAACCAATATGATAAGCGCCACTAATAGCGCAAACATATTGAGGTATTTGGCTAAGTTTTCACTTAATCCTGATTCAATTAAATGATTGTAAATAAAGTGTTTAATATTATCCATTTGAAGTGGATTTTAAATAGTATTTACCTATAAAAAATGTACCGAACGGAATAATGGCAGCCAATAAAATACGTGCAAATATATTGGTTGACCACTTAAGTTCGCTCTTCAACATGAATGCCAACACTATATACAGAATAAATAAAATACCGTGGGGCATCCCCAACAGTTTTACATATTGTGGATCGTCCGCCAAATATTTTATGGGTGTGGCAATAAACAACAACAAAATATATGAGATACCTTCTAATAAGGCTACAATTCTAAAAATGTTTACTAAAGACAGCATGGATTAAATTTTAAGAGTACAAAAATACAATTCAGAGATTAAATAACGATGGAATACGTTCTTTTTTAGAACACATGGAAAATTATGAGTCCGTATATCAAAAAGCGAAGCAAACGTAAAGACCCAAAAGCCATCACACTTTTAAAAGGAAACTTAATGATGCCAGCAGCCAAACACGAAATGGAAAAGGGCAAGGGGAGCATGGCACCAACCACAATAAGAAAACCACCCCATTTTTTAGAGTTTTTAAGCTGTTTAGCCATTTTAACTTCCATATAGTTATGGACTTTAGGTATTTTGGTAATGGCCACACCAATCCAATAAGAAATGAGCCCACCGAAATACGATAAAAAGCCTAGAATACTAAGAAACAACCACGGACTGTACATTTTAGCGGCCCAAGCAATAAAAATTTCTGGTGGTATTAGTCCCAATAGGGTTTCTGACGCGAAAAACACACTTAAAACACCCCAAGCTGGTAGTGTTTCGGTCATTTGCACCAATAGACCATTAATATTAAAAAAGTGATTGAAAATGTAAACAGCAGCAACCAGAACAATAATGGCAGGCAATGCCTTTAAAATACTTTTCCACACAAAAGCGTAAAACCCCGTGTATTGATAATACTGGTGCAATAGTCTAGAACGCGATTTACCTGTATTGGATTTTGTTTTTGGTTTCATTGTTTGGAGCCAGTAATTGAGTTACAAATATACAGTTTAACAGAGGTTATAAAAATATTAGCAAACCAATTAACAAAGTTTTAATGTAGTTTTATAATAAAAAATAGTGGGTAATAAGTCGACATACTTTTATTGCACTTTCGATAATATTATTTTACATAATGTAAATTATAGTACAGATAGGCGCAAAATATTTTCAGTCTTTAATTAATTAGTGTATAAGTTAAATTCCACAGTTAATTACAAGAAGCATTTAATTCTTGGTAAGCAGCTAATGATACCATTGGTATGTTATGACCACTGTTTATTTTAATACAACTTAAATTGGGGTTTCTATCTACCTTCAAATCTACAAGATTGATATTACTACTAACATCTAAATTTGTTAGTAAATTACTGGTGATATACAAATGTGTTAAACTACTATTCTCCGTAAGATTGATACTTTCCAATTGGTTATCTGACACCAATAAAGTTTCTAAATTTAAATTTGCGGAAACATCTAAATTTTGGAGCTTGTTTGTAGTTAACAATAGGTTTTTAAGGTTAATGGCATCTGTGATAT
Organism: Marixanthotalea marina; assembly: GCA_018883545.1. Classification (GTDB taxonomy): domain Bacteria; phylum Bacteroidota; class Bacteroidia; order Flavobacteriales; family Flavobacteriaceae; genus Marixanthotalea; species Marixanthotalea marina. The sequence continues at coordinate 32,415 of JAHLEH010000005.1, read as the reverse complement.
TAATTGATGTTAAATCATTATGGCTAATGTGCAAAATTTTTAACAATGGGTTGTTAATGCTTATTTCTTCGAGGTAATTAAAAGATAGGTTCAATGTTTTTAATTTTTTTAAATTAGTTACCCCTTCAACAGATACAAGGTTATTAGCCGATAAATCTAATAATTCTAGATTAATATTATTACTTACATCAATACTTGAAATATAGTTACCTGCAAGATATACAGAATCTAAAAGAACATTAAAACTCAAATCTATCTGCTCTATATTATGTTGATAGGCACTCAGTTTTTTTAGGCTAACAAAACCCTCAATACCAGACATATCAGAAATAGCTCCATGCGCTAAAGTAGCTAAATCTAATTCTCCGATGGTATTAGCATCTGCTTTTAGCATTTGTTTATTAATCTCTCCATCTGAGTCTATACCTAGTTCAATCAATATAGCTTCAAAACTAGCATCGGGTATTTCTAAATAAATATTGCTGTTTGTATTACCTTCATCTGTTGAGCATGAAACTAAAAAAAACATGTTTAGAATTAGAGTTATAAGTAATACTACTGGATTTTTTTTCATTTTATTAAAAAGCATTTTAAAGTTTGTTATTGAATATTCTAATCTTGAATAATTTTATAAATTCTATTATTTATTATTTCGGATAAGTTCCAATTGAGTAATTTGGGGTCTGTTGTACTATAAAAACAAACAACAACCGCATCGATATCTCCATAATATTTGGCAAAACTCTGATATCCTGGAACCCAACCTGAATGTTCGTATTCATAAATAGAAGTATAAATTTCTCGCTCTCCGTTTTTAAATAATGTCCCGTCGTTCAATGCTCTCAAAAATCTCCCCACATCTTCTGCCGTAGCGTGCATACCGTAATCGTTTGTTTTTAAATCATGAGGGTATCCTAAATGGTAACCACTCATAACATTGTTTATATCAACATCGTTAAGTGAACCAAAAGTATTTTTAAGTTTTAATGGTCTTAAAATCTCTTCTTGAATGAATTGAAAATTAGGATATCCCAAAACATTATCCATTATTTTATTTATCAACAGATAGTTGGTGTTGCAATATTCATATTTTTTACCAGGTTTAAAATTGGCAGGTTGCCCTTCAATAAGTGACAAACTTTCTTCGTATGTTCCTGTTGGTTCTGCCCAAAAGCTTGGTGCGTCTGTAAAATTTGGAATACCACTTCTATGTTGAACCATTAACCTTAAAGTGATTGTTTCTGCATATTCTATTTTACCAATAAGCTCTGGTAAATAATCAGCAAGTGTTTTATCCAATGAAAGTTTTCCATTACTTACCAATTTAGTAACAGCAACTGCATCATATAGTTTGCTTATGCTTGCAATCTTATAAAGTGCGTTTGGTTTTGCAGGTATTTTGTTTTCTTTATTGTGCCAACCTGAAGCGTACTTTTTTGAGCTTTTACCAGCTTGATCTACATAAACAACAACGCCTTCAAATCCGTGATCTACTGCTTGGTCTAATTGCGCTTGAACTGAATTAGGCAAAGGTAAAATCCACGCTTTAACCAAAATCCAGGGCACAAAGAATAATGAAGCTAATGACCCAATTATTAATATAGCTCTTAACATATTTTTTGATTTTTTTTTGTTCATAATTTCTAAGTTAATTAGAGTTAGAATATATAAAGTTCTACTTTTAGAAATAGAATTGAAATAGTTTTTTACACTTTATTTATGATGACTTTTTTGCTGTTTCCTTCTTTCGCCTTTACTTTCCAGTTTAAGCCAAACAATAGTCTAAGAACAGGTATTCTTCTTATCACAAATTCATAAAGTAAATAGCATCCAATAAATGTAATAAATGTTATTAGAGTGAACGCCATTAGTGCAGGTAAGTGTAATGGCAATATCAATTTTGCAGCCAAATACAGAACCATCATATGTATAATGTATACAGGATATGCTGCTTTACTTAAATATGATAACGTTTTACTTGGTTTGTTAAGGTATTGGTAACAAAATCCGAATATTGAAAAAATCCAACTATTACTTTCAATAGCAGTTAAGTACAAAGGTCCTTCAGCAGCGTAGATTACATATCTTACTGTATATAAAATAGCCGCCAATCCCAGAAAAAACCATTTCCATTGTTTTACTGTATTCCAAAATACTTTTCCTGTATTCATAAAAATAAAGCCAAAAAAGAATGCCAACAAGCCAATAGCAAAACCATGCCAGGTTTGCGCATACATTGCAAAAGGTTTTGGCTGAAATAGTAATACTTCTGCAACAAAAAACACATTCACAGATAATAACCCTAACGGATTATTGAATAATCGCGTTAAAAAAGATATTAGTTTTGAAAATAACCCTTTTTTTATTCCGTAAAAAATAGGAAGACCTACAAGTACATACATAAAAATATTTCCTAAAAACCATAGGTGTCCCATATGAGGATAGTAACTTAAAGGCGTATTATAATAATCTTGAAAGACATACATATGCAATGGAGTTAAAGCCACAAAACCAAACAAAAATGGCACTAATATTCTTCTTGCGCGTTCTTTAAGTAATTCTATATTATTACGTTTTCTTAAAGCAAAATATACACCCATACCAGAGACATAAAAAAGTATTGGTATTCTCCATACATTTAACATGGTCATTGGTTGCCATAAAGCAATCGAGGTTTCGTCACTTCTAATGAAGGCTATAAGCATAGCCCAAGGTTGAAACACAATTGCAATATGATATATTAACAGAAGTACTATGGCTATAACCCTTAGCCAATCGATGTCGTATCGTCTCTCAGTTTTCATAATATAGAATTAAGATTGGTTTATTAACTTTTATTGCAACATCATAGCTATAACTGGTCTTGCCTTTTCTACTTCTGCAAGATCTAGAGTAAAGCCCATTGGTTGTAATTGCTTTATAAGCATTTCATAAAAAGGTTTTATTTCTGAAAAATCACCTAATACAGTTTCTCTAGGTGTTGCCCCAAAATTGTTTTTTATTGTTTTATCTGCTCCAGCATCTAACAACATTTTTACCATTTCTATCCTTCCAAAAAACGCTGCAGTATGCAATACTGTAGAACCATCATTATTTTTAATAGATAAATCAACTTTTACTTTTAATAACTCAGCTACAATTTTTGGTCTGTTAAATGTTACTGCTGTTAATAATGGTGTAGAACCACTCATGGCTTCTATTTTATTAATATCTGAACCCTCTTCAATATGTCGTTTTACAACCTCGAAATTATTCATGATTATCGCTTCATGAATATCTTGACTTGGTTTAGCTATTTTCTTTTCTGAAATAGCTGTTGTTTTTTTAGTTTCATTTTTTTGAAAACATGATTTTAACGAAATTGCTATCGTACATATAATAGCTAAATGTTTTACTTGAATTTTAATTGATTTTTTCATGATTTTAAATTTTAAGAATTATTGTTTCGATTTGATGATACAAAGATGCGGTCAATGTTGAAGCAACAGTAAATAGTTATGAATCAAGAGTTATGAAGTTTTACGCAAGGCTATAAATTATGGAGCAAGACTGTAAATTATGGCGCAAGTCATGATAAAATCAGAAAAAGCTGATTTAAAACGAGTGTTTAAATTTTACTTATCTTCGTTGCTGTTACTCTAACAAATGGCAATAAACAATACTTCAAATTCATTTTTATCCGAAGCTAAATCCATAGTTTTGGACAATATTTCCAACGAACAATTTGGTGTTTCTGAGTTGGCAGATAAAATGAATACGAGCCGTTCTAGTTTACTTAGAAAAATAAAAAAGCAAACCAATTTGTCTGCCAGTCAGTATATCAGAGAAATACGTTTGCAGAAAGCGGCAGAGTTATTATTAGAAACTGAATATACTGCTTCAGAAATTGCATTTGAAGTTGGTTTTAGCAATCCTTCTTATTTTACAAAATGCTATCGTGAATATTATGGCTATCCTCCTGGTGAAACAAAAACCAAAAAAGAAGAAGAATGGAATGTAGAACAAAAAAATGAAAAAGAAACGAAAGAAACTGGTATAAAAAACAAAAAAGTTAATAAATATATTATAGCAATTACAACCATATCAATCATTGCTATTATTTACTTTTTTAAAGACCAATTCACTTCTTTTCAATCTAAAGCAAATAAAGATAAGTCAGTGGCATTTTTACCTTTTAAAAATCTAAGCGAAGACAATTCTAATTTATATTTTATTAATGGAGTTATGGAATCTTCACTTAATAATCTTCAGAAAATTAAAGATTTAAGAGTTGTTAGTAGAACTTCTACAGAAAAATATAGAAACACCCCTAAAACCGTTTCAGAAATTGCCGATGAATTACGAGTAAACTATTTGATTGAGGGAAGTGGACAAAAAATAGAAAATGAGGTACTTATAAGCATTCAATTAATAGATGCCAATAAGGATAGCCCTATTTGGTCTGAACAATACAAATACGAACTTGATAATGTTTTCGAGCTTCAAAATACCATTGCAAAAAAGATTGCCTTCGCTATAGAAGCAAATGTAACGCCAAAAGAATTGGCACTTATTGATAAAAAACCCACAGAAAATATCATTGCTTACGATTATTATTTAAAGGGATTAGAAAATCAAAATGAACAAAGTGAAGCAGGATTACTTAAAGCTATCTCAAATTTTGAGAATGCCATAGAACAAGATTCAAAATACGCAAACGCTTATGCTCAGATTGCTATTTGTTACTATTATTTGGATTTAAATAAAATTGAAAAAAAATATTTAGACAATTTAAATGAGTATGCAGATAATGCCTTGTTGTATGATTCCACTTCTGAATTACCTCTCATAGCAAAAGCTCTATATTACCTAAATATAAATGAGTTTAAGTTAGCGATACCTTATTTGGAAAAAGCCCTAGATTACAATCCCAATGCTTCTTCAGTAGTATTGATTTTATCTGATTTATATGCTAGAGTTGTTCCTGATACAAATGAATACCTTACTTATGCATTAAAAGGAATTAAACTAAATATAGAAGCTAATGACTCTATTGCTAAGAGCTATATCTATTTGCACTTGAGCAATGCTTTAGTACAAAACGGTTTTGCAAAAAAAGCATTTGAATACATCAATGAATCTTTAAAATATAACCCTAATAATCCTTATTCACCATATTTAAAATATTTTATAGATTATGCTAATAATAAAGATTTAAAAACCTTAACGAGCAAACTGCTAATAGAGTGGAAAAAAGACACTACACGTACTGATATTACTCAAGAATTGGCCAAAATGTATTACTTTCAAGAAGATTATAATAATGCACTTTTTTATTATGAAAAATATATTGATTTACTTGCTACCAATGAAATTGATCTGTATCCTGCAGAAAACATAAAAATTGCATACACTTATAATAAAATGGGATTTTCCCAGAAAGCTGAGCAATACTTAAATAAATATAAAGACTATTTAAAAAAAGATGAATCAATTTACAAAGAGGCGAGTTTAGCTATGCTTTATCTTTATGAAAACAAGCAAGATAAAGCTATAAATGCTTATGACAAATTTAGTTTACAAGATGATTTCCAATATTGGATACTTCTGTTTATCAAAGAAGACCCTCTATTGAAGCAATTGCAAAATCACCCAAAATATGAGGAAACAATTGAGAAAATTGAAATGCAATTTTGGGAAAATCATAAAAAACTCAAAAGAACTTTAGAAAAAGAAAAACTACTATAAATACGCAAACATTTCACACTATTCCTCTCCTCTCCTAGTTTGCTCTAGGTGTAAAGAGTGTTTATTTGCTAGGTTTTTATTGTTTTAGAGGAGCTCATGAATCTCATTGAGATTAATTGGTTTCGTACGCCCAACCCAATCTCAATATTCGATTTCATTGTAAAACAAACTTTGGAGAAGAAAACTTTTAAAACAAAAATCAGCAAAACAAAACCCTTTTTTTCACAAAAAGCAATATCCTGCTGATTTTAAACTCTAAAATCCTATTCTAAAACTGATTCACTTCCCCAGGCGTTGGTAAGCTACTGGACACCTGCTCCCCTGCTTTATGGATTTTGTTTAAAGCATTGCTCAATGTAATACCGCTACCGGCAAGAGCTTCCCCTTTAGAATGACTATATTTTAAACCTTTACTGATAGTAATAGAAGCCCCCATACTTTCGGACGGATTGGCAAAATTACGGCGTGGACGTGTTATTTCTGAAACTTCTACTGTTTCCATTCGTGATCCAGTACCAATGGTAATGCTTTGTCCTTCACTAAATCCAAATATATTATCTACCGGAATGCTTGTACTACCTGAAGATACAGAAGCTGTTAACTTAGTTGCTCCAGGTGTACCCACTTGGGTTATGATGACTGTTTCTGTATTAGCACCTGTACCAATTACCAATGATTGCCCTGCACTCAAGCCATCTACACTGGCCAATTTTATATTTTTTGAACCTACTGAGGTTGCACTTGCTAGCGTCATAACCGTTTGTGAGGTAAAATCTTCGCAATTGCTATCGGTATCTTGACCATTTGGGTAACGCCCTAAACTTCTAATCATTGGGTCGTACGCATCGGTAAATGACCCTTGACTGCTTCCTGGAAGCACGGCTATGCAACCACCCTGACCTTGGTCACCTTCCAGAATTGCTATTTCAGGTGTTGCCACTGAACCTCTGGAACTTGAGTTTCCTTGTGGCGAACCATAAATAAGGGCATCCATAAGCACATCGCCATGCATTAAGGCTATAGATCCTGCATAGATAGACATGGGTAATCCGTAATATTGATTGGCTTCTACGTTACCTTGATAGCCAACATGAGTAGCGCCTGAAAAAAGAATTGGAGCTCCTGTATTATGATTTTCAGCCAAACCTGTTTTGAGTGTTACACCACTTCCCAATGCCTGAACGGCATCGCCACTTTTATGGGCAAAACGCGTAGCTGGCGTAAAACTGATACCTGTTCCTGGAGATGATACATCCACCTCTAGCATGTGATCTTTTTGTAGTGGTGCCACCAATTCCACTTCACCTGGTTCGCCTTCAAATCGGCCACGATAAGGTCTTTGTACCTCCTTAATGACATTTTTTACAACGGCCAATTCTATGCGAGCACCTGTATTGATGGTAAGCGTATCACCCGGACTCATATTGGCATTTCGCCAAACTTTTATGATGGTATCCCCTACTTTTGCAGGTTCAGCTAAATTACTTTGTGTAGCAGCTTTACCTACTTCGGTAACAGTGGCCACTTCGTAATTGCCTCCTAAGTCAATTCCAATTTTATCACCTACCTTAAAACCATCCGCATTGGCCACAGGTAAATTAGTAGTACCTGCAGGAAAATGAAGCCAAGGCCCCGTAGATACAGGTACAAAAACTATGGTTTTTTCTGAAGCCGGCGTACCAATATTGGAAATGGTAGCCTTTTCAGTATCAATAATAATTTCCTGTCCTAGTTTTAAACCTTCTGTGCTACGTACATTAATACTATTATCGCCAGCACTCACTGGCGCCACCAAACCAGAAGGCGCCAAACCAAAAAGATAGAATTCACCAGCACCCAAGGTTGTACCTTCGGGAATCCTTCCCATTTCTAAAGGAGCACCTTCCCCAGGGGTATTAATGACCATCCAATTGGAAATATCTACAGCTTCGGTGGACGTATTATACAGTTCCAAAAATTGATTGGTAGGGTTGTCGCCCCCACTAAAACTGGCTTCGTTAATCTTTATAGGAAGCACATTTCGAATGCGCTGTGAGGTTTCATACGTTTTATCACTCCAAGTAGCTTTGGCTCTTAAATAGCCTGCGGCTACAGATTCTGGAGAGCTTATATTAAAAATTGTTTCAATAGTAGCACCCGGAGCGATGGATTCACTCAAGGTTTTGGCTCCCACAGAAGGCCATCCTTCTGGCATTTCTAAAGTCAATTCTACATTAGATACAGGTTTTGAAGATGTGTTTGTAAATGTTACCGTTAATTCTTTAGATGATTTGGGCGTAAAACTTGTTAATCGCGATACATCTACCGTTGGTACATTGTAATTGGCCGCAGCAATATTTTCCTGAACGGCTTTAACAACAGCTTCGGTAGGGTAACCAGACGTCATAATGCCTTCATAAAACGTACCTGCAGACCCATTACCGTTATCACCACCGTTACCCAACTGTATGGAGCCTTTACGGTGCATGGGGAAATACGTATCGTTTTCTTTTGATTGCGGCCGCTCACCCTTGTAGAAATTAATCAGACTATCGGTCTGCGCATCGGCACCCCAAATTTCCCATTGGTTACCACCGCCGCCATTTACCATACCCGTTACAAATCGCCAAGAATCTATGGTAGGATTGGCAGCATTTTCCTTGGTTTCATATCCTGAAAAAAGGCCCGCTTCCATATCGGACATAATCCAAGGCCCTTCCCCCTCACCTTTGCCCCAAGCAGTAGCTGTGCCATAATACACTGTAGACATTGTGCCTGTACCCACTGCCCTACTGCTTGTAGAAGTATTGCCATAGTTAAAACAGCAGCCGCTGGAATAGTGCGTGCCATCCAAAACCATATAAATACCTTCTGGCTCATCGTTAATGGCAAGACCTACGGCATTATTGTTTCGTAAGCCAGAACCAGGCATTATGAAAGTACCATACACTTTATGTCCGTTAATGGTTATAGGTGCCATATCTGCCAAAGGCAAACTGTTAAAACCTCCTTTAGCAACTCCTCTAAAAGTTCCTGGCGGTGCTTGTTTTAAATCGTTGCCATTACCAGATTGATCGTAAATGATGCTAATCCAACAAGAGGAGTCGACACAAAAAGCATCTTGAGCAGCTGCATCGGCATAACCTCCTGGGTCACCAGCACTGGGTTGTACAACGCCAATATCTAAAGTTTCACCATCAGATTCACGTGTTAATTGATACAATGGCCCATCATAATTAGCAAACAAAGCCCTCGTAGTACTGTGTGCTGCTGTTGGGGTAAAACCAGCTACTGCATAGATATCGCCTGGGCCTTCTGGTCTCGCTAGGGTGTTTTTACAGCTTGACAAGAATATTAATAGCGTGAAACTTAAAAAAACTAGAGTTGATAAGGACGATTTTCGGGTATTCATAATTTAGTTGTTTGTATGGTTTAGTTGAAAGTGTAATATAATAAAATTAGTGAAAAAGATTGTCTAAATTATTTTCATGTGGTTATCCTTAACACTAAAAATATAAAATACTCAGGCTATAGTAACAACAATAATAATTTATTACCAAAAAGTACTAACCCATTTAGAAATGATTGGGTTTAAAATGACTAAACTAAAAGAATAACTTTTAAGATTTTCAACAGAAATAAATGGATTAATCTATAGTGTCAATTGCATAAATTTTACCACGATACTGAATATTATTTCGGTTAGAGCTATTAATTGTAAGGTTGCTGGTTAAATTAGGGAATAGCTGTATAAAAATCCTGTAGCTTTCTGTATTGGTATTTTTATCATTAACATCAAATCGAACCTCGTAACTGCCATTTTTCCCATTTTTAATATTTAGGTTTTGGGGGACGTCCTCAAATTCGATACCGGCATTGGCGCCGTAAGCTCCTCCAAATTGACGTTCGCCATAATAAGGTAATTCAGCTTTTACCGAATCATTTTCCATTTTGAAATAATTGCCAATACCTGTTAAATCAATACTTCCCGCAGTGCTTCCGTTAGGAATCAGTCCAGAGTTGGTTAATTGCTGCATAGCCGATGTTACCCTTGGATAAGCCCAGTTAAATTTCATTTCAAACGTTTTTTCATTCACCATTTCGTTTAGTATTCCCTCGGTTTGTTCATTACTTTTACTATTACTAGAACCACAAGACACAAAAATTAAGGCAATGCCTATAAATAAAATCTTTTTCATACTTCAATATTTATTTTTAATACAAATTACTGACACTCTATTAAATATAATGATTTTTAATGCTTCATCTTGTTAATGATTGTTTAATTTTTTGAATAGAACACCAAAAGTCAGAGCATAATCACAATTAACAAGTCTAACATTTTTTGTATTTTTAAGTTTAATCAAAAACACAAATGACTTCAAAAAATACCATCATATCCATCAACCCAGCTACTGAAGAAAAAATTGCAGAATATCAACGACTTTCAGTTGATGAAGCAAAAATCAGCATTGCAAAAGCCCAAATGACTTTTAGGAATTGGAAACAAACCTCCTTTAAAGAACGCGCCTCATTAACGAAAAATTTGGCTAATATTTTTTTAGACAATAAAGAAACATACGCCCAATTGGCAACCCAAGAAATGGGCAAAACCATAGAGCAATCCAGAAAAGAAATAGAAAAATGTGCTTGGGTTTGTAATTACTATGCCGATAATGCTGAATCGTTATTGTCTGATGAGCATATTAAAACTGAAGCCTATAAAAGCTACGTAACTTTTCAACCCATTGGTGTGGTACTGGCCATTATGCCGTGGAACTTTCCGTTTTACCAAGTAATACGCTTTGCCGCACCTGCGTTAATGGCTGGGAATGTTGGCGTTTTAAAACACGCATCCAATGTGCAAGGTTGTGCGTTTGCTTTGGAGTCGCTTTTTAATAAAGCTGGATTTCCCGATGGCATTTTTACCAATTTAAATTTAAAAGCGCAGGATGTTGAGCCTATTATAGCCGACAAACATATTGCAGCCGTTACCCTAACGGGAAGCGAACCTGCGGGACGATCGGTAGCCGCTATTGCAGGTAAGCATCTTAAAAAAACCGTGATGGAATTGGGAGGCAGTGATGCCTATATTATTTTAGAGGATGCCGACCTAGACAAAGCCACCGACCTGGCCACTTTTGGAAGGTTGCAAAACAACGGGCAAACTTGTATTGCCGCCAAACGTTTTATTGTTTTAGAACGTATTTATGATGATTTTTTAGAACTGTTTACAAAAAAAATGAAAGCGGCCAAGATGGGTTCTCCAACAGACGAAGACACTTATTATGGTCCTCTAGCCCGAATGGATTTGCGAGATGAATTACACGACCAAGTAACAAAAACCATAAAACAAGGTGCAAAATTAGTGTTAGGTGGTTTTGTTCCAGAGCACAAAGGCTCTTACTACCCCGCCACTATTTTATCGGAAGTTAAACCCGGTATGGAAGGCTTCGATAACGAATTGTTTGGACCGGTAGCATCGGTAGTTCGTGCCAAAGACGAAAAACATGCCGTAGAACTTGCTAACCATTCTACATTTGGTTTGGGTTCTGGAGTTATAACCAGTGACGCTGAGCGTGGTGAACAAATAGCATTGCAGTTGGAAGCCGGAAATAATTTTGTAAATAAACTGGTTGCTTCAGACCCACGATTGCCTTTTGGCGGTATTAAAAACAGTGGCTATGGCCGGGAACTTTCCGGTTACGGTATTAAGGAATTTACAAATATCAAAACTGTTTGGGTTGAATAAAATTGTAAGAGAAAGAATCAATCATTACTAAAATTAATATTGAAAAATATTTATAAGCATTCAAATGTTTCAAAATTTGAAAAGAATGTTGTAAAGTTAAAAATATGTAACATGTCTTTAATTGTATTTATGTAGTCTATACAACTAACTATAATTAAGACATTATGAAACAATTGAAAATCCATTTTGCTTACCTACTTGCATTACTTATTTTATCTTGTAGTAGTAGCGATAGTGAAGAAACAAACAATGAAGTCCAACCCCCTGTTTTAAAGTTAACCACAAAAGTTAATGTTACGACTTCCGAACAATATCAACTTATTCAGGGTTTTGGTGGTATTAACCATCCTATTTGGAGAACCGATTTAAATGAAAACGAACGCGAATTGGTTTTTGGTGAGGGCGATGGCAAACTTGGCTTCAGTATTTTAAGGGTTCATGTAGATCCAGACCCTAACCTTTGGGAATTGGAGCTTCCTACAGCTCAATATGCCATCTCTAAAGGCGTTAAAGTATTTGCAAGTCCTTGGAATGCTCCATCTCAACTATTAGATCCCAATAGTTCACACGCGCGTGTACTACCCGAGAAATATGGTGAATATGTAGACCATTTAAATGCTTTTAACACATATATGGAAGATAATGGGGTACCTTTATATGCTATATCCATACAAAACGAACCCGATTGGGGCGAGTGGACACGATGGACTTCAGAAGAAATGTTGACCTTTATGAAGGAAAATGCCCAAGATATTGAAAATAAAGTCATTGCTCCTGAATCCTTTCAGTTCAGAAGAAATTTTTCAGATCCCATTCTTAATGATCCAGTAGCTGTTGACAATGTTGACATTATAGGCGGGCATATTTATGGCGGCGGTTTAGATCCCTACCCGCTTGCCGAACAAAAAGGAAAAGAAGTTTGGATGACTGAATATTTAATGAACCAAAATTCAACAAGCACATGGTCTCAACTATCTCCTGGAACTATATGGAACGAAACCATGGACATGCTTTCAACCATACACCAATCAATGACTTTAAATTGGAATGCTTATGTGTGGTGGTACATTCAACGCTATTACTCGTTTATGGGTGATGGAGAACAAGGCACTAGTAGAGATCAAGTTTTAAAAAGAGGCTATGCTTTTTCTCATTTTTCCAGATTTGTAAGACCTGGTTACCGCAGAGTTCAAGCACAAACAACAGTTAACAAAGGCCTAAATGTAACGGCGTATAAAGGCAATAACAAAACGGTAATTGTTGTTATAAACCAAAATATTTCCAGTGTTAATGGTGTTGGCTTTGCTGTAGATAATGTGGTGCCCAGTTCAGCTGATTTGTACATAACATCTTTAAGCAAAAACGTTGAAAAAACCGATTTAGAAGAAATCGACGGAGATCTTTTATTCACTTTGCCGGCAAAAAGTGTCGCAACAATTGTGATTACAGATTAATAATAACTGTTTTAATAAAAAAAGCCAATATGTAAAACATACTGGCTTTTTAACTTAAGTAGCAATTTTATAAGTCCGTGGTCGAATTTGTTTTTTCTAATTTAATGTCTTTTGTAGCAATGTACATACCGTCTTTTTCTTCAATACGAAGCATACTTTTTACAGCTTCTGCACGGCAAGCCAAGGTTAATTCTGGAATTAATGGATCGTCATTAAAGAAAAATGGCGCTAATTCTTGTTCTGCTTTTCCAGGTTCTTTAATTATTCTATGAATTTGTTTTAATTCTTTACTTCGAATCATTTTACCTGGCATGAATGTATAAAAAGTATACTTTCCATCAGCATCAGTTTTTACCCAAGCTCTGTGGTACACATAACGTTTACGGTGTTCGTCACGCTTCATATTATAGTTTCCTTTATCATCCGGTTGAAAAACATAAAGAATTACATCTTTGGCAGGAGTTACACCATCACTTTGGTAAATGGTTCCTGTAATTTTAAGCTTTTCAAGTTTATCCGAATAATCGGGAACGGTGTCTACACTGTTTAAGTTGATTTCAGAATAGTCGTAGAGTGCACTACGATTTTTATAATCAACACCGTAGGATTCTGAGTTGTCAGCCAATTCTTGTGCGTTAGCAAAAAAAGGTATTGCCGAAAAACAAACTAAACAAGCTAGAGTTAATATTTTTTTCATGGGGCTCATGTTTTAAATTATTTAAAATTAAATGATTAACCCGATAAAAAACTAAAAACTATACGAACGCCCAAACTTTACGATAAATGGTTTTTAAGTGCAGAAATTATCGGTAAAAAACATAAAAAAAAACCAGCACACTTTCATGTACTGGTTTTCTATTAGTCAATTATATTTTATTTAAACCAAACTGGCATTCAGTACAATTTCTGCATTTAATAGATTGGAAATCGGACAAACCTCTTTGGCTTTGGTCGCTACTTCCTGAAATTGTTCTGCACCAATATTTGGCACATCACCTTTTAAATTCAAGGTAATGGTTGTTACTTTTCCATCCTGAAACGTTACTGTAGCATCAACATCTAGTGTATTAGCTGTAAACCCAGCTTCAACCAGTAAAAAGCTTAATTGCATGGCAAAACACCCTGCATGGGCCGCTCCTACCAATTCTTCAGGATTGGTGCCCTTATCGCCATCTTCAAATCGTGTGTGAAACGAATAAGGCGTATTACTTAGTACACCACTGTTTGATGTTAACGTCCCTTTTCCATCTTTGCCGCCACCTTTCCATTGGGCTTGGGCTTTTCTTGTAAATTTCATAAAATTAGCTTTTTAATTGTTAAACTTGTTGTAATTCCTCAGCTTTTGGATAATCTGTATATCCTTTAGTGCCTGGCGTATAAAACGTATCGGCGTCCCAATCGGCCAATTCGAGATTGTTTTCAAAACGTTCTACCAAATCGGGATTAGATATGTACAATTTACCAAAAGATACTAAATCTGCATAACCTGCTTCAATAATTTTATTTCCTTTTTCTTGGGTGAAACCTGAATTGATCATTAAAGTCCCGTTATATAACGGACGGAAATGCTTTGCTATTTCAGTTACGGCATAAGGAATATCGGATACATCTGTAAATGGTTCAGACAAATGAACATAAGCTAAATTGTAATCGTTAAGCTTTTGAATAATATATTCAAAAGTTGGAATGCTATTTTCGTCCATAGTCATACCAAACACATTGTTTAAAGACGGATTAAACCGTGCACCAATTTTTTCCTCAGGCACAACTTCTTTAATAGCATCTAACACCTCAAAGAAAAAACGGGCTTTATTTTCTGTACTGCCACCATATTCATCGGTTCTAAGATTGGTAGTACTGCTAAAAAACTGATGAAATAAATAGCCGTTTGAAGAATGTATTTCAACACCGTCGAACCCTGCCTCTATCGCATTTTTAGCGGCATTTTTAAAATCGCTGACGGTTTCTTTAATTTCCGCTACCGTCATTGCCTTAGGTGTGGGGGTTTTTTTTAGTCCTTCATTGGTATATACATCATCATGTGGGTTAACAGCTGAAGGCGCCAAAGGCAACTCGCCGTTATGGAAATCGGGATGCGACACGCGCCCTACATGCCAAAGCTGTAAAAATATTTTGCCCCCTTTGTCATGAACACGTTTGGTTATTTTTTTCCAACCTTCTACTTGGGCTTCTGTGTGGATTCCAGGGGTGTTTATGTAGCCAACAGCTCTTGGTGAGACTTGGGCGCCTTCGGTTATAATTAACCCTGCCGAAGCACGCTGTTCGTAATAAAGGCCTTGTAATTCATCGGTTGGTATATTTCCATCGTTGTTGGCTCTACTGCGTGTCATAGGAGCCATAACAACTCTATTTTTAAGATCTAAATTATTGCTTTTGTAAGGTTTTAATAATGCTTGTGTACTCATAAAAATTAATTTTTCATAAAAATATGGCTTTAATAAACCATAGGCTTATTTATTATAATACGCTTTTTTAATTGGGTTATAAATTTTAGTAATTACGAATGTGTTACCAATTGACAACTAGTTTTTTAAGAAAATTAGTAGCTATAATTAGAAATCGTTTTATTGAAGATTTAATATTTTTTTAACTTCAACAATCCAATCATCAATTGATGTTGTGTTAGTGTTTAACGAAACACTGCCATTGCCATAAGGCCTATACATGTCTTCGCTGGTTACTGAGAAAAAACCAACGGTTGGGGTTAACGCTGCGCTGGCCAAGTGCATAACGCCATTATCGGCAGCAATAAATATAGATGTGTTTTTAATAATGGCACCCATTTCGCGAATATCCTTACTGTAAAAGTTAGGTGCTTTAAAGTTTATTTTAGAAATGTTTTCAATAGGCAACATTTCAATGATATTATACTCTGGAAACTCTTTTAATAAACGAGCATAAAATGTTTCCCACCAAGCTTCAGAATAGCACTTATCGCCAGTGGCATTGGTATAGATACAAATGGTCTTTTTGTTATTTTTAATAATATCATCTAAAACAGTTTTGCCTTTTGAAAGCTCTTCAGCATTTAATTTTAAATCCAAAAGCGGGACAGGACGCTTCACTTTTTCACCACTTAATTTTTCTACAAATTGCCTTAAATTATAAACTGGGTACTTCGCAATATGTTCGTAATCGGCATACTTTTGTTGAATTTCCTCATTAACATCACCAAATATTTTAAAATCGGCTTTGGCCAAATTGGTTAGTAACCTGCCAGAAGAGGAGTTTTTATCACCATTGATTACCATGTCGTAACGCGATTTTTTTATGGAAATCCAAACCTTAGCATACTTAATTAGCTCATTAAAAGGTTTTCTTGGCAATTGAATGATTTTATTTATTTCCTTGTAATTTTCAAAAACCGGATAAGCCACACCACCTTTCACGAACAAATCAATTTTACAATTAGGAAACTGAGCTATTACCTCCTGCACAACAGGCGTTAACAAAAGTTGGTTGCCCAACCGGTGGTTGGGCCTAATAATCAATACGCTTTTTATATTCTCTGGCTTTAGCGACCCAGATTTCGGTTCGGTATATGAACTACCTACTCCCTTAGTAATAGCGCGCATAATGCGTCTTCTTATACTATTTATTCGTGTTGAAAATGTCATTTACAGTTAATTAAAAGGCGAGCAAAAATACAAATAGCCATTTCAAAGAACAAACATTATTATTTTAATATGGTATGCTTTTAACTTTCTTAAATTAATTTTTACATTCTTGCAACCCTTTAGTTTTTTACTTGTCTATAACTAATGAGCTGAAAAAATAAAATTAATTTTAGAGCAGCTAAAATCCAAACGTTTTAATTGGACCAAAATATATTAAATACACATAAAGAACTTGTTGAAAAATGCAAGTTAGGTGACAGAATTGCCCAACACAAGTTGTATATGCTTTATATAGATGCCATGTACAATGTATGTAAACGTATAGTGAAAATTGATGAAGATGCAGAAGATATTATACAAGATTGTTTTATAGAAGCTTTTGGTAAGCTCTCTTCTTTTAGATATGAAAGCACTTTTGGTTCTTGGTTGAAAAAAATTGTTATCAATAAAAGTATTAATCACTTAAAAAAAAGAAAAATACAAATAGTACCCTTAAATAATGAAATATACCACTTAAAGGAAGAAACCATTGAAAATAGTCCTAAAATGGATATTAAAAAAGTTTCAAAGGGAATAGAATTGCTGCCAGCTGGCTATCAACAAATAATTAATCTTTATTTAATTGAAGGCTATGATCATGTTGAAATTGGTGAAGTATTAGGTATAACAGCATCTACATCAAAATCACAGTATCACAGAGCGAAGAAAAAATTAATAGAAATAATAAACAGACTATAATGGATGATTTCGAAAAACATATAAGAGAAAACAAAGCCTTATTTGACTTCCATGAAGCTGACAAAAGTAAAATTTGGAAGAACATTGAAGCTAGGTTAGATAAACCACAACCTAAACCTAAAGTTATTAGGCTAATTAATTATCCGTTTCTTAAAGTAGCTGCAGTTTTTTTAATTGGCTTGGGTTTATTTTTTATTGCCAATATCACAACCAGTAATACTGAAAAAAGTGAAGTTGCCCAAGAGCTAATAGATATAGACATGCATTACAAAGGCTTATTAAGTTACAATGTAAAATTACTTAACAAGAACTCATCCCTAACAACGGAACAAAAAGAAGAGTTTCTATCCTTTATGGATGATTTAGATGTTGAATATGAAGCATTAAAAAAAGAGCTGCTAAGGGGGTTAGACTCAGAAATTGTTTTAGAAGCAATAGTAGCTAATTACAAAAAACGTATTGAATTAATAGAGAATTTATTAAAACAAATTAATAGTTCTGAAAAAAACATTTCTAATGACAAAGAAACATACATACTATAAAAGAGCAATACCATTTTTTCTTTTATTTATTTGTTTTTCAGTGTTTTCACAAGAAGTTCTAACAAAAAAAATTGAGAAAACTTTTAAAATGACCAATAATGGCGAACTGTATTTAGAGAATAAGTACGGCACCATAACCATAAATGGATGGGAAAAAAACAATATTGCCATTGTGGCAAATATTAGTGTAACCGATGATAAAAAAGAAAAAGCCAAAGATATTTTAGATCGTATAAATTCAAATATTGTAGAATCGGGAGATTTTATAAGTGTTGTTTCTGAAATTTCAGATAGAGATATAGGTTTTTTTGCCAGATACTTCAACAAAATAAACCCCTTTGATCTCGATAAAGGAAATGTGGAAATAAACTATACTATCAATTTGCCAATTAATGCTGAAGTTGAACTTATTAATTCCTTTGGAGATGTTATTCTTGACAACTGGACAGGGAAACTTAAAGCAACTATTGAGCATGGCAACATGTGGATTAGCAAAAACCTCACAAATGCAAATATTAGTATGAGTTTTGGAAAACTAAGGGCAAAATCAATCACTTATGGCACCGTATCTTTAAAAAATGGCAGTATTGATTTTGAGGATTCCAAAGACATACGCCTTAAAACAAGTGGCAGCTATATTAATGCAAAAAATATTTTTAATCTTGACATAGTATCAAGTAAAGATGAAATTTTAATAGATCATATTGACAACTTATATGGTGAAGCTAACTTTTCTAATATAGAAATAAAGAGCATTGAAAAACAAGTAAACCTCCAGCTAAAAGTAACAGAATTCAGGGTTTTAAAAATCAATAGCCCAGATCCTTACTTAAATATTGGTCAAGAATCATCAGATATCAGTATAAACGTAAACCAACTTAATTTTAAATTTGATGCTACATTAGAAGAAGGAATATTAAGGCTCTCCAAATCCTTCTCGAATATAAAAAGCGAGGTTATAGACAAAAACAACAGAGTTAGAAAGGTTAGTGCGACCTTCGGAAAACCTAAATCTGGCATTTTTACTTTTACTGGAAAAAAGGGAATTATTACCCTAAAAGATTAACACCTAAAATATTTTATAAAATTTAATTACAACATGCAACCTATTTGCAAATGGGTTGTCTATTCTAATAAACAAAAAATCATGAATCAAAATTTAATTTACTTCTTTTTAGCTTTTTTTTGCTGCACTTATTTAGTTAATGCTCAAGAATCCGATGATTACATTGAGTTTAACGACCGAAAAAACACAGTTCATGGCGTTTACCTAGGTTTAGGGACATACTACGGTAAAATAGATAAAGCAGACACCTACGCCATGACCTTTCAAATAGCCTATGTTGCAAACCAACAATTTGAGGTAGGGTTTGTTGGTGTTGGATTTTACTCCGACTTAAACAGACAAGGACTTAACTTCAATGACAGAGATTTATTTGGTGGATATGGCGGTTTACATTTACAACCAATATTATTTAGTAAATCTAAATTGAATTTGTCATTTCCATTGCTTATTGGTGGTGGTGCCGTTGGATTAATTGATAGGGATTTTGAAAACACTATAGAAGATGATGATTGGCAACCTGTTTTTGTTTTTGAGCCTGGAGTAAGTCTTTTATTTAATATTTCAAGATATATACAATTGGAAGCAGCTGTAAAACACCGCTTTTCCAGTAGAATAAATTTTAAACCTGAATATGGTCTTTCAAATATTAACGGATTTTCAGCTGGTTTAGGTATTAAAGTGGGTGTTTTCAATATGGGAAGAAATCGTTACAAACAAAAAACAATTAATTAATGGATACAACAAAGAGAAAAGTGATAAACACACAATATGTTTTCTCAGAGAGCAATGTGGTTTTAATCAACTTACAGAATAAGATGCGCGAATGGTACCCAATAAATTTTCAGTGGGTTCCTGTAACTAACAAATAATAAAAACTTTCATCAATCAAAAATCATTCAAATGAAATTAAACAAAATTTATACCGCGCTATTTATTTTAGCAATAACCTTGTTTTCCTGTAGCATAGATAGTATAAATGTAAGAGGTAATGATGTAACTACGTTTAGCAACTTAGACTATACGGGCTTTACAGGACTTGAGGTGTCCGGAGGTTTTAAAGTTTATGTTACGTTCTCTGAAACAGAAGAATCCGTTCAAATAGAAGCCAACGAAAATTTACATCAATTCATCGAGACTTCATTAGTCAACAATAGTTTGGTAGTAAAATTGAAAAACAATATTAATATAAAAGGCCAGCCTACCTTAAACATTTATATTACTACTAAATCCATAAATGAATTTAGTGCTATAGCAGATACAAATATCTACTTAGAAAATACGTTAATAGCGGATAATGTAAAAATCAATATTTCTTCTGATAGTGCCTTTTCTGGAGAACTATTTGCAAATACTTTAAATTTAAAAGCTATGGCCGATGCCAATGCAGATTTGAAGGGATCCATAAATAAGCTAAATGCCGATTTAACTGCTGATGCAAAACTTTTATCTTACAATCTAAATGTTAAAGATTTAAAATTAAATATGGTAGCAGATTGCGATGCTTTCTTAACTGTAACAAATACTATTGATGTTGATGCTTCTGCTGATTGTTTGTTACGCTATAAAGGTGATGCTGTAATAACATACCAACATTTAACTGCTGACTCTAGAATTGAAAAAATAAACTAAGCTAAGCCTTATAGCTCGACTTATACCAAACGTTTAAAAGCAGTCCTAAAATAATCATGCACATACCAAGAATGCTCCAAAGTGTATAGATTTCTCCGAATAAAGACAGCCCTATTAAGACAGTAAAAATAACTTCCAAATATTTTAATGGCGCTACTTGATTGGTTGACGCCACTTGAAACGCTTTCGTCATAAATACCTGACCGAAAAAACCAAAAACACCAAGACTAAATAACAACAACCATTCCAATCCTTGTGGTTTTTTCCAATGGCCAATAGACAATAAACCTCCTACTATTGTAGAGACAAACATAAAAAAATTAACCACCACCACAGGATGCTCGCTCTTCCCTATTTTGCTAATTACAACATAAACCAATCCACTAAAAACAGCTGACAATACTGCTAAAAAAAGACCATAATTGTTCATTTGCGAATCCAAACCCTTTAAAATAATTACACCCGAAAAAGAAATGAAAAAGAAAACCCACTGCCAATGCTTAACTTTATCCTTCAAAAGAAAAATAGAAAAGATGGCAGCAAAAATAGGAGCCAAATAACGTAGCGAGACAGCAGAACCAATAGGAATATATTTGGTTGCCATAAAAAACAAGGTCATGGAGGTGACACCAACCAAACTTCTAAGTAGTAATAACTTTTTATTGGAGCCAAAAGCAGGAATATTTTTTTGATGCAAATAGGCCATTGTAATGAGCAAAGAGCCTACAGACCTAAAAAACACAATTTGGTAGGCACTCACATTCACCAAGTATTTTACAGCACTGTTCATACATGCAAAAGAAATGGTGCTTATAAGCATGAATTGTATTGCTTTTTTAACGTCCAATTCCTCTTGGCTTTATCATGCGTTTTGTATTTATAAAATATACCCCCGATAGCAATACTATGGCAGCTATTATGGATTGAAGTGTAATGGTTTCATTTAAAATCCACCAACCTAAAAATAGAGCTATAATAGGGTTTACATACGTATTTGTAGCTACTTTTTCTGGAGATACCTCTTTGAGCAGGAAGTTAAAAGCAGTAAAGGCAATAACACTTCCAAACACAATTAAAAGAACCATAGCCCATAATACATCTGTACTCCAAGATGCTGGAGACGTCCAAGATTCGCCAAAACAAAAACTTAAAACAGCCAACATAATACCGCCTGATAGCATTTGATAACCTGTATTTACAAAATAGTTGGAGGGCAAATCCGATTTTCCAACGAATAAACTACCATAAGCCCAACTGAGCATGCATCCAAAAATCATGACCATACCAACCAGTTGGTTATCCTCACTGATAATTTGCTTTTGACTGACAAGAAGAAAAACACCTATAAAGCCTAAAATAACACCTATATAAGACATGGCACTTATTTTCTTCCCTTGAATTAACCACATTAAAAGAAGTACAACCAAAGGTTGTGCAGAAATTTCTAAAGCAGCAAAACCACTATCAACAAACTTCAAAGCCCAAACAACTACACCGTTACCCAATGTTAAAAACAAAAAACCTGCTATGATTGTGTTTTTAAGCTGTTGTCTTGTGATGGAAATATCAACTTTTAAAAGTTTAGCTATTAGAAAAATTAAAATAGCAGCAACAATAAAACGTATCGAAGCCAATTTAAAAGGTGGTAATTCAGAAACTGCTATTTTATTTAGCAAGTACGTAGAGCCCCAAATGACATAAATGGCAAAGAAGGCCAATAAAATGAGAACTGTTTTTTTTTGATTCGCCATTAAATACTATTTAGACAAACATTCCTGCAAACTGTGTGCATCAAAAACTTCTGTTACTATAGATTCATCCAAGGTTAAGCGCTCCTTTGTCTCCCCTTTCTTATCGTATTCAAAACGGTTCACCACATATCGAATAACTTCTTTTCTGGCAACATCACGATCGTTTCCCTTAATTACAATCCATGGTGATTTTACAGTGCCTGTTTTTTTAAACATGGTTTCCTTATACTTGGTGAATTCTTCCCACTTAGACTGTGCTTCTACATCTACACTACTTAATTTCCATTGTTTAAGCGGATTATAAACACGATCTTCCAAACGCCGTTTCTGTTCTTCAGCATCTATAGAAAACCAAAACTTAAATAGATGGATGCCATCATTTACCAACATATTTTCCAACTGTACTACTTGTTTGTTAAACAAGCTATATTGTTTTTTTGTACAAAATCCCATAACAGGCTCTACCACTGCCCTATTATACCAGCTTCGATCGAAAAGCACCATCTCACCAGGACCTGGCAAATGTTCAATATAACGTTGAAAATACCACTGTCCTAACTCTTTTTCAGTAGGTTTGGAAAGCGCTACTACTTTGTACAATCGCGGATTCAAAAAACGGATAAACCGCATAATAGCTCCGCCTTTGCCTGCGGTATCCCTGCCTTCAAACAAAATAATAACACGCTGGTTGGTTTGCTTTATGTGTTGTTGCAACCTAACCAATTCTGTTTGCAGGTTTATGTATTCTTGATCTTCTTCTAAGGAATGTAGACTCATAAGTGCCCTAAAAAATTGACTTTTGAAGTTGTAAAATTATTAAATCTTTTTTACCCTAACAGCGTTCATGCCTTTCAAACCTTTTTCCAATTCATAGGTTACTTTGTCACTTTCTGCTATAGGTTCAAGTAAACCGCTTACATGTACAAAATACTTTTCCTGATTAATGCTATCAATAATAAATCCAAACCCTTTAGAGGTATCGAAAAAAGACACTTTGCCTTCTTTAGGAGCAAGTTCTTCTTCTGGTCTGTCTTCCTTTTTTGGAATTCCTATTTCTATATTTTCTACTTCAACTTTTACTTTTTTTGAAGGGTCTGGAGGGGTATCGGTTAAATTACCGTTATAATCTACATATGCGAATTGAATACCTTTGGGGTTTTCTTTAGCCTCAGCTTTTCTTGCCTCTTTTTTCTTTTGTTTGTCTTCCCTCTTTTTTAAGCGCTTTTTCTCTTTTTCTATTTTGTTGAATGTTGTTTGTGATTTAGCCATAGCTTACGTTAAAAAATGTTTTAAATTAATGCTTAAAGTGCAATGCCTTTAATTTTCATAACATTATTTAACCGTGAAAGTGTTTGCAAAAATTATAGAAAATATTTAAACATGCTTATCTGCCACAAAGATAAGCTTATTTTAAGCAATTTATGCGAAAGAATGTGGGAATGGATCTAGTCTTCTGGCGGATACCCATGAATGGCTTCAAAAACGTCATCAAAATTAGCTCTTAAATACGCATTGAGCTTTTTTCTGTAGTCGCCTTTCAACCATTCCACAAAATTATAGGTACTTTTACTAATACACTTCGTGTAGCGGTTTATTCTGAAATCAATATCATCACCCAGTTTTTTTGCCAAAGCCAAAGCATCATAAACATCTTCACTGTTTTCAACACAAATTTTAGCATGTTGTTCTATGGAACGTTCTAAAACTACTTTGGTAGTTTCGCCACTACGAATAGAGTCTACATACGCCTTTTGGATATCAAAATAAACCTCTTCGGAATTTGAAAACTCAGCGCGTAATTCATCTGGCATTTCATATCTAAAATTGCTTTCCAAATCCTCATCACTCAACAATGAATCCAAATAATAGTTTGGAGATTTGAAGATACGTTGCCAATCTAGGTTATCGCCCCAAGGACCAAACCTGTGGAAATTATTACCCAAATCGACCACAGTAAAAGTGCTTTTGTTTTTCAGTACACGCGAGCCCCTACCAATCATTTGATAATAAAGCGTTAACGATTTGGTTGCCCTGTTTAAAATGATACTTTCAACGGTTGGTTCATCAAACCCTGTGGTTAAAATACTTACCGAGGTTAATATGGCATCGGGTGTTTTTTTGAACCACTTTAAAATTTGCGCGCGTTCTTTTTTAGTATTGGTATTATCTAAATGTGCAATAGGATAACCAGCCCGCCTAAAGGTATCGTACACATGCAATGAGGTGTTGATACCGTTATTGAAAATCAATGTTTTTTTACCTTTAGAACGTTCTTCATAAGCCTGTAATAACTTAGTTAACATATCGTTAGCTGTATACAAGTCTTCCGAAGATTTAACCGTATAATCACCATTGGCACCTACTACTAAAGATGTTAAACCTACATTATACGAATGCATTTCGGCACGGGCCAAGAAACCATTATTTATTAATGATTCTATACTCTCACCAACAATCAGTTCATCATAATTGTCGGTCATTGGCAAGTCTATATTAGAACTTAACGGCGTTGCGGTAACTCCTAAAATAAAACACTGACTAAAGAACTTAAAAAGTTTGGTAAATGAGTTATAGTGAGCCTCATCTATAATAACCAATCCAATATCCGAAATATCAAGTTTATCATCATTCAGCCTATTATTTAAGGTTTCTACCATCGCCACAAAACAGCTGTATTCGCCTTGGTCACTTAAATCAGCTTTACTATCAACCACCTTATTGATGACATTAAACTCTGTTAACATGTTAGACGTTTGTTTACAAAGCTCAATACGGTGGGTCATAACCAACACCTTTTTCTTATGGTGTTTTAAATACTGTCTAACTATTTCAGAGAAAATAACGGTTTTTCCTCCTCCGGTTGGTAATTGATAGAGCAAATGATAATCGTCTGGCGCCTCTTCAAAACTTTTAAAAATTTTATTGATGGCTCCTTTTTGATAACTATATAAATCTTTTCCGGCTTTTCTCTCTTCTAATTCTGTTCTTGATACGGACATAAATACAAGTTGATGGCGGGCAAAAATAACACCTTTTGAGAGTTTATGACGAACGATTTCGTGAAAATTTGGAAAGTTCTATTCTTTAATAATAACAATTGTTGCTTTCACATCGATGGAAAGTGCCCACATATCGGAAGCAATTACATGCTTATCTTCGTCTAGTATTCTGAAATGGGCTGTATTTGGCAGTGCGTAGCCTTCATTTAATGCCAAAAAGTCGATTGCGTTCCTGCCTGGTTTAAGATCTAAAACAAACCCTTTAAAACTATTGGTCAACAGAACACGAGGGCTAATCATTTCGTTATTTACAAAAATGCGGATTAAATCACCATCCTGTTGACCATAGTCTCGGTACTGGACATAGATGAATTTAGACTTTGTTCTAAATTCCCCAAAATGCTGATCGACCGAACTGCCCACCGTTCCTAAATACATTTCTTCCTTTATATCATTCATGTGCTTATCCAGACGGTCTTTATAAAGTTCGGCAGGGTTGCCAAACTCTTCCCTATCGGTCATTGAGAATTCTTTTTTTGGTAAACTGAATTGAGACGAATTCTTTTTTGGCAATGATAGGCCATCCAAACCACTTTGATTGTTTTCTGGTGCAATTGGTTCTATAGGGTTCGCTTCAATCGTATTCGTTGAGTCATTAGGGGTTTCTACTGCCGGTATAGAGAAAGAATTATTTCTGCTATCAATTTGGGCTTGTGCAGAAACAACAAATAAAATTAAAACAACAACAGAAATATAAAATTTCAAAACTTCACGCATTTTCAAATACTAACGTTTCAATAAACAAATATATTTTTTTAAAGTTTTCGGATAAACAAGTTTTCTTGTTTTTACTTTGTTTTAACACAAAAACTATTCCCAAACACTTTTTATCGTGTTTTAACAGCCTTTACCTTCCCCTTAGTGCTAAAATATTGTTAATTTACTAATATGTTATACATAGTACTGTAACAAATTTGATTTCTTGTCGTCTATCAAGTATAAATCAATTAAAAACAACAGAAATCATGAGAACTTTAAACAACAATCAAATTTCCAGCACATTACCTAACTCTAGAACTTATAATTGGAACAGCAAGAGACGTTACAAATAGTAACGTCTCTTTTAAAATCAATCAAGCATCAAAAAAATGAACAGTTATCTTAAAATATCAAAGCACACAAATACCATTACCAGAGAAATTTTAACATTAGACAGGAAAATCCATAATTTTAAACAAAGTACCGAAACTATCTGGAAAGGTGTAAAACGTTATTACCACTAAACATTGGTACTGTTTTTGTGATTTAAGTTTTTATTAACATTTAACTTAAATTATATGAAACGATCAAATTCAGTACCCGAAGTCAATGCAGGGTCTATGGCAGACATTGCATTTTTGTTACTCATGTTCTTTTTGGTAAGTTCAGCCATACCTAATGACAAAGGCTTTAACAGGAAATTGGCAGCTAAATGTCCACCAAATGTGAAATGCAGTGATGAAATTGCCGATAGAAATATGATGCGGATTTACATAAACGACCAAAACCATATCATGGTTAATGAAAATGTTATCGACATTAGTGAACTAAAGGACAATACGAAAGATTTTGTTGATAATAATGGAGACGGTAGTTGTAGTTACTGTAAAGGAAAAGGATTACCCAATGCTTCTAATAACCCAAAGGAAGCTGTATTATCGTTGCAAGCATCAAAACAGTCTTCTTATACAACATTTATTGAGGTTCAAGATGAAATAACAAAAGCATTCTTCGAATTAAGACAAACTTACAGCAACAATATTTTAAATAAAACGATTGAGAATTTATCTGAAGAAGAACAAATGGAATTAAAAAAAGCTTATCCTTTTACATTATCTGAAGCACAAACAAAATGATTACTCTTTTATTGTTGAGTCTTTTGGAATACCGTATAGAATTGTAACCTTTTTTCTGCCCCATTTTTTTGCTGCATCAACATTCAATCCCATATAAATATCTATTCGGTTTTTCCAACGGGAATGCATACGGTCCTTAACAAAATAAATACTATCTAAGCCCTCAATTTTAACAGGTGTATTGTATTTCAATCTACTTTTAAGTAAGTCGTTAGAAACCGCAATGTAATTTAAACCTGGGAAGATACTATCACCAAATGCCGTAATATGCGGGTTCGAATTGGTTTGGCGTGTAGTGGAATTATATGCTGTTGCGGTAACAATCATACTTTCCCAATTAAACTTATCTTCAAAGCGTTCTTCTTTACAATTAAAAAGCAATAGAACTAAAAATACTGCAGCTATTCTCAAAACCCAATTATTTACTTTTTTTAAATATATTACTATTTTTTTTTAATCCACCTTTTATAGAATAACCAGACCTATATCTTCTATAATGTTTCGTACATTTGTAGTAATACAGCTTGTTTTAATCTAACTTTTATTCTATGAAAACAATTCCAAGCGTTGATTTAAATGATTTCCTTTCCAATAACCCAACTAAAAAGCAACAGTTTGTAGATGACATAGGGAAAGCCTATGAAGAAATAGGTTTCGTGGCCTTAAAAGGCCATTTTTTGGATGATAAGCTTGTTGAAAAACTATATGCAGAAATTAAAAACTTTTTTGACCTGCCTTTAGAAATCAAACAGAAATATGAAATTCCAGGCATTGGAGGTCAACGTGGCTATGTTTCTTTTGGTAAAGAAAGTGCCAAAGGTAAAAAAGAAGGTGATTTAAAAGAGTTTTGGCATTTTGGTCAATATGTGGAAAATAATCCTAAACTAGAAGTCGAATATCCTAAAAACGTGATGGTAGAAGAATTACCGGAATTCAACAAGGTTGGCAAAGAAACCTATAAAATGCTTGAAAAAACCGCTAAATATGTATTACGTGCTTTAGCGCTACATCTCAATTTAGAAGAAACCTATTTTGACAATTATATTCATAATGGTAATTCCATTTTGCGCCCTATTCACTACCCTCCTATTACCCAAGAGCCCAAAGAAGCCGTTAGGGCTGCAGCCCATGGCGATATTAATTTAATCACATTGCTCATGGGTGCGCAAGGTAAAGGGCTTCAAGTTCAAAACCACAAAGGCGAATGGATTGATGCCATTGCGCAACCCGATGAACTTATGATTAACGTTGGCGATATGCTCTCTAGGCACACTAACAACAAACTAAAATCTACCATTCACCGTGTTGTAAATCCACCCAAAGAATTATGGGGCACTTCTAGATATTCCATTCCGTTTTTTATGCACCCCATAAGTGATATGAATTTGAATGTTTTAGAAAGCTGTGTAGATAGTCACAATCCCAAGCTATACGATGATATCACTGCTGGTGAATTTTTAACGGAGCGCTTAATTGAATTGGGTCTTATCAAAAAATAATAACCACTTTAAATTATGGATTTACAAGACCAGCTAAAAAAACTTTTTCCTGAACATACGCCCGAAACCGAAGAAGACACTGGTGCTTCAGAAAGTAATATTTGGATTCAAGACGACCCCATTATATGTAAATATGAAAAACGCAAAGGGAAACCTACAACGATTCTAGAAGGCTACACTGGTGCCACTGAAGATTTTAAAATACTTGCCAAAGACATTAAAACAACCCTTAGCGTAGGCGGCAGTTTTAAAGATGATAAAATCATTATACAAGGTGATTATAGGGACAAGATTATGAAAATGCTCAAGGACAAAGGGTTTAAAGTGAAGCGTGTTGGTGGTTAAGAATGGAAAAACGCATCCTTCATATTACAAACGGAAGTGTTTTATCACGAAAACTTTTAGAGCTCGACTTTAAAGGCGACTTCCTTACTTGGGAAGAAATGCTTTGTGAAGGCCCTACTTTTGAAGACATTGATTCTGAAGCTTTTTTTGAAACCAGAAAACGCTTTTTTGCTTCCGTTTACCAATTGGAATTGGATGTAAATACCTTTAAAGGTGAACTCAACAAACTTCAAAACACCAACAAATATTCCGAAATCATTCTATGGTTTGAATACGATTTATTTTGCCATATCAATATGCTGGCAGTGATTAGCTTGATACAACAAAAAAAGATTAAATCGCCTTTGTATTTAGTTTGCAGCGGTAGAATATCTGGCAATAAAAACTTAGTGGGATTATCAGAACTATCAACGGATCAGTTGATAAAACATTACCAAGAACGTGTTTTACTTACTCATGACGATATTAACTTAGCAAAATCGCTTTGGCAAATTTATTGTGGCTACGACCATAATTTGTTCAAACCTTATATAATCAAGACTTCTTCCTTTAAATATTTAAGTAACTGCTTAAAAGCACATCTGGAGCGTTTTCCTGACTCAAAAAGTGGCTTGAACATTTTAGAAACCAATATCCTGGAAATAATTAAAAACAATCATATTAAATCTGAACACCATTTGCTTGGCTATGCCCTAAATTACCAGGGGTATTATGGTTTTGGAGATTTACAATTGCAAAGGACTATAGAAATTCTATCTATTTTCTTCGACTCCTCTTCTAAAGGCCTAGCACTTAACAGAAAAGGACATGAAGCCTTATTAGGTCAACATAATTTCTTTTCAGAAATAAATAACACTATTTATTATGGTGGGGCTAAAAACGCCGATTTTCAATTCAGCAAAAGCCATAATAAACTCATCAAAACCCCAAAAAATGTTCATTAGGCCTTCAGAACTTATTTTAAACCCAGATGGCAGTATTTACCATTTAAACCTAAAACCTGAAAATATAGCCAATACCATTATTTTTGTTGGCGATCAAGATCGTGTTGAAAAAGTAACCAAACACTTTGACTCCATAGAATTTGAAACCCAAAAAAGGGAGTTTAAAACACAAACTGGTTTTTACAAAGGCAAACGGTTAACTGTAATATCTACAGGTATTGGCCCTGACAATATTGATATTGTTTTAAACGAATTGGATGCTTTAGTTAACATTGACTTTAATACGCGAAAAGTTAAAAATAAATTAACAAGCCTAGATATTATTAGAATAGGTACTTCTGGCGCCATTCAAAAAGAAATCCCCATCGATTCTTTTTTAATGAGCACCCATGCCTTAGATGTTAATGGAATGCTTCATGCCTATCTGGTTGAAAGCATTAGGAACCCTGAAATAGAAAAAGCGTTTGTTTCGCAAACAAACTGGGACAAAAGCAAAGCAAACCCTATTGTTGTTAATGGCAGCGATGCTCTTATAAAAAAGTTTGAAGACTCTAATATTCACAAAGGTTTAACTATAACGGCTGGTGGATTCTACGGGCCTCAAGGACGTGTTTTAAGGCTCAAAATTCAAAATCCCGAATTAAACGATAGAATAGAAAAATTTCGATACAATGCTCTTAAAATCACAAATCTCGAAATGGAAACATCAGCCATTTATGGATTATCAAAACTTTTGGGGCATAACGCCATTTCGTTAAATGCTATCATTGCCAATAGGATACTTGGAAGTTTTAGTGAAAATCCAAATCGGGTTATTGAGAATCTTATTAAACTTATTTTAAAAAACATTTAAGAATACTAATCAAATTAAAAGGGCGACCAGATGGTCGCCCTTTTTATCTTTAAAATACAATTTAATTAACTATCATTTAGATGAAGATGAAATAACCTTTTTAACCAGTGTGCCTTCATTAGTTGTTACTCTAACAAAGAACAACTGATCATCCACAGTCGCTATATCAAGTTTGGTAGAACTCAAAGTTCCTTTAACATACTCAGTGTCCACGACTTGTTTAATCAAAGACCCTTTGGCATCATATACATCTATATTTACCTTTGTATTATAATCAAACTTATAACTGACAGTCAATTCTTGATCAAATGGCACAGGATAAGCATTAAAGCTCAACGATGATGATTTTTTAGAGTTACCATTACTGCCTTTAGGCTTACCTCCTTTAGGAGATTCCTCTGCTACTTCCACATCACAATCCTCATCCATACCTCCTATAAAACTACCATGTTCCATTGGTGATGTAGGTATAAAACTTCCTTCCGGGATATCTTCACCACAAGCAACCGAATGTGCTATAACATAAAACCCTCCAGACGCAGTAATGGATGCGTCGTCAGTTGTCCATATATCGGCATGTTCCAATCCACCCGCTACAAAAGTATATTGTCCAGGAGCAACACTAGGTTTATTACCTTTTCCGTAAGACGGATACATATTACAACCTATATAAAGATGAACTTCATCAAGGCCATAACCTGGAGCCATATCATATACAACATTTACATTGCCATCTGGAGTGTCCCCTATTTGTTCATAGGTTATTGTTACTGTGCCAACATAAGTACCCTTATTCAAATCACACTTACCGGCACCTTGATATAGCTCTAGCGTATAGGTTCCAAAATCAGCAATGAAATTAGTCCAACCCCATCTGTTAATTTTATCATTAAGGAAACATCTACTCATATCATCGTTTACAGTACCATCTTCGTTAATGGCTACTCCAAAGGCTGTTCCACAATCTACAATACAATTTTGAACAGTAACAGTTACTATTGCTTCATCATCAGGGCAAGTATTGCCACTATATACGGTGTATTTGAATCTATAAGGAGTTAGACTAGATGCTACACTTGTAAAATCAACACTTGTTGGGTCTGTCAAGTTTACACCTGCGCCATCCAAATCTGTCCAAGTTCCTTCTGGGTCTGCCCCTGTCAATAATGCAGTTAAATCTACCGCACCTCCATTAATAAAGTCTCCTTGACAAAAAGCTGGTAAATTACCACCCGTACCGGCCTCAACGGAACTGTGTATCGTCACAAGGAAGCTGTTCTCGGCATCAGGGCACGAGCCGCTTCCGGGGGTGAACACGTAGATCGTCTGCGTGGTGTTGATCTTGTCCCCTGCGCTCAACGGCGTACCCGTGCCGCCAGGGCCCGTGAAGTAGTTACCGTTGGTCAGTGCAGGCAAGGTATATTCATCACACGCTTCCGCAGGGCCCGGATCGTCGGCCATGGGCGTGTCGTTGATGGTCACAAGGAAGCTGTTCTCGGCATCAGGGCACGAGCCGCTTCCGGGGGTGAACACGTAGATCGTCTGCGTGGTGTTGATCTTGTCCCCTGCGCTCAACGGCGTACCCGTGCCGCCAGGGCCCGTGA
>JAHLEH010000036.1 GCA_018883545.1 Marixanthotalea marina | reverse complement strand
GGGATGCCAACGGCTGTATCGCCGTAGTGTCCAATGAAATAACCATAGACCCATTGCCGGCATTGGTAGTGGATCTGGATACCACCAACGC
The DNA here is from genome assembly GCA_018883545.1 of Marixanthotalea marina. Taxonomy (GTDB): domain Bacteria; phylum Bacteroidota; class Bacteroidia; order Flavobacteriales; family Flavobacteriaceae; genus Marixanthotalea; species Marixanthotalea marina. The sequence continues at coordinate 470 of JAHLEH010000036.1, read as the reverse complement.
CACGGTGAACTGTGCGGGAGATAGTACCGGTGTCATCGTAGCTGAGGCACAGGGCGGATTGGGCAACTATGTATATACCCTCCAGGATGCGGGTGGCAACGATATAACAGGAGCTATCCAGGACAGTCCGGGCGTGTTCACCGGCCTTCCCATCGGTACCTACCAGGTGGAGGTGGAGAGCGGCGACTGCCTGACAACATCGGCAACGGTGACCATCACCGAGCCCTCGGCACCGTTGACGGCCCAGTTCCTTGTAACGGACGCGACCTGTTTCGGTTCCAACGACGGGATGATAGAGGTTGTGGCCTCTGGCGGAACGGGCGTCATCAAGTACGCGATATCGCCACAGATGGACCAGTTCTTTGACGAACCTATTTTTGACGGTCTTTATGCGGGCACCTACCAGGTGATCGCACAGGACGAACTGGGCTGTTATGTCCTTATGGACGTGACCGTTAACGAACCGGCAC
>JAHLEH010000035.1 GCA_018883545.1 Marixanthotalea marina | reverse complement strand
AACGTGTTTGTGTAACAGGCGTTGCGTGGTTTAAGGACTAAGATACTTAAAAAACACGAACGTTCACGCTTGCGAGGATTTTCCGAAAGGAAAATCAGAAGCAATGCGTGTTACACGGTGTTGTAAACAGTTATTTTGTCCGCAATGTATTTTTCTATAAGTTCTTTGTCCGACTTATTTTTTAAAATCAATAATTCGTTGTTTTTATGTGTGCGATAATTTATTAAGAATTTCGTTTTTCCGCTCCGAGTTAATTCCGAATATTCAAATCGGTTTGGGTCAAATTTGTCCGCAATTAATTCCGCTTTTTGAGTTCGGTCAAGTATTTTTTTAAGTCGAGTTATTTTACCAGTTTGCTCGTCAATTTTTAATTCCGTGTAATAAATCCACGAAGCAAATCGGTAAAATGTATATCCGATCAAAGTCAAAATTGCTACAAAAATTCCGACTCCAAATCCGAGAAACAAAATCAGAAATATGAATGAAGTAGAAGTCCAAATCATAAGTTCTTTCCAGTTAAATGGAATTCTATCACTCAGCGTGTGAACGTGTCCATTTTTGGAAATTCTAAAGTAGTCTTCGCGTTCGTTCATAATTGTTTACAACGGT
>JAHLEH010000004.1 GCA_018883545.1 Marixanthotalea marina | reverse complement strand
ACTTGAGAGACTACCGATAGTTTAAAGCCTAAATTGTAATCTCGTTGTGTGCGCTTCTTTCGCGGTTGCTCTGAATGTTTCATAAATAAGTCGGTTTTATGTCAACTTATTTCAGGACGGGACAAAACATGCAAAAAGGCCAAGCTTCATTGAAGCTTGGCCTTTTTATATTGGTTTTATTTAAAGCATTAGTGGTTTATTACAACTCTAATGCTTTTTTAACATCGTTATCCATTAATAACTCTACTGGGTTTTCTAGAGCTTCTTTAACAGCTACCAAGAAACCAACACTTTCCTTACCATCAATAATTCTGTGATCGTAAGATAAAGCAACGTACATAATTGGGTGGATTTCAACATTGCCATTAACCGCTATTGGGCGCTCTACAATATTATGCATTCCTAAAATACCACTTTGTGGTGGATTGATAATAGGTGTAGATAGCATACTACCGAACACACCGCCATTGGTAATGGTAAATGTGCCTCCTGTCATTTCATCAACAGTTATTTGTCCGTCACGTGCACGAAGCGCTAAACGCTTCACTTCAGATTCAACACCTCTAAAACTTAAGTTTTCAGCATTACGTATAACAGGAACCATTAGACCTTTAGGACCAGAAACAGCAATACTAATGTCGCAGAAATCGTAAGTCACCATTTCTTTATCGTCAATCATAGAGTTTACTGCAGGGTACATTTTTAAAGCTCTAACAACAGCTAATGTGAAGAAACTCATAAAGCCTAAACCAACACCGTGTTTTGTTTTAAAAGTTTCTTTGTATTCGTTTCTTAACTCAAAAATAGGAGTCATGTTAACCTCATTAAAAGTGGTTAACATAGCGGTTGTGTTTTTGGCTTCTACCAAACGTTCTGCAACTTTACGTCGCAACATAGACATTTTACTTTTACTGGAACCTCTATTGCCACCAGTGGGAGTACCCATAGAAGGAACTGCCTTAACAGCATCTTCTTTGGTAACACGACCATCTTTGCCTGTTCCCGTTACTGAAGCGGCATCCATACCTTTTTCTGCCAATATTTTTTTAGCCGCTGGGCTAGCAGACCCAGTAGCATAAGTTTTTGCCTCAGTAGCAGCAGGTTTAGCAGCTTCTTTTTTAGGCGCTTCTTCTTCCTTTTTCTCAGCTTTAGGAGCGTCGTCACTACCTTCTGGTTTTTCTGCACTGGTATCAATTAAGCAAACAACAGCACCAACGGCTACGGCATCACCTTCTTCTGCCTTAAGGGTTATGGTACCGCTAGCTTCGGCAGGAAGCTCAAGGGTTGCTTTATCGCTATCTACTTCAGCTATGGCTTGATCTTTTTCTACATAATCACCATCTTCAACGAGCCATGTTGCTATCTCTACTTCTGTAATGGATTCCCCAGGAGAGGGGACTTTCATTTCTAAAATCATTCTTTTAATAATTATATTGTTTTAAACTATATCAAAAACAGTATTGATAACTGCTTGTTGTCTTTTTTTGTCTCTTGTACTAGAACCTGGTGCTGGGACTGAACTGTATGGTCTGGAAGCTATTTCCAATTTCACGAGATCCAGTCGTTCCATCATATAACTGGCAGCTCCCATGTTTCGTGGTTCTTCTTGCGCCCAAATGTATGAATCTGCGTTAGAGTACTTGTTTATAATAGACTCTATCTTTTCAAGATGAAGTGGGAACAATTGTTCAATTCGTATTAAAGCAACGTCACTTGTACCTAATTCTTCTCTTTTAGCCTCAAGATCGTAATAGAATTTACCTGTACAGAATACGATTTTTTTAACGTCTTTAGGATCAATTGTATCATCGATGATTTCTTGAAACTGCCCGTTGGCTAATTCTTCAACAGTAGAAACCGCTTTAGGGTGTCTTAACAAACTTTTTGGTGTAAACACAACTAATGGCTTTCTAAAATCACGTTTCATTTGGCGACGTAATAAATGGAAGAAGTTAGCTGGTGTTGTACAATCGGCAACAATCATATTATCATTCCCACATAATTGCAGATAGCGTTCCATTCTAGCTGAAGAGTGCTCTGACCCTTGTCCTTCATAGCCATGAGGTAATAATACGACTATACCATTTTGTGTTTTCCATTTATCTTCGGCAGCCGATAAATATTGGTCAAAAATAATTTGGGCACCGTTACTGAAATCTCCAAATTGGGCTTCCCAAATGGTTAATGTATTTGGGTTGGCCATGGCATAACCATAATCGAAACCTAAAACACCATATTCTGATAACAATGAATTGAAAATATCCATTTTACCTTTATTTTGTGGATTGGTGTTTAGAAGGTTTATACGCTCTTCTGAGATTTCGTCGCGCAAAATTGCATGACGGTGGCTAAAGGTACCACGTTCTACATCCTGGCCAGATATACGAACGTTATAGCCTTCTTCCATTAAACTGCCATAGGCCAAAGTTTCACCCATTCCCCAATCCAATGTGTTGGTTTCAAAAACCATATTAGCCCTGCCTTCAAGGATTCTTTCTGCTTTCCTAACAAACTTAACACCTTCGGGTACTGTAGATATTACTTTAGCAATATTTTTTAACTTATCTTGTGGGTAACTCGTGTCTTCTGGCAATAACATGGCATCTAGCCCTTTTCTAACAAAACCACTCCAGCGTTCTTGCATGAATTCCCTAACTTTTGAAGCGCTCATGTCTTTGGCTTTAGCATACTCGGTTTCCAGAGTGTTTTTGAATTCCTCGTTTATTGCTTGAATGTAGGCTTTGTCAACCGTTTGATCATTGATTAATTTTGATGAATATATATCAAAAGGATTTGAGTGCTTTGCAATTTCTTTGTAAAGCTTCGGTTGGGTAAACCTAGGTTCATCACCTTCATTATGTCCATATTTTCTATAGCCCAATAAATCGATATACACATCTTTTTTATAACGCATTCTGTAATCCAATGCTATTTCAACGGCATGCACTACAGCTTCTGCATCATCGGCATTAACGTGCAATACTGGCGATAACGTTACTTTAGCCACATCGGTACAATAAGTACTTGAACGTGCATCAAGGTAGTTGGTTGTAAATCCAATTTGGTTATTAACCACAATATGAATAGTCCCTCCAGTTTTATAACCATTTAACTGGCTCATTTGGGCTACTTCGTATACAATGCCCTGCCCAGCAACTGCAGAATCGCCATGTACTACTATAGGTAATATTTTAGAATCATCGCCATCATAATCAGAATCTATTTTGGCTCTGGTAATACCCTCTGCAACCGAAGCAACTGTTTCGAGGTGTGAAGGGTTAGGTACCAAATTCATTTTTATATTTTTACCATTTTGGTAGGTTTTGTCTAGGGTTAACCCTAAATGGTACTTAACATCACCATCTATGTTTTCATCTTCAAAATCGTTGCCATCAAATTCACTGAATAGCTCATGGGCAGGTTTTCTGAAAATATTAATAAGCGTGTTTAAACGTCCACGGTGCGCCATACCTAAAACGCATTCCTTTACTTGGTATTTTTCAACCGCATAAAACAAAGTGTTGCTAATGGCAGGAATTAAAGATTCGCCACCTTCTAAAGAAAATCGTTTTTGACCAACATATTTAGTTTGCAAAAAGTTTTCAAAAGTTACCGCTTGATTTAATTTAGAAAGGATATATTTTTTCTTTTCCTCAGAAAAATTAGGCTGATTATCGTTTGAGTTTAGTTTTTCTTGCCACCACGCAATAACTTCAGGATTGCGAAGGTACATGTACTCAACGCCAATAGAGCTGCAATAAATTCTTTCTAGGTGCACGATTATTTGGCGTAAAGGCTTGGCGCCTATGCCTAAAATTTCACCCGCGTTGAAAACAGTGTCTAAATCATTAGCTGTTAGGCCAAAGTTTTCAATATCTAAAGTTGGGGTATAGCTCCTGCGCTCTCTTACGGGGTTTGTTTTGGTAAATAAATGCCCGCGCATTCTATAACCATCAATCAACTTAAGAACCTTGAATTCTTTTTCTAGTTTTTCTGGGATTTGTGTAGAAACACCTTCTACAACCTCACCATTTAAACCATAGCTTTCGCTACCAAAATCGTATCCTTGGAAAAAAGCCCTCCAACTTGGTTCAACCGCATCGGGGTTTTGTAAATATTGCTCGTATAAATCGGCAAAATATGCCGTATGTGCTGCGTTTAAAAACGAAAATTTATCCATTATAATTAATACTTTCGAAAAGGGATTTCAAAATTTCGTCAAAAATACAACTTTTACTAAAATTAGAAGTTTCTTTTAATATATTTATAAGACTTTAAAATCCTTTTCATCAATTAGTTGATGATAAGTGTTAAATTATTTTAAAATTATAATTTTATGAATCAAATAATAACAATTCAAAAAAAGGGACTACTTATTTTTCTGCTTTTTTTCGGTTTTCATAATTTGATACTGTCTCAACAAAAACCAAATGATTTCTGGAGTCATGTTCGATTTGGGGGAGGCATTGGTTTAAGTTTTGGTGATGGCTTTTTTAGCGGGACTTTGGCTCCAAGTGCAATCTATCAGTTTAACAGTGCAGTGGCATTGGGTGTTGGCCTAAACGGAACCATAAACAATAGAAAGGACTTTTATAAATCGACCATTATAGGTGGTAGCTTAATAGGGTTGTTTAATGTAATTCCCCAAATTCAACTTTCGGCAGAATTTGAAGAACTTAATGTGAATAGAAAATTTGATGACAGATTAAATTTGCAAGACGATAATTATTGGTATCCAGCGTTGTTTATGGGCGCAGGTTACAGAAGTGGTAATGTAGCCTTTGGTATTAGGTACGATGTTTTGTACGATAAAGATAGAAGTATTTATGCCGATCCTTGGGCGCCTTTTATTCGGTTTTACTTTTAGTAATTATGTTAACCCGAGCGCTTCCTGTTTTTGTAATTCTTACCCTATTGGCTGAAATATTGGGGACAGTTGGCGGGTTTGGTTCTTCGGTGTTTTTTGTGCCTATTGCTAATTTTTATTTTGACTTTCAGTCTGTTTTGGGAATTACAGCATTGTTTCATTTGTCCAGTAACATTACTAAAATTGCATTTTTCAGAAAAGGGTTTAATAAGCGTATTGTTCTGGCCTTAGGCGTTCCAGCTGTACTGTTTGTTTTAGCAGGGGCTTATTTTAGTAAATTTTTAGATCCTAAATTACTGACTTATATATTGGGGTGTTTCCTTATAGTATTGAGTCTCACATTTTTAATTTTCCAGAAATTAAAAGTAAATCCTAAAACCAGTAATGCTATAATTGGTGGTTCTTTATCTGGTTTAAGTGCGGGTTTGTTAGGAACTGGCGGGGCTATTAGGGGCATAACCATGGCAGCTTTTAAAATGAATAAAAATACATTTATTGCTACATCGGCCATTATAGATTTAGGGGTAGATTTTAGTAGAACCATTGTTTATTATCTTAATGGTTATATGCATAAACACGATATGTATCTGATTCCTATACTTATTGTGGTGAGCATTTTGGGCACCTGGTTGGGAAAGCTCATTCTTAATAAAATATCCCAAGAACAGTTTAGAAATTTTGTGTTAATCCTAATACTTTTAATAGGGATTGCAAGTGTTGTAACGAATTGAGATTATAACCTGTTTCTAAACCAAACCTTTTGCCATTCACGTTTTAGAATTAAAAAAGAGACCTCTTCAGATAACTTCAACACATCATCACCATTTAAGGCTTTTATTTTTTCCTCGGAAACATCAATGATATAAAGTAGGTTTAGGTAATCGGCAAATTTTTCTTGAATAAGGTTATAGATTGTTTCGTGAAGAATAAGTTTCAAACTAGATGGTAAAATAGCTTCGTGTAAATCTAAATCAATATTGGCCAACAAGAAATCTTTGTTGATCTGAAGTATAAGTTTTTGATATAAATTTAATTGGTTTGCTTCGTTAACCAAGTCGTCAAAAGTAGCGGGCAGTTGCATTATATGGTTCGAGTCATTAGTTTTTTTGCAAATGTTTTTAGCAGTTCTTTTTTGTCTTCAGAAATAGTTAAAGCATCTAAAACCTTTAGTGCATTGTCTGTATAGTTTTTTATTTCCTGTTGTGTTGCCTCGGCAGATCCCGTGGTTAGGAAAAGCAATTTAACTTGATCTATTTTGTAGAGGTTATCTACAGGTTTTTCGTTATACAATCGTAATAAATGTTCTTTTTCGGGCTTGCTGGCAAATTCTAAGGCTTTTAGGTACAAAAAGGTTTTTTTGTTTTCAATAATATCGCCCCCTACTTGTTTGCCAAAGGTTTTGGGGTCTCCAAAAGCATCTAGATAGTCGTCTTGTAGCTGAAAAGCTATGCCTAAGTTTTTGCCAAATTCGTAAATGTTATTTTGGTCATTTTCAGTTGCATTGGCAACAATAGCTCCCATTTTTAAAGCAGCGCCAATTAAAACGGCCGTTTTGTATTCTATCATTTTAAGATAGTCTGGAATGGTAACGTTGTTTCTTGTTTCAAAATCAACATCAAATTGCTGGCCTTCACAAACCTTTAATGCGGTATTGCTAAAAAGTTTTGCGAGTGATTGAAATATTTCTGGTTTGTAATTTTCAAATAACTGGTAGGCCATAATTAACATAGCATCACCAGAAAGGATGCCTGTGTTTATATTCCATTTTTCGTGTACTGTTTTATGGCCACGTCTTAAAGGGGCATCATCCATAATGTCGTCGTGAACCAAAGAAAAATTATGAAATATCTCTATGCTTAGTGCAGCATTTAAAGCATTTTTGTAGTTGCCATTAAAGGAGTCTGTAGCCATTAGAGTTAGTACTGGCCTAAGTCTTTTTCCACCTAAGTTTAAAATATAGTTTATCGGTTCGTAAAGCCCAAGAGGCTCTTTGGTCGTTGTATAGTTGCTTAAATAAGCTATAAATTCCTGTTGGTATTTTTCTATTGAAAGCATGAAACAAAAATACAAGAAAAGCCTTAATACCAACCACCTAATTGTTTTAGTGCTAAAAAAAAATGATCGACAAACATAAATTTTACAAATAATTTAAAGTAAAAAGCAATTTCATTCGTCTAATACTACATGAGGCTTCTTGAACCTTTTACCATGACCAAACAAGAAAAGGAAAATATTATTTCGCAGACTGTAAACAAGTATGGCGATAGGTTGTTGGCTTTTATAAAACCAAAGGTTAAAAATAATGAAGATGCCGAAGATATTTTACAAGAGGTTTGGTTTCAACTTAGTAACCTTACGAATGTATCGGACATAGTAAACATAAGCAATTGGCTGTTTTCTGTAACACGTAATAAAATAACAGATAATTACCGTAAGAAGAAAACAGAAAATTTAGAGGATTATACCTATGAAGACGATGATGAAACCTTAATTATAAAAGATATTTTGCTTATGGATTTTGATAAATCTCCAGAGCTGAAACTGTTTCAAGATGATATTTGGCAGGCGCTTTTAAATGCCCTCGATGAACTCCCTAAAAATCAACGCAAGGTTTATGTTGATAATGAATTTAACAACAAAACACTTCAACAAATTGCCGATGAAGAAGGCGAAAATGTTAAAACCATTATAAGCAGAAAATCTTATGCTATAAAGCATTTAAGATTTAGACTTAAACAATTATATCAAGACTTAAACAATGATTAAACAAATAGTTATGAAACATAAATGCAGATCAAATAGAAACTTTTTTTTCATCGTTCCCATTGCAATATTATTTGCATTAACCTTTGTTGTAATGTGGCTGTGGAATGCTATTTTACCCGAGGTAATTTACGTAAAAACCATTACCTATTGGCAGGCCATGGGTATTTTGGTATTAAGCAAAATACTATTTGGCGGTTTTTCTAAATGCGGTAAACATAAGCATGGCATGCAAAAAAAGCATTTTATAAATAAAGTAAAAAGCATGTCGCCAGAAGAACGTATGAAATTCAAAGAAGAATGGAAGTGCCGGTTCAATAGCCAAAAAAAATGCTAATAACAATTTAACTCCAAAGATGTTTTGCTGTTAGAAACCTTATGTTAAGAAATAGTTACGCTTTGTTAAAACTATGGAAACTTTTTTGGTTTTTAAAGTTTCTTACAGTAATTTCGCGCCTTAATTATGAGAGAACAAATAGTAGACAAGGCAGCTCAACTTTTTTTAACATTAGGTTTTAAAAGTGTAACAATGGACGATATAGCACAACATATGGGTATATCTAAAAAAACCATCTATGTACATTTTGAAAACAAAACGAAACTTATTGAAGCTGTAACATTCGAGATTTTTGGTCGTATATGTGAAGGTATTGATGGTATTTGTAACACAGCTAACAATCCAATAGAACAGTTATACGATATTAAAATGTTTGTGATGCATCATTTAAAAAATGAAAAATCGTCACCGCAATATCAACTTAAAAAATACTACCCGCAGATTTATGAAGCATTAAAAATGAAGCAATTCGAGAAAATGCATGAATCTGTTAAGGAAAGTTTACAAAGAGGGGTCGATACAGGTCTGTTTAGGCAAAATATAGATGTAGACTTTATTTCAAGAATGTACTTTAATGGTATGACAGGTATTAAGGACAATACCATTTTCCCGCAATCAATTTTTACTATGGATTACCTTATGGAAAGTTATTTAGAATACCATTTAAGGGCCATTGTAACAGAGCAAGGATTAAATGTTTTAAACAAATTTATAATATCAAATCAATCATAAAAATCAATCAAAAAAAGGTATGAAGCAAACGTTAATAATAATTCTGGGCATATTAATTTCAATTCAAGTTGATGCCCAAGAAGACCCGAAAAGTTTCTCTTTGGAAGAAGCGATAACCTATGGATTGGAACATAATAGGAATGTAAAAAATGCAGCTTACGATATTCAAGCAGCTGAAAAACAAAAATGGGAAACCATCGCCACAGGATTGCCCCAAATAAATGGTTCCGTAAGCTATCAAGACTTTTTAAAGCTTCAAACCCAAGTGGTTCCAGCAGAAGCATTTGGAGGACCACCAGGTGAGTATGCGGCAATAAACTTTGGAATTAAGCAAAACCTTAATGCATCGGCCACATTTAGTCAATTGTTGTTCGATGGTTCCTATTTGGTAGGACTGCAATCTGCAAAGGTTTTTTTGGAAATTTCTAAAAATGCCAAAGAAAAAACAGATTTAGAGGTTAGAAAATCCATTATACAAGCTTACGGCAATGTACTGTTTACAAACGAAGCTGAAACTATTTTGCAGCGTAATGTTGAGGTTTTAAAGAAAAACCTGAGCGATATAGAAGCTATGTACAACAATGGTCTGGAAGAAGAAGAAAGTGTAGAGCAACTGCAAATTACACTGTCTGGTGTAGAGAGCAATTTAAATAATATAAGGCGCTTAAAAAAAATAGCCTATCAAATGCTTAATCTCACTATGGGATTAGATATAAATACACAAACTGTTCTTACAGATAATTTAGAGAGTTTAACGAACAATAATATTGATTTAGCTTTAATAGAAGGCGAAGAATCTATCGAGTCTACTACCGACTATAAAATTGCATTGAACGATAAAGTTTCTAAAGAACTTTTGGTTAAGCTCGAAAAAAGTAAGGCATTGCCAACATTAAGTGCCTCCTTAACAGGAGGGTATTTATCTTATAGCGATTCTTTCACTTTTTTTGATAGTGGACAACCTTATTATGGGTTTGGTGTTTTCGGGTTTAATTTAAACATTCCCATTTTTAGCTCAGGCCTTAGAAGTGCTTCAACGCAACGTGCAAAAATTAACCTAGAAATATCCAAAGAAAATCTAACGGAAACAGAACAACAGCTAAAACTGCAAATAGATACCGCAAAAAGCGACTATCAGTTTGCTATAGAAGAATATGGTAACAAAAAGAAAAATCTTGAGTTGGCAGAAAAAATAGAACAAAAAAACGAAACCAAGTTTTTTGAAGGTGTAGGTTCGAGTTTCGACTTAAGGCAAGCCCAGTTGCAACTTTACACTTCACAGCAAGAATATTTACAGGCCATGCTAGATGTAATAAATAATAAAGCAGAACTAGAAACCTTATTAAATACGCCAAATAATTAATCAATCAAAAAAAAAGGAAAAAACCATGAGACATATATTTTACCTATTGATATTTTCATTCGTAATAACATCCTGTGGCAATAAAGCAGAAACAGTAGAAGATGTTATAGCCACAAACGATGAAGTTAAAATAAAAGCCAAAAGGGAAGCCTTGGTTAACGAGCAACACCAATTGGCGGAAGACATTAAATTGCTTAATGACAAAATCCATGAATTGGATCCAGAGAAAAATTTACCACTGGTAACAACCTTAACAGCTAAGACGGAACTGTTTGACCACTATTTAGAATTACAAGGTAATGTTGATACCAAACAAAACATTGAAATGTATCCTGAAGTCAGTGGTATTTTAAGCAAGGTGTATGTAAAAGAAGGCGATAAGGTTGCTAAAGGGCAGTTGTTGGCAAATATTGATGATGGTGGATTGGCGCAGCAAGTGGCACAGCTTGAAATTCAACTAGGGCTTGCAAAAACTACTTTCGAACGCCAAAAACGCCTTTGGGAACAAAAAATTGGTAGTGAAATACAGTATCTACAAGCTAAAACAAGTTACGAGGCTCAACAAGAAACGGTAAACCAATTGAAAAAGCAGTTGGCTAAAACATCGCTTAGAGCACCGTTTTCAGGTATTGTAGATAATGTGATGATAGAACAAGGAAGTGTTGTGGCACCACAATCACCTATATTCCGTGTTATCAATCTAGACGATATGTACATTGAAATAGATGTGCCGGAAAGTTATATCAGGGATGTGGTAGTTGGAAAAGATGTACAGATAGAATTTCCTGTGTTAGACAAAAAAATACAGGGTGAAATTAGGCTTGCAGGAAACTTTATCAATCCGGCCAATAGAACATTTAGAATTGAAGTGGGTGTGCCAAATGAAGACAAGTTAATTAAGCCAAACCTAACAGCTAGGCTTAAAATTAACGATTATACCAACCAGAAGGCCATTTTAATTCCGCAAAACATTATTTCAGAAAATGCTAATGGCGAACAGTATGTATACATTCTGAAAGAAAAGGAAAATGACCAAGCGGTAGCCAACAGGGTTATCATAAAAACAGGAAAAACACAAGGCGACAATGTTGAGGTGCTGAGCGGAATTGATGAAAATACTGAAATCATAAAGGAAGGTGCCCGAAGTGTTAAAGATGGACAAACCGTTAAAATTACCAATCAATAATTAAGGTATGAACAAACAGAAAAAAATAGTTGATAAAGAGTTTAAACCGTCTTCGTGGGCTATAAACAACAAGACCACAATATATGTTGTTATTGTGCTTATACTATTTTTAGGGGCTTCGGCGTATTTTAATATGTCTAGGGAAAACTTCCCTGAAGTGCACGAAACAAAAATATATGTAAGCTCTCTTTTTCCAGGAAATACAGCAGAAGATATTGAAAAGTTGATAACGGACCCTTTAGAGGATAAGTTAAAAACGGTGAGCAATGTAGTTGAAATAACATCTACATCACAAGAGGATTATTCCATGATAGTTGTTGAGTTTGATGAAGGCATCACGGTTGAATTGGCTAGGCAGAAAGTGGAAGACGAGGTAAGTACAGAAACTTCTGGGGAAGATTGGCCAACCTTCAATGGGGCTAAAGTAGAACCGAACATATTCGAGTTGAGTCTTTCTGAAGAAATGCCCATTGTTAACATTAATATTTCAGGAGATTATCCGGTAGATAAGCTCAAAGAATATGGTGAATATTTAGAAGATGAAATAGAAAGCCTTATAGAAATAAAACAAGTAGATATTCGTGGTGCTCAAGAAAAAGAAGTTGAGGTTGCTGTAGATATCTATAGAATGATGGCGTCTCAAGTAAGTTTTGATGATGTTATTGGCGCCATTAATAATGGCAACATGACCATGTCTGCGGGAAATTTAATTGCCAGTGGGCAGCGAAGAACTATTAGGATAATCGGGGAAATAGAAAAACCGTCTGAACTTGAGAATTTTGTTGTAAAATCGGAAAACAATAATCCTATTTACTTAACCGATGTTGCTAAAGTAACGTTTAAGGATAAAGATAAAACCACTTATGCCAGAGAGTACGATCCAATTACTAAGCAAGGGGCTCAAGTCGTTATGCTTGATGTAAAAAAGCGCTCTGGGAAAAATGAAGTAGAGGCTGTAAACCAAATAAAAGAGATTGTTGAAAAAGCTAAGAAAGAGGTGTTTCCACCAAATTTAAAAGTGACTATTACCAACGATCAATCTTCTAAAACATTAGGCCAAGTAGATGATCTAGTGAACAATATCATTTTTGGTATTATGCTAGTAGTTACGGTTTTAATGTTCTTTTTGGGATTTAAAAATGCTTTGTTTGTTGGTTTTGCTATCCCAATGTCTATGTTTATGTCCTTAATGATTTTACATACTATGGGTTATACCATGAATACCATGATTCTTTTTGGGTTGATTATGGGGCTTGGTATGTTGGTAGATAACGGTATTGTTCTGGTTGAAAACGTGTATCGTTTAATGGAAGATGAAGGGTTAAGCCGTGTGGAAGCTGCCAAAAAAGGTATTGGAGAAATAGCTTTGCCTATAATAATTTCAACAGCCACAACTGTTGCAGCGTTTATTCCACTTGGTTTATGGCCAGGATTGATGGGGCAATTCATGATTTATTTCCCTATTACGCTCGCCGTTGTGTTAGGGTCTTCGTTAATTGTTGCCATATTTTTTAATTCGGTATTGGTGTCGCAATTCATGACGTTGGAAGATAAAGAAATGCCGCAGGAGCGAATCATTAAACTAACAGCCATCATTTCTATTTTTGGAATTTTCATTTTCATTATTGGCGGCCCATATAGAGGCTTGGGCAGTGTTATGGTATTTACAGCCATCATGCTTTGGGTCTATAGGTTGGTTGTAAGAAAAATGGCCAATAATTTTCAAGCCAAAACTTTGGTTAGACTGGAAAATGCTTATGAAAAGACCTTAAAAGGCGCTCTAAAAGCTAAACGCCCTTACTTTATTTCGATAGGAACATTCATATTGCTTATTGTAGCTTTTATGGCTTTTGGCATTTCATTGAGCACTAAGCGTACAAAAGTGGAGTTTTTCCCAGATAACAAACCGAACCAAATTATTGTTTATATAGAATATCCAGAAGGTACAGATATTAAAAAAACCAATGAAATCACCAAAGAGATTGAGAACAAAGTGTATCAGGTTATCAATCAAGATATGTACATGGAAAATGGCAAAAATTTCATGGTAGAAAGTGCAGTATCTCAAGTAGGTGAAGGTGCCGGAAACCCACAAACAGATGGTGGCTCTGCGGCCGAAATGCCACATAAAGCAAAAATTACGGCATCTATGCGCGAGTATAAATACCGTAATGGAGAAGATAGCGAATTAATGCGTCAAAAAGTGCAGCAGGCATTGGTAGGTATTTACCCTGGGGTTTCTATTTCTGTTGAAAAAGATGTAGCTGGTCCTCCAGCAGGGCCTCCTATCAATATTGAATTAGAAGGAGAAGATTATTCGCTTTTGATTACCAAAGCAGAAGAAATGAAAGATTTTATTAATTCAAAAAATATTGGTGGTATTGATGAATTAAAAGTAGATGTGAATAAAGACAAACCTGCTATGCAAGTATTGGTTGATAGACAAAAAGCTGGTGAGTTGGGTGTTAGTGCTGGCCAGGTGGGGCAACAGCTTAGGAATTCCATTTTTGGTGCAAAAGCAGGTATTTACAAAGAAGCTGGTGAGGATTATGATATTTATGTGCGATTTAATGATGAAATAAGATATAATAAAAGTGCTATTTTCAATCAGAAAATCACGTTTAGGGACATGGCCTCTGGTCAAATCAGGGAAATACCGGTATCAACAGTTGCAAGACAAAATAACAATTCAGGGTATAGTGCTATTAAACATAATGACACCAAACGTGTTGTAACATTATATTCGGCGTTGTCTCCGGGTTATACCGATGCCGGTGCAGTGGTAGATCAAATTCAAAAGGAAATGAAAAATTTTGAAGGTTTGCCTAGTTCCATAAAAGTAGATTACACGGGGCAAATTGAAGAGCAAAATAAACAACAAGCCTTTTTAATGAGTGCTTTTTTCAAAGGATTGGCATTGATTTTCTTTATTCTTATTTTTCAATTCAATTCAGTGTCAAAACCAGCTATTATTATGACAGCCGTATTCCTAAGCCTTATAGGTGTGTTTGGAGGTATTGTTATTACTGGAGCTCCTTTTGTTATTATGATGACTATGATGGGGATTATTTCCTTAGCGGGTATTGTGGTTAACAATGGGGTGGTACTCCTGGATTATGCTCAGCTTTTAATAGATAGGCGAAAAGCGGAATTGGATATGGATGAAGAAGACTATTTAGAAAAATCAGAGCTGTTCGATATTATTGTAACTGCTGGAAAAGCACGTTTACGCCCAGTGTTGTTAACGGCAATAACAACTATCTTAGGATTAATTCCGTTAGCAATTGGTCTGAATCTTAATTTTTTCACGCTGTTTAGTGAATTTAATCCACATATATATTTTGGTGGTGACAACGTGATTTTCTGGGGGCCTTTGGCGTGGACCGTAATTTACGGGTTATTTATTGCAACATTCTTAACCCTTGTTGTGGTGCCTATATTATTTTATTTAATAACCTTATTTAAAATGTGGCTAAAAAGTAAGTTTGGGTCGGAAAAAAAAGCAGTTGTAGAAATATCCTAAATTTATATTAATCATAAAAAATGACCCTCAACATTTGTTGGGGGTTTTTTATTTATAATCGTATAACTTACTTAAATTTGCACTTCAATTTTACACTATGTATAGAAGTCATAATTGTGGAGAGCTAAGAGCTTCAAATGTAAATGAAACGGTTACCCTTTCAGGGTGGGTTCAAAAACTACGTGATAAAGGATTTATTGTTTGGGTAGATTTAAGAGACCGCTATGGTATTACCCAATTGGTGTTTGATGAGGAACGTACATCTAAAGAAATTATGGAACAAGCCCAAAATTTGGGGCGCGAGTTCGTCATTCAAGTAACAGGTACTGTAATAGAGCGTGCTTCTAAAAACCCAAATATACCAACAGGTGCTATTGAAATTCTGGTTTCAGAATTAACCATTCTAAATGAAGCCTTATTGCCACCGTTTACTATTGAGGATAAAACAGATGGAGGTGAAGAATTGCGCATGAAATACCGCTACTTGGATATTCGTCGCAATCCTGTAAAGAATAGTTTGATTTTTAGACATAAAGTATCCCAAGAGGTTCGTAAATATTTGTCTGATGAAGGTTTTATAGAAGTAGAAACACCTTATTTAATAAAGTCAACACCAGAGGGTGCACGCGATTTTGTAGTGCCTAGCAGAATGAACGAAGGTCAGTTTTACGCCCTGCCACAATCGCCTCAAACCTTTAAGCAATTACTTATGGTAGGCGGTATGGATAAATACTTCCAGATAGTTAAATGTTTTAGGGATGAAGATTTACGTGCCGACAGGCAGCCAGAGTTCACACAAATAGATTGTGAAATGGCGTTTGTAGAGCAGGAAGATATTTTAAATGTGTTTGAAGGTTTAACGCGTCATTTATTAAAAGAAGTAAATGGTGTGGAGGTTGAGGAGTTTCCTAGAATGTTGTACGATGATGCCATACGATTGTATGGAAACGATAAGCCAGATATTCGTTTTGGGATGCAGTTTGGCGAATTGAATGCCGTGGCACAGCATAAGGATTTCAATGTATTTAATTCAGCCGAATTGGTTGTTGGTATTGCGGTGCCAGGAGGCAATGCATTTACCAGAAAAGAAATAGACCAATTAATCGATTGGGTAAAACGTCCGCAAATAGGTGCCATGGGTATGGTGTATTGCCGTTGTAATGAAGATGGCACGTTTAAATCGTCCGTAGATAAATTTTATGATGAAACCGATTTGGCTAAATGGGCAGAAATTACAGGTGCTCAAGCAGGAGATTTAATCTGTGTGCTTTCTGGAGATACCAATAAAGTAAGAACGCAGTTAAGTGCGCTTCGTATGGAATTGGCTGAACGTTTGGGGTTGCGCAAACCAAACGAATTCGCACCACTTTGGGTACTCGATTTCCCATTGTTGGAATGGGACGAGGAAACCAATCGCTATCACGCCATGCACCATCCATTTACGTCACCTAAGCCTGGACAGATTGAATTATTAAAAACCGATCCGGGAGCTGTTAAGGCCAATGCCTACGATTTGGTTTTAAACGGTAACGAAATAGGTGGTGGTTCTATCAGAATCCATGATAAAAAAACACAATCACTCATGTTCGATTATTTAGGCTTTACACCAGAACAGGCCAAAGCCCAATTCGGATTTTTAATGGATGCCTTTCAATATGGTGCCCCGCCTCATGGTGGTTTGGCATTTGGATTGGACAGATTGGTGGCCATTTTGGGTGGACAAGAAACCATTCGCGATTTTATTGCGTTTCCAAAAAACAATGCAGGACGTGATGTTATGATAGATGCCCCAGCGCCAATTGATGATGAACAATTGCAAGAGTTGAACTTAAAACTGAATTTAAAATCTTAATAATTTTGTCCCGTTAATACTTCGGGACATTTTTTTTAAAATTTGATATGCCAAAAGAAACTATTTTAAAACAGGTACTTATTTGGAGAGCTAAACATATTTCCCATAGGCAATTTGTTTATATTTTAAGTGTTGTAGTAGGCTTTACCTCAGGAGTAGGAGCCGTTGTTTTAAAAAACTTAACCCACTTTTTTCAGCATGTTTTAGAAGGCAATTTAATTAAGGATTATCATCATGCATTTTATTTTTTATCCCCTATTTTAGGACTTACGTTTGTGTTTCTTATTATGAAGTATGTAATAAGAAACAAAGTTAGCCATGGTATCCCATCTACTCTCTATGCTATTTCCAAGCGAAAGGGTATTATGAAACAATACCAAATGTTTGGATCTATTTTAACAGCACCACTTACGGTAGGTTTTGGAGGTTCTGTTGGTTTGGAAGGACCTACAGTAGCAACGGGTGCTGCCATTGGTTCTAATATTTCCAGAATGTTCCACATGAACCAGAACACTAGGAATTTATTGATAGGGTGTGCGGCGGCAGGAGCTATGTCATCAATTTTTAAAGCACCTATTGCAGCCATCGTTTTTGCCATAGAAGTTTTTAGCTTGGATTTAACAATTGCCTCTATGCTGCCATTGTTGCTGGCGTCTCTTTCGGCTATTTTAACATCGTATTTTTTCTTTGGAGACGACATACTTTTACCTTTTAGAATAGAAGATAAGTTTGTTGTAGGCGATGTGCCTTTTTATATGATTTTGGGTATTGTGGCCGCTTTTGTATCTGTTTATTTTGCGACAATGTACGATCGCATCCATAAGTTTTTCGATAAAATAAAATCGCCAGTTAATCAATTGATTATTGGAGGCGTGCTATTGGGGGTGTTAATATTTTTTATACCGCCACTATACGGAGAAGGATTTGAGGTTATTAATAACTTAATAGCCGGAAACCCCGAAAAAGCCTTGCGGAATAACTTTCTAGATATGAATTTAGATAATATTTGGATTGTTATCGGGCTTTTAGCTGGCTTGGTGTTTTTTAAAATCATTGCCAGCTGTTTAACCTTTGGTGCCGGCGGTGTTGGAGGTATTTTTGCGCCAACATTATTTATGGGGAGTATAATGGGCAACTGCATAGCAAAAATTATTAATTATAGTGGTTTGGTAAATGCACCAGTTTCCGAAAGTAATTTCACATTGGTTGGTATGGCAGGTTTATTGGCTGGTGTTTTACACGCACCATTAACGGCCATATTTTTAATAGCTGAACTAACAGGTGGTTACGAACTTTTCATTCCATTAATGTTAACAGCTACTATTTCCTTCGGTATTACAAAATATTTCAGTAAACATTCTGTGTATAATATGCAACTTGGAAGAAAAGGTGAACTGATAACGCATGATAAAGACCATGCCGTTTTAACCTTTATGGATATTGAAAAAGTTATTGAAACCAATTTTGCTAGTATTACACCAAATATGAATTTGGGTGAAATAGTGCATACGGCTGTTATAAAATCCAATCGCAATATATTTCCAGTTATAGATGCTAAAACCAAAGAGTTGGCGGGCATTATTCTGTTGGACGATTTAAGGCCTATTATGTTCGACCAAGATTTGTATACAGAAGTAAGAGCACACGAAATTATGCAACCGCCACCCGAAGTGGTTGATATTGAAAAGGATAAAATGACCGATATAATGAAAAAATTCCAAGATAGCAGTGCTTGGAATTTACCCGTCGTTAAAAACAACGTTTATATAGGCTTTATTTCTAAATCGAAATTGCTAACAGCTTATAGAAGGCAGCTCATTAATTTTACCAAGTAAGTTATGAAATATGTTATAGGTGTCTTGTTTGTTTTGTCCTTAGCCAGTATTCTTACGGGTTACTTTGTTGATTTTGAATATTCACAGAAAATGATTGGGTTTGGAGTTGCTGGCTTGTTCTTTTTGGTCTTTCCCTTATTTGCCTATTATCGATGGAAAGACAAGAACATAAAAGATTATATGCTTACCAAAGAGAATTTAGATAAAATGCGGGAGAATCAAAGGAAGAATAAATATTGATAAGTATTGTCATTCTGAACTTGTTTCTGAATGTTAATTTTTTAGGTTTATATTTAATGAGACCCTTAGACAAACCTGATAACTATCGGGACAGGGTGACAAAAAGAATCAATTCAAATTTCGTTTTTCAATAAAAAACCGTTTCAAAAGTGCCGAAGTTTCAGCTTCCAAAATCCCACCTGTTATGGTTGTTTTGGGGTGTAGTTTTGTGTTTAAATTGATACAACCGCGTTCCATATCCCGAGCCCCATAAACAATTTTTGAAATCTGGCTCCAATACAAGGCACCAGCACACATTTGGCAAGGTTCTAGGGTAACATATAGCGTGCAATTCTTTAAGTATTTGCCTCCCAAAAAATTGGCAGCTGCTGTAATGGCCTGCATTTCGGCATGGGCGGTTACATCGGTCAAAGTTTCGGTAAGGTTGTGTCCCCGACCAATAATTTTATTGTCAACCACAATAACAGCTCCAACGGGAATTTCTCCTTTTTCGTAGGCAGCCTCTGCTTCCTGAAGCGCTTTTTTCATGAAATATGTATCATCGAAAGGATTAATCATAATCTGCAAAGATGTTTATACTTTATCAAACTTATTAAAAAAATGAAAAGGATGGAGATTAATAGAACAAAAAAGGCCTGTTTATGAACAGGCCTTAATTTTATAACTAATTTGGATTATTGCATTTTTTCAAAAACATCAGTCCATACTTCTTCACCATCTATACCAGAAAGTTTTAAAGTTGTTTCGGTTATTTCTATGGTTAAAGAAACTTTTTCCCCTTCAATAAAAACATTTAGCTTTCCACCATCGCGAGTATAGGCACCAAAAACAATCTCATCTTCAACACATTCCTCACCATTATAAGAATAATTTACAGACATTATATCCTTGTTGTCAAAGGTTAAATGTTCTGCACATTCTCCTTCTTCTAAAGGGTACATTTCTCCGTCTTCAATATAGCCTGTACCAACCCAACGGCCTACAATTGAAAAACTTCCTTCTTGAATACCTTCTTCTTCTGGAGAGTTATCGGGATCGACATCGCTGGCACTTGTTGGGATTTCACTTTCATTTGGAAAGTTGTTATCATCGTCATCACTACTACATGCTACAAAAGCAGATACAAATAAAACTAGGGCTAATTTTTTTAATAAATTCATGGTTTTAATATTTAATTAAATTGATTTGGTGGGCAAACATATAGGTTTATGGGAAGTTTTGTAAGGTCGAAAAAGTTAAAAATAACAGGAAATATTTTACAAAACTAATAGTCAGTAATTTAGGTTTAAATAAAAAATACCTTTTTGTAATGAAGGAAAACGATTAAATGCAATTTGCTATTTCGTATAGAGAAATAGGGTTAGAAGAAGGATAAATTCTTGTATTTTTGTTCGGTGCAAAACAATCTTATACATACTATAAATTCCCCACAAGAATTACGTCTTTTAAAACAAGGCCAACTACCACAGCTTGCCCAAGAATTGCGTGAGTTTATCATCAATATTTTGGCTACAAAGGAAGGCCATTTAGGGGCGAGTTTAGGGGTGGTAGAATTGACCATCGCTTTGCATTATGTATTCAATACACCAGAGGATGTACTTATTTGGGATGTTGGTCACCAAGCTTATGGTCATAAAATTTTAACGGGTAGAAAAGATGTTTTTCATACCAATAGGCAATTAGGAGGATTAAGTGGGTTTCCAAAACGTAGCGAAAGTGCATACGATGCTTTTGGAACAGGTCATTCATCCACATCCATTTCTGCAGCTTTGGGCATGGCCATAGCGTCCCAATTAAAAGGTGATTTTGAAAAACAGCATATTGCTGTTATAGGAGATGCTTCCATAGCAAGCGGAATGGCCTTTGAGGGATTAAATCACGCTGGTGTGACCGATGCCAATTTGTTGGTGATTTTAAACGATAATGCCATTGGTATCGACCCCAGTGTGGGCGCTTTAAAGCAGTATTTAACCAATGTTAAAAAAGGCACGCAGAAACGGAATAACATTATTAAGGCCTTGAATTTCGATTATTACGGCCCTATTGACGGTCACGACATTGGTAAAGTAATAGCAGGATTAAAACGGTTAAAAACCATTAAAGGGCCTAAATTTTTGCATATTATTACCACCAAAGGCAAAGGCTTAAAACAAGCGGAAGAAGACCAAGTAAAATACCATGCGCCAGGGAAATTTGATGCCATTACGGGTGATGTGATTAAAAAATCTACCGCAGGGCAACCACCTAAATACCAAAATGTTTTTGGGTTAACGTTGGTGGAATTGGCTCAAGCTAATGAAAAGATTATAGGAATAACACCCGCCATGCCAACGGGTAGTTCTTTAAAATATATGATGGATGCTTTTCCCAATCGGGCGTTTGATGTGGGTGTTGCCGAACAACATGCCGTGACTTTGGCGGCGGGCATGGCCACACAAGGTTTGATATCCTTTTGCAATATTTACTCCACGTTTTTACAACGAGCGTACGATCAAATTATTCACGATGTGGCCTTGCAAAAATTGCCTGTGGTGTTCTGTTTAGACCGTGCAGGTTTGGTAGGTGAAGATGGTGCCACGCACCATGGGGTTTTCGATTTGTCTTATTTACGTTGCATTCCAAACCTGATTGTTTTTGCACCAAGAAATGAGGTTGAATTGCGCAACATTATGTACACGGCGCAATTGAGATTAGAACAACCCATTGCCATTCGTTACCCGCGTGGACAAGGTGTGACTGTTGACTGGAAACAACCTTTTTCTAAAATAGAGATTGGCAAAGGCGTTCAGCTTAAAAGCGGTAAGAACATAGCGGTATTGAGTATAGGTGCCATTGCCAAAAATGTGCGTGAAGCCATAGAAAACACAAACAATCCAGGGGCTATGGCCCATTACGATATGCGTTTTGTAAAACCGTTGGATGAAGATTTATTACATACCATTTTTAAAACCTACCCAACGATTATTACGGTAGAAGACAATGTGATTAAAGGTGGTTTTGGTAGTGCTGTTTTGGAATTTGCCACAACCCATAACTATAAAAACAATATAAAAGTAGTGGGTATTCCCGATACCTTTATAGAACACGGTAGTCTATTAGAGTTACAAAAGGCTGTGGGATTGGATGTTGAAGGTCTTAAAAAATGCTTCTCTGAATTAATTTAGTATTGATTTTGTAGATAATTTCGACTAAATTCGTTCAAGCCTGTTGATTGATAGGTGACTAGAGATATAAATAATTAAATATTCTAATTTAGCTGGAATTTAAACTCTTAATATGAAAAAAGATGATATTGACTCAAAAATACAGGAGCGATTTCAGCATCTTTACTGGTCAATTTACCTATATAATTTAGCGCTTTCCGAACTTCAGATTATTTCAGATTTAAATTTTAATCAAAGTGAATTGCAAATTGTTAACTCACATACCTTTAATTTTTATAGAGTAACTCTGCAATATTGTTTTGCAATGGAGTATAATAAAATTTTGGAAATTGGGCGAAAAGATAATAATCAGAATATATCATCAATATACCAATTAAATGAAATTATTTACTCATTAAATCAAAGCTCATTTTCAGAAAAATACAAGGAAAATAAAGAACAAATAGAATTTATAAAATCATCATTGTTTTATAATAAAATGAAAAAATTAAGAGATAAAAAATTTGCTCATGCAGACAATCATGAAATTAATATTCCATTTAGTACAAAAGGTTTTTCGACAGAAGATATCTATCAAGGATTTAGCCAATTATCTATATTAAAGAATGTTTTAAATAAGCTAACTTTTGTTTACGATTTTGAATATGATTTGCAAATTCCCAATAGAGACAATAGAACAGAAAACTTTATAAAATTCCATGCTGAATACAAAGATTATTATTTTGAAAATTATAAATCTGCACTGAAAGAAAAGTTTAATAAAAAGAAAAACAACAGTTAGTAATAGCTATGATCTATTGCATACTATAACAATAAACAAAAAACGGTAATTTTAACTTAGTTCGATCCCTAATACATAATTGTGCAGAATACCACTCATAATGAATCATAGCCAAACACGGTAAATGAACCTAAAAATTATACCCATTAATCTTTTTATACTCCAAAATCGCTTTACTATCCGATAGCAACGACACATAAAAACAAACAGACGATAAACGTTTGTATAAACTGCTGCTTTCTACATCAAGGGTTTTGGGCAAGCTTTTTAAAATAAGTTTGTCGTAGTTGGAAGCCGTGCCTTCAAAAGCATTGTTAACCGCTTTGGTATAAGTAGTCAATAACGTATTTATAACGCCGTAACCCGCCACTTCTTTATCAATCACTTCGGCAGATTGGTAAATGTTTTCAATGCTTATTTTAATGATGTCCTTTATTTGGGCTTCGTACTTGCTTTTATCCAGCAAGGCACAATCAAAATCACCATTTAAAATAGCATCTTCATTTTTCATAAAAATATCGGCTGCTTCATCTATCAAGGTGCCAATGGCCAGGGCTCTTAAATAACTCAGCCTGTCTTGCATGCTGGTAAGAGCGTAGTAGTTTTTGGTTTTAATACGGTCTCGTACCAAGTTAATTAAATATTCCAACGCAAATTCTTCTTGAATAAGCCCTAGGTTAATGCCGTCCTCAAAATCGATGATGGTGTAACAAATATCGTCGGCGGCCTCCACCAAAAAGGTTAAGGGATGTCGTGAAAAACTGATATGGCTTTCGCTGCGTTTTAGCAATCCCAAATCGTTGGCAACATCTACAAAGGCCTCTTTTTCACTTTGGAAAAAACCATATTTTTTATCGGCAATATGTTTAGTTGGCTTTTTTGGCAACGATTCTTTGGGGTATTTTGTAAAAGCACCCAAGGTGGCATAGCTTAAACGCAAACCGCCAATACGGCCTGCCCTGCTTTCGGTTAATATTTTAAAGCCATTGGCATTGCCTTCAAAATCGCATAAATCTTGATATTCTTTATCGCTTAGTTGTGTTTTGTATGTTCTGCCTTCGCCGGTTTTAAAAAACTCGCCAATGGCTTTTTCGCCACTATGCCCAAAGGGTGGATTCCCAATATCGTGCGCCAAAGCCGCTGCCGCTACAATGGCACCAAAGTCAGTAGCTTGGTAACCGTGTAC
Source organism: Marixanthotalea marina (assembly GCA_018883545.1). GTDB lineage: Bacteria > Bacteroidota > Bacteroidia > Flavobacteriales > Flavobacteriaceae > Marixanthotalea > Marixanthotalea marina. Next base: position 193,765 of record JAHLEH010000004.1, on the reverse strand, counting down.
ATTTTGGAGGTGTGGGTGTTTTTCCAATATTTTTTTACCAACCAGCCTTCCCAAAGAGCGTCCTACCACACTAACTTCCAAACTGTGGGTGAGTCGTGTGTGGACGAAATCGGTTTGCGATAAGGGAATCACTTGGGTTTTATCCTGCAGACTTCTAAATTCTGAAGAAAAAATAATCCTATCATAATCCACTTCAAAGCCCAGTCTCATTTCATCCTGTTCTTTCCTTATGCGTTTGTTGGTGTCTCCAAAGCGTTTTAATGATAGTAATTGTTCCCAGTTCATAGTAAAAAGTTAAGTGTTGGCAAGATAATTAAATTCATTAAAAACAATAGTAAAATAAATGTTGCTGTTGTAAAAAACGACTTCAGATTTGGTAACATTAAATTAACATATTCGTGACAGATGTTTAATATTTAATTAACACTCAATTTAAGTTATTAAGTTTTATTTGTGCTGTAATTGTTTATCCAGTTTATGAGAAAATTAATTTATTTCGTCTTCATGCTTTTTGCGACAGCAACTTTTGCTCAAAATACAGGTATGGTTGTTGGAAAAGTAATGGATAAAGAATTAAACAACAGTCCGTTGGTATTGGCCAATGTGTCTGTTAAAGGAACTTCCATAGAGGCTGAAACCGATCTTACAGGTTTATTTGTTTTAGAAAATTTAGAAGCTGGCGATTACACCTTGGTGTGTAGTTTTGTGGGTTATGAAACCCAAGAAATCAACGTGCATGTTGATGCGCTTCGTCCAGCTGAACTTAAACTGGCATTGGCGGCAAGTACTGTGTCTGCTGACGACCTAGCGGCAATAACCAGTTTGGTTCAAAATGAAACCGCCATACCAACTACTGGGTTTAATTAAAAAGGCTTTTATTAATTTAAATCACTATATATAGGTGCTTTTTAGTTGTGTAACTTCTAAAAAGCATTTTTGTTTTTATTCAGTTTGTTTTCTCTAAACGCACATGTTAAATTAATGTTTATTGAATAAGTATTTGGTAACATTTAAATAACACTTTTGTTACGGTTCTTTAACTTAAAGGTAACTTCGTATTTACACAGCATTAGTTTCTTTGCGGCAAGAAATCAAGCAAAAACTAATGAAAAAATTAACACTATTATTTGTGCTTTTTGGCTCTTTGTCATTGTATGCACAAACTACAGGATCTGTTGTTGGAAAACTTATTGATAAAGAATTCAATGATGAACCACTAGCTTTCGCCAATGTTATAATTAAAGGAACTTCCATAGGTGCTATTTCAGACATCGATGGGTTATATGGTCTTGAGGATTTAGAGCCAGGAACGTACACTTTGATTTATAGTTTTGTGGGCTATGAAACACATGAAATTGAAGTTGTTATAGAAGCAGGCAAAGTAACTGAAGTTAACGTGCCCATGGGTGCCAGTGCCGCTTCTTTAGATGAAATTATTATTACAACCACAACCAGAAAAGAGAGTGAAACTGCTTTACTCCTTGAACAAAAAAAGGCAGCAGTAATTGTAGAAAGTATAGGTGCACAACGTTTAACAGAGATTGGTGTTACCGATGCTGCCAATGCAACTACTAAAATATCTGGAGTTACAAGAAGTGAAGGTTCTGGAGATATTTACATAAGAGGTCTTGGAGATAGATATTTGTCTACTACCATGAATGGTTTGCCTATACCTTCAGACGATGTAAACAATAAGAATATCAATCTAGATCTTTTTTCAACAAATGTTATAGAGAACATAGGTATTAGTAAAACATATGCCACTAATGGATATGCGGACCAAGCTTCTGGAAATGTTAATGTGTCTTCGAAAGGCTATTCTAAAAAAGGCTTTTCCATAAGTGTAAATGGAGGGGGAAACACCAATGTTTTTGGATTGGATGGAGACTTTAAAAGAAGTATTATAAGTGAAGATGTAACCTTTGGTTTCCACCAAAAACAATATGCGGTTGTAGATTTAATAACCAGACAAGGTTGGGAACCAATTAATGAAAGTAAATCTCCTAATTATGGTTTTAGATTAACGGGAGGCTATAAGTTTGAGGTATTTGGTAAAGAGCTTTCTGTTTTTGCGTCAGGGTCGCATAGAAAATCTTTCAACTACCAAGAAGGTTTATTTAGAAGTTACAGATCGAACATTTTGGACAATGAATTTACAGATGTTCAGTCTTTCACATCTAATAGTAATACTACAGGGTATGCCAATGTAAAGTTATTGCTAAATGATAAAAATAACATTCAATACAATTTCTTAGGAGTAAATAAAGGTATTGACAATGTTTACGAGCAAGGAAGAAATGGTTTAGGGTTTGTTTTTGATCAAGACCCGCAAGAAGAAGGTGCTTTTGTAAGAGACCAAAACTTTAAACAAACCACCATGTTTGTGAACCAGCTTTTGGGATCGCATAAAATAACTGATAACAACGAATTGGAATGGGCTGGTGGTTACAACTTTGTATTAGCCGAAGAGCCAAACAGAATAAGAAATGAAGCAAATATTTTGAATGCCACAACTGTACAATACGCGCATGTTGGTGATTTTCAACAAAGAAAATCCAGCCAAAAAATTGAAGACGAAGAGTATAATGCTTATTTGGTAGATCATCTAGGTTTTGGTACAAGCGATGAATATGGTGTAAAGCCTTTTAAACTTCATATAGGAGCTAACTTCAGGCAAAAAGAAAGAAAATTTAATTCGTTGTTTATTGGGGTAAGAGCCAAAGGCTTTCAGGTGCCTTCTGTAGATATGTTTAGCCAAACATTTACTGAAGATAACTTTAACAACGGCTTAGTGTTAAGAGAAAGGGAGCCAGACAGATATTTTGCAGATTTAAGTATCTATTCTGGGTTTGCCAATATGGACTTTAAATTAAATAAGTTTTCTGGAAACTTTGGGTTTAGATATGAAATAGATAAAATAGATGTTACATGGGATGTGGCAAATTATGTAGGGCGAGTTGGTTCTATAGCAAGAGAGTATAAAGAATTCTACCCAAGTGTGAACCTTAAATACGAACTTAACGAAAAACACTTTTTGCGTTTGGCCTCCAGTTTAACACAAACGCTTCCAGAGTTTAAAGAATTGTCACCTTTCGAATATGTGTCTCCAACTGGTCGGGTAACTCGAGGAAATCCTGATTTAGAAAAATCGGATGTGATAAACCTAGATTTAAAATGGGAGTTCTTTCCAAAAAACAGTGAGCTAATTTCTTTGGCTACGTTTTACAAAAAAATTGAAAACCCAATAAACTTAACACAAACTAGAGGGTCTTCAGGGATATTCCAATATTATAATACAGGGGAAAAGGCCGATATATTTGGTGTTGAATTAGAAACTAGGTTGAACATTATAGAAAACGAAGATGAAGAGGGTATTGTTGATGTTAATATGAATATTACAAAAATGTGGTTCAACCAAGATTTGTTTGAAAACTATCAATATAAAGGTATCAAAGAATCTGAACTACAAGGAGCTTCTGACTTTATATTCAATGGAGCGGTTAGTTTTAAAAGCCAATCTGAAAACCAATTTATGGCAACTCTAACGGGAAATTATTCTTCCGATAAAATATTTGCTTTGGGTTCACCAGAGGACTTTAACAACAGTGCTGTTTTGTACAACGATGAAATTATTGAAAAGGGCTTTTTCACTCTAGGCTTAGTGGTTAGCAAGAAATTGGGCAAGAACTTAGAGTTGCGTTTATCGGGACAGAATTTATTGAACCCAGACATTAAGCAAACACAAGGTGTTAGAAATATTAATACAGGTGTAAACACTAATGAATTGGTAAGCTCGTACAAAAATGGAGTCGATACACGCTTAACGATAACTTACAATTTCTAATTAACTTTTAGATAACATTTAGTAAAAAAACTGGTCATAAAGTTAACCTAGGTTTAATTTTTACATAAAGAAAGAATAAGTTCTTTGAGTGAAATTTGCTAAACAATAAAATTAATAAAAACATGAAAAAAGTATTATTTAAAAGATTAAGTGTAACCGCAATTTTTGCAGCACTTATATTGAATAGTTGTAGTAGTAATGATGATCCTAACCCAATCGATCCGCCACAGGCAGATGTTATTGTTAATCTAGAGAACGGCATCATGAATGGTTCTTTAGAAGGAAGTTACTCTTTAGATGCTACTACAGTTTATGAGTTAACCGGGCAGTTTATTGTAAAAGATGGTGCTACCTTAAATATTCCAGCTGGCACAAGAATTCTTGCCGATAATGGTGGAACAGATGTATACATAGCTGTATTAAAAGGTGGCGAAATCAATATAAATGGTAATGCTTCAAACCCAGTTGTAATGTCATCTGCTGATGGTAATCCTGGAGATTGGGGAGGTTTAACAATTTGTGGTAACGCTACAACCAGTGCTGGTGTAGATGCAGAGGCAGAAGTAGGTGGCTTTTTATATGGTGGAACTGATGATTCAGACAGTTCAGGTATCATCAGGTATTTACAAATAGTAGGAACTGGGGCTCAAATTAGTTTAGAATCTCAATACAACGGTGTTTCTTTCTATGCAGTAGGGTCAGGAACATTAGTTGATAACGTAGCCGTAATTAATGGTGCCGATGATGGTGTTGAATTCTTTGGAGGAACAGTATCTGTGTCTAACCTATATTTAGAGAATAACGAAGACGATTCTATAGATTGGACAGAAAGTTGGAGCGGGACTGTAACAAATGCCTATATATCGCATACAAAAGCTGGTTTCTCTACTGCTTTTGAGGGAGATAAAGATAATGCAAACCCTAAATTTGATAATATTACCGCAATTTCTACCGTAGGTGGTAAAGCGTTACAGTTTAAAAAGCAATCGGGTGGTTCAATTACTAACCTTTCGTTAACAGGATATGATGTTGATTTAGATATGGTAGATGGAGGTGCAGTATCTAACGTTCAAATAGATGGAGCCGATGCCAATGCCGTGCTTATTTCAACCGAGCCTGACGAATATTACTATTCATTGAATGCAACAGTGCCCCCAACTGTAGATGTTAACTCTTTTTCTTGGGTTGATACAGAGTTGAGTTTTGAAACTAATATACTTCAAGGTACAGTAACAGGTACCGTAACGTTAGACCCAAGTATAAACTATGTTCTTAACGGTTCTTATATTGTTCAAGACGGAGCAAAACTAGTTATTCCTGCTGGCACCAAAATAACAGCGAGAGATGGAGGGACTGGGGTTTATATAGCGGTTTTAAAAGGTGGTGAAATTGATATTCAAGGAACGGCCGATAGTCCAGTAGTAATTTCTTCTGCCAATGCAAACCCAGGAGATTGGGGAGGTTTAACACTATGTGGAGAAGCTACAACAAGTGCTGGCGTAGATGCCGAAGCTGAAGTAGGTGGTTTTATTTATGGAGGCACAAACGATTCAGATAGTTCAGGTTCTATTAAATATTTGGTAATTAAGGGTACAGGAGCGCAAATCAATTCAGAGTCACAATATAACGGTGTATCTTTTTATGCTGTTGGTTCAGAAACAGTTGTTGAAAATGTGTCTGTAATAAATGGTGCAGATGATGGTGTTGAATTCTTCGGAGGAACAGTTTCTGTATCAAACCTATATTTGGAAAATAATGAAGACGATTCAATAGATTGGACAGAAAGCTGGAGCGGAACAGTTACCAATGCTTATATTTCACATACAATTGAAGATTTTTCTACAGTATTTGAAGGTGACAAAGACAATGCAAACCCGAAGTTCGATAACATTACTGCAATCTCTACAACAGGTGGTACGGCTTTACAGTTTAAAAAACAGTCTGGTGGAACAATAACTAATTTATATTTATCCGGATACGACACTAATATTGATATGGCTGATGATGGGCCGTTGGCAAATGTAATAATTGATGGTGTTGCAGCTACAACAACAGATGCTTACGATTCAGGAACGCAAGTGGATATTTCTACTTGGACTTGGATAGATGCAGGGTTGTAAAAAAATATTAAAATTACAAAAAGAAAAAGCCTCCCAGCGGGAGGCTTTTTTTATTTAATTTTTTTGGTTTAAAATTATTCGCTTAAATCTAAATTGGATTCTTTTAAACCTGCAATCGTGTTATCATTATAATCTACTTCTTTTACGGTTTCATTAGTGTAATAAAACCATTTGCCGACTTTTATACCATTATCATAATATCCAGAAATTTCTTTTTCGCCATCTGTGTTAAAACTTAACCATTCCCCTTGTAGTTTACCATCTAGAGTGTAAAAACCAGTTTGGCTTATTTCTCCATTGTCATGATAATAAACAACTTCTATTAAATTGGTTTTCTTGTTAAATTTTAAATCCCTCTTTTGTTTTTCTTGCGCAAAAGAAACCACAGTAATTAATAAGGCAGAAACTAATAGAACTAACTTCTTCATAATTATGGGTATTTAACATTAATAATTCAAATATACAAAATTAGTAACATTAAATCAACATTAAGATAACATTAAGATAACATTAAATACATAAACTACTATAAATTAATTACTTAATAATATTAAATTTAACATTGCGTTTATTAATAATTACTTAATGTTTCGGTTACAATAAGATTAACTTAAAGAGTGACATTTGGCATTGTCTTAAGACAAAATTTAGTATTTCATATAATCTATTAGTTTTTGTCGACTACATTATTATGATTTCTAATGGACTGCCTTTGGCCAAGGCAGTCTTTTTTTTGGTCATTATTTAACCATTAGGAAACATTTAGTTAACATTAAACCTAGTTATTTGCAGCGACAAAAACTAAGAATTAAATGAAATTAAAGCTAATGTTTATGGTGGCGTTTTTTGCCATTATAAATAGTATTTATTCACAAGAAATTAAATCCCAAAAATTCGGTAAAGGTATTTTTAATATTGTAGGTCAAGACAGTTCTTGGACTATGAAAGTGGGGCTAAGAATGCAACTTTTAGGCACATCTGTTTGGGAAGATGGCGAATCTGCTCAAACCAGCTTTTTAGTAAGAAGGTCAAGATTAAAGTTTGACGGTTTTGCGTTTAGCCCAAAACTAAAATATAAAATAGAATTGGGACTGTCTAATAGGGATATGTCTGGTACTTCCTCATTTACCAGTAATTCACCAAGATATATCATGGATGCTGTGGTTAAGTGGAATTTTGCAAAGAATATTGAGCTGTGGGCAGGACAAACAAAACTTCCGGGCAATAGAGAACGGGTAATTTCCTCTGGAGACTTGCAATTGGTAGACAGATCTCTTGTAAACAGTAGATTTAATATAGACAGGGATATTGGCTTACAGTTAAGACACCATTTTAATCTTACAAATACATTTATAGTTAGGGACATTTTTGCATTATCACAAGGAGAGGGCAGAAATGTAACTACTGGTAATTTGGGAGGCTACCAATATACTGCTAGATTAGAGTTGTTACCATTTGGGGAATTTAGCAGTAAAGGAGATTATGCCGGAGGTGATTTAAAACGGGAAAATGCTCCAAAATTGGCCATTGGAGCTACCTACGATTTTAATAATAATGCCGTTAGAACAAGAAGCAACATGGGGTCTTACATGGCAACAACCGAAGGTTTTTACGAAACAGATATTTCTACGGTATTTATAGATGCAATGTTTAAATACAAAGGGATTTCCTTTATGGCTGAGTATGCCAATAGGGATGCCGAAGACCCACTTGCTAAAAATGCAGATGGCTCACTTACGGGCGATGCAGTACAAATTGGTAATGGTTTAAACTTGCAAGGCGGATATTTATTTAAAAGTAATTGGGAACTATCAGCCAGATATACTAATATTTCACTTGATGAAATTGTAACTGGTAAAAATCCTGAGAATCAATATACGTTTGGGGTGTCAAAATATATTGCAGGACATAAATTGAAATTGCAATCAGATATTAGCTATTTAGATGTAGCTGGTGGAAACAATGAAATAATGTGCAGACTTCAATTTGATATTCATTTTTAAATAATAACAATTGCGTAACTTACCATTCAAACAAATCAAAGATATTTGCAAACTATTTTAAATTAAATTATGGAAAATATTTACTTGTACATGATTATTGCCCTAGCAATTTTGGCAGTTGCCGACTTAGTGGTTGGGGTAAGTAATGATGCCGTGAATTTTTTAAACTCTGCTATTGGTTCAAAGGCTATTTCTTTTAGAACTATTATGATTGTCGCCAGTTTAGGAATTACCATTGGCGCTGTTTTTTCTAGCGGGATGATGGAAGTTGCCAGAAAAGGTATTTTCAACCCTGGAGAGTTTATGTTTAGTGAGATCATGATTATTTTCATGGCCGTAATGATAACAGATATCTTGTTGCTCGATTTTTTCAATTCGGTCGGGATGCCAACCTCTACAACAGTCTCTATTGTATTCGAATTACTCGGAGCGGCTGTAGCTATGTCATTGATTAAGATTGGTAACGATGGAGGCACTTTTAGTGATGTTTTAAATTACATAAACACTTCTAAAGCATCAGAGATTATCTTTGGTATTCTGCTCTCGGTCATTGTCGCTTTTTCGGTGGGAGCTCTTGTACAATGGGTGTCTAGGGTGCTATTGTCCTACAATTTTGAAAGCAAAGCGAAATGGGTAGCTGCACTGTTTGGTGGTATTGCCATTACATCTATAGCCTATTTCATTTTAATGAAAGGTATTGGAGGTACTTCGTTTGCAGGTGAAAGTTTTGATATTATTGGAGGAGAAACCATAAAGGATTTCCTTGAACATAATGTAATGTTGATTGTTGGTATAAACCTTGTTTTCTGGTTTATTCTGTCGTATGCTTCAATACTTTTGTTTAAGACCAATATTTATAAGTTGGTTATTCTTGTAGGTACTTTTGCATTGGCTTTGGCGTTTGCAGGAAACGATTTGGTGAATTTTATTGGGCCATCAACAGGTGCTTACCAAGCTTATATGGATTTTATGAATCCGCAAATTAATACGCTTGGTTTAAGTGCAAACGAGTTTTCTATGCATAGCCTTAGCTCTAAAGCGGCAACACCAACACTTTTATTGGTTTTTGCAGGTTTGGTAATGGTTTTAACATTGTGGTTTTCCACTAAAGCAAGAAACGTTGTAAAAACCTCTTTAGATTTATCCAGTCAAAGTGAAACCAAAGAACGGTTTCAACCAAATTTTTTATCAAGAGGTTTTGTTAGAAGCGCAATGTTAATGTCGCAAATGTCTTCATATGTACTGCCTAAATCTTGGCAAGACAAAATAGATAAACAATTTGAAACGCCCGTTATTTCCTTAAAAAAGGATAAAAAATACGAATTACCTGCTTTCGATTTGGTAAGAGCAGCTGTTAACTTAATGGTTGCTGCCGTGCTTATATCTATTGCTACTTCTTATAAATTACCATTATCTACTACCTATGTTACTTTTATGGTGGCCATGGGAACATCTTTGGCAGACCGTGCTTGGGGTGCCGAAAGTGCCGTTTATAGAGTGGCAGGTGTATTGAATGTAATTGGAGGCTGGTTTTTTACTGCGTTTAGTGCCTTTTTAGCAGCAGCTTTGGTAGCTTACCTTTTGAACTTAAACATTAATGTGATGTTCCCAATTTTGTTATTGGTAGCATTTGTACTATTGATAAGAAGCTCTATAGCCCACAATAAAAAATCAAAAGAAGCTAAGGTAGAAGATCGTTTGATTAAAGCCGAAAGTAGCTCTATACAGGGTGTTATTGTAGAAAGCGCTAACAATATTGCTAATGTTGTTAAGCGTGGCAATAAAATTTACACCAATGCCATTAATGGTCTGGCCAAACAGGATTTGAAATTATTGAAAAAGAATAAAAAACAAATTGTGAAACTATCTAGTGAGGTTGATGAATTAAGGGATAATATTTTCTATTTCATTAAAAACCTTGACGAATCTAGCGTGGCCGCCAGTAATTTTTACATTCATATCCTTAGTTATTTGCAAGATATGACGCAGTCTTTAGAATATATATCCAATGTAAGCTATAAACACGTTAATAATAACCACAAAAAATTAAAGTTCAATCAAATAAAAGAGCTTAAAGAAGTTGATGATCGTTTTGAGATTCTATTCAACAATACGAAACAAGCTTTCGAAACCCAAAATTTCGAACAAATTGGTGTTATTTTAGGTAGAAAACAGGAAATAACATCTTTAGTGACCAACAAAATACAAAAGCAAGTAGAGCGCACCCGTACCGAAGAGTCGAGTCCTAAAAACACGACTTTATATTTTAGTGTGCTTTTGGAAACTAAAGATTTATTGAATGCTACCATGAATTTGCTGGAAGAATATTATAATGCACACGATGCAACTGTAAAACCGGCAACCATATCGCAAGAAGAAGAATAACATTTCCAATAAGGTATATTAAAAACCCAAGTAGTACGTTACTTGGGTTTTTTTATTTAGATTTGGTTGACTTTTTAAAACCATGAGCCTTAAAACAGTATTCCTCAGTATTTGTATCGTTTTGTTATGTGCAGATTCTTTTTCTCAAGTGACTTCAGAGAGCGATAGCATTGTGGATAAAAAATATTTGTTAATGCATTTGCAAACCTTGTCTTCTGATGCTTTTGAAGGCAGAAAAACAGGAGCCAAAGGGGGTGTTAAAACCAGAAAATACATTATCAATCAATTTTACAACCTAGGCTTAAAGCCCTTAAATGAAACCTACGAACAGCCTTTTTTCTTTGTACACCAAAGAAATGAATATAAAGCTGCTAATATTTTGGGATGGATTGAGGGTACCGAAAAGCCAGACAGTTTTATTGTTATAAGTGCACATTACGATCACGAGGGCATTAAAAAAGGGATAATTTACAATGGAGCAGACGACAATGCCTCTGGAGTTAGTGCGTTGTTTTCATTTGCTGAATATTTTAAAAAACATCCGCCCAAGCATTCGGTAATTTTAGCAGCTTTTGATGGCGAAGAGTTTGGGCTTAAAGGCTCAAAGTATTTTGTAAATAATAGCATTGTTCCTTTAAATAAAATAAAGTTGAACATTAATTTAGATATGATAAGCCGAAGTGCCAATAACGAACTGTTTGTTGTTGGTACGCGCTATAATGCGTTTTTAAAACAGCTTATAGTTAACTTTAAACCTTCAGGTAACTTTAAATTAACTGCAGGGCATGATGGCGCTGACCAACAAGAGAATTGGACGTATGCTTCAGACCATACATCGTTTTATAAAAAAAACATCCCTTTTTTATATTTTGGTGTAGAAGACCATGAAGACTACCATATGCCTTCCGATGATTTTGAAAACATTAATCCAGAATTTTACGTTCAGGCCGTAAAAACAATTATATCTGTTTTCTCTAGAATAGATACATCTTTTGTGCACTAAAAAATACTATTCTCCTTCACTTAACAACATAAAACCACCTTTTGTTAAAATATCTTTATCTATTAAAGATTCTGGGTTTTGTATTGTAGTATGTGTTTCGGTCTGTTCGCCAATGTTAAGTTTTACTTTTTCGAAATAGTAAGTATTGGCATCTTTTTTTGTTGAAACCAGAGCGTAATAAGCATTGTCTATTTCTAAAACAGCGTCATTGGGCAATGCCATATTGGTTGTAGTGTCTGTAACAATATCAGCTTCTATAAACATGCCTACAATGAAGTTGTAATCGTCTTCATTAAGTATGTGGCCATGCACTTTTACAATACGTGTTTTTTCATCGATGGAAGTGCCAACCAAGTAAACTTCGGCATCAAATATATTATTGGAAGCTTCGGGAATCTGGAAATGTATTTTTTGTCCTTTTTTAATGTTCAAAATATCCTTTTCAAAAACCGATAATTCCAAATGAATATGGTCGTTGTCTACTATTTCCATAATTACATCAGAAGGCGCCACAAACATGCCATTGCTCACATTCACTTTTGTTACATAGCCATCAATGGGAGCATACAGGTTTATTGTAGAAACTATTTCTCCTTTTTCTACTTGGGCAGGGTTTATGTTTAGCATGCTCAATTTTTTCTTCAACCCATTATAATGTGCCAAACTACTTTTATAAGTGCTTTCAGCTTTTAAGAAATTTTTCTCTGAAGTAATATTCTCTTTATAAAGCGTTTGTTGGCGGTTATATTCGGATTTTAAATAGTTTAGCTGTTCAGCAATTTCTAGATATTGTTGTTGAAGCTCAATAAATTCTGGGTTTTCCAAAGTTACCAAAAGTTGTCCTTTGGTTACTTTGTCACCAATCAGTAGAGGCGTTTTATTAATATATCCGCTTATAAAAGCACTGATAGAAGCCTTGTTTTGTGGTGGTACATCTATGGTGCCAGTTGTTTTAACAGATTGCTTAAAAGGTACTGTGTCAAGTGTTCCCAATTGCATTTGTTCATTTTTAAACTGTACTTGGCTAACAGAAATTTCGTTAGGTTCGATGGATTCAGTCTGAATTGGACTAGACTTTTTATCTGAATTGCCGCAAGCTGAAAGAGCAACTGTTAATAAAGAAATGTATATATAGTGTTTCATGATTTTTATAGGATTAAGTGGTTTAAAGCAATAACCGTTTGGTTGTAGCCATTAAGGTTTTCTAGATATGTAAGCTCAATATCGGTGGCGGCTTCTATACTTTGTATGTACTGAAAAAAGTCGATTTCGCCTTCTTTGTATGAGCTTACGGCCGTTTTTGTGATTTCTTCAGAAAGATGTTTGCCTTGGTTTTCGTAATAATTTATGGCTTCATCATATTGTTGTAGCTTGGCCAATAACATTTGGTGTTCAGCATTTAGTTTTACTTCGTAATCTTGTTTTTGATTATCAATAACATCTTCTGCAATTTTAGAAGCTTTTATTTTTGAAGCGTTACCACTAAAGAGCAAAGGTATTTTAATACCAAATTGGTAACCGGTTAAATTTTGGTTTAAATTGCTATTGGTACCCTGAAAATACTCAACACTTAAGTCGGGTAAAAGGTTCTGTTTTTCTTTTTGGTTCAATGCTTCGTAATATGTTTTATGTTCTTCAAAATACAATAGACCTATATTGCTGTTTACAGAAATGGATTGTAACTCAAGTTTTCGTAATGGTTCGTTTAGAATAGTAAAACTATCAATCTGTACTATTTCTTTCAACCGTTCTTCTGCAATTATAACTTCTTGCAACGATTGCTTGTGTAGTGTCTCCAACTGTTTTTGTTTGCTTTTGGCGCTGATTAATTCTAGGTAATTGGTTTCTCCCAATTCGTAACGCCTTTCGGCAGCCGAGGCGAATTTTTTATATAAACTATCTAAATATTTATAGGTATTCTTCTTGTGTTTGGCATAGCTTAAATAATAATAAGCCGAAAGTATATTGCGTTTTAGCTTTTGGTAATTTATGTCGTAGTTTACTTTTTCTAGGTTTAATTTCGCTTTGTTTACTTTTTTGTCAGCAAAATAAACCGTTGGAAACTTAAAATCTTGGGAAACACCAAAAACCTTTAGGGGCTGACCATTTATGGCTAAATTATTTTGGTCGTAATGGTAATATACAGCTGTTTTGTCGAAGCTGAAAGCGCTACCAACCAACGCATCTGTTTCTTCAACTTTTAATGACGATGCTTTTAGGTCGGCATTATTTTCTAAGGCCAAATCTATAATTTCATCAGCTGATAATGGCTTTTCTTGAGCAAAGATATTGAGGGATAGTAAGGCCAGAATAATGGTTGTGATTACATTTTTTTTCATTTTAATTTCTTTTTTTTCTTCAAACCAAGCATATAAAATGGGTAAGACTACCAAGGTTAAAACAGTAGAACTAACAAGCCCTCCTATAACTACAGTGGCTAAAGGTCGTTGTACTTCTGCCCCGGCATTGGTAGAAATGGCCATAGGTAAAAAGCCAAGTGCAGCTGCAGCTGCTGTTAACAGCACAGGTCTTAATCGTTCTTTCGTGCCTTTTTTTATGCGTTCTTCAATATCTGTAATTCCTTCTTTTTTTAGTTCTTTAAAATGTTCTATTAAAACAATGCCATTTAATACAGCGATACCAAAAAGCGCAATAAAACCCACCCCAGCTGAAATACTAAAAGGCATATCTCTAAGCCATAGCAGCAATATACCGCCTACAGCCGACAGAGGGATTGCCGAGTACACCATTAAGGCTTCTTTTATGGAACTGAAAGCAAAATAAAGTAGGATGAAAATTAATACCAATGCAACAGGAACAGCAACAAGTAACCGTGCTTTTGCACTTTCAAGATTTTCAAATTGTCCGCCATAGGTAATGTTGTATCCTACTGGTAAATTCACATCACGATCTATAATTGTTTTAACATCGTTTACAACCGATTGTAAATCTCGGCTTCTAACATTAACGCCAATTACAATTCTACGTTTGGTATCGTCTCTGGATATTTTGGCAGGCCCAGTGGTATATTTTATTTCAGCCAATTCGCTTAAAGGGATTTTTATTCCATTGGGGGTGTCAACATACAAGTTTGCCAGGTTCCCAATATTTTTTCTGTGGTCTTCGTGCAAGCGTATCACCATGTCAAAGCGTTTTTCACCTTCAAAAATATTGCCAGCGGTGGCTCCAGCAAACCCCATGGAAATGAGTTGGTTTACATCGTAAATATTCAATCCATACCGTGCAATTTTGTTACGGTTGTATTTAACGGTCATTTGCGGTAACCCTTCAACTTTTTCAACAACAATATCGGAGGCACCTTCAACATCTTGAATCAAGCCTTTAATCTCGTTGGCCTTATTTGCCAAAATGGATAAATCTTCACCAAATATTTTTATAGCGACATCGGCTCTAACTCCTGTAATAAGTTCGTTAAAGCGCATTTCTATGGGTTGGGTAAATTCAATTTCCATTCCTGGGATTACAGAAAGCGCTTCTTTAAATCGTTCGGCCAGTTCGTCTTTGCTTTCGGCAGATACCCATTCCTTTTTTGGTTTTAGCTTAATAATTACATCACTTTCTTCCATGCTCATGGGGTCTGTTGGCACTTCGGCTGCTCCAATGCGGCTCACAACTTGGTCCACTTCAGGAAAACTGTCTAAAAGTATACTTTCAATTTTTGTGGTAATTTCTATTGTTTTTCCTAGCGATGTACCGGTTTTTAGTACAGGTTGAATTACAAAATCGCCTTCGTCTAGAGTGGGTACAAATTCCCCACCCATGGAACTAAAAACCCATATGCTAGCGGCTAGTAAAATTCCGGAAAGAGAAATAACGGTTTTTTTATTCCCTAAGGCCCAATTTATGGTTGGGTTGTACAATTTGGTTAGGTATTTCATCAATCTAACCGAAATGTTTCTGTCACTTTTATTGGAAGCCTTTAAAAATAGGGAAGAAACTACGGGTACATAGGTAAGGCACAATATCATGGCACCTATTAAAGCAAAACTAAAAGTTAGAGCCATTGGTTTAAACATTTTGCCTTCTACACCGCTCAGTGATAAAATAGGAATGAAAACAATTAAAATAATAAGCTGGCCAAATATGGCAGAATTCATCATTTTTGAAGCGCTTTTAAGCGTAATAGTGTCTATTTGTTCCTGTCTGTTTATATGAGATTTTAACGTTTGGGATGTGATTTTAAAAGCAATGAATTCTACAATAATCACAGCGCCGTCTATTATGATACCAAAATCGATAGCCCCTAAGCTCATTAAATTGGCATCGATGCCAAAAATGTTCATAAGAGAGATAGCGAACAAAAGACATAATGGGATTACCGATGCTACAACTAGGCCAGACCGTAAATTGCCTAATAGTAAAACCACTACGAAAATTACTATAAGCGATCCCAGAATTAGGTTTTCGGCTACAGTAAAGGTTGTTTTGCCTATAAGTTCGCTACGCTCTAAAAACGGATTGATATAAACACCTTCGGGTAACGTATTTTGAATAGAAGCTACGCGGTCTTTAACGGCTTCAATAACCTGTTTGGAATTGCCATTCTTCAGCATCATTACTTGCCCAAGAACCTTTTCGCCTTCACCATTTCCAGTAATGGCTCCAAAACGGGGGGCGCTGCCAAATCCAACTGTGGCCACATTTTTTATGTAAATGGGCAGTCCTTCATTTTTTATAACAATGTTTTCAATATCCTCTATCGATGATGCCAAGCCCTCACCACGTATAAAAAAGGCTTTGTTATTTTTTTCAATATAACCGCCACCAGCAATACTGTTATTTTTTTCCAATGCATTAAAAACATCAATGTAGCTGATGTTCATAGCATTAAGCTTTTGGGTGTTGATGGCTACTTCATATTGTTTTAAATAGCCGCCCCACGTGTTTACTTCAACTACGCCGGGAATACCCGATAGTTGCCGCTTTACTATCCAATCTTGAATGGTCCTGAGTTCGGTTACAGAATATTTGTCCTTATACGCTGGTTTTACATCCAGTACATATTGATATATTTCGCCCAAGCCCGTAGTTATAGGTCCCATTGTAGGGGTTCCAAAACCATCGGGAATGTTTTCACTGGCCGATTTTATTTTTTCGGCAATTAATTGTC
The DNA here is from genome assembly GCA_018883545.1 of Marixanthotalea marina. Lineage (GTDB taxonomy): Bacteria > Bacteroidota > Bacteroidia > Flavobacteriales > Flavobacteriaceae > Marixanthotalea > Marixanthotalea marina. Next base: position 177,279 of record JAHLEH010000004.1, on the reverse strand, counting down.
GGGGTAAATACGTCCCCAATTCATCTTCAAAAACAATGGTAACTACCGATAAGCCGAATTTAGACACAGACCGTATTTCCTTAACCCCTGGCAAATTAGCCATTTCGAGCTCAACAGGGTAGGTAATAAACTGTTCTACATCTTGGGTTGATAAATTTCTAGAGGTTGTAATAACCTGTACCTGATTGTTGGTAATATCGGGTACAGCTCCAATGGGTATTTGAGTTAGCGAAAAAATACCGAAGCCAAATATAAAAACCGTAAAAAGTAAAATGATCAGCTTATTCTTTAAGCTGAATTTTATAATGCTTTCTAACATAATTCATTTTAATAGAAATTAATAAGAACTATTCAGCAAAAGTTGAATAGTTTAAAAAAGTAATATTGAAAAAAAATTACGCTACTTTGGGTGGTTGAAAAACAGAAGGTTTCTCAAAAGAGGAAAAAAATTCTTTGTAGAAAAAGTTTTTGGACTGTTCCTTAAAAAAATTTTGAACCGTAAGGTAAAAAGTACTTTGATTTAAAATAAATGGGGTGCTTGCATGGCAAAGCATATGGTTATGGTGGTCTTTAAAAGGTAAATCCTCATGCTCTTTATGTTCGTTTTGATGCGAAGCCATTAAGTTGCCATAGTGTTCAGACAGAAACGTTACAAAGTTGTCGCCATACAAATCTTTATGGTAACTGGCATGCTCCATAAAAGCACTCAACTTTAAAATGCTTTCTGTATTTATATTGAAACTTTGAATAAGAATCAAAAAAGAATAAAATATGATAATGCCTTTACCCATCTTAAAACAAATTTAGTAAAAAATAAAAAGCTATTGTGTTAAGTATTTTAAAAATAAGCTTTTAGCTGTATGGTGCCTGTATGTATGGTTTTGCTGGTTTCTGTTTTTCTGCCGTAATAGCTAAGGTTTAAATCTAAAAAATCGGTTAGTTTTTTTTGAGCCAATAAGCTCCAAGTGAAGTTTTTACCAGGCTGCAATCCTTCGAGCATTTGGTAGGCAACAGGTGTGTTTGAATTCCCTATAAATTGATTTGAAAAATAATTGAATTCTCCATTTATGGCGCCTTTTTCGTTGTTGGCAAAGGTAAATGAGGTGCCATATTTTTGTTGTTTTAAAGATTCTAAATTGCCAATGGTGTTGTCTTTTGAAGCATATTGGTAGAAAATATCAAAGCGGGTATTGTCGTTAAGCAAATAAGAAATTTTAGGATTGAAACGACTTTGGTTAAAATTGTAATTTTTGCTCGCAAAGTTTTCGCTAATGCTTTCGTTGGTTTCAATGGCGGTGAGCATGTTCAGCAACCAACTTTCTTGGATTTTATGGGTAAAATTAAATTGATGGCTGGTTAAATTGTTTTCAATAAACCCAATGGACAAAGTGTTTTTCGATTTATTGGATAAATAGGTGTAAGAGGTTGTGTAATGCTGTTTGCCACGGTTGAAAAACAGTACGTTTCTAAAATTGAGTTGCAAGCCCAATTGATTGTCAAGATCGGCATTAAAAGGGTTTAAGTTGAAATTATTGCCATTGCGGGCTATTTTTCTATCGATTAAATAACTGGTTTGATTGTAAAAATGCGACCAGAATTTTTCAGATTTTTTTTCTGAAACTTCCCATTGAGATGGATTGAATGTAACGGTTTGGCTAAACCGGTTTTGGTGCGTTTTAATAAACACCCTATTGGGTAACAGCACCCGCAAATATTTACCTTGATCTTGAAATTGGGCAATCTCAAATTCTTCCAATTCCTGAATGCCATTATTGTTGTAATCTATCCACGTGTAATTGCCCTGCCCAGGTTCCACTTCTATATAGGTAAAATCTTGTTGAGGTAACGTACCCGAATTGGTTTCGTATAGGGAATTAAGCAACAGAAGCTGCTTGAACAATTTTTGGTTGTATTGAATTCTAGAGTTTAGCGATTGTTCGTTTTCAATTGATTTGTCTACATTTTTTAAGGTTCTATAATTGGCAAAAAGGGCCAAGTTTGTATTCTTATTTTGTATGAGCCTCGATTTAAAATAATAGGTGTTAGAGGTATTTACTTTTTGTAGTTCGTTGTCTTTTATACTGTCGTTTACGCGGTATTTATATCCAATTTCGGCATACACCTTAAGGCTGTCGCCAATACCTGTAAAAACCTCGTAAGAAGTAAATTTTTGACTTAAAGGTGTTAGTTCGTTTGTGGCAATATTTCTTTGTTTGTTGTTTTCCAACGCTATTCTGGTGCCCACCCAATATTTTTTGGTATGGTAGGTTATACGGTTAAATGATCGTGCAAATGTTGAAGTATTTAAGCTAGATTCGGCATTTAAAAAACTGGATTGCGATATAATATTGAATTTGTTCAGCAATAGATTCACGTTGGCCACATGCCTGTTGCCATTAAAGTTTTCTGAAAATTCTAAATGTTCAAACTGATAATTTACACTGCCTTTTTCGGGGTGACTTAAAAGCAAACCGGTTTTTAAAAGTTGCTGATTTCCCATAGGTATATCTAAATTCCAATCGCGGGTAAACTCTGCATTGTAAAGACGTTGAATGGTTTTAAAGTTTTTGTGGATGAAATCGCCATCGGCAAAAGCATCCAATTGCCACAAACTGTCTTTTTTAAAAATAGTTTGGTTTACTTTCAGTTTGCCAGCAAAGCCATCGTTATTGGCATCATCTAAATTGGAAAATAAATTCAGATCGTTTTTACTGCCAGCGACCTCGAATGCAATGTTTGTTTTTTCGGTAGGCGTATAACTTCCATTCAGTACAGCAATTTGAAGTTTGTTAGGTGCCACCAATTGCACAACAGGCTCGTAATTGCCCTGCGGAATGCCCGCCATGGGTTCTACATATTCAAATATATTGTTAATGGCATTGGTGCTGCTTAACACATAATTGCCTTGGTTAGCACCCACTTGGGTAAAGGTTACCCGATACAATTCGTCTTCTGGATTGTTGGAAAACACAAAGGCTTCCACACCGTTAATGAGTTCTTTTTTATACTGAATGTGGTTTTCGTTATAAGGTTCCTGCACCGCAGAAGGTGCTGTCATTTGCGATTTGTCGTCGCCAGCATTTCTAAGAATATCTACTTGGTTGTCCGATAAATTTTGTTGTAAAGGCTGGTTTTTGGAATCGCTTTCAGAATACACCGAAACCCCAAAGCGCAGTTTATCACTTTTATAATTCCCACCACCATAAGCAACCAATCTGGAATAATTGCGGTCGCTGAATTGGTAGTCGACTGTAATACGCATTTCTGAAGTTATCGGGAATGTAGAATTAAAAATAATTTCACCAGCGTTGTAATCGATAATATAATCTTTATTTTCACCGCGTTGAACAGCAATGCCATTTACATAAACGGTTTCACTGCCCGACACAATCAATACAAAAAGTTCGCCGTTGGGCCCTTGTAATTTATAGGGTCCTTGGTTGCCTTCTTGGGCTGTAAATTGGCTTCTGGCAAATTGCCCTCGAACTAAAGCGCCTGCAGCAAATACATTGGTTTTGTTGCCTAAGTTTGCATTTACCGATAGGCCTTGTACACGTTTAGAAAAATTGGCAAAATAAGAGGTGTTGTTAATCAGGTCTATATCACCTGCCCGAACATTCCATGTGTCGCTGGCAAGTTCAATAAAAATTTGGTCGAATTCATCCAATCGTTGCGAATAACCACTTTCCTGTAACGGAATATTGGCATCTTGAATGGAAGCCCGTAAAGACACTTTATCACTTAGTTTGCCGCTAATCTGCAAATCGAGTTCACTTTTTAAAACGGAGTTTTGGTTATTGCCAACAGTAACGCCTCTGGAAATGCTTCCAGAGGTTGTTAAACCATCAAAAGGGATGAAATTTTTAGAGCTGTTAGACTGCGATAATTGGTATAATTTTTCGGCATTGTTATTGTTTTCAACAATTACATCTTCATCCAACTGTTTGTAAGTCTTGGTTAAAAAATCGGGAAATTTTAAATAATCTATGATAATTGAATCGGTTGCTATGGGTTTATTGAAAAATAAAATAGCTTTTGGGAAATCAACCGTATAAAATGTTGAATCTATTAGGTTTCCCTCTTTGTTTTTTACCGAGAAATAATTCGGATTTATGCTTACGCTATCAATAGCAATGGTGTCTTTTACAGTAACTTTTTTAGTTTTATAGTTAGAGGAGATGTCTTGGGAAATCCCATAGAAGCTAATCAAAAAAATAAAAATGGCTGTTAGTTGCTTCATCAGATATTTAAACTGCAATTAGCTTGAAATATTTTGTGTAGAATTTCGTGAAATCCATCAAAATAATAGTGTAAAAGTAACGCATTATTTATTTTAGCTGAAACAATATGCTTTTTAAGTGTCTTGTTTATACTTCATATAAAAACAAAAAAATGAAAATTATATCCTATAATGTAAATGGTATTCGTGCGGCAGTAAATAAAGGCTTTATAGATTGGTTACAAAGTGCCGACCCAGATGTTATATGTTTACAGGAAATAAAGGCTTTAAAAGAACAATTGGATCTGGAAATTTTTGAAGAAGCGGGTTACAAATACCACTATTGGTTCAGTGCACAAAAAAAGGGCTATAGTGGCGTAGCTATATTAAGCAAAATAAAACCCGACCATGTAGAATATGGCACGGGAATTGATTCCATGGATTTTGAAGGTCGCAACCTCAGAGCAGATTATAATGGTGTTTCGGTGATGAGCTTGTATTTGCCTTCAGGAACCAACGATGCACGATTGGGTCATAAATTGGAGTATATGGACATGTTTCAGGATTATATCAATAATCTAAAAAAAGAGTTTCCCCATTTAATTATTTGTGGCGATTATAATATTTGTCATGAAGAAATTGATATTCATAACCCCAAAGGATTAAGCAATGTATCTGGTTTCTTGCCTGTAGAACGGGAATGGATTGGTAATTTTATTGATAGTGGATTTATAGATTCCTTTAGGCATTTAAACAAAGAACCCGATAATTACACGTGGTGGAGTTATAGGGCCAATGCCAGAGCCAATAATAAAGGTTGGCGATTGGATTATGCCATGGTTGCCGAGCCGTTACAAGAAAAAATAAAAAGAGCCGTTATATTGAAAGAGGCAGTGCATAGCGATCACTGCCCTATATTATTGGAATTAGAGAAATAACAAATAAAAACAACCCTACAACCCAAACAAAATGATAAAAAAAACAGCATTAGCAGTAGTGACCTTAGCGTTGGCTGCTTCGTGTGTATCACCAAAAGTGTATAAAGATTTAGAAGCTAAATATGCCGATTTAAAGTCGGAAAATAGAAAGCTTTCCGACGAGAATGAAGCTTTATTGGACGCAAAAACTGCCGCAGAAAATGAATTAAAACAATTAAAATCTGCTTACGATGAAGCGGTAGCGCAAAGAGATAAATTGCAAAGCGATTACGATGCGACCAAAGCCAATTACGATGCTTTAAAGGCGAGCTATGATGCTTTAGAAAAAAACAGTTCTGCAGCCATTGCAGCAAATTCACAAAAGAACCGGGAATTATTGGCACAATTGGAAGCCAAAGAACAAGCGCTTGCTGATGAAAATGCCCGTTTGGAGAAACTTAAAAAAGACTTGGAAGAGCGTTCCAACAGAGTAGCCGAATTAGAAAGTGTTATTGCCTCCAAAGATGCTGCTATGAGAGCCTTGAAAGATGCTATTTCAAGAGCGTTAACAGATTTTGAAGGTAAAGGATTGACTGTAGAACAACGTGATGGTAAAGTGTATGTATCGATGGAAAATAAATTGTTGTTCGAATCTGGAAGTTGGGCCGTTGGTAGCGAAGGTAGAAGAGCCGTACAACAGTTGGGCAGTGTGTTAGGTGAAAATCCAGATATCGCTGTTTTAATTGAAGGGCATACTGATAATGTACCTTACCAAGGTAGCGGTCCATTAACTGGCAACTGGGATTTGTCCACCAAACGTGCTACAGCCATTGTAAATATATTAAGGGAAAATGCTTCAATTAATCCTGAAAATTTAATAGCAGCAGGTCGCGGTGAATATGCCCCGGTGGCAACAAATAGCACGCCTGAAGGACGTGCTAAAAACAGACGTATCGAAGTTATTTTAACACCTAAATTAGATGAGCTTTCTAAGCTATTGAGCGATAATTAATTAAAAAATTTATAAAAGTTAAATAAAACCTTTCGGCCTTAATAAGTTGAAAGGTTTTTTATATTTATGGAAACTCTAAAAATCTAATATCTAAAAGCGAAGCGTTCTAAGAATCTGATATGAAATACACAACATTACCCAACACTAACATTAAAATTAGTAAAATTTGCCTGGGCACGATGACCTGGGGCGAACAAAACACCGAAACCGAAGCACATACCCAATTAAATTATGCCTTAGATCAAGGTATAAATTATATTGACACAGCCGAATTGTACCCCGTGCCTGCCAGACCAGAAACCAGTGGCAGAACTAGTAGTTATATTGGCACATGGCTTAAAAAAACAGGCAATAGGGATAAGGTGGTATTGGGGAGTAAAATTGTAGGCAGAACCAGCGATTATGTGGCCCATATTAGAAAAGATGGCTTTGCGCCGCATTCAATAGATGATGCTATCGAAAAAGAGTTAAAACGTTTACAAACCGATTATATTGACTTGTATCAATTGCATTGGCCAGAACGCCAAACCAACACTTTTGGGAAAAGAGGTTATATTCATGATGTTGATGATGCATGGCAAGATAATTTTAATGAAGTATTGCACACATTGGAAAAGCATATAAAAGCTGGACGAATTAGGCATGTAGGGCTATCCAATGAAAAAGCTTGGGGTACGATGCGCTTTTTGGAGGAACATAAAATGCACGATTTACCACGAATGATAACCATTCAAAATTCGTATTCTTTACTAAATAGAACTTTTGAAGGCGACCTTGCCGAAATCTCACATCGTGAAAATATAGGATTATTGGCCTATTCCACTTTGGCATTTGGTATGCTTACGGGAAAATATGTAAATGGCACAGCAAACGCAAATTCTAGACTGAACCTTTTTCCACAAATGTCCAGATACAGCAGTGACCAATGCAAAGAAGCGACCAAACGTTATCTAAAAATAGCAAAGTCAAATGGTATGTCTCTGGCGCAAATGGCCTTGGCTTTTGTAAATCAGCAACCTTTTGTAACCAGCAATATTATTGGCGCTACTAATATGGAACAACTTAAGGAAAACATAGATTCTATCCATATTACTTTAAGTGAAGATGTTCTAAAACAAATCAATGAGGTGCATGCTGTGATTCCTAATCCGGCAACATAAATTTACAATAGGATTATCTGCTATACAGAAATTATATGTAAATTGATACAGTAAAAAAATTCGACAATTTAATTCTGTATCAATATGAAATGGCGAGGTAGAAGGCAAAGTTCAAACGTGGATGACCGTAGAGGTCAAAGTGGTCCCCGACAAGGTTTAGGAGGGTTTAACCCATTGTTGCTAAGGCCAATAATTAAACTGCTTTTTTCTAAAACAGGACTTTTTATAGTCGGTGCATTTTTGGTAATTTCTTTATTAATGGGTAAAAATCCATTGAGTTTAATTACCCAGTTTTTAGGAGGTGGTTTACCAACTACGGAGTCGTCTGCACCTTACACGCCAACTGCTGAAGAGGAAGAATTGGCCAATTTTAGTGCTACTATATTGGCAAATACCGAAGACGTTTGGAACAAACTTTTAGAAAATTATAGAGAGCCAACCTTGGTGCTTTTTACTGGTTCGGTGTCATCGGCTTGTGGGTCGGCTTCCAGTGCCATGGGGCCGTTTTACTGTCCGGGCGATGAAAAATTATATATTGATTTAAGCTTTTTTGATGATATGGAGAAGCAATTGAATGCGCCGGGCGATTTTGCCCAAGCGTATGTCATTGCGCATGAGGTAGGACACCATATTCAAAAAATAACGGGCATTTCAGAGAAAGTACAACGCATGCGCGGACAAGTAAGCGACACCGAATACAATCAATATTCCGTTAGGTTAGAACTTCAGGCCGATTTTCTGGCAGGGGTTTGGGCACACCATTCCCAAGAAATGACCCGCATGATGGAATCGGGCGATTTAGAGGAAGCCCTCAATGCCGCCAATGCCATTGGTGACGATAGATTACAAAAACAATCCACTGGACGTGTGGTGCCAGATTCGTTTACGCACGGTACTTCTGCACAGCGTATGCGCTGGTTTAAAAAAGGCTTTGATACGGGCGATTTATCGCAAGGCGATACATTTAGTGCGAATCCGTTATAAAATAAACTCTGCGTCATGCTGAGCTTGTTTCAGCATCTCATTTAAAAAAATGATTCATCAAATCAAGTCTGGAAGGAATAAATAATAGATGAAAAACCTAAGTGAAAATCAGGAAAAAGGCATCTTATTTAGTGTTTTAATTATCATTGTCTTAATAATTATATTCGGTATCAATAAGCAATGTGAAGAAGACCAAGAAATCAGAATGTTTAAGGGAGTTACAGAAGCTACAATTACTAAGTTTCAACACGAAAACCTCACTTATTATTATATTGAATATGAATATCTAGTTGAGGGCAAAACTTACATAGGTAGTGTTGGAGTTGAAAAATTCAAATGTGAAAATGGTAAGCTGGGTTGTGTTGGAGAAAAATTCAAAGTAAACTATTCTACCAAAGATCCTTCTAAAAACACAATAGATTTAGGTATTTATGAAAAATATAAAAGGACTGTAGAATTCTAAATCATAATAAGATACCGTCATTGTGAGGCATGCCGAAGCAATCTGTTAGTTTTTAGTTCTAAATATCATGAGATTGCTTCACTTCGTTCGCAATGACGTTAAAAACAAAAACCCGCTGACTTAAAAAGTAGCGGGTTTTTTTAATTATTTAATTTGATTACCATTTTTATCGTAAAAGTGGTATTCTAAATATGTGTAAGCGTCTCTTGGTAAGATTTTAACCCATTTTTTGTGTTCAAAAAACCATTTTGAACGTACAGATGGAAAACCTTTTGTTAAAAAGGCTGCTATAAAAGGATGTGTGTTTAAGGTCACCTTTTTATAGTCTTTTTGCTTAAATAGTTTTTCAAGATCGTGTGTTATTTTCTGCACCAATCCTATTGGGGCATCAACCTCAGAACCGTTCATAACGGCATCGGGGTTCTCTTCTCGTGTTTTAATCTCAAGTTCTGGGCGAACACGCTGTCTTGTTATCTGTATCAAGCCAAATTTACTTGGCGGCAAAATTTTGTGTTTTGCTCGGTCGTCCTTCATTTCATCGCGAAGGTGATTAAACAGTTTTTGCCTGTTTTCGGCATTGGTCATATCTATAAAGTCTATTACAATAATGCCTCCCATATCGCGCAAGCGCAATTGTCTAGCAATTTCTGTAGCAGCTATTAGGTTTACTTCCAAGGCTGTATCCTCTTGGTTATTGGCTTTGTTAGATCTGTTGCCACTGTTTACGTCTATAACATGGAGTGCCTCAGTATGCTCTATAATTAGGTAGGCACCTTTAGCCATAGAAACAGTTTTACCAAAAGAGGTTTTTATCTGTCTTTCAATCCCAAATTTTTCAAAAATGGGGACGTTAGATTGATACAATTTAACTATTGATTCTTTCTTTGGTGCAATTTCGTGCACGTAATCTTTTATTTGAATGTAAAGCTCTTCATCGTCAACATAAATACTTGTAAAAGTATCATTGAAAATATCTCGTAAAATAGACGAGGCTTTATTCATTTCGCCCAGTACCTTACTTGGTAAATGGGCCTTAGGTAATTTTTTACACATTGCCGTCCAGCGACTAAGCAAATTTTGTAAATCTTTATCTAGTTCGGCTACTTTTTTGCCTTGTGCTACAGTACGAACAATAACGCCAAAACCAGGAGGAGTAATACTCTTAACCAGTCGTTTTAGACGGTCTTTTTCTTCTTTGTCTTCTATTTTTTGGGAAATGGAAATACGGTTAGAAAAAGGTACTAGAACAATATACCTGCCGGCAATGGACAGCTCTGAGCTTATCCGCGGCCCTTTGGTAGATATAGGTTCTTTAACTATTTGTACCAATAGCGATTGATTTGATTTTAAGACATCGGCAATTTTGCCGTCTTTATCAATATCTTTTTCAAATGGGAAATCTTTTAAAGAAAAATCTTTTAGTTTACCTGTGCTTACACGTTTTGTGAACTTTAAAAGCGATGGGAGTTTGGGGCCTAAATCATGGTAATGCAAGAATGCATCTTTTTCATAACCCACATTTACAAATGCGGCATTAAGTCCCGGAACAGATTTTCTTATTTTGGCTATAAACACATCACCAACAGAAAATTTGTTATCTCCTTCCTCTTTTTGTAATTCAATAAGTTTTCCATCTTTTAATAAGGCAAAATCAACATTGTCGGAACTAGATCGGATGATCAATTCTTTATCCATTTAGTTAATTTTTATCCATACTTTCAAGTTGTAAAGTTGTAAAGTCGTAAAGTTATGAAGTTGAAAAAGCTGCTAAAGAAATTTTAACAACAAACAACTCGCAACAAACAACAAACAATCTGCAACCAAACGGTACAGATGGATTATACATTATTTTCACAGGATTTTTTAAGTCCGTGGAGACCTATTTTGTTTTGAAGGCCTCATTTCAAAGAGCGTACTGTAAAACCGAAAAAAGTAGTTAATAAACTACTTCTTCGATTTATTTTTTCTTTTTGTGACGGTTAGCGCGTCTGCGTTTTTTACGCTTATGCGTCGCTACCTTATGTCTTTTACGTTTTTTACCACTTGGCATAAATAGTGTATTTTGTGATTAATAAATTATTTGACTTCTACGTTACCCTTTACACCTTCAACAAAAACTTTTGCAGGTTTAAATGCAGGAATATTATGTGCAGGTATTTTAATAGTGGTATTTTTTGAGATGTTTCTTCCTGTTTTTTCTGCTCTTGTTTTAATAATAAAGCTTCCAAAACCTCTTAAGTAAACATTGTCTCCACTTTCTAGAGAAGTTTTTACTTCTTCCATAAATGTTTCAACGGTTGCTTGAACATCTCCTTTTTCCATTCCTAATTTCTCAGAAATTTTTGCTACTATATCAGCCTTCGTCATTTTAATTTTTTATTTTAGTTACTATATAAATTTAAAGGGATGCAAATATAGGAATTAAAAATTCAATATTTCAAACGTAATTCATTAAAATTTAAGATTATAAACGCTTAGTTTTGTGAACTGCATATTTGCCGCCCATGATATTCTCAAAAACTTTAATTAATTGGTATTCAAACAATAAGAGGGATTTGCCTTGGCGAAAAACCCAAAACCCTTATAATATTTGGCTATCGGAAATTATTTTGCAACAAACGCAAGTTGCTCAGGGATCACCTTATTATGAAGCATTTTTAAAAGCATTTCCAACCATTTTTGATCTTGCCAAAGCCGATGAAAGTAAGGTTTTAAAATTGTGGCAAGGATTGGGCTATTACTCCAGAGCCAGAAATTTACATACTGCGGCTAAATATATAGTAGATGAGTTGGATGGTAAATTTCCAAGCACATATAAAGAGTTGTTAAAACTTAAAGGTGTTGGCGATTATACAGCTAGTGCCATTGCTTCCATATGTTTTAGTGAAGCAACAGCCGTTGTAGATGGTAATGTTTACAGGGTTTTAGCGCGTTATTTTGGCATAGATACACCTATCAATTCAACCAAAGGAGCCAAAGAGTTTAAAGCACTTGCCCAAGAATTGATAGATAAAGAAAGCCCAGCTACATTTAACCAGGCCATTATGGAGTTTGGGGCAACACAATGCAAACCGCAATTGCCAAATTGTCTTAAATGCCCATTCAAAGATAACTGCATTGCTTTTCAAAAAAATACTGTAACTAGCTTGCCCGTTAAAATAAAGACAGCTAAAGCGAAAAAGCGGTATTTTAATTTTTTGGTTTTTCTGTCAGATGATAACGAAACCGTTTTGGAAAAAAGGAAAGGGAAAGGTATTTGGCAAAATCTTTATCAATTTCCATTAATTGAAACGAACAAAGAAACCGATTTTGATGTTTTTAATTCATTAGTTAAAGAGCATCCTTTGTTGAATGAAACAGATTTTGAGCTTTACTTATATAATGATAATAGCATCATACATAAACTTTCCCATCAACATTTATACACTAAGTTTTGGGTGATAAAAGTAGACGAACCAATTCCAGATGGGATTTCAAAAGAAGAGATACATAATTATGCCGTTCCTATATTAATAGGTAATTTTATTGAAGCCTTTAATTTTCAATAAAATGGGTATTGCCAATCACAATTTTTTATTAATTTTAAAAAAAATGATTAGCAAATACTAATTTTGCTTTTCCATAAAAACAACAAATCATGTCTGGAACATTAAACAAAGTGATGCTAATTGGGCATTTAGGTGATGAAGTGAAAATGCATTATTTTGAAGGCGGAGGCTGCGTTGGCCGTTTCCCTTTGGCTACAAACGAAACCTACATTAGCAAGCAAACCAACGAACGGGTTACCAATACCGAATGGCATAATATTGTGGTAAGAAATAAAGGTGCCGAAATATGTGAAAAGTATTTAAGCAAAGGCGATAAAGTATATGTGGAAGGGCGGCTAAAAACCAGAAAATGGACGGATGATAATGGACAGGAACGTTATTCAACCGAGATTCAATGTACAGATTTCACGTTTTTAACAACAAAAAAGGAAAGTGAATCCAATGCTTCCAATAGTAATGCCAGTACAGCTTCAAAGCCAGAAGCTGAAAAACAAAAAGTTAGTGAGCCGCAAATTGAAGAGGAAGATGACGACCTTCCATTTTAAAAATAGAATTCTTGTAAATTTGAATTTGTTTTAATTGTTTAACTAACACCAATAATAGTTGGATCCCGACCCCCTGAGTTTTAAAACATTAATGATAACGATTGATTTCTCGGTTGTTAGTGGCGTTGTTTTGCTTTTTGTGTTATTGTTTTGTTCTGCACTTATATCTGGAGCCGAAGTCGCTCTTTTTTCACTTACAAGAACAGATATAGGTGACGATTCTGAAAAAAAATCAAAGAAATTCGAAATTATTTCAAGGTTATTAGAGCGACCAAAAAAATTGCTGGCAACAATCTTGGTGGCTAATAATTTCATCAATATAGCGATTGTTATTTTGTTTGCTTATTTGGGTGGTTTTTTATTCGGTAACATCCAATCTTCTTTAGTTAAGTTTTTGGTAGAGGTAGTGATAGTTACTTTTTTAATATTGCTTTTTGGAGAAATTTTACCAAAAATATATGCCAGTAGAAATAAAGTAAAGTTTGCATTGTTCATGGCTTATCCGTTAAGTGTTCTTGATGTTCTTTTATCGCCGCTTAGTTTGCCAATGCGCAGTGTCACTCTGGCCATACACAAAAATTTAGGGAAGCAAAAAACCAACATAAGTGTAAATCAGCTATCGCAAGCGCTTAAATTAACTAGTGAGCACGATACCACTAAAGAAGAAAAAAAGATTTTACAAGGTATTGTATCGTTTGGAAATACCGACACCAAGCAAGTGATGCGTCCACGAATAGATATTTTTGCCTTGAATGTTGAACAAAAATACTCGGAAATTTTATCTGAAATAATTGAAAATGGGTATTCTAGAATTCCAGTTTACAAAGAAAATATAGACCAAATCGTAGGTATTTTATATGCAAAGGATTTATTGCCGTATTTAGATAGAAAACAATTCGATTGGACTACCTTATTACGCGAGCCGTTCTTTGTGCCTGAAAAGAAAAAGCTGGATGATTTAATGGAAGAGTTTCAAGAGAAAAAAGTGCATTTGGCGCTTGTTGTAGATGAGTATGGCGGTACCTCTGGTTTAATTTCATTAGAAGATATTATTGAAGAAATAGTAGGAGACATTAGCGATGAATTTGATGATGAAGACTTAAGCTATTCTAAACTAGATGAAAACAACTACGTGTTTGATGGCAAAACAGCATTAAAGGATTTTTATAAAATCTTAAAGTTAGAAGACAATGCCGTTTTTGAGGAAAGCAAAGGTGAGGCAGAAACCGTTGCGGGGTTTGTTTTGGAAATATCAGGGAGTTTCCCCAAGCAGAACACAAAAATAAATTTCAAAAATTACGTTTTCAACATAGAATCGTTGGATAAAAAACGAATTAAACGCGTAAAAATCTCCATATTGAATGATTAAAAATAGTTGTTTAATGCTTTTGGTTGTGCTCTGCATTTCTTGCGGTGGCGATGTAGTGCCTAAACCAAATGCCTATTTAAGATTAGAATACCCAAAAGCCAAATACAACAAAACACAAATTGAAGTATTGCCATTTACTGTGGAAATAAACGAACTGGCCAAAAATGTTACATCGAAAAAAATGAATAGCACTACAGAAAGTTATGGTGTAAACATTGAGTACCCCGCGTTAAAAGGCACCATTTTTTTAACCTACAAAGCTATTGAAGACAATCCTGAAAACTTAACAAATTTCTTGCGCGATGCCCAAAATCTTACCCAAAAGCATACCTTAAAGGCAGATGAAATAAACGAGCAACAATATGCAAACAAAGAACGAAATGTTTTTGGTATGTTCTACGAAGTGGGGGGTAATGCAGCATCACAATCACAATTTTATGTAACGGACAGTATTCAGCATTTTTTAACAGGGTCGCTTTACTTTTATGCCAAACCAAATTACGATTCTATTTTGCCAGCTGCCAAATACCTTGAGAACGATATAAGGCATATTATGGAAACAATTAACTGGGAATAATTTTATTTTAAGAGTTTTTCTGCAGTTTCTATACTTGTTTCCATTTGGTCGCGCAGTGCTTTTATTTTCGTTTCTTCTTCAGTTAGAAGTTTTTGTTTTTCATCAGTTAAAGGTTTTCCTTCCATAACTTCTTCAGAGTCAAAACGAAGGCTGAATTCTACCATCCAATTCATCATGGCATCGTTGGCTTCTTTTAAATTTTTACTGGCATTTATAAGTGCTTCGGTAGAATCGGTTTCTTTTATCTTAGAGTCAACTTTATTTATTAGGCTACTTATAGTACTCATTTTAGGCATTAACTCGTCATGAATCTTAATGACTTCCTGCATTTGGTTGGGAGTTTCGTTTTTTGTGTTGTTTTTACAAGAAAAAACAAGCGTTAGTAGTGTCAGGAATAATATAGTCTTTTTCATAATGTTTAGTAAAAGTTCGCTTTGAAATTTAGGTTCTAAAATTAATAAATAGAAACCGTTTAAAGGTTATAAAAGCTTGAATTTAGATATGGACAATAAGTTTTTTATTAAATAATTTTTTAGAAAGTATAATGCATTTCAAAAAGATTGGATTTAAAATATAAAGCTAAAAATTATTAAAAGAGATGTTTTTTCACGAACTTTAGTAAATGTATATTACTAATCCTTAAAGCTTTATGGTATGATGTCTTCAACTTCAATAGCTGTTAAATACGGGGTTTTTACAGCAATAGCGCTAATTACATACTTCTTAGCACTAAAATTGGTCGGGTTGCACAACAACCCCTGGTTTAGAATTATTAACGGCCCAATTATGGCCTATGCACTGTACATAGCTATAAAACACTATAAAAATAGTAACGAATCTGGATTTGATTACGGTAGTGGCTTTGCTACGGGATTATCAACAGGTTTTATCGCTACATTGCTTTTTGCAGCGTTTATGTGCATTTATATGTTTTATTTAGATACAAAATTTACAGAAACCCTGTTGGAAAATTGGTTCTCGGAATTTGATTTTGGCAGTGGTATTTTAATCTTTATAATCATAATAGAAGGGCTTTCCTCTACGGTCGTTTTAACACTTGCCTGTATGCAACTTTTCAAAAACAGCAGAAATGTGCTTCAAAACAAATAAAACATTTGTAGTTTAATTAATTAGCAGTATATTTGCACCCGCCTTTGCCAAATGGCGGGCTTATTTTTAATAAACTAATTAATAAAACGTTACGCTATGTACGCAATTGTAGAGATAGCAGGGCAACAATTTAAAGTTGAAAAAGACCAAAAAGTGTTTGTTCACCGTTTACAAACAGAAGAAGGAAAGCAAGTAGCTTTTGATAATGTTCTTCTTATTGGTGATGGTGACAATGTAACTGTAGGCGCCCCAGCTATAGACGGAGCTCAAGTAGGAGCAAAAGTCTTAAAACACCTTAAAGGAGATAAGGTGATTGTTTTCAGAAAGAAAAGACGTAAAGGTTTCCGTAAGAAAAACGGACACCGTCAAGCTTTAACTGAAATCGTAATAGAAAGTATTGCAGCATCTGGTGCTAAAAAAGCAGCCCCAGCCAAAGCTGAGAAAAAAGCAGAAGCTCCAAAAGCAGAAGCAACTCAAGACTTAAGCAGTTTAACTGTTGCAGAATTGAGAGAAATGGCAAAAGCAAAAGACATTACAGGATATTCTTCTATGAAGAAAGCTGAGTTAATTGAAGCTTTAAGTTAATTTATAAAACTAAAATCGAAATAAAATGGCACATAAAAAAGGAGTCGGAAGTTCGAAAAACGGTAGAGAATCAGAATCGAAACGCTTAGGTGTTAAGATTTTTGGAGGTCAAGCTGCAATAGCAGGTAATATTATCGTAAGACAAAGAGGAAACTCGCACCACCCAGGTGAAAACGTGTATTCTTCTAAAGATCATACATTACATGCCAAAGTAGATGGTATTGTAAAATTCACGAAGAAAAAAGACAATAAATCGTATGTTTCTATTGAGCCTTTTGAAGCTTAATTAACAGTTGTCTTAAAAATTATAAAAAAAACCCTTTCTAAAGCTAGAAAGGGTTTTTGTATTCTAAAAGCACTGTTTTAAAAAATGTTTTGCATAAAGTTAACTAAACTTTAAGTAGGACTAAAAGGCCATGATAGTTAATGGTAAATTAAAATTTAGCTAAAATGTAGGGCATCTTCATTTTGTTTCTTTGGGAATTAATAACCAAAATAATTCTCGATGAAAAAACATTACTTTTTTTTAGTTGCCATGGTGTTGCTTTCTTTCAAAGGAATATCCCAAAATGGTAATATTCAAGGGGCTGTTATAGACAATAACGGACTCAAAATACCATTCAGTAGTATATTAATAGAGTCATTAAACAAAGGGGAGGTTTCAGATGTAGACGGCAAGTTTTTGTTTGTTGATATTCCAACAGGTATGCATACACTAACTGTTAAAAACCTAGGCTATGCCGATGCTAACATAGATGTAAATGTAGAAGCAAACAAAACAACAACAATTACAGTTACAATAACAGAGCTGGCGGAGGAACTTAATGGCGTTTTTATAACAGGGTATAGTGGTGGTCAAGCAAAAGCCTTAAATGCCCAAAAGAACAAACAGAATATTACCAATATTGTTTCAACCGATCAAATAGGTAAATTTCCCGATGCCAATATAGGTGATGCTGTAAAGCGTATTCCTGGAATTACCATGCAAGTAGACCAAGGTGAAGCGCGTAACATTATTGTTAGAGGTTTGGCGCCTCAGTTAAACTCGGTGACTTTAAACGGAAGTCGAATTCCTTCCGCCGAAGGCGATAACAGAAATGTACAAATGGATTTAATACCCGCAGACATGATTCAGCTTATTGAGGTCAATAAAGCGGTAACGCCAGATATGGATGCCGATGCTTTAGGTGGTTCGGTTAATTTAGTAACAAGAACGGCTCCTGATGGTTTTAGATTGTCTACCACACTTGGCTCTGGTGTTAATTTTATTACCGATAAACGTGTGCTCAATGGAGCTTTGTTATTAGGTGATAGAACTAAAGATGGCAAATTTGGGTGGATGCTTTCTGCATCAATAAATGATAATGACTTTGGAAGTGATAATGTTGAAGCCGAATGGACTGACGAGTTTGAATATTATACTGGAGCGGACGATATTGACGGTGAACCTATTTTACAAGAAGTAGACGTAGATCCTTATGTTAATGTGTTTGAAGAACGCACCTATTTGGTGCAAAGAATTAGAAGGAGTTTTTCAGCAAATTTTGATTATAACATCAATGCAAACCATAATCTATTTTTAAAAACTATTTATAACTGGCGGGATGACCGCGAAAACCGTTTCCGACTAGAGCACGAGATTTTAGATCCAGAAGACATAGAAGTAGGCGATTTTACAATTACCAATGGCGTACCAACCAGATTTCCTGTAGAAGTAAAACGACAAACAAAGGGAGGTATAGACAATAAAAGAAATAAAAATGCTCGTTTAGAAGACCAACGTATGCAAAATTATAGTTTAGGAGGCAATCATATTTTTGGAAACTTAAAAGTAGACTGGATGACTTCTTTTGCCAAAGCATCTGAAGAGCGTTTAAATGAGCGTTACGCCGTCTACGAATCGGAATACATTATTAATAACGATATTTCCAATATGGAGTTTCCGTTGTTTGCTCCAGAAAACACTGCTGAAGCCAACGATTTAAGTAACTTTGAATTTGATGAGGTGACTGAAGAAAACCAATATACTGAAGAAAAGGATGCCAATGTATTTGTAAACTTTCAGTTGCCTTTAGATATTTTTGGTAATGGTGATGGTACTTTGAAATTTGGACTTCGAGGTAGGTTTAAGACCAAAAACAGAAACAATAATTTCTTTGAATTTGAAGATGTTGAAAATGGTTTTCCAACATTGGCAGACGTACCAACACGCGATTATACAGATGCAGATTTCCTTGCTGGAAGTAAATATCAAGCAGGCTATTTTGCAACCGAAAATTGGCTGGGTTCTTTAAACTTGGAAAATGGAGAGTCTGTACCAGATGAATTCTTAAGAGCAAATTTTGATGTAGAAGAAAATGTATATGCAACCTATGCCATGACCAATCAAAAACTGTCAGACAAACTAAGCGTGCTTTTTGGTTTGCGTATAGAAAATACGAACATCACGGCAACTGGTAATCAAATTGAAGATGAAGAAAATGTTGTTGGTAAAATAACCAAAGAGAACTCCTATACCAATATACTTCCTGGGGTTCATTTTAAGTACAACCTTTCAGATAATAGTATTTTACGTTTTGCGTGGACAAATACGTTGGCAAGACCTAATTATGCCGATTTGGTGCCGTCACTCGACATCGTTTCTGGCGATGAGGAGATTTTTGTAGGAAATCCCGAATTAGACCCAACAACCTCCATGAACTTTGATGCTATGGCAGAGCATTATTTTAAAAGTGTGGGTATTGTTTCAGGCGGCTTATTTTATAAAAGCATCAATAACTTTATTTATACATTTCAAACAGAAACTACAGACGATACCTTTGGTGCAGGAACTACAGGTTTTGAGGTTTATCAACCGTTAAATGGTGATGATGCTTCTGTTTTCGGTTTCGAATTTTCATTCCAACGTCAATTGGATTTCTTGCCAGGTTTTGCCAAAAACTTCAGTATTTATTTAAATTATACACATTTGGAGTCTAATGCCGATGGTATTCGCAATGAAGATGGCGATGTGCGCACCGACTTAGATTTGCCAAATACAGCACCAAATATGTTCAATGGGTCGTTGGCCTATACAGACAAAAAATTTAGTGCTAGGCTTTCTGCTAATTTTTCAGATTCTTATGTGGATGAAATTGGAGGCAACGCCTTTGAAGACAGGTATTACGGCCAACAGTTCTTCTTAGATTTTAATGCCACTTATAAAATAACAGGTAACTTGAGCCTGTATGCCGATTTAAACAATATTACAGACCAGCCGTTGCGTTATTTCCAAGGAGTGAAATCGAGAACCATGCAAATGGAATATTATGGAACCAAGTTAACGTTCGGGTTAAAATACGATTTGTTCAAAAAGAAATAAACGGATATGAATAAATTAAAATTGAATATCGTTTTCGGTATAACATTACTGCTAATGGCCTGTACAGCCAAACTACCAGAAATAGTGGCAAGTGTTGTTACTGAAAAAACGCCTCACGATAGTGACGATCCAGCAATTTGGGTAAATAAAACGAATCCGGAAGAAAGTATTGTATTTGGTACCGATAAAGATGAAATTAACGGAGGGGTTTACGCTTTTGATTTGGATGGAAAAATTATTCCCAATAAAAGCATTACCAATCTTAGTTACCCCAATAATGTAGATGTAGAATATGGTTTTAAATTGAATGATTCAACCTTTACAGACATTATAGCTTTTACTGAAAGGGAAAAGCACCAAATTCGTGTGTTTTCTGTTCCCGATATGAAACCTTTAGATAATGGCGGTTTTAAAGTTTTTGAAGACGAAACGGATATAGAAATGAAACGTCCAATGGGAATTTCCATTTATAAAAACCCAGAAACGCAACATGTCTCTGTTTTTGTTAGCAGAAAATCCGGGCCTAAAGAAGGCTATTTACATCAATATGCATTGACCTCAGATTCTAAAGGAGTTCAAGCAAACTTGTTAAGAAAGCTTGGAACATTCAGTGGACAAAAGGAAATTGAGGCGATTGCTGTAGATGATGCAACGGGTTTTGTTTACTATTCCGATGAAGGTGTGGGCATAAGAAAATATTATGCAGACCCAGAAAAAGGCAGTAAGGAATTAGCGATTTTTGGTGGGAATCATTTTAAAAGTGATATTGAAGGCATTGCAATAGCAAGATATAGTAATGATGAAGCTTTTTTAATAGTATCGAATCAGCAGGCGCATACGTTCAATATTTTTGATGCTGAAACAAATACCTTTATTAAAGAAGTTAATTTAGGGACTACCGAAACAGATGGATGCGATGTTACCTCAATGCCTCTGGGCGCTAAATATCCTAATGGTTTGTTTGTTTCAATGAATGATGAACAGGATTTCTTTTACCACGATTTAAATGAAATATTAAAATCTTCTGTTCAAGAACAATAGGTGTTAATTTTTTAAATGAAAGTGCCAATGGGTTTTTCTATTGGCACTTTTTATTTTTTAATATTGTATTTTTGAACCTAACCGAAACCAATAACTATGAAATTTACTTTAAAAGCCGGTTTAATACTTTTATTCATTATGAGCCTTTCCAATACCCAAGCACAGGAACAAAAAACAGAATTCGACCATAACTTTAGTCATGTGGTTTATTTTTGGTTAAAAAATCCAGAAAGCACTCAAGACCGTGAAGCTTTTTTAAAGTCGCTTAAAAATTTTATGTCAAAAAGCGAGTATGCACAAACCAAGTTTATAGGCGAACCAGCAGGAACGCCCAGAGAAGTGGTAGATGGCAGTTTTACATATTCGTTAATATTGTCTTTTCCATCAAAGGAAATTCAGGATAAATACCAGCAAGAGCCTGCGCATGTAAAGTTTGTTGAGGAAAGTCAGCATCTTTGGGAAAAAGTCGTGGTTTACGATTCGGTTGGTATATAATAAATTATCATCTGTATTTTATTTTTATTGATTTTGAGTCGATAAATTGTTAACTTAGGCTATTGCATTTATAATCAATAGCTTTATGGAACCTTTCAGATCAGAAATTAGGAATACCCCAAGCGCTCAAACCATCAAAATTTATCTCACCGATGAATCTTTGGATGTTAAAGTAAAAAAACATTTAGAGAGTTTTCTTGATGTTGATTTTATTGAAATTAGAGAAACTGTAGAACAAAATAGAGGCGATGAAAATCTCACTATTTTTTTAAAAGATGATGTTGATATAAATAAAGCAAAAGCTTCTATAGATTCGAGTTTGTGGTGGTATTTTGAAGAAGATCTAGTGGATTGATTTTAATTTATTTTTCCAGTATTTATAAACACTAACACATCATTAATACATTTTCCCAATTCATTTTTAATGTCTTTAGCCCAAAACCTAAAAACGGTATAGCTTAAGTCTTGTAGCGCTTGGTTTACTTCTTTATCGCGTTGCAGGTTGCGTTCAATTTTAGGAATCCAAAAGCGGCGGTTGCTTTTTATGGTGTTTTTGCGTTCGTCCCAGTTATAGCCATGCCAAAACTCGCCATCAATAAAAATGGCCAATTTGTATTTTTTAATGGAAATATCGGGTTTGCCAGGTAATTGTGTGTTATTAATTCTGTAGCGAACCCCTTTGGCCCATAATGCTTTGCGAAACAATAGTTCTGGCTTTGAGTTTTTACCACGAATTTTACTCATTATTTTAGAGCGTTTCTTCGTGGTATAAAAACCAGAAGCTTCGTTAAAGCGTGGGACTTTTATTTTAGGCTCTTCGTAATTCATCTTCTTCTATATAAAAGTAATGAATTAAGAACAAAAGGGTTTTTTATAAAATCTCTTCTACATGTTTTTTAATGTTAGACGCTATTTTTTCAATGGGCAAATCGTTGGCATCCAATCCAAAAGGATCCTCAATTTCTTCGGCGATAAGTTCTAAACTGGCCAGTACATAAAAAATGAAAATCACCACAGGAATAGCATAATAACCCAAACTGAACACATATCCAAATGGTAAAGTCATCACATAGAAAAAAATGAATTTTTTAAGAAAGGCACTATAGGAATAAGGAATAGGGGTGTTCTTAATACGTTCACAAGCACCACAAATATCCGTAAAAGATTGAATTTCGCTATTTAGTATGATAAGTTGGTCGCCAGATATTTTATTTTGTTCATGCAGACAGTCTATCTTTTGAAAAATCATCCGAGCCACTTGATTAGGTCTGTGTTTGTGGTGGTCTATTTCCATGTCATGGATGTCAAAAAGCTGTAAGCTTGTTTCAACATTTGTTAAATGCTTAGCTAAAATGGAAGCATAGCCAGGAATCAATTTTCTAAAATAGTGCCGTTCACTTTCTTCCTTTAAAATTACCGATAATTTAATGGCCAAATTACGGCTGTTATTAACCAGTGCGCCCCACATTTTCCGGCCTTCCCACCAGCGGTCGTAAGCCGTATTGGTTCTAAAAACCAGCAGTAGTGAAATGACAAAACCTAACATGCTGTGCATCACTGTAATATTGGTTAATGGGTTTTTCTCCGAAATTTTCCAATATTCCAATTCCAAATAACCAACAACATAGGTATAAAGGCCAATGAAAATCATCATTGGGATTAATTTTCGAAAGGTATCTGCTTTATGAAATTTAAAAATAAACGTAATCCAGTCCTTTGGGTTGTATTGTATCATTTAATGTGAGCCTGTTTTTTGTTGTTTATAAAAGTAGAAAATGTTTGCTGAAAATACGAGCGTTTCAATGGTTTAAAGCAATACTAAAAAACCCTCACATCACTGCAAGGGTTTTAAATATCTAAAAATCTAAAAATCTAAAAATCTAAAAATCTAGTAACGGTAGTACTCAGGCTTAAATGGTCCTTCAACCTCTACACCAATATACTCAGCTTGGTCTGGTTTTAATTCGGTCAATTCCACCCCAATTTTTTCCAAGTGTAGTTTTGCTACTTTTTCATCCAAATGTTTTGGTAGCATATACACATCGTTTTCATATTTGTCGCTGTGGTTCCAAAGCTCTATTTGCGCTAGAGTTTGGTTGGTGAACGAATTACTCATTACAAAACTTGGGTGACCAGTAGCACAACCTAAGTTCACCAAACGGCCTTCAGCTAAAATAATAATGTCTTTACCATTCACGGTGTATTTGTCAACCTGTGGCTTAATAGTGTTTTTGGTATGGCCGTAATTTTTGTTCAACCAAGCCATATCAATTTCGTTATCAAAATGCCCAATATTACAAATAATGGTTTTGTCCTTTACAGCTTCAAAATGTTCTGGACGTATAATGTCTTTGTTTCCAGTAGTGGTGATAATCACGTCTGCCGTAGGCGCTACTGTTTCTAATCTTTTTACTTCAAAACCGTCCATAGCGGCTTGTAGGGCGCAAATTGGGTCGATTTCAGTAACAGTTACAATACTGCCAGCACCT
The DNA here is from genome assembly GCA_018883545.1 of Marixanthotalea marina. GTDB lineage: Bacteria > Bacteroidota > Bacteroidia > Flavobacteriales > Flavobacteriaceae > Marixanthotalea > Marixanthotalea marina. The sequence goes on along the minus strand of JAHLEH010000004.1, from coordinate 153,404 downwards.
TTAAAAGAGGCAGCGGTACCTTTACCAACATCGCCATAACCACAAACAACCACACGTTTACCAGCTAACATCACATCGGTAGCACGGCGGATGGCATCCACAGCACTTTCCCTACAACCATATTTGTTGTCGAACTTACTTTTGGTAACCGAATCGTTCACGTTTATCGCTGGCATAGGCAGCGTACCTTTTTTAACACGCTCGTATAATCTATGAACACCTGTAGTAGTTTCTTCACTCAAACCTTTGATGCCAGACACTAATTCTGGGTATTTATCCAATACCATATTGGTTAAATCGCCACCATCATCTAAAATCATGTTCAATGGTTTTCTGTCTTCACCAAAGAATAGGGTTTGTTCAATACACCAGTCAAATTCTTCTTCGGTCATGTCTTTCCAAGCATAAACCGCGGTGCCTGCAGCGGCAATGGCTGCGGCAGCTTGATCTTGTGTAGAGAATATGTTGCATGAGCTCCAAGTGACTTCAGCGCCCAACGCCTGCAGGGTTTCAATTAAAACCGCTGTTTGAATGGTCATGTGTAAACAACCAGCAATTCTTGCGCCTTTCAAAGGTTGTTCATCTTTATATTCTTCACGAAGGCTCATTAAACCAGGCATTTCGGCCTCGGCCAATTCTATTTCTTTTCGTCCCCAATCGGCAAGCGAAATGTCTTTAACTTTATTGGCTATGTAAGGAATTGTTTTTGTGCTCATATCAATTTTTTTCTATTGTTTTTAAAACCAAACACTCTTGTAGTTAGAACTTAATTGGTTAAATTCGCTAATCAAAAAATTCTAACCTGGTTAGGAAGTGCAAAGATAATTATAACTTTTAGAATATACATGCCTCTTTATAAAACCATTAGTCCAAATTTACATACAACCCTAAAAATCTGGAAAATAGAGGAGCCTTACGATGATTTATTCCAGTCTGTTTCCTTAAAACCTAAAAGTTTAGAGCGTGTTTTGGGCATGAAAAGTGAATTGCACCAACGGGGCTTTTTAAGTGTACGTAAATTATTGGCCGAATTTGGGTATACCGATTTCGATTTGTTTTATGATTATAATGGAAAACCACATTTAAAGGATGGTAAGCATATTTCGATAACACATTCATTTTATTTTTCGGCAGTCATTGTGAGTGACAATCCCATTGGCATCGATATAGAGAAGCAACGGGATAAAATTAAGATTATAGCCCATAAGTTTGTTGATTACGAGTTTAATTATCTTGACGAAAAGGTAGATGATTATGTGAATAAATTAACGGTGATTTGGTGCGTAAAGGAATCGCTTTATAAACTTTTTGCAACACCGGGACTGAGTTTTAAACAGCATTGTTTGGTCATTCCTATGTCTGATAACGATCATAAAACAGTGGCGTGGATTGATTATCAAAACCAAAAGTGTCGGTATCTTGTGGAATACTTAGAGTTTGAAGGATTTACCTGTGCTTATACCATCTCATAAATGAAGCAAGTTTATAAGTGCATACTAGAAGCAAAAACCCAAGGCCATAAATTATTGGCCGTTTTGATAGATCCTGATAAATTTTCTATGAATCGGGTGGAAACCTTTATGGAAAAAGTTAATAATTCCATGGCAACACATGTTTTTGTGGGTGGTAGTGAGGTTGAAGAAGGCGTTACGGGTTGTTTGGTTTCAGAAATTAAAAAATATACTAATCTGCCTATTATATTATTTCCGGGCGATGTTACCCAAATTACCGATAGTGCTGATGCAATCTTGTTTTTATCCTTAATTTCTGGAAGAAATCCTGATTATTTAATAGGAAAGCATGTAGCGGCTGTTTCAAAATTAAGAAAAGCCCAGCTTGAAATCATTCCCACAGGATATATATTGATTGAAAACGGTAAGGAAACAGCGGTACAGCGGGTAACAGGCACCAAACCATTACCTAAAGCAAATAATCAGGAAATTATTGACACAGCAAAGGCAGGAGAGCTGTTGGGTATGAAGTTAATATATTTAGAAGCGGGCAGCGGTGCAAAAGAAGCGGTTTGCCAAAACATTGTGAGTGCTGTGAAACAGGAATTAAAAATTCCTTTAATCGTTGGAGGAGGCATAAAGAATAAAGAACAATTGGATGCAGCTTATAATGCCGGCGCTGATATGGTGGTGATAGGTACGGCTTTTGAGGAAGATGAATCGTTTTTTAGCGAATTAAGGGCTTCAATAATTGTTAACCAAGTTCTAAATGAAAAATAAATAATAGCATTAAATTTCTTAGAAACACGTATGAGCTCCATTTTTGATTGGTTTTTTTCTCAATATAACAACGTTCCAACCCACCTCGTTGTTTTAGAGCTTATAGGCGTGTTTTTTGGGTTTTTAAGTGTTTGGTATTCCAAACAGGAAAACATTTTGGTGTATCCAACGGGTATTATTAGTACAGCTATTTTTGTCTACATTCTATGGGTTTATGGACTATTGGGCGATATGCTCATTAATGCCTATTATTTTATTATGAGCATTTATGGTTGGTATTATTGGACGAGCACCGATTCTGAAAATCACCAAATACCCATTACTAAAACAACAAAAAAAGAGCATTTTTGGAGTGTTATTATATTTTTGCTTACCACATTCTTTGTTTTGGTTGTGTACAAGGTTAATAACAAACTTGATAGCTGGACGGCCTATGTAGATGCATTAACTACAGCCATCTTTTTTATTGGCATGTGGCTCATGGCCAAAAAGAAACTGGAGAATTGGACGTATTGGATTATTGGTGATGTTATTTCGGTGCCTCTATATTTATATAAAGGTCTTATTTTTACATCGTTTCAATATTTATTATTTACAATTATTGCTATTTACGGCTATAAAGCATGGAAGAAAAGTTTAAACAGCAACCAGCAAACTGCATAAAAGTCGTGTTGTTTGGTCCAGAATCGACAGGTAAAACTACCTTGTCAATGCAATTGGCAAGGCATTACAATTCGGTTTGGGTACCAGAATATGCACGCGAGTATCTTCAGGAGAAATGGAACAACGAACGCAAAACCTGTGAACCAGACGATTTGTTGCCCATAGCTGAAGGACAAATGCAGTTGGAAAATAAGTTGGCAAAAAAAACCGATACCGTTTTAATTTGCGACACCGATTTATTGGAAACTAAAGTGTATTCCGAAGCGTATTACTTGGGTTTTTGCGATCCCATATTGGAAAAATTTGCTTTGGAAAATACCTATCATTTATATTTTTTAACCTATATTGACACGCCTTGGGAAGCAGATGATTTAAGAGATAAACCCAATGAAAGGGAACGGATGTTCAAAGCATTTGAAAATGCTTTGATAGAGAATAAGCGTCCGTATGTTTTGTTAAAAGGTAGTAAAAAAGAGCGCTTGGAAACAGCTGTAAAACACATTGATAACCTACTAAAAAATTAAAAATGTTTACAGAAAAAGATATTCAACAAATAACCGACCATGGATTAACCGTAGAACAGGTCAATAAGCAAATGGAAACTATTAAATCGGGGATGACCTATTCCAATTTAGTAGACACGGCAACAGTTGGGAATGGGGTTTTAAAAATTCAAAATAAATTTCAGGAGTATATAGATTTTTACGAAGCCAAGCGTAATAGTTTATCTGTTGTGAAGTTTGTGCCAGCATCTGGAGCGGCTTCCCGAATGTTTAAGTTTTTATTTCAGTTTTTACAGGATTACGACCCTCAAAAAGAAAATATTGAGGTGTATGCAAAACGGAATAGTGAGATTTCAGTTTTTTTAAGAGGCATGCGAAAATTGCCTTTTTACGAAACAGTTAGAAACGAACTTCAAAAAAATATACCCGATTTCGAGAAAGTATCGTTAGGTGAAGAATGTGTATTGTTTGTTAAAGCCATGTTAGATGCCAATGGGTTAAACTATAGTTTTTACCCAAAGGGCTTGTTGCCTTTTCATAAGTACCAAGACCATGTTTCAACAGCTTTTAAAGAACATTTGTTAGAGTCTACATTATATGCTTCATCTAACAACGAAGCGAATCTGCATTTTACCATTTCCGAAGCACATACAGATATGTTCAATATGGAATTGGAAAGCATAAAAGAAGATTTGGAAAAAGAAACCAATACAAGATTTAATGTGTCTTTTTCGTACCAAAACAAGGCGACTGATACCATTGCCATAACGGCAAATGACGAGCTTTACAGAAACGAAGACGGCAGTTTGTTGTTTAGGCCTTCTGGACATGGTGCGCTGATTGAAAATTTAAATCAACTGAATCACGATTTAATTTTTATAAAAAACATAGACAATATTGCTGTTTTTGAGCAAAACAAATCACTCTCCGATTATAAAAAGTTAGCAGCTGGTGTGCTATTGAAAATTCAGGAGCAAGCCTTTAAATACATGCGTAAAATTGATGAAGATTGCGTGCTGGAAGACGAGCTTCATAACATCGAATTGTTTGTTATTAATAGGTTGAATGCCGATTTGGGCGAGGCTTACAAACAATTAACTCCTGAAGAGAAAATAGGGGAATTAAGAGACCGTATCAATAGACCTATACGTGTTTGCGGAATGGTTAAAAATGAAGGTCAACCAGGCGGCGGGCCGTTTTGGATAAAAGAAGAAAACGGTTATATTTCTCTGGAAATTATTGAGTTTGCGCAGATAGATGCTGATAATGATGACCAAATTAGAATTGTGAATAGGGCGACCCATTTCAATCCAACCGATTTGGTTTGTGGTGTTAAGGATTACAAAGGAAATAAATTCAACTTAACTGATTATGTGGACCCCAAAGCAGCTTTCATTACCATGAAATCGCAAAATGGGGTCGATATAAAGGCTTATGAACTACCAGGATTGTGGAATGGGAGCATGGCGCATTGGAATTCCATTTTTGTTGAGATTCCTCTGGAAACTTTCAATCCCGTAAAAACAGTCAATGACTTATTGAATCCGGCACATCAAGTTTAGTGATGTTTAATAAAGAAGCTTTATTACAAGAATTAACATTTAAGGCCATGCGCAGTTCTGGTGCAGGCGGACAACATGTTAATAAGGTGGCTTCTAAAGTAGAGTTGGTTTTCAATTTGGCCGAATCTTTAGTATTTGATGACAACCAAAAGACACGATTGTTTAAAAAGCTTCAGAACAGATTAACCAAAGAAGGCTTGCTAATTCTGCAATGTGATGAAAGCAGGAGTCAGCATAAAAACAAAGAATTGGTTATAAATCGGTTTTTTGAGATGATTGAAAAGGGATTAATAGTTCCCAAAAAGCGCATTCCAACTAAAATTCCAAAATCAGCCATAAAAAAACGTTTAAAGAGCAAACGTAACCTATCTGAAAAAAAGGCCAATAGAAAAAAACCAGATTTAGAGTAGAAAAAATTGTCAATTGTCAATTGTAAAATTAAGAATAGGTTAGTACCTTTGCGCCGTTCTCAAAAAGGGGTGCCTATATCGGCTGAGATCATACCCAATGAACCTAGAACAGGTAATGCTGTTTAGGGATTGCGAATGTCAAGAATGCATGCTAAACTTGATGTTCAAATTGTACATTAATTATTAACCAAAGAATAATTACCTCTTTTTATTCGATTATTTATAATCGTAATGAAATCTACTATTCTTAAAAATTTATTCAAAAATTTGTCATTCCTGCGCCCGCCTGCCGGACGGGCAGGAAAGCAGGAATCTCATTCAGGAAAACTATCTGTTTTCTTTTTTTTCTTAATGATTTTTAGTGCTCAGGCACAAAATAACCAAATTCAGCAAGACTCTTCAAAAACCGAGTCTTTAGATGAGGTTTTGGTAAAAGCGGTTCGGGTGGATGCAACGGCGCCCGTTACCCACTCAAACGTTACCAAAGAGCAATTGGAAAAACGTAATTTGGGTCAGGATTTACCCATTCTATTAAACTATTTGCCATCGGTAGTAACCACCAGTGATGCTGGTGCTGGTGTGGGATATACAAGCATTAGGGTGCGTGGTACAGATGGTACCAGGGTAAATGTAACCATTAATGGAATACCATATAATGATCCTGAGAGCCAGGGATCATTTTGGGTCAATTTAGGAGATTTTGCATCTTCTACACAAAGTTTGCAATTGCAAAGAGGCGTCGGAACCTCAACAAATGGCTCTGGAGCATTTGGGGCTAGTTTAAACTTGTTAACCGATGCGGTTTCCAAAGATGCTTTTGGAGAAGTTTCCAATAGTTTTGGTAGTTACAACACGCGTAAACACACGGTAAAATTAAGTACTGGATTGTTAAATGACCATTTTGAAGTATCTGGTCGATTTTCCAAAATCTATTCTGATGGCTATGTAGATAGAGCATTTACCGATTTGAAATCGTATTTCTTACAAGGTGTTTATAAAGATGATAATACCTTGATAAAGGCATTAACTTTTGGTAATTACGAGCGAACTTACCAGGCGTGGTATGGTCTAACAGCTGAAGAATTGGAAGAAGATCGCCGCCAAAATCCGTATACCTACGAAAATGAAACCGATAACTATTGGCAAGACCACTACCAATTGCATTGGAATGAGCGTTTTAACAATACTTGGTCCACCAATCTAGGTTTAAACTATACCAAAGGAAAAGGGTATTTTGAGCAGTACAAACCAGAGGAATCTGCGGCCGATTTTGCCAATTTAATAGAGGATGATTCCGATGTTATTGTACGTCGCTGGTTAGATAACAATTTTTATGTGTTGAATGCCAATGTTTCTTATAAAAAAAATGCTTTGGAAATTATTACAGGCGTTTCCATGAGTAGTTATACTGGGGATCATTTTGGGGAAGTGATTTGGGGAAGCGATTTAGCACCAAATACCCAAATTAGAGACCGCTATTATGAGGGCGATGCCACTAAAAACGATTTCAGTGTGTTCTCTAAAGCTACTTTTAAACTCGCGGAAAAACTAACTGGGTTTGTTGATTTACAGGGCAGGTTTGTAAGTTATAAAACCAATGGTATAAATTCTGATTTGGTTGATTTTGTAACCGATGCCCATTTCAGTTTTTTCAATCCTAAATTAGGATTTACCTATAAAAGTTCAGATTTTAACAGCTTTTATGCTTCTTACGGTCGTGCTAACAGAGAACCTAACCGCGATGATTTTAAAGCTGGGGTAACAGAAAATGAAACCTTGAACGATATTGAATTAGGCTGGCGTTTTAACAAAAACAAAGTGAATATAAACACGAATTTATATTACATGTTTTACCAAAACCAACTGGTACTTACAGGCGAGTTAGATGATGTGGGAAGCCCTATTAGAGCAACTAGTGGTAAAAGTTACAGATTAGGTTTAGAGGTTGATGCAAATATCCAGTTCAGTAAAGCTTTCAATACCTCTACAAATGTAGGTATAAGTAGCAATAAGAATAAAAACTTTAATTCTTCGATAGATGGTGAGGTTGTTGATTTAGGCAATACGAATATCTCTTTTTCGCCAAACTTAATTATTGGTAATGCGCTTAACTTTTTGCCTGTAAAAAATCTTCAGTTGTCACTGTTAAGTAAATATGTAGGTGAACAATATATGGGGAATACCGATTCTGAAGCTTCTAAATTAGATAGCTACTTTGTAAATGATTTCAGCATTACCTACGAAATAAGACCTGAAAAGATTGTAAAATCCATTGTGTTGTCTGGTTTGGTCAACAACATATTCAACAAGAAATATGTGTCCAATGGTTACTATTACACCTATGATGATACATGGACAGACCCAAATGCGGTTACAACCATAGAGGGTGCAGGTTATTACCCACAAGCAACTACCAACTTTTTGTTAGGTGCTACATTAAAATTCTAGAGTATATTTTTGAAAAATAAAAAGCGGCTTTATGCCGCTTTTTTAATTATAAATTAAAAGTGTATTTCCATTTTGCTCTACACGGTAGGCTTTTAACGAGCATCTAAGCTCGGCAGAATTTTCTTTAGGAAGGCCATTGTTTAAATAGTAAGTGTTTTTGTCGTCACAGCCACAAACACCTTCAATACCATCAATACTTAAAACAGAACAACTTTGCAGGGTATGGTTAGGGTCGGCTGCATCAAAAGCAACATAACCAGTGCCTGTGTTGTTGGCAATAATGCCACCGTTGCCCACGTTTGGTATATAAACGGGATTGTTTATAAATTGCAATTGGCTGTATTGTGGTAAATTCATATTCACAGATATATTAACGCCAATATCCAAAAGAAACCTACAGTTTTTGTTATCCACAGAATTACTGCTGCAAGAAACCAGAGCTAAAAAGCTGCATAAATAAAAAAATTGTTTCATTAAATTAATTTTTTAGTGCAATTTACAACAAAAAGCAAATTGAGATAATATTTTGTATATTTGTAAGGTAATCTCGTGTGAGCGGGATTTTTTTATTCCGAACTCTGCACCTAAAGCAGGTGTGTGCTTCGGAATATTTGTATTAAATAAACAATGAAGTTATGAGTAAAGTATCGTACTATACACCAGAGGGATTAAAAAAATTAAAGGATGAGTTAAAGCATCTTAAAGATGTAGAGCGTGTAAAAGCTTCAAAGGCTATTGCAGAGGCTAGGGATAAGGGTGATTTAAGTGAAAATGCAGAATATGATGCCGCAAAAGAAGCGCAGGGTATGTTGGAAATGCGTATTTCTAAATTAGAGGAAACTTTGGCAAATGCGCGTGTTATTGATGAATCGCAATTAGATACTTCCAAAATATTAGTGCTTTCTAAAGTGAAAATAAAAAACCAAACCAATGGTATGGAAATGACCTATACGTTGGTGGCCGATGGGGAAGCCAATCTGGCAGCAGGAAAAATTTCGGTGAATTCACCTATTGGTAAAGGACTGTTGGGCAAATCGGTTGGTGATGTGGCCGAAATTCAAGTGCCCAATGGTGTGATGAAATTTGATATATTGGAAATATCCAGATAAGGGTTTTCTTTTTAAAAATACTTTAAAAGATTCTTGGTGTAATAATCGGGGATCTTTTTTTATATATTTACATTTCACTCTCAAAACCTTCAATATTATGGCTTCAATTTTCACCAGAATAGTTAACGGCGAAATACCATGTTATAAAATTGCTGAAACCGATGATTTTTTAGCGTTTTTAGACGTAAACCCCAACAGCAAAGGGCATGCGCTTTGTATACCTAAGAAAGAAGTCGATAAGATTTTCGATTTGGATGAAGCAACCTATAATGGCTTAATGGCGTTTTCAAGACAAGTAGCGTTGGCCATAAAAAAAGCCATTCCGTGTAAGCGGGTTGGTATGAGTGTGATTGGGTTGGAAGTGCCCCACGCCCATGTGCACTTAATTCCTTTGCATAGCATGGAAGATGCCCGATTTTTGCAAAAAACTAAAATGACCGATGCAGAGTTTCAAGAAACGGCAGAGGCCATTAAGGCTCAATTGTAATTACATAAAAAAGAGAACGGCTACAATAGCTATTGCGACCAATACAACGGCAGTAATAATAATCCAAGATGTTTTTTTAATATAAGTAGAAGTGGCCATTGGTTTAAAGGCTCTTTTTTGGTAATCTACCACACGTTCTATATCGTTTGTCCATTGCACAGGGTAAATGGCACTTTCACAGGTTTTACAATTAATATCATGGTTTATTTCAGAAGTAATGGATTTGTAAAACTTGGTTTCAATTACCTTTTGCTTGAAGGTTATTAATAAACTGCCTTTGGCATAACAAACGGGACAATTGTTATTTAAAACGACTTCTTTAACGGTTACAAGATTTTCTGCCATGATTAATACGCTCTTTTTAATGCAATTTGTATAGTGGTGCCTTTGTTTATTTCAGATTGCAATACTTTAATTTTTCCACCGTGGAAATCTTCAATAATGCGCTTGGTAAGTGAAAGACCCAGTCCCCAACCTCGTTGTTTGGTGGTGTAGCCTGGCTCAAAAATCTTTTTAAACAGTTTTTTGGAAAGGCCTTTGCCTGTATCGCTTACACTTACCTTAACGTTGTCTTCCAATTGTGAAATTTCTATGCTGAGCTTGCCCCTGCCCTTCATGGCATCAATGGCGTTTTTCACTAGGTTTTCAACAACCCAACTGTACAATTGTTTGTTTAAATTAACGGGGATGTCTCCTTCTGGAACCATGATTTCAAATTCGACCAGTTTAGAGGAGCGCGCTTTCAAATAATCAAAAGAATTAATGGTTTCTGTAATAATGTCGCACATTTCCAATGTCGGCACAGAACCTATTTTGCTAAAACGTTCTGTAATGGTTTGCAACCTATCAATGTCTTTTTCTATTTCGGTGATGTATTCTGGGTTTACTTTTTCAGATTTTAAAATTTCGGTCCAGCCAATCAAAGAAGATAATGGTGTGCCAATTTGATGGGCTGTTTCTTTGGCCATGCCCGACCATAGCTTGTTTTGCGAAGCGTTTTTGTTGCTTTTGTAGAAAAAATAAATAACACACCCAAAAAGGAAAATAATGAGTACCAATGCCAGTGGGTAGTATTTCAATTTATTGATTAAAGGAGAATTACCATAATAAATTGTAGCATAAACTTCGTCTTTATAAATTACTTCAATAGGTTGGTTTTCTTCTTTAAATTTTGAAATGAGTTGTTTTAGGTAAGTAGTATCTTTTGCTTTTTCTTCATCAATATTTTTATAGTCAATTTCCCCCTTTTTATTCACAATGATCATAGGGGTTGTGGTGTTGCTCTGAAGTATTTGTAGAGGCAACTCGCCCATATCATTATCTAAATCGGAACTCTTTAGCAAATCAGTTTGGGCAAAGGACCAATTTTGCATCTTAGTATGCTCTTCTTCTTTAAAGTATTGGAAGAACTCATAAGTTTTCCACAGTATAAGCGATACAATGGCAAACGACGCTACAATCATAATCCAACGCACGGTGTTTCTATAGTCGGTAAAAATCACAAACCCTAGTTTTAGCTTCTAATATAATGCAAATCTGTTAATATTATTGTTCAACTTGTTAGTAAATCGGTTTTTAGTTGCCACCCAGATTGGTTACATTTGTTAAGCACATAATATTAACACGAATAAATTAGAATAATGGAAGTTCAAGGAAGAATAAAATTGATTGGTGATACCCAAACCTTTGGTAATAATGGGTTTAGAAAGCGAGAAATTGTAGTGACTACAGAAGAGCAGTACCCGCAGCATATCATGGTGGAGTTTGTGCAAGACAAAACCGATTTATTGAACAATTACCAAGTTGGGCAACAAGTAAAAATAAGCATCAACTTGCGTGGTAGGGAGTGGGTGAACCCACAAGGTGAAACCAAATATTTTAATTCCATTCAAGGATGGCGCATAGAAGCCTTACAGGGAGAGGGAGCCAATGGCGATTTGCCACCTGTACCGCCAATGGAGGCCTTTGAGCCAGCAGGCGATTTAAATGAAGACGAGCACGACGATTTACCGTTTTAACGCTGTCATTCCTGCGAAAGCAGGAATCTCATATATTCAACCTCAATGTTTAAATTAGCATTGAGGTTTTTATTTAAACGTTACTGCGAGGAGTCTTGCGACAAAGCAGTCTCAAAATTTTGAGAAAATAAGTTTATAATTTACAGATTGCTTCGGTTTTATCTCGCAATGACACCATTAAAATATTTGAATTCAGTTTGAGTGATTTTTGTCAGACTGAGCGCAGTCGAAATCATAAAAAATCATTTTCGATACATCCCGCTAAGGCGGGACACTCGAATTGACGAATTTTATTGCAATGCACTTTCTATCACACAACATAGAATTCCCAAATGTGAACGAAGCCACGCCAGAAGGGCTGTTGGCCATTGGTGGCGATTTGTCTGTTGAAAGGCTGTTATATGCTTATAAACATGGTATATTCCCTTGGTATAGCATAGGCGAACCCATTTTATGGTGGTCGCCCAATCCACGGTTTGTGCTGTTTCCAGAGAAGCTGAAAGTTTCCAAAAGTATGAGGCAAATTTTGAGGAATAAAGATTTCACTGTAACGGTGAACAAGGCGTTTCGAGAGGTTATCACTAATTGTTCCAAAATAGAAAGAAGTGGTCAAACAGATACGTGGATAACAAATCCGATGATTGAAGCTTACACCAATTTGCACGAGTTGGGCCATGCTAAATCCGTTGAGGTTTGGGATGGAGATAGGTTGATTGGCGGACTTTATGGTGTCGATTTAAACAATGGTGTGTTTTGTGGCGAAAGCATGTTTTCTAAAGTGAGCAATGCAAGTAAAATAGCTTTTATTACCTTTATTCAGAATACCAATTACAAACTCATAGATTGCCAAGTGTATACGAACCATTTGGAAAGTTTGGGAGCCGAAGAGATACCCAGAAACGAATTTTTAAACTATTTACATGGCCAATAAACGTATATTTATCTCGAAGATTTTCCCCGAATTGGGAGCGCAAATGCTTAAAGACGTTGGATTTGAAGTCACTGCATGGAGTCAAGACAGGCCCATGACCCAAGAAGAACTTATTGAAAAAGCCAAAACCCACGATGCATTGTTTTGCAGTAGTTCCGATAAAATAGATAAATACTTTTTAAATGCCTGTTCGCATCTGGAAATCATCTCGCAATTTTCTGCCGGTTATGATAATATCGATGTAGCCGAAGCTACCCGTTTGGGTATTCCGTTAGGGCACGCGCCCAATGCCATGAATGATGCCACAGCCGATATTGCTTTCGGACTCATGATTGCCGTTTCCAGAAAAATGTTCTACATGCACAAGCAGATTATAAATGCTAATTGGACGCATTTTAAACCTACCGCTAATTTAGGCATGGAACTTAAAAATAAAACCTTGGGTATTGTTGGTTTGGGTAGAATAGGCACCGAAATGGCCAAACGCTGCAAAGGGGCTTACAATATGAATATCATTTACAATAATACCAAACCTAATAAACAGGCCGAAGCTGAGTTAAATGCTACCTATGTCGATTTTAAAACATTGTTACAGCAAAGCGATGTACTATCGGTGCACTGCGCCCTTACTGAAAAAACAAAAGGGTTGTTTAATGCAGAAGCTTTTGCCCAGATGAAACCGACGGCTATTTTTATTAATGCGTCACGTGGACAAGTACACAACGAAACCGATTTAATAGAAGCCTTAAAAAATAAAACCATTTGGGGGGCGGGATTGGATGTCACCAACCCAGAACCTATGCAGCACAATAACTCTTTGTTACATATGGAAAATGTATGTGTGTTGCCCCATATTGGTTCGGCAACTGTAGAAGCCAGAAACGAGATGGCCCGATTGGCCGCTACCAATATTATAGAGTTTTATAAAAATGGTACCATACCGAATATGATTAATCCAGATATTTTTTTAAATAATTGATATACAAATGATTATATTTAGTGTCGTGTAAGTGTCGTGCATAATACCAAGCAAAGTTTTGCAAAGTTTTTTTATTGTGTATAACCTTGATATAAATTTTCAATTTGAATGCAAACTAGCAATTTTAGAAAAAAATTAATTGAAGTAAGACAAGCAAAAGGCTTAACTCAAGATGATGTTGCTGAACAATGCAATATATCATCTAGAACCATCCAGCGTATTGAATCTGGAGAGGTGCAGCCAAGATCTTCTACTATTAAAATTATTTCGGAAGCGTTAGGTTTTGATTTTTTTGAAACATCCAATACCGGTAGTGATGTTGAGAATTTAAATCAGTCTTCAAAAATGAAAGGCCATACACCGTTATGGTACATCAAGGATTTATTCAATTTAAAAACGAACACCATGAGAAAAATATCAATTTTAACCACATTGGGAATAACAATTGGAATTGCTTTATTTCTTTTCCGATTAGATACAAATGCCCAAATAAATTCAAAACAAGAAAATGTTTCTTTAGCTGAAAATGAAAGTTTTATAACTTCAGTTGAAAAGAAAGGAAAAATTCAAGTGGTTTTTTCAAATGAACTTACCTTCGACGATTTAATTTCTATTAAAAGAAGAATGGATTCAAAAGGAATCACAATAAACTTTAAAAAAGTTGAATTTGATGAATTCAATCATCTTTCAGCAATTGAATATGAAGTTGATTGTAATGATGGGTATGCGGGTAGTTATAGCGTGAGCAACTTAGATTCAAGTAATGAAAACAAAAAAATTGGGTTTTATCGTGATTATTCAGAAAATGCTAGTTCTCCATTTGGATTGGGGCCATTAAAAAGAATAATCGTTATAGATGCCGGGCATGGTGGCGTTGACCCTGGAAATAGTAATGGAGCAATTAATGAAAAAGAAATTGTTTTGAATATGGCCAACAAAATTAAGGAATTGTTTAAACGACCAGACATAGAAATTATTTTGACGCGGGACTCTGATAAGTTTATGGCTTTAAATGATAGGGTTAATTTTATTAACAATTTAAATCCTGAATATGTAATATCCCTTCATGTGAATTTAGGTAAAAATGAATCAAATAAAGGATTTGATGTGCTGTTTAGTGATAAAAATAAGTTTAATGAAAAATCTAAAAGACTTGCGGCGGAAATAACTAAATCCCTTCAAAAAGTTAATGCTTCGAATGGAATGAATAACGCTGGACTGTTTATTCTTAAAAATGTAAATAGCCCTGCTGTTTTAATCGAATTGGGTTATTTATCAAACCCAGAAGACAAAGCAATGTTAACTAGCGCTGAAGGGCAAAACCAAATAGCAAAAAGAATTGTTGAGGTTTTAAAATAGAATTGGTTTAGTCTAAATTTTAAATTCAATTCTATAAACCTTAAGTTTGTTTTTTTATAAACTTACCCCTATGAAATGGAACACGGGTCTTTATGACCAAAAACACGATTTTGTCTCCAAATATGGCGAAGACGTAATCGAATTACTGAATCCCAAAGCAGACGAACACATTTTGGATTTGGGTTGTGGTACGGGCGATTTGGCCAATATAATTAGTAATGCAGGCGCCCATGTGGTGGGTCTTGACAGTTCAGAAGATATGGTTAACAAAGCCCGGGAAAAATATCCTAAAATGGAGTTTCAGGTCGGGTCGGCTACCAACTTTACATTTGAAAAGGCATTTGATGCCGTATTTTCCAATGCTGTGTTGCATTGGGTTTTAGAAAAAGAAAAAGCCATCAGCTGTATTTATAATAGCCTAAATGAAGGCGGTCGTTTTGTGGCCGAGTTTGGCGGAAAAGGTAATGTGGAAAATATTGTGTCTGCACTACGTGATGCTTTAAACAAATATGGTTATACCGATAGGGCTAATAAACAGGTTTGGTATTTTCCATCGCTTTCCGAATACACAACCTTATTGGAACAGCAAGGCTTTCGAGTCACTTGGGCGGCCCATTTTGACCGTGATACGTTGCTTAAGGATACCGACGGGATTAAAAATTGGATTTACATGTTTGGAAAATCCTTTTTAGAAGGTTTGGAGCAATCGGTTATCGACCAAATTTTAGAGGAGGTTGAGAACGAAGTACGCCCCACCAATTTTAAAAATGGTCAATGGTATGCCGATTACGTTAGGCTTCGGGTGGTGGCGGTTAAATAGTTAAACCTCGTGATACCTAAAACATTGCACTTCATGGTCGTTTACCATGCCGGTGGCTTGCATATGTGCATAAACAGCCATAGAACCTACAAATTTAAACCCGCGTTTTTTTAGGTCTTTGCTTAAGGCATCACTAATAGCTGTGGTAGGCGGTGCGTGTTTGTAGTTTTCAATAGCATTTTTAATGGGTTCGCCATCCACAAAGCTCCAAATGTAGTCGCTAAAACTGCCAAATTCGTCCTGAACTTTCATAAAGGCTTGGGCATTGGTAACCGTGGCGTTTATTTTTAGTTTGTTTCTTATAATGCCGGCATCTTCAAGCAAAGCATCAATTTTAGGTTGTTGGTACTTAGCTATTTTTTTATAGTCAAAATGATCAAACGCCTTTCTAAAATTTTCACGTTTGCGTAAAATGGTAATCCAACTGAGTCCCGCCTGAAAGGTTTCCAAAATTAAAAATTCAAAAATCTTGGCGTCATCATAAACAGGTACACCCCATTCTTCATCGTGATACGTTTCGTAAAGTGGGTCGCCCAGGCACCAGCCACATTTATGTTTTTCCATAGTTACAGACGTGTTTTTCAGGGTTTAAATAAAAAATATAAAGGTGACAAAAGTCATTTTAAAAGCCATAACAAGATAATAATTTTGTTAGCAAATGATTAATCTTATGGAAGCAATTATTAAAAATGCTTTACAGAAGGGCATGTCTTATTTACAATATAAAGAATTGGTGAAGACACTTGTGGCATCTGGTACCAATTCTGGGAACGATAAAACAGAAATAAACGCAAAGTACACCTTGTTGAACGATAGGCGCATGAAGCGTTGGGACAAAACCATTAAAGTACCTTTTACTATAGAAAGGAAATTAAAAAGCTACAAAGAATCGGTTACTTGGTTGGTTATTGTAGAAAGTTGGTGCGCTGATGGAGCCCATACTTTGCCGGTACTTCATAAATTGGCTGAATTAAACAGGAAAATAGATTTAAAAATTGTTTTGAGGGATGAAAATCCTAAGTTAATGGCTATGTTTTTAACCGAAGGCACAAGGGCGATTCCAAAAATGATTATGATTGACAATAAAACGGGTGAGGTTATAGATACTTATGGCCCACAACCTAGTGAAGCGGCTGGTTATGTAAATAGGTTTAAGGTAAAATATGGCAAATTAACGCCAGAATTTAAGGAAGATTTACAGCATTGGTACAATAACGATAAAGGCCAAAATATCATGCAGGATATAGTAGATATGCTCTATAAGTTTGAACTTAATTTTTTCCAATGAAATAAAATGTAATAGAGCCCAATTGTTCTTTTTTGCTTGGGTCGGCACTAAATAAGGATTTTTGTGCGTATTCCAGAGCATGGTTAATGAGGCACTCATTATCGGAAGTTGAAGAGGTGTTTGCGTAAGCATCAATCACTTTTCCACTACTGTTTACGGTAATGTTTACAACTATTTTACCGTCAACTTCACATAAATATACGGGAATGGGAATATATACTTTTTTTCGGTCAACCAACGAAAAACTAACCGTACTTCGGCTATTGTTGCTTTCTTCTTTTTGTTTTTTTAGTAATTCGTTTACCTTACTGAAAGAAGACAACTGGTCTTTGTTAATGGATGGTTTTAAAGGTTCTTGTTCTCCCAACGGATTGGAATTATTGCTGTCTCCAAAATCGTCACTTTCGTTTGGTTTGGTATACTCGTAATCTTCAGGTGGCGCTATGGGCTTATAGGCTTGGGCAAAATGGTTACTTTTTTCGGTTTCATTAAAGGCCTGGTTGGTCTCGGCCTTGGCATTGTTCAATTTGTCCAATGCCTCAAGGATTTTCTGCTCTTCTTCAGTCAATTCCTTTTCAGGTTCCATTTCGTAATAGCTTTCGGCTATCTGTTTGTCTTTTTGTTTTAGGCTGAAATTGAATACAGAAAGTACCACAGTTCCAGAAAGGAAAAAGGTAATAAGTAGGGCTTTATGTTGATTTGTAAGGTTCAAAATCGAATTAATAGCAACTCAATCGTTTACCGAATATACGTAAAATTATGTAGAATGGTTGTTAAGGTTTTCTATAAACGCGTCAATACACACGGCATCTGTCACATTAAAATCACCAATTTTGGTGCGTCTTAAGGCCGATAAATGCGCCCCCGATTGCAGTGCTTTGCCGAAATCGTTTGCCAACGAACGTATGTAAGTGCCCTTGCTGCAAACCACTTTAAAATCGACCTCCAGTCCACTAATATTGGTAATTTCAAAAGCGTTTATGGTAACATTTCTTGGCTCAATTTTAACGTCACTTCCCGCTCTAGCATGTTCGTACAAACGCTTGCCATCTTTTTTTATGGCCGAAAAAATGGGCGGGTATTGCTGAATCTCTCCAATAAATCGTTGGGTTGTTTCCTTTATTAATTCGGGCGTGATATGTTCTGTGGGAAAGGTTTCGTTAATCTCGGTTTCTAAGTCATACGAAGGCGTTGTACTGCCCAAAACAATGGAGCCTGTGTATTCTTTGGTCTGTGCCTGAAAGGTATCAATTTGTTTGGTCATTTTCCCAGTGCAAATCACAAGTAAACCAGTAGCCAAAGGATCTAAAGTACCAGCATGCCCTACTTTTATTTTTTTGAGCTTAAAAGCTCTTTTTATTTCCCAGCGCAGTTTGTTTACCACCTGAAAGGAGGTCCAGTTGAGTGGTTTGTCAATCAACAATACTTTGCCGCTTTGATAATCTTCAGCAGTTTTCATAATTAATAGAATAATGAAAAACCAATAGCTATTAAGCCAACAGCAACGCAGTAAATTGCAAAATAGGTTAGCTTACTTTTCTTTACCAAAGCAATCATCCAAGTACAGGCAAATAAACCAGCAATAAAAGCCGCAATAAACCCAATAGAAAGTGATGTAAAGTTTCCGCTTTCATAAGTTATTTCTCCACTTAAAACATCTTTTGCAATTTTTCCAAAAATTAAAGGCACAACCATTAAAAAGGAAAAACGAGCTGCTTTAGTTTTATCGTTTCCTAATAAAACCGAAGTAGAAATAGTTGCCCCAGAACGTGAAATGCCTGGTAACATGGCAATAGCTTGAGAAATGCCAATAACAAAGGCATTACTAAAAGATACTTTTTTATTGGTGTCTTTAGCTTTATCAGCTAAATACAATAAAATAGCTGTAATGATTAACATAGAACCAACCAATAGAATATTACTGCCAAAGAGTGATTCCAGTTGTTTTTCAAAAAACAGACCGACAACAACAGCAGGAATCATTGATACTGCAATTTTCGCTACAAACCGTAAATCTTCATTCCATTTAAATTTTAGAGCACCTTTTATAAGGCTTAAAATATCTTTTCTAAAAACAACAATGGTACTTAATGCTGTTGCAAAATGAAGTACTACCGTAAATAATAAACTTTCCTCAGGTACTGAATTGTCTCCTAAAATAGCTTTAGCTAGTTCTAAATGTCCACTTGAAGAAACAGGTAGGAATTCGGTGAGTCCTTGAATAATGCCAAGGATGATAGAGTCAATGATATTCATGCTGCAAAAATATGCATATTAGGTTTAATCATAAACCCCTTAAGGTAAAAATTAACCAACTGTTAAAATACGGCGACTTTCCTATATTTGTTTAAATCCAATGTTATGAAGTTTATAATAGCACCAGATAAATTCAAAGGCTCTTTAACGGGTTTGCAGTTTTGTAAAATTGCGACTGAAAGTCTGTTGCAAATTCATCCTGATGCCGATGTAGTGAGTTTGCCCTTGGCTGATGGTGGCGACGGTACCATTGATATTTTGGACTTTCATTTAAGTGGTAAGCGTATTAAAGTAAAAGTGAATGATCCGTTATTCAGACCGATAGAGGCTTCTTATTTGTATATGGATTCCATAAAAACGGCCTTCATAGAAATGGCTGCCGCTTCAGGCCTAGCACTTTTAAAACCAGAAGAGCAGAATTGTTTTTATACAACGTCGCTTGGTACTGGAGAACTTATTAAAGATGCGATTGAAAAAGGAGCCAAAACCATTATTTTAGGCATTGGGGGCAGTGCCACGAACGATTGTGGTATGGGCATGGCTAATGCTTTGGGCTATCAATTTTTAGATGAAAATGGCATTGAATTGAGTCCTATCGGCAAAAACTTATCAAAAGTACATGCCATAAATAAAGACCATGTTATCGAAATTTTAAAAGATATAGATTTTAAAGTGGCCTGCGATGTTACCAATCCTTTATATGGAAAACATGGAGCCGCCTTTGTCTACGGTCCGCAAAAAGGGGCTTCTAAAGAGGAAATTATTCTTTTGGATAAAGGGTTGCAACATATTTCTAGTATTTTTAAAAAGCAGTTTGAAAGAGATATTGAGCAAGTGGCAGGTGCAGGTGCTGCTGGTGGTATGGGTGCAGGTGCGATAGTGTTTTTAAATGCTGCATTGGAATCGGGTATAACCTTGGTAAAAGGTTTAATTGATTTCGATAAAAAAATTAAAGATGCTGATTGGATTATCACTGGAGAAGGAAATTTGGATGATCAGACGCTTTCGGGAAAAACCATTCAAGGTGTTTTAAAATCGGCACGTCAAAACAAAATACCTGTGGCTGTTTTGTGTGGAAGCACATCGCTTTCAAAAAAGGAAATAAATGCCTTGGGAATTTCTTATGTTGATACCATTATGAATGAAGCCAAAAACCTTGAGGATGCTTTTGAAAATACAGAAATGTACCTTTCAAAAATGGTAAAGAAGTTTGCTGAAAGCTTGCGTAAATAATGACAAGTTACTCCTTATCAGGATTCAATAAAATAGCATATACCTGAATGCCAAAACCAATCAATATAATGGTCGGAGCCAAACGAATACGTCGCCAACTAAAAATCTCGGGATTAAAAACATTGGGGTCGTCGCTGCCGCCACCGGCCATTAAAATAAATCCTAATGCAATACACGCCAAACCTATAAACATAAACTTGTAGTTTTTCTTTCCGAAAACAAATTCACTTTTAGAGGCTTCCTTACGTTTTTTTTCTCCCATGGATTTTTTAATGTATATGCAAATTAACAGATTTATTTATAAAGCACTGTTAATGCTATTCTAAAATTAACTAATAATATAATTGGTCTGTTTTTAAATTTAAAAAACGTTGTGTGGCAAAGTGGGTGCTTATCCATGTAATTACAATGCCTAAAGCAAAAACCCCTACAAATAATAAACTAATCAATATAGGGTTGCCCAACAATTGCAGTTCACTAAAGGTTTTGTTTAAATAATACAACACAATGGCCATACCTATTAAAGCAACAATGGCACCTATAATACCTAAGCGAACACTTTTCCAAACAAACGGACGTCTGATAAACTGTTTGGTAGCGCCAACCATTTGCATGGTTTTAATGGTAAACCGTTTGGAATAGACCGCCAACCGAATAGAACTGTTGATTAACAAAACAGCAATAACCGTAAAAATACCGCTGATAACCAGAACCCAAAAACTTATTTTCTTCACGTTGTCGTTCATCAGGTTTACCAAATCGTTGTCGTAAGACACTTCATCTACAAAATTTTTGGTAAGCGCTTCCTCAGAAATAGTTTCCAAGTGGTCGGTAGTCACAAAATCGGCTTTTAAATGCACGTCGATACTGTTCTGTAGCGGATTGTATCCAAGAAAATCCATAAAATCCTCGCCGTTTTCGGCTTTCATGGTTTCGGCGGCCTGCTCTTTGGAAACATATTCAATAGATTTTACATAATCGGCCAAAGCCAGACTTTTTTCCAATTGTTTAATTTCAACCTCTTTAGCAGTATCTTTTAAATAAATGGTAACCACAACCTGTTCCTTAAAATGGTCCGAGACTTTTTTGGCATTCAATACCAAAAGTCCAAGTAATCCCAATAAAAAGAGCACCAAGGCAATGCTCAATACTACTGAAAAATAAGAGGAAATTAGGCGTCGTTTTTGGTCTTTTTCAAAAGATGAACTCATACAATGTGTAGTTGATGATGTAAAAATAACAAAGAATATGTATTCGTTGTAATTTACAAGGCTTAAACTTTAAATATCGTTTTTTATTGCCTAGATATTAAACAGGTACTTTTTTCTGTTTGCTCACCAGATATACCCCAATAACCACTAAAAAACAACTTAAAATCTTTATCAAGCTAATATCCTGTGCATATTGACTATCCATAGAAACATAGGCATAAATGCTAACAATTATAAAACTTACCGCTGGCTGAAAATACACATAACTACTGTTAACCGATGGCGATACATGGTTAAGGGCATACACATTGAACAGATAAGAAAGGAAAGTACTAAAGAAAATAACATATATTATTTGCAAGTAGTTTGTTGGGGTAAAAGCTTCAAAATTTGTTGTAATGACCGTGTTAAAACCAAAAGGTAACACATAGATAAAGCCAAATAAAAATATCCAGCTAATCACCGTAATGGGGTGGTATTTTTTCATTAAGGGTTTTGCAAGAACCAAGTAAAGGCCATAAGTACAGGCGTTTAAAAAGACCAATAAATTCCCTAGAAAAGAACTTGTGCCAAGTGCTTTATTGCCGTATACTACCAAAGCAATGGCCCCTATGCCTCCTATGGAAATACCCAAAATTTTATTTTTTGTGATGGATTCCTTTAAAATGAAAAAGCTAAAAATCAATACAATAACGGGCGTGAACGTCATGATGATGGACGCATCAATGGGAGATGTTAAACTAATGCCGTAAAAGAATACCAGTTGGTTTAATGAAGCTCCGAATACGGCACAGGCCGCAAGTCTTATAAAATCTTTAGGAATTACTTTTTCTTTGACGAATAAAAACTTAATAAGCCAAAATAGTAAAGCACTTACTCCCAAACGAATCAGCACCATGGCGGTGGGGTTTATTTTATTGGGCATAATGCCTTTGGCTATAATGTAGTTGGCACCGTAAATAGCATTGGCAGAGAATAGTGCTATATGTGCTTTGGTAGTATTGCTTATCAAAAAATCAGGTAATATTGATTAAGCGGCAAAATTACGAATTGCATTCCAAAAGGTCTGTTAAACTAGATTATTAATTTATGTGAGCCGCAATCGGATTAAATACCTTAAAACCTTTTAGTTTTCTATTTAAAACGTAAATTTGCGCTTTCAAAAACCGTCATTACGAGGAGCGGATGCGACGTGGTAATCTTTTTAATAATAAGCAGGTTGCTTCTTCCGACTTTATCGGGATTCGCAATGACGTAAATATTTAATAAGGATGAAGTACGATTTCAATCAAATCGAGAAAAAGTGGCAAAAATATTGGGCCGATAACCAAACGTTTAAAGCAGAAAATAACAGCGAAAAACCTAAATATTATGTGCTGGACATGTTCCCATACCCCAGTGGTGCGGGCTTGCATGTGGGGCATCCGTTAGGGTATATTGCTAGCGATATTTATGCACGTTACAAACGTCACCAAGGTTTTAACGTATTGCACCCGCAAGGTTATGATAGTTTTGGTTTACCTGCGGAACAATATGCCATTCAAACAGGGCAGCATCCTGCAATTACCACCGAAGAAAACATAAAAACCTATCGCCGCCAATTGGACCAAATAGGATTTTCATTCGATTGGTCACGTGAAGTACGCACGTCCGACCCAAGTTACTATAAATGGACACAGTGGATTTTCATTCAGTTGTTCAATTCTTGGTACAATAAAAATGCTGACAAAGCCGAAGATATTTCAGAATTAATCAAACTTTTTGAAACAGAAGGAAACAGTAAAGTAAATGCTGCTTGTGATGATGATGTAGAACTATTTTCTGCTGAGGATTGGAACGGTTTTTCAACTAAAAAGCAACAGGAACTATTGTTGCAATACCGTTTAACCTATTTGGCGGAAACCGAAGTGAATTGGTGTCCTGCTTTAGGAACGGTATTGGCAAACGATGAAATAGTGAACAGTGTTTCTGAACGAGGCGGACATCCCGTGATTCGTAAAAAAATGACGCAATGGAGCATGCGCATTTCGGCGTATGCCGAGCGTTTGTTGCAAGGTCTTGAAACCATAGATTGGACCGATTCTTTAAAGGAAAGTCAACGCAACTGGATTGGTAAATCCGTTGGGGCGTCTGTATTTTTCCCCATCCTATCCTTCCCCAATGGGGAAGCGAAAGCCGACTCTAAAAAGCAACCTGGATATATGACGGGAGGTAATAATTCGCATTTGTTATTGGAGCGAGCCAAAGAAATGCGGGTAAATCCTACCCAAGCAGAGGCTGCTTTATGGGAACAACTTAGAAATAAAAAGTTAAATGCCAAGTTTAGGCAACAGCATTTAATTGGAGATTATATTGTTGATTTTGTTTGTTTGGATAAAAAATTAATTGTTGAAGTTGATGGTAAAATACACGAAAATCAATTAGAAGAAGATGCTAAACGAACTGAAATTCTCGAGAATGATTATTACAAAGTCATACGCTTTTCAAACGAAGAGGTTTTAGGTAATATCGAAGAAGTTTTAAGGGCCATTCAAGAAGAGTTGTCTAAAAGACAGTCTGTAAAAAATGAGGAAGTTCCCCCTCAGGGGGTTAGGGGGATTGAGGTATTCACAACCCGCCCCGACACCATTTTTGGAGTCAGTTTTATGACCTTAGCCCCAGAGCACGAATTGGTACCACAAATAACAACACCCGCACAAAAAGAGCAAGTAGAAGCATACATTGAAGCGACAGCCAAACGTAGTGAACGCGACCGTATGGCCGATGTAAAAACCATTACCGGAGCATTTACGGGAGCTTATGTAGAGCATCCGTTTACAAAACAACCCATTCCGGTGTGGATTGGCGATTATGTATTGGCAGGTTACGGAACAGGCGCTGTGATGTCTGTGCCATGTGGTGACCAACGTGATTACGATTTTGCAAAACATTTTAATATCCCGATTCCTAATATTTTTGAAGGGGTTGATATTTCTGAGGAAGCGTTTGCAGATAAAGACAAGACCATCATTGCCAATAGCGACTTTTTAAATGGCTTAAATTATAAAGAAGCCACCAAAAAAGTGATTGCCGAATTGGAGAAAATTGGCCAAGGCAAAGGCAAAACCAATTACCGTTTGCGCGATGCCGTGTTTAGTCGTCAGCGTTATTGGGGCGAGCCGTTCCCAGTATATTATGTAGATGGTATGCCGCAAATGATTGATGCCAAACATCTACCTATTAAACTCCCCGAAGTGGAGAAATATTTACCCACTGAAACCGGCGAACCGCCTCTAGGAAATGCTACCGTTTGGGCTTGGGACACGAAGAAAAATGAAGTGGTTTCAAATGAGTTGATTGACCATAAAACGGCATTTCCATTGGAGTTAAATACCATGCCAGGTTGGGCAGGTAGTTCGTGGTATTTTAACCGCTATATGGATGCTAATAATGACGAAGCATTTGCCAGCCAAGAAGCCTTGAATTATTGGAGAGATGTCGATTTATATATTGGTGGTAGCGAGCATGCCACAGGGCATTTATTGTACTCTCGTTTTTGGCAAAAATTCTTGTTTGATAAAGGTTTGGTGCCGGTGGATGAATATGCTAAAAAGCTGATTAACCAAGGAATGATTTTGGGGACAAGTGCTTTTGCTTACAGGCTTGAAAATTTAACGTTAGTTGATGTAAATAGAAATCAAGAAAGTAATAAAATTGATCCAAAAAATATTGAACAATTAAAACAAAAAACTTTAAAAGATTTAGAAAGATTCAAAAATTCAATAGTGAAAACTGTGAAGGCTGATGAGACAGTTTTTATTCCTTCATTTAATGGGGAAATTATGAAAATGTCACCAGTTGAGGTTTCAATTGCACTACAAAGAAAAGTTGCTGATTTTCTTCAAATTGATGATAAAAGTAAAGTGTTGAATGGGGAGTATTTTGTGAATGTTCATTTTACTCCAATTCATGTAGATGTATCATTTATAAATGCATCAGATGAACTGGATATTGAAGCATTTAGAAACTGGCGAGAGGAATATAAGGATGCTATTTTTATTGGAGAAAAAGGAGAAATAATAAATGGAGACAATGACATTTACAAAGTAGGCCGCGAAGTCGAAAAAATGTCCAAATCAAAATACAATGTGGTAAACCCCGACCAAATTTGTGAAGATTATGGCGCCGATAGTTTACGTTTGTATGAAATGTTCTTAGGGCCTTTAGAGCAATACAAACCCTGGAACACCGCTGGTATTACAGGTGTGCATGGCTTCCTTAAAAAACTATGGAAATTGTATGTGGGTGAGAATGGTTTGTTGGTAAACGATGACGAGCCAAGCAAAGACAGTTTAAAAACACTGCATAAAACCATTAAAAAAGTTCAGGAGGATATCGAGAATTTCTCGTTTAATACGTCGGTATCTACCTTTATGATTGCGGTGAATGAATTAACGGCTCAAAAATGTACGAGCAAAGAAATTCTAGAGTCACTGTTGATTTTAATATCGCCCTACGCACCACATATTGCGGAGGAATTATGGAATCAATTGGGACATAACGAAAGTATTTCAACCGCACCGTTTCCTAAATTTGATGAAAGCCATTTGGTAGAAAGCAGTAAAAACTACCCGATTTCATTCAACGGAAAAATGCGTTTTACTTTAGAATTGCCTTTGGACATGAGTAAGGAAGAGATTGAGAAAACAGTTTTGGCTAACGAAAAAACACAGGAGCAGTTACAAGGCAGAACGCCTAAAAAAGTGATTGTGGTACCAGGTAAAATTGTGAATATTGTAGGCTAACGTCATTGCGAATCCCGATAATTATAGGGAGAAGCAATCTGTTCATATTTAGTTCTAAACATGATGAGATTGCCACATCACGCCAAAGGCATGATTCGCAATGACACTTAAAACTTGTCATTTCGAAATGACAACAAGCATTAATTTTATATGAACTTAATTGAAACCATAGGCTTTATTGCAGCCATACTTACTACAGTGGCATTCCTACCACAGGTCTATAAAACATGGAAAACCAAAGATGTTTCGGGATTGTCACTGCCCATGCTATTTATTTTCTTTTCCGGGGTATCCATTTGGCTTATTTATGGCATTTTAAAGGATAGTCCATCTATGATTTTTGCTAACAGCATCACCATTATTTCGTCATTTTTATTGCTTTATTTTAAATTGAAGTACAGCAAATAGGCTAGAAAATCCTTTGTTTAAAAAAAATACTTCCTGCCAAAATTTCATATTGAAAAATTGGCGTTATTATTGCTATATTTATTTCTGTAAATAAACCATTGAAATTTAAAAAAAATGATAGGATATTATATATTAATTGGAGCCATTGCTTTGGTAAGCTGGTTGGTGAGCAATACCTTAAAGCGTAAGTTTGAAAAGTATTCTAAAGTACATTTGCGTAATGGCATGAGCGGTAAGGAGATTGCCGAAAAAATGCTGTCAGATCACGGTATTTACGATGTTGAGGTTATCTCTACACCGGGGCGGTTAACAGACCATTACAATCCGAAAAACAAAACGGTTAATTTAAGTGAAGCAGTTTATAACCAGCGCAATGCGGCGGCAGCTGCTGTAGCGGCTCACGAATGTGGCCATGCCGTACAGCATGCCAAAGCCTACGAATGGCTTACCATGCGTTCGGCATTAGTGCCAGTTGTAAGCGTTACCTCGGGTATGTCGCAATGGGTTGTTATTGGTGGTTTGGTTTTAATGGCAGCTTCAGGTATGGGTATCGGGTTTTATGTAGCTGTTGCAGGGTTAGTGATGATGGGATTTGCAACCTTATTCAGTTTTATTACCTTACCGGTAGAGTACGATGCCAGTAATCGTGCGTTGGCGTGGTTAAAAAACAGGAATATGGTCTCACCAGAAGAATATAAAGGTTCTGAAGATGCTCTTAGATGGGCTGCCCGAACCTATTTGGTAGCGGCGATAGGTGCTTTAGCGTCACTTCTTTATTGGGCACTTCAAGTATTTGGTGGTTCTAGAGATTAGTTTTTAAATACAAAAAAAATCTATCGGTTCTATGGCTTTGGTTGTAGAACCGATTTTTTTTTCATGCTGAAAATAGAGTCAAAAGTTTGACAGTTTCAAACATAAGAATGAAATAATCGCTTATTTTTAGGTTACAGGAGTTAAGAGTATTCAGATATTCAAGATTAAAGGTAACTTTTCAGGTGCTTTTGTGTCCAAAAAATGGGAATAGAATATTATATTCTTTCAGAAGATAAATCATTGATAATTTAATTTAAAATGAAAACAAAACAATTTATCACTACTATTGCTATTACCACAATGCTTTTTTCATGTGCTAGCAGTGAGCGCGTAATTACAAATGATGGCAAAATATATGAGATTAAGGGTGATTCTTTCTATAACGATGGAAAAGATGTTACAAATGAATTATCTGGTCTAGAAAAAGAGAAAATAAAATCTAGTTTAGCAAAGCAAATACAGGCTAGAGAGGAAGCTGCCGAAAAACAAGAGCGTATAGAGGAATCACTAGAAGAATTGCGAAAAAGGGAAAAGGAGCTTAAACAACAGCAGAAAACCTTAGAAAACAAAATTGAAAGCAGGGAAGAGGCAAGAGAGCAATTTTTTGAAATAAAGGAAGACCTAGAGGAAGTAAAAGCAGAATATCAGCAATTAAAAAATAAGAATGAACTGTCTGCAAAGGAGGAGGCCAAATGGCAAAAGCGACTTAATAAATTGGAGGAAAAGTTAAAGAAAGCTGAACTGAAAATAAATAATTGATTAATATAAAAAGTTTTAAAATAAGCTTTAAATTTATCACTTAAAGTGCTCTTTTATGCAAGACCAACTAAAAGTAGCTATTATTCAATCCGATCTCGTTTGGGAAAACCCTAAACAGAATCGTAAAAATTTCTCCGATAAAATAGCGTCCATTAATACGGCAGTCGATTTAATTGTATTGCCTGAAATGTTTACAACGGGTTTTAGTATGAACCCACAAGAAGTGGCAGAGCCTATGGATGGCAAAACGGTTTCTTGGATGCAGAAAACTGCCAGGGAAACCAATGCAGCCATTGCAGGAAGTGTTGTTATCACAGCTGATAAAAAATTCTATAACAGATTTCTTTTTGTAGAACCTAATGGGAACATCATGCATTACGATAAACGCCACACATTTACATTGGCTGGCGAAGACAAGGTGTATAACTCAGGTAGAGAAAGGTTGATTATAGACTACAAAGGCTGGAAAATACGCCCTATGGTTTGTTACGATTTACGTTTTCCTGTGTGGGCAAGAAATACCGAAAATTACGATGTTTTAATATATGTAGCCAATTGGCCTAAACCAAGAATTTTAGCGTGGGACACATTGCTTAAGGCACGTGCTATAGAGAACATGAGCTATTGTATTGGTGTTAATAGAATAGGTGAAGACAAAGAGCACAATGAATATAGTGGGAACTCTGCGGTATACGATATTTTAGGAAATAATATTACCCCCATAAAACCCAATAAAGAACATATTGAAGTAGTAACCTTAGAACGAAGCCAAATAAATTTTTACAGGAACAAATTGCGGTTTTTGGATGACAGGGACCACTTTACCTTTTAATCAATTGTATAGTTTGAATGGTGTTCCAATCAGCTCGTATGGATTCATCTAAATTAAAAAAAGTAGATTCTTCAGGTTGGATGCCTTTGAGGTAATTCCCAGTGTCATATACGCCATTACCATTTTTATCGAATATAATTTTAATGATATATTTTCCTGGCAAAATATTTACGAAATCCAAAACATCACCTTCTTTTTTTGAGTAAAGTTCATACTTCATTTCTTCTTGTTCGGTGGTTAATTGAACAATTAAAGGATGATCAGGATGGTTAACCAATACAATTCTATGATTTCCATATTTATCTAAAGATTGGGTTCTGGTAGTATAACTTAAAGAATCATTTTTATGACCAAAAAAATCAGTAAATGCTTCTGGTAGTATATTTATATTATAAGTGTTGGCTTCCGTTTTGTTGAAATTTAAAGACAAGGTATTGGCGATGGTATCAAAAGCTGTCGTGTATGCTACTTCAATGGTGTCTTTATCCGTAATTTTTATTTTGGAACTATCAATGGTTTGGAATGGCACAGAGCCAAAAATATTGAAAGGCTGTTCGTATTCTATATTGCCGCCAGGTGATGCGCCAATTGTTAAAGTATCTTTTTTGTTGTCTTTTAAAAACACAGTATAATCTTTGTTGAAATCGCCTTTTTGAATGTTGAAAACCAAAGAATCCATTTCTAATTTTGGCTTATACCAATAGTTTAAGGTATCTGTTGTAGGGTCTTTGGTAATTCTATATTCAAACGTATCCGGTACATTCGATTTTAAGGTTATTTGCATGCCATTGTAATCACCTTCGTAACCAAAGGCTATTTTTTCGCCAGTCACCAATCGTGGTCTTACAGCATCAAAATTTATATCTTCAGTAAATAAGGTTAGGTTGTAAAGGGAGTCTGTTGGTACAGTAATAAAACTTTTATGGTAGCCTATTTTATCAGTTTTTTGCTGAAATATATTGTCGTTGTTATTGTCTTTTAGAGCGACGAGTAAATACTTGCCTTCCTTTACATTATCAATAGAAAATGTCGTAGTACTATCTAATGTATTGGTAATGTATTTGGGCGTTTCTTTGTAGATGATGGAATCGTTAAACGTAGAATCTACTTCATAGAGCATTACAGAAACAAAGGTTTCGGGCTTTCGTTTTTCGGCATCAAAAATGGTTCCCTGAACACTTAACGAATCGATATAATCGCCGGTTGAAAACACATATCTAAAATACGGGTACGGATTGCCCTCGTTGTTGTCTTGTATGCTATTTCCAAAATTAAAGGCGTAGGTTGTGTTTGGTTGAAGCGTGTCAAAAATTTTAATGGTAATGTACTTGCTCGCACCGCCCAATGGTGTAATTTCTGGTTGAGTTTTCATTGGGGGGGATATAATGAGCTGTTTTTGTAGGTTATTTATTTTAATGTATTCATTAAAGTAAATTTTGATTTCCTTGGCATTAAAATTTGTTGAAAAATTTTTGGGTTCAGCACTTACAATAACAGGTGGTTCAAGGTCTTTTGGTCCGCCTTCTGGCGTACCACGATTGGCGCAGTTAATAAAAAGGAAGCTAATAAAAACTATTAAAATGAAATTTGAAAGTGTTTTACTCATTGCCAAATCAAACTTTTGCACAAACCTACATAATTTTAGAGATATAACGACAAGTACAATAGTTTTGTTGGATGCTAATTTTATCATATTGGTTTTCAGGTAAAAAAAAGGCCTAGGCTATCTATTCGATTAAACCATTTAGGATTGCTTGAGTCTAATAGAAAGTTTGAAAAAAACAAACAACACTAAACTAAAAGTCCTTATTAACAACAATTAAACTTTTACATTATGATGAAAAAAATTTTTATCCTATTATTTTTTTTAGGAAGCATGGCAACATTCGCCCAAAGTAAAATTACTGGTAAATGGAAAGGCAGCCGAGAAACGCCTAATGGTACTTTTGAGCTAAACTATACTTTTAAAGTAGAAGGCGATAAACTTACAGGAACCTGGACAACCCCAAGAGGAGAGAATGCATTGGAGAACGGAAAGGTAGACGGTAATAAATTCTCTTATACCATGTCTTTTGGTGAAATGACTATGGAGAACAATGGCGAATTGGTAAGCGATAATGAGATTGTAATTAAGACCCAAAGAGGCGAAATGAAGCTTACAAGAGTTGAATAATACGAACTCTTTAAAATCACAACATGTGTATTAAGTTACATATTTTGTGGTTTTTTTATTTCAAATTATTATTAATGAATTTTATTTTATACATTTCAAAACCAAACAATTAAAACACAATTAAAATGAAAAAACTTTTTATTCTATTATTTTTATTAGGAAGTGTAACAGCTTTTGCGCAGAGCAAACTAGACGGTAAATGGAAAGGCTCTGCCGAGTCACCTAACGGAACATTCGAGCTAAACTATGTATTTAAAGTAGACGGCGAAAAATTAACTGGCGCTTTGGTATCCGATTTTGGAGAAACACCTATTGAAAACGGAAAAATAGACGGTGATAAATTCTCTTATACACTTTCATTCAATGGCGATATGGTTATAAACGTAACTGGCGAATTATTGAAAGATGACGAAATCATCACTAAAACAGATATGGGCGAAACAAAATTGACCCGAGTAAAGTCGTAAACACCCTTTTAGATAATACTAAACCTCTAATAAAAATTAGAGGTTTTTTTATGCCATGGCCATACAAGCCACACTTATTTTTACATTTTTGGCTTGGTTTAAAACAGAAATACAAGCTTCTAAAGTAGCGCCGGTTGTAATAATGTCATCTACCAACAAAATGTGTTTGTTTTCAATAGATTTTGCGTTTTCAAGTGTAAACAATTCTTCAGAATGGTTCCAACGGGCAAAACGTTTTTTATCGGTTTGCGAGGCGGTGTTCGTTACTTTTAAAAGCACATTGTTTAAGTATTCGGCGTTCAATGCAGAGGCAATCTGTTTTCCGAAACCTTCAACTTGATTATAACCTCTACTTCTTAGTTTATTTTTATGAAGCGGTACGGGTAAAATGGCATCAATATTTTGGTAATCTTCCAAGCTTTTTAATTCACCACCCAACCAATCGCCTAAAAACGGACTGATATTTTCGTAGCCTTTGTATTTCAATCCGTGAATCAATTGTTGCACCAATCCTTTTTTCTCAAATCGGAATAGCGCCGTGGCATTTTCAACTTTAGCACGGCCATAAAAGACCTTTAAAACCGTATCATCATCATTTAAATGAAAATTGGTAATAGGTAAATCATGCCGGCAAGACACACAAACCATTTCTTCGTTATCATTTAAATGATTCAAACAAGCGTAGCACACTTTCGGAAAAAATAAATTGACTAACGATTTAAACATGAAAATCCTATTGAATTGACTTTCTGTAAACTTAAATAAAAAATAAGTGTTTATCATGCTTAATTTTTAGCAAACATTTCTATTTGTTTAAATGGCTTTTTTATTTTTGCAGCATGACAAATCAAGACGATCAATTTAAGAAGGTTATATCACACGCCAAGGAATATGGTTACGTGTTCCAAAGCAGTGAAATATACGATGGGCTTAGTGCCGTATACGATTATGCGCAGAATGGAGCCGAATTAAAGAAAAACATACGCGACTACTGGTGGAAAGCCATGGTGCAAATGCACGATAACATCGTGGGCATTGATGCCGCCATTTTTATGCATCCCACTACATGGAAAGCATCTGGGCATGTTGATGCGTTTAATGATCCGTTGATTGATAACAAAGATTCCAAAAAACGTTACAGAGCCGATGTATTGATTGAAGATTACTGTGCCAAGATTGAAGCGAAAATTGAAAAGGAAGTAGAAAAGGCCGCGAAACGGTTTGGTGATGCTTTTGATAAAGAACAGTTTTTGGCAACCAACGAGCGTGTTTTTAGATACCAAGAAAAAATAAATGCGACCCTTTCGCGCATGGCAAAATCTTTGGAAAAAGAAGATTTGGCCGATGTAAAAGCATTAATTGAAGAATTGGAAATTGCCGACCCAATTACAGGAAGCAGAAATTGGACTGATGTAAAGCAGTTCAACCTCATGTTTGCTACCAAGTTGGGCGCGTCTGCCGATAATGCAATGGACTTATACTTGCGTCCGGAAACGGCACAAGGTATTTTCGTTAACTTTTTGAATGTTCAAAAAACAGGGCGTATGAAGATACCGTTTGGTATTGCGCAAACCGGAAAAGCCTTTAGAAATGAAATTGTGGCTAGACAGTTTATTTTTAGGATGCGTGAGTTCGAGCAAATGGAAATGCAGTTTTTCATCAAGCCCGGCACCCAAGTAGAGTGGTATAACCATTGGAAAGAAACCCGATTGAAATGGCATTTAAGTTTGGGCATGGGTGAAGAAAATTACCGTTTCCACGACCATGAAAAATTAGCACACTATGCAGATGCTGCGGCTGATATTGAATTTAAATTCCCATTTGGGTTTAAGGAATTGGAAGGTATCCATTCCAGAACCGATTTTGATTTGAGTCAGCATGAAAAATACTCTGGTAAAAAATTACAGTATTTCGACCCAGAGGAAAATAAAAGCTACGTGCCTTTTGTGCTGGAAACATCCATTGGTTTAGACCGCATGTTTTTGGCCGTATTCTCAAATTCGTTACAAGAAGAAGAACTGGAAAATGGCACCACTAGAACCGTGTTAAAATTACCAAGTGTACTGGCACCTATAAAAGCTGCTGTATTACCATTGGTTAAAAAAGATGGTTTACCAGAAATAGCCAAACAAATTGTAGATGATTTGAAATGGGATTTTAATGTGGATTACGATGAAAAAGATGCTGTTGGAAGACGTTACAGAAGGCAAGATGCTAATGGCACACCATTCTGTATTACGGTAGACCATGATACCTTAAACGATAATACAGTGACCATTCGCCATCGCGACTCTATGGAACAAGAACGTGTTAAGATTGAAGAGTTGCGTAACATCATCAAACAAGAAGTAGATGTACGTACGTGGTTAATGAAAATGTAACTAATTCCTGTGAAGACAGGAATCTCATTATATATAAAGAAA
This sequence comes from Marixanthotalea marina, assembly GCA_018883545.1. Lineage (GTDB taxonomy): Bacteria > Bacteroidota > Bacteroidia > Flavobacteriales > Flavobacteriaceae > Marixanthotalea > Marixanthotalea marina. The sequence continues at coordinate 119,237 of JAHLEH010000004.1, read as the reverse complement.
GCCCAAACTAAAAGTTTGGGCTTTCTTTTACACCTGCAACTGCCTATCGATTTGCTGGTCTAAAGACACAAAGGTTTCGGTGCGTAATACCCCAGAAATAGTTAAAATATCATCATTCAAAATATGCATCAAATGGGCGTTGTTTTTACTTAAAACCTTTAAAAACAAGCTCCAGTTGCCAGAGGTGAAATGGCATTCCAATACTTCAGGAATCCGCTTCAGCATTTTCACCGCATCGGTATGGCTCATGGTTTTATCTAGATAAACCCCCACAAAAGCAAGCGTAGTGTAGCCTAAAACTTTAGGGTTTATAATGCATTGCGACCCTGATATCAAACCTGATCGTTCCAATTTCTTCAGTCGCTGGTGAATGGCCGCTCCTGAAATACCAACCAAACGTGCAATTTCAAGAATGGGCGTACGGGCATCTTCCATGAGTTTGCGTAATATTTTTTTATCGATGCCATCAATTGTTATGGATTGGTTTTTAGACTTCATGTGTTTTAAGTTTCAATTTAAAACTTAAAAGTAAACATTTGGTTTTAGATTGAAATAAATTATAGTGTTAAATAGAATTGTCGTTTCAGCCTAAATCTTTCGCTATTGTTCAGTAAATTTGTAATTATTAGATATAGATCACAATGAATAAAAAAATACTCATCACAGCTTCTGTTTTAGGGATAATTGCCATCATTTTGGGCGCATTTGGAGCCCATGCCTTAAAGGAGTTAATTTCGGTAGACATGCAACAGACTTTTGAAACTGGGGTACACTACCAAATGTACCACGCCCTTTTTTTATTATTTGTTGGTACAACAACTTTAGTGACTGAAAAGACAAAAAAAACCATCTACTATTTAATCATTGTAGGCGTTCTTTTTTTCTCAGGCTCCATTTATGGTTTGGCTACGAATAACTTGACGAGTTTTGATTTTAAAAGCATTGGATTTATCACTCCAATAGGCGGATTATGCTTTATAATTTCTTGGGGCTTATTATTTATCGATTTGATAAAAACTAAGGGAAACAATTAAGAAATTTTAACCTTTTACTCTAACATAAAGCCCTAATTTTGCATAATAATTCAATATTTGAAAAATTATGGCAAATTACAACCAATTTACGAAAACGATTTCGTTGGAGAAATACGGAATTAAAAATGCAACAGTAAACTACCAATTATCCCCTGAAGAACTTCATGACATTACCATTGAAAATGGACAAGGTAAAGAGGCCTCTTCAGGCGCTTTAGCAGTAAATACTGGAGAATTTACGGGGCGTTCTCCCAAAGACCGGTTTATAGTTAAAGATGAAGTTACCAAAGACCGTGTTTGGTGGGGAGATATCAACATTCAGTTTGATTCTGAAAAATTTGATAAACTATATAATAAGGTTACAGATTACCTATCTAACAAAAATATTTTCGTAAGGGATTCTTATGCTTGTGCAGACAAAGACTATCAATTAAATATTCGTGTTATAAATGAATATCCCTGGAGCAACCAATTTGCTTATAACATGTTTTTAAGGCCAACCGATGAAGAGCTTGAGAACTTTGATCCTGAATGGATTGTAGTAAATGCCCCTGGATTTAAAGCAAACCCAACCGAAGATGGTACAAGGCAGCACAACTTTGCCATTTTAAATTTTACAAGAAAAATTGCATTGATTGGTGGTACCGGTTATACGGGCGAAATTAAAAAAGGGATTTTTTCAGCGCTTAATTTTATTCTACCAGTTTATAAAGAAACGCTGCCCATGCACTGTAGTGCTAATATTGGGAAAAAAGGTGATACGGCTATTTTCTTTGGACTTTCAGGGACAGGGAAAACAACACTGTCTACAGACCCAAATAGAAGTTTAATTGGTGATGACGAACATGGTTGGACCAAAGACAATAAAGTATTTAATTTTGAAGGTGGCTGCTATGCGAAGGTTATCGATCTGTCACGTGAGCATGAACCTGAGATTTACGATGCCATTAAAAAAGGAGCCATACTAGAAAATGTTATTTTGGATGCTGAAGGCCAAGTGGATTTCTCAAACACATCAATTACCGAAAATACGCGGGTTAGTTATCCTATAGATCATATTGAAAATATTCAATTACCATCCATAGGTGAAAACGTAAAAAATGTTTTCTTTTTAACGGCAGATGCTTTTGGGGTGTTGCCTCCAATTTCTAAGTTAACGCCTAGTCAGGCAGCATACCATTTCATTTCAGGTTATACCGCCAAGGTAGCAGGAACCGAAGCAGGGGTTGTAGAACCCGAACCTTCATTTTCAGCCTGCTTTGGGGCACCATTTATGCCTTTGCACCCTGCCAAATACGCCGAAATGTTGAGTGAAAAAATGATTGCTTCCGGTGTTAACGTTTGGTTGGTTAATACAGGTTGGACAGGTGGGCCTTACGGTGTGGGGACGCGTATGAAATTAAAATATACACGGGCTATGATCAATGCCGTTTTAAATGGCGATTTAGGTTTGTATACTTATGATAATTACCATATTCATTCGGTATTTGGTGTGGCGCAACCTAGGGAATGTCCTGGTGTTCCTGCCAGTGTGTTGAGCCCGAGAACTACTTGGAATAATGATGACGCTTATTACAAAACAGCTTTTAAACTAACCAATGCTTTTAGGGAAAACTTCAAGAAATTTGAAGCGCATTGTAGTGAAGAGATTAGACGGGGCGGCCCTCAGCGCTATGCGTTTTAAGAACAAAAAAAAGAGGCGATTATCGCCTCTTTTTTTTGTTCTGTTCAGAAGAGTTTATTTACTCTTGTTTACTTTCTCAATATATTTTTCCAAAGCCATTGTCATAGACGGTGTATCTGGTGTTGGTGCTGGGATATCAATGCGTAACCCTTTTTCTTCAACGGCTTTAATGGTAGTCGATCCAAAAGCGGCAATTCGGGTATCGTTTTGCTTGAAATCTGGGAAATTGTGAAATAAGGACTCAATTCCTGATGGACTGAAAAATACTAGTATGTCGTAATATACGTCGGCCAAATCAGACAGGTCACTTATAACGGTTTTGTAAAAAATGGCCTGTTTCCAGTTGATGCCCAAAGCGTTTAAAGTGTCGGGTACTTCTGGTTTTACCTTATCGGTATTGGGCAATAGGAATTTTTCGTCCTTGTACTTTTTAATTAAAGGCGAAAGCTCAGAAAATTTGCTTTTACCCACATAAATTTTACGTTTTCTGTAAACCACATACTTCTGTAAGTAATAGGCAACTGCTTCCGATTGACAAAAATATTTTAGGGTGTCTGGAATTTTAAAACGCATTTCTTCGGCCACTCTAAAAAAATGGTCAACAGAGTTTCTGCTTGTTAAAATAATGGCGGTATAATTGTTAAGATCAACCTTTTGTTGCCTAACCTCTTTGGCAGAAACACCCTCTACATGTATAAAAGGTCTAAAATCTATTTTTACTTTTTGTTTTTCTTGAAGATCAAAATATGGCGAGTTTTCTATTTTAGGTTCTGGTTGGGATACCAAGATGGTTTTCACTTTCATATTCGCAAGTAGTTTTTAGACATTAAATACTTTGTATAAAATGATATAAGGTGCAATTTCAAGAGCGCAAAGATACAAAATAAAATAAAACATATTTCTTTTTAGTGAACTTTGATGGGCTTTGAAGGTTGTAATTATGCCAACAATATTTACTATTAACAATAAAATAACAATGGCATAAATGATATTTAAAGAAGGGGTTATGGTATAAAGTAATAGGGCATTAATTGGTAGCAATAAGATACCCAAGTAATTTTTATAGGTTATTTTTTGAAAAAGATAACTATCTATTATTTTATCGATTTCAAAAAGACTTCCAATTAATCTTTCTATTAGAACCTTAATTAAAATAAAAGCACCAATGGCTACAACAAGTTTGAACATAATGTTTATGGAAGGCTCGGTAATGCCTGTATAAATCAATCTATAAATTATAAAGCCAAAAATGCCACTGGAGATAATGAGGTTAAAGAATAGTACGGCATCAAACCTGTCAAAAAACTTTTGGTCTTTTATATAAATTTTAAGGTATTTGGAATTTCCTAAAACAAGCATAAAATCATCAAAACGCCTTGGGGAAATTAATTTGGCAATGGCTATAAAAATGAGGCCAATAACTATTAAAATGGTAAACAATTCGTTGGAGGTTACATCTCTAAGCATGCTATAAAATTATTATAATTATCTACACACGGCATAAAATTATTAAGTAATATTTAAAAAAAAGAGTCTTATAAAAAATGTACATTTGCTAAAAAGTAGTTTTTACAAACAGTGCCTATGCAAGATGCTATTGTCATCATTCCTACGTACAATGAAATTGATAACATTGAAGCCATTATTAAAGCTGTGTTTTCGCAATCGGATGCTATTCATGTGCTCATAATTGATGATAATTCACCAGATTTAACAGGGGAAAAAGTTAAAGAACTTCAGGCAATATATAATAACAGACTTTTTTTAATTTCAAGAAAAGGCAAATTAGGATTGGGAACGGCTTATATTTATGGTTTCAAATGGTGTTTGGCCAGGACTTACAAGTATATTTTTGAAATGGATGCCGATTTTTCCCATGACCCGAAAGATTTAATACGGCTTTATAACACTTGTGCCTTAGAAGGTGCCGACATGTCTATTGGTTCTAGATACATCACGGGGGTTAATGTTGTTAATTGGCCCATGGGAAGGGTACTTATGTCTTATTTGGCCTCTAAGTACGTAAGGATTATTACGGGTATGAAAATTAACGATACTACGGCAGGTTATGTTTGTTATAAACGGGAAACCTTGGAAGCCATAGATTTAAACAGGATTAAGTTTATTGGCTATGCCTTTCAAATTGAAATGAAATTTAGAGCCTATTTGAAAAAACTAAAAATAGTTGAAGTGCCGGTTATATTTACAGATAGAACCAAAGGAGAATCTAAAATAAGCAAAGGCATTATTTCCGAAGCCGTTTTTGGAGTCATTTCCATGAAAATTGGCAGTATTTTTAAAAAGTAGAAAGATTATGAAACTGAAAACAACACTTATAAAAAATGCCCGAATTGTAAATGAAGGCACCATTTTTAATGGCGATATTTTAATAGAAGGCGAATACATAAAGGAAATTAGTGAGTTTATTAGTGCAAAATCGGCCGATGTGAATGTGGTAGATGCCGAAGGCAAATACGTACTGCCAGGCGTTATTGACGATCAAGTGCATTTTAGGGAGCCTGGACTTACACACAAAGCGAATATCGAAACCGAATCTAGGGCTGCTGTGGCTGGGGGTATCACGTCGTTTATAGAAATGCCGAATACCAACCCGCAAACAACCACTATAGAAGCCTTGAATGCCAAATTTGAGATTGCAGCCAAAACCTCGTCGGCCAATTATTCGTTCATGTTTGGTGGGACTAATGATAATTTAGATGAAATATTAAAAGTTGACCCCAAAAAGGTAGCGGCCTTAAAGTTGTTTTTAGGGTCTTCAACAGGCAATATGTTGGTAGATAATCCAAAAGTTTTGGAAAATATTTTTTCTAAAACGAAACTGTTAATAGCGGTTCATTGTGAAGATGAAGGGACTATTAGAGCCAATTTAGAAACATTTAAGAAAAAATACGGCGATGATATTCCCATTAAATTCCATCCAGAAATACGGAGTGAGGAAGCGTGTTATTTGTCATCCTCCAAAGCCATAGAATTGGCCAAAAAAACAGGGGCGCGTTTGCATGTATTTCATCTTTCAACCGGAAAGGAAACCCATTTGTTCTCTAATAAAATACCTTTAAAGGATAAGAAAATAACAGCCGAGGTATGCATCCATCATTTGTGGTTTACCGATAAGGATTATGATAAAAAAGGTACCCTTATTAAATGGAATCCTGCTGTAAAGAGTGAACATGACCGAGAGGAATTATGGGAAGCGTTATTGGATGATAGAATAGATGTTATTGCCACAGACCATGCCCCACATACTATAGAAGAAAAGAAAAACGTTTATACCAATGCGCCATCAGGAGGACCGTTGGTACAACATGCGCTGCCCGCTATGCTACAAATGTACCATAGAGAAAAAATAACTTTGGAAAAAATTGTAGAAAAGATGTGCCATAACCCAGCCATATTGTTTGATATTGAAAAAAGAGGCTTTATAAAAGAGGGGTATTTTGCCGATTTGGTATTGGTAGATTTAAACAGTCCGTGGACCGTTAAAAAAGATAACATACTCTATAAATGTAGCTGGTCTCCTTTTGAAGGTACTACCTTTAAATCAAGAATATCGCATACATTTGTAAATGGTAGTTTGGTTTACAACAATTTTAAGTTTCTAAATGTTAAGGCCGCCAAACAGTTAACATTCAATAGATAATGTTAAAAAAAATAATTACATATATAGTTATTACTGCTTTCTTGGTTTCATGTTATCAACTTGAAAAACCCAAAAAGCCTAATGACTTAATTTCTAAAACGGAAATGGTAAATATTTTGGTTGATTTAAAGTTGTTAACATCTATTAACGGGCAAAACACCAAAGTATTGGATAGTAATAATGTCGATGTAGATAATTATGTCTACAAAAAATACAGTATTGATAGTATGCAATTTGTATTAAGTAGTAATTACTATGCCTCTAATCTAGATGAGTATATTGATATTTATGAAAAAGTAAAGGACAGTCTTGATGCTCTCAGCGAATATTACATGGAATTGGAAGGAAAACCTATTGATGATGAGGAAGGGCAAGATAAAAGAACCGTGAACAAGCCAAAACTAAAAAAAGAGTTGGCTAAACCTGCTTTAGATAAATAGCTCCAATCTCAGAAATAGTTTTTTCAACAGATTTGAATTGAACGTCGTCTAGTTCAGATTTTATTTTAGCATTACTATAAACAGTGTGCGAGTTTAGAGATCGGCTTAAATGTTTTGTAAGCTCTCTTTTTTTACCAATAATTTTATGTAATAACCAATCCAACCTCCAGACAGTGTTCAATAACCATGGTTTAGCCAGATTCTTTGGCGCTTTTGCATTTACTGAAGCTGTTAAGGTTGTTAAGAATTGTTTGTAACTCCAGTTTTTGGCAACCAAAATGTATCGTTGGTTGGTAATATTACTTTCCATTAGTTTTATCATAATGGAAACTACGTCTTCAACGGCAACCAGGTTAATAGTGCCTTTGGTATAAAAATTCAGTCCTTTATGGGCTCTTTTAAACAAACTGCCACTTCCACTATCCCAAATGCCGGCCCCTAAAATAACACTCGGGTTTACAATAACGGCATTAAGCCCTTCTTGGGTAGCACGCCAAACTTCCATTTCAGCACCGTATTTTGTAATGGCGTACACGTTGTTATCTTCTTCAGGATTCCAAAAGGTGTCTTCGGTTACAGGTTCATTTTTAATAGGGCTCCCCAAGGTAGCCACCGAGCTTACATAGCAAAGTTTCTCTATTTGGTTGGCAATACTTAAGTTGACAACGTTTGCAGTGCCTTCAATATTTGTTTTTCTTAACGTGTGGTATTTATGGGGTTCAAAAGATACAAGAGCCGCACAATGGTAAACATATTTAATGTCTTTTAATGCCTTTGACAATGAGGGGATGTCTAAAATATCGCCTTCAAACCATTCAATAGAACCAAAAAGTGGTTGATAATTGTCTGTATAGCATGAAAACACACGTCTAACGGCGTCAAGTTTTTCTTTATCTCTATATAAAGCCCTTACTTTTTCATTGCTTTTAGCAAGTTTGAATAATAAATGTGAACCAACTAGACCTGTAGCCCCTGTTACTAAAATCATGCGACTAAATTAAAGAATTATTCAGAATGCATTAGTAATTATGCATTGATTTTTATCTTTGCAAGGCTTATTAAAAAAATAGAATTGATGATAAAGAATTTTGTAGAAGAACTGACTTGGAGGGGCATGATCCATACCGTGATGCCAGGTGCCGAAGAACACTTAATGGAAAGCATGCGAAGCGCATATGTGGGCTTCGATCCAACAGCAGATTCTTTACATATTGGTAATTTGGTGCCCATTATGTTATTGGCGCATTACCAACGTTGCGGACACAAACCGGTTGCTTTGGTTGGTGGTGCTACAGGTATGATTGGCGATCCTTCTGGAAAATCTGCTGAACGTAATTTATTAGATGAAAAAACCTTAAGGCATAACCAAGAAGCCATAAAAAAACAATTGTCACATTTCTTGGATTTTGAAAGCAATGCGGATAATGCAGCACTTTTAGTAAACAATTACGATTGGATGAAAAACTTTTCATTCCTCGAATTTATTCGCGATGTGGGCAAGCATATAACGGTAAACTATATGATGGCTAAAGATTCTGTTAAAAACAGAATATCTTCAGACGATTCGGAAGGGATGAGTTTTACAGAATTTACTTACCAACTGGTTCAAGGATACGATTTTCTTCATTTGTACAAGGAAAAAAATTGTAGCATACAAATGGGTGGTAGCGACCAATGGGGTAACATCACCACGGGAACTGAATTGATAAGACGCATTGGCAATGGTAAAGGCTTTGCGATCACGTGTCCGTTAATTACAAAATCGGATGGTTCTAAATTTGGAAAATCTGAAGGCGGCAATGTTTGGTTAGATCCTAACAGAACGTCACCTTACAAGTTCTATCAGTATTGGTTGAATTCGAGTGATGAGGATGCCGAAAAATATATTAAGATATTCACGTTTTTGACTGAATCAGAAATAACCGATTTGGTTAACCAACATAAAGAAGCGCCACATTTAAGAGCGCTGCAAAAACGTTTGGCTGAAGAGATTACTACAATGGTCCATTCTAAGGAAGACTTACAAAATGCTGTTAAGGCCAGTGAAATCCTTTTTGGAAATTCAACCAGCAGTGATTTAAAAAGTTTGAATGAACAAACCTTTTTGGATGTTTTTGATGGCGTGCCGCAAACCGAAATTTCTAAAGAAGATATAGAGAATGGTTTGGGCATTATTTCGGCATTGGCTGAAAAGGGTGGATTCTTAAAATCTAATGGTGAAGCTCGCAGGGCTCTAAAGGAAAATTCCATTTCAGTCAATAAAGAAAAGGTAGCAGATGATTATGTAATTACAAGCAAAGACCTTATAAACAATAAGTTTGTCTTGTTACAACGTGGCAAGAAAAATTATTTTCTATTGCATATATTATAAAATAAGGCCTGACAAATGCGTCAGGCCTTACTCAACTAACCAACCAAACTATAAATAAAAAATAATCTTTCTTTTTTACAGCACTTTTATAGTCGGTGAAAGTTTAAAAACATTACAACAATAATTTTATTTTTTTAATTTTATTTTTTCCCAATTCTTATTGCCTTTTTTTACCAGTTCTATAGGCATTTCTTTTTGCCATAATTCCAGTGTATTTGTGCCCCAAGCATTGTAAAACAAATAGAGTTTGCCGTTTCTTATTTCAAAAGTTTCGGGGTTTATAGAAACTTTATCTGCTTTTACCGCTACAGCATAAGCGCAATAACCACCATATTGGGGAATGTATTTTTCTGGATTTTCACTAAAAAGGTCTAAGTTTTTTTGAGTGGAAAATTTAAATTTAGCGCCGTTATATGAGGTGGTGAATTTTTTATCACCTTTAATGGCTTTGTTTTCAAAATAAGCCACAACATCGTAACCTTCGGCCACAAAGTCTTTTTTTGTATTGTAATCTATCGATTGCGGGAAAGCATAAGATGAGAGTAACAGCGAAAAAACAACTAGGTATTTCATGGTTTTGAATTTTGTTATAAGTCAAAAACAAACTTCAGAACTTACATAACCATCAAGTTGCAACCACGGATATCGGAATTATCAAAACGGCCAATGACTTCAAAAGCACCATTTTTATAAACTTTCCCTAAGTCTTGCGTGGCAATAAACGCGCATGAATTGATGTTGGCCAAATCTATAATGTTAATGCCACCAGTCTTTTCTGAAGGTAAAATGGTTAAAGCATCTTCGGTGTCCCGGGTTAAAACACGCATCCATTTTGGACAATTAAAAATGCCGTTGCCTTTAGAATACCCCTGGCTTAAAAGCTCGGTCATGCCATATTCGCTGTGTATATTTCCAACGCCAAAACCTGTTTTTAATATATTGTGAAGCTCATTACGTATCAATTCCTTTCTTCTGCCCTTCATGCCGCCGGTTTCCATAATAATGGTATTCTTTAAGTTGAATTGATATTTTTCAACCAAATCCAATAAGGCAAAAGAAACACCAATTAAAAGGGTTTTTCTTCCTTGAGATTCTAAAGTTTCTAGTGTATTCTTAAGCTCATCAATATTATTAAGATAAAAGCCACTTTCCTTAAATTTAGATGCTTTAATTAGGTGTTCTACCATATAAATTAACGAGGAACCTTCGCGTTCAAGGTACGATGGCAACAATGCTAAAATGGTATAGTCCTCAACATTACCATAGAAATGCTCAAACCCTTTTGAAAAACTTTTTTCGTAAATATTTAAATCGGTCACCAAGTGTTTGCTGGTTTGGTTACCAGTTGTTCCAGAACTCGTAAAAATGGTTTGAATTGGCTTTTGAGAACTTAAAACACGGTGCGATTTAAAAAACTGAATGGGCAGAAATGGTATATCTTCAATATGTTTTATGTCACTGGGGTGTTTGTATATTAAGTCGCAAAAAGAGCGGTATACCTTATTGTTTTCAAACTGAAATTTAAAGACTTTAAGAGCCAAGTCTTTAAATTCTATGTCGTTTTTTATATTGAAAATGGAACTGGAATCTATCATAATCTATATAGCAAAAGTATATAAAATAAAAAAGCGCTGCTAATGGCAACGCTCTTTTAATAGATATTTTGAAAAGGCTATTTAATGACCAGTTTTCTGGTTTCGCTTATTTTGTTTTCGGTAATTTTTAAAATGTAAACACCTGTACTTAAAGAAGATATGTTCAACTCTTTACCTGTTAAAACAGTGGTGTAGATTTGTTTCCCTAACACATTATAAATTTCAATGTTTTTGGTGAAATTCTTTTTAGATGTTATGTAGATAACTTGACTTCCTTCAGTCACTGGATTAGGGTAAATTGAAAGCCCTTCTATATTTTGACTTTGTTGTGAATTGGGTGCGCCAGTAACACTGCTTTGTGCAAACCCTTGTTGGGTTATTATAAAAGCAAGAAATAAAAATGTAATTATTAAGTAGTTTTTCCTCATAGTTACTGGTATGTTGTAAAAGTAATAAATTACTTCAAAATCTATACCAAAAAAATGTTAAAGATTTAATGATTTTATCGAAAGTTAACCCTCTGTAAGTTAAGAGTTACCTAATTGTTATTAAATCGTAAATTTTAATAACTTTATGTTATTAGTTTTATCTTTACACTGAAATTTTTTTTGACAAACTATTTTAAATGAACAAAAGAGACATTAAAATTCTTCTCGTTGATGATGAACCAGATATTCTTGAAATCGTTGGATATAATCTTACAAGTGAAGGGTATCAGGTTATAACTGCAGAAAATGGTGTAGAAGCGGTAAAAAAAGCAAAAAAAGAACTTCCACAGCTTATTATTTTAGATGTTATGATGCCGGAAATGGATGGTATTGAAGCATGTGAAATTATTAGAAAAGACCCTAATTTAAAAGATGTTGTTATAACGTTTTTAACGGCAAGGGGTGAAGATTATTCCCAAGTAGCAGGGTTTGATGCGGGTGCCGATGATTACATTACCAAACCAATAAAGCCTAAAGTTTTGGTTAGTAAAGTAAAAGCTTTGCTAAGACGCTTTAAGGAAGACGAAGTCAAAGATTCGGTGAAAATTGGTAATCTTGTCATCAATAGGGATGAGTATAAAATAGTTTTAAAAGGAACAGAAATCATTTTGCCAAGAAAAGAATTCGAATTATTATCTTTATTGGCATCCAAACCCGGAAAGGTGTTTAAAAGAGATGAAATTCTTGATAAGGTTTGGGGCAATGAAGTGGTTGTTGGAGGTAGAACTATCGATGTTCACATTAGAAAACTTCGCGAAAAAATAGGAGATGATAGCTTTAAAACCATAAAAGGAGTAGGCTATAAGTTTGTAGATTAACCCATGGAGGTAAAACTTAAAAGAACATATCGCTTTGCGATAAAAACATCGTTTTACATAACGATATTTATAACGCTCTTAATGAGTGTTTTTTTATATTATTTTTTTCAGTTAAACTGGGGCGTTATTTTGGCATTTGCAGTTTCCTGCTATGTGTTTTCTTTTATTGTTATCCAGCTAAGGGTTGAGAAATTTATATACAGGCGTGTTAAAAAAATATATGATGACTTAACATTGTTAGAGTCGACAAACTTATCCAGAGGCTCCATAAATACCGATATGGCAACGCTTACCCAAGAAATTGATAAGTTCGCAAGGGATAAAAAGCTGGAAATCGAAACGCTTAAAGTAAGGGAACAATATCGAAAGGAATTTCTTGGCAATGTATCCCACGAATTAAAAACACCACTTTTTACCATTCAGGGCTATATTTTAACCTTGTTGGATGGTGCCATGAACGATAAAAATATTCGGGAAAAATATTTAAAGCGCGCTGGGGAGGCTGTGGAAAGACTTAGTTATATTGTGAATGATTTAGACATGATTACCAAACTAGAGGCGGGAGACCTAAGTCTCAATATCGAAAGTTTTGATATTGTAGATTTAGCCAAAAATGTATTCGGTATGATGGAAATGCGTGCTGCTAAAAAGAAAATCACCTTGACGTTCGATATGCAATATCCTGAGCCAATTATGGTAAATGCAGATAAGGAACGCATTCAGCAAGTATTGGCAAATCTTATTATTAATTCCGTAAAATACGGAAGGCAAAAAGGAACCACGGAAATAAGTATTGAGAACTTAATTAAAAACAAGGTTATTGTTCGGGTAACTGATAACGGAGAAGGTATAGAAAAAAGCCATTTGCCGCGATTGTTTGAGCGGTTTTATAGGGTAGACAAAAGTGGTTCCCGCAAGGAGGGGGGGTCTGGTTTAGGGCTTTCCATCGTTAAGCACATTATTGAAGCCCACGACGAAAAAATATATGTTGAAAGTGAACCAGGGGTTGGCAGTGAGTTTTCATTTACTTTGGAAAAGGCTAAATAAATCCCTAAAGTCTGTTTTAAAATTCAAAGCTTTAAAGCCGTCATAATTTTCTACTTCTTTTAGCTTTTCTAAAGTAAAATCATTTTGGTTGCAGCTAGGGGCTATTTTTTGCTCAGTTAATTTTTTAGCTAAATATTCCTGCTCATACTGGCCAGGGGTAGGAATCAAAAAGGCTTTTTTTTCAAGTTTTGCCAAATCCATAATACTTGTGTAGCCAGATCTGCAAATAATCAATTCGCTTTCATTAATGGTTTTTTCCAGTTCATAGCTGGTCATAAAATTATAAACAGTTGTTCTGCCATATGTTTGAATGTCTTGCTTGTTTTCAACAATGCCTCTTACAATAATAACTTGCTCTTTGTAGCATTCAAATAATTTAAATAGTTTTTCAAAAAGCAGTGTGCGTTGCGGTTCAGGTCCAGATAAAAGCACTAAAATCTTGTTGGTAATAGCTGTTTTTTTTTTGTAAAACCTGCTTAATGGTCCTATGTATTTTATAGGTATTTTAGTTGAATTGCCATGCCCAAGTTTACCGCTTAAATTTTCCTCGTCTTTTAAATCGGGCACCCAACATACATCAAATTGTTTAATGAATTTTCTATGCAGTAAAGTGCTTAGCCACGTTGTACGGCCGCTCAAAACATTCAACTGGTGCGTTATTATGGCGCACGGTATTTTTTTGCAATAAACGCCCAAACGGTTATCGGAAATAATACCGGTAATGTTATAGGTTTCAACAATTCTTTTTGTAGTTTTTTTTTCAGCTTTTATGGCATCCAAAATTTTAGGCGCATGTTTTAACATGGTCCATTTAAACGCGGCACCTTTGTTAGGATATTTAATGTTGTAAGCAGGTAGTTCAACAAACGTTAAGTCCGGAAATTCTTTTTTTAAAAAGGCCAAAGCATCGCCATCGCTGCCAATTATGGGTTCAAACCCAAAATCTTTTAAGGCATTAATAATGGAGATGCATCTTGTGGCATGGCCCAATCCCCAATTTAAAGGAGCAATTAAAATACGTTTTTTCATTTATACAATTATGGTGTGCCTTTTGTAAACAAAAGTCGCGCTTTCGGCAGTCGCTTTCAATTATTTTTACTAAATAATTCAAGAGCTTCAACAAAAGCCTCAATCGCTCACACAAAATAGAGTGAAATTCAAAGATACTAATATAAACACTCTCACATATTTCCTTAATTTTGCCAAAAATTACAAATTCAACGCGTTAACCATTGGGAAGCAAAAACAAACTCAAACGATTTAAAGAAAACGAAACATTTCCGAATGTTATCCAGCCAACTCGAGACGACCTCGTAAATGCCAATTTTAATTTAAAAGGCAATTGGGCAACCAACTTTTTTAAAAATGAAAATCCGTTGGTTTTAGAACTTGGCTGTGGTAAAGGTGAGTACTCGGTTGCTTTAGCAAAGCGTTACCCCAATAAAAATTTTATAGGTATCGATATAAAAGGCGCCCGTTTTTGGCGCGGTGCTAAAACAGCTGTTGCCGAAAATATTGAAAATGTCGCATTTTTGCGTACCCAAATTGAATTGGTAGATCATGCTTTTGCAGAAAATGAAGTGGACGAAATATGGATTACCTTTCCAGACCCACAGATAAAATACAAGCGTACAAAGCATAGAATGACCAATACGGAGTTCTTAATGCGCTACAAAAAAATACTAAAACCAGAAGGTATTGTAAATTTAAAAACCGATAGCGAGTTTATGCACGGTTATACCCTTGGACTGCTACACGGCGAAGGCCACGAGGTGTTGTATGCCAATAACGACATCTACAGGCAGGAAGGAAGTCCGAGCGAAGTTACCAGTATCCAAACCTATTATGAGTCACAATATTTAGAACAAAACAAACCAATTACTTATATTAGGTTCAAAATTAAATAGATAGTGACCATTACAATTGTCTTTTTTTTAGGGTTTTTAGCAGCGCTTATAGGTGTTATACCCCCAGGGTTATTAAATATGACGGCTGCTAAGATTAGTTTGAAAGAAGGACATGTAAGGGGTATTATGTTTTCCGTTGGTGCCTGTGTTACGGTTTTTTTTCAAACTTATGTGGCGGCTATTTTTGCAAAATACATTACAAATCACTCTGAGATTGTAGAGATTTTACAGCGGGTGGCTTTCGTGATTTTTGTACTTATTACCATTTATTTTTTGTTTGTTGCCAAGAAACAGCCCAAACAAACTGTGGACTTAAAAGTGAAAAGCAAACACAGTCGTTTCTTTCAAGGTATTTTGTTGTCGGCACTCAATATATTGCCCATCCCTTACCAAGCCTATATGACCATTACATTGGCTTCTTTTGGCTGGTTGTTACTAGATAAGATAAATATTGTAACCTATGTTTCTGGAGCGGTAATGGGTACGTTTGCCATGCTGTACATGTATATTTTCTTTTTCGATAAAATAAGGGGCAAGACAGTATTTACTACCCAAAAGAACATGAACTATATAATTGGAGGAATTACAGGTATTATTTCAATTATTACACTGGTAAATATTATCAAAGAATTATAGTTTATGAAACAGGAAACCCTGAATTTTTTTGATAAGGTTTTTGAGGTCGCAAAACAAATACCTTACGGAAAGGTGACGAGCTATGGAGCCATTGCCAAATATTTGGGAGCTGCGAGAAGTGCCAGAATGGTAGGCTATGCCATGAACGGGTCTACAGGAAAAGATGTGCCTGCTCATCGTATTGTGAACAGAAAAGGCTTGTTAACAGGGAAACATCATTTTGAAGGCACCAACCTAATGCAGCAGCTTTTGGAAAGTGAAGGAATTAAAGTGATTGATAACCAAATACAAGATTTTGAAACGGTTTTTTGGGATCCTTCAATGGAATTGTAGGCGTCATTCTGAACTTGTTTCAGAATCACATCATAAAAATGTTTTATCAAAAGCATCACCCTTCCAGTAGTTTGAGGTTTTTTTATTTATTGCAATTTTCTTTAAAAATCCTTTTTTTACTAGTTCCTCAATATCTGTTCTGGCTGTTTGGTTGGTAACGCTAAACGTATTTTCTATTTCTTTAACCGTAAAAAACCGATTACTATCTTCTTCTATTTTTTGAAGAATAATAGCTTGTCTTTCATTGAAGCCTTTGATTTTTAAGAATTTTGAAAGGTTGGCTTGCTCTTTTTTCTTTTTGGCAACATAGGTTTTTAATTCTTCAAAAGCGCGTATTAATACTTTAACTTGATAATGGATAAAATAGGTGACATCCATGTCATCAATTTCAGTATATATATAGGCTTTCTCATATTGAACCTTTGTTTTCATAATGACTCTAGAAAGAGAAAGGTATTCTGTAAGCCAATAGCCATTCTTTAATAAATACCAATAAAATATAGCGCGAGCAGTTCTGCCGTTGCCATCAACAAAAGGATGGATGTAGCCGATTAAAAAATGTAAAATACTGCCTTTAACTATAGGGTGAATAAAATCTTCTTTAGGATTGTTATTGAAGAACTCACAAAACGATTTCATTAAACCTTCAAGTTCTTCAAAATCTGGAGGGGTATGTACAATTTCCCCCGTTAATTCGTTAACAACATTAACATCATTGGTGCTTCTAAAAACTCCAATATTTTCTTCTTCAAGGGTATTTTCGGTAACCAGCCGTTGTAATTCATGTAATTTCTCAACAGAAATATTTTCATCTTGATGTTCACTTATATATTGAATGGTTTTGTAATTATTCAATATCATTTGCTCGCTTTTGTTTTTAGGTTTTTTGTTTTTGCGAAGCATGTCTTTAGCCTTAACACGCGTGGTGGTTGCACCTTCAATCATGGACGAAAATATGGATTCTTCCATCAAGGCATTATTGAGATAGCTTTGCTTGTCTAAATCTGATAGTAACTTTTCTTTTTGTAAACCTGCGCCAAAGTTGAAGTCTAAATAATGGAGTTTCTGCTGGAGGTATTCATTTATATTATGTGTCACAAACTGAAATTTACTTTTCGAATATTCTTTTTTGGAGTAGTTTAATATGTAAGATGTTTTTTGAATTACTTCTCGTTGAAGTTTTATTCTAATCCACAAAGATTTTGGGTCGATTAGCTTAGTTTTTCCAGAAAGTGTTTTGTCCTCTTTATAATATTTTACTTTATCCCAATACAAATAATCCTCTTCAATTTTCTTAATTAGTTCTGAATGTGTGTTGTGAAATAAAATCCATAAGACATTATCAATTTCATCGCTATATTTGAATTCCGGTGCTTTTTCAATCATATCACATTAATATTTCCTAATTTTTCAAAAATTTACAAATATCATCAAATATACAAAATTTATAATTATTTCCTAATTTTTCAAAAATTTACAAAAAATCACTCATTCCAACATTCATAACAAAACCAAATCACTATATAAATCATTTCAATAAAACAGCTTTAAATTCTAAACAATTCACAGTATATTTGCATATTAGAATTAATCTAAATAAAAAGCATGAAGCTTCATAAAAAAGATATATTAAAAGCGTTGGAGTCCATTACTGTAGCTGGTGAAGGACAAAATATGGTAGAGAGTGGCGCCGTTACAAATGTGGTGACTTTTGGCGATGAGGTTATTGTAGATGTGACCATAAAGAATCCAAGTTTACAGGCTAAAAAACGTACCGAAGTAGATATTTTAAAAACCATTCACGATTTGGTCTACGAAAAGGCCAAAATTACCGTGAATGTAAAAGTAGATGCGCCTGCCAAACCAAAAGCAAATGTTATAAAAGGAAATCCCATTCCGGGCATTCAAAATATTGTGGCGGTTGCTTCTGGTAAAGGTGGTGTGGGTAAATCTACCGTTACCGCTAACTTAGCGGTTACCTTATCTAAAATGGGCTTTAAGGTTGGAGTGTTGGATGCCGATATTTATGGGCCGTCCATTCCTATTATGTTTGATGTGGAAGCAGAAAAACCATTGGCTGTAAATGTTGGTGGAAAATCTAAGATGAAGCCTATTGAAAATTATGGGGTTAAAATATTGTCTATAGGCTTTTTTACACAACCCAACCAAGCGGTGGTTTGGCGAGGCCCAATGGCAGCCAAAGCATTAAACCAAATGATTTTCGATGCGCATTGGGGTGAGTTGGACTTTTTGTTGATTGATTTACCTCCCGGCACGGGCGATATTCATTTAAGTATCATGCAATCGTTGCCAATTACGGGAGCAGTAGTGGTTAGTACACCGCAGAATGTAGCCTTGGCCGATGCCAAAAAAGGAGTGGCTATGTTCCAACAGGAAAGTATAAGTGTGCCTGTATTGGGAATAATAGAAAATATGGCGTATTTTACACCCGAAGAATTGCCAGATAATAAATATTATATTTTTGGGCAAGAAGGTGCTAAAAACTTAGCTGAGGATTTAAAAGTGCCATTTTTGGGTGAAATTCCTTTGGTGCAAAGTGTGCGAGAAGCAGGTGATGTTGGTCGTCCAGCAGCATTGCAAACCGCAACACCAATAGAACAGGCTTTCGAAAAATTAACCCAAAATGTGGTAGAGGAGTTGGTAAAACGCAACGAGGATTTGCCGCCTACCGAAGCTATAAAAATTACAACTATGGCTGGCTGTTCAGCAGTAAAAAAATAAGACATGACAACAGAAGAGCTTAAAATTAACGTTGAAAAGGCTTTGGAAGAAATTCGCCCTTTTTTACAAAGTGATGGAGGAGATATTTCTTTATTAGCTATTGAAGACGATAAGTTAGTTAAGGTACAGCTACAGGGCGCTTGTGTTGGGTGTAGTGTTAATCGTATGACATTAAAGTCTGGCGTGGAAATGACCATAAAAAAATATGCGCCACAAATAGAGCAGGTTATAAATATTGAAGTTTAAATTTTTCTTACCAAAATTAATAATCCAAATAAATCATATTTAAATAAGCATAGGCAATCATTCCTTTAATGTAGTAAGGCTTTGGTGTTCTAAAAACAAGAAATTACATGGAACAAGACATAAACATTAAAATTATAGATAGAGACGGTGTAGAACATGAAGTAGTAGCGCCAACAGATATGGCCATGAACCTTATGGAGGTTGTAAGGTCTTACGAATTGGCACCTGAGGGAACCATTGGTGTTTGTGGTGGTATGGCCATGTGTGCCTCTTGCCAATGTTATGTGTTGAGTGAGAATGAACTGCCTGAAATGAGCGATGATGAAGAAGCGATGTTGTCTGAAGCTTTTAATGTAAAAGATAATAGCCGATTAGGTTGCCAAATACAGATGACAACTGATATGGAAGGTCTTGTGGTTGAATTGGCACCAGAGAGTTAGAATTTTTTGTTATTCCTGCGAAAGCAAGAATGACAATCTTAATCAATTTGTTTTATAATCAATCAACTTTCTTGGTCCCTCCAGCACGTGCCTAAAAACCTGTAGCACACCATCATCATTGGTGTCTATTTCCCATTTTATTAGTGATATAGTGCCGTTTTCAATTTCAATACCCGTTATGCTTCTTGGGTGTACACAGCTACCGTCATTAAAAAATGCAATATCACCAGGTTCAGGAAAACGAGGTCTGTGGGTGTGCCCGGCTATTGTTATTATGTTATTGTTTTCAGAAATCCACTTTTTAGTTCTCCGCTCAATTTTTATAAGTTCTTTGTAGTTTTTTGCTGGACTCGTGGGGTCTGCAATGCCCATGACGTTTAATGGTTTCCAAAGTATTCTCACCATAAAACGACTCCATTTCCAGAACACATAATTCCACCAATCGGCCTGATGGCCATGTGTTAAAAAAAGTTCTTGAGTGGTTTTAGTGTGCTTTAAAATAATGCCTTCGTGGTATTCAATAGCGTTAAATAGTGTTGCATTTCCGCCTATTTTGGGGTCGAAATAACTTGATAGATGTTTTTTTACGAAATCAGCATTCCTATAAACCATGTCATGATTCCCCCAAATCATGTGCAGCCGTTGTTGTTGATGGAATTCCTTCATCAACAGATATACATTTTTATGAGCCTCAAAAATGGATTTAAAGGATAGATTCTCCCAAAGCTCATCGCCATCTCCTAATTCACAGTAATGGAAACCTTCAGCAAAATAGTGCTTTAGGGCATGAAAATAAATGTTGCGGTTATTCGCAAAATCGTCTGCAAAACTGTTATCGCCACGGTGGCAATCACTAAACAGAATAAATTTACTAGTGTCATCAAAGGGGATGACCTTTGCATTTTTATAGGCTCTATTTAATCTTTTTCTGGATGAAAACATTGGGATAAATTTAAACAAAAAGCTTTTTGTAATCTATCCCTGCTATTACATTTTTAGATAAAAATCTTTGGTAAGTCTTGTGTATTCTTCTGTGTATTGGTGTCTATCAGTTTCAATAATAAGCTGGTTTATTTTTGCCTTGCTTTCATCAAATGAAAATTCAATAAGACTTCTTTTAATTTCTGAAAGAGGATTGCCTTTTACGTGTGTAATTCTATTTGGGAAAAGATTGAAATTTGAGGCGAGTTCTATAAATACCTGTTCTTCTTTATATGGAATGATAACCGAAAAAACACCATCATCCGATAATAATTTTGAAACACTTGCAATTAAGTGGTTAAAAGGCATGGCGTCTTGAAATCTTGCCATATCTCTTGATGAGCTTTCGGTTTTGTAGTCCTCACTATAAAAAGGTGGGTTGCAGATAATCAAATCGTATGTATCTTCAATTTCTTCTGCAAATTCTTCTAAAGGGGCATGATAACAAAACAAGCGGTCGCCCCAATTGGAGGCTTCAAAATTATCCACGCATTGTTCGTAAGCCTCATTGTCAATTTCAAGTGCATCTATAACCTCGGCAAAACTGCGTTGGGCTAACATAAGTGATAAAACACCTGTGCCAGCTCCAATATCTAAAATGGAAAAAGGATTTTTTGCAATGGAAGTCCAAGCGCCCAACAAAACGCCATCGGTACCAATTTTCATGGCACTTTTATCTTGTTGAACTGTAAATTGCTTGAATTTAAAAGGTTTGCTCATTTGGTATTGTCATCCTGAACTTGTTTCAGGATCTCATTATTTTTGTGTGATGCTGAATTTATAAATATAAATCAATCAACCCAGCTGGTGTATCTACAACAATGGTTTTAGCTTTCCTATCAACTTTTACAATAAACTCATCATTCATAGGAATCAATAGTTCCTTGCCATCTTTGTTTTCAACTTCAAAAAGAGCCTGCGCTGTAGAATCGTTTATGGATTTTATAATACCAACTTTGCCGTAATTTTTATCCTCTATAGTAAAACCAATTACTTCATGAAAGTAAAACTTATTGCCTTCCAGTTTTGGTAAAAGCTCCAGCGGTAAATACACATCGCTTTTAAGTAATGCGTCGGCATCAGCTTCAGTAGTGACATCTTCAAACTGAACCCGTAGCAAATCGGATTTGTGAAGTTGGGAGCTTTCAATAAAAAAAGGTATCAAGTTGCCGCGAACATCAATAAACAAGGCATCCATATTATCGTAAAGTTCGGGCTCATCAGTATCAAGCTTTATGAGCAATTCGCCATTAAAACTATATTTTCTAACAATTTTACCAAGGTAAAAGCAGTCTTCTTTTTTCATGACAAATAGTTTCTTTGTCATCCTGAACTTGTTTCAGGATCTCATTATGGGAATTTAATATTTAAGTAAATCCAATTTTATGCGTAATTATTTTGCATAAAAAACTCCGATAATAATTATCGGAGTTTAAAAGTATAAAAAATTAATTTTTTTATTCTTCTTCTTTAGCTTTTGGAGCCTCTTCGGCAGCAGCTTCTTCAGTTGCAGCTTCGGCAGTTTCCTCAACAGCCTCTTCAGCAGCAGCCTCAGTTTCTTCAGCTACTTCTTCCTCTACAGGAGCAGCGGCAGCGATACGTGCTTCATTAGCGGCTTTTTCAGCTTCTAAAGCTTTAGCTTTAGCTTCTTCTTTAGCTTTGGCCAAATCTTCAGATTTTGAAGTTATTTTACCTTCTTTTTCCTCTAACCAAGCGTTGAATTTAGCTTCGGCTTGCTCTTCGGTTAAAGCACCTTTTCTAACACCACCAGCTAAGTGGTTTTTCAATAAAGCACCTTTGTAAGATAAAATGGCTTTAGCGGTATCAGTTGGCTGAGCACCGTTTTGTAACCATTTTACAGCACCATCAACGTCTAAATCAATAGATGCTGGGTTTGTGTTAGGGTTGTAAGCTCCTAATTTTTCCAAGTACTTACCATCTCTTTTAGAACGTGCATCTGCAGCAACAATCCAATAGTAAGGTTTTCCTTTTTTACCGTGTCTTTGTAATCTAATCTTTACTGGCATAATAATTAATTATTTGAGGTTCACGACCTCGGTTATTAATGAGGGCGCAAAGTTACCATATTTTTTTAATTTTCAACACTTTATTTCGTTTTTTAATCGGTGTTTTTCTTTTGTTGAAAACTCGTGATAAACGGAATTTAATTCTAAGGCATTTCTGTGTATTTTTAAAACTCATTTTTCGTCTAAAGACCTTAACAAATCAACACGTAAATTTTAAGGAATGTATTTAATTTTCGATACCGAAACTACTGGTTTGCCGAAACGTTGGGATGCTCCCATAACCGACGTCGATAATTGGCCCCGTTGTATACAGATTGCCTGGCAACTGCATGATGCTATGGGAAATTGCATCGATCACCAAGATTATTTGGTAAAACCAGAAGGATTCAATATTCCTTATGACGCCGAAAAGGTACACGGCATTTCTACCGAATTGGCAGAAGAACAAGGTGTGCCATTGACTGAGGTTTTAGAAAAATTTAATGAAGTGTTAAGCAAAACCAAATTTGTTGTTGGTCAAAACGTAAAGTTCGACCTTAATATTATGGGTGCTGAATTTGTGCGTGGCGATGTGGCCAATCCGTTGCAGGAATTACCGGTTTTAGATACTTGTACAGAACATACGGCAGGGCTTTGCCAAATACCAGGAGGGCGTGGTGGTAAATTTAAATTGCCAACCTTAACCGAACTGCACGAGTTTTTATTTAAAGAACCTTTTGCTGAAGCTCATAACGCTACTGCCGACGTAGAGGCTACTACACGTTGCTTTTTAGAATTGGTAAGGTTGGGAGAATATACCAAAGAAGAATTGGATGTTCAACCCGATTATTTTGAAAACTTCAACGAAGCCAATCCTAAGGAAATTCAGCTTATAGGATTAAAGCACATTAATCTGAAACAGGAAAGTGCTAAAATCCGTGAGCGTATCAAAAAAGCCGAAGGTAGCCAGATTTCTACCGAAGAAATCAAACAAAACATATCCGATTTAAAGGAGGTTGATTTTGTGCACCTGCATAACCATTCGCAGTTTTCGGTATTACAATCGACAATGAGTGTAGCTGATTTGGTGGCAGCTGCAACCGAGCATCAAATGCCGGCGGTTGCTTTAACCGATCATGCTAATATGATGGGTGCTTTCCATTTTGTAAAAGCAGTTAGCAACCACAACAAATCGGCAAAAGTCCAAATTGAAGCCGCTTTGGAAAAAGGGGAAACACCATCGGTTAAAGAAATAAAGCCCATTATTGGCTGCGAGTTTTTTGTTTGCGAAGATCATACCGATAAAACAAGAAAAGATAATGGCTATCAAATCGTAATGTTGGCCAAAAATAAAAATGGCTATCATAATCTCGCCAAGTTGTCGTCGCATGCCTTTGTAGATGGATTTTATTATTTGCCTAGAATTGATAAAAGACTCATTCAACAATATAAAGAAGACATTATTGTTCTTACTGGTAACCTTTATGGGGAAGTACCCAGTAAGGTTTTAAATATTGGTGAAAACCAAGCCGAAGAAGCTTTGCTATGGTGGAAAGAACATTTTGGTGACGATTTGTATATAGAATTGATGCGGCACAATCAGGAAGATGAAAACCGAGTTAATACGGTTTTGGTTGAATTTTCTAAAAAGCACGATGTAAAATTAGTTGCCACCAACAATACTTATTATAGAAATAAAGAAGACGCCAACGCACACGATATTTTATTGTGTGTGAAGGATGGAGAAAAACAAGCCACACCTATCGGGCGTGGTCGTGGGTATCGTTACGGATTGCCTAATCAGGAGTATTATTTTAAATCTTCTGAAGAAATGAAAGCCTTGTTCAGGGATTTGCCTGATGCCATTAGTAATGTTCAGGACATTGTGGATAAGGTAGAGGCTTACGATTTGGCACGGAATGTCTTGTTGCCGGCATTTAATATCCCTGATGAATTTAAAAATGAAGAAGACCTAAAAGATGGTGGTAAGCGTGGTGAAAATGCTTATTTACGTCATTTAACTTACGAAGGTGCAAAAAAACGCTATGGAAATCCGTTAAGTGATGAAGTAAAAGATCGTTTGGATTTTGAGCTCAGTGTTATCGAAAACACGGGTTACCCCGGCTATTTTTTAATTGTAGAGGACTTTATTCGCGAAGCCCGAAATATGGATGTATCGGTAGGCCCTGGCCGTGGCTCGGCAGCGGGTTCTGTGGTAGCTTATTGTTTGTGGATTACCAATATAGACCCAATGAAGTACGATTTGCTTTTTGAGCGTTTCTTAAATCCAGATCGTATTAGCATGCCCGATATTGATATAGATTTTGATGACGAGGGAAGAAGTCGGGTTATGGATTATGTAATCAAAAAGTATGGGGCCAATCAAGTAGCGCAGATTATAACCTATGGTACTATGGCGGCTAAGTCATCTATTCGTGACACGGCTAGGGTTTTGGATTTGCCATTGTTTGATGCGGATAGAATTGCCAAGTTGATTCCAACCATGTCTAAACTCAATAAGATTTTCGGATTGAGTGATAAGGAATTGAGTGGTAAATTTAGGTCTGAAGATTTAGAAAAAGTAAACCAACTGCTCAACATTTCAGAAGGTGACGATTTGGAAGCCGAAACTGTTAATCAGGCGCGTGTTTTGGAAGGGTCGGTTAGGAATACGGGTATTCACGCTTGTGGCGTGATTATCACACCGGATGATATTACCAAGTTTGTGCCCGTTTCTACCGCAAAGGATTCCGACTTATATGTCACCCAATTTGATAACTCGGTTGTTGAAGAAGCTGGACTTTTAAAAATGGATTTTTTGGGGTTAAAAACTTTGACCCTTATTAAAGATACCGTAAAGATTGTTAAGGCCAAACATGGTATTACACTCGACCCCGATTGTTTTCCCTTGGATGATGAAAAAACATATCAGTTGTTCCAACGTGGTGAAACCGTTGGGGTATTCCAATACGAGTCACCCGGTATGCAAAAGCACCTACGTGATTTAAAGCCAACGGTGTTTGAAGATTTAATTGCCATGAACGCTTTGTACCGTCCAGGGCCTATGGAGTACATTCCGAGTTTTGTGCGAAGAAAACATGGTGATGAAGATATTGAGTACGATTTACCTGCCATGGAAGAATACCTTCAAGAGACCTATGGTATTACAGTGTATCAAGAGCAGGTAATGTTACTATCGCAAAAGTTGGCTGGGTTTACCAAAGGTGAAGCTGATGTACTGCGTAAGGCCATGGGTAAAAAGCAAATTGCTGTTCTTGATAAAATGAAGCCCAAATTTATTGACCAAGCCAGTGCCAATGGCCATGATGCCAAAATACTAGAAAAAGTCTGGAAAGATTGGGAAGCATTTGCGAGTTACGCTTTCAACAAATCGCATTCCACTTGTTATGCTTGGATTGCTTATCAAACCGCTTACTTAAAAGCGCACTATCCGGCCGAATATATGGCAGCAGTGTTGTCCAATAACATGAATGACATAAAGCAAGTTACGTTCTTTATGGAGGAATGTAAGCGTATGAAATTAAATGTGCTTGGTCCAGATGTAAATGAATCTTATTATAAATTCTCGGTTAATAAAGACAATGCCGTTCGTTTTGGCATGGGAGCCATAAAGGGTGTTGGGCAAGGAGCCGTATACACCATTGTGGAGAATAGAAAAACAGATGGTCCATACAAGTCTATTTTCGATTTAGCCAAGCGCATTGATTTGCGGGCTGCTAACAAAAAAGCTTTTGAAAATTTAGCATTGGCCGGCGGTTTCGATTGTTTTGGTAATACCCATAGAGCGCAATATTTCCATGATGAAGGTGATGGCATCACCTTTTTGGAAAAAGCCATGCGTTATGGTAGCAAGCATCAGGAAAACGAAAATTCGGCGCAAGTAAGTCTGTTTGGTGAAGCCAGTGATGTGCAGATAGCAGAGCCCCAAGTGCCGCCATGTGAAGAATGGGGCACCATGGAAAAATTAGCCAAGGAAAAAGAAGTGGTCGGTATTTATATTTCTGGTCACCCTTTGGACGACTTTAAAACAGAAATGAACACATTTTGCAATGCCAGTTTATCGTTATTTAAGGATTTAGCCTCATTTGTTAATAGGGAGTTGACTTTTGGTGGTGTAGTAACCGATGTGCAACATCGAGTAAGCAAGCAGGGCAAAGGCTGGGCTTTGTTTACTGTAGAGGATTATAACGACAGTTTTGAATTCCGCATATTTGGTGAAGAATACCTCAAGTTCAGGCACTTTTTGTTAAAAAATAATTTTGTTTTTGTAAAGGTATTGATTCGTGAAGGTTGGATGAATCGAGAGACAGGCAAAACGGGCGAACCACGTTTGCAATTCAATAATTTTCAACTGTTGCACGATGTTATGGAAACCTACGCCAGAAAGTTATCCATTCAAGTAAATATAGACGACTTAAAAGAGGAAAAAATAACGCAACTTAAAGATTTAGTACAATTGCATCCTGGCAACCACATGTTGAATTTTGTGGTGTACGATAACAAAGAGCAAATAAAATTACAAATGCCCAGTAGAAGGCAAAAAGTGAAAATATCCCAAGAACTGCTCAATGAATTAACAGATATTAATGTACACTTTAAATTGAATTAAGGGTTTCGTCTTTATTTAAGTAGTTTTATTGTCTAGATAATTACCCAAATTCTGTAAGGAGTCATCCCAGAATTGAGAGTAAAATTGAATCCATTTATTAACTTCTTTTAGTGGTTTTGCATTGGCATAACAAAATCGTTCACGTCCTTGCGTGTCAATATTAACTAAGCCGGCTTCTTCCAAAGTCTTGATATGTTTGGTGACACCTTGCCTGCTAATATCAAATTGATTTGATATTTGTGTGATGGATAATGCGGTACTTGCTAAAATCAAGGCGTGAAATATATCACGCCTTGTAGGGTCTGCAATGGCTTTGAATAATTTGGTTATTTTATCCTGCATGAACAGCTTCTTTTAAATAGGTTGTTAAAGCATTTAAGCAGCCATCCCAACCACCATTAAAACTTTCAAACATTTTAATGGCCGTTTCGCCTGGATAATTTGAAATACCAGAATGTTCTAAATACAGTTTAGTGCCTTCTTTGGTAGAGGTAAGCTCCCATTTAACGGTTGTTTCAATATTGGTTCCTTCAACAACCCATGTGTAAATAAGTACATAGGGATTGGCTTCTTTAACTATACCATTAATTACATGGCATCCTTTGTCGCCTTCAGACTTAAAAGTATAATTATACCCTTTTTCAGCCTTAAAATTGTTTTTAAGAAACCAAGTTGAGATTTCTTCTGATTTAGAAATAGCATTCCATACTTTGTCAATAGGGTGGTTAAATACAGCCTCTTTGGTTATTACATCTTTCATAATTGTTCGTTTTTTGATTAATATGCAACTTTATGGTTGCTAAAATATAAAAACTTTTTAAATTCGCAACTAATAGGTTGCTTATTTTGAAAAATATAGTATTAATTTGATAAAATTTGCCTTTTAAAATTAGCATAACAGTAAGTAATGGGGTTATAAGCAAAACAAATTGTTGGTTTGTAAGCTTTAGAGGTTTTTTTGACTAATTTTGTGAAATAAATTATTGAATACGAATTAAAACATAAATATTATGGCATTAGAAATAACAGATGCGACGTTTGAGGAAACGGTATTGAAAAGTGATAAACCGGTATTGGTAGATTTTTGGGCGGCTTGGTGTGGACCATGTAGAATGGTAGGGCCTATCATCGAACAAATAAGTGAAGAATATGATGGGAAAGCCATAATAGGTAAAGTGGATGTTGATGCTAATCAAGAATTTGCTGCGAAATACGGAGTTAGAAATATTCCAACTGTTTTGGTGTTCCAAAATGGAGAAGTAGTGGGTCGCCAAGTAGGTGTGGCTCCTAAAGCGGCTTACACAGAAGCTATCGATTCGCTTTTATAAGACAAATGAAAAAGAAAATGCAAAAGGTTTGCCATAATGGTAAACCTTTTTTTATTTTAGTTGGAATAAAAATTAAACGTAATGAGTAATAAGATAAAAGTTCAAGATGCCATCGATAGTAAGTTGTTAGAGCAACGCAAAGTATTTCTTTGGGGGCAGGTAGATGACAAATCCGCCAAGCATGTTATAGACAGATTGCTGTATTTAGATGCGCTCGAGGCAAGTGATATTCATTTATATGTTAATAGTCCTGGTGGATATGTTACGTCTGGGTTTGCTATTTACGATTGTATGAAATCGCTTAACAGCCATGTTTCAACTATTTGTACAGGTTTTGCTGCCTCAATGGGATCTATCATATTGTCGGCTGGCGAAAAAGGCAAACGTTTTATACAACCCCATGCACGTGTGATGATTCACCAACCTAGTGGCGGTGGCCGTGGACCAGCTAGTGATATTGAAATTGCAGCTCAGGAAATTATTAAGACAAAAGAACTGAGCGCCCAGATTTTGGCCGATAATTGTGGACAAACCATAGAAAAGGTTATGAAAGATTTTAACCGCGACCATTGGATGAGCGCCGAAGAGTCGGTAGCTTATGGCATTGTAGACCAAATAATCTAGAATTAGGGTTTTTAAGAAATGAAATGAAACGTAATTTTTGCATAAAGAATTACGTTTTTTTGTTTGTGTAAATTTAGATGAAACAGATAATCCCATTTGTAATAAGTTTGCTTTTTATTGTGGCTTGTAAAACTAAGCCTGAAAACTATTCTTTGTTAAGTTCGGGTATTTCTTCAGAATTGGCGACCTATAGAAGTCAGCAGGTATCCGATGTTCTATACAACCTTTCATTTAATATCCCCATTAAAAAAGAAGAGGCGATTGATTCGCAATTAGAACTGGAGTTACAGATTAATAATTTGGAGCACCCGTTATACTTAGATTTTAATGTAGGCAGTTCACATGTAAAAAGTGTGATGGTCAATCATGAGCAAATTCCTATAAACCATCAAGAAGGCCATATAATAATTGATGCCAAAACTTTGAAAAAAGGTAAAAATGAGATTCTTATTCAATTTATTGCAGGTGAGTTGTCTTTAAATAGAAACGAGAATTATTTATATACCCTTTTGGTTCCAGATAGGGCAAGCACCTTATTTCCTTGTTTTGATCAGCCCGACATAAAAGCCCATTATGTGCTAGATGTAACCGCTCCTATAGATTGGAAGGTGTTAAGTGGGGCTAATCTAAACTTTAAAGAAAATAAAGGAGATGTTATTAAATATCAATTCAAGGAATCCGATTTAATGAGTACGTATTTGTTTTCTTTTGTGGCTGGGGATTTTGAAGTAGCCAACGAGAAAATTAACGGGTTTCATTTTAACCTGCTTTACCGTGAGACCGATAGTGCAAAAATAGAAGCAAGTGTAGATGAAATTTTTAGGCTTCATAATGAATCTATTGTTTTTTAGAAGATTACACACAATATAAATTCCCGTTTCAAAAATTGGATTTTACAGCTATTCCCGGATTTCAGTACGGAGGCATGGAACATGTGGGAGCCATTCAATATAATGAGGCTTCTTTATTTTTAGACGGTAACGCTACCCAAAAAGAAAAAATGGCACGTACGCACTTAATTGCTCATGAAATTGCACATATGTGGTTTGGTGATTTGGTTACCATGAAGTGGTTTGATGATGTTTGGTTAAAGGAGGTTTTCGCCAATTTTTTAGCTGATAAAATTACCAATCCGGCTTTTCCCGAAGTAAACCACGATTTAACTTTTATGAGCGAGCATTATGCCGGTGCGTACAGTGAAGATAGAACAAAAGGTGCCACGCCAATAAAGCAGCATCTGGATAACTTAAAAAATGCGGGAACCTTATATGGTAACATAATATACGATAAGGCGCCAATAATGATGCGCCAATTGGAAGCTTTGGTTGGTGAAAAGGCTTTTAAACAAGGTGTACGCAATTACATAAAACAATTTGCCAATGCCAATGCTGATTGGAACGATTTGGTGAATATTTTGGATGAAGAAACCAATTACGACTTAAAGGCTTGGAGCGATGTGTGGGTAAACCAGTCAGGACGCCCCATTATCACCGATGAGGTTTATTATGAGAACGATACCATTTCAAACTTTGAAATCAGGCAAAAAGCAGAAAATGGTAACTCTAACATGTGGCAACAGCAATTTAGTTTAGGGTTGGTGTATGCCGATAGCATAGTTGAAATTCCCGTAAAATTAACCAAACAAGAACAATCTGTTGAGGCTTTAATTGGGTTGCCAAAACCACAATACATTACATACAATTACAATGCGTTGGGTTATGGAGTATTTACTTTGGATACTTTACAGATAAGTGAAATACCAAAAATAAAAGATGCTATTGCAAGAGGTTACAGTTACATTAATCTGTATGAAAATGTGTTGTCGGGAAATGTTCCACCTCAAAAAGCACTAGAAACATTGATTGAAGGTGTAGTTATTGAAACCGAGGAGCTCATTCTAAATAATGTTATTGGTTATATATCTTCTATTTTTTGGAATTATATAGAGCCAGATTATAGAGCCGATATGGGAGTGTTTTTAGAGTCTAAATTAAAATCAAGGTTATATGCTCAACACGATTCGGCAAGTATAAAAAAGACCTTATTTTATCTATTCAGGGATATTGCCTATTCGGAAGCAGGTAGAGAAGTGCTATATAATATTTGGAATAAATCGCTAAAAATAGATGGCTTGATGCTGAATGAAAACGACTATACTGCTTTAGCGGCTACACTAGCGGTATTTAACCATCCTAAAACAGATGCCATATTAAGAAAGGCTTCCGAAGAAATTTCAAACCCAGACAGGAAAAAACGTTTTGAGTTTTTGCTGCCATCACTGTCAAATGATGAAAATGAAAGAGATAATTTTGTGTTATCTTTGGCTAAGGCGGAAAACAGGGAAAAGGAAAGTTGGGTGCTGTCTGCATTGCATAACATTCATCATCCATTGCGACAGGAACCCGCAAAAAAGCATTTAAGGACAAGTTTGGATTTGGTGGAAGAAATTCAGAAAACGGGCGATATATTTTTTCCAAAGGCATGGCTCAACGCTACCATTGGAAATTATACTTCTAATGAAGCTTTACAAACACTCAATGGGTTTCTGCAAGATAACCCAAACTTTCCTGTAGAACTTAATAATAAGCTGTTACAGGCTTCAGACAAATTATACAGAGCAAAATTGTTACGGGAAACATGGGAATAAACATCCAACAAGAACTTAACAAGGCCGAAGGGTTTAAAAACCTAGACTTGCTTGCAAAACAGGTGGTTGAGGGTTTTATTGCTGGGATGCATAAAAGTCCGTTTCATGGATTTTCAGCAGAATTTGCCGAACATAAAATCTATAATCAAGGTGAAAGTACACGTCACATCGATTGGAAATTATTCGCCAAAACCGATAAGCTTTACACCAAACGGTATGACGATGAAACCAATTTGCGTTGCCACATCATTATAGACAACAGTGCATCTATGCATTACCCTGAAATGGGCAGTTTTTCAATAGATAGATTAAATAAAATAGCCTTTTCTGCATTGGCTTCGGCATCGTTAATGTATTTGTTAAAAAAGCAAAGAGATGCCATCGGTCTTAGTGTTTATAGTGATGCTTACGATTTTTACGCGCCAGAAAAAGGTAGCGAACGGCATCACCAAATGTTATTGAGCCAACTTAGCAATATGGTGGTCTCCAAGCAAAATAGTAAAGAAACAGATACCTACAAATACCTTCATGAAATCGCTGAGAAAATCCATAAACGGTCTATGATTTTCTTGTTTACGGATATGTTTCAAACCACAGTAGAAGATACCAAATTATTTGAAGCATTAAGGCACTTGAAATACAATAAACATGAGGTTATTTTGTTCCATGTATTTGATAAAGAAAAGGAGTTTGCTTTTAATTTTGATAATACACCAAAACGTTTTGTTGATGTTGAAACAGGCGATTCCATTAATTTATATGCAGATACCATAAGGGAAAATTACAAAGTGGCGGTAAACAATTATTTCGAGTCACTACGCTTAAAATGTGGGCAATACAAAATTAATTATGTAGAGGCCGATATTAATAAAGATTTCAATAGTATCTTGACAACCTATTTAATAGAGCGCCAAAAATTCTCTTGATTAAAAATAACGCTAAAAAACATAAAAAAACATTTGCCATATAAAAAAAGGCATGTATATTTGCAACCGCAATAATGCAACGGTCTGGTAGTTCAGTTGGTTAGAATGTCGCCCTGTCACGGCGAAGGTCGCGGGTTCGAGTCCCGTCCAGACCGCCAAATTGCTAAAAGCTCTAAGGGATTAGGGCTTTTTTTGGCAAGTTAAAGAAGTTGTGTTGTCCCAGTAAAATGGGAAGGTTTAAGTAGTTAAACCAATGGAAAGCTTTCCTTTTTTCTTAATTGAAAATTGGGATGCTTTTTTGTTTTAGGGGTGTTCTTTGTTGTTCTTAGTTATTTTTTATAACTTGTAATTATTTTATATACAATGAGTTATGAAAAATACATTGCTAAATAAGCCTGTCTTATTGAATGTCATTATTCTAATCATTTCAGGATATATTAGTTTCATTTTTTTAACAATAGGTGTTGCTCATCTTATTGGAGGGATTATACAGAAAATTGAAGGGGCAAGCCCAGATATTCCAAAAGGTGAAGCCATACTTGGTGGAATTGTGGTTGTCTTGTTATGTATTATCGGATTTGTTTCGCTTCTTCTAACAATAGCTGCAATTCAGGCTATTATAAAAAGAATAAAAAGAAATGACTTACAATTTTTTTGTTTTAGGAGATACATTTTTTCAAAAAAGGTGTTCCTATAGGTGTACCAAAATCTTCAAAGGTGCGCATTGTTTTTTCAATTTTATTTTGTTACTTGTATGAATACTAACCATTTAAACTTTGTAAAAATGAGCACTTTTATTACATTAAAATCTGGAAAAATGACTGCTTTTTTTGTTTCTGTTATTTTGTTGGTGGGCTGTAAAAATGAAAAAACAGAAATTCACATAGTCCAAGAGCCAAGTGATGCAAACACAAATACCATGACTGAGGTTATATGGCACATAAAAGCCATTCACCCAGAGGGGAAGCTTTTAGATGTAAAGGCCATTGGAGAGGACGGGACTATTTTTGATGTTAAAGCTATTCAAGACAAAGATCAACGTAGTATATTAGATATCAAGGCGTTTGTAAATGAAGAGCAATTACCTGTTAAAGTACTTGTTAGTGAAGAAAAATACATGCCTGTTAAGGCCATTGGTAGCGATGGTACTATTTTAGACATCAAGGCATTGACTGCTGATGGGGATATATTAGATGTTAAGGGTGTAAGTCAATCTGGAAATATTATCAATATAAAAGTGGTAAATAAAGAAGGTGAATTCTACGGTATTAAAGCCATCTCTCCGAACGGTTGGGTGAATGATGTTAAAGGGGTTAAAATGAAAAAAGGTGAGGTAGAGGAAGTCATTAATGGCATAGGAGTCTATGCGCATATAAAGGGTCTTACACAAAGTTATTATTAAAGAGCACATATAAACTTATAAAAAGTCAAAATAGTTTAAAGCATATGGCTAAAGCTAAAAGAAATTAGTTTTTTAGGTGCTTAAAAATAAAATGGTTATTGTGACTTTTAAAAAGTACGGGTGTCTAAATATATAGCTATTAATCACAATTGTTTTATCAATTGGAAGGGGTGTAAGAAATTATACCCTTTTTTATTTATAATCGTAATGTTAGAAAAGGTATTTGGCCATTAAAAAATAAACTAAGGGTATTACGGTTTTTTGGTAAACCAATAAAATCTAATTTTATATATTTCACAGTATCTTTCGTAAGAAATTAATAATACATAAGTTGTTTAATTATTACATTTAATTAAAAATTGTAGGATATTTTACTTTTTTTATTTAAATTGCTTATGTAATTTCAATTTTTTATTTGAATAAATTATGAGTTTGCCCTAAAATTCTCTCCTTGCTCATAATATCTCTGGTTTTAATAAAAATTTAGATGTCATGAATATAACCGATTATTCAAAGAGTCTATGTAGTTTTTTAGTATTTGCATTTATATGTGCTTTTGGGTTTGCACAAAGTATTTACACAAACCCTATAACAGGTACCAATCCTAACACATCAAATCCTTACACTACAGGAGAGACACATGATGCTAACATTACTGTTTCGGGAATTAGCCGAGGGTCTGGAATTTCTGGGGCCAATGCAAATGATAGGTATAATGCAAATGGTTGGAATCTTTTGGGGCGCGATGTAGATGATTATTTTGAATTTACATTAACGCCAAATGCTTGTTACCAAATAGATTTTGTAAGCTTTGTGTATACTTCCAACTCGACGTCCCTTATAGGGCCTGCATCATTTTCTTTTAGATCTAGTGAGGATGGTTTTTCAACAGATATTGGTACGCCAAATGCTTCGGGAACAACCATTGATTTGTCTGCTTACCAAAACATCACAGAATCAATAACTTTTAGGTTTTATGCTTGGGGAGGCCTTAATCTTTTGAATGGTTATTTTAGTATTAATGATTTTACTTTTAACGGTGTTGTGTCTCCTATATCAACAACCACTTGGGGCGGGTCATCTTGGGATAATGGTGCACCAGATAGTTCTTCTACTGTAATAATAAATGGTAATTATGATACTTCAACCAATGGAAATATTACGGCTTGCAATTTAACCGTAAACCCAAGTTTTGAACTTGTAATTGGAGATAATACTTATGTGGAAGTTGAAAACAATTTGGTTGTAGATGGAGGTTCAATAGCTGTGCAGAGCCAAGGGGCTTTGGTTCAAAATGGAACAACCGATGAAGCGGGCACTTTTTCTTTAATAAACTCTGGAACTGCAACACTAAATAAATTCACAAGAAACTATTATGACGATGGGCTTCATTATACATATTGGGGATCGCCCGTTGAAAATGCCAATATTGTAAGTACGTTTCCCGATCCTGCAGATAATAGGCGCTATTGGTTTAATGCTGCAAACTATTTAGACCAGAATACCGTAGGAACAACCAATGGAATACCAGATGATATAGATGATGATGGTAATGAT
Organism: Marixanthotalea marina; assembly: GCA_018883545.1. Lineage (GTDB taxonomy): Bacteria > Bacteroidota > Bacteroidia > Flavobacteriales > Flavobacteriaceae > Marixanthotalea > Marixanthotalea marina. The sequence continues at coordinate 83,694 of JAHLEH010000004.1, read as the reverse complement.
TGGCAAAAAACGACGGGAACAATGACTGCTGGTTTAGGGTATGCAATAACAGCTGCGCCACCACCACCTGTGCCGTTTCCTTACCCGTACAACGATAACATTATTTTCTCTGGAGGTTTTAATACGGGAGATATAGAAGTAACAATATATAGAAATGATGCAGAATTAGCTGACAGCAATTGGAATCTTTTAGGTAATCCTTATCCGTGTGCTATTAGCACGGATGCTTTTTTTGATTTGAATGGATATGACGCTACAACAAACCCTACAGGAATCATAGAAAATATACTTTATCTATGGACCCATAATAGTCCCGCTAGTGCATCCAATCCAGGTAATCAAGTATCCAATTTCAGTCAAGATGATTATGCCGTTATAAATTTGTCTGGAGGTACAGCCGCAGTAAGTGGAGGTGAAATACCCAACAAATACATACCTTCTTGTCAAGGTTTTTTTGTTGCTATGGATAACGATGCTCCTACAACGGGAGGGGTTTCTCCAGTACTTTCAAATAAGGTTGTTTTTACAAATGAAATGAGAGTTGCCGACGGTACCAGTAACTCACAGTTTTTCAAGGACTCTTATTCTAAAGAGGAGAATATTCCCAATAAGTTATGGGTTGATTTAACCTCAAACAACGGAGCATTTAATCAAATACTTGTTGCGTATTTGGATGGAGCTACAGATGGAGATGATGGATTGTCTTATGACGCTAAAAAGCTTATTTCTGGAAATGCTAGTATTTTATATTCTATTATTGATGGTTCAGACAAAAAGTTTGTTATCCAAGGAAAAGCTTCCAACAGTTTAAAAGCGGATGAAACCATTCAACTAGGGTTTGTAAATAATATAGATGCAAGTACAGAGTATACATTGTCTATTACCCAATTGCAAGGTGATTTTGTAACAAATAATATTATTTATTTAAAAGACAACCTATTTGGCAAGATTCACAATTTATCTGATTCAAACTATACATTTACTTCTTCTATTGGTCAATTTGACGACCGTTTTGTTTTAATGTTTAATAACGAAACGTTATCTTCCAATCAGGTTGCCGAAGAATCCAATGAACTAAAAATAATAGATTTAGATAATAGCCGTGTTGAGTTTACAGCTCCAAAGGATTTAAGGCTAAAAAATGTTTCCATTTATGATATAACCGGGAGAAAATTGTATGATTTTAAGGGGCAATATAACAGTGAGGTGTATAACATATCTTCCTTAAGAAATACCATTTATATTGCTAAAGTCTTGCTTTCTAATAATGTTTTAATTACTAAAAAGAGGCTTAAAAGTAATAAGCCTTAAAATGCTGTGTGCTTTCCGTAAAAAGTATTAATTCTCTTGTGGTTTTAAAGCAGGTGTATTAAATACATTGCCTAGTGTTTTGCTATAAAGGGAATGTAAGTGGGGTTTTGTGATTTTATTTAATAAAATTTATAGAGTCGGTCACAGTATAACATTCCTTAAAAAGCACTTTATATTCAACAATACTGTCTTTAATATACAATTTATTGCCTACTTTAAATACCCCATTAGATAAGGAAAGTTTATTGTTATTGGTAACAGCGGTAAAACTTAAGGTATCAATGGAATGGTCTAGATGACTAACTTGTACAATGTATTTACACTGCTGGTCTTTGGTACAGCTTAAAGAGATAATTATAAATAAAAGAAATAATAATTTTTTCAAAAAGGCAGTTTGATTTATTTGTAAAATTAAGCACTATTTTATAGACAAAAAAATAAAAGAAAGCTTATGCCTGAAAAGTTTGGCTTAAATGCTGTCTAAAAGCCTTGAAGACATAATATGTCGTATAAACCCATGCTAAATAAGGCTAAATTTGAAAAAAATTACTAGAAATAGTGGTTTTTTTCATGATTGAAAAGTTTGATTTTTTAAAGCTACTGATGGCAAAAATGCTTTCAGTAGCTTTTTTTATTCTTTTCCAAATAGAAAGTTATTAAAATTGCCTTCAACAAATCGTGGTGGAAAGTCTAAATTCAGTTCATTTTGCAATGCTTTGTCTTCCCAAACAACGCTAAGGCCTACTTGTAAATTTAAATCATAGTTATCGTCTCTTTCGGTATAGCCACACAACAAGTAGTCTTTGTTTTCAAGATCTCTAAAAAATCTAAAAAACTTGGCCATAACATAGAAAACAGAATCATTGCAATCGCCGGTAATGTCGTATCTATAAAAAATGGGCTGTTCCATTTTTTTATAGTTGGCTAAATGTTTAGCCCTTAGACTTACGTTGCTAATCTCTCTGTTTTTAAGTTGTATATAAGTGCTTTTACTTATTGGCAATACAATGCAGTGGCCGGCATAATAACCTGTTTTGCCAGTGAGAACAAAATTGAGATCTGGTAGTAACCGAATGGCTTCCTTTATTAAACCGTAATTGACATAAGCGTCATTCTTTTTTTGGCTGTCAATAAACTGTTCGATGTGTTTAATGTCGAATTCAAAATCAATTGTTCTTATATTTTCCGACCTAACATTAATTTGATCTAAATCTTCAACTTGCGCTTTTCTAATATGTAGTGCTGAATTCAAGGATTCTGTATTAACGTTCTAAGATAATAGTAAGCTAAGCTAAAGAATAATTTCTGTTTTAGCGATTGATTTTATTTAGAAATAGAAGTCGTTTTTTTCCAATTATAGCAACCAAATGGCACATAATTTTGTCATGAATAAAAAAAACAAAAACTATGAATGATACAATTATGACAGAAAAGAAATTGTTGTTTGAAGAAACAATAAACCTAACTGGGCTGACCGAATATGGTTTCCCTATGTGCGATTTAATAGCAGGAAAACCCATTCCACCAGAGGGCGCTAGGTTCGACATTAACTTTGAAGGCGATGTTGAAGGCGAACGAATCAATGGCAAAATAAAAGGAATAGACTACCTAGAAGTAAGATCTGATGGCCGCTTTTTCCTCACGCTACATGCTACCATAACTACCAGCGACGGTGCCAATATTAAGGTAGAAGAAATTGGTAATAACAAGAACGGTGAGTTGAAGCTTTTCATGAAATTCCATAGTAGCGACAAAAAATATGCTTGGTTAAATAACCAAGATGTTATTGGAAATGGGTTTGTAGACCTAAAATCGGGTGAAGCAAAGGTTAACGGATATTTAATTTAAAAACAAATAAAGATGATTTCAACAAATTTAAAAGAACTGGAATTGATGGAGTTTATAGGTAAAAATAACTCCAAACAACATTGTAAAGCAACATTTCCATTGGTAGGAGCCCATGGTTCTGAACAATTGGCAACGGTATATTTTGAAATAGAGCCAAGTGAATGTTTAGGAAGTCACACAGATAGTGCCGAAGAACTACTTATAATTTTAGAGGGTACTGCCGAAGTTGTAATTGGTAAAGAAATTATGCCGGCAAATACAGGTGCTTTGGTAGTGGTTCCTAAAATGGTGTCACACAACATTATAAATAGGGGAAAAACCAAACTGAAAGTACTTGGCGTTTTTGGAGGTGCCAACAATATTGTGGCCACTTTTGATGGAGAATGGCTGCCAGCAGAATCAAATGTGGTAGATACGGCAAAGATTTTTGAATAATTGATTACTTTTAACGACTTATTTGTCAATTTGTTGCAAAGATGAATGTAAGGTTTTCAGAATATCAGCCTGCAGTGCCTTTAAGAGCTTTTGTTCAAAGTTTTTGGATAGGGGATTTTAATGTGAATTCTGAAAATAATTTTCAACAAGCCGTTATTCCCAACGGGTGTGTAGAACTAATTATTCATCTCACTAATGACCACTGTGAGCTGGTTAAGGAAGATTCATGGAACAAATCCCCTGAATTTACCTTAATTGGCTTGCAGACTAAGTCGTACAATGTAAAGTTTAACGATTTGGTAAAAGTTTTTGGCATCCGTTTTAATCCGGAAGGAATCTATAATATTTTTGGGGTGCCGCCATCCTATTTTACATCGACTTTTGAAGACAGTAAAGATGTTCTGGGTGTCGATTTTGATGATTATTGTTCTAGGTTGCGGGAATTGAAATCGGTTGAAGAACAAATTGAACTTACCGAAAACTATTTGTTTGAAAAATTGAGGAAAGCCTTAACGGTTGGCATTGATTATATTAAAATAGCTTCAGGAATTATTAGAAGGCACCACGGCCTCATCACTTTAGATGATTTAATAAAACAAATACCAATAGGTGCCAGGCAATTGCAGCGAGAGTTTAAAAATAAATTTGGAATTACCGCCAAGGAATATATGCGCTTATCCAGATTGAATGCCATTCAGAATTACATGCAAACAAATACAGCAATTAATTTAACGGCACTTACCTACGAACAGGGATTTTCCGATCAATCCCATTTTACAAAAGAGTTTAAAATGCTAACAGGGGTTAACCCGAAAAAATTCTTAAATAGCCGACAAGATTTTATTGTAATTCCACCAAACGATTAGGTTTTAAAAAGGAGCTGTTAATTGAAGTAAAATCTAAAATTTGTAAAAAAAAGGAGCTTATTCTAAAATTTCATAACTTTGTAAAACTTATGAAGAAGCTGTTTTTCAAAATAATGTCTATGTTAATGGCGGTTGTAGTGCTAATATCTACAATGTCGTTCACTATTGATATGCATTATTGTGGAGACAAATTGGTTGCCGCTACCCTCTTTAAAAAGGGAGAAACCTGTGGTATGGAAATGCAAAAGCAAGATACTTCTTCAGAGTGTTCCATTGTTAAAAAAAATTGTTGTAGTGATGAGCAGTTATTGGTTGATGGTCAAGATGATTTGCAACTTACGGTGAATAAAATTTCTGTAGACCAACAAATATTTCTACTGTCATTTACGTACGCATATCATTATTTATTTCAACCAGAAGAAGCAAAGGCGGTCTCACTTTCCCAATACCCGCCACCCCGTATTGTCAAGCAAATATACAAGCTAGACGAAACTTACCTTATTTGATTTTTAAACAAAAGAGGCTATATCCCACTGTATTGTGAGGGTATTTCTTGTATTTGATATTTTTTATATCAGAGTCTAATTGTTTAATAATCGATCTATGTTGAACAAAAGCATAAAATTTTTAATTGAAAATAAACTAGTAGCGGTTTTACTGCTTGTTCTTTTTGTAGGATGGGGTGTCGTTAATGCACCCTTCAATTGGGATGTTGGTTTTTTGCCCAACAACCCCGTTGCTGTCGATGCCATTCCAGATATTGGAGAAAACCAACAAATTGTTTTTACTAAATGGGAAGGACGCTCTCCACAAGATATTGAAGACCAAATTACCTATCCGCTAACAACTTCTTTGTTAGGTATTCCGGGTGTGAAAACCATTCGAAGTTCATCTATGTTTGGCTTTTCAAGTATCTATATCATTTTTGAGGAAGATGTAGAGTTTTACTGGAGCCGCAGTCGTATTCTTGAAAAACTAAACGCATTGCCAAACGGTATTTTGCCAGAGGGTGTAGCGCCTACACTAGGACCAGATGCTACCGGATTAGGACAAATTTTTTGGTATACCTTAGAGGGAAGGGATGAAAATGGACAAGTAACCGGTGGCTGGGATTTACAGGAATTACGTGGCATACAGGATTACTATGTGAAATATGCACTTTCCTCAGCGGGCGGTGTGTCAGAAGTGGCATCTATAGGGGGCTATGTTCAGGAATACCAAATAGATGTGAATCCCGAATTGATGCGCCAATATAATATTGGCTTAAATCAAATAGTAAAGGCTGTTAAAGAAAGTAATCGGGATGCAGGAGCACAAACTTTAGAAATTAACCGAGTAGAGTATTTGGTGCGTGGTTTGGGATATGTAAAATCTGTTTCAGATATAGAAAATGCGGTTGTGTCTTCAGAAAATTTCACACCTATAAAAATAAAAGACTTAGCCAGAGTGTCATTGGGGCCAGCCGCGAGGCGTGGCATTTTAGATAAAGAAGGCGCTGAAGTTGTGGGAGGTGTGGTAGTATCTCGATATGGAGCAAATCCATTAGAGGTCATTAATAATGTAAAACAAAAAATTGAAGAAATACGCAATGGTCTGCCTTCTAAAGAACTGAATGATGGTAGAAAATCGCAATTAACCATTGTGCCATTTTACGATAGGACAGAGCTAATTCAGGAAACTTTAGGAACACTCAATGAGGCCTTAACCTTAGAAATACTAATTACCATTTTGGTTATTGTAATTATGGTTTTTAATCTTAGGGCATCGGTACTTATTTCAGGATTATTGCCTGTGGCAGTATTAATGGTTTTTATTGCCATGAAACTTTTTGGTGTAGATGCCAATATTGTAGCCCTTTCTGGGATTGCCATTGCCATAGGTACTATGGTAGACGTAGGCGTGATTCTTTCAGAAAATATCATTAGGCATTTAGATGAATCTGAAAAAAGCGACGAAAAAAAGCAATCAATTAATACCATAGTATACAATGCCACAACCGAAGTGTCTGGTGCTATTGTAACTGCGGTTATGACAACCATTATCAGTTTTATTCCTGTGTTTACAATGATTGGTGCCGAAGGAAAACTATTTAGGCCTTTAGCGTTTACAAAAACCTTTGCTTTAACAGCTTCTATCATCGTTGCGCTGTTTCTAATTCCGCCATTTGCTGCTTTTCTTTTCAGAAAAACGACAATTAGAAAGAATTTTAATTATGTTTTAAATGGCATTTTGATGCTATTAGGAGTTATTGCGTTATTTTATGGTTATAATTTAGGGTTGGTAGTTATCACATTCGGGGCGGTTTCAATTTTAAGCCACTATTTCAACACATCCGAACTTCGTTTTTCACTGTTTACATTTCATTTTCGATTAACAAAGGATATTGCAAATAGCATCATTTCAGCTATAGCCATTGTAATGCTTTTGACCGACTATTGGCGACCTTTAGGTGTGGGCAAAAATATTTTTTTGAACCTTGTTTTTGTGGCAGTGCTTTGTTTTGGGCTTTTGGTATTTTTTACACTTTTCAGAAGGTATTATGTGTGTATGTTAAAATGGACGTTAGACCATAAACTGTTGTTTTTGTCAGTGCCAACTGTATTGGTTGTTTTAGGGTTCTTTATTATGAAAAATACAGGTAAGGAATTTATGCCGTCATTAAATGAGGGGTCGTTTTTGTTGATGCCAACATCCATGCCACATGCAGGGGTAGAAGAAAACAAGCACATATTGCAGCAACTGGATATGGCTGTTGCCAATATCCCTGAAATAGAAACAGTAGTTGGTAAAGCGGGTCGTACAGAATCAGCATTAGATCCAGCACCGTTGTCTATGTACGAAAACATTATTCAGTATAAACCAGAATATATGCTGAATGAACGTGGCGAACGCCAGCGCTTTAAAGTAAATGATGATGGGGAGTACGTATTAAAAAACGGAATGTCATTGCGAGCTGAACAGCGTGAAGCGTGGCAATCTCTTAATGTTGAAGAACAATTAATCCCAGATAATAATGGCGAATTCTATCGTAATTGGCGTCCACAAATAAAATCACCCAACGATATTTGGAACGAGATTGTAAAAGTAACCAAATTGCCAGGAGTGACTTCCGCTCCAAAGCTTCAACCCATAGAAACCCGATTAATAATGCTCCAAACGGGTATGCGGGCACCAATGGGTATTAAGGTTAAGGGGCAGGATTTAAAGCAGATTGAAGCCTTTGGTATGCAGCTGGAAACCATTTTAAAACAAGCTGAAGGTGTTAAACAAGAAGCTGTATTTGCAGATCGTATTGTGGGCAAACCTTATTTGTTAATTGATATAGATCGTGATAAAATTGCCCGATATGGCATTAGTATAGAAACTGTACAAAATGTGCTAGAAGTAGCTGTTGGGGGTATGGCGCTTACCCAAACAGTTGAAGGCAGGGAACGCTACGGTGTTCGTGTGCGCTACCCTAGGGAATTGCGTGAGAATCCAACCGATTTAAGACAGATATATGTACCCGTTGAAAAAGGTGGCCCGGTGCCATTGGGTGAACTGGCCAACATTCGTTACGAGCAAGGTCCACAAATGATAAAAAGTGAGGATACTTTTCTGGTAGGATATGTGCTGTTTGATAAGTTGGATGGCTATGCCGAAGTGAATGTGGTTGAAAATGCCCAAACACTTATTCAGGAAAAGATAGAAGCAGGCGAATTGGTAGTGCCTAAGGGTGTTAACTATCAATTTACAGGAAGTTATGAAAACCAATTGCGTGCCGAAAAAACCTTATCGGTAGTAGTGCCTTTGGTACTGCTTATTATTTTCTTGATTCTTTATTTTCAATTCCGTTCGGTGGCAACATCTTTTATGGTGTTTTCTGGTATAGCAGTCGCTTTTGCGGGTGGTTTCGTTTTAATTTGGCTGTATGGTCAAAGTTGGTTTTTAAACTTCAACATCTTTGGTGAAAACATCCGCAATTTATTCCAAATGCATACCATTAATTTAAGTGTGGCCGTATGGGTTGGTTTTATTGCACTTTTTGGTATCGCTACTGATGATGGTGTTGTTATGGCCACATATTTAACCCAAACTTTCAATAAAAACACGCCAGAAAATGAAAAGGAAATTCGAGCTTCTATTGTTGAGGCTGGCGAAAAGCGTATCAGACCCTGTTTAATGACAACTGCAACAACACTATTGGCATTGTTGCCTGTACTAACATCAACGGGTCGAGGCAGTGATATAATGATTCCTATGGCCATTCCAAGTTTTGGGGGCATGTTGGTTGCCCTAATAACCCTATTTGTTGTGCCGGTGTTGTATAGCTGGAAAGCAGAAGTTCAACTTAAAAAAGCAGTAAAATGAAACAGATTAAAATAAATGTAAAATATGTTTTGGTTCTTGGCTCGTTTTTTATGGGGTTTTTTTCAAATGCCCAAGAACTTGAAGCACTTATTGAAGAGGCTTTGATGAACAATCCTGAAATAGAACAAGCATCTTTACAGTATAGCATTGCTTCCGAAAAAGTAAATGAAACAAATAATTTTCCCAATACCGAATTTGGTGTAGGATATTTTGTGAGTGAGCCCGAGACCAGAACCGGACCGCAAACTTTTAAAGTGTCTGTGAAGCAAATGATTCCTTGGTTTGGAAGTATTACCGCACGCGAAAATTACACCAATGCCATGGCTGAAGCTGCTTACGAAGATGTTGTTATTGCCAAAAGAAAATTAATAGCTTCTATTTCGCAAGTGTATTATAGCCTTTACACAAATAAGGCAAAACAAAATGTTCTTTTAAAGAATGTTAAGCTTTTGGAAACCTATGAAACCTTAGCGCTAACAGCAGTGGAGGTCGGAAAGGCTTCAACTGTAGATGTTTTAAGGTTGCAAATGCGTCAGAATGAATTGGAACAATTAAAGCAAGTTTTGCAATTACAATATTTAGCAGATAAAACCTCTTTGAATAAGTTACTTAATAGAGATAAAGAAACTGCCATTAGCGTGGTAGATAGTCTAATGATTCCCCCTGAATATTTTGACGTTGCAGTAAATAACATATCGTTGCACCCAGAACTTATTAAGTACGATAAATTATACCGCTCGGTAGAACAGTCGGAATTCTTAAATCAAAAAGAAAAGGCACCTATGATTGGTTTTGGGCTAGACTATATTAATGTAGACAAACGCCCTAACATGGATTTTAATGATAATGGGAAGGACATTTTAATGCCTATGGTATCGGTTTCAATTCCTATTTTTAATAAAGGATACAATTCGGTAACAAAACAAAACGAACTTAAGCAACAGCAAATAAAAGCGCAGCAACAGGAACGTTTTAATGCATTGGAAACTCGTTTGGACAAAGCTATTAAAGAACGGGCTTCTGCAAGAATTAATTATAATACGCAGACTTTAAACTTAAAACAAGCCAAAGATGCAGAGACAATTTTAATGAAAAGTTACGAATCTGGAATTGTCGATTTTAAGGATATACTAGACATACAGGAATTACAATTAAAATTCCAAATGGGACAAATTGAAGCAACCAATAGCTATTATACTCAAACAGCTATTATCAATTATTTAACCAATTGATTATGCATACAATTTTTATAAAAAATATGGTGTGTAACCGTTGTATAATGGTCATAACAAATTTACTTGAAGACCAAGGTATAGAAGTAGAATCTGTAGAATTGGGCAAGGTGGTTGTTAAAAGCGATTCAGAGATAGACGAATTAAAATTGTCAAAAATATTTAACGAACAAGGGTTTGAATTAATATTAGAATCATCTGAAGTTTTAATTGAACAAATAAAAACCACCATAATACAGCTATTGGAAAATGACATGTTCGATAGTTTGCTGACTCATTTATCAAAAAAATTAGGGAAAAACTATGCATTTCTCAGCAAGACTTTCAGTAAGTCTGAAGGAATCACTTTAGAGAAATATCTAATAAATCTAAAAGTAGAAAAGGTAAAAGAATACATCCAATTGGGTGAATTAAATTTTTCTGAAATAGCATACAACCTAAATTATGCATCAAGTAGTCATTTGGCAAGACAGTTTAAAAATATTACAGGCATGTCGATGACAGCATATAAAAAATTACAGCAATGGGATAGAAAAACATTAGACCAAATTGTATAAATAAAAATCACAATTATGAAAATTTAAAGTGCTTGTTGTAAGTAATTTAGTTATAAACTAAAATAGAAAAAAATGAAACATACATATCACATACACGGAATGACTTGTAACGGTTGTCGCAGCCATGTTGAGAAAACCCTCAACGGCGTAGAAGGTGTGGTTAAAGCTGAAGTCAACCAAGAAAAAGCCGAGGCAACTATAGAAATGGCATCGCATATTCCTATTGAAACATTTCAAGAAGCTCTAAAAAATGATGGCGGTAGGTATAGCATTCATAAAATGGGAGAACATCGCCACCATCACTCTGCTAAAAAAGAGGAAAAACCAAAAGGCAGAGGAACGGGTACTTTTTATTGCCCTATGCATTGTGAGGGTGATAAAACTTACGATAAACCTGGAGACTGCCCTGTGTGTGGTATGGATTTGGTAGAAGAACAAAACTTAGCTTCGAGCACTTCTTCAGGACAGTGGACTTGCCCCATGCATCCAGAAGTGGTAAAAGACAAGCCAGGTTCTTGTCCTAAATGTGGTATGGATTTGGTTCCTAAAGAACCAGACTTGTCAGCTGAAGAAAAAAACTATAAAAAATTATTAAGAAAACTTTGGTTGGCTGTTGCCTTTACATTGCCAATTTTTTTAATAGCCATGAGCGAAATGCTCCATAATAATCCATTGTATAAGGTAATGGAACAAAAACATTGGAACTGGGTACAATTGGCTTTGTCAATTCCTGTCGTGTTCTATGCCACTTGGATGTTTTTTGAAAGGGCTTATAAAAGTATAAAAACATGGAATCTTAACATGTTTACCCTTATAGGCATTGGTTCGGGCGTGGCATGGGTGTTTAGTATATTCGCCTTGTTTTTCCCCGATTTTTTTCCAGAACAATTTAAAACAGAAGCAGGCAATGTACATGTATATTTTGAAGCGGCTACCGTTATATTAACGCTGGTGTTATTGGGTCAGGTTTTAGAAGCCCGAGCCCATAGTAAAACCAATTCGGCGGTAAAGGAGTTACTTAAGCTCGCACCAAATAAAGCCTTAAAGGTAGTGGATGGGAAAGACGTTGAGGTTAGTATTGATAAAATTGAACGCCATGATATTTTAAAAGTTAAACCAGGGGATAAAATTCCGGTAGATGGTGTTATTACTGAAGGAAATACCAATATCGATGAGTCTATGATAACTGGCGAACCTGTACCGGTAGATAAAGGTGAAGGCGATCAAGTAAGTAGTGGAACCATTAATGGTAATAAAACCTTTTTGATGAAGGCCGAAAAAATTGGTAGTGAAACTTTATTGTCACAAATTATACATATGGTTAACGATGCCAGTAGAAGCCGTGCGCCCATTCAAAATTTGGCCGATAAAATATCAGCGTATTTTGTTCCTGTAGTGGTTGTAATTTCAGTTATAACATATATTGTTTGGGCGTTTTTTGGTCCAGAACCCGCCTATGTGTATGCTTTGGTCAATGCTATTGCGGTCTTGATTATAGCTTGCCCCTGTGCATTAGGATTGGCAACGCCTATGTCGGTTATGGTTGGCGTGGGCAAAGGTGCCCAAAATGGAGTGCTTATAAAAAATGCCGAAGCATTGGAAACAATGCACAAAGTAGACATCTTAATCGTGGATAAAACAGGAACCATTACCGAAGGAAAACCTACTGTAGAGAAGATTGGCGCTTTTAGTAATGGGTTTAGTGAAAGTGAAGTGCTTCAGTATATGGTGTCGTTAAACAACAGTAGTGAGCACCCCTTGGCAGAAGCTACGGTGGCGTATGGAAAAGAAAATGATGTTGAAATCTTAAAATCTGAAGGTTTTAATGCTGTCACAGGAAAAGGGGTTGAAGCTACTATTAAAGGCAAAAAAGTGGCTTTGGGAAACCCTAAAATGATGGCTTATGTAAATGTTGAAATTACTTCTAAAATGGAAGCTGAGGTCAAAGAGTACCAACAACAAGGTAAAACGGTATCGTATTTGGCTATAGATGGCAATGTGTGCGGTTATGTGGTGATTGCTGATAAAATAAAAGAGTCGAGTGCAAAAGCCATCAAAGAGCTTCAAAATAAAGGAGTAGCGGTTGTCATGCTTACAGGCGATAATCAAGAAACGGCAAAAGCAGTATCGGATGCATTGAATCTAGATGATTTTAAGGCCAGTATGTTGCCCGAAGATAAACTTAAGGAAGTAGAAAAATTTCAAAAGGAAGGTAAAATTGTAGCTATGGCTGGCGATGGCATTAACGATGCACCTGCTTTGGCAAAAAGTGATGTGGGTATTGCCATGGGTACAGGAACCGATGTTGCCATAGAAAGTGCTGCTATTACTTTAGTGAAGGGCGATTTGCAAGGCATAGTTAAAGCAAGGAATTTAAGCGATGCTGTAATGAAAAACATTAGGCAAAACCTATTTTTTGCATTGATTTACAATACCATTGGGGTGCCCGTAGCAGCAGGGGTTTTGTATCCTTTCTTCGGAATTTTGTTATCACCAATGATTGCAGCTTTGGCCATGAGCTTTAGCTCGGTGTCTGTAATAGCTAATGCCTTAAGATTAAGGAAATCTAATATTTAATTACTATGAAAAAATATTTAGTTTACATCGTTGTTTTGTTAGTTGGAATCGTTTTAGGATGGGTGTTTTTTAATGGTTCCTCAAATCAAGAAACACAGCAACATGACCATATTCATGTTACGGAAGGAAAGCAAATGTGGACATGCTCTATGCATCCACAAATTATGCAACCAGAACCAGGGAACTGTCCCATTTGTGGGATGGAGCTAATTCCTGCCGAAGTAAGCTCAGAAGGGATGTCGCCAGATCAGTTTAAACTCACCGAAAATGCTATGGCGTTAGCCAATATCCAAACAATGGTTGTTGGTGAAAGTGCTGGAGGGTCAAATAATATAGAATTATCTGGTAAAATTGCCGAAAATGAAGAAGCTAATTTAGTGCAAGTGAGTTATGTTTCTGGACGGATAGAACAGTTAAAAGTTAGTTTTACAGGTGAAGAAGTTAATAAAGGCCAATTATTGGCAACTATCTACTCGCCAGAACTATATGCGGCTCAACAAGAATTACTAACGGCAGTGAATATGAAAACAGCGCAACCTAAATTATATGAAGCTGTTCGTAATAAATTAAAGTTATGGAAATTAACAGATGCGCAAATAAACCAAATTGAGACAACTGGTGAAGTAAAGGAAAATATACCTGTTTATGCAACTGTTACCGGCACTGTGACCGACAAATTGGTGGAACAAGGTGATTACATAAAACAAGGACAGGCCCTTTTTAAGATAGCCAATCTTAATTCTGTTTGGGCCAATTTTGATGTTTATGAAAACCAAGTTGATTTAATTAAAAAAGGACAGGATATAAGCATCACAACAAACGCTTTTCCGAATAAAATAATTGAGGCCAAAGTAGACTTTATCGAGCCTGTTTTGAACATCAATACCAGAACGGTTACATTAAGAGCGGTGTTAAATAACTTCAACAAAGATTTAAAGCCTGGGATGTTTATAAAAGGGAAAATTAATATAAAATCTCAAAATAACAATCAAGTGCTAACGGTTCCTTCTTCTTCGGTGCTTTGGACGGGAGAACGTTCTGTTGTATATGTAAAAACCAGTGCTAACAGTCCGGTTTTTGAAATGCGGGAAGTTACATTGGCCAATAAAACTGGAGATATGTATGAAGTGTTGTCTGGTTTAAATGATGGTGATGAAATTGTAAACAATGGCACGTTTACCGTTGATGCCGCTGCTCAATTGCAAGGAAAGAAATCAATGATGAATTCTGGTGGTAAAAATACCCTAGAGCCTTCGGGATTAAATACAAATGAACGGATACAGGTTTCCCAAGTTTTTCAAGATCAACTTAAAAAGGTATTAGATGCCTATATAAATATAAAAGATGCTTTGGTAAACGATGATTCAAAAAATGCGAAAACCGAAGCAAATTTTCTTTTGGAAAACTTAGCATTGGTAGATATGGAACTTCTGCCAAATGCTGAAACCCACCAAATTTGGATGCCTTTAAGGGATAATATTTTAGATATATCCAAAAGGATTTTAAACACATCAAATGTTAAAAAACAAAGAAGTGATTTTAAACTTTTATCGTTTCAGTTAACGAAAGCGGTCGAAGTCTTTGGTGTTAACAGAAAAGTATATCTTCAATATTGTCCTATGGCAGATAACGAAAAAGGAGCTTATTGGCTAAGTGAGGAGCAAAACGTATTAAACCCATATTTTGGTGATTCTATGCTTACCTGTGGAGAAGTAAAACAAGAAATAGAATAATAGTAATAATCAATTAAATTTTTTAAACCATGAACAAGTTAATTTTTATTTTAATGATAGCCGTTGGAGTTGTGAGCTGTAAAAATGAAACCAAGTCAAGTACAAATGAATTCCAAGAACTGGCAATAACAACTACATCTTTTGGAGTAAGGGGTAATTGTGAAATGTGCAAGAAAACCATAGAAAATGCCGCCAATGGGGTTGAAGGTGTTGCCAATGCCGATTGGAATGTTGAGCAAAAGAAAATAGAAGTATCCTTTGATGGATCTAAAACCAATGAAATGGCAATTCATAAAGCCATAGCAGCTTCAGGTTACGATACCGATAAGGTTTTAGGAAATGAACAAGCCTATAATGGATTGCCATCATGCTGCCAGTATGACCATAATATGGAAATGAATCAATAAAATTAAGGTTTTAATTATATTATATTTTTAGTTGTTTTTTGTGGCGTGAATGTTCTTTCATGCTTTTCGATATTGTATAAATACCATTTGTCTAAAACTTAACTATGTAGTAAAATACTATAGATTTTAATTTATATATTGGGTTAAAAAAGATGTTAATTGAACAAAGTAGTTAAAATTTTAATTTTTGTTTTATTCTTAGGTTATTGGAATATTTATGCCCAAAAAGAAGCCAATATTTGGTATTTTGGAGTAAATGCTGGATTGGATTTTAACAGCGGTAGCCCGGTTGCTATAACAGATGGCCAATTGGTGACCGAAGAAGGTTGTACCACTATATCTAATAAAAATGGTGAATTATTGTTTTATACAGATGGATCAACCGTATGGAACAGAAACCATAAAATAATGCAAAATGGCACTGGGTTAAAAGGGCACTACTCCAGTACAAATTCGGCAATAATCATACCCAAACCAGATTCTCCAAATATTTATTACATTTTTACAATCGATTCACACGCTGGCACTAATGGTATTCAATTTTCTGAAGTTGATATGTCTTTAGATAGTGGTATGGGAGGTGTTACATCAAGCAAGAATAATTTGCTTTTTGCCCCAACCACAGAACAAGTAACGGCTATAAAAAATCCTTTGTTTAATTCGTATTGGGTGGTTTCACACAAATGGTTGACCAATGAGTTTATTGCTTACGAAGTGACGAGTTCAGGGGTGAATACAACTCCAGTTATTAGTACGTTGGGAGGTACACCTGGAGGGATTTTTTCTGGAGTAATGAAAATTTCCCCAAACGGTAAAAAAATTGCCATTTCTAATGCAGCTAATTCGCGTTTGGCATTATGTGATTTTAACCCGGTGACTGGACAGGTTTCAAATTATATGAATTTACAAATCAGTGCTTATGGGCTTGAGTTTTCACCGAACAGTAAACTGCTTTACGTGTCTGATAACTACGATGGTAGGGCTTTGTATCAGTTCAATTTAGAATCTAACAATGAAACCGAAATTTATAATTCTAGGTTATTAATATCAGATGGTGTTACTGATAACGATTTTGGATCCATGCAATTAGGTACAGATGGTAAAATTTATGTTGCAAGGTACGATAAGGGGTATTTAGATGTAATTGATGAACCAAATCTTCTAGGTTTGAATTGTAATTACCAACTTGAGGCTGTTTATCTTGACGGAAAGATTTCAAAGCTAGGGCTTCCTCCTTTTATACAGTCGTTTTTTAACTCGTACTCCATTTCTTTTGAAAATATATGTTTTGGATCTGACACAATGTTTGAATTGTCGGATACAGTAGATGCTGTTACTTGGGATTTTGGAGATCCCGCTTCTGGTGTCGATAACACATCGCAAGACTTGCAACCAACACATGTTTTTTCGTCTCCAGGTGTTTATGAGGTTAAAGTTACGTATACTGCTGATTTGGCTGTTTCAAAAGATACGACCTCTGTAACTATATATGACCAGCAAATAACCATGCTTCCATCTAGCTTTTTAAACGATATAGCGGTAGTGGATAATTCAGATAATAATACCATAACTATAGATATAACCAATTTGGAACCTGGTGATTATGAATTTACTCTTAATGAAGAATTTTCCAACTACCAAGATGAGCCCTATTTTGAAAATATAAAAGCAGGCATTTATACACTTTATATCAGGGAAAAAAACTCGTGTAGGGTAGGTTCAATACAAATTTCAGTTATTGGGTATCCCAAATACTTTACACCAAATGGTGATGGCGTTAATGACTATTGGCGTATTGAAGGTATTAATGAGCAGTTCCAAACCAATAGTGATATTTTTATTTATGACCGTTATGGTAAGTTATTGAAACAGTTAAACCCAACTTCGAAAGGCTGGGACGGAACATTCAATGGTAGGATGTTGCCAACCGATGATTATTGGTTTAGTGTTTTTCTAGAAGATGGCAGACAGTTTAAAGGCCATTTTACATTGAAAAGGTAACTCTTTACTAGACTTAAACCTACTAAAACCAAGTTAAAGTTTATTTATTTTTTGTAAGTTGGCTATCTGTTTTAAGACATAGAAACCTATGTGCACTGTAACTATAATTCCTAAAGGTAAAAACGGTTTTGTTTTAACTTCCAATAGAGATGAAGATCCTAGTAGACAATCTTTAAATCCGGATTTTTATTTGGCAGAAGGTGTTAAGCTTTTGTACCCTAAAGATGAAATGTCTGGAGGTACGTGGGTTGGCATAAGCGAAAAAAATAGGTGTGTGTGTATTTTAAATGGCGGTTTTGAAAAACACGAAAGAAAACCGAGCTACAGAAAAAGTAGGGGCGTGGTCGCCAAGGATTTCTTGATTGCTGATGCTATTGAAACTAGTTTGGAGACATACAACCTTAACGCTATTGAGCCTTTTACCATGCTTGTGGTAGATTGGAATGATGTGCTTCGTTTGTTTGAATTGGTTTGGGATGGTGAAAAGAAGCACATTAAAGAATTGTCTTTAGAAGCTGAAATATGGTCGTCGTCAACACTATATTCAGACCCTATGAAAAAAAAGCGAAAACAATGGTTTGAAACATTTAAAAAAGATAATGAATTAACTGTTGATTCCTTATTGCGCTTCCATAAAAGTGCTGGTGAAAATAATGACGATTATGGCGTTATTATGGATAGAGGCTTTGTGAAAACAACCAGTATTACCCAAGTGATTAAAGCAGATGATGCCATAGAAATGCATTATGAAAATCTACAGAATAACCAAAAAGCCAGTACTGTTTTCAATCTTCGGCAAACTGTAAATGAATAATACGGGCATTATTTTAACATTGGCGTATCCAGAAACCATTGTTATGGTTTCAAAAGAGTGGTTTTCTCCTTATTTACGATTTTTGGGTATTGGCAAAAAAAATTATTTACGGGCTGGTCATGCTGCTTTGGTGCTTATTAATAAACGTACTGGTAATTTGGAATACCACGACTTTGGGCGCTATATAACCTCAGAACCCCACGGCAGGGTTCGCGGTAAGGATACCGATAACGAATTGGACTTTCCGCTAAAGGCCAAAATACAAGATGGGAAAATTGAAAACCTAGATGAAATTTTAAAATTCCTGGCAACACATCCTAAGTTGACACATGGTGATGGTAAATTGGTAGCTTCGGTTTGCAGTACTGTTGATTACGATAAGGCGAGGGAGCATATAACCCACATGCAAGAAAAACATTTTATTAGGTATGCCGCCTTTATGAAAGAAGCCTGTAACTGTGCGCGATTTGTAACTGATACCTTGATTACTTCGGTAACTGACTCAACCATAAAAAGAAAGCTTAAAAAATTAAAAAGGTTTACGCCAAGCACAGTTGGTAATGTGCTGTTGGCCGACACTGAAAATTATGTTTATGAAGTTTCTGAAACCGGAGTCATTTCAAAATACCAAGGCTCTCAAAGAAGTGAAAATATACGCTGTTTTTTAGATAAGCTAGGAAACCATGTTCCTAATTTTATAGGTTCATTGCAACCAAAACCCATTGATGGTTTGCATGAAAAAGCGCAGTGGTTACCAGGTATAGCCGCTGGAGCCTGGTTTGAGCTTTATGAACCACTAAACGGAAAGCATTACAGGTTCAGGCGTATTTCGCCACATGGCAATATAGATGTGGATTCCCAATATGTTCTAAATGATGTTGCATTTAATTACCATGAATCATTTGAGTTTGTGCATTATTCAAACTGCAAATTTTTTCATGTAAAGCAAAACGAGAAAACTTTTAGGTTTGAGCGTATTAATTAATAGCAAACGGCGCACTTAACTTAAAGGAAGGGATTTTTACCCTGAAATTTTCGGTAGTCGTAAAATTTACCATACTGTAATAGCCAGACATGGCTCCAAATGGTGAAGTGAGCAAACAGCCTGAAGTATAGGTGTGCGATTCACCAGGTTTTAAAACGGGCTTTTTACCAATAACACCTTCACCTGAAACAATTTCAATATTGTTTAAAGCATCCAAAATTTCCCAATGGCGGGCATTTAGCTGTACGGAGTCTTTACTTTGGTTTTCAATGGTTATGGTATAGGCAAAGGCATACTGTATTTTATAGTTTTTATAAAATGAGCCCTCGTAGAGTGTTTCTACAGATATTTTTATGCCTTTTGTTATTTGCTCAACCATGGTAGCTAACCTTGTGTGTGGTTTTAGACTGCTAAAATAATAAATATTAATGTTTTAGCTGTATTTTTAAACGTGTTAAAACGAAATTATAACGAATAATTAATAAATATTAGTTGGAAATATTTACTGAGTTGCCCTCTCCCAATCCGATAATTTTATCATACCTGGCGCCTAAATCTCTATAATAAACCAATACTTTGTAATTATTTTCAGTTTGGTAAAAGTTACCGCTTACGGCACCTTCATCTAAAGCCCCATCTGTGTTTACTGCTACATATTTATAATTATAAAAGCCTTGTTTTAAAAGCATTTGGAGTTTGTATACCTTGTCAATTTCATCGTAAACCATTTTATTGGTTTCTTCCAAAGCGTAATTATTATAATTTCCATAAACGTAGATAGCCTTGTCTTTGTAAGCTTCATTGGGCAGAAGTGAAAAGTGTACCCAAACATAGTCGGCTTCCGTATTTGGATCGTCTGAATCTATATTTGAAATGAGGTAGTTCCCATTAATATCGGGGTTGTACGTGTAAGGCCTATTGGCTCTTGAAAAGTTAGTATAGAGATAATTGTGGTATAAATCTTTTAAATCTATAAACTGAATGCCAGAATTAGCGGCCCTTACATCTTTATTTTCAAAGTAAAGGTATTCATTGCCGCCCCAAAAACTGGTTTCGGTGTCGTATTTATAAATTAATTCATTTCCTATTGTATAAAGAGGTTTTAAGTTTTTTATAGCCGTGTTGAGGTTATTGTTTTGTACAATAACCACGTCAACATTATCCTTAGGGTTGTTAAGGCGCATGTTGTTAGAGTTTATAATAATATCTACCCGCTGCTTGCTTTCTAAAAATTCGATGCTTCTGGAGCGTTTAATGCTAACGCCTACAGTCGTGAGGTTTTCATACACCATAAATTTTCTTGAAAAAATAAGGTTATTGCCTGCATCAAAAATATTAATCATGTAATTACCGGAAACCTTTAGGCGCTTGGTTTGAGCATTTGGTATTGTTAATTGATAATGGGAATATATTTGATAGGTATTGAATGAGTTTTGGTAGTTTCTAATGCGTTGGTTGTCGAAGCCGTCCAAATATTCAGATTTAATAAGTACCGAAGGTGTCCAGTCGTGGTTAAAATGTTCTATGGTGTAGTAGTAATTATCTTCGTTCCCGTTTAAAGCGTCAAATTCCAATACCAAAGACTCTCCCAACTTGAGTATTGGCAATTGACTCTCGGGTGTATTGCTTTTAAAGGCAATGGTTTTTATGTAATCTGGCGGGTTAACCTCGCTTATTTGACTAAAAACAGCGTTGGAAATAAGAAAAACTATAAATACTGAAACCTGCCTAAACGTCATTTTGCATATGTATTTTTTGTAAATATAAACAAATTTTGTGCCTCAGAATAAACATCTGCCAAGCCTAACAAAATTCTGTTAATTTATTATGAAAACTGTTTTTTTAATTCGTAAATTTGCCCCGATTTTTATACAACTAATTTCAATATAAAAACATGTCAAAAGACATTCTCATTAAAAAAGGTCTAGACATTAAACTTAAAGGTACCGCAGAAAAAACCTCTGAAAAGGCGATTTTAAGCAACTTTTATACTTTAAGACCTGAAGACTTCCATGGTGTAATTCCTAAATTAATTTCTAAAGTTGGATCAAAAGTTAAAGCGGGCGAGCCTGTTTTTTATGATAAATCCAACGAAGATGTAAAATTTGTTTCGCCTGTTTCTGGTGAGATTATAGAAATTGAACGTGGTGAAAAACGTAAAATCCTAACCATTAAAATTGAAGCCGATAAAACACAGTCTTATGTGGATTATGGAGCGATGGATTTGAGCAAAGCTGATGCCGATACGGTTAAAACCCGTTTATTGGAGTCCGGTTGTTGGGTGTTTGTAAAACAACGTCCGTACGATGTGATTGCAAACCCAAACAAAGCACCAAAAGCCATTTTTATATCTGGTTATGCAACGGCACCTTTGGCAGCCGATCTTGATTTTACCTTAAAGGGAAAAGAAAAGGAGTTGCAAGCAGCGGTAACGGCACTTGGTAAATTAACCGAAGGTCAAGTACATGTGTCTGTTGGTAAGTCGGCAAATTCACCTTTGGCAGAGTTGTCGGGAATTACGGTTCATAGAGTGTCTGGGCCGCATCCGGCAGGTAATGTAGGAACCCAAATAAACAGAATAGACCCCATAAACAAAGGGGAAGTCGTTTGGACCGTTAGTGCGCAAGATTTGGTTATTATAGGCGAGTTGTTGTTAACTGGTAAATTTAATGCAGAGCGCGTTGTGGCATTGGTAGGTTCTTCAATAGAAAAGCCTAGGTATTTTGTTACTAAAATAGGTTCTGAAGTGGCTACAATGGTGTACGATAAAGGTATTTCACAAGATGCCAATGCTAGAATCATTTCAGGTAATGTGTTAACTGGCAAACAAGTGAAGCCAGATGGGAACTTAGATTATTACAGCAATGTGATAACAGTGATACCAGAGGGTGATGATTATGAATTTTTTGGTTGGAACAAACCGATTTTCAATAAAATATCAACTTCAAGAGCTCTTACTTTTTCGTGGTTAAACCCTAAGAAAGAATACGATTTGGATACCAATACCAATGGTGAGCACAGAGCCTTCGTGGTAACAGGAAGTTATGAAGAGGTTTTTCCATTGGATATATACCCAATGCAGGTTTTAAAGGCTTGTATGTACAAAGATTTGGATGAAATGGAAGCTTTGGGGATGTATGAAGTGGCTCCAGAAGATTTTGCTTTAACTGAATTTATTTGTGTGTCTAAACAGCCTCACCAAAAAATCATCAGGGAAGGGTTGGACTTAATGATTAAAGAAATTGGATAAAGGTTCGTTCTGCTTTGCAGAATGAAAAATATAGAAGAACATGAGTTTAAAAAGTAAATTACATAACTTAAAAGAAAAGTATAAAGGCACCAAGATGGCGCCCGCGTTCAACGCGTTACATACTTTTTTATACTTGCCAAATGAAACCACCCATGGTGGTACCCATATTAAAGCTGCCGACGACTTAAAACGAACCATGAATACAGTTATCATGGCGTTGGTTCCATGTTTAATATTTGGGATGTTCAACGCAGGTTATCAACATTATATAGCTACGGGTGCTCCTGTCGATTTCTTATCGTGGGATGCATTTTATGTTGGTTTAATAAAAGTTTTGCCTCTGGTAGTTGTGTCGTATGGCGTTGGTTTAGGAATAGAATTTTTATTTGCAGTTATAAAAGGACACGAAGTTGAAGAAGGCTATTTGGTTACTGGTATGTTAGTGCCATTAATTGTACCCGTAGACTTGCCATTATGGATGTTGGCTGTTGCTGTTGCTTTTGGCGTTGTAATCGGAAAAGAAGTGTTTGGTGGTACAGGTATGAACATATTGAACCCAGCATTAACTATTCGTGCGTTTCTTTTCTTTGCGTATCCAACTTGGATGTCTGGTGATAAAGTTTGGGTACATGGCGCGGTTGAAAGAGCTAACGAAATTGCTTCAGGAGCAAATTTAGATGCCATTTCTGGTGAAACTATATTAGGTAGTTTAGCGCAAGGACAGCAATCAGCGTACTCCATAGCGGATATGTTTTTTGGATTTATCCCAGGTTCCGTAGGTGAAACATCTACATTACTTATTTTGTTAGGAGGATTGTTTTTAATATTCACCAAAATAGGAAGCTGGCGTATTATGCTTTCTTCTGTGATTGGTGCATTAGTAATGGGATTGATATTCAATGGTGTTGTAGATGCGGGATGGATAGGAGAAGGTAGTAAATTTTACGGATTAATGAGTACTACATTTTGGCATCATTTGCTAATTGGTGGCTTTGCTTTTGGTACCGTATTTATGGCTACCGATCCTGTAACAGCTTCGCAAACAACCAAAGGAAAATGGATTTACGGATTTTTAATAGGATTTATATCCATTCTTATCCGTGTGTTTAACCCTGCATACCCAGAAGGTGTTATGTTGGCCATTTTACTAATGAACGTATTTGCACCAACCATAGACCATTATGTTGTACAGGGCAATGTGAAGAAAAGAATGAAACGTTTAAAAGCAAAAATAGCTTAAAGACATGAGTAACAAGACAGACAGTAACGTATATACCATCATATTTGCCATAATTATGGTAATATTAGTGGGCGCATTATTAGCTTTTACAGCATCTTCTTTAGCGCCAAGAATTTCTGAAAATATGCGTATAGAAAAGCAACAGAACATTTTGTATGCTATGGGTGTAAACGACAATGATGAAAGCAGTGCCGTTTTTGTTCCAACAGAGCAAGCCCAAGAATTGTTCAGCAAATACATTACAAAACAATTGGTAATTCAGGGTGGTGAGATTTCAGAGGATGAAGAAGCTTATTTAATTGATATTAAAGCGCAAAAAGCGATTGGTGCCGAGAACCCTTCTGAAAGGAAATTGCCATTGTTTGTAGGTGAAAAAGACGGGCAAACACATTATGTGATTCCCGTGTATGGTAAAGGACTTTGGGATGCTATTTGGGGCTATGTTTCCGTAGATGAAAACATGGTAGTTCAAGGTGTTTATTTTGACCATAAAGGTGAAACGCCAGGTCTAGGAGCTAACATTAAAGAACGTTTCTTTATGGACGATTTTACTGGTGAACATTTGTTGGACGATAACGATAATTTTAAAGGTGTTGATGTTGCCAAAGGCAATGCAGACCCAACAAACGAGAATAAAACAGATAATGAGGTAGATGCTATCGCTGGTGCAACCATTACAGGAAATGGGGTTACTGCCATGCTTAGAAGCGATTTAAAACTTTACCAATCTTATTTTGATAACTTAAAAAACAATTAATTTATGGGACTTTTATCTAAAAAAGACGCCAAGTTAATTACAGATCCATTAGCAGATAATAATCCAATTACCATACAGGTTTTGGGGATATGTTCAGCTTTGGCTATTACTGCTGAGCTAAAGGCATCTATAGTTATGTCATTATCGGTAATGGCAGTTTTGGGCATTGGTAATGTGGTTATTTCTTTAATGCGTAATGTTATTCCATCTAAAATCAGAATTATAGTTCAGTTGGTTGTGGTTGCTGCATTGGTAATTATAGTAGACCAGGTTTTAAAAGCATTTTCATACCAATTAAGCAAAACGTTATCAGTATTTGTTGGATTGATTATTACCAACTGTATCATTATGGGACGTTTTGAAGCTTTTGCTTTAGGAAATGGCCCTTGGAAATCTTTCTTGGACGGTATTGGTAATGCCGCTGGTTACGGTATCATCTTGATTATTGTTGGTTTCTTTAGGGAACTATTGGGTTCTGGTACTTTACTAGGATTTAAAGTACTTGGAGATCCTATCGAGAAAACAGGATTATACGCAATTGGCTATGAAAATAACGGTTTTATGCTGTTATCTCCAATGGCGCTGATTGTTGTTGGAATTATTATTTGGGTACAACGTAGTAGGAATAAAGAATTAATAGAAGACTAATCGAATCGGTATTTAACCTGATTTTAGAATAAAGAGATTATGGAACATATAGAATTATTTTTCAAATCAATTTTTATAGATAACATGGTATTTGCCACGTTCCTTGGAATGTGTTCTTACCTAGCGGTGTCTAAAAAAGTAAGTACTGCCGTGGGGTTGGGTGCTGCCGTTATATTTGTATTGGCAGTAACGGTTCCAGTAAACTGGTTATTGGATCAGTACATTCTCCAACCAGGAGCACTTAAATGGTTAGGTGAAGAATATGCTAGCTTCGATTTAAGCTTTCTGTCTTTCATCATGTTTATTGCTACCATTGCTACCATGGTGCAATTGGTAGAAATAGTAGTTGAGAAATTCTCACCTTCATTATACAATTCATTGGGTATATTCTTGCCACTTATCGCTGTAAACTGTGCTATTTTGGGTGGGTCGTTATTTATGCAATCTCGTGAAATTCCTTCAATCGGATTGGCATTTAACTATGGTTTTTCATCCGGAATAGGTTGGTTTTTGGCCATTTTAGCCATTGCAGCCATTCGTGAAAAGATTAGATATTCCAATGTGCCTGCACCATTAAGAGGTTTGGGTATTACATTCATCATTACAGGTTTAATGGCCATAGGTTTTATGAGTTTTGGTGGTATGTTAACAGGAGGCGATGATGAAGGCAAGGAAGCACAAGAAACTGTGAAGATTGAGACAGTAAAGGAAGATACAGAAAACAAGTTAGCTAACAATACAAAAGTAAACGAGTAACATGATATTAGCAGCAGGTACAGTAGGAACCATATTAGCAACGGTAACGGCCTTTTTGGTTGTAACATTATTATTGGTTGCCTTATTATTATTCGTAAAACAAAAATTATCACCATCGGGTCCAGTGAAAATAAAGATCAATGGTGAAAAAGAAATAGAAGTTGGTTCAGGGGGTAGTTTATTATCTACTTTAGGTAATGCTAAAATATTCTTACCATCAGCTTGTGGTGGTGGTGGTACTTGTATTCAATGTGAGTGTCATGTATTGCAAGGAGGCGGTGAAGCACTACCAACAGAAACCCCTCACTTTACACGCAAAGAATTACAGCATGGTGCACGTTTAGCCTGTCAAGTTAAGGTGAAGCAAGACATGGAAATTACGATACCTGAAGAAGTTTTTGGTATTAAAAAATGGGAGGCAGAGGTTGTCCGTAATTATAATGTGGCTTCATTTATTAAAGAATTTGTGGTTCGTATTCCAGAAGACATGAATTATAAAGCAGGAGGTTATATTCAAATTGAAATACCACCTTGTGAAGTAAAATATTCAGATATCGATATAACTGCGCATCCAGAGGAGCATGAAACACCAGATAAGTTTCAGGCCGAGTGGGACAAATTTGGTCTTTGGTCTTTGGTTATGAAAAACAGTGATACTGTAGAGAGAGCATACTCTATGGCTTCTTACCCTGCTGAAGGGCGTGATATTATGTTGAACGTGCGTATTGCTACCCCACCATGGGATAGAAATAAAAATGGCTGGATGGATGTAAATCCTGGTATTGCATCTTCTTATATTTTCAACCAGAAAAAAGGTGATAAAGTAACTATTTCTGGCCCTTATGGAGAATTCTTCATCAACGAAAGTGAAGCCGAAATGTTATATGTTGGTGGAGGCGCAGGTATGGCACCGATGCGTTCACACCTGTATCATTTGTTTAAAACACTTAAAACAGGTCGTAAAGTAACCTATTGGTATGGTGGTCGTTCTAAGCGTGAATTGTTCTACATTGAGCATTTTAGAGCTTTAGAAAGAGATTTCCCTAACTTTAAGTTTTATTTAGCTTTGTCTGAGCCTTTACCAGAGGACAATTGGAAAGTTAAAAAAGATATTAATGACGAATCTGGAGATGGTTTCGTTGGGTTTATCCATAACTGTGTGATAGACAATTATTTGAACCATCATGAAACACCAGAGGATATTGAGTTGTATTTCTGTGGACCGCCATTAATGAACAAAGCGGTTCAGAAAATGGGTGAAGATTTCGGTATCCCAGATGAAAACATCCGTTTCGATGACTTTGGAGGATAATCCAAGAAATTTAATAAATAAGCAAAAACCTGCTAGAAATATACTAGCAGGTTTTTTTATTTCAGCATACTTAAAAATGCTACAATTAAGATAATCATAACAATTGATGTGGCTAAAATTCTTTTTCTCATAATTAGTTTGTTGTCCATTTGAATTCTTTCGCGAAGACGCTTTAATTCAAATGCTGTAGCCTTGCGGCCTTTAAATTCAACTTTTTTACCGTTTTGAGTAGAAAGCGTATTTTTTAACTGATTTCTTTTACCTATTAAACTACGGTTGTTTTTTATAATTGCGATTGCAGACTGTACAACACCAAAGCTCATAATTTCTAAATTTTAAATGGAACACCTAGTGAAATAATTGATTTCTTAATGACAAGTGGTTGGAAGTTACCTTGTCTTGATAATCAATTCAAAAAAACTGCTTTACTATTTGTAGCAAATAAATCTTAAAAGTTACAAGCCTACCTATTGCGCCAAAAGAACGGAGTAAACAAAATAAGTACCGTAAATAGTTCTAATCGTCCTATGAGCATTAAAAAGGAAGACCACCATTGCGCCAAGGGTGGCAGGGCAGCATAATTGTTTACTGGGCCAAAATTGCCCAATGCGGGGCCTATGTTGCCCAAACTTGAAGCTGATAAACCTATGGCAGATTGAAAGTCGATTTCAAACATAGAAAATACCAAAGCGCCCACAATAAACGATAGCATATAAAGTATAAAGAATGCCAAAATATTAAAAACAATAAACCTATTAATGGCTTTGTTGTTATATCTAACAGGTACAATGGCGTTAGGGTGAAGCGTACGTTTAAACTCCAAAAAGCCATTTTTAATCAATATTAAATGCCTCACTACTTTAACACCACCAGACGTACTTCCCGCAGAGCCACCCAAAAACATAAGTCCAAAGAAAAATACAACCAGAAAGGGTGTCCACATGGTATAATCTGCTGTTATAAAACCAGTAGTAGTTATTACTGTTAATACCTGAAAAAGAGAATGTCTAAAAGCACTTTCGGCTTGACCCAAAACCATGGGGTGTTCTATGGACGATAAAGATATATCAGCTCTGTAATAAATAATAAGTGCTGCTATGACAGTAAAAACCAAGACGAATTTAAAATAAAGTTTAAACTCTTCATCTTTTATTATTTTTTGAACCTTTCCCTTAAAAGCAAAATAGCTTAATACAAAATTGGAGCCTGCTAAAAACATAAATAGTATGATAATGTACTGAATGATTGGCTGATGGTTCCAATAGGCTACACTAGCATTTTTGGTTGAAAACCCGCCCGTTGAAAGTGTGGCCATAGAATGGTTTATGGCATCAAAAAATGACATGCCAGCTAATTTTAGCAACAAGGTTTCTGCTATGGTATATCCAAAATAAATAAGCCAAAGTCTTTTTGCGGTGTCTGTAATCCTGGGATGCAATTTATCACCACTTGGGCCTGGTGCTTCAGCAGCAAATAGCTGCATACCACCTATTCCTAATAAAGGTAAAATAGCTATTGCCAACACAATGATACCCATGCCGCCAATCCAATGTGTGGTACTGCGCCAAAACAAAACGCCTTTCGGCATCGCCTCAATATCATTTAGAATGGAAGCGCCAGTTGTGGTATAGCCTGAAATAGTTTCAAAAAAAGCATTGGTAAAGTTTGGAATACTTTCAGTCAATACATAAGGCAGTGTGCCAAACAATGACATAATAATCCAACCAAAAGTCACTACGATGTAGCCATCACGTTTGTCTATAACTTTATTGTGGTTTTTTGTAAAAAGCATGGCTGTGCCACCTGCCATTAGTGTTAATATGCCAGCAAGAAATATTTGAAGCGATACACCATCTTTATAGATGTAACTCACTAAAGAAGCCAATAGCATAAATCCGCCATTGAACAACAATAGGAATCCTAAAAAATGGAAAATAATTTTAAAGTTAAGTTTCAAATAGTTTTATGGTTTGGTTATTAAACTTTACAGAAACAGTTTTTCTACGCGTTTAATGGATTTAAGCAAACAACACACCACAACACGATCGCCCTCCAGTATTTTGAAATTACCTAGTGCAATCATACCAACGCCATCGCGTATAACACCTCCTATGATGGCAGACCTAGGGAAATCAATAGACTTGATGGTTTTATTGCATACAGCCGATGACGCCTTTACTTCAAACTCCAATAACTCGGCATTTAGGTTGCTTAGTTTTGTCATCGCAACCACTTCGCCTTTTCTGATATACCTAAAAATGTTATTGGCTGCCAGCAACTTTTTATTCACTAAGGTATCAATTCCAATAGAATGCGATAGTTCAAAATAGTCCATGTTTTCAACCAAAGCAATGGTTTTTTTAACACCTTTCGACTTGGCCACCAAGCAAGACATGATATTTGTTTCGGAGTTCGAGCCTACAGCCACAAAAGCATCCATATCGCTAATATTTTCCTCGTCCAATAAATCTACATTGCGTCCATCACTGTTAATTACCAAAACTTCCGTTAATTGTTCAGCAAGTTCAAAAGCGCGATCCCTGTTTCCTTCCAATAATTTTACATTAAAATGCTTGTTGCTTAAATCACGTGCTGTTTTATACCCTATTTGGGTGCCTCCCAAAATCATAACGTTTTTAATTTCCCTGTTTAGTTTTCCAGTAAGTCGGCAAAGTTCATCGCCGCCGCCTTCGGAAGTTATAAAAACAACCGTGTCGCCACGTTTAAATTTGGTGTCGCCACGAGGAATTATGGTAAATTGTGTACCAAAACGCTGAATGGCAATGGGCACAAAGTGTATTTCGGGAAAAATTTCGGCAGCTTCCTTTACGGTTTTTCCAACAAACGAAGCCGATTTTGAAAGTGTTAATCCAGCCATAGTTAATGCGCCGCCTTCAAATTCGTAATTCTCATTAAAAGACGATTGTTTCAAGGACAGTTCAATCTCAGAAGCCGCCAATGCTTCGGGTGAAATCAGTTCATCGATACCAAATTTGGTAAAACCTACTTCATCTTTATAATGGATAAACTCGGTATTGGATATCCTGGCAATGGTTCGTTTGGATCCTAATTGTTTGGCCAAAACACATACCGTAATATTGGTAGTTTCACTCGATGTAACCGCAATAAACAAATCGCTCGTTTCTATTCTAGCTTCTTTCAAAATAGAGATAGAAGTGGCATCGCCCTTTATAACCCGAATGTCTAGATGTGTGTCTGCATGGGCTAAACTCGTCTTGTTAGGATCAATTAAAGTAATTTCTTGTGATTCATAGGACAGTAACTTGGCCAAATGAAACCCAACCTCACCAGCACCAGCAATAATTATTTTCATTCTTAATTTATCATAAAATAAGTAGTAACAAATATACTATAAAATAAACATTGATTCCATTCAATTATTTAATGGTGTGTTGTTTAATCCTTTTTTTATACTTTATATTTGCCAAAAAAGAAAGATTTGTCGAAAATTAAGCCTTATAAGGATAGCGATTTAGGTAAAAAAGAACAAGTTGCAAAAATGTTCGATACCATTTCTGGCGAATACGATGGCCTCAATCGGGTTATTTCGTTTGGTATAGATGTGAAATGGCGAAAAAAAGTGGTTAAAACCGTTAAGGAAACCAATCCAAAAACCATTTTAGATATCGCTACTGGCACAGGCGATTTGGCCATTGCTTTGGCTAGTACCAATGCCGATAAAATTATTGGGTTGGATATAAGCAGTGGGATGCTTGCAGTTGGCAAGGAGAAAATAAACAAAAAAGGACTTTCGGATAGAATAGAAATGGTGTTAGGAGACTCTGAAAACATGCCATTTGAAGACAATACCTTCGATGCCATTACGGTTGCCTTTGGTATCAGGAATTTTGAAACACTTGAAAACGGTTTAAAGGAGATATTAAGGGTGTTAAAACCAGGGGGCTGTTTTGTTATTTTAGAAACATCTGTACCAACAAAAACACCATATAAACAAGGCTATAACTTCTATTCAAAAAATATTTTGCCTCTTATAGGTCGTATCTTTTCAAAAGATAAAAGTGCCTATAAATATTTAAGCGAATCGGCATCGGTTTTTCCTTATGGAGAGGCTTTAAACAATATTTTGCGTAAAATTGGGTTTATTAGTGTTGAAGATTTTCCGCAAACATTTGGTGTAGCTACCATTTATGTGTCATCAAAATAATTTTATGAAGCACTTTTTTGTACTTTTTTCATTTTTGTTCCTAATTCAGACTTCTAATGCACAGCTTTTTAGAAAGGAAAAAGTGACTTATGATGCGAATCAAGGAAGGGGCTCTACAGATTATAAATTATTGCGATGGGGCTATTTTTTAGGGTTTAGCCAATACGATTTCAATTTTGACTATAAAAATGATTTAAGGGATATTTACGTAAAAAGAAGCACAGGTTTTAATGTAGGGCTTATAGGAAACATGCGTATTAACGATTACATCGATTTAAGAATCGAACCAGGGTTGTTCATCACGGCTAGAGAGTTATATTATAGTCAAACGCATTTTCCCGGTGGGCCTTCCAGAAGTTCTGACTTAACACGTGAAGTTAAATCTACCTATATCCATTTGCCGTTACTTGTAAAATTTTCAACCAAGCGTATTAATAATTTTAAACCCTTTGTGGTGGGCGGTATTTCTACAGCGCTAAACCTTTCCAGTAACGAAAATAATCCGGACGATAACAGTAACGGGCAATTTAGGTTGAAGAAAAACAATTTATTTTATGAGGTGGGCTTCGGAATCGATTTTTATTTATACAATTTTAAATTCACGCCATCAATTCGCGGAATATTTAGCATGAAAAATGAATTGGTGCCAGATAGAGATCCTAATAGTCCTTGGACCAGTAATATTGAAAGCATGCAAACCAGGGCGCTTTTAATTAACTTTACTTTTCAGTAAATTAAATAGACCTTTTAAACTCACTTAACAAAATGGCTGTGGCAGTTGCCACATTTAAACTTTCGGTGGCTTGAATGGCTCCAAAGCGGGGAATGGCTATTTTTTCGGTAACCAAAGCTTCTGTATTTTTTGAAATGCCATTGGCTTCATTACCCATAACTAAAACACCTTTTGTGGGTAAGTTTTTATTATAAACGTTTTCACCGTCCATGAAAGCGCCAAAAACAGGCGATTTTGAATCCTTTAAAAAAGTTGGTAAATCAACATAATTAATATTTACTCTTGTAATTGAGCCCATGGTTGCTTGAATTACTTTGGGGTTAAAGCAATCAACCGTTTCAAGGCTGCAAATAAGGTTGTTAATGCCAAACCAATCGCACAGCCTTATAATCGTGCCTAAGTTACCGGGGTCTCTTACATCGTCTAGTGCAATAATAAGTTGGGCTGTATCTATCGCTTTTGGTTTTGGAATATGAAAAAGGGCTAAGGCTTTGTTAGGTGTTTTTAAGAAACTGATTTGCTTGAGTTCTTTTTCGCTTATGATTTGTTCTTTTTTGGCATCAATATTGAAGCTTTCTGTAGTGAACAAGGTATGAATTGCAAAATTAGAGTCTAATAATTCTTTTATTGTTTTAATGCCTTCTGCAATAAAAAGGCCGTGCAATTGCCTGTACTTTTTTTGTTTTAAACTGGCTATTAGTTTTATTTGGTTTTTAGACAGAGATGTTGCCACGACAGATAATGTTTTAGATTATAAAGAAAACAAAAATAAGGAAACACTTGTAAAGGTTTGTTTATTTAGATTTATTCAGGTTGAAACCGTCCAATTATAAAATAAGCGGAAACAAAAAACGGTTATTATTTAAAGGTATTTACAATTTTAAGAAACATAGAAACAAACAGGTGAAATATTAGTATTTTTGAATCCAAATAAGTAATATTCTCTATTGCTAGGTTTCACAATTAAACCCGTAATTAAAATTTTTTTAAAAAAGCATTTGAAAAATCAGCTCTCAAAAATACTATTGGTTTTAACTGTAATTCTCGCAGCTTCGTGTAGCAGTGTAAAAAGAGTGGCTGATACGGATTATTTACTTACCGAAAACACCATTTTTGTTAATGGCAAAAAAGATAAAAGGGAAACAATAGACAATTTACTATACCAGCAACCAAACCAAAAAATATTGGGTTTTCCTTTGCGTTTGGAACTATATAATTTGGCCAGACCTAATATCGATTCCATTATAAATGCCAATATCAACAAAAGGCCAAAGAAAAAAGAACATTTAGAAAACTTTTATTCTAAAAAGCAACTGGATAAATACATTCAAAATAGAATAGCTTTTAATGAATGGTTAAAAAAAACAGGAGAGGCACCGGTAATCTTAGATGAAGAACAAACTAAGAAATCTATAAAACGTTTAGAGGACTATCATATTAACAATGGTTGGTTTGATGTAGAGGCTACCTATGATATTGAAAGGAGGGACGATAAAAAATCCAGTGTGGAATACCATGTGGAAACAGGTAACGCTTTTATTATAGATTCTATTACCCAAAGAATTGCTACGCCTATTATAGATACGCTTTATAATAAGTCCATAAAGCAAAATTCGCTTATAAAAAAAGGAGAACAGTATAAAACAACAAATTTTGAGCAGGAACGTAGCCGAATTTCAAATGAGCTGCGCAATATGGGACTGTACCATTTTAACCAAGAGTATATTACTATGGAAATAGATACCATTGGTACCAACAAAAAAGTAAATGTGGCGCTCCAAATTCAAGATAGGGCAATTCGGGATCAAGATACGACCATTAGAGAACCTTTTAAGGTTTACAAAATTGATGAGGTAAAAATATATACCGATTACACTTTTGAAAATGAAAATACTGCAAAGCCTCAAGATTCGATATCTTATAATAGTTATAAAATTTTCAGTTATGGTAAAATGCGTTACCGCCCTAAAGCACTAACAGATGCCGTATTTATTTCCAGGGGTGAGATTTATAGGGATTTAGATAGAACCCGAACTTACAGCTATTTAAATGAACTTCGTACGTTTAAATACCCAAATATAGAATATGAGGTGAATTCGGATAATACACTTACCAGTATTATTAAACTGACTCCGTTAAAAAAATTCAGTTTGGGTTTTAGTACCGAAGTATCGCAAAGTAACATACAGGCTGTTGGCTTTTCATTGAGCCCCAGTTTAATTATTAGAAATATATTTAATGGCGCAGAAACCTTCGAAATATCAGCGTTTGGTTCGATAGGCTCCTCAAAAGGCGCTTCAAAAGAACAAAACAGTATTGGCGACCCCTTTTTCGATATTAATGAGTATGGTTTAGACCTAAGGCTTACCATACCTAGGTTTTTCTCACCTTTTTACACAGAAGGCATTGTGCCCAAATACATGTCGCCCAATACAAGGATTAGTTTGTCAACTTCAGGGCAAACCAATATAGGTCTGGATAAACAAACTTTTAATGGTATTTTCAGTTTCAATTGGCGACCGTCTCCAAAAGTTACTGATAAGTTAGATGTTTTTAATGTTCAGTATATAAGAAATCTTAATGCCGATAGGTATTTTAATGTTTATAAAAACTCATATAATTTATTGAATGAGACAGCAAAAGATATTAATTATATAAGTGCAGACCCTGGTAACGATTTAGTGATTCCAGAAGGAACAGACGATTTTATAAACTATGCGTTAAGTACGCCGACACCTAGTGAGATTTCAGATGACCAATTAAGAACAGTAAGTAATATTAGTGAGCGTAAAAATAGGCTTACCGAGAACAACCTTATTTTTTCTTCAAGTTTTAGTTTGGTGAATGACGAGCGTACGAATTTGTTTGATGAAGATTTTTCCATTTTCAGGTTTAAGTTCGAATTGGCAGGTAACTT
Source organism: Marixanthotalea marina (assembly GCA_018883545.1). Lineage (GTDB taxonomy): Bacteria > Bacteroidota > Bacteroidia > Flavobacteriales > Flavobacteriaceae > Marixanthotalea > Marixanthotalea marina. The sequence continues at coordinate 48,779 of JAHLEH010000004.1, read as the reverse complement.
ACTATCTAATGCTTCAAAACTTTTAGGCTTGGATAAAAATGAAAATGGTCGGTATGAAATTTTTAATGTTGCCTATTCGCAATATGTGAAAACAGAATTTGATTATATAAAACACTGGGATCTAGGTAAAAAAAATGTACTGGCCATTAGAAGTTTTTTAGGTATAGCTATTCCTTACGGGAATTCAAATAGTATTCCGTTTTCTAAAAGTTTCTTTGCAGGAGGGCCAAATGACAATAGAGCTTGGACAGCTTATAATTTAGGGCCAGGAAGCTCCCAGACCTTAAATGAGTTTAACGAGGCCAATTTAAAATTTGCGTTTAGTGTAGAGCAGCGTTTTAATCTTTTTGAAAATTTAAATGGAGCGGCTTTTATAGATACAGGTAATATTTGGAACGTTTTAGACAATGTTACAACAGAAGGCGCAACATTTAAAGGGTTTAATTCTTTAAAGGATATAGCCATTGGGTCTGGTCTTGGTTTACGTTACGACTTCAGTTTTTTTGTTTTTAGGTTTGATGTTGGTTTTAAAACATACGATCCTTCTTATCCCGATGGTTCCCGATGGTTTAAAGATTACAATTTCAAGAATGCGGTTTATAATGTGGGTATCAACTACCCTTTCTAGTTAATCTTAAACTAAGTGTCTGTACTATAACGTTTTCGGTTGGTTTTAAGGTTTTCATAAGGCGATTTCAAGATTATTTATTTAAAAATTGATTACTTTTGAAACAAATTTTAATCAAATCAAGAAAAAATGGGACATAATATAAAACCAGGCGTTGCCACTGGTAGCGAAGTTCAAAATATATTCAAGCATGCTAAGGAAAAAGGGTATGCTTTACCAGCAGTAAATGTAATTGGTTCTAATACCATTAACGGCGTGTTAGAAACTGCTAAAGCATTAAGCGCTCCGGTAATTATTCAATTTTCAAATGGAGGTGCACAATTTAATGCAGGAAAGGGTTTAAGCAATGACGGTCAAAAAGCAGCTATTGCTGGTGCTGTTGCTGGTGCTAAACACGTTCATATTATGGCTGAATCTTATGGAGTCCCAGTGATTTTACATACAGACCACTGTGCCAAAAAATTATTGCCTTGGATTGATGGTATGCTAGACGCGAGTGAAAAGCATTTTGCAGAAACTGGAAAACCACTTTTCAGTTCCCATATGATTGACTTATCTGAAGAGCCAATAGAAGAAAACATCGAAATATGTAAGCAGTATTTGGCAAGAATGAGTAAAATGGGCATGACATTAGAAATAGAATTAGGGGTAACTGGAGGTGAAGAAGATGGTGTAGATAATACCGATGTTGATGATTCTAAATTGTACACCCAGCCAGAAGAAGTGGCTTATGCTTACGAAGAATTGAGTAAAGTAAGTAGTCAGTTTACTATTGCTGCAGCTTTTGGAAACGTACACGGTGTTTACAAACCAGGAAATGTTAAGCTAACACCTAAGATTTTAAAGAATTCACAAGAATATGTGTCGAAAAAATTTGGTGTAGGTCATAACCATATAGACTTTGTTTTCCACGGTGGTTCTGGTTCTTCTGTTGAAGAAATCCGTGAAGGTATTAGCTATGGCGTTATAAAAATGAATATCGATACCGATTTACAATATGCGTTTATGACGGGTATTAGAGACTACATGAGCGATAAAAAAGATTACTTACAATCTCAGATAGGCAACCCTGATGGAGAAGACTCTCCAAACAAAAAACATTACGACCCACGAGTATGGTTACGCGCTGGTGAAGTAACTTTTGTAGAGCGCCTAAAACAAGCCTTTGCAGACCTTAACAACGTTAACACATTATAAAATTACGATTGCTTTGCCACAAAATTAAAATAAACCCTTAATTTTGTGGTCAGGCTTTTTAAAATCACTTACTTTAAAAGATTTAAAAAATGCCTCAATCTAAGCACTGCTAGATGTGTTTTAGATAAAGAACTGATAATAGTAAATCGTATTTTATGTCTTGGTTTAAAAGAAAAACAAAAGGTATAACTACCACCACCGAAGAAAAAAAAGACACTCCTAAAGGACTTTGGTACAAATCTCCCACAGGCAAGATTGTTGATGCAGACGAACTGGAAAAAAACTTTTATGTAAGTCCAGAAGATGGTTATCATGTCCGTATTGGAAGTCAGGAATATTTCGAAATCCTTTTTGATGACAATAAATTTAAAGAGCTTGATGCTAATTTAGAATCTAAAGACCCTTTAAAATTTGTCGACACAAAAAAATATCCCGATCGTTTAAAAGCAGCTCAAGAAAAGACAAAACTTAAAGATGCTGTTCGTGTAGGCGTTGGAAAATCTAAAGGTAAGGATCTGGTTGTAGCCTGTATGGACTTCGCGTTTATTGGTGGTTCTATGGGAAGTGTTGTAGGTGAAAAAATTGCACGTGCTGCAGACTATTCATTAAAAAAGAAAGTGCCTTTGTTGGTTATATCTAAATCTGGTGGCGCCAGAATGATGGAAGCTGCGTTTTCACTAATGCAGTTAGCTAAAACCTCGGCAAAATTGGCTCAATTGGCGGATGCTGGTATTCCTTATATTTCGCTGTGTACCGATCCAACTACAGGAGGAACCACAGCTTCGTTCGCTATGCTAGGTGATATTAATATTGCCGAGCCAGGCGCTTTAATTGGGTTTGCGGGGCCACGTGTTGTAAAAGATACTACAGGAAAAGAATTGCCCGAAGGGTTTCAAACTGCTGAATTTTTATTAGAGCACGGTTTCCTAGATTTTATCACACCTAGAAAAGAACTTAAAAATAAAATCAATCAGTATTTAGATCTGATTTTAAATCAGCCTTTAAGGGCTTAGAAACCAAAAAGTTTAAAATATTTGGCTTGATAAATTTTATCAAGCCTTTTTGTTTAAAACAAACTTGCATATTATTAAAAATCACTATATTTGCCGCTCGAAAGAAAGCCTTTCGAGTACATAAAAATCATTTACAATAATATTAGCATGTATTTAGCAAAAGAAGTAAAAGAGGAAATTTTCGCAAAACACGGCAAAGGAAAAACCGATACAGGTTCTGCTGAAGGACAAATTGCGTTATTCACTCACAGAATTAATCACCTTACAGAACACTTAAAAAGAAATCGTAAAGATTTTAATACCGAGCGTTCTTTGGTAAAACTAGTAGGTAAACGTAGATCTTTATTAGATTATTTAGCTAAGAAAGATATCTTAAGATACCGTGCTATTGTTAAAGAATTAGGATTAAGAAAATAATCACAGTAAAGAGGCTTTTATGCCTCTTTTTTGTTTTATGAGACTCTAACGAGAGAGTATAAAAATTCGCAAATAAGAAGCTATTCATAGTTTTTCATTGGTCAACACACAACAACTACACACAACAACACAACCCTGTCCGTCCAGTTTAGGCGGAGACCATTGTTTAATTAGAATTAAAATTTATGATTCCAAAAGTTTTTAGAGAGGTCATAGACCTTGGTGATGGACGTACAATTTCCATCGAAACCGGAAAATTAGCAAAACAGGCTCATGGTTCTGTTGTTGTTCAATCTGGAAAATGCATGTTATTATGTACCGTTGTTTCAAACTACCAACAAAGTGATGTTGATTTTTTACCATTAACTGTTGATTACCGCGAAAAATTTGCCGCTGCTGGTCGTTATCCAGGTGGTTTCTTTAAAAGAGAAGCTAGACCTAGTGATGGTGAAGTATTAACCATGCGATTAGTTGATCGTGTGTTACGTCCGTTATTCCCAAAAGATTATCATGCGGAAACGCAAGTAATGATCCAGTTAATGTCTCATGACGAGAACGTGATGCCTGATGCTATGGCTGGATTAGCAGCATCGGCTGCCATTCAGTTAAGTGATGTGCCATTTGAAACCCCTATATCTGAAGTAAGAGTTGGTCGTATAAACGGTGAATTTATAATTAATCCAACGCAAGCTCAATTATTAGAATCTGATATTGACATGGTTATTGGGGCTTCTGCAGATTCAGTGATGATGGTTGAAGGCGAAATGAAAGAGATTTCAGAAGAAGAAATGGTTGAAGCCATTAAGTTTGCTCATGATGCTATTAAGGTACAATGTGCTGCTCAAGTAAAATTAGCTGAAGCTTTTGGCAAAAAAGAAGTACGTGAATACGAGCCAGAAAGAGAAGATGAAGATTTGGCTAAGAAAATTCACGATATGGCATACGATAAAGTATATGCTATTGCAAAATCTGCTTCGGCAAAACATGAAAGAGGTGCTGCATTTGCAGAAATAAAAGAAGAAATTAAAGCCACTTTCACAGAAGAAGAACTAGAAGACTTTGGAGGTTTAATTTCAAAATATTATAGTAAAGCCGAAAAAGCCGCTGTTCGTGATTTAACGCTAAATGAAGGTTTAAGGTTAGACGGTAGAAAAACTACGGATATTAGACCGATTTGGTGTGAAGTTGATTATTTGCCATCTACACATGGCTCTTCAATCTTTACAAGGGGAGAAACTCAAGCATTAGCCACGGTTACTTTAGGAACTTCAAGAGAAGCTAACCAAATAGACATGCCATCTTTTGAAGGTGAAGAACGTTTCTATTTACATTATAACTTCCCTCCTTTTTCAACTGGTGAGGCTAGACCTATTAGAGGTACATCTCGTCGTGAGGTTGGTCATGGTAATTTGGCGCAACGTGCCTTAAAAGGTATGGTGCCTGAAGATTATGCATATACAGTAAGAGTGGTTTCTGAAGTATTAGAAAGTAACGGTTCATCATCTATGGCAACCGTTTGTGCCGGAACAATGGCGCTTATGGATGCAGGTGTACCCATTAAAAAACCGGTTTCTGGTATTGCAATGGGTTTAATTACCGATACCGAAACTGGAAAGTATGCTGTTTTAAGTGATATTTTAGGTGATGAAGATCATTTGGGTGATATGGACTTTAAAGTAACCGGAACCGAAGATGGTATCACCGCTTGCCAAATGGATATTAAAGTAAAAGGACTTTCTTATGAAATTTTGGTAAAGGCCTTAATGCAAGCACAAGCAGGTCGTTTACATATTTTAGGAAAATTGGTAGAAACCATCGCGCAACCAAATGCTGATGTGAAACCACATGCACCAAAAATGATAACAAGAAGAATTCCTAACGAATTTATTGGGGCATTAATTGGACCTGGTGGAAAAGTTATTCAGGAATTACAGAAAGAAACAGGAACAACTATTGTTATTAACGAAGATCCTGTTACCGAAGAAGGTATCGTAGAAATATTAGGTGTAGGACAAGATGGAATTAATGCGGTATTAGCTAAAATAGATTCGTTGATGTTTAAACCAGAAGTTGGTAATGTATATGAGGTTAAAGTCATAAAAATGCTTGATTTTGGTGCTGTTGTAGAATACACCCAAGCACCAGGAAACGAGGTATTATTACACGTAAGCGAATTGGCTTGGGAGCGTACGGAGAACGTAAGCGACGTGGTTAATATGGGCGATGTTTTTGAAGTGAAATACTTTGGTGTTGACCCAAAAACCCGCAAAGAAAAAGTATCGCGTAAAGCTATTTTGCCAAAACCAGAAGGCTATGTAGCTAGACCGCCTAGAGATAATAACAGAGGTGGTGGACGCGACAATAGAGGTAGGGACAATCGTGGACGAGACAACCGTCGTGATGATAGAAAACCTAGAGAAGATAGAAAAGACGATTAATTCTTCTTTTTTAGATTATAATTTAAAGGCCCAACTCAATTGAGTTGGGCTTTTTTATTTAATTTTATATAATCTTGATTGTAAATTTAAAAATAAAAATTATTTAACAAGTTGTGGGAAATACGATGAAAAAACTTGAGAAAATAGAAATTATTGATATGATTGGGAGAGAACTTCAGGAGAGAATGAAATTTGTAGAAATCGATGGATATTTTCAAAGCTATGGAATCCCAACTGACCACCAACCAAGTTACAATAGTAAATATGTTTATGTTAAAGAAATATTGCCAAAGGTTAAAGATGAAATTGTTCTTGAAATAGCTGCTGAATTAGGAATCGATCATCCAGCAATATCTTCAATTCAAATGATAAAAGAAGGTGAAGCTACTTTTTGGAAACCTGGTCATTTTAAACTTTTTATAAGTCATTTGGCAAGTTTCAAAAAGACAATAGGTATATTGAAAAGAGAATTAGAAAAGTATGGAATATCATCTTTTGTCGCTCACGAAGATATCGAACCAACAAGAGAATGGCAAGATGAAATTGAAAAAGGACTTTTTTCAATGGATGCTCTTTGTGCAGTTTTAATGCCTGGATTCAAAGACAGTAACTGGACTGATCAGGAAATTGGAGTTGCAATTGGCAGAAATGTATTGATTATACCAATACGTAAAGAACTTGACCCATATGGATTTATTGGTAAATATCAAGGATTTCAGGCTGTTGGAAAAAATGTTGGACAAGTTGCCAAAGGCATTTTTGAAATTATTTCTTCAAATCCAAAAACCAAAACAAAATATCTTAACACATTGGTTGAACTTATTCTTTTGTCAAATACTGCAAACCAAGGAATAGAAAGACTTGAAGCATTAAAAAAAAATAAAGGATTTGACGTTAGAAAAAGTAGAATACTTACAAGACAAAATTGTAGAGAATGAGAATTTAAAAAACTCTCGGTTTCTTAAATATTTTAATGAAATTGCTTGGAAATACAAACTGGATGGTTTAAGTCTAAAGGAATTTGAAAAGAAAAAAGACGAAGAATATGATAATTTACCATTTTAAAAGCAAATATAGATGTTGCTATGCGTAATAACCGATTTCTCAAAAAAACTATATCTTCATAAAGAATCTATGCCATTTTTAATCCCCTATTTTTAAGGCTTTCTACCTAAACTTCTGTATTTTTGCAGTACTAAATTTCCAATAAAAATGAACAAGAAAGTAATATTGATGATACTGGACGGCTGGGGTAAATCGCCCGACCCAAAAGTATCCGCTATAGATAATGCCAACACGCCTTTTATAGATTCTTTATATACAAAATACCCCAATGCGTCGCTTCGTACCGATGGTTTACATGTAGGCTTGCCGGAGGGCCAAATGGGAAATAGCGAAGTTGGCCACATGAATTTAGGTGCTGGTCGTATTGTATATCAAGATTTGGTAAAGGTTAATTTAGCTGTAGAAAACAAAACCTTAAATAATGAACCTGTTTTGGTAGATGCTTTTAAATATGCTAAGGAAAACAATAAAAGTATTCATTTTTTAGGATTGTTGAGCGATGGCGGTGTACATTCCCATTACAAACATTTGTATGGTTTAATTGATGCTGCCAACGATTATGGTTTGAAAAAAACCTACGTTCACGCTTTTACCGATGGTCGCGATGTGGATCCAAAATCAGGAGCTGGTTTCATCGCCGATTTGGAAAATCATATTGAAAACACGCCTACTAAATTAGCTTCTGTCACTGGTCGTTATTATGCTATGGACAGGGATAAGCGTTGGGAACGTGTTAAATTGGCTTACGATGCCATTGTGAATGGTTTAGGTGAAAAATCATTAGATGTAGTTGCTTCGGTGAAGAATAATTACGACAACGACATAACTGATGAGTTCATAAAACCTATTATTCATACAGATGCTTCGGGGAATCCTATATCAACATTAAAAGATGATGATGTGGTGATTTTCTTCAATTTCAGGACCGATCGAGGTCGTGAATTGACTGAAGCATTATCTCAAGAAGATTTCCACGAGCAAAACATGCATAAGCTGAATTTGTATTATGTAACGCTTACCAATTATAACGATGCTTATAAAAATGTGAAGGTTATTTTCAATAAAGACAATTTAACGGAAACTTTGGGTGAGGTTTTGGAAAAAAACCACAAAAAACAAATAAGAATAGCTGAAACTGAAAAATACCCACACGTTACCTTTTTCTTTTCTGGCGGAAAAGAAGAACCATTTGAAGGTGAAAGCCGCATTTTAAGAAATTCTCCCAAAGTGGCTACTTACGATTTAAAACCTGAAATGAGTGCCTACGAATTAAAGGATGCTTTGGTACCTGAGCTTAAAAAAGGCGAGGTTGATTTTGTATGCTTAAACTTTGCCAATGGTGATATGGTTGGGCACACAGGTGTCATGGAAGCTGCCATTAAAGCCTGTGAAGCAGTAGATGAATGCGTGAAAGAAGTTGTAACTACTGCATTGGATAATGGCTACACCACGTTGTTGATTGCCGACCACGGAAACTGTGAAACTATGATAAACCCAGATGGTTCGCCAAATACAGCGCATACCACCAACCCTGTGCCTGTTATTTTAATCGACAACGAATTAAAACAGATAAAAGATGGTATTCTTGGCGATATGGCTCCTACAATTTTAAAACTAATGGGTGTAGAACAACCTAAGGCCATGACGCAACATGCTTTAGTATAGCATTTTAGTTAAAAAAGCATATTTTTACAAAAACCTCAAAATCCCAAATTGGATGAATTTCAATAATGCACTCATAATAGCGGTAGATTTTGATGGGACCATTGTAGAAGATGCGTATCCTAAAATTGGTAAGCCTATGCTTTTTGCTTTTGAAACGCTTAAAAAGTTACAGGAGGAAGGGCATAGGCTTATTTTGTGGACTTACAGATACGGTGAAAGGTTGGATGAAGCGGTGGCATTTTGTGAAGAAAATGGCATCCATTTCTATGCTGTTAACAAGAGTTATCCAGAGGAAGAATACAATGGTGAAGTCATGAGTCGAAAAATCCATGCCGATATATTTATTGATGATAGAAATATAGGTGGTTTTCAAGGTTGGGGTGAAATATACCACTTGTTGGTAAATTCCGAAGGCAGTCCTGTTTCTACGGAAAAGAGAAAGGGATTTTTTAAATTTTTCAAATAATTTCAGTTTTCATTTGATTCCTGTTCCTTGTAAAATTTCAAACATTTTTATTTTAAGTATCTTTGCCATTATTTTTTAAAAGATGATTGAAGTAAAAACTAGAGAAGAAATAGAATTGATGCGTCAAAGTGCCCTTATTGTTTCCAAAACGCTGGGCATGCTTGCCAAAGAATTAAAACCGGGTGTAACAACAAAGCAATTAGACAAACTAGCTGAAGATTATATAAGATCTCAAGGGGCATTGCCTGGTTTTTTAGGCCTGTACGACTGTCCTTCCACGCTTTTAACCAGTGTGAACGAAGCGGTGGTTCATGGGTTGCCGACGGATAAACCTTTGGAGGAAGGTGACATTGTTTCTATAGATTGCGGTGCGTTAATGAACGGTTTTTATGGCGATCATGCTTATACGTTTGAAATTGGTGATGTTGATCCAGAAACGAAAAAATTACTTCAAACTACTAAAGAATCTTTGTATGTAGGTATCAGGGAATTTAAAAATGGTAACAGGGTGGGCGATGTTGGCTATGCCATCCAAAAATATTGTGAAGACCAAGGTTATGGTGTGGTTCGCGAACTGGTTGGCCACGGGTTGGGTAAAAAAATGCACGAAGACCCCGAAATGCCAAATTATGGAAAGCGAGGACGCGGCAAAAAGTTTTTGGAAGGTCAAGTAGTAGCCATAGAGCCTATGATTAATATGGGTACCCATAGAATAAAACAATTAAAAGATGGTTGGACCATTGTTACCCAAGATGGAAAACCAAGTGCTCATTTTGAGCACGATGTGGCTCTAGTTGATGGCAAACCAGAAATCCTTTCAACATTTGCTTATGTTTACGAAGCTTTGGGAATTACTTCCAATGAGGAAGATGAATTCAGACAGAAAGCTTTGGTGCTTTAAATGAAAAGACTTTTTAAAATAATTTTGAATAATGTGCCTAGGCCTTTATTAATAAGGGCAAGCTATGCCGTTTCACCACTTTTAGCGTATGTTTTAAAGGGCCATAATTACACAGATCCCATAGATTGCAAAAGTTTTAAGTATTTTTTGCCTTACGGTTATGGGAAACAACGAAACAATGTGTTATCACCTTCTACTTTGTCGTTGGAACGCCATAGGCTGCTGTGGCTTTATTTAAGGGAAGAAACCAATTTCTTTACAGAATTCCACAAAGTATTACATTTTGCTCCAGAGCAGGCGTTTTACAAGCGTTTTAAAAACATGAAGAATTTAGATTACACGACTACCGATTTAAATTCACCACTAGCTAACGTTAAAGCGGATATTTGCAACCTTCCTTTTGAAGACAATAGTTTTGATGTGATTTTATGCAACCATGTGTTGGAGCATATCCCAGACGATACCAAAGCCATGCAAGAATTATATAGGGTATTGAAAGTTGGTGGCATGGGAATTTTTCAAATTCCTCAGGACTTATCGCGAGAAAAAACATTTGAAGACAACAGCATAACCGATAAAAAAGAACGCGCTAAAATCTTTGGTCAGTATGACCATGTACGGGTTTACGGCAGGGATTATTTTGACAAACTTAGAAACATCGGTTTTAAAGTAGATGAGGTTGATTATACTGCTCAACTTTCAGAAGAAGACATAAAAAAATACTGTTTGGCCAAGGGTGAAATTATCCCCGTGGTTTACAAGTAACCGTCATTGCGAATCACGCTTTTGGCGTGATGTGGCAATCTGCTGCTTTTGAAGAGATTACCACGTCTACCGATAACCACCGGGGAGGTTAAATAATTTGAATTTTTTTTAGATTCCTGCTTTCGCAGGAATGACAGGTTAGTTTTCTGGAAACCCATTTAATGCCAAAGTTTCAAATTCCTTTTGGTCATTTTCAAAAATCAAAAACACTTTCAATTCTGGATGCTCGGCCAAAAGTGCTTTAATTTTTTCAATGCCCATGGCTTGAAATGCGGTAGCATACGCATCTGCAATCATGCAATTTTCAGCAATTACAGAGATGCTCAATAAATTGGTTTTGCTCGGGTAACCTGTTTTGGCATCAATAATATGGGCATAACGTTTTCCTTCGGTATCTATCTTAAATTTTCTATACGTGCCAGAGGTTGCCATAGATTCATTTTTCAATTCTATAACCTTTTCAAAACTTTGCGAACCATCAAAATTTGGATGTTCAATGCCTACTTTCCAACCAGATTGTTTTTCAATATTAATTCCTTTAGTGGTTAGCTCGCCGCCAATATTCACTAGATAGTTTTCAATATTTTTCGATTCTAAAAATTCGCCAACAATATCTACGGCATAGCCTTTTGCAATCGCATTAAAATCTAAAAAAGTATGTTGGGGTTTCGTTATTTTATTGTCAATTAGTTTAACCTTGTTCAAGCCAACAGACAGCATTAAACTATCAATTTTTAAACTATCTAAATTGATTATTCTGCCTTCTGGTCCAAAATCCCAAGCATTTACAACGGCGCCAATGGTTGGGTCGAAAATGCCGTTTGTTTCCTTGTGAATAAGTTTGGAGGCTTTAAAAACAGTTCTAAAATGTTGGTCCACTTCTACAGGCTCATTTCTATTTAGCTTAGAAATATCTGAGTTGGTTTGGTAAGTAGACATCGATTTGTTTATAATATAAAACAAACTGTCTATGCTTTTTTGAAAGTCTTCGTCTGTTTTGGAATGGTAAGTGACTTCATAAAAAGTGCCAAATATTGAGCCTGAAAGTTTTGTGTTCTGGGTTTTGTTGCCACAAGAAACTAAGAGCAATAAAACAACGAAGTAAAATACTTGTTTCATCTAATTCAAATTTGTTTCAACTACTTGAATGCCATTGTATTCCATAAGGTATTCTTCGTTTAAAAAAATAGGGAGGTCTTCTCCATTTGGGTTGCCAATGCCAACACCGGCATATAGCACTTTGGCATCGTGTTCACGGGCATGTTTTTTAAAGGATTCCATCCAGACTATATCATAGTTATTGGGGTTTTCGGGTAAAAGTACCACCCGAACAATCACAAAGTAATACTGGCTGTTCTTATCGATACAAACAAATTGCGGATGTTTTTTAAGCTTACTGTTCACCGCAATAAATTCAAAACCACGCGACTCTAAATCCTTGCCTACATGGTTCATGGCTAAATTATGAAGCTCTTGTTTTGATAGCGGTTTACTCATATTGCAAAAATACAACAAACAAATCTTTTACAATTATGAATCCATAAAATGAAAGGGATTGTTTTTGGAATTTTAGAAATGTTTAACTTTAAAATTTCTAACCAACTTATAAAACATGACTAAACATCCTATTTCAAAAAAAATAGGGCTTTTTTTGGGGCCATTATTGTTTATTGCATTTCAGTTTTTACCTTTTGAAATCATTTCTGAAAAAGCAGATACGGTTATCGCCACAGCTTTGTGGATGGTGTTTTGGTGGATTACCGAAGCCGTTTCTATTTCGGTTACTTCTTTATTGCCATTATTACTGTTTCCTATTTTTAAAGTCATGCCAATCGATGCTGTTGGTGCCAATTATGGCAGCCCTATTGTATTTTTGTTTTTTGGTGGTTTTGTTTTGGCTTTGGCCATAGAAAAAGTGAACTTGCACAGACGTATTGCGCTTACCATTATAAAGAAAACAGGTACGACGCCCAACAAAGTAGTTTTGGGATTTATGATTGCCACAGCTTTTATGAGTATGTGGATTAGCAATACGGCCTGCACGGTTGTGATGTTGCCAATAGCACTGTCGGTTATTCGATTGTTGGTGGATGATGCCGACGGATTTACCAAACAAGACCAGAATTTTGCATTAAGTGTCATGCTTGGTATTGCATTTTCGGCCAATGCAGGTGGTATAGCAACCGTTATAGGGACGCCACCCAATTCCGTTTTAATAGGACTGCTGGAGAATGAGTATGATATTGAAGTTTCCTTTTTTAAATGGATGCTTTTAGGATTACCATTTTCTGTGGTTTTAATCACCGTTATTTATTATGTGCTTACACAATGGATGTTTCCAAACAAAGGTTTGGTTTTCAATGCTTCCAAAGATGTTATTCAATCTGAATATAGAAAACTGGGCAGAACATCTGCAAGGGAAAAGCATGTGTTGGTAACTTTTGCAGTTATAGTATTTCTGTGGATTTTTAGAACACTGATAAACAATTTAATTCCTGGTTTGGCACTTTCAGACACCACCATAAGCATTTTAGGCGCTTTGGCATTATTCACCATACCGTTTAATTTAAAAGCGGGTGATTTTATCTTAAATTGGAACGACACCCAAAAACTATCATGGGGTATTTTAATATTGTTTGGAGGTGGTTTGGCTTTGGCCAATGGTATGTCTGAAAGCGGTATTATTGAAATCATAGCGACAAATATTTCCAGCAGTAATATTAGTATTTTGTTTATGGCGGTTTTATTAATAACCCTTATGCTTTTTATGACCGAATTAATGAGCAACGTTGCCCTAACAGCTGTATTGGCGCCTGTTGTTGCGGGTATTGCTATTGGATTAGATATACCAATGCTTTATCTTTTAATTCCTGTAACCATTGCCAGTAGTTGTGCCTTTATGCTGCCCATGGCCACACCGCCCAATGCTATTGTATTTGCCAGTGGTTATGTAAAAGTGAACCAAATGGCTAGGGTTGGTTTGGTTTTAAATATAATTTCAATAGTTCTGCTAGTTTTTGTTTTTAAATTTTTTGTGCCACTTATTTTTTAATTGTAAAAAAGCGTAACTTAACAAACAAATAAACTACTTACAAACAAGTAGTTATAAATAGCCCCTAAAATTCTTCGTCATGAATGGTTCTTGCTGAAATAAATGAATCATAAAATTATGAACACCGAAGAATTAAAAAAGCTGCAAGCACCTCTTAAAGAAAAATACAGAACCAATCCCGAAACAGCCATTATTACTCTAAAAGCAAAAGGTAACTTGGGGCAAAATATTTCATGCAGTGTAGAAACAGGCAGAGCGATGGCAAAAGCGGGCTTACACCCTGCTACTGGTGGTGATGGTTCTTTAGCCTGTTCGGGCGATTTATTATTACAAGCGCTTGCTGCTTGTGCCGGCGTGACACTTTGCTCAGTAGCTACGGCCATTGGGGTTAATGTGAAAAATGGAAGCGTAGAAGCCGAAGGCGACCTCGATTTTAAAGGAACATTGTCTATTTCTAAGGAAGTCCCTGTAGGGTTTAAGAATATTAGGTTGTCATTTAATCTTGATTGTGATGCGGATGAAGAAGCCAAAAAAACACTTTTAAAATTGACAGAACGCTATTGTGTGGTGTTGCAAACGATTATTTCTGCGACGCCAGTTGATTCAAAAATTCTGTAGGTTAACTCTAAAAACAACAAGATAGTTCTATGATAAAGTTTTTTAGAAAAATAAGACAGGAATTGCTCAATGAAGGGAAAACCAGCAAGTACCTTAAGTATGCCGTTGGAGAAATAATATTGGTTGTTATTGGTATTTTAATTGCCTTACAGATTAATAATTGGAATGAGAACCGAAAATCTAGACAATTGGAACTTTTAAACATTGAACAACTTATATTAGACATTCAAGAAGACTCAATAGATATACAAAATAAAATAAACAGATTGCCCAAGCACCTCAATAGCTATACTATCATTGAAAATATGAACAAGGATTCTACATACAAAAAAATCTTCAACAAAAACCTTGAGTTTATAGAACGTCCTTTTCTCCAAATGAATGTGAAATCTAATGCAGTAGAGAATATAAGCCAGATAATCAACGGGCTAACAAATAACACAATGAAACGAAAACTTAGAAACTATGCCCAATTTTATGAGCGGCTTGAAAGCCAAACCAAATATGTAAATGAAGTGATTGTAGAGTTTGGTTCTCCTCTTTTGATCAAATACCCTAACATTTCAGTGTCCCGTAACAAAATAGTTAAAATAGCCAATTTATTTGAACTTTCTAATGATGAAGCAGCTTTAGGAACTATAAAATTAATAAAAGACCACCATGCTAATACCTTATATATGATGAAAGATTTTTTGGAACAGAATAAGGAGTTATTAGACTATTTAAGAAAAAGTATTTTAAATAATACTAATTAGTTAAGGCAATATAAATATTGTTTTCGCAAAGTTGATTTTTAGATTGACAAGCAACTCTTTAGAAATATCCGTAAAAAACTATTAGCTGATGGTAAAAGCTTTTGTCATTCCGCACTTGATGCGGAATCCACTTTAGCATTCAAATTTAGATTCCTGCTTTCGCAGGAAATCGAAGATTCGACGAAGTCAATGACAAAACACTCAAAAAAAACACTCAAAATATGATAAAGTTTTTTAGAAAAATTAGACAACAATTACTCAAAGAAGGCAAAACTACTAATTACCTAAAATATGCCATTGGAGAAATTATATTAGTTGTTATTGGTATTTTAATAGCCTTGCAGATTAATAATTGGAATGAAAAGCGAAAAAGTAATAAAGAAGCCCACGAAGTGCTTTTATCGTTACAGGAAGATTTTCAAACCAATATTTCACTTATTAAGCAGAATTCCGACAGAGTAAAGAACATGTCCTATAATACAAGCAAGCTTATCGAAACCATAGACAGAGAAAATATAAACGTAAACCCAGATTCACTTGGATATTATATTGTTGTTGGTGGAGGAAGTTGGTGGCGTGAACAAACTAGAAGTAATACCTACGATGCGCTTTCAGGGGCAGGTAAACTTGACCTAATACGGAATAAAAAGCTCCAAGAGCTTTTAGCCAATTTTTATTCAACTACAAAAACTGGCTTTGAAGATGAAGCTAATATTGAAATATTTGCTACGCAAATTATAGAAAGGACATCTTATGAATCATATATTTTATGGTCAGCTGATAGATGGTGGGGGGACTCGCTAAAATTGACAGATAAAACATCCGCTTTAAGAACAGAAGCCGTGAATTCAGTCCTTGGTAAAAAAGAGCTTTTAGGTTCAATATTAATGAAGCACGTGTTGGAATTAAACCAACAAAACTATATAGCTAATTTATTAAGTCTATCTCATAGTGTACTTAATGAAATAGAACAAGAACTAAAAAAGTGGCATGATTAAATTCTTTTCTCACCTATAAATTTGCTACAGTATATTTTTTAAAACCTCCCAAACATTTTGTGCTACTATTTTTTGGCCTTTTTCTGTTGGGTGAATGCCATCACCTTGGTTCAATTCGGGAATACCCGCTACGCCTTCAAGTAAAAAAGGAATGAATTCAACATTATTTTTCTCAGCTAGTTCGGGAAATATTTTCTGGAATTCTCTAGTATAATCTGTGCCTAAATTTGGAGGTATCTGCATGCCTGCCAATACAATTTTTACACCAGGGTTTTTATCTTTAACAAAATCTATAATGTCCTGTAAATTGTTTCTTGTTTCACTAAGAGGCACGCCACGTAGGCCATCATTAGCCCCAAGTTCCAAAACAAAAATGTCAACCTTTTGGTTTAAAACCCATTCCAATCGATTCTTCCCACTTGCAGTAGTTTCACCACTTAAACCAGCATTTATAACTTCATAGGGCAATTCCAATGAATCTAATCTTTTTTGTATTAAAGCAGGAAAGCCTTCTTCCATTTCAAGACCCATGCCGGCAGTTAAACTATTTCCAAAGAACATGATGAGTTTATCTTCAGAGGTTTTGGCTTGCGAATTGTTAGTGGGTTTTTCGGTTTCTTCGGTAACTGTTGTTTTTTTAGTGGTGTTTTCACGACAAGAGATGCCTATAACGAGCACTAAAAAATAACAAAACATTAACAGGATTCTCGTAGCTTTAGAATACATATTCAAAATCATTTTTTTAATTTGTCGGATATACCAATTACAACCTAGAAAGCATGCCAAAGATATTAAACGTTAATAACTTAGAGAAAAGTTATTTCAGTGGTTCAAAAAAATTGACCATTCTAAAAAATATAAGTTTTTCGGTTGAAGCTAAAGATACATTTTCTATTGTGGGGCCTTCGGGCAGTGGAAAAACCACTTTATTGGGCCTATGTGCAGGCTTGGACCAACCCGATTCTGGTACGATTGAACTGTGTGGGACAGAAACGGGCCATTTAACCGAGGACGAACGTGCTTTATTAAGAAACCAAAAAGTTGGCTTTATTTTTCAGGATTTTCAATTGTTGCCATCATTAACGGCTTTGGAAAATGTAGCGGTGCCATTGGAACTTCAGGGAAATAAAATGGCCGTATCAAAAGCAAAAGAACTTTTAGAAAAAGTAGGGTTGGGCGACCGCTTAAATCATTATCCCTCACAACTGTCAGGTGGAGAACAACAAAGGGTAGCATTGGCAAGGGCTTTTTCCAACAGTCCAGCCATATTGTTTGCCGATGAGCCCACAGGAAATCTGGATGCCGAAACAGGGGACAAGGTAATTGAATTGCTTTTTAACCTTAATAAAGAATTGGGCACCACCTTGGTTATTGTAACCCATGATATTGAATTGGCTGAAAAAACCAATCATATACTTAAGCTTAAAAGTGGCAGTATTGTTGAAAATATCACTTTGGCTTGATGATTAAAAATTCAAATATTCAAAAAGTAGGTTTGGGCTGGCTATTAAAAATGGCTTGGCGTGATGGCAAAACCAGTTGGAAAAAGTTAACACTTTTTATGGCTTCCATTGTGCTGGGTATAGCGGCATTAGTATCCATACAGTCTTTCAGCATCAATTTAAAAAATAACATTGCTTTACAGTCTAAATCCTTAATGGGAAGCGATTATAAGATTGATAGTGATAAAGCGCCCAATGAAAATGTTGTGGCCATTATGGATTCTTTGGGAGGTTATGATGCGCGTGAAATAAGTTTTGCGTCTATGGTAGCTTTTCCTAAAAATGAAGGTACAAAACTAGCTCAAGTACGTGGTGTTGAAGGGGGTTTTCCTTTTTATGGAACGATGGATACTGAGCCGAAAACAGCTGCAACCACCTATCAGGAGAAAGGTACAGCCTTGGTAGATGCAACGCTGATGTTGCAATTTGGACTTAATGTTGGGGACACCATAAAAATAGGAAATGCATCTTTGCCAATAGGTGGTGCTTTAAAATCCATACCAGGAAGTAATTCATTTTCCATTTCTTTAGCACCACCTGTGGTTATACCTTACAATTATATTGAGGCTTCTGGACTTGTACAGACAGGAAGCCGTTTGGATTATGAATTTTATTTCAAAGCAAAATCGGAAACAGACCTTGAACTTTTAAATGAAGCTATTGGTGGTAGGTTGCATGATGAAGATGCTGATCTAGATATCCATACATCCACTAGTGAACGGTTGGGAAGGCGTTACGATAATTTTGGAAAGTTTCTTAATCTCGTTGCTTTCATTGCGTTATTGTTGGGTTGTATAGGTATTGCTAGCGCAGTTCATATTTATATTAAAGAAAAATTACGGTCGGTGGCCATTTTAAAATGTTTGGGAGCAACAAAAAAGCAAACATTTTTAATCTATTTACTTCAAATTGCTTTTGTTGGCTTTGTTAGTGGCATTATAGGAACATTAATTGGCTTGCTTTTGCAACAGTTGTTCCCACTTATTTTAGAAGGCTTATTGCCAGTTGAGGTGCAAATAGCATTAGTACCTTCAGCTATTTTTTCTGGTATTTTACTTGGAGTTTTTATGTCCGTTTTGTTTGCCTTGTATCCTTTAATTGGTACTATTTACATTTCGCCATTACAAGCACTTCGCATTGAAGATGGTATGAATTCAAAATCAACAAAAGCGGGTGTTCTTGTATTGACGGCTATATTTTTATTTATCTTTTTGTTTGCCTATTGGTTGTTAAACAATATTGCTTTTGCATTGTCTTTTCTTTTGGGGATTATAATTACCTTTTTAATACTTGGAGGTATAGCCCATGGACTTATGAGGACTATAAAAAAGTTCTTTCCACATTCTTGGGGGTTTGTGGCTCGTACGAGTCTGCTAAATTTGTTTAGACCGCAAAACCAAACTTTAATTTTAGTACTTACCATTGGAGTAGGGGCCTTTTTAATTAGCACTTTATATTTTAGTAAAGACTTGTTATTATCGCAAGCTTCAATAGAAAATAAAGCCAATAGTGCCAATATGATATTGTTGGATATCCAAAATGAGCAGGTTGATAGTGTTAATGCAACCATCAATCAAAAGGGGCATCCCGTAATAGATAATATTCCCATTGTAACCATGCGTATTCACAGCATTGATGGTAAAACTGTAAATGAAATACGAAAAGATACCACATCTGCAATACGTGGATGGGCATTAAGCCATGAGTTTAGGGTAACCTATCGCGATTCCCTAATTTCTTCTGAAACCTTGCAGTCGGGTACATTTACACCAGTAGCCACTCCAGGCAGTGTGGTGCCTATTTCGGTTAGTACTGATTTTGCTGAAGATACCAAAGTAGCTGTTGGTGATAAAATCACTTTTAATGTGCAAGGAGTTTTAATTAACACCATTGTAGGCAGTATTAGACTGTTGGACAGAAGTAATGTGCAGCCTTTTTTTAATGTATTGTTTCCAAAAGGTGTACTTGAAAATGCACCTCAGTTTAGGGTGGTGATGACTAATGTCCCTAATGAACAAGCTTCTGCGGCTCTGCAGCAAGAGTTAGTAACGAAGTATCCCAATGTGTCTATTTTAGATTTACGTCAAATATTAAATGTTGTGGAGGAACTCTTGGATAAAATAGGTTGGATAATCAATTTTATGGCGTTTTTTAGTATCCTAACGGGTATTATTGTGCTTATAGGAGCTGTAAGGACGAGTAAGTACCAGCGTATTAAAGAAAGTGTGCTATTAAGAACACTTGGCGCTAAAAGTCATCAGATACTTAAAATAATTGCTTTAGAATATGCGTATTTAGGCATTATTGGAAGCCTTACGGGTATTTTACTTTCCTTAATAGGTAGTCAGTTATTGGCTTTATGGATTTTTAAGACACCTTTTACGCCATCAGTCATTCCCTTTCTTATTCTATTTCCATTTATTACATTCTTGGTTTTGGGCATTGGTTTATCAGGAAGCAGGAGTGTTATAAAAAATTCACCTTTAGAAGTTTTAAGAAAAGAGAATAATTGAATGGCTTAATATTTTTGATGTATTAATAGTTAGTTGCCTTTTTTTTAGTACTTTAGAGATGGAAATTAAACCTTCAGTATGAAAACTTCCATTCGTTTAGAGCACGCCATAAATAAATTGTACAAGGCTTTTTATAATAATGAATTGCATCCCGAATGCTGTAAGCAATGTGCGGTGGGTAATATTTTGGACAATACTGATGCCTGGAAGCATTTTTCAGACCATCATGGTTCTTTGGATTTGAACTATATAGGTAGATTAAACGAATCGTTTGGAAAAAAATTTAATGGGTACACCCCTAAAGAACTCTTAAGAATAGAAGCAACCTTTTTAAAGGCTTGTGGTTATCAATTGCCTTTTCACCATAAAAATAAAACCTGATAACCCAACAGATAAGGATAACTTATTTAGGGGGTTAAGTGCAGTAATAGCATTGCTTTGCAAACTTGATAATGTAGAGAATGTTATGGATTATAGAAAACTTTTTGAATTTAATAAACCTAAGCAACAACAAAAAATTAGCACACTTATATTTTAAATTAAAATACATTTAATATTCAGATTAAATAAAATAATTGTTTAATAAAACTAACCAACCTATGAAAACAAATGTTTATTTTTTTATTGCTGCGCTATGCTTAATTTTTTACGCTTGTAACTCAGACAAAAAAGAAGAACCCCAAACGAAACTTTATGAACCTATCGAAGAAACCATTACTATAGATCCTGTTGAAAGAGGAGCATATCTTGTTAATACTAATGGATGTCATGATTGCCATTCGCCCAAAAAAATGACTGAAAAAGGTATGGAATTAGATACTGATAGGTTATTATCTGGCCATCCTTCAGATGAAAAATTGCCAGAATATGATACTAAAACAGCTCAAGGATATATTCTTTTCTCAATGGGTTTAACATCGGCTACAGGTCCATGGGGAACCTCATTTGCCGCAAATTTAACACCTGATGCTACTGGTATTGGAGCATGGACAGAAGCTCAGTTCTTAAATGCTATAAAAAAAGGGTTGTATAAAGGATTGGAAGATAGTAGACCATTATTGCCCCCAATGCCTTGGGAGCATTACGCAAATTTTACAGACGATGATCTCAAAGCTATTTTTGCTTACCTTAAAAGTATGAAGCCTGTAGAAAATATAGTGCCTTCGGCCATTATTGCTGAAGCACCACCACAATAAAAACTTATAAAAATTGAAGCCCAACAAAAACTGTTGGGCTTTTTTATTAAGTGTAAAACTTAGTGATTTTCTTAAATCTTTAAAGTAAAATGACCTTTTTTAACTTACGGCTTCCTTAATGCGTTTTATTGCTTCAATAATCTGTTCTTGAGAAGCTGCATAAGATATTCTGATACAATCAGGATTACCAAACGATTCGCCATCAACAGTAGCCACTAAAGCTTCCTCCAATAAGAACATAGAGAAATCTGAAGCATTGTTTATTTTTTTGCCTTTTAAGGTTTTTCCAAAGAAAAAGGAAATATTTGGGAATACATAAAAAGCACCTTCTGGGACATTGGTTTTAAAGCCTTCAATATCATTAAGCAAGCTAAGAATTAAATCGCGACGTACTTTAAACTCATCAATCATATACTGTACTTTTGATGGCGGTTCATTTAAGGCTGTAATGGTAGCACGTTGTGCGATACAGTTAGCACCACTTGTAATCTGTCCTTGCATTTTATTGCAGGCACGGGCAATTTTTTCAGGGGCACCAATGTATCCTATACGCCAACCGGTCATAGCAAAAGCTTTAGATACGCCGTTAACGGTAATGGTGTTGTTGTACATGTCTTCAAATTCGGCCATACTGGCGTGTTTTCCAACATAGTTTATGTGCTCGTAAATTTCATCTGAAACAACATAGATATTAGGGTGCTTTACCAAAACATCGGCCAAGCCTCGTAACTCTTCCTTACTGTAAATAGAACCACTGGGGTTGCAAGGCGAGCTAAACCAAATCATTTTTGTTTTAGGTGTAATAGCAGCTTCCAATTGTTCCGGTGTCATTTTAAAATCGGTTGCAATAGTTGTTTTTACTTCCACAGGAATACCGTCGTTAAGTTTAACAATATCGGCATAGCTTACCCAATACGGGCATGGCATAATAACTTCGTCCCCTTTGTTAACCATAACACCTGCAATATTAGCCAGACATTGCTTAGCACCTGTTGAAACAACTATTTGGGTAGGGGTGTAAGTTAGGTTGTTATCGCGTTTAAATTTAGTAATGATGGCCTGCTTTAAATCGGCATAACCATCTACTGGAGAATAAGAATTGTAATTTTCGTTTATAGCTTGAATCGCTGCATCTTTAATAAAGTCTGGAGTATTGAAATCGGGTTCACCAAGGCTTAAGCCAATAATGTCTTTCCCTTCACCTCTTAACTCTCTTGCTTTGGCAGCCATGGCTAAAGTTGCAGACGTAGCCATGTTTAAAATTCTATCGGATAGTAATTGCATTAATTTAGTAATTTAATTGTGATTAAACTTGCAAGGCTGGTTTCATTCCCATTTCCCTTAAGTGCTTAAAGTGGGCAATAATGGCCTTACGGGTTGTTTTATATTCGTTATATGGTAAGTTAAATTCTTTAGCAGTTTCTTTCACTATTTTAGATATTTTAGTGTAATGCACATGGCTAATATGTGGAAAAATATGGTGTTCTACTTGATGGTTCAATCCACCAGTAAACCAATTAACCAATTTGTTTTTAGTACTGAAATTAACCGTGGTTTTTAGCTGGTGTACTGCCCATGTATTTTTTAAGGAGCCATCTTCTTCTGGCAACGGCATTTCGGCATCTTCCATAACATGAGCCAATTGAAATACGACGCTTAAAATTAAACCAGCTGTATAGTGCATCACAAAAAAGCCTAAAAGTATTTTCCACCAAGCAATGTTTAAAATAATCATTGGAATGATAATCCAAACGCTTACATAAATTATTTTAGAGATCACCAATTTGCTCCAATTCCATGTTGGATTAGGGAATTTTCCATAAGATAACTTACGCTTCATATATCTTTTCATCTGAATAAAATCAGTAGTAATTGCCCAGTTAAGTGTTAATAAACCGTATAAAAGTACCGAGTAATAATGTTGGAACCTGTGGTGCCATTTCCACTCAGAATGTTCAGTAAAACGTAAAATACGTCCAGCATCCAAATCTTCATCATGGCCATGGATGTTTGTATAGGTGTGGTGCAAAACATTGTGCTGAACCTTCCAATTATAAGTGTTTCCAGCCAAAATGTAGATACTGCTTCCCATGATACGGTTTATCCATTCTTTATTGGAAAAAGACCCATGGTTGCCATCGTGCATCACATTCATACCAACACCAGCCATGCCAATACCCATTACAATGGTTAATAACAATTGAGCCCACCCAGGCATGTTTAATGTTAGCAGTAAAAAGTATGGGGTTAAAAATAGAGAGAACATAACAATGGTTTTTACCCAAATTTTCCAGTTTCCGGTACGCTTTATGTCGTTCTCTTTGAAATAATTGTTTACGCGTTTGTTCAGCGTTCTAAAAAATTTTGCCGAGTCTGTTCTTGAAAATGAAAGTGCTTGTCGGTTCATGCTATTAATTTAATATGATACTTAGTTTTTGGCTTTATATCGATGGCGTGGCAAAGATAGTTATAAAGCTATGTAACTTGTAACGTTTTTTGGTTAAATTATGTATTTAAAAAGTATATTTTTGTTAAAAATTTAACGTTAATGGAGCTGATTTTAAAATATTTTCCAAACCTGACCAAAGATCAAATTGATAAGTTTACTAAGCTAGAAAGTCTGTATCAAGATTGGAATTTGAAAATAAATGTGGTTTCCAGAAAGGATATAGATGAACTTTATTTAAGGCATGTGCTCCATTCATTGGCCATTGCTAAGTTTATAGAGTTCAAAAACGGAAGTAAAATTATAGATGTTGGTACTGGTGGCGGGTTTCCCGGTGTGCCTTTGGCTATTATGTTCCCAAATTGTTCGTTTCATTTGGTTGATAGTATTGCCAAAAAACTAAAAGTTGTAAACGAAGTTGTCGAGGGTTTGGGCCTAGAGAATGTAAAAACAACCCATAGTAGGGTTGAGGACATCAATGATAGTTACGATTTTATTGTAAGCAGAGCTGTGGCGGCAATGCCAACTTTTGTGCATTGGACCAAAGGGAAAATAGCTAAAGAACAAAAACACGATATTAAAAACGGTATTATTTATTTAAAGGGTGGCGACTTGGAAGAAGAGCTTAAAGATTATAAAACGGTTGAAATATATAATTTAAGCGACTATTACGATGAAGATTTCTTTGAAACCAAAAAGTTGGTGTACTTGCCTTTAAAATATAAAGGGTAAATTGTTTATAAGGCAATTAACTCTTTAAAAATGCCATTTAAGTAGTAGTATTGGTCTTGGTGCCAATAAGTTTCGTTAAACGATTCGATTGATGGGCTAGGTTCAACAATACCCAAGATGTTTTTTGCTTTTTGAAAATTTGTTTTGGCCGAAGCTTTATCGTTTGCTTTGTATTGTGCCATGGCCAAGCCCAAAAGTGCATCAAAGTCGGAAGCGTCGTATTTTAAGGTTTCTGTAAAACCAGAAACAGCATTTGTAAATTCTCCTAAAAATAAATGGGTTACGCTCACAAAAAAATAAGCCGGAATGTTTTCCCTGTCAAGTTGGATGGCTTTATAAAAATCTGCTTGGGCTTCTTTGTAATAATTTACACTTAGCAATGCTAGGCCCCGGTTATAAAAGGATTCGCCATCTGGATTGAGGAGTATTCGGCTGGCATAATTTTTAAAAGCTTCATTGTATTGCTCAAGCGCCATATAGGTCAAAGCTTTTTGGGTATAAACTTTTTGGTCAGTTGGAAAAGCACTACTTATTTTGTCAAATTCCTCGATAGCTTCGGCATATTCACCCAGATAGTATTTGGCTAAACCTAAATTGTAAATAGCATCGTAAAGTTCTGGGTCAATTTCCAAGGCTTTGTTGTAATCCTCCATTGCGCCTTGAAAATCATTTAAAGCAAATTTCGCATTGCCTCTATTGTAGTAAGAATCGGCATCCGGATTATGAAATAAAACTTTGGTATAGTCTAAAATAGCACTACTATATTCACCCAAACCATATTTTGCCAAGCCTCTGTAAAAGTAGGCGTCTAAGTTTTCAGGGTCTGCTTCTATGGCTTGAGTGAATAGTTCTATCTGTTCGTTATAGTCCGTTGATTTTAAGGCTTGCCTTATAAGCTTATTTGCCTGTCCAAAAGAAATTACAGGAAAGAGGATTGCAATAAGTATAAATCTTCGCATATTTTTTCTTATAAGAACGAACTAACAGTTAAAATAGTATGATGAATTAGGCTTTGTCTACACCTTTAACATTCATTTTAAGTGTGTAATTGGTGGTTCTTGCCGTAATGAAAAGAACATTCATTTTTTTGCCTCCAAAACACACATTTGTAGGTGCTTCAGGAATGGTTATCTCTTCCAAGGTTTCGCCTTCTGGACTTACAATAATAACTTTATTGCCCGTGGTGAAATAAATATTTCCTCGGTTATCTATAGTCATACCATCACTGCCATATTTTGCAAATAGGGTTTTATTAGCCAAGGTACCGTCTGGCTGAATGTCGTACTTAAATGTTTGTCGCGCTCCCATGTCGGCTACATAAAGCGTTTTGCCATTTTGGGTTCCGATAATGCCGTTAGGAATTCTGTAATCGTCTATTACTCTAATGGTTTCACCTTTAGGATTTATGAAATAAACACCCTTGGTGTCTTGTATTTCTTTGTGGTCCCTAGACCAGAAAGGTCTTTGCCAATAGGGGTCTGTAAAATAGATTTCTTGGTTAGGGGTAATCCATAAATCGTTAGGCCCATTTAAATGTTTCCCGTCAAAGTCTTCATATACCACATGAAAGTTTTTGTTCTTGTCAAAATAACCTATCTGATTCTCCTCTTCAGCGCAAGCATACAATTCACCTTTATTGTTAAAGGAAAGGCCATTGGCTCTTTTGGCGTCGTCTGTGTATATTGAAACACCTTTTTTTTCGTCCCAAATATAAATTTTGTTTTCAGGTTGATCAGAAAAATAAACACGCCCTTTTTTGTCAACGCTGGGTCCTTCTGTAAAAGCAAACTTGAAGTCAGATTTAACCAATTCCAATTGTGCATTAGGCGCTATTAAAGTTTCGTTTTTATTTGATTGTGCAAAACAGCCGAAGCAAAGTGCCAGAACTGCTAGAGTTGTAAGTTTTAGTTTAGTCATTTTTTTATCTATAAGTTTGAAGCAATAAATCTAAGAAATTTAATGGTTGAAATCATCTATTGAAAGGCATATATTCTCAAAGGTCAATAGATAACAGAACATTTAACTACCAAAAATTGAGCCAAAACAAAATGTAATTGCAGATTGTCGTCAAAAATATAAGTGGTATTTCCTACAAATAAACAATAATTAACGCATTTTATCGACAAACAGTGTTAAAATATGTATTTGAGCGGATATTTTGAGCGTTTTATCGTTTATGTTAAAAAATAATTTTAGATTTGAAGTATAATTTGCTATAGTGAACATGAAAATTCTTTCTCCAAGTAACCTACTTTTGTGCTGTATTTTGTTTTTTTTGTGCAATCTCATTACTAATGCACAAGATATACAGGTTAAAATTAGTGGTGGGGCTATAATTTCCCAAGGTGAAACCATATCAATTTCTGCAGGAAACGCCATTACTTTTAGGATTACGACTACTGCAAGCAATTGTGGAAATTTAAGGATTCAAGATATTTCTTTAACCAATACAACAGATTTTACACTTTCTAGTCCTACATTACCACAAAATATAAAGGCAGACCATTGTAAAAATGGAAACAAGTATCTGGATTTTGTGGTAACAAATGTTAGTGGTAATTGTGGCGCATCAACCAATGTTAATATTGAAAGCAATAGTGATCCTGACTTTTTATTTACGTTCTCCATAAATGGGAATCCAGAAATTAATGTGTTGGGAGGTACACCTTTTGCCGATATACAGCATGCTTCTACTACAACCTCTGCAACTAATGGTACTTATTTTGGTGTTGTAGATGAGGGGGCCTCAGTAACCAGAAATTATATAATTGCAAATACTGGAAGTTGCCCGCTTAATGTTTATTCTCCAATAACAAGCTCGCTTTCAGATTTTACTGTAGCGCCTTATGTGTTGTTGCCAGATTTAACTCCAACTACCCTGCCTACTAGTGTAGACCCTGGATCGTATATTATTTTTGTGGTGACTTTTACGGCACCTTCGCCGGCTACTCCCGGTACTTACACTTCAACAATAAGTATTGGCAATGACGATAATACTACTTTCTCGTTTGATATAAGTGCCGAGATATTTGATTTTGATATTCCCGGGCCTGGGGGTATTACGGCCGATTTTCGATTGTGGTTAAAGTCAACCAGAGGGGTTTCTAGAACAGGCTCTGCCGTGACTAAATGGGCAGATATAGGAACAAACGGAAAAGATGCGATTGCCGATTCGGGTAAGGAACCAACCTATCTCGATGATGCTACTAATAATATCAATTTCAACCCTGTTATAAAATTTGAAAATGACGGAGCAAGTATAGAATAGTATTTATACAATTCCGATAATGGGTTTTACAGTCAGGATATGTTTATTGTGGTGGTTCCAGATGCTACCATAAACAATGCTTCAACAAGAAATACCATATTTGCTGGGATTTCCTCTGGAAACGCTGGCGATATGACAGGAGTAGGGTTTGGTGATTATTCATCGCGGTTCACAAACGAAACACTATCTTACAACCAAGATGTTCCTGCCGGAGGAAGTTTTAATGGCGAGGCTGAAATTAATACTACCTATTCGAATGCTGGGATTATAAATATTAGAAATGATGCGGCAACGCCTACAAAACAGGAAATATTATACAATTCTAATCTTTTAAGTACATCAACTATTGCTGATGTGGCTTTCGCTAATGTTGGTTATGTGGATACGGTTCCAGACCCAGATGTTACATTCGGAACGAAGTATTGGATTGGAAAAAATTACGATACTCAAGGCAGTTTGAATGGGCGTGTTGCCGAGATTTTTACCTTCGCCGAGCGCGTGCCAGATGCCGATAGGCAAAAAATAGAATCGTATTTGGCCATAAAATATGGAATCACCCTAGGGGCTTCAACCGAGGCACAAAAAGACTATATAAATTCTTTTGGTACAAAAATTTGGGATATAACAGCCAATTCAGGATATAATTACCATGTTGCCGGTATTGGTAGGGATTCCATTTCCGATTTGAACCAGAAGCAATCCAAAACATTAAATACTTTAAACGAGGTAACCATAGGATTGAATGGCATTTTCACAACCAATAGTGCAAATATAAATGAGTTTAGTGAAGATGGTGATTTTTTGGTTTGGGGTAGTAATAATGCGGCTTTCACAGCAGGCGGAAGCAATACCGTAACAATCGCTTCTGGTATTACTACTTCGGTAACCAGAGTTTTAAGGCAATGGAAAATCGTTGAATCAACCGAATCTTCTAGCGATGTTGAAAATGTATATGTGTCAATACCATCCTCTGCATTCAGCAGTTTTACGCTAAGTGGCGATGAGGTATATGCCTTAATTGTAGCAGATAACGATAATTTTGCAAATGGCGATATTATTGATGTTGTTCCATTGAAAGCTGATGGATTGGGAAACCTTAGCACTTGGTACGATTTCGACGGCACAAAGTATTTTACTTTTGGAAAGGCTTCGAAGTTATCGGAAAATCACTCTATTGAATTTAATTCTGGTGATTATTTGGTGGGGGAATACTCTCTCAATTTAAATGTAAACGATTTTACAATTTCGGCGTGGGTAAAGGCGGATGCAACGCAAACAACTACTCGTACTATTATGGCCAAAGGCAGTAAGTTGCAATTGCGTTTAAATGCCTCACATGAAATTGAAGTTATGGTTGATGACGATGTTACACCAAGGTTTACATCAGATATGGCTTTAAACGACAATAAATGGCATCAAATTAGTTTTGTTTACAACAGTGGCAGTATTTTTCTTTATGTAGATGGCGTATTGGATAAATCTGAACAAAATGTAGCAGCACCTTCAGTAAATTACAATCGGTTTTCAATTGGTGCTTTGTATATAGATAAGAACACAATTACAAACCCTTTCTTGGGGAGAATAGATGAGGTATATGTTTGGGATGTTGGGCTATCACAAGATCAGGTTCGTTTTTTAATGAACCAAGAAGCTGAAAAAGGTACAGGCGATTTTGTAAGTAGTAAAACCATTCCTCAAGCCTCTTCAAGCAATGAAGTATCTACAATAGCATGGAGTAAGTTAAAAGCCTATTACGATTTTAATTCTTTTTATGGGTCTACTGTTGAAGGGTTAACCGATGCCCAGAATTTTTTAAGGATAAAATATTTAGACAAAAACAAAGAGGTTGTAGAAAACCAAACCATTCCTGTGCCGTATATATCTGTGGCTAATGGAGTTTGGGATGCTGCAAGTACATGGCAAAATGGGACAGACAATGTTTTGCCAAATTCATTAAGTTTGGATGGCGTAACAACAATAGATTGGAATATAGTTTATATATCGCACGATATAACATCGGGCGATAGGGACATATCTGTTTTAGGGTTAATCCAAACTTCTGGCAACTTGATAATAGCCGATCCTAATGAAGCGCAGGATGAAACAAATTCCGGACAGGGTTTAACCATTTTAAATTATCTTGAACTTGATGGCGTAATCGATTTGGTGGGCGAATCCCAATTGGTGCAAACAGAAGGTAGTATTGTTGATGCCGACAGTGGTGGTTATATAGAAAGAGATCAGCAGGGTACGGCAAATTCATTTAACTATAATTATTGGTCTTCTTCAGTTAACCTTGCCACAGGTAATACCTCTACTCGAGGCACAGGGGTGTCAAGCACTAACACGAATGTTACTTTGGCTGGCATAATAAATGATGGTACAGATTCATCGGCATATCAACCTTTAACATTTGCATCTTCGCCTTATGCTGCCGATGCTACCACGCCTACGTCTCCAAAAACCATTAGCTCTTATTGGCTTTACAAGTTTTATGGACCTACTAATAATTATGCTTCATGGACTAAAATTACCCAATTATCAGCTTTGCTGCCTGGGGAAGGATTTACCATGAAAGGAACCTCAGGATCGGCCTTGATTACCGATTTACAGAACTATGTATTTAAGGGCTTGCCCAATAATGGCGATATTACGTTGGCGCTAAATAAAAGTTCTGGAGATGTAGATAGGCTTGTTGGAAATCCTTATCCTTCTGCTATCGATGCCAACGAATTTATTTTAGATAACTTAAGTATAGCCGATGGCGGTAATAATACAAACGGAACTATTATCAACGGTGCTCTGTATTTTTGGGATCATTTTGGAGAAGAGAATACCCATATACTTAAAGGTTATGTTGGGGGCTATGCTACCTATAATTTAACTGGTGGCGCTCAGGCAATATCTAACGATAGTAGAATTAATGATAACCTTACTACTGGCTCAAAAATTCCAGGGCAGTACATTCCTGTTAACCAAGGCTTTTTTGTCTCAACCAAAGTTGAAGGTTTTACCAATGGAGATGGTAATCCCATTGCTACAGTTAATGGTGGTGATATTGTTTTTAACAATAGCCAACGTGTGTTTGTAAGAGAAGATGGCGCTACAAGTTTATTCATGAAACCAGACAACCAAAAGAGTAAGTCTAGTTACGCGCAATCTAAACCAGTAAATAAAAACCCGATTGTGCGTTTAATGTACGATTCTCCTTTAGGTTACCACAGGCAATTGGTTCTCGGTGCAAACCCTAAAGCGTCCAGTGGGTTCGATATGGGCTATGATGCCATTATGGAAGATGTTAATGAGGAAGATATGTACTGGGAATTTGGAACGGGTAAATTCGTCATACAAGGAATTGGCAATTTTAACGAAACGAGTGAGTTTTCCTTGGGGCTTATTGTTAAAAAAGAAGGACTGGCTAAAATTAGACTTGAAGGTATAGAAAATTTTGATGCGGATATAAATATTTTTGTGAAAGATGAATCAACTGGTGAAGTTTTTAATATTAATAACCAAGCATTTGAAATTTATTTAAAACCCGGAGAGTATGCAGGTAGATTTAAATTGTTGTTATCTGAAAACCAATTGGCACAGTCAGACAATCAGGAAACAGTTAAGGATGAAGATTACGGCATAGCAGTTTACTACAGTCCCATAACTTCAGAACTTTTGATAATTAATAAAAATAATATCAAAATTAAAGACGTGAGTGTGTTTGATTTGTTAGGTAATAAGGTTGAGTCATCGGCTATAAATTCTTCTGAAGATGCCTCCATTAAGATGCCGTCCAATCAAGGAATTTACATTGTGCAGCTCAATACTGAAAAAGGTATTTTGGGTAATAAAACCATTGTTTACCAATAAATTAATTCGTCGCTTTTGGTCGTTTATGTAACATTAGTTACATAAACTAAATTTAGGTGTTAATACATTTGCTGCTTTAATTCTTTTTAAAAATTAAAAGATTAATAGCACTTGGCGCATATTTTAAATATGCGCCATTTTATTTTTACGTTGTTGCTTTGCCTAAGTAATTTGTTTAAAAAATATTTTAAATAAATTACAAACTTGATATTTTGTAAATTGCATCAATGTTAATACTCCAATACTTATGGTAACCCTTAAACAACTAGCTAAAGAATTAAATGTTTCGATATCCACCGTTTCAAAAGCGCTAAACAATAGTGAAGAAATAGGAGAAGAAACAATCAAGCGTGTAAAGGAGCTTGCCAAGCTGTATAATTACAAGCCCAATAAAGTAGCGCTAAGTTTAAAGCAGAACAAAACCAAGACCATTGGCGTCATCATACCTAATATATTGAACCATTTTATGGCAAAAGTCCTTTTTGGAATTGAAAGGGAGGCTGGGTTACATGGATACAATATAATAACATGTATTTCTAACGAATCTTTAAATAAAGAAAAAGAAGGTTTTCAATTGCTTGCCAATGGTAGTGTTGACGGTTTTATTTTGGCTGTAGCCAAAGAAACACAAATTAAAAATGAGATAGCCCATTTTAAAAAAACCTTAGGTGATGGATTTCCAATCGTCATGTTCGATAGGGTTGCGCATGATGTGCAGTGCGACAAGGTGATAGTGGATGATTTCGATTCTACCTACAACGCCACCAAGTATTTAATCAATGAAGGGAGAAAGAACATTTGTTTCATAACTACCATAGATGGACTTAGTGTAGGCAAGCTTAGGGAACAGGGGTATAACAAAGCCATTTTGGAAGAAAATAACCAGCAACTACTTACTTTAAAAATTGATAAGCAGGAAGACTCCCAAGAAAAAATAAAGGAGTTTTTTGAAAATAATACTGTTGATGGTGTTATATCAGCAGACAATGCCACTGGTGTTATATCGATAAATACAGCGATAAGTTTGGGGCTTAAAGTGCCCAACGATGTTTCTGTGATTGGTTTTTCAAGTAAATACATTTCAAGCCATTCCATCCCCAAGCTTACAATTATTAGGCAGCACGCCAAAGATATGGGAGCATTTGCAGCCCAGCTACTTATAAATCGTTTGAAAAACCCTTCATTGCCAGCAAATGAAACTACCACTAAGATTGTTAAAACAAGCTTTGTTAAAAATGGGTCTACTCTATAGAAAGAACTACTTATCAACTGTCGATTGTTAATAAATGTCAATCTAAAATGCATTTAATCGGTAAAAATTAACATTTCATCGATTAAATTGTCTTCGTCACACACTTTAGCATATTTTTACACACGTTATCGAACGCATAGTTCCCTCTTGTTTGATAATTATAATTAATCCACTTTTTGACCATTAGGTCATATCCCTCAAAAAAATAAAATATTAAAAATCTATGTGCTTTCGTGTGCATTCGATTTTAAGTTAATTATCCATTTTTCCCTCGCTAAAAAGTCTGTTTACCAGGTTTATTTAGTATTTGAAATTTTTAACAAATAAGAAAAATGTATAACCTTAAAATTGATTAATATGAAAGCCCTAAAATTTACCTTATTAGTAGCAGTATTGTTTGCAACTTTATCATCTTGTACCAAACAGGATTTGAATGAAGACGACCTATTGTTAGATACCAAAGTTAAAGTTGAACTTGGTGGTGATGGTGATACTGGTGAAAGATAAAATTACACCAAAATTAAATAATAGTAAAGCCCTTATCTCGAGATAAGGGCTTTCTCTTTATAAAAAAACAAAAATTATAAATACATTTGAGAGACTTTACAGTTAATCACATTGAAATTAAGATATTTTTTTCTTTTTAGTTTGCTCTCCCTGGTGTCTTTTGCCCAAAAAGATACGAAACCTTTAATTGTTGATAGTGTAACACATTATTTGAATTATTCTAATAGGAATTATTTAGATATTGAGTCTCGATTTAAGAGTGCACAAAGAGCCAAAGAACTTTCGGAAGCTTATAGGTTGGATTCTTTAGGGTTAAAAAGTTATTTAAGTCTGTCTACTATTTATTTTGATAATGTTAAAAGTACTGATCAAAAAATTCATTACGACCGTAAATCATTTTTAAAAAATGCGCATGCGGCTCTAAAGTTGGCGACAAGATTTAATGATTCTATAGCTTTGGCCCAAGCCAATAAAGATTTGGGCTATTATTATTTTGATGTTTTGGTAGATAGTGCATACTATTATAACAATAAAGCCGAAAAGTTGTATAGTAGCCTTAATAATAATTTTTATACAGCAGTGGTTTTGTTGGATATTGCCATGCTCCAAAGAACCGAAGAAGACTTCGCAGGTAGTGAAATAACTACAATAACTGCCATATCATTATTGGATGAATTGGATCATCAAACCGATTCCGTTTTAAGATATAAATCTTACCTGTACAGTAATTTAGGTGTTGTGTTTAAAGAACTTGAGCAATACGACGAAGCCATAAAATATAATTTTAAAGCTATTGAGCTGAAAAAACGCTTAAGAGGAAATAATGAAGTGCTTATTGACAATCAGATAAATAATTTGGCAAATGTTTATAAGAATACAAAAGACTACGATTTAGCCATTAAATACTATAATGAAATCTTAGACAAGAATAATATAAAAAAGGAGCGTCCAGATTTTTATGCCATGGTTTTGGATAATTATGCTAACACATTGTTTTTATCTAAGGATTTTAGTCAATTACCCGGTTTGTTTTTAGAAGCATTACATATTTGCGATAGTCTGGGCGATAGCTATAAAACCATTGTTATAAACCAGCATTTGGCTGAATATTACAATTTTAAAAATCACAAAGATTCCGCTAAGTATTATGCTTATAAGGCAGAAAAAATATCATATCCCAATTATACTAACGAATTATTGGACACCTATTTGTTGCTAACAGAGATTGAAAGCGATAGTATAGCATTAAAATATTACGACAAGCATGTTAAATTAAGCGATAGCTTATTGAAAAAAGAAAGAAGTACAAGAAATAAGTTTGCCAGAATTCAATACGAAACAGAACAAATAGAAAAAGAGAACGTGCAAATAGCCAAGGAGCGTATGTGGCTGCTGGTAGTTTCTAT
This sequence comes from Marixanthotalea marina, assembly GCA_018883545.1. Classification (GTDB taxonomy): domain Bacteria; phylum Bacteroidota; class Bacteroidia; order Flavobacteriales; family Flavobacteriaceae; genus Marixanthotalea; species Marixanthotalea marina. The sequence continues at coordinate 14,115 of JAHLEH010000004.1, read as the reverse complement.
TGTTTTGATAATTGCTTCGTTTTTAGTGTATGTAATCATCAACCAAAGAAATAAAAACAAAGAACTTAAGTTTATACAGCAGCAGCAAGAAGCCAATGAAGAAATCTATAATCTCATGCTCTCGCAAAATGAAAGTATAGAAGAAGCCCGTACTTTAGAGAAAAAAAGAATATCACAAGAATTACATGATGGGGTTTTAGGACGTTTATTTGGTGCTAGATTGAGTTTAGATAGCCTGAACATGGGCACAACGCCCGAAGCAATACATACTAGAGGTGAGTATATTTCGCAATTAAAAACCATTGAAGAAGATATTAGGAAAGTATCGCATGAATTGAATACCGATTTTGTGTCAGGAGCTGGTTTTGTAGATATTATAAGTACCTTGGTAGAAACCCAAACAAATGTTTATAAATTAAAGTACAAGCTCGATAATGATGGTGCTATAAACTGGGATAATGTACTTAATAGAACTAAAATCCATATTTATAGAATTGTACAGGAAACTTTGCATAACATTCACAAGCATGCCAATGCTACTGCTGTAAAAATTAGCTTTAAACTGAAAAAAAATGTAATTTGCCTAACCATAAATGATAATGGTTCTGGTTTTGATGTGAACAAAGTAAAATCTGGTATTGGTTTGAAGAATATGAATTCACGAATCAAAGAGATAAACGGAACACTTGAAATAAGTTCTACATTAAATAAAGGAACAACTGTAAAAATAAATATCCCCCACTAACTAACCTGTTAAATAAGATTATGTCTGAAAAAATCAGAATATTAATGATTGATGATCACCCTATGATTATTGAAGGGTATCAAAACACGCTGCAATTTACCAAAAAACCAACCCAAGAACTTGTTATAGATATTGCTAATAATTGTGATGAAGCATTAAACTTTATGAACAAATCTGTAGAGAAAGCACTTCCCTATGATGTGTTGTTTGTAGATATAAGTTTGCCAGCTTCAAAAGATGGTTCGATGCAGTCTGGAGAAGATTTGGCCGAATATGCACGCACTATTTTGCCCAAAGCGAAAATCATCATTCTAACCATGTTCAACGAATCTTTCAGAATACACAACATCATCAAAACAATAGATCCAGAAGGATTTTTAATAAAAAGTGATTTAACATCCAGCGAATTGTCAAGTGCCTTTCAGGCCGTTCTTCACAATCCGCCTTTCTACAGCGGTACCGTAAACAGCCACATTCGCAAATCGATAACAAGCGATATTGTAATCGACGAAAAAAACAGAAAAATATTGCACCTATTATCACAAGGGGTTAAGACCAAAAATTTAGCGTCGCATCTGGATATTTCGTTAAGTGCTGTTGAAAAGCGTAAAAAACAACTTAAAGATTTATTTTGTGTTGAAGACGGACAAGACGAAACATTGCTTGAGGAGGCGAGAAAAAAAGGTTTTGTTTAGCTTAAAAGTGATATTTTGCTTGTTAACAAACGTTAAATTCGTTGAAATGTGAATTTTTATTTATGTCTTAATGTGTTGATTTTATTGGCATTTCAACTTTAACCGTAAAGACGTTACGGTTTTTCCACATCTTAAACAAAAAAGGAATATTTATCTTTGTCGGGTCAACACTTCAAATTAATTGATCCCTCAATTTTTATGTTGATAATAGCAATTTACTAAGTCCCGTGGAGGTGAGAGACCCACGGGATTTCTTCTTTTAAAAGGCAAACAGCTCATTTTTATATTTCCAAACAATGGAAATGAATAGCCCGAAATAGATTACTGTAATTAAAAATTTCATAAAGGTAGAGGCCATAAAGCCTATAAAACTGCCAAAGGCCGCTTTTAGTGCGGTTTTAGAATTACTCTTGTTTATAAGTTCGCCAATAAAGGCACCTAAAAAAGGCCCAATAATAATGCCGCCGGGTATGGGCGCAAAAAGCCCAACAACCAAACCGATGGAAGTTCCAATAATGCCTGCTTTGGTACCGCCAAAGCGTTTAGTGCCTATGGATGGAATAATGTAATCCAAAATTGAAATGACCACAACTACTACGAGTGTAATTACGAGTAACGTTATGTTGGTAGGGATAGCCTCGGTTAAGTAAAGCAGTAATAAACCCACCCAACTAATAATAGGCCCTGGCAACACAGGCAAAAGGCTTCCGGCAATGCCCACAATAATACATAAAGCCCCTAATACAATCAGTAAAATATCCATTTCAGTTTATTAAATATTTGAAAGCATTCAATTTTTTAACTAAAAAATTAGTTTAAACTAAAATTTTAGTTATATTTGTATTGTTCAACTAAATAGTTAGTTGTAAAAATACGCTAAAAAATGAAACATTCATTAGCTATTATTTTGATTATTAAATAGTGTGTTGAAATGAATGTTACATCAGACAAAAATTGAACAATTAAAAGCAGCAGATGAAACAGTTAACAAAAGCAGAAGAAGATATCATGCAGATACTTTGGCAGTTAAAAAAAGCCAATGTAAAAGCCATTATAAAAGAATTACCAGAGCCCAAGCCGGCCTACAATACGGTATCTACCATTGTAAGGATATTGGAAAGCAAGGGTTTTGTAGATTATGAAAAAGAAGGCAAGGGCCACGTGTATTTTCCAGTGGTGCCTAAGCAAGAATATAGCAATCAATCCTTGAATAAGTTGGTAGATAACTATTTTCAGGGCTCATTTAAAAGCATGGTGTCCTTCTTCGTAAAGAAGAACGACATCAGCTTAAATGAGTTGGAATCTGTTTTAAAGGAAATCAATAAAAAAGAAGAGTAATGGTACATTATATTATACAAGTTGCGGCCTTTCAAATGGCCTTTTTGTTAATCTACGACCTGTTCCTTAAAAAGGAAACCTTTTTTAACTGGAACCGACTGTATTTATTGGTTACTGCCGTATTGTCTTTAATTATCCCGTTTATAAAAATAGGTGTGTTTAAAGATGTTATGCCCAAGGAATATGTGCTACAACTTCCAGCGGTGGTTATTGGCAATGTAGAAAACACTAATCAGGTTTCATCAACGTTGGATACTGTAACTGGGCAATCCCAATCCATTTGGACTTTGGAAAACCTGTTGTATGCCGGTATGGTCTTTATGGCGCTGTTGTTTGCTTTTAAACTGTTTAAAGTAGTTAGACTTTTATGGAACAACCCAAAAACAAAATTTGGCGACCTGCATATTGTTAATGTACTTAGGAGTAATGCGGCCTTTTCGTTTTTCCGCTATGTGTTTTTGGGCGAGCAATTAAAGGAAGACGAAAAGAACACTATTTTGGCTCATGAAAAAGTACATGTTGAAGAGAACCATACGTTCGATCTGTTGTTCTTTGAGGTGTTGCGCATCCTGTTTTGGTTCAATCCGTTTGTGTACATGTACCAAAACAGGATTACAGTGCTGCACGAGTTTATTGCCGACCAGCATGCCATAAAGCAGCACGGAAAAACACAGTACTACCAAAACCTATTATCCCAAGTTTTTGCAACACAAAATATTTCATTCATCAATCCATTTTTTAAACAATCATTAATCAAAAAACGAATCGTTATGTTACAAAAATCAAAATCAAAACAGATCAATCTATTAAAGTATGCTTTGCTGCTACCCATTGTTGTGGGCATGCTTGTTTACACGTCCTGTGATAAAGAAAAAGAAGCAGATGCTTTAGACTTAGAGCAATACACTTATACTTCAAAGCATTCAAATAGTGAGACTAAAAAAGCCCGTGAAAAGTATGAGGCGTTTTTAATGGCAAACAATGGAAAATATGTAGGTTGGACTCAAGGTGATGGTACAGGTGGTATAATTTATTCTGTGCATTCAATGGATGAAAAAGTGCCAGACAATTTAACAAAATCTTCATTTTATTCTAAAAATGGTTTAAGCTATAAAGTATATTTTGATCCTACCATATTACCACCACCGCCGCCACCGCCACCAGCTCCTGAAGAATTACTTGAAATGCAACAAAAAACAGCTTCTGAAAAGGACTATGTAGAAATTGAAGAGGGGCAACCAGTGCCGTTTGCCATTGTAGAAAATGTGCCAATATTTCCTGGTTGTGAAGGTTTAACTTCTAATGAAGAAAGAAAAAAGTGTATATCTGAAAACATTACTAAAGTTGTATCACAAAATTTCAATAAAGATTTAGCTACAGATTTAGGATTAACAGGTGTGATAAGAACAAATGTGATGTTTAAAATCAATACAGAAGGAAACATTGAAGGCATACAATCTAGGTCATCACACCCAGCTATGGCGGAAGAAGCCATTCGTGTAGTGAAGATGTTTCCAAAAATGATTCCGGGAGAACAAAGAGGTAAAAAAGTAACCGTACAGTATGTACTGCCTATTATTTTTCAGGTTGTAGATTAAATGCAATAGGTACTTTATAAAGCATTTGAACTAGTGTTGCCTAAAGATGCCATGACTATGGTGACTTATAAATAATAAAATTCCAAAGTTCAAGCCTGTCATAAAGTACATGCCATTGTAAATGGTATTTAGGGTCAAGGAAATTGCGAATTATGAAAAAGAAAGACAAGGGGCATGTGTATTTTTGATGGTACAGAAACAAGAATATAGTAATGAATCCTTTAATGAGTTGGAATCTGTTTTAAAGGAAATCAATAAAAAAGAAAAGTAATGATACATTATATCATACAAGTAGCGGCATTTCAAATGGCCTTTTTGTTAATCTACAACCTGTTCCTTAAAAAGGAAACCTTTTTTAACTGGAACCGCCTGTATTTATTGGCTACGGCCGTCTTGTCTTTAATCATCCCGTTCATAAAAATAGGGGTGTTTAAAGATGTTATGCCCAAGGAATACGTGCTGCAACTCCCAGCGGGGGTTATTGGCAACGTTGAAAATGCAAATCAGGTTTCGACAACTTTGGAAACTGTAAATGAGCAATCTCAATCTATTTGGACTCTAGAAAACCTGTTGTATGCCGGTATGGTCTTTATGGCGCTGTTGTTTGCTTTTAAGCTGTTTAAAGTAGTTAGACTGTTATGGAATAACCCAAAAACAAAATTTGGTGACCTGCATATCGTGAACGTACTTAGGAGTAATACGGCCTTTTCGTTTTTTCGTTATGTATTTTTGGGCGAGCAATTAAAAGAAGACGAAAAAAACACCATTTTTGCCCACGAAAAAGTACATGTTGAAGAGAACCATACGTTAGACCTATTGTTCTTTGAGGTACTGCGCATCCTGTTTTGGTTTAATCCGTTTGTGTACATGTACCAAAACAGGATTACGGTGCTGCACGAGTTTATTGCCGACCAGCAAGCTGTAAAAGAGCATGGAAAAACGCAGTATTACGAAAATCTGTTAGCTCAGGTATTTGCTAATCAAAATATATCATTCATCAATCCATTTTTTAAAGAATCATTAATCAAAAAACGAATCGTTATGTTACAAAAATCAAAATCAAAACAAATCAATTTATTAAAGTATACCTTGCTACTGCCTATTGTTGTGGGCATGCTTGTTTACACCTCGTGTGATAGAGACAATAGAGAAGATGCCGTTATAGAAGTTGTAGAAGAACAGCCATCATCACTGGGAAATGAACAAAAAACAGCTTCAGCAAAAGAAGGAGTTGTGGAGGCAGTGCCATTTGCCGTTGTGGAAAATGTACCTGTATTCTCAGGTTGTGAAGACTTAACTTCTAAGGATGAACAAAAAAAATGTTTTTCTGACAACATTACTAACTTTATACAGCAAAATTTCAATAAAGATTTGCCAGAAAATTTAGGGTTAACTGGTGTGATGAGAACAACTGTGATGTTTAAAATCAATACCGAAGGAAACATTGAAGACATAATTGCAAGGGCACCGCACCCAGATATTGAGACTGAAGTAAAAAGGGTATTACAGTTGCTGCCAAAAATGATGCCGGCTAAACAAAAGGACAAAAAAGTAACCACAAAGTTTATAATGCCTATTATTTCTCAAATTAAAGATGGTAAAATAATTATAGAAGGTATTCATATAATAGTATAATTGCTTAAAAATAAATTAGTTATAAGGGTGTGTAAAAACTAAAATTTAATTAATTGAAAAAGTTTGCTTTAATTATTTTATCAATTTTAATGTTTTTTAAAACCGAGGGTCAAACTTCGGTTTTAAATTTAGCTAACAATCTGTATAAAACGGGTAAGTATTCTAAAGCTATTGAGCAGTACAAAAAAGTTAAGGGCCAACATCAGGTTTATGACAAAATAGCTGTGTGCTTTGTAGCTGTTGGTAATTTTGACGAAGCCTTAAAAAATTATGAGTTGCATATAAAGGCCAACCCAAACGATGCTTTTGTAAAATACGATTACGCGAAGTTACTGTTCAATACCAACAAGCATGAAGAAGCATCAATGATTTTTAAGGAGTTGGTTGGTTCAGATTCCAGTAATCCTAATTACCATTATCAATTGGGACTTACGCTAGAGAAACTGAAAGATTCTACAGCCATTACAGAATACCAAAAAACCTTTAAACTTGATTCTACACACCAAAAAGCCATTTACAAAGTAGCTAGGTACCATGTTGTAAAAAAAGAAAATCAACTAGCGGAATATTATATGGACATGGGTTTAAAAAGCTATGCAAACAATACAGAACTTATAAGCTTAAAAGCCCAATATTATTATATGAATGAAGATTATTATAAAGCCTCGCAATGGTTTGAAAAATTATTGGAGCTAGGGGAATCTTCAGGGTTTGTGCATGAAAAGCTGAGTTTGTGTTACGGTCATTTAAAGAGATTTGAAGAGGCCATAGAACAAAGAAAATTGGCTTTAGAGTTTAACCAAAATGATGCTGTTGCCATCTATGTTATTGGAACATATTATTTGGAGTTAAGTGATTTTATTAATGCTGAAAAATATTTAAAAAACGCTTTAGAACTTTTAGATAAACCTTTAGATGCCGAATATTCAAAATTAGCAGTTGTTTTAAACAGTCAGAATAAATATGATGAAGCTTTAGATGTGTTGAAAAAAGCTATTAAGGAAGATCCAGAAAGCGTTTATCCCCAATTCATGCTTGCCTTAACAAAAGACAAATATTATGCCGATGTAGATGCAAGAATACAAGCGTATTTAGATTTTAAAAAACGGTTTCCTTCAAGTAATTATAACGAATATGTTGATGGACGTATTAGTGAACTAAGAAAGGAAACCTTTGTAGATGATGTAGAGTAATAGGTTTTCTTACTTACATGTTATTTTTAAGCTGGATTAAAATATTTTTTGATAAGCTACAAACTTTGCTTGTCATTAAATTTAGTTTATAGTTTGAAACCGAAGCTTTTGCTTCGGTTTTTTTATTTATAATCTCTTAAAAACCAAAAAAATCGTACTTTTCGGCATTAGTTTTAATCCATGAAGCACGGTTGTATTTTTCTTTTATTAATGTTGTTCACTTCTTGTGAGTATTTCAATGTGAAAAAAGTATCTTCTGAAACCATTTTGCAGGAAGAGCTGCAAACCTTCAATTGGAACGATGTGGATGAATACCCTACATTTTCCAGTTGTGATGCAACGTCTTCAAAATCAGAAAAAAAAGTGTGTTTCGAACAAACATTAACAGCGTTTATTACAAACCATTTGCAAAAGGATACTTTGGTGGTAACCCAAGATATTAATGATACCATTAGTCTAAACTTTAGGGTAACAAGCAAAGGGTATTTGATACTTTTGGATACTGAAATAGATTCTTTAACATTGGAAGAAATCCCAGATATAGAGTCGATTTTAGAAGAAAGCTTAGATTCATTGCCTAAAATTTATCCAGCTATTAAACGTGGGCAGCAAGTCACCACCGAATTTAAAATGCCCATTATAATTAGTGTAAATTAATTTATTTCTTAAATGTCCTATCCTTCCATGTGTAACTTTTAAAAACGGATGTTAAAGCAATAAAAACACTAAAAAAGGGATAGACTAAAAATCCTAATAAATAGCTTTTTAAAACATGTTTTGAATTGAAAAAAGAAGCTGTTTTATAAAGCAGTAAAAAGTCCACATAAAGTTTTAATACTAAAATATACAACAAGCTTTTAAAACTAAACAGATTAAACAGGCAAAACAGTATAGACAAAACAACAAAAGCATTCATTAAAAAAACAATTAGGCCTGTTAACTTGCCAAAGGCATTTTTATAGTTGCTTGTTTTAGCAGACCATCGTAGGCGTTGTGAGAATAAATGTTTCCAACTTTTTTGGGTTTGTGTGCTTACTATGGCTTCGTTGCATTTAAGGTAATGCAGATTGTTGGGATGTGTTTTAGCAACTTTTTCCAACAAAAAAATATCGTCACCACTGGCGATAGTACTATTTCCCTTGAAGCCATTGAGCTCAAAAAAAAGTGATTTTTTATAGCCAAAATTGGCGCCATTGCATAAAAAGGGTTTGTTTATGCCAAAGCCTCCAATGGTAGCGCCTTGTAGACTTAAAAAATCGAGTGTTTGGAAAGCGTTTAAAAAGCCAATAGTGTCATGATATTTTACAGGAGCAACAATGCATTTTGTGTTAGTTTCTTGTATAAATGCATTAAAACTATTTAGCCAAAATTCAGGCAGTGTACAATCGGCATCGGTGGTTACAATCCATTCGTGTTTTGCATTGTTAATGGCCGTGGTAATAGCATCTTTTTTTGGCGCATTGGTTTTACGTACGTTATTGATTATCGTAACGTCTGTTCGAGCATTGGCGAGAAATCCCACAATCAATTCAACAGATTCATCTTCAGAGTCATCATCAACCAAAATAACCTCAAACAATTCCTTTGGGTAGTTTAAGTTTTGAATACTTTCCAATAAAATGGGCAGGTTTTCAGCTTCATTTCTAAAAGGAACAACAACCGAAAAAGTTGTTTTTGAAGGTATTCTTTTTAAATGAAAAAGTGGCACTTTGTTAAAACCCAAAATAAAGCTTCCTATTAAAAGCGCATATAAAAGCGTTATTGCAAAACCAATTAGAAGCATGAATAATATGGAAATTTAAAACTGAGCACAAAAAAGAATTGATTAGATTTGTAAGATAAGGTATTAAGCACAGCACAAATTAAATTAAAATAATCAAAAATGCGCACAAATCTTAAATACAACCTACTTTTAGGATTGCTGTTATTTGTTACATCGTTCCAAATGATGGCCCAAAGACAAACCGAAAAATGGAAAGGACAGATTTCGGTAGGAGTGAATAACCCGTTAGAGAATAGTCAAAGTGCTGGTTACTATTCAAAATATATTAATTTCCCATCGGTGAATTTGGGAGTACAACACATGTTTTCGGAGCAACTGGGGGCTAAGTTAGACTTGGGTTTCAACCGATCAACTAGTAATTCCGATTCACCAGAGTTCAAGTTAAATTACACACGTGTAAATGTGCAGGCTGTTTATAGCCTTGCCAACCTTTTACGGTTTATGCCCGAACGGATTTTGGTCGTTGCGCATGCAGGGCCTGGTTTTTCTTTTTCAAAACCTTTGGGGAATTTTAGTGACAACAAATACACGTATTTAAATGCGCTTGGCGGACTCGAGTTTCATTATGGTATGTCTGAAAACATCTCATTATATACCGATGTGGGCTATGTTTTAGCGCTTTCGGGTAAAGATAAATACAATCCTATAGTTGACGGGTTTTCCTTTAATGGCGACTTAATTTATATCTCTTTTGGTATTTCGTTTTCATTAAGCGGATGCCAATATTGTTAATACATGGCGAAAGAAAAAATCATATTAGGCATCGATCCAGGAACCAGCATCATGGGTTTCGGACTCATTAAGGTGATTGGAAAATCCATGCAGTTCATGCAGCTTAATGAGTTGGATTTAAAGAAATATGATGACCATTATTTGAAGCTCAAACTTATTTTTGAACGTACTATTGAATTGATAGAAACCCATCATCCCGATGAAATTGCTATTGAAGCGCCTTTTTTTGGTAAGAATGTACAAAGTATGCTTAAATTGGGTAGGGCGCAAGGCGTGGCCATGGCGGCAGGCTTGTCGAGGCAAATTCCCATAACGGAATATTCCCCAAAAAAAATAAAAATGGCCATAACCGGAAATGGTAATGCCAGTAAAGAACAAGTGGCAAAAATGCTGCAAAATATGCTAGCGATAAAAACGTTACCAAAAAACTTGGATGCTACCGATGGCTTGGCTGCTGCTGTGTGCCATTTTTATAATGAAGGCAAAGTAGGTGGCGAGAAAAGTTATTCGGGGTGGGCAAGTTTTGTAAAACAGAATCCAAAAAAAATAGGTTGATTTGTATTTTGTGAAGTTGTTCAGTTGTAATTCCTACTAAAAACAGAATCGTATTTTATTTTTAATAGTTAGTTTAATAATAAAAACAGGAAATCATAGCAGGTATCTATCTCCATATTCCCTTTTGTAAACAAGCATGTTACTATTGCGATTTTTATTTTTCAACGTCTCTAAAGAAAAAGGATGAACTTATTGATGCCCTGATAAAAGAGTTGGAATTAAGAAAAAATGAGCTGCAAGGACAATTTGTAGAAACCATTTACTTTGGCGGCGGCACACCAAGCCTTTTAAAGCAATATGAAATACAATCTATATTAGATACCATCAATAGATATTATCGGGTTGCTGCCAATCCTGAAATAACCTTAGAAGCCAACCCCGACGATTTAACCGAAGAAGTTATTTTACAACTTTCTGAAAGTCCGGTTAACCGACTTAGCATAGGCGTTCAATCGTTTTTTGAAGACGATTTAAAAAGCATGAACCGGGCTCATAATGCTGAAGAAGCAAAAGCGTGTTTAAAATTAGCGACTCAATATTTTGACAATATAACAATTGACTTAATTTATGGGATCCCTAATATGAGTCTAGAAAAATGGGATAAAAATCTAAAAACGGTTTTCGATTTTGGGATCAACCATATTTCTAGCTATGCGTTAACGGTAGAACCCAATACGGCTTTAGAGAACTTCATAAAAAAAGGAAAATATTTGCCCATTGACGACCAGTTGGCATTGCAGCATTTCAATCATTTGGTTGAAAAAACAGCCGAGCAGGGTTTTGTGCAATACGAAATTTCCAATTTTGGCAAACCAGATTATTTTTCAAAACACAATACAAGCTATTGGCAAGGCAAACCGTATTTGGGAATTGGGCCATCTGCTCATTCATTCAACGGTAATGAACGCAGTTGGAATGTGCGTAACAATTCCATTTATATCAACTCGCTGTCGTACGATGTATTGCCTTTAGAAACCGAAACGCTTTCGGAGAATGATAAGTACAATGAATATGTTATGACGGGCTTACGAACCATTTGGGGCGTTTCTTTTGAAAGGATAGAAAATGAGTTTGGTAAAGGTTATCTAGCGCATTTAAAAAAATCGGCACAAAAATTCATTGACGAAGGTTTGTTGGTGTCTGCAGAGAATATTTTAAAAGTTACCCAAAATGGAAAGTTTCTGGCAGATGGTATCGCTTCTGAATTGTTTAAAGTTTGATTTATTTGCCATTAATTAAAAACTGTGTTCATGATAGAAATTTCAACAAATAAGAGCAAGCTTCAAATTGAGGTTATTCATCAATTTTTAACTCAATGATATTGGGCAAAAGGAAGAACGATTGATGAGGTTGAAAAAACAATAGCACATTGCTTGTGTTTTGGGGTTTATCTAGAAGATAAACAGATTGGGTTTGCCCGTGTAGCAACTGATTATACTGTTTTTGCTTATTTAATGGATGTGTTTATTTTACCAGAACACCAAGGCAATGGCTATTCAAAACAATTAATAAAATTTATAATTGAAGAACCACAATTACAAACGTGTACAACTTGGATGCTAAAAACTTTAGATGCCCACGGCCTCTATAAACAATATAGCTTTACGGAATTAAAAAACCCTGAAAGAGTTATGGAACGCCTCTTAAAATAGAATTTCAAAAAATGAACATAGAACAACTTCACCAGTATTGCATAAGCAAAAGAGGCGTTACCGAACATTTTCCGTTTGATGAAGATACCTTGGTTTTTAAGGTCTTGGGGAAAATGTTTGCTTTGGTGCCTCTAGGGAAATGGGAACGTGGTGAAGCCAGTATTACTCTTAAATGTGATCCAGATTATGCTGAAGCATTGCGAGCAGAATATTCAAATATCAAGGGCGCTTACCACATGAATAAAAAACATTGGAACACCTTGTATTTAAGTGAAGGTGAAATTCCAATTCAATTATTAAAATCCCTTATAGACCATTCTTATAACTTAGTGGTAAAAGGATTACCAAAAAAACTTCAGAGTACGCTGCTTTAAAAATTTTTTAATATACTGTATTTCAGTAACTTTTTGTATATTTACTACAAGTACTCCCCTCTCTATCTCCTCATTTTTATTAATAGCATAATCAATTAGCCCTAAAATCTTAAAGTAGAATTTTATTTTTTAACTGAATACTAACTTTAAATTTTAACAGATTATGAAAACAACCAACCAATTTTTTACAGCAATATGCATGATGCTTTTGCTGTGTAGTACGATTCAAGTTTCAGCCCAAGAAGAACAAACCGCACCTGTGTATATTACCGTAACTACCATGCATTGGAATATGGATATGGAAGATTTTGATATGGACACATGGAAATCCGTAGAGAAGGAATACCTTGATAAAGTTATCGCTAAAAACGATTATGTTATGTCATCTTCTTTTTATTTACACAATTTAACACCAGACAATACAGAACTTGTTTATGTAAGATCTTATGGTTCTTGGGAAGATATTGAGAAAGCTTCCATTAGGGATTCAGAATTGGAAAAAGAAGCATGGCCAGACGAAGCGGAACGAAAAGCCTTTCTAAAAAAGCAAAGAGCCTATTATTCTAACGAACATTCCGATGAAATATATTCAACAATGACGGCTTTGTCTAAACCTTTAGAAGACAATTCTAAAGACATGGTTTGCTATGTTCGTAAATCGCATTTGGCATTTCCTGAAAATGGTGACAATGAAGAGCTAAGAAAATTATATACTGAATATATAACCGCAACGGTAAAAGACAATCCATTAGTAAAAGCGTTTTATCCTCACAGACATGCTTGGGGTGCTGATGGTACCGAAATAATGGAAGCCGTTTTTGTTGATTCCTTGGCCGATTTAGATAAAGTATTCGATTCACGTCAGGAACTTATAGAAAAAGCATGGCCAGATGAAGCGACTCGAAAAGCCAATATTGAAGCTATGAGCAAATACTTTACGGGCGTTCATGGTGATTATGTATATTCCTTTGTTGCAGGCCTTAGTAAATAATTTTATCTTGAAGTAAGAGAATATAAAGGCTCCTCATTTGGAGCCTTTTTTAATTTCATAATAATGTAAAAGGAAATTTGTGGATACTTTTATTTAAGAGTAATATTGCAAAACCAAAAATAAGCATGTGAGTTTAATACAAGAATTACAAGACAGAAGCGGTAACAAATGCGAGCTTTGTTCGGCTACAGAAAACCTGAAAATTTATGAAGTGCCACCTGCAACAACAGGCGGCGTAGATGGAAGTGTATTGGCTTGCGCTAAGTGTTTGCAGCAAATAGAAAATCCAGATACAACCGATGCCAATCACTGGCGTTGTTTAAACGATAGTATGTGGAGTGAACACAGAGCGGTACAGGTAGTCGCTTGGCGTATGTTGTCGAGATTGAAGAGCGAAGGCTGGCCCCAAGATTTATTGGATATGCTATATTTAGATGATGAAACCTTGGCTTTTGCCAAAGCAACCAACGAAGGCTTGGACGATAGTGAAAAGGTGATTCATAGGGATGTTAATGGTGTAATTTTAGAATCGGGCGATTCTGTGGTTTTGGTAAAGGATTTAAAAGTGAAAGGCTCTAGTATGGTAGCCAAACAAGGCACGGCTGTTAGAAACATTCGGCTGGACCATGAAAATGCCGACTATATAGAAGGCAAGGTCGACGGACAACAAATAGTTATTATTACCAAGTATGTAAAGAAATGAGTCGTCCTAAAATAGGTTGACAGTATTTAAAAAATTAAATTAAACCGATGAAGTTAACTTCATCGGTTTTTTGTTGTGTATAAAGTTAGGTGTTTTCATGTTAAGACTCAAATGAGGTCTT
>JAHLEH010000034.1 GCA_018883545.1 Marixanthotalea marina | reverse complement strand
ACCGTTGTGCGCAAAACCCAATAACATTATATTTAATTCCAACTAGATGATTTTATGAAACTGAAAAGATTAAAATTTCTGATCATATTATTGATTTTTATATCAATCTCCTGTACATCTAAACCGAATAAAAGCTGTAAATCTCCTGAATCTTTAATTGCCGAATCAATAAAAGTAATAAATAGTAGAAACACACAAGAATATGTTGATTTGATTAGCTATGAAAAATCATTAGAGTTATGGGAGAAGGCAAAGGAAATCGATAAGAAATATTCTGAAACTTATGATATTATAAGTAATAAAGATAATATGCTAAAGGGATATGCGATGAGCTATAATATGTTGATTGGAACCATTGAAGAAATCCATAAGTTAAAAAATTGGAGTTTTGATATTTCGGACTTTGAGATTGTGAATATTGAGAAATTACCAAATTTCACAATAGAAAAATATAAAGTAAACTTATTAGACAATAAAAAAGTAAAATGGAGCATGACCGTATATCTTTCAAAAGAGAAAGATTGTTATTATGTAACTGAACCTATTCATCATACCGAATTAGTAAAAGACTAAAAAAGTTCAGCGCACAACACCGGCTATAATCCATTGCTTGTTTGTAGGTAAAATAATAATTCTTACATTTAACAAACCATGATTCCTACTCGGAAAATCCTGCGGATTTTACTCGCAACGGAATCATAGCCAAACCGTT
>JAHLEH010000033.1 GCA_018883545.1 Marixanthotalea marina | reverse complement strand
CGTTGTAAGTAATCTGAAAAACAGAATGTTCAATAGAAAAAAATTCAAATATACCGACCTTCCACCTAGCGACAGAATTCGGAAATTAATTGAAGAATTCGTTGAACCAGAACTGACCAAACTCGGATTTAAACTCTTGAAATCGGAATTGACTTTTAAGCGAAAAATCGGAGAATTTACTCAAGAAATCTATTTCGCCAAAAATCAGAGAAACTTTGGAAATACTGTAGTTTCATTTTGGACAATATTATCAGTAAAATCAAATTTCTATGTAAAATGGCACGAGAAGACTTACGGCTTCAAGCCAATGAATGAATTTGTAGATTCTTGGTATGATAATCATATTAAAACTTGGAATAAAGAATATTGGAACGGCGGACAATATGATTTGACGGAATTTGACAATGTTAAATTAATGACTGACTTGACCAAAAACATTCTGAATATCGGAATTCCGATACTGAATAAAATTTCTGATTGGGAAAGTGCAGCAGACTATTTATTTAAAGAAGAAAGATGGATGCACACAGCTAAAATATTTGACTTTTATATAATTTCTAACCAGCCGAATAAAGCTATAGAATCTCAAAATACAATTGAAAAATATTTTAAAACACTAGCTATTAACGATGTGCCAAAAGAAAGATTTGAAGAAATAAAAATAAGAAAAGACTACTTACAACACCGGCTATAGTTCATTGCTTCTGACTTTCCTTTCGGAAAGTCCTCGCAAATTTGCTATCTTCGGTTTACGGCGGAAAATCCTCGCGGATTTTCACGCAACGAAACCATAGCCAAACCGTTG
>JAHLEH010000032.1 GCA_018883545.1 Marixanthotalea marina | reverse complement strand
ACCGTTGCCTTTAATTGCTGAAAAAACCGCAGAACTAAAAATCAAATATGATTAATAAATATCAACTTATACTATTAACAATAATATTTCAAACATTATTTAGTTGTGCACCAAAACTGACTTTTACTGAAATAAAAGAAAGAGTAAATAAAGAATATGCCGCCCTTAACGAAAATGATATTGACTATGAATACAACAATACTCCTGTGAAATACATAAAAGAATATGGAGAAGAAGGGTTTAGAAAGAAACTTCAAGAAATCTATAAATCAAGAAAGGATAGTGAGTTTCCAATTATGTTCAATGACATTGGAGAATTAAAAATACAGGATATTAATAAATGCAATTCGACGTATTTTTATAAAGTTAAATATACGGTTGACAAAACACAAATGACCCCTTATTTGGATTCAACAGCATTAGAACTTAATTACAAAAATTACGGAAAAGAAAATGTGAATTTTAATCCAAATTCTAAAATTTTACAAACAAGATTGCAGGAAGAACGCATTCTAATTTTTGACAAAGACAAAGTATGGAAAATATTACCTTTTGCGGACTTTGACAGCCAGTTATATGATAGGCTATTTGGAAATGGATTTTCAGTATGCTTAAAATCAAAAGTTGACAAAACGGAATATCTTCCTTATTGGTAAATAAAAAATAAAACAACTAAAGGCAACAACGGCTATAGTTCATTGCTTCTGACTTTCCTTTCGGAAAGTCCTCGCAAATTTGCTATCTTCGGTTTACGGCGGAAAATCCTCGCGGATTTTCACGCAACGAAACCATAGCCAAAACCGTTGT
>JAHLEH010000003.1 GCA_018883545.1 Marixanthotalea marina | reverse complement strand
TCTACTTGAGAGACTACCGATAGTTTAAAGCCTAAATTGTAATCTCGTTGTGTGCGCTTCTTTCGCGGTTGCTCTGAATGTTTCATAAATAAGTCGGTTTTATGTCAACTTATTTCAGGACGGGACAAAAACATAATAAAAAAAGCCCCCGCATTTGCGGGGCTTTTTTATGTATTAATTTAGGGCAAATCTGGTGAGTACTGTTGCTTTAATGGTAATGGGTTTAAAGTTTAGATTTTCAAATTCCATATCAGCACTTTCTCTGTTAGCGCCTTTAAGCATGATAGCATTTGCTACACTTGGCATGTATATATTGTTGTTGAATTCTTGGATGAACAGAGCTTTTCCTAAAGTTTGGTCAATCGCTTTGGCGTAATCCCCTGCTTTTTCCTTGGCCACTTTTAGGGCTTTTAATTTCGTTTCGCGTTTAATATTTTCAATATCTGAATGGTCTGTTTTTACTATTGAAATATTGGAAATATCAATGCGGTCTAAAGCTTCAAATACCATAGCTAATGTTTTACCATCATGTACAATCAATTCATAGCGCTTCGTTTTGGTCATTTCGTTGGTTGCCAAAAATTTTCTTTGGAAAAAACCATCAAAGTCTAAAATGGAGAAATCTTTGTCTAAATTAATTTTAAGCGATTTCAAAACAGAAATCATTTGGTTTTCTTGTTCTTCAACACTTACTTTTCCTTTTTTGTCATTTTCATTAATGGTAATATTCAGGTAAATTTCATCGGGAATAACCTCTGTTTCTATTTCGCCTGTCACTTCAATATAAGGTTGGTCAATAAAATTCTTTTCACCATTTTGTGAAAATGTAACGGTTGAGGTTAAGAGCGTTGCCAATAATAATATTCTTGTAATTTTCATAAGCTTGTTTTTTTAATTTCTATGTAAATCTATAACGAACTTTTTTCAAAAAAAAGTAACATTGAGTCAAACAAGGGAATTAATGAGCAAACCATACATTTGGTCTAGTTAAACCCTATATTTTGGTTTTAAATGCCATTAAATTGTAAAAACACCATTTTATTTTACCGAGTAAAGTGCGTAAGTTTAGCTACTTGAAAGTTTGTATGAAACTGTTTTTTAAATACCTGTTCGTTGTAACCTTGTTTTTGACCGGGGGTTCTTTGTTTTCGCAGAATAATGCAAGCCAGGATAAACCAGAGACTTTTACAGTAAGGGGTTCTGTTATGGAAAAGGACATCAACAAACCCATTCTCGATGTTAATGTTGAGGTAAATGGCGGGTCTTATACAACCACCAATATGGCCGGTGAGTTTAGGATTGAAGCGAAAAAAGGGGATGAATTGGTAATTAAACATCAGGATTTTGAAACGGTCTATTACACCATAAAAGATAACGAACGCATTACGGTGTTGGTGGAACCCAATGAATTTAACCAAGAAATGCCGGAGAAGCCTTATGCAAAATCAAGTGAAAGTAAGAAACAATTTAAATCGTTGTTGGATTCTGCTGAAACCTATTTAAAAAAGGACGCCAAAAAAAGTTTGCAGTTTATAACCGATGCTTTGGCCAAAAGTAGCTCGGTAAAGGAAAATGCAGAAGTCTATGAGGTGATTGGCGATATTTATTCGCATTGGAAACAGTACGATTTGGCTATTACAAACTACAAAATAAGCCTTCAGAATATAGCATCCAATGAAACAAAATTGAAGCTTGCAAATGCATTTCAGCAAAACAAGAATTATCAGGAAAGCATTAAAACCTATAATGGTATCAATAAAAAGGAGCTTTCTAATTGGCAGTTGGTAACACTTAACGAAGGTTTGGGAGATGTTCACTTTTTAACTAAAGAATACCAATTGGCAATCAAATTTTTTAAGGAAGGGCTAAAGGTTGCTGAAACGAACAAAATTGTTGACAAGGTAACCGATTTAAACTCAAAGCTTGCTGAAACTTATAGTGCCAATGGAAATAATAGGGAAGCTAAAGCATATTATGAAAAATCGTTAAAGCTGGCCAGCAATGAAAACAAGCAACGTGCGGCAGAGGAAAAGGTAAAAGTGGCTGACTGGCAAAATAATGTAAAGGCCTATTCTGATGAAATTCAATTAAGAAAGGAAGCCTTAAAGGAAATTGAAACAATAGAGAAAACAGCAGAAATAATTAACGAAAGTGCCCTAACGCCACAAAAACAAAACTACAAAATAGGTAGTGCCCTCGCGTTGCAAGAAGATTACCCTAATGCCATACAATATTTAGAAAAAAGTATTGCCGAAGCAGATAAAAAGGAAGATTTAATAGTGCAAAAAGATGCCACCAGAAGGCTTTCTGAGGTGTTAAGAGATGCAGGAGATTATGAAAAAGCTTTGAGTGTTTACCAAGAATACGTGGATTTAGTCGATAAAGTATATCGAAAAAAGGAGCAGGAAATTGCCCAGGCCGCCCGTTTTAGTAAAGAATTGGCCAATAAACAAAACCGCATTGTAAGTTTAGAAAGTGATAGGGTACGCTCTGAAAGTAAATACCAACTTACTATTGAAAAATCCAAACGCCAACAACTTGTTATCTATTCCCTTATTGGAGGTTTACTGTTGCTAACGTTGGCAGCTTTTTTAATGTTTAAGTACATCAGGCAACAACGTTTGGCAAATAATCTGTTGGCTTTAAAAAGTTTGAGGACACAGATGAATCCACACTTTATTTTCAATGCCCTTAATTCGGTAAACAGTTTTATTGCACTAAATGATGAGCGTACGGCCAATAAATACCTTTCAGATTTTTCATTGCTCATGCGGGCTGTTTTGGAAAATAGTGAAGCCGATTTTATTCCGTTGGAAAAAGAAATAGAGCTTTTGGAATTGTATGTAAAACTGGAGCATTTCAGGTTTAAGGATAAGTTTGATTATGCCATTGAAATTGATGAAAACATAAACATTCAAGATTTTGTAATTCCGCCCATGCTATTACAGCCCTATATTGAAAATGCCGTTTGGCATGGTTTGCGTTACAAAAAAAGCAAGGGGCAATTATTAATTTCAATGACACAATCCAACCTAGACGAAATTAAAATAACCATAGCCGACGATGGTATTGGCAGGGAAAAATCGAAAGCCTTGAAGACTCAGAATCAGCAAAAGCAAAAATCCAAAGGCATGGGTAATATTAAAGAGCGCGTTTCCATTTTAAACGCGATGTATAAGGATAAAGTAGATGTTTCTATTGAAGATTTTCAAGACGAAGAAGATACGGGCACTAAAGTAGTTGTAACGCTTAAAAAGGATTCAAAACAAAAAGACTGAACTTCCAAGTGAGTGTCACTTCGAGTGTAGTCGAGAAGTTGCATAATTAAAAATGAATCAGAAAATTAATTACTCTATGTCATGCTGAGCCTGTCGAAGCATAAATTTTTATCATGAAATACTATTACGTTTATATTTTGCTTTGTTCAGACAATACATTCTATACAGGAATGACCAATGATTTAGAAAGAAGAATAATTCAACACAAATCAGGTTATAATAAAGATAGTTATGTGTTTTCAAGACAACCATTTGAACTCAAATGGTACTTGCAACTAACAGACCCAAGACAAGCAATAGCAATTGAGAAACAAATAAAAGGTTGGACACGTAGAAAAAAAGAAGCATTGATTAATGAAAATTGGAAGGATTTGGTCAAGTTTTCTAAAAATTATACGGAATATGGAAACCCAAATAAAGATAAGTCTTCGACAAGCTCAGACTGACATTTTGCTGTATAAGTGTAATGCCGAAAAATTATAATTTAGTGTGTCATGCTGAGCCTGTCGAAGCATTAATCATTTCAAAAAAATAAAATGAAACTAAAAGCCATCATAGTAGAAGACGAAGAAACCAGTAGGGATATACTCAAAAATTACCTAAAAAAGTATTGTCCCAATGTAACTGTTTTAGGGGAAGCTGCCAATGTAGAAGAAGCACTTGTATTAATAAACAATCAGCAACTGGATCTGGTATTTCTAGACGTTGAAATGCCTTATGGCAATGCATTCGATTTATTGGATCGGGTTGAAGATATAACTTTTGAAACGGTGTTTGTTACGGCATACAATCAATACGCCATGGATGCTTTAAATGCCCATGCATCCTATTATTTAATGAAACCAATTTCTATTGACGAACTGATAAAAGCCGTTAATTATGTAACCGAAATAAGGGAAAAGGAAAATGCTTTGCAAGATCAAGTTTTAACACCCAAAACAAATGCGGTGAATGGTAAAATCACCATTCCGTTGCAAGATGGTTTTGAGGTATTGAATACAGCCGATATTCTCTATTGCAAGGCAGATGATAATTATACCGAAATTTATCTCAATAACAATAAAAAGAAGTTGGTTAGTAAAACCCTTAAATATTTTGAAGAAGCTTTAAATGATGGTAATTTTGCACGTGTACACAAATCGTATTTAGTAAATGTAAATGAGGTTGTTAAATACGTAAGGGGCAAGGGTGGCAGTGTTGTATTGAGCAATGGGAAACAAATTATGGTGTCGGCCTCCAAAAAATCAGAATTATTAGACTATTTTAAATAATACTGTCATTCCTGCGAAGGCAGGAATCTATCAATTTAAAAGCAATTCAATATGCCAATAATAAAACCAGTAAACGGAAAATCACCGCAAATACCAGATGATTGTTATATAGCTGAAAATGCTACCATAGTAGGTGATGTTGTAATGGGTAACCAATGCAGTATTTGGTTTAATGCAGTAGTTAGGGGCGATGTGCATTATATAAAAATGGGCGATAAAGTGAATGTGCAGGATGGAGCCGTTATCCATGCCACGTACCAAACTTCGCCTACCACTATTGGCAATAACGTATCCATTGGGCACAATGCCATTGTACATGGGTGTACCATTCACGATAATGTATTGATAGGTATGGGCAGCATTGTGATGGACGATTGTGTGGTGGAAAGTAATAGCATTATTGCTGCTGGTGCCGTAGTCACGAAAAACACAAGGGTAGAAGCGGGCAGTATTTACGCAGGTGTTCCGGCCAAAAAAGTGAAGGATATAAGTGAAGCTTTAATCTCTGGTGAAATAGACCGTATAGCCAACAACTATATTAAATATTCAAGCTGGTTTAAGGAATAAGTTTTGTCATCCTGAACTTGTTTCAGGATCTCATTTAAATAGGGAAATTCGTTTCAAGGAATGACAAACAAGTTAAAAATCCAAATAATCAGCTTTATAACCAGAGCCCAAAAGTGATTTCATAATGTCTGGATTTCCATTGCTGAAAAATTGATGCTCAGCTTTTTTTGTTTGTGTATTAATTAAGTTGTTTTTTTCTAAAATAGCTTTGGTTTGTCGGGCCACTGCTTCACCAGAATCGATTATTTTAACATGGCTGGGTAATAATTCAATCAGGATGGGAATTAGATAAGGGTAGTGTGTACAGCCCAACACCAAATAATCTATGTTAGCATCTATCATGGGTTGTAAATACAGTTTTAGCAGCGTCTTCATTTCCTCAGAATATAATTGTCCGCTTTCAATAAGTTCGACAATGCCATCGCCCACACGTTCTATCACTTTTATATTTCTTGCAAATAATCCAGACGTTTTGGAAAACAATTCACTGCTTAACGTGCCTTTGGTGGCTAGTATACCAACAGCATGGGTTTGTGTCTGTAATGCAGCAGGTTTTATAGCGGGTTCAATGCCAATAAATGGAATTTTATAAGATTCCCTTAATATGTTAATCGCGTTAGTGGTGGCCGTATTACAAGCAACTACAATGAGCTTACAGCCTTTTTCAATTAATAGCTCAGTGTTTTTAGTGCTTAATTGAATAATAGCATCTTTTCCTTTTAGACCATAAGGGGCGTTCGCACTATCGGCTAAATAAATAGTATTTTCATTAGGCAACAACAAGTTGATTTCCTTCCAAATGGAAGTGCCACCAACACCAGAATCGAAAATGCCTATAGGTTGCGGGTTCATAGTTTAACAAAAATAAAAAAGCTGCCTTGTAAAAAGACAGCTTCAGTAAATTTTTATTTAAGTATTATTAAATACCTAATTCTTTTTTAACGTCATCCAATAAGTTTTTACCATCTGCCATGATAACTGAACCTTGAGCTGTATCTAGTACGTAGTCAAAACCTTGAGCTCTAGAAACTTTTAAAATAGCAGTTCTGGCTCTTTCGGAAATTGGTTGCATAAGATCTTGCTGTTTTTGTTGTAACTGTTGACTTGCTTCTTCCCTAAACTGCATGATGTTTTGCTCCATGGATTGCAATTCTTGGTCTCTTTTACTGTTCTCCTCTTGGGTTTTTGTAGGAGCTTCAGCAGTATATTGTTTTGATTTATTTTGCAATTCAGTAATCATTGACTGCATATCGGTTTGTAATGTTTTTTCAAGTGTTTGAATTTCAGCTTGAACATTTTTCATTTCTGGCATTGCGGCAACTAATTCATTAGTATTTATATGTGCAACTTTGCTTTGGGCTTGTGTAAAGCTAACGGTTCCAATACATAATGCAGTTGCTAATAATAAGGTTTTTAATTGTTTCATTTTAAGTGTTATTATTTTAATGTGTTATAAAATTAATTGTTAATACTATCTCTTGCTTTTTTCGCAGCCTCTCTTTCGGCTAATTTCTTTTGTCTATTTTCTTCAATAAGCTGTGCTCTGGTTTTTGTTTCTGTTACCTCGGTCGGCGGTTGTTTGCTATCTGTACTTTTTGCTTCGGGTTCTTCGGTTTCTGTATCTGATGTTTTATTGTTCCTTGCGTCTATACGTGCTTGGCGTTCTTTTTCTCTTTCTTCTAATATTTTTTGACGCCTTTCTTCCGCTGCTTTTACTCTGGCCTCACGTTCGGCTAAAATTTCCTGTCTGCGCTTTTCAATGGCGCTCTCTCGTTCTTCTCTTTTTTCTTCTTGCGCTTTTTCACGAGCTTCGAGTTCTTCATTTATTTCTGGAATTAACTCTTCATCTTCTGCGGCCCTAATTTCTGCTCTTGTTTGTGCTTGGGTGCGTCTAGAGGTTCTATTAATACTTCTTAATACTTGTTCGCTTAAATCGAATCGTTTTTCTGAATAAAGCATCACGGCATCCGAAGATTTATCAAAGATAAAATCGTATTGCCTTCCTGCAGCTATATCTTGAACGGCAGCAAAAATCTGGTCTTGTATGGGCTGCATCAGTTGTTTTTTCTGAAGCATTAAATCACCATTTGGGCCAAATCGTTTTTGCTGGTAGTCTAATATTTCTTTTTCTTCAAAAGCGATGTCTTCCTCCCTTTCTTCAATTAATTCTTTCGTTAAAAGGGCTTTTTCGTTACTGAGGTCTTTTCTCTTTTGGTCAATCTCAGTAAGCCTTGCCTGAATTTCAGTTTGCCACTCTTGTACCTTGCTGTCTAGTTGCGTCATGGCTTCTTGATATTCGGGTACATTTTCTAAGATGTATTCTGTATCTATATAGCCAATTCTAACACCGCGTGTTTGTGCGTAGGAAAAACTACTGTACATTAGGGCAAATACCAATATGTAAAGAACGTTTCGTTTTATTTGCACTGCTTTGGATTCAGAAATAATAAGGAAACCAAAGAAACTATTTTTTGCTGTGTTGAAAGGTGTTGCTTTTAAAACCATAATTATCTTTCGTTGTTTTTTGCTTTCTTGCGCGCTTGCAAATTAAACATTTTCAATGTTATGAAAAATTTTAGATTGCTTGTTTCAAAATTAACGAAATTTAATCTTAAAAATTTTAATTCTTACTTCATTTCAACAAACACCTTATAGAAAATATCGTGCCAAAATAAATTATAGGCTAAAATTGTTGCCCAATTATAAAGTGGGTTTCCCAGCCATGGCTTCCTGTTTCTCCAATTAGAGGATCGAATCCGTAACCAAAATCAATACCTAATAACCCAAATGCTTGCATCCAAATACGAACACCTGCACCAGCTGAACGGTAAATATTGAAAGGATTGTATTCCCTAAAGTGATTATAAGAAGCGCCTCCTTCCATGAAAGCCAATCCATAAATTTTAGCAGATGCACCTAAAGTTATAGGGTAGCGCAATTCTAAAGAGAATTTATTGTAAATAGCAGCACCGTCGTTAACAGTTGTGTTTGTAGCAGCATCAACAGGCTGTAACGATTGGTTAGGGTAACCCCTTAATGCTATGGTTTCACGACCGTCTAAACTATAGGTTCCCATACCGTCACCACCCAAGAAATAACGTTCGAAAGGTATTACGCCCCTATCGTTATTGTAAGCTCCCAAGAAGCCAAATTCTACACTGGGTCTTAAAACTAAATTTTTAGTAATTAATTGGGTGTACCATTGGGCCTTAAAGTTTATTTTGTAAAACTCCAGCCATTTATAACGTTCTTGATCTATTTCTCCAATTCTATCTGCGGCTTCTTGTCTTTCGGCTTCAGTATTTGAGTTATTGTCCCTGATGGCTTCAGCTTGATCACGTTCTTGTTTTAAAGCAGAGTAGTCTACACCATCAAACATAGAATAAGGCAAGGTCATTTTTGCAGTGGCTGAAAACGATGAACCACTAACAGGGTAAATAGGATCTATAGCCGTATTATCTCTAGACAAACCAACAGTGTAACTTAAACTTCTTGAACTGCCATTACCAAAGGTAAAAAGACCTGTATTGTAATTTTTCAAATCATAAATCTGGAAACCTACAGCTTGAGATAATAAAAAGTAGTTGTCTGGCACTTGTAAACGTTTGGCAAGTCCCAAGGAAATACCGGTTATATTAAAGCTTTTGCTTTTGTCGGCTCTTCTTGTTTGAAAATCGTATAAGAACTGTTTGGTTTGCGATATGGAAGCAGAAAACTGTACTGGCTTTTTACCGCCCAACCAAGGCTCGGAAAACGAAAAACTATAAGTTTGGTAAAAACGACTCGCTTGTAAACGTAATGCTAATTTTTGTCCATCGCCCATAGGTACTGGTTTGTAAGCCTCTTTATTAAATATGTTTTTTATAGAGAAGTTGTTGAATGCCAAGCCTAACGTACCTATAAAGCCACCGCCACCATAACCACCTTGAAGCTCTATTTGGCTTGAGCCGGTTTCTACCACATTATAGTTAATGTCTAATGTGCTTTCTTGTGGATTTACATTTTCAAATTTTGGGTCAATTTGTTGCGCATCAAAAAAGCCTAACTGACCAAGTTCACGTACACTTCTTACAATGTTTTGTTTGGAGTAAAGTTCTCCAGGACGTGTAAATAATTGTCTATAGATTACATGGTCGTTGGTTCTATCGTTACCTGTTACCTTAATATGGTTAAAATGTGCAGGTTTACCTTCGGTTATTCTAACTTGAATGTCTATAACATTATTTTCTGCACTTACTTCTACAGGCGTTATTGTAGAGAATAAATACCCATTGTTTTGATAAGCACTAGAAATATCGTCTGCATCTGGTTTTGAGTTGTCTTGTATTCTTTTTTGTAAAAGCACACCATTGTATGTGTCACCTTTTTTGATGCGTAAAAAGCGGCTAAGCTCTTCGTTTGTGTAAACTGTGTTACCTATAAATTCAATATTACCAAATTCGTAAAGTTCTCCTTCTTCTAGGTTTATTTCTAATGAAATGGTTTTTTCGTCATTAACAATAAGTGTGTCCGACAAGATACGGGCATCTCTATAACCGTTTTCTTTGTATTTGTCTATAAGGCTGGTTAAATCTTCATGATAATCTTCCTCAACATATTTAGAGCGTTTTAAAAAGCGAATCGGGTTGATTTGCTTGGTGTTTTTCATGCTCTTCCTTAGCTTTTTGTCTTTAATTTTTTCGTTACCATTAATGATGATATCCTTTATCTTAACCTTATTTCCTTTATCTACATTAACCACCATATTAACTCGAGAAATTTCTAGGGAATCGGTTACTTCAAGCATGTTAATATTTACTTTGGTGTTGTAAAATCCTTGTTTTTGGTATTTTCTAGTGAGGTAATTATCGGTGGTTGTTATAAGGTTTTCTGTTACTTTGGTACCTTTGTCTAATTTGTTTTCCTTTATAATTTCATCAATCTTGCCTTTTTTTACGCCATTTACTTTTACCTCGTTCAGTTGAGGCAAATCGGCAAGTTGAATTTCAAGGTAGGCTGTATCACCTTCAATTCTTTTCATAAACAATTCAACATCACTAAAAAGATTCGAGCTCCAAAGTTTTTTTATGGCATTAGCGGTTTCATCACCTCCAGGAATTTTAACCTCTTGCCCTGTTCTAAGGCCTGAGTAGGAAACAATGGTTTGTTCATTAAAGCTGGTATTTCCAGAAACGGAAACACCTCCTAATATGTATGTTTTGCCACCACTGCTGGATGGATTTTGGGCATTAGCATTAAATCCGATTGTTAGGATATATAACGCGGCAATACAAAGCTTGATGTATGTTTTTAAAGATGTTGTGTTAGTTAAGTTGTTCACTTGTTTTCCCAAATCGTCTCTCTCGTTTTTGATATTCAATAATCGCATCGTATAAGTCCAACTTTTTAAAATCTGGCCAAAGAATATCTGTAAAATATAATTCGGCATAAGCTATTTGCCATAACAAAAAGTTACTTATACGTTGCTCCCCACTTGTTCTAATGAGCAAATCTACATCTGGTAAATCTTGCGTGTAAAGATGCTCATTTATAATTGATTCATCAATTTTTTCGGGCGAAATTATATTATTTTTAACTTTAATGCTAATTTCTTTTATGGTATTTAGTAATTCTTCCCTAGAACCATAGCTTAATGCAATGGTTAGGGTCATTCTAGTGTTGTTTTTGGTTTTTTCTATCACCTCTGTTAATTCCTTGTAAACATTAGAAGGTAAAGTGTTTAACGAGCCAATAGCGGTAAGTTTTATATTGTTTTTATGTAAGGAAGCCATTTCTTTCCTAATGGAAGATACCAACAGTCTCATTAGGGTTTGGATCTCTAATTTGGGACGTTTCCAATTTTCTGTGGAAAAAGCATACAACGTTAAGTTTTCAATACCCATTTCTGCACTGGCTTCAACCACTTCCTTAACCGATTTAGCCCCATTTTCATGGCCGAATGTTCGTAGTTTTCCACGTTGTTTTGCCCAACGCCCGTTACCATCCATAATAATGGCAACATGTTTGGGTAGCGGTTTGCTTTGTATGCTTTCTAATAAATCCATTCGTTTAGTTTACGCAATAGCAGGGGTTTTGGCCAAAGGTGTAAGTTAGTGAAACGCCTGAAAACATGTACCAGTCGTTATTATTTATATTTCCAAATCTATAGTTCAAATGGTTAGAGTCGTTAGGCAAACTACCGTCCAAGGCGTCGGTAAACGTATAGCGCGCACCTACTTCAATACTTAAAATGAAGTTTTCTAAGAAATTGGTTTTAAACCCAAGTGCCATAGGGATACCAAAGGCCCAACTGGATCCATTTTCAGAGGTTTGCACACCATTTTGGAAATAATAATCATCGTAATTAGTAAGGGTTATCCCTGAATAAATATATGGCGTCGCCATGGGTACACCTCTGTGTAAATCGAACTCAAAAAAGGTAAATTCCATACCTACTGAGGCTTCAATGATTTTATTTGAAAAATAATAACCCCTCTGTGTTCTTCTTGGGTCGTCAGACTTTAAATCGTCACCCGATAAATCAGTAAAAATCAATGAAGCTCTATAAGAGTGCCTGGCACTTCTATTCCATCTATACACGGCTCCCAAAGCAAATTCATTTGGAGAAATATAGTTGGTAGCCCCAACGTCACCAATAAAGTTACTGCCACCAACATAAACACCTAGCTCGTTAATTTGAGAGTAGCCAAACTGAATGCTTAATACGCTTATTGCCAATATAGTTAAATGCCTCATAAATATTAAAAGTTCGCAAATATAATAAATAAGATTAGCCTTATGCAATTTAGGCCGATTTGTACTATGCTAAAACAGTTTTTCTTGGGAATTATTGTTTAATTACGTTTATCCTCACCCCAAAGAAGTTTTTTCCGCAAGGTGTCTAAAAAGCTTTCATTCAATAAATCGAGCATTTTAATTTTAAAAGGTGCTTTTTTGATTTTTATGAGTGTGCCATTGTCTAAGGTGGCAATTCTAGAATCTAGCGATACGAGGTGTTGTTCTTCCCTGCCTGTAACTTTAAGATGGATTTCTGTTGAATCTGGTATAACCAATGGTCTGGTTCCCAAATTATGTGGCGCTATGGGTGTAAGTACAAAATTGTTGGCGTCGGGGGTAATTACAGGGCCACCGCAGCTCAGCGAATAGCCTGTAGATCCTGTAGGTGAAGATATAATAAGGCCGTCGCTCCAATAAGATGTTAAGTATTCACCATTTAAATAGGTCTCTACTGTTATCATAGAGGTTGTGTTTTTTCTGCTTACGGCAATTTCGTTTAAGGCAAAGTTAAGCGCTTTGATGTCTTTGTTTTCTGGAACCGTTTCAACAGATAGTAGACTTCTTTCGGAAATCTTATATTTTCCGTTAATGATATCCTCAAATGCCTGTTCAATTTGGTCAACCTGAATGGTGGCCAAAAAACCCAATCTACCCGTATTGATGCCTATTATGGGAATATCTATGTCTTTAACAAAAGTAATGGCCCGTAAAATGGTGCCATCACCACCTACACTTACCAAAAGATCGAACGATTTGTTTAAAGTATCGAATGTTTTAAAAGAAGAATAGTTTTTGTTAGGAGCTTGTTCTTTTATGAGGTTGTAAAACTCTGTTTCAATATAGGCATCTGCGTGCTTTTTAATGAGATAATTAAAAAGTGTTTCAACCGAACTGGTTGTTGTTTTATTATAGAATCGACCAAAAACGGCAACTTTCATACTTACATGTTTAGGTATTTGTTCAAATAGTCCGATCGTTCTTTAAGACTTTCGGTGTAGCTGTCTTCTTCATGTCCAGAAACTACATTATAGCTATAGCGCCTAAAGGTTTGAATGATGGCATTTAAGCCTACATTGCCAATTTTTATGGTTACCTGAATAATGTCATTCTTAATTTTAGAGACAAATGCACCCAGTATTTTTCCGTTGTTAGATTCAATAATTTGGCTTATTTCACTAAACGAATAATCGTCAACGCCTTTTTCTATAACAATAATGCCTCCTGGAGCTGTGAAAAATGGTGATTCACCAAATAGACTTATAATGTCGTTAAGTTCGTAGTAGCCCAGATATTTGTTGTTTTCATCTAAAACAGGCATTATATTGGCAGAGTTTCTGGCAAACGCTTCTAGAACATCAAGCCATAGTGTTGTATTTCTAACAAAAAAATCTTCAATAGCATAACTGTAATTCTCTAGAGGTTTTTCGCTTTCAAAACAATGGGCGTCTGTTTCGTTAAAGCAGCCTATATATTCATGGTTGTCGTTTTCAACGGGTATGTGGGAATAAGTAAGCTGGTTGAAAAGCGACTGCAAATCACTTATTTTGCTCTTGCTGTTAAAGGGCTTTATGTCGTTTATAATATAATCTGAAAGTCTCATTGGCAGTAAGCAGCTAAGTTTTGCTAGTTGTTATCGCTTGCAAATTAATCAAAAAAAAAGTACTTAAGCCTGTTCTAGTTTGTATTTTTGCATTTTAAAATGAATATGACAAAGTTAAGTGTAAATATCAATAAGATTGCCACATTGCGAAATTCAAGAGGAGGCAATGTGCCCAATGTGGTTCAGTTTGCAAAGGATGTGCAACGCTTTGGTGCGCAAGGTGTAACCATTCACCCCAGACCCGATGAACGCCACATACGGTATCAAGATGCACGTGATTTAAAAACTGAGGTTTATACGGAATATAATATTGAAGGCAATCCAATAGAATCCTTTATGAAATTGGTTTTGGAAGTAAAGCCAACCCAAGTTACTTTGGTGCCAGATGCCGAAGATGCCATTACATCTAATGCAGGTTGGAATACCATTAAGCATAAAGATTTTTTAACAGATGTCATCAAGGAGTTTCAGCAAAACGGTATTAGAACTTCTATTTTTGTAGATCCAGTTCTAGAACAAATAGAAGGCGCCAAAGAAACAGGGACCGATAGAATTGAACTGTATACAGAAAGTTTTGCGCACCAATACGGTTTGGGTAACAAAGATGCCGTAAAACCTTTTGCAGAAAGTGCCGTATTGGCAAGTAAATTGGGTTTAGGTATTAATGCAGGGCACGATTTGTCTTTAGAAAATATTAAGTTCTTTAAAGATCATATTCCCAATTTATTGGAAGTATCTATTGGGCATGCATTGGTCGCCGAGAGTTTATATCTTGGCGTTGAAAACGTTATTCAAATGTATTTACATAAATTAAAATAATGCTTTTACATTCAAATATATTGGGGGAAGGCAAACCATTTGTGATTTTGCATGGTTTTTTGGGAATGAGCGATAATTGGAAAACACTTGGGCAAAAGTTTAGTGAAAATGGGTTTCAGGTGCATTTGGTGGATCAAAGAAACCACGGAAAAAGTTTTCATAGCGGGGAGTTTAATTATGAGGTTTTGGCAGAAGACTTAAACAATTATTGTGAGTCTAAAGGATTGGACGATATTATTTTACTTGGACATTCCATGGGTGGTAAAACCGCTATGCTTTTTGCGACACTTTATCCCGAAAAGGTCTCAAAATTAATGGTAGCCGATATTTCTCCACGGTTTTACCCAGTGCACCATGATGTGATATTAAACGGGTTGAATGCCCTGAATTTTGATGAAATTAAAAGTCGTGGCGAAGCCGATAAGGTATTGGGTAGGTATGTGTCCGATTTTGGTACCAGGCAATTTTTATTGAAAAACCTGTATTGGGTTGAAAAAGGAAAACTAGGCTTACGTATGAATTTAGAGGTTTTAAAAGAAGAAGTTGCCGAAGTTGGTGAGCCATTGCCGAATCAAGCTAGGTTTGAAAAAGATACCTTGTTTTTAAAAGGAGATCGTTCAGAATATGTTGGCCTTGAAGATGAAATCATAATTAAAAATCATTTTCCTAAAGCACAAATAGAAACTATAGCAAATGCTGGACACTGGCTGCATGCAGAAAATCCAGAAGATTTTTTTGAAGCAGTTATTAAATTCATTGAATAAATATTTTTGTACATTTAGTAAAAATCAAATAGTATGAATTTAATTATTAGACTTTTACTAAACGCTTTAGCAGTATTTATCTTGGCCTACCTTTTGCCGGGAGTCGTGCTGTCTGGAAACGAATTTGTAACGGCAATCATTGTAGCCGTTGTGCTATCAGTACTAAATTTATTTGTTAAGCCTATTTTGGTGATTTTTACGTTGCCAATAACCATTCTCACTTTAGGGCTGTTTTTGCTTATTATTAATGCACTGATAATTCTTTTGGCAGACGAGCTGTTGAGTGGTTTTTCGGTAAGCAGTATTTGGGTAGCGATTCTATTTAGTATCTTATTGTCAATACTTCAATCTATATTGCATTCACTTTTCAAAGAGGATAAGAAATAGGCTAAAATACAGTTGGTTAAAACTTTGCAGGGATGTAAAAAAGTTATATTTTTGCGTCCCAATTTTGTATACATAAAATTGAGCAAACAAAGGCTTTAATTTAAAAACGCCCTTTTTG
The DNA here is from genome assembly GCA_018883545.1 of Marixanthotalea marina. GTDB lineage: Bacteria > Bacteroidota > Bacteroidia > Flavobacteriales > Flavobacteriaceae > Marixanthotalea > Marixanthotalea marina. The sequence goes on along the minus strand of JAHLEH010000003.1, from coordinate 245,750 downwards.
GGGTTATATCAATAAAAATGAACATTACAAGAGAAAACGTTGACGCATTAAATGCTGTAGTAAAAGTAGATATTGCTAAAGAAGATTACATTTCTAAAGTTGAAAAAATCTTAACAGATTACCGTAAAACGGCAAACATCCCAGGGTTTAGAAAAGGGCATGTGCCAATGGGTATGGTGAAAAAGCAATACGGAAAAGCTGTATTGGTAGATGAAGTGAATAAATTGTTGCAAGATGCTTTAAACAAATATTTAACCGAAGAAAAATTAGATGTTCTAGGGCAACCACTACCTAAACCGCAAGATGATATAGATTGGGATGCTGATGGATTTTCTTTTGAGTTTGAGTTAGGATTAGCGCCAGAATTTGAAGTTGATTTAAATAGCAAAAAGCCAATTACACAATACGCTATTGTTGCAGACGATAAAATGATTAATGAGCAAGTAGAGCGTATCCAAAAGCAATATGGTAAGTTGGTATCTCAAAACGCAGTTGAAAAAGATAGCGAGATAAAAGGTGTGTATAAGAATGAAGAACGTGATATAGAAAACACTGTTACTTTAACTTTAGATGCTTTTAAAGGAAAAACCACAGAAAAGCAATTTGTTGGAGCTAAAGTAGGCGATGTTATCTCATTAAACACCAAAGGCCTTTACAAAGATGACCACGATTTGATGCATGCGCTTAAATTGGGTCATGACGAAGTACATGGGTTGGATATTGATGTAACCTTCACTATTGAAGAAATAAACAAACGTGAATTGGCTGATTTAGACCAAGAATTGTTTGATAAATTATTTGGTAAAGATGTGGTATCTACCGTTACGGAATTGAAGGACAAAATTAAGGAAGATGCCGAAAAGCAATTCAAGCAACAGGCAGACCAAAAATTATTAAATGACGTAACAGAATATTTGGTAGAAAATACAAAATTCGATTTACCTGCAGAATTTCTTCAAAAGTGGATGCAAGCTTCAGGTGAAAAACCAATGGATAGCGAGCAAGCCAAAGACGAATATGAAAAATCTGAAAAAGGCATGCGTTATCAATTAATTGAAGGTAAATTAATAACAGATAACGACATTCAAGTTACATTAGAAGATATAAAAGGCCATGCCAAGGAAATGATTAAAGCGCAAATGGCTCAGTTTGGGCAAATGACCCCAACCGATAAAGAGTTGGAAGATATAGCTGCAAGGGTTTTGTCTAACCAAGATGAAGCACGTCGTATCTCAGAACAACTTATAAGTCAGAAACTTATTGCGCTTTATAAAGAAAAGGCGAATTTAAAGGTTAAAGAGCTAACTTATGAGGATTTTGTTAAGGAGGTTTACGGTGATAAATAAGCAATCATTTAAATAATTATTCGTTATATTTAGGCGCTTTAATCGATAAATTAAAGCGCCTTATTTGTTAAGAGAAATTCGTTTTAAAAATTTGAAAAGGTTTCTCTAATAAATGCGACAAAGAACTTAATTAAGTATTGAAATTAATATGGATTACGCAAAAGAATTTGAAAAATTCGCTATAAAAGATCAGGGTATAAGTAGTACATACTACAATAAAATAATAAGCAGTATGTACCCTGTTGGTTTAACACCAAATATTATTGAAGAACGCCAAATGAATGCTGTGGCTATGGACGTGTTCTCAAGGTTAATGATGGATCGTATTATATTTTTAGGAACCGGAATTAATGACCAAGTGGCCAACATCGTGCAGGCGCAGTTGTTGTTTTTAGAAAGTACCGATGCCTCTAAAGACATCCAAATTTATATAAACTCCCCAGGTGGAAGTGTGTATGCTGGGTTGGGTATATACGATACCATGCAATTTATAAAACCAGATGTGGCAACCATTTGTACGGGAATGGCTGCGTCTATGGGGGCTGTATTGCTTTGTGCAGGTGCTAAAGGCAAGCGAAGTGGCTTAACGCATTCGCGTGTAATGATTCATCAGCCTTTAGGTGGAGCCCAAGGACAAGCTAGTGATATAGAAATTACAGCTAGGGAAATTTTAATTCTAAAGGAAGAACTCTATAAAATTATTAGCAAGCATTCTGGTCAATCTTACGAAAAAGTGTATGAAGATAGTGATAGAGATTACTGGATGAAAGCCAATAAAGCCAAAGAATATGGCATGATAGATGAGGTTTTGGTGCGCGAGTAATTAAAATTTTGTAATTTTATAATTCTAATTTAGGGAAATTAACATCATTTTTCTCTCAAAAAATAAAATGATTAATGGCTAAGGAACAATTGGAGTGTTCGTTTTGTGGTAGAAAAAAGCCAGAAACGAATTTATTAATAGCAGGATTAGATGCTCATATTTGTGATAGATGTATTGAGCAGGCACATGGTATTGTGGTTGAGGAATCTAAGCAAATTGAGAGCAACGATTTATCAGCAGAGTTAAAGTTACGCAAACCTTTACAGATTAAAGAGTTTTTAGACCAATACATCATTGGTCAAGATACTACCAAAAAAGTAATGTCAGTTGCGGTTTATAACCATTATAAGCGTTTGCTGCAACCAGCAACCAACGACGATATTGATATTCAAAAAAGTAATATTGTTATGGTTGGCCAAACAGGTACGGGTAAAACCCTTATGGCAAAAACCATAGCAAGAATGCTTAATGTGCCTTTGGCTATTGTAGATGCAACGGTTTTAACAGAAGCGGGATATGTGGGTGAAGATGTAGAAAGCATTTTAACACGTTTGCTACAAGCCGCCGATTATAACTTAGATAAGGCAGAAAAGGGTATTGTATTTATTGATGAAATAGATAAAATTGCCCGTAAGAGTGATAATCCATCCATTACCCGAGATGTTTCTGGGGAAGGCGTTCAGCAGGCCTTGTTGAAATTGTTGGAAGGTACTGTGGTAAATGTGCCACCAAAAGGCGGTAGAAAACACCCAGACCAAAAGTTTATTGAAGTAAACACTGAAAATATTTTATTTATTGCCGGCGGTGCGTTTGATGGTATAGAACGTATCATATCCAAGCGTTTAAATATGCAAGCAGTGGGGTACAGTGCTTCCATGTCTGATGATGTTGTAGACCAAAACAATTTGTTACAGTACATCATTCCTAAAGACTTAAAGGATTTTGGTTTAATTCCAGAAATTATAGGAAGACTGCCTGTTTTAACGTATATGGATCCTTTGGATGCAGAAACGTTAAGAGCAATATTAACGGAGCCTAAAAATGCTATCATTAAACAATACAAAAAATTGTTCCATATGGATAACATCGATTTTAGTATTACAGATGGCGCTTTAGACTATATTGTTGATAAAGCTATAGAATATAAACTTGGTGCACGAGGGTTACGTTCGTTATGTGAGGAAATTTTAACAGATGCTATGTTTGAATTGCCAAGCAGTGAAGAAAAAAAATTGAATGTTACGAAACTATATGCTGAAGATAAGTTAACAAAAACCACTTTGAAGAAGCTAAAGGCGGTATCTTAAAAGCATTCTAAAAATAAAATCCAAAAGTGCCCGTAACTCCAAATTTGCGGGCATTTTCATTTTCCAGATAATTGCCCCTAAAGTTAAAGTCTATTCTAAACACTTTAAAAATGTTGCCAACGCCCAAACTGTATTCGTAATAGGCTTTGCCTGTTGGAGCTACCAAAGGTATGCTGTTGGGATTATTTGTAGTGTTAAGGGCAATGTTCTCATCTGATAATTTTCCCCAAACACTCCTAAACCCAACAATTTCCCTTAGGTTAAGTTTCCTTAACAAAGGAATTCTTGAAAAGAGACGACCATTAAAGTTGTGTTCTAAATGAAGCGAAGTGTAAGTGTCGGTAACAAATTCATAAAAATCCAATTGCGAAAACGTGTTGTAAATTGAAAAGTAAGATTGGTTGCCTGGAATAACGCTTAGCAGGCCTAAAGGTACTGCGCCAAAGGTTTTGCCTGTTTCTATAGTTGATGTGAGCCTTCCGATGCCTCCAATTTGCCAAGGTTGCATATACGAAAATTGAAGCTTAGTATAATTGAAATCACTATTAAAAACACCTTTATCCCCAATGCTTATAAGAGCAAAAATCGTTGAGTACTCGTCGCTTATTGATTTGCGTTCAACTCCGAATCCTGTCATTTTTCTATTTGGGAAATATGAAACGGAAAATGATGATTCAAATTGTTTTATTTCAGATGCTACGCCATTGGGCGTGTTATAATCAAGACTAAATGTTAGAGAGGCCGACTCTAAAGTTCTGTAGTCTCCTCCCAATCTAAATACTACATTGCGCCAAGGTTCCAGTTCAATTGCTAAACTTGTAAGGTTTATAGATGTTAACTTGTCATTGGTGCTGGTAGTTATTACTGAAGATGAAGCTAAACTTCTTCCTAATACATCGGTGGAGGTTGTTAAGCTGGCTCCAATTTGTTCTACATCGCGTCTATTTCCGCCAGAAATTATAAGCCTGTTTTTTTTATCCAATAACCATTTTCCAGAAATACCGTATTTGAATTTATCATCTCCAAAGCCATAAGCAACGAAGCCTTCTAAGCGCCACAAATCATTTCTGCCAAAGTAAGTCCTGCCACCAGTGCGAACGCGTATGCCTTCTACTTCATTGTAGCCAAAGGTTGAAAAAATGGGGCCATAATCTAACGGCAGAGTGTTGAATTCAATATACCCAGAGGCCAAAATACTTCCCAAATTATACAGATGCTTAAATTTTTTGACTGTTTTTAGGGTGTCTAACATTTTATAAACACCTTTTTCGTCTTTATTTAAGGCTTCCAATCGGTTTTCGGCCCAAAAAGTATCATCTCTATCATATACGTCTTCATTGTAATTATAAACTTCTTCATCGTAGAATTTTTTATCTTTTTTAATGTCAAATTCATAATTATCATACAATGTGGTGCGCTTGCCGTAAATACCCCTTGACGCTTCCTTTTTGTTAAAGGCAAAATCGGACATCATGTAATCACGTTTTATAAGAAAAACAGAGTCATTTAGAACCTCGAATTCCTGTTCAATATAAATTTCCTTTACCCAGTTTATATTGGCACTTTTTGATGCTTGTAGGTTGATTTCCTTTATGGCATAGGTTGTGTCTGCTACCCAGAAATTACCTTTAAAGGTTAATTCATTTTTCCGCCTCGGATAATAAACAATGTTATAGCACCATTTGTTGTCTATAAAGGTGCTGTCTGATAAAAAATAATTGTAGGTGTTAATGCCTGTTCTTGATAAAGGGCTTACAAAGCTTTTGTCGAAAAATTTCAAGTAGTTATCGTATATATCAAAATCTGGGTATAGATCGGCCACAAAATCTATGATGATTTGGTTGTCGCTAAAACCAGAGTTTTTATTGCCTTTTAAAACGCTTTTTTCTTTTTGTATGGTATTGTCGCCATATACTTTTGAGGCCGCTTCGTTTATAAACATGGGAAGGTATGTTTTGCCAGTAACGGTGGAGGTGTCCACTTGGTCAAAAACAAATTCCATGCCTTTAAAAAGTTTGCTTTTTATAAGGGAAGAGTCTATGGTGTTAATGTCGAACTCTACCTTTTCGTATTTGTCGTATTGATATTGGTCTACTTTTTTTAACCCGTTTTTTCGTTTATGCTCCCAAATTTTTCTTAAGATATCGATGGCCGGATTGTTTTTTTTTGGTTGTTTCCCAGCAGTTATTACTACTTGTCCCAATAAGGATGCTTCTTCTTTTAGAATAAGCTTTAAATCGTAATTTACCTTCTTTTCAAGGGGAACTTCTAGGGTTTGATACCCTATAAAAGATATTTGTAAAGTATCCCATGTATTTTCAGACTCCAAATAAAACTTACCGTTTTCGTCTGTAATGGTCCCTATGGACGAGCCTTTGAAGATTACATTGGTAAAAGCTACAGTTTGTTCGTATTCATCAAAAACATAGCCACTCACTTTTGTTTGAGAAAGTAGGGGGAGAATTCCAATGAAGAAAAGGGCTATGGTTAGTTTTAATTTCATAATACAAAAAAACTTCACCAGCAAAACGCTAATGAAGTTTATATAACGCAAAAAAACGTAATTTATTTATATAATACTTTCTTTACTGCTTTTACCACATCGCTACTATTAGGTAGCCACTCTTCCAATAAAACAGGAGAATAAGGCGCTGGCGTGTCGGCTGTATTTAATTTAACAATAGGAGCGTCTAAATAATCAAAAGCTTCCGATTGTACGATATAGGTAATCTCTGTAGCAACGTTTCCAAAAGGCCAAGCTTCTTCTAAAACTACCAAACGGTTCGTTTTTTTAACCGATTTTAAAATCGCTTCTTTATCTAAAGGTCTAACCGTACGAAGGTCTATAATTTCACAAGAAATACCTTCTTTTTCTAGTTCTTCAGCTGCAGTGTAGGCTTCTTTAATTATTTTCCCAAAAGAGACAATGGTAACATCTGTTCCTTCTCGTTTTATATCGGCAATCCCTAATGGAATAACATACTCGCCTTCGGGAACCTCACCTTTATCACCATACATTTGCTCACTCTCCATAAAAATAACCGGGTCGTCATCACGAATGGCAGATTTCAATAAGCCTTTTGCATCATAAGGATTTGAAGGTACCACAACTTTTAGGCCAGGGGTATTGGCAAACCAATTTTCGAAGGCTTGTGAATGCGTAGCGCCTAATTGACCAGCAGATGCTGTAGGTCCACGAAATACAATAGGACAATTAAATTGTCCTCCAGACATTTGCCTAATTTTAGCAGCATTGTTAATAATCTGGTCAATTCCAACAAGAGAAAAGTTAAATGTCATGTATTCTACAATTGGTCTGCAACCAGTCATTGTAGAACCAATGGCTACACCAGCAAAACCAAGTTCGGCAATTGGGGTGTCTATAACACGTTTTGGTCCAAATTCATCTAACATACCTTTGGATGCCTTGTAGGCTCCGTTATATTCTGCAACTTCCTCACCCATTAAATAAATGCTTTCGTCTCTGCGCATTTCTTCACTCATGGCCTCGCAAACAGCTTCTCTAAATTGAATTGTTTTCATGCTCTAATTTATATTCCTTTTATGATAGAACTCGTTACAGTTCTAATGTTTCCTTTACAAATTGAAATGCAAAAATAGGAATAAATGATGTACTTTTCTTAAAAGAATTATTTAAATTTATTATGCGCGCATAATAAATATTTTAAATAAAAATAGTAACTTCGTAGCTGAAAAATGCATTAATTTTTTGATGCTGAAATATGTAATCTATCCTGTGAAAAAGTCAGTTTTGACTTGGTTTTTCTACTGGATGACCGCAATTAATATAAATACTTTTTTAAATAGTTGATAATGAAAATACTAGTGTGTATTAGTCACGTGCCAGACACTACTTCAAAAATTAATTTTACGGACAACGATACAAAATTTGATGCTAATGGCGTACAGTTTGTAATTAATCCCAACGATGAATTTGGTCTTACAAGAGCAATGTGGTTTAAAGAAAAACAAGGTGCAAATGTAACGGTTGTAAATGTTGGTGGTGCGGAAACAGAGCCTACGCTTCGTAAAGCCTTGGCCATAGGTGCAGATGCTGCCATTAGGGTTAATACTGCTGCAACCGATGGGTTTTCTGTAGCAAAACAATTGGCTAATGTGGTAAAAGAAGGCGGTTACGATTTGGTTATTGCAGGACGCGAGTCGATAGATTATAATGGGGGTATGGTGCCTGGTATGATTGCAGGGTTAGTAGATTCTAATTTTGTAAATAATTGTATAGGCCTGGAAATTGAAGGCACTACGGTTAAAGCTGTAAGGGAAATTGATGGTGGAAAAGAAACGCTAACAACAGAATTGCCTTTAGTAATTGGAGGACAAAAAGGATTGGTTGAAGAAAGTGACTTGAAAATACCTAACATGCGTGGTATTATGATGGCTAGGCAAAAACCACTTACTGTTGTAGAGCCCGTTGAAGCTATTGCAGAAACAAACGCAACCAAATTCGAAAAACCTGCACCAAAAGGCGCTGTAAAATTGGTTTCTGCAGACAACCTAGATGAGTTGGTAAATTTACTTCATAACGAAGCAAAAGTGATTTAATCATTATTCAAAAAAAGAAAAGCATGTCAGTTTTAGTATATACAGAATCAGAACAAGGAAAATTTAAAAAAGTAGCTTTTGAGGTCGCATCCTACGCAAAAGCGGTAGCAGACCAATTGGGAACATCTGTAACCGCTGTTGCTGTTAATGTAGAAGATACGTCTGCATTGGCAAATTATGGTGTAGATAAGGTTTTAAGTGTAAAAAACCCCGTATTAGATGTTTTTAATGCTAAAGTTTATGCAGATGTCATCAAACAAGCAGCCGATAAGGAAAGCAGTCAGGTTGTAATTTTAAGTTCTAGTGCTAATAGTAAGTATTTGGCGCCTTTATTGGCGGTACATTTAAATGCAGGGTATGCTTCGAATGTTGTGGCCTTGCCTTCAAATACGTCACCCTTTACCGTTAAGCGCACAGCTTTTACAAACAAAGCTTTTGAGTTTATGCAAATAAATACAGCTATTAAAATTATAGGTCTTTCAAATAATTCTTTTGGGTTAGTAGAATCTTCAGGAAATGCAACGTCAGAAGCATTTTCACCTTCAATAACTGAATCTGGAATTAAAGTAGAGTCTGTTGATAAAGTTACAGGTAAAGTAGCTATAGCCGATGCCGATATTGTGGTATCTGGAGGTAGAGGTTTGAAAGGTCCAGAAAATTGGGGCATGATTGAAGAATTAGCAGATGTATTGGGCGCTGCAACAGCCTGCTCTAAACCAGTTTCCGATATGGGTTGGAGGCCACATGGCGAACACGTAGGACAAACAGGAAAACCGGTAGCAGCAAACCTTTATATAGCTATTGGTATTTCTGGAGCCATACAGCATTTGGCCGGTATTAATGCCTCTAAAGTTAAAGTAGTGATAAACATAGATCCTGAGGCGCCCTTCTTTAAGGCGGCAGATTACGGGGTTGTGGGAGATGCTTTTGAAGTGGTTCCTAATCTCATTGAAAAATTAAAAGCATTTAAGGCGCAACAATAAATTATTTTTTATAAATTGGAATAACAAAAGACTGTTAAATTTAGCTTTATGTCTAAAACTGTAACTGGCAGTTTGGTAAAGTCCTAATTTAAACAGTTCTTTGCGTTTTATAAATTATGAGCTTAGTTAGATTAAATATAAAGGGAATATCTTACAGCCAAACCCAAAATGGTGCTTATGCACTAATATTGAATGAAGTTGATGGCGATAGAAAACTTCCTATAGTTATTGGGGCATTTGAAGCGCAGTCTATAGCAATCGCTTTAGAAAAAGAAATAAAACCTCCAAGGCCTTTAACCCACGATTTATTTAAAAACTTTGCTGATAGGTTTGATATTGTTATCAAACAGGTCATCATCCATAAATTGGTAGATGGTGTTTTTTATTCCAGTTTAATATGCGAACGCGATAAAATAGAAGAGATTATCGACGCCAGGACCAGTGATGCCATAGCTTTGGCATTGCGTTTTGATGCTCCTATTTTTACTTATAAAAACATTCTCGATAAAGCAGGCATTTACTTAAAAGTAGAATCCAAAAAACAAAAGGCCGATGATGAACATGAAGGTGTTTTGATGGATGAACTTTTGGATAGTGACTCCAGTGTTCCCAAAGAAAATTATGCAGCTAAAACCCTAGAGGAACTTCATAAATTGTTGGAAGAAGCCGTAAGTAATGAAGATTATGAAAAGGCGGCCAGGATAAGAGACGAGATTTCTAAACGATAACACTTTTTTGGACTATGGGTATTAAATTTCGCCTTACCATCATGAGCTTTTTTCAGTTTTTTGTTTGGGGGGCATGGTTAATTACCATAGCAAATTATTGGTTTGGCACAAAGGGATGGGATGGCGCCCAATTTGGAGCCATTTTTTCTACCATGGGTATTGCTTCTATTTTTATGCCTACAATTTGTGGTATTATTGCTGACCGTTGGATTAATGCCGAAAAGCTTTACGGGATATTGCATATACTTGGAGGTTTAACTTTATTTTATATACCTGCTATTGATAACCCATCCACTTTTTTTTGGGTTATATTATTAGCTATGGTTTTTTACATGCCAACCATTGCCTTGTCAAATTCGGTAGCTTACAACGCACTTAAAAATAACGGATTGGATGTTGTGAAAGACTTTCCGTCTATACGCGTTTGGGGCACGATTGGTTTTATTGTGGCTATGTGGGTTACCAATTTAACAGGAAATAAAGCATCTGCCAATCAATTTTACATTGCGGCGGTAGCAGCTGTTTTTTTGGGATTGTATTCATTTACATTGCCTAAGTGTAAACCATTGGGAAAAACTGCAGGAAAAAAGTCTGTTTCAGAACTTTTAGGGTTGAATGCTTTTAAATTATTTGCCAATTACAAATTGGCATTGTTTTTTGTTTTCAGTATGTTTTTAGGTGCTGCGTTGCAATTAACTAATGCTTATGGCGATGTTTTTTTGGATGACTTTAAACTGAATCCAATTTACGCAGATTCTTTCGTAGTGAAGTATTCTACCATTATTATGTCAATTTCGCAAATATCTGAAACGGTATTCATATTGGCCATTCCATTTTTTCTAAAGCGTTTTGGTATAAAAACAGTCATGCTGTTCAGTATGGTGGCTTGGGTATTGCGATTTGGACTGTTTGCTTACGGTGATCCAGGGGATGGATTATGGATGATTATCCTATCTTGTATTGTTTACGGTATGGCGTTCGATTTCTTTAATATTTCAGGATCGTTGTTTGTAGAAACATCTACCAATCCAGAAATCCGTTCTTCGGCACAAGGGTTGTTCATGATGATGACTAATGGTTTTGGTGCTATTTTTGGAAGTGTGTTAAGTGGCTATTTAATAGATGAATTTTTCACAGATTCAGCGGGTAAAGATTGGCAAGGCATTTGGCTAACGTTTGCCATATATGCATTGGTGATAACCGTTGCTTTTTTCTTTATGTTTAAGCACAAACATAATCCCGATATAAAAGGGAATGCAATAGCACATTAAATATTTAGTTAATAACTTTTAATATAATTTCAAGTGCTAAATGTTTCTGTTTGGCGCTTTTTTATAATTTTATTTCCAATGAAATGATGCATTAAATGAAGCAATATTTAGACTTAGTAAAACATGTTCTAGAGCATGGAAATGAAAAAGGAGACCGCACAGGTACAGGCACCAAAAGTGTTTTTGGCTACCAGATGCGTTTTGATTTAAGTGAAGGGTTTCCAATGGTAACCACCAAAAAATTACACTTAAAATCTATTATTTATGAATTGCTTTGGTTTTTAAAAGGCGATACCAATATTAATTATTTAACTGAAAACGGGGTTCGTATTTGGAATGAATGGGCAGATGAAAATGGTGATTTAGGACCTGTGTATGGCCATCAATGGCGCAACTGGAACAACGACGAAATAGATCAGATAAAGGAAGTTATAGAAACACTGAAAAAGAACCCTAATAGTAGGCGTATGTTAGTGTCTGCTTGGAATCCTTCTGTGTTGCCAGATACCTCAAAATCTTTTAGTGAAAACGTAGCCAATGGCAAAGCAGCTTTGCCCCCTTGTCATGCTTTTTTTCAATTTTATGTAGCTAACGGAAAGCTATCTTGCCAACTGTACCAACGCAGTGCGGATATCTTTTTAGGCGTGCCATTCAATATTGCGTCTTATGCGCTATTTACCATGATGATGGCCCAAGTTTGTGGTTACCAAGCAGGTGAATTTATACATACGTTTGGCGATGCCCATATTTACAGCAATCATTACGAACAATTGGAATTGCAACTGTCAAGGGAACCAAGGCCTTTGCCAAAAATGATATTGAATCCAGAAGTAAAGAATATTTTCGATTTTAAGTTTGAAGATTTTACATTGGTAGATTATAATCCGCATCCGCATATAAAAGGAGCGGTTGCCGTATAAAAAAAAGAGCTTTCAACAGAAAGCTCTTTTTTTTGTTTAATATAGGATTTAACTAAACAATTACAACGCTGTTATCAGCGGCCGCAAAATCATTCCATACATAGCTATCAGCGGCATCATCGTTTATATAGGTGCCATCTACTATGTATTTAAATTCGTAAGAACTGTCAACATCTAAATCAACTGTTCCTTTAAAAGTTCCGTTCTTTAATTTTTTTAGAGGGGTTGCTTTCCATTTATTAAAGCTTCCGGCAAGTCCAACTTTTTTCGCGTCTTCAGCGAGCAAAGAAAAAGTAACCTTGCATACAGGTTTCGTTTTGAGATATTGTTTTGAAATAGCCATAAGAAAAATGTGTTGTGTGTTTAAATAGTACTGCAAATTTAGAAAACAATTTTCTAAGCTTTTGCTTTTAAAATGCTTTGACATAAAGAATTATCAATTTGTTAATATGGAAGTTATATAATTTTAACTGAATAAAAATGTGTTGGCTAAATTGTATAATTATCAGTATTCAATAATTTGTTTTACTAAAAAGAAGTCCCTTAAATAAGGTTTTAGTTCTTCGATTCTTAGACATTCTTTGCTGGGGTATTGCTAAAAAAAGCGTATTTTTGTGTACTATATATTTTACATATGTTCGGAAAGGTTAAAAAGGAAGCCCAAATAGATAAAGAGCAGCTTGAGCTTATTGAAAACGCTCAAAAACGTATTAAGCAAAAGAAGCGCTTGTATATTCATTTTGTTGTTTTTTTAATTGGATCCCTATTTCTAATACTTTTAAACTTGGTATTGGGATTTGGAAAAGATTTCATGCCATTCAACACAGATTGGTTTGTGTTTGCTGTACTTATTTGGTTGTTCTTTTTAATTTATCACACATTCAATGTGTTTGTTACGCATCGGTTTATGGGCAAGGCTTGGGAGCAAGAACAGTTAAATAAGCTGGTAGCCAAGCAAAAGGAACGTATTGAGGTTTTAAATCAAAAAGTAGAAAAGGAAAATTCGGTGCAAACTTCAGAAAAAAAAAAGTCTGAATTAACCATCATTGTCGCGGCAGCTGAAAATAATGCTATTGGTAAGGACAATCAACTTATTTGGCATTTAAGCGACGATTTAAAGCGTTTTAAAAATCTTACCAAAGGGCATCATATTATTATGGGGAGAAAAACATTTGAAAGTTTTCCCAATCCACTGCCCAATAGAACACATGTGGTGATTACAAGGCAAGAACATTATAAGGTTCCAGAAGGGGTAATTGTGGTGAATTCTTTGGAAGACGCTTTAGATGCCGTTAGGAGCGATATGCAACCTTTTGTAATTGGTGGTGGGGAGATTTATAAACAGGCCATGGCTATTGCCGATAGAATTGAAATTACAAGGGTACATGCCTCTTTTGAAGCGGATACATTTTTTCCTGAAATAAATACTGCTAATTGGAAAAAGGTAGGTGAAACTTATCATAGGAAAGACGAAAAAAATGAATTTCCGTATTCATTTATCACGTATACAAGGGTTTAGGTCGGTGTTTAAATAAAAATTTATTACATTAGTAGTCACCAAATCTTGTTAAAATGAAACCGACACTGCTAAAACCTGCTTTTTTATTCCTTTTTTGTGCGCTTTTATTAGGATGTAGTTCCACAAATAACTTAACTATGAGTGTTACAGAACCAGCTCCGGTTTATGTGCCCGACCATATTAAAAGAGTGGGTATATTGAATAGAAGCGAATCGACAAAAAACAAAACCTTAGACGCTTTAGATAAAATACTTTCTGCCGAAGGCATGAACTTAGATGCCGAAGGTGCCCAGAATGTTATGTTGGGAATTAAGGATGAGTTTGAGAAAAATCAAACCTTTGAAGATATTGTCTTTATTGAATCCAATAAAGTAGAAAACCCCGGATTAGGGGTGTTTCCAAGTGCCTTGCCTTGGAGTACGGTTAACGGAATTTGTGAAGAAAATCAATTGGATGCACTTATTGTATTGTCATTTTACGATACTGATGCTGCTGTTAGTTACAATACCCAAACCGTAAATGAGGTAAATGCATTTGGTATAAAAATCCCTGTAATTGAGCATTCAGCTTCTGTAAAAACAAATATCATGGCAGGTTTTCGTGTGTACGACAATTTAAACAAAACCATTTTAGATGAAATTGTGAACAACGATTGGTCTACTACTGTTGGTAGGGGTATTAACCCAGTTAAAGCCGCCGAAGCCATAACAGGTAGAAAAGAAGCCGTTTTGCAAATCAGTAACGGTATTGGACATAGATATGCGTTAAGGGCCTATCCGTTTAAAATAAGGGTTACAAGGGAGTATTATGTTAAAGGAACCAATAATTTTGAAATTGCCATGCGTAGGGCTCAAACCGGGAATTGGGATGGCGCTGCCGAACTTTGGCATGTTGAAACCCAAAACCCAAAAAGGAAAATAGCCGGACGTGCTTGTTACAATATGGCTATTATAAATGAGATTAATGGCGATTTAAATTCAGCCATCGATTGGGCTTCCAAAGCTTACACCGATTATAAGGATAAGAATGCGTTACGCTACATAAGAATTTTGGAAAACAGAATGGCCAAGAACCAAATGTTGGCCTATCAGTCTAATTAATTTTCCTAATTATTTTTTGCCTTCCCTTTTAAGCATTAAAGAAATTGATATTTTATAAGTATCTTACCCCGAAATTTCAAAAAACACTTTTTGCTTAAATGAAAATCCTTGGTATTTCTGCGTATTACCATGACTCTGCTGCAGCTATTGTAGAAAATGGAAAGGTATTGTACGCTGCCCAGGAAGAACGGTTTTCAAGAATTAAAAATGATGCCTCCTTTCCTGAAAATGCTATTAAATATTGCTTGGAGGAATCTGGATTTGGTTTGGAAGATATAGACCTAGTAGCTTTCTATGATAAACCTTTTTTGAAGTTTGAAAGGCTATTGGAAACCTATTATGCTTATGCGCCTAAAGGATTTAAATCGTTTGCCAAGGCCGTGCCTTTGTGGTTAAAGGAAAAACTCTTCATAAAACAATTTATTAGGAAGCGTTTAAGAGAATTAGGGGCAGACAAAAACAGTAAAATATCCATAAATTTTCCAGAGCACCATTTGTCGCATGCGGCAAGTGCTTTTTATACATCCCCCTATAAAACGGCTGCATTTTTAACAGTTGATGGTGTTGGTGAATGGGCCACGACATCCTACGGTATTGCCAACGGAGAGATTGGTATAAAGGTTTTGGGCGAGTTGCACTTTCCAGATTCGTTAGGGCTTTTTTACTCATCGTTCACCTATTTTTTAGGTTTCGAGGTAAACTCAGGAGAATATAAAATGATGGGATTAGCGCCTTACAGTGACCCAAAATCTGAGCGGGTAAAACATTTTATGGATATCATAAAGGAAAGCTTGGTTGACATAAAACCTGATGGTTCCATTAAACTTAATAGACATTTTTTTGAATATCCTGTGGGGTTACGCATGGTAAATCCTAAAAAATGGGAGGCTCTTTTCGGAGTAAAGCAAAGGTTGCCGGAAGAAAATTTAGAACAATTACACGCCGATTTGGCATTGGCTGCGCAAAAAGTCCTGGAAGAAATTCTTCTAAAGCTAATAACCTTTGTAAAACAGGAAACTGGTGAAAACTATTTATGTTTGGCTGGTGGTGTTGCCTTAAACTGTGTTGCCAATTCCGTGTTATTCAATCAGCATATTTTTAATGACATTTATGTGCAACCAGCAGCAGGAGATGCAGGTGGGGCATTGGGAGCCGCTTTGGCATCGGCTTATATCAATCAAGAACTTAGTTTTAAAGGTTTGGAAAAACCATTCAATCCGTATTTGGGGCCTAAATATTCAAACCTAGATATTGAAAGGATTTTGCGTAAGCACAAGTGTAGCTACCATTATTTTGAAAATCAAGAAGAGTTGGTTAAAGTGACAGCTGAGCATATTGCAGATAAAAAAGTTGTTGGTTGGTTTAACGGTAGAACGGAGTTTGGTCCAAGAGCCTTAGGAAATAGAAGTATTTTGGCCGATGCGTCAGACCCAGATATGCAGTACAACTTAAACATGAAAATAAAATTCAGGGAGGGTTTCAGACCATTTGCACCCGTGGTTTGTGAAGCAGATTACGACACCTATTTTGAAACGGGAAAGCATTCCCATTATATGTTGTTTACAAGCCAAATAAAAGAATCCCTTAGAAAAGAATTACCAAAAGATTTTAATCAATTTAGTTTGGATGATAAGCGTAAATTTCAAAAATCAAGTTTACCGGCTGTTACGCATATTGATTTTTCCGCCAGGGTACAGGTTGTAGAAAAGGAAATGAATCCAATGTTGTGGCATTTAATCCAATCGTACAAAACAATTACAGGTAATGGTGTGCTCATAAATACAAGTTTTAATGTTAAGGACGAGCCCATCGTAAATACACCAGAGGATGCCTATCTTTGCTTTATGAAATCTGGTATGGATGTGCTAGTTTTGAAAAATTATATAATTGAAAAATAAATGGAGTTTATAAAAGAGTTTTTCATGTTTCTCAAGGAGCGTAAAAAATGGTGGTTGGTACCCTTAATTATCATATTTGTAATTTTTGGGGTACTGATATTTTTAACCAGCGGATCTGCCTTGGCACCATTTATATATACATTATTTTGATGCAAAGGGAAAAAGCTTTAGAGACCATTATTGTTTTAGCTTTGGTGCTGTTGGTTGTGCACCTAAAGTTTGATGCCATTTGGGCTATTTATGTGTCTGTAGGCTTATTGGCTTTGTCATTTATTTCAAAAAAAATAACGCTTATTATAGGAAAAGCTTGGTTTTCTTTTTCCCATTATTTGGGATTGGTTATGAACCAAATCATCATGTTTGTTATTTTTTATGTGGTTTTATTGCCATTGTCTTTTTTTCAGCGTGTATTGGGTAATAATCAAATACTAAAAAAACCCGAAAACAATTCTTATTTTCACCAACGCAATCATTTGTACAGAAAAAAGGACATAGAAAAACCTTGGTAAGCCAAGCTTAGTTTGGTTCTTTTTGTCCCTCGATTATTTCATCTGTAGTAGGCACAATCAACCCTCTTTTTTTGGCATCTGCAAGTGTTTTTTTAGCCAAATCCATTTTATTTTGTTTAACATAAACCGATGCTAAAAGTTCTGCGGAAACACTATTCTTTTCCAAAATATTGAATTTGTTGAAATAATATTCGGCTTTATTTAGATTGTTCATTTTTAAACTTATTGAACCAGCCATACGATAAACTTCACCTTGTTCGGGATATTCAAAAATTAAGGATTCAGCAACATGTAAAGCTTTGTCAAGGTTATTGTCACTTTCATATCTTTTAAAAGATTGCGCCATCACTTGATCCCAAGTTACTGTTTTTCTATAAAGATCCAGTGCCATTCTTTGTTCGTAAGCGGGGTTGCTAATGTAATTTGACATGGGGCGAGAGCCAGCCATATTTAAATCGTAAGGCCAGGACTTTTTTAAATCATCAACTACTAATTTACCATACATGGAGTCAATTAAAGTTGTTGGTATATCATTTGCAGCTTCATTGTAATCTATATAATTGTTCCATTCGCCTAAAAACCCTAAATCTTTAATTTTATTATAAAAAGCATCGGCCATTAAAAATTGACCTTTAATATTGGGGTGAACATGCTCGGTCATAAGTTCATCTCCAACAATATTTTGTTCAGAATGTTCCAAAAAAACAGTCTGCATATCAAGCAAATGAACTTGGTGTTTTTCAGATAGGGTTTTTATTAAATCATTGATTTTATCAGGTGCGCGAAACCTAAGATAATCCAGCTCCTTTGCCAAATGTAAATACTTTTTTGAGGTATCCTGATTTTTACTCAGGTAATAGCGACCTAAAGTATAAGCAGCCATAGCATTATTCTGAGCTATTTCGTTAGCATTAGGATTTCCTAATTCTAAATCCTGTAAAAATTTATCTTTATTAGGAATGTTATCACTAATAAAAGGTTTAATGTCTTTTTCGTTACTAACTACGGTAGCAATTATAACTGGAATGTTATGTTTTTTGTACTTTTTTAGAATCTTATCTAAGTTGCTTTCGTATTGGGTTAAACCGTCTTGATACACTTGCGAGTCATAGGGGATACGTTGCTCCTTAACCATTATTTCCATCAATGTGGTTTCGTCTCTAGAGAGTTGTTTGCCTTTTTTAGGCATTAGTTTTCGATAACCATTTTCTAATAACTGAAAAAACCGAAATTGTTTTAGTTTAAGATAGGTTCTAATAAAACTAGGGTGTGAGCCATAAGAAACCGAAGAACCTGCACCTAAAGCGCCATAGTATTCATTATGTCCGGCATAGATTAATACAAGGTCTGGTTTTTGTTTTATAATGTCATCGGTTAAATCCCAAAGAGTATAAGAGTTTACGGCGGTAATCCCTGTATTTACAACCTCAATATTTTTTTCGGGAAATGTTAGTGACAGTCTGTGTTTTAGCATTCGGGGAAAAGAGCCGCCACGGTAAAATGGAAAGCCCACCACTGTAGAAGCTCCTTGCACAAATATCCTAAACGTACTATCGGTTTTGGTTTTAAGAAATAAATCCGACTGGTTATCAGAACGTAGCCCGTTATCTTTAAAATATTTACCGGCTATATTCTTGTTCATTTCAAGATAATCTGGCTTATTCTCTACAGAAATTCTATGGAAAAGCTGGTAGTTGTTACCATAGCCTGCTAGCCTTAGTGATATTTCTAAAAGTATTACTAAAACTAACGGTAAGGCAATGGCTATTAACTTAAAGACAGTCTGTTTCTTCATAAGGGCTAAATATATTAATTTCCCTTAATAAAGTTGGGTTTTAATTTGGAAACCATTTATCAACTAAAGTTCTAATTTCAAATTTAGCATTCTCAAGTATTGAATCCAATTGGTCTCTATTTTGGTCAACCCCAAATGCTGAAATCTGTTCTGAACTTATGCCCATAAAATCATAATTCTGTTTTAAAGTTGAAGTAGCATATTCTTTAATATTTTTTGAACTACTATAATCAAACCCACCAACTATAATTGACAATGCCTTTTTATTCCTGCACAAACCTGTAAAGCCCGTTTCTGGGCTGAAAGAAAAGGTCTTGTCGCTAACAACAATTGCATCTACCCAAGCTTTAACAGTTGCGGGCATTGTAAAGTTATAGACTGGGAATGCTAATACAATATTGTCAGCTTTAAGAACGTCTTCTATAAGATGATGATGATTGGATAGAATTGAGAGTTCTTTTTCCGAAAAATCTCTTTTGCCCTTATTCCACTCCATTATCAAATTCAAGTTGTTTGTCAACAATAAATCTGGAGGCGTATCAACTAAATTTAGATGTTTAATTTTTGTTTTTCCTTTTGCTAGTGTTACAAATTCATCAAATAAGACTTTTGTATAAGAACCTTTTCTAGGTGTATAACTAATTACTAATGTTTGAGTCATGATTGTTTGTTTTTGGACAAATATAAATATGCTTAATTGATAATATTAATTATATTTATTTCATTATTTATAACATAAATTATGATTGATTTAGAGTGGTTCAGAACTTTTAGCGCTATTTATGAATGTAATAATATTACAGAGGCTTCAAAAAAGTTGAACATGACCCAGCCGGGCGTTAGTAAACATTTGTCTGCTTTAGAAAGCCATATAGGCAAAAAGTTATTTGAAAGAACTACTAGGAAGTTGACACCTACTGAATATGGCAAGTTTTTATATTCCCAAATCAATACGCCACTTCAGCAGCTACAAAAAGTTGAGTATTACTCAAGCCAAAGAGTGAAAAAAACTCGTTTGTCAATTACAATTGGCTGTACTCTAGATTTTTTCAATAAAGAATTGATTGATAAAATTTATGCTTTTGATATGTACATAGTAACAGTTTTTGGAACTGAAAAAGAACTTGTTGAAGCTCTGGAACAAGGCAAAATTCAATTATTGGTTGGTGTGAAAAAACACAACCTTTACAACCATCAGTTTTCATATTTTAAAAGTGAAGCATTAGCGCTTGTAAGTTCTGCTTCTATAAATACACCGGATGACATTAGAAAAAGTGATGTTCGTTTAATACAGTGGATACAAAAGCAAACTTGGTTTGTGTATGATAATGATCAAGCAGATATTAAAAAATTCTGGATAAATAATTTTAACAAAAATCCAAAAATAGTTCCGAGGTACATTTTGCCTTCATATTTAAACATAATAGAAGTTTTAAAAACTAATGAGGGATTTAGTGTTGTACCCAAACAGTTTTGTGAAAAAGAATCAAAGAATGGGTTAATTAAAATTCATTTTGAATCAACTAAAATGACTGACCAAGATTTGTTTTATTCTTATAAAAGTTCAAACAACAATTCCAAAGAGATAGATGAATTTATAAGTAAAATGAAAAAGAACTATGCTGATAAGGATAATTTTAGTTAGGTAGTTTTTACTAAATCAAAATCCATCATAACCTCTAAATACTACTTAAAAAATAAATTTTCTATAACATGGGTGTAATTGGTTAATTTTGTAGCATGGTAAAAGAGCTTCAGCTTCGCATACCTTTGAAAGAAGAAGGGCAAAGCGATATTTTAATGTTAAAATCGGCAGAAGCTTTGGCTATTGCCACAGAACAAATTGCGGGTGTAAAAGTACTTCGTAAATCTATAGACGCACGAAAACCCAATATTGTTTTTAACTATAAGGTAGCGGTATATATTGACGAGCCTTTGCCTCAAACTTCCGATTATAAATTCGATTATAAGGATGTTTCCAATGCCAAACCTATTCATATTATAGGTTTTGGACCTGCAGGAATGTATGCGGCACTTAGGTGCATTGAATTAGGTTACAAGCCTGTGGTTTTGGAGCGGGGCAAAAATGTTCAGGATAGACGTCGTGACTTAAGGGCCATCAATCAAAAACATTTTGTGAATGAAGATTCCAATTATTGTTTTGGAGAAGGGGGAGCGGGTACTTATAGCGATGGCAAATTGTATACACGTAGTTTGAAACGGGGTGATGTCCGCCGGATTTTTGAAAACCTTGTATATCATGGTGCTACCGAACAAATTTTGGTAGATGCCCATCCTCATATTGGGACCAATAAACTGCCTAAAGTGGTTCAAAATATTCGGGAAACCATTTTAAAACATGGTGGTGAAATTCATTTTGAAACCCGAGTGACTGATTTCATCATAAAAAACAATCAATTAAAAGCCATTCAACTTCAAAATGGAGAAGAGTTAGCTGTAAATCGTGTTATATTGGCTACTGGGCATTCGGCACGTGATATTTTTTATTTGTTGCATCAAAAAGAAATTGTCATTGAAGCTAAATCGTTTGCCATGGGCGTTCGTGTTGAGCATCCCCAACATATAATTGATTCCATTCAATACCATTGTAGCGGCGAGCGTAGTGTATTGCTCCCTGCAGCTTCATATAGCTTGGTAGAACAGGTGAACGATAGGGGTGTGTATTCGTTTTGTATGTGCCCAGGTGGATTTATTGTGCCTGCGGCAACAGCCAATGGCGAGGTAGTTGTTAACGGTATGTCGCCATCTAAGCGTAATAATCTATATGCCAATTCGGGAATTGTAGTTGAAATAGATGCGGGTAAGGATTTGGTAAAATATGAGCATTTTGGCCCGCTAAAAGCATTGGAATACCAAAAGAATTTGGAGAGATTGGCATTTACATCGGGTGGGCGAAGCCAATCAGCGCCGGCGCAACGTTTAACAGATTTTGTTGAAGGAAAGGAATCGATGGAACTTAATCCATCATCATACCAACCCGGGTTGAACGCAGCGCCCTTGCACTCATTGTTGCCAAAATTGATTGGTAGCCGACTCAGAAAAGGGTTTCAGGCATTCGAACAAAAAATGAAAGGGTATTATACTTCTGAAGCCAATGTGGTAGGCGTAGAGTCTAGAACGTCGTCGCCTGTTTCCATTCCTAGAAATGAAGCGCTGGAACATCCCCAAATTAAAGGCTTGTTCCCATGTGGTGAAGGTGCTGGTTATGCTGGAGGCATCGTATCAGCGGCTATGGATGGCGAGCGTTGTGCTGAGGCTGCTATTAACGGCTTATAAATAAAATTCAGCAAAAAAATTATTCCTATTTTTGCACTATAAATTAGAAACTAAACAAAATGAACGCATATATTTTTCCAGGTCAAGGCGCCCAATTTACAGGCATGGGTTTAGATCTTTATGAGAATTCACCATTAGCACAAGAACTTTTTGAACAAGCCAACCATATTTTGGGTTTTAATATCACAGATATTATGTTCGAAGGTTCTGCCGAAGATTTAAAGGAAACCAAAGTGACCCAACCAGCCATTTTTTTACATTCTGTTATTTTGGCAAAAACGTTGGGTGAAAGCTTTAAACCCGATATGGTTGCAGGCCATTCTTTGGGAGAGTTTTCAGCTTTGGTGGCCAATGGGGCACTTAACTTTGAAGATGGATTGAAATTGGTATCACAAAGGGCTCTAGCCATGCAAAAAGCCTGTGAATTAAAGCCAAGTACGATGGCAGCTGTTTTGGGATTGGAAGATGCTGTGGTTGAAAAAATTTGTGAGTCTACGGAAGGTGTTGTTGTGGCAGCCAATTATAATTGTCCGGGACAATTGGTTATTTCAGGAGAGGTAGAAGCTATTAATAGAGCCTGTGAAGCTTTGAAAGAAGCTGGAGCCAGACGTGCTTTGGTACTTCCTGTAGGAGGTGCGTTCCACTCGCCGTTAATGGAGCCGGCTAGGGAAGAATTAGCGGCAGCAATTGAGAATACAACTTTTAATAATCCAAACTGTCCTATTTACCAAAACGTAACGGCCAGTGCGGTTACTGATGCTACATCTATTAAGGCTAATTTAATTTCGCAATTAACAGCACCAGTAAAATGGACACAATCTGTACAACAAATGATAAAAGATGGTGCTACTTTATTTACTGAAGTTGGGCCAGGCAATGTGTTGCAAGGGTTGGTTAAGAAAATAGATAGAGAAGCCCAGACTGCTGCTGCTGCTTTTGAAAAATAGGCTATATGAAGCTTACAAAACGTACTGTTTTTATATTCTTAATTATACTAATTACTATAGCTATTGACCAAATAACTAAAGTGGTTGTTAGGAATTATATAGAATCAGGTGAAATAATTCCCGTTATTGGAAATTATTTTACGCTGCTAAATGTTGAAAATAAAGGTGCCTTTTTAGGCATGGGAAGTGAGTTGAGCCCTACCTTAAGACTTCTTTTTTTGCTCATACTTCCTATTGTGGTTTTGGGTTTTGTACTATATCATATTTTAAAGGACAAAACCTTGAATAGATTGTCACTTTTTGCATTTGCCAGTATTATAGGTGGTGGTATTGCAAATGTTTATGACCGTGTGGTTTATGGTTCTGTAACCGATTTCTTTTTTATAGATTTAGGAGGCATATTTAAAACAGGTATTTTTAATATGGCAGACCTTTCCGTTACCACTGGTATAACTATTTTGATAATATTAAGTTTCAAGAAGAAACCCAAGGCTGTATAATTTTAACAAAAAAACCGCCAAGAATTTCTTGGAGGTTTTTTGTTTATTTTCGAGACTACACTTTAATCTATGATAAATGAAATTTCTTCACCTAAACCGTGATCACCATTTCTAGATACAATAACACTACCATTATAAGTGATTGTGTAAGGTCCGCCACCATCGCCATAACCGTCACCCATAAAAATGGTATAATTTCCAGGCGCTAAACAAAATGCTTTGCTGAACTCTGTTTCATCTGGGTAAGGGCCACCAGAAAATAAAAGCATACCATTGTCGTCATAAAGTTCCCAATATTGTTCTTCGGGGTAATCATCAAACGTGATGTTTAAAAATGTTTCAGGGTAAGGGCATATTTGTTGGATGTTTAAAGTGATAGGGTCACCTATCAACAAGCCTTCAGTGTCGGTAAAGGCGATGGTTAAGGTTTCACCATTAGGGCTAATGTTTGTATCAGAAATATTTACAGAAAAAGAACCAAAATTTGTGTTGGCGGGAACTATAACCGAATTGGGAACGGTAAAAGAATTTGGGTCTGCCGTAGAAAGTTCTGTTAGTATATTTATATTAAAAATACGTTCTGAACTCGAAATAGTGGTAGTGTAAACCTTGATGTCGTTGTTGTTGCTGCCACCAATATCTACGCCAAAATCATAGGATGTCGATTCAAAAGAAATGTAATTTATAGATATTTCATCTGGATTGTTTTCGGTACAACCGTAAAGGATAAATGTAAAGATTGCTAATATGTAAATAGACTTTTTCATAACCCAAATGTTTTAATTATTTATGTTGGAAGGCATATTGGGGTTGGCATCAATTTCCGATTGAGGGACTTTTAGATAAAAGAGCTCACTGTCTGCAGGAACGTTTATAACAACCCTATGAACGGGATCTCTGTTTATAGGTCTTCTTAGTCTTTTGGCATCAAACCATTCAACACCAATTTCACCATATAATTCTTTTCTTCGCTCCAATAAGATTTCATTTAAAAGTGCATTGCCTGTATTTGAAGACTTTATGGTGTTGGGATCGCGCTCACTTTGAAGGACAAAAAGTAAATCTCTGGCGGTATTTTCATTGCCAAGGTTAAATTGTGCTTCGGCATCAATAAGGACCATTTCAGACTTCCGCATAAAAGGTGCATCTGCGCCAAATGAAAATGCAAATTTGGTTGAAATAAATTCCCTGTAAGGAGTTGCTGAGTTATAAATATCTAGAAATAATTTTCTAATATCGGTATCAGAAAATTGATTTCTAAAGTTGGTGTTTACATAGGTTGCTTGGTAAGATAGGCTTAAGTGATCCATTACAACGTGTGGTGATAACCAGTAAAAATTACTTTCGTTCGAGCCATCTTGGTAAAGTCCCCAAATCCATTCCTCATCGGTTAGATCATCAAACCCGTTGCCCCAACTACTAGATATTACAGCATTAGAGGCGTTGCCGCCATAGGCAGCTTTTGCGGAAGCTGATGCCAATGCCCAATCGTCTTGGGTAACTTGTAAAACCCTTGCTAAAAAACCATTTCCTACAGCTTTGTTAATGTAGCTCTTTCCTAATCTCTCTTCTGGTAAATCTGGAATGGCAGCTTTTAGGTCGGATAAAATCAAATTATAAACATCACTTAGCGGACTTGGAGGGTTTCCTTCTGAAGCACCTGTTGCAGGCTGTGTATAAATAGGAATTTTGGCTACACTCCTGTCATTATTATAATTAGGAGCAAATTCTAGGGCCAATTGGAAATAGTGAAAAGCCCTAATGGTTTTACCAATTGCTATAAACTCTTTTTTAGTGTCATCATCAAGTGTACTTTTTTCTACACCATTTATTAAAACATTGGCATAATTTATTATTTCGTAATTAAAAGTCCATGTAAAACTGGTTCTTCTATATGTGGGTTCTCTATTTTCGTGTCCGTAATCAAATGTAAAAAGGGAAGGCCCTTGGATTAAATCATTTCCTTTAATGGCTCTCGCAAAATACATGGCATACAATCCGCCTGTATCGGGATCAGAATTATTGATACCATCAGCCAAATCATCATCCCATTGGCCTTTATATCTGTCGTAAATACCAGTGACAAAAGACTGCACAATTTCCCTGTCTGAAAAAACAACAGATTCTGGAAGGCCGGCCGTATTTTGAGGTTCGTCTAAAAAGTCTTTTGAACAGCTTGAAACAAATAGAAAAACAATTAACAGTGTAAAGACTTTTATTGGGTTGAGATATGTTTTCGTTTTCATGATTTTTTATTTAGAATTCAAGAATGAGACCAGAAGTGAGTGTTTTAGATAAGGGTGATCGGTTATTAGACAAACCATTAAACGCTTGTTCTGGGTCGATCCCTTTATGGGATTGCCAAGTAAGAATATTGTCGGCTTGAATAAACAACCTAAACTTGCTCAACCCAAATTTGTTTATGGTTTTATCTGGTAAATTATAGCCCAGAGTCAAGCTTTTTAGCCTTATATAATCGTTTTTAAATAAGAATCGTGTAGAGCGTGACGCATGGTCGTTGTTACTAGCTAATAACAATGGGAAATTTGTAATATCTCCAGGTGCTTTCCATGCCTTAAAATTATCTGGATGTGCACTGCCTCCGGGATTTTCAAAAGGATTGATTAATCTTGAGTAATCTGTATCAAGTAAATAAGCTCCAAAACTAAAGTTAAAAAGTACGTTTAGGTCAAATTGTTTATATTTTAGAAATGATGTGAAGCCGCCTTCAATATTGGGTAATGAAGTTTTGCCTTGATCGTATCGGGTTGCTTCATCGTAGTTTTTGGTAGTAACTTTATTAATTACATTACCTTGAGCGTCTAAAACGTCTTTATACCACATACCACGACCATCTGCAGGGTCTACACCAGCCCATTCCTGAATGAAGAAATCAAATATAGATCCTCCTACCACATAGCGTTTAGTACCTGTTATAATTTCATCTTGTGGTAATTTGGTCCATTCGTTTTGGTTAAGAGCCACATTGATACCTGTGGTCCAAATAAAATCTTGTGTATTGAAATTTATAGATTTAAGAGAGGCTTCCCAACCAAAGTTTTTAATAGCCCCAATATTAGTGGTAATTTTATTTACACCGAGAGAGCGGGGCAAAGGTTTGTCCATTATTAAATCAACAGATTCTTTATTGTAATAATCTAAAGTTCCAGACAAGGCTCCATTGAACAGTTCGAAATCGATACCGACATTGTACGATTCAACTTTTTCCCATCTTAGGTTTACATCTGAAACGCCTTCTAAAAGGATGCCCGAATTGCCTTCGTTTACAAACCCTGTCTGGAAAACAGATTGATACGGAAATAAACGATTGGTTCTGTTGTTTCCTAGTTCGCCATAAGAACCTCTTAATTTTAAGTAGGTAAGCGTTTTGCTTGAAGTCAAGAAGTTTTCTCTAGAGATTATCCAGCTAGCTCCAGCTGCCAGAAAATTACCCCATCTGGTAGCTTCGTTAAAGCGGGTTGAACCATCTCTTCTGAAGGAGAACTCACCATAATATTTTTCATCAAAATTATAACTGGCTCTACCTAAATAGCTGTTAATTCTGGAGGTAATTACATTTCCTCCAACGGTTTCTGGCACGGTACTACTGTCTAAGTTTTCTACACCTGGCAAAAACCCTGTGCCTTGAGCCAATAAATCGTCTTGCGTATTTGTATAGGCTTCTGTTATGGCATCTATTGAAAGGTTGTGTTTTCCAAAACTATTGGTGTAGTTTAGGGATTGAATGGCATTTAAGGTGGTTGTTATGTTTCTGTCTTGAGAAACGCGTCCTTTTACATTAGAAGCTATGCCCACTTTATCGTCATCAAAACTGAAAGAGTCGAAAGTGTAATTTTCATAGCTTAATCGTGTTTTAAATGTTAGATTTTTGGTTAGATTTATTTCAGCAAAAGCATTTGCCAAATAATTGGTGCGGATTCTTTTTTCTTTTCCCAGTGTAATACTGGCCAGTAAGTTCTCACCACTGTAAACAGGTCTTGTACTATTTACTGGCTGGCCAGTAACAAGTCCATTCCCTAAATCAAATATTTTATTTCCAGCGTTATCGAGTATTAAATTACCATTAGCATCCCTGGCATATATAGGGTAAATACTCGATAAGCCATATATCCAAGAAATAGTTTGAATGGTATTATCACTGGTTTGGTCAGGTTCATTAGAGTTGGAACGTGAAAAGCTAGAGTTCATACCGATTTTAAACCAATCATTTACTTGGGTTTCTAGATTCATTCTTGTTGCCACCCTTTCAAAATTAGAGGTGGTTACAGGGCCATCTTCGTTTAAGTAATCGAATGACATGAAGTATCTAGTTTTTTCACTACCTCCAGATAAACTTAAATTGTGGTTTACCCGAAGATAATCTTGCCTTATCACTTCTTTTTCCCAATCTGATTCCCACAAAAGATTAGCGCCAGAAACTAAGTTGCCATTTGTGTCTATAGGGTTGTTAACACTGTATGGGTTGTAACCTAAATAATCAATCAATCCATTGGTTGCGTTCTGGGCAGCTTCAACAGCAGAAAAACCGTTTCCAAATTGACTGGTATTCTTTAAAGCCTGCCAAGTAAGTTTTAAGTAATCTTCTGGATTCACAAGGTCGTGTATTCCTATTGTAGGGTTAGAAATACCTATTTGAGACCTGAAGGTGATTTTAGGGGCACTATCTAAGTATCCCCTTTTGGTAGTTATTAATATAACCCCTCCCGATGCTCTAGATCCATATAAAGCAGAGGAGGACGCATCTTTTAATATAGAAATAGATTCTATTTGGTCTTGACTAATCGTGTTGAGGTTACCGTTAAAAGGGGCGCCATCTACAACAATTAAAGGGCCTTGTTCTAAACTTTCGCTTGAAATACCTCGAATTCTAATAGTTGGGTTGCTCCCTGGTTGCCCCCCAGATGTAAGTAGACTTACACCGGGGACGGCTCCTTGAAGAGCCCTTAGTGGCGAGGTTACTTGCTGTGTCTCAATAGTAGAACTACTAATAACGCCAACTGCACCCACAATAGATTCCCTTTTTTGCGAGCCGTAGGCTACCACTACAACTTCTTCAAGAGAAGTGCTGTCTTCCTGTAGGGTAACGTTAATAGTATTGTTATTGCCTACTGTAATTTCTTTTGATAAGTAGCCAATAAAACTAAAGACCAAAACAGTGTTTGTGTTGACTTGTATGGTGTAATATCCGTCAAAATCTGTTGATGTTCCTGTGTTAGTGCCCTTAATAAGTATTGTCGCTCCAGGTAAAGGTAAATTGTTTTCGTCTACCACTTTTCCTATAATTGTTTTCTGCTGGGCCAGTGAAAATGAAATGTTAAATACTAAAAGGCATAACACAAAATAGTAGTTTTTTAATCCCATAAGTGAAGGTTTTGAATTAGTCTGTGCAGATTGAAAAAAGGCAGGTGGTAAAGTTTTTTCAAGTGACTAATTCAAAAAATTACTTTACAAAACTGAAATCAAAGTTTAGTGAGAATATTTTCAAGTAAAGTTAATACCACCTTACCTTTTACAATTGCATAATAAAAAAAAGAATTTTGCAGCGTAAACAGGACAATACTTATAATAGTTTACCTGGCCGATAATCGCTTACTTTGAATTTACTTGTTTGTGCTCTTGAAGTTTTGCATTAATGTATTCTGAAGGCGTAAACGTTGTTTCTTTCTTGAATGCTTTGTTGAAAGTAACTTTATTATTGTAGCCAACCTCGTAGGCAACGTCTATTATGTTTAAATTGCCGTGCGTGTCCTTTTCCAATAAATCTGTAGCCTCTTTGATTCTGAATTTATTGATTAGTTCAAAAAAATTCATTTCAAAGTGTTCGTTGATTATTTGGGATGTATTGTGTCTGGTAGTGTTTAATTTTTCAGCCAGCATATCAAGATTAATGTTGTTAGTCTTGTATATTTTTTCTTCTGTCAATAACTTAACCAAGCTTTCTTTGAGTTCTCTTGAAAGCGAGTCGGTTAAACCCGATTTTTGATATTTTTCAGAAAATAGGCGTTGCATTAATGGCACATGAGCATTGTTAAAAATATCTGGCTGTACATAAGCCATATAGGCAATGTACACAATTATGATGCACATGGCTCCCAATTGCAGATGGTACATAATACTGGAAAAGCTACCGAGTGCTCCAAAAACGGAAAGACCATAAATAAGATAAGATGTTACGTAGGCTATGTGGATTCTATATAGATTTATTTTCCATTTTTCAACCGAATAGGTTGAGGCATCTTTTTTTATTTGGCCAAACACTAATTTTTTCATAAAAATGGCATATAGCATTAAGGACAATATTTTACTGATAAAAATAACCAGATCGTAACCCAAATTACTTGGGTGTATTTCTAACATCATCCTAACTTTGTCTGAAGCCGACAACATATAGAGTGGAGCCAAAAATAACAGTAATATAACTGTAGGGAAGAAGTGGATTAAATCTTTAAGGCCAAGTTTGGTGCTTTCGGTAACACTTTTAAAGTATAAGTGCAAAAAGGGCCCAAACAAAAGCGCTGCCGCTGCCGACATTCTATAGGTATGTGGAAACTGATACTGATAATTGGTAACATAAAGAACAAACTCCAAAATAAAAATAGAGTTGGCTATAACAAAACCACCTATAAACAGTTTTGCTGTTCTGTTGGTTTTTTTTCTAAAAATTAAAGTGGTTGTAAAAAAGAATCCTATAAGAGCCACATAAAAGTAAATGAAATCAAATAAATCTATATGTGTAATATATTTATCGTTAAGTTTCTTATATTCAGCGGTGTTTTTAATGTTATGGTAGGAGCCGTCTTTTAAAATTGAAAAATCTAGAGTGTTGTTTATGTATTTTTCAGTATACACATACGTGTCCTTAGGTTGTTCCAATTCGGCATTTAGAACGGCTAATTTTTTATAAATTTCAACAGAATCTTGTCTTTCAACGGTCAGAGCATCTTCGTATAAAACCAACAAATCGAGTTTGGTTATTTCATGATCTGCGCTTCTTTCTTTAATTAAACTGTCAATTTGTTTGGTGTTAAAGCCATTGGCTGTTTTTCCAGATGTCTCAATAGCGTTTGAAATAAGAGAAAAAATGAAGCATAAAAAGAAAAACCGTATGTTTTTTTTGTTGGCCATTAATGAG
The DNA here is from genome assembly GCA_018883545.1 of Marixanthotalea marina. Taxonomy (GTDB): domain Bacteria; phylum Bacteroidota; class Bacteroidia; order Flavobacteriales; family Flavobacteriaceae; genus Marixanthotalea; species Marixanthotalea marina. The sequence goes on along the minus strand of JAHLEH010000003.1, from coordinate 215,073 downwards.
AGTTAATTCATATAACTTATTGATAAATAATATTCTATATAAATTAATTTAGTTGGGTATATGAAATTATTAATATAGTTGAATATTTTTGTTAAAAATATCCAGAAAAGGTAACTGCCGATAATATATTACCTCTAGTTAACTTAATTTAAAATATAAAATAATTTTTATTCTCGTATAGTTTGTTCCCATTTCCAAGCAGAGCGTAAAGCATCATCTAAGTTTAGTTGGGCTTTCCAGCCCAATTCTTCATTGGCTTTTTTCGTATCAGCATAAGCCGAAATGATATCGCCTTCGCGTCTGCCAACTATTTTATAATTTAATTTTTTTTCTGATACTCTTTCAAAAGATTCTATAACTTCCAATACAGAGCTTCCTTTTCCAGTACCTAAATTAAATGTTTCATAATTACTCTTGTTATCATTTTTAAGCAACCTTTCTAAAGCGATAACGTGTGCTTTTGCCAAATCGACTACATGGATGTAATCTCTAATACAAGTGCCGTCTGGCGTTGGATAATCATTACCAAAGACAGAAAGCTGTTCGCGAATACCAATGGCGGTTTGGGTAATAAAAGGCACTAGGTTTTGTGGCACGCCTATTGGTAATTCTCCAATTTTGGCCGATTCGTGTGCTCCTATAGGATTGAAGTAGCGTAGTGAGATTGCCTTTAAATTTTTGGATACATTACAGGTGTCGCTAATAATTTCCTCACCTATTTGTTTGGTGTTTCCATAAGGAGATTCTGCTTTCTTTACCGGGGCGTTTTCAGTAATTGGCAATGTGTCAGCTTGGCCATAAACAGTACAAGAAGAGCTAAATATAAAACTGGCACTAGGTAGTTTTTGAAGTTCTTTCAGAATATAAACTAATGTAGAAATATTATTTTCATAGTATTTTAAAGGCTCTTGCACGCTTTCGCCAACCGCTTTGCTTGCCGCAAAATGAATAACACCTTTAATAGCGCTATGAGTTTTAAAAAAGTCTTCAACTTTAGGTTTATCTTTTAAATCTAGCTTTACAAATTCTGGTTTCTTCCCTGTAATGGATGAGATACCATCTAAGACATCTATGGATGAATTTGACAAATCATCAATAATAACCACATCATAACCTGAGCTTTGCAATTCAACAACAGTATGAGAGCCTATAAATCCTAAGCCGCCAGTCACTAAAATTTTACCCATTTATAAATTGCTTTATTGTAGATGTTATATAGTCTATTTGTTCGTCATCTAGTTCTGTATGCATAGGTAGGGAAATTACGTTTTTAACCAATTGATTCGTTACCTTAAAATCAGAATCATTATACCTATCATCTGCATAAGCCTTTTGTTTGTGAAGCGGTATAGGGTAATAAACGCCACAAGGGATATTGTTTTTGTTTAAATGCGCAACCAAAGCATCTCTGTCTGCATTTTTTAATTGTAATGTGTATTGATGGAAGACATGGCAATCGCAAGTATCACATATATCTAGACACCCATTAGTGATTTTTGGGGTAATAATAGAGGTAATATCTTCAAAAGCCTTATTGTACTTTTTAGCAGCTTGTTGCCTTGCTTTATTGTAACTATTTAAATGTGGAAGTTTGGCATCCAGTACTGCAGCTTGAATACTATCTAAACGCGAATTTACACCAACCACATCGTGGTGGTAACGTTCGTACATACCATGGTTTACAATGCCTCTTATAGTATTGGCCAATTCATCATCGTTTGTAAATATGGCACCGCCATCACCATAGCATCCTAGGTTTTTAGATGGAAAAAATGAAGTTGCTCCAACATGTCCAATAGTGCCCGCTTTTATTTTTTCTCCATTTTTATAAGTGTAATTGGCACCTATTGCTTGGGCATTGTCTTCAATAACAAATAAGTTGTGCTCTTTGGCAATTTCCATAATGGCTTCCATATTGGCACATTGGCCAAATAAATGCACGGGTACAATAGCCTTTGTTTTAGGTGTTATGGCCTTTTTTATTGCTTCAATATTAATATTGAAATCATCTTCATTAACATCAACCAAAACAGGAGTTAGCTGTAATAATGCTATTACTTCAACGGTTGCGGCAAATGTGAAATCAGCTGTTATAACTTCGTCGCCAGGCTTCAGGCCCAATCCCATCATGGCAATTTGCAGCGCATCAGTTCCATTGGCACAGGGAATTACATGTTTTACGCCTAAATATGACTCCAGGTTTTTTTGAAACTCGTGGACTTTAGGGCCGTTTATAAAGCTGGTGTTTTCAAAAACTTCCTCAATGGAAGGTGTGACAATATTCTTAATTTTATTGTATTGACCTTTTAGGTCAACCATTTGTATTTTTTTCATCTCTAAAAAGGAAACAATAATATATTGGTCAATTATTTAAACTATTCTTTGTAGGTGATAAAATTACAAATTCATTTACGCAATCTGTTAATTTATTTTAAAGAAATGTATTTTAGCAACAAATAATTTGTTTTGGGGTTTATCTATAATTTAGGGATTCATTTAGCTCGATTTGGTTTAAAAAATTTTGCGCCATTTAATGATAAAATTAAATTAGGTGTAGAGGGAAGAACCAATACCTTTAAAATTTTAGAGAACAAGCTTAAGCCCAATGATAAAACACTTTGGTTTCATTGTGCTTCGTTAGGTGAATATGAACAAGGCCTTCCTGTTTTCAAGGAATTGAGACAATGTTATAAGAGTCATAAGATTATATTGAGTTTTTTTTCGCCTTCAGGTTATGAGATAAGAAAAAATACGCCTGTAGCAGATATAGTGGTTTATTTACCAATAGACACCAAAAACAACGCTCGAAAATTTGTAAACCTTGTTAAGCCAGAGTTGACGGTTTTTGTTAAGTATGATATTTGGCCTAATTTTTTAAACGAAATTAAAAATAATGGATACCGGGCTATTCTAATATCAGCAGCTTTCAGGGGAAACCAAAATTATTTCAAATTTTACGGTAAAATATTGAGAAACGCCCTTTTTTGTTTTGAACATATTTTTACCCAAAATGAAATGTCGAAGCAATTACTAAAATCCATCGGTTATAAAAATGTAACAATATCAGGCGATACTCGCTTCGATAGGGTTTTAGATCAATTGAAGCAAAATAACCATTTAGAATTTATAGAAAAATTTAAGCATAACGATCTTTGTGTGGTAGCGGGCAGTACTTGGCCAGAAGATGAAGCACTTTTAATAAGTTTTATAAATAGCCAAAGCTCAAAGGGGCTTAAGTTTGTAATTGCACCTCATAATATTAAGGACGAACAGATAGCAAAACTTCAAAAGAGTATTAATGTGAATTGTGTTTTGTTTTCAGATATTAAAAATGAAAATATAGAAAACGCACAAGTTTTAATTATAAATACTATTGGTCTTCTAACTAAAATATATAGTTATGCCGATGTGGCCTTTGTAGGTGGAGCTGTAGGCAATACAGGGCTGCATAACACACTAGAAGCAGCTGTTTTTGGAATACCTATTATAATAGGAAATAATTATTCTAAATTTCCTGAAGCTAAAGATATGATTGCTAAAAAGGGTATGTTTTCCATATCTAATCAGTCCGAATTCAATACTACACTTAATATGCTGATTACCGATAAAGAAGCAAGGTTAAAATCGGGAAAATGTAATTCAGAATACATAACATCCAATGAAGGGGCTGTTTATACTGTTCTAAAATATTTGAAATTAAATTTTTGACGAACAGTTGTTCTTGCTTGATGAATATGCTTTAATACTTGATGAAATTCTCAAACTTTTTTAAGCTTTTAACTGGTTTTTTATGAAATTTAAAGTGAAAAAGTTTGCTGTTAAAGAAAGAAAAAACGCATAGCTATATTAATTTTTATTTAAAATGCTTTATTTGAAATAATTTAATATATTTATAATCAGCAAATTATGAATTTAAAAAGTTTAAATTTTTTTTTAAAGTTAAAGTAATCTAATGTTTTGTTAATAAAATCGAACTTTGATATATTTGGATGCAAGATAATATAGGTTTCGGTTAAAATAGTATACATTATATATAGGCCGAATAAATTAATTACTAACTAAACTAAATTTTCTATGACAAAATTTTTATTTTTTGAGAAAAGAGACATGAAGCGGTTTGGGTTTCTCATGCTAATGTTTCTGTTCTGTGCTGCTGCACAGGCACAAATAAGTGTATCAGGAACTGTTACAGACCAAAACGGTCCAATTCCAGGTGTGAGTGTGGTTGTTGATGGTACGACAAACGGTCAGGCCACAGACTTTGATGGAAAGTATACCTTATCGAATGTGCCATCAAATGCTACTTTAGTATTAAGCTCAATTGGTTATGCAACCCAACGCGTTGCTGTTAATGGACAAACAACAATAAACGTATTAATGGAAGAGGACTTACAATCTCTTGATGAGGTAGTAGTTGTAGGTTATGGTACGCAAAGTAGAGCAGCTGTAACTGGAGCCATTTCCAATGTTAAAACAGAAGAGATTGCGGCGGTGCCAGTTGCTAACGCTGTGGAGGCGTTACAAGGTCGTGCAGCAGGTGTTTTGGTTGTAAATACTGGTGGTCCTGGTACAGAGCCAGCTGTAACTATTAGGGGTTTAGGTTCATTTAATAATAACGCTCCTTTATATGTAGTAGATGGGGTGATAGTTGGAAACTTATCTGGTATCAGTCAAAATGATATAGAATCCATTAATATTCTTAAGGATGCTTCTACAACAGCAGTTTATGGTGCAAAAGGTGCGAATGGGGTTATTATGGTAACAACTAAGAGAGGTAAAATAGGTCAAACGCAATTATCCTTAAACGTGTTTTCAGGATTTCAAGTGCAGCCTAAAAGATATGATGTACTGAATACAGCGCAATATTTACAATATGCTCAAGATGCGTTTGGTTTAACCCCTACAAGTGAACTTTCACAATCAGGTATAAATACTAATTGGCAAGATGAGATTTATACAACAGGACTGGTACAAAACTATGATTTTGGTGTGTCTGGTGGTAGTGAAAAGGGTACGTTTAGATTTTCAGGTGGATATTCTGAAAAAGAAGGTATTATTATAAATACAGGCTTTGAAAGATTTACTTTTAGATCAAACAGTGATTTTCAATTCGGAAAATTAAAAATCGGACAGACAATGTCTGCTAATTTCAGCAAAACAAAACCAGAAGGTAATGCAGGTGGACGCTCTTTATTGGAGCACGCTATAAAAATGGCTCCGTATTTACCTGTTTATAATTCAGATAACTTAGGAGGGTTTCAAGGGCCGGGCTCTGCAGATGCAGGAAACGATGCGGAAAACCCAGTTAGAATAATGAGGTTGCCTAACAGAGATAATAAGTCATTTTCTTTAATAGGTAGTCTTTATGCTGAATATGAGATTATTGAAGGGTTAAAATTTAAAACGCAAGTTGGTTTAGACTATTTCAATTCAAATAACTCAACTTTTACCCCTGCTTTTTTTGATGGTGCACCTCACCAATCGCCTTTTGCTACAATCAACAAAAGTGCTTCTTTTGGTCAAAACCTTATTTTTACAAATAGTTTTACTTATGAGAAAACATTGGGTGATGCCCATAACTTAGAAGTGTTATTGTTATCTGAAAAAATTGAAAGTAAATCCAATAACTTGAATGGAAGCAGCCAAAATCCTATTTCAAATGAGGTTAATAATATTCAAGGGTCTGATGATCAGATATCTGCTGGAAGTGGTAACAGTGAGTATAACAAAATTGGTTATTTAGCAAGGTTAAACTATAATTACGATAATAAGTATATCATTTCAGGGTCTATAAGACGTGATGGTTCTGCTAGATTTGGAGCTAATAACCGTTGGGGTTGGTTCTATTCTGGATCTTTAGGATGGAACATAGCCAAAGAAGCTTTTATGGCTGATTCTGATTTTAGTACTTTAAAAGTAAGGGCTAGTTATGGTATCTCTGGAAATGATAACATTGCAAATTATGGTTATGCAGCTCTTTTAACTAGTAATTTCTTATATCCTACAGGGTCTGGAACAACTGCTGACGGATTGGCAAACCCTGATTTAAAATGGGAGCAAACTAAACAATTAAACATTGGTTTGGACGTTGGTTTATTTAATGAGCAATTTACTGCTGCTTTAGAGTACTATCAAAATACAAGTGACGATTTATTGTTAAGTGTACCGCTACCTAACTCTTTAGGTGTGAATTCTGGCTCACAAATTAGAAACGTTGGTGCTGCAGAAGTTTCAGGGTTTGAATTAACTTTGGGTTACAACGATTATGAAGGAGACTTTAAATGGTCGGCGAACCTTAACTTGGGAACCACTAAAAATACTGCAAAATCTTTAGGTGGTACGGTTACAGAAATTCAAGGCGGTGGTTTTGAAGGTGAAAATATCACAAGAATTACTGAAGGTGAAACTTTGTACCATTATGTAGGTTATGTAATGGATGGGATATACCAAAACCAAGCAGAAGTAGATGCGGTATTTACTGGCAATCCTGGTCAAACAACGGTTCAACCTGGGGACATTAGATATTTAGATTTAAATGGAGATGGTAATATTACTAATGCAGATAAAACTATTATAGGTGATGCATTGCCTGACTTTACGTATGGTTTGAATTTGAGTGCTAATTATAAAAATTGGGATTTTAACGCTTTCTTTACTGGAGTGCAAGGACGTGACCTTATAAATACAAATATTTATGATTTAGAAGGTATGCCTAGGTTATTTAATGCTGGTGTTGGTGTGTTAGATAGATGGACACCTACTAACCCATCTAATACTGTTCCAAGGGCAGGTGGAGCACCACAAAACTTGCAGATTTCGACACGTTATTTAGAAGATGGCTCTTTTACAAGGCTTAAAAATTTATCTATAGGATACACTCTGCCAAATGATATATTTGGAGCAGATTATTTTAAAAGCTGTAGAATCTATGTAAGTGGACAAAATGTCTTTACAATAACCGATTATTCTGGTTTAGATCCTGAAATAGCAAGTGGTAACGGATTCAATTCTGGTATTGATAGAGGGGCATTTCCTCAGCCAAGAACATATTTAATTGGCCTTCAAGTAACATTCTAAAAAAAAAATATATGAAAACAAATAAAATCATTCTTTCATTTTTCTCACTTTGCACTATGCTAGTAGTAATTAGTGCATGTAATGAAAAGGATTTAGAATTAGTAGATCCTGGTAAATTATCACCTGAAAGTTTTTTTAAAACTAAAGCTCAGGTAGAATCAGCTGTGAATGCTGCATATTCTAATGTGCAAACTATTGGTTTGTGGACACGTGCGTATTTCTTTATGTACGATTTAATGGGCGGCGATGCGGCTGGGAACCCTCAATTAGAAGCAGATAAAGTGCAATATTGGAAATTTTCTTTCGATTCTAATCATGGGAATATGGGAGATTATTGGGAAAGTTGCTACAGAGGTATAAACAAGGCAAACTTTGTAATTGGTAATGCCGAAAAAATAAATGAAATACCAGATTCTCAGTTAAGTCCAGCTTTAAAGAAAAAGTATGTTGCAGAGGCTAAGTTTATGAGAGCTTTCTATTACTTTCTTATGGTACCTAGATGGGGTGACATTCCTTTAATTACAGAGATACCAACAACTCCTGATGGTTTTCCTAAATCGTCTAAAGATGCAGTATACGATTTAATTGTATCTGATTTACAATCAGCATCAACCGATTTATTGGATAAAAGTGCAGAAGTAGTAGGTAGAGCTAACAAGCAATCAGCAAGTGCTTTATTGGGTAAAGTATATTTATACTTAGAGGAATACGACTTGGCTTTAGCTGAATTTCAAAAAGTATATGGTAAGTATACTTTAGCTGAAAATTATTTCGACAATTTTATGGATGAAACCGAGCATACTACAGAGTATATTTTTGATATTGAGTATGATGAAACTTTAGGTACTGGCTCTTTATGGGGTGGTCCTGCGGGTTCTGGTCAGAATGAATCTACTCTAAGAGGTCAAGAGTATGGTTGGAATGATTGGTTTAATACCTATCCTGCTGATGATTTATTGGCAGAGTATGAGCCAGGTGACATCAGATATGATGAAACTTTCTATACTGATGGTGACACATTCGAAGGAGATGAGGCACAACGAACTATACGTAGTGGTACACCACCAGAGGATGTGCCTGAAACAGAGATTTATATTCCTTTAGAGCGTCAAGCTGGATGGAGAAAGTATCAAAATTATTATAAGAGAGAGAAAGAAAACACAAATTCTAGTATCAATTTTAAATATTTAAGATATGCTGATGTGTTGTTAATGATGGCTGAATGTGAAAACCAAAGAGCAGGTGGTGATCAAGATGTAGCCACTGACTATATTAATGAAGTAAGAGAAAGAGCTGAATTAGATCCTATTGGGCCTGGACTTAGTAAAGCGCAAGTTTTTGATGCCATTGTACATGAAAGACGCGTTGAATTAGCAGGTGAACAAATTCGTTTTGGTGACCTTATAAGATGGGGCATGGCTGCTGATGAATTGGCAAGTCAAGGTTTCCAAGCAGGTAAGCATGAATTATGGCCTATACCAAATAGAGAAATCTCATCTAATCCAGAAATAACTGAAGCAGACCAAAACCCTCAATATTAATAGTATTTCTATAAATAACTGTTAAACTAATTCGAGTTTTGAGTTAATATTAAAAAAACAGCGTATTTTATGTACGCTGTTTTTATCTTTATAATAATAAGTAATTCCAAAAAAATGTTATGAAAATCCCAATGTTTAATAGATTCGTTTATTCAACCAATCTTATATATATACTTTCTTTTTTGTTCTTGGTTATATTTTATAACTGTTCTAATGAAAAAAAGAACAATACAGAAATTCAGGTTAGTGAATCTAAAATATTCAATAAGTTAGATGATTCAAAAACTGGTATAGAATTTATCAACACACTTACGGAAAGTGACACCCTAAATTATTTTACCTATGGTTATCTGTATATGGGTGGTGGTGTTGCTGTTGGGGATATTAATAACGACGGTTTGGTAGATGTTTATTTTACAGGGAATCAGGTTCAAAACAAATTATATCTTAATAAAGGAAATCTAGAGTTTGAAGACATTACCAATACTGCTAATGTTGGTGGTGGTAATGCTTGGTACACAGGAGTGACTATGGCCGATGTTAATGATGATGGTTTATTAGATATTTATTGTTCTGTTGGTGGGCAGTCTGGCAACAAAAGGAACGAGCTTTATATTAATAATGGTGATTTAACATTTACAGAAAAAGCTTCAGAGTATGGCCTTGCTGACGAAGGTAATAGTGTTCAGGCCACTTTTTTTGATTATGATAAAGATGGTGACTTAGATGTTTATGTAGCTAATTATCCGCCTACAAAATTTTCAACGCCCGTTTATGTTTACCAAGAATTACTTAAAAGAGTTACAGACGAGCAAACAGATCATCTTTATAGAAATGATGGTGGTGTGTTTGTTGATGTAACAGAAGAAGCTGGTGTCAAAGCTTTTGGTTTATCATTAAGTGCTACGGTAGGAGATGTTAATAATGACGGCTGGGATGATATTTATGTGTCTAACGACTTCAGTACACCGGATTATTTCTATATCAACAACCAAGATGGGACTTTTAAAGAGGTAACAAAACAAGCGTCTCCACATACGGCATTTTATGGTATGGGAGCCGATATAGCCGATATTAATAATGATGGTAACTTAGATATTTTTCAAGTGGATATGGATGCCAATAACAACCGCCGAAAAAAGGCCAACATGGCGAGCATGAATCCACAGCTTTTTTGGGACGTTGTTGATGCGGGTTACCATTATCAATACATGAACAATGTCATGCAAATAAATACTGGTGTTACATCGGAAGATGGTATACCTTACTTCTCAAATGTGTCGGGCATTACAGGCACGACTTCTACAGATTGGAGTTGGGGGCCTTTAATGGCCGATTTTGACAATGATGGTAAAAAAGATTTGTATGTAACTAATGGTACAAGAAAAGAAATCAACCATAACGATTATTTTAAAAGCTTGGAGCACGAACTAAAAGATTTATCTGTACTTGAAAAAAGTTTGGGTATTCCGTCAGAAAAAATAGACAACTTCATGTTCAAGAATAATGGCGACCTTAATTTTGAAAAGGTTAACGAAGCATGGGGTATAGAGCTAAAAGGTTTTTCTAACGGCGTGGCTTATGCAGATTTTGACAATGATGGTGACTTAGAATTAATAATCAATAATATTGATGATAATGCAGTGCTTTTTGAAAACAGAAGTTCTGAAAAGTCAAATTATATTTCAATAGCTTTTGATGGGAAAGATGGTAATAAATTTGGCTTGGGCAATAGAATATATGTTACAAATAACGAAGAAACCCAAATGCAAGAGCTAACGCTTACACGAGGATTTCAATCATCAGTAGCGCCAGAATTACATTTTGGATTAGGCCAAAATCAATCCATTGAAAAACTTAAAGTAGTTTGGTCAGATGGAAAAGTTCAAGAACTAGAAAATGTTGCTGTCAATCAGAAATTAAAATTAAAATATACAGATGCTGTTGTTCAAAATCCAGCGAATGGGGTTTCAAACAATGAAACACTTTTCGCTACAGTATCTGAAAGCAATGGTTTTTTTCCAAAGCATAAACACCAAGAAAATGTGTTTGATGATTTTGAAACACAGGTTTTACTACCACACAAAATGTCATCTTTTGGTCCTGCATTGGTTGTGGGCGATTTAAACAATGATGGTCTTGACGATTATTATGTTGGAGGAGCTTCTGGTTTTGAAGGCAACTTATTTTACCAAAATACTAAAGGAACATTTACTAAACAACCTGCACAAGAAGCCTTTATACATGATAAGGATTCTGAAGATTTAGGCGCCCTAATTGTTGATGTAGATAATGATGGAGATAATGATTTATATGTGGTAAGTGGAGGTTACGAGTTTTTAAGTAGTAGTAAATATGAAAACTTGCAAGATAGACTATACATAAACGATGGTAAAGGCAACTTTTCTAAAGCAAATGGGGCACTCCCAGAAATGACTATTAGTGGCTCCAGAGCCTATGCAGCCGATTTCAACAAAGATGGAAAGCAAGATATTTTAACACTTGGCAGACAAGTTCCAGGTAGTTATCCTTCTCCAACCGATAGCTATGTACTGTTCAATGAAAGTGATAAAGGCTCTATTAAGTTTAGTGTTGCTTCACCAGATACTTTTAAAAATTTGGGTATGGCAACCAGCGCCATTATAACCGATTTTGATAATGATACTTGGGACGATATTATTATTGTGGGTGAATGGATGCCAATTCGTGTTTTTAAAAATGTTAAGAATGGATTTAGGGAAGTTTCAGAAGAAATGGGACTGAATGTGGATTCTACAGGATGGTGGTGGAGCATCAAAGAAGGTGATTTTGACAATGATGGAGATATGGATTATATTGTTGGTAATAATGGACTTAACTATAAGTACAAAGCCAACGAGAATGAAACCTTTGATATCTATGTAAATGATTTTGATGACAATAACCAAACAGATATTGTTTTAAGTTATTACAGTGAAGGTGTGCAATATCCTGTTAGAGGAAGAAGCTGTTCGTCGCAACAAATTCCATCTATAAAAGATAAGTTTAAAGATTACGAAGCATTTGCACAAGCAACGTTGGTTGATGTTTATACCGAAGCAGAATTGGAAGCATCATTACATTACCAAGTAAAATCTTTTGCTAGTATCTATCTTGAAAATAGGGATGGACAATTTATAATGCATAATTTGCCTAATTTGGCTCAAATTTCCAGTATCAACCAAATATTGGTTGATGATTATGATGCAGATGGCAATTTAGACGTGTTAATAGCTGGTAATTTATTTGTGTCTGAAGTTGAAACGCCAAGAAATGATGCAGGTTACGGCCTTTTCCTTAAAGGTAATGGCAAAGGAGGTTTTAAATCGGTTCCTGTAACGGAAAGTGGCTTCTTTGTACCTGGAGATGTAAAAGATTTAAGCTCTATTAAAGTAGGTGATAAAAAGTATATTATTGCAGCTAAGAACAACGATTATTTACAGTTTATTGAATATAAAAAATCTTAGTTGCTTGCACTATATTGAATATAAAAAAACCTCCAAAATTTTGGAGGTTTTTTTATATCATAACTTTTCTTTTATTCCTTGTAAGGATTCAAAGTATTAATTGTGCCATCTTCGTTATAGGTTATTTCAGCAACTTTTATACATCTTAAATGGGTGACACCTTCAGATAAACTGGAATCGTGGTAAAACAGATACCATTTGCCTTCAACCTCACAAATAGAATGGTGGGTTGTCCATCCAACCACTGGGTTTAGTATTTTGCCTTTATAAGTAAAAGGTCCATACGGCGTATCTCCTATAGCATAACAGATAAAATGTGTGTCGCCTGTTGAATATGAAAAATAATATTTACCATTATATTTATGCAACCAAGGTCCTTCAAAAAAGCGTCTTTCGTTATCGCCAGCTAATATGGGATTGCCGTTTTCATCTAAAATAACAACATCTTTAGGTGCTTCTGAAAATTCCAATAAATCATCAGTCAATTTAGCTACTTTAGCCGATAAAGCGGGTTCGTTAGCTTCTGGAAGATGGGCCGTAGGGCTTTCAGGATGTTCGGCATTAAACACTCCTTTGCGCCAACGTTGCAGTTGTCCGCCCCAAAGACCTCCAAAATAGATATAATAGCTGCCGTCCTCATCTTCAAAAACAGCCGGATCTATAGAAAAACTACCTTTTATAGCTTCAGGTTGGGCTTTAAATGGTCCAATGGGGGAATCACTTACGGCAACACCTATTCTAAAAATGCCATCATAATCTTTAGCTGGAAAATATAAGTAATACTTACCGTCTTTATGTGCTGCATCTGGTGCCCACATTTGCTTTTCTGCCCATGCCACGTCTTTTACGTCTAAGGCAACACCGTTGTCGACTGCTTTACTGGTAACACTATCCATTGAAATTACATGGTAATCTTGCATATCAAAATGGCTTCCCAAATCATCAAAAGCTTCTCCAGCATCAATATCATGGGATGGATAAATGTATATTTTTCCGTTGAAAACATGTGCAGAGGGATCTGCTGTATAAATGTGATCAACTAATGGTTGTGAAATTGCTTTTTTATTCAATTTCTCAAAATCAATATGTTCAATACTATCTTCTGGCATTATTCGTTTATTTTATCTTCTTTCAATTAAATCTTTTTCAATTTGTAATTCCATTTTTTTGTTGATTTCGTAGAAAAATAAAAGGCCTACACCAATTAAAAATGGAATGGCGGGGTAAACACTTACTAGCATTTTAGTACCTTCAATGGCTGTTTCAGGTTGAACGATTGCTTGGCCAGCTACGGCAGCTTCTTTTGTTATATAGCCATAGAGTCCCAAAATCCATGCAACCAAAGAACTACCTATACTTAATCCTCCTTTTAATCCTACCATCATGGCAGAAAATATAATAGCAGTAGCTCGGCGGTTATTTTTCCATTCGGAATAATCGGCAACATCTGCAATCATAGTCCATAAAATAGGTGTAGATATCCCATAGAAAAACATATGTAAAATTTGGGAAATATACATAACACCTACCGCTTTTGGAGGGTAAAAATAAAAAGCAATTATAAACAGGGTTGAAATGAATAGAGATGCTCCAAAAACATTGCGTTTTCCGTATTTATCAGCAAATTTTTTAGATAGAGCAATACCAATTAAACCAATTAGAATACCAGCACCATTAAAAACTCCCAATCCTAAAGACGTATCGTTTTCAAAAGTTGGTAAAAAGCTTTTTAGCGGATTTAAAAATGCATTCAGTTCTCCCTGATTCACATAATTTTCAAAATAATATACGTAAGATCCACCTTTCATGGCTAGGGTTATAAAAATCAGTGTGGTTAAACTTAGCATGATTATCCATGGTTTGTTCTTGAATAAATCACCTAAATCTTCTTTGATACTTGATTTTTGCTCTGGTTTAGGCACCACACGTTCCTTAGTTGTAAAAAAGGTAATTAATAGCATAACGGTACCTATTATTGCCAACCAAGTCATTACGGTTTCCATACCAGCAGCTTTATTTCCGTCACCAGCTTTTAAAATAAGGTCGTACATAAATACCTGAACAAAAAACTGGGCACCCATTACAGCGATGAAACGATAAGCAGATAAACTATTACGTTCCTTCATATCGCCGGTAATAACACCACTTAATGCTGAATAAGGTAAATTGTTTGCAGCGTATAGTAAAAGAAGTAATGTATAAGTAACTACTGCATATAATACCTTTCCTTTATATGAAAAATCAGGAGTACTAAAAGCTAACATGGCGGTTACACCAAGTGGTATGGCCGTCCATAAAATCCAAGGGCGGAATTTACCCCATTTCGTATTTGTTCTATCGGCAATAACTCCCATTAAAGGGTTAAATGCAAAAGCAGCAATAAGCCCTACAACCAAAGTTACTGCAGAAGTATCTTCTGTTGATAGTCCATAAATATCTGTATAGAAATACGCAAGATATGTTACCAAAGTTTGGAATACCAAGTTTGCTGCGAGGTCTCCTAAACTGTATCCAATTTTTTCTTTAATGGATAACTTATGTGAATTGATGCTCATGGTCTTAATTAGCTAGTTCTTTATCAAGTCTTTCTTTTAAAGCAATTATGGTGTCGTAAGCTGCTTTTGGCTTTAATCCTCTGTCAAAAAGCAACGGATAATTTGTTCTACCTCTTACAGGAAAACCATTTAGCCAAGATTGGCCATCGCTTACACCCCAAAATGTAACTCTGCTAATTTTGTCTTTATGCTTTAAAAAAATATTGAAGATATCTTTGTATCTGTTGGCTAATTTTACTTGGATAGAGTCAGGTAAACCTTCAGTGTAAGGATTCAATAATTCGCTGTTTTCAAAGTTTTGACTTATTTCGGCACCTTCTAAATCTTCTGGGTTTGGCAAAACACTAACGTCCAACTCTGTAATGGCTACTTTAACACCAAGGGCGGCGTAATCTAAAATACTTTGTTCAATTTCTTCAAGAGAAGGTCTGTTTAAATGCCAATGACCTTGCATGCCTATACCGTCAACTTTTATACCTTGATCCATTATGTTTTTAACCATTCTAATGGCTCCTGCTCTTTTTGAAGGTTTGGTCATGTTATAATCGTTATAATATAAATCAACATTAGGGTCTATTTCAGAAGTCCATTTAAAGGCCAATGCCAAATAATCTTCGCCCATTTTGTTTAAGAAAATAGATTTTCTTAACGTGCCGTCTTCATTTAGGGCTTCGTTCACAACATCCCAAGAATCAATTTTACCTTTATATCTTTCAACAATATCCTTTACATGGCTTTCTACAGCGGTTGCAAATTCAGTGCTATCTTCAATTCCGTAGAACCATCTTGAAAGTTGGCTATGCCAAATCAATGTGTGCCCGTGTATGAACATGTTGTATTTTTCACCCAAAGCCACAAATTTATCAGCTAATTCAAAGTTGAAGGTGTCTTTAGCAGGGTGAATGTTCATGGATTTCATCATGTTTTCGGCAGTAATACTACTGAATTCATTCCCTACAATACTAGCCATAACAGAATCAGACTCCTCTATTTGAAATCTGTTAAGTGCCGTACCAATATAAAAAGCATCTTCATAAACGTTTCTAAGCGTTTTAGGCTTTGTAGGTTCTTCCTCCTTAGGTTTATTATTACACGAAATAGCTACCAAAAGCAGAATGGCAACTAATAAAGATTGTTTAATTAATTTCATGATTAGTTATGTTTGTTTAGTTGTTTAATCCTTCTAAAAAGCCGATGAAGGCTTGTTTATAATTATACCCGGAATCAAAAAGCAAAGGCCATTCATTTGGGTTGTTCGTAAAATTAAGTAACCAGCTGTCATTGTCTCTCATGCCCCAAAAAGTGATACCAAATTGTTGTTCTTCTGGAATTGTATTAGTGTACAAAGATGCAATATTTTTATATCTTTCTTTTTGGGCATTTGATCTTTGCGAAGTTAAGGAATTTAATGATTTATCCTTGTTTACAGTCATATCTAATTCAGAAAAATGTATTAACAAGCCTGTATTTTTTAATAAAGTTACATTACTAGTTAAAGTTGTTAAATCCGGGTATTGATAATCAACGTGCATTTGCATGCCAATACCATCTATTGGAATGGCATTATTTTTAAAATCGGTTACCATGTTAGTAACTTTGGTTGCTTTTTCGGTATTGCTTCCCAAACTGTAATCGTTGTAAAAAAGCTTTACATCAGGATCTGCCTCTCTTGCCCAGGTAAAACACTTAGATAGATAATCGGGGCCAATTCTATTATAAAAAACCGCGGCTTCGGCATCGTTGGTAAAATGCTCGTTAACAACATCCCAACTGGCAACTACAGATTCGCCCGTTGTTGTTTTAGCCTCAGCAAAATGGGCAACGGTTGCTTTAACATACCCTTCAACTTGTGCTTCAAACTCTACGTCGGTGCCAGAATAATTTTTTAACCAATTAGGAATAGAAGCATGCCAAATAAGTGCATGCCCATGTACCCTAAAACCATTTGCTTTGGCATAAGCAACAATAGCATCACCTTTGCTGAAGTCATAAGTATTTGGACCCACAAACATAGCGGCCATTTTCATATCATTTTCAGCAGTTATACTGTTAAATTCTTTATTCAGCAAAGTTCTAAAATAATTATCGCTACCAGATAGCCTATTGGCAGAAACAATATTTCCAATAGGAAAGCTAGCAGATTCTTTGAGAGTTGCCGAAGGTGTTATAACAGGATTTTGAACGGAAGGCTTAGAATCCATGTCATCAGACCCCGAGCAACTAACTATAAAAATAGAAATAAATATATAGAAACAATTATAGAATTTCATATTTATTAGTTGGCATTAAAGCTCTGTGGCGGGCCAAGGTACGTTTCTTTTAAATTACTTTCTGGAGTTTCTATAATAATTCTTTGGAGTACTAAACCTTCATCTATTCTGTAGTAATTTAATGTATGGTTTCCTGGTTCATCAACTTCTAACTCTGTTGTAATTATTTTAATACTATTACCAACATCGTTGTGCCAATTTCTAGGCACTTTGCCGTTGTAGTTGAAAATATTAGGGTCGGCATCGTAATTAACTTGAATAGGCGCTTCTTTGTCAAAAGATAGCCCAAAATACATACCTTCTCTGGTAGAGTAGTTGATAGTTGGTGAGAAATGCATGTGAACTTTTACTTTTCCTTTGTTTTGGATGTTAACGCTATAGGATAATTTAGGTGATTTTTTAGATAGTTCAACCCTGCCTTTTTCTATAGGTAATGAAATTACAGCAGAACTGGTTTTTCCTAAATTCTCCACAACTTTCCACTCAAATGATTTTGGTTCGTATTTATCGGAAAAATGCTCAGCATTTATGGTTATATAACCATCGTTTTCTACAAAACCTTCTATACTGTTTGTATCATAATTGTTTATTGAAATGTGGACTGGAATGTTTTTGCTAGCCCCAGAAATGGTTACCGAAGATTTATGGATGCCTTTAGGTGCTTTCGTCCAATCGATACTCACGTAAATATTTTTTTTGTTTTCGACAGATCCTGAAGCTTCCGATATTTTTATCCAATCAGCATTACTTTTTACAGTATAGTTGAAGCTTTGTTTTCCGCGATTAAAAATCTCAATACTATGCTTTTGGTCGTTAAGCGGATCGAAAACAGGCAATACGGCGTCTTCGTTTGCGCCAGACCACCACTTATTAGAGCCTTCAATAGATACACCCATTTCAGCGTCATCAGCTTCATCGATTTTGAAAGTCTCGGGAATTTGGTTAAACCTTGGTTGTTGCCAGTTGTCGTAGCCTATATGTGTTTGGGACATCATATGGTTCCATTTGCCATCGGCCATTTCTTTGTGGTAATAATTGGTTAGTTGCCTATCTTTATTAAACAGTTCGCGAACTCTATCAGCATAATAATTGGTTGATGCCCTGCCTTGTTTGGCATATAGATTATTTTTGGCTGCACTTACATAAAGTTCGTTTAAATTGGCACTGGCCAATACAGGGAATAGCACCAATTGGTAGTACGCATCTTTGTATAATTCGGGAAGTTTATCGTTTATTGCTTGTGCTTTTTCAGCAAGGTCATTAAATTCTTTTACAACATTATTGGCCTCATTATAACTAGATAAGCTATAGGTTCTTGCATCAATCATTTCATGCTTTCTCCTGGCGTTGTATTTGGTGTACTTCTTTACAATATCTGCAATGGCTTCCGTTTCAATACCATCAAAGACTTCTTCTGCCCAAAGCGAATAATAATCATCTAAGTTGTCGGCATTCCAAGCGTCTGGATTCCAGGCATAATCTAAAAAGAATTCTAATGGAAATTCCATTGGTTTAATATCACCAACATTTACAATCCACACTTGGTCTACACCATGTTTATATGCAAGATGCATTTGTTCCCAAGTGCGTTCAATTTGGTTTGTATTTAGCCATTTGTAGTTTCTGGGCCCACCAACATAATCGAAGTGATAATAAATACCATACCCCCCTTTTCTAGGTTTTGCATCTAGACTTGGTAATTTCCTAATGTTGCCCCAGTTGTCATCGCAAAGTAACAAGGTAACATCGTCTGGAACGGTCATACCTTTATCATAATAATCTTGTACTTCTTTGTATAAGGCCCAAATTTGAGGAGTTTCTTCAGCTGGTTTACCAGTTACATCTGCTATAATTTTACGTTGTTCTTTTACTATTTCTTCAAGTAAATCGATTGCAGTACCCTCGCTCATAGCAGAATCACCGTCGCCACGCATCCCAATAGTAACAAGGGTTTCTTTATCTCCCATGCGTTCCATGCCGCCTTTCCAAAATTCCTTTAATTCTTCGGGATTGGTTTCAAAATTCCATTCGCCACCACCTAAATGGCCCCATTCTTCATGCGCTCGTGTAAGAGGTTCGTGGTGCGATGTTCCCATAACGATACCATATTCGTCTGCTAAAACACCGTTTTGAGGATCGTCTTCGTAGAACATTCTTGGTTGCCACATGGCTGGCCAAATGTAATTTCCTTTCATTCTCATAATCAGCTCGAATACCTTATCATAAAATTCAGCATTGAATTTACCATAATGTTCTTCAACCCAACCAGTAAGAGCGGGAGCTTCATCGTTTATAAAAAGGCCTCTGTATTTAACCTTTGGTTCGCCTTTGGTGTGTATACCCGACATTACGTGAAGTTCACTTTGTTTTTTAGCAGGGACATCTGCCCAGAAATGCCAAGGGTGTACGCCTATTTCATTTGATAAATCATACATACCATAAATAGTACCACGTTTTTCACTACCAGCAATTACCAAAGCCCGCTTAACGCCAGGTAAAGGATTGTTTATAGATTGAATGATGAACTTTTCTCGCTTACCTACAAGCAAGGAGCTTTTGATTTTTCCATTTTTAATGAGTTGGTCTATAATAGGACTTTTTCCTATGGTGCCAACTATAATAACATTGTCAGTGCCTGATACACTGTTTTTAAATATTTGAGGTTCAATACCGGTAACATTTTTGATGTCTTTTTGCAAATGGCCCAAAACCCTTAAAACTCCAGGATAATCGGAATCGCTTACCAAAATTGGAGTTACTGCGCCATTGGTTGCTACTGGAAAACTGCCCTTTGAGCTTTCGTTTGAAACATATTTATTAGGGTCTATCGCTTGAACATTGGTACTTAATATCAGAGCTGTAATTAGTAACGCTGTTTTAAAAAGCGCTTTTGTTTTAGTTTTAAATTGCATGTCTTTTTTTAATTAGTTGCCCGGTGCAAAAGGGAATTTTAAAGATTTAAAATAGTCTAAAGTTTTTGTTGGTTTTTCTACGCCTTCGGGTAGTGGCATTTTAGAGTATTGTTGAAAATATAATAAACAAGCATCGCGCCACCATTTGGCTTCTTTGTATTGAATATTCAACAACATTTTAATATTGTTATATCTTTCTGCATCTACATAAGGCTGCATTTTGTTCCAAGTTTCTATCATTGACTTAACTTGGTCTACACCTTCTTGGTATTTTAAAGCCATACCGTCCCAAAGTGTGTTGCCATTTTTCAGTTTATAATCCCAAGGTAAATGGTGAAACCATAAAAGATCTTTTTCAGAAATTTGGTCTAGGTCGTTAAAAACCTGTGCTACTTCTGGAGCGTATTGCTCGGTAGCATTACTGCCGGTAGGTGTTCTGTCAAAGCCAATACCTAAAGAATCTGCTTTGTGGTAATAAACTGGATTCCATTCAGGACGGGATAGGTTAGATACCCAAGGACCAGGGCCATAATGGTGTCCTGTGTCCATTATGTGGTGTAATCCCAGAGGTGTCATATAATTAACAACCGCTTCTCTAGAATCTAACATCATTTCTTTTACTGGATTTATAAATTTTTCATCATTTGTGAATGTTTGTCGTAGCCATTCGTCGGCAATAGTATCGGCACTTAAATAAGGATCCCAAGCAAGTCTGCCAAAGCCGTACCAGTTGGCTTGTAAAAATGTATTGCCGGTCCAGTTTATATCATTTCCTATATTGCTAACACCAGCCATGCCTGTTAATCTTTTATTATCTAAAGAGCCATCAATATCTTTTGCAACAATAGAGCCTTTACCTTTTCTGTATGTGTCTGCCTTTAAAACTTCTTCAAAAAGTTTAGGCAAGAAAATGGAGTGGGTGCTAAACCCTAAATATTCCTGTGTAATTTGAAACTCCATCATTATAGGTGTTTTTGGCATAGCGCCAAACATAGGATGGAAAGGTTCTCTTGGCTGAAAATCGATTGCCCCATTTTTTACCTGAATGAGGACATTATCTTTAAATTGTCCATCGTAAGGCACAAATTCAGGGTAGGCTTGTTTGGCCCTATCTGTGGCATCATGTTCAGAGTAAACAAAAGCACGCCACATAACAATACCATTATGTGGGGCAACGGCAGTAGCTAACATATTAGCACCATCTACATGGTTTCTGTCATAATTTTGAGGGCCTGGTTGGCCTTCAGAATTTGCTTTTACCAAAAAGCCTCCAAAGTCGGGTATTCTGGCATAAATTTCATCTGCTTTTTGTTTCCACCAGTTAATAACTTCGGGCGCTAAAGGATCTGCAGTTTCCAATCCGCCAATTTCAATAGGTGCAGAAAACCGAGCCGTTAGGTATACTTTAATGCCATAAGGTCTAAAAACATTCGCCAAAGCTTCTACTTTTTCCAAATACTGAGGTGTTAAAATAAGAGCATTGGCATTTACATTATTTAAAACGGTACCATTAATACCGACAGAGGCGTTGGCTCTAGCATAATCAGAATAGCGCGGGTCTAAATAATCTGGTAATCTATGCCAGTCCCAAATAGAAAAACCAGCATAACCTCTTTCTACAGTTCTGTCTAAATTATCCCAATGGTTAAGGGTTCTTATTTTTATTTTAGGGGAATCTGTGATATTAAGGTTTTCAATGGGTTTGTGGGTTTGTAATAATCTTAAAAACTCAAAAACACCATACAGTACGCCAACATCACTTTTTCCTGTAATTACAATATAATTTCTATTTCTTAATTTGAAAGATTTTATAGCATATCCTTCTTCGTTTATTTGGTTGAAAGTATTGCCTAATTGCAACTTAATGTCTTCGCCTAAATTAGCTTCGCTGCCAAAAATTAATGTATTACCATTGTCTTTATTGATTTTGGAAGTAAAATCGGTTCCGAGCATATCGCTTAGCCCCAACTGAAGTTCTTTTAAAGCGATGTTGATTGTTTCTGAGTTACCAGAAGGCAATAAATTTTGAACGGCATTTAAATAGTCTTCTCTTAAAGACTCGTTGTTTACATAATTATACTGCAACCAAAGTTTATAGCCATCATTGGCAAAAATATGATTACAAAAAACAAATAGCAGTAATATTAATAATTTGACTTTTTTTAACATAATTTTTTGAAAAACACATAATTTTTTGAAATATATATATTTTTTATGTGTATGGAAATATCAATTTTTTTTTAAAGTAAATGTAGTACACATAAAAAGTCTTGAATAATTAGGCTAAGAATTGATAATGAGCAATTTGTTAAATGTAGCGTATTAATTTATAAAGCTATAACAATTGCTATCAAAACAAAAATTTTAAGGTAGTTAAGATCTGAAAATTTTAAGTGATTTATCTAATAATCATGGGGTGTGAAGCACCAAGAGCTGGTTTTGGTTTTTGTTGAAAGAGCCATAATGTCATCCAATGTCGTGATTAATCACGTATATACCTATGTACATAAATAATTAACACAAAAATTAAAACCAATGAAAAAAATCTTATTAAGTATCGCATTAGTTTCAGTATTAAGTTTAACATATACTTCTTGTAGGGAAAATAAAAATCCAGAATCTGTTGAAGAGGCTTTTGAAAGCGCAGGGGATGCTATGGAAGAAGCTGCCGATGATGCCGCAGATGCTACAGAAGGTGCTCTTGAAGAAGCAGGAAAAGCAATGGATGAGGCTGTTGATGCTACAGATGATGCCATTGAGGCTACTGGAGATGCCGTGGAATCTGCAGGAGAAGCTATAGATAAAAAAGTGGAAGAGGTAAAAGAAGATTAATTACTCCATACATTCCAACTTATAACAAAAATGCCATCAATTTAATTGATGGCATTTTTTATATGTTATTTATAAGCTATTTATTTTGAAAAGTAGCTCAGTATACCAATTACTATAACAACTAATAGAACAGATAGTATGATGTCTATAGTGTCATAACTGTTTTTGTTGGCCGATTTTTGTTCTTCTGTAAGCGTTCCAAAAGCAAGACCTCTAATGCGTTCGTAGCTTGGCGCTTGTGTCATTAAGCTTATGGAAATGCAAATAATTACCGAAAATATAAACATAAATATGGCCATGTGTGCAAAATTAATGGTTGCAAAACTGTACATAATACCATCAACGGCTTCGCCAGATGCAATTTCAGGTTGGAAATAAATTTCACTTCCCAGTCTTAAGATGAGCAGTACTAAGCCCACCATGAGTGTTGAAATGGCTGCGGTAGAATTAACCCGCTTCCAAATTATACCCAGAAGAAACACGGCCGTTACTGGTGGTGCAATATATGATTGCACATTCTGTAGATATTGGTACATAACCCCACCACCAATTTTTTCCATAATAGGAATCCAAATAATACCTAAAATCACAATAAATCCAGTAGCAATTTTTCCCGTTTGAACCAATACTTTTTCGGTTTTTTCCGGGTGAAGCTTTTTGTAAATATCAATGGTGAAAATAGTTGAACATGAGTTAAACACAGATGCCAATGAACTCATCAATGCCGCCATTAAACCGCCTGCGACCAAACCTTTTAACCCAACGGGTAATAAAAATTTAACTAAAGCAGGAAAAGCTCTATCTGCTTTATCAATTTCTAGAATTCCTTGTTGGCTTAGGGCAAAAGCTATAATGCCGGGAACAAGAAATATTAAAATAGGAAGCAACTTGAGGTAAGCTCCAAAAATAGCACCCCTTCTACCAATTTTAATATTATGTGCTGCTAGTGTGCGCTGCACTATGTATTGGTCTGTACACCAATACCAAATACCAACAACAGTACCGCCAAATAATAAACCTGTCCATGGGAAATCTGGATCGTTCATTGGTCGCCACATATTAAAATGGTCTGGGCTTGCAGCTCTTACGGTTTCTTGTAGTTGTCCCCAGCCGCCAACTTCTTGAAGTCCTAGATAGGTAATAATCACAGAGCCCAAAATTAGAATGATGGTTTGAAGGGTTTCGGTATAAATAACAGCTTTCATACCACCTATAATGGTATATATTCCCGTAAAAATAACAATGCCTATAGCGCCATACCAAAACGGAATACCAATTAATTCAGAAACCACAATACCACCTGCATAAATGGTTACAGAGACTTTTGTAAGTACGTAGGCCACTAAAGAGAAGACCGATAAAAACCATCTGGAGCGGCTATCGAATCTTTTTTCTAAAAATTCTGGCATGGTAAAAGCACCACTTCTTATGTAAAAAGGTAAAAAGAGCCAGCCTAATAATAATACAATCCAAGCATGTAATTCGT
Source organism: Marixanthotalea marina (assembly GCA_018883545.1). Taxonomy (GTDB): domain Bacteria; phylum Bacteroidota; class Bacteroidia; order Flavobacteriales; family Flavobacteriaceae; genus Marixanthotalea; species Marixanthotalea marina. Next base: position 190,915 of record JAHLEH010000003.1, on the reverse strand, counting down.
AATGGGCCATAGGGGTGCCCGATTCAAAACCAGTGCCTGCTAAGCCTACTACGTGTTCGGAGCCTATGTTAGAAGCAAAAATGGAAGCACCAATTACAAACCAACCAACATCTCTTCCTGCTAAAAAATAATCTTCTGTATTTTTATTTTTTTGAAGTACAACCCACACAGCAACAGCTATTAGGGCAAGGAAATATATTCCTAAAACTACCCAATCGAAATTCTCCAAAACCGATTGCATAGCTAAAAAATAATGTTTCATATTTATAGTTTTAGTTGGTTAAAATAGGTTTTAAATATATAGATTTATTATTAAATAACTAGTGTTTAGTGCTTTGTATTTGATTATATACATCTTAAAAAAAAAAGGGGGAAGCTTTTAGCTTCCCCTTGGTTAACCAATTAAATTATATGTTTAGATATATTGATTGATAATATTCTCAAACAATTCTTGTTTGCCACTTTGTAATGGTAATTCACCATTTTCTTGGGCAATTTCATATAAATCTTCAAAGTTTAATTTACCTGCTTCAAACTCTTTTCCTTTACCAGAATCGAAGCTGCTGTAACGTTCTTTTCTTAATTTTTCGTAAGGCGAAGAAGAGATAATTTTATCAGCAGTAATCAAGGCTCTAGCAAATGTATCGGCACCACCAATATGTGCTAAGAATACATCTTCTAAATCGGTAGAGTTTCTTCTGATTTTAGCATCAAAATTAACACCACCACCTTGTAGTCCACCAGCTTTGATGAATACCAACATGGCTTCGGTAGTTTCTTGGATGTTGTTAGGGAATTGGTCTGTATCCCAACCATTTTGGTAATCTCCACGGTTAGCATCCAAACTTCCTAGCATACCTGCTTTAGCCGCAACAGCAATTTCGTGCTCGAATGTGTGTTGTGCCAAGGTAGCATGGTTTACTTCAATATTAATTTTGAAATCCTTATCTAAACCGTACTCTTTCAAGAAGCCAATTGCAGTAGCTGTATCGAAATCGTATTGGTGTTTCATTGGTTCCATTGGTTTTGGCTCAATAAAGAAGTTTCCTTTAAAACCTTTAGAACGTGCATAATCTCTAGCCATAGTTAAGAACTGACCCATGTGGTCTAGTTCACGACCCATATCGGTATTTAAAAGTGACATGTAACCTTCACGACCACCCCAGAACACATAGTTTTCACCATTTAAAGCTATGGTAGCATCTAAAGCCAATTTTATTTGTCCACCAGCTCTGGCCAATACATTAAAATCTGGGTTTGTAGAAGCACCGTTCATGTAACGAGGGTTAGAGAAACAGTTAGCTGTACCCCACAATAATTTAACACCAGAAGCCGCTTGCTTCTCTTTTAAGTATTCGGTAATGGTAGCCAATCTGCTTTCCAATTCACCAAAAGAATTACCTTCTCTTACTAAATCTACATCGTGGAAACAGTAGTAATCGAAGCCCATTTTAGTTATAAATTCAAAAGCAGCATCTGCTTTGTCTTTTGCAGCTTGAATGGCGTCTGATGATTTGTCCCATTCAAAATTTAAGGTTCCAGGACCAAATGGATCAGCACCTGTACCGCAGAATGTATGCCAATACGCCACTGAAAATTTAAACCAGTCTTTCATTTTTTTACCAGCAACCACTTGTTCTGGGTTGTAGTATTTAAACGCTAAAGGATTGTCTGAATCCTTTCCTTCAAACTTAATGTCGCCAATACCTTTATAGTATTCTTTGTTGCCTATTAATGCCATTGTGATTAATATTTAGTTAATGATTTATTTGTTATTTAATATGATTTCCAATTCTTTTTTCCAGTTGTTGTATGCCTTTAAATAAGGTGCTTTGTCCTTAAAAGGCATAAAGGTCATTACATGGTCGTTATCGATGATGGCTTTTCCGAAGCTTTCAAAATCACCTTTATGCAAATCGGCCGCACGTGCAGCGCCTATAGCACCAGTTGTGTTATAGATTTCAATTTCTTGCTCGATTAATGTAGCTACTGTGTTAGCAAAAATCTCTGAGCGGAACAAATTATCGTTTCCAGCTCTTATTACAGAAGCTTCAATGCCATCCGATTTTAATAATTCCATGCCGTAAACAAATGAGAAGGCAATACCTTCCAACGCCGCTCTACAAACATGGCCTTTATGGTGCATGTTGAGGTTTAAATTAACGATTCTTGTGCCAATTTCCTTGTTCTTTAACATGCGTTCAGCACCATTTCCGAAAGGAATTAAGCAAACACCATCAGAACCAACTGAAACGTTCATCGCCAAATTGTTCATTTCTTCATAAGAACCAACAGCTAAGTTATTCAACAACCAACGGTATTGAATACCTGCACCATTTATACAAAGTAGTTTGCCTATTCTCGGGTCTTCATCTTTATTGTAATTAACATGCGCAAAGTTGTTAACGCGATCACTTTCCTTTACTGAAAGATTGTTTGTTACAGCATATACTACCCCTGAAGTTCCACCAGTAGCAGCGACTTCACCAGGGTTAAATACATTTAACGATAGCGCGTTATTGGGCTGGTCGCCAGCTCTATAATAAATAGGGGTGCCTGCGGCAATACCACTATCAGCTTCACCTTTTTCATCAACAACCGATTGTAAACCAAACGTATCTACAATGTCTGGAACTAACGATTTGTCGATGCCATAATGTTCCAAAAGGAAATCGGCCAATGTATTATTTTGGAAATCCCAAAAAATACCTTCAGATAGACCTGAAATAGTTGTGTTTATAACATTTGAAAATTTATAAGCAATAAAATCACCCGGTAACATGAACTTGTGGATCTTACTATAGATTTCTGGTTCGTTGTCTTTTACCCATTTTAGTTTAGACGCGGTAAAGTTAGCCGGTGAATTAAGCAATTGCGAGGCGCATTTGTCTTCACCTATTTCGCCAAAAGCTTTATTGCCAATTTCTACAGCTCTACTATCACACCAAATAATACTTTTGCGAAGCGGTTTTCCAGCTTCATCAACAATAACAAGTCCGTGCATTTGGTAAGAAATACCAATGCCTTTTATTTGGGTTCTTGAAATATTGTTTTGCTTTTTTAAGCGGGCTATGGCGTTACAAATATGTTTCCACCAGTCTTCTGGTTTTTGTTCGGCCCATCCGTTTTTTTGAGCGAACATGCCCATTTCCTGTTCGGGCTCTTGAACAACACTTACACTTTTTCCTGTTGCTATTTCAACAAGTGCAGCTTTAATGGAAGAACTACCGATATCTAATCCTAAATAGTACATAATTAATTTATAATGATTCTCTTAATATTAATTTAGTTGGAATATAACTTTGAAGCACTTTTTCTTCTTTTACAAAGGTAGCTGCTTTTGCGCCTAATTCCTGAAAATCGGTGGAAATTACCGAAATGCCTTTGTAAATAAATTGCTTCATAGGGGTTTCGTTGTACGATAAAAAGCCTACATCGGTTCCCGGTTCAAAATTTTTGCTTCTACATTGTTCTAAAAACACCCCCAGTATTCTATCGCTTACGCTGATATAGGCTTCGCCTTTAATGACTTTAAAATCCTCAGGATTGGTAACAACCTTGGATTTAAAACCGTAGGTTTCACAAAATATTTTAAAATGTGTTAGTGTTTCAATAGGGTGGTTCGTAAATGTTGGATACACAAAAACCAACTTTTTATATTTTCTAAATGGTACAATGGCTTCTTTTAAAACTTCAAAAAAAGCTTTTCCAAAATCTTGAAATATATAATTGTTATTAGCATTTGAGTGGATGTTCCAGTCAATTAGCAATAGTTTTTCATTGTCAAATTCAGACAAAATAGCAGAGACGCTTTTATGGTTAAAACTCATAACAACATATTTGTAATACTTACCCTTACCATTGTTTAAAATGGTTCTGAAATTGTTGATGTTGTAATGATGAAATTGAACATCTACAATCACCTTTTTTGGCAAATTGCTTACAAAGGAATGATACAGTACTTCTTTGTAGGCTTTAAAAGTATCTAGAACCAACAGTACTTTTCGCGTATCGTTGGCTACGTAATAGCCTTTGTTTGGAACGGATTCTATAACACTATTTTCTTTTAATATAGTATACGCCTTAAAAACCGTATCTCTTGATAAATTGTAGTCATTACAGATGCTATTAACAGAAGGCAGGGCATCACCACTAGACAGTGTATTGTTGGAAAGCGCATCATTGATGGCGTTTACCAACTGCTGGTATTTTGGAATGTCGCTACTAAAATTAATGTCTAAATGCATTTAACCGTTCTGTTCTGTTCTGGTATGCAAATATAGATAATTTTTTAATTACAAATAGAAATTTTTATTGTGTTTTTTTGTAACTATTGATTGTTGAATTTTTTTGTGTAAATATCTAAAAGTTAGAATATTGATATTTGTTTGCCTGTATTTTATTTTGGGTTGAAGGTAATGAATGCTAGGAGACATTATTCAATTCCTGCATGATTTCGGCAAATAACTGGTATGATTTTATGCGATCGTTACCATCGTAAACATGGGTTGCCACTATAAGCTCATCTATTTGGGTTTCCTCAATAAATGCTTGTACTTGCTGCTTCACGGTTTCTTTGTTGCCAACAAAGGTGTATTTAAGCATGTGTTGAACTGAGGGGTGTTGTTGCATGGCACGAAGTTCTTCAGTCATGGCTGTTGGGGGTTGAATAAAATCCCGTTTGCCTGTTAATAGGCTTATAACCCTTCTATAGAGTGATGTTGAAATTTGTTCTGCTTCTTCATTGGTGTCTGCCACGATAATATTAATACCCGCCATGGTATAAGGTTTGTCGAGGACTTCAGAAGGTTGGAATTCCCGCCTGTAAATATCGAGGACGGCCATTAATTGTGGTGTGGCAAAATGACTGGCAAAGGCATAGGGCAAGCCTTTTTTAGCTGCTAAATGAGCGCTATCGGTACTGGAACCTAAAATGTATATCGGTACATCTACACCTTCAGCTACGGTAGCGCATACCCGTTCGTTTATGTTATCCAAAGAGAAATAATTCTGTATTTGCTGTACGTTCCCTGGGAAAGCCAGGGTAGCTTGGTAAAAATCGGGCCGAATGGCAAGTGCTGTTTCTTTATCCGTTCCTGGGGCTCTGCCTAAGCCTAAATCAATACGGTTTGGGTACAAAATACCCAGTGTGCCAAATTGTTCTGCAATAATTAGTGGAGAATGGTTAGGTAACATAATGCCGCCTGAACCAACCCGTATGTGTTTGGTGCCCTCGGCGATCTTGCCAATTAAAATGGACGTTGCACTGCTACCAATACCATCAGAATTATGGTGTTCGGCCAACCAATAGCGGGTATAGCCAGCTTCCTCAGCAGCTTGTGCTAGTTCTAAAGAATGCTTAAAAGTGTCTTGCAAAGAGTGGCCTTTAGAAACGATGGCAAGGTCTAATATAGAATATGCGGTGTTTTTAGTGTGCATGATTTGCCAAAATTAGGGATTTAATTTTATCTGAAAGTTAAAAAAGTATTCAGCTGAATGGGATAAAATAAGAGTATAAAAAAACCTCCAATGTTTAAAACAAAGGAGGTTTTGTACTGAAGGCGGGACTTGAACCCGCACGAACTAAATGTTCATTGGATTTTAAGTCCAACGTGTCTACCAATTCCACCACTTCAGCGTAGTGTTTTTATTAGGAAATTTGAGCGAAAAACGGGATTCGAACCCGCGACCTCCACCTTGGCAAGGTGGCGCTCTACCAACTGAGCTATTTTCGCGAATGTTTCAAGAACGTATCCAATCTCTCGATTGCGGATGCAAATTTAAAATATTTATACTAAATCCAAAGGCTTTTTTATAAAATAATAGCTTTTCTTTTTAAGCGCGTTTTTTCTTAGCCAACATACGCTTAATTTCATTCAATTTCATAAGGGCTTCAACAGGGGTAAGGGTATCAATATCAATGTGTAATATCTCGTCTTTAATGTTTTCTAGGAGCGGATCGTCTAAATTAAAAAAGCTTAATTGCATTTCATTATTTAGAGATTTTACGTTTTCGGTAAGCTCTTCACTGGAATGTGACTTCTCTAATTTCTTCAAAACTTGATTAGCGCGATGCAATACTTGCTGAGGCATACCCGCCATTTTGGCCACATGAATACCAAAACTGTGTTCACTACCGCCTTCAACCAATTTTCTTAAAAAAAGTACGTTGTCTTTTAATTCTTTAACTGAAACATTGAAGTTTTTAATTCGCTCGAAGGTTTCGGTCATTTCGTTGAGTTCGTGGTAATGGGTAGCAAACAATGTTTTGGGTTTGGCTGGGTGCTCGTGCAAATATTCGCTAATGGCCCAAGCTATGGAAATACCATCGTAAGTACTCGTGCCACGTCCGATTTCATCCAACAATACCAAGCTTCGGTTAGAGATGTTATTTAAAATAGAGGCAGTTTCATTCATCTCCACCATAAAGGTCGATTCGCCCATCGATATATTGTCACTCGCACCAACACGGGTAAAAATTTTATCTATTAAACCAATGCGGGCTTCTTTGGCGGGTACAAAGCTGCCAATTTGGGCTAACAATACGATCAGTGCGGTTTGACGTAAAATAGCTGACTTACCGGACATGTTCGGCCCAGTTATCATAATGATTTGTTGGGTGCTGCGGTCTAAAAAGACATTATTCGCAATATAAGGCTCGCCAATAGGGAGCTGCTTTTCTATTACTGAGTGACGGCCATCTTTAATATCTAAATCGAATGAATCGTCAATCGTTGGAAGCACATAATTATTTTCATTTGCCAATTGCGCAAAACCACACAAGCAATCCAATTGTCCAATTAAATAAGCATTTTGCTGTACGGGTTTTATATACTGGTTTAACCAAGTTACGAGTTCGGCAAACAATTGTTGTTCGATGGTTAATATTTTATCTTCAGCCCCTAAAATTTTAGCTTCATATTCTTTAAGTTCCTCGGTAATATAACGTTCTGCGCTTACCAGGGTTTGCTTGCGTATCCATTCGGCTGGGACTTTGTCTTTATGGGTGTTACGGACTTCAATATAATAACCAAATACATTGTTGGAATCTATTTTAAGTGAGGTTATGCCCGTACGTTCGCTTTCACGCTGAAGCATATCGTCTAGATACTGCTTGCCTGATTTTGATAAGCCTCTCAGTTCATCTAATTCTGAAGAAAAGCCAGATGCTATGGTGTTTCCTTTTAAAACATTTACAGGTGCATCTTCATTAAGCATTTCCTTTATTTTGGTACGAAGCACATCACAACTTTGCAAGGTGTCGCCAATAATTTTAAGCGATTCGTTGTTGCAATTTGATGCCAAAGCTTTGATAGGAACAATAGCTTCCAAGGAATTTTTAAGCTGAATCACCTCCCGTGGATTCACCTTACCAGTGGCTATTTTAGAAATCAACCGTTCTAAATCACCAATATGTTTGATGTGGTTTTGTATTTTTTGATGTATGGTTTTCTCCTTTGTGAAAAAATCGACTACAGCGTGTCGTTGTTTTATTTTCTCCACATTTTTTAAGGGAAGTGCCAACCAACGTTTCAGCATACGTCCGCCCATGGGCGAAATGGTTTTGTCAATCACATTTAAAAGCGTCACAGCATTGTTGTTGGTAGAATTGTAAAGCTCTAAATTTCGGATGGTGAACTTGTCCATCCATACATATTCGTCTTCTGCAATTCTTGCAATCGATGTAATATGCTGTAGCTTGTTGTGCTGCGTTTCACCCAAGTAATGTAAAATAGACCCCGATGCAATAATGCCCTCATACAAATCTTCAATGCCAAAGCCCTTAAGTGTCTTGGTGTTGAAGTGTTTTGTTAAGGTTTCGTAGGCATAATCGGTTTGGTACACCCAATCTTCCATATAGAAGGTATGGTAATCGTTGCCGAAGGTTTCATTGAAAAGGGAGCGTTTCTGTTTAGAAACCAATACTTCGCTTGGGTTGAAATTTTGCAATAATTTGTCAATATATTCAGCATTGCCTTGGGAGGTTAAAAACTCACCCGTAGAAATATCCAAAAACGACACCCCAATATATTTTTTGTCGAAATACACCGAACACAGAAAGTTATTGGATTTAGATACCAAAACTTCATCATTTAACGCAACGCCAGGTGTCACCAATTCGGTAACACCACGTTTTACAATGGTTTTAGTTTGTTTGGGGTCTTCAAGCTGGTCGCAAATAGCCACGCGTTCGCCAGCCTTAACGAGTTTGGGTAAATAGGTGTTTAAGGAATGGTGCGGAAAACCTGCTAATTCCATTTCGCTATCACTTCCAGCGCCGCGTTTGGTTAGAATGATGCCTAGAATTCCGGCCGTTTTAATGGCGTCTTCACCAAAGGTTTCATAAAAATCGCCCACACGAAACAATAGCAACGCATCAGGGTACTTGGCCTTTATGGTGTTGTATTGTTTCATTAAAGGGGTTTCTTTCTTTGCTTTTTTAGCCAATGGTAAAGTGGTTTTTAAATGTTATTTTTGTCTAGGTATTTCCATGTTTGGAAGATTGCTAATGTAAATATTATTTGATGTTTTTTGAAATTGGGTAACTACAAGTTATCTACAATTATTAACGATTTATTAAATGCGAAAACTAAAAAACAGTGAACTGGGCCGATTGAGTGTCGAGGATTTTAAACAAGTTGAAAAAACGCCCATTATTATAGTACTTGATAATATTAGAAGCCTTAATAATATTGGCTCTGTTTTTAGAACCAGCGATGCTTTTTTAGTGGAAAAAATATACCTCTGTGGCATTACAGCCACACCGCCGCATAAAGATATTCATAAAACAGCGTTGGGAAGTACGGATACGGTGGATTGGGAATATGTTGAAAACACAATGGACTTGGTTGAAAAGCTAAAAGCTGACGGCGTTGTAATTTGCTCCATAGAACAAGCCGAAAACGCCACCATGCTCAACGACTTTGCACCCAAACAACAAACAAGGTATGCTTTGGTTTTTGGCAATGAAGTAAAAGGCGTTTCGCAAGCGGTGGTAAGTGTCAGTGATGAGGTAATTGAAATTCCGCAATATGGCTCCAAACATTCCTTGAATATTTCAGTAAGTGCTGGCGTTGTTATTTGGGATGTGTTTGTTAAGTTAAAAGTGAATACCTAAAAGTTTCTTGTTCTGTCATTCCTGCGTAGGCAGGAATCCAAATTCAAGTTTTAATTAAAATGGATTCCGTATCAAGCCTGCCTGCCGGAAGGTACAGAATGATAAAAAAGATTGTCGCTTAAGTGTAACTTTAAAACGTTAATTGCAAATCTCCTCCAAAACCCATAAATAATCAGCGCGATTTTCTACAAAATCTCTATTGGAAATATCAATAATCTTTACATTAAAATCAGTCTGGTTTTTTAAGAACTCCAAATAACCTGCATTAATTTTTTCCAAATATTCGTTGGCAATATTCTGTTCGTAATCACGCCCGCGCTGTTTTATGTTCTGTTGCAAACGTTCGGTGCTTTGGTGCAAATACACATACAAATCAGGTTTTCGCAAGTCTTTATACATTAAATAAAACAGTTTTCTATATAAATTAAATTCGTCTTCTTGCAGGGTGATTTTCGAGAAAATGAGCGATTTAAATACATCGTAATCACTAACAATAAAATCCTTGAACAAATCAAGCTGCGATAAATCGTCGGTAATTTGCTGGTAACGGTCGGCCAAAAAACTCATTTCCAAAGTAAAGGCGTAGCGTTTGGCATCGTCGTAAAACTTCGCTAAAAACGGGTTATCGGCAAAGCGTTCTAAAATCAATTTCGCATTAAAATCGTGTGCTATTTGGGTGGCCAAACTGGTTTTGCCAGCGCCAATATTGCCTTCAATGGCAATAAAACTGTATTTAGATAAATTGTAGGCTTTACTTGGGTTTTTAAGCCACTGGTTTATGGGTTCTAAAACGGACTCATCTTTACATGCTTTTAATAATTCAGAAATATGTTTTTCGCTTTTAGGGTGTTTTAATGTAGAATCTAAATCGTTTAAAGGTTGCAACACGAATTGGCGTTTTTCCAATTCGGGATGTGGTATTTTTAAGGTGTCGGTATCTATAATATGATCATCAGCAAAAATTATGTCCAAATCAATTGGTCGCGCTTCATAAACACCTTTTTGGTTTCGGGTGCGGCCCATGTTTTTTTCAATGGCCAATAATAGGTTGAGCACATTCTCTGGTGACAAATAACTTTCCACGCTTAAAGCGGCATTTAAAAAATCGTCTCCTATAAACCCAAAAGCTGGCGAAGTGTAAACCCTTGAAATGGATTTTATATGTCCGATATCTTTATGGATAGCATTAACCGCCTCTTGCAGGTTGTTGAATTTATCGCCTTTATTGCTTCCTAAGGCAATGTAAAATGTGGTAGGTAGCTCCATAAGTTAAGGCAAAATAATAAAAAGTAAATCGTTTCCTTTATATTTACAAAGCGTATTTATTCACAATTTCATATGACTGTAAAAGACAAGCTTGCTGCGCAACGGACTTACATGCTATTGGGGGCGCTATTTATTACATCATTGGTGGTTTCTAACCTTATATTTCAAAAGTTTTTTTATTGGTATCCCTTCGATATCGAAATTTTCGGAAGTAAGCTTTTTGTGGTTTCTGTGGGTATTTTGCCTTATCCCATTACGTTTTTAATTACCGATTTAATCAGTGAGATTTATGGTAAAAAAAGAGCCAATCAAGTGGTAGTTGCCGGAATTTTTGCGTCGCTTTTCTCTGTTTTAATTGTGTATTTGGCAGATTTGGTACCTGCAACAGCAGATTCTCCCATAGATGATGATTTGTTTAAAAGGGTGTTTGGCAGAACCATTTTAGCCGTAGGAGCAAGTATGACGGCCTATTTGTTTGCGCAGTTTGTGGATATTCAAATTTATCATTTTTGGAAACGATTGACCAAAGGCAAGCACTTATGGTTGCGCAATAATTTTTCCACTTGGCTGTCACAATTTGTAGATACACTGTCGGTAGTTTCGTTGTTGTGTATTTTTGAAGTGTTGCCATGGAGTCTTTTTAACGGACTTTTAATAAGCGGTTTTTTGTTTAAGGTATTCGTGGCCATTTGCGATACGCCGTTAATGTATTTGGGTGTTTATATTTTTAGAAAACGATTTAAATTAAAGCCCAATGAGGAAATTGATTTGTTGTAAAACAATCTTTTCTTAAACTTAACTTAAAATATAGCCGAAAATTCGTCTATAAATACCAATTTTACGTATATTATTTTAGTTATATTTTTAAAAAACTCAAATAGAATCAAATAACCTACTATGAAAAAAACTTTAAAAATTACTGGTATTACATTGCTTGTTGTTATTGTTTTAATAGCGGCAGCGCCATTTTTGTTCCAATCACAAATACAGAATATGATAAAAAAGGTTGTGAACGATAATCTTAATGCCCATGTGGAGTTTAGTGATGTTAGCTTGAGTTTTATAAGAAGTTTTCCGAAAGCGCACGTTAGTGTAAGCGATTTGGCCATTACCAATTTTGAGCCTTTTAAAGATGAAACTTTTATGGCGTCTAAAAATATCGCATTTACCATGTCTATTAAAGAATTGTTTAAGGATTTGGAACAAGAGTCTTTGGTGATTGATGCCATTACAATTGATGAGGCTTTATTGAATTTAAAAACTGATATAGAAGGCCATAATAATTACGATATTACTAAGGAAAGCAATAACCCTTCTGCAGAACAAGAAAGCAAAGGTGTGTCTTTCGATATTCAAGATTATAGAATAAATAATAGTAAAATTACGTATTGGGATGAAGCCTCTAAAATTGACTTAAAAATCACCGATTTAAACCATGAAGGCAAAGGTGTTTTTTCAACCGGTGAATCCGAATTGGATACCAAAACCGAAGCCCATGTTAGTTTTAGTATGGACAGTACGAATTATCTAAACAATAACTTAATTAAGTTGGATGCCTTGATTGGTATGGACTTAGAAAATAGTAAATACACGTTTAAGGAAAACAAGGGGTTTGTTAATCAGTTGCCGATTGAGTTTAAGGGCTATGTGCAAATTTTGGAAGATGGCCAAGATGTGGATATTGAATTTGAAAACCCAGAATCGTCTTTTAAAAGCTTTTTAGCAGTCATTCCAGAAACGTATTCCAAAAACATCGAAAATGTTGAGACTACAGGGGATTTTAAACTTAGAGGTAGGATTTATGGAAAAATAACTGAAAACACAATTCCAAAGTTCAATATTAATATAGCAAGTAGTAATGCTTCATTTAAATATCCTGATTTACCAAAATCGGTAGAGAATATTAATCTTATTAGTACAATTCGTAATAATACAGGTTCAGCAGAAGATACTTATGTTGAAGTTGGTGTGTTGGATTTTAGAATAGATAAAGATTTTTTTCAATCGTCAGCCACTTTTAAAAACCTAACCAATAATATGCTTGTTACAGCTCAGGTGAATGGAGTCTTGAATTTGGGTAATTTAACCAAGGCTTATCCGCTGCAATTGGAAAATGAGTTAAGCGGTATTTTAAAAGCCAACATTAATACCTCTTTTGATGTAAACGCTTTAGAAACCAATGCGTTCGAGCGGGTTAAGGCATCGGGTACGGCCAATATCACCAATTTTGTGTTTAAAAGCGATGCCATGAACCAACCCATGACCATTTCAAAAATGGACATGACATTCAATCCTTCAACAGTAACGCTGAACGAGTTTAATGCCAAAACGGGACAAAGTGATATTACAGCAACAGGAACCATTAATAATTTATTGGGATTTGTATTTAGCGATACTACCTTAAAAGGAAATTTCAATTTGAATTCCAACAATTTTGTGGTTAAGGATTTTATGTCTGATGAAGAAACTGATGCTGAAACTAAAAATACCGAAACAGAAAGCTTAAAAATACCAGCCTTTTTAGATTGTACTATCAACGCCTCAGCCAATACTGTGGTTTACGATAACTTGAATTTAATAGATGTTAAAGGCTCTTTATTGATAAAAGATCAACAGGCCACGTTAAAAGATTTAACCTCCAGTTTGTTTAATGGGAAATTGGCTGTAAACGGAACGGTCTCCACAAAAGCAGAAACCCCTACATTTAGTTTTAATCTAGGAGCGGACGGTTTTGATATTTCCGAAGCATTTAATGGTTTGGAATTATTGCAGAATTTAGCCCCTATTGCTAAGATGTTGCAAGGTAAATTGAATACAACCATTGGTTTGTCGGGTAATTTAAATGATGGGGGCTATACACCAAATCTTAGTACGGTTTCGGGTAATGCTTTGGCAGAAATTTTAAATACTAAAATTGGAAGCACCAATGAAACGGGGTTGGTAAGCAAATTGGAAGGTGCGCTTGGTTTTGTGGATTTTAATAAACTTGACTTAAAAGATTTAAAAACCAAGCTGGAGTTCGCTGAGGGTAAGGTAAGCGTTAAACCATTTCAGTTAAAGTATCAAGATATTACTATAGATGTTTCTGGCTCGCATAGCTTTGATAAAACCATGAGTTATAATGCCGTTTTTAATGTACCTGCAAAATATTTAGGAACCGAGGTAAATAACCTTATTGCTAAAATTGATTCCGAGGAAGCCAAGAATATAACCATCCCTGTAACGGCAAATATTGGCGGAACCTATACAAACCCAACAGTTAAAACAGATTTAACCAGTGGTGTTACAAATTTAACAAACCAGCTTGTTGAGATTCAAAAGCAAAAGCTGTTAAATCAAGGAAAAGACAAGGTAAATAGTATGTTGGGTGATTTAATAAGTGGTAATAAATCTAAAACAGATTCCATAAAAACCCAACAAAACAATAGTGTAAAAGATGTGCTTGGCGGCCTAATGGGCACGACGCAAGAGGGCAAAAAAAATGATTCGGCCGACACGAAAACTGTTGATACAACCAAAACAAAAACCAATACTACAACCGATGCCGTTAAGAATGTTTTGGGAGGGTTTTTAGGAGGTAAGAAAAAGCCAAAAGATACTGTTAATTAAGGGCTATTGTTCAATATTTTAGCGTTATAAGAATAAACTATCGCATTTATTAGGTTTATTCAATTAAAAAGTTATGTTGTAGGGAGTATAATTTAAAACTTTTTTACACATACATGCGGCAACTAAAAATCACGAAACAGGTTACCAATAGGGAGTCGAAATCTTTGGATAAATATCTTCAAGATATTAGTAAAATTCCGTTAATAACCGCCGATGAAGAAGTAGAATTGGCTCAAAGAATACGCCAAGGAGATCAAAAAGCATTGGAGAAGCTTACCACGGCTAACTTACGTTTTGTGGTTTCGGTTTCTAAACAATACCAAAACCAAGGTTTGGCGTTGCCCGATTTAATAAATGAAGGCAATGCCGGGTTGGTAAAAGCAGCCAAACGTTTTGATGAGACAAGGGGCTTTAAGTTTATATCGTATGCCGTTTGGTGGATTAGGCAAGCCATTTTGCAGGCATTGGCCGAACAGTCTAGAATTGTAAGGTTACCATTAAATAAGATAGGTACTATCAATAAAATCAATAAGGCCTATTCATTTTTAGAACAATCGCACGAAAGACCACCAAGTGCTGAGGAAATAGCCCATAATTTAGATATGACGGTTAGCAATGTGAAGCAGTCGTTAAAAGCGTCGCCAAAACACTTGTCTATGGATGCGCCTCTAAAAGATGGGGAAACCTCAAGTTTGTATGATGTTGTGAATTCAAGTGATTCGCCACAACCAGATTCTGGTTTAATGAACGATTCTTTAAATGTTGAGGTTAACCGCGTATTGGATACGCTATCGGATAAAGAAGCGGCAGTTATAAAACACTATTATGGTATTAGCCCAAATAAACATATGAGCCTTGAGGAAATAGGAGAGGTTTTTGGGCTAACCCGAGAACGAGTACGCCAAATAAAAGAGAAAGCAATACGAAGACTACGATACACATCGAAGAACAAAGTATTAAAAACGTATTTAGGATAGTCCTAAAACATAAATCATTTAAAAAACATACATGCTAAAGATTATTGTAAAAGAAGGTGAAAACATAGAACGCGCCTTAAAGCGTTATAAACGAAAACACAGAAATATTAAAGTAATGCAAAATTTACGTGATGGCCAGTTTTATACCAAACCATCGGTAAAAAGACGTCGCGAAGTACAAAAAGCTGCATACATACAAAGTATCAAAGATCAAGAAGATATTTAATGGTTTTTGTGCATTCACAATAAAATATCCCATTTGCTCTTGTTGTGGTAAATGGGGTTTTTAGTTTACGGAAATACCAATAAACAACCCTTCGTTGCTACGAATGTTAAAAACCATTTCGTCATCAAAGATGAGATACTGTCCTTTTATGCCAACAAGTTTTCCTGAGTAGGCTTGTTCTTTTTCTAAATTTAAGCTTTTAGGTTTTAAAGGGTATTTAAGCACGGGGAAATTCAAGTTGGTTTCTATGTTGTTGGTTATAAAATAATCTTGTGCCTCGTTAGGGATATACTGTTTTAGATGTTCGCGCCATTCCACTAAATCTTCATCTTTAATATCATTTTTTAGCATACTACGCCAATTGGTTTTGTCGGACACATGCTCTTTAAGGGCAACTTCGGTTATGCCAGCTAAATACCTATTGGGGACTTCAACAATTTCAATGGCTTCATGGGCGCCTTGGTCTATCCAACGTGTTGGCACTTGACTTTTTCTGGTAACACCTACTTTTACGTTGCTGGAGTTTGCCAAATACACAATATGTGGTTGCAATTGTACTTTCTTTTCGTATGCTAAATCACGGTCTTCTTTGTCTAAATGGGCGGTACTCAATTCTGGCCGCATCACCCAATCTGCTGCCTGAGGTACTTCATAAAAACAGCTTTTGCAAAACCCTTGACGGTAAATGGGCTTGTCTAATCCGCAATTTAAACACTGGTATTTTATAAACTGAATGTTAATGGTTTTGTTTAGTAACTGGTTCATATTCAAAAAATCAGTTTCAAACACTAAATAATATTGGATGGGATCGGAAAACTCACTTTCCATTTTTGTTAAAACACCTTCAAAAGTCATGAAAAAAATATTATTTTTAAAAAATTAAAGATAACATAAATATGCCAATTCCTATAGTAAATTCAATTGCTTCTTGGTTTCTGAAAAAACGGTTTCACCAAATAGAATTGTTTTTGAAATACCCTAATGAAGTTCAAAATGAATTACTTTTAAGTTTATTGGATACGGCCAAGGATACCTATTTTGGTAAGGAGCACGATTTTGCATCCATAAAAAATTATAGAATGTTTGCAGAACGCATTCCCATAACCAATTACGAGGGGTGCCAACATATTATACAACGAGCTAGGGATGGCGAAAACAATATTTTGTGGCCAACACCTATTAAATGGTTTGCAAAATCCAGTGGTACTACCAAATCTAAAAGTAAGTTTATTCCAGTAAGCCAAGAATCTCTGGAAGATTGCCATTATGCAGCCAGTAAAGATTTACTCTGTATGTACCTGAACAATAATGAAAATTCGCAATTATTTACGGGGAAGAGTTTAAGGCTGGGGGGTAGCAAAGAAATGTATAAGGAAAATGGCACCATTTACGGCGATTTGTCTGCTATTTTAATAGATAATATGCCTTTTTGGGCAGAGTTTAGCAGTACGCCAAGCAATAGGGTGTCTTTGATGAGCGATTGGGAACATAAAATGCAGGCGATTGTAGATGAAACCATTCAGGAGAATGTAACGAGTTTAGCAGGAGTGCCTTCGTGGATGCTAGTACTTCTAAACAATGTTTTGGAAACTACGGGCAAAAAGGACTTGTTTGAAGTATGGCCAAATTTGGAAGTCTACTTTCACGGCGGTGTTAGTTTTACACCTTATGTGAATCAGTATAAAAAATTATTGCCTAAAAAAGGGTTCAGGTACTATGAGATTTATAATGCCTCTGAAGGTTTTTTTGCTATTCAGGACCAAAATAATTCCAGTGAATTGTTGCTTATGTTGGACTATGGGATTTTTTATGAGTTCATTCCGATGGAGATTTACGGTCTGCCCGAAGAAAAAGCGATTCCGTTAAGCGAAGTAGAATTGCATAAAAACTATGCCATAATAATTACTACCAATGCAGGTCTTTGGCGTTACAAAGTGGGCGATACAGTTAGGTTTACGTCGTTAAGCCCGTACCGCATTAAAATTACTGGCAGAACACGAAGCCACATTAATGTGTTTGGTGAAGAACTCATTATAGAAAATGCCGAGCAGGCCTTAAAAAAAGTTTGCAAGCTTACAAAAGCTGAAATAATTGATTATACAGCAGCTCCTATTTTTATGGAAGGCAAGAAAAAAGGAGGGCATGAGTGGATTATGGAATTTAAAAGACCTCCCGATGATATAGACTATTTTAATGAACTGTTCGATAATGCACTGAAAGCGTTGAATTCCGATTATGAAGCAAAACGCTACAATAATATTACACTAAACAAGCCATTAATTCACGTTGCTAGAAAAAATTTATTTTACGATTGGCTAAAACAGAACGATAAGTTAGGGGGGCAACATAAAATACCAAGATTGTCCAACAATCGCGATTATCTTGAAGCGCTTTTGAAGTTATAATCTTAAAAGAAATTATAAATGATAATAATTTAAGTTCCCTTTCAATGTTAGTTTGTAATAATTGATTTACGTCAATAATATTAACAGTCCTACGCTTTATTGAATCGGAAGAAAAGATGCAGTTTGTTTTTGCCGACCAACGGTATAGGCTATAGTTTTTTAACGTTTTATTTTGGCTTATAATCTAAAAACTAATAAATGCTTTTGCGGTTGATTTCATTAGACATATTTTTGAACCATTCGAAAGATGACAAAGTTGAATAATCATCATAATGACTAATTATTAATTAACATCCATAAAATTTAAAAGCACTCGTTTTAGAGTGCTTTTTTTATTTAAGAGCATAAAAAGTACTTTAAATTATCACATTGTTAACTTATATGATTTTGTGCGTAAAACTTTTGCTTTTAGTTGCTAAACCTATACGGGTTCAGTAAATTTGCAGTCTTAAATTTAAAAACATATCCAAATAATTTTGGAAAACTAAAATAACTATGAGCGAAAAGAAAAAGTCAGTCACATTTGATGTGTTAATAGAAATTCCAAAAGGAAGCAGAAATAAATATGAATACGATTTTACCTTGCATAAAATCCGTTTCGACAGAACCTTGTTTTCATCTATGATGTATCCTGGAGATTATGGATTCGTGCCGGAAACTTTGGCGTTGGATAAAGACCCTTTAGATGTACTGGTTTTGTCTACCGAACCATCATATCCAATGGTGGTTATGGAAGTAAGACCCATAGGCGTATTTCATATGACAGACGAAAAAGGACCTGATGAGAAAATAATTTGTGTGCCGGTATCAGATCCTGTTTGGAGCAAAAGGTCAGACATAGCCGATTTAAATCCGCACCGTTTAAAAGAAATCGAACACTTTTTTCAAGTGTATAAAGATTTAGAGAAGAAAAAAGTTGATGTAGGTGGTTGGGGTAATGCCGAAGAAGCCGTTAAGATTTATCATGAGTGCGTTAAGCGTTACGAAGAAAGTGATCACAAAAAGAAAAGAGACTACACCATCTAATTGAAAGATTGTTAATAAATCTCAAAATAAATGAACCATCTTTAATTAAAGGTGGTTTTTTTTATCACTTATATTTTACTATTTTTAGCGGCATCATAAAAAATTATTTCACAACTAACTAAATTTATATGGAATTAATTGTTAATTATTTACCGCTCTTTGGCGTTTTAGCACTTTTATTTGTTTTTATCAAGAGCGCTTGGGTTTCCAAGCAAGATCAGGGAACAGAAAGGATGATTAAAATTGCCAAAAACATAGCCGATGGCGCTATGTCTTTCCTTAAGGCTGAATACAAAATTTTATCAATTTTTGTAATTGCAGTTGCTATTTTATTATTTGTTAAAGGTAGTTCCGAAACAGGCTCTCATGGTATGGTAGCTCTGTCTTTTATTGTTGGGGCAATTTGCTCTGCTTTGGCAGGTTTTATTGGAATGAAAGTGGCTACAAAAGCCAATGTAAGAACCACTAGTGCTGCGAGGACTTCTCTAGGTAAAGCGTTAGAAGTGGCTTTTGCTGGAGGTGCTGTTATGGGGCTTGGTGTTGTTGGTTTAGGTGTTTTGGGGCTTAGTATTTTATTTATGATATACCAAAATATATGGGAGGGTCCAGAAAACTTGTCATTGGTGCTTAATGTGCTTTCTGGATTTTCTTTAGGTGCATCATCAATAGCGTTATTTGCACGTGTTGGTGGTGGTATATACACTAAGGCAGCCGATGTTGGAGCCGATTTGGTTGGTAAAGTAGAGGCAGGTATTCCAGAAGATCATCCATTAAACCCTGCAACTATTGCAGACAATGTGGGTGATAACGTAGGTGACGTAGCGGGTATGGGTGCCGATTTATTCGAGTCGTATGTAGGTTCTATAATTGGTACTATGGTATTAGGCGCCATAATTATAACGCCCGATTTTAATGGTATGGGTGCTGTTTATTTACCTTTAGTTTTGGCAGCGGTTGGTATCATCATGTCTATTGTTGGTACTTTTTTTGTAAAAGTAAAAGATGGTGGAAACCCACAAACAGCTTTAAATATTGGAGAGTTCGGATCGGCAGGATTAATGGTTGTAGCGTCTTACTTCTTTATTAATGCCTTTATTCCAGATACCTATATGTTTAAAGGCGTAGAATATACCTCAATGGGTGTGTTTTGGGCAACTATAGCAGGTTTGGTAGCAGGGTTGTTGGTTGGAAAAGTGACGGAACATTATACAGGAACAGGTACGAAACCTGTTAATAACATAGTAAAGCAATCAGAAACTGGTTCTGCAACCAATATAATCGCTGGTCTGGGAACTGGAATGATGTCAACTATGATTCCTATTATATTAATAGCCGCAGCTATTTTAGTATCACACTATTTCGCTGGTTTATATGGTATCGCCATTGCTGCAGTAGGTATGTTGGCTAATACAGGTATTCAATTGGCTGTAGATGCCTATGGGCCAATCTCTGATAATGCCGGTGGTATAGCCGAAATGGCCGAACTACCAAGTGAAGTACGCGAACGTACTGATAAATTGGATGCTGTGGGTAACACAACGGCGGCTATTGGTAAAGGATTTGCTATTGCTTCGGCAGCTTTAACGGCTTTAGCATTGTTCGCGGCGTTTATGGAAACGGCTAAAGTTACTGCTATTGACGTGTCACAACCAGATATTATGGCAGGTTTATTGGTTGGCGGTATGTTGCCATTTGTTTTTTCAGCGTTATCTATGAATGCTGTGGGACGCGCTGCCATGGCTATGATAGAGGAAGTGCGTCGTCAATTTAAAGATATACCACAATTAAAAGCTGCATTAGAAGTAATGCGCAAACATGATTCGGATATGAGCAAGGCTTCTAAAGAAGATCGTGCCATTTTTGATGCAGCCGATGGTTATGCCGAATACGAAAAATGTGTTGCTATTTCTACTCAGGCCTCAATTAAAGAAATGGTATTGCCAGGGTTGTTGGCTATTGCTGTTCCTGTGGCTGTTGGTTTTATTGGTGGTGCCGAAATGTTGGGAGGTCTGCTTGCTGGGGTAACCACAAGTGGTGTGCTTATGGCTATTTTTCAATCGAATGCAGGTGGTGCTTGGGATAATGCCAAAAAGACCATTGAAGAACAAGGAAGAAAAGGAACAGATGCCCATAAAGCAGCAGTTGTTGGTGATACTGTGGGCGACCCGTTTAAGGATACTTCAGGGCCATCATTAAACATACTTTTAAAATTAATGTCGGTTGTGGCGTTGGTTATTGCGCCAAGTATTGCGGTTTCTTCTGAAGATATGGCTGCTTATATCTTGGATGAAACACCACAGAAAGAAATGGTTTCAAAAGAAGTGAAAGTAGATATGACCGAGAATGAAGATGGTACTTTCAAGGCAGTTGTTACTACGATAGTAACTGAAAATGGTGTTAAATCTGTGAGTTACGAAAACTTTACTGGTACAGAAGAAATGGTTAAAGCTGAAGTGGAGGCTTTAAAACAAATAGAAGAATCACCAGAAAATTTAAATGGTGAAACTATAAAAGAGGTTATTGTCAAATAGATTGACAGAATTTTGAAAACAAAAAGCCCAGCAAATTTGCTGGGCTTTTTGTTTATTAAAAAATTAAGGCTTAAAACAAGCCATTAATTTCGGCATCAATAGTATTTATAATTTGTCCTAAATCTTCTGGCTTTTCAACAAAGTCGAGTTTGTCTACATCTATAATTAAAAGTTTTCCTTTTTTATAATCGTGAACCCACGCTTCATAACGTTCATTAAGCCTGCTTAGGTAATCGATGCTAATGGAGTTTTCATAATCCCTTCCACGTTTGTGTATTTGTTTTACCAAATTAGGGATAGAACTACGCAAATAAATCAACACATCGGGACCTTGAATTAAAGATTCCATTAAATCAAAAAGGGATTTGTAGTTTTCGTAATCACGATTAGTCATTAACCCCATAGCATGCAAATTGGGTGCAAAAATATAAGCATCCTCATAGATAGTCCTATCTTGAATAATGTCTTTGCCGCTTTTTCTAATCTGAAGTATTTGTCGAAATCTGCTATTCAAAAAATACACTTGTAAATTAAAACTCCAACGTTCCATTTGATTGTAAAAATCATCTAAATATGGGTTGTCTACAACATCCTCTAGTTGTGCTTCCCATTTGTAGTGTTTGGCCAATAATCTGGTAAGTGTTGTTTTTCCGGCTCCAATGTTCCCGGCAATAGCAATATGCATGTTTTAATTTATTATTAATTTAAACTGGTGAAGGTTGTTTCCATCGTAAATATACAAGGTTTCATTGGTAACAAAAAACTGTTTTATGTTTAAACTTGGAAGTTTTATAGGGGTTGGTTCACCTATTTTATCTTTTATATAGAACAGTTGGTTGCCTTTTTTCAAGATGAGGTTTTCATTGTTTTCTGCCATTCCGGTAAAGCCATCGTTTTTCATTTTACCAAGCAAGCTTCCAAAATAATTATATACATACAAAAAATTAGTGGTAAGTAGCCAACAGTTATTGTAATTGCTTTTTAAATCTAAAACACTTCCTTTTGTAGGCAATGTTTTTGCTCGGGTCGTATTTGTTTTATAATCGAAAAGCTCTAAAAGTTGGTTGTCTTGGTTGAAAACCCAAAGGGTATTATCAAACCCAGTAGATACAAGCGTAATATTTCTGTAGGGCTGAATTACGTTAAAATCTATTTTAAACATTTCGGCCAGCCTATTGTCTAGAATGGCAGCGGTGTTAAAATCCCTGTAAAAAACATTTATTTTTAAGGGATTAAATGTATTTACCGATGTAATATTTCCCAATTGAAAGTTGTAGTAGCCAACATCCAACCCTTTAATGTCTTTACTTTTTTTAAATAAAATATTGTCCGAAATATAAAAGGTAGTGTCGAAATTATTGGAGCTTATAATGGTATCTGCTTCAAAGGCTATTTTATTAACAAAAGATGTTTCAATTTGCGTTTGGGCATACATTGAAATAGATAAAATAAAAAAATAGAGAGAGTATTTCATAGTGCCCCGCAAAATACAAAAATCAAACTATTCCTAGCAATAAATTTCTTGATGCGTTTTTTTGATGCAATTTAACTAACTGGG
Source organism: Marixanthotalea marina (assembly GCA_018883545.1). Lineage (GTDB taxonomy): Bacteria > Bacteroidota > Bacteroidia > Flavobacteriales > Flavobacteriaceae > Marixanthotalea > Marixanthotalea marina. Next base: position 168,199 of record JAHLEH010000003.1, on the reverse strand, counting down.
ATTAAACCAATTCGGTTTTATAAAGTCTAAAAGCTGAAACATTGATTTTTTACATTTAACATCAATCAATAAATTATGAAAACCACATCATTTAAAATAGTATTTGCTTTTTTGTTGCTTTTTGCAGCTAAAGTTTCATTTTCACAAAATGACTTTCAAGGTGTCGCCTATTATCAAACCAAAACATCTATGGATATGAATTTTGGAGGAAGGCAAATGACTGAAGCTCAGAAAAAACAAATTGCAGAGCGTATGCGTAGTTCTTTGGAAAATACATACATACTTACGTTCAATCAAACAGAGTCTTTATATAAAGAAGAAGAAAAATTAGAAGCTCCAGCCCAAGGTGGTGGTATGGGGTTTAGAATGATGGGAGCTGGAGGAGGCGAATCTTATAAGAATGTAAAGGAGCAAAAGTTGATAAAAGAAGCTGATTTATACGGTAAACAATTTTTAATAGTAGATAATCTTCCAGATTTAAACTGGGATATGGGTACAGAGTCTAAAATGATTGGCCAGTACCTATGTTTTAAAGCAACAGCCGTAAGAAAAGTGCAAGCCGGAGGCGGTATGCCATTTGGCAGAAATAATGAAAACCAAGAAGAAAAACCAACAGAATATACGGTTACTGCATGGTACACACCACAAGTGCCAGTAAACCAAGGGCCGGCCGATTATTGGGGACTGCCTGGTTTAATTTTAGAATTGCACGATAATGATACGGTTATTCTGTGCTCTAAAATAATTATAAACCCTGCCGAAAAAACTAAAATAAAAATGCCTTCCAAGGGGAAAGAGGTTACCTCTTCAGAATATGAAGAAATTGCAGCTAAAAAGGAGGCCGAAATGCGTGAAAATAGTGGCGGCCAAAGAAGAGGTGGTGGCGGATTTAGACCCTTCTAAAATATAAATATACCAACAAACCATATCCTAATAATTTAATGAGAAAATTAATTTTTGTAGCAACCATGCTAGTTGCATGTGCTTCGTATGCCCAAATTACACTTCAAGGTGTTGTTAAAGATAGTATTGGAACCCCTTTAGAGTTTGCCAATGTTATTGCGTTGAATCAAGAAACCGAAAAGTTGGAAACCTATGGAATTACAACTGAAGATGGTAGGTTTAAATTACTACTTGAAAAAAATGCCAATTATAAAATACAAGCAAGTTATATTGGTATGAAAACAGCACAAGAGGATTTAACAACAACGAATGAAGATGTTACGTTGAATTTTAATCTGTTAACGGATAATGCATTGGATGCTGTAGAATTGATTTATGAAATGCCAGTAACAATTAAAGGGGATACGATTGCTTATAATGCTGATTCTTTTGCTACTGGTACTGAAAGAAAGTTAGGAGATGTTCTTAAAAATTTGCCCGGAGTAGTTATTAATGATGATGGCCAAATTGAAGTAGAAGGGAAGGCAGTGTCTAAGATTATGGTAGATGGTAAGGAGTTTTTTGATGGCGACACCAAATTGGCCACACAAAATATTCCATCGAATGTGGTAGATAAAGTACAAGTGCTAAAAAATTATGCTGAAGTAGGCCAATTAAGTGGTGTAACCAACAATCAAGATAATGTGGCCATAAACATTAAGCTTAAGGAAGGTAAAACCAATTTCTGGTTTGGAACTGTAACTGCTGGAGGAGGGGCTTCTAATCAGGATGGGTTGTATCTTTTGCAGCCAAAACTATTTTATTACAGTCCAACATACAGTATTAACCTCATAACAGATTTAAACAATTTGGGGGAAGTTGCTTTTACGCGCCGCGATTATTTCAATTTCACGGGAGGCTTTACTAACCCTAGTCAACAAAGTGGTACCAATATCAATTTGGGGTCAAATAATCTATCTTTTTTAACGGCTCAAAATAACCGGGCTAAAAATATTGTTTCAAAACTGGCAGCAGCAAATTTTAGCTGGTCACCTAAAGAAACATTGGACTTGAGTGGATTTGCCATTTTCTCCAATAATAAAACAGAAATGCAGGAAAATCGGTTTGTTCAGTATTTGGATCCTAATTCTATAATTCCAGATGAAGCTACTGAAAGTAATACGGTGCAACGTAGCGATTTAGGTATGTTGAAATTGTCGGCCAAATACAAACCTAATGTCAACAATCAATTGGATTATGACATTATGGGGCGCATTTCAAAAGAATCGCAAGACCAAGGTTATTTTTCAAGCATAAATGGTGATATACTTCAATTGGAAGGTTCAAGTCCTTTTAGCCTTAACCAAAACTTAAGTTACTATTACACACTTGATGATAGCAATATTTTTGCATTGCAGGTTTTGCATTTGTTGCAGGATGAAGACCCTTTCTACAATGCAATCTTAGGCAACGACCCAACAAACAATGATGATGTTGGTAACGACCCTTACGATGACACCGCTTTAAGCTTGGGGTTAGATAGAGATCAATTGAGTTATAACCTTAACCAAAATAAGCGTGTAAAAAGCAATCAGTTAGACGCCAAAATAGATTATTGGAACATTATAAACAATACCAGCAATATCAATCTTACTTTGGGAACTATTTTAAGTACACAAAAATTCAATTCTAATATTTTCCAGTTTTTAGATGATAATTCATTTTTCAATCCAACGCCAACTTTAAACGATGGTCTTGACGATAATAACATTAAATATAGTTTTAGCGATATCTATTTAGGGTTTCACTACAGATTGAAATCGGGTATATTCACTTTTACACCAGGCTTTTCGGCACATGCTTATAGTGCTAAAAATACGCAACAAGGTACAACTGTAACAGATAATTTCTTTAGAATATTACCAGATGTTAATGTACTTATGCAAATAAAAAATAGCGAGCAAATAACCTTGAACTATGGGGTGCAAACCCAATTTACAGATGTGTCTAAATTCGCCGCAGGTTTGGTGTTGAACGGTTACAGTTCTTTGTTTACAGGTAATCCAGAATTAGAAAGTGCATTGGCTCATAATGTAAGTTTATCATACAATAGCTTTAGTATGTTTAATTATACAAATATTTCCGCTAGGCTTAACTATAGTAAGAGTATAGATAACATAAGAAACCAGATTGATCAAACGGCCTCCGATAATGTTATTTTTGTGAACGCGCCTTTTAACTCACCATTTGCGGATGAATCTGCAAGTGCCAATGGTAGGTATCAGAGAACATTTGGTAAAATTACGGCTTCTGTTAACGGAACTTTCAATTATTCAAAGTTTAACCAATTTTTTAATGGGGTACAGTCTGCAAACGAAAGTTTTACACAAACTTATGGAGGTGAGATACGAACCAATTTTAAATCAGCACCCAATTTAGAAATAGCCTATAGGCATAGTATTCAAGATAATAACAATAACACGTTTTATACTAAATCACCATCGGTAACTTTAGATGCGCTTATTTTTAAATCGTTTACCTTTAAAACCGATTTTTCTTATAATAATTACAGTGATGGTGAAAAAACACTTAATAATTTTAAGTTTTGGAATGCTTCGTTGTCTTATAGAAAAGATCAGGATTCTAAGCTGGAGTATGAGGTTAGGGCTACCAACTTGTTCAATACTAAATCGCAAAGTAATACCAACTCTAATAATATTTCAATTAGTGCAACCGAATATTTTATACAACCTTTGTTCGTTTCTTTTAGATTAACGTATCAATTGTAAAATATAAGTTTTTTTGCTTTGCTTAATTGGGGAAGAATAATATATTTGCCGTCGGTTTTGGGGAGATACTCAAGCGGCCAACGAGGGCAGACTGTAAATCTGCTGACTATGTCTTCGCAGGTTCGAATCCTGCTCTCCCCACGAATAAATACACCCAAAAAAAAACGCCAAGCTTGCTTGAGCGTTTTTTTTTTTTTGATGTATTTTCAAAGCGAAGCTTTGCAGGAAAAACGAAGTTAATCCTGCCAAAAAAATATTTTAAAAGCAAGCTGTTTAGGCTTGCTTTTTGTTTTTAAGCCTCATTTGGATTGCGTTTCAGCCAAAATCGTGTTGTTTTAATTTAAAATCTAGTATTTTTAATTAAATTAACCGTAAAAAAGGTCCATGCACAATATTCTTTCCGTTCAACAAAATTCATTTGGAGGTAATGCGGTTATTTGGATTTTTGTTTTTGCATTGTTGTGTATGGTGTTGTTTTTTATTGTTAAAATGATAGATACTGCTTATGTTATTAAGCACAAAAAGCCTTTTTTTGTTCACCTTTACCCTTTTTTGCGGAAATTGGAGAAACACCAAAAAACTATTTTAACCCAAAAATTTCGTTTTTATAATAGATTAACAGCAAAGCAAAGGCGTTATTTTGAACATCGTGTGGCTTCCTTTATTAAGGATAAAGACTTTATAGGAAGAGGTGGTTGTATTGTTACAGAAGAAATGAAAGTGCTTATTTCAGCTACGGCTGTTATGCTTACTTTTGGTTTTAGGGATTTTTACATAGGACTTATTTCTAAAATAGTCATATATCCTGAACGGTTTTATTCTAAAACTAATGAAAAATATCACAAAGGCGAATTTAATCCCAAACTGGAAACTTTGGTTTTATCTTGGGAAGATTTTGAACAAGGGTTTGATGTTGAAAACGATAATTTAAATTTAGGAATACACGAGTTTACGCATGCCATACATTTAAACAGTATTAAAGAACGTGATATTAGTTCTACCATTTTTAGCGATTCGTTTCAAGAACTTGCCAGTATGTTGTCATCTCAAGATGATTTGAGAGATAGATTGGTGTCTTCAAAATATTTCAGAAAATACGCCTTTACCAATCAGTTTGAGTTTTTGGCAGTTGCTATTGAAAATTTTATAGAAACGCCTCAGGATTTTAAATCTGAATTTCCAGAAGTTTATGGCAAAGTAAAGCAAATGCTAAATTTCAATATTTCTGGGTATTGAGTAAAGGGGCTTTCCATGATGACTTAAATCATATTTTATTGCCATGTAATGCACTAATTTTAGGGTATAATTAAAAAATTTAGTATCATGGTAAGAAGAACGCCCGTGTCTGAAATAATGACAAAAAATATAATAGCTATTTCAAGGTCTGAAGATTTAAATAGGGCCGAAGCTCTTTTTAAAAAATATAAAATAAGACATTTACCAGTAGTAAGTGGTGAATCTATTGTCGGCATGTTAAGCTACGCTGATTTACTAAAAATAGGTTATGCCGATACCAGTAATGATGAGCATAACATTGAAACGGTAATCTACAATTTGTTTACTATTGAACAAGTTATGACTAAAGATGTGGTTTGCATTGATAGCAGTACCACCATAAAAGATGCTACTGAAATTATTGCACAAAGCAATTTTCATGCTTTGCCTGTGGTTGAAGATGCTATTTTGGTGGGTATTGTAACCAGTACCGATTTGCTTAAATACTACTTAAAACAATTTTAAGAATTAGCGATTGTTTTTAATTCTTTAATGGTATTTAACGGGGCGCTGCTTTTAAAAACAAAACTACCGGCGATTAAAATATCGGCACCTGCGTCTACCAAAGCTTTGGCATTCGCTGTGCTCACGCCACCATCAATTTCTATAAGTGTTGAAGCTTCTTTGCGTGTAATTAATTCTTTTAGTTGTTTTATTTTGTTGTAGGTGTTCTCAATAAAACTTTGGCCTCCAAACCCCGGGTTGACGCTCATGATAAGTACAATGTCTATATCGTTTATTATATCTTCTAAAAGGTTGATATTAGTATGGGGATTGAGGGCAACACCGGCTTTCATGCCTTCGGCCTTTATGGCTTGCAAGGTTCTGTGTAAGTGGGTACATGCCTCAAAATGAACCGTTAAATTGTCAGCACCTAATTTTTTGAATGTGCTTATGTATCTATCGGGGTCGACAATCATTAAATGGACATCAACTGTCTTTTTTGTGTGCTTGGTGATAGCTTCCAAAACAGGCATGCCATAAGAAATATTAGGCACAAAAACACCGTCCATTATATCAATATGAAACCAATCAGCTTCACTAGTGTTTACCATTTCAATATCTCGTTGTAGATTGGCAAAATCGGCTGCCAAGAGTGAGGGCGCTATTAGTTTAGGTTTCATTTTAGTTTTAAAAAGTTATAACACTACAAATATAGAAACTCTTTTTGTAAGTCTCTCTCCTTTGAGAAGGGATTTAGGGAGTGGGGCAAAGAACAAACCCCCGGTAATCAGCCGGGGGTTCTTTCATCAATCAAAAAACGAACAGTTATGTGTAACTGTTTGTTACGGTTATTTGGTCGCAAATATATAAAATTACTAACCTAAATATGTCTTTAATATTCTACTTCTAGACGTGTGTTTTAAACGTCTGATTGCTTTTTCTTTTATTTGGCGTACACGCTCACGGGTTAAATCGAAAGTTTCGCCTATTTCTTCCAATGTCATAGGGTGTTGATTCCCCAATCCAAAGTATAAACGAATCACATCGGCTTCACGAGGCGTTAAGGTTTCCAGCGCGCGCTCAATTTCTGTGCGTAACGATTCGTGCAACAATTCCTTATCAGGATTTGGCGACTCACCACTGTTTAATACGTCGTAAAGGTTCGAATCTTCACCTTCTACCAAAGGCGCATCCATACTTACGTGACGGCCAGAGTTTTTCATGGATTCCTTAACATCATTAATAGTCATATCCAACTCTTTGGCAATTTCTTCTGCACTTGGCGGGCGTTCATGGCTTTGCTCTAAAAATGCAAATGTTTTATTGATTTTGTTGATAGAGCCAATTTTGTTTAAAGGCAAACGTACAATACGTGATTGTTCTGCCAACGCCTGTAGAATGGACTGACGAATCCACCAAACGGCATACGAAATAAATTTAAAACCACGGGTTTCATCGAAACGTTGTGCAGCTTTAATTAAGCCTAAATTACCCTCGTTGATTAAATCGGGTAAGGTTAAACCTTGGTTTTGGTATTGCTTTGCTACAGATACTACGAAACGTAAATTGGCTTTAGTCAATTTTTCTAAAGCTACTTGGTCGCCCGCTTTAATGCGTTGTGCCAATTCTACTTCTTCATCTGCTGTAATTAAGTCAACTTTACCAATTTCTTGAAGATATTTATCTAACGAAGCGGTTTCTCTGTTGGTAACCTGCTTCGTAATTTTAAGTTGTCTCATCTAATGTTCTCCTGTAAGATTAATGTGAATAACTGTTGTTTCAATAGTTTATACGTAATATGTTACGAAAATGTTACAGGAAATTAAATTTTTATTAGTTTTTTATTCGTCAGGTTAATGTCTTCAAGCATTTCTCGGGTAAATTTATAGTGACCTTTAGTTGTTATTAGCCTGAACCTGTGCGATTTTAAACTGCTAAGTGTGTTTAGAAATAACCATTTCGATTTTAACAAGTTTGGTTTTTCAGATTTCAAACTAATGTCAAAAAAATGTTTCTGCCCTAATTTGGTAGCCACAATATCTGGAGTAACGCTAATGTTACTTCCTTTTTTTACATACGATTTTGGTGCTTCGTAACCTTCGCTATCTGCTTTAATATTTTCGTAGCCCCTATTTTCTAAATAGGTAATGGAGTCGCTTAAAATATCTGAATATTTCTCTTTATCTGTATAAATCATGATGCTAATTTACGGTTAAACGTAACATATAAAATAATGAAAATGAGGAGAAAAGCAAATTTTTAACAAGGTTTAACGGTTTTGTATGGAAAATTTAAAGAAATCAGTAAAAAAGAAAACAAAAGTTGTTTTGTAATGTGTATTATTAATTCAAATCACTGATAATGTGTTAAGTAAGTGTTAAAATAATGTTATAAAAAAATTTTTGTGTAACAGATTTAAAAAATAGTCGTCTCTTTTAACATAAAGCTATAACTATTAATCTAATTTAAATCTTTCATCATGAAAAAATCAATCATTATTTCTGCAATGGCATTATGTGTCTCTTTTGGGGCTTTTGCCAATCCGTCAATCAAAACGAATGAAACTAACAGTTTAATATCTGTTAGAGAGTTTAAGGTAAACCCCTTTTGTGTTTCTATTGCTAAAGGCGATTTTGAAACCGTAAAAAAGTTGGTAGAATTAGGAGCTGAAATTAATCAAAAATCTGAAGGTATGACACCTGCTATGTATGCGGCCAAGTACAACAGAACTGATATTTTAAAGCTTTTAATAAACAATGGGGCAAACTTAAAGCTTAAATCGGACAAAGGTTATACGGCACTAAAATATGCCGAATTGCACAAAGCCCACGATGCCAAAGCAATTATTGAAGAGGCATTGAAAAGAAAATAATTTTATAAATTATTTGAATTAGTCACACTTTAAAACCCTGTTTAGACAGGGTTTTTTTATTGCAAATTTTTATGTATCACATAATGAATGCCTATTTCTGGAATTAAAAAGGGATCTCCTTTTATGGTATAATTGTTTTTTCTGTAAAAATCGACTGCAATTTCCCTAGCATTGCACCAACACATTTTGATGCCTTTTTTAATTAAAAGAGATTCGCCATATTTTAAAATCTCGTAGCCTAAACCTTTAAATTGATAAGATTCTAGAACTGCCATGCCTCGTAATTGGTATTGGTTTTCTTCTTCAAAAAGCGGGTGTTTGTTTTCCATAAAAGAAACAACACCAACCAACGAACCATTAATAAAAATGCCAACATGAAAAGTGGTTGGCAAGTCGTCGCCATCAAAAATACAGGCCTCAATGGGTTTGCCTTTCCTTAAAACAGGTTGCCTAACAGCAATAACTTGTTCTGGAGAAATGAGTTCGATTTTAAAATTGAGTTGTTCCTTCATGTTTAGAAATGTTTCTGCTTCGGAAAGTTAATAATTAGTTTTGTTTTTTCTTGCAAATGAAATGGTAGTTTCTATATATTTGCGCAAGAATTGCGGGAGTAGCTCAGTTGGTAGAGCGTCAGCCTTCCAAGCTGAATGTCGCCGGTTCGAACCCGGTCTCCCGCTCAAGAGCTTCACTATTATGTGAGGCTTTTTTTATTTTAAGGCGTTTAATTCTGTAAGGGGAGCAACCTCATAGGGCGTCTTGTTATGTTCAAATATTCTAGCTTTTAGATGTCCTTTTAAAACGATGGAATTATTTTGAACATGTAGCCAACTGCCTTCCCGTAGCCCAACTACTGGTGGTGTGTTGTAATGGTGAAATTCGTTTATTCGGGTTTCCCGGGTTTCTCCCATGTGTTTGCTGTTAGAGTCGGGATCTAAATAATGCGGATTTATATTAAATGGTACCACGCCCAAAGCATTAAAACTTGGCGGATAAACAATGGGCATGTCATTGGTTGTTTTAATGGTAAGGCCACAAATATTGCTGCCCGCACTGGTGCCTAAATACGGTGTGCCCTTTTTTATGGTTTTGCTTAAAATGCTTACTAGGTTGTTTTTATATAACTGATAGAGAAGTACAAAAGTATTGCCACCGCCTACAAAAATAGCCTTTGCATTTTCTATGGCTGCAATCGGGTTTTTAAATGTGTGTAGACCAATTAATTGCTTGTTTATTTTTGTAAAAGCTTCTGCCGCTTTTTTTGTGTAGTTTTCATGTGAAATCCCGCTTGGTCTGGCGTAAGGGATAAATATGATTTCATTAGCATCTTTAAAAAATGTTTCCAATTCATCTAAAAGATATTCCAAATACTCGCTTCCATGTAATGTAGAAGTGCTTGCAATTATTATGTTCTTCATGCAAATAGGTGTTTTTGTAAAGCTAAGTAAATAATGGATTTAACAAAAATTTAGGGGCGATTTACATTTTATTTAAGATTATAAAATCGTACCTTAACTAAATTAAAATCTCACAAATTGAAGCAAGTATTACTTTTTTTTATTTTTCTGACTACGTCATTTATCACAGCACAAACAATAGATAGAGTAGATGTTAAGGGTGTTGTGCTCGCAAAAGATAGGGATGTGGAAGGTATTACCGTTTATAATAGGTCGTCTAACAAGGGAACTACCACAAATGAAAATGGAGAGTTTGAAATTGCGGTAGTGCAAAATGATGTTGTAGAAATTTCGGCGTTGCAGTTTCAGGCTTTAACCGTAACCATATCAGAGGAAGTAATTGCTTCTAAAGCATTAACTATTTATTTGTTAGATCGGGTCAATCAGTTGGATGCGGTAATTTTAAGAAACGGCCTTAGTGGTGATATGGAGCTGGATTTGGCAAATATAGAACATCCGCCAATGTTAGAAATAAACATAGGGAATGTAAATGCTTGGCAACTCGAAGTAGATAAATCTTTTGATAATTCAGTAATTGAACGGGAATTAAATAAGGTAACTAATAAAGAAGGCTTGTATAACGGTATAGATTTTATTAAAGTAAAGAATTTACTATTCAAGCCAAAAAGGAAATTACCCAAACAAAATGAAATAACTGAAGCTAAATCGCCCAAATTACTTGTAGATGTGTATTCCCGTGAGTATATGAGTAAAATTTTTAATATCCCTGTAGATAATGTTGACGGTTTTATTGCTTTTATTGAAAATAAAGGTGGTGTTCCCCAAGAACTTTTTGAAAAAAACCGTGAGTTTGATTTGATAGATTTTCTGGTAACTGAAAGAAATCTTTTTTTAAAACAAACCAATGACAAAAACTAATTGTCTGGTCCTGTTATTTTGTATGGGGGCTATTATGCAAGGGGCATCTCAAACCATTGAGATTTCAGGTTGGGTTAAAAGTAGCGCAGATGTTGAGAATGTAAATGTTGTTAATGTTACATCCCATATGTATGCAATTACAGATGTAAACGGCAAATTTTATATTGAAGTTAAATTAAATGATTCATTACGGTTTTCATCATTGCTGCATAAAACCAAAACAGTAGTGATTGATCAAAATGCAATTGCCACCAAAAATTTGACCATATATTTAGAAGAACAAATTAATGAATTGGAAGAAGTGGTTGTTGGAGGAACGCTAACGGGCGATTTGTTGTATGATGTAAAAAACATAGATGCTAAACCGCCAATCAATTTTTACGATGTGGGCATTCCTGGTTACACAGGAAGGCGATTAACACAAAGCGAAAGAAGGCTTCGGCAGGCAGGCGAGTTTAAGCCCATTATGTTGGTTGGTTTGTTGGCGGGTTCAATGCCGCTAGACCCCATAATAAATGGGATTTCAGGAAGGACAAAAATGTTGAAAGAAAGAGTAGCTGTAGAAGGTAGGGAACTTTTAATGCAAAGTATAAAAGACCGATTGGGGAAAGATTTTTTTGCATCAAACCCATTAGATGAAGAATTAAGAATGGATTTTTTCTATTTCTGTGCAGATGATGAACATTTTGTAGAGAAATGTAAAAGCAAAACAGATTTTGAAGTATTCGAATTCCTAGAAGCCAAATACAAACAGTACATGCAAAATAGGAATGATACTAAAGATTAAAGTACTTTTTGGAACACTTTTTGAAACCTAGAATAATCATTAAATTTGTTATCTAATTTAAGGGGAATGAAATTCATTAAAATTTTCATTTTATTTTTTGCAGCAATCACCTTTTCTTTTACAACGGTTCATAAATACTATTTAAGTCTCACCCAAGTAGAGTATGTAAAAGATAAAAAAGCGGTACAAATTATCTCAAGAATCTTTATTGATGATATGGAAGATGCCTTAAAAATGAGATATGATGAGTCTTTGAACATGGATTATTCCAATAGTGAAACGTTAGATGCCTATATAAACAAATATATTACCGAAAAGATTGAGGTTAAAATTAACGGAAAGAGACAGAAAATGAACTATATAGGAAAAGAGGCAGATCTCGATATCATAAAGGTGTATCTTGAGATTGAGGATGTAGAGGCAATTCATTCATTCCAAATTACCAACAAGGTGTTGTTCGATTTGTTTGCGGAACAACAAAACATGGTAAAACTAAAAATAAACACATCCCAAAAAAGCTATCTGTTGTCTCTGCAAAAGGACAATGCAGTGTTAAATTTTGACTAAAACCAAAAAATATTTTTTAAAAATTGTTATTTTGCACCACTTTTTTGTAACGAAAATTTAATCATTTTCGTCCAACACGAAAAATTCGTCAAAATAAAAGGTATCACTAATGAAAAAATTGATGTTTTTTGTCTGGTCACTTTTCTTTGTGGCTAGCTCGATTTCAGCACAACAAAAACAAGGCCATACCAACACAAATAAATTTAGGCAATTAGATGAAGAATTTGCCACGCCCAACCAGTACAGAACTGCCTCAGGTGTTCCTGGTTCTGCGTATTATCAGCAACAGGCCGATTACAAAATGGATATTGTTTTAGATGATAAAAACGCTAAACTATCTGGCTTTGAAACTATTACTTATACAAATAATTCACCCGATGAGCTAAAGTACCTATGGGTGCAGTTAGACCAAAATAAGAGAGCAAAGAACTCAAAAACGCCTTTAATTGAATCGGCAGGTTTTGAGCCGTATATTTTCCCGGAAAGGCTTGTTGAAAGCTATTTAAAAGATTCGTTTGATGGAGGTTTTAATATCGATGAAGTTACAACCCATAATGGAGAGGGGCTACAATACATGATAAATAATACAATGATGCGTGTAGAGTTGCCAAAACCTATGAAAACGGGCGATAAATTTTCATTTAATATAAAATGGTGGTACAATATTAACGACCATGTACCTTTAAGAGACCGTTCAGGTTATGAATATTTTCCAAAAGATGGTAATAGGGTATATGTTATTGGTCAGTTTTATCCAAGAATGGCTGTGTATAATGATGTTGAAGGATGGCAAAATATGCAGTTTTTTGGTAATGATGAGTTTGCTCTGCCATTTGGAAATTTTGAAGTAAATATTACAGTACCGGCCGACCATATTTTAGATGGTACAGGTAAATTAATGAATAGGGAACAGGTTTTTACCAAAACTATGATGGATCGTTACGAACAAGCCAAAAAATCTTATAATAAACCAGTTTTAATTGTTACCCAAAAAGAAGCAGAAGTTACCGAAAGAAACTTTTCTAACGAAACTAAAACATGGAAATTATATGCCGAAAATGTTCGCGATTTTGCCTTTGCAACATCTAGAAAGTTTGTTTACGATATGATGGCCGTAAAAATTGGGAACAAAGATGTTATGGCGGTATCCATGTACCCAAAAGAAGGTAATCCTTTATGGGGCGATTGGTCTACTAAAGTGGTTGCAAGTACACTAAAATCTTATTCAAACATGACCTTTGATTATCCATACCATAAAGCCATATCTGTACATGCAAAGAATCAAGGTATGGAATACCCTATGATTTGTTGGAATCATGGTAGGCCTAGAGAAGATGGTACTTATAGCGACCGTGTTAAGTATGGGATGTTTGGGGTTATTGTGCACGAAATAGGCCATAATTTTTTCCCAATGATTGTTAATAGCGATGAGCGTAGGTGGGCATGGATGGATGAAGGCATCAACACATTTCTTGAATATATAGCGCAACAGGAATTTGGACAACGTTATCCATCTGCATTATCACCTGAACATAAAAATTTTCCATCAGATGCTGGTCCTGCGCCTTTAATAGTTCCTTATATGTCTGGCAATCAGGATTTCATTAACCCTATAATGTCTAAAGGACAAAATATAGCATCAAGTGAGTTGGGTAATAACGCCTATTACAAGCCCGCCACAGCGCTTAATATTTTGAGGGAAACGGTTATGGGGCGTGAATTGTTTGACTATGCGTTTAAAGAATATGCGAATCGCTGGAAATTTAAACACCCCACACCAGAAGATTTTTTCCGTACAATGGAAGACGCTTCTGCAATGGATTTAGATTGGTACTGGCGTGGTTGGTTCTATACCACAGATTGGGTTGATATTGGTGTAAAAGATGTAAAAAAATATTATGTATCGTCAAAACCCAATAAGTTTATGAGGGACTATATGAAAGAAAGAGGGCTTGTGGAAAGCAATCTGCGTCCTTTGGTGTATTTGGTTGAAGAAGGTAGTGAAGATTACAGTGATAATTTGAAGAAAGGTTCGTTAGTAGATAATTCAAAAACACTTAAAGCGTACTTAATGGAAAATTTTAGCCAAGCTGAACTTAGCCAATTAAAGAATCCTAAATATTTCTATAACGTAACATTCGAAAAACCAGGAGGGCTGGTAATGCCACTTATTGTTGAGTATAAATATGTTGATGGTACTTCAAAAAGAGAAACTTATCCAGCTGAAGTATGGCGGTTAAACGATCGTGAGATTAAAAAAGCCATTGCTTCTGAAAAAGAAATAATAGGTATTGTGGTTGACCCTGATTTAGAAACAGCCGATATAGATATCTCTAACAATTCTTGGCCAAAAAAGAATGTTGAAAGTGAATTCGACAGATTTAAAGAGCGTGTAAAAAGCTAGAAAAATTTAACATTTTTTACAATTAAAGTAATTAATATTGGAGATGAATTTCTTTAATGTGTAAAAGCAACTCATTATATTTGTATTGTGATAATACAACCTACATTACTTTTTATTAGCGGCGGCGAAATAGCGTTTATACTATTTATTGCCGTTATGGTTTTTGGTGCCGATAAACTTCCTGAAATTGCCCGTGGTTTGGGTAAAGGTATGCGTGTTTTAAAAGATGCTACTAATGATATTAAACACGAAATAACCAAAACGGCAGAAAAAAACGGTGTAGATACCAGTTTTACTAAAGAAATATCCAATGAGGTAAATAAGGCCAAAGAAGAGCTAGACGACTTTACAGGATCTGTAAAACGAAATCTGTAAGTATTGTATTTCGTAAATTTGTAGTGTCGTTCGTCTATTAACCCATAATAAAATACTTTTTATCGATTTTTTTTACCTCTGTTCGTAAAATAAAATACTTTGGTATTGCCAAATCTAATTTTACGAACTATGAAAACAAGCCTACTCATCTGTTTTCTGTCTATTGTTTTTTGTGCCTTCGGACAAAGAGATCGGGAAGTCATTAAGCAAATAGATAGTTTAAATTCCACTGCAACAATTTATTTTAAGAATGGAGATATTGTAGAATCGTTTAATGATTTCAGCAAATCCAAAGCATTGTCCCAAAATATAGATGACAGCTACGGTATAGCGGTTTCTAATTTGAATCTAGGGAATATTTACCTTTCAATGGAACAGGAGGTTGCGGCTGAGAAAAGTTACAAATCAGCCTTAAAAGCTGCCAAACAAGCAAAAGATTATTCATTAATTGCAGCTTGTAATTTAAGTTTAGGAAACATCTATAAAAATAAAAAGGCTTATGGTTTAGCAATATCTTATTTTGAAAGTGCATTAAACGTTAGTTCAGATTATATTGCAAAAAAGCAAGATGAACTAAAAAAACAAGAGGTTAAAGCATTGTTTGATGCGTTAATTGGATTAAGTGAATCCCAGATTGCCAACAACGAATTAGATGCGGCTTTAATGAACCTTTTAAGGGCAGAAGAAAAACTTCAGCAAAAAGATTTGGGCAGTTATTCAAAGGGTTATTTTAATTATACATACGGACTCTATTATACTAAAAAGGAACTTTATAATACAGCAAATTCTAAGTTTGGGGAAGCAATTTCTGTCTTGGAAAAAGATGGAGCTAAAGATTTAGAGCTTTTGTCTAATGCTTATGAGCAACTTTCGCTATCGTCTGCAAAAGATGGCGATAGTGACCAAGCTTATATAGCTCTTTTAAAATACAATGCATATCATCATAAACTTATAAACGAAGAAAAAATAAAGCAGAGTGTTGTTGCTAAATCCAAGTTTCAAATAGAGGATTATAAAAACAATGCACATCTTGCCAATATTGAGAAAATAGAGCAACAAGCTGCCAATAATAAAATTAAAACAGTTAACCTTATCATATCTATAGCTTTACTGCTTTTGTTTACCGTTTTAATTACAGTTTATATAAGTTATATATCTAAAAGAAAATTAAGTAAAGCTTTAGAAAGACATAATAAAGAGCTGGAAGAAGCTAGAAATATGGCTTTGAAATCTTCAGAGTTGAAATCAAAATTTATTTCCAATGTGTCACACGAATTGAGAACACCGCTTTATGGGGTTGTTGGTATTACATCTTTACTTTTGAATAATAATAACTTAAGCTACAGAGATACCAAGCTTTTAAATTCGCTTAAATATTCTGGAGATTATCTTTTAAACTTAATCAACGATATTTTACAAGTAAGTAAAATGGAGTCGCAAAAAGTGGAACTTAAAAATGTTTCTGTCAATATAAAAGAATTGCTGGAAAGTATCGTGAATTCTTTTGAATACAGGCTGCAAGAGACCAATAACAAGATAAAAATAATAATAGATAACCATGTGCCCGAACACGTTAAGTGCGATAGTGTTAGGTTGTCGCAAATATTGATTAATTTAATTGGTAATAGTGTAAAGTTTACCGAAAGTGGTACCATTTATATGCGAGTTAGGCTTATTGGTTTAGAAAAAGAACAGGTAGGCTTAAGGTTTGAAGTAGAAGACACTGGTGTTGGTATTCCAAAAGAAAAGTTTGATGCAATTTTTGATAATTTCTCCCAATTAGAAGACAAGGGCAATTTTAATTATCAGGGTACAGGATTAGGACTTTCCATCACTAAAAAATTGATAGAATTATTTAATAGTAAAATAGAGTTAGAAAGTGAAGTGGGTGTTGGGACAAAGTTTAGTTTTAATGTAGATTTTGAAGTTGATAGTACTGCAAAACCAAGCTTGGGTTCTAGAAATGAAAAGCAAAAAAGTTTGTCAATCCAAGGCAAACCATATAAAATTCTTGTTGCAGAGGATAACAAAATCAATCAGATTGTTACCAAAAACCTACTTTTAAAACAAAATTACAAGTGTGTGATGGTTCAAAATGGACAACAAGCGCTTGATAAAGTAAGGTCGGAGGAGTTTGATTTGATTCTTATGGATATTAATATGCCAATAATGAACGGTAGTGAAGCCACATTAGCCATAAGGCAATTTAACCAAACCATACCAATTATAGCATTAACAGCGGCCGATGTTTTAGAGGTTAAGGAAGAGTTTAAAGATATTGGTTATAACGATGTGATCACCAAACCATTTGACAACTATGAATTTTTCCAGATAATATCAGCAAATATTGAAAACAGTAAACACAGCGTAATCAATTTTAATGAGGCGTCTTAATTACTTTTCCTACTAATTGTTAAACCGTCCCTTATGGGTAATAATACGGTTTCTATGCGCTTATCTTCTTTTAAAAGAGTATTGTACTCTAACAAAGCTTTTGTTGCTAGGTCATCGTCCTTAACTGGTTTTGTTACTTTGCCACTCCAAAGCACATTGTCTGATAGTAAAATACCGTTCACATTCAATTTATCTATTATTGTATGGAAGTAGTTAGGGTAGTTTTCTTTGTCGGCATCAATAAAAATTAAATCAAAGGTTTTGTCCAGTTTGGGTATAATCTCCAAAGCATTTCCCAAATGTTGAAAAATTTGCTTGCCATACGCAGATTTGTCAAAATATGTCCTTTGAAAATCAAACAATTCTTCGTTAATATCTATTGTGTGTAATTCTCCAGAAGGTTGTATGCCTTCGGCCAAACACAAAGCCGAATAGCCAGTATAGGTGCCAATTTCCAAAATATTTTTAGGATTTACTAATTTAGAAAGTAAACTTAATAACCTGCCTTGATAGTGGCCGCTAAGCATGCGTGGCTGTAATATTTTCTGGTATGTCTCCCTGCTTAATTGTTGTAATAATTCTGGTTCGTTTTCCGAATGGGTAACAACATATTCTTCTAATTCTTCAGGTATAAAATGTGCCATATTTAGTTTAAAGACTTTTTGTTCTTCCTCCATCAACAGGAAGGTTAATACCGGTAATATAAGCTGCAGCTTCACTGGCTAAAAAAACCACTGCATTGGCAATTTCTTCGGGTTTGGCAAACCTTTTTGCTGGTGCATGGCTTTTCATTATTTGGCTCATTTCATCAAAAGAAATGCCTTCTTTTTTGGCGTTGGCTTTGGTTATTTCTGCAATGCGTTCCGTATCGGTAAATCCAGGAAGTACGTTGTTTACGGTAATTCCCAAAGCGCCAACTTCTGTAGCCAATGTTTTGGCCCAATTGCCCACGGCAGCTCTTATGGTGTTGCTTACACCGAGTCCTGGGATGGGTTCTTTAACCGATGTAGAAACGATGTTTATAATTCTGCCAAATCCTTCGGTTTTCATAAACGGAATGACCGTTTGGGCAAGTAGGTGATTACATTTTATATGCTGGGTGAATGCTTGTTCGAATTCTGGAATGGTAGCTTCTAAAATGTTGCCACCTTTGGGGCCGCCTGTATTGTTCACGAGAATATGAAATCCGTGTTGTTCCTTAATGAATGAAATCACTTTTGAGTTCAAATCATCCGGAAAAGAAAAATCGGCAACAATGTAACTGTGTTTGTTGGTGTTTGGTAACTCTTGTAAAACCTGCTTTAGTTTTTCCTCATTTCTAGCCACTAGGGTAACATTTACACCTTCTAAGGCCAATGCTGTGGCAGTTGACTTGCCAATGCCCTGAGTGCTTCCGCAAACCAATGCGTTTTTCCCTTTTAAGTTTAATTCCATAAAACAAAAATAAGAAATGAGAGATAGAGTTTAGCTTAACTTAAACATTGATTTTTTGTATATTTATTAAAATTTGATAAACATGGGAAAGACTAAAGAATATTCCAATGGTGAGGTAACCATAGTTTGGGAACCAGAAAAATGTATTCATTCTGCCATTTGCGCCAGAGGATTGCCCAAAGTTTTTAAACCAAGGGAACGCCCATGGATAACAATAGATGCAGCATCTACTGAAGATTTAGTAAATCAAGTAAAGCAGTGCCCTTCGGGTGCATTAAGCTACTATATGGATGGTAATGCAAATAAAGAAGCTGAACATTTGGAAACAAAAGTTGAGGTGATAGAAAATGGCCCTTTGTTGGTTTATGGTGCTTTACATGTAACCCATAAAGATGGTAGTAGGGAAATTAAAAACAAAACTACAGCCTTCTGTAGATGTGGCAGTTCTAATAATAAACCTTTTTGCGATGGTACGCATACTAAGAAAGCGTTTATTGGTTAAAAAAAGTTCTTTAACCATTGATTAAAGAACTTTCGATATATATAGACGCTTAACGCGGGATATTATACTTTATATACGTTAGGGTCTAGCTTTTGGATTTTTCTTTGTTAAAAATTATTCGGTTGTAACCTTAATGTTGGTAAAGAACAAACTCCAATCGTTGTTGTTAGCCATTTTTCGCATTGTGGCCAATTTTAAACCATTAAAATCTTGGTAGTCTTCTAAAGTAGTTGTTAAAGAAGGTGTTTCGCTATTGTCTCTTCTATAAACCCATTCTTTAATTAAAAAATCATCTCCATAAAATAAATCGTAGGCATCACCAGGTGTGTAGCCGCCCTCATTAGGATAGGTTAATGTTATTTTGTGCATATTGGTTTTGCTAATGGGAGCTTCAGCCATAATGGGTTCAGAAATAGTTGTGCCTTGGTCCCAAACCAATTGAAATGGAATAAACAGCCAAAATTTATCGTTTATAAAACTTCTATCTGTTTTAATATCAGTAGAGTCCATGCTTTTTCTGTTATAAACTATATTGGAATCTTCTTGAGTTAAAAAAGTTACTATATCATTTTTCGGTTCCCATGTCCAAGAGCGTTCGGAATGATTCTCGCCTCTATCAACATTAAAAGTAAACTCAATTTCCCTTACATTCTCCCAGCTTTCATAGCCATGTGCATTG
Organism: Marixanthotalea marina; assembly: GCA_018883545.1. GTDB lineage: Bacteria > Bacteroidota > Bacteroidia > Flavobacteriales > Flavobacteriaceae > Marixanthotalea > Marixanthotalea marina. The sequence goes on along the minus strand of JAHLEH010000003.1, from coordinate 148,462 downwards.
GCAATTTTTTCAGCAATGGTAAGTTCTTTGGCCTGTTCTGAAATATCATTGCTTTTGGATTCTTTACAAGAAACGAATAGAATTGCTAAAAAAATGAAGAATGTATTTTTCATATTGGTTAGTGGTTGCTTTTTAATAATTCTGAAGGGAAATCGGCTTTAAATCTCTTAAGCCTTGGGATTGATACATTTCTTATATAGCTGTTATTAGGGTGAAGCCTTTCGTAATTTTGATGGTAATCTTCCGCTATCCAAAACTTCTGGAAAGGATAAACTTCTGCTGCTATTTTAGCATTTAGTTTTTTTGAAAGCGCTTCTTTCTTTTTCAGAATGATTGCTTTTTCTTCTTCGTTTTGATAGAAAATAATAGAACGGTATTGAGAACCTATATCAGGGCCTTGTCCATTAACTTGTGTAGGGTCTTGTGAGGCGAAGTAAGCATCAACCAACGTTGCGAAGCTAACAATGTTTGGGTCGTAAATTACCTCTATGCTCTCTGCATGGCCTGTTCTACCTGTGTTGCTTTCCTCGTATGTTGGGTTTAATGTATGGCCGCCAGAGTAACCGCTAATGGCTTCTTCTACGCCTTTAATACTTTCATAAACAGCTTCAACACACCAGAAACACCCACTGGCAAAATAAGCTTTAGCTTTGCCATTTTGAAGTGGAACCTGAACAGGTGTTGCTTCAGTAATTTTTTGGTTTTGATTGTTTTGGGCTTTGTTTTGGCAACTAAATAAGAGAGAAAGAACTAAGGCAATGGTTATATTTTTCATTTGTGATAAATATTTGTTTTTCAAAGGCCACGATGAAATGTGCAATTAATTTATGGTTTTTTGATTATTGCACATTTCATAATAAATAATGTCCTTGTCTAGTCGTATAAAGTTAGAAAACCTTTTTGTTTTTGTTGTGAAAGTTTTCACAAAATAAAAAAGCCTTCACAATTTTGTGAAGGCTTTAGGTATATAATTTTGATGGATTATAGTTTAGAAAACAACTTTTCCATTTTATCTTTTTGCTCTTCGGCCAATACAGCATCTACTAATATTCTACCACTGTGTTCGTCTGTTATTACTTTTTTTCGAGATGCAATTTCTACTTGAATTTGTGGAGGGATTGTAAAGAAAGATCCTCCTGAAGCACCTCTTTCAATTGGTACAACAGCTAAGCCGTTTTTAACGTTTCTTCGTATTCTATCGTAAGCAGAAACCAAACGTTCTTCTATTTGCTCTTTATATTCCTTTGATTTTTCTATTAAGGCTTGTTCTTCCTTTTCAGTTTCGGCTAAAATAGCATCAAGTTCACCTTTTTTGTGTTTAAGGTGGGTTTCACGTTCTTTTAAACGTTCTTTGGTTTCGGCAATAACTTCCTTTTTTTGCTCAATTTGAGCTTTGTATTCCTTAATATGCTTTTCAGCCAACTGGATTTCCAATTCCTGAAACTCTACTTCTTTGGTAAGCGAATTGAACTCTCTGTTGTTTCTTACATTTTTTTGTTGTTCGCTGTACTTTTTTATTAAGGATTTAGACTCTTCAATCAGGTTTTTTTTGGAAACAATATCGTTATCTATAACTTGTAAACTAGATACAAGTTTTTCTAATCTAATATTAAGACCAGCAACTTCATCTTCTAAATCACGAACTTCTAAAGGAAGTTCTCCACGAACGTTTCTTATTTCATCAATTCTAGAGTCGATAAGTTGTAAATCGTATAAAGCTCTTAGGCGCTCTTCAACGGTTTGTTCATTCTTTTTTGCCATACTTAAATATACTTAACTGGATTGGTGTTTGTCTTCGATAAAATGATTGCAAAATTAGTGATTTTTTTTGTAAGATAAGCAACTATTAGGTTTTTTGTGTATTGCTCGCTTTCGTAATGCCCAATATCTGCTAAAAGTATTTGGTTTTCGGCTGTAAAAAAATCATGGTATTTTAAATCGGCCGTCACAAAAGCATCAGCGCCAGCCTGTTTAGCGGTTTCAATGGCAAAACTACCGGAGCCTCCTAAAACAGCCACTTTGTTAATGTTTTTGTTTAGAAAAGAAGAATGCCGTATATATTTCACATCCATTTTATTTTTTAAATAGTTCAAGAAATCTTCTTCGCTCAATGGAAATTTTAGTTCACCGACCATTCCAATGCCAATGTGCTGATTTTTATTCTCAAGCGTGGTTATTTCGTAGGCTACTTCTTCATAAGAATGGGTTTTGAAAAGCGTTTTAAGGATGTTGCCTTCTAAATGTTTTGAATAAGTAACGCTGATTTGTGTTTCTTTTTCGGAGTGTATACTTCCTTTTTTTCCTTTGGTGGGATTAGAATTTTCATTGCCGTTAAAAGTGCCAATGCCTTCAACGTTAAAACTACAGTCGTTATAATTGCCGATATTGCCGGCTCCGACCTCAAATAAAGCATTCCTTAAGTCTTCCGCCTCATTGCTTGGTACAAATGTGGTTAGCTTTTTTATGGTTCCTGATTGCGGTATTAAAATAGATCTATTTGTTAATTCCAGTTTGTTGCAAATCATATCGTTAACTCCTTGAAATGCATTGTCTAGGGCAGTATGCATACTGTAAATGGCAATATCATTTTTTATGGCTTTTATCACCACGCGTTCTACATAGGTTTTGCCTGTTAGTTTTTTAAGACCCTTAAAAATAATAGGGTGAAAACTGACTATAAGATTACAGTTGTTCGCTATGGCTTCATCAACAACCGTTTCCAATGTGTCTAATGTTACCAATACGCCTGTTATTGGGGCGTTTTTATTGCCAACCAAAAGCCCAACATTATCAAAATCCTCTGCATAGCTTAGAGGAGATAAGGCTTCTAGATGGTTAATGACGTCTTGAACAATCATAAAAATTCCATTAATTGATTATTAAACAAAGATAAAATATTTACTTTGCTATTATGAATTTGATAAGAAACATAGCATTTCCTTTTATGCCGCTTTATTATGTTGCGACTGCAGCAAGGAACAAATTGTACGATTTGGGCATTAAAAAATCTGTTTCTTACGATTTCCCTATTATTTGTGTAGGAAACTTGAGTGTTGGGGGCACAGGAAAAACACCAATGGTGGAATATTTAATCACTTTGCTTAAAGATAATTATAGAGTGGCTACTTTAAGTAGAGGGTATAAACGCAAGACAACAGGATTTCAATTGGCCGATGAAACAGCTACGGCTGAAACTTTAGGTGATGAACCTTTTCAGTTTTATGAAAAATTTAAAAATGAAATAATAGTTGCCGTAGACTCCGATAGAAATAATGGCATTAAAAAGCTACGATCCCTTAAACATAAACCAGATATTGTTTTGTTGGATGATGCTTTTCAACATCGTAAAGTGCGTGCGGGATATAACATTTTGTTGACTACCTATAATAATCCCTATTACAAAGATTATGTATTGCCTACTGGTAATTTAAGAGAGCCCAGAACTGGTGCTAAAAGAGCAGATATTATTGTGGTTACTAAATGTCCTGAAAATATTTCAGATTTAGAAAAGGAGAATGTTATAAAGAAATTGAAAATAGATAATCATCAGCAGGTTTTTTTTAGTTCTATTCAATATGCAGATAAAATAGTTTCTGCTAAAAATAAAATAAAGCTTAATAGCTTAGGCCATTTTACTTTGGTTACAGGGATTGCAAACTCAAGCCCGCTTGTTGATTTTTTACTGAAAAATCAATTAAAGTTTGAGCACCTTAACTTTAAGGACCATCATAATTTTTCGGTTTCTGATATTAAGGATCTAGAAACCAAAGGATTAATTGTAACTACAGAAAAAGATTTTATGCGGTTAAAACAATATGCTTCACTACGTGATAATTTGTATTATTTGCCTATTGAAGTCGCTCTTAGTGATAAGGCAAAATTCAATACGTTAATAAATAAGTTTGTAGAAAGTTAAGCTGTGGCAGATTTGCCATTGCTGTTTTTGCTTAAAGCATTGTAAAGTTTTTTCTCAAACTCTTCTTGCTTAAATGGTTTGGGTATTATATCGGTAAAACCAGCTTCCTCAAATTCTTGCATTTTATCTTCTATTGTAACAGCGGTCAGCGCAAAAATAGTCAGTTCTTTATCGAAAGACCGTACAATTTTAGTGGCTTCAATACCGCTTATGCCGGGCATGTGTATATCCATTAAAATAATGTCGTATTGATTGTTTTTAATCATGTCTACAGCGCCTTCGCCATTATCAACAATGTCGCATTTAAGTTCCATTTTGGTTAAGATTTTTTTGGTAATCATTTGGTTGATTTTATTGTCTTCAACAACCAAAATCTTAACATTCGATAAATCTAAATCTTCAGATTTGTTTATTGGTGTTTCCTTTTTAGAGGCTATTTCTATGTCTGTTTCTTGTTGTTCTGTATTTTCTAAAGGAATTTCAAAATAAAATGTAGTGCCTTTGCCCAATTCGCTTTTTACAAATATTTTGCCCTTTAAAATATCTATCAATCCTTTCACGATAGATAGGCCCAAGCCTGTACCTCCGTATTTTCTGTTGATTTGTATAGAGCCTTGGGAGAAACTTTCAAACATATTTTCCTGTTTATCTTCACTTATACCAATGCCGTTGTCTTCTACCTCAAAACGTAATGTGAAAAATTTGTCTTGTTGCTCTATTTTGTAAACTCTAATCCAAATATCGCCATCTTTGGTAAACTTGATAGAATTGCCTATAAGATTAATAAGTATTTGAGATATTTTTAATTGGTCGGCAATATAGTTTTCCTGTAAATGATTGTCGTATTCAAAATGAATTTTAACATTGTTGTCCTGAGCAGAGTTGTTTAATGCAAGGATAATGTTGTTGATTTTTTTCTTAAGGTTGAACGGTTCGGGTTCCAGTTCAACTTTGTTGGCTTCAATTTTATTGATTTGAAGTATATCGTTTATAAACGCTAAAAGATAATCCCCCGAAAATTTTAAGGATTTTAAATGTTGAATCTGTTCGGGTTTTGGGTTTTCATCCAGTAACATGTTACTCAAACCTGTAACTGCATACAAAGGGGTTCTTAATTCGTGCGTTACGGTTGATAGGAAATTGGCTTTTGTTTTAGAGGCCAATTCTGCTTTTTCTTTAGCAACAATAAGCTCAGCATTTTTTTTATGAAGCATATTGTTTGTCTTAAGCCGTATATTGTTGTTCTTATAAAGCGATAAGGTTAAGAGCGATAAGATGGTTATTAATGCCACACTTAAAATGGAAATTAAGGTGCTTAATTCGTTTTTGTTTTTTTCAACAACCAATTCCTCTTCGGTTTGTTTGTTTTTGGCAATTTGGTCGCTCATTAAGGATTGTATTCTTTTATCTGGAGAAAGATTTGCCTTTTTTACAGTGCGCAATGAATCTGATAGTTTAATAAAAGCCCTCAGATAATTATTTGATGTTTGATAATCACCAATGCTTTGATTTATTTCACTCAAGGTAGAATACCCTTCACTTAAAATTTCAGGAAACTTATTTGTTTTGGCAATGGCAATGCCTTCATTAGCCAGCTGAACAGCCTTCGGGTTGTCGCCTAAGTGAAAATAAACGTTGGCTTGTTTTACTAAGGTGTTGCTTTCAACCCTAGGTAAGTTTTCTTTTTTAGATAATTGTATAGATTGGTCAAAAAGCTCTCTGGCTTTTTTGTAATTTTCTAAATTAAGGTACGTGGCACCCTCTAGAAGCAAGGTTTCAGCAATATTTTTATTTAAGCCTTCTTGCTGAAAAAGATTTTTGGCAGATGTAAAATAATCGATTGCTTGATTGTAATCTTTTTTGCTTAAATAGACCTCTCCCAATGTTTTGTATGAATTGCCCAAGTTAGCATTGTCGTTGGTGCGCTGTACCTTAATGGCCTCGTTAAGTGATTTAATGGCTTGGTCTTGCTCCTCTATAATAAGGTGTAACTTTCCCTTTTTTGAGTAAATAATGCCGATGCTAGTATTGTTTTCGGCTTTTATGGCCAAATCTAGGGCGTCATCCAGTTTTTTTTGTGCCTCAAAATAATCGAAGTTAGAGATGTCTAATTCGGATTGTGATATTTTGTAATTTATGCTATTTTGTATTATTTCTGGGTCCTCTTCAATAGACTTTTGTGCCCATAAATTCAAGTTGAAGAGAATAATAATAGCAAATATGTATCTTTTAATTTGAGGCATAATTAATTAACACTAGTCGACAAATATAATTATTTTATCGATAAAACAACATTTTTTTCCGATAAATTGCATATTAAATCAATAATTCTACTAGAATAACCTGTTTCATTATCATACCAGCTAATAATTTTTACCATATTCCCAATGACGGAAGTCATTTGTGAATCGAAAATACAGGAATGGGTATTTCCAACAATATCAATAGAAACTATTGGGTCTTCTGTATATTCTATAATATTTTTATACATGTTCAATGAGGCCTCTTCAAAAGCATTGTTTATTTCTTGAATAGATACATCTTTTTTTACATTAAAGGTGATATCTGTTAAAGAACCATTGGCAACCGGTACCCTGATGCCACAACCACCAATAACATCCGATAATTCAGGGAATATCTTTGTTAGTGCCTTTGCGGCACCTGTTGTTGTTGGTACAATAGATTGCCCTGCGGCTCTAGCCCTACGCAAATCATTATGTGGTTGGTCGTGTAGGCTTTGGTCGGTAGTATAAGAATGTACGGTTGTAATGTAGGCTTGATTAATGCCGCAAAGTTTATTAATAATATCAATCATAGGTGCGGCATTGTTTGTGGTACATGAAGCGTTTGAAACAATAGTTTCATTACCATCGATAAGCTGATCGTTAACACCCATAACAATGGTTTTAATATTGTCTTCTAACGGCGGAACACTTAAGATTACTTTTTTGGCACCATTAATAATATGGTATTGTAGTTGGTCAGTAGTTTTAAATTTACCTGTCGATTCAATTACAAAATCAATATTGAATGGTTTCCAATCAATGTCTTTAGGATGTTTTGCATTAAGTAGTGCAATGTGTTTTTCATTTACAACAATATCTTGGTCATTATAAGACACATTTTCATTGAAGATACCATGAATACTGTCGTATTTTAGCAAATGGCTTAGTGTTTTGGCATTGGCTAGATCGTTAATTACAACAACTTCAATGTTATTATAATTTTGCAGTAATCTAAATACACGCCTGCCAATGCGTCCGAAGCCGTTTATTGCGACACGAATCATTTTTATTCAATATGTTTTTGAGCTCTGTAAGACGAACGTACCAAAGCACTGCTTTCTACGTGACGGAAACCAAGATTTAAACCAATTTCTTCATATTCCTTAAATTGGTCAGGTGTAATAAACTGTTTTACGGGTAAATGTTTTTTACTTGGCTGTAGGTACTGCCCAATGGTAACAACATCTACATCATTAGCCTTTAAATCGTGTAGCGTTTCAATTACTTCCTCTCTTGTTTCTCCCAAACCAAGCATAATACCAGACTTTGTACGTCTTTGTCCTTGTTGTTTTAAATATTTTAAAACACCCAGACTGCGTTCATATTTTGCTTGAATCCTTACCTCTCGGGTTAACCGTTTCACGGTTTCAATATTGTGTGATACAACTTCTGGAGCTACATCTATAATTCTATCAATATGGTGTTCAATACCTTGAAAATCTGGAATAAGTGTTTCAAGGGTTGTTTCAGGGTTCATGCGCCTAACCGCTTTTACGGTCTCTGCCCACATAATACTTCCCATGTCTTTTAAGTCGTCCCTATCAACACTGGTTAAAACAGCATGTTTAATTTTCATGATTTTAATAGAGCGTGCTACTTTTTCGGGTTCATCCCAATCAACCGTTTCTGGTCTTCCTGTTTTTACGCCACAAAATCCACAAGAGCGTGTGCAGACATTGCCAAGAATCATGAAAGTAGCAGTGCCTTCTCCCCAACATTCTCCCATATTTGGGCAACTTCCCGAGGTGCAAATGGTATTTAGTTTGTATTTATCAACTAAGCCTCTTAGTTCTGTATATTTTTTTCCAGTGGGTAGTTTAACCCTTAACCATTTTGGTTTGGCTTGTCTTTCTTTAGGTAATATGTTCGAAACTGTTTCTGTGTTCATACTTTAAAATAATGGGTACAAAGATACGAACTATTCATTAAAAGAAACTTATAAAGTGGTAAGATACCAAATACTGAAACCGATTAAAAAAACAATACCCAGCCAGCTTAAAATATGTATTTTTTTTGTTGGATGCCAATCTTTGGGCACATGTTTACTTGTTATTAATCGATAGTTTATTATTGCAAAAAAGGGTGCAGTGATGAAAGATAAAATGGTAGCAATTTTAACCAATAAGCCCATTTCAGAAGCAAGGTATAAAAATATAAGAATGGTGCCAGCAGATAGAAGGGCGAGCCAAAAATTATAGTTTAAGAAATGAGTTTTCTTGAAAAGTAGTTCTGATGTTTTAGACATAGCCCTAGGTGAAGCGTCTAATGTGGTTAATGTGGTGCTGAACATGGTTGTAAAAGCAGCAATGCCAATTATAACATAGGCCCAATCGCCTAAATTAACAGTGTACATTGTAATTAATTGGGTTGCAAATTGACTAGCAGAATCACTAAACGTTTCACCACTTTGAAACATAACGAGGCTTCCTAAGGCCACAAACCCCAAACCGATAAAAATGGTACTTATATAACCAATGTTAAAATCGAACAAAGCCGATTTGGGCGAGTAGTTCTTAGAACTTTTATTTTTCTCGATACACCACAAAGATTGCCAAACTGAAATATCTAAAGGAGCCGGCATCCAGCCCATAAAGGCAATTAAAAAAGCAATATCTGCCGTATTTTTTGGAATAATTTGAGTTAAGGAAAATGTAGTAATTGTATTGTTGTAGGCTATAGTTACGGCAATAATGGTGCTAATGGTTAATGTTATAACAATAATTTTCATTAACCTGTCCAAGAGCTTGTATTTACCAAAAATTAAAATGGAAACACACACCAAAATTAAAATGATTGTCCAAGTTTCGGTACTGGAAATAACTTTGCTGCCAATATTAATTGAGGGGAAATCACCAAATAACGTAGCGGCCAATCCTGCAGTTACTATGGTAACAGCAGTTTGAATTGTAAATATCGTGGCGAAATTTAAAATGTAATAGGTTTCTAAAATACCTTTGCCTAGTTTTTTGTAGCCCTCAATCAAACTTTCGCCTGTGGCCATCGCATACCTCGGGCCAAATTGAAAAAAAGGGTATTTACAAATGTTAACTAGTAGCAATGCCCAAATTAACCCCATGCCATAATCGGCTCCAGCCCGGGTAGATTGTACTAAGTGGGAAACCCCAATGGCGGCACCAGCAAACAATAGTCCTGGCCCAAGGTTCTTTAATTTGCTAATCATTGATTGTTTTGAATAATATCTGCCAATAATTTTTTTGCTCTCAATAATTTTACTTTCACATTATTAATAGGTTCCTTAAGTTCTTTGGAAATTTCCTTATAACTTAATTCTTGAAAGTAACGCAAATTTATAATTTCTTGGTAATGAGGCTTTAGTTTTTTTATATCACGAAGTAATTTGGCTAGATTTTGTTCGGTAATAAGTTCGTCTTCGGGAGAAGGCGATTCATCTAAAATTTGATAAACCGTTTTGTCGTCATTAGAAGTGATTTGAGAAATTGAGTTTTTCTCTTTCCTAAGTATGTCAATGTGGATATTCTTGGAAATGGTAATCAACCATGTTTTAAACTTATAGCTGTCGTCGAAGGTTTCTATTCTATCAAAAGCACGCGAAAAAGTTTGTATAGAAATATCTTCAGCATCATTTTCATTTTCTATGCGTTTTAATTGAAAGCCATAGACGTCATCCCAAAAGGTATTTAATAAAAAATTGAAGGCTTTTTGGTCGTTTTTCTTGGCTCGTTTAATGGCTTCTTCTATTTCCAATGATGCGGTTTTGAAACAAGATTATTTATAAAGATAGCCAATTGAAAAGTAATTAAAAAGATTTCGAGAAAAGACAGTAATAAAAAAAGTCCTTTTTCATTGAGTTTCTTAGCGCAATTGCCAATAACAATGTACTGCAAAATGAGGCGAAGCAACAACATTCCAATAACAATTTTCCATTGATAAAGTGGGATGGTAAGAATTAAGAAAAGAATCCAAAACAAGAAATTGGTTAAGTATATGGTCGACAACATTACTTTATGTTTTGGCTTATAATGTTTGGCTGTAGATATGTGTCTTCTTTTTTGCTTTACCCATTCCTTAAAAGTGGATTTAGGTATAGATTCTGTAAAACTTTCTTTAGAAAAACAAATGGCCGTATTGTTTTTGTTGGCTACTTGGTTAACAAATAAATCGTCGTCTCCAGAGCGAACTTTTATATGGGTTATAAAACCATTGGCTTTAAAAAAGGCATCTTTGGTATAAGCCAAATTTCTGCCAACACCCATGTACGGAACTCCTAAATTGGCAAATGAAAAATAATGGATTGCTGTAATAAGTGTTTCAAAACGGATGAGTTTATTTAGAAATGATTTGTTGGTTTTAGAGTAAGCGCCATAACCTAAAACAATACTTGTTTCATTGTTAAAGTGAGAGGCTATTTCTTTAATCCAATATTTTGAGGAAGGTTTACAATCGGCATCTGTAAACAAAAGATAATTATACTTAGAGGCTTTAATGCCCAGAGTTAGTGCATATTTTTTATTGCCCCAAAAAGCCTCGGTATTTTTTACATCTACAATTTTAATGTTTTGATATTTCTCTGAAAAAGACTCCATAATTTCAAGGGTATCATCAGAAGATGCATCATTAATTAAAACCACTTCAAAATTTGGATAATCTTGTTCTAAGATGGAAGGAAGGAACTTTTTTAAGTTTTCAGACTCATTTTTGGCACAGATAATCACAGAAACGCCTATGTTTTTCTGAACTTTTTTTGAAGGTTTTAGGAAAGCGAATTTTCCGAAAATGAAAATATAAAATATAACTTGAATAAAAACTACAACGAAAAAGATGTAGAATACAACATCAAGAAAACCCATAAATTATTTGGAATGTTGAGGTTCGTTACAGTCGCCAAATTGGTCTGGTGTTTTTCCACAAAAACCGCAAGATTCACCACTTTTGTTTAGCATGGGGTTTTGGCTTGCACAGGTTCCTGCAAATTTACCGTCCTTTTTAGACCATATTTTAATGGCTATACCGGCAAAACCCAATCCCAAAAGAATAATAGATATTAAAAGAAGTTTCATTTTATGAAATTTTTACAAAGGTAATGCATTTATGGCGGATAGCATAAAGATTGAAAAATTATCGTGTAGAAGGTTTTTTGTTAAAAGCGAGTGAAATTATTTGTAAATTGTAATTGTCTAACAACTAATATTATATAAGATATGAAAAAATTATTTGCAGAATTTTTCGGAACATTTTGGCTGGTTTTTGGCGGTTGTGGAAGTGCTATTTTTGCTTCACAAATTGCCCCTGCCGATAGTGGTCAAGTAGGTATTTTACTTATAGGAGTGGCCTTGGCTTTTGGTTTGACCGTTTTAACCATGGCGTATGCTGTCGGGCATATATCTGGAGGACATTTTAACCCGGCTGTAACATTGGGACTGTTATCTGGTGGCAGGCATTCTTCTAAAGAGGCTTTACCATATATAATTTCGCAATGTATAGGGGCCATTGTAGCGGCCGCGGCTTTATATTTTATTAATGGAGGTACAGGTAGTGGGCCTGGGGCTTTTGCAACAAACTTTTATGACCACGCTGTTTATTTTGGAAAAAGTTATAGTTTGGGTGCGGCATTTTTAACCGAGTTCCTGTTAACGATGTTTTTCCTAATTATTATTATGGGAGCTACCGATAAATTTGCGAATGGTAAATTTGCTGGGATAGCTATTGGGTTGGGTTTAACACTTATTCACTTAATTTCTATTCCAATTACTAACACTTCTGTCAATCCTGCACGTTCTTTATCTCAGGCCATTTTTGTTGGAGGAGATGCTTTGGCCCAATTATGGTTGTTTTGGGTGGCTCCTATTTTAGGTGCCGTTGTTGGAGGGTTGATTTATAATAAAGTACTTCAATCCCCATGGAAAGAAGGTCTGGATTCGTAATATTTAGAATTTTAAAATATATAAGAAGAGCCTTATTTTTTAAATAAGGCTCTTCTACTTTTTTACTATTAATCTATTGTAATGTAATCTCTGCAACCGAGTTTTGTAAGGAGGCTACTGTATTGCCGCCTTTGGGCTCGATGGTTATATTTAAACCAAGGGCGTTTTCTGCGTATGGAATTGGCACAAGTTGCCTTTCAGTTTCACTTAAAATACCCAAGCTTACCATTTTTCCTTGTATTTCTGCCCACATCTGGTAGCATTTTTCTTCAGGCAATTTTGGTAAAGAAACCACATCAATCATAGATGTTTTTTCTTTTGCATTGATGTATGCAACCGTTTTTAAGTTTTTAGCACGGCTATTGCCTTCTATAATGTATTTGTAGGTTTCTGGGTCGTTTAACTGTTTAAACTGGCGCATAACTTCATCCAACTTTTTGTTGTTTTTTTCTATGTCACCTCTTAAGTCAAAAATTTCATCAACCACAACTTGGTTCTCTCTAGATAAGTCTTTCTTTTGGTTGTATAGCGAAAAAGACCAAGCCGCAAAAATTAAAGCAGCTACGCTGGCGGCAACACCCAATTTATACCAAGATTTATATTTTTTAAAATCCTTGATGTTTAAAACGGGTTTTTCATCTAACTCATCTAAAATGTCGTTTAAGATGTGTTTAGGGGCTTCAACAGCATTACTTTTTGCAACTACTTCTAAGTTGAACTGTAATGTGTTGTAGGCATTCTGAACCTCAGTATATTTAGATAGGTAGGTTTCAACCATTTGGGTTTCGGCAGAAGTAGTACTACCTAATAGATATTTTTCTAGAAGGCCAGAATTTAAAAAAGTAATTATTTTCTCATTCATGACGTTTTAAGTTAAGGGTTGTAAACTTTTTTTAGTTCACGTAACCCAATTTTTAATCTCGATTTTATAGTGCCCAGCGGAATATCCAATTCATCACTGGCTTCTTGTTGCGTCATACCTTCAAAAAAGAGGGCATGCAGCACGATCTGATATTTTTCATCAAGTGCATTAAGATGTTTTTTTATGTCTAAAACATCCTGGTTTAACTCATTTGATGTTATCTTATATACGGATGATGTCTCGATTTGGATTTCGTTATTGTTTTTATTTTTTAAGGACCTAACTTTGTCTATAGCAGAGTTGTAGGCAATTCTGTAAAGCCATGTAAATAGTTTGGCTTTTGAAGCATCGTACTTTTTTGAATAGCGCCAAATTTTCACAAAACTTTCCTGAAGTACGTCTTGGGCTATGTCTTCATCGGATATTATTTTTTTAATAACACCGTACAACGCATCTGCATAATTTTCGTAGAGCAGTTTTATTGCTTTCTTGTCTCCACGTTCTAGTAGGTTAACTATTTCTTTTTCAATGGTTGATATCAAGTTGTGTGGCTTTTATATATAAATTGAAATTACATAAATCAGGTAAATTTAGAAATTTCTTTTGTATTTATAGAATATTAACTTCTGCCTCTATTGTAACGTTAAAAAGCTTTTTTATTGTTTTTTGAATTAATTCTGAAAGTTTTAAAATATCGGAACCCTTGGCGCTTCCGTAATTAACCAATACCAAAGCTTGATTTTTGTGTACACCACAGTCACCAAAGCGTTTCCCTTTAAAACCTGCTTTTTCAATAAGCCAGCCAGCAGGAATTTTAACCTCATCATCAGATATAGGATAACTTGGCATGTCTTCAAAATTATTTAATAACGATAGGTAGTGTTGTTTAGTTATAACGGGGTTCTTAAAAAAACTACCACTGTTGCCAATTTCTTTTGGGTCTGGCAGTTTTTGTTGTCTGATAGTTATAACAGCTTTCGAAATATCTTGAATAGTAGGATTGTTCACCTTCATTTCCTGTAACTGCGAAGCAATGGTGCCGTAATTTAGATGTAATTTATGACTATACTTTGTAAGTTTGAAAGTAACACTGGTAATAATGTATTGGCCTTTGGATTGCTGTTTAAAAATAGAATTTCTGTAATCGAATTGACAATCTTGTTTGGTAAAGGTCCTTAGCTTTTTCTCTTCAAGTGACATGGCTTCACAACAGACAAAAGTGTCTTTAAGCTCTACGCCATAGGCGCCTATATTTTGAATGGGGGCAGAGCCAACATTACCAGGTATTAAAGATAGATTTTCAATACCGCCAAAATCTTTGTTCAAACACCATAAAACAAAATCATGCCAATTTTCGCCAGCATAGGCTTTAACCAAAACGCTGTCTTCGTCTTCAGAAAGGATTGAAATGCCTTTAAGGTTTACATGTATAACCAATAAATCTTGGTCTTTGGTAAGCAACATATTGCTGCCGCCACCTAGAATTAATTTCTTAGGGTATTCATTTAAACCAATAACATTTTGTAAATCTTCAATACTTGACACCGAAACAAAATGTTTTGCTTGAGCGTCAATACCAAAAGTATTAAAAGATTTTAGTGATATGTTATGGCTGATTTGCACTAATCTTTATAAACTTTTAAAGCTTCTTTAATAATATTTACGGCTTTCACTAAGCTTTCTTTCTTAAGCACATAGGCAATTCTAATTTGATTTGTGCCTAGTCCAGGTGTTGAATAAAAACCGCCACCGGGAGCTACCATGACTGTTTCCCCGTCAATATCAAAATGTTCTAAAAGCCACTGGGCAAAATGGTCGGAGTTTTTTATAGGTAATTCAGCTACACAATAAAAAGCACCTTTGGGTTTGGCTACTTTTACGCCGTCAATTTTTTTGAGCTCGGCAATTAAAGTGTCTCTACGCTCAATATATTCTTCAATAACATCATCAAAATAACTTTGTGGGGTGTCTAAAGCAGCTTCGCTAGCAATTTGGGCATAAGTTGGTGGACTCAACCGTGCTTGAGCAAATTTAATGACGGTTTGAATTACCGTTTTGTTTTTAGAAACCAAGCATCCAACACGGGCGCCACACATACTGTATCGTTTGGAAACAGAATCAATCATTATGGCGTGTTCTTCCAGTCCTTCTTCCTGCATAATGGAATAATGGGTGTTGCCATCATATACAAACTCACGGTATACTTCATCCGCAATCAAGAACAAATCATGCTTTTTAACAAGAGCTGTTAATTTTTGAATTTCTTCTTTAGAATATAAGTAACCTGTTGGATTTCCTGGATTACATATTAAGATAGCCTTTGTTTTGGAAGTAATTAGTTTTTCAAACTCTTCTATGGGAGGCAATGCAAAATCATCTTCAATTTTTGAAACTATAGGAACAACGTTAACGCCAGAGGCTACCGAAAAAGCAATATAGTTAGCATAAAAAGGCTCGCAAATAATAACCTCGTCATTGGGATCCATAATGCTGCCGAAAACAAAAAGCAGGGCTTCGCTGGCACCTGTTGTAACAGCAATATCCGTAGCATTTACATGGATATCATGTTTGCTGTAATAATCGGCTATTTTTTGTCTGTAGGTTTCAGAGCCTTCAGATTTTGAATATGATAAAATTTCAACAGTATTTTCCCTTACGGCTTTTAAAGCAACTTCAGGGGTTTTAATATCAGGTTGACCAATGTTTAAATAATATATAGATTTCCCATCCTTAACTGCTTGATCTGCATAAGGTACCAGTTTTCGAATAGGCGATTGGGGCATTAATTCCCCTTTTCTAGAAATAGTTGGCATTAAAAATAAATTTTTAGGGTGCAAAGTTGAGAAAATTATCTTAAAGTTTTTTTAAAAAACCATTCTAAATATCTAATCAACAGGAAAGATTTGTAAATTGATAGTAGAATTTTCTTGTTGGTTTAACATGAATAAAATAGGGTTCTTTATATTGTTTTTTTGCTACTTCGGGATGATTTCCTATTCCCAGAACAATTTTGTTGTACAGAATAAACAAAAATCAGATAAAATACGCTTCAGTTTAATTAACAATTTAATCATTGTGCCCATTGAGGTTAACGGGGCTAAGCTTTCCTTTTTATTGGATACAGGTGTAAGCAAACCCATGATATTTAGTTTCTTAAACATTTCGGATAGTTTGGAAGTAAAGAATCCCGAAACCATTTTTTTAAGAGGATTTGGAAGTGAAGAATATGTAGAAGCATTAAAATCAGATAATAACATCCTCAAAATAGGAGATGCTGTTAAAATGCAACAAGACTTGTACATTATCTTTAATGATGAGTTAAACTTTGGTCCTAAACTGGGAGTTCCCGTTCATGGCATTATTGGTTTTGATATTTTTAAGGATTTGGTTGTGGAGATAAATTATTCCAAAAAGTATTTAAGATTAACGGAAACAGATGCCTTTAAACACAAAAAATGTAGGAAATGTGAAGTCTTTAATCTGGAATTCCATAATGGCAAACCTTATATAAAAGGACGAATTAACAATGGGGAAAGGGATATTGTTGTTAAACTTTTGATAGATACTGGGAGTAGTGATGCCCTATGGCTATTTGAAAATGACTCTTTAGGCATTAGCCCAGGGGACACTTTTTTTCAGGATTTTCTGGGGTACGGACTCAGCGGAAGTGTTTACGGTAAGCGGTCAGAAATAGAATCATTTTCATTAAAACATTTTGAATTGAATAAGGTGAATGTGGCCTATCCAGATCCAGAATCCATTACAATAGCAAAACAGAATAAAGACCGAAATGGCAGTTTGGCAGGGAATATATTAAAACGCTTTAATATAATTTTAGATTATAATAATGGCATTATCACGCTTAAAAAAAACGCAAATTTCAATGATAAATTCAGTTATAACAGAAGTGGTATTGAATTGGTACACGAGGGGGTTAGGGTGGTTAAGGAAATAGATAATTCAATTTCATCGAATAGAAATGTGTTAGGTATAAACGCGGTAGATGATGAGAATACAGTTATACTAGATGCACATTACAAAATAGCATTGAAACCTTCATATACAATAGCAGAGTTAAGAAAAGATTCTCCGGCAGAGCGTGCTGGTTTGATGATTGGCGATGTTATATTGACAGTTAATGGCAAACAAACCCATAATTTTTCATTACAAGATATTACCCATATGTTCTATGATGATATAGGTAAACCTATAAAACTAAAAGTAGATAGAGACGGTATGGTTTTAAACTATGAATTTGAATTGGAAGACGTTTTTAAATAAAAAATCCCAAACAATTGTCTGGGATTTTTTATTTAACCTAAGTGTAGTTTATTGTTCTACAACACTTTTGTTTTTCTTTTCTAGAAGGCTACTGTCTTTAGTGTCTACAACTTCACCTTTTATTTTTAGGGCAACCGTCGGCGTATCGGCATTAGAAATAACGGTAATTGTTTTTCTAATAGGCATTACACGATTGGTATCGTACTTAACTTCAATTTTTCCTACTTCACCTGGCATAATTGGGCCTTCTGGTTTTTTAGGAATAGTACATCCACAAGTAGAAGATACTTTAGATATAATTAAAGGGGCGTCTCCAGTGTTGGTAAATTCAAAAACCCTAACACCATTGGCACCTTTTTCTATAGTTCCGTAATCGATAACGTCAGTTTTAAATTCTATTTTAGCTACTTTATCTTGAGCATTTACGGATAAACTGATTAATCCGATAAATAAAATGGTAAATAAATGTTTCATGGTTCGTATATTAAATTTTTTTCTGGTTATTTCAATAATTAACAATACTACAATAATAGCTTTTTATATGTTTTTTAAACTCAAAACTATTTTAAATTCAATGTAAACATAGATTCTTTTTCTTCAAAACGCAAAAAAAATAGATGAAATGCATATTTAGGGTCTATAATTTGACTTTTGAAGGAAGTATGTTTACTTTTTCAATCCTGAAATTCAAAATCATTATTTCTCTTAACTTTCACAAGAAAGTAAATATAAGTATTTTTGCCAATCGTTATTCAAAAACTATTCCAAAGTATGCAAATTCCGTCAAAATACGATGCTAGTCAAGTAGAAGGTAAGTGGTATGATTACTGGATGAAACATGATTATTTTCATTCAGAACCAGATGAAAGAGAACCTTATGCCATAGTAATTCCGCCACCAAACGTTACGGGGGTTTTACATATGGGGCATATGCTTAACAATACCATACAAGATGTATTGATTCGTCGTGCCCGAATGAAAGGTTACAATGCGTGTTGGGTACCGGGAACAGACCATGCTTCTATTGCTACTGAAGCCAAAGTTGTGGCGAAGTTAAAAGCAGAAGGTATAGAAAAAGCTGATTTAACTCGCGATGAATTTTTAAAGCACGCTTGGGATTGGACCCACAAACACGGTGGAATCATTTTAGAGCAATTGAAAAAGCTAGGTGCGTCCTGTGATTGGGAACGTACTAAGTTTACAATGGATGATGATTTATCAGAATCGGTTATTAAAACCTTTATCGATTTATATGAAAAAGGCCTTATTTACCGTGGCTATCGTATGGTGAACTGGGACCCTGAAGCCAAAACGACCTTGTCTGATGAAGAGGTGATTTATGAAGAAAAACAAGGTAATCTGTATTATGTAAACTATAAAATTGAAGGAAGCAAAGATTCTCTAACCATAGCTACTACGCGACCTGAAACCATTTTGGGAGATACCGCTATTTGTATTAACCCTAACGATGTGCGTTTTACCCATTTAAAGGGGAAGAAAGCTGTAGTTCCAATATCTGGTCGTGTTATTCCGATTATAGAAGATGAATATGTTGATGTTGAATTTGGTACAGGCTGTTTAAAGGTAACACCGGCACACGACCAAAATGATAAGGTTTTAGGAGAAAAGCATAACCTGGAAGTTATTGATATTTTTAATGATGACGCCACATTAAATGCCAACGGTTTGCATTACCAAGGGAAAGATCGTTTTGTAGTTAGAAAAGAAATTGTAAAGGAATTGGAAAGTTTGGGCCATCTTGTAAAGATTGAAACCCATATCCATAAAGTAGGGACTTCTGAAAGAACCAACGCCGTTATAGAGCCTAAGATATCGGCACAATGGTTTTTGAAAATGAAAGACTTGGCCAAACCAGCTCTAGAGAATGTAATGAACGATACCATTCAGTTTCATCCTTCAAAATTCAAGAATTCATACCGTCACTGGATGGAAAATGTGAGAGATTGGAACATTTCGCGCCAACTGTGGTGGGGTCACCAAATCCCAGCTTATTTCTATGGCGAAGGTGTAGAGGATTTTGTGGTTGCCAAAACCAATGAAGAAGCGCTGGAAAAAGCCAAACAAAAAACCAATAACCAACAACTCACAATAGAAGATTTAACCCAAGACCCAGATGCCCTAGATACGTGGTTTTCGTCTTGGTTGTGGCCTATGTCGGTGTTTAATGGTATTAACGAACCAAACAATAAGGAAATAAATTATTATTATCCAACCAACGATTTGGTAACTGCTCCAGAAATAATGTTCTTTTGGGTGGCCCGAATGATTATGGCCGGTTATGAGTATCGTGGCGAATTGCCTTTTAAAAATGTGTATTACACAGGTATTGTTCGCGATAAATTGGGCAGAAAAATGTCTAAATCATTAGGGAATTCGCCAGACCCTATAGGATTAATGGAAGAATACGGTGCCGATGGGGTTCGCGTGGGTATGTTAATGTGTTCGCCCGCTGGAAACGATTTGCCTTTTGATGAATCGCTTTGCGGACAAGGTAAAGCCTTTGCCAATAAAATATGGAATGCCTTTAGATTGATAAAAGGTTGGGAGGTTGACAAAAATATTGAACAGCCAGAATCCAGCAAAGTTGCCATAGATTGGTTTGAAGCCAAGTTTCAAAAAACATTGGCTGAAATAGAAGACCATTATTCAAAATACAGATTGAGCGATGCCTTAATGGCTACCTATAAACTTATTTGGGATGATTTCTGTTCTTGGCTATTGGAAATGGTTAAGCCTGCTTATGGACAACCCATTGATGCTGTTACATTGAAGCGCGTAATAGCCTTGTTTGAAAACAATCTGAAAATATTACATCCGTTCATGCCATTCTTATCTGAAGAAATATGGCAATATATAACCGAACGAACTCCAGAGGAAGCTTTAATTATTTCAAAATGGCCAGAATCAAAACCAATAAATGAACCCTTAATTTCAGAATTTGAGTTTGCCCAAGAAGTAGTGTCTGGTATCAGAACAATTAGAAAAGACAAAAATATTTCATTTAAGGAAACGGTTGATTTGTCTGTGGTTAATAGTGAAAACGTAGCAACTACTTTTGATTCGGTTATTGTTAAATTGGGCAATATAGAAACGCTATCCTATGTAGATGCTTCTATAGACGGCGCACTAACATTCCGTGTGAAGTCGAATGAATATTTTATTCCTATCGCGGGGGCTATTAATGTAGAAGAAGAAATTAAAAAGTTAACCGAAGAATTGCAATATACCGAAGGCTTTTTAATATCGGTCCAGAAAAAACTATCCAACGAGCGTTTTATGGCTGGAGCACCAGAACAGGTTGTAGCCAACGAGCGTAAAAAAGAAGCCGATGCTTTAGCAAAAATAGAAATGCTTAAAACAAGTTTGGCTGGTTTAAAATAAGTTAGGTAGAATATAGAGACGTTGGTTTTATTTTAGTTTTTCCTTAAAAAATTCAATTGTTCTACTCCAGGCTAAATCAGCTGCCTCTTTATCAAACCGCGGTGTGGAGTTGTTATGGAAACCGTGATTTACATCCGGGTAAACAAAGGCCTTATATTCTATGTTGTTGGCTTTAAGGGTTTCTTCGTAGGCTGGCCAGCCGGCATTAACCCTAGTATCTAGTCCGGCATATTGAAGCATTAAAGGCGCTTTTATTTTAGCGGCATCTTCAGCTGAAGGTTGTCCACCATAAAACGGTACAGCTGCTTTTAGTTCAGGAAGTCTTACGGCCATCATATTGGAAATCCAACCACCAAAACAAAAGCCAACCACGCCAATATTACCATCGCAGTTTTCATGTGATTTTAAATAATCGAAAGCGGCAATAAAATCTTCCAGCATTTCATTTCTATCACGTTTGCTTTGCATGGCACGTCCTTCGTCATCATTGCCTGGATAGCCTCCCAATGGAGAGAGTGCGTCTGGAGCAATTGTTATAAAACCTTCAAGAGCTGCTCTTCTGCCCACATCTTCAATGTATGGATTTAAGCCTCTATTTTCGTGGACTACTACAATACCAGGTAACTTGCCTTTGGTATCATTCGGCATAGATAAAAGTCCTTTAATGGAGCCACCACCTTTAGGCGATGGGTATTCCACATACTTGGAATCTAAATTAGGGTCGTCTGGTTTTACAACTAAATTATCCAGATAATTTGGGGTAATAAAACTCAGTAATGATGAAACGGTCAACCCGCCAATGGCATAGAGTGATAGCTTTTCAACGAACTGGCGGCGGTCTATTTTATTATGGGCGTAATCGTCGTATAAATCAAATACTTTTTGGTTTATATCTTCTTTTCTTAGAGGTTTCATTTTGTAATAAATTTAGTTCAGTAGTTTTAAATTTTTAGTATTGTATTGCTCTTTTATAAAAATACAATATTTATATTTATCAAATGCAAGAGAAACCAACTTCGTTTTCCATAAAGAACTGGAGCCAAGATAACCAACCTCGAGAAAAGCTGCTTTATAAAGGAAAGTCTGCTTTAAGCAATGCCGAATTGGTTGCTATTTTAATTGGTTCAGGGAACAGAAATGAAAGCGCGGTAGCTCTATGTATGCGGATATTGGCTAGCGTTGATAATAATTTAAGCGAACTTGGCAGGCTTTCGGTAAAACAGCTTATGGAGTTTAAGGGCATTGGTGAAGCAAAAGCCATTACTATTGCTGCTGCTATGGAGTTGGGGAGAAGACGCAGAGGGGAAGAGGCTTTGGAAAAACAAAAAATAACGTCTAGTTTGTCGGTTTTTGAATTGATGCAGCCAATAATAGGTGAATTGCAGCATGAAGAGTTTTGGATTATTTATTTGAATAATTCCAATAAGGTCATTCAGAAAAATCAATTAAGCAAAGGAGGGATTACGGGTACTTTGGTCGATGTACGTTTGGTGCTTAAAAATGCGCTGCAATTTGGCGCAACAGGTTTAATATTGGTACATAACCATCCTTCTGGTACTTTAAAACCAAGTGAGGCAGACAAACAGATTACCAATAAATTAAAAAAAGCTGCTGAAAGTTTGGACATAAAAGTTTTAGATCATTTAATTGTTACCGAAAAGGCATACTTCAGTTTTGCCGATGAAGTTCTGCTTTAGTTCTGTACTTTTACTGTGTAATATTATACAATGCTATTAGTCTACACATACAAAATAACACCTCGGGTTAAATATATTTTCAAGCATATTTGCACCAGAGTGTTGGGTATTGAGGTGGGTTTTACAACTACCATAGAAGCATTTATTGCGCATGACAGTTTGAAGATGTCGTACGGAAAGCAAGCCTTGGGTAAAGAGTTTTTCGTGAAGAGCCATGATATTTTATTTGAGCAAGGGCTATCCGATATAGATTTTAATGTGCATGACTGGGATGATACAAAAGGTTTTTTCTCTACTGGCGATAAAGGAGCCTTACCATATGATATTTTTGCTTCATCTTTCTATTTACTGTCCAGGTACGAAGAATATTTGCCACATGTACAAGATGAATTTGGTAGGTTTATAGCAACCGAAAGCATTGCCTTTAAATATGGCTTTTTACAACAACCAATCGTAGATATTTGGGCCTATAAATTTAAGGATGCGTTGCAGGCGTATTTTCCAGATTTTGTTTTTCCAATTAAGCAATACAGTATAAAGCCTGTAATAGATGTGCCTTCGGCATTCGATTATAGGTTGAAAGGTTTTATGAGAACCATTGGCGGTACATTACGCGATATCTTTAAATTAGATTTTAAAGGAGTTTACATGCGGTATATGGTGCTTTTTGGCTTGAAAC
Organism: Marixanthotalea marina; assembly: GCA_018883545.1. Taxonomy (GTDB): domain Bacteria; phylum Bacteroidota; class Bacteroidia; order Flavobacteriales; family Flavobacteriaceae; genus Marixanthotalea; species Marixanthotalea marina. Next base: position 125,437 of record JAHLEH010000003.1, on the reverse strand, counting down.
ATGACCCTTTCGATACCTATAAATATATTATAAACAAACAGAAACAAACAAAACATAAATTTCTCTTTTTCTTTTTAATTGGTGCCTATTCTACTTACGATAAGGGTATCAGTGTCAACAATAAAAAATTTGTTTCGCTTATGAAACATGTTGCCGATTACTGTCAGGTAGGGCTTAAAACCTCTTTTTTTGCAACAGAAAATTTTTCCATTCTGAAAAAGGAAAAAGAACAAATGGAAAGCATAATAAATACGGCATTGGTAGCTTCCAGACAGTCGTTCTCTAAAGTGAATTTACCAGAATCTTATAGAAATTTAATTGATTTGGAAATACAGGAAGACTATACCATGGGCTATACAAACCATATTGGTTTTCGAGCTGGATCGTGTACCCCATTTTTATTTTACGATCTAGATTACGAAGTGCAAACCCCTCTAAAGGTTTATTCTTATCATTTAATGGATTATTCTTTGTTAAAAAACCATTCGTTATTAGATAAAAAGAAAGTTTTAAATGGCATCATTTCTGAGATTAAAAAGGTAAATGGCGAATTTGTGCCTGTATTCCATAATTATACATTTAGCGATGTTGGTACTTGGAAAGGGTTTAAAGAGTTATTCAATATTATTTTAGATTCATCCAATGAAGCTTAAAAATATTACCGATGTTTTTTTTGATTTAGACCATACGCTGTGGGACTTTGACAAGAATTCCGCTTTAGCATTTGAAAAAATTTTTGAAATAAACCAAGTTGAGGTCAATTTAAATGATTTTCTACAACACTACAATGCAATAAATTTCCAATATTGGAAACTCTATCGCAATGAAAAAATAGATAAGCAATTATTGCGATTTGGAAGGTTGAATGATACTTTTTTAGCACTATCGCATCCTGTCGATAAAGAGTTGATTGATAGGTTATCTAAAGATTACATAACCTACCTTACCGATAATAATTTTTTATATAGCAACACCGTTGAGGTTTTAGAGTATTTAAGCAATAATTATAATTTGCATATCATATCGAATGGATTTGAAGAGGTACAAACCAAAAAACTCATCAAATCAAACATTCATCATTTTTTTAAAACCATTACAAATGGTGAAACCATCGGGATAAAAAAACCAAATCCACAAATATTTTACCATGCCTTAAATGCTGCCAGTACAATAAATAAAAACAGTGTGATGATTGGTGATGGTTTTGAAGCAGATATATTGGGCGCTATGGAGGTTGGTATGGATGTTATTTATTTTAACGAATTCAACAAGCCTGTTGAGGGTAATTTTAAAACCATAAATGCGTTGCTGGAGTTGAAAAAGTATCTATAGAAGCAGTATATATTTTTTTAATTCCAAAAACTTGATTACTTTACCGCATATATTAACAAATAGGTTGAAAAAATAAATGAAAGCTAAATTTTTATCGATTATTACTACCTGCTTTATTGTAACAAATGTTTTCTCACAAGCTAGTTTAAACGATTATAAATATATTATTGTTCCCCAAAAGTATGAGTTTTTAAAAGAAGCAGACCAGTACCAAGTCAACTCCTTAACGGAGTTTTTATTCAATAAATACGGTTTTCAGGCTTTTATGGAAGGTGAGGAATATCCAGATGATTTAAATGAGAATAGGTGTTTGGCCTTAACTTCTGATGTCACTAAAGACTCAGCTTTATTTAAAACCAAGTTGCAGATAATTTTAAAAAATTGTAATGGATTGGTTGTATACACTACCAAAATTGGTGAAACCAGAGAAAAAGATTATGCCAGAGCTTATAATGAAGCCTTAAGAAATGCTTTTGAAGAGTTAGAAACTATAGATTACAAATATGTTCCTTCAAACAAAACATCTGTAGCAGCTAGTGCCAAAGCAGAGCCAAAGCCTGAAGTGGCTCAGGAAATACAGCAGTTGCGTGAAGAAATTGAAAGTTTAAAACAAGAGAAAGAGGAAGTTGCATCTGTTCCAACAGAACAAAAAAGCGTAAACACACAAGCAGTAGTTCCTGTGGCAGCAGCTAGTAGTTCAGAGTTGTCTAAGGAGGTTAAAGATGTTTTGTATGCCCAACAAATAGAAAATGGATTTCAGTTGGTAGATAGTTCTCCTAAAGTAGTCTACAAAATAAGAAATACCTCTTTAGAAAATGTTTTTATGGTGGAAGATAAAAACGCAACCCTATATAAAAAAGGAGATAACTGGGTTTTAGAATATTATGAAAATGATGTTTTAAAACAAGAAGCTTTAAACATTAAGTTTTAGTTTCATCAAAAACCAACAACCAACACTAATACCCATATTTATCTTTCCAGCGTTGTTTTAAAAAGTCGCGATGGGCATTTTCCCGAGCATTGTTTCCAGGTTCGTAAAGTTTGGTATTTTTAATTTCATCTGGTAAAAACTCCTGATTGGCAAAATTATTCTCGTAATTGTGGGCATATTGGTAATTATCGCCATAACCCAATTCTTTCATAAGTTTGGTCGGGGCATTTCTAATTTCCAACGGAACCGATAAATCACCAGTTTCCCTAACCAATTGTTGGGCTTTTCCAATGGCCTTGTAAGCAGCGTTGCTTTTTGGAGAACAGGCTAAATATGTGGCGCACTGACTTAATATAATTCTAGATTCTGGATAACCAATGGTTGAAACTGCTTGGAAGGTATTATTGGCAATTACCAAGGCCGTGGGGTTGGCGTTTCCAATATCCTCACTCGCTAGGATAAGCATTCTTCGGGCAATAAATTTTACATCTTCACCACCTTCAACCATACGAGCCAACCAATAAACAGCGCCATTAGGGTCGCTACCTCGAATGGATTTAATAAATGCCGAAATGATGTCATAATGTTGTTCGCCCGTTTTATCGTAGCGAACGGTATTGTTCTGTACTTTTTCGAGAACAAGTTCGTCGGTTATAGTAATGTTGTCTGATGATTCGGAATTAACAATCAGTTCAAAAATATTTAGCAATTTTCGCGCATCGCCACCTGAAAGTCTTAAAAGCGCATTTATTTCTTTAAGCTTAATGTCTTTCTTTGAAATGAGTTCATCTTTTTCAATGGCCCGTTTTAAAAGTATTTCTAAATCGTTTTTGTCAAAAGCATTCAATATATACACTTGGCAGCGCGATAAAAGTGCCGAAATAACTTCAAAACTTGGGTTTTCGGTCGTAGCACCAATCAATGTAATCCAACCTTTTTCTACAGCTTGCAACAACGAATCTTGTTGCGATTTACTAAACCTATGTATTTCGTCAATAAATAAAATAGGGTTTTTAGTGGTAAATAGGCCGCCACTTTGTTTGGCTTTATCAATAACATCCCTTACATCTTTAACACCAGAGTTAATAGCACTTAAGGTATAAAAAGGTCTACCAGATTCGTTGGCGATAATATTGGCCAGGGTGGTTTTGCCTATACCAGGTGGCCCCCAAAATATCATGGAAGGTATTAGCCCTTGTTTTATATGCTGCGTTAAAGCGCCATGCTCGCCAACCAAATGGGTTTGGCTAACATAATCATTTAAAGTTTTGGGTCTTAAGCGTTCGGCTAAAGGTGCATTCATAATGGTAAAATTAAGGTATTTTAAGCTTTAAAAACAGTAATTCTTGTAAAAGACTTGCCATTGTTCCCTGCAAATTGTAACTGACAATTTAGCATTAAAATATAGCTTGGTCAATAAATTGATATATTTATAAGAGATGAAACAGAACGACCATTTTATATTTTCAACTGGAGTTGTAGCTTATCCAATAGCATTTGTGCTTTTAATTTGGTTTGTGTTTTGGTTTGAAGTGCGGTTTGGTTTTGATTTTAATAATTTCGGGGTTTATCCGCTAACTTTAAAAGGTTTACGAGGTGTTGTTTTCAGTCCGTTTATACATGGAAGCATCCAACATCTTTATCATAATACTGTTCCGTTATTTGTCTTGTCTATGGCCTTGTTTTATTTCTACCGCCCAATAGCTTGGAAAATTATAGTTTATGGTATTTTACTTTCAGGTTTTTTAACTTGGTGCATCGGCAGGCCTTCATACCACATTGGGGCAAGCGGATTAATATATGTTTTGGTGAGTTTTACTTTTTTTAAAGGTGTTTTTGCTAAGCACTATAGGCTTATAGCTTTATCCTTGTTGGTAGTTTTTCTTTATGGAAGTATGGTTTGGTACACCTTGCCTATAGATGAATCCATTTCTTGGGAAGGCCACATGTCTGGATTGCTCACAGGGTTATTTTTCGCTTTTGTTTTTAAAAATAGTATTGCCAAACCGCCAAAATATGTTTGGGAAGCACCCGATTATAATGAAGACGATGACCCCTTTTTAAAACATTTTGATAAAGACGGAAATTTTATAGAAAATATAGAACCCGAAATAGAACAGGAACAGCCTAAAATAAATTACGATTACAAAGAGAATAAAGATTAGATACGTTGTCTCACTGCCTCATACAAAAAGGCACCACAGGCTACGGAGACATTTAAAGATTCAATCTTTCCTAACAAGGGTAGTTTGGCTTTATCATCTACAACCTTTAAAATAGAAGGATTGATGCCTCTATCTTCAGAACCCATGATGATAGCACATGGCTCTTTAAAGGATATATCATACAGTAAATTGTCTGTTTTTTCGGTGGCAGCAATGACTTTAATGCCGGAAGCTTGCATATAAAAAACAGCATCTTTAATATGATCTACTTTGCAAATAGGAATTTTAAACACAGCTCCTGCACTGGTTTTTATTGTATCACCATTTACAGGGGCACCCCCTTTTTTCTGAATAATAATGCCATCTACTCCGGTACATTCTGCCGTTCTGATGATAGCACCAAAATTACGAACGTCGCTTAGCTGATCAAGTAATAAGAATAATGGTGTTTTGCCAGATTCAATCACATTTAACACCAATGTTTCTAAATCAAAAAATTCAACAGGCGATATTTGAGCTACCACGCCTTGATGGTTCTTTTTGGTCAACCGATTCAATTTTTCAATGGGCACATATGAAACGTTTAAGGCTTGTTGTTTTGTTAATGTTTCTAATTCAGAAAACAACTCGCCTTTTAAACCTTTTTGAAGAAAAACCTTGTCTATTGTTTTACCTGAATTTATGGCTTCTATAACAGCCCTAATACCAAAAATTTGTGTTTGATCTTGCATGTGTTAAAGGTATAAAAAAACCGAAGAAGCTTTGCTCCTTCGGTTAAATTTATAAACAATAACTAAAATATTTAATTAATGTGCATCTTCTAAAAAACCTGTTCTTTTGTATCCGGCCACTTGATAAACAGTGCCTGGATCATCTGAATACTCTACATTAAATGAAATACTATCGGTAACAGTACCAGTAGCAGAACCTCTACCTCCATTTTTAATAATTACTCCATTAGTAATATTAGCTACAGGGAATACTTCAGTGCCACCTGTAGTATAAGAGTATTCGTTTTCCAAGTCACTTCCATTAAAAGTTAAGGTACTAATGTCAATATTAGGAGTTACCTTTGTAGGCCATAACTCATGATCATCAACCCATATTTTAGTGCCATCATCTTCTGTGGTATTGTATGTGCTAAGGGTGTAATAGCCAATACCGTAGACGTCTTGACCGTCTAATAGTAGTTTAACATACCAATCACCAGACATTTCTACTGCTGCTGATTTAATAACTGGGAAATCTTCGTATTCTTTTTCGGAATCACAAGAGGTAATAACGAAAAGAAGAAGAATTGTTGTATATCTTATTATTTTTTTCATTGTCTTTAATTTTTAATTTTTAAGAAATGTACGTGTGAAAATACCGAATGACCCAACAGATGTTTTTAAAGTAAAGTCGGACCCATTAAGCTCGCCTCCACTGTTTGGATCAATAGAGGGGTCTGCATATACAGGTCCAAAAGGACTTGATTGCACAGGTACTATTAATTCAGTGTCTGATATTTGAAAAATTAATGCCCTAATTCTATTTGGAGGAAGTATATCATCTGCTTCATAAACACCATCAGAAACCTTTGTTAAGGTAGCGGATCTAGTTCCTACAGAATAGGTTCCACTTAAATCATTAGCAGCAATTGCAGCTGGATCATCAACAACAATAACATATCTAAATGATGAGGCTTCAAAACCATCAGCGTTTGTAGCAGAATAATATAAGGTGTATAAACCTGCTTCATCAGTGTTTACTGTTCCTGATGTAACAACAGGCACTGTGCCATCGCCAACATTAGCAATAACACCTGGGTCTGTGAATGTACTTCCCGTTTCAACCATAATATACTGACCACCTGTTATATCAAAGGTAGGATAATATGTAATTTGAGAAGGAATGGGCGCCTCTTCGCTACACGAAGCCATAAATAGCATGACTAATGCTAGCGAGAAGTAATTAATATATTTATTTATAATTTTCATTATTCAAAATTTTTAAACATTAGTTAATAACATATTATTGTTTTTGATCCCACCAAATAGGCTCAGTTAAAGATTGTTTCTGATTTAAATTTGAATTGCGATCTACTTCATTGTCAGGATAAAAAATGGTCTTTGGGGTTTGATCACCAGGTAAAACAGAGTTTATCGAAACAATCAAGTTTCCTATCGAGTAATCTTCATCTCCAAATGGTACAATTTCTGGGTATTTAGTACGTGACAACTCGAAGAAAGCCTCTATGTTATTAATATAAGCTAGAGATGCCCATTTTTGAATCATGATTTGTCTTATATCTGTTTCTATAACACCCGTTGAAACGTATTCGTATGCACCTCCACTTTCAATAAAACTTTGGGCTTCAGTAACAGTTAAGCCATAAGTTAAAAAAGAATTGATTATTCCTTCATCATATTTGGTTTTTGCTCCAGCTCCACTTGAATACCTAACAAGTGCTTCGGCTTGTAGAAAATTGCTTTCTGCAACAGTCATCAAATAAACTGGGGTGTTAGGTACAATGTTAGGTCTAGAAAAAGCAGAAGCAAGTGAAGCTGCGAAACTTCCTCTATCTCCTTGATCTAGAGATCTAAATATTCCTGATGAATTAGTGCGATATACAGCAGCAATTCTAGGGTCGCTGTTTTCTGTATAAAAGTCTAATAAAGATGCACTGGCTACATTATTAACATCACCAAGATGATCTATTTGGACATCGTAAAAAGGGTGGTTTTTATTTTCTTCTACAGCAGCAGAATAGACATTGAATTCAGCATCTGAAGCAAGAAAATTATCCTCGGCCAATAAATTAAGAACAGCACTAGAGTTAGCTTGGCTAGTGTAAGCCATTCTTAGGTACATTTTCAATTTTAATGTATTTGCAAAACGAATCCAATCATCCATTTCTGCACCATATATGGCATCTTGGGCACCAACAGTTGAAGCGACTGGGCTACTATTGTACTTGTTTAAAGCTTGGTTAATACTGCTTATTAGCCCCATGTAAATTTCTTCACCTGAATCTGGTGCTGGATTTATATTTTCACTACCTAGTAATGCTTGTGAATAAGGAACCGGTCCAAAAAGATCAGTTAAAACTTGAAACGTGTAAGATTCAAGTAAAGTGGCAATCAAATAAGAGCCTGTATCTCCTTCTTCATCAGATCTTTGTTTTACAAAACTCAAATCATTTAAACATCCAGCATATAACTCTTGCCACGACCTGTTTGCAAAATCTGTTTGCATGTTGTAGGTGTCTATATTTAAATATTGAGAAGCACTAGGAGCTTGTGTATGGTATTGTGCTAAAAACCCCCCTAAATTCGTCAAATCACCACCTAAGACCGTGGCTAATGATCCCTGTGCAGCTGTTAAAACGAAACGTTTGTCAACATCTATTGGCGTATTAGGGTTTGTGTTTATGTCTAAATCTTTTTCACATGAAACAACCATGATGGATAGAAAAAGAATTTTTAATATATTTTTCATTTCTTTAATTTTTTTAATTAATTAAAATCGAGCTTTTAGTGTAAGTCCTAAACTTCTGGTAGAAGGGTTTGCACTAAATTCACCAAATTGACTTGTTAGGTCAGTACCAAATGTAGATACCTCAGGATCTATATATTGATTGGACTTTGGAGTAAATATTAAAAGGTTTCTTCCTATTACAGTTAAAGATAAATCTGTAAAAGGTGTTCTTCCAATCACACTTTCAGGGAATCTATAGCTTAATGTTACTTCCCTTAATTTAACAAATGATTTGTCAATAACGACATCTCTTTCATTTGCTGTAGCTCTATAATAATCATCCCAATGTTCGGTATCAATAGCAGTTGTGTTTGGCACATATGTAGTGCCTCCAGAACCGTCATCGACAGCGACAACAGAACCAGGTATAAGGTAAGGTTGTCTATCGTTTATAGTAGTAGTGATAGAGTTACCAGTAAATCTAGTAATGTCCGCAGTTCTTGAGTACATTAAACCTCCTTGTCTTATATCAAAGGTAAATCCTAATGATAATCCTTTGTAAGAAAAGCTATTTGATATGCCTAAAGTGTAGTCATATTGAGTATCACCAAAAACTTCTTTTTCAGGAGATGCTACTGGGACTCCATTAGCATCAACAACTATATTGCCATTAGGGTCTCTTAGAGGCACACTGCCCTCTATTAAAGATAAGGGTTGCCCTTCTCTAGCTATTAAACCAATAGTACTTAAGCCACCCAAATCAACTTGTTCAAGTCTGTCGTCTAATTCTTCTAAGATGGATTCGTTTTGACCAAAGTTAACTGAAGTATCCCAGTTAAAACCATTACTGTTTTTAAAAATGCTAAAATTAATTAAAGCCTCTACCCCTTTGTTGGATATAGAACCAATGTTAGCAGTTTGACTCGTAAAACCTGTTGTTGATGCTAATGGCAAGTTTAAAATTTGGTTTTCTACCGTAGCATTGTAGTATGTGAAATCTATTGAAATTCGATTTTTAAGAAATGACAATTCCGTTCCAACTTCAAACTCTTTTCTTCTTTCTGGCTTTAAATCTGGGTTACCAGCTCTATTTCCTACCTCAAAAGCATTTAATCCGCCAGCAGGAAAAGCTAGATCGCGAAATCCTTGATTGTCAATAGAACCAGCAACATAAACCGGGGTTATTTGGTAAGGGTCTGTATCAACACCAGTCTCTCCATAACCCGCTCTAAGTTTTGCATAACTTAATACGCTTTTTATAGAAGGGAAAGTATTTGTTAGAATCCAAGATCCATTAATGCCTCCATATAAAATAGATCTATTTTCTTCAGGAAGTGTAGAATACCAATCATTCCTAACGTTACCTGTTAAATAAACCATGTCTTTAAACGAAAAAGTAGTTGAGTTATATACACCATACAATCTTCTTTTACTAATGGTGGAAGATGTAATAGGGGTACTCGCAGAGTTTGCCAACGAATAGAAACCAGGTATGTCTTGAGAACTTACTGAAGCACTTAAGTTAGAAGAATATCTTTCGTTATAATTGAAACCAAAAGTAGATTCAATTCTGAAAGTTTCTTTAATATCCAGATTTAGGTTGTAGAAAAGATCGTGGTTAAATTGTTTAATCGTATTTACACCTTCAGCATAAGATCCAGATTGTTCAGTGCTTGAATCATCATTTGGGCTGCCAGGTGATGCGTCTACTTTAGCTTGCCATATCTTTACATTATCTGAATATTGATCGATACCAAATCTGTAGCCAATATTGGACCAACTGTTAATCTCTGCATTAACATCAAATGCTCCATAAAGACGTTCCTTTTTGTAATCACTGCCATCTTCATTTAAGGTAAAGTAAGGGTTGGTAACTCCGTATGGTGTGTAATAATTATCAATATTGTTAAAAGGATCGTTTTTATAATCTTTAAATTCAGTTATATCAATATCTGTGGGGATTTGCATTAAGTTGTTATAAACTGTTAATCCTTGTCCTGTTGCAACAGCGCTACCAGATGTGTTTACGTAATTAAGGCTACCACCAAATGTTAAGAAATCCATTTTGGATTCGAAAGAGAGTGTTAAAGTGTTTCTCTCATAACTGTCCGCATTAGTTGGAAACATGCCGTCCGAAGTAGCATTGTTAAGTGATATTCTCCCTGTTGTATTATCTGAGCCTCCAGAAATACCAACATTTGTTATAAAAGTCTCTCCAATATCAAAGAAATTTCTAAGTTGGTCTTTTTGAAAAGCATATCGCTTTAATTTTTGAGAATTGTTAACAACATTCCCCCAAGGTATTAATCTATTATCAAACCTTGGTCCCCAAGAACCATTTTCAGTTAAATAATGTTGTCCATCCCAACCTTGACCAAATTCTTCTTGGTATTTAGGGGCTCTTAGAAGGTCGGAGAACATCACTGTAGAAGAAAAATCAATGTTTAATTTAGATTTGCTTCCTTTCTTTGTGGTAATAATTACTACTCCATTCGCAGCTCTGGATCCATATAAAGCGGTACTAGAAGCACCTTTCAAAACGGATATTGTTTCTATATTCTCAGGATTAATGTCTCCTGAACCTCGCCCGAAATCGTATCCTCCATTTAAACTGCTTGAAAAATTTGAGCCATTGTTAATCGGTACGCCATCAACTATATATAAAGGTTGATTGCTGCCCCCAAGGGTACTAAACCCTCTAATTATGACTCCTGATGAAGCTCCTGGATCTGTAGAGGCATTTGATATTACAACACCAGCGACTTTACCTTTAATAGCATCTGCTATATTGGCTTGGGAACCTTCATTCACTTTTTCTGAATCTAAGGTTGTAACGGCGGAACCAAGAGAGGCTTTTTCTCTTTTAATCCCTACAGCTGTGACTACAATTTCTTGAAGTACTGCAGCATCCTCACTAAGTGTCACATTGACTGTGTTTGAAGCACCTACAACAACTTCTTTTGTGGTATACCCAACAAAACTGAATGTCAAGGTTGCACCCTGACTTGCGTTAATTGAATAGTTGCCATCGAAATCGGTAGAAGTACCAGTAGCAGTACCTTTTACTAAGACAGTAGCTCCAGGTAAAGGCAAGCCCGTATCGTCTATTACCGTACCTGAAATTGTCTTTTCTTGTGCATAAGTTAGATGCACGACAAACGCTAGTAATAGCGTTAGAATTCCACTAAACTTTGTTTTCATTTTATAAATATTTGAATTAGTCAAGTCAAAAATCTTAAATAAAACTTAATAAAACAATAATTTTAGGTTAAAATTTCAGCCTTTGTTGAAATTCACTGAGAAAATGATAATATTTTTAGAAGTTGGCAGTTAAACTTAGGTGGATTTTTGAATTTGAAAATTTGAATTGTTGGTTTTCGCTTTTGCCAACAGCATAGTTTAATTTTAACAGACCGGATTTTGTAAGAATACCAAACCCAAATCCATAGCCAAATAGTTTTTCTTTAACGTTTGTTGGTTCGTTTTTCAAATATGCCAAGTCAATTATAGAATGAATGTACATGGAATTACTGAATTGAAACCGGTATTCGGTATTAATCACGCTAAAAAACGAGGCTAGCAGACTGTTTTCTTCAAAACCTCTTATGGAGTTAATGCCTCCAAATCTTAATAATTCATTTTCTAGATACGTATGGGAGATCAAAGATTTTAAAGTGGTTTGCAGAAAGAAACTGTTTCTGTTGTTTAATTGGAAAATTTTAAAGGCGTTCAGATTTATTAAGGTTTGCTTTTCTGATGTCGATACGGTTTTTCTTTTGCCAAAACTTGTCTCAACTTCCAACTTTGAATTTATAGGAAATATTAAGTTGTACGCCTGTGGTTTTATGTATTCGTAACCGGTTGTTATATAGCTGGAATTGTAATCTTCTAGGTTGTTATATGTATTTTGGGTTTCGGATAAAAGATTGTTCGATTGTGTTGAGTTAACGCCAAAAAAGACCTTGTGTTTTGAGTTTATTTGATAATGTATTTTTGCCGCTTGATCCACGGTTGTAAATGATGAATCTCTTTTGAATATATACAATTGCAAATCCAGCCCCAAAGGTGAAGAGAATATATAAGGTAATGTCAGTTGGGTTTGAAATGTCTTTTGGTCGTTTTCATCGCTTTTGTACAAAAGTCTAAAAGATTCGCCATAGTTTAGATTGTTGGTTAAATTCAGATTCAGATAACCGTCAAATTGTAATTTGTTGGTTTCTTCGTTGGTGCCAAAACCCAAAAAGCCATCAAATGTATTGCTCTTTGCTTTTTCAACATAAATATATAAGGTAGTGGAGTCTTTGGAGAACAAAACCTCAGGAGGTTTAATTTGGTTGGCAAAACGTAAGTCTTTTAATTGCTCTGTTTTTGCTTTTATTTTTTTTAGGTTGAAAATTTGATTGGGCTTAATTTTAAGATAATGTTTCAAATAGGCACGCGGAAATTTTTCATAACCCTTTATCTCTATTTTGTTTACAACTCTTTTTTGGTTTTCAGATTCTACGGCTAAAACGGCCTTTAAACTATCGTTTTCAATTTTAATTTCAGATAAACGTAATTTCGAAAATGGTAGTCCTTTTGATGCGGTTTCAGAATTTATAAACTGTAGTTTGCTTTCCATGGTTTTAATGGGCAACGAGAAATAGGTGTCGGTTACCTGTTTTGAGACCAGGTTTAAAATAGGTTTTTCAACCAAATTTTTATCATAGTATATATATATGGTGTGGTACTTTTTTTTTAAGCTGATTTTTGCAACATAAGAAGAGTCGTTTGTTTTGTCTATCTTTTCTAGCTTGTTTTCAATATAACCTACTTTGTAAAGTGTCTTTTGGATAGAATCTACTTCAAGTGAAATGGACGAAAAATCTTTGTGCGTTTTTAAATAGCCAATCGAGTCTAGTGTCTTGGTTTCTGCCTCATTATTACCTGAAATAGTAAGTCTTAAATTTTGTCCTGAAATGGTTGATGAAAAACCTATATATATAATAAGGAGTAAAAAACCAGTTTTGTACACGTTGAAATTAGCTGTTTTGTTATGTAAATCTAACGGAAAAAGAACACTTATTATATAGAGGCAAATATTATTTTTAAAATCTATTGAAAATTAATTCTTTAACATTTGAAAAATACATTTTTATTTCTACCTTTGCAGCCCTCTTAACAGAGGATTTTAAAATTTATATAGAATTTATATGCCAACAATTTCACAATTAGTACGAACAGGAAGGGCCAAAATAACCAAGAAGAGTAAATCGGCTGCTTTAGATTCGTGTCCACAAAGACGTGGGGTTTGTACGCGTGTTTATACTACAACGCCTAAAAAACCTAACTCAGCAATGCGTAAAGTTGCAAGGGTAAGGTTAACAAATGGTAATGAGGTAAACGCATACATCCCAGGTGAAGGTCACAATCTACAAGAGCACTCGATAGTATTGGTTAGAGGTGGAAGAGTAAAAGATTTACCAGGTGTTAGGTATCATATCGTGCGTGGGGCTTTAGATACTGCAGGTGTTGCAGGTAGAACCCAACGTAGATCTAAATATGGTGCTAAACGTCCTAAAGATGGTGCTGGTAAAAAGTAATTAAACTTTAAGAAGAAGACATGAGAAAAAGACAAGCGAAAAAAAGACCGCTTTTACCAGATCCAAAATTTAATGATCAGTTAGTGACGCGTTTCGTTAACATGATGATGTGGGATGGTAAGAAATCTGTGGCTTTCAAGGTTTTCTATGATGCTATCGACATTGTAGATTCTAAAAAAACAGATGATGAAAAAACAGCATTAGAAATTTGGAAAGATGCTTTGTCTAACGTAATGCCACACGTAGAGGTTCGTAGCCGTCGTGTTGGTGGTGCTACGTTTCAAATACCAATGCAAATTCGTCCAGACCGTAAAGTTTCAACAGCAATGAAATGGCTTATCGGTTACTCTCGAAAAAGAAATGAAAAATCTATGGCGCAACGTTTGGCCTCTGAAATTTTAGCTGCTGCTAAAGAAGAAGGAGCTGCTGTTAAGAAAAGAGTAGATACTCACAAAATGGCAGAAGCAAACAAAGCATTCTCACACTTTAGATTCTAAATAAAAATGGGTAGAGATTTAAAATATACAAGAAATATAGGTATTGCAGCTCATATTGATGCTGGAAAAACAACCACTACAGAACGTATCTTATTTTACACTGGTGTTAGTCATAAAATAGGAGAGGTTCACGATGGTGCTGCAACTATGGACTGGATGGAACAAGAGCAAGAAAGAGGTATTACCATTACTTCTGCAGCTACAACTTGTACATGGCAGTTCCCAAGAGAAAACGGTGTTCCTACAGCTGATGCTAAAGGATACCATTTTAATATTATAGATACTCCGGGTCACGTTGATTTTACGGTTGAGGTAAACCGTTCGTTGCGTGTATTGGATGGTTTGGTGTTTTTGTTTAGTGCGGTTGATGGTGTTGAGCCACAATCTGAAACTAACTGGAGACTAGCCGATAACTATAAAGTGCCACGTATGGGCTTCGTTAATAAAATGGACCGTCAAGGGTCTAACTTTTTAGCGGTTTGCCAACAGGTTAAAGATATGCTAGGATCTAACGCAGTGCCAATTGTATTGCCAATTGGTGATGAAGCAGATTTTAGAGGTGTTGTGGACTTAGTTAAAAACCGTGCCATCGTTTGGCATGAAGATAACTTCGGATCTACTTTCGATGTTGTAGATATCCCAGAAGAAATGAAAGATGAGGTTGCTGAGTATAGAGCTAACCTTATCGAGGAAGTAGCTGGATACGATGAAAATCTTCTTGAGAAATTCATGGAAGATGAAGAATCTATTACAGAAGATGAAATCCACGCTGCACTTCGTGCCGCTGTAATGGATATGTCTATTATTCCTATGATATGTGGTTCTTCATTTAAAAATAAAGGTGTTCAGTTCTTGTTAGATGCTGTATGTCGTTATTTGCCTTCTCCACTTGATAAAGAAGGTGTGGTAGGAATTAATCCAGATACTGAATCAGAAGAAAAAAGAAAGCCTTCTGTTGAGGAGCCATTCTCAGCTTTAGCTTTTAAAATTGCTACAGATCCTTATGTGGGTCGTTTGGCATTCTTCCGTGCTTATTCTGGACGTTTAGATGCAGGTTCTTATGTGTTGAACAACCGTTCAGGAAACAAAGAGCGTATTTCACGTATCTACCAAATGCATGCGAATAAACAAAATGCGATTGAATATATTGAAGCAGGAGATATTGGAGCCGCTGTAGGTTTTAAAGATATTAAAACAGGTGATACACTTTCTAGTGAAAAACACCCTATCGTTTTAGAATCTATGGATTTTCCAGATCCTGTAATCGGTATTGCAGTTGAGCCAAAAACAAAGGCCGATGTTGATAAATTAGGAATGGCTTTGGCTAAATTGGCTGAAGAAGATCCAACATTTACAGCTAGAACAGATGAAGCTTCTGGACAAACTATTATCTCTGGAATGGGAGAGCTTCACTTAGATATTATTGTTGATCGTTTACGTCGTGAGTTTAAAGTAGAGGTAAATCAAGGTCAACCTCAAGTGGAATACAAAGAGGCTATTACAAGAACTGCTGAACACAGAGAGGTTTACAAGAAACAATCTGGTGGACGTGGTAAGTTTGCTGATATCGTATTTAGATTGGAGCCAGCTGAAGAAGGTAAATCAGGTCTTGAGTTCGTTTCTGAAATTAAAGGTGGTAACGTTCCAAAAGAATTTATCCCTTCAGTAGAAAAAGGATTTAAAATGGCTATGCAAAACGGACCATTAGCTGGTTACGAAGTAGATGCTATGAAAGTTACTTTATTGGATGGTTCTTACCATGACGTGGATTCTGACCAGTTATCGTTCGAATTGGCTGCCAAATTAGGATTTAAAGCTTCTGCAAAAGCTGCTAAAGCGGTAATTATGGAACCAATTATGAAATTGGAAGTATTGACTCCTGAAGAAAACATGGGAGATATTGTAGGAGACCTTAACCGTCGTCGTGGTCAAGTTAACAGCATGAGCGACAGGGCAGGTTCTAAAGTAATTAAGGCTGACGTGCCATTATCTGAAATGTTCGGTTATGTAACATCGTTACGTACATTATCTTCAGGTAGAGCAACTTCAACCATGGAATTTTCACATTACGCTGAAACACCTTCAAATATTTCTGAAGAAGTGATTAAGGCAGCAAAAGGTGTTGAAGCTTAAATTTTAAAGAAAATGAGTCAAAAAATCAGAATAAAATTAAAATCTTACGATCACAATTTAGTAGATAAATCTGCTGATAAGATTGTTAAAACAGTAAAGAGTACAGGTGCTGTTGTTACTGGTCCAATACCATTACCAACCCACAAGAAAATTTTCACTGTTTTACGTTCACCACACGTTAACAAGAAAGCAAGAGAGCAATTTCAATTAAGTTCTTACAAGAGGTTACTTGATATTTACTCATCTTCTTCAAAAACAATTGACGCTCTAATGAAATTAGAGTTGCCAAGTGGTGTTGAGGTAGAGATTAAGGTGTAAGTTGCCTTTCCGAATATATTCGGAATCTAACATGTCCCACCGATGCGGTCGCGGGAAAAACGGAAAAATACATTTCAGGGACAGAAAGGTATTTTGTCCCTGAATTTTTAAAAGGAAGTGTTGAAATAGTTTCAACAAGTTTAATAATTAATAAATAATAAATATGTCTGGGTTAATTGGAAAAAAAATCGGTATGACCAGCATCTTTGATGAAAATGGAAAAAACATTCCATGTACAGTAATCGAAGCTGGACCATGTATCGTTACCCAAGTCAGAACCGAAGAAGTTGATGGCTACGAAGCTTTACAACTTGGTTTCGATGACGCGACAGAAAAAAGTGCCACCAAAGCAGACCTTGGTCATGCTAAGAAAGCAGGAACTTCTGTAAAACGCAAAATCGTTGAGTTTAAAGGTTTTGATAAGGAGTACAAATTAGGAGATGCTATTACTGTAGAGCATTTTATTGAAGGTGAGTTTGTAGATATTTCTGCAACATCAAAAGGTAAAGGATTTCAAGGTGTTGTAAAAAGACACGGTTTTGGCGGCGTTGGTCAAACAACCCACGGTCAGCATAACCGTTTAAGAGCGCCTGGATCTATTGGAGCTGCATCTTACCCTGCACGTGTATTTAAAGGAATGCGTATGGCAGGTAGAATGGGAGGCGAGAAAGTAAAAGTTGAAAATTTAAGAGTTTTAAAAGTGGTACCAGAAAAGAACCTTTTAGTTGTTAAAGGTTGTGTGCCAGGACATAAAAACGCTTATGTAACTATTGAAAAGTAATGAAAGTAGCAGTTTTAGATATAAACGGAAAAGACACAGGAAGGAAAGTAGAGCTTTCTAAAGATGTGTTTGCTATAGAGCCTAACAATCATGCTGTGTATTTGGATGTTAAACAATATTTAGCAAACCAAAGACAAGGTACTCACAAAGCTAAAGAGAGAAACGAAATAGCAGGGAGTACACGTAAGATTAAAAAGCAAAAAGGAACTGGTACTGCTAGAGCAGGAAGTATAAAATCTGGAGTTTTTGTTGGTGGAGGTCGTATGTTCGGACCAAGACCAAGAAACTATAGCTTTAAATTGAACAAAAACGTTAAGCGTTTAGCACGTAAATCAGCATTGAGTATCAAAGCTGGTGAGAACTCAATTTTAGTATTAGAAGACTTTAATTTCGATGCTCCTAAAACCAAGAACTTTACAGCAGTTTTAAAGGCTTTGAACATCGAAGATAAAAAATCTTTGTTCGTGTTGGGTGGGTCAAATAATAATGTATATTTGTCATCGCGCAATTTGAAAGGTTCTGAAGTTATAACTAATTCAGAATTAAACACTTACAAGATTTTAAATGCAGGTCAGATAGTGCTTTTAGAAGGTGCTTTAGAAGGAATTGAATCAAATTTAAGTAAATAGAAACCATGAGTATCTTAATTAAACCTATAATCACAGAAAAAGCGACAGCAGATAGCGAGTTGAATAATTGCTACACTTTCGCGGTTGATACAAAGGCGAACAAGATAGAAATTAAAAAGGCGGTTGAGGCTACCTATGGGGTTTCTGTTGAAAAAGTTCGTACAATAAATGTCCGTCCAGATAGAAGAACGCGTTATACAAAAACCGGGATTCAACATGGTAAAACAAATGCAGTTAAAAAGGCAATTGTACAACTGGCGGAAGGTGAAATGATTGATTTATACAGTAACATGTAATTAGACAAAAATGTCAGTAAGAAAATTAAAACCAATCACACCAGGACAGCGTTTTAGAGTAGTAAATGGGAATGACGCCATAACTACTGATAAGCCGGAGAAAAGCTTGCTTGCTCCGAATAAAAAGTCTGGTGGTAGAAACAGTCAAGGAAAAATGACCATGCGCTACATTGGTGGTGGTCATAAAAAGAAGTATCGTATTATCGATTTCAAACGTAACAAAACTGGAATTCCAGCAGAAGTTAAGTCAATTGAATACGATCCAAACAGAACAGCTTTTATAGCATTGTTGAATTACCAAGATGGTGAGAAAAGATATGTTATTGCTCAAAATGGATTACAAGTTGGGCAAACTGTTGTTTCTGGTTATGAAGGTGTAGCTCCTGAAATAGGAAATGCGATGCCATTAAGCCAAATTCCGTTAGGTACTATTATATCTTGTGTAGAGTTAAGACCAGGTCAAGGTGCTATTATGGCACGTAGTGCTGGTGCTTTTGCTCAATTAATGGCAAGAGATGGTAAATTTGCTACTATCAAGTTACCTTCAGGGGAAACAAGATTAATTTTAGCAAATTGCTTGGCAACAATAGGGGTTGTATCTAATTCAGACCATCAGTTATTGGTATCTGGTAAAGCAGGTAGAACAAGATGGTTAGGAAGAAGACCTCGTACAAGACCAGTAGTTATGAACCCTGTAGATCATCCAATGGGTGGTGGTGAAGGAAGAGCCTCAGGAGGACATCCACGTTCTAGAAAAGGTATCCCAGCTAAAGGTTACAGAACTCGTGCTAGAAAGAATGCAAGTAATAAATATATCGTAGAACGTAGAAAGAAATAAGACATGGCAAGATCATTAAAAAAAGGACCATACGTTCATTATAAATTAGAGAAAAAGGTAGCAACTAATGTTGAAACTAACAAAAAAACAGTAATCAAAACTTGGTCTAGAGCTAGTATGATTACGCCAGATTTTGTTGGACAAACAATAGCTGTTCACAATGGCCGTCAATTTGTGCCAGTATACGTGACAGAGAATATGGTAGGTCATAAACTAGGAGAATTTTCACCAACACGTTCATTCCGTGGGCATGCAGGTGCTAAAAATAAAGGTAAAAAATAGTAAGCAATGGGAAGTCGTAAAAAACAAATGGCAGACGCTATTAAGGAAGGTAAAAAGCAAGTTGCTTTCGCCAAGCTTAATAATTGTCCTACATCACCAAGAAAAATGCGTTTAGTAGCCGATTTAGTAAGAGGTGAACGCGTAGAAAAAGCGCTTAGTATTTTAAAATTCAGCCAAAAAGAAGCTTCTAATAAATTAGAGAAGTTACTTTTATCTGCTATAGCAAACTGGCAAAGCAAAAATGAAGATGCCAGTATAGAAGATGCTGAATTAGTTGTAAAAGAGATTAGAGTTGATGGCGGAACTATGTTGAAGAGATTACGCCCTGCACCTCAAGGTCGCGCACACAGAATAAGAAAACGTTCTAACCATGTAACATTAGTGGTAGGAGCTAACAATAACACACAAAGCTAAGATAGAAGTATGGGACAAAAAACAAATCCAATCGGAAATCGCTTAGGTATTATCAGAGGATGGGAATCTAACTGGTACGGAGGTAATGATTATGGAGATAAGCTTGCCGAAGACGATAAAATTAGAAAATACGTATACGTACGTTTATCTAAAGCTAGTGTAAGTAGAGTAATTATTGAAAGAACTCTTAAACTTGTAACCGTTACTATCACTACAGCTCGCCCAGGTATTATTATTGGGAAAGCTGGACAAGAGGTAGACAAGTTAAAAGAAGAGCTTAAAAAGATTACTGGAAAAGAAGTTCAGATCAATATTTTTGAAATTAAGAGACCTGAACTGGATGCATATTTAGTAGCATCAAGTATTGCACGTCAAATTGAAAATAGAATTTCGTACAGACGTGCTATAAAAATGGCTATTGCTGCTACTATGAGAATGAATGCTGAAGGAATTAAAATACAAATCAGTGGTCGTTTAAACGGCGCTGAGATGGCACGTTCTGAACATTACAAAGAAGGACGTATTCCTTTATCAACCTTTAGAGCCGATATTGATTATGCTTTAGTTGAGGCACACACTACTTATGGTAGATTGGGTGTTAAGGTATGGATCATGAAAGGTGAAGTATACGGTAAGAGAGAGCTTTCTCCACTTGTGGGAATGTCTAAGAAACAAGGAAAAGGTGGAGCAGGTGGCCGTGGTAATGGTCCAGCTAAATCTCGTCGTAGAAAGTAATTTTTTATAAAGTAAAGAAAAAATGTTACAGCCTAAAAGAACAAAATTTCGTAAGCAGCAAAAAGGACGTATGAAAGGAATCTCCCAAAGAGGTCACCAACTTTCAAACGGAACTTTTGGTATAAAATCATTAGATTCAAACTTTTTAACAGCACGTCAAATAGAAGCTGCACGTATCGCCGCAACCCGTTTTATGAAAAGGGAAGGGCAACTTTGGATTAAAATATTTCCAGACAAGCCTATCACAAAGAAACCTCTTGAAGTACGTATGGGTAAAGGTAAAGGTGCCGTTGAATATTGGGTAGCTGTTGTAAAGCCAGGAAGAGTATTATTTGAAATAGGAGGCGTGCCTTTAGATGTAGCAAAAGAAGCGTTACGTTTAGCTGCACAAAAACTGCCAGTGAAAACTAAGTTTATAATTGCTAGAGATTACGAAGCATAATTTATTTGATATTATGAAACAATCAGAAATTAAAGAATTATCTGTAGCTGAGTTACAAGAGAAACTTAGTGAAACTAAAAAGAGTTATACAGACCTAAAATTAGCACACGCAATATCTCCTTTAGAAAATCCACTTCAACTACGTACTGTAAGACGTACTGTAGCTAGAATTGCGAGCGAGTTAACTAAAAGAGAATTACAATAATTTTGCTGAAAGAGATGGAAACAAGAAACTTAAGAAAAGAACGTATAGGTGTAGTTACCAGCAATAAAATGCAAAAATCTATTGTAGTTGCTGAGGTTAAAAAAGTAAAGCACCCTATGTACGGTAAGTTCGTGTTAAAAACAAAAAAATATGTTGCGCACGACGAAACAAACGATTGTAATATTGGAGATACTGTAAAGATCATGGAAACAAGACCTTTAAGTAAATCTAAATGTTGGAGATTAGTTGAAATCATAGAAAGAGCTAAATAATTATGGTACAGCAAGAATCAAGATTAAAAGTAGCAGACAACACTGGAGCAAAAGAAGTATTAACAATACGTGTTCTAGGTGGTACTAAAAGAAGATATGCTTCTGTAGGAGACAAGATTGTTGTTTCTGTAAAAGATGCAACACCTAACGGTAACATTAAAAAAGGAGCCGTTTCTACAGCAGTAGTAGTTCGTACCGTAAAGGAAGTAAGAAGACCAGACGGATCTTATATAAGATTTGACGATAACGCTTGTGTGCTTTTAAATGCACAAGGAGAAATGCGAGGCACTCGTGTTTTTGGTCCTGTAGCGAGAGAACTTCGTGATAAACAATTCATGAAAATTGTATCATTGGCACCAGAAGTGCTTTAATGAAATTATAAGATGACAAAGCTTAAAATAAAATCGGGAGATACTGTAAAAGTAATTGCTGGAGACCACAAAGGTCAGGAAGGTAAAGTACAAAAGGTATTAATAGATAAGAACAAAGCCATTGTAGAAGGTATTAACTTGGTTAAGAAACACACGAAGCCAAGTGCACAAAACCCTCAAGGTGGTATTGTAGAGAAAGAAGCAGCTATTCATATTTCTAACTTATCTTTGTTGACCTCTAAAGGAGAAACAACAAGAGTTGGATTTAAAATGGATGGCGATAAGAAAGTAAGATTTTCTAAAAAATCTAATGAAGTAATATAGTTATGGCATATTCACCTAGACTTAAAGAAGAGTATAAAGGCAAAGTAATTGCAGCTCTTACAGACGAATTTGGATATAAAAATGTAATGCAGGTTCCTAAACTTGAAAAGATAGTAATATCTAAAGGAGTTGGCGCTGCTGTTGCAGATAAAAAGTTAATCGACCATGCTGTGGAAGAATTAACAACTATATCTGGACAAAAGGCAATAGCAACAATTTCTAAAAAAGACGTTGCCTCTTTTAAATTACGTAAAGGAATGCCAATAGGCGCTAAAGTGACCTTAAGAGGAGAGAGAATGTATGAGTTCTTGGATCGTTTGGTAACTTCAGCCTTACCTCGTGTAAGAGATTTTAATGGCATCAAAGCTACTGGATTTGACGGTAGAGGTAATTACAATTTAGGAATTACAGAACAAATTATATTCCCAGAAATCAACATTGATAAAGTGAACAAAATTTCTGGAATGGATATTACATTTGTTACTTCTGCAGATACAGATAAAGAAGCAAAATCATTATTAACCGAATTAGGATTACCTTTTCAAAAGAACTAAGATATGGCTAAAGAATCAATGAAAGCCCGTGAGGTAAAAAGAGCTAAAACAGTAGCTAAGTATGCTGAAAAACGTAAAGCTTTAAAAGAGGCTGGCGATTACGAAGCATTACAAAAGTTACCAAGAAATGCGTCGCCAATTCGTAAACATAATAGATGTAAACTAACAGGAAGACCTAGAGGTTATATGAGAACATTTGGAATTTCTCGTGTAACATTTAGGGAAATGGCCAACAAAGGTCTTATTCCTGGAGTAACTAAAGCAAGTTGGTAATATTATTTAAATAATCAGATTTCAGGTTCAGCTTAAGCTGAAAACCAAAATCGCAAAATCAATTCATTATGTACACAGATCCAATAGCGGATTATTTGACAAGAATTAGAAACGCAGTGCGTGCTAACCATAGAGTGGTTGAGATCCCTGCTTCTAATTTGAAAAAAGACATCACTAAAATATTATTCGACCAAGGATATATTTTAAGTTACAAGTTTGATGATTCTACTGTACAAGGCACTATTAAAATAGCACTTAAGTACAACAAAGAAACCAAAGAGCCTGTAATTAAAAAGATTGAAAGAGTAAGTAAACCAGGTTTACGTAAATATGCTGGCTCTAAAGAGCTGCCTAGAGTTCTTAATGGTCTTGGAGTTGCCATCGTTTCTACGTCTCACGGCGTAATGACAGGCAAACAAGCCAAGCAAGAAAATGTAGGTGGTGAAGTATTATGTTACGTTTACTAAAAATTTAAGACATGTCAAGAATAGGTAATAATCCAGTAGTAATTCCTAACGGTGTTACAGTTGATGTAAAAGATAACGTAGTTACAGTTAAAGGTAAATTAGGAGAATTGTCTCAGCCTTTTGAATCTGTAGACGTTAAAGTTGAAGACGGAAATGTTTTAGTAGCTCGTTCATCTGATTCTAAAGAGCAAAAAGCAAAACACGGTCTTTACAGAGCGCTATTAAGCAATATGGTAAAAGGTGTTTCTGAAGGTTGGACCAAAGAATTGGAGTTGGTTGGTGTTGGTTACAGAGCATCAAACCAAGGACAAAAATTAGATTTGGCTTTAGGGTTTTCACACAATATCATTTTAGATATAGCTCCAGAAGTAAAAGTAGAGACTGTTTCTGAAAAAGGGAAAAACCCAATAGTAAAGTTAACATCTTTTGATAAACAATTAGTAGGTCAAGTAGCTGCTAAAATCCGTGATTTTAGAAGACCGGAACCATACAAAGGAAAAGGTATCAAGTTTGTTGGTGAGGTATTAAGAAGAAAAGCAGGTAAATCAGCTTAATAATTTAATTATGGCATTAACAAAACAAGGAAGAAGATTCAGAATAAAAAACAGAATTCGTAAAATAGTTTCTGGTACAGAAGCTAGACCAAGATTGTCTGTTTTTAGAAGCAATAAAGAAATTTATGCTCAAGTAATAGATGATGTTTCAGGTAAAACCATTGCCGCAGCATCTTCTAGAGATAAAGATATTAACGCAGCTAAGCTTACTAAAATAGAAGTAGCTGGTTTGGTAGGTAAGTCTGTTGCTGAAAAAGCTAAAAAGGCTGGTGTAGAAACTATTTCTTTTGATAGAGGAGGTTATTTGTATCACGGAAGAGTAAAATCGTTAGCTGAAGGAGCTAGAGAAGCAGGACTTAAATTCTAAGAAATTATGTACAGAAAATACAAAAGCGCAGAATTAGTAAAACCAGGTGGATTAGATCTTAAAGATCGTTTGGTTGGTGTACAAAGGGTTACTAAAGTAACTAAAGGTGGTAGAGCATTTGGTTTTTCGGCAATCGTAGTGGTTGGAGATGAGCACGGTGTTGTAGGCCAAGGTTTAGGAAAATCTAAAGACGTAGCTAGTGCCATTGCAAAAGCTGTTGAAGATGCCAAAAAGAACTTGGTTCGTATTCCTTTAAAAGGTAAAACGTTACCACACGAACAAAAAGGTAAGTACGGTGGAGCTAGAGTTAACATTATTCCAGCAGCAGAAGGTACTGGTGTAATTGCCGGTGGTGCTGTGAGAACAGTTTTAGAGGCTGTTGGGGTTCATGATGTATTATCAAAATCTCAAGGTTCATCAAACCCACATAACGTTGTAAAAGCAACATTTGATGCTTTATTGCAACTAAGGGATGCTAATGTAATTGCGAGAGACAGAGGTATTTCACTTGAAAAAGTTTTTAACGGTTAATAACGATAGAGATGGCAAAGATTAAAGTAACAAAGGTTAAAAGTGCAATCAATCGTCCGCAAAGACAAAAGAGAGTTTTAGAATCTTTAGGTCTTAAAAAAATTGGTCAAGTTGTAGAGCATGAAGCCACACCTAGTATTTTAGGCATGGTAAATAAAGTAAATCACTTAGTTTCTGTAGAGGAAATTAAATAACAATATACTGAAAATGGATTTAAGTAATTTAAAACCTGCAGAAGGTTCAGTTAAAAATCAAGGAAAAAGAGTAGGTAGAGGCCAAGGCTCAGGCAAAGGTGGTACTGCAACTCGTGGACATAAAGGAGCTAAATCACGTTCTGGTTATTCCAAGAAAGTTGGATTTGAAGGTGGACAAATGCCTCTTCAAAGACGTGTTCCAAAATTTGGTTTTAACAATATTAACAGAGTAGAATATCAAGGTGTAAACCTAGATACATTACAAAAGTTAGTAGACGACAAAAAAATTAAAGATACTGTAGATTTTGAAATATTGACTTCTAATGGTTTGGCTAGCAAAAATGATCTAGTTAAAATTTTAGGTAGAGGTGAATTAAAAGCAAAATTAAAAGTAACTGCTCATAAATTTACTGCTTCTGCAAAAGCTGCTATTGAAGCTGCAGGAGGAGAGGCTGTAACTTTATAAGACATATTTTACGTATGAAATTTATAGAATCAATAAAGAATGTTTGGAAAATAGAGGAGTTAAGGAACAGAATTTTATTTACCCTTAGCTTACTTTTAGTTTACCGTTTTGGTGCGCATGTAACAATACCAGGTATTGATGGCGAACAATTAAGTGGTTTGGCAGACAGTACAGATGGTGGGTTACTTGGTTTACTAAGTGCGTTTACCGGAGGTGCATTATCTAGAGCTTCTGTTTTTGCATTGGGTATCATGCCTTACATTTCTGCTTCTATTGTTGTACAGCTAATGGGTATAGCAATTCCTTATTTGCAAAAACTTCAAAAAGAGGGTGCTAGTGGCCAAAAGAAAATTAACCAGATAACACGTTGGTTAACCATAGCCATATGTTTGTTGCAGGCTCCAGGGTATTTGGCAAGTTTGCCTGCTTTAGGCGTGCCACAATCGGCCTTTTTATTGGGTACTGGTTTTTCTTTTTACTTTTCATCAGTTGCTATTCTAGTTACAGGAACTATTTTCGCCATGTGGTTAGGAGAAAAAATTACTGATAAGGGAATAGGAAACGGTATTTCTTTGTTGATTATGGTTGGTATCATTGCCAGAATGCCTGCTTCTTTTGTTCAGAACTATGCTTCAAGAATTGAAGGTGGAGGAAATGGCGGTTTAATGATGGTATTAATCGAGTTGGTTGTTTGGTTTGCTGTAATATTGGCTTCCATTTTATTGGTAATGGCTGTTAGAAAAATAGCTGTACAATATGCAAGAAGAACTTCAACTGGTAGCTATGAAAAGAACGTTACGGCTGGTTCTAGACAGTACATTCCACTTAAGTTGAATGCTTCTGGAGTAATGCCAATTATATTTGCACAAGCAATTATGTTTGTACCAGGATTAATTGGCGGGTCGGCATTTTTGAAAGATACTGCAGTTGGGAATTGGTTGCAAACAAACTATTCGGATATGTTTGGTTTGTGGTACAGTATTACATCGGCTGTGTTAATTATAATATTTACGTACTTTTACACAGCTATTACAGTACCAACCAACAAAATGGCAGATGATTTAAAACGTAGCGGTGGTTTTATTCCAGGTATTCGCCCAGGTTCTGAAACTTCAGAATACCTTGATAAAATAATGTCTCAGATTACTTTACCAGGATCATTGTTTTTGGCTTTGATAGCTATATTTCCAGCTTTTATTGTTAAAATAATGAACGTACAACAAGGATGGGCGTTATTTTTTGGAGGAACTTCGCTAATTATCATGGTTGGAGTTGCGATAGATACTATGCAGCAGATTAATTCTTATTTGTTGAATAGACACTACGATGGCTTGATGAAAACAGGTAAAAATAGAAAGGCAATAGCTTAATATTATACAATGGCAAAACAAGCAGCAATAGAACAAGACGGTACGATAATAGAAGCATTATCTAATGCTATGTTTCGTGTTGAATTAGAAAATGGTCACATTGTGACAGCACACATTTCTGGGAAAATGCGTATGCATTATATTAAATTATTACCAGGAGATAAAGTAAAATTAGAAATGAGCCCTTACGATTTAACGAAGGCTCGTATAACTTATAGATACTAAATACGATGAAAGTAAGAGCATCAGTTAAAAAAAGAAGCGCAGATTGTAAAATAGTGCGCAGAAAAGGTAGACTTTACGTAATAAACAAAAAGAATCCTAGATTCAAACAAAGACAAGGATAATATTATGGCAAGAATTGCAGGTGTAGACATACCAAAAAACAAAAGAGGAGTTATCGCTTTAACCTACATTTATGGTATAGGCAAAAGTAGAGCTCAGGAAATTTTAGCAACTGCTAAAGTTGATGAAAGTATCAAAGTTCAAGATTGGACAGACGATCAAATAGGAAGCATCCGTGATGCCGTTTCCGCCTTTACGATTGAAGGAGAGTTACGTTCAGAAACCCAGTTAAACATTAAGCGTTTAATGGATATTGGATGTTACCGAGGAATTCGCCACAGAGCTGGTCTTCCATTAAGAGGTCAACGTACCAAAAACAATTCCAGAACAAGAAAAGGAAGAAGAAAAACTGTTGCTAACAAGAAAAAAGCAACTAAATAATAATTAAAATAGACGTTAGTCATTAGTATTTAGAAGTTAGACGAATCTGCTTGAAATAGAAATGTTTAGGATTCTAACAACGAACACTAACAACTGAAAACTAAAACAATATGGCAAAGGCAAGTACTAAAAAACGTAAAGTAATTGTAGATTCTGTTGGAGAAGCACACGTTAATGCTTCTTTCAATAATATTATTATTTCCCTTACCAATAAAAAAGGCGATGTAATTGCATGGTCTTCAGCTGGTAAAATGGGATTTAGAGGATCTAAGAAAAACACACCTTACGCAGCTCAAATGGCGGCAGAAGATGCTTCTGCAGTAGCCTTGGAAGCTGGTTTGAAAAAAGTAAAAGTTTACGTTAAAGGTCCAGGTAATGGTAGAGAATCTGCTATTCGTTCCATTCATAATGCAGGTATCGAAGTAACAGAAATCATTGACGTTACACCACTACCACATAATGGTTGTAGACCTCCAAAACGCAGAAGAGTTTAATAATTAATAACAAGTATCAACAAGAGATCAACGGTTATCGAAGGATAAGATTAAGACCTTAATTCATAACCACTCTTAAAACAAACAATTTAAAATGGCAAGATATACTGGTCCTAAAACTAAAATAGCTCGTAAATTTGGTGAAGCTATTTATGGAGAAGATAAATCTTTTGAGAAAAGAAATTACCCTCCAGGTCAGCATGGTGCAAACAAGCGTCGTGCTAAAAAATCTGAATACGCAATTCAGTTGCAAGAAAAACAAAAAGCTAAATATACTTATGGTGTATTAGAGCGTCAATTTAGAAACTTGTTTAAAAAGGCAAGAGCATCTCAAGGTATTACAGGTGAGGTGTTACTACAACTTTGTGAATCTAGATTAGACAACGTTGTTTACAGAATGGGTATTGCACCTTCTAGAAGTGCTGCAAGACAATTAGTATCTCACAGACACATTACTGTAAATGGCGAATTAGTAAACATTCCATCTTACCAATTAAAGGCTGGAGATGTTGTTGCGGTAAGAGAAAAATCTAAATCACTTGAGGCTATCGAACAATCCTTGTCAAACTCAAGTCACGTTTACGAATGGATAACTTGGAATAATGATACCAAGCAAGGAACTTATGTTTCTGTGCCTGCAAGAATTCAAATTCCAGAGAACATCAACGAGCAATTCATCGTCGAATTATATTCTAAATAATAAATTAATAATATTGGTATTTGGCCAAAGGGTTTATTTGTACTTCTTCAAACTTATAAACCGCGCAACCAAATAACAATTAAAACGAAGAAAACAAAATGGCAGTATTTAATTTCCAAAAGCCCGACAAAGTAATCATGATTGATTCAACAGATTTTGAAGGCAAATTCGAATTTCGTCCTTTAGAACCTGGTTATGGATTAACAGTAGGCAACGCACTAAGAAGAGTTTTACTTTCTTCTTTAGAAGGATTCGCCATTACATCAGTTAGAATAGAAGGTGTAGATCACGAATTTTCTACAATTGCCGGTGTTGTTGAGGATGTTACAGAAATTATTTTGAACTTAAAACAAGTTCGTTTTAAAAGACAGATTGATGACATCGATAACGAATCTGTTTCAATCTCAATTTCTGGGCAAGATCAAATTTTAGCTGGCGATTTTCAAAAATTCATCTCTGGTTTCCAAGTATTGAACACAGAGTTGGTTATTTGTAATTTAGATCCTAAAGTAAATTTCAACTTGGAAATTACGATTGAAAAAGGTAGAGGTTATGTGCCTGCAGAAGAAAACAAAAAGGCTGCAGCGCCAGTAGGAACTATTTTTACAGATTCTATTTATACACCAATTAAAAACGTTAAGTACAGTATAGAAAACTACCGTGTTGAGCAAAAAACCGATTATGAGAAATTGGTTTTTGAAATCATTACCGATGGTTCTATTACACCACAAGACGCTTTAACAGAAGCGGCAAAAACATTGATTCACCACTTTATGTTGTTCTCTGATGAGAGAATTACTTTAGAGGCTGATGAAATTGCCCAAACTGAAACTTATGATGAAGAATCACTTCACATGAGACAGTTGCTTAAAACAAAGTTAATCGACATGGACTTGTCTGTTCGTGCACTTAACTGTTTAAAAGCAGCTGAAGTTGATACTTTAGGCGACTTGGTATCTTTCAACAAAAACGACTTAATGAAATTCAGAAACTTCGGTAAAAAATCATTAACAGAATTAGAAGAATTAGTTCATGTTAAAGGTTTGAACTTCGGAATGGATTTAAGTAAATATAAATTAGATAAAGATTAGTTAATACATCATATTTTGCTCCCCGTAAGGGTTGTAGCAAGATGGTGATTAAAACAAAATGTCATGAGACACGGAAAAAAAGTAAACCACTTAGGTAGAAAAACTGCTCACAGAAAGTCTATGTTAGCTAATATGGCTTGTTCTTTAATAGAGCATAAACGCATCAATACTACTGTAGCAAAAGCAAAAGCGCTTAAACAATTTGTAGAGCCTTTAGTTACCAAATCTAAAGAAGATACAACACACAACAGACGTATTGTGTTTAGTAGATTAAGACAAAAAGAAGCGGTAGCAGAATTGTTCAGGGATGTAGCGGCAAAAGTTGGAGACAGACCAGGAGGATATACAAGAATCATTAAACTTGGAAACCGACTAGGTGATAATGCTGATATGGCAATGATTGAGTTGGTTGATTACAACGAAGTTTACAATGCTGGTAAGCCAGCTAAGAAAGCTACTAGAAGAAGTAGAAGAGGTGGTTCTAAACCAGCTGCTGCTCCAGTTGTAGATACAAAAGAAACCAAAGAGGAAGAAGAATAAATAGATGTTGAAAACATTTAAATATAAAGGATAAACTAATTTTAGTTTATCCTTTTTTTTATGCAATTTTGTAAAACTTTTTACTAAATAAATGAAATATCAAAAACGACAAAAAGCCATCATACTTCTAGCAGATGGTACAATTTTTTACGGTAAAGCAGTAGGTAACAAACAAGGAACAGCTTTTGGCGAAGTCTGTTTCAATACTGGAATGACAGGTTACCAGGAAATTTTCACAGACCCATCTTATTTTGGTCAATTAATGGTTACAACCAATGCCCACATTGGTAACTATGGTGTTAATGCAGAAGAAATAGAGTCCGATTCTGTTAAGATAGCTGGTTTAATTTGTAAAAATTTCAGTTATGAATTTTCAAGAGTAGATTCTGAAGGCTCTTTGGAAGAGTTTTTAGATAAAAATAATTTATTGGCAATATCAGATGTCGATACACGCGCTTTAGTAAGCTATATTAGGGATAATGGAGCAATGAATGCCTTAATTTCTACCGATGTAGATAATATAGAGGGTTTGAAAAAACAGCTTGCAGAGGTGCCAGATATGAACGGATTGGAATTGGCGTCAAAAGTGTCAACAAAAGAACCTTATTATTTTGGTAATGAAAATGCCACTTATAAAATAGCTGCTTTAGATATAGGAATTAAGAAAAATATCCTAAGAAACATAGCAAAAAGAGATGCGTATATAAAGGTATTTCCGCACAATGCTACTTTTGAAGACTTAGCGGCTTTTAACCCAGATGGGTATTTTTTATCTAATGGCCCTGGGGACCCAGAACCGTTGGTAGAAGCCCAAACCCTGGCTAAAGAGATTATAAAACGTGATTTGCCATTGTTTGGTATCTGTTTGGGGCACCAAGTTATAGCTTTGGCTAATGGTGTTTCAACCTATAAAATGCATAACGGACACAGAGGTATTAACCACCCTGTTAAAAACCTTATAACAGGTAAAGGAGAGATTACCTCCCAAAACCATGGTTTTGCCGTAAACAGAGAGCAAGTTGAAGCGCATCCGGATTTGGAAGTAACACATGTTCACTTAAATGATAATACGGTTGCTGGCTTGGCTATGAAATCGAAAAAATGTTTCTCTGTACAGTATCATCCTGAGGCGAGTCCTGGTCCTCATGATTCTTCATATTTGTTTGATCAATTTATAGAGAGTGTAAAAAAATAAAGAAGATAAAAGAAGCCCCATATTTTTGGGGTTTCTTTTTTACTAAAACGTTGTAGCAAATATTTTATTAAAATCTTTAAAAACATACTAAATAAAAACAGATTTAACCGTAAATTTGGAATATTAAAAGTTAAAATAATAAATAATATGAGTTCAATAATTAATATACATGCAAGACAAATACTAGATTCTAGAGGAAATCCAACGGTTGAAGTAGATGTTGTTACAGAAAATGGCGTTTTAGGAAGAGCTGCGGTACCATCAGGGGCATCGACAGGAGAGCATGAAGCAGTAGAATTGCGCGATGGTGGAAAATCTTATATGGGAAAAGGCGTTACTAAGGCTGTAGATAATGTAAATTCAATTATAGCTCAGGAACTATTAGGCGTATCTGTTTTCGAACAAAACCTAATAGATAAAATAATGATCGATTTAGATGGCACGCCTAATAAGTCAAAATTAGGAGCTAATGCTATTCTAGGTGTTTCTTTGGCTGTTGCCAAAGCAGCTGCCAATGAACTTGGTCAGCCATTATACCGTTATGTTGGTGGTGTGTCGGGCAACACGTTGCCAGTGCCAATGATGAATATCATTAATGGTGGTTCTCACAGTGATGCGCCTATAGCATTTCAAGAGTTCATGATTATGCCTGTTAAAGCAAAAAACTTTACACACGCTATGCAAATGGGAACAGAGATTTTCCATAATCTTAAAAAAGTATTGCACGACAGAGGTTTAAGTACTGCTGTTGGAGACGAAGGAGGTTTTGCGCCTAACTTGGCTGGTGGAACAGAAGATGCCATAGATTCTATTAAGAAAGCAGTTGAAAATGCAGGGTATAAGTTTGGTGAAGAAGTTAAGATTGCTTTAGATTGTGCTTCTGCTGAATTCTATGTAGACGGAAAATATGATTACAGCAAATTTGAAGGGGAAACTGGAAAGATAAGAACATCGGCCGAACAAGCAGATTATTTAGCAGAATTGGTTTCTAAATACCCAATAATCTCTATTGAAGATGGTATGGATGAAAACGATTGGGAAGGCTGGAAATTGTTAACAGAAAAAATAGGAGATAAAGTACAATTGGTTGGAGATGATTTATTCGTAACCAATGTAGAGAGACTTTCTCGAGGTATAGAACAAGGTATTGCTAATTCTATCCTTATTAAGGTTAATCAAATAGGAACTTTGTCTGAAACTATTGCAGCCGTTAATATGGCTCATAACGCAGGTTATACGTCTGTAATGTCGCACCGTTCTGGTGAAACCGAAGATAATACTATTGCCGACTTGGCGGTAGCTTTAAATACAGGTCAAATAAAAACAGGATCAGCTTCCCGAAGTGATCGTATGGCTAAATACAACCAATTGCTCCGTATTGAGGAGGAATTAGGTGAAACAGCTTATTTTCCTAAGGAAAAAGCGTTTAAAGTAAAATAAAACTGAAGCCTTATTTTGCTTAGGGTAAGCATATTTACTTACCCCGAGTAAGTATCAATTTTAATAATGTCTTTATTGATAAAACCTAGTTTTTCAAGGGTTTATTAATGTTAGATATTTAGTAAATTAGCATACACCCAATTATAAATTAGAAAAACAAAACTTTATGGCGAACACTGCTAGCTTAAAAATAGACGATAAATCATACGAATTACCAATAATAACAGGAGTAGAGGACGAGGTTGCTTTAGATATCAGTAAACTTAGAGGAATGTCTGGTGCTATAACTTTAGACCCTGGTTACAAGAACACAGGTTCTTGTTCTAGTGCTATTACATTTTTGGACGGTGAAAAAGGAATTTTAAGATACAGAGGATATGCTATAGAAGAATTGGCTGAAAAAGCAGACTTTTTGGAGGTTGCTTTTCTTTTGATTTTTGGAGAGTTACCAACCAAAGAGCAATACCAAAAATTTCATGCAGATATCAAGAAACAATCTATTGTAGATGAAGATGTAAAAAAGATTCTGGATGCATTTCCTAAATCTGCCCATCCTATGGGAGTATTGTCATCATTAACAAGTGCGTTGACTTCATTCAACCCTTCTTCGGTGAATGTAAATTCAGAGGAAGATATGTATAGAGCCATTGTTAAGATATTGGGTAAGTTCCCGGTTTTGGTGGCTTGGACTTTGCGTAAAAAACAAGGGTTGCCTTTAGATTATGGTGATGACGATTTAGGGTATGTACAAAACATCTTAAAAATGATGTTCAAAAGCCCTAGTGGTGAATACAAACAAAATAAAATATTGATAGAAGCTTTAGATAAGCTTTTAATTCTTCATGCCGACCATGAGCAAAACTGTTCTACATCCACCGTTAGAATTGTAGGTTCGTCGCACGCTGGTTTGTTTGCTTCAATATCTGCGGGTATTTCAGCACTTTGGGGACCTCTACATGGAGGAGCTAATCAGGCTGTTCTAGAAATGCTTGAGGCTATAAAAGCCGACGGAGGTGATACCAAAAAATATATGGCAAAAGCCAAAGATAAAGACGATCCATTCCGTTTAATGGGATTTGGGCATAGGGTTTACAAAAACTTCGATCCACGTGCAAAAATCATTAAAAAAGCAGCAGACGAAGTATTAGGAGACTTGGGTGTTGAAGATCCCATTTTAGACATCGCAAAAGGTTTGGAGAAAGAAGCCTTGGAAGATCAATATTTTGTTGATAGAAAATTGTATCCAAATGTAGATTTCTATTCAGGCATCATATACAGGGCTATGGATATTCCAACCGAAATGTTTACAGTGATGTTTGCACTTGGTCGTTTACCAGGTTGGATTGCACAATGGAGAGAAATGCGTTTGAATAAAGAACCAATAGGACGCCCAAGACAATTATATGTGGGCTCGCCTTCTAGATCTTTTGTTCCAATGGAAAACAGATAAGATTTAATTCAAAAAAATATTTTTAAAGCTCCGTGAGTTTCCTCATGGAGCTTTTTTATATTTACGTATGCTCAAACTTAATATAAAAAACGAAGTATCAAGGTTGCGAACCGTCATTTTAGGAACAGCGGAAAGTTCTGGTCCTGTTCCAAGTATAGCGGATTGTTACGATCCTAAAAGTATAGAACATGTACTGGCAGGAACTTACCCAAAAGATGCAGATATGGTTCGTGAAATGGATGCCGTATCTACTATTTTGAAAAAGTACGGTGTAGAAGTTTTCAGGCCAAAGGTAATAGAAGATTGTAACCAAATATTTTCTAGGGACATTGCTTTTGTTATTGAAGATAAGATTATAAGAGCCAATATTTTACCAAACAGAGGACGCGAAATTGAAGCAATTCGTTACGTTTGGAATCAAGTAGATAGAAAAAACAGAATAGTTTTACCAGACGAATGCCATGTAGAGGGCGGTGATGTTATGCCTTGGAATGATTATATTTTTATGGGCATCTATACTGGCGAAGATTACCCAAAATGTATTACTGCTAGAACCAATATGGATGCCGTTACAGCCATTCAAGGCTTATTTCCTAATAAAATAGTAAAGGCATTCGAACTAAGAAAATCGAACACTAATGCCAAAGAAAATGCATTGCATTTAGATTGCTGTTTTCAACCTTTGGGCAAAGGCAAAGCCATTATCCATAAAAATGGATTTCTTATAGAAGCGGAATATAATTGGTTGGTCAATTTTTTTGGTAAAGAAAATATTTTCGAAATCAACAAAGAAGAAATGTATAATATGAATTGTAACATTTTTTCAATTTCTGAAGATACCGTGATTTCTGAACAAAGTTTTACAAGATTGAACGCATGGTTGCGAAAAAACGGCTTTGTTGTAGAAGAGGTGCCGTACTCAGAAATAGGAAAGCAAGGAGGTCTCTTGCGCTGTACTACGATGCCTTTAGTAAGAGATTGATTCAATTTAAGTTAAAAATGGTGTTAAATTCCAATTGGCCTTGGGTTTTGTATATCCTTTATTGTGCATCCAAATGATTTTTTTTTACATTTGAAAACAACATAAACTATAACTCAAGACATTTCGGGAAAGATTCCTATTTATACCTATGCGCTTATTCAAGATTCATTTTCTAGTGGCTATTTTGGTTATTTTCTCTTCTTGTAAAGAAAAAACTATTAGTAAAAAGCAAACCGATGCCTCGACTCTATTCACATTAGTGCCAAACAGTGAAACAAACATACATTTCGTAAATAATGTAGAAGAAAACATTGATTTTCATGCCTTAAACTACCCTTATGTGTATAATGGAGGAGGAGTTGCTCTTGGTGATGTAAATAATGATGGTTTAGATGATATTTATTTTACTTCCAATCAGGGGTCGAACAAGCTTTATATCAATAAAGGAGATTTTAGGTTTGAAGACATAACAGAAATGGCAGGCGTTGATGACTTAGGGGGTTGGACTACGGGAACCAACATGATTGATGTAAACAATGATGGCTGGATGGATATTTATGTATGTAAATCGGCATCGAGAGATAATGAAAGCCTTAGGCGTAACAAGCTTTTTATAAACCAAAAAGACGGCACATTTAAAGAAGAAGCCAATAAATGGGGGCTTGATGATGATGGGTTTTCTATTCAATCTTATTTTTTTGACTACGATAAGGATGGTGATTTAGATATGTTTTTGATAAACCATCGTGAGGATTTTATTAATTCCATCAATCTTGATAATATTTTAGCCGATGAAGAATTTTATCCAGAGACTTCAGATCATCTTTATAGAAATGATGGCGGTAGATTTACAGATGTAACACTTACTAGCGGACTTATAAATAAAGAATTTAGCTTGAGTGCGGCCATTGGAGATTACAATAATGATGGCTGGTTAGATATTTTTGTGGCAAACGATTTTATTACACCAGACAAACTTTACATCAATAATAAGAATGGTACATTTACCAATCAAGTAAATACAAGATTTAAGCATACATCATACAGTAGTATGGGCTCAGATTATGCTGATATAAATAACGATTTATTGCCAGACCTTCTTGTTGCGGATATGTCTGCCGAAGACCATAGCCGAGGTAAACAGAATATGGCTAGTATGAACACTGGAGGTTTTTGGAAAACTGTTCGTTCAGGGTTTCATTATGCCTACATGTCTAACGTATTGAACCTTAATAATGGTAATGGCCATTTTGCAGATGTAGCTCAATACGCAGGTATATCAAAAACAGATTGGAGTTGGGCGCCTTTGGTAGCGGATTTCGATAATGATGGTTTTAAAGATGTTTTTGTTACCAATGGCATTAAAAGAGAATTAGGAAACCAAGATTTTGGTCACTTAATTAACGATCCAGATAACGATACCATACAGCAATTGTCTATCATAGAGGTTTTAGATGTGATTCCGTCTAATAAATTAGAGAACTACGCTTTTAGAAACAATGGAGACCTCACTTTTAGTAAGGTTATTAATGAGTGGGGGTTTGGTGATGCCGTTAATTCAAACGGAGCAGCCTATAGTGATTTGGATAATGATGGCGACCTAGACCTCGTTCTTAATAATTTGGAGGACGAAGCGAGTATTTATAGGAATAACTCAACCAACAATTTTATTAACATAAAGTTGGTAGGTGATGGGCGAAACATTAATGGTATTGGTTCTACAGTAAAGGTTTATACGAATGGTTCCCAACAGCTTCAGGAAGTATTTCTATCAAGGGGTTACCAATCTTCAGTTTCTCCAGTGCTCAATTTTGGATTAGGTTCGGAAGAAGTCATCAACCGTATTGAAGTCGTTTGGGGAGATGGGAGAGTGTCGGTTTCAGAGGGTGCTCAAGCCAACCAAACATTGGTGTTCGATAAATCGAAGTCAAAAAGTATGGCTGCTACACCATTGGTACTTTCTCAAGATTTTTCACGGGTCGATACTAAGTCTTTAGGAATAGATTATTGGCATAGAGAAAATGCGTTCAATGATTTTTCCCGTCAGGTGCTATTGCCACAGGAGCAATCACTTCAAGGGCCTGCGTTTGCTGTTGGTGATGTGAATGGTGACGGTTTAGAGGATATGTATCTTGGTGGTGCGTTAAACCAGCCAGGTATACTATACCTTCAGAATACTTCAGGAAAGTTTAGTAATAGTCGGTCACAGTTCATTTTTGATGCAGATAAAAAGTATGAAGATAATGGCGCATATTTCTTTGATGCTGATACTGATGGCGACTTAGATCTTTATATAGCCAGTGGGGGTTATGAGCTTGCTGAAAATGATATTTTGTTACAAGACAGGCTATATATAAATGATGGTAAAGGAAACTTTTCAAAATCCTCCAATTTGCCAAAAATGCTAAGTAGTACAAAAGCTATTTTGCCTTTTGATCTTGATGGTGATGGCGATCTTGATTTGGCTGTAGCAGGTAGGGTAGTGCCGGGCAAATACCCTTTGGCTCCAAGGTCCTATATATTGGAGAATAATGATGGTAAGTTTTTGGATATTACTGAAAAAGTAGCTCCAGAATTTTTGCAAGTAGGTTTGGTAAATAATATGATTTTATCTGATTATGATGGAGATGGCAAAAAAGATATTATGGTTGTAGGAGAGTGGATGCCCATTACGGTTTTTGATAATACTGGTGGCAAATTGGAAAAAATAGCCGTGAAATCTTTTGAAGGAACAGAAGGTTGGTGGAATACTATAGCCGAAATCGATTTTGACGGTGATGGCGATATGGATTATTTTGTGGGCAATGTTGGGGGTAATAATAAATTCCATCCCACACCTGAAAAACCACTTCATATTTATGGTAATAATTTTGATGGCGATAGTAACTACGATATGGTTTTAAGTAAACTCTACAATGGCAACCTTGTGCCAGTAAGGGGAAAAGAATGTTCAACCAATCAGAATCCATTTGTTAGTGAAAAAATTAAAACCTATAAAGAGTTTGCTAACTCTACTTTGGCAGATATTTATGGAAACGAAATGTTGGCAGAATCATACCATGAACAGGTTTTCGAGTTTGAGTCTGTGTATTTAGAAAATAAAGGTAAAGGAGAGTTTGTTATTAAACATTTGCCAAGTGTTGCCCAATTTGGACCAACAATGTCGTTTGTGTTTATGGATGTTAATCATGACGGCCATCTAGATGTGGTTGGTTCTGGTGCTATTCACGAAGCAGAGGTCGAAACAGTTCGCTACGACGGTAATGTTGGGTATGTACTTTTAGGAGACTCTAAGGGAGGTCTAAAAGAATACAAGGATATAGGCTTCTACAGCGACCTTAATGCTAAGCATATGAAGAGATTGGATATTAAAGGAAGTCCTTATTTGTTTATAGCCAATAATAACATGCCTCTAACTGTTTTTAAGGTCAATTAACTTGGCGATTAATGAGCATGATGTTCATGCGTCATGCCGTTGTCTTTATTTTTGTTAAATGTAACTTTTCGCAAATTAAGGGTTTCTAAGGGCTTTCCTTCTTCAATTCTTATGGTTTGATTGCTGGGGACGTCATTAAAAGTGCTTATTTCTTTTGAAATATGTGGCCACTTGATTTCCATTTTTTTAATTGATGTTGCTTTGCCCAAACCTATTTCGGCCATCATACTATTCCCTCCGAAACTAGCATCGGTACCAACGGAATGGTAAATTTTTCTTTCTTGGCCATTTTCTTCAATGGTTAAGATGATTTTTGCACCGATGGCAGAACGGTTGCTTTTTGTGCCTACCAAAACAATATTAATCCAATTGTTTTTGTTTCCAATAGGGTTTTCAAAAAGTAAATTGCCAAAAACATCCCCTTCAAAAGCACCTCCCATAACGGCATAAACATCTTGGTCGCCATCAAAATCCAAGTCGCCAAAACCAATGGCATGTCCTTTTTGAATATGTCCAAAACCGGCGCTATAGGTTATATCCTCAAATTTTTCACCGTTTACATTGTGGTACATTTTATTGGGTACAATTGAAAAATAACTTGGGGTGC
Source organism: Marixanthotalea marina (assembly GCA_018883545.1). Taxonomy (GTDB): domain Bacteria; phylum Bacteroidota; class Bacteroidia; order Flavobacteriales; family Flavobacteriaceae; genus Marixanthotalea; species Marixanthotalea marina. The sequence continues at coordinate 85,994 of JAHLEH010000003.1, read as the reverse complement.
CCGTGGCCAAATAAAAATCTAAAAAACCATCATTGTCCAAATCGCCAAAATTGCATCCCATAGTGGCGACTGGTTCTGTTAAATTAGCTTCTAAGGATACTTCAGTGAATGAACCATTGCCATTGTTTTTATACAAAAGAGGCCTAAACTCATTAGAATTGTTTCTGATATTTCGAAGCAACGTTTCGGAAGGAGGAATTTTAGCAGACGAGTATCCCGATACAAAAATGTCCTCAAAACCATCATTGTTATAGTCGAAAATCCAAGTAGGGAAACTTTGTATGGGGTTTGAAACACCAGCCTGGTTAGCTTTTTTAAATGAAATAGTTCCAGTTTCTTCGGTAGTGTTTATGTATAAAGTATTAGGTCCAGAATAATTGGATAAATAAAGGTCTGGTAATAAATCATTATTTACATCGCCGCTGGCAACCCCTTTAAAAAAACCGGTAGCACTTATGCCAGATTCTTTAGTGACGTTTTTAAATGTACCATCGGCTTGGTTTAAAAACAATTCGCATTGGCTTTGTTTGGATTGCGACCACTCGTTGGCAATAAATAAATCGGCCCATCCATCAAGGTTAAAATCTGTCCATACAGCCGTTTGCGTGGGATTTAAGGAATAAATTCCAGATTCAATTGTTACGTCTGTGAATGTGCCGTCTCCATTATTTCTCATAAGTGAATTAGGTATTTCACCATCAATGTACAACCAAGCACCTCTCAATATTATAAAATCTAAGTTGCCATCATTGTTGTAATCTGCATGCCTTAGGTTTAATCCGCCGGTAACGTCTTTTAAACCGGCATCAAGGGTTTTGTCTATAAACCCGCCCATTTTGTCATTTTCAAAATATTTTATTTGGTCTTCAAAACCCCAAGAAGACGCAATGATATCTAGATACCCATCGCCATTAAAATCATCAACACAGGTGCCGCCTGCCATATTTTTTACGTCAATACCTAAAGACATCGCGATATCTGTAAAATGCGGAAATTCAGCCGAACTATTAAAATACGATTCAGGGATTCGGAAATTTTCTGGAACTTTTAAAGGGTATTGCCCCAATGTCATATGTGCTATGTTCAAGAGGTATTGACATTCCATATCATTTGGGTTTATGGACAAAAGGTCGTTTAGCAAAGAGATGGATTTTTCTGCGCCTTCCTTTAATATATGTTGAGCCTTTGGACTGAAGGGTATAATACAAGAATCTTCATTATGGTTAAGAAGGCAATTGTCCTGCTCGGCTTTTCTCATATAGGCAATCGCCAAATCTTTTTTAATTCTATAGGTTATTTCATTTTTTGTTTTAAAATCGAGCGGTTTAATAAAGTCTAATACCTCATTTAGTGTTGATATGGACGCCTCGGTTTTGCCAGCATTTAAAAGTTCAAGCCCATATTTGTACAGTAAATTTATTTTTTGGTTTCCTTTAAGGTGCGGCAGCTGTGTTTCGTAAAGAGCCACTTTTTTGTTATTTAAAATATAAGGCACATTGGCTACGCTAATTTTGCTTACGGCATGTTTTACATGGTTTATCATTTCCTTGGTTTGCTGGTCTGCTTCACCTTCAACCCGAGAAGGTATGCTAAATGTCACGGTATTTTTTCTATTGCTTTCTTTAGGGCTTTCACAATTTAAAAGACATGCGGTAATTAAAAGGCAGCAAGAAGGAAGTAGGTGTTTTTTTAATGGAAATAACATGGCCAAAAATGTGATTTTTAATTCGGTAGAGAACGAAGGTATCTTTTTTTTAAAATATAATCAAGATTTATTAAAGTAATTAATTTTACCTTTACTTTACTATATTTTGAATATGAAACAAACCACAAATTCTGTTTTAATGATTCGTCCGGTTAATTTTAGGATGAACGAGCAAACAAGTGTTAATAACCACTACCAAAAGGTATTGAATAATATTTTGCCTGAAACAGTAAATGCCAAAGCACAGAAAGAATTTGACAATTTTGTAACTAAACTAAAAGGCATTGGCGTAAATGTTATTGTTGTTAACGAAACTCAAGATATCGACACGCCAGATGCCGTTTTCCCAAATAATTGGGTGTCTTTCCATGAAAATGGTATGGTGGCTATCTATCCCATGTTTGCTGAGAATAGGCGCTTGGAACGCCGAGAAGATATCTTGCTTATTCTTGAAGAACAGGGTTTTAAGATAACCGATATCATGGACTATACCAGTGCTGAGGATGAAGGTGTTTTTTTAGAAGGCACTGGCAGTGTAGTACTTGATAGGGTAAATCGTAAAGCGTATTGCGCCTTATCTCCAAGGTCTGATGAAGATCTTTTTGTTGAATTTTGTGAAGATTTTGAGTATACCCCGATTATTTTTAATGCCTACCAAACTGTAAAAGATAAACGATTACCCATTTACCATACAAATGTTATGATGTGTATAGGTGATGCTTTTGCAGTTATTTGTTTGGATGCCATTGATGATAAATCTGAAAAGAAAAATGTGGTTAGCCATTTAAAAAATGATGGTAAAGAGATTGTTGCTATTACCGAGAACCAATTAAATCATTTTGCTGGGAATATGCTTCAGGTAAAAGGAGAAAATAATAATAGGTATTTGGTTATGAGTGAAGCAGCCTATAATTCGTTAACATCAGCACAAATAGAAACATTAAAAAAATACAATCAAACTATTTTAAAAAGCAACTTAGATACCATTGAGGCTTGTGGAGGAGGAAGTGCACGATGTATGATGGCTGAAATATTCTTGCCTAAGGGTTAAATGTATTATTCTGCAGGTTTGGATTTTGGCAATTGTACATAAAAAGTACTTCCTACATTCACCGTACTTTCCACCCAAATTTTGCCGCCATTTAATTCTACTAATTCTTTACAGATAGATAAACCAAGGCCAGTACCTTTTTCGTTGTTGGTACCTGTGGTTGTAAATGAATTACTTTTAAAAAGTTTTTCAATATTTTGTTTAGAAATGCCTATACCTGTATCGGCCACACTTAAAATACAACTGCCATTACTAATATGGTTTGAAATGGTAATGGTGTCGCCTCTATTACAGAATTTAAGAGCATTGGCCAGTAAATTTTGAATTACAATCTCAACCATGCTTCTGTCAGCATATGCGAAATCCCTAAGTGAATGGTCTACCAGTTCTATGCCTTTGTTTTCTAGACGCTGTTCAACAAGTTTTATTTTATCTTCAAAAACTTCCTGTACATCAAACAAACTTGGGTTGGGTTTGAGGGATTGCATTTGTGATTTAGACCAATTCAATAAATTGAATAACAAAAGCGATGCATTGTTGGCGTTTTCACTCAATTCTGGAATTAAATTATCAAATTCCGAACGAGATAACGAGCCATCTTTAAGTAAGTCTATAAAGCTATTTATGGAAGAAAGGGAGTCTTTAAGGTCGTGCGAAATAATAGAGAATAGTTTATCCTTGACATTATTGATGCTTTCTAAGTGTTTGGTCTGTTCCTGAAATGCTTCGTTTTGTAATTCTATTTTAATGTTTTTTTCTTCTAATTCTTGCGCGTATTTTAAACTGCTATTTCGTTTTATGTAGATTAAAATCAGAAATGTAAAAACAATTACCAATGCGGCCAATAGGGCGTAAAATATTAATTGTAATCGTTCGAAATCCTTTTTGGTTTGCGTTTCGTTAAGACTTGGAGACGTTACATTGCTGTTGGACTGATCAAAATTCAAACTTAAGTCCAAATCAGGTTCATCTAAACTTTCGGTGTTTATGGATGGGATGTTTTTCTTGTCGAGTTCATTTTTTAGCTCGTAGTATTTTCGCTGCCAAACAAAGGCGGCATCAAATCTATTCCTAATGGAGTCTAGAGACTTCATCAGTTTATAATGTTTTAAAAGTTCACTTTTATTATTAATACTTTCGGCTATTTCTCCAGCTTCCAACAATTGTGCTTCGGCTATGCCCAATTTGAATTGCTGTAAGTTTAGGCTGCCTAAATTGGTTAAAGCGGTTAATAAACCTTGTTTGTTGTTAAGTTTTCTGTTCAGGCTTAAACCTTCAACCAAATATTTTGTAGCGTTTTCAAAATCATTGAATTGTAAATACTCACCACCAAGTTTTGGGTAAATGGCACCGCGTATAGAATCGTTGGACCCGTTATTGGCTAAAACTTTTTCGTAATACTCGATAGATTTTCGATATTCTTTTTTCTTAGAATAGAGTTCAGCCAATTGGCTGTTGGAAACATCAATGCCCTTTTTGTCGTTTAATTGTTCTTGGGCTTGTAAAGCTTTAAGGTAGAATTCTATGGATTTGTCGTAATCTTTAATATTGTAATAGGCTTTGGCCAAATTGCTATAGGCCAAACTTAGGTCTTTTTTTAAGTTTCTTTTTTCAAGTTCTTCAATGGCCGATAAAGAGTATTGAATGCCTTTAGTAAAGTTTCCTCGTTTTATTTCAATAAGACCTATACTGTTATTAACCTTGGCAACACCTAGTGTATCATGTATTTGGTTAAATATATCCTTTGACCTGGCATAACCGTTTATAGCATTTATATAATCATTTTTTTGGGCATATATTAATGATTTGTAATAGGCAATTTCAGCGGAACCTTTTTTGTAATTTAAAGTAGAAGAGAGTTTCTCACTTTCTATAATATACTTTAGGGCTTTATCGAATTCGTTGCTATTATATAATTTTTCAATAAGTTTAAGGGAAGTGTCGACCTTTGTTGTGTCGGCATTTTGAAAAGCCAATTGTATGGAAAGACTATCTATTTCTGAGCTTTGTGAAAAACCAGATATAGATAAAAGTAGTAAAAAGGTTAAAGTAATTATTCTCCTCATACAATCAATTAATAATGTGCATACAACCCATTATGGTCAACACCTTGTTGAGGGATCCAAGATGTCTATTAATTGAATTTTTTAATTTGTTGTTGATGTTATAAAAAATCCAAATTTTATTTTGAGTAATAGCTTTACTAAACAAAAGTTGCAAAAAGCAATTTTAAAATCTAATTTCTGCGTTTTAATACCAAAAAATTAGATAAAGAGTTTTTGTGTTTTAAAGAGAAAAATCGATGAATAGATAAAAGGTAAAAATCATAGAAAAAAAACAATGTTTTTCCTAAAAAAGCCACAGAAAATTCAATAAGGATTTGCAATGGGAAAAGCACTTAATTTTTTTGAGCAGAAACAAAATAAAATGAGCTGCTGGATATTTAAGAATCACTTTTACTAAGTGTACTTTAATAAAAGTTTTATCTTTGCTCACTTAAAAAATATGTTTTAATGAGTCTTCAGGATGTATTATCAAACCAAGTAAAAAAAGCTGTTTTTTCATGTTATAATGTATCGTTAGATGCTGTAGAATTTCAGGCAACAAGAAAAGAGTTTGCGGGAGATTTAACAGTTGTTGTATTTCCAATGTTACGTTTAATAAAAGGCAACCCGGTTTCCATAGGAGAAACCATTGGTAATTATTTGGTAGAAAATGTAAACGAGGTTAAGGCCTTTAATGTTGTTAAAGGCTTTTTAAATATTGAAATTGCAGACAGTTATTTTGTTGACTTTTTTAATGGCATCTACGGCAATAATTCTTTTGGGTTTTTAAACCCAGAACCGAAAGATAAGGCCGTTATGGTAGAGTATTCTTCACCAAATACCAACAAACCACTTCATTTAGGGCATATTAGAAATAACCTTTTGGGTTACAGTGTTGCTGAAATTTTAAAGGCTTCAGGTAAAAAAGTGTACAAAACCCAAATTATAAACGATAGGGGCATACATATCTGTAAAAGTATGTTGGCCTGGAAACGTTTCGGCAATGGCGAAACACCCGAAAGGACAGGTCTAAAAGGTGATAAGTTGGTAGGGAATTATTATGTGAAGTTCGACCAAGAATATAAAAAAGAAATAGAGGACTTGGTGGCTTCTGGCATTTCTACAGAAGAAGCCAAAAAAAAGGCACCTATTTTATTGGAAGCCCAACAAATGCTTCAAAAATGGGAAGCAGGCGATGAAGAGGTAGTGTCGCTTTGGAAAACTATGAACGGTTGGGTATATGAAGGCTTTAATGAAACCTATAAAAATTTAGGTGTCGATTTTGATGTGTTGTATTATGAAAGTGATACCTATTTATTAGGAAAAGCGTTGGTTGCCGAAGGTTTAAAAAAAGGTGTTTTTGTAAAAGAAGAAGATGGTTCTGTTTGGTGCGATTTAACCGATGAAGGTCTCGATAAAAAAATAGTACAGCGCGCCGATGGCACTGCGGTTTATATGACACAGGATATTGGTACGGCCATTCAGCGTATAAAAGATTATCCAAATGTAGGTGGTATGGTTTATACCGTTGGAAACGAGCAAGATTATCATTTTCAGGTACTTTTCCTGATTCTAAAAAAATTAGGTTTTGATTGGGCCGAGAACCTATACCATTTAAGTTATGGTATGGTTGATTTACCCAGCGGAAAAATGAAGAGTAGAGAAGGTACGGTTGTAGATGCCGACGATTTAATTGATGAAATGGCAGCCACGGCCAAAAGCATTTCTGAAGAATTAGGAAAATTGGATGGTTATACCGTTTCTGAAAAAGAAGACCTTTATAAAACTATCGGACTAGGCGCTTTAAAGTATTTCATTTTAAAAGTAGATCCTAAAAAACGTATTCTTTTCGATCCTAAGGAGTCGATCGATTTTCAAGGTAACACGGGGCCATTTATACAGTATACGTATGCCCGAATCCAGTCAATTATAAGAAAAGCTGATTTTGATTTTTCTTCCCCCATTGACAAAGACAGGACTTTGCACGAAAAAGAAAGGGAGCTTATAAAACAAATTCAACTATTTCCAGAAATTGTGCAAAATGCGGCAGCACAGCACAGTCCGGCACTAATTGCCAACTACACATACGATTTAGTTAAAGAGTTCAATTCCTTTTATCAAAATGTATCCATTTTGGGAGCTGACAATGAAACCGATAAGGTATTCAGGGTTCAATTATCACATAAAGTAGCTTTTGTAATAAAACAAGCTTTTGGTCTTTTGGGTATTCAGGTGCCTGATAGGATGTAACTCTGCGATTTAGTTATAGATTTTATACAATTGCTTGTGGTTTTTTTGCCGTAGATGGTATATACTTTTTCTATTAGTTAAGAATATGTTAATATTAAGGTTAAACTTTTGGTTTAAACTAATCAAATGGTTTACTTTAACGCCTATTCTAAATAAATAATACTAAACTAAACTAATGAAAAAGGTATTAACCCTATTGATTATTGGGGCAATTCTGTCCCTAACGGCCTGTAGTAATAAGAGAGATGGTGCACCAAAAGTGTTGGTGTTTTCTAAAACAGCAGGTTATAAGCATGCCTCCATTCCTGCAGGTATTGCGGCTATTGAAAAATTAGGAAATGAAAATGGTTTTGAGGTAGATACTACCACAAATGCCGAATTGTTTAACGAGGATAACCTAAAGCAGTACTCAACAGTTGTTTTTTTAAGTACAACGGGTAATGTTTTAGACCATTACCAAGAAGCTGCTTTCGAGCGTTACATACAAGCTGGCGGTGGATATGTTGGTATTCATGCTGCTACCGATACTGAATACGATTGGGGTTGGTACAATAAATTGGTGGGAGCTTACTTTTTAAGCCACCCAATGGGTACTCCTGAAGCCGATTTTATCATTAAGGATAAAAACCATCCTTCTACGGAATTTTTTACAGATACTGTTTGGCACCGCACCGACGAGCTTTATAATTACAGAAAAATTAATCCCGATGTTAATGTTTTAATGACATTGGATGAGTCTAGCTATAAAGGTGGACTAAATGGCGATTTCCACCCTATTGCTTGGTACCACGATTTTGATGGTGGTAGGGCATTTTATACTGGTGGTGGCCATACAGATGAAAGTTTTTCTGAAGATTTATTTTTAAAGCATTTATTAGGTGGTATACAATATGCCATAGGCGAAAACCTAAATTTAAATTATAAAAAGGCTACTTCACAAATTCCTCCAGCAGGAGATCGTTTTTCTAAAGTTGTATTAACTCAAGGTAAGTTTTTTGAACCTACCGAAATGACTATTTTGCCTAATAACGATGTGCTTGTATCGCAAAGAAGAGGTGAAATTATGTTGTATGATAGCAATACTAGAGAGTTAAAGGAAGTGGCAAAACTTGATGTTTACTTTAGTTCTGATGCACCGGGAGTAAATGCAGAGGAAGGTGTTTTAGGATTGCAAAAAGATCCAAATTATGAACAAAACAATTGGATATATATTTATTATTCACCGGCAGGTAGTGAAAGTGTAAATAGGTTGTCACGATTCAAATATAGCAACGGTGTTTTTGATATGGCTTCCGAACAGGTTATTTTAGATGTGGCCAGTCAGCGTGAAATATGTTGCCATACAGGAGGTTCTATTGCTTTTGGCCCTGATGGTTTATTATATGTTTCCACAGGAGACAATTCAACACCATTTAACGAAAGAGGTGTGAAATATGTTAATAATGGATATGCGCCTTTAAATGATATTCCAGGACATGAGCAATATGATGCAAGAAGGTCATCAGGAAACACCAATGATTTAAGAGGAAAAATATTAAGAATACGTGTAAATGAGGATGGTAGTTACAGTATACCAGAAGGAAATTTATTCCCAGAAGGTACTGCTAAAACAAGACCAGAAATTTATACTATGGGACATCGTAACCCATATCGTATTTCCATAGATATGAAACGTAATTATTTGTACTGGGGTGATGTAGGCCCAGATTCAAGAGCCGATAGTTTAAAAACACGTGGCCCAAGAGGATACGACGAAATTAACCAAGCCCAAAAAGCTGGTAACTATGGATGGCCTTTATTTATAGCAGATAATAAGCCTTATGTGGATTATGATTACGAAACAGGTGAATCTGGAGAAACTTTTGATCCTGAAAAGCCAATTAACGATTCTAGAAACAATACTGGTTTAACAGAATTGCCAAAAGCCAACTCTGCTTTTATTTATTACGATTATGGAAACTCAACCGATTTTCCACAAACAACTTCTGGTGGGCGAAATGCAATGGCTGGTCCAACGTATTATTCTGATATGTACGACGACCCAAAAATACCTAGTTATTACGATGGTAAGGTTATTATTTACGAATGGGTAAGAAACTGGATGTCGGCCGTGCATTTAAACGAAGATGGTAGTTTCAGTAAAATGGAACCTTTTGCTCCAGATATTGAGCTTAGCGCTTTGATTGATATGGAAGTAGGACCAGATGGCAGGATTTATTTATTGGAGTATGGAAGCGGGTGGTTTGCCCAAAATCCAGATTCTGGGTTAAGCTATATCGAGTTTAAAGAAGGTAATAGGGCGCCAGTAATTAATGATGTATCTGTTGATGTTAACAATGGAAAACTGCCACTTACTGTTGTAGTAAAAGCCGATGTAACTGAGAGGGAAAAAGATCCTATGACTTTTATTTGGGACTTAGGTAACGGAGAAACCAAAGAAACAAATGAACCAGAGCTAAGTTATACCTATAATGAAGCAGGTGATTATAAAATCACTGTTGATGTTAAGGACGACAAAGGCGAAACTGCAAAAAGCGAAGCAATAAGAATTGTGGCTGGAAACTCCAGACCAGAATTGACTATTGATATTGTTGGTGGTAATTCTTCATTTTATTTGCCTGGCAGCGATGTTGAGTACAATGTAACCGCAACCGATCCAGATGGTAATGAAAGTGTTAAAGAAGAAAATATTTTTGTTAGCGTGCAGTATACAGAGCAAATAGATAATGAAGAAGAATATTTAGGTCATCAGCAAGCATCACCTGCAGTAACAGGAAAAGCTTTAACACAGGCAATGGATTGTAAAACTTGTCATAAAGAAGCAGAAACTTCTATAGGGCCTAAATATGTAGATGTTGCCCAAAAATATAAAGATAGAGATGATGCTATTTCGTATTTACAAGACAAAATAGTTGCTGGTAGTACTGGTGTTTGGGGAGAGGTTATGATGCCTGCGCATCCAAATATCACAGATGATGAGTCTAGACAATTGGCATCTTATATTATGTCGTTAAGTGACGAAAGGTCTAATAACCTATCATTGCCAGCTAAAGGTAAAATTAAACCAGCACCAAGAAGACCTGGTCAAGTAATGCTAATTACGGCAACTTATACCGATGAAGGAGAAGCAGGCACAGTGCCTTTAACAGGAACCAAAACCATAATTATTCCTAGCAGTAACCTTAACTTGGATGAGGATATGAAAGCAGAAGGTGCTAGTGTTAGAAGTTATAACGATAACACGATGCTTATTTTAAATCAAGCAAGTGGATGGGCAGAATTGAATGAAGTTGACTTAACAGATGTGAAATCGTTGTCAATGACTTCCAGATTTTTTAGACAGGCACCATCAGCACAATATACTTTTGAATTAAGGCTTAATGCGCCAGACGGACAATTAATAGGTAGGGGGTCTATGCCAAGACCAAAAGCCGGTGAACGTGGGGTTAACATAAATGTACCGCTAAGTCAAAAAGTGAATGGAAAAAATAAGTTGTATTTTGTTTATAAAACAACTGGATTTAATGAAGAAGAGCCATCACAATTAATTTTAGCTGAAACCATGTTCAACTAAAATTGAATAAAAATTTATATTATAGAAAAGCCCACTTTTAGTGGGCTTTTTATTTTTTGAGAATAATTAGGATTTATTCAGTTGCTGCTTTTTGGGCAGTTAATTCTGCGATTTTACAAATTACCTCAGTGGCTTTAACCATACTTTCTACAGGAACATATTCATAACGGCCATGGAAATTATGTCCGCCGGCAAAAATATTTGGACAAGGTAAACCCATAAAACTTAGCTGGGAACCATCGGTGCCACCACGAATAGCCTTTATTATTGGTTTTATATTTAAAGCTTTCATAGCTTCTTCGGCAATATCTACAATATGTATAACAGGCTCAACTTTTTCCTTCATATTGTAATATTGGTCTTTAATGGTTATTTCTATAATTTCTTCTCCATATTGGGAGTTGAGTTCATTAGCCAATTTTTCCATAACCTCTTTACGAGCTTCAAAATGGCCCTTGTCGTGGTCTCTAATAATGTATTGCAACTCTGTTCTTTCTACATCACCTTTGATGCCATAAAGATGAAAAAACCCTTGGTATTCTTCGGTATGTTCTGGGGTTTCCAGTTGCGGTAAGGAATTGATAAACTCAGTAGCAATGTACATGGAGTTAACCATTTTGCCTTTGGCGTAGCCAGGATGTACACTTTTCCCTTTTACAATCACTTTGGCACCTGCAGCATTAAAGTTTTCGTATTCCAACTCACCAATTTGACTGCCGTCCATAGTGTAAGCCCAATCTGCGTTAAATTTTTCAACATCAAACTTATGGGCGCCACGGCCTATTTCTTCATCGGGAGTAAACCCAATACGAATGTCGCCATGTTTTATTTCCGGGTGTTTTATTAGATATTCCATAGCCGATACTATTTCGCAAATACCTGCTTTGTCATCGGCACCCAAAAGGGTAGTGCCATCGGTGGTAATTAGGGTTTGCCCTTTGTAAAGCAGTAAATCTTCAAAATAATCAGGAGACAAAACAATGTCTTCAGCTTCATTTAAAACAATATCCTTTCCGTTGTAATTTTCAATTATTTTTGGTTTTACATTAGTGGCAGTAAAATCGGGTGAGGTGTCAAAATGCGATATAAATCCTATGGTTGGTACATTATGGTTAACGTTGCTGGGTAGGGTGGCCATGATGTATGCGTTTTCGTCTATGGAGACATCTTGTAAGCCAATGGCTTTCAATTCTTCAACAAGTTTGTTGGCCAAATCCCATTGTTTTTGCGTGCTGGGCGTCGTTTCACTGTCTGGGTCTGATTGCGTGTCTATGGTAACGTAACTAATAAATCGGTCTATAATGTGTTGTTTATCAATCATTTTGTTGAGGTTTTAAGTGTTTTGATAAAGCAGTAGGTAGTGTTCTTTTTGTATTGTCAAAAATACTACAATTTTGAGAGCTTCTTGCTGTTTTTTGTTAAATGAATGGTATTTTTGCAACGCAATTTTACTTCAATATGTATAAACTCATTATTCGCCCAATTTTATTTTGTTTCGATCCAGAAAAAGTGCACCATTTCACATTTGCCCTTATTAGGTTTTTAAATAAGATTCCACTTGTTCCAGAAATTATTAAGTCGTTGTTTACAGTTGAAGATAAAAAGTTGGAAAGAGAACTATTTGGTTTGAAGTTTAAGAACCCAGTAGGTTTAGCTGCGGGATTTGATAAAGATGCCAGATTGTTCAAAGAACTGTCCAACTTCGGGTTTGGCTTCATCGAAATAGGTACATTAACTCCAAAAGGACAACCGGGAAATCTTAAAAAAAGGTTGTTCAGGTTAAAAGAAGATTCGGCAATCATTAACCGTATGGGGTTTAATAATGGCGGTGTTGCTGAAGCGGTTGAACGCTTGAAAAACAATAAAAATGTTCTCATTGGAGGTAATATTGGTAAGAATAAAGTAACGCCCAATGAAGATGCTGTAAACGATTATATCATCTGTTTTAACACCTTGTTTGATTATGTGGATTATTTCGTAGTGAACGTGAGCTCACCCAATACACCAAACTTAAGGGCTTTGCAGGATAAAGAGCCTTTGACAAAGTTACTGAAGGTTTTAAAGGATGAAAATGCCAAATACCAAAGCCCTAAACCAATTCTTTTAAAAATAGCGCCCGATTTAACAAACGAGCAATTATTGGATATTATAGATATTGTAAAGGAAACGAAAATTGACGGCGTTATTGCAACAAACACAACCATTGCGAGGGAAGGATTAAAATCACCCAATAAAAAAGAAACAGGAGGTTTAAGTGGCAGGCCATTGGTAAATAGATCGACTGAAGTTATTAGGTTTTTATCAGAGAAAAGCAATAAGGCTTTCCCAATCATAGGCGTTGGCGGTATCCATTCAGCAGAAGATGCTTTGGAAAAATTGGAAGCTGGTGCCGATTTAATTCAACTTTATACAGGCTTTATTTATGAAGGGCCCAAGCTTATTAAAGCTATAAACAAAGCGTTACTGAAAAAGTAATTTTACTACTTAATAAATTTCTTGACCACCTTGGTCTTTTCGTTACTTAAAGTGAGCATGTAAGCACCAGAAGATAGGTTGTTAACGTCTATTTGTTTGGTATTGTCCAGTACACCTTCAGAAAAAAGTTGGCCATATAAGTTTGAAATTTTATAGTGCACAGATGTGCCTGCAGTTGGTATATAAACGCTTAACAAACCGCCAGTAACTGGATTAGGATATAATTTTAAACTGGCAAAAGTTTCTTCAGAAACATCTTCTTCATTAGGGTTTATAAAGCTGTTTTTTATGTATTGGTAAAAGGCATACATGCGCGCTGATTGTTCACTGGTAAATTGCGTTCTGCAACCTTTATAGGCGTAAGACATAATATTTCTTGTGTCTGGTTGGTACTTATCGCCGTTGGCATCGGTTTCGGTGCCGACATAATTACAGAAATTATCAAGGTTTTCTGAACTTAATTTTGGGTCGGCAGGTGTGTCACAAATGCCATCGCCATCGGTATCGCAATTGGAGCCATCCACCAATTCGGTAGTTTGATTATCATTTGGTCCGTGTGTGTGTATCAGAGATAAAAGATGTCCTATTTCGTGCGGCAGGGTTGAACCATTGGTAACACAACTGTTTTTTACAAAAATTAAATTAGCACTTTCACTAATATTGGCATAGCCACAAATGCTATTTTCTGCCTGGTTTTCTAAATTCTCAACAAAATAAATATTTAGATACCCTTTAGCATAATTGTAGGCAGTTAGTTCTTTTTCATTGCTTTTGTTGAAGTGACAAAAACCATCATCATCTATATAATTTATGTCGTCGTTTACCTTAAATTGGATAAATGCTTCTTTGAATGTTTCGTTTAAATTATTAATAGATTGATGTAATTCTTCAGTACTTAACCCCGAATTGCCATTTGAGTTTCTAATAATATGTGCTTTAATCGGTATTTCTTCAAATTGTATATCATGTGCTTCTTTAGAGGAGGCAGATTTAGACATGAAATTTTTTTCGGATATTTTCAGTTCAGACCGTATGCTGTTGTAAAATTCGAGTGTTTTTTGTGAGGTTTCCGTAGCGCAACCAATTTCATTTTTATTCTGGGAAGAGAGGCTAAGCGTTGTGAGCAAAAAGAAAATTGCTAAATGTAAAGCGTCGAACTTAAGATTAGAAAGATTCATTGGGGACGAAACATTTACTCAAATGTATTTTTAATTAATGCCATTAAGTAATAAAAACGATGTAGTGTAGGGAATTATCGATAACATAGCTAGGTGTTTATGGTCAGTTGATTTGAAGATCTTTAAATTTTAAAGGAGAATCGATTTTTGTTGGCTTTGGCTTCAAAAAATAATAGTAATTTTATGTTTCCTATTTTTATTGTTAATGCAAGATAGAGTCAAGATTATAGAGTGCCCAAGAGATGCCATGCAAGGAATAAAAACTTTAATTCCTACAGAGCGCAAGGTACAATACATTCAGTCCTTGTTAAGGGTTGGCTTTGATACGATTGATTTCGGCAGCTTTGTCTCTCCGAAAGCCATTCCGCAAATGGCAGATACGGCAAAAGTGCTAGAAGGTTTAGATTTAAGTAAAACAACCAGCAAGTTGCTTGCCATAGTGGCCAATCAAAGGGGTGCTGAAGATGCCTCAGAGTTTGATGAAATTTCATATTTAGGATACCCGTTTTCTATTTCAGAAAATTTTCAAATGCGAAATACCCATAAAACCATTGCGCAATCGGTTTTAATTCTTGACGACATTTTAAATATTGCTACAAAAAGTAATAAAGAAGTGGTAGCTTATTTGTCTATGGGTTTTGGTAATCCGTATGGTGATCCATGGGATGTAGATATAGTGGGAGAGTGGACCGATAAATTATCTAAAATGGGTGTTAAAATAATATCCCTTAGCGATACTATTGGAAGTTCTACACCCGAAACCATAAGGTATTTGTTTTCCAATTTAATACCCTCTTATCCAGATATAGAATTTGGGGCGCACTTGCATACTACCTATAGCTCTTGGTTTGAAAAGATTGATGCTGCCTATACATCTGGTTGTATGCGTTTTGATGGCGCTATTCAAGGTTTTGGAGGCTGCCCCATGGCAAAAGACGAGTTAACCGGCAACATGCCTACCGAAAAATTACTTTCCTATTTCACTTCAAAAAAAGTGAATGGCTTAAACGCTTTAAGTTTTGAGAGTGCCCATAATGAGGCCACGAAGATTTTTAGTGCTTACCATTAATAAAATTCAGTGTAATAATAAAAGGAATTTATTGAAATCGCATGAAAAAAATGCGTAAATTTGCACGCAATTAAATCTTAATTGCATCATGACTGCACACACCAATAAAATAGTAGGGGAAGGTCTTACTTACGATGACGTCCTTTTAGTTCCAGCATTTTCTGAAGTATTACCGCGCGAAGTAAACATTCAAACAAAGTTTACGCGAAACATTACGATTAATATACCTATTGTTTCTGCGGCAATGGACACCGTTACCGAAAGCAAAATGGCCATAGCCATGGCACAGGAAGGTGGTATAGGGGTACTTCACAAAAATATGACGATAGAAGCCCAGGCTTTAAAGGTTAGAAAAGTGAAACGTGCTGAAAGTGGTATGATTCTAGACCCCGTAACCTTGCCATTATCGGCTAAAGTCCTCGATGCTAAGCAGTCTATGGCAGAATATAGTATTGGCGGTATTCCTATTGTTGATGAGTCTGGTGTACTAAAAGGTATTGTTACCAATCGTGATTTACGTTTTGAGCACAATAAAAAGCGTCCTATTTCGGAGGTTATGACCAGTGAAAACTTGGTAACAGCACCTATTGGAACCTCTTTACAGGATGCTGAAATTATCTTGCAACAACATAAAATTGAAAAATTATTGATTGTTGATGATAATTTTAAACTGGCTGGTTTGATCACATTTAGAGATATTACAAAATTAACCCAAAAACCAAATGCCAATAAGGATAAATTTGGTCGTTTGCGTGTGGCTGCAGCCATTGGCGTAACGGGTGATGCTGTTGATAGGGCTGAAGCCTTAGTAAATGCTGGTGTTGATGCTATTGTAATCGATACGGCACACGGACATACCAAAGGTGTGGTTGGTGTTTTAAAAGAAATTAAAGCTAAGTTTCCAGAGTTGGATGTAATAGTTGGTAATATTGCTACGGCAGATGCCGCCAAATATTTGGTAGAAGCAGGTGCCGATGCCGTAAAAGTAGGTATTGGTCCAGGTTCTATTTGTACCACACGTGTGGTTGCTGGTGTTGGGTTTCCTCAATTTTCGGCTGTTTTAGACGTGGCTGCTGCTATTAAAGGTAGTGGTGTGCCCGTGATTGCTGATGGCGGTATTCGCTATACAGGTGATATACCTAAAGCCATTGCAGCGGGAGCCGATTGTGTTATGTTGGGTTCTTTGCTAGCGGGAACTAAAGAATCGCCAGGAGAAACCATTATATACGAAGGCAGAAAATTTAAATCGTATCGAGGTATGGGTTCTGTGGAAGCGATGAAAGAAGGAAGTAAAGACCGTTATTTTCAGGATGTGGAAGACGATATCAAGAAACTAGTGCCAGAAGGAATTGTAGGGCGCGTACCATATAAAGGTGATTTGGTAGAAAGCATCCATCAATTTATTGGCGGACTTAGAGCCGGTATGGGTTACTGCGGCGCCAAAGATATTGAGGCGTTAAAAGAAAAAGGACAGTTTGTGAAAATTACATCGAGTGGTATTAACGAAAGTCACCCGCATGATGTAACCATTACCAATGAGTCTCCTAATTATTCGAGATAGATAATAAGAAAATACAAAGTTTTGAAAAACCCAACTTAAAAAGTTGGGTTTTTTTATACTCTTTTGTCATTCCGCACTTGATGCGGAATCCATTTTAATTTTAGATTCCTGCCTTCGCAGGAATGACAAAACATAATGTTTAAGAATTATAGATATTAAACCGAAGGAGGTTTATTCCACCTTATAAATAAATTCTTGATAACCAATCTCACCATCTTCAGTAATTGCCTCTACAACAACCATTATCTCACCGGTAACATCGGCATTGTAAAATGAAATATTGGCTGTGCCATCGTCATTGGTTTCCAGAATGGGTTGCCAATGTACCAAGGCTCTTAAGTCTGGTTTTTGCAAATCGTCTGTAAATGATGCATCGTACTTAGGCGCATAAAATTCTTTGGTTTGCGAAAACACAGGAATGCTTGTTTTTAAAATACCCATTGGACTGTTAGCATTATAAATCCCTTTTTGGCCATGCGTATAAATGGCTAGAACATTTCCCCATCGAGGAGGTTCTATGCAGCCATAAGGAAATACGTCACAATACAAGCTGGCAAAATTTTTGGCATATTCAATCAGTTCCACGCTGCTTACTTCATCTGGTGGGATGCTTTGAGCTAGTTCGAATTCGTAAGGTCTTAAAGGAATGCCATCTATCACAACCAAAGTGGGTTCTCTATTAAATGCCATAGGGTATAATTTGCCGTTACTGTCTCTAATAATTCTTAACTTATCAGAAAAACTAAACATAAGCACACTGTATAGCCCATACGACCATTTTTGTTCTTCTTCGGCGATTTTATCGCCATTAATAACCACATCGGGTTCACCAAATCGGTCCATCACTTTTTTACGGTTTGGGGTCATTTTGTAGGCTTCAATAATGACTTCATCCAAAGCAATATTATCACCGTCAAATGAAAAATCGCCATACACAAATTGGCGTTCGGCCTCTTTTTTAATAAAACTATCGGCAACACTGTCTAACGGCACCACCGTGTTTTTATGGTTAAAACTGATTATGGGCGATTTTTCCCTGTCTATAAAGAAATTATAATTAACTTTTTTACCTGATTTTTTTGCGCTTTGTAAAACAATGCCCATATCCTTGCCGTATTCATCAAACAAATTGAACTGAAAATTACCAAGGCTGTCGGTTGTTTGCGCGTAAATATCTTTACTTTTTCCAAAAGTCATCATGGTAATTTCGGCTTTTCTTCGTCTGTTTTGTGATAAAGCTGCTGTAACATGGCCAGAAACGTTTAAAGAAACTTCGGGATAGAACTTTCGCATATTGGTTGGTTTTTGGTATATATATTTTCGCCAGCCTTGCGTTATCATGAGTGCATCCAAATCGTTTCGTTTGTCTTGGGTGCCGTTAAAATAATAGCCTGGATTTTCTATGTGGCCTTTCAGTTCAGAACTCAATAAAAAATAAGAAAGTATGTTGTCTCTTTTTTGCTGAAGTGTTCCCAATTGTTCTTTATTAATCACCAAAACCGAGGTATTGGCTTTTATTGGTTCACCACTTTTAGTTGTGGTATTGATGCTTAAATTAGTAAGTTCCCGTTTTGCATAACTGGGTTTGTTTGTAGCGATATCTATGTTTAAGTCGGTTCCCAACTTCTGATTGAAAAAGAGCCTTTCAGCCACAACTTGTTTAGATGTATTCAACATTGTAAAAGCTAAAATGCCTTCGGGGAGTGTTTCACCTGAAAACAGGAATGTGAGATTACCGTTTTTGAGTTTTCCCATTACTTCATGAATTGTTGCACCTCCAAAGGATACATTCAAATAAATGCTATCATTTTTTAAATAATTAGAAGTGGTATTTACTGTAATACTCCTATCTTTTTCAAGTACCGAGAGCACATTTCCTAAAGGTGCTATTTTTGGTAAAGGGTATCGGTTTTCAACCTTAGTTGAATCTGAAATCACCCTAGCATAATAGGTTTGGGTGCTATCCACATTGTTTAGTGTAAAGCTGCCCATACCCAAGGCATTGCTTTTAAAAGTTGTAATTACATTGTTGTTTTCGTCGATGATGTCACCTTCCAGATATTTTCCCAATCCGTAGGCATCGAGCGCTTTAAAGCCAATTTTACTGCCAATACCATGAACCAATTCGCCGCTTTCGGGGAAAAATTGCAGGTCTATGGATTCCTCGTCCAAAACAATGGTTTTTGAGTATTTTTTATTGTTGGAAGTAACCATTTCAATAGTGGCCAACTGACTTTCTTTTGGAATGCTGTATTCTATTTCATAAATGTCATTTTTTTCTTTTCTGGTGGAAATGGAATCTTTTAGGTTGTCTATGGTGATGTTGACCGTGACCTTGTTTTTATGGAGCTCGTCAATAATAGTGGGGTTGAGGTTTGCTTTCAATAAGTTGTTTTCTGAGGCTTCCCTAACCAAGGTAATCTGGTCTATGGCGTTTTCCAGATTGCTATTGCCTGACGTAGAAATTACTTTTATGTATTTCTCAAAGAAAAAATCATTGCCAAAATTTTTGTTCCATTGCGTATAGGCTCTTATTAAATAGGAACCGACAGTTAATTTTTGAGGTAAATCGAAATATCCTTCACCAATACCCTTGTTAATCTTTATGAGTTTTTTTTCTAGAATGGTTTCATTGGAGTCAATAAGTTCTACATATAAAACACTGCTTAAATCTGTTGGGGTGTTGTTGAATGCTTTTGTAACAATGGCTTTAAACCAAATGGTAGAACTTGTAATGTATAGGTCTTTATCTAATTGCAGATAGATTTTTTCGGGAGATGGGGTATTTAGATAAAAATTGTCCTTTTGTTGCGTAAAAGCGTTTTTGAATCCAAATAATACTAAAAATAAAGCAACGGTATATTTTAGATAAAAACTCATAATGGTGTATTGGTTTTGGCTAAAGCCCTTTCAATCTCATTTTCTACTGCAAGTGATGGTTCGTTGATATTCGAATTAATTATGTTTCCGTCCTTTCCTATCAAAATATATCTAGGGATGGATTTAATATTGTACCTGTTTCCATATTCGGTTCGCATCCCATTTTCAATAAATAGATTGGTACCAAAATTTTCGTCTTCTTTTTCAAGAAATGATAACCAGCTA
This sequence comes from Marixanthotalea marina, assembly GCA_018883545.1. Taxonomy (GTDB): domain Bacteria; phylum Bacteroidota; class Bacteroidia; order Flavobacteriales; family Flavobacteriaceae; genus Marixanthotalea; species Marixanthotalea marina. Next base: position 65,981 of record JAHLEH010000003.1, on the reverse strand, counting down.
TCCTTTGAGGAATCAACCGAAACCAATAAAATTTCTACTTCATCATTGTCTTTATATTTTTTGGCAAACTCCAATACATTAGGTCTATGGGCAATACAGGGGCCACACCATGTAGCCCAAGTATCAATAAAAATAACTTTACCTTTTAAGTTTTCTAGACTGAAATGGTTGCCTTGTGCATCTTCTGCTTCAAACAAATACGCAGGTTCGCCATTTTGTGACGAATAAAAAGCAGAAGCAGGTTGTTCAATTAAATAATAATAGGGATTGCTTTTTTCAGAATTTAAAACATCATTTAAAACCAATGTGTTAAATAATTTTTCGTGTTTTTCCCAGTATGAGGGTATTTCTATTAAATTTTTGAGATAATATGCTTTTAAAAAGTCGGCTAAGTCCTTATTAGTTGTTTTTTTTTCAATGTAATTTAGAAAATCAGAAACACTTATAATGGCTTGATGTTCTCTTAAATAGTCCACTTCATATTTGTAGAGATAAATACCAGGCAAAGATTTAAGTGTTTCTGAGGCTTCAGGGATTTGTTTTATAAAATCGAAATAACTATCACTAGGGCTTAATCCTTTATTTACTCTTCCTAAAAAAAATAAATAAGCGAAAACACGTGCATCGTTTTGAAAGTAGAGAATGTCTAAAACTTCTTGGCTAAATTGGTCTTTGAATTTGCTAATCTCATTTGCTCTTTCTTTTCTAAACACTTCAAAAATAACAGGTATGGAATCGGTGTTTTTGGTCTTATTTATAAATGACGCATTTTCAATTATAAATTTTGCATTACTTTTCCAAAGATAATTTACCAATGAATCGCTTATGTTATGCGTGGTCAATCCAGATTCAGAGGACATGCTTATATGCAAATTCTTATTTGGAGCTAAAATGGTTAAATATTGTTTATCGTTATTTTTAGTGTGTATAAGGGCTACTGTAGGCTTGTCTAATTGTATGGTTTTGGGTTTTTTGTTTTCGTGAATTTCGCCAATTGGTTTATTCGTAATTATTTCAGAAATAAAAATAGTCTCCAATTCATTTTTAGCATTAAGGCTAACATCGAATGCATTACTATTTTTTTCTTGACAGCTATAGATAAAAAATAAAAAGGCAAATTGTAAAATGTGTTTTAGTTTCATTACTTTAATTTATTTAATCGACTTTATAACTATATTCTTTATAGGCTATATCCCCATTTTCAGTAATGGCTTCTACAACTATTATCATATCCCCAGTAATATCTCCATTGTAAAAGGAGGTTTGTGCTTTGCCGTCAATAGTTTCTATAATGGGTTGCCAATGGATGAGGGTTCTTAAGTCTGGTATTTCAAAATCGGTTGGGGTTCCTGTATCATATTTTGGCGCATAGAATTCTTTGCTTTCAGCAAAAACAGGTATTGACATATTTGTTATACCTTTTTTTTGTTTAGGAGGGAATGCACCATGAATGCCTATTTGTCCTTTAGTGTAAATAGCAATTATATTCCCTATTTTTGGAGAATTTGGGTCACTACAAGCATTAGGAAATAATTCACAATAAAAACTATTAAAAAACTTAGCAAGTTCAATCACTTCAACACTGGTTACCTCACTTGGTGGTATACTTTCAATAAGATTGTATTCATACGGCCTTACGGCAACACCGTCAATTACAACGAGTGTTGGTTCATTATTTGTTCCATAGGCATATAAAATGCCATCGCTATGCCTTTTTATTCTAATCTTATCAGGAAAACTAAAAAGAAGTACACTATAAAGCCCATATGACCAATTTTTCTCTTTTTCTTGTATTGCCTTACCATCAATAATTTTATCGGGTTCGCCAAATCGTTTAATTACTTTTTCTTGGGCAGGGCTTAGATTTCGACCGGTAATTAAAACTTCGTCGAGTGCAATATTGCCTTCTGGTATGTAAATGTCGCCCACAATGCGTTTTCTTTCTATTTCCTTTTCAACAAATTCTTCAACTTTTAAAGTTGGATTTTTATTTTCTATTTTTGGATTAAATACAATTTCAGGCGTTTGTTTTTCGTCAATATTAAAATTGTAATCTACTTTTTTGCCCGATTTTTTAGTGCTCTGTAAAAGCACATTAAGCGAGCTTCCAAATTCATCATCCAATGCAAAATTGAAACGGCCTAGGCTGTCGGTCGTTTGTGTGTACAAAACTTCTTCTTTGCCAAAGGTCATCATGGTTAAATCTATTGGCATGTCATTGTTTGTGGCAGACTTGCTAATAGCGGTTCCAGATACTGTTAAAGATATTTCGGGCTTATAGTTGAAATTGGTATAGGGTTTGGTGTATTTGTATTTGCGCCAACCTTGTGTAAGCATAAGGGCATCTAAATGGTTTTGGGTGTTTTGTAAGTCTTTAAAATAGAAACGCGGATTTTCAATCGTTCCTTTTAATTCTGAACTTAACAACAAATAAGACATGATGTTTTCTTTTGAATTTTGTAGTTCGCTTAGTTCATCTTTGCTTATTACCAAAACGGATGTGTTGGCTTTAACAGGGTTTCCGTTTTTGTCTGAAGTCTCAATGTTTAAATTAGTAAGTTCCCTTTTGTTATAAACAGCTTTATTTGCATTTATTTTTACATTCAAATTGTTTTGTATGGGTTTATTGAAGTAAATACGTTCCGCAAGTGCTTGCTTTATTTGGTTCATTAACTTAAAGACAATGATGCCTTCTGGAAGTTCATTACTGGAAAAGCGGAATTTTAAATGGCCATTCTTCAACTGGGCTTTCAGTTCATGCAGTACGAGTCCTCTGGAAGAAACGTTTAAATAAATACTGTCATTTTTTAAATAGGTTGATTGGGCGTTTACGGTTATGTTTTTGTCTATTTCAATTACGGTAAGTGTGTTTCCCGATGCTATAACCTTCGGTAAAGAATATAAGGCTTCTTCGGGCTTAACCATTTTCGCAGTATATGTTTTGTTATAATCTGCTTTGGCAATTATAAAACTGCCCATGCCCAACCCGTTGCTTTTAAAAGAAGATACGATGTTATTTTCGTTGTCCAAAATAGTGCCCTCGACAGTGATTCCTTTGCCATAAGCGTTTAAGGCCTTAAAACCGATTTTACTGGACAAGCCGTGAACCATATCGCCACTTTCTGGGAAAAATTGTAGGTCTATATTTGGGTTATAGTCAGCGCTAGGGATTGTAGTTGTTTTTGCTATGGAATCTGTTGATTGGTAATATCTTTTGGATTCATTGGCTATTTCATCATAAACAGAGAAGACCTCAATGTATTTTTCAAAAATAAAATCCTGGTCAAAATTCTTGTTCCATTCGGTATAGGCCCGAATCAGGTAAGTGCCAGATTGTAGGGTTTCGGCCAAATCGAAATAGCCTTCACCAATGCCTTTGTTAAGTTTGATCAGTTTTTTTTCGATGGTATTTTTTTGATCGCCTATAAGTTCTACATGCAATACCGAACTTAGGTCTGTTGGACTGTTGTTGTATGAATTCGTGACAATGGATTTAAACCAAATAGTAGAGCCCGTGGTGTAAATAGCTTTGTCGAGTTGCAGATAGATTTTTTCGGCCAATGCAGCGTTAGAAATAATCCTTCTTTCGTCTTGCGAATACACATCAAGGCAACAAACCTTAAAACATATAATTAGTAAATAAATGCATGCTTTGTTCATTGTATTAATGCGTATTCTACTTTTTTAGCCAATAGTGTGCCTAAAATTTAATGTGTTGGTAATTAATTTTTTAAGATATTAAAAAAATGGATTGTAAAATAAAATTGTAAAAATATTTTACAGTTAATGTTAAATATTTTTACAATTATTGAGGTTTTATTAAAATATTAAAATGCTCAGAATTATCGATGGTGGAAGGTTTAGATAATTATTCCATAGAATGAATACCGAACATATTGCCTTCGGTATCGGTGGCCAAGGTTATAAACCCATACTGGCCAATAGACATTTTGGGTCTGTTCACTTTCCCGCCAGCTTTCTCAATACGTGCTTCTTCAACACTGCAATCGTTGCTGCCAAAATAAACTATGGTACTGTTAGCACCAGCCTTAAAGCCTTCAACTTTTACCAAGGCTCCAGAGGCACTGCCTTTCGATTCCATATTGGATGGAAATGCCAACATTTTTAATTCGTCGCCAGGAGCCGACAGTTCTGAGAATTCAAATTTAAAAACAGTTTCGTAAAAGGTTTTGGCACGATCTATATCGTCTGTATAAATCTCGAACCATACCACAGGGTTTTGAATGTCCATAAGTCTATATTTTGTTAGTTAGCCTAAATTTGATAGGTTACTAAAAGTAGGAAATTATCTGATATTATCAAATAAAAATATGGATTACAGATGTTTACCTTTTTTGGTAGCGCTGTTGGGAATTGTTTACAAACTTGTTATATTCTTTATGTAAATAGCATTACCGCCGCCTGGTGCCATTTTTATATTTAGTTTTGAATTAGAGTTTACCGCTTGGGTTTCTATTTTGTAGGATTCTTTATTGTTTAAAAAATGGGCATCTTCTGCATCCGAATAAATGGTAGCTTCATATTTTTTGTCTTTCGGAAGAAAACTCAGGTCCACACTTATTTCACGAGGGTCTCTTGTGGTTAGCGACCCAATAAACCAATCGTCTCCTGCTTTTCTGGCAACACTTACAAACGAGTCCAATTCGGCATCAAGTATTTTAAGGCTATCAAACTGCGCTGGCATTTTTCTTATGCAGTCAAATAAATCATCTTTATCCAAATATTCTTCTGGGCTATCGGGTAAAACAGACCAGCCCGTATATATGGTGATAAGTTTGGCGACTTCTGCCACGACCGTACCCGGTAATTCTTGAAATACTTTGGGTCTTTTTTCATTAAAGGCATCGTTTAAATCGAACCAACCGTTGGTTAAGTCCAACGGACCAGCAATCATGTTTATCAGTACTTGGTTTACGGAGGTTTCAGGGAAATGCGAACGCAATGCATCAGCTTGCGCATGGCCATACTCCTTGGTCATCATATTGGGCCACGTTCTTCTGTCACCACTGGGAGGAATGGGGCCATCATGGAAATCGACCATCAGTTTGTTTTGTGCACATAGTTCTATAACTTTTTTGGTTTGTTTTACTTTATCTTCCAAAGAACCCGTCATAAATCCATATTTTACACCTACAGCGCCCCAATCGGAAAACTGTTTCAACACTCTTTCCAATCCAAACTTTTTGGCACCAACATCATTCAGGTAAAGGATGATGCCCACATTTTTTTCTTTGGCGTAGCGCATCGCCTCTTCAATGTCAATACCTTCTTTGGCAGTTGTGGGGTCTGAGTTTTCATTAAATTCTTCACCGTACCAATCGGCATCAATCAATAAATACTGCACATTGTTTTTTGAAGCAAAGTCAATCAGTCGTTTGTGCGATCTTGTATCCAGTTCATATTGAAAACCATCTTGGGTTTTATAGCCCCAAACACGCCAATCCCACATGGATTTTCCTGGTTTAATCCACGAGGTGTCTTCAATTTTACAGGGTTCATTCAAATTCACCAATAAATTGGATTCTACCAAATCGCCCACTTTTTCACCAAGAATAAAAGTTCTCCAAGAGGTTTTAAAAGCGGTGTCCCTACTTGAATATTCTGTGTTGAACGTAAGTGATAAATCGTTTGCAGAAGCGTTTAAAGTGAAAGGAGCAAAGCTTAAAATTTCTGCTTCGTGTATGGCCATAAAGCGGTTGTTGTTAAGTTGCATAACCGCAGGAGTTTTAACATTTTCAATAGGTTTTTCAGACCGCACAATAGGGCCTAAATTATGTCTTTCATCATTATAGGCCCAATAAGTGTAATCATTTATAAAATTAAGCTGAGTTAATTCTTTTTCTATTAATACACTATCTTTTATAGCATTGTTTGGAAAATTATAATTGTAAGCAAAACCTTCATCATAAAGTCTGAAAACAATTTCGTAAAACTGTTCCTTATTATTTAGCTTATTTATTACTTTGAATTTATATTCAACATAATGGTTTCTAACCGTTAGGTATTTTCCATTAACGGTATTCCAAGTGTCATCAAACGTGTTTTCAGAAACATTGGAATAAGACACATTTGTAGTAAAATCGGTAGTATTAGTTTTTAAACCTAAAACGGATGGTTTTATTATGGTATCGCCCAAGAAAATGGCACTTATTTGGCTGGCGTTATCTTTGTTTGATATATTTAGTTGGACTTTTTTATTTGGAGATTGGAGTGTGAAAATGTTTGATTGGGATAAAGATTTTAAACACCCAAATAATAAAAAAAGAATGCAAATTTTAAATTTCATAATTTACTTAGTTGTTGATATTGGATAAAAGTAGAATTTATTTTTTACAAAAAATAACATAAACCATTTCATTGTTAACGAATCAAAAGAGTTTGTGTGAAAGTTAAATTGTAAAAAGTAGTCACAAAAACCAAAATATTATTAGTTTTATATTCAGCTAAACCAAAAAAGAGATAATGAAAAAAACGAATTATGTATTTGTAGCAATTTTAACCATGTTATTGGCTGTTAGTTGTTCAAAAAATGAACAGGCAGGTCCCTCTAAAGTATCTATAGATTTGGCACAGAAAGGTGTTGATGTTCCCAAAGGACTTTGGGGTATTTTCTATGAGGAAATAAACCGTGCTGGCGATGGCGGTTTGTGGCCCGAGATGATATATAATATGGGGTTTGAAGAGAAAAATATACCGAATGGCTCTTTTCTTAAAAATGGGGAAATGGTTATGCCCAAACGCCCTGCTTACTCTAACGATAGGGTTAAAAACTATACATTTTATGGATTCAACCCAACCGATGTCACTGAAGGTTGGACGCTCGAAAATAATGCTGCTTCCGAGTCCACTATGAAAGTAGTTTTAGATAAACCCTTGCATGAAGCCAATCCGCATTCCCTTCAAATAGACATAGCTTCTAATGACGGAGGTGTAAAGTTGATAAACGAAGGTTTTAAAGGCATTGCTTTGGCCGATGGCGAATTGTATAATTTCCAATTTTATTTGCGTGCCGATAAAGCTTATAAGGGTAGTGTAACAGCTTCGCTTGTTGGTAAAGACGGAGAAGCTATTTATTCGGAAGATTTTAATGTGAACAATAATGGCGAGTGGAATAATTACAGTTCTGAAATAACGTCTACCGTTACAGACAATGAGGTTAAATTAGTTTTACAATTTAACGCAACAGGTACTGTTTGGGTAGATTATGTATCATTGTTGCCCCAAAAAACCTTTATGGATCATGGCTTAAGACAAGACATTGCACAAACATTGGCCGATATGAAACCGTCCTTTATCCGTTGGCCAGGAGGTTGTGTGGTTGAAGGCGCCAGTATGGACGATAGGATACAGTGGAAACAAACCATAGGCGATCGCATGGCGCGCCCCGGTACATTTGATCTTTGGGGCTATCGCAATACCTACAATTTTGGTTACCACGATTTCTTGCAGTATTGTGAGGATGTTGGGGCCGATGGTATGTGGGTGGTAAATGCCGGATTGGCCTGTTATTACAGAAATGGCGATTATTATTCTATGGGTGAAATGGATGAAATTGTTCAGGATGTATTGGATGGTATCGAGTATGCCATAGGTGATGTAGATACCAAGTGGGGTGCAGAACGTGCCAAAAATGGACATCCAGAACCATTCCCATTAAAATATGTTGAAATAGGCAATGAGAATTTTGGCCCTAAATATGCCGAAAGGTATAACCTTATTTATGATGCCTGTGTTGCTAAATATCCGCAATTAACATACATAAATAACAGCAGTGTAGATATTCCCAATTATTACGATAAGGAACGTATAGATATGGTAGATCCGCATTATTATGTGGCTCCTGAAACATTTTTTAATGATGTACACCTTTACGATTCTGTGCCAAGAGGTGACTACGATGTATATGTTGGTGAGTATGCCGTAAACAAAAACGTAGGTTCAGGAACATTGGAAGGTGCCTTGGCCGAAGCTGCTTTTATGTTCGGCATCGAGCATAACTCCGATTTGGTTAAAATTGCGTCGTATGCACCACTTTTAGAGAACGTAAACTGGGTACATTGGCCTACAAACCTTATACGCTTTAAAAACGATTCGGTGTTTGGACGCTCTTCTTACTATGTTCAAAAAATGTTCAACGAAAATAAACCAGACCATACTGTAGAAACAGTTTTAGACTATGTGCCAGCTAAAAGTCCGACCAAAGGAGGTGTTGGGTTTAGTGCAACTACCAATGGAACTGGAACCAATGTGAGTTTTAAAAATTTCACCGTAAAACAAGGGGAAAACTTTGCATACGAATCTAATTTGCCTACCGATAGCGATAAGTGGGAGCAAACAGGTTCTTGGGAAATACAAAATGGTGTTTTTGTTACGGGAGCACCCAAAGAATTGCCGCCACAACCACCAGGACAGTACATTCCCGGAAATCCTATTGAGGTAGCAGAAGGGCCGCGTCCCAAAGCTGGTGGGGGCACCGTTGTTCTTAAAGACTTTACAATTGACGATTTTACCATTTTTGCCGATGTTAAAAGAGAGGCCACGTTTAGAGGGTTTAGCATACGGTTTGGTATTAAGGACGAAAGCAATTATTATGCGCTAACGGTAGCGCCACAAAGAAGTGGTTTTGGAGCTTCAACAACCAAAGATCCAGAAAAATATAACGTAACACTTGAGCATGTTGTTAACAATACCAGACTTCAATTGGGAACTTATGGAGAGCTAATTGATTTTAAAGCAGGCGAATGGTACAATGTAAAAATAACATTGAAAGATAAAATGTTAAGTTGTGCAATAAACAACAAGCTTATTGGGCAAGTTGCTTGTGAAGGGCTGCAAAAACAATATGTAGTTTCTGGTTATGATGAAGCTAATGGCGAACTGATTGTAAAAGTAGTTAATGGGGAAAATATTCCTTTTGCAACGGAATTTAATTTAGAAAATGTAAGCAATATTGAGTCTAAAGGAAAAGTGATTACCTTAACATCAGATTCCAATCAAGACGACAACAGTTTTGCTAACCCTAGAAAAGTTGCGCCGGTTGAAAGTTCATACCGTGGATTTGATACCTCATTTAAAATGAAATTTAAGCCAAATTCGTTTACCATACTTCGAATAAAAGCCACTAGGTAAAACCATGATAAAAATTAAAAAGGGTTCCGTTTAAACGAAACCCTTTTTTTTCACAATAAATTGCAGGTGCTATTTCACAGCATCTTCAACTTCGTCGGCTGCATCTTCAATGGCGTCACCGGTGTCATCAGCGGCATCTTCAATGGCATCACCAGTATTTTCAATGGCATCCTCGACTTTTTCTCCTGTTGTTTTTTCTCTACAGCTGTAAAAAGCTGTTAACGATAAAACCGTTATTAATACTAAAGCTACTTTTCTCATGTGTTTAATTTTTAAGGTTAATGATTATAGTTTTTTTAATTGTCTTTTAGCGTTTGCCTCTAATTAGTGAAAAAATAAATAAGACAATGAAAACAAAGAATAGAATTTTAGCTATTCCTGCAGAGGCTCCGGCAATACCACCAAATCCTAAGACTCCGGCAATAATTGCAATGATTACAAAAGTGATAGTCCATCTTAACATAATACTGTGTTTTAAGGATTAATAAATAGTTTAGTTGTTTTGTCTCTCTCGTTAAATTTTCTTTGAGATAAACTTGGTTGTTACATATTGTATGGTAAAACCCAATAGGTTTTTAAATACAGATTTAGATTTCCCGACCAGTATTTTTTTTGATAGAAAACCACCAACTATACTTACCAAGGTTTCAAATGCATTGTTTTTAATTTTAGGTTCTTCTTTAATATCAGATATGGCTCTATATAAAAGCTTTGAAGGCCTTAATTCTTGATAGGTTTTGTTGAGTTGAACTTGCAGCTCTTTTAAATTTTCATTTTGTTTTTTCTCGAGAGCAACAATTCTGGCGTCTAAAAGCTGACTTTGATTTTTGATTTTATTCATTTTCATCAGAATTAGATTCCACAAACTCAATTTTTCTTGGGTTTAACAGTTTTTCAATAACCAGATTTGTAATGGGGGTTTTAATAAGCGTCTTGTTAAAGAAATAAACAAGCACAGCTAGAATTAAGTAAAAGCAAGACACAATTAAAAAACCCAAATAGTAAGCGCCCATTTGTTTGCCAATAAATAAGCTAATGGCAATGTTTACAAACAAGGTAAATAAAGACACTATGGTAAATAAGGCCAATCGCGACACCAAAGAAGAAACAACATCGGCCGTTTTGCCAATGGCTTGTAACTTATAGAGCTCAATACTGCTTTCTGTGTACTGTTTTGCTTTATTGTAAAGGGTTTCAAATTGGTCTTGAATTGTATTCATGTTTTTGTTTTACTAGGCGTTCTCAATTGTTTCCTTAACCTTTTTTTCACCGTTTTTAAGAACATCTTCACTTTCATCTTTTATGGAGTTGTACTGTTCTGAAACTGTATCAATAAAATCATCAAGGTTGTCTTTAAGTTTGTCTTTGGCCTCTTTGGTTTTAGAAGCAATTTTCTTTCTAGTTTTTTTTCCTTTGTCTGGAGCAAATAGAATTCCTAATGCTGCTCCTACTGCCAAGCCTGTTGCAAGGCCTATCAATCCGTTATTAGTTTTCATAATTTAAATGTGTTTTTAATTGTTAATAATTTTTTAGACTCCTTTGCCACCTATTAGTCTTAGTAGGATGGCTATTACTGCTATTACCAGTAATATATGTATCAATCCGCTGGCGCTGTAAACGAAGAATCCCAAAGCCCAACCTATAACCAGTACTACTGCTATGATGTATAATAAACTTCTCATGACGTTCAATTTTTATATTGTTTGTTTAAGTAGATTTGTCTAATTCACTCAAGATGTTTTCTATCTTATTTTTACTAGAATTTAATTTGAAGCTATCTCTTATTGTTAATACCTTGTACTCTGTTTTGTTTGATATATTTGCCAACGTGTCCAATAGCTTTAACTGGTTGTTTATTTTGTTTAAAATCAGTTTTAATGTTGATTTTGTAAATGTTTCATCAGTTGCACTATTTTTTGTGGGTATGTACTCGCTTGCATAAGTGGGAACTGAAATGAGTTTCTCCATGGCCACGGTGTTGTAATTTTTAGATATTTCAAGGTGCGTTTTTTCTAGGCTTTCAGCTAAATCTATAATATTGCTGTCCGAATTGGTATTTTGAATGTTTTCACACAACTCTAAAATATCTAGATTCATTTTAGCTGCCTTTACCAATAATCTAGCTTCTTCCTTATTGGTTTGAATTCTATTTATGCTCTCTTTTGATAATCTGTTTTTTGCAGTGTTATTTTCTAAGATGTAATTACAAGAAATTAATAAGCAAACTGTAATTACCATAATAAAGGTTAGCCTTACCAAATATTTAAATTTCATGTTTCAAATCTTTTTGTGCTACACTTTCTCAAACAAATAAAACCGAAACCTTTTAATGTTTTTTCTGTTTTAATGTAGGGCTTTCAACAAGTACACTACAAAGATGCAACATGAATCATGTTTTTGAGTTACAACATTTTCGGCCATAGTTACATGATTTCAATATTTGTTATAGAATTTGCGTTTAAATCGCTTAAATAAGACGTTTTATGATTTAAGCGGGAAGGTAAATTGTAAATGTAGCACCAATATGGGGTTGGCCATTTGCCATAATATAACCTTCGTGGTTTTCTACTATTTTTTTACAAATAGACAGTCCTATACCTGTTCCGGAATATTCGTCTTTATTGTGAAGTCTATTGAATAGGACAAAGATTTTTTCAGCATAAGTGTTGTCGAAACCAATACCGTTGTCGGTAAATGTAATTTTATGATAATACGCTTTTTTGGGTTTGGTTAGTTTGTCGTCTTCTGAAGCTTTTATTTTAGTGTAGGTTATATGTATTTCAGGCGTTCTTTCTTGTGATTTGTATTTTAAGGAATTGCTTATTAAGTTAGAGAATAATTGCTGTATTTGAAATGGAATGACATTAATGGCAGGAAAATCATCGGCTTTAATTACGGCGTTGTCTTCTGATATTAATTCGGCCAAATCTTGTTTGGCGGCTTCTAAAAGTGAATTAATATCTGTTATTTTAAAAACTTTATCGGTTTTGTTGGTTCTTGAGAATTGAAGCAAATCGTCTATTAACAAGCGCATTCTAGATGATGCAATATTAATTCGACCTATATAGCGTTTTCCAGAGTCGGATAACGTGTCATATTCCTTGTCTTCCAACCTAGATAAAAACGTTTGTATTTTACGTAAAGGTTCCTGTAAATCGTGACTGGCAACATAATTAAAGGCAGAAAGTTCTTTGTTGTTGCGTTCCAGTTCTTGGTTGCGTTCCTCCAGTATTCTGTAATGTTCTATTTCATCAGTAATATCGGTGGTAATACCTAAAAGTTGCTTTTTGCCATCGTCATTTACATGTAATTTAGCATAAGCCTTAAAATGTTTTATAGTGCCATTTTTTTGGATTATTCTGTAATAGATAAAAGGAAGATTTTCATTTTTTATCATTTTGTGAACCTCTTTTTCTAGTTTATCTAAATCTTCGGGATGTACGTAACCGTAAAAGTTTTCAAGTGTTGGCTTGAAAGATTGTGGTTCTTCTCCCAGCAGCCTATATAAATTGTCTGAGAAAGTAAAAGTGTTTTCTTCAATATCTAAAATCCAGTTGCCATGTTGACTAATAACTTCCGATTGCTTAGTAGATTCTTTAAAAATCTCCAATTGTTCGTTATAGGTTTTGAGTTTTCCCAAATCGGAAATGATTTTATTGTAGGCCAAAAACATAAGTAATAATGACACCAACAACACTAAATATAAGAAGAAAGGGGTTACTTTTAAATTGCTTTCGTAGGCTTGTTGACGTTCGTTTAGAGTTTGGTTTTCACGGTCTATCATGGCCGTAATTTTACTTCTAATGGTATCCATCAAATTTTTACCGTATAGAAAATTTTCCCTGAAATTCGGATCGTTATAATTGCCCACAGATGAGAATCTAAAAGATTTTAGAAAACTGTCCATTCTTTTGTCTATAAGAACATTAAGGGTTTTAAGGCTATCTTGTAATGCACTGTTGTCTTTGGTGAGTTCTTTTAATTCTGCAAAACTGTTGTTAATGTTTTCCCTGCCAGATTCATAGGGTTTAAGAAAAGCGGGGTCGTTGGTTATTATAAAACCGAGCTGTCCTGTTTCGGCATCTTTTAAGTGGGAGAAAATCTGTTCCAGCTTAAAATTAAGCTCGTAGGTTTCTGTTAAAAGCTCAGAAGATTTATTAAGATCTTCGATGTTCCTGTACGTAATACCACCAATAACCAGAATTATGAAAGCACTGATAAAAAAAATGCTTTTTATAAACCATGATTTTTTAAGTATTCTGGCGGGCATGTTTTAAAGTCTTAATAGAAAATTCTCTTTGTTTAATCCATTGGTATGATATTGCCAATTTATGGTTACAACTTCTGAGAGAACTTTTTTTAGCGTTTTGAAATCGCTGGGTTTTTTTATGTAGATATTGGCGCCCATAACAAATGTTTTTTCAATGTCTTCCTCAGAGGCCGACGTTGAATAAATCGCAATGGCTATATCGATGAATTTAGGGTCCTTTTTAATTTCTTTCAAACACTCTAACCCAGATTTTCTGGGCATATTTAAATCTAAAAACAGGACATTGGGCAGTACAACATTGTCTTCGTTTAGATAGTTCATTAAATAAATACCGTCTTTAAAAGTTTGTACCCTTGTGTTTATTTTTAGTTCATCAAAGGCATCGGTAAAGAACAAACGATCGTCTTCATCATCATCTGCCAAAATTATTTTTATATAGTCTTCTTTCATAAAGTCGGTTGCTGGGTTTATTGTTTCAATTCACGTCTTTTGGTAATAATACGCTGAAAAGCCGAAGGCGTTATGCCAGTGGTGTTTTTAAACTGGGTGCTTAAATGTGCCACACTGGAATAGTTAAGTTTGAAGGCAATTTCGGTTAAGCTTAAGTTCTCGTTAATGATAAGTTGTTTGGTATATTCTATTTTTTGAAGGATAATAAAGTTCTCTATAGAGGTATAGGTAACTTCAGAAAACAGGTTAGAAAGGTATCCATAACTATGCCCCAACTTGTCTGACAGATAAGCGGAAGCTTTTAAGTTTGTTGTGGTGTCTTCATTAAAAACCATGTCTATTATGGCATCTTTTATTTTTTGGATTAAAATACTTTTTTGGTTTTCAACGATATCGATATGATATTCTTTTAAGTCTTCAGAGAAGTTTTTCAGTTTTTCATCTGAAAGTTTTTCTAAAATTTCAACTTCACCAAAACCTATAATTTTATGTTTTATTTGGTGTTCATTAAGTTTGTCGTTTAGTACTTTTTTGCAAATGGCATTAAAATCGAACTTTAAGTGTAGTGTCATTGGCTAGGGTTTGTTGTAAATTTAGGATTATTTGTGCACTTTTTATGTAAGGTTTGTTTAAAAAGATCACATTTTAAGTACATCGAAAATAGAGCTATTTATTGTTTCTTATTTCCTTCCATTTTTTTAGTCTATTTCTGGCTTTGCTTTGCAAATGTTTATCTACAGGTTCTCCAATTAAAAAGCCATAAGCTTGGTAACCTGGTGTGTTGTCAAAAATAATTTTTAGTGTGGCGGTAATGGGTAAAGCTACAATCATACCAGCTATGCCCCAAAGCATAGAGAAAATGATTAGCGATATTATGGCAACAAAGGCATTGATGCGGACTTTAGAACCGGTTATTTTTGGTGTAATAAAGTTGCCTTCCAAAAATTGAATGAACATAAAAATGGCTATAACGCCAATGGCATACCAGTAACTGTCTTTTGTGGCCAGTGCTACTACTGCAGGAATCAATGAGCCAATAATAACACCAACATAAGGTATTAACAATAAAATGGCGGCAAAAAAACCAAAAAATATGGCATGTTCTATGCCTAAAATAAGCAGTCCTGTAGTGTTAAGAACACCCACTATAAAAATAACTTTTATTAGGCCGAGCAAATAATTTTGTTGGATATTGTAAACTTTATTAATCATTTTGTTTAAAAACGATTTCGATTTATTTCTAAAGAGTTTATAATAAAATGCCCTAAAAAAGCGTCGGTAGTACAAAAAGAAGAATAGATAAATGGGCACCAAAACAAGGTTGCTTATTAAAGCGCCAGATTGAGTTAGAAAAGAACCGATTTTATCAAAATTACCTTTTAGTATACTCCCTATGTCCAAATCTCTTGAAAATAGAGAATTGCTGTTGTTCATGTTAAACGCATTCTGAACAGATTCAATCATACTGTAGTATAGGTTGGAGATTTTTTGAGAATAGTCCTCACCGCTATTGCTTATACTGTTTAATTGAAGATAAATTAAGGTTAGTAAAATGGCTGTGATTAAAAATATAATACTAAGTGAGCAGAGTGTGGCACATAGGCGACCAAAACGCCATTTTTTTTCAAGAAAGTTCTGTACAGGAAATACCATAACCGCTAATATAATGGCGTATAAAACGGGTATTATTAGAGGTTTTAAAATATATAGAATAAAAACAATGGCTATAAAAGAAATTAAGCCTAAAGCAGTTTTTTGGATGGATGGTATTGTGTTCATTTATAAAGTAAAATCTGCCCTACTAACTTTAATAGTAATTGGTATTTACTAACCAACCTAACCAATTACTATGGGATTAAAGTGTTTGGGCAGATAAGATTATGTTACAGATTATAAATTTGAAATGACTTTGTGCAATTCTTCTTTTGTTTTGCCTAATTTTTCTTGGAGTTTTCCTAAGGTCTCTTCTTCCTTTCCTTCGGCCATCAATAAATCATCATCTGTTAATGAGGCATATTCTTGTTTTAATTTTCCTTTTATTTCTTTCCAGTTTCCTTTTATTTCTGTAGTGTTCATAATATATGTTTTAACAAGTTAGACGTTTTGTTTTAACAAATTTAAAAATGAACTAAGGATTTTCTGTTACAGAATTTTTAGGGATTGTTATATAATTCTTTGGAAGATTGATGCATGTAAACTTTTAATTGGAATTTTAACACGTTTAAAACTCTGTGTCATAAAAATGGCTTGCTTCATATAAAAGTGCCTGCATTTTCGTTTTTTCACTATTTGTTTTATCGAAGTCCCAGCCCAGATAATTTTTCATATCCATTATTACAAGGTCTAAATATTTGGAAACACTTTTTATGTTGAAATAAAGTCTACCTGTACGTCTTATAAAAAAATCGGCTAGACTGTTTGCCATTTCATAATGGATGCAGTACCATAATTCGGCTCTTATCAAACATTCCAAAGGTGTTCCGAAAGAAAAAGTTGTAGCCTTTTTCAAGATTAAATCGGTTTGTTTTCCAAAGGAAGCGCAAAGGTAGCCAGCATAATGACTGTCTTTAATACCAAAATTCGCTAATTCCTTTTCTATATGTTTTAAATAGATATTAACAGCTTTAGATGTTTCTAAGTTTGGAGAAACCAATGGTATTCTATCGGTAAAGGAATCTTTTGTGTTTTGTTTTTTGCTTTTAGGGGTGTGCTTTAAAACAGTTTCTACAACTCTGTGCGCCATTTTTCTGTAACCTGTAAGCTTACCACCGGCAATAGAAACTAGTCCGCTGTCTGAAACAAAAATTTCATCTTTTCTGGAAAGTTCAGAAGGGTCTTTACCCGCTTCGTGAATTAAAGGTCTTAAACCAGCCCAATTAGATTCTATATCATGTATGGTGAGTTCCAAGCTTGGGAAAACACGGTTTACTGCGTTTAGCAAATAATTGGCGTCTTCTTTTGTAGAAACTACATGGTCTAAATTGCCATTGTAATTTGTGTCTGTAGTGCCAATATAAGTAATCCTGTTTCTAGGGATGGCAAAAACCATTCTGCCGTCGCCTACATCAAAATAAAGCGCTTGTTTTATAGGTAATTTTTCATGGGGAAATACAATATGAACCCCTTTGGTTAGGTGTAGTCGTTTGTCGTTCAGCGATACATCTTTCTTGCGTAAAATATCGACCCAGGGGCCGGTAGCTGAAACAAATTGGGCGCCCTTTATGGTTATTTTCTCTTTGGTGTTGTGGTCTGTGCATTCAATGTTTTCAACTTTAGAATTGGTATAATTGAATGAAGTCATTTCACAATAGTTAATTATGGTAGCACCATATTCTGAAGCTTTTTTTAAAACTTCAATAGTCAATCGGGCATCGTCTGTGCGGTATTCGGTATAATAGCCACTGCCAAGTGTTACATTTTCATTCAATAAAGGTTCTTTTTTCAAAGTCTTTTTTTTGTCAAGCATCTTCCGTTTGTCGTCATCTTCAACATCTGCCAAAAAATCATAAACCATCAAGCCTATTGAAGTAATTGTTTTGCCATAGCTGCCACCAGTAATCAGTGGGAGTAGCATTTTTTCGGGAACGACCAAGTGGGGGGCTAGGTTGTGTAAAATGGCGCGCTCAGAACCTGATTCGTGAACCAATCCTATTTCAAATTGTTTTAAATACCGTAATCCGCCATGTATCAGTTTTGTCGATTTATTGCTGGTGCCAGAGGCAAAGTCGTTTTTTTCAATAAGGCAAGTGTTCAACCCGCGTGACGAAGCTTCCAGTGCTATGCCTGCACCGGTTATGCCACCGCCAATAATAACCAAATCAAAAACAGTGGATTTTATTTTTTCTATAGTTGCGTTTCTGTTTAGTATAGAGAATGATGCGTCCATGTTGAAATTGAAATGTATTGTTTAAGGTATAAATGTAGCCAAATTCATTTAGGGTGAATAGAGTTTAAATAAGTTAATTATTCTCAAAATTGGCTGTCATTTGCTAAATATATTAAATATAGTTCGTTGCCTTTTATTCTGAATTTAATTTTGCTACTTTTGGCATCGGTTTTAAATAACCTAAATAAGCTTCCAATAAATATGTTAAACCGTATTTTAAGGACGTTTTACGTTAACCAAATAAAATAAAAATAGATATAATGAAATTAATTAAATTTTTAGGTATTACCGTATTTGCTCTAATGATTTTTTCATGTAACAATAAAAAGACAGCGGTTACAAAAGCATCGTTAAAAACAGAAATAGACTCGGTGAGCTATGCTTTAGGAGTTGATGTTGCTACCAGCATAGGTACCCAATTTGATGTTAACGATGATTTGTTCATGGCTGGTTATATGAATGTAATGGATTCTACAGAATTGTTGGTAAATAAAGATTATGCTAAAACCATAATCCAAATGTATGCCCAATCGCACAGACAGGAAATGATGGAACGCCAGCAAGCCTTAATGGCACAAGAAGCGGCCAAACAGTATGGTGAAAATAAAGAGGCTGGTGAAACCTTTTTAGAAGAAAATAAAACGAAAGAAGGTGTGCAAGTAACAGAAAGTGGGTTGCAGTACATGGTTGTGGAAGAAGGAACGGGTGAAAAACCTAGTGATGAAGATCAGGTTTCAATACACTATACAGGTACTTTGATTGATGGAACTAAATTTGATAGCTCAGTTGATAGAGGAGAGCCAATCCAGATGGGCGTTAGCCAATTTGTTCCAGGCTTTTCAGAGGGTTTAAAATTAATGCCAGTTGGATCTAAATATAAATTCTTTATACCGCAAGAACTAGGTTATGGTGCCAATGTACAGCCAGGAGGTCCAATAGAGCCATTTTCAGCTTTAGTATTTGAAGTAGAATTATTGGAAATTGTACAATAGTTAAGTTAATTATATTGAATAACAAAGGGGAGGCACATGCCTCCCTTTTTTGTTTACATAAATTTTATGCATATAAACAGCTAAGGTTGTAACTTTGTAGCCTTAAATAAAATGATATGGCGCATAAAGCGGGTTTCGTAAATATTATTGGCAATCCTAATGTGGGTAAGTCTACGTTAATGAATGCTTTTGTTGGAGAAAAACTATCCATCATCACCTCTAAGGCGCAAACTACACGCCATCGCATTTTAGGTATTGTAAATGGAGACGATTTTCAGGTGCTTTTTAGCGATACTCCAGGGATTATAAAACCAACTTACGAGTTACAGCAGTCTATGATGGAGTTTGTGAAATCTGCTTTTGAAGATGCCGATATTCTAATTTACATGGTAGAAATTGGAGAGCAGGCTTTAAAAGACGATTCTTTTTTCGAGAAAATTAAGAACTCTAAAATTCCGGTGTTATTGCTTTTGAACAAAATAGACATTTCCAATCAAGAACAATTGGAAAGTCAAGTTCAATTGTGGGCGCAAAAAGTGCCCAATGCCGAAATCATTCCCATATCCGCAAAAGAAGGTTTTCAGGTAAAAGAGGTTTTCGATAGAATTATTGCCTTGTTGCCCGAATCGCCACCATTTTACCCAAAAGACCAGTTAACAGACAAGCCCGAACGGTTTTTCATTAACGAGACCATTCGCGAAAAAATCCTATTGCATTATAAAAAAGAAATTCCCTATGCCGTTGAGGTAGAAACGGAAGAGTTTTTAGAAGACGAAAACATTATACGGGTACGTTCGGTTATTATGGTAGAACGTGAAACCCAAAAAGGTATTATTATAGGTCATAAGGGTTCAGCTTTAAAGCGTGTTGGTATGGAAGCTAGAAAGGATTTGGAACAATTCTTTGGAAAGCAAATACATATAGAGCTATATGTAAAAGTGAATAAAAATTGGCGCTCCAATCAAAACCAACTGAAACGTTTTGGTTACAATTAGCAGCAAATACTAAATTTTAGTTTTTCTTTGGTTACAGATACTTTACAATGGATATTTACATTTGATAAACTAAGCATTTTAAAAACGCTCTGTTACTACCCTATTACTCATTTTTGCATTAGTTAGTTCATATTTCTTACAAGTTCCAAATGGGTTTCCGTTTGGGGCTTGTTTTTTGTATTGTTAATTACCGAATGCATAAAATTGTAAAGGGTGTCAATTTCCTCATTACTAGAGGCTCTTCCTATTCTTCCTATTAAATAGAGCAAACACCAAATGACCACGGTTAAACCAGTAAGGCTTAATTGTAAGGCATAAGGTTTGCTTAAAATAATATTGGTATAGGTCCAAATACCAAAAGCTAAAAAAAGGCCTGCAACCAAAAAATGTAAAAACATAAAAAGCGTCCAAGCCGTTGGATTTGGACCAATTAATCCATTAATAATACAGGATTTTTCTCCAATGGCATTAATTTCAATATGTAACTGAGGAGACCAAAAATTACCCCTTTCATTGGCAAGCCTAATAAAAACATGGTTGTCAATTCTAGAAATGACAAAAGTAGACTTGTCACCTTTAGCTTCTTCAAAGGCATTTAGGACAGTCTCATTGTTTTTGTTTATTCCAAATTTAAACCTAGGACGTAAAGCAATTTCATTTTGAGAGAACATGGATTAATGTTAGGTTTAGCTAAAGTTAGTGAATTTTCTGTAAAGTTGTACTGCTTTTAATCTATAATAAAAGAAAAATGCTAGTAGTATATTTACTATTTTTGCAAAAGTTTTTATAAGACAAGACTTAAAACAGAATTATGAGCAGTATCGTTGCCATTGTAGGTAGGCCTAATGTAGGGAAATCAACTTTTTTCAATCGATTGATAAAAAGGAGGGAGGCTATTGTAGATGCAGTAAGTGGTGTAACCAGAGATCGCCATTACGGAAAAAGTGAATGGAACGGCAGGGAGTTTTCTGTTATAGATACAGGGGGGTATGTTTTAGGAAGCGACGATATTTTTGAAGCTGAGATTGATAAACAAGTTGAGTTGGCCATAGAAGAAGCCGATGCCATCATTTTTATGGTAGATGTAGAAACTGGGGTAACGGGGATGGATGAGGATGTGGCCAAGCTTCTAAGAAAGGTAGATAAACCAGTTCTTTTAGCTGTTAATAAAGTTGATAATGCCAAACGTAATGAAGATGCCGTAGAGTTTTATGCTTTGGGGCTGGGCGATTATTTCACCATTGCAAGTACCAATGGCAGTGGTACGGGAGAACTTTTAGATGCACTTGTTGAAGCCTTGCCAGAAAAAGAGACTGCCGAAGAAGATGCGTTACCGCGTTTTGCCGTGGTTGGTCGTCCCAATGCCGGAAAGTCTTCTTTCATCAATGCGTTGATAGGTGAAGATAGATACATTGTAACCGATATAGCGGGAACCACAAGAGATGCCATAGACACCAAATACAATCGTTTTGGTTTTGAATTTAACTTGGTCGATACGGCAGGTATTCGCAAAAAATCGAAAGTCAAGGAAGATTTAGAGTTTTATTCGGTGATGCGCAGTGTGCGGGCAATCGAGCATTGCGATGTTTGTTTGATTGTTTTTGATGCCACTCGTGGATTTGATGGACAAGTACAGAATATTTTTTGGTTGGCCGAGCGCAACCGTAAAGGCATCGTTATTTTGGTAAATAAATGGGACTTGGTAGAAAAAGACCATAAATCTACCAATGCCTTCGAAAAAATGATACGCCAACAAATAGAGCCTTTTACAGATGTACCTATTGTTTTTATTTCGGCGTTAACCAAACAACGTATTTATAAGGCGATAGAAACAGCGGTTGAAGTTTACAACAACCGTTCTAAAAAAATTAAAACAAGTAAGCTGAATGAGGTTTTCCTGCCTTTAATAGAAAGTTATCCGCCGCCTGCATATAAAGGTAAATATGTAAAGATAAAATACATCATGCAACTGCCCACGCCCCAACCACAGTTTGCGTTTTTCTGTAACCTTCCACAGTATGTTAAAGACCCCTATAAGCGTTTTTTAGAGAACAAACTTCGGGAGTATTTTGACTTTAATGGGGTGCCTATAAGTATATACATGCGTAAAAAGTAGTCTTTTTTAACAGAAATTTAGGTTTTTTTGGGAATTGTCATACGATAAAAGTTTTATTTTCGTTTCATTGAAGTAAAACATCAATCATCAATCAAAAAACCATCTAAATCAATGAGACATTTTTTTACAATAGCATGCATCATGCTATCATTACTTTCTTATGCCCAATCAAAATCATTTAAAATTTCAGGAACCCTAGTTTCAGATACCGATAAAACGCCTTTAGAGTCTGCTACTATTTATTTAGAACGCGCCAAAGACAGTTCTATGGTGGTTTATACGATTTCGGATAGAAATGGGGGTTTTGAGTTAGGGGATAAAACTGGCGATAAAGAACTTAATTTGATTATATCCTTTGTAGGGTATGAAACTTATTTTAAAACCATTCAGCTTGATAGCGAAGAAATAAACTTAGGGACTATTAATTTGAAAGTAGATGCCAACACCCTAAATGAGGTTATTGTTAGGTCTACAGCTCCCGTAGTTGTAAAACAAGATACGCTCGAATTTAACACCGCATCGTTTAAAACCAAAAAAGATGCGAATATTGAAGACTTGCTTAGGGAACTTCCTGGAGTAGAAGTAGATGAAAATGGTTCTATTAAAATTAATGGGAAATCTGTAGACAAAATTTTGGTAGATGGAAAGCCTTTTTTCGGCAGCGATCCAACGATTACGACAAGAAATCTTAGTAAAGATATTATAAGTAAAATTCAAGTTAGTGATACTAAGTCGGATGCCGAAGCTTTTGCAGGAGAAACAGGTAGTCAAACGAGTTCAACCATTAACCTAGTCATGAAAGAAGATAAAAATAAAGGGGTTTTTGGTCGCGTTGCTGCTGGAGTAGGTACAGATGATAGGTATGAATATGCTGGGATGTTTAATGTGTTTAGGGGCGACCAGCGCCTAAGTATTTTGGCTGGCGGTAATAACATCAATCAATCTGGATTTAGTTATGGTGAAATAAGTAAAATGTTGGGGGGTGCTAATTCTATAAGTGTTTATGGAAATGGTACTGTAATTATAGACGGTAGGAGTTTCGGTGGAGGCCAAGGTATTACAACTTCTAGAAGTTTAGGGGCAAATTATGCAGACGATCTAGGAAAGAAATTAGATGTTTCGGCTAATTATTTCAATTCTAAATCCGATTCGGAAAATGAAAGTATAACCGAGCGTGAAAATATTTTTACAGATAGAAGGTTCTTTAATGATTCGCAATCCAACACAATAAATGAAACAGATAACCATGATTTGGGCATGCAAATACGCATTAAGCCAGACTCAATGCTTTTCATATCCATCAATCCCAAACTTACCCACATAAACTCTGAAAGTTTTGGTGATGCCAACGAGCAGAGCTACAATGCGTCCCGTGAGCTTACCAACGAGTCTACAACAGATACCTATGTAGATAACGAAACCAAAAATTTTAGTAATGATATAAGTTTTACAAAACGTTTTGGAAGTAAGGGGTCTTTCTTAAGAGGTAATTTTTACTTTGATGATAAAACAAGTTTAATAGATAATTACTTTAACTCTGAAGTTGTTTATTATGGTGATAATCCTGGAACAGTAGAGAGAAATCAGTATAGGAAAACAGATGATGAATCCAATACGATCTATGGAAGTTTAACTTATAGGTTACCATTGATAGGGAAAGAATTTTATTTGGATTTTAGTTATGAATACCGAAACACAATCTCTAAAAGACGTTTTAGTTCCTTTGATTACGATGCGGTTGCCGAAGAATTTGAAACTGAAATTAATGAAGACTTTAGTACAGATTTCAAAAATACCAACCTCTTAAATAGCCCATCGGTGAAATTGGGTTACCAAGATAAAAAACTAAATACCTTTGTTATGGCTAAATATCTTTTTAGAGATTTGGAAAATATAGATTATTTAAGGCCGAACTTTAACCTTAAAAGAAGTTTCGAAGCACTAACTGGTACAGCCTATTTTAGTTATAGGCCTAATCCTCAAAAAACAGTTTATTTATATTATAATGTAAATAACAGTGTGCCTGATATTTCAAGGTTTCAGGCATTTAGTGATATAACAGATCCATTGAATACTGTTACGGGTAACCCGTTGTTGAAACCCTCAACTACTCATAATTTTTACACCTATTATAATATTTATAACCCTAACGGTAACGGTCTTAGTTTGTACATGAGTTCTTCTATAGAAGACAATGCTGTGGTGGCTAAGCAAACCATAAATGATGATTTAAGCAGGGAGACAACGTATGTGAATGCTAAAGGTATTTATAGGTTGAATGGAGATGTGAATCTTTCAAGGAAAATTAAAATTGATACCCTTAGAACAGTACAGATTAGTGGTGGCATTATGGGAGGAATCAATCGATCCGTAAATTTTAATGACGATGTTCAATTCGCAAATTTAGCAAAGACAACTGGTTTAAATATTGGTGCTCGTTTCATTTGGAAAGATGTTATGGAGTTAAGACCTAACTATACGCTAAGCTATACAAAAAACTCTTATGATTTCGAAGGATTGGAAGGTACAGAGTTTACCACTCACAATGCAAGAATTTATAATTTAGTGCATATTACGAAAAAATTAGAATGGCAAAACGATGTGCGGTTTGCTTATAACCCCAACATTGCTGATGGCTTCCAGAAAAGTTCGTGGTTTTGGAACTCTACCTTATCGTACTCTGTGTTAAAAGACCAAGGCACCATTACCTTAAAGGCTTACGATTTACTGAAGCAGAATACAAATGCTCGTAGAATAATTAACCAAAACTATATACAAGATCAGCAAAATACGGTATTAAGACAGTATTTTATGATTGGGTTTAGTTGGAAATTCAATTCTTTAGGGGCTAATGGTGGGCCAGGTGGTATGGCGCCACCGCCACCACCAATGTAGTAGTTAGTGTAATAGACCCTTTTTTAAGAACCAGTTTATATAAACTGGTTCTTTGTTTTTAAAGAACTCTATATGTATAAACTTAAATTTTTGTTAAAACATGGCTGTTTGCATCATACTAATTTAAACTTTGCAAAACATGTTCAGTCTAAGAGGCAAACATTCAATTCGTATACAAAAAACAATTGTAAAATAAGCAAACCAAATTTTAATGAAGTATTTCTTTACCATAGCATTAACCATGCTAACATTAGTTTCTTTTTCGCAGTCCAAACAGTTTAGGGTTTTTGGAACTATTATTTCAGAAGAAGATCAAACACCTCTAGAGTCCGCTACAGTCTATTTAGAACGTACTAAAGATAGTACCATGGTTACGTATTCCATATCTGATAGGAACGGAGAGTTTTCGTTAGAAAATAGAACAAGTGAAGCAGAACTTAAATTATTTATATCTTTTGTAGGGTACCAATCTTATACTAAAACAGTACAAATTGATGGAGGTGAATTAAATTTAGGAACCATAAGTTTAAAAACAGATACCAACACATTAGATGAAATTATTGTAACATCTACTGCACCCATAACGGTTAAGGCAGATACCTTAGAGTTTAATACATCGTCTTTTAAAACCAAAAAAGATGCAAATGTGGAAGATTTGTTAAAAGAATTACCTGGTGTTGAGGTTGATGAAGGCGGTGCTATTACCGTGAATGGTAAGGAAGTGAATCAGGTTTTTGTAAATGGAAAACCATTTTTTGGAGACGACCCCACTATTACAACTAGGAATTTAAACAAAGATATTGTTGATAAAATCCAGATATTAGATACTAAAACCAGAGACCAAGCTTTTACAGGAGAAGCCGTTAGTGGCGATAATAAAACCATTAACCTTGTAATAAAAGAAGAAAACAATAAAGGTGTTTTTGGTAGGGTAGCAGCTGGTTTAGGTACGGATGAACGCTATGAATATGCAGGTATGTACAACCATTTTGATAACGACCTACGTATTAGTGTCCTTGCAGGAGGTAACAATATAAATTCGCCTGGATTTAGTTTTGGTGAACTTCGAGAAATGTTTGGCGGTAGCGGTGCAAGGTCAATTGCTGGCGGTGGCGGCGGTGGCTTCGGCGGCGGAAGGTCTTTTGGTGGAGGTCAAGGTATCACAGAGTCACAAAATTATGGAGGTAACTATGCCGATAAATTTGGAGAATCTACTGATGTATCTGCTAATTATTTTTATTCAGGAAGTAACTCTGAAAACCAGTCTATAACGAATAGAGAAAATATTTTGGCAGATTCAAGATATTTCACCACATCAGAATCTACATCTTTTAATGATAGTTACAGCCATACGGCTAATACGGAATTTGATATTAAAGCCTCTCCTTCACTCTTAATTAATGTTAGGCCTTCCTTTAGCTATTCAAAAAGTAACAATGTGTTTAGTGAAGATGAAACTTCTTCAGATGAAGATAACGTTTTGTTAAACCGATCTTCTCAAGATTCAGAAGTTGAGAGTATAGGAAAGAATTTTAGCAACAGGCTTACAGTTACCAAACGATTGGGTGAAAATGGATCATTTTTAAGGTTTGGCATGAACAATAGTATTAATAAAACAGATACAGAAGATTTTTTAAGTTCTGAAACTATTTTTGAACAGGATAGTTCCAAAAATATTGAAAGGGATCAATATACTGATGGCAATAATAATAATAATCAGTTTAGTTCATCTGTAACCTATAGATTGCCTCTTGTTAGTAATGAATTTTTTGTTGATTTTAACTATAATTATAGTCGAAATAAACAAGAGAGCAGAAGAAGTACATATGATGTAGATCCTACAACTGGAGAATATTCTGAATCGGATTTTGTTACAGCACAAAGTACCGATTTTGAATATATAAATTCATTGAACTCGCCTTCCTTGGAATTGGAATATAGAAAAGAGAATTGGTCGGCAAACTTAGAAGCCTCTTATCTTTTTAGAAATTTAGAAAATACAGATGCACTAAGGCCAAACCTGAGCTTAGAGCGTGACTTTGAAGCTGTAGAGTTAAGTTCAAGATTCCGTTACAGGTTCAGTCCGCAAACATCGTTGACATTTGGGTATAATTTGAATAACAATGTACCTCAATTATCACAATTACAACCGTTTGAGAACGTATCAAACCCATTAAATGCCATTGTTGGTAATCCTGAGTTAGTACCAGAAACATCGCATAGGGTTTATTTTAATTATAACAGTTTCGATTTTCAAAAAGGTACAGGGTTTTATGGTTTTTTAAATGCAACCTTCCAGAACAATACCGTGGTTTCTAATACTACCATAGACGAAGATTTACAGAGAAGAACAACTTATTCTAATGTTAATGGCGTTTACAGTATAACAGGGTTCTTGTCATTAAACAAAAAATTGACTTTAGACGATTCTAAATCCCTAACACTTGGTTTGGGTGTTAATCCCAATATAAGACGCTCTGTAAACTTTAATAACGGCGTGCAATATTCAAGCTTAAATACCACTGTAGGGCCAAGTGCAGACTTGCGTTTTGTGTGGAGGGATGTTATGGAGATTACACCTCGTTATAATTTGTCTTTTACAAAGAATACTTTTGATATTGCTAATTTTAATGAGCAAGAGTTTATCAGTCATAATTTAATGATCAATACGGCCACCTTTTTGCCAAAAGGCTTAGAATGGCGTAACGATGTTAATTTCAACTATAACCCAAATATTGCTGATGGTTTCCAAAAAAGTGCGTGGTTCTGGAACTCAACTTTAGCTTATTCAATACTTAAAAACCAAGGGACAGTTACACTTAAAGTTTACGACTTGTTAAATCAAAATACCAATGCACGTAGGGTAGCTACCCAAAACTATATTGAGGATTCACAAAGTACCGTTTTAAGACAGTATTTTATGCTAAGCTTTAGCTGGAAATTTAATACCATGGGAGGAAACCAAGGTCAAAATAACAGAGGAGGAAGAGGAAACTGGCAAGGCGGAGGAAACTTCAGAGGCGGAGGAAACTTCAGAAGATAAAAACACCTATATAGAAAGCAAAAAACTCCAAGCATTTACTTGGAGTTTTTTGTTTATGCTAGGAAAATATTATAATTACCACCCACCAGAAGCACCGCCGCCGCCAAAGCCGCCGCCGCCAAAGCCGCCGGAGAATCCGCCTCCAAAACCACCGCCAGAGCTGCCGCCAAAGCCTCCAGAACCACCGCCAAAGCTGCCACGCCCCATGTTGCTTAATATAATAACATCCCAAATATCTAAGCCACCACCACTTTTTCCTCCTCTGCCATTATTGCCACCACGCCTGTTTTTTGAAATGGAGATTAAAATAATGATAAATATGATGATGAAAATAAGTCCAACAGGAAATCCTTTATCATTATCTTTTTTTCTAGAACTTTTATATTCGCCTTGAAGTACTTCAAAAATAACGTCAGCCCCCTTGTTTAAACCACCGTAGTAATTATTCTGTTTAAAATAGGGTATAATGTCTTGGGTTATGATGCGTTTAGATATGGCGTCGGTGAGCAGGTGCTCAACACCGTATCCCGTTTTAATCGCTATTTTTCTATCGTCTTTAGCCAATAATATAAAAACACCATTGTCTTCTTTGGCTTGTCCAATACCCCAATCATGGGCCCATTTAGTACCAAGGTAATCTATGTTCTCGCCTTTTGTGGAACTTATAATGGCTATTACAATTTGTGTAGAAGTAGTATCGGAATATTTAATGAGCTTATTTTCTAGACTCGACTTTTCTGAGGCCGATAGTAAGTTTATATAATCGTAAACACTGGTTTCTAAAACAGGCTTTTTGGGAATATCAAATTGAGCATTTGCAATTTGCAAAAAACAAAGGGCCAACAAAAAGCTCAGAATGTATTTACTATGTTTCAGTTTATGCATTAGCCTTTGGAGATTTGATTGGGCAGTTCGTTAACATCGCCATGTTCCCAAGGAAAATGTTTTTCTAGCTCTAATCCTGCTTTTAAAATGCCTTCTACGAGTCCTTGTTTAAAGTTTCCATTTTTAAAATGCGATTGGATAATATCTTTGGTGCTGTCCCAAAAGTTTATGGGAACCACATCATTGATCCCTTTGTCGCCATAAATAACAAAATGTTTATCTTCTACAGCTACATAAATTAATACGCCGTTTTGAGCTTTCGTGTTATCCATTTTTAAATAATGAAAAACTTCCAAAGTACGATTAAAAGCATCGCCATTGGCTGATTTTTCAATGTGTACACGTATTTCGCCCGAGGTGTTTTTTTCGGCAGTTCTTATAGCTTCAACAATTTCCTCTTCTTCTTTCTTAGTAAGGAAATCTTCAACTTTAGACATTTTTGAAATTTATTTAAAAATTGAATTCTACATCGGGGGCAACCTCACTACCTGCATCGGCTTTGTAATAATTCAATTCATCAAAATTAAACAAGCCAGCCAATAATGAATTTGGAAATCTTTTTATGTGTTGGTTGTAGGGTTCAACAGCTTCATTAAAGCGGTCCCTTGCCACATTAATCCTGTTTTCTGTACCTTCTAGTTGGCTTTGCAATTCAAGGAAGTTTTGATTCGCTTTTAAATCAGGATACCTTTCTACTGTTACCAATAAACGTGAAAGCGCACTGCTCAAACCGCTTTGAGCCTGGTTGAATGCAGCCAATTGTTCGGGTGTAATATTTGTAGGGTCTATGGTGGTAGATGTTGCTTTTGCCCTAGCTTCAATGACTTCGGTTAGCGTACTACGTTCAAAATCGGCAGCACCTTGTACGGTTTTTACTAAATTGCCAATAAGATCGTTTCGTCTTTGGTAGCTGCTTTCAACATCGCCCCAAGATTTGGTGGCTGTTTCTTTCAAGTCAACAGCGGTATTGTTAAAACCTTTTGCCCAAGAGTATATTCCAAATACTGCAACAGCAACAATAATCCATGGAAGCCATTTTTTCATAATAAATATTATTTAGAGATTTTGTTTAATGATTTCACTTTATTAGTAGATTTATTTATAAAAGTGTTACAGCTGTTCTTTAATTTTTAGCAGCTGGTTTTTTATGTCTTCTAATTTACTAATAATTTCAAAGTTGCTCAAGGTTTGTTTCTTTTCTTCCTTTAGGTGTATTTTAGCGCCTTCGAGTGTAAAACCACGCTCCTTAACCAAATGGTAAATAAGTTTGAGGTTTTTTATATCCTCCGGAGTAAATTTCCTATTGCCCTTGGCATTTTTTTTTGGCTTTAAAACATCAAATTCTTTTTCCCAAAAGCGAATAAGCGATGTGTTCACACCGAATGCTTTGGCAACTTCGCCAATGGCATAATATCGTTTTTCGGGTAATTCTATATGCATTAATCTAGCGATTGGTTTTCTAACGTAGCGTGTTCTAACATTTCATTAAATTCTTCGGCGGTTAAACTGCCGTAGTAGAAATTAATTGGATTAATGCGGTCTCCATCTTTAAAGATTTCGTAATGGCAATGTGGTGCTTCAGAGCGTCCACTACTGCCCACAAAACCTATAAGGTCGCCACGCTTCACCTTTTGGTTTTTTCTAACATTGTATTTGTACAAGTGGGCATATAGACTTACATAGCCATAACCATGGTCTATTCTTATATGGTTTCCGTAGCCAGAAGCATTGTTGTCTGCTCTGGTAACCACACCATCGCCAGTGGCATAAACGGGTGTGCCTTTTGGGGCTGAAAAATCCATACCCCAGTGCATTTTTCTGGCTTTTGTAAATGGATCGGTTCGCATACCAAAGCCAGAGGCCATGCGCTTTAAATCTTGATTGTTAACGGGTTGTATGGCAGGAATGGCGGCCAAAAGCTTTTCCTTTTCTCCAGCAAGTTTGGTAATTTCATCTAAAGACCTAGATTGTACTACAATTTGTTTTTGAATAATATCCAAACGCTTGTTGCTTTCAACAATTAGTTTGGAATTATCATAGCCTTCAAGGTCGTTATATCTATTAACACCACCAAAACCTGCTCTGCGTTGTTCTTCTGGTATGGGATTGGCTTCAAAATAAACACGGTATATGTTATTGTCCCTTTCGGCTATGTTGTTTAATACAATTTCAGCTTTTTCCATTTTTTTGTTTAGCAATTCAAACTGAAGCTGCATGTTCTGTAATTCTCTTTTTAGGGCTTTTTCTCTAGGGGATTCAACAAATTGTCCAGCAATGAAAACGAATAAAAAACCAAACAGGGCAGAGGCCAGTGTGAAAACCAGTGTATATTTTAAAGTCCTGCCTCTTTTGCGCTCAATTTTTTTATATGAGAGCGTTTCAGAATCGTAATAATATTTTACTCTACTCATTGCTTAATTTATACTACTTTTGCACCTAAATAAAATACTAAGGTATTATTCGGTAAGTAAACGAACAAACCTACAAAATATTTTTCAAAATAACTTTCAATAAAGTTAAGGTGTAAATAGTGAAGTAGGTTCCAACGTTCCGAAATTTAAAATAGATTTACAGGTAACACGAAAAAGTTGTTTTTTATTTAGTTTTGTTGGGTAAAAAGCGCGTTTTTTATAATTAAAGTACATGAAGTCACAAGATATTCGATCTCAATTTTTAAACTTTTTTGAACAAAAAAAGCATAGCATTGTGCCCTCGGCACCCATGGTTTTAAAAGACGACCCCACACTTATGTTCGTTAATGCGGGCATGGTGCCATTTAAGGAGTATTTTTTGGGGAATTCCAAACCAAAAAGCAGTCGTATAGCTGATACCCAAAAATGCTTGCGTGTGTCTGGTAAGCATAACGATTTAGAGGAGGTTGGCTATGATACTTACCACCATACCTTATTTGAAATGTTGGGTAACTGGAGTTTTGGTGATTATTTTAAAAAGGAAGCAATCGCTTGGTCTTGGGAATTGTTAACCGAGGTGTTTGGTATCGATAAAGATATTTTGTACGTTACTGTTTTTGAAGGTAGTGAGGATGATGGATTATCTATGGATACTGAAGCCTACGATATTTGGAAACAATTTGTTCCTGAAGACCGCATTTTGAAAGGCAATAAAAAAGACAATTTTTGGGAAATGGGCGATCAAGGGCCATGTGGGCCTTGTAGTGAAATACATGTGGATATTCGCTCTGCTGAAGAAAAAGCCAAAATTTCTGGAAAAGATTTAGTAAATCAAGACCATCCGCAAGTGGTTGAAATATGGAACTTGGTTTTTATACAATATAACCGTAAAGCCAATGGTAGCTTAGAAGTGCTTCCCGACAAGCATATTGACACTGGTATGGGCTTTGAACGTTTGTGTATGGTGTTACAAGGGGTTCAGTCTAACTACGATACCGATGTGTTTACCCCCATTATAAGGGAAATTGAAACCGTTACCAATAAAAAATATGGTAATAACGAGAAGGTAGATGTAGCCATTAGGGTTATTGCCGACCATGTAAGAGCAGTGGCTTTTTCCATTGCCGATGGCCAATTGCCAAGTAACAATGGCGCTGGCTATGTTATCCGTAGAATCTTGCGCAGGGCTGTTCGTTATGGGTTTACATTTCTAGACCAGAAGGAACCATTTATTTATAAGTTAGTTGCTGTTTTAAGCCAAAAAATGGGAGAGGCTTTCCCAGAAATAGTTTCGCAGAAAAATCTGGTTGAAAATGTTATAAAGGAAGAAGAACAATCGTTCTTAAGAACTTTGGAACAAGGACTTATTCTCCTTAACGGTATTATAGAAGAAGCGAATGGGAATATGATTTCTGGAGAAAAGGCATTTGAGTTGTATGATACCTATGGTTTTCCAATCGATTTAACGGCGCTCATTTTAAATGAAAAAGGTTTGAAGCTTGATGAAAAAGGGTTTAATGAAGAACTTCAAAAACAAAAAGAACGTTCCCGTGCTGCCAGTGAAATAAGTAAAGACGATTGGATTGTACTCGTTGATGATGCCGAAGAAGAATTTATAGGTTACGATGCGCTTTCGGCTAATGTTAAACTAACCCGCTACCGAAAAGTGGTTTCTAAAAAAGAAGGCGAAATGTACCAATTGGTATTTAATTTAACCCCCTTTTATCCAGAAGGTGGTGGCCAAGTGGGAGATAAAGGGTATTTGGAAGACCAGCACGGCGATGTGGTATATATTTTAGATACCAAAAAGGAGAATAATGTTATTATTCATTTTGCCAAAAGTTTGCCCAAGCATATCAATGAAACCTTTAAAGCGGTAGTAGACGAAAACCAGCGTTCCAGAACAGAAAGTAATCATACAGCGACCCACTTATTGCACCAAGCATTAAGGGAAGTGTTGGGGAACCATGTTGAGCAAAAAGGAAGTATGGTACACTCCAAAGGTTTGCGTTTCGACTTTTCACATTTTGCCAAGTTAACGCCAGAAGAATTGGCGGATGTTGAAAGTTTTGTAAACGCCAGAATTGGTGATAAATTACCATTAGTAGAAAAAAGGAACATACCAAAAGAAGAGGCCATTGCAGAAGGAGCCATGAGTTTGTTTGGTGAAAAATACGGAGATACGGTTCGTGCCATTCGTTTTGGGCAATCCATAGAGCTTTGTGGTGGTACACATGTTGACAATACGGCTGATATTTGGCATTTTAAAATTGTTTCTGAAGGTGCAGTTGCCGCAGGCATAAGACGTATTGAGGCTATTACCAGTGAAGCTGCCAAAGAATTTTACATTCATAATAGTGCTGCTTTTTTTGAAATGAAAGAGTTGCTTAATAACACCAAAGAACCTGTAAAGGCATTGCAAAATCTTCAGGAGGAAAATGTAAATTTGAAAAAGCAAATAGAGGCTTTATTGAAAGATAAAGCGGGCAACATTAAGAATGAATTAAAAAACGAACTTCAAGAAGTAAATGGTATTCAGTTTCTGGCCAAAAAATTAGATCTAGATGCGTCGGGAATTAAGGATGTTTGTTTTGAGTTGGGCAGCCAATATGACAATTTATTTTTGTTTTTTGCGGCTGAGAATGGTGGAAAGGCGCTTTTAACTTGTTATATATCAAAAGAATTGGTATCTTCAAAGGGCTTAAATGCAGGAACTGTAGTTCGCGAGTTGGGTAAATGTATTCAAGGTGGCGGCGGCGGTCAGCCGTTTTTTGCAACCGCAGGAGGTAAAAACCCAGCTGGAATTAAAGATGCATTAGAAAAAGTAAGACAGTTTATAAGTTAAATTTATTTATTTCATGAAAGTAAAAATCTTAATTCTTTTGATGTTGTTGCCAACTATTCTTTTGGCGCAACAATTCCCAAGTCCAGCGTCCAATCAGATAAACAGTCAGATGATGTTGGAGCAACAATTGGCACATCAAAAAAAGGATAATACTCAAACTCTTCAGAGAAACCTTTTGGTATTAGGACAAAAATTGGAAAAAGAGGAAGCTAAAAAAAAGGAATTGGAATATACCATTGATAATTTAAATTATGAATCATCAGAAATAGAAGAAGCAATTAAAATGTCTTCTAACCCTGAAAGTGGTTTGGAAAAGAAACTTGAGAAAGTTAATAAGGCAATCGAAAAAAATACCCAAAAGTTAGAGGATTCGAATCGGACAATAGAAGAGATTAAAGGTAAGTTAGGTGAAATTATCGAAGAACTTAAAATTGAGGTTACAAAAACCTAATTCCATTTAAATAAAAAGAATAGAGAATAGTACATCCCGATAAATTTTAAATCTATCGGGATTTGTTTTAAAAAACACCCATTATAAAATGGATTTAATCACTAAAATTCCACTAAAAAAACATTCAGAAAACCCTATAAGTTATGAATCTAATATTCTGCTCTTAGGTTCTTGCTTTGTTGAAAATATTGGTGGAAAACTAGACTATTATAAGTTTCAAAATCTCCAAAATCCATTTGGTATTCTATTCAATCCAATAGCAATTGAAACCTTGGTTTTAAATGCAGTTTCGGGGAAAAAATATTCTGGTAGCGATACGTTTTTACATAACGAACAATGGCATAGTTTTGAGGCGCATTCTAAATTAAGTCATGCTTCAAAAGAAAAACTTTTAAGTAATTTAAATAACCAAATTAACTTAATGGCTTTGCAATTAAACAGTGCAAGCCATATTGTAATCACATTAGGAACGGCTTGGGTTTACAGGCATATTGAAACAAGCAAAATAGTGGCCAATTGCCATAAAGTGCCTCAAAAGGCATTTTTAAAAGAATTGCTTACTGTAGAAGCTGTATCTCAATCTTTAGAAAGTATTTTAAAAGCCATTAGAAGTGTCAATACTAAGGCTTCTGTTATATTTACCGTATCGCCTGTACGCCATATTAAAGATGGATTTGTTGAGAACACTCAGAGTAAATCACATCTAATTACAGCTATTCATCAATTTTTAAATAGTAATTCCAACGTCTTTTATTTTCCTTCATTTGAAATCATGATGGACGAGCTTCGCGATTACCGATTCTATACAGAAGATATGCTGCATCCCAACCAAACGGCCATTAATTACATTTGGGAAAAATTTAAAAGTGTTTGGATTTCAGAACAGGCATTTAAAACAATGGACTCGGTTGAGATTGTTCAAAAAGGAATGACTCACAAACCTTTCAATCCCAATTCCGAAGCACACAAAACGTTTCTTGAAAACCTAGAAATTAGAAAAGGAGAGTTGAGGTCTAAATTTCCCCACATTAAATTCTAAAAATACGCAATTTGTCGTATTGATTCCATTTTCCCAAAGTTGCAATTTTGATTTGCTATTAATTAAAACAAATTCAACAATGAGAAAATTTAGTCAATTGATTTTATTAGTCACACTTTTATTTTTAAACAGTTTGGGTTTTGCCCAAAAAGCTGAAAATCCAGAAAACAAATATGATTTGGGATCAAGTATCAACGAAATGACATTAACCATAGGTGGTATATTGGTTGTTGCTACCAATGATGGTTTAATGGGTATAGACCCTAAACAAAATGCCCCAACGTTTACTTTTAATAATTTTGGAAAACTAAAGCCGGAAGAAACAGATTTTATCCCTAATACACCTTATATAGTAGTGTCTCAAGGGGGAGTTTCTGGTTTGTCAAAAACCAAACGAGCAGTTATTGATTATGTACAGGGTAAAGTGTTGTTCAATTCTGAAAACGACAATTGGAATCAAGTTTATACATGCAATGTGGCATTGCCGCAAAATAAGCTCATTATTAGCGGACTCCAAAAAAGTGATCAAAAATTTGAAAGTACTGTTCCTAAAGTGGCAGTTTATGACATTGAAAGCGGAAAATTAGATTATTCCTTTTTTTTAGATAAACCAGGAAGAGTTGGCATTGCTAAAGATTTTAGTGTTACTGGAACGCCATTATTACTTAAAAATGCAGTGCTTATACCAACAGCGCAAGGTATTCTTTCCATGAGCCATACAGGTGAACAGCTGTGGCAAAATAAGATAAAGGATATTAATTGGATGGTTGCCGATAAAACCGAGCAAGAGATTTATGCATTCGAGGGGACTGTTAATGGTAAAAACACCAGAATACATAAAATTGGTGCCAATGGTGCCGAGCTATGGCAAGATGATAGAAA
Source organism: Marixanthotalea marina (assembly GCA_018883545.1). Taxonomy (GTDB): domain Bacteria; phylum Bacteroidota; class Bacteroidia; order Flavobacteriales; family Flavobacteriaceae; genus Marixanthotalea; species Marixanthotalea marina. Next base: position 29,671 of record JAHLEH010000003.1, on the reverse strand, counting down.
GGTACAAGGCAATGTTTCTAACTTTCAAATTCTGCCTCAAGGATTAGCCGTGGTGAGTGATAAAAGTTCTGGTGGTAGCAATAGTGTGTTTGCTACAAAAGATGAATCTGAAATCGCTTTTTTAAGTGCGGCTACGGGAGAAGATTTATGGGAAAAAGCACCAAAGACCAAAGGTTATGTGCAGCATTTTTATGTTATGGATGACGGTATTTTATTTGGAATACAGCAAGGTGGTATAAATAAAATATCATTTGATGGTAAAGAATTGTTTAAAAAGCCATTAAAAACAGGCCCGAATATTATGGTTATGGCGCATACTCCTCAAGGTTTGATATATATAACCAGTGAAGATGCCAATATTGTAAACCTTGAAACAGGTGATGAAGTTTGGGGCAAACCATTAAAATATAAAAGTGCAACTTCTGTTGCTTCAACCTTCGATCAGGCTAATAATAGGTATTTAATTGCTGCCGATGGAAAAATAATGGCTGTTGATGCAAATTCAGGAGAAGTAAGCGATTTGGCTAAGTTAGATTTTGAAGAAAAAGAAGATCCCAATCATATGGAGATAAGAAATAACGGTATCTTTTTATCATCTAGCCAAAACATGGCCATGGTTGAGTTTAATGGAAAAGAAAATTACCACGAATATTTTAAATCGCCAGGAAGAAGTACGTTTGGTAAAATTGTTGGAGGTGCATTGGCGGTAGCCTCTACTGCAATGGCCGTTGGTATGAGTGCCAAGGCGGGAGCCAATAGGAGTGCTTTTGGTAGTGTGAATGATTTAGACAGCTATAACGATTATGGAAAGGAGGCCAAAAGAGCTGCAGATATGTTTGCGGGCATTGCCAGTGCATCGTTTGATTATTTGTCAACTCGTTTTAAATCTACTGCAGCTACAGATAATGCCCAGTTTATTTTAACAAACTTAGATGGTGGCACAGGATTGGTAAAAATAAATAAAGATACAGGCAAAGTAGACAAAGAAATTGTTTTGAATGATAAAAAACCAGAGTACGAAGTGGATGAGTTTGGAGGTTATTTGTTCTATAAAGCTAACAACAGTACTGTCTATTCTTACAACTTGAAAAATTAGATCTTGTTGTTGAGATTTGTTCGATTGGGCGTAGTAATTTTACATTATTACGCTTAATCTTTTTAAATAACACTTTGTCGAAAAAATTAAGGTTAGAGAGTCAATATAATGTATTTTTAATGTGCTATTAATCAGTTCATACAGAGAAACATCAGTTCTTATTGTTCCGTACGATTTAAGACTGGTGTTTTTTTATATGCATAATTCAGGAGTTTTCATAGAGCCTTTTCTCTTTATGGTTTTCAGAAAAGTTATGTGTTATGGTTTTTAGTGTTTTTATAGGGTTTGTAATTGTTTTTTTGCTTCTGTGTATCGTTAAAGTTTGTTTTCAAACTATTAGAATGGTTAGGCAAAACCGGGAGAAACGTTTAGATTTAAACCAGCGTTTGCTGGACCAGGAATTGAAGGGGCAGGTAATTTCAGAAAAGAACTTGTATTTGAATGATTTCAATCAAATACTGTTTGGTCGTTTTTTTGAAATTAACAAAGAACTTATACAGCTGTATAAAATGCTTTTGTAGCGAATTTGTTTTTATGAATAGATTACTTTGTATAGTTGTATTTCTGATTTTTAATTTTGTTGGCTTCTCTCAAGATGCAAATAAAATTATTGATAGTTTAAAACAAGTCCTTTCGAATCATCCGTCCGATTCTCTAAAAATAAAGGCTTATGGCGATTTGTGCTGGTATTATAGAAATGTCTCCATAGATTCTGCTTTTCATTATGGGAATCTAGCATTACAATATTCAAAAAACACTGGTAATAAACAGGGGGAGTCTCAAGCCTATAACGATTTGGGCATCTTGTATTACGATATATCTAATTTTAAAAAGTCTATTTCGTATTACAAAAAAGCCATGTCTTTTAGGGAAAACCATCAAGATTCTATGGGTATGGCCAGTATTCACAATAAGCTTGGTATTGCCTATCAGCGCATTTTTAAAATGGATTCGGCTATTTATTATGCTACCAATGCTCTTAAAATATACGAAGCCAAGAAGCATACCAAATATGCCGCTATCATTAAAAATAACATAGCCAATATCTACCAAGATTTAAAGCAATACCAAAAGGCGCTTGATACCCATTTAGAAGTTTCGGAAATCTACAGCAAACTAAATGATTTTGAAGGATTAACCTACTCTTATACCAATATAGGTAATGCCTATTTGTACTTAGGCGATACGCTTCAGACATTAAATTATTACAATAAAGGTATTGAGATAGCAGAATCACAAAATTTGTTAAGAGAATTGTCGACTTTGTATAATAACTTGGGTTCAGTTTTTAAAGGTCAAAAAAAGTATGTAGAAGCTATTGAGAACTATAATAAATCACTATCTCTCAGAACCAAACTCAACGATGATTATGGTGTGTCAAGTGCGGCCATAAATATTGGAAGTTTACATATGTCTAAAGGTGAATTTAATTTAGCCGAAGAACGTTTAAGGTATGGGTTGGAATTGGCCAAGAAAGTGCAGGCCAAAGAATTGGAAATGAATGCTTACGGTTCATTTTTGTCATACTATGCATATAAAAAGAATACAGACAGTGTTATTCGTTATCAAAACTTATATAATGCTATTCAAGATACTATCTTTAATGAAAGAATAACTAAAGAAGTCTTAGAAGTTCGCGAAAAGTATGATGCTGCCGAAAGAGAAAAGGAAATACAGTCTCAGCGAGCTGATCTAGCAATAAAAGAATTAAATATAAACCAAAAAAACACCCAAATAATTGGTTTGGTCATCTTAATATTGGTGCTGTCTTTACTGGGATATTTACTTTATAAACAGCAAAAGTTAAAAAACCAACAATTACAAAAAGAAAGTGAACTTAAAGAAGCCTTGGTTAAAATTGAAACCCAGAACAAACTACAAGAGCAACGTTTAACTATTTCTCGGGATTTGCATGATAATATAGGAGCGCAGTTAACCTTTATTATTTCATCCATAGATAATTTGCAATATGGATTTAAAATAACCAATGATAAATTAAACAAAAAACTGGCAGGAATTAGTGAGTTTACCAAAGAAACCATTTACGAATTGCGTGATACTATATGGGCCATGAACAAAAGTGAAATCTCACTTGAAGATTTACAAGGCCGAATATCAAATTTTATTGATAAAGCTGGCGTGTCTTCAAACGCCGTTAGTTTTAGTTTTGAAGTAGATAATGAGGTTCCTAAAGATTTTAATTTTTCATCAGTAAAGGGTATGAATATTTATAGAATTATTCAAGAAGCTATTAACAATGCTGTTAAATATTCGCAGGCGGATGAAATTAAAGTCCGTATTCAAAAGTTAAGTGATGGCCTTGGCGTGTTTGTTCACGATAATGGAAAAGGCTTTGATGGAGATATTGTAGAAAAAGGCAATGGGATTGATAACATGAAAAAACGCGCAGAAGAAATTGGTGCTCATTTTTCTATTGAAAGTCATTTGGGAAAAGGGACTTCAGTTGTTTTACAAATAAAAAGCAATTCATAATGAATATCAAGGTAGCCATAGCCGACGACAATTCTTTTTTAATAAACACAGTTAAAGAAAAGCTATCCTTTTTTGAAGAGATAAAAGTTAAATTTACAGCTATTAATGGCTTAGATTTTCTTGAAAAACTTGAAGATAATCGTAATGTAGATTTGGTATTGATGGATATAGAAATGCCGGTGCTAAATGGTATTGAAACAACCGAAAAGATAAAGCAGCAATATCCGCATATTAAAATAATTATGCTTACCGTTTTTGATAATGATGAAAACATTTTCAATGCTATAAAAGCTGGGGCAGATGGTTATTTGTTAAAGGAAATCAATGCAAAAGATTTATATGAAGGTATTTTGGAAACATTAAATGGTGGTGCGGCCATGAATCCTTCTATAGCTATGAAAACCCTTAAATTGCTTAGAAATCCAGTTGATTTCTCTAGTAAAGAATGTCGGGAAGATATAAAGCTAACCGAAAGAGAGATTCAAGTGTTAGAGCAATTAAGTAAAGGCTTAAATTATAATATGATTGCAGAAAATCTTATAGTGTCTTCGGGAACTATAAGAAAACATGTTGAAAATATTTATAGGAAATTACAGGTGCATAACAAGCTGGAGGCTATAGAAAAAGCCAAAAAAAACAACATTATATAAAGATAGCTTAACGTTAGGGTAATATAATTATCTAAGGTTGTTGCTATATTTGTCCTGCGTAGAAAATATTTCTATTAGTCAACATTAGTTAGACTTCTTATGTCGAAGAAAACTAATGTTTTTTTATGCCTACATTTTAAGATTTCTTCAGCTTAGAGTTTAAACTGGCCCAGCCACCGCCATTCATGGTTTCTATGCCATGACGGTTTAAAATGCTAGCGGCATTTCCAGAACGCATGCCACTGGCACAGCAGGTTATAATAGGTTTGTTCATCTTTTTTATGGCGCTGATTTTAGATTCTATACTCTGTAAGGGAATGTTTTTGGAGCCATTTATGGCGCCTTGTTTATATTCCGTTTCTGTTCTTACATCTATTATGATAGCACCTCTGTTTAAAAAATCCTTAATGTCTTCAGTCTTGTGTTTTAATAAAAAATCAAGTAATCCCATAATTTTATTTTTATGCAAATAACACTAATATTTTTCTTGTAAAGTGTAACATTAGTTACAACTAAAATTTTACTTATCTTCGGTGTAAATTCTTTTAAAATGCAAGATGAAACCCTAGCTTATGTAAAGTTAACTGAAAAAGACGGTATTGGTACCATCGAATTTTTTCATCCCAACCATAATGCTTTGCCAAGCAATTTATTGTTGGAACTTGAAAAAATGATTAATGAAGCGGGAAAGAATGATACAATTAAGGTAATAGTGCTTCAAAGTGCCGGTAATAGAACGTTTTGTGCCGGTGCTAGTTTGAACGAACTTTTATCAATAAATAATGAAGTTTCTGGTACCCAGTTTTTTTTAGGTTTTGCTAATGTTATAAATGCCATGCGCCGCTGTCCTAAAATTATTATCTGTAGAGTTCAGGGCAAAGCCGTAGGCGGGGGTGTTGGCCTTTCGGCTGCGGCCGATTATTGTTTGGCAACTAAATACGCTGCTATAAAATTAAGTGAATTGAGTATAGGTATTGGGCCGTTTGTAATAGAGCCGGCTGTTAGCAGAAAGCTTGGGAAAACAACCATGCAACAAATAACCCTAGATGCCGAATCATTTTTTTCTGCAGAGTTTGCAAAAGAAAAAGGTTTGTATGCTGAGGTTTTAGATTCTGAAGAAGCATTGGATAAAGCAGTTGGGGCGCTTGCTCAAAAATTAAGCGGTTATAATCCCGATGCTTTAAAAGAAATGAAAACCGTTTTTTGGGAAGGCACAAGCCATTGGAGTAAATTGTTGAAAGAAAGGGCCGAGATTAGTGGAAGGTTGGTTTTGAGTGATTTTACTAAGAAAGCTTTGGAAAGGTTTAAATAAAAAAGCAACTCGAAAAGAGTTGCTTTTTTATTTTTTACTGTTGCGTTCCTGGAGGGTACTGCTCCATTATTTTAGATACAAACTCTCTTATGCGTTCTTCTTTTTTATCCATGTTTCTGGTTAAGTAGCCGGTTCCCATGCCTTGCCAAACGAGTTCTTTTTTGTTGGCATCAAGTAAATCTACAAATAAAGTGCCTTCCGTACTTGTAGATACGCTGGGTTGGTTCCACCCCCAGCCCCATCCGGGACCGTAGAAGCCACCCCAGCCCCAGCCGCCCCAACCCCAAGCGCCATATCCCCAATAATTATTGTAGACATCAACGCGTTGGTTGGACTTGGTGAAAATACTTATTAATAAATCTGGGTTTTCAGATTTGGTGAATCCTTTTGCTAATAATTCAGCCTCAATAGCACGAAGAATGCGCCGTTTGTCTAAATCACTGATTTCGGCTTTATCTATGCCATTTTTAAAGAAAGCAAAGGTTTTGTAGTCATTAAAGTTTTTACTTCTATCATAATCTGTAGCAACACGTACCGAGGTACACGAGGAAACCACTATTAGCAGAGCTAAAAGTGGTGCCATTTTGAGTAAATTTTTCATAGAGGTTAATGTTTTAATTTTTCTTTTTTACAATTTTTTTAAAAGTCTTGTTATATAAATTTACAAAGAATTTTAATATTTAAATAGCATCAAGAATCATACCAATAAGCCCGTTGCTTTAAGGTGTAGCTATCTGTGTTTTTTGTAGCTGTAACCGTAAGGGCAATGCCTGCATCCACTTTCGCAACAATAGCCACGCTTTAAATGATACTGTTCTGTAAAACATCTATAACCTTCTGGGGTAAGGTAAAAATCACCTTCTTCAACAGGTATTATTTTCTTCATATATAACAAAGATAATGTAAATTGGACTATTTTTTGATGACATTAACACATGCTTGTAATATCAAAATATTTAGTGCCTAAAGGGTATATGGGTTTGCTTTTTTCCCTTTTGTGCTTTTAAAAAATAAACAATTAAAAAAGGATGCTGTTTTGGTGAATCATGAAAAAATCCATTTGAGACAACAGTTGGAACTGCTAGTTGTAGTGTTTTATTTGATTTATATTACTGAATTTCTAATACGATACTACCAATACGGAACTTGGCAATTGGCTTATAAAAATATATCTTTTGAGCGTGAAGCTTATGCCAACGAACGTGATAGGGGCTATTTAAAGCAACGCTCTTTTTGGCAATTTTTAAAGTATATTCGCAGCCATAATGTTTCAGTTAAATAATATAGTAAACCAAGATATTTCTTTGCCAAAAGCATTAGGTGTTGAGCTGTTTTTAAAACGAGAAGACCGAATACATCCTTTTGTTTCGGGAAATAAATACCGAAAGTTAAAATACAATATTGAAGAGGCTGATCGTTTGGGATTAAAAACGCTACTTACGTTTGGCGGGGCTTTTTCAAATCACTTGGCAGCCGTTGCTTATGCTGGGAACACCTTAGGTTTTAAAACAATAGGTGTGGTTAGAGGAGAAGAATTGAGTGCTGAAACTAACAATCCTACACTGGTGTTTTGTAGAAATCACGGTATGGTCTTTAAGTTTGTGTCTAGAGAGGTTTATAGAAATAAAACATCAGAAAGTTTTATAGACGATTTAAAACATGAGTTTGGAGATTTTTACTTAATACCCGAAGGCGGTACTAACACTTTGGCTGTAAAAGGTTGTGAGGAAATTTTAACTGAAAATGATTTTAATTTTAGCCATATCTGCACAGCTGTTGGTACGGGTGGTACCATTAGCGGGATTATTAACTGTTCACAATCTAGTCAACAAGTTTTGGGTTTTCCAGCTTTAAAAGGTTCTTTTTTGCAAGAAGATATTAGTAAATTTGCGGTAAATAGTAATTGGGAACTTATTACAGATTACCATTTTGGAGGCTATGCCAAAATAAATAAAGAATTAATCGGTTTTATTAATGAGTTCAGAAACAAATACAGCATTCAGCTAGACCCTGTTTATACGGGTAAAATGATGTTTGGAATTTTCGATTTAATAAAAAAGGGATTTTTTCCAAAAGGATCGAGAATTTTGGCTATCCATACAGGTGGTTTACAGGGCATTGCAGGCATGAATGCTAAATTAAAACAAAAAGGATTTCCGTTAATAGAAACATAGAAATGAAAAAAATAGTAGTGCTGTTGGTTTTGGGCCTAGTGGTTTTTAGCTGTGGAACAAAAAAAGTAGCCACCAGAAAAAAGGAAACCAGAAAAGAACCCACAGAGCGCGTGGTTATTCCAAAAAACACAGATAATGTGCCATTAGAGGGGTATGGTAGTAATACAGCTAGCACGAATTCGGTTGAAATTAATTCCACTGAAGATTATTTGGCAGCATTTAGCAGTATTGCTCAGGAAGAAATGCGTTTATACGGCATTCCTGCCAGTATTACTTTGGCACAGGGCATATTGGAATCTGGTTCTGGAAAAGGCCGATTATCGGTAGAGGCCAATAATCATTTCGGCATTAAATGCCATGATTGGACTGGCGATCGGATTTATCATGATGATGATGCCTTACAGGAATGCTTCAGAAAATATGTAGATGCCAAATATTCCTTTAGAGACCATTCATTATTTTTAACTACTAGAAAACGTTATGCCGATTTATTTGAGTTACGAAAAAATGATTACAAAGGTTGGGCAAAAGGATTGAAAGCGGCAGGCTATGCAACCGATAGAAAATATCCCGATAAATTGATAAGCTTAATTGAACGATATGAGCTTTATAAATTAGATGAAGAAGTTTTGGGAGGAAATGTAATTGCTTATAACGATACTGTTAAGGCTAATGAAAATGAGGTTTACGTTGTGGTTAAGGGCGATACTTTGTATTCAATCTCCAGAAAATATAATTTAACGGTTAAAGAACTTCAAGACATGAATGGTTTGAACGGCACCACAATTAGTATTGGGCAGGCGTTACAAGTAAAACCATCCACAAAAGATTATTAATACTTATGATTTACAAAAGAAGCAGTGCGCTATTTGCAGAAGCAGAAAAAGTAATACCTGGCGGTGTAAACTCACCAGTCAGGGCATTTAAAGGAGTGGGGGGAACCCCAATTTTTGTTAAAGAAGCCAAAGGTGCATATCTATTTGATGAAGATGGCAATAAATTAATCGATTATATCAATTCATGGGGGCCTATGATTTTAGGTCATGCCCACGAGCCAGTAGTGAATGCTGTTATTGAAAAAGCCAAAAAAGGAACGTCTTTTGGAGCACCCACCGAAATTGAAACCCAAATAGCAGAATTAGCTGTCTCTATGGTGCCCAATGTAGATAAAATACGTTTCGTGAATTCTGGTACAGAAGCCTGTATGAGTGCGGTACGATTGGCAAGGGGGGTGACAGGAAAAGACAAGATTATAAAATTTGCTGGTTGTTATCATGGACATAGCGATTCATTTTTAATACAAGCAGGAAGTGGTGCCAGTACATTTGGTACGCCCAACAGTCCGGGAGTTACACCAGGAACAGCCAAAGATACGCTCTTGGCCAGATATAATGATATCGATAATGTTAAGCAGCTTATTGAAGCAAATCCAAATGAAGTTGCTTGTATCATCATAGAGCCGGTAGCAGGTAATATGGGGTGTGTACCACCCAAAGAAGGCTTTTTGCAAGGGTTGAGGAGTTTATGTGATACTCACAATATTTTGTTGATTTTTGATGAGGTTATGACGGGGTTCAGGTTGGCTAAAGGTGGTGCCCAAGAGCTTTTTGGTATTAAAGCAGATATTGTTTGCTTTGGTAAGGTTATAGGAGGTGGATTGCCTGTTGGAGCCTTTGCTGCTAGAAATGAAATCATGAACCATTTGGCGCCTTTGGGGCCTGTTTACCAAGCGGGAACTTTAAGTGGAAATCCGTTAGCTATGGCAGCAGGATTGGCCATGCTTTCTGAATTGAACAACGATGCCAAAATATTTGAAAGATTGGCAAATAAAACTGAATATTTGCATAAAGGCATAGCTAATGTTTTAAATAAGAATAAAATTACCCATACTATAAATAGAGTGGGCTCTATGATTTCTGTGCATTTTGCTAAGGAACAAGTTGTAGATTTTGATACATCGGCTAAAGGAAATAACGATACTTTTAAATCGTTTTTCCATGGCATGTTAAATGAAGGTGTCTATATTGCTCCAAGTGCTTTTGAAACCTGGTTTATTGCCGATGCCTTAACTTACGAAGATTTAGATTTTACAATAAACGCAGCTAACAAGGTTGCCAAACGATTATAAAAAAAAGCATTTCCAAATTTGGAAATGCTTTTACTAACTAACTATAATCTAACATCATCAACCAATCTCTCTCAATCTTCAAATTTTTCTTTTTCTATGAGGTGTGCCTCTTTGGGCAAATCGTTTGTTATCTCTTAGTGCAAATTTCTTAGCTCTGTGTTCATTTGATGTTTGCCATTTTTCATATTGATCGGCATTCAAAATGGACTTTATTTTAGCTTTTGTAGCAATTTGATGGTCTAATTGGGCATTCATCATACTTAAGCGCTCTTCTTTAGTAGGTCTCTCAAAATCGCTACTTTCCCTTTTTGCTTTGCGGGCTTCCATCGTTGCTTGTCTTTGTTGGGCGTTTTTTAAGTTTAACGCATACATGTCTTTTTGCTGTTCTTTAGATAAATCTAATTGGAGTGTCATTCTTTTTGTTTGCAACTCCGCCGATTCTTCTGGAGTTAGCATGCTCATTTTGTGTCCCAAATCCTTTCTATTGGGACGTTCCATTCTTTGTTGTGCGTTCACCTGAACTACTACAAGAGCCAAGGCGATTACTAATAACTTTTTCATATCTTATTTTTTAATTGATACCTTTTGGACTAGCATAAATACAAAAGGTTTAATAAGATTAATTATTTAACGCTATATTAACAAGTTATAAATGAGTGGCTAAGGAGTGTTTTTCTAAAAAGTGAAGTCTTTTTTATTATACAATTTTAAGATTTGTGTTTTTTAATGATTTTGTATCTTAAATAATTATCTGTATAAGATTCATAAAAAATTAACATTTATATAGGTGTAGATTAAATAAAGTTTAAATTTTTAACAATTCTGTGTTAAACATTTCTAAATTATTTTACAGACTGAAATAAATTGTGTCTATTTGTATTATAATTTATTTAAATACTTAAACTTAAGTGTTTTACAGTATTAAATTACTTCTTTTAAATAAATTTAGTTAGTTGGTTAGTTAGTTTAAAAGCCAGTGGTTCTTAACCACTGGCTTTTTTAATTTTACAAGATGTTTTTGTTGTTGAAGTAAAGCAGCAGAATTTTGTAAAGACTTTCCTTTTTTATGGGTTTAGATAAATAATTATTCATACCGGAAACAGTAGCTTTTTTCTTTGATTCGGAAGTAACATTTGCTGAAAGCCCTAATATTACGACATCCTTATCATCTTCCCTTATTAATTTGGTGGCTTCATAACCATCCATTTCAGGCATGTGAACATCCATGAAAATCAATTGGTATTTTTTCAATTTGATTTTTTGCAATGCTATTATGCCGTTTTCTGCCGTATCTGCTTGTATGCCGATGCCTTCTAAGAGTTTTTTAAGCACAATAATATTCAAATTATTATCATCAACAATTAAAACATTTAAATCGGAAAGCGTAATGTTGTTTCTTATGTCGGTAGGTGTTGGTGTTAGCTTGTTTTGATTTTCGGCTATTTTAAAAGAGACCGATATTTTAAATTCAGAGCCCTCGTTCGGATTGCTTTTTACCTGAATATCACCTCCCAGCATTGTTATTAAATTTTTGCTTATGGCCAAGCCAAGACCGCTGCCTTCATGCTCTTTGGTTAGGCCACTGTCTATTTGGGTAAATCTCGTAAAAATACTGTCAATTTTATCCTTAGGAATACCAATGCCTGTGTCTTTAACGGTTATTTTTAATTTTAAACTATTGTTTACAACAGTTTCTTTGTATGTGAAATAGGCACCACCTTTATTGGTGAATTTAAGTGCGTTCTTTAAAGTGTTGTTCAATATTTGAATCAGTTTGTTTTGGTCCCCAATAACATTTACCCCCTGTGCATTCTCAAAATCTGATTTCAAAAAAAGGTTCTTCTTTATAAATAAAAACTGGTTCACATCAATCAATTCTTTTGCCAATTCTGAAGGGTTAAATAACACTTCGTCCAGTTCTACATTGCCCGACTCAATTTTATCTAAATCTAAAATATCGTTAATTAGATTCAATAGGTTATTAGAAGACTTATCCATTAAGTCGATGTATTCTTGATCGGTTTTATTTAGTTTGCTGCTTTTAAGCAATTGAATAAAACCGATAATGGCATGTAATGGCGTTCTTATTTCATGGCTCATATTCGATAAGAATTCCGTTTTGGCTTGTGAAGCTTTTTCCGCCCTGTCGCGTTCTTCGTTAAGTTTTTTATTGGTGTTTACCAATTTTAAATTGGTTTCTAGAGCAAGTTTAGTGTTTTTGTTGGCTTTTAGATAGAAGTATATAAGCAATGCTACAATTACAGAAAGGCTTAAGCCAAAAACTAAAGCTATATTTATTGTGTGCAAGTCTCTGGCCAATTCTAGTTTTTCAGATGGAGTGATTTTTAATGTCCAGGATTTATTGTTAAAAGCGTCAACAATAAAGTTGTTGGTGTAAATTATGTCTTCTCTTATTTCTAATTTTTCAGTTAAGTTGGTTTTGTAAAACAGTGTGTTTTCGTTGTCGTATAATTCAATAATAAATTGGTCGTGAAGGTGAGTTGCCAAGATGTCAAAATGAGCGCTAAAATCCATTCCAGCAGTAATGGTGCCTTGAAGTTTGTTGTTGAAATGTACAGGAATATCAACAAGAAAAGCATGACCGGGCTGTGTTAATTTTGCCCAAGCGGTGATGTTGGTTTTGCCGCTTTTGGTGTGGTTTATCCAATCATTTTTTCGGTATTCAATTTTAGATATATCTAAATTTAGTGCGTTTTCATTGCCTTTAAGCGGATTGATTTTTCTAATAATCATAGAACTGTCAATCCATTCTATAAATTTAAAAGAGGTGTTTTGTTCTATGAGTAAACCGGCATCGTGTTCCCAATTTTTATGATAATCACCATTTGTATACTCTAATCTGCTTTTTAGATTCTCCAGTCTTGATATATCGGACTTAACAATGTTTTTGAACTCTTTGGAAAGAAATTCTCCTGTATCATATACCTGACCTCTAATTAAAGAGTAGTGGCTATTTATTGATGATACATATAGGGATATAGTAACAATAGAAAGTATTATGAAAGAGCCAATAGGCAAAGCAATTGATGAATCAATACTTTTTTTTGTCCTGGCAGTGCTCATTATTTTGCTATCTATCTTTAGAGGTGAACTTAAAGATAGTATTTTTCCTCTAAGATAAAAGACTATTTAAGAAATAACCTCTACAAAAAGTTGGTCATCAGTTTTTTCTACCTTAGCTATATTGCTTTTTGTGAGTTCCTTAATAGCTTTGTCCCATTTTTTGTTTGAAAGCCCCGATTTGTTTTTTAAATCGTTCAGTTCTAGTTTTTCAGCTTTTTTAAGAAGTTCAAAAACACCTTTGGCTTCTTCCGTTAGGGCAGGTGCTTTTTTCTCTGGTCTCATTTGCGGGAAGAACAACACTTCTTGTATCGATTGGTTATTGGTTAAAAACATAATCAATCGGTCCATACCAATACCCATACCAGATGTTGGTGGCATACCATATTCTAGAGCGCGTAAAAAGTCGTAATCTATAAATTGGGTTGCTTCATCATCACCTTTTTCGGCCAATTTAAGCTGGTGTTCAAAACGCTCGCGTTGGTCAATGGGGTCGTTCAATTCAGAATAGGCGTTGGCAATTTCCTTGCCGCAAACCATCAATTCAAAACGTTCTGTTAGTTCTGGATTGTCGCGATGCTCTTTACACAGCGGACTCATTTCTTTAGGGTAATCGATAATGAATGTGGGTTGAATGTAGTTGCCTTCACATTTTTCGCCAAAAATTTCATCAATCAATTTGCCTTTACCCATGGTGTCGTCAATTTCAATGCCCATGCCTTTAGCTGCTTGCCTGATTTCATCTTCACTTTTGCCTGTAATGTCAAAACCAGTAAAATGTTTAATAGATTCAGCCATGGTTACCCTAGGGTAAGGTGCTTTAAAATCGATGTCATGCTGGCCAAATTTAGCTTTGGTGGTACCGTTAACCGCAATAGCACAGTGTTCTAACAAGCGCTCACAGAAATCCATCATCCAGTTGTAATCTTTATAGGAAACATAAATTTCCATAGCTGTAAACTCAGGGTTATGAGTGCGGTCCATCCCTTCATTCCTAAAGTTTTTTGAAAACTCATAAACGCCTTCAAAACCTCCAACAATCAATCGTTTTAAATACAATTCGTTGGCAATTCGCATGTATAACGGAATATCTAATGCATTATGGTGCGTAACAAACGGTCTGGCCGCAGCACCACCTGGAATAGGCTGTAAAACAGGAGTCTCTACTTCAAAATAGCCAGCATTGTTAAAAAAACTGCGCATGGCATTGAACAATTTGGTGCGTTTTACGAAAACTTCTTTAACGTTTGGATTCACAACCAAATCGGCGTAACGCTGTCTGTAACGTTGTTCAGGGTCGGTAAAGGCATCGTGTACATTGCCATCAGCATCGGTTCTAGGTAGGGGTAAAGGTTTTAAAGATTTGCTTAACAAGGTAAAATCTTTAACTCTTATGGTTTTTTCACCAACTTTGGTTTTAAACAACGTCCCTTCAATACCTACAAAATCGCCTATATCCAACAGTTTTTTGTAAACATCATTGTATTTGCTCTTATCGTCGCCTTCACAAATTTCATCTCGGTTAAAATACACTTGTATACGGCCTTCGCTGTCCTGAACTTCAGCAAAACTGGCGTTGCCTTGAATACGTCGCGACATCAATCTACCAGCAATAATTACCGATTTGCCTTCCTCGAAATCTTCTTTAATCTGATTGGATGTAAATGATACAGGAAATAAATCGGCTGGGTAAGGGTTTATACCCAACTCACGTAATTTTGCTAACTTCTCTCTTCTTACAAGTTCGTGCTCTGATAATTGCGACATATTCTAAATACTTTGAGTAAATTTTCAAGGCACAAAGATACTATTTAAACACTGCATTTTAAAACTAATTTTAAGGGCGTTACCCTTTCCTGAAACAAGTTCAGGAAAACGGGTCGCGCTTTCAGCACTACACGGTAGTTGGCTTTAATCGCTAACGCAAAAAAACCTCAGATTTAGTAAATAAAAATGTAACAAAAAGTATATTTTAGAGTCAAGTAAGTGTCATCAATCAAATCAATAATCCATCATGAGTATTTGGCGTGTTTTACTGTGTATATTTTGTCCACCATTAGCTGTTATAGGTAAGGGCTGTGGATCCATTCTAATTGTATTTTTACTTTGGTTATGTGGTTGGGTGCCTGGCGTTATAGCGGCCTTAGTGATTCTGAACAACCCCAATAGGTAAAACATAAAAATGTCGTAATTTTGCAGTCTATGAACAAGAAAATAGAGTTGCAGGATTTAGGTCTTAAAGACTACAAACAAACTTGGGACTACCAAGAGCAGTTGTTTAAAACTATTGTAGATGCTAAAATTAAGAATAGACAGGATGATACAGCTATAGAAACCAATAATTATTTCTTATTTGTAGAGCACCCACATGTGTACACTTTGGGTAAAAGTGGCGATGCATCCAATATGCTTTTAAATGAAGCGCAACTCAACGAAAAAGGCGCAACCTTTTATAAAATAAATAGGGGTGGTGATATTACGTATCATGGTCCCGGACAAATTGTAGGCTACCCTATTTTAGATTTAGACAACTTTTTTACAGACATTCATAAATACCTTCGCTTACTTGAGGAAATGATTATTTTAACATTGGCCGAATACGGTTTAAAAGCCGAGCGTAGTGAAGGTGAAACAGGTGTTTGGTTGGATGTAAATACGCCATTTGCCAGAAAAATTTGTGCCATGGGTGTACGTGCGAGCCGTTGGGTCACTATGCACGGTTTTGCGTTGAATGTAAATGCAAATTTAGGCTATTTTGATAATATTATTCCCTGTGGTATTCGTGGTAAGGCAGTGACTTCTTTAAATGTGGAATTGGGTGTTGATGCGGTTAATGAAGAAAAGGTTAAAGAAAAACTATTAAAACATTTTGCCCAGCTTTTTGAGGCTGAGTTTGTTCAGTAAACAATTTAGAATATAAAAAAACCGATGGAACTCCATCGGTTTTTTTGTGCATGATTATAAATTTTAATCTTCAACCAAAACCCAATCGCCTTTGGCAATTAATGGTTCGGCTTGTTTGTACTTCAATGTTTTATTCTCACCATTAATAACATGCTTAATGGTCACTTGGTCGTTACGCCCAATTTTTGGTTTGTCGCGCACAATGGTTTCAATCACTTGCTGTTGACGTTGTGTATTGCCAGCAGCTCTGTTTTGTGCTGAGCGCTCGTCCAGATTAGGTATTTCGTCTTTTTGTACGTTAAGTTTTTCTTGTTTACGTTCTCTAGCTTCTTGAATAGTATTTTGCGTTTCCTGCGGCAATTCACCTTTAAACAAGAACGAAATCACATCTTTATTAACTTCCTCTATCATGGCTTTGAACAGCTCAAATGCTTCAAATTTGTAAATCAGCAATGGGTCTTTTTGTTCGTGCACCGCCAATTGTACCGATTGTTTCAGCTCATCCATTTTACGTAAATGGGTTTTCCAAGCATCATCGATAATGGCAAGCGTGATGTTTTTCTCAAAATCTGTGATTAACTGTTTACCATTGGTTTCGTAGGCTTTTTCAAGATCGGTAACCACATTGAGGGTTTTTACACCATCTGTGAAAGGAACCACAATGCGTTTAAATTTATCGCCTTGGTTTTCGTATACGTTTTTAATTACAGGGAAAGCGATGTCGGCATTGCGTTCCATTTTTTCTCTGTAATGTTTAAAAGCTTCCTTATAAATTTTACCTGTGATTTCTTGAGCAGATAGTTTGTTGAATTCCTCTTCTGAAATTGGTGAACTCATCGAGAAATAACGAATCAATTCAAACTCAAAGTTTTTGTAATCGTTGGCTGCTTTATTGCCTTCAGCAATTACTTCAGAAGTATCAAAAATCATATTGGCCAAATCTACACGCAAACGTTCACCAAATAAGGCGTGGTGGCGACGTTTGTAAACCACCTCGCGTTGGGCGTTCATCACATCATCATATTCCAACAATCGCTTACGAACCCCAAAGTTATTTTCCTCAACCTTTTTCTGGGCGCGCTCAATAGATTTTGAAATCATGGAATGTTGAATCACTTCGCCTTCCTTCAAGCCCATACGGTCCATCATTTTGGCAATACGCTCACTGCCAAACAAACGCATCAAGTTATCTTCTAACGACACATAGAATTGCGAACTTCCTGGGTCTCCTTGACGTCCGGAACGACCACGTAACTGTCTGTCCACACGGCGTGAGTCATGGCGTTCGGTTCCTATAATGGCCAAACCACCAGCTTTTTTCACTTCTTCGGTTAATTTAATATCCGTACCACGACCAGCCATATTGGTGGCAATGGTAACTTGACCGGGACGACCGGCTTCGGCTACTATGTCGGCTTCTTTTTTGTGAAGTTTCGCGTTTAATACATTATGCGGAATTTTCCTGATAGCAAGCATTTTGCCCAATAATTCACTAATTTCTACCGAAGTGGTACCAATAAGTACCGGGCGGCCAGCTTCTGAAAGTTGTGTAACTTCCTCAATAACGGCATTGTATTTTTCGCGTTTGGTTTTATACACCAAATCATCTCTATCGTGGCGGGCAATGGGGCGGTTAGTTGGTATTTCAACCACATCCAATTTGTATATTTCCCAGAACTCACCAGCTTCGGTAACCGCTGTACCGGTCATACCAGAGAGCTTGCGGTACATTCTAAAATAATTTTGAAGTGTGATGGTGGCGAAGGTTTGCGTGGCATCTTCAATCTTAACATTTTCCTTCGCTTCAATGGCTTGGTGCAAACCGTCACTGTAACGACGACCGTCCATAATACGGCCTGTTTGCTCATCTACAATCATTACTTTATTGTCGATCACTACATACTGCACATCTTTTTCAAACAGAGCATAGGCTTTCAACAACTGATTGAGTGTATGGATGCGTTCCGATTTTACGCCAAAATCTTTATAAAGCTCTTCTTTGAGTTTGGCTTCTTCCTCTTTAGGTAAGTTTTGTTTTTCAATTTTGGCAATTTCCAAGCCTATTTCGGGAAGGATGAAGAAATTAGGGTCGTTTTGACCAGAAATATATTCAACACCTTTATCGGTCAGTTCAATCTGATTGTTTTTTTCATCAATTACATAGTACAATTCGGCATCAACCTTTGGCATTTCACGGTTGTTGTCCTGCATGTAAAAGTTTTCTGTTTTTTGAAGTAGCATCTTAACGCCTTCCTCACTTAAAAACTTGATAAGTGCCTTGTTTTTTGGCATACCACGATACACGCGCAATAATTGGAAACCACCTTCTTTTGTGTCGCCATCAGCAATTAATTTTTTTGCTTCTGCCAATACGCCAGTTAAATACTTGCGTTGTACGGCGGCAATATCGTCTACTTTTGGTTTCAGTTCGTTAAACTCATGGCGTTCTCCCAAAGGAATGGGGCCTGAAATGATTAACGGTGTCCTGGCATCGTCAACTAAAACGGAATCCACCTCATCTACAATGGCGTAGTGGTGCGGACGTTGTACCAAATCGTTTGGCGAATGCGCCATATTATCACGCAAATAATCGAAACCAAACTCGTTATTCGTTCCGTAGGTGATATCGGCATTGTAGGCTTTTTTACGTGCATCAGAATTTGGTTTGTGGTAATCAATACAATCAACCGTCAACCCGTGAAATTGGAATAAAGGCGCCATCCAAGCACTATCCCTTTTTGCCAAATAGTCGTTCACGGTTACCAAATGCACGCCTTGGCCAGAAAGTGCATTTAAATACATAGGCAAGGTTGCTACCAAAGTTTTACCCTCACCTGTTTGCATTTCAGCAATTTTACCTTGGTGCAAGGCAATACCGCCTATAAGCTGTACATCGTAATGTATCATATCCCAAACAATGGGTTTGCCTGCGGCATCCCAAGAATTAGCCCACACGGCTTTATCATCGCCTTCTAAAGTCACATAGTCATGGTCGCCCGATATTTCCCTATCGAATGCATTGGCCGTAACGGTTATGGACTCGTTATTGGCAAAACGTTTGGCGGTTTCTTTCATAACCGCAAAGGCTTCGGGAAGGATATTGTTTAAAACATCTTCGGTTACCTTGTAAGCATCGTCCTTTAGTTTATCAATTTCTTGGTAAATATCTTCGCGCTTATCAATGTCTTCAGTGGCTTCGGCTTCGGCCGTAAGCGTTTTAATTTGTTCGTCTATGGCTTTGTTTGCTTCGGCAATGGCAGCTTTAAACTCTAGGGTTTTTGCTCTCAGTTCGTCATGTGTAAGCTTTTCTAGAGCGGCCTCAAATGTTTTTATTTTTTCTACAATAGGGGTAATGGCTTTAACGTCTTGTTTTGATTTATCCCCTACAAATACTTTTAGTACAGAATCTAAAAAACTCATGTGTGTTATATGTTTTTATTAATCTGGGAAAAGTTCCCAGAGCTTATATATTTTAATAAAAGTACTTTTTAAAAGTTACTTTTTAGTGAACAATGTCCTGTTTAAATGCTTTTGGTGAAAGCATTCAAAGATACAGTTTGTTTAACTGTTTTGTAAACATACGGAAATAAAAAAAGTCCCTTTTCGAGACTTTTTAACTTTTCTTTATGCTTTTAATATTCATCCTCATTCCAGAGGTAATCTTCATCTGTTGGATAGTCTGACCAAATCTCGTCAATTGAATCGTAAGCATCACCTTCATCTTCAATAGACTGTAAATTTTCAACAACTTCCAAAGGGGCGCCTGTTCTAATAGCGTAATCTATTAGTTCGTCTTTTGTTGCTGGCCATGGTGCATCACTTAAGTAAGATGCTAATTCTAAAGTCCAATACATTGTGTGTGCGTTTAAATTTTTGCAAAAATAAATTTTTAGTTTAAACAGACAAGGAAAAAATGAATTATTTCATTATTATTTTTAAGAACGTATTTTGTTGTAACAGAAACGTTTGAAATTAAGCTTTGCTTTTGGGCGTTACCCTATCGGGTCGGGCTTTGCACGCTACATGGTAGCCAGCTTCAATCCCTAACGCAAATTCTAAAACTTATTCCTTTTCAGGAATCCATTTAATTTCATCTGCTTGCAGGTCATAAGTCAACTTCCGTGCCAATACAAAAAGATAGTCAGAAAGGCGGTTTAAATAGGTCAAGATGTTAGGGTCTAATGATTCTATTTGGTGTAGTGCCACTATCAATCGTTCGGACCTGCGGCATACACAGCGCGCAATGTGACAGAATGACACAGTTTGGTGGCCACCGGGCAGCACAAAATGTGTCATAGGTGGCAACGTCTCGTTCATCAAGTCTATTTCTTGTTCAAGAAAATCGATGTCTTTGGTAGAAACTTTAGAAATATTAAGGCGCTTTTTGCCATTTTTCAGTATTTCCTTGTTGGGGTCGGTTGCCAAAACGGCTCCAATAACAAACAGTTTTTCTTGTACTTTAATAAGTGTACTTTTATGGTGCTGGTTAATGTCTTGGTCTCTTACCAAGCCCAAATACGAGTTTAATTCGTCCAACGAGCCATAGCTTTCAATGCGAATATGATTTTTAGGTACGCGTGTACCACCTATTAAGCCCGTAGTACCAGCGTCGCCTGTTTTGGTGTAAATCTTCATAAAGTAAATATAAACCTTAAAGAATGGAAGCCAAATGCTTCTTTGAATTTTTTTTGTAATATATTTATTTCAAATTTGTTTGATAGTTATAGATGTATTTAAAACATCTTTTATTTGTACAGTTTAGTAAATGAGAAAAATTATTTTGGTGTTTATCTTTTTAGGGAGCTTGTTTGATGTTACAGCGCAATCATTTGTTGGCTTCTTAACTGAAAATTATAGTGGTGTAAATAGTGTTATTGTAAATCCAGCCAATATAGTAGATTCCCGTTTTAAAGCAGATGTAAACCTTGTAGGTGTAAGTTCTTTTGGAGGTAACGATTACTATAACTTCAATGTTATGAAGGCCATTAATGATGATGATTATGATTTTGATACAGCGTCAAGATACAGCCCGAAAACCAATAATAGTGGGGCGTTTAATTTTGATGTTATGGGGCCTTCGTTTATGTTTAACATAAATCAAAATAATGCCATTGCAGTCTATACTAGAGCCCGTTCGTTTGCAAATGTTAACGGAATTAATGGTAGGGATTTGTATGCTATTGAAGAAGACCTTTCTGATGATTTCACAGCAACTGAAAATGGTTTTAACACTTTTGGACAAGCATGGGCAGAAATTGGACTTTCTTATGCTAGGGTGTTGGTTAATGAAAAAGAAAATTTTTTAAAAGGGGGCATTTCTTTAAAATATCTAAAAGGAGGGGGCAGTGCTTTTGTAGCGGGAAGCAATATTACAGTAGATTATGATGAGGATGGGACAATGCTTCCGGGAGGAAACACTACAGGAAGTGTATCTTCTACTGGTGAAGTTGTCTATGGCCGCTTTGACGATTTTGACAGGGATAATTATGATTATGAACTGCCTAAAAATGCTACAGGTTTTGGTGTGGATATCGGAATAATTTATGAATGGCGTCCCAACCATGGCGATTACAAACCTAGAAAAGTATGGCCGGACCGCTTAAACTATAAAGACCAAAATAAATATAAATTAAAATTAGGCGTTTCTATAACCGATATCGGCTCTGTTAATTATAAAAACGGCCTTGAAGATGTTTTCGATATTACAAATACCAATGTAAGCGAAGAAGCTATTCGAAATGAAGATAATTTGTATGATATATTGAATAATCTATATACATTAACAAATTCTGCAGTAGGATATAAAGCTATATTACCAACAGCATTGCACCTTAATGCCGATTGGCGTTTTACAAATCATTTTTATTTAAACTTAAATGCAGATGTGTCACTTGTGTCAAAAAATAAATTTCACTCTAGTGCAATAACGAATATGCTTTCAATAACACCGCGTTTTGAAAGTAAATGGTTTAGTTTTTATACGCCTTTAAGCTTGGTGCAATATGCTGGTTTTCAAGTGGGAGCTGGTTTAAGGATTGGACCACTTTATCTAGGTTCCGGTTCTTTGTTTACTAATTTAATGAGCAATAAAAGTAAAGGAGGTAATTTCTATCTAGGTTTTAAAGTGCCTATTTTACAAAAGGGTATCGATAAAGGGTCTAACTGTAATTGTTACTGATTGTTTGGGGATATTTCTAGGCCCTAATTGTAAAATGCTCTTTGGTCTGTTCTTTTCTAAAAAACACGAAGCCCCAAAAAAAGGTGTCAATGGTTACGGTTACTTTGGGATGTTCTTTAATGGTTTCCCAGGCTTCGGTCATGCTTTGGCTCCAATAGATATCATCAAAAATAAATACAGAATTATTGTGAGCAGTTTCCATAAGTGATTCAAAATATTGCAATGTGGCTTCTTTTTGGTGATTACCATCAAAGAAAATAAGGTCAAAGGTTTTAGGTGCTAGGCTTTCTATAATTTCATCAAAATCTCCTGTAATTAAATCAATGTTCTCTAATGATTGCTTTTTAAAAGCGCCCTTCGTAAATTCAGAAATATTGGGACAACCCTCAATGGTTGTAATGTTGGCTTTTGGGTTGGCTAGACTCATGGACTGTGTAGCCATGCCAAGCGATGTGCCTAACTCCAGTATGTTTTCACACTCTAAATAATTAGCCAGTCGATACAGTAGTTTAGCTCTTTTAAAAGTAGTGCCGGCATTTTTGGCCATGCTTGAAACGGTTCTGGTTTGTTGTTTCATTACTTGGGAGCCAGCACCCAAATCGGTTACTTCAATTTTTGTGTTGCTGTTTAAAAGATACTTTCTGTAATTGCGAATGGACTTGTAAGCATCATAGCGTTTTTTGTCATAAAAACATTGGGTCACTAAATTAAATACAAAAGGAGAGTGTACCCCATGTTGGTTGGTGGACTTTAAAATGAATTTTATGTATTGTTTAATTTGATAGAGCATTTTTTTTAGCTACAAAGTTTCAGAGTTCCAAAGTTTCAAAGTTTTAAGCGTATAAACATTTAAAGTCTAATAGTCTAAAAATCTACTCTTCTAATTTGCTCAACAATTCCATCCACCGTTCTTCTTTGGTTGCTATGTTGTCAATGATTTTTTGTAGGTCGAGCGATAACTTATTGATGTCGTCTGGACTCAAATCGGGATTGTTGAATTTAGCTTCCAGTTCGTTCTTGTCATACGTCAACGATTTGATTTTACTTTCAATATTTTTGAGTTCTTTTTCCTCGTTGTATGATAGTTTGTTGTCGTCAGTTTTCTTCCAAGTGTTTTTCTCTTTCTTTTCTTCTAAAGTTGAAGTGACAGTTGGCTGACTGTCTTCGTAGACACGGTAATCGGTGTAGTTGCCTGGGAAATCTTCAATTTCGCCTTCGCCTTTAAATACAAATAGATGATCTACAATTTTGTCCATAAAATAACGGTCGTGCGACACCACAATCACACAACCTGGAAAATCAAGCAAGAAGCTTTCCAAAACATTTAAGGTGACGATATCCAAATCGTTGGTGGGCTCATCGAGAATTAAAAAATTAGGATTCTGGATTAAAACGGTGCATAAGTACAAGCGTTTGCGTTCGCCACCACTCAATTTTTCAACAAAATCGTACTGCTTTTTTCTACTGAACAAAAAACGCTCCAATAACTGTTGGGCGCTAATTTGATTGCCTTTTTTTAGCGGAATGTAATCGCCAAATTCGCGAATGACATCAATCACCTTCTGACCAGCTTTTATAGCAATGCCATTTTGGGTGTAGTAGCCAAATTTTACGGTTTCGCCAACAACTATTTTACCGCCATCGGGTGTGGTGGTTTTGGTCAATAAATTTAAAAAGGTGGTTTTGCCCGTGCCATTTTTGCCAATAATGCCTACGCGTTCACCACGCTTGAACATATACTCAAAACCATTAAGAATCACTTTGTCTTTAAATGCTTTCGATACGTTGTGGAATTCTACCACTTTAGTGCCCAAGCGTTCCATGTTCAATTCTAATTGTACTTCGTGGTCATTTCGCCGTTGGCTGGCACGGTGCTTTATATCCTGAAAATCGTCTATGCGCGATTTCGATTTAGTGGTTCGGGCTTTGGGTTGACGGCGCATCCATTCCAATTCTTTTTTAAAGAGCTGCTTGGCTTTGCCAGTTTCAACGGCTTCGCGTTCAATTCTGGCTTCCCTTTTTTCCAGATAATAGGAGTAGTTGCCTTTGTAGCTATACAGCTCGCCTTCATCCAACTCTATAATTTCATTGCATACGCGTTCCAAAAAATAACGGTCGTGCGTTACCATAAAAAGCGTCATGTTTTCCTTGGCAAAAAAAGACTCCAACCATTCAATCATCTCTAAATCCAAGTGGTTGGTAGGCTCATCCAAAATCAACAAATCGGGTTTGTTTATCAGAGCAATGGCGAGTGATAAACGTTTTTTCTGACCACCTGAAAGCGACTTTACTTTTTGGTCTAGGTTTTCAAGTTTTAACTTAAAAAGTATTTGTTTGTAAAGTGTTTCGAAATCCCATGCTTGGTGGCGTTCCATAGCCTCAAATGCTTTTTGGTAAGCCTTGGTGTCGGTAGGGTTTAACAGTGCTTTTTCATAGTTGCCTATAACCTTTAAAATAGGGTTGTCACTGTTAAAAATGGTTTCCTCTACGGTTAAATTGGGGTCTAACTTAGGGTCTTGCGGCAAAAAGGAAACCTTTATATCTTTTCTGTAAATGACTTGCCCTGAGTCTGGTACATCATCACCCGAAAGAATATTTAAAATAGAGGTTTTGCCACTACCATTTTTGGCCACAAAGGCTATTTTTTGGTCTTTGTGTACGCTAAAGGATATGTCTTCAAAAAGCGTGAGCTCTCCGTAAGACTTTGAGATATTTTCAACGGTTAAGTAATTCAAAATGTCTTTTTTGCAAAGAACGTATAAAATACCAAAATTTACTAGATTAGTTTTTATATTCCTATTGAAAAACTATATTTGTGAATATATCAAGTTGCTCTAATGAAAGGATTTGTCTTCTGTATTGTAATTGCCTTCAGTTTTTTGAATTTTTCGTGTATTACCAACAAGGATGTGGTGTATTTGCAAGATAAGGGCACCGTGGTTAACGATTCCATTTTGGTTCAGGAGTTGAATAAGCCATACAGGGTGCAGGTTAATGATATTTTGAGAATAAATGTTAAGGCACTTGATGAAGAGTTGGTAAGCATCTTTAATCCTGTAGAGTCTGGCAATAATGCAGGTGTTGGTGGGCAAGGGCAATCGTCACTTTATTTTAATGGTTTTACGGTCGATTTGCATGGCAATATCAAATTTCCCATTCTAGGCGAAATAAATGTGCTGGGCTATACCATCAAGGAAATTGAGGAAAAGGTAAAAACAGAATTACTGGCCAAATATTTTAAGCCCGAAGCCGAAGTGTTTGTAACTGTGAAATTGGCCGGTTTGCGCTATACTGTTACGGGCGAAGTAAACGGTACGGGTGTGTTGACCCTGTATCAGGATCGTGTAAATATTATAGAGGCTCTTGCCAATGCAGGTGATATAAGACAAACGGGAGACCGAAAAGATGTATTGATTATAAGGCAATACCCAGATGGACAAAAAATACACCATATCGATTTAACTGACATAGCGGCCATGCAATCGCCCTACTATTACATACAGCCAAATGATATGATATTGGTAAAACCTTTAAAGCGTAAGGCTTTGGGGGCAGGGCAAACAGCGATACAGAACATAACAACCATTGCCTCTATATTTTCGGTGATTGTGTCGACCTATTTCTTAACACAAAACCTATAGTTATGCTCGAGGAGTTTGAGTCATCAGAAGCTAGTAACTCGGTATTCGATATCAAAAAGTTCTTATTTCGGGCTTTAAGTTATTGGAAATACTTTGTGGTGCTTTTGGCCATCGGTTTTTTTGTGGTATATCAAATGAATATTCGTGAGGAGTTCTCGTACAAGTTGGGGACGAAAATTTCCATTCAAGACGATACAAATCCTTTGTTTACGTCTACCCAAAGTTTAAATTTTAATTGGGGTGGTGTTACCTCTAAATTGCAAACCATTATTGTAACATTACAATCGAGAACCCATCATGAAAAGGTAGTAGACCGATTGGAGTTTTACAAAAGTTACCTGCGCCAAGGGCGTTTTAGCATGCAGGATATTTACAAAGCGGCACCATTTCGGTTTAACCATAATTATAATGCACCGCAATTACTCAATATTCCTATAAAAATCACCTTTACAGATTCTATTAGATACAACCTTGAAATTTCATTTGAAAATACTGTTGCCAATACACAAAACTACATTACTAAAGAAATAGCAAGGGTTGATGTGCCCCAAGGCCTATTTGTAAAGCAGTTCAAGCTTGGTGAAAAAGTGAACCTTCCTTTTTTAAAGGGGGAATTGGTATTGGTTGAAAACCGCAAACCAAATATTGGTGCGCCGCTGTTTATACGGTTTGGTAGCTTTAATGGCATGGTAGCCAGTTATCAAAGTAGAACCGATGTTAGGAATATTCAGGGATCTCCCATTTTAGATATATCCTTAATTGATAAGAATACTGAAAAAATAGTTGATTATTTAAATGCCATGGTGGTGGTTTTAAGTGAAGATCAACTCGAGCATAAAAATCAATATGCTACTAATGCTATAAATTTTATTGACGAACAGATTTCTAGGGTGAAGGATGAACTGTCCGAAAATGCCAGTGCATTAAACGATTACAGAAAGAAGAACAAAATATATAGTTTAGATAGTGAAAGCCAACAATTAAGTGATAAATTGGTGAAGTTTGATGCTGCCAAGGAAAATATTAACAGGCAATTGGATTATTATTCCAATCTAAAAAGCTATTTGCAAACCAGCAGTTCGTTTACGGAAATTCCGGCACCATCCATTGCTGGTATTAGTGACGGTAATATATTGGCTAATGTGTCGAAAATCAATGAACTGTCTGTACAAAAGTCGAAGTTGCAATATTCTGTACGAAGCGATGCGACCATCTTTGATGATTTAAACCGCCAAATAGAAGGTCTTAAAAATGTACTGTTAGAGAATATTAATTCGGTTACCAATGTATTAAAACGCGATTTAGACCAAACCAATAGCGATTTAAGTTTGGTAGAATTAGAATTCAGCAAACTTCCTGAAGACCAACAACAGTTGCTTAGTATCGAGCGTCAATATTCATTAAGTCAGCAAACCTATAATGTGTTTTTGTCCAAACGTGGCGAAGCCGAAATTATCAAGGCATCCAATGTGTCTGATATTTTAGTTATTGATGCTGCTAAAAATACAGGGGCACAAGTGCTTGGCAGAAATTTAAACGTGCGTTATGTATTGGCCGCATTTATAGCTTTACTTATTCCTTTATTGGTAGCCTTTATTTTAACTTTTACTGACCATTACATTCACAGTCCGTTGGATGTAGAGCAACTTACCACCATTCCCATATTGGGTGTAATAGGCAAAAACAACCTTGACAATAATTTGGTGGTTTTTAGAAAACCAAAATCGGCTGTGGCCGAATCGTTTCGGGCCATTAGAACTGGGCTGCAGTATTTTTACAAAAAGCAGGAGTTGGAGGGTGCCAAAACGGTTATGGTAACCTCGTCGGTTAGTGGGGAGGGTAAAACGTTTTGCTCCATAAATGTGGCTACGGTATTTGCCTTAAGTGGTAAAAAAACCATTTTATTAGGGCTCGATCTACGGAAGCCCAAGATTTTTAACGATTTTGGTATTGAAAACGATTTGGGCATTGTAAACTATTTAATAGGGGATCAATCCCTTGAAAACGTAATTCAACAAACCCAGATTGAGCATTTGGATGTGATTACCTCGGGACCTGTACCGCCCAATCCGTCAGAGTTGCTATTGAACGACAAACTAGGAAAACTTATTGAGCAGCTTAAAGAAACTTACGAATATATCGTGTTAGACACACCGCCTATTGGTTTGGTAGCAGATGCCCTTGAATTGATTGAACATGTAGATGCTTCGCTCTATGTTATCAGGCAAGATTATACCAAGCGCGACATGCTTAACTTTATCAACGAGAAATACCGAACCAAACAGGTGAAAAACATCAGTGTGGTGTATAATGGCTATGACCAAAAAGCCAAGTACGGCTATGGTTACGGCTATGGTTACGGCTATGGCTATGGCTATGGTAATTATGCCAATGGTTACCATGATAGTGGAAAACCGAACAAAGGTTGGCTGTCTAGGTTTATAAAGGTGTTTAGAGAAAAAAAATAATCTTGTAATTCGTCATTGCGAGGAGGAACGACGAAGCAATCTGTTTGTTGTGTTCATTTCTTTAGTTTGCACATTTTGTTTTTTGTGTTCGTTTTTGTCATTGACTTCGTCGAATCTTCGATTTCCTGCCTTTCGGCTAACGCTCAAGATAAACTACAGCAGGAATCCATTATTTATAAAGTTTTCGTCATTGCGAGGTGTGCAACACCGAAGCAATCTGTTTATTATGTTCGTTTTTGGCTTGACCCAAAAAGAACCAAAAAGGTCAAGACTTGCGATAAAACCCTGAGAAAATGCTACGGAACCCTCCGCCACGGATGAAAAGAAACTCGCTGCGCTCAAACAGCTTTTCATCCCAAGCCCTTCGCTGCTTCCTTGATTTTCAAGGTTTTTATCGGTAGGCCGGGTATTGTTGATTTGTTTAGTTGTTTGTTGTTTAGCTGTTTGTTATTGATTTGTTTTGTTCTCGATACAATTCTCCTATGTCGAATCACTCGAACTGACATTTGTGTGTCTTTGCGAGGCACGTAGCAACGAAGCAATCTCATGTGTTGGGTTTGAGACAAACAGATTACTTCGTCGTCCCAACTATTGGGACTCCTCGTAATGACGTGTGTTTTTGTCATGCTGAGCTTGTCGAAGCATATTGTTGTGTTCATTTCTTTTGTTTGTTCATTTTGTTTTTTTTATGTTCGTTTTTGGCTTGACCCAAAAAGAACCAAAAAGGTCAAGACTTACGATAAAACCCTAACAAAATACTACGGAACCCTCCGCCATGGATGAAAAGAAACTCGCTGCGCTCAGACAGCTTTTCATCCCATGCCCTTTCCTGCTTCCTTGATTTTTAAGGTTTTTATCGGTAGGTCGGTGGTTGTTGTCATTCCTGCGCAGGCAGGAATCCATTTTTTTAATTGTTACCCGTCATTGCGAGGCGCGCAGCAACGAAACAATCTGTTTATTATGTATGTTCATTTCTTTTGCTTGTCCAAAAGAAACGAACCAAAGAAAAGGACCCGCCCCCGATAGGCATTTTTCGGACGTAGCCGAAAACCGTTCGGCAAACTCCGTGTCGCTTTGCTCCTGGGTTTCGGAGCTTTGCCTGCACTATGCTTACGGGATCGTTTTGCGCCTTCGGCGTTTTTAGTTCTTTGCCCTTTCCTGCTTCCTTGATTTTTAAGGTTTTTATCGGTAGGTCGGGTGTTGATTAATTGTCATGCTGAACTTGTTTTCAGCACCTCATTTACAAATTACTGTCATTGACTTCGTCGAATCTTTGATTTCCTGTGTAGGCAGCAATCCATTACTGCGAATGTTTCCGTCATTGCGAGGCGCGGAGCAACGAAGCAATCTTTTTGTTAAATGTTCATTTCTTTTACTTGTCTAAAAGAAACGAACCAAAGAAAAGGACCCGCCCCCGATAGGCATTTTTCGGCTTGGGTCGAAAACCGCTTGGCAAACTCCGCGTCGCTTTGCTCCTGGGTTTCGGAGCTTTGCCTGCACTATGCTTACGGGATCGTTTTGCGCCTTCGGCGTTTTTAGTTCTTTG
>JAHLEH010000031.1 GCA_018883545.1 Marixanthotalea marina | reverse complement strand
GTTAAGTTTTCCAGTGGTAAGTTCGTCTAAAATTTTCAATTTAAACGATTCGCTGTAGCGTCTAATTACTTTGTCATTTTTGTACATAATTATTAAAATTATGTAGCCTTATTTCCGGACGGGTCAATATGTTGCACAACGGTTTGTGTAAGGATAGTTGCGTGTGCAAGCAACTAACTTACTAAAAATGGAACGAACCAGAGGAAAATCCTATGGATTTTCCGAGTAGGCAAGAACCAAGCAATTATTTTTACACAGTGTTGGCAATAGTTTTTTAATTCAATTACAATTTTTCTGTCAAATCTTGTCTTCCAACGATTGCCATTATTTCGATAACGTTTTCATTGACCTTATAGTAAATACTATCAACTCCACAGACGCATCTTCTATATCCCTTTTTTATGTAGTCAACCGATTCAAAGGAAAAAGGTCGTTCAGCAATAATGTCAAAATACTCAAAAAACGATTCAAAATATTTGTCCGCTTGGGTCATTCCAAATTTTTCAACTCCGTAGTGATGAATCCGAATCAAATCATTTTTTGCTTCGTTTGTCAGTTTATATTTAGCCATTTAGCAAAGACTTTGATTGCGCTAAAATACTTTCTTTACTGTCATTTGTAAATCCACTATTTTCAGCTTTTTCCAGTTTAGCTCGAATCCAGTCAATTTGTACTTGTTGTTTTCGAGCTTGTCTAATCAAGTCGTTGACCAACTCACTTTTGCTTGAATACTCTTTATTGTCCACTTGGGCTTTTAGCCACTCGTCATTCGGTTTTGTGAATGATATACTTTGTCTTGACATATTTTTATTTTTGATGTAAATATACACCAAAAACGAATCATTTCCAAATTATTGCCAACGTGATTGGCTCGTATGTTTACAAGCCGTTAGTTATTTGGTGTTAAAATAGTAAATTTCTGATAAACTAAACAGGCAATATAGAGAGGATCGAGGGGTGTTTGGCTAGATACGCTTAAAAGAGCGATATCGC
>JAHLEH010000030.1 GCA_018883545.1 Marixanthotalea marina | reverse complement strand
GGTTCTTTCGAGCTATCGGTTAGCAATTATACAGGCGCTTATGATTACGAGGTATTCGATGGCGGCGGGGTGTCCGTAAGGACGGTCACCGGAGCCAGCACCTCCACCAATCCCGTGACGGTAAGCGGCCTTCCATCGGGTACCTATACGGTTACGGTGACGGAGACCGGCAGCCCTTTCTGTTCGGCAACCTCAGGCAGCGTAACGATCGCCTCGCCGGCCAGTGCGCTGGACGTACTGGTATCCGAGACCTCGAACGTGACCTGCGACGACGGACTGGGCACCATCACAGCCATAGCCAGTGGCGGCTGGGGGCAGTACGAGTACGAGCTTACGGGCGCAGCCACAGTGGCCTATTCCCCAAACGGTACCTTCAGGGACCTATCGGCGGGCAGCTATACGGTGAACGTCCGGGATGCCGGTGGCTGTATTGTTTCAGAAAACATCACGTTGTCACTGCCAACGCCAATAAACGCTACGGCAACACCGAATACAACCATGCTTTCCTGTTTTGGGGATACCAATGCCGTTATCACGGTAAGCGGCGTTACGGGCGGCCAGGGCAGCAATTATACCTATACCCTTAACAGGACAGCCCCAACGGCCTTCTCATCGGGCCCACAGCTGTCGCCCGTGTTCAGTGGCCTTGGAGCCGGTACCTATAACGTAACGGTAACGGACGGCTACAACTGTAGCTTTACCTCTGCGGACATCACCATTACGGAGCCGACGGAGATAGAATCGCTATTGGTAGCAGAAAGCACCCCGACATGTACTGCGGATGCAAGTCTTACATTAAGTGCAACGGGCGGCACGGGCCCATATGAATATAGCGGTACACAAAACTTTACGGCCGTACTGGGCTCGTTCACCACCTCGGTAACGTTCGACGTTGCACCAGGCACCTATGAATATTATGTCAGGGATGCCAACGGCTGTATCGCCGTAGTGTCCAATGAAATAACCATAGACCCATTGCCGGCATTGGTAGTGGATCTGGATACCACCAACGCCACGGTGAACTGTGCGGGAGATAGTACCGGTGTCAT
>JAHLEH010000029.1 GCA_018883545.1 Marixanthotalea marina | reverse complement strand
TTCCGAGTAGGAATTTCAGCCGTAATGAACTATAGCCGTTGTTAGGCACTGGACTTTCTATAATTCAATATTATTCTTTCGGAAATTTTCCTAATTAGCTCGATATATTGATTCAAATTATCATTGGAAATTACTGTGCTTTCTTTTATTGGATAAGACCTGTTAGAATGAGTACAATTGCATCTAAAGTCATAAACGATATTTGCTAATTTCTGTAAATCCTTTATGTCAGAATTTTGATTAATTAGTTTCATATCAATTAGTAGTTCGGATATTTCTCGGTTAACTAAAAAGAAAGCTTCGTCATGTAAAGCACCTAAAAAGTATTTTTCGAGAACAAGTTTCGTTTTATTTCTATCATTTTTTTCTTTGTTATACCTGTCAACAATTTGAATTAACTCTCCAATATTATCATCGTTTGTGCTGGAAAACCAATTTGTTTGTAAAATACCTCGAACATCTTCAATTGTCTCAAACTTATAAACTTCATCAAATATGCACTCTAAAACTTGAAAGTATGCTAAATATTTAAATTCACTATCACTCATATTCACTGCTCTATTATAATATGAGAGTAAATCATTGTCATACCTTGAAAAATCAACTGTCGTGTCATCAACTTCTTCTAATTCTGGTTCTTCGTAGTTGTCGAAGTCATACTTATCATCGTCACTTAAGTCAACTAAATTCAATTTATAGTTTCCTTTATGATGAAGGTCAAAGAATATTGTATTGGTTAGTTTTTCGAAAATATCTTTACTATATCCATTTTCTAATTTTAAAATAGTATCAGCGTTGTATATTTTTAGGCTAACGAAATACTCTTTCTCGAAGTGGTCCCAATGAATTGTTTTATCTAAAAAAATCCCAAAATCATCAGAGATACTTCCAATTTCATAATAAATTTTATTGTCTAAATCTCCTGATGGCTCTAAAGTAAAGTTCTCGTCGTACCAAAAATTAGAATAAATAGAGACATTGACAATAACTTCGTAATAGTCCTTTTTGTAAATTGATTTTCCCTGTGAATATTGATAAGAAAGAAATTCCTTAATAATACTGATTGTTTCATCATCACTATCTTCTCTGTCAAATTCTAAATCATCCATTTTGTATTTTGGATAATAGAAATGGATATAATCTTTCTCAATATTAAACTCTATCTCCGAGTCAAGTTCTTTTAGTTTATCTTTTATCTCTGGTTTCATTTTTTGGTCGGTCTTGTGCCTAACGT
>JAHLEH010000028.1 GCA_018883545.1 Marixanthotalea marina | reverse complement strand
AAATGTCTTGTCCTGAAATATGGCTACAGGTTAAACTTGATTTTAAGCGGTTAATTTGTATACCATATTTGGTGTTTTAAAATCTAAAGATAAGTGTAATCTTACTTCGTTATATAATTTAATTGCATTTTTTGTTGCTCTTTTAGCGTGTGCAGTATTTATAAAGGTCTGGTCAAGATAAAACTCGTCTTTTAAAATACCATTTACACGTTCTGCAAGCGCGTTTTCGTAACAATGATTTTCTTCTGTCATACTTATATGAATATGCTTTCTTTTAAGTATCTGGGTGTATACGTTGCTGCAATATTGTATGCCTCTGTCAGAGTGATGGATGAGACCATCGATGTTTTTTGCTTGATATAAAGCTTTATTTAATGCCCTAACACAGCCACTTAGTTCTAAGCTATCACTTAGGTCGTAACCTACTATTTTTCTTGAATAAGCATCGGTTATGAGAGCCAGATAGCAAAAGCCTTTTAAGGTTCTGATGTAGGTTATATCACTAACCCAAATCTGGTTAGGTCTTTTTACAATTACATCTTTAGTAATGTTTTTGTACTTACGGAACCTGTGTAAAGAATTAGTTGTTCTAGCACTATATTTTTTGCGTAAGGTGAGCATATTATTAGCTCTAAGCACCTTGAACAGCGTATCTCTTCCAACTTTAATATTGACTTTATCAAACTCAGCGTTTAATGATCTTATCATTTTCCGAACACCTTCTCTAGGTAAGGATTTGCGTCGTTTCTTGATAATTTGAATGATTTGGTTTTCTATTTCCAGACGTTTTTGTTCTCTGGTTTTAAACTTATAGTAAGCATCTCTTTTTAAACCAAAACAAGCACAAATAGTAGTGAGTGAAGCAAATCCATTACTCTTGATTTTAGCTTTGATTAAGGCTTGATATTTAGTTTTTTTTTAAGTTCACTAACACTCTTATAGCCTAGTTTCTCAGCAGCTACTTCCAAATAGGATTCTTCAACCATGGCATCTAGATCCTTTTTTAATAAAAGCTTTTTAAGCTGTTCAATCTCTTTTTGTAGCTCTTTAATACGTGTTATTTCATCTTTTGTTTCCACTTTAATTCTGGTGTTCATTAGGTCTTTACGTTCGTATTTCCTGATCCATTCGTTGATGGTTGTAGGGTTTATTCCGTAGAGTTTACCTAATTGGTTTTTGTTAAGTTTTCCAGTGGTAAGTTCGTCTAAAATTTTCAATTTAAACGATTCGCTGTAGCGTCTAATTACTTTGTCATTTTTGTACATAATTATTAAAATTATGTAGCCTTATTTCCGGACGGGTCAA
>JAHLEH010000027.1 GCA_018883545.1 Marixanthotalea marina | reverse complement strand
TGAGTCGTCCTAAAATAGGTTGACAGTATTTAAAAAATTAAATTAAACCGATGAAGTTAACTTCATCGGTTTTTTGTTGTGTATAAAGTTAGGTGTTTTCATGTTAAGACTCAAATGAGGTCTTTTATTATTATAAATTTCTATGGATTCTTGAATTAATTTTTTGAGTTCTTTTCCATTATTACAGATGTTGATTAAAAATTCACCTTTTAATATTCCATTAATTCTTTCTGCGATTGCATTTTGATAACAATCATACCCGTCTGTCATGGATGGGATTATCTGATGTTTTTTTAATTCTGACTGATATATAGCTGAACAATACTGTAAGCCTCTGTCGGAATGATGTATCAGGTTTTTGGTCATCTTTGTATTATGTGTTGCCATTTCGATGGCCTTTACTACATTTTCCGCACTCATATCATCACTAAGGTGATAACCCATTATTTTTCTACTATATGCATCAGTAACCAATGATAAATAATGTGTTCGTTCCCTACTTTTAATATAAGTAATATCACTAACGAAAAACTCTTCTGGTCTTGAAGGGCTCGTATCTTTCATTAAATTAGGGTGTTTTCTAAGCCAATGTTTGGAGTGTGTTGTTTTGGTATAGTTCCTTTTTGGCTTAATAAGCATAGATTCAGTGCGTAAATAATCAAATAGGGCATCTCTTCCTATTTTGATTCCTTGGCGATCAAACTCTTGTTTGAGCAAAAAATATAATTTTCGGGTGCCCAACCTAGGCATATCCATTCTAACTTGTTGTATTAGATATTTTACCTGACTAAGTTGTTGGCTCCGAAATAGTGATCGCCTTTGTGATTGATAGACCGCCTGTCTACTGATCCCAAACAATCGACAACAACGTGATAAGCTCACTTTTTGTTGTTGCCTGATGCGTTGGATTGTTGAGATGAATACTTTTTTCTAATCGAAGTACCATATTGGCTATCTGAGATATCAATCATCGTATTTAGAATCTCATTTTTGAGTTTTTCATCTGAGAGTTCGCGTTCTAACCGTTTGATCTTTTGTGCTGGTGTTTCTTTGGATTTAGGCATCTGATGTTGTAATGGTTTGCTCCAGTCTAAGGTACCATGTTTTCTGAGCCAAACCAAAACGGTACTCCTACCTTGTATACCATAAGCTTTTTGTGCTTGTTTATAGGTCATCTCGCCCTTTTCTACTTGAGAGACTACCGATAGTTTAAAGCCTAAATTGTAATCTCGTTGTGTGCGCTTCTTTCGCGGTTGCTCTGAATGTTTCATAAATAAGTCGGTTTTATGTCAACTTATTTCAGGACGGGACA
>JAHLEH010000002.1 GCA_018883545.1 Marixanthotalea marina | reverse complement strand
AGGAAAACTATGACGCAGAATTTGAAAATAAAAAGCAGCAAAGACTGGAAGCCCTTGCTGCACAGGATAGTAGTCAAATACAATTGAGTACTTCCTAAAATTTATTCTAATTTACTTGTTTTTTAACACAGTACCTATGGTTTCGTTGCGGAAAAGTCCGCAGGACATTTCCGCCGTAGAACGAATATAGCAAAAGTGCGTGGATTTTCCGCAGGAAAATCCGCCGCAATGAATTATAGGTATTGTTGTGTACAGTTTTTATTTGTCCGAAGTCGGTTGCAAATATGCCACAAAAAGCAAAATAGATTGCGTTTTGATATTTTTTATAGCACGTTTGCTTTTTGCCATTGGGCGAAAAACTGCGATTGGGAAAAGCACGAAATCCGAAGTCCGACGCTGTTCGCGGGAGTCTCTTAAATGGCTGAAAAAAAGAAAAAATTTGGCGGGTGCGAATGGAAAAAAAGTCCGAATATTTTAGGGTTTTATTGGGTTTTTTAATTGTACACAACGTATAAATAAACACAATTTAGTTTATCTACATTATATTTATTTCAACTAAAATAATGAAATTTTTTACAAAAATGAGGTTTTATGTTGCAGACACAACACCCAAGGTATAAAGTTGCTCCATAGTTGGTGTTTCACTACCGCCGGCAGGTTCTAAGGTAATACCAAAAGCCTCACTGTTATTAAGGTTTTCAATTTCAAAAATCTTGTTGTCGTCGGTGGCAAAATTGTCTATGGTGCCCAAACTAACAGGCGTTAACGGGTTTAACGTTAACGACCAAACTTGGTAAACCGTACCTTCTGGGGGCTCTGGTAAGCCTTCGGCATCTAAAAAGATGCGGTTGGTTTCTTTGTCCCAATACACCTTGGCATAGGTTGCTGCAAAATCGCCTTGTCCTGCCAGTGGCAATTCGGTTATGTTTTCATCCCTCAACACAGAAATAAGCGTTTTGGCCTTGTCTAAATCGGTTTTGGCGTATTCAATTTCAATTTCCAATTGCGATTTTTGGGTTTCAACCACTTGAATGTCCGTTTGTAATTGGTTGTTTTGGATAACCATCCATAATAAACCTACGCCCAAAATAATGGCAGCAGCCCAACCTGTATACGTAAACCAGTTGTATTTTGGTTTTGTAATGGTAATGACTTTGGCGTCTTTCTCACCATTTAAAGCCAAGTTTTTTTTGATGTTGTCTATAAGCGTGCTGGTATCTTTTGGAGAGACCGATTCGGTGAGTTTAATAACGGCCGACTCAATAGCCAGAACTTCCTGTAAAATTTCGGGATGCTCCAGCATAAGGGCGTACACTTCCTTATTTTCTTTTTCAGAAAGTGCACCCGCTACGTATAGCTCTAAAATACCAGACTCTATGTATGCTTTTACATCCATTTACTTTAATACAATTGTTCTAAGTTCTTGAATACACTGCCTATTTCTTGTTTTAACGGTTCCAATGGGCATATCGAGGGCTTCCGAGGCCTCACTTTGTGTATAACCCTTGAAATACAAAAGCTCGATGACTTGTTTGCATTTTTCGCCAAGCTTTTTTACGAACTTTTTAATACCAATGGCATCTGTTGTATTGTTCAAACTTTCAGTGGTTTCAAGAATATCTACGAAAAAATCGGAGTTGAGGTTTTGTTTGGCATTCTTAAAACTTTTGGAGCGTGTTTTATCGATGGCGGCATTTCTTGAAATATTAAGAATCCACGTAAAAAAACGACCTTTTTCAGCAGCATACGTTTCGGCATTATGCCATGCCTTAATAAAAACATCCTGCATGACCTCTTCAGCAATATCATTATCCCTAACAATGTTGAATATAACGCCATGCATACTTTTGCTGTACATGTGGTAAAGCGTTTCAAAAGCTTTTTCGTCTTTCTTTTTAAATTGTTCTACTAGGGCGTCTAATTGCATTTAAGGGAATTGATTTCCAAATATAAAATAAAAAAAGCTACTTATTAAAGTAGCTTTTATAAATATTGAAGTGTTGATTACTGTATAACACCAGCACAACTCACCCTGCCACCGGCAGCACCAGTTGGTTGGGTTGTAAAATCATCGGTTCCGGCATGAACAATAATGCCTTTGCCTAGAATATCTTTGGTCTCATCACCGCAGCCAATACACCATTCATCAGTAGAGAAGGTTACATGGCCATTGCCGTTTTCATCGGCAGTGAAATTACCTATATCGCCTTTATGATAGCCTTCGGGAGCACCCCATTTACCGTGTGGTTGATTGGTTGGGTTCCAATGCCCGCCGGTTGATGTTCCATCGGGAGCAGAACAGTCTGACTTCTCATGTAAATGAATGGCATGTACACCAGGCTCTAAACCGGTCATCATGGCATGCATTTTTATTTCGCCATTTTCTTCGGTAAATGTTACGTTTCCGGTAACATTGCTGTCACTTTTTGGGTTAAGGGTTACGCTTAAATTTTTAGACATTGGGGCAGATTCCTTTTCAGATTCTACAGCTTCAGTTTCCATTGCAGGGGTTTCTTTTTTCTCGTTTTTACAAGCGGTGAAACCTATGGCTGCAATAAGTATTAGATAGCTTAATTTTCTCATTATACTGATTTTTAGTTTTAAAATGTTTAAGTTAAAATTACTGCTTTATCGTTCCAATTGCAAATTTGAGTATGATAAATGTCATATTTTATGCTAAGTGATGCCTTTATATTTGGTTCTTAAATTGTTAGGTATGCAGAATTCATTAGTCAATAAGTACAATATTGCGGGGCCTCGCTATACAAGTTACCCAACGGTGCCGTATTGGAATCAAGAAACCTTTTCGTTGAAAGAATGGAAATCGTCCATTGTAAAGTCATTCAAAGAAAGCAACCAGAAAGAAGGTATTAGTATCTATATCCATTTGCCCTTTTGCGAAAGCCTATGTACGTTTTGTGGTTGCAATAAGCGCATCACCAAGCAGCATAGTGTAGAGTCCATTTATATAAATGCTGTTTTAAAAGAGTGGAGCTTGTATTTGGATTTATTAGACGAAAAACCAATCATTAAAGAATTGCATTTGGGAGGTGGGACGCCTACTTTTTTTAGTCCCGAAAATTTAAAACGATTGATTAATGGCATTTTTAGACGTGCCAAGCGTGCTGAAAATTATGAATTCAGTTTTGAAGGTCACCCGAATAATACCACGCGCGAGCATTTACAAGCACTTTATGATGTTGGCTTTACACGTGTAAGTTTTGGTGTGCAGGATTATAACGAAAAAGTACAGCGAGCTATTCATAGAATTCAACCTTTTGAGAATGTAAAGCGCGTAACAGAAATGGCCAGGGAAATAGGGTTTACCTCTGTAGGGCATGATATTATTTTTGGTCTGCCTTTTCAAACCTTGGAAGATATTGAACAAACCATAGAAAAAACCAGAGAATTATTGCCCGATAGGTTGGCTTTTTACAGTTATGCCCATGTGCCATGGATTAAAGGAAATGGACAAAGAGGATTCAACGATTCCGATTTGCCTACTGCAGAATTAAAACGTAAACAATATGAGTTGGGCAAACAATTATTGGCTGAGGTTGGTTACACAGAAATAGGTATGGACCATTTTGCATTGTCAACAGATACATTGTATCAATCTATGGTTGAAGGTGATTTGCACAGAAACTTTATGGGCTATACGGCATCAAAAACGCAGTTAATGATTGGGTTGGGTGTTTCTGCCATTAGCGATAGTTGGTATGGTTTTTCCCAAAATGAAAAGGGATTGGAAGCCTACTATCATTTGTTGAAAGAGAATATTTTGCCAGTGTACAGAGGACATATTTTAACCAATGAAGATTTGGTTATAAGAAAACATATTCTTAATTTAATGTGTCGCTTTAAAACCACCTACACTTCAGATTTATATTTTGAAGAACTCCCTCAGGTTATAGATAGGTTAAATGAAATGGAAAACGATGGGTTAATTAGCATTAACTCTAATAATATAGAGGTGACTAAAAAGGGCCAACCATTTGTTAGGAATGTGTGTATGGCTTTCGATTTGTTATTGCAAAGAAGGCAACCAAACACGCAGTTGTTTTCAATGACTGTTTAATTTAAATAAGATATTATGAAAAAAATTATTGTCCCAATTGATTTTTCTGAACATTCAGAATTTGCGCTCAAGGCCGCTGCTAAGTTGGCCAAGAAGTTCGATGCTGAAATATTAGCATTGCACATGCTTGAAATGACAGATGTAATGCTCACAGCGTCAGAAGGTGTACAAGACGAAAAAGCTATATTCTTTTTTAAATTGGCAGAACAAAGGTTCGAGACTTTTTTAAAGAAAGATTATTTAAAAGCCCTCAGGTTAACACCAATAATCAAACATTTTAAGGTATTTAGTGAAGTTAACGATGTGGCCGAAAAACATGGCGCCGATTTAGTTGTTATGGGTTCACATGGCACAAGTGGGGTTATAGAATTGTTTGTAGGCTCCAATACCGAACGGGTTGTAAGAAATGCGGATATTCCAGTATTGGTTGTAAAAAAGGATTTGCCAAGTGTAGATTTTAAAAATGCCGTATTGGCCTGTGATTTTTCCGTTGATGCTGTTAAACCCTACATTAATGCAGTGGGTATGACCCAAAAATTAGGTGGCGAGTTACATATAGTTAATGTTAATTTACCTAACAACAGTTTTAAAAGTTCTACGGAAATAGAAAAGCAAGCCATTAATTTCTTTACAAAGGCCGATGGAAATCTCGATAAATTAAAAACGGTACATTATGTGTCAGATTATACCGTTGAAGAGGGCATATTGAATTTTGCCAATAAAATTAATGCAGACTTGGTTATAGTGCCTACCCATGGCAGAAAAGGTTTGGCCCATTTTATTGAAGGTAGCGTAAGTGAAGATGTTGCCAATCATGCCAATTTACCGGTTATGACCTTTAAAATTTAGTATTCTGATACATCAGAAATAGCCAATACGTTAAATAAACTGGCTTTTGTGGTTAAATAGTCATTTTCTATTTGAATGGCTTTTAATTTGGCATCTATAAGGTAAGACTCCCTTGAGTTGACTAAGAATAGTGAACTTTCACCTAAAAAGTATTTACGTTCTTCTGCTCTCAGCATTTCGGAATAGTCGCTTACAATGGTAAGGGTATATTCGTTTTGTTTTTTATAGGAATCAATTTCTTGACTTAAACCGTTTACTTTGTTTTTTAGGCTTAAAGAGGTGTTTAAAATTTCAAACTTTATATCTTGTAATTTAATGTTTGCTAATTTTAAATCGCCGCGCTCTTTTCTTAAAAATAACGGAAAAACAATGCTCAGCCCACTTTTGTAATTATCTGTTGAAAATGTGTTCCATTCCTCTGGGGTCTGTGAAAGAAAATTATATTGTAGGTCAACCACGGGTAAAAGGTTGCTTCTTTTTAAGCGCCTTTCCAACGTCAAACTTTGCTGTTTATAGTCTAACGATTGTAATTTTGGGTGACTTTCATAATCATAACTTTCTAAATCCAGTTGAGACGTGTTTAGGACATCGTCAATGATTTCCATGGCATTAGTGGCGGGTGTAACCGATGCTTCCAATTCAACAGGTATGTCATTGCTCAACCATAAAAAATTTGAAAGTTCCAATGTAGACTTAATATATTTGATATTGGATTTTTCAAGACCTAATTTTCTATTGTTCAAAGAGATTCTGGCTTCAACTGTATCTATGGCAGGCATTTCACCTACAGCATAACTCTTTTTTACACCGTTAAAACGCATTTGGGCATTTTCTAAAAATTCTTCATAAACCTGTTTTTCGTTATATGCTTGTAACCAATTGAAATAGGTTTTAGTGGCTTCAAAAAGAATGTTGTTTACTAACAATCGTCTATCGGCTAAAGCTTGTTTTGTGTATAATTTAGATTGTTTTAAAACGGTCATTCGCTCATTGGCAAGAAAGCCTCTGGCCAAGGATACTGATACACCGGCACTATACAAACCATCAACCGGAACGGTGTTTTCAGGATTCAAATAGTCTCCCGTGTTGTTTTCAAAATTTCCTTTAAGCTCGATACCATACCAAGTTGGTATTTTAAAAGTGCTGTTTAATTTGTCGTAATACTCAGTGCCTTTAAATTTCTTTCTGGAATAGTCTACTTCCAATTTAGGATCGAAAGCACCGCGGGACTTCATAAGCTTGGCTTCACTTTCGTTAACGATTAAATTCGCTTGTTTTACAATGGGGTGAAAGGATTTTACATAGCCCAAATATTCCGATAAAGATAAAACAGAAAGGGAATCCTGGGAAAATACCAAACTGCTGAAAAGAAAAAGAATACTGCTAAAAATTGATTTCATTACTTAGACTTTTTTTGTTCACTTAAATCGTTTGGTTGGTAATAATTGGGTGGAAAACTATTTATTTGTCGCCACAATTCAAACCAAATAGGAACATCTTGTAGTAGGGCAATGGTACGTGCGCCAGAACCTACACGCAGTGCTTCAGGCCATTTATAATCGGTTTCATCTGGAGCTAAAAGCACTCTGTATTTTCCATTGCTGCTAATAAAGTTTTCTATGGCTACTATTTTAGCACCATAAGTACCGTAACTGGCATTGGGCCATCCACTAAACACAATTGCTGGCCAACCTTCAAATTGTACCCTTACCTTTTCGCCAATGTGTATTAAAGGTAAATCTATGGGTTCAACATAGGTTTCAACAGCTAACTCATAATTTGAAGGCATAATGCCAACCAATTCTTCACCTTCCTTAAAAGTAGTGCCAATACCTCCTTTAAGGGCTTTGTTTATATATCCGCTTTGGGGAGCTGTAACAAATAGAAGACTGCTTCTCTTTTTGTAATTGCTGTACGTGTTTTCTAATTTGGTTACTTGAGCCTCAGTATCAAATTGACTTGATTGTGCCGTGAACATATCGCTTTCGGCTTTCGATATTTTATCGGCATATGTAGCCTCTATTCTGGAAAGCTCTAATCTGGCATTTATTACATCATTTTTGCTTGCCAATAGTTTGTTTTCTTGCGATATAAGTTTAGCCTGTGTTTCTTGAAGTTTTAAGCGTTTTTCTTCAACATCTTTTACGGCTTTTAAACCCTCATCTTGTAAGGTTTCGGTTCTTGTAAACTGCCTTTCTGCAATGGTTAAATTGGTTTTGGCCGCTTCCAGGTCAATACTATCGCTTTTTACTTTTAGTAAGGATTGGGTTAAGTAATTTTGAGCTTGTTCCAGTTTCAGTCTTTTTTCATTTTGGAGTGCAGAAATTTGTCTTTTAAGTGCTTCCGATTTTGATTGGTAGGCTGTAACCGAAGAACTTTTTGCTACAATTTGCTGATTGGTTCTTTCAACCAATTGGTCATCAAAATACTCACTTTTAATTTCTGATATTCTTAAAATGGTATCACCTTTTTCTACATAGTCTCCTTCTCTAACAAACCATTCTTCAATACGTCCGGGTATTTGCGATTGAATGTGTTGTGGCCTTTGGTCAGGTGTAAGGGTCGTTACATGGCCTTGCCCGGTTATGTTTTGGGTCCACGGTAAAAAAAGCACAATTATTACAATTATACCAATAGCCAAAAGGAATTTATTGAACTGTTTGTAATAGGCTTTATTGAATATATTTTGGGCAGATTTAAACTTATTTAAATCCACATATTTGTTAACCGAATTGTGAGAGATGTTAAGCATGGTTTATGTTTTTAATTTCTCCTTTATCCAACTGTATAATTTGCGAGCATCTGGACTTCCAACTATCGTTACCACTTACAACTATAAGGGCCCAAGGCCTGTCTGGGTGGGTTATATAATCGATAATGGAATTGGTTTCTTTTGGATTGAACCTATCGAGAGCATCTTCAAGGATAAGAACTTTTGGGTTTTTAAGAATAGCTCTTGCCAAAACAATTTTTTTAGATACTGTATGCGACATCTGTTTACCATCTGGATTTAAAATGCTTTGCAGTCCTTTAGGTTGTTCTTTTATGAATTCCATTAGGCCTACTTTATTTAAAACATCAAAAACAACCTCGTCGCTAATGGATTTGTCTCCAAAGGTCAAATTGTCTTTTATGGAGCCATCAAAAGGTGATTCTTCGGTTAACGATAGCCCCAAATGTGCCCGATAATGATTTAGGTTCAGACTATTTATTGATAAATTATTGACATAAATAAAGCCAGCGGTTGGTTCTATAATGCCAGCAATAAGCCTTAGCAAGGTGGATTTTCCTGCACCGCTTTCACCTTGAATTAAAATTCGGCTTTTAGAATTAATATTGAATGAAGCATTATAGATTATTGGACTATCTCTACCTGGAACCCTATATGAAACTTCGTTTAACTCTAGATTGATTTCGCCTTTAAAAATTGGTTTGTCGCCTTCTTGATCTTCAATGTCTTTATCAACAATTTCGCCTATTTTTTCAATCGATGTAAGTATATCGTAAAAAGGTTCTAATCCCTGAATGAGTTTTTCTACAGATGCAATTACCAATAAAATGATAATTTCGGCCGCAACAAATTGTCCTATATTCATTTGTTGATTCAAAACCAAAGCACCACCAATTAATAATAAGCTAGCAGTAACAATTACTTTGAAACTTACCATTTGTATGAACTGTATCATTAAAACCTTAAAGTGGTTTTCTCTGGCATCTAAATAGTTAGTTACTAAAGCATCATTTTTATTCAATGCCAAGCTTGTATTTCCAGAAAGTTTAAAACTGGTAATACTTCTTGCAACTTCTTGTATCCAATGGGCAACTTTGTATTTGTTTTTGGATTCTACTAAACTGGTATCCAAACCTTTTTTTGCTGTGAATTTGAAAATTATAAATACCAAAGTGATTAGTAAGACACCAAAAATGATAAAAAAGGGATGGTAGAACGATAGCAGTATTAATGCGAACAGAATCTGCAAAATTGCTGCAGGCACATCAATTAATATTTTAGATAAGCCTTTTTGGATGGTTAATGTGTCGAAAAACCTATTGGCCAGTTCTGGTGGATAATAGTTGCGCAATTCCGTCATTTTAATTTTAGGAAAACGGTAGGTTAACTCAAAAGAGGAACGTGTAAAAATACGCTGCTGTATGGTTTCAATAATACGTAATTGCATTAGTTGCAGTGCACCTGAAAAAGCGACACCAAGCGTAACTAAAATAACCAGAACAATCCACGAAGTTGATATTTGTGCACCTTGTATTAAATTAATAATAGTTTGTATTCCAAGCGGGAGTGATAGTGCTACAACTCC
This sequence comes from Marixanthotalea marina, assembly GCA_018883545.1. Taxonomy (GTDB): domain Bacteria; phylum Bacteroidota; class Bacteroidia; order Flavobacteriales; family Flavobacteriaceae; genus Marixanthotalea; species Marixanthotalea marina. The sequence continues at coordinate 375,606 of JAHLEH010000002.1, read as the reverse complement.
TGAGAAAATCGCATAATAGAATATTTGTAAAATGTCTCGTCTTTCAAGTTGCAGCAAACCCATAAAACGCTGCCAAGAGGTCATGTTTTGTTGTGCCATGTTAAATGTTCAAGGTATTTATAGTGAGGTTTACAAAAAAATCACTTGGTTTTACTTTTAGTTTACAATCGGTTATTGAAGCGAAATGATCTTTTAAGAAATACTGGTGTAAACTGCCTTCTAAAATTGTGCTAGCCAAACAAAAAGGAAACTCATAGTTTGGCTGTGCATTGCTAATCATATCCTTTATGCGCTTAACAATACGCTTGTAGATAACAAAATAACCATCTTTATTTTCTTGATCCACTTCTTTCGTTAAAAATGATTTTGAATTTTCGTTGATAATAATTTTACTTAAAACCACTTCGTTAATGTGACCAAAACTTGTGTCAATTTCGGCAGTTCTACAAACAATCTCAATAGCTTTTGTGAGTTTTTCTTTGGCGTTTGATATGCTGTAGGTTTCAAGTACCAATTGGTACTCAATCCAAGACCAATACCAAGACGATAGATATAAAAGCAGTTTGTGTTTGCTTTCAAAATAACGATATACAGAACTTTCGTTAGAACCTATTCTTTCACCTAGTTTTTTAAAAGTAAAGGCATCAAAACCTATTTCATCAATTAATAGAATACTGTGTTCTATAATGCGCTTTCCTAAACTGGATGATTCTGGGTCTTTTACATATATTTTTTCTGGAACCGCTATTTTTAAATTAGATAGTAAATTTTGCATAACTATTAAATTTGATTACAAAAATAATAGTAATACTATTAATAATGAAAATAAAGATGTTAATTTATGGAAAGTTTAACTTTTCATATAATTAAATTTTATTCAGCTAATAATATGGTGGTTAATGGCAGTCTATATTATTTGAAATAATATCTAAAATGGGGGTGTTGGGAGATAGGTATGGTATGCCAAGCCCCAAGCCGCGGATGATGAATAATGAGCCTATTATTATAACAAATACAGGAATAGCTTTCTGTACTTTTTGTCGTAAAGCACCTTTTAAAAAATTGCTGAAATAAATAGCGCTGGTCATTAATGGAATGGTTCCAAGTCCAAAAAGAACCATGTAAAGACTACTGTTTAATGCATTGCCAATGGCTATGGCGGCAAACACAGCCATATAAACCAAGCCACATGGTAAAAGGCCATTTAAAAACCCTATGGTTAAAAATGTCTCGGGTGTTTTTTTCTTCAAAGAAGCTCCTAAGGCTGTCTTTATTTTTGAAATGATTTTATATAAGGGTTTTGAAAAATTGTATTTACTGAAAGTTTTATAGGGAATCAACACTATTACAATCATTAAAATACCAATAATTATGGATAGTTGCTGTTGAAAACCAAAAATGGAAAGGCTTTTTCCAATAAGTCCAAAAACAACACCAATGATACTGTACGCCAAAAGCCTACCAAAATGATAAATGCCTATTTGAAATGCTTTTTTAAAATGGTTTGTTCTGCTAACAGGTAGCATAAAGGCAATAGGGCCGCACATACCCACGCAGTGCAAGCTTCCTAATAAACCTAAAACAAAAGCAGAAACAAGCATTTTTTTAATAGTTTATGGTTTCTTTGTATAAATACGATTGTCCGTTATACTGCCAATCTACTTTAATGTTCCAACGACCATCTACCAAACGTTTGTCAGGTATGAGCAAATATGGATTAGATAATGAAATAGCGGTATCAAAATCTAGTTGTTTGTTAGATGGTCTGTATAGGAACATTTTTCCGGTAACTTTTTTATAATCAACATTACTAGGAAAATAAATAACCAATCCCTCGGTTGTGCGTTTATAACTTATATTTTCGGTTAAATTTTTGGCGTTAATCAGTTTATCAATATCATTTTGATACTGTAGTTCTTCTGCATAATAATCTTCAGTAACTAATTCATGGTCGTACTCACTGTCAATATTCATGGTTACTACAAAGTACATGATAAAGCTTATAAACCCGATAAAGGCTAAAACGATGCCTGTTCCCCAATTTATTTTCATAGTCTTATTATTCCTGCAAAGGCGGGAATCTATTCTTTAGTTAATAATTTTATTTTTTTGGCATTCCCTCTCCCGATAGCTATCGGGATGAGGTCAGGCTTTACGCTTTATCTTTTTATTTGTTCTCGATATATTTTGCTCATGCTTCACAAAACACTCGAATTCACATAAAAAGGATGCCACTTCAATCCTTAATGCAATATTTTCTAACACCTAACAACCAATAACCATCACCTATAACTTCTTGGTCCTAAAAAGTTGGCCGTTGTTGTTTCTATAAGTTTATCATCGGCATACACGCCAATTTTTATTTTGTTTCTATCACCCGATAGTGCTGAATTGTCAATTTCTACAAATAGGGTGCCTTCTGCAATGCCTTGACTAGGCACTTCAAAAGTGTTTGATGTTGCTACCAAATTTATAGTTCCATCATGTGACATCAGTTTAAAGCTAACGTCTTCAATGTTTTTTGTGGTTTTGTTAACCAATTTGTAGGTAAAAACATTGCTTATTACATTATTTTCTTTATGTTCATAAAGTTGGCCAGGTAACCTTAATACAGTTGCTTCAACTTCATTTCTTAAAAAAAGCATGCCTGTTAACAGACCAATTAAAATAATCAATACAGCTATGTAGCCTTTCATTCTGGCCGTTAGTTTAAAAGGTACTTTTTTCTCAATATTTTCTTCACTGGCGTACCTTATTAGGCCTTTGGGTAAATTGATACTTTCCATAATATGGTCACACTCGTCTATACAAGCGGTACAGTTAACGCATTCCATTTGTGTACCATTTCTAATATCAATACCAGTAGGACAGACATTTACACATTGAAAACAATCAATACAATCACCAAATCCGAGCGCTTGTCTATTTTCGCTTTTTCTGAACTTTTTTCTGCCATTTTCAGCTTCGCCACGTTTATGGTCGTAAGCCACTACAATTGATTTCGTATCTAATAAAACGCCTTGCAATCTTCCGTAAGGGCAAGCAATAACACACACTTGTTCTCTAAACCAAGCGAATACAAAATAAAAGACAGCCGTGAAAATCAACAGTGAAATAAGGGTGCTGGTATGTTCAAAAGGACCATCTGTAATGTAGGTTATCAGTTTATCGCTGCCAATTAAATAGGCTAAAAATACATTGGCAATCAAGAATGAGATAACTAAAAAAATAATTAGCTTAAGTCCTTTTTTTCTTATTTTTTCTGCATTCCAAGGTTGTTTGGCCAAGCGCATTTGTTTGCCTCGATCACCTTCAATCAAATATTCTATTCGACGAAATACCATTTCCATAAAAATGGTTTGCGGACAAATCCATCCACAGAAAATGCGTCCAAAGGCCACCGTAAAAAGAGTAACAAATACCACCCCGATAATCATTGAGATTACAAACAAATGAAAATCTTGAGGCCAAAATGGAAATCCAAAAATATTGAAGCGGCGTTCCAATATGTTGAACATTAGGAATTGGTTGCCGTTTATTTTTATGAATGGCGATAAAAATAAGAACGCCAACAAAAAATAACTGACCATTTTTCTGTAGTCATACAATTTGCCACTTGGTTTTTTAGGGAATATCCAAGCGCGTTTACCTTCGCTGGTAACGGTGGCTATAGAATCTCTAAAAACTTCGTTTTCTGGCGTTTCCATTTGATTGTTTTAACTAAAAGCAATAATTATGTGTTGCTATTAATTTATTCTGTTTCGTTTCCGTCTGTTGTAATATCTGTGATGCTTTCGTCAACCCAAACATCACCTTCGGCTTCTTTTGGATTCGCAGGTGTTGTGCCTTGTAAACTCAGTACATAACTAGCTACTTGGGCAATTTCGGCTGGTTTTAGCTGTGCTTTCCAAGCAATCATACCTTTGCCAGAACGACCGCCTTCAGAAATGGTGTGAAACACATTTTTTATACCACCGCCTAAAATCCAATATTCATCGGTTAGGTTAGGGCCTATACCACCGCCACCATCGGCCATGTGGCACGCTACACAGTTTGTTTCAAAAATGGCTTTGCCGGAACTTAGGTCGGAAGCATCTGTTAAAAGAACTACCGTATTGGCATCAACCAAATCCTTAGCGGTTTTTTTGTATTCTTCTATGGCTATTTTAGCTTCTGCCAGTTCGGTTTCCAATTCGTCGTATTGGTTGGCGCCATTAAACACATGAAATCTCAGTAAATATACAGCGCCAAAAATGATGGAAATATAAAAACCATATAGCCACCAAGGTGGTAATGAATTATCTAATTCCCTTATACCATCGTAATTGTGATCGAGAATAATTTCACTTTCTTGTTCAAGGGGTTTAGAGCCTAAAAGCCTTTTGTAAATATTTTTAAGCCAAGTTAATTTAATAGAGCTTTCTTTTTCAGCTAAAAAACGAGCTTTGGCTTTTTCGTCCAATTTTTGAAGCATTACATTTTCCAAAGCTCCAATAATGGCTTCAATGGCGATTAAAATCAACAGTACCAAAAAGAGAAATAATAATACAACTGGGTATTCTACAAAGGCTGGTTTGTCACCAGAATCAATAACAAATTCAACTAAGGCAAAAATGATAAAGAATACTATTGGTACGCGTATCCAAGATGGAATTAAATGTCTCATAATATATCGTCGTTTTGGTTGTTGTCTTTGTCTAACGGAATGTTGCTTACGGTTTTTATATAGTCTTTTTTAGCGGTAAATACCCACCAAAAAAGAACTACAAAAAATATGAAAAAAATGAGCAACGAGATGATTGGATAAATCTCTATTCCCGCAATACTCTCCATATGTCCTTTTATAAATTTTAGCATGATTTATTTTTTAGTTTTTGGTTAATGGTTTTTGGTTGTTAGTTAATAGTTAATGGCTTTTACCACCAACCACAAACCAACAACTATCAACTATTTTACAGCTGTTTCTACTTGGATGTCAGTTCCTAAGCGTTGTAAATAAGCTATCAGCGCTACAATTTCCCTGTTTTTCATTTCAACGAACTCCAAACCATTTTCAGCAGCATATTTTTTATCTGCATCATAGGTTTTTGCGAAATCGGGATCGTTGTAAAGGTTTTGTTCAATTACAGAGGCTTGCTCTAACATATGCTGTTGGGCGTTTGCTATTTCTTCTTCGGAATACGGTACGCCTAAAGACACCATGGTTTTCATCTTGGCTTCAGTATCCGATTTATCCAGTTCGTTTTTAATTAACCACGGGTAGCGCGGCATGATAGATCCAGATGATGTACTTTGCGGATCGTACATATGGTTGAAATGCCAGTTATCTGAATATTTTTTACCAAGCCTATGTAGGTCTGGTCCCGTACGTTTACTGCCCCATAAAAATGGATGGTCGTAAACATATTCGCCAGCTTTAGAGTATTCACCATAACGCTCCACTTCATGTCTAAACGGACGAATCATTTGGGAGTGGCAACTTACACAACCTTCACGAATGTAAATGTCACGTCCCTCTAGTTCTAGCGGTGTGTAAGGTTTTACACTTGAAATAGTTGGAATATTCGATTTTACCATAATGGTTGGTACAATTTGAATAATACCACCAATAAGTATGGCTATGGTAGCTAGTATGGTTAATTTAACTGGTCGGCGTTCTAACCAAGTGTGCCAACCTTCACCAAGAGTACGTTTATTGGTCACGCGTTCTAAAGCAGCTGCTTCGGCCAGTTCATCATCTACTTTACTGCCTTGTTTTATGGTTACAATAATATTGTAAACCATGATTAACATACCGGTTATAAACAAGGTGCCTCCAATGGCACGCATCCAGTACATAGGAATGATTTCGGTAACAGTTTCTAGAAAATTACCATAAACCAAAGAACCGTCGGGGTTAAATTGTTGCCACATAGAATATTGGGTGAACCCTGCAACATACATTGGTAATGCATATAAAACAATACCCAAAGTGCCAATCCAGAAATGTAAGTTAGCCAAACCTGTTGAATATAATTTGGTTTTAAATAGGCGAGGTACTAAGAAATAAATCATACCAAAAGTTAAGAAGCCGTTCCAAGCCAAGGCGCCAACGTGAACGTGAGCAATAATCCAATCCGTAAAATGGGCTACAGCATTTACGTTTTTTAGTGAAAGTGTCGGGCCTTCAAAAGTTGCCATACCGTAACCGGTAATAGCTACAACCATAAATTTTAAAACGGGATCTATGCGGACTTTATCCCAAGCACCACGAAGGGTTAGCAAACCGTTTATCATACCACCCCATGATGGCATTAAAAGCATTACAGAAAATGCTACGCCCAAGTTTTGAGCCCATTCTGGTAAAGCTGTGTACAATAAATGGTGTGGCCCCGCCCAAATGTATATAAATATTAATGACCAAAAATGAACAATAGATAACTTATAAGAGTAAACAGGCCTATTAGCGGCTTTTGGTACAAAATAGTACATTAATCCCAAAAAAGGCGTTGTTAAAAAGAATGCTACGGCATTGTGTCCGTACCACCATTGTACCAGGGCATCTTGAACACCTGCATATACAGAATAACTTTTTAAGGCACTAACAGGAAGTTCTAAACTGTTAAATATATGAAGTACTGCTACAGTAACAAACGTGGCAATATAAAACCAGATAGCAACGTATAAGTGACGTTGTCTTCTCTTTAGAATTGTACCAATTAAGTTCCAACCAAAAACAACCCAAACAGCTGCAATGGCAATATCTATTGGCCATTCCAATTCAGCATATTCTTTAGAGGTTGTAAAGCCTAATGGTAATGTTATGGCCGCAGCAACAATAATTAATTGCCACCCCCAAAAGTTTATTTTGCTTAAGGTGTCACTAAACATTCTTGCTTTTAAAAGGCGTTGGGTAGAATAATAAACACCTGCAAAAATGGCGTTACCAACAAAGGCAAAAATAACGGCATTGGTATGTAAAGGTCTTAACCTTCCAAAGCTTAGCCATGAAATGCCATCGGTTAAATTGGGAAATAAAAACATGAAAGCTAGTAGCAAACCTACCAGCATACCCACAACGCCCCAAACCATGGTGGCATAGAGGAAGTTTTTAACGATTTTGTTGTCGTAATGAAATTGTTGCATCTCCATAATATAGATTGTTACTCTTTTTTGGTTAGTACTGATTTATTGGATTTGTCTTTAATAAGTTCATCTTCAAATAGCATACGAACTGAAGGCGTATAGCTGTCGTCGTATTGCCCTTTTCTTACTGCTATTATAAACGCAACAAAAAAAATGATAGCAACAAGAATGCTAATTGCCAATAAAATATATATAACACTCATACCTGTTTGAAGTTATGGTTCAAAAATATTCCTATATGACTGGGTAAAATATGACTTTTGTCATGTTTCATTTTTATTCTAGTTTTTTACCAACAATATTGGTTGCAACAGTTGTAAATATTACAATACTAATAGAGCTTAAAGGCATTAAAATAGCGGCGATTATGGGTGCTAATTGTCCAGTAACAGCAAAATAAAGACCGATACTGTTGTATATAAAAGAGAATAAAAAACTCCATTTTATAATCTTAATGGCCGATTTAGATGCTTTTATATAGTTATATAGTTGGTTGAATTTAGAGGCATCTAAAATGGCATCGCAAGCAGGGGAAAACACATTAACGTTTTCTGAGATTGCCACACCCACGTTGCTCTGTGCCAAAGCTCCAGCATCATTTAAACCATCACCAATCATTAAAACATTAGCGCCTTCACTTTGATGGTATTTTATATATTCTAACTTATCTTGAGGTTTTTGATTGAACAGCAGTTTGGTTTTGGTTGGTAACAGTTTGGTCAGGTTCTCTTTTTCCCCTTCATTATCGCCAGATAGTATAACTAAATCGTATGCTTGTTTTAAATTATTGAACAGTTGTGAAAGGCCTTTTCTATAAGCATTGTAAAAAGTGAATTTGCCTTTGTAAATATTATTGCTGCTTACATGAACCGTTGTGTTTAGGGTGGCGGTTTCAGAATTATGGCCCACAAAAGGGGCAGAGCCTATTTTTATAGAGTCTTGTTTGTATTGTCCTTGTATGCCGTTACCTAAAACTTCTTCATACGTATCGAGGGTTACAATGTTGTTTTCTTTAAGTAAATTGTATAACGATCTGCTTAACGGATGGTTAGAGCCTCTTAAACTACTTTTTAATAGAACTCTTTCTTCGTCTGAAAGTTGAATACCTTCATAAGCAATAGAAGTTTCTTTATTTGAGGTTATGGTGCCTGTTTTATCGAAAATAATGGTGTTTATTTTTGACAGTTGCTCAATAACACTGGCATTCTTTAAATAGAATTTTTTATTGCCCAAAATACGCAGCACATTGCCAAAGGTAAACGGAGCTGCCAATGCTAGAGCGCATGGACAGGCAATGATTAGTACCGATGTAAAAACATTTATTGCTTTGCTGGAATCTACCAATAGCCAGAAAGACGTAGCTAATAACGCAATAATTAAAATGCTAATGGTAAACCGTTTGCTTATTTGGTTGGTAATATTTGTAAATGCCAGTGATTTATCTTTTTTAAACACATCGTTGCTCCAAAGTTGGGTTAGGTAACTTTGTTCAACCGATTTTAACACATCTACTTCAATGGTGCCGTTTAGTTGTTTGCCGCCTGCAAAAAGCTTGTCGCCTGATTTTTTGCTAATGGCTTCCGATTCACCGGTTACAAAACTGTAGTCAATGCGTGCGTTCCCTTTAATTAAAACACAATCAACGGGAATTAATTCTTCATTTCTGATTAAAAGGCGGTCGCCTTTTTCGATATCATAAACCTGAACGGATTCTTCATTTCCTTCGGGCGTGATTTTAGTAATTCCGATAGGGAAATACGATTTGTAATCACGTTCAAAAGATAGAAAGTTGTATGTTTTTTGCTGAAAGAATTTCCCAAGCAATAAAAAGAAAATCAATCCAGTAAGGCTATCGAAAAATCCTGTTCCTAAATCGAAAATAATTTCAAAAGTGCTGCGAATAAAAAGTACCGCAATACCCAAAGCAATGGGTACATCTATATTCAATAATTTAGACCGCAAGCCTTTGTATGCCGAGATAAAATAATCGTTCCCTGAGTAAAAAACGACGGGAAGCGAAAAGGCAAACATGAGCCACCTGAACAAATGCTTGTATTGCTCCAGCCAAAATTCGTAGGATTGAAAATATTCTGGAAACGATAAAAACATCACATTGCCAAATGCGAATCCTGCAACGCCCAGTTTGTAAATAAGCGATCTATCAACACTTTTTTTGCCAACACTGTAATCGTCTAAGCTAATAAAAGGTTCGTATCCAATGTTGTGAAGCAAGGTTGCAAGCTCTTTTAAGGAAAGCTTTTCGGGTTTGTAAGTAACCCGAACCGTTTTTTTACCAAAATCGACGATAGAGGCACTAATGGCCGAATTTAACTTGTTGAGGTTTTCTAAAATCCAAATACAAGAACTGCAATGAATGTGCGGAATGTAAAGATTTACAATTTGGATATTACCGTCATTAAATTCCAGTAATTGGTCTGTAATTTTCGTATTCTCTAAAAAGTTGTATTTGCCGTCAATGTCCTTAGGTGTAGCACCAGGAGCAGTCTGTAAATCGTAATAGCAGGTTAAATCGTTCTCCGAAAAAATCTGGTAAACCGTTTTGCAGCCTTGACAGCAAAATGCTTTGTTGTCATAAATAATATCAACGGACGAAGCATCCAAACCACAGTGGAAACATGTGTTTTTTCCAGACATATTTACTCTTTTATACCTATGGCAAATATTTTAAATTGAACCCTCATAAAATATGATATATATCATGTTTTGATTAATTTTACGCGGCTTTGATAATTGGGTGTGGGAAAATAGTTTAGTGTAATGTTGTAGAATCTATAATTATTTAAAGCTTTTTTAATAGATATGAATTCCAAAACATTGCTTAATGTTTCAAAACGATAAAGATGTTTTTAATGTGCTTTTTGAGGCGGTTTCAGAAGGTGTTATAGTAGTAAATAGTCAACAGCACGTTGTGGCCACAAACGTGTCTGCAGAACATATGTTTGGATACCATAAAGACGAACTTATTGGCCAGCATCTAAATATTTTAATTCCACAAAAATACCATTCTGGTCATGGTGCCCATGTTAAAGGTTTCATGAAACAAAAGGAAAGTCGGCAAATGGGTCGTGGACGTGATTTATTTGGAGTACGTAAAGACGGTAGTGTGTTTCCGGTAGAAGCGGGTTTAAACCATCTGGCAATAGAAGGTGAGACTTTTGTTATGGCCTTGGTGATTGATATTTCCGTACGTAAACAACAAGAACTTCAGTTGCAGGAATTGAACAATCAATTGGAAAAGAAAGTGATGGAGCGTACCAAAGAACTGAGTAATACGGTTGAAGAATTAAAAGTGGCAAACCAAGAACGGGATGTCGAAATTAAAAAACGTATAGAAGCCCAAAACAAAACGAAAAATGCCCTAAAAAAAGAAAAAGAACTTAACGAACTGAAAACAAAATTTTTATCGTTGGTTTCGCACGAATTCAAAACGCCTTTAAGCGGTATTTTAACGTCTGCCATGTTATTGGGCAAATACAAGCTAACGGAGCAGCAGGAAAGACGCGATAAACACATAAAAACCATTTCAGATAAAGTACATTACCTAAACAATATTTTAAACGATTTTTTATCCATCGAAAAATTGGATACGGGTAAAATCAACTATAAGTTCCACACGTTTAAAGTCAGTAAGGTCGTTAACGAAGTGGTCTACAATGCCAATATGCTTTTAAAGGAAGGTCAGGAAATAAAGTATCCAGAGAATATTGATGATATATCGTTATATCAAGATGAAAAAATTATAGAATTGGCGCTTTCAAATTTAGTGCATAACGCAATTAAATATTCTTCTGAAAATACCTTGGTAAATATAACAATAAGTCAAGATGTAAAGTTTACCACGTTCAAAATAAAAGACAATGGCATAGGCATTCCGCTTAATGACCAAAAAAGGATTTTTAACCGGTACTTTAGAGCCGAAAACGCTTTGCTCACGCAAGGTACAGGCATTGGACTCAATATTGTGAAAAGCCATTTAGAAAATTTAGGAGGCAACATTAATTTTGTAAGCGAAGAAAACGAAGGAAGCGAATTTACATTTACCATACCAAATAAAGCCAAAGCATGAAAAAAGTATTATTGATAGAAGACGATGTTATTTTAAGAGAGAATACCGCCGAACTATTAGAATTGTCCGATTACAATGTTATTACAGCACCCAATGGCAAGGTTGGATTGGAAATAGCTAAAAAAAGTTTGCCTAACATTATAGTTTGCGATATTATGATGCCCGAACTTGATGGTTACGGTGTTTTAGAGGCGCTTGCTAAAAATGAGGAGACCAAGCACATTCCATTTATATTTCTTTCGGCCAAAACAGAACGTAAAGATGTTAGAAAAGGTATGGATCTTGGCGCCGACGATTATATTACCAAGCCTTTTGAAGAAGACGAACTTATAAGTGCCATTGAAAGTCGTTTGGCCAAGGCCGCCATTTTGAAGGACAGAAATGAAATGACTGAAAATGCGGAACCTGAAAATGAACTAAGAACGCTTAACGACCTTAAAAACTTTTTTGATGATAACGGCGAGACGTTAACTTTTTCGCAAGGGGATATTATTTATGAAGAAGGGCAACATTCCAATTACATTTATTTAATATCCAAAGGGTTGGTGAAATGCCATAAGCTGGACGAACAAGGTAAGGATCTTACAACAGCACTTTACAAAGAAGACGATTTGTTTGGCTATACTTCTTTTACCCTTAATACACCATATCAAGAAACCGCTAATGCCATACAAGATACGGTTTTGGTAGGTATTTCTAAAAACGAGCTTAAAGACGTACTAAACACGAACCACAAAGTAACCCTAGAGCTTATACAGCTACTTACCGACGATCTTACAAACGTAAAAGAACAATTATTGCAAATGGCCTACAGTTCTGCCAAAAAGAGAACTGCCAATACCATATTAAAATTTTCGGAAAAACTAAATAGAAAGCCAGACGAGATGATTAGGATTTCCCGAAACGACTTGGCCAGTGTTGCTGGTATTGCGTTAGAAAGTTTAATAAGAACACTTTCCAGTTTTAAGGATATGGGAATTATCGAGATTGAAGGTAGGAATATTAAAATATTAGATATAGATAAGCTTTATAATATGAACTGATTTATTGGGATTTAGGCCGAATTATGATATTGGTCATATTTCAGTAAAGACCATGCCCGTACTTTTGTTTCTTGAAGATAAATAGGGCATGAAGAATATTTTAATACCAACAGATTTTTCTGAAAATTCGTGGAATGCCATAGAATATGCGCTCCATTTTTTTAGCAAGTCAACATGTAATTTCTACTTGTTACATGTAAGTAGGGAAGATGCAATGGTAACATCATCAGGGTTCTATGCAACAAACCAAGATACAACTTCCGAATCGGTGGTAAGGCCGTCAAAAAAATTACTTCAAAAAACTATAAAGCGCATACACGATAGTTTTCCTAAAAATCCAAACCATAGATTTTTTGCAATTTCCGATCAAAATTATATAGTAAACTCCATAAGGGAACAGGTTTCACAAAAAGGAATTAACCTTATCGTAATGGGAACAAAAGGTGCTTCTGGTTTAAAAAAAATAGCCATTGGCAGTAATACAGGCAACGTTATTACTAAGGTGAAATGTACCACATTAGTTGTGCCAGAAAATGCAAAATATGTAAACCCTAAAGAGATTGCGTTTCCAACCGATTTTTCAATTTTTTACCGCCCAGAAGCCTTACAGCCTCTAATAGATATTGTAGAAACGAATAAGGCTTCGGTTAATTTTTTACATATTAATAAGCAGGGTATTGAACTAAATGAAGACCAACAAAAAAACAAAGAGTATTTAGATGACTATTTTGGGAGCCACAATCATAATTTTCATTTTTTAATCAATAAATATATAGAGGAAGCCATCCAAAAGTTTGTAGACGAAAAAGACATTAATTTGATAACAATGATGGCCAAGAACTTAAATTATTTCCAAAAAATATTATTTCAACCCGCATCAAAGGCCATTAGTTACTATAAAAATATACCATTTTTGGTATTGCATTAAGGTGTTTTAGATAACATTTATAATTAAATAATATTAAGGTATGGGAAAGTGCGAACAATGTATTATCAAGCAATTTAACTCACTTAAATCGTTAACCAAAGAAGAGTTGGTTCGTATTTCTAATTGTAAAACATCAAGAACAGTAAAAAAAGGAGACGTTATTTTTGATGAAGGCGAAATAATTAACGGTGTTTATTGTGTTAGGGATGGTATATGCAAACTTTCTAAGTTAAGCGCCAACGGTAAGGATCAAATTGTAAAAATAGTGGTTAAAGGCGATTTGCTTGGCCAAAGGTCATTAATTACAGGTGAAGCTTCTAATCTGCAGGCTGTGGCATTAAACGATATGGAACTTTGTTTTATTCCCAAAAGTGAGATCATTAACGATTTACAAAAAAACCCAAAATTTTCGTTTGATGTCTTGAAAGATATGGCTAGAGATTTAAAAGAGGCCGACAATATTATTGTAAATATGGCGCAAAAATCGGTTAGGCAACGCCTGGCAGAAACCTTAATCTATATTCATGACAATTTTGGGGTCAATCCAGATGGTTCTCTAAGTATTCTGTTATCTCGTGAAGATTTTGCAAACATTGTTGGTACTGCCATTGAATCTGCCATTAGGGTACTGTCCCAATTTAAAAAAGAGGGCTTAATATCGACCCATGGTAAGTACATAAAGATAAACGATTTGGAAGGTTTAAAGCGCATAGAATAAACAATATCTAATTGTAGTATAGAAAAATTTAATACTTCCTTATCCTTTTTTGATTTAAAATAGAGTATTTTTATACTGCTATGGTAAACAAAAATACTGCAAGAAAAGGTTTCGTTTTTAAGAAATACGAGGCGCCAGACCAATCTCCCTTTGATAAACTTTTTGAAATATTTAAAGAACTTATCACACACACTTCGGGTGATTTTGACGAAGCAATCGATTGGTTACGGGAACTTGATAAAGAGTACAACTTAACCACATCAGAATACACCATTGACGATTTTATTGAAGACCTAAAAAAGAAAGGTTATATAAAAGAGGAAATTGATGGCGATGGCAATGGCGGCACTGCCATTACGGCAAAAACCGAACGCGCTATTCGCCAACATGCATTAGAACATATTTTTGGTAAAATAAAGCGCAGTGGCCAAGGAAACCATAAAAGTAAAAGTCCGGGTTTCGGAGATGAACATACGGGCGACTACAGGGAATATCAATTTGGAGATTCACTAGATAAAGTCTCGGTAACCGAAAGCTTAAAAAATGCGCAAATCAATCACGGTATTGGTAATTTTAATTTGTCGGAAGACGATTTGGTGGTAGAAGAAACACTGCACAAATCGCAAATGAGTACGGTGCTCATGATAGACATTAGCCATAGTATGATTCTTTATGGCGAAGATCGTATTACACCAGCTAAAAAAGTAGCGATGGCTCTGGCTGAACTTATTACAACACGCTATCCAAAAGATACGCTGGATATTTTGGTGTTTGGTAACGATGCATGGCAAATTGAAATAAAAGATTTGCCTTATTTAAAAGTAGGGCCTTACCATACCAATACGGTCGCTGGATTGCAATTGGCTATGGACTTGCTTCGCAGAAAACGAAACACTAACAAGCAGATTTTTATGATTACTGATGGTAAACCCAGTTGCCTGCGCATGCCAGATGGTCAATATTATAAGGATAGTGTGGGGTTGAATCCATACATAACTAACAAGTGTTATGCTATGGCGCAGCAAGCTCGAAAACTGCACATACCCATAACCACCTTTATGATTGCCCAAGACCCTTATTTAATGCAATTTGTTCGTGAATTTACTTATGCCAACCAAGGAAAAGCATTTTATACGGGATTAAAAGGTTTGGGTGAAATGATTTTTGAAGATTATGAAACCAATAGAAAAAAAAGAATTAGAGGATAATTAATTAGCTGTTAGCTCTTAGGTGTTAGCTATTTGCTGAAATATAATTGTACTAAAAGCCAAAAGCAAACAGCCAAAAGTTATAAAATGGAAATAAAAAATATAAAAACATTTGGCGACTTAAAGAAAGCCAATTACAAAAGCAAATCCATTAAAGATGAATTGCGAGATAACCTTATTGAAAAAATAAAGAATAATGAAACCACCTTTGAAGGGGTTCATGGTTACGAAAATACAGTCATACCTGAATTAGAGCGTGCTATTTTATCGCGCCACAATATTAACTTGTTGGGGTTACGCGGACAAGCAAAAACACGTTTGGCAAGATTGATGCTTAATTTATTGGATGAATACATTCCGTATGTGGAAGGCTCGGAAATAAATGACGATCCATTCAATCCCATTTCAAGATACGCCAAAGAATTAATCAAAGAAAAAGAAAATGATACGCCTATTTCTTGGTTGCACAGAAGCGAGCGTTTTGCAGAAAAACTAGCCACACCCGATGTAACCGTAGCCGATATTATTGGCGATGTAGATCCTATAAAAGCGGCTAATTTAAGGTTAAGTTATGCCGACGACAGAGTAATTCATTACGGTATGATTCCACGTGCCAATCGTTGTGTTTTTGTGATTAACGAGTTACCCGATTTGCAAGCGAGAATACAAGTAGCTTTATTTAATATCCTACAAGAGGGTGATGTGCAAATACGAGGATTTAAGTTACGGTTACCGTTGGATATTCAGTTTTTGTTTACCGCTAACCCAGAAGATTACACCAATAGAGGCAGTATTGTAACGCCTTTAAAAGATAGGATAGGTTCCCAAATATTAACCCATTATCCAAATGATATAGGTACTGCCAGACAAATTACCGAGCAAGAAGCTAAAGTTTTAGAAAACCAAAAAAAAAGTGTTGTGGTTCCCGATTTGGCCAAAGACTTATTGGAGCAAATTGTTTTTGAAGCCCGCGATAGTGAATATATCGATGCTAAAAGTGGCGTTAGTGCCCGATTGAGTATCACCGCTTTTGAAAACTTGTTAAGTACGGCAGAACGCAGGGCGTTAAAAGCCGGTGATGAAAAAACAACGATTCGATTGAGTGATTTCGTGGGTGTTATACCTTCCATTACCGGTAAAGTAGAATTGGTTTACGAAGGTGAACAGGAAGGTGCTGCTGTGGTTGCCTATAATTTAATTGGCGAAGCCGTTAAAAGTTTGTTTGAAAATTTGTTTCCCAAAATAGAGAAGTTGAAAAAGCAGGAAGAAGAGGGCCCTTACGATGATGTAGTTTCTTGGTTTTTCAACCAGAAAGATGGTTTTGAGTTGTTGGATGATTTAAGGGACAAAGAATATAAGTCTATTTTAGATGCCATTGCACCCTTAGATGATTTATTGGGTGAATATCAATCAAACCTTAGCAAAGCAGATAGTTACTTTATGAAAGAATTTGTGCTTTGGGCTTTGGTGGAGCATAAGTTACTTAGTAAGTTTAGATTTACCGAAGGTACACAGTTTAAAGATCCTTACGGAAGTTTTATAAGTGGTATTTAATCAAAACAATCAAAAAATTAAAAATGCCCTAAATTTAGATACCTAAATTTAGGGCATTTTTATCATATTCTCTTCAAACCAATATTCAAATTCCATATTTCGTTTTCAGTTATATTGATAATTATTTTTTTAATAAATCGATGGTCTGAAAATAGGGTTTTTGTCCATTTTTAGAGCCTTCTAAGGCTTATGTGTCAAGGTTGTTCTTTAATTTTTTTGTATCTTAGTAGAGCAACCAAAGCTTTTTTCTAAAGCTTATAAATTCTTTTTGGATAACGTTTTAAATTCATAAATGGAACAAAAAAACAATCAGACTTCAGATATAAAATTTTTATCTTTTGATATTGACAATACATTAATAAACTTTCACACATTAAAGAGTAACTTCACCAAGATTTGGAGAGCACATAAGCCCAAAGATGTTTTGCTTGCCTATAATACGGGCAGGTTAATTGACGATACTCTAAATTTAATCAAAAAAGGAATTCTTCCCGAGCCAGATTTCATTATTTCGGGTGTGGGAACACATATTTACGACTATAAAAATAAGTCTATTGTTAAAGAATTCAATCATGTGTTAGATGATGGGTGGGATTTGGATTCTGTCGAAAATCTCATTCAGAATATTAATCACCCTATAAGTGAGCAACCTGCTAAATTTCAACATTCCTATAAAAGAAGCTACTATTTTCATGATGCCAGTCCGGAACTTATAGACAGTATAGAGCTAGATTTTATGAATGCCAACATGCATGTAAATATTGTTTACTCGGGAAACAAGTTTTTGGATGTGCTTCCTAAATGGGCCAATAAAGGGAATGCTTTGCAATGGTTACTAAATAAACTGAAAATTAAGGCAAAAAACACATTGGTTGCCGGCGATAGTGGTAACGATTCTGCTATGTTCAATATGGAGAATATAAAAGGTATTGTTGTTGCAAATGCACATCAAGAGCTTTATAAGTTTACTAAATACAGACAAATTTACCATGCTGAAAAAAACTATGGTGACGGAGTTATAGAAGGTTTGGTGTATTATGGAGTACTTCCTGAAGAAGCAAATAATTTTGAAGTAGAAGAACGACCTGAAGATTTTTTCATTCAGCAAGAACTCACACAATCGGTTACTACGGATGATGAGGATGAAAAAATGGCTTTAATTAGGGAAGGTTACCATAAAGCTGTTGAAGCATTAAAGAAGAATATAACTCCGCTTGGTTTTTCGGCCTGTTCTATAAATGATAATGTACCTAATGGCACCGATGAAAATTACCATAGTGTTTGGGCTAGAGATGGTGCAATAACGGTTATAGGGTCACTTTCGCTCATTCACGATAAAGAAATACATAGTTGCCAACGGCAAACATTGCTCACACTTTTAGAGCATATTTCCAATAATGGACAAATACCATCAAATGTGCGCATAAAAGATAACGTAGCAGATTATTCCGGTGTTGGCGGAATTTGCTCCATTGATAGCGGATTGTGGGTAATTATTGCTTTTTACGAATATATCAATGTTACAAAAGATATTAACTTCTTAAGAAAGCATATAGACGATATAAGTGAAACCATGCGGTGGTTAAGTGCGCATGACGGTAATAATGATGCGCTTCTTGAAATTCCAGAAGCAGGAGATTGGACAGACTTATTCGGTAGAAGTTATAATATTCTATACGACGAGATTTTATGGTATAGGGCTAATGTTTGTTTTGGCCGCATGCTGGAAATGTTGGGCAATTATGAAAAAGCAGGAGAATACATCCGTTGGTCGCAGGTAATAAAAAAAGAAATATTACAGAACTTTTGGCCATCAACACAACAAAAGTTATTCCAGTCGGTTTCTTTTGCAGAACGACAATTTACGTTGGGAGATACAGCGTATCTCATTGCTCAAGTAACGCCGTTCGATTTTAGTTGGCGTTGCGATACTCTAGGTAATATTTTGGCTTTTTTACATGGTACGGTTGATGCCGAAAAAGCACACCAAACGTTGCGATTCATGCTGGGAGTAGGGGTAAACGAACCATTTCCGGTTGCTAATGTATACCCTGTTGTTAATCCTGGGGATCCCGATTGGCGACCCTATTATACTGTAAATCTTTTAAATCTACCCAACCATTATCACAATGGAGGCATATGGCCTTTTGTTGGTGGTTTTTGGGTGAAATTTATAAATAAGCTTGGCCTAAAAGATATGGCCATAGCAGAGTTATATAAGTTGGCTTTAATCAATAAAGAAGGTATAAATGAAGAATGGGAGTTTACCGAATGGGCGCATGGTACCACCGGTAAGCCAATGGGGAAAGCGTACCAAGCATGGTCGGCCGCACAATATATTTCTGCATGTGATGATTTGAACATAAAATAATATTTAAATAAAATTTGGAATTATGAAGTCGATACTAATGATCTCTTTGCACGGATATGTTGCAGCCAACCCAGAATTAGGAAAGCCCGATACAGGCGGGCAAGTTGTTTATGTTTTAGAGCTGGCCGAGCGTTTTAGTAGGCTCGGAAAAAAAGTGGATTTGGTGACACGGCAATTTGAAGATCAGCCAGAGTACGACATAGTGGATGAAAATTATAGGGTTTGGCGTATCCCTTTTGGTGGAAAAAAGTTTATCCGGAAGGAAGATATGCACGATCATTTAAAAAAGTTTGTCACGAACACATTGGCTGCCATAAAAAAAGAAAACAAAAAGTATGATATTGTTTATAGCCATTATTGGGATGCAGGTTGGGCAGGACAAAAAATAGCTGAAGAATTAGGTATTTCACATGTGCATACACCACACTCTCTGGGTTGGTGGAAACAGCATACCATGGGTAGCGATATGGATGAAAAAAAAATGGAGAAGAACTATCGGTTTAAAGAGCGCATCCGTAAAGAATATTTTGTGTACCAAATGTGTAACTATGTTATTGCGACCACACTGCCCCAAGTTGATTTATTGACCAAACAATATGATGTGCTGCCTCGTAATTGTGGCATGATTCCTCCCGGAATTGATGAAAATCGTTTTTTTCCAGTACCATCAAAAGAGAATGATAAAATCAGGGCAAAGTACGATATTCATCCAACAGATATTTTGGCATTAGGAAGAATGGCGCATAATAAAGGCTATGACTTGCTTTTAAAAGCATTGCCAACAACCTTTGAGCTTTGCCCGGAAGCTCGCTTGGTGGCTGCTGTAGGCGGTGATTCTGAACAAGATAACCAAGGTATAGAAAAACTAAAAAAATTAGCTGGTGAATTAGGTGTTTTGGATAGAATAACTTGGAAAAATTACGTAGCCGATGAAGATTTGGCAAATGTTTATAGAGCAGCCAATATTTTTGCGATGCCTTCTAGGTATGAGCCCTTTGGTATGGTGGCCATTGAGGCCATGGCTTGTGGAACACCAAGTGTTATTACAGTTCATGGTGGTTTGTATGATTTGATAGATTTTGGTAATCAGGCTTTGTTTGCAGATCCACATCGTCCATTGGAATTTGGAGCTATGATGTCTATGCCATTGTTATATCCTAAGTTGCGTAACGAGTTATCAGTTGAAGGCGCACGGTTTGCAAGACGAAATTTTGGATGGACAGGTATCGCAAAACGCATGCTTGAAGTATTTAAAAGTTCAATAAACCAACAAAATACAGAGGTTAATATATTTACCCATTAATAGCTTCCTCTGCTTTTAATATTTTTTGAGCACAATTGAATGATTTCAATTATACGTTTCTGTCTGGTTGTATCTCGCTTGGCCTGATGCAACCAGTATAAATAGCTTTTTCTGTATGAAGGCGCAAAATTCTGGTAATTTTTAAATGCTAGCGGATTTTCATCAAAGGCCAATTGTAAATCTTCTGGAATGATGCCGTTTTCTACATCGTCAAGGGCTGTCCAACTACCATTTTGCTTAGCGGTTTCGATTTTATTCAAACCGCTTTTGTGCATTAAATTTTCAGCAATTAATTCATCGATGTATTTTTTGTTCAAGGCGCTCCAAACACTTTTATTGTTTCTAGGTGTGAAATATTGTCTACGCTTTCCGTTGCCTAAACTTTTTACGGTAGAGTCTATCCAGCCATAACATAAAGCCACTTTAACGGCTTCTTCCCAACGCATGCTGTCGTTTTCGTGTTCTACTTTATAAAAAATAAGATAGACGCCTTTAAAATCTTGATGGTTTTTATGCAACCATTTGCGCCATTCTTTATCTGTTTTAAAGTAAAGCTCAGGTGTTTCCAATGGTATTATAATTTTCTAGTTTGAATGTAAAAATTAGGGTCTACTTCAAAAGTTGAGATGTTATTTTCTAGTGACATTGTTTTCCAATCGGCTTTTGGATACAACCACTCTGCTTTGCCATTTATTTTAGCGATTACAGGCATATCAAATTTATCAATAATATTGGTCCATCGGTATTTAAGTTCTTTGTCTTCAATTTTAAATTCTAAGGTTGGAACTTTAGTCGTTCTAAGATATTGGTTGAAGAACTCGGTTAAATCGTAACCTGTTTGCTGGCTAATATAATCTTCAATCTGTTTGGTGGTAACCGTTTGGTGGTAAAAGGTTTTGTTTAATCCACGTAAAATTTGTCGCCATTTTTCATCATCTTCAATAAGTTGTCGTAAGGTGTGGAGCATATTTTCACCTTTATCATACATATCACTAGACCCTTCTTTGTTTACATTGTATATGCCAATAATTGGTTTGTCGTTTTGAATACGCTTTCTTTTGCCGATAATATATTCTGAAGCGGCTTGTTTACCGTAATAGTATTCTAAAAACAAGCTTTCGGAATAAGCCGTGAAACTTTCTTGAATCCATAAATCGGCTACGTCTTTAGCGGTTATGCTATTGGCAAACCACTCGTGCCCAGATTCGTGTATAATGATGTAATCAAACATTAATCCCCAGCCAGTTCCAGATAGATCATTACCCCAATAACCTTTAACATATTGGTTGCCATACGTTACGGAACTTTGGTGTTCCATGCCTAAATAAGGTACTTCAACCAATTTATAACTATCTATATAAAATGGGTACTGCCCAAACCAATGTTCAAAAGCCTTCATCATTTTTGGAGCCTCTTTAAAGTGCTCTTTGGCTTTTTCTAGGTTATCCCTTAAAACATAATAGTCCATATCTAAATTTCCACCTACACCATCATATACTTCAGAGAAATTGACGTAATCGCCTATATTAATATTTACGCCATAATTGTTGATAGGGCTTTTTACTATCCAATTATAGGTTTTGGTATCATTATCGCGTATAATACTTCGTAATCTCCCATTGGAAACATCCATTAAATCTTTAGGGACATTCACACTTATTAGCATGCTGTCTACTTCATCGTACATATGGTCTTTACATGGCCACCAAACACTGGCGCCTAAACCTTGATTGGAAGTAGCAATAAAATGATTACCATTATCGTCTTTTTTCCATGACCAACCACCATCCCAAGGCGCTTTTACAGCTTCTTTTGGGTTTCCTTCAAAATAGATGTCTATACTATTTACATCACCAACATTTTGCTTTTCAGGGAGCATTATAAAATGGGCATTACCTTCGTCTTTGACTTGCAGTTCTTTTCCATTTTGAAGAATTTTAGTAATCTTCATTGGCGATTGTAAATCAATCTGCATGAGGTTTTTGTTTTCTAAAACCTTATATTGAACTGTGTTTTTCCCAGAAATGAATTTTTTATCTGGCTCAACTTTAACGTCTAAATGATAATAGGTTAAATCCCACCAGGCGCGCTCTGGGGTAATGGACCCCCTTAAGGTGTCTTGTCTTGTAAACTCGTTTTTTTCATTTAATAGGTCTTGAGCTTTAATATTATAAATGTTTAACAATAAAGCTATGACAGCAATGATTTTAATTTTATGTTTCATATGTTAGAATAACTATCTGGGTATATACTCTGATTTTACTAAACCTTTATTTTGTATTGGAAAATCTCAATGTTTTCCCTGACTACTTTTCAAGAACCATGCCTTGAAACTGATTTTTGGAATTTTCTGCAAAATTACTTAAATATAAAAGTGCTTCAAAATTAAATTTCAAAGCACTTTGTTTTGAATTAGTCACAATAATTACAAATCTTATTTAAAAACAGTACTTATTTTCTTTAATTACTTTTTGGGCAATAATATTTCTTAACTCAATAATATTGGGCATGTTTACGTATTTTATATAACGCTTAAGACCCATAAGCATCATGCGTTGTTCGTCGCCTGTAGAAAAAGAAATGATGGAATGTTTTCCAGCAGTTTCTATTACATCTATGGCGTGGAACAAATTTAATTTTGCCATAGCAATTTCTTCTTTAACATTATCCTCGCCCTTAGATTTGGCCAGTTTTTCAGCTCTTAAAATAGCTGATTCAGCCATGTAAATCTGGATTAATATATCCGAAGCGGCAAGCATTAATTGTTGATGATTCTCGATATCTTCACCATATTTTTGAAGTGCAGCTCCAGAAACCATTAAGAATAATTTCTTCAGATTTTTAACGATACTTTTTTCTTCAGAAAATAATTCTGAATAGTCTGGTGTTTCAAAAGAAGGAATACTGGTAAGCTCATTAGCTACGGCATTGGCAGGTGTTAATAGATCAACGTGGCCTTTCATGGCCTTTTTTATAAGCATGCCAATGCTTAACATACGGTTTATTTCGTTGGTTCCTTCATAAATTCTTGTGATGCGGGCATCTCGCCAAGCCGATTCCATAGGTGTGTCTTCTGAAAAGCCCATGCCTCCAAATATTTGAATGCCTTCATCAGAGCACTTTTGGGTATATTCGGAAACAGCTACTTTTAGTATGGAACACTCAATAGCATATTCTTCAACAGCTTTAAGCTCTGCTTCTTGCTCTGTATCTTTCCCATTGTTTTTTCTAAGCTCGATGCGGTCTTCTATGTTTTTAGCGGCACGGTAGCAGGCAGTTTCGCCGACCCAACAATTAGTGGCCATTTCGGCAATTTTTTGTTGAATGGCACCAAAACTTGAAATAGGTGTTTTAAACTGAACGCGCTCGTTGGCATATTTTACCGATTCTGTAATAATGCGCCTTTGACTGTCCAAACAGGCAACGGCTAGTTTAATTCTACCAACATTAAGAGCATTCATGGCGATTTTAAAACCATTACCTCTGGTTGAAAGCATATTTTCTACAGGAACAACAGTATCATTGAAGAAAACTTGTCTTGTTGAAGACGCACGAATACCCAATTTATGTTCTTCTTCGCCCATAGTGATACCGTTTGGATTTTCAGGGTCGTATTCTACAATGAAGCCTGTAATATATTTATCATCTTCTATGCGGGCAAAAACAATCATTAAATGACAAAATCCTGCATTGGAAATCCACATTTTTTGTCCGTTGATTTTGTATGTTTTGCCATCTTCTGATAACACCGCTTTTGTTTTTCCAGAATTAGCATCACTTCCCGCACTAGGTTCAGTTAGGCAATACGAACCAAACCATTCGCCAGTAGCTAATTTAGGAATGTACTTTTGTTTCTGTTCTTCATTGCCATAAAGCAAAATAGGTAAGGTGCCAATGCCTGTATGGGCACCAAAAGCAGTACTGAAAGAACCTGTAGCGCCAGAAATATAATCACAAACCAACATGGTAGAGACAAATCCCATACCCAAACCTCCATATTGTTCAGGTACAGCTACTCCCAAAAATCCCATCTCAGCAGCTTTACGCATGCAAGATTCAGTAAGGGCATAATCCTTTGCTTCAAAACGTGGTTTATTTGGCCACAATTCTCTATCAACAAATTCGGCAACGGCCTCTTTCATCATGTTTTGTTCTTCTGAAAAATCTTCAGGTGTGAAAATATCATCACAGCTAATTTCTTTTACTAAAAATTGGCCGCCACGTAATAGGTCTTTTTCTGTTGATTCCATTGCTATATCTTATAAAGTATTAGTTTAAAAATTCAAAAATGCCGCAAGCACCTTGTCCAGTTCCCACACACATAGTTACGGCACCATATTTGTTTTTCATATTACGTTTACGCATTTCATCTAATAATTGCACGGTGAGTTTGGCTCCTGTGCACCCTAATGGATGTCCTAGCGCTATAGCCCCGCCATTAACATTTACTATATCTGCGTTTAAGTTTAATTCCCTAATAACAGCTAGGGACTGCGAAGCAAACGCTTCATTCAATTCAATTAACCCTAAGTTCTGTTGTTTTAAGCCGGCCATTTCCAATGCTTTTGGTATGGCTTTTACTGGGCCAATACCCATAATGCGGGGTTCCACACCAGCGGCAGCATAACTAACCAATCGGGCAATAGGTTCTAGGTTTAGTTCTTTAACCATGTCTTCACTCATCACCATAACAAATGCAGCGCCATCGCTCATTTGGGAAGAATTCCCAGCGGTTACACTACCGCCTTGAGCAAATACTGGACGTAATTTAGCCAATGCTTCAATCGATGTATCAGCTCTAGGGCCTTCATCTTTAGTTACGGTATATGTTTTAGTAGCTTTTTTACCGTTGCTATTCACATAAATTTGTTCAACATCTATCGGTACAATTTGATCCTGAAATCTATTTTCAGATTGTGCTTTTAAGGCTTTTGTATGCGAATTGTAAGCAAATTGGTCTTGGTCTTCACGCGATACCTTAAATTGGTTGGCAACCGCTTCAGCCGTATTTCCCATACCCCAATAATAGCTTTCATGTCCAGTATTTACCAAATCATAATTCAATTCGGGTTTGTAACCAGACATTGGTACGGAACTCATGCTTTCGGCACCGCCAGCGATAATGCAATTGGCCATACCTGATTGAATTTTAGCAACGGCCATAGCAATGGTTTCCACCCCCGATGAACAAAAACGATTGACAGTTACGCCAGGAACATCCACAATATCTAATCCCATGAGTGAAATTAAACGCGCCATATTTAACCCTTGAGAACCTTCTGGCATGGCATTGCCAACAATAACATCGTCAATACGTTTTACGTCCAGTTGTGGCAATTCTTTCATGAGATGTTTAATGGTCTCGGCAGCCAATTCATCCGTTCTTTTAAATCGGAATACACCTTTAGGCGCTTTTCCTACGGCTGTTCTATATCCTTTAACTATATATGCTGTTTTCATAATTTTAGATGTTTAGAAAATTAGATTTTCAGACACTTTAGACTTCTAATAATCTAGAAATCTATCAGTCTAAGTTTCTAATTACGCAATGGTTTTCCTGTTTTAAGCATGTGTTGGATGCGTTCCAAGGTTTTACGTTCTGTACAAAGACTTAGAAAGGCTTCACGTTCTAAATCCAATAAATATTGCTCACTCACCAAAGTAGGCTCTGATAAATCACCACCAGCCATCACATAAGCCAATTTGTTGGCAATTTTTTTATCGTGTTCACTAATGTAATTACTGGCTTTCATAGAATCTGTACCAACCAAGAACAAGCCCAAAGCTTGTTTTCCTAATACCTTAATATCATTTCGCTTTACGGGTTTTGTATAACCTTGTTCAGCTAAAAGTTTAGCATACGATTTAGCGGTAGCAATTTGTCGGTCTTTATTCACGACTACAATATCTTTTCCATGTTGAAGAACGCCTAAATCGTAAGCTTCATAAGCGGAGGTTGATACTTTGGCCATGGCAATGGTTAGAAAATATTCCCTTAAACGATTCAATTCGACATCACCTTTCATAAAGGTGTCTTGAGCGCGCAAGGTCATTTCTTTAGAGCCACCACCACCTGGAATAACCCCCACACCAAATTCAACCAACCCAATGTAGGTTTCTGCTGCAGCAACTACCTTGTCAGCATGCATTGATAACTCACAACCACCTCCTAAAGTCATGCCATGGGGTGCTGAAACAGTAGGAATGGAGGAGTAGCGCATGCGCATCATAGTATCTTGAAAATATTTAATGGCAGCATTTAGTTCGTCATATTCCTGCTCAACGGCCATCATGAAAATCATCCCTATATTGGCCCCTACAGAAAAGTTAGTCCCTTGGTTTCCAATAACCAAACCTTGAAAATCCTTTTCAGCTAAATCGACTGCTTTATTCAACCCAGCCAGTACATCGCCACCAATGGTATTCATTTTAGATTGGAATTCGCAATTCAGAATGCCATTTCCTAAATCTTCGATAACAACACCCGAATTTTTCCAAACTTCGTTGGATTTTCTAATATTATCTAAAATGATAAAGGCATCCTGATCAGGTACTTTGGTTTGTTGTTTCGATGGAATATCATAAAAATAAGTGGCGCCATCTTGCACGGTATAAAATGATTTACTGCCAGAAGACAGCATGTCATTAACCCAATTTGCTGGTTTATGACCTTCAGCTTCCATCATCTTAGCACCTGCTTCAACCCCAATGGCATCCCAGATTTGAAATGGCCCGTGTTCCCAGCCAAAACCAGCTTTCATGGCATCATCTATTTTGTAAAGATCATCTGTGATTTCAGGAATTCTATTGGATACATATTCGAACATGGCAGAAAAATTCTTTCTGTAGAATGCACCTGCTTTGTCTTTTCCGGAAATTAATATGTTGAAACGGTCAATAACCTTATCAACTGTTTTGGTTAATTCCAGGGTGGCAAATTTGGCAGATTTTTTTGCTCTGTATTCAAGTGAATCTAAATCTAATGATAATATTTCGCTACTACCATCTTCATTTTTAATTTTTTTGTAAAAACCTTGATTGGTTTTGCTGCCCAACCATTTGTTGTTCACCATAGTTTGGATGAAATCCGGCAATTTAAAAAGGTCATGGGCTTCATCGTCTGGACAATTTTCATACAGGCCATTGGCTACGTGAACAAGTGTGTCTAATCCAACCACATCAACCGTGCGGAAGGTGGCCGATTTTGGTCTGCCAATAACGGGGCCTGTTAGTTTATCAACTTCTTCTATGGTTAATCCCATTTCTTTTACCTGATGGAATAAGCTCATAATTCCGAAAATCCCGATACGATTGCCAATAAACGCCGGGGTATCTTTGGCAACTACTGTAGTTTTTCCAAGAAATTGTTCGCCATAATTGTTAAGGAAATCCAACACTTCTTGAGATGTTTTGGGGCCAGGTATGATTTCAAACAATTTTAAATAACGCGGCGGATTGAAAAAGTGGGTGCCGCAGAAATGCTTTTGAAAATCGTCGCTTCTGCCTTCACTCATAAAATGAATGGGAATTCCAGACGTGTTAGAGGTTATTAAAGTGCCTGGTTTTCTATACTTGTCAAGGTTTTCAAATACCTTTTTTTTGATGTCTAGCCTTTCAACTACCACTTCAATAACCCAATCTGCTTCAGAAACTTTGGAAATGTCATCTTCCAGATTCCCCGTTTTAATTCTGCTGGCAAATTTTTCGTGGTAAATAGGTGAGGGTTTCGATTTTAGGGCTTGGGTTAAGGAATCATTCACCAAGCGGTTTCTAACGGCTTTATCTTCAAGCGTTAGCCCTTTCGCCTTTTCAGCGTCGTTTAATTCTCTTGGAATAATATCTAAAAGCAACACTTCAATACCGATATTTGCAAAATGGCATGCAATGCCACTTCCCATAATGCCAGAGCCAATAACAGCTACTTTGTTAATTACACGTTTGTTCATAATTTAGTTGGGCTATAATCTTTATTACGGATTATATATTTTTTTATTGGAAACAAGATCGTTAATGAGTTCAGACACTTCGTAGAAATGGTTTAGTTTCTCATCCGAGATATTATTTCGTATAACTTCGTTAAAAGTTAATACTTTCTCTCTGGAAAAAGCTCTTTTTTCCCTGCCAAAATCTGTTAGAGAAATAATAACGCCCCTACCGTCTTCAGGATTTGGGCGCCGCTCTATAAGACCATTTTGTTCCATTGTTTTTAATATTCTTGACAAACTGGTGGCTTCCATACCCATTTTTGGGCCCAAGGCTGTTGAGGGGGTGCCGTTTTCTGGGTCAATGCTCAACAATGTAAAACCAGTCGCCATGGTGCTACCAATTTTGGCAGCTTCTTCATTGTACATTTTTTGTACTGTGAGCCATGTTGTTCGCAATACATAATCTATTGTTTTGTCCTTCATCTGTTATAATTAATAAAGTTTATAAATTATTAATAACCAGATGTAATGTCTTATTAGGAGGTATTTTCGCCTTTTTATACATCAAAAATTATTTATTTGGTTAGTCAACTCAAATATACAAAAACATATTATGCACGCATAATAATGAGAGGTAAAATAAAGTTAAAATTACTTATGAAAAGTGCTTTAGCTGCTTATTTGTAATAGAAACAACTTTTAGAGGTAGATCTTGTTGTAAAGATTAATGTATTTTTCTTTAATGTCTTTACGTTTCATTTTCATAGTAGGTGTTAAATGACCACTTTCTATGGACCATACATCGGGTGTAAGTTCAAATTTTTTAATTTGTTCCCAATGTCCAAATTTTTGGTTGGTTTCATCCACTTCTTTTTGAATTCTTTCTATAAGATTTGGGTTGCTTACCATGTCTTCATTATTTTTGAAGGTGATATTGTGCAGTTTTGCCCATTCTTTTACAAAATCGAAGTTAACCTGAATGAAAGCAGCCGGCATTTTTTCACCTTCACCAATGACCATAACTTGATCTATAAAACGTGATTGTTTTAATTGATTTTCTATAAGGGCGGGCGCAATGTATTTGCCACCCGATGTTTTGAACATTTCCTTTTTTCTGTCGGTGATTTTTAAAAAACCATCATCTGAAATTTCCCCAATATCTCCGGTGTGGAAATACGAATCAGTTATAACTTCAGCCGTTTTTTCAGGGTCTTTAAAATAGCCAAGCATAACATTGGGGCCTTTTACCAGTATTTCGCCATCTTCGGCGATTTTAACCTCTACGTTGTCTATTATCCTGCCTACGGTTCCAATTCTGATACCACCGTTAAACGGACAATTAACCGCAATTACAGGCGAAGTTTCGGTGAGTCCGTAACCTTCAAGAATGGGCATTTTTGCTGCAGAAAACACCCTTATTAGTCTGTGTTGTAATGCTGCACTACCAGAAACCATGGTGTTTATGTTACCTCCTAAAGCCTCCCTCCATTTACTAAAGATTAGAAGATTGGCTATTTTTAATTTAAACTCATACCAAAAACCATTTTGGCCATAGGGCTCAAATTTCAGACCTAGGTTTAAGGCCCAAAAAAACAACATTTTTTTTATGCCTTTTTGCTGGGTTCCTTTTTCTATGATTTTATCATATACTTTTTCATAAAGTCTTGGGACAGCAGTCATAATATGAGGTTTTACCTCTTTTAGGTTGTTGCTGATTGACTCTAGGTTTTCGGCAAAATAAATCTCTATACCACAATATTGGTAGAGATACAATATCATGCGTTCAAAAACGTGACAAATGGGTAAAAAGCTAAGCGCTTTAGATTTTCCGTGTTCAAGCGGAACCCTAGAAGTACTGTCTACAACATTAGATACTAAATTATTGTGTGATAGCATGACACCTTTTGGTTTTCCTGTAGTTCCAGATGTGTAAATTAAAGTTGCCAAATCATTTGGAGACACACTCTCTTTTCTGGACTCTACTTCATTCTGATTACTTTCATCTTCACCTAATTTTAAAATATCTGTCCAATGACTTTCGTTTTCAATAGCATCAAAAGTATATACCTTTTTGAGCTTTGTATCGCTTTTAATGGCATTCACTTTTTCTAAAACTTCAATATCGGAGACAAAACAATATATGGCTTCAGAGTGGTTTAGTATGTATTGGTAATCTTCAGAAGCAATAGTTGGGTAAATAGGCACATTTTGGGCGCCAATTTGTAATATTCCAATATCTAACACATTCCATTCGGTTCTGTTGTTACTGGAAATAACAGCAATTTTATCATTGGGTTCAATGCCTAAACTCAGTAAGCCTCTGCTTATGGCATTGACTTGTTTTATGTATTCTTGAGTTGAAATAGATTGCCACTGACCATTGTATTTTGTGGAAAAGGCTTTTTCAAGATTGAAGGTTTCAAGCTGGTAATATGGAAAATCAAAAATTCTGGTAACCTTAGTCATTAGTTCAGTGGGTAAATTGTACCAATGC
The DNA here is from genome assembly GCA_018883545.1 of Marixanthotalea marina. Lineage (GTDB taxonomy): Bacteria > Bacteroidota > Bacteroidia > Flavobacteriales > Flavobacteriaceae > Marixanthotalea > Marixanthotalea marina. Next base: position 344,850 of record JAHLEH010000002.1, on the reverse strand, counting down.
AAAATAAGAAATTAATAACGATTTTCAAATTGCAATAGAAAAGCAATAGCATAGCTAATGAGTCGACTATAAAAGGTATTTGTTGAAAACTGAAATTAATACTATAGAAACATGATTTAAGTCATTGAATTTCAATTTTTATGGGTTTAATTTTAGTACCATAATTATGAAATGTCAACTAAGAAAAAAATATAAATTATGGAACTACTAGAAGAAGCAAAAACCAGAGTTTTTAGATTTGGAAGCAAGTCTGCCGATGGTAATAGTAAAATGAAAAATCTGCTTGGGGGTAAAGGAGCCAACTTGGCAGAAATGAGTTCTATTGGAATACCTGTGCCTCCAGGTTTTACAATTACAACTGATGTTTGTACAGAATATAACCTTTTGGGTGAAGAGACTGTAATAGAGAATTTAAAATTGGAAGTCGAAGAATCTATTGCAAATATAGAATCGTTGATGGAGGCTAAATTTGGAGATAAGGAAAATCCATTACTTGTTTCGGTACGTTCAGGAGCTCGAGTCTCTATGCCTGGTATGATGGATACCGTTTTGAATTTAGGAATAAACGATGAGGTAGTTATAGGTTTGGCCAAAAAAACCAATAATGAGCATTTTGCTTGGGACTCGTACCGCCGTTTCATTCAAATGTATGGCGGTGTTGTTTTAGGTATGAAGCCCGCTTCTAAAGAAGATATTGATCCGTTTGAAGAAATTATGGATCATCTTAAGGAAAAAAGAGGTATTAAATTGGATACTGAATTTACCGTTCAAGATTTAAAAGATTTGGTTTATGACTTTAAAGATGCTGTTAAGAAGAGAACTGGACATAATTTTCCAACCGATCCGTGGAAACAATTATGGGGAGCTATCATAGCTGTTTTTAATAGCTGGAATGGCGATCGTGCCATTTACTACAGAAAAATGCATGGTTATCCAGAAGACTGGGGAACTGCTGTAAACGTTCAGGCAATGGTATATGGCAATATGGGTAATAATTCTGCAACTGGTGTTTGCTTTACCCGCGACGCCGGTACGGGCGAAAATGTATTTAATGGAGAATATTTGGTAAACGCTCAAGGAGAAGATGTGGTTGCTGGTGTAAGAACGCCTCAACAAATTACTAAGTTGGGTTCCCAACGTTGGGCCGAATTGGCTAGAATTGAAGAGGAAGAACGAATTGAAAACTATCCCTCATTAGAAGAATTAATGCCAGATATCTATAACGAATTGAATGGCTACCAAGAAATATTGGAAAAACATTATCGTGATATGCAAGACATGGAGTTTACCATTCAAGACGGTAAACTTTGGATTCTTCAAACAAGAAACGGTAAACGTACTGGAGCGGCCATGGTTAAAATTGCGGTTGATTTATTGAATGAAGGCTTGATTAGCGAGGAGGAAGCATTGTTAAGGGTAGAGCCCAATAAATTAGATGAGTTATTACACCCTATTTTTGATCCAGATGCTTTAAAAACTGCTCATGTAATAGCGCAAGGACTGCCAGCCTCACCTGGAGCTGCAACAGGTAAAATAGTGTTTTTTGCTGATGAAGCAGCTAAATTTAAAAACACCATTCTTGTACGCATAGAAACATCTCCTGAAGATTTAGAAGGTATGAATCTTGCCAAAGGTATTTTAACCGCTCGTGGGGGTATGACATCCCATGCGGCTGTAGTGGCTAGGGGTATGGGCAAATGTTGTGTGTCTGGTGCAGGCGCTTTAAAAATTAATTATAAAACCAGAACGATGACCGTGGGAGATCATGAATACCACGAAGGTGATTGGATTTCCTTAAATGGCTCTACTGGTAATATTATTGAAGGTAAAGTGGCGACTAAAGAACCTGAATTAACAGGCGAATTTGCTGAAATAATGAAATTGGCAGATAAGTTCAGTGTTATGAAAGTCAGGACCAATGCCGATACACCCAAAGACGCTTTGGTAGCTAGGAATTTTGGAGCAGAGGGTATTGGTTTAACTCGTACTGAGCATATGTTTTTTGAAGTCGATAGGATTAAAGCGATGCGGGAAATGATTTTGGCTGATACCGTAAAAGGAAGAAAACAAGCCTTGAATGAACTGTTGCCCATGCAGCGTTCGGACTTTGAAGGTATTTTTGAAGCAATGGAAGGTTTTCCTGTAACCATTCGCTTGTTAGATCCTCCACTGCATGAATTTGTGCCCCATCAATTGGCAACCCAAAAAGAATTGGCGGAAGAAATGCATATTTCATTGCAAGCCGTTAAAAATAAAGTGGCCGAATTGGAAGAGTTTAACCCCATGTTAGGGCATAGAGGCTGCAGGTTAGGAAATACCTATCCTGAAATCACTGAAATGCAAACTCGGGCCATTGTTGAAGCAGCACTGAACCTAAAAGCCAAGGGCGTATTTACTAAGCCTGAAATTATGGTACCATTGGTAGGAACTGTTAAAGAGTTTGAAATGCAAGAACAGATTATCAGACATACGGCTCAAACTGTTTTTGAAGAACGTAAAGATACGATAGAATATTTAGTTGGAACCATGATTGAAATTCCACGAGCAGCGTTAATGGCAGATAAAATTGCACAGAAAGCTGATTTCTTCTCTTTTGGAACTAATGATTTAACCCAAATGACCTTTGGTTATTCTCGTGATGATGCTGGTAAATTCCTGCCAATTTATATTGAGAAAGGCATTTTAAAAGTCGATCCTTTTGAAGTGTTAGATCAAGAAGGTGTAGGCCAATTGATTACAATAGGAACTGAAAGAGGGCGCAGTGTAAAACCCAATTTAAAAGTAGGCATTTGTGGCGAACATGGTGGCGAACCAAGCTCCGTTGAGTTTTGCTACAATGCAGGCATGAACTATGTGAGTTGCTCACCTTTTAGGGTTCCCATTGCGAGATTGGTTGCAGCGCAAGCTGTAATAAAAGAAGCTATGTAGTATTAATAATTTTTTCAAAAAAAAGCCCAGCTGTTTTGCAGTTGGGCTTTTTGTATTTTTAAGTGGTATTATTTTTTGTTTTCAATCCATTTTCGGGCATTTACAAACGCTTCCAACCAAGGGGAGACTTCATCTTTTCTACCTATAGGATAATACGCCCAATTCCATTGGAACGTAGAACGCTCAATATGTGGCATGGTTACCAAATGTCGCCCTGTTTTATCACACATCATGGCCGTATTAAAATCAGAACCATTAGGGTTATGTGGGTATTCAGCATACCCGTATTTCGCCACAATGTTATATTGGTCTTCGGTGTATGGTAAACTAAATTTACCTTCACCATGTGAAATCCAAACACCCAAAGTAGAACCTGCCAATGTGGATAGCATAATTGAATTGTTCTCTTGAATTTTAACTGATGTAAAGGCGCTTTCGTGTTTATGTGATTCGTTATAAGTCATTTTTCCGTGCACTTCATGGTCAGGGTTGATTTCTTCTAATTCCATGAATAACTGACAACCATTACAGATACCTACAGAAAGCGTATCTTCTCTTTTAAAGAAATCCTGAATGGCTTTATTGGCTTTTTCGTTGTATTTAATAGCGCCAGCCCAACCTTTGGCAGACCCTAAAACATCGGAGTTGGAAAAGCCACCAACGGCACCTAAAAACTGAATATCTTCCAACGTTTCACGGCCAGAAATTAAATCGGTCATGTGTACGTCTTTAACATCGAAACCGGCTAAATACATAGCGTTTGCCATCTCACGTTCGCTGTTGCTTCCTTTTTCGCGTAAAATAGCGGCTTTCGGCTTCTCGATACGATTCGCTTGTGGCGAATCACTCGAAGTGACATCTTCTAACTTTCCAGTAAAATGTTTTGGGAAAACATATTGAAGTGGTTGGTTTTTGTAATTATCAAATCGATCTTTTGCCAAACCATTTGCAGTTTGTTTTTGGTCTAACAAGAAAGAGGTTTTGTACCACGTATCCCTTAATTCTGAAATATTTAAATTGAAAATATCAGTGCCATTTGTAATGTTTAACACACCATTTTCAGTCACACTTCCAATGTTGAAAAATTCAATATTTGCTTCAGATAAAGTTGTTTCAATGGAAGCATCTTTTGATTGAATCACGATGCCAGCATTTTCAGAGAATAACAGTTTTAATGAATCTTTTTCAGCTAAAGCGGAAAGATTTAATTCAGCCCCCAAATCGGTATCAGCAAAACACATTTCCAACAAAGTTGTAATCAAACCACCTGAAGCGACATCGTGTCCGGCAACAATTTGGTCGTTTTTTATTAATTGTTGTATTGTGTTGAAAACCGTTTTAACATACGCGGCATTTTTAACGGTTGGTGTTTCATTACCGATTTTGTTTAACACTTGGGCAAATGAGCTGCCACCTAATTTAAAATGGTCTTGGGAAAGGTTTATGTAATAAATATTACCTGCGTTTCTTTTTAAAACGGGTTCGATTACTTTAGTAATGTTGTTACAACTCCCAGCAGCAGAAATAATAACCGTTCCAGGAGCTATTACTTCTTCGTTAGGATATTTTTGTTTCATAGAAAGGGAGTCCTTGCCAGTTGGTACATTGATTCCCAAATCAATCGCAAATTCAGAAACAGCCTCCACAGCTTTGTACAAACGGGCGTCTTCACCTTCATTTTTACAAGGCCACATCCAGTTGGCTGAAAGCGACACACTTTTTAAACCGTCTTTTAAAGGAGCCCAAATAATATTTGTTAAAGCTTCGGAAATGGAATTTCTACTACCAGCAACGGGGTTAATCAATCCAGAAATAGGAGAGTGGCCAATAGAAGTTGCAATACCTTCTTTGCCTTTATAGTCCAATGCCATTACACCAACATTGTTTAATGGTAATTGCAATGGCCCAGCACATTGTTGTTTGGCTACTTTACCGCCAACGCAACGATCTACCTTGTTGGTTAACCAATCTTTACAAGCTACAGCCTCTAGTTGTAAAATTTGCTCTAGATATGTATGAAAATTTTCCTGAGCATATGAAAGCTCATTATAATTTCTTTCGACTGTTTTATCAGTCATAATGGTCTTTGGAGAGCTACCAAACATATCTTCCATAGCCAAATCCATAGGTTTATGGCCGTTGGTTTTAGATTCGAATGTAAAACGGTTATCGCCTGTAACATCGCCAACCTTGTACATGGGCGAGCGCTCTCTGTCTGCGATGCGCTGTAAAATATCAATATGTTCTTTGTCGATCACCAAGCCCATACGCTCTTGGGATTCGTTACCTATAATTTCTTTATCGGATAATGTTGGGTCACCAACAGGAAGTGCATCCAAATCTATGTTACCACCTGTTTCTTCAACCAATTCAGATAAGCAGTTTAGGTGGCCACCAGCGCCATGGTCGTGAATGGAAACTATGTAATTTTCATCACTTTCTACCATGCCACGCACCGCATTTGCCGCTCGTTTTTGCATTTCTGGGTTAGAACGTTGTACGGCATTCAATTCAATACCTGAAGCAAATTCACCTGTGTCAGCACTAGATACTGCCGCGCCACCCATACCAATACGATAATTTTCACCACCAAGAATCACTATTTTATCACCAGTTTGTGGTTTGTCTTTTTTGGCTTGGTTTTTTTTGCCATAACCTATACCGCCAGCTTGCATAATTACTTTGTCAAAGCCTAGTTTTCTGGCATCTTCTTCATGTTCAAATGTTAATACGGAACCACAAATAAGTGGCTGACCAAATTTGTTACCAAAATCGGAAGCCCCATTACTGGCTTTTATTAAAATATCCATAGGCGTTTGGTAGAGCCATTTGCGCTCAGGAAAGGCTTTTTCCCAAGGTCTGTTTGCGTCCAAACGGGAATAGGACGTCATATAAACGGCTGTTCCAGCTAATGGAATGGAGCCTTTACCGCCAGCCAATCGGTCGCGGATTTCACCACCGGAACCAGTTGCTGCACCATTAAAGGGCTCTACAGTGGTTGGGAAATTATGGGTTTCGGCTTTTAGCGAGATTACTGAATCAAAATCTTTAGTAGTATAATAATCGGGCACATCAGCACGTGTTGGTGCAAATTGTTCCACCTTTGGTCCTTCAATAAAAGCGACGTTATCTTTATAAGCTGAAACAATACTATTTGGATTCGTTTCAGATGTTTTTCTAATGAGTTTAAAAAGCGATGTTGGTTTTTCTTTGCCATCAATAACAAAGGTGCCGTTAAATATTTTATGTCGGCAATGTTCGCTATTTACTTGCGAAAACCCAAATACTTCAGAATCGGTTAAAGGACGACCAATTTTTTTGGAAACGCCTTCTAAATATGCAACTTCTTCTTCACTTAGCGATAACCCTTCCTGTTCGTTGTAAGCCGCAATGTCTTCAATATTCAGAATAGGTTCGGGCTGAATATTTATGGTAAATGATTCTTGATTTAAACCGTTGAATTTCTCTGAAATCATCGGGTCGAAATCCTTAAAATCTTTTGAAACGGCTTTGAATTCTTCAATTCTTATAATGCCTGAAATCCCCATGTTTTGGGTAATTTCAACAGCATTGGTACTCCAAGGTGTTATCATGGCTGCTCTGGGGCCAACAAAAAAAGCATCCAGAGATGCTTGTTCTATTTTAGGCTGGTTGCCAAAAAGCCAATTTAATTTTAAGATACTTTCAGGTGATAATTCTTTTGTTGTTTGAACAGCATATAACTTGCTGTTTACGTTTCCAAAGAAATGAATCATTGTAGATGTATTAAGGTTGTATTTTGAAAATGCAAAAATACACTTTTTTGGGCATTAATCTTTGGTTTTTTATGGAAACCGTTGCGGATTATTAACACTATTTTCAACAGATTGCTTTTGATTTACATTGTCATTCCACACCTGTCTGCCGATAGGCAGGCTTGATGCGGAATCTATATTTAAACAATTGTTGCCTGAGTTCCTTCCCGATAGCTATCGGGATTCGCAGGAAATCTAAGATTCGACTAAGACAATGACAAGAATTAAAAATACTTTTGAAGTATTCTCGATACAGAACCATAATAGGAATTCCCAAATAAGTTAAGATGCACCAACAAATAGTAAAGTTGGTAAACATCAATTCTGGATGTTGTATGGGCATCTTCAGGGTGAACACTATGGTAGGCTTTGTAGAAATTATCACCAAAGCCGCCAAAAAGTTTAGTCATAGCAATATCTACTTCACTATGGCCGTAATACATGGCAGGGTCTATCAAGTAAGGCTCTCCACTTTTGGAAATAATATAATTGCCGCCCCACAAATCACCATGCAATAATGAAGGTTTTGTGTTTTGAAACATTGGTTGTAATGCTTGTAGCATTTTTTCTGTTGGTGGACATTCATTCCCCGATAGTAAATTACTTTGTCTGGCAAGTCTTAGTTGAGGTTGTAAACGTTCGTTAACGTAAAAATCTGCCCAGGATTTATGCAGCGTATTGCTTTGAGGTAAAGTACCAATAAAATTATCCTGTTCCCACCCAAAATAATCGACAGAATGACTGTGCAAAGCGGCTAATTGAAAACCTAATGTTTCAAAATCGGAATTGGTTGGTGTTTTACTTTCAATAAATTCCATGAGTAAAAACGCATTGTTTTTAAAGGTATCAACAGCAATAACTTTGGGCGTTTTAATGGTTTTAGTGTCGTTAATGTGTTTTAAAGCGGCCGCTTCCGTTTGAAACATATTTAGGGTAGAAGCCTGATTTGTTTTTAGGAAATAAGCATTTTTGGAAGTGCGTATTTTAAAAGCTTCTGAAATATCGCCGCCTGATACTGAATTGATTTTAGTTACGTTTTCATTCAATAGATTGGAAATGTATTCTTGAAATTCTGAATTCATGGGTAAATATAAAAATGATAATGAGATTCTGAAACAAGTTCAGAATGACACTGAAAACCTTATTTTCTTTCCATTAAGGCCATATAAAACCCGTCAAAACCTGATTTGTGGGCTAATATTTTTTGGTCTTTAATCAATGAAAAATCTTTTCCAGCATCCGATTTCAAAAACGTGTCCACCTGGTATTGGTTTTCTGAAGGCAAAACGGAACACGTGGCATAAACGAGTTGTCCGCCTGCTTTTACCATTTTACTGTATTGCTGTAAAATATCTTGCTGCGTTTTTTTAATATCCTCAATAAATTGTGGTTCCAGTTTCCATTTGGCATCTGGGTTTCTGCGCAAAACACCCAGCCCAGAACAAGGTGCATCAATCAATACACGATCTACACTGTCATGTAATTTTTTAATGACTTTAGTAGAATCAATCGCTCTGGTTTCTATGTTGTGGGCACCGTTGCGTTTGGCACGCCGTTTTAGTTCTTTCAGTTTGTTTTCAAAAATATCTAAGGCTATTATCTGACCTTTATTTTCCATTAAAGAAGCAATGTGCAATGTTTTGCCGCCAGCACCTGCACAGGCATCAACCACACGCATACCTGGTTGTACATTTAAAAAGTCGGCTACCAATTGTGACGAAGCATCTTGGACTTCGAAAAGACCGTTTTTAAAAGCTTCTGTAGTAAATACATTAGCGCGCTCTTTTAATTTAAGGGCATTTGGATAGTTTGGAAGGAACTCAGTTTCATGTCCCAAATCGAATAGTTCTTCTTGTAGTTTTTCTTTGGTTGTTTTTAAGGTATTGACCCTTAAAATAACATCGGCTTGGTCGTTTAATGCTGCTATTTCTTTTGTCCAAACGCCTTCGCCAAGTTCTTTTGCACCAAGTTCATCTAACCAATCCGGAATGGATTCTTTAAACTTTCTGATTTTAGACAATTCATCAAACTTGCCTTTTATTTTACGTGTAGGTGTATCTATAAAATATTTCCAATCAGGTAATTTTATGCCTTTTAGGGTCGCCCAAACGGCAAACATACGCCATAGGTTATCTCTGTCAAAAGGTTCTTTTACTTCTGCAATTTCGGCATACAAACGCTTCCACCTTACAATATCATAAGTGGTTTCAGCAACAAAGGCGCGGTCACGTGCACCCCAACGTTTGTCACGTTTTAATAGTTGTTGAATTACTTTATCGGCGTAATTACCTTCATTGAAAATTAAGGTCAATCCATCAATAACGGCAAAGCATAAGTTTCTGTGTAATCGCATCTTGTTATAAATAAGAATGCAAAGGTAAGTTTTAAAAGTTGATTTTTTTATTAATTATTTCGGTCTCGCCGTCTTTTGTTCCATTCTTCAAACATTTTTCTATCGAAGTCTTCTTCAGCATTTTTTAGTCCTAAAATCTTTTTTGCCGAAATAATGTTTCGAAGTTTCTTGACTAAATTAATCTCTTCAGAATGTATTTTGGTTTGTATATCTAAAGCTTTATCTAAAAGTTCATTTGCTTTATCGTCAGAAATGGTAGCATAGTTTTCTCTAATTTCATGAATTACCTTTCCAAATTCATTGTATTTAAGGTTGCTTACTGTATTATCATAGGCATTGTATATAGGCCAAAATTGTTGGGCTTCTTTTTCAGTAAGGTTCAGTTTTTCTGTTATAAAAGCCACTTTAAGGCTTTTAATTTTATCTCGTTGCGCAAAGGTGCTAAGAGATAGGCACAGGGTTAAAACTATTAAAATCGTTCTCATCTTCATTTATTTTTATTCTGAAAAGTAATATTCTATATCAATATTATTTAATATATAGTTTTCTATGTTTTCTTCGGAAAAACTGTGTTCAATGAAATCTTCCTCAACAATATCTTCATCAGTTAAAAGTGAAGCCATATCATAAGAGCTTACATATTCATTCATAATGTAGTTTTCTACAGTTGCCGTATCTAAAGTATCGAAAGAAGCTGTTCTATTACTTTCAAAAATAGATAAATTGAATAGCAACAGTATGGTAGCTGCGATACTAGACGCATAAAGCAGATTTTTTCTGCTAAATAAATGAATAACCTTCGTGTCCTTGTTTTCGGAAACTTTGGCCATTACTGTATCCTCTAGAGTATCGAGATATCCTTTAGGTGTTTTAAAACCGGTGTTTTCTATACTGCTCAGCTTAATTTGGTTGAGTACGGAATCTTCTACCTCCTCAAAATAGTTTTTTGGGGTTTTAAAACCAGAACCTTTTATTTTATTTAAATTTCTGTTCATAACTTTTAGACTCTTTATTTTTATAAAGGTTTAATTGCTAGTTAAATATGCTTCAATTTTTTTTACTGCTAAATGGTAGGATGATTTTAAAGCACCTTCGCTGGTTTCTAAAATGTCTGCCATTTCTTTATATTTTAAATCTTCAAAATACTTCATGTTAAAAACCAATTGTTGCTTTTGGGGCAAGGTTGCAATGGCTTTTTGTAATTTTAATTGCATCTCGTCACCTTCAAAATAAACATCAGCTTCAAGGTTAGTTATCACCGTTTGTTGTAACTCTTCACTTGAAATTTGAAGCCTTTTGGCATTTTTGTTAAGTAGAGTTATTGATTCGTTTGTTGCTATGCGGTAAATCCAAGAAAACAGTTTGCTATCTCCCTTAAATTTATGAATATTTTTATAAACCTTAATAAAAGTGTTTTGTAGCACGTCATCGGCGTCATCATGGGACTTCACTATATTACGAATGTGCCAATACAAACGCTCTTTGTAAAGCTTCATTAATGTTCTAAAAGCTTGGTCTTTATGTTTTTCGGATTTTAAATCTTCCAGTAACTGAACTTCGTCGATCACAAATTTAATTTCTAGTTAGACTGCTAAAAATAGTAAAAGTTTGATGTTTAAGTGTTTAAATTTTATTAAAAGTATAAATTGTTGATTATAAGTATTTTGATAATCAATTAATCGACGAAACGCATGATTAATACGATTAAATACAATTTTTCTTTGTGAATATGCTTTTTTGTATTAAGTTTGCTTCAGAAACCTACTTAATTTGTTAGTCGTCCCCAAGTCTAGCAATGAACTCAGAAAAGGATAGATGCCCCCAAATCTCTATCCTTTTTTCTTTTTTTAAAGGATTTTATTCAAAACTTTGCATTTCAACGAGCTTTTTATAAGTACCGTTTTTGGCTATAAGCTCTGAATGCTTTCCTTGCTCAACGATTTGCCCTTTATTTAAAACGATGATTTCGTCGGCATTTTGGATGGTAGACAATCTGTGGGCAATTACAATAGATGTTCTGTTTTTCATCATATTCTCTAAAGCTACTTGTACCAAACGTTCACTTTCAGTATCAAGAGCAGACGTAGCTTCGTCCAGTACCATTATTGGTGGATTTTTAAGAACGGCTCTAGCAATACTTAAACGCTGTTTTTGTCCGCCAGATAATTTATTGCCAGAATCGCCAATGTTTGTTTCTATGCCTTCTGGCAAATCTTTTACAAATTCCCAGGCATTGGCAACCTTTAAAGCATCTGTAATTTGTTCGTCAGTAGCTTTTTCATTGCCAAGCAACAAATTGTTTTTTATGCTGTCGTTAAAAAGAATGGCGTCTTGGGTTACAATACCCAGTTGGTTTCTTAATGATTTAGTGGTTAAATCGCGAATATCTATACCGTCAATCATGATCTTCCCTTTGTTAACATCGTAAAAACGGGTAATGAGATTGGCAATGGTAGACTTGCCGCTACCAGATTGCCCTACCAAAGCAACCTTTTTTCCTTTGGGAATGGTTAATGAAAAATCTTTTAAAACATATTCATCTTGATATTTGAAGGATATGTTTTCAAATTCAATTTTAGAATTGAAATTGTTTTTTTTCTTGGCGTTTTCTGAATCCTTAAGTGGATTGGGTGTATCTATTATTTCCTGAATTCTTTCAGCTGCTGCATTTCCTTGTTTAATGTTATACAAGCCTCTAGCAATGGCTTTTGCAGGCACCATAATATTATATGCCAAACCCATATAGGCTATGAATGTACTGCCATCAAGAGATTTATCAATTAAAACCAACTGCCCGCCGTACCATAAAAGTATAGAGATAACCAAAATGCCCAAAAATTCACTTGTTGGTGAAGCTAGATTTTGACGGTTTAGTAATTTGTTGGAAAAATGATAAAAACGCGATGTTGACTCTTTAAATCTAGTATTGAATTTTTCTTCAGCATTAAACCCTTTTATAATACGAAGCCCCGTAAGTGTTTCTTCTATAGTAGATAAAATATTGCCTTGTTCTTTTTGAACACGATCGGACTTGCGTTTCAAGCTTTTACCAATTCTGGATATTATCAATCCAGATAAAGGAATAAATATGAATACAAATAGCGTCAGCTTTGCACTCATGATGAGCATGATTGTTATGGTGAAAATAATTGCCAGTGGCTCACGTGCAATAAGCTCTAAAACAGGTAGCATGGAATATTCTAAGGTAGAAACATCGTTGGTAACACGTGCCATGATGTCTCCCTTTTTCTGTTCCGAAAAATAGGAAAGAGGTAATTCAACGGTTTTTTTATAAACAGCATTTCGTAAATCCCTTACGACACCATTTCTTAGGAAAACCATCCAATAATTGGCCAAATAACCGAAAATATTTTTTAGCAGAAATAAAACAATAATTAAACCTACCACGAAAAGCAATGCTTTTTGTGGGTCGTTTTGGGCGTATTGATTGACTTGATAAGCCAAATAATCTTTGTAAAAATCGTTTAGATCGGCAATACCTGTGTATACGGGTTTGGTAATTGTTTCACCTTTATTTTCTTGAAAAAGAATATCCAGCATGGGCACCAATGCAACAAACGATAGCGCACCAAATAAGGCGTAAAGAATATTAGATAGAATATGGCCTAAAGCGTAGCGTTTATAAGGTTTTGCATACTTTAGGATGTTGTAGAATTGATTCATTAACTAAGGTTCATGTCTTTTAAAATGGCATCAATTTTGGCATCTAATGCTTTTTCGGTTTCTTTAAATTTTGAAGTAGATTCCAATTTGGTATTCACGCTAATATAGAACTTAATCTTTGGCTCAGTGCCGCTGGGCCTCAATGCTATTTGACTGCCATCTTCGGTGGTATAAATCAAAACGTTTGATTTAGGTACGTCAATAGCAGTTTCTTCTCCTGTATTTAAGTTTTTTGAAATTGATAATTGATAATCATCAATTTTCACCACTTTAGAACCATTGACCACTTGAAGTGGGTTTTCACGGGCATCAACCATCATTTGGGCAATTTCCTGAGCGCCTTCAATGCCTTTTTTAGTTAAGGAAATAAGTTTTTCCTTGTAAAACCCATGCTCTACATAAAGGTCTATAAGTTCTTTAAAAAGTGAACTTCCGTTGGCTTTGGCTTGAGCTGCTATTTCAATAGCCAAAAGGGTAGAAGTTACAGCATCCTTGTCACGTACAAAATCGCTCACCATATAACCGAAACTTTCTTCGCCACCACCAATAAATTCCAGTTCTGGGAAATCGTGAATTAGCTTAGCAATCCATTTAAAACCAGTTAATACAATTTTGCTTTCAACACCATAAGCATCGGCTAAATTATTTAGCATAGGTGTAGAAACTATGGTAGAAGCAATGAACTGCTTCCCGTTTATTTTATCTTGTGCTTTCCATTGCTTCAATAGGAAATTGGTCATTACCAACATAGTTTGATTGCCATTAAGCAGTTGTAAATCGCCATCATCATTACGCACAGCAATACCCAAACGGTCACAATCGGGATCGGTACCAATAACAATATCGGCATTGACTTTGTTGGCCAATTCCAAGGCCATTTTTAGGGCAGCGGGTTCTTCTGGGTTTGGTGAAGCCACCGTTGGAAAATCGCCATCGGGCATTTCCTGTTCTTTTACAATATGTACGTTTTTATAGCCAGCTTGTTTTAAAGTTTCAGGAACAGCTGTGATGGACGTTCCGTGAAGTGACGTAAACACGATGGTAAAATTATCTTTAGCTTCTTGGGTTGTATTAAAACTGCCGTGTTTTACCGAAGCATCAATAAAAGCATTATCAACCTCCTTCCCAATAAAATGTATTAAACCATTGTTGGCATCGAACTTTATGGATGCATATTCAACATTGTTTATAACACTTATCAATGCTTCATCATGTGGAGGCACTAATTGACCACCATCTTGCCAATATACTTTGTAGCCGTTATATTCTGGCGGATTGTGAGAAGCTGTTAACACAATACCACAGTGGCAATTTAAATGCCTTACCGCAAACGATAATTCTGGCGTTGGCCTTAAATCTTCAAATAAATAAACTTCAATATTATTTGCTGAAAACACATCGGCCACAACTTTTGCTAACGATTTACTGTTGTGCCTGCAATCGTAGGCAATAGCCACCTTGATTTTTTCATTTGGGAAACACGTATGTAGGTAATCGCTTAAACCTTGGGTGCTTTTTCCTAAGGTATATTTATTGATTCTATTGGTGCCAATACCCATAACGCCTCGCATACCACCGGTTCCAAATTCTAAATCTTTATAAAAACTTTCTTGGATTTCCTTCGGACTGTTTGCAATGCTGTTTTTAATAAATTCTTGAGTTTCCTTATCAAAACTAGGAGTTAACCACTTGTTTATCCGTTCTAAAATTTTAGGTTCAATGTAAATCATTATGTGCAGTTTAATATCTGTTTACTATAATACAAAAATAGATAATTCAAAAGTTAGTTTTGCCTTTTTTATAAAGCATATTTTTATTAAATCTTTAAAAAAGAAGTTCTTGGTAAAGAAAAAAGTTAATTGTTAAAATTAAGCGCCTCTTTTATGGCATATCGTTTTTTGTCTTCTTTGGTTCGAAGAATAATTTCGCCCAGAAAACCAGCAACAAAGAATTGAGTGCCTATAATCATGGTGGCTAAAGCGATGTAAAATTGTGGTCTTTGGGTTATAAGCCTCCCGGTTGGATTGATAAATATTTTATCTATACCCAAATACAGAGCAAAACCAAACCCAATAATAAACATGATAACGCCCAAAGCGCCGAACAAATGCATGGGCCTTTTGCCAAACCTGGACAAAAACCAAATGGTAATTAAATCTAAAAAACCATTAATAAAGCGTTCCATACCAAACTTGGTTTCGCCGTATTTGCGTGCTTGGTGCTGCACTATTTTTTCTGATATGTTGGCAAAACCTGCATTTTTTGCCAAAACTGGAATATAACGGTGCATTTCACCATTAACATCTATGTTTTTTACAACATCATTTCTGTAGGCCTTTAGTCCGCAATTGAAATCATTAAGTTTTACACCTGACGTTTTTCTGGCTGCCCAATTGAATAATTTAGAAGGCAGGTTTTTGGTTATAACCGAATCGTAACGTTTCTTTTTCCAACCAGAAACCAGGTCGAAACCTTCGGAAGTTATCATCCGGTAAAGTTCTGGTATTTCGTCTGGATTGTCCTGTAAGTCGGCATCCATGGTAATAATGACTTGGCCTTCGGCTTTTTCAAAACCAGCATGGAGTGCTTGCGATTTACCAAAGTTTTTGAAAAAGCGAATGCCCTTTACATGCTTGTTTTCTGAAGATAATTTTGAAATAATCTGCCAAGAATCATCAGTGCTGCCATCATCTATAAAAATGATTTCGTATGAAAAATGATTGGATTGCATCACTTTTGCAATCCAATCGTGCAATTCTGTTAAGGACTCTTGCTCGTTAAGTAGTGGGATAACTACAGATATATCCATTTTGAAAACTTTCTATTTCAAAACAAAGGTAAAGAATTTATGATGCGTTTGGGTTAGTTTTTTTCATGGCTGCAGCGACAATAAGTCCAATAATGCTAAATAAAACTAAATTGCCAGCCAGTCCTTTTAAAACATTTAGTATGGAATATTGGTTTTGCGATTCTATCTGTTCAACAGATTTGGCGATAGTTTCGGGCGGCGCGTTAAAACCTTCCATCATTTGAATGGTTTTTTCAACAGTTTTTTCTTTAAGAAGGTCAGCAGCTTCTGTATCAATAAAATTGAATAATACGTAAGAAACAATGGTACTTACTACTAGACCTATTAAAATGGTTATAAAATAAGATGTAAAAGCTTGCTTAAAACTTGCAAATCCATCTTGAGCCTGTTTTACTTTAGCAACGGCGATAATGCCAAAAACAATAATAGCAATTAAAATAAAAATACCGAACCAAGTATTGGTTAGTAAATCAATATTTACAGCATAGGCACCAACTGTTAATATAGCAAGTAGTGAACCTAGGTACAGTCCATAATTTGAAGCTATGCTTTTTGATGAATTTTCCATAATATTTAGTTTGATGTTAGTTTAAAAGTTAGTATTCAAATATACTAAAACGTTACAAAAACTTACAAGATAAATTTTTTATAAAACAGTTGTGCATTTATAAAAAATGCTTAAATTTGCACTTCCAAAATTGAAATGTAAAAGTAACAGCAATGAGAAAAGGTATACACCCAGAGAATTATAGAGTAGTAGCATTTAAAGATATGTCTAACGATGATGTGTTTTTAACAAAATCTACTGCTGTAACCAATGAAACGATTGAAGTAGATGGTGTTGAGTATCCACTTGTAAAAATGGAGATTTCTAGAACATCTCATCCTTATTACACTGGTAAATCTAAATTGGTAGATACTGCTGGTCGTATTGATAAGTTTAAAAACAAATATTCTAAATTTAAAAAGTAATTTAGTTTATCATCATAAATTTATAAAGCCTTTCAATATTGAAAGGCTTTTTTATTTTAAGCAATTAAGCTACTTTTGAATAGCCATTTGATTAGCATATGCTTTACGCGGACAGCTTTTAACCTTTAACTTTTAATTTTCTCATGAACTACATTCTTTTTGATGGGCCATCGCGAAATAATCTTTTGCCATTAACTTATACACGTCCTGTTGCCGATATTAGAATTGGTATATTAACCATTAGGGAAAAATGGGAAACATATTTAGATTCTACAACCACAACGGTAACCGAAGATTATTTGTCAGACAAGTTTCCTATGGTAGAAATGGACGAGAACATTATGATAAATGCTTCCTATTTGCCAAATTTAGAATTAGCAGAAATGGTAAAGGATCTAAAAGAAAACCAAGCCATATTTAGAGGGGAGGATGTTATTGCTTTTTT
This sequence comes from Marixanthotalea marina, assembly GCA_018883545.1. Lineage (GTDB taxonomy): Bacteria > Bacteroidota > Bacteroidia > Flavobacteriales > Flavobacteriaceae > Marixanthotalea > Marixanthotalea marina. Next base: position 327,865 of record JAHLEH010000002.1, on the reverse strand, counting down.
CACCAAAGAAAGTCAGGAAAATGTTGATTTTGAAACATATGAAGCTTTTGAATATAACGGAGACAGTATTAAAATAGAAAATACTTGGGATATCTTTTCAAAAAATGGTGAGGCTATTCAAGAGGATTTTAATTTGCTGACCGAAAATAGAAAGTCGCAACCCATACCACCAAGTAACAATGTTATTGATCCAGAGAATATTTTTTTGGAGGAAGGCGCCAAGTTAGAATTCGCAACACTTAATGCTAGTAGTGGCCCAATTTATATAGGTAAGAACACCGAAATTATGGAAGGTTCTATTATAAGAGGGCCTTTCGCTTTGTGCGAAGGAGGTGTTGTTAAGATAGGAGCTAAAATTTATGGGCCAACCACCGTAGGGCCTTTTAGTAAAATAGGGGGAGAGGTAAATAATTCGGTATTGTTTGGGTACTCTAATAAGGGACATGATGGATTTTTGGGAAATTCTGTTTTGGGAGAATGGTGCAACTTGGGTGCAGATACCAATACATCCAATCTAAAAAATAATTATGCGGAGGTGCGCCTTTGGAATTACCAATCGGAAAGTTTTGCCAAAACAGGGTTGCAGTTTTGTGGCCTTATAATGGGCGACCATAGTAAATGTGGCATTAACACCATGTTCAATACTGGTACTGTTGTAGGCGTAAGCGCCAATATTTTTGGGAGTGGTTTCCCTAGGAATTTTGTACCAAGTTTCAGTTGGGGCGGCAGTTCGGGATTTACAACCTATTTAACTAAAAAAGCATTTGAAGTAGCCGAAAAAGTAATGGCTAGGCGTCAAGTTGAGTTTTCTGAGCAGGATAAAGTCATATTAGAACATGTCTTCGAGGAAACCAAAAAATACAGAAGGGAATAAATAACTTTTTATATATTTAGTTCCAATTAACAAATTAACAATGAGATTTTTATGTTTTTTGGTAACGGCCTTTTTGTCATTTTTAGTCCATGCCCAAAATGAAACCTATACCATTTCCAAGTTAGATATTAATGATGAACGCCCTCATTTCAGTATTAATTTTAATGGCGACAACAAGGTCGTTTACCTATCTTATCTGTTAAACAAGAATGGTAAAATAAAAACAGTTTTAGGCGTTCCGGCACTCACTATTTTTGAAGGGTATATAGATGGTAACGAAATAATAAATGAAATGCCTTTACTTATAGATTCCAAGCAAGATATTACCAATATTTCCAGTGTTAAAATGTCTCCAGATGGCAAACACTTATACATAACGGTAACTTATAACAAAAGGAATATGCCCGAAGGTAATTTTAACGAAAAGAATTTTCATATTGAGGTTGGAGAGTATAAAGAGGGAGTAGGGTATACAAATTTTAAGGTATTGCCTTTTTGCGAGCCCATATATTCTTACGGACACCCTGCATTTAGTCCAGATGGTAAAACCATGTATTTTATTGCTAATATTAGGGGCGGTAGTGAATCAGCAAGGGGTGCTTCCGATATTTTTAAAGTTGCTGTTTTAGGCGAAAACAATTTTGGAGCCCCAGAAAATTTAGGAACGGAAGTTAATTCCTATAGTAAGGAAATGTATCCATTTATAGCACAGAATAATACCTTGTATTTTGCGTCTAACAGGCCTGGCGGTTTTGGAGGCTACGATATTTACATGAGTAAGATGAAAGAAGATGGTTCTTTTGGAAAAGCACAAAAATTACCCGAACCAATCAATAGCAGACAAGATGATTTTTGTTTTATATTGAATGGTGAAAATTCAGGGTATTTATCGTCGCAACGTAACGGTGGTAAAGGCGAAGACGATATTTATTTCTTTAGTTTAAATTAATCAAGATGTTAGGACTTTTACTTATCTATTTTATTGGAAAGCGATTTTATGATTTGGCCACGGAGTTTAATCAAAATAAATGGTTATTTGCCATATTGAGCATTCTGATTTATTATGGCGCCACGGCTATTTTCGGTATTATATTGGGATTGTTAATATTTGTGTTTGATTGGCAGATAGATTTGGATAATAATATTGGAATTGGATTGTTAGCTCTACCAGTAGGGTTATTAGCTGTTTGGGGTTTTTACGAATATTTAAAAAGTAGGTGGAAAAAGAAAATAGTATTGGTTAAAGATGAGATTGATGATATAGGTAAAAAAAATGATACCCTTTAATCTTTTTTAACCCTCCTTAAATCCAATAAGTTTATAGGATTAATGCCTAATCCTTTAACATTCTTTCTTGTAAACCTAGTTACTTCATCATAAAATAACGGCACCATTAGAGCTTTTTGCATAGCTAAAGAATCCATTTTGGTGTAAAGTTTTTCCCTATCTTCAATATTTGTTACAGAAAATGACTTCTGGTATAAGCTATCAAATTCTGCATTTTTGTAATGAAAGTAATTGGAGCCGCCAGGAGAAAAATTACCGCTATAAAACAATGATAAATAGTTTTCAGCATCAAAATAATCGGCTACCCAAGCCGACCTGAACATATCAATCTTACCATTAGATCTTGCATCCCGTAACGAAGCGGGGGGCATGACATCTACATTAATTTTTAAACCTATCTTTTCTACCTCACGTTGTATAAATTCACTGAAATCTAAATAGTTACCTGTTGTAACTAAAGTGACCTCAGGATTTTTTATGCCGCTTTCCTTTTTGAACTTTTCAATTAACTGTTTGGCTTTTTCAGGTTGGTAGTTAAAACCAATTGAGTTGTTGTGACCAGGAAGCCCTTTGGGAATAAAACCACCTGTGGCAGGAGTGCCGATGCCATTGCGCAAATACGCCATCATTTTTTGTCGGTCAAAACCGTAGTTGATGGCTTTTCTTAAGTCTTCAGATTGTATTTCTGGAGATTTGGAATCTAAAAAGAAACCCAAATATTCAGTATTTAGGTAAGGGCCACGAACCATATTAACATCTTTGGCGTATAGACTTCGAAGTTTTCCATTAGCTGTTAAAAGTTCATCTTTATATGATGCGTCCAAACTGTTTAAAAAATCGATGTTGCCTTGGGCAAACTGTAAAAATTCACTTTGTTTATCGGGTAAAAACGTAATTGCTACGGCCTCTAGATAAGGTAAACGATTACCAGTGTGATCTTTTTCAAAGTAATTAGGATTCTTCCTTAAAACAAGCTTGATATTTTCTAACCAACGTTTAAATTTAAAAGGGCCGGTCCCTATAGGATTTGCTCTAAAATTCTCACCATAATGCTTAACTATTTCCTTTGGTACAACCGAACAATATTTCATGGTGAGCATGCCTATAAAGGCAGGGAAAGGCTGCTTTAATTTAATTTCAAAAATGGTATCGTTTATTGCTGCGAAATCATCAACTTTATTCAACACCCAACTTCCGGGAGAAGCTACTTTGGTATCTCTTAAACGTTCTAGACTGTACTTAAAGTCGGCAGCAGTTACGGTTCTTGTAGAATCTTTGCCAAAAAAGGGATGTTTATGGAAAAAAACATCATTTCTCAGGGTAAAGGAATAAGTTAGGGCGTCTTCAGAAATTGTCCAACTTTTAGCGATACATGGCTTTATGTTTAATTGGTTATCCATTTGAACCAACCCATTAAATAATTGATTTGTTACCCAAGTGTCTTGCAAAGTCCTTGAAAATGCGGGGTCTAGAGTACGAATGTTTGCATGCTCGTTATACCTAAAAACCATCGCGTCTTTAGCTTTTTTTTCTTTTTCATTGCAGGATACACAAATAAGAAAAACTAAAAAATATTTAAAGAGCTGTAAGTTAGAGTAAAGAGGATTGGTCACAATAAACACATTTAAGATGTTATCAAAATTAAAATTTTTAAACCCAATTTACATCATTTTTAAATTTTAAAATAATTTGTGACTATTTGCAAAAAGGTGTGTCTTAATAAATGGTTAGTTTTAAAATTGCTATTATTAGCTAGGTTTCCCAACTACCATTTTGTTATGGTTTGTGGGTGTTTCTTTTAGAAACGCCCACTATTTTTATGTGCTGAGATGCCTAAAACATTTTTTATGTGACTTTTTAAAAAAGTCTGTGTCATAATAAATAGTTAGTTTTAGAATTGCTATTATTAACAATTGCTTTAATTAGCTAGTCTCTCTTGGTAGCCATAAACTTTATGGCTTTTTATGGGTGTTTCTTTTTAGAAACGCCCATTTTTATGAGGCCTCTTTCAAGGGTAATATGTCCGAATAAAATAATTGCTATTAATTTCTAACCTCTCAAACTTATGAAAAAGTATTTTTCACTTTATTCTTTTAAGTGTCCTTTTTACGCACAAATTGAGTGTTCAAACATCATTAAGACTTCAGGGAAAAGTACACCGTCAAAACCTATATTGACGGTTCCATTGGGCCAAAATGGATGTAATGAATCTTGGCCTCAAACCATAGTTGTTAACGGGACTTTGAATTACAATTTTGTGGATTGTTCAGGTTCAAACTTTGTATATGAAATACAGACTGGACAAACAGCACCAACTAGTTTTAATTTGTCAATAGACTTTGGTTCGGGTGTAGAATACCAATATGATATCAATGGTAACTTAATAACATTGTCGGCAAGCAAATTTCAGGATACAGATAATGTGCATGTTTTGGTTAACACCAATACTCTTAAAATTCAGTCGGATAAATTTATTCACATAAAGAGTCTTAATTTGTATTCCATATATGGTTTAAGAGTTTGTAATACGTTAGGTAATTCTGTTTTAGATGTATCGGGTATTGGCTCTGGAATGTATATTTTGGAGATTGAAACAGAAAATAAATTGATTAGTAAAAAAGTTATTAAACATTAGTTTTTTGTAAACACCAAGAATTTAAGTAGAACGATTCTTTTTTATTAAATTTGCACTCTTTTATTGATGCAATGAATACCAAAAAGAAAGTCGCTTTTTACACATTGGGGTGTAAACTCAATTTTTCTGAAACTTCTACTATTGCTAGAAGCTTTATGGAAGAAGGGTTTGACCGTGTGGACTTTTCTGAAAAAGCCGATATATACGTTATTAATACGTGTTCTGTAACCGAAAATGCCGACAAGCGTTTTAAAACAATTGTAAAACAGGCACAAAAAGCAAATCCAAAAGCTTTTGTTGCTGCAGTTGGCTGTTATGCCCAGTTAAAACCCCAAGAATTGGCTGATGTAAATGGCGTGGATTTGGTATTGGGAGCTACTGAAAAATTTAAGATTACCGATTACATAAATGATTTGTCCAAAAATGATTTTGGAGAAGTGCATTCTTGTGAAATAGAAGAAGCCGATTTCTATGTTGGGAGCTATTCCATTGGCGATAGAACCCGTGCTTTTCTAAAAGTTCAAGATGGTTGCGATTACAAATGTACCTATTGTACTATTCCGCTGGCACGCGGTATTTCACGAAGCGATACTATGGTAAATGTGCTTAAAAATGCTAAGGAAATTTCATCACAAAACATAAAGGAAATTGTTTTAACTGGGGTTAATATTGGCGATTACGGTAAAGGTGAATTTGGCAATAAAAAGCACGAACACACTTTTTTGGATTTGGTTACCGAACTAGATAAGGTTGAAGGAATAGAGCGATTACGTATATCTTCAATAGAACCTAACCTTTTAAAGAATGAAACCATAGATTTGGTATCTAAATCTAGGGCATTTGTGCCACATTTTCATGTGCCGTTGCAATCGGGTAGTAACGAAATTCTTAAAAAAATGAAGCGCCGTTATTTACGGGAGTTGTATGTGGATAGGGTTTCTAAAATTAAGGAAGTGATGCCCCATGCCTGTATTGGTGTAGATGTTATTGTAGGATTTCCTGGGGAAACAGATGACCATTTTTTGGAAACGTATCATTTTTTGAATGATTTGGATATTTCCTATTTGCATGTTTTTACCTATTCTGAACGCGATAATACTGAAGCTGCTGAAATGCCTGATGTTGTTCCCATGAAAGTGCGTCATAAGCGTAGTAAAATGTTGCGTGGACTTTCAGTTAAAAAGCGACGTGCTTTTTACGAAAGTCAGTTGGGGACAAAAAGAACCGTCTTGTTTGAAGGTGAGAACAAAGAAGGCTACATTCATGGCTTCACCGAAAATTACATCAAAGTAAAAACACCATGGGATCCTGAGCTTGTAAACACGTTGCACGAGGTGGAGCTTACTAAGATTGATGCAGATGGTTTGGTGCGTTTTGAGTTTGAAAAGGCTTTGTCTTATTAAAAAACATCTTGAATTGTAGAGTTTGTCCGAATTCTTTGCTTTTAAACAGTTTTTTTACATACATTAATTTGGGAAATATACATTTACAGTACATAAGCCCCAAATTATGAATAAAATTTTCTTCAAAGTATATGTTATTATACTTCTAGCACTTACAAGTTGCTCTACCGAACCAATAGAGGAGGCTATAGATAGCAAGTATAAATTGGCAAGTTGGACAGTTAACCTTCCCGTAGATTTAAATAATGACGGAATTTCTAGTCTTAATCTTTTGGATGAAATAACGTGTTCAAATGATGAAGTTTTGGTGTTTAACACCCAAGGTAATGTCTTGTCCAATAATGCTTTTAATCCTGAGATATCTATAGTTTTTGATAAGTTTACTAAAAATTATCAATTTAATGTAGAATGCGATGTAGAAGGCAACATTGGTTTGGCTGCTAACTATACTTTAAGTGGCGACAAAATTATTTTTAACAATAATATGGCTACCATTAAAGGCGATAAACTTATAATGATTTTTAAGAAGGCTGTAAATGTTTACAGCAAAGACTTTACACAGGTGCTGGAGGAAAAAGATTTAACGTTGGTTTACCATAAGCAATAATAAATATTTTAAAAGGTGATAAAAAAGAAAAGCCAAGATTTAATTAAATCTTGGCTTTTCTGCTTGCTGTTTTAAAGTTAAATTCTAACTCCAACAGGCAACATTCTTTTGTACTTTCTATTGCTTCTTACAAATTTAGCAATTTCAGGACTAGTGGGTACTACGCTTAAATTTCGCTCTTCAATTTGTTCGAAAACGGCAGCTAAAAAATCTTTTTTAAAAGCATCGTCTTTAAGAGGTTCTGGAATAACCAACTTTGTTAAAAAGATTTTTCGGTCTTGTAATGAATACTCAATTTTTGCGAGGTGGTCATCGACTTTAATTTCAAATTGGCGTAAGAAATCATTGTCTTTTAATTCTACAACATCATTCATTTTCTAAGTTTTTTAGTTTACTTGGATATAGTTTGTGGAAGTCTATTTAGTAGTTTTGTAACACAAATATACAATAAATTATCGTTAAATTAACTTGAATTAATGTTAAAACCTTATGAGTCAGGAATTAATACATGTGTATTTAATGCCAGGAATGTGTGCCAGTCCTAAAATTTTTGAGTACATAAAATTACCTGAAGATCAATTTAAGATTCATTATTTAGAATGGATCATTCCTTTGGAAGACGAAACTATAGAAGCTTACGCCTTAAGAATGACTACATATATAGAACATGATAATGTGGTATTGATAGGGGTTTCTTTTGGAGGGGTTTTGGTTCAGGAAATGGCTAAACATATAAAGGTTAGAAAGCTAATAATCGTGTCTAGTGTAAAGTCTCAACATGAGTTGCCTAAGCGGATGAAAGTGGCAAAGCTAACAAAGGCCTATAAGCTATTGCCTACTCAATTGGTTAGTAATATAGACATGCTCGCTAAATATACTTTTGGTAAAAGTGTAACAAAACGTATGGAACTATACGAAAAGTATTTAACCGTTAAGGATAGCATTTATATAAGCTGGGCTATAGAGCAAATGATCTGCTGGAATCAGGATGTTCCAAACCCTGAAATTGTGCACATTCATGGGGGGGATGACATGGTTTTTCCTATAAAGAATATTAAAGGTTGTATTGTTTTAAAAAAGGGTTCCCACATAATGATTATAAACAAATATAAATGGTTTAACGAGAATTTGCCCAAGTTAATTTTGACTTAAACATCAATAAACATATGGATATTTTTTTTATCTTTAAACAAAACTTATAAGCTATGAAGACTATTGAAAGAGCGTTGGCTTTTGTTGGGTTGTTGAGTTTATCTGCTTTATTTATTTATGCCCTTCAAGACGCCCCTACCGACGAGAATTTTGAAAAAAAACTCATAAACGATTATAATGTATATGCACTGCAAATTCCTAAGGACTTGAGTTTTGCAGGAGAACCCATGCCGTTAGATGATCCAGATATTTATGAGCGAATGGACAGGGAGTTGTTGGTTAACACTTATTGGCAGTCCAACGGATTGTTAATGTTTAAACGGGCCAGCAAATATTTCCCTATCATAGAACCAATTCTTAAAAAGAATGGTATTCCAGAAGACTTTAAGTATTTAGCTGTCATAGAAAGTGGTTTAATGAATGCGGTTTCGCCAGCAGGAGCTACGGGCGTTTGGCAAATTATGCCTGCTACTGGACGCGAAAATGGACTGGAAGTAAATGACAATGTTGATGAACGTTATCACTTAGAGAAAGCTACAGAAGTGGCGTGCAACTACTTTAAAAAATCTAAAGAAGATTTAGGATCGTGGACGTTGGCAGCAGCTGCTTATAATGCAGGTAATGCCGGTGTTTCAAGGCGATTAAGGGAGCAAAACGTATCAGATTACTATGATTTATTACTTGGTGAAGAAACTGGGCGTTATCTCTTTAGAATTGTTGCTTTAAAGGAGATTTTGTCTAATCCAGGGAAATATGGTTTCAATTTTAGGGATAAAGACCTGTATAATAATGTGCCAACTTATCAGGTTAAAGTAGATACCGCAGTTACCGATTTTACCAAGTTTGCCGAAAAATTTGGCATCAACTATAAAATATTAAAAATCCATAACCCTTGGTTAAGGGAGCCAAAACTCAATAATAAATCCAGGAAATTATATTATATAGACATTCCAGAAAAAGGGTATTATAATTGATAACGATGGTTGTTTCTTTTGAAAGTCAATAAAGATGACGTTTGATGAAATTAAGTTTTAAGTTTTTTCCCGTAAAGGACTTGTTTTATTCAGTGGTGCCTACAGCTGGTACTTATGGTGGGTATATTCAGGGTATAGCCCCTAACATTTTTCCTAATATGTGGATAGCCATAATTATAGGTCTTGTACTATCAATTGTTTTGGCGTTGATTTTTTATTATGAAAATATAAAGGCTTACAAAAAATCTTTGGCCGAAATTTTAGCAACTGGCTATTTTATGAATTTCACTGGGCGATTGGGCAAGTTACTAAAAACTAAAACACCCATCCATTTTTCGTTTCCTGATGGAAGCATAAAAACCTTTACCTCCAATATGATTAGGGTAGAAATAGGCATGCCGATAAGTCTTTCTTCTCTGAACAAATACAGTGAAAATGTGGAAATGAATTCAGACATTGTATATGTTAGGGAAGAAACATACAGTGAGCCTTTTTGGGTTCGTGCTAAAGTTGAAGATAATGTGCTGGTTATTTATGAATTCCCCAGAACACTTTTCTCCATTTCAAGATATATGAAAGAGGATTTTTCCGATGTATACAAGGCCGAAAAAAACTCTAAGAGAATCTACTCATTTTTTCACGAAAAAATAGACCAACTTCGTATCGAATATTCCAGCGAAATATCAAATAGTAAATTAAACTTTATTACAGTTTAGTTAGTATTAGGAGGTGCCAACTGAATTAAGCTTTAGCTTTTTTTCGTTTCTTTTTTAGTTTGTTTAGCCAAATAATGGTGCCTGTTATGGGTAGGCTTGTGGCTATTAAGCAAGCTAAAAAGTAAATAAGCTTAGAGAACGTGCCAAAAATCTCACCAGTATGTATCGGTTTTATCAACGATGCTATTTGTACGTTTAAAGGTTTGTCGCTAAACCGTTCTACAGCCATAATATCACCAGAAGGATCCATATACAAATTATCGGTTGTTACAGGAGACCAATTGGCATCATTTGTTTTTCTGAATACATAATAATTGGTTCGTTCATTAGGGAAAGATACACTGAGCTTGCCATTATAATTAAGGGTTTTGTTAGCAATAGTAATAGCTTCATCAATGGGGATTAGTTCTTTTTCAAATGTTTTGTCCAAATCAAATTGTGGGGAACTTCTGTTAAAGACTTCAGTACCTATTAAAGTCCCCAATCCTTTTCTGTAACCTTCAAAAGACCAGCATAAACCTGTTAAACACATGATAATTATAACAATACAGGCATAAAACCCCAATGTGTTGTGTAAATCGTGGTTAATGCGTTTCCAGTTGGCGTTGGTCTTAATTTTGAAACCTTGCTTTAGGTTTTTCCATTTCACTTTTTTAGGAAACCATAATACAATACCGGAAATGGATAACAGTAAAAATATGATTGTCGCAATACCAACTATAGGCCTGCCAATATTAGTATCTAATAGTAGCCACCTGTGTAATCTAAACATAGAGAACATAAAACCATCGGCGCTAGATTTTCCAACCTTATGAATACTTGCAGTATAAGGGTTTACCAAAACCTGAGAACCACGACGTTCGTTCGCATCTTTTTTTACAGAGAAAACATAAGCTTCTTCCGCTTTAGAGGGAATGGTGACACCTGTTACTATACCGTTGTTTTCAGCTTTTAATGTTTGCGATAAACTTCCAATGGATTTTTTTTCTGAACTTACTTCAATTGTTACTTCTTCAGAGAAAAATGATTTAATTTCCTTTTCAAAAGCCAAAAATGTACCACTTAAGCATACCAAAAAAAGGATAATGCCACTACCTAAGCCAAGCCATAAATGAATATCGTTTATAAATTTTCGGATGCTGTATTTTTTTTTCTTCATGTATTTTGAAATGTATTAAACCGAAGTTGTTTTAAAAAGCCTTAATTGTAAGTCCTGTTTTTATTTAGATTTATTTTAAATAGATATGCAAAAATAGAATTGAATATTAAAAAAACAAATTTTATTTAGACTAACTATAAATAATTTTTTGAATTGTTTTTATTGTACTGGAAAATCTTATTTATAAAAAGAGGAATTGGTTAATAAGCCAGCTATTTCTTATTTGGTTAAAAAAAATCCTATTTAAAATTTAAATAGGATTCAAAGAAAAAATTTAGGTTTTTGTTGTATTACGATCTGCGTTTTTGAGCTCTTATAGAACCGCCCGTGCCAAAATGTTGGTTGGGCATTTGGGCCCGCTTCATGTTTTCTTTCATCATTTTTATTTGATCTGTAAGCATGCCTTGTTTGTCAAGCTTTTGTGCTTCGCTAAGTAATCGTTGGGCTTCTTGTTTTCTGCGTTTTGAAAACGCAATACCTGCTAGGTTTAGTTTTGCCATGGCCAAATCGTGGTTCATAGATAAACCAAGGTCAACAGCTTTTTTGAAATATCTTTCAGCTTCGTTCATATTGGTTTGAGACACCATGATACCATGAAGATAATTGTAGTAGCCTTGCTGCTTTTTTACCAAGGCCGATTCTGGATTTTTAATTTTGTTCAACCATTTTTTAGCGCCATCAAAGTCTTGTTTACGCAATCTTAAAAAAGCTAAGAGAATGAACTCGTTTTTAAAATAAAGAAACACAAATATTAAAGAAAGCAGTATGAACATAATGCCATTACCAATATTGTTTTCAGTAAATTGGTAAACTGCATAGGCTATTATACCAGCCGCAATGATTAGTTTTATGATTTTATTGTACATATTTAATTGTTTTGTATGTTGTTATTGATGTTATTTTAGTTGGTATTTCGGTGTCTTTCATCTGTTCCATAACGGAAAACCCGTCAGCAGTAAGGGTTACAGACATTTCTTTTGCAAAACCAGATAACTTAATAGCCGTAATATTGGTTTGTTGGGTACCATTTAAGGTCATGGTTAATGTGTCATCCACAGAATACATTTTAACATCGCCCTCTCCAGTTAATTGAATGGTTTTATCTTTTAAAGCCTCTAGTTTCCATGTGTTTTTAGCATTTATTTTTCCGCTATAACTATTGGTCCATGTATCTCCAACGGCTACTTTTTTAAGAGGATAAATATAGGTCATTTGCTCAAAGCTACGTGCAAGACTTTTATTGCCAAATTCTTTTTTCATGGATTCAATCATAAGTTGTTTGGTAAACTCATCTGTTACCCCTGCATTGTTTACCATGTCGGCAATCATTTTTTCGGTACCAGAAACAGATTTTATTTTACCAGTTTTATACATTTCCATGGTTAATTTGGTGCCAATCATTCCAGAAAATATTTTTCCCTGTATATCGCCCTCTTCAAAGTCATTGTTAGTGTCAATATTAATTACTTCACCAGAAAGGTTAGAAGAGGTTAACAGTTTAAATCGGTCAAATTTAAAATTAATTGTATAAATACTGTCCGTTTTGTTCGAGATAACAAACGTAAACTCACCTTCCAGCACATTTTTTAATTCATGCTTTGTGCCATTAAAATCCTGAACAATATCTTGTTCGGCTTTTTGAAATACTTTAATACTGTCTCCAATCTTTAAATTGTATTGAAGGGCTATATTTTGGGCATATATAATGTTTGAAAACAGTGCTGAAATCAGCAAAATTCTCATTAGAAAAGTTGACATTACCTGGTTTTGCTTTTGGAGTACAAAGAAACTAAAATTTTATGTAATCAACGATATGGCGTTTAAACAAAATAAGATGATTAATAACAAATAAATAGTGTGATTTTATGGATTGATTTCAAAATTTAAACAAATAAAAATATTTTTAAAATAACGTTTGCCAAAGTGAAAACTCTTTGTATATTTGCCCCCAGTTTTGAAGAAACATAAAATTTAAACAAAGTACAGATTTTTTAAAGATATAAGACAATGAGTAAAAGAACGTTTCAACCATCGAAAAGAAAGAGAAGGAACAAGCATGGTTTCAGAGAAAGAATGGCTTCTGCCAATGGTAGAAAAGTACTTGCTCGTAGAAGAGCAAAAGGAAGAAAGAGATTGTCTGTGTCTTCTGAATCTAGACATAAAAAATAATGATTTTCAATAGTTTATAAAATAAAGGTGTTGCTTAAGTGTAACGCCTTTTTTTATATCTGCTCCTATCCATGTATATTTGAAATTAGAAATTAAAGTAAAAACAACAAAGTAAAAAAATGCCAAAAAATCCAAACCTTAAATCCATTCTAATTATTGGTTCAGGTCCCATTGTTATTGGGCAAGCATGTGAATTTGACTATTCAGGGTCTCAAGCCTTAAGATCGTTAAGGGAAGATGGAATTGAAACTATTTTGATTAATTCCAACCCGGCAACTATCATGACGGATCCCTCAATGGCAGATCACGTGTATTTACTCCCTTTAACAACAAAATCGCTTGTTAAAATTTTGAAGGAACATCCTCAAATCGATGCCGTGTTGCCAACAATGGGTGGCCAGACAGCACTTAACTTGTGTATTGAAGCCGATGAAAAAGGTATTTGGGAAGATTTTGGTGTAGAAATTATTGGTGTAGATATTGATGCCATAAACATAACGGAAGATAGGGAGAAGTTTAGGGAACTAATGTTGAAGATTGGTATTCCTATGGCTCCACAGGCTACAGCTACTTCTTATTTAAAAGGAAAAGAAATTGCACAAAAATTTGGTTTTCCTTTGGTAATTAGAGCGTCGTTTACATTAGGTGGTGCAGGAGCGTCGTTTGTATATAGAGAAGAAGATTTTGATGAATTATTAACCCGTGGATTGGAAGAATCGCCTATTCATGAGGTTATGATAGATAAAGCCCTTATTGGTTGGAAAGAGTACGAGTTAGAGCTGCTTAGGGATGCCAATGATAATGTGGTTATTATCTGTTCTATAGAAAATATGGATCCTATGGGTATCCATACGGGTGATTCCATTACAGTGGCACCAGCCATGACGTTGAGTGATAGAACCTACCAAAAAATGCGTGATATGGCCATCCATATGATGCGTAGTATAGGTGACTTTGCTGGCGGTTGTAACGTGCAGTTTGCTGTGAGCCCAGATGAAAAAGAAGATATTATTGCTATTGAAATCAACCCACGGGTGTCGCGTTCGTCGGCGCTGGCAAGTAAAGCAACAGGATATCCTATTGCTAAAATAGCAGCGAAGTTGGCCATTGGTTACCATTTGGATGAATTGCAGAACCAAATTACAAAATCAACTTCAGCTTTATTTGAGCCTACATTAGATTATGTAATCGTTAAAATACCTCGATGGAATTTCGATAAATTTGAAGGAAGTGACAGGACTTTAGGTCTACAAATGAAGTCTGTAGGAGAGGTAATGGGTATTGGTCGCTCGTTCCAAGAAGCGCTTCACAAAGCAACACAATCGTTGGAGATTAAGCGTAACGGACTTGGAGCTGATGGTAAAGAAAATAAAAATTACGAGCAAATTATAGAAAAATTAACCTATGCCTCGTGGGATAGGGTGTTTATAATCTATGATGCCATTGCCATGGGTATTCCTTTAAGTAGAATCCACGAAATCACGAAAATAGACATGTGGTTCTTAAAGCAATACGAGGAATTGTTTTTGCTTCAAAAGGAAATTTCAAACTACACTATCGATACAATCGATAAAGAATTATTGCTTGAGGCCAAGCAAAAAGGCTATGGCGATAGGCAAATAGCCCATATGTTAGATTGTTATGAAAGTGAAGTTTATAACAAACGGGAGGAAATGGGCATCAACCGTGTGTATAAATTGGTTGATACGTGTGCTGCCGAATTTAAAGCGCAAACGCCATATTACTATTCTACGTTTGAAAGCGATATGGAAACGGCTGATGGTAAACGCTATGCCGATAATGAAAGTATCGTTACCGATAAAAAGAAAATCGTTGTGCTGGGTTCTGGGCCAAACCGAATTGGTCAAGGTATCGAGTTCGACTATTGTTGTGTGCATGGTGTTTTGGCCGCTGCTGAGTGTGGTTACGAAACCATCATGATTAACTGTAACCCCGAAACGGTGTCAACTGATTTTGATACAGCCGATAAATTATATTTTGAGCCTGTATTCTGGGAACATATCTACGACATTATCAAACATGAAAAGCCTGAAGGAGTTATTGTGCAGTTAGGTGGACAAACAGCTTTAAAATTGGCAGAAAAACTGTCGCGCTACGGTATTAAAATTATTGGAACCAGTTATGAATCATTGGATTTGGCTGAAGATAGAGGTAGTTTCTCAACTTTATTGAAAGACAATAACATTCCATATCCTGAGTTTGACACTGCTGAAACAGCTGATGAAGCTTTGGCAGTGGCCGATAGATTGAGTTTCCCAATTTTGGTAAGACCTTCTTATGTATTGGGAGGTCAGGGTATGAAAATTGTTATCAATAAAAAGGAATTGGAAGAACATGTAGTAAACCTTTTAAGAACCATACCGAACAATAAACTGTTGTTAGATCATTATTTAGAAGGCGCCATAGAGGCAGAAGCTGATGCTATTTGTGATGGTGAAAACGTTTATATTATAGGTATTATGGAGCATATAGAGCCTTGTGGTATCCATTCAGGTGATAGTAATGCCACATTGCCACCTTTTAATTTGGGAGATTTGGTGCTTCAGCAAATAAAAGACCATACCAAGAAAATCGCCTTGGCACTTAATACGGTTGGGTTAATAAACATTCAATTCGCTATAAAAGATGATATCGTTTACATTATTGAAGCAAACCCTAGAGCTTCTAGAACGGTACCATTTATAGCTAAAGCTTATGGAGAGCCTTATGTTAATTATGCAACCAAAGTTATGTTGGGTGAAAAGAAAGTAACCGACTTTGATTTTAAACCACACTTAAATGGTTATGCCATTAAACAACCTGTGTTCTCTTTCAATAAGTTTCCTAATGTGAATAAAAAATTAGGGCCAGAAATGAAGAGTACGGGCGAAAGTATCTTGTTTATAGATAGTTTAAAAGATGATGAGTTTTACGACTTATATTCAAGACGAAAAATGTACTTAAGTAAATAAAAAGAAAAAGCCGCTTTAAAGCGGCTTTTTTTATAATTCCAATTTCACATTGTGAGTCTTTAAATTTTCAATGTGATCCGTGGTCATTTTAAATTCAGAGGTTTTGAATTGATTCGATCTGTTTTTGGCCTGTTCTTGTCTAATAATACTTCTTGTAAAACGTCTAACTCCTTGTTCAGTTTCTAATATTAAACCAGGAACAGGTACATTTTTTCCGGTGTCATCTTTGGCAACCATTGTAAAATAGGAAGAATTACAATGTTTCTTTTTTCCGGTCTGAATATTTTCAGATTCTACCCGAACACCAATAACCATAGAAGTTCTGCCTGTATAATTAACCGAAGCTTTTAAAGTAACAAGTTCGCCTACTTCTATAGGATTTAAAAAATCGACCCGGTTAACAGATGCTGTAACACAATAATTTTGTGAATGTTTAGAGGCACAAGCGAAGGCAATTTGGTCCATTAAATTCAAAATAAAACCCCCATGGATTTTTCCACTAAAATTGGAGTGGGAGGGTAACATAAGTTGGGTTATGGTAATTTGTGATTCTTTTGCGTGTTTAAATGGTTGCATAAATAATGTAATTGTATAAAATTCCTGTTATGATGGCGATACCAAAGCTAATAAGGGTGCCAATTAAAATATATTCGGTAAGCTTTCGGTGTTTCGATTCTTTTAAATCGCCAAACCTAAAAACCGATTTTGCGGTAATTAAAAAGCCAACAGCTTCCCAATGGTCAAAAATAATGAAAATGAACACTAAAATACGTTCTAGAATCCCTATATATTTGCCGGCATCTTTAAGCGATTCGTTTCCTTTGGTCAACGCTTCAATGTTCCACTTGGTGAAAATGGTTTTCATAATGATGGAAACAGGTATTGTTAAAAACAGCAAGCAGACAAACGTTAAAAGGTTGTTTTCTGTTATTAGGCTGTTTAAATGCCATTCCGTATTGTTTGAAAACCAATAATAACAAAGAATTAGTACCAATAAATGTAAAAGTTGATCAATAAAAAATAACAAGCGTTTGGTCTTCTTTTTCTGTATTAGAAGTTTGGTGGCGTCAATTATAAAATGCGAAATGCCTATAATAAGAATAATAAACCAAAGCGATACATCCCAAAGTAAGATACTAGTTAGCGCAACATGTATGGCAATGTGTAGGTAGAGTTTTGGCGATTTCAGTTTTTTTGTCTCTTTTTCTTTTACCCAACTCTCAGGTTGAAGAAAAAAATCACCTATCAAATGTGCTATTATAAGTTTAAAGAGAAGCATCATAAACTATCTGTTTTTTGCTTGTACATGTTGTTGAGCTCTAAAATTTCTTCCAAATGTGCTCTTTTTTGTCGCATGCTCACGGCATTTTGGTTAATCCCTATGAGTCTGCCTAGCTCGCTTTGTAATGCTGTTGGATTTTCAAAATTAAGTTTTACGATTTCTGCAGAATTCGGGGTCCAATTATCCATAAATGTGAGGGCTAATTTAAAATACAGATTCAGTTCTTCATTTAGCTCGGTATTTTTTGTTTTAATACGTAAATTTTGTTTTTCCTTTTTGAGGGTTTCTAGGGTTTCTCCGGAAAAAACAAAAGCCTCGCCATTGGATTCAGTTACATTCTTACCTTCATAAGATTTATCTCCGATGCCAATGGCTATACGCACATCTAAATCCTTAATGGTTTTAATACAAGCCTTAATATAAACAGCATTTTCAAAACTGTTTAACCAATCTTTTACCTCAATCTGAAAGCTGTCGCCACGATAAACATCCCAATAATCTTGGTCCGAGCTTAAATTTGATAAAGCTTTTTTTAAAACATCAATCCAAACATCAGGATTTGTTTGGTTTCTTGACTTTATAATATCGCCTGTAATTACACTGGTTGTCATATATCAACTGTTATGATGATAAGTTTAAATATCACTCTTAAAGATGATAAATAAATATATCACGTTTTTAAGTGATAATCAAATATATTCTTTTTAATGGAATAATCAAACAAATTCCATGTTTAAGGAATAATTGAATATGTCGCGTTTTAAAGTTATGTTTCGAGGGTTTATTCTTCTTGAGCCCGTTTGATAAAAGCTTCTGGAAGCGATTTTTTGGCTTTGGCTCCCATTTTTTTAAGGCGTTCTACACTTTTAATTAAGTTTCCTTTGCCTTCAACCAATTTGTTCATGGCGGCAGAATAATCACTTTTCGCGGCGTCAATCTTTTTGCCAACACCTGTTAAATCGGAAACCAAGCCTTCAAATTTGTCATACAAAGCACCTGCTTGTCGGGCAATTTCTATAGCGTTTTGTTGTTGTTTTTCGTTGGTCCACATGCTATCAATAGTCCGTAAAGTGGCCAAAAGGGTAGAAGGCGTTACGATAACGATATTCTTTTCAAAAGCTTTGTTGTAAATGCTGTTATCGTCGTTAACAACTACTGCAAAAGCAGGTTCTATGGGTATGAACATTAACACAAAATCGGGCGATTCTATGTCGTATAAATCCTGATAATTTTTTTCCGAAAGTTGATCCACATGCTTTTTAACGGAATTTATATGGGCTTTTAAATAAGCGGCACGTTCATCATCTTCGGCGTTTACATAGCGTTCATAATCTGTTAACGACACTTTCGAATCGATAATCATTTTTTTGTTATCGGGAAGATGCAAAACCACGTCGGGCAACACACGTGAGCCAGTATTTGTGGTAAAACTTTGCTGCACAAAATATTCGCGGTCTTTTTCCAATCCCGATTTTTCTAAAACACGTTCCAATACCAATTCCCCCCAATTACCCTGCATTTTACTGTCTCCTTTTAGAGCTTTAGTCAAATTAGTGGCTTCCTTGGTCATTTGTTGGTTAAGGTCTTTAAGTCCCAAGAGTTGTTCTTTTAAAGCCGAATGCATACTGATGCTTTCTTTTTGGGTGGTTTCAACTTTTTCCTCGAAAACCTTTATTTTTTCTTGTAGCGGATTTAAAATATTCTTGATATTTTCTTTATTCTGAAGGGTAAATTTTTCCGATTTTTCTTCTAGAATTTTATTGGCCAACAATTCAAAATCTTTGCGTAACTGTTCTTGCCGTTCTTCTAATTCCTTATCGCGTTTAAGGTTTAATTGTTGTAGATTTTCGTATTCGGTGTTTTTTCGTGTTAATTCTGAAGTCAGTAATTCTTTTTCACGACGAATTTCTTCACGGCTGCTTTCAACTTTATCTAAGGTTTCCTTAAGTGTTTGTGAGGCCATTTGCAATTGGTTCAAACGTTCTTCCAACGTACTTTTTTCACTTTTGGTTTTAAGTTTAGAGAAGTAAGTTCCTAAAAAGAAGCCAATAACGGCAAAAAGAATGCTGATAATTATAATGCTAAAATCACCCATTAAAATAGTCCTTAAATAAATTTAATAACCATAAACTTACTGCTTTAATGGTTATAAAAAAAACGCCCTAAAGGCGTTTTTTTAACAATCTTATATTTTTATGTTAGGCGGTTCTTAAGTATTTGTTAGATACAAACTCAAATCCGTAATACATGATGCCAGAAAAAACAAAGTCGCCTATTAAAGAGTTTCTAAAAAATGGTAAGGCCAATGTGTAACATTCTATAAATCCGTTAAGTGTGTTAGGGTAACCAATAAGCCAAACCCCAAAATTAGTGATGACAAAAAAACTAATGCTAGATAGCAAAATGGTTTTTATGTTCATTTTTTTGGAAGCAACCCCAATATATCCCACCAAAATAAAAGCGGCATAGACAAAAAAGCTAATAAAAGAAAATCCTAGAAACAAATCGGATAAGAACATGGCCAATAACGGAATGATAAACGCGTATTTTTTTTGCGTAAAATAAACACCAGAAAAAAGTGCCATGGCCGTAATGGGCGTTACATTGGGAAAATGTGGTAAAACACGCAAGATGGCGGCTACCAAAATAAACGATATTATTACGATTTGTTTTTTGCTAAATACAGAATCCATTGCTTTTTCTTTTAGAGTTCAAAAATAATATTTATTGTACAACATAAAAAATATAAATAGATTTTTACTTTTGCACTGAAAATTGGTTCCATTCATTTAGGTGAATGGATTAAAAGGGAATCAAGTGAAAAGATTAACGTCCCGATAGCTATCGGGAGATGATTAACGATTGACGAATTTGAATAAATATTCTGAAATCAAAAATCCTTATTCGTTATTCTTCATTCTTGAACTGTTCCCGCAACTGTAGGCTATCAAGCTTCATGTTCTACTTCAATGTCACTGAAGATTATTCTTTGGGAAGACCAACATGAAGACGCAAGTCAGGAGACCTGCCATTTTCAAACAAAAAATGTTAAACTTTCGGGATAAAAGTTTACGTATGATGATGCATACGGTTCTCGAGCAATTCGTAATTTAAATGAACAAAAAAACAAGTGTTTTTGGTGTACTGTTTTTTGGTATATCAGTATTTGGCTTTGCACAGCAGCAGCAGCCAGATTCAACAAAAGTGGAACAACTTAATGAAGTGGTTGTTACCGATTCGCGGTTTCAATTAAAACGTGAAAATTCAGGAAAAACGGTGATTAAAATTTCCAGTAAGGAGATTGAAAACAACCAAGGCAGAAACCTTTCCGAATTAATAAATACCAAGAGTGGTATTGAAATTAACGGCAGCAGAAGTGCCGAAGGCTCTAATTTGGGTTATTACGTAAGGGGCGGCAGCAACAGACAAGTTTTGGTACTTATTGATGGTGTTCAAGTAAACGACCCATCGATGGTGGCGAACGATTTTGATTTACGTTTAATGGACTTAAACACCATAGAATCCATTGAAATTATAAAAGGCGCTGCTAGTACACTTTATGGTAATGGTGCCGCTACGGCGGTGATAAATATCACTACTAAGAAAACTTCAAACCAACCGATTTCAGTGAGTTTTTTATCGGTTGTTGGTACGAACCAATCGGCAGACGACCAAAACTATAACGGTTCCAGTTTTAACAGCAATGTATCTGTAAGTGGCGATGTGAATAAGTTTAGGTATTTGGCGGGTTTTGCCAATCGTTATGTTGATGGTTTGTCTTCTACTAAAGGAGATAATGCCGAAAAAGACCCTTTTTCACGATTCAATACCAATTTAAAGTTGGGTTATGATTTTTCTAATGCCGTACAATTGGATGTGTTTGGTAGTTATGATAAGTTTAAAACCGATATTGATGGATTTCCGCCACCAACCTATACTTTGGCAGATACAGACGATAAATATACCTCGGAGCAAACACGTTTTGGTATTGCACCTAAATTCAATTATAAAAATGGAAGTCTTCAAATTAATGCGGCTTACACCAAGATATCTCGGGAAACCATTTCAGATTTCAGCACGGTGCATGAAGCTAAAAGTTATGTAATTGACGCCTTCAATAAATACGTGTTCAACAAACAATTTCACACGATTGTTGGATTGAATTATGCCAATTATGAAAGTGTATTTGCAGGCGAGGAAAGTTTTAGTAATACAGACCCATACTTGAATGTGGTGTATGTATCCGATTTTGGACTGAACCTAAATGCAGGAGCCAGATTGAACAACCATAGTGAATATGGTTCTCATTTTGTGTATAGTTTAAACCCGTCTTACAGTTTGCCTTTGGAATCTGGTTATATGAAGGTTTTTGGGTCTTATGCGACCTCGTTTATTGCGCCTAATTTATCGCAACTTTTTGGGTTTTTTGGAGCGAATCCAAATTTAGAGCCAGAAGAGAACTTAACTAAGGAAATAGGCTTGGAATTTGCCAATAACGAAGGACTTCGGGTAAGCGCGCTTTATTTTAATCGCGATGAAGAAAATACTATTATATATACAACGGGTTATGAAAACGCCACCGATGATGCTATAGTTCATGGTGTAGAAGTAGAAGCATTGTACAGCGGTATAAAAGATTTAACCATCAGTGCCAATTATACTTTTGCAGAATTAAAAGACGGTGTTCGACTTAGGTTACCCAAGCATAAAATTAATGCCAATTTTGGATATAATATTTCCAAAAACACCTATGCCTCTTTGGGATATCAGTTTATAGGGGATAGAACAGATACCGATTTTTCAATCTATCAGGATGTTACTTTGAAATCATTTTCTTTAGTTGATCTTTATTTCAGCCATAAGCTTATTAAAAACAAATTGAAACTTTTTGTTAATGCCACCAATTTGCTAAATGAGGATTATACCGAAATTGTAGGATATACTACGAAAGGCAGAAATGTGAGTGTTGGGATGAATCTAAACTTTTAATTAGGTTTGAGGGGAAGCTTTTTATCAACGTACATAATATCGTTGAAGGGCTTAAAACTATTGCTATCTTTAAAAGGTCTTAAAGAAGCTTCCTTCTCAGGTTTTTCAGATGCCGCTTTGGTTGTGGTATTTCCAATATCTGCTAAAGCGGCTGCCAACAGTTTTTCATTTTCATCACCAAGAACGCCTAAGTTTAAATAACTTTCTGATAATTCAATATCTGGAGTTAACCCATCAAAATAATCGGTTCGACCATTTTTATTGAGCGATTTAAAAATAAGCGGTTGCATGGCATAATTATGGGCAAGATTGGCGCCTGCACGTTTAAAATCGGGTGAATCGTAAAGTGTGGTTGATGCCTGATATTTTCCTGCGGTATTTTCACCAATATGAACCACATTGATATACGGATCCAGACAATTTATAACCAATTCGCTGGCAGAAGCCGAAGTTTCCAAGGCTATAATATACACTTTTTGAAGGTTTAAACTATTTAATAATACGGTACCATCTTTATCGGTAAACCTATTTATTAATGATTCAGGATCGTTATTTTCCAACAAAACTTGATTATCACTATTCCACTGTTCCGTACTAAAAACTTCGCCATTAAATTGGCCGGTTATCATACTCGCCAATAATATCGCTGAATTTACAGAACCGCCAGGGTTATACCTTAAATCTAAAATAAGGTCTTGTACGTTGTTAGATTTAAATGTGGCAAATGCGTTGTTGAGTTGTTCATCAAAATTGGCTGTAAAACCATTGTACATTAAATACCCTACATTTTCACCATTCACATTAAAAATATCGGTTTTAAAGATGGGATTTTCGGTATATTCTGTTTTGGTTAGATTTACACTTTCGCCTGTAGAATCTACAGTGTCGTCGGTTGTTTCGGGGGTGCCATTATCGTTGTAAGTGGCCAAATCTAAAGTATAAGCGTTTAAATTCAGCAATTCAAGATAATTTGCGGTAGTAATTGGTGTGCCGTTAATGGCATTAAAAATATCGCCACGTTTTAAACCAGCCATATTGGCGCTGCTATTAGGCAAAACCAAACGAATTATCCCCATAAGATTGCTGCTATTGGGTTGGCTAAAAAGTTTTACCTCCATGCCATCACTGGTAGAGGTGCCTGCAAATTGTTGTTCTAGGGCAATGTAGTCATCTACAATCCAACTAAAACGGTCTACAGTTTCTCTTTGGTAAATTAAACTTTCAAAAAAATCTTCTGGATTGCTATAACTATTTAAATACTCACCATAATTAACAGGAATATCGTATCTGTTATTTATGGCATTTATACCAAATTCATCATCAGATAGTTTTTGAATATCATCTTTATACAAGTATATGTAATTCATGCCTTTCCAAACAAAATCGTTAATGGAATTTGTAGAAATTACGGTATCGTCACTGTCTTTAAAACAACTGATACACAAAAAAGAAATGATGGTAGTAAAAATTAGGGGCTTTAAAAAGTTCATTTTGTAGGTAAAATAATTATTTCATAGGTTTAAAATCTACAATTAATCCAGAACCAAGAGGTGCAAAATCTTTGGAACTGACAATGTGGTCTACTCTTAGTCCTTGTTTTTCAGTTTTATTTGGATCAAGCTTAGCTGTGGAGCCTGTAATCAATTCGATAGCCTTAGCTAAAAAGGGTTCGTTTTCATTACCTAACTCCCCAAGATTTAAAATATTCTCACCTTCAGCTGTACCCGATGATGTATCATATGTAATCAAATAATCAGGTACAAGCCCATCATAATAATCTGAAACATCATTTACATTGGTCGATTTTAGAACAATTGGCTGCATGGCATATCTATGACTAGGATTTGCATTGGATTTTCCAAAATTTGGTGAGTCGTAGATTGTTACAGAACCGTTGAATTTCCCATAAGTGTTTGTACCTATTTGAATAACATCAATATATGGATTTAAACCATTGATAATCAGCTCGCTTGAAGAGGCTGTTTCATCTGTTGTTAGGATGTAAACCCTATTCAAATTTAAGCTGTTTAATGGTGTGTCATCAGAAAGTTTGTTTACAAAGCGATTCAATAAATATTCTGGATCATTGGCTTCAAAATAAGCTTGGTATTTATCATTCCATTGTTCTTTGTAAAAAATATCTCCATCAAATTGACCAGTAATCATACTTGCCAATTCTGTTGCTATATATCCATAACCTCCTGGATTGTACCTTAAATCCAATACTAATTCTGTAGCTCCATCTGCTTTTAATTGGGCAAATGCATCATTTAATTCATCATCAAAATTTGCCGCAAATTGGTTGTACATTAGGTAACCTATTTTTACTCCTCCAACATCAATAGTTTTATTGACTAAAATAGGGTTTTCAGTAAAGTTTTCAATTTTTGTTAACTCAACTGTTTTTCCATTGTTAGAAATAGTATTGTTGCTTATGGTAGCCATACCAAGAGTGTAGGTGTTATTCGAGCCAAAAAGTAAATTGGTGTAATTATTAATTGTTAATTGCTGCCCGTCTACGGTTAGGAAGTAATCACCTCTATGTATGTCTTTGGTTGAAGCATCCGAATCATTTGCAATATATCGAACATAACCAAAAATATCATTCGTGCCAGAAAGCCTAACCAATTGGAAGTCCACGCCATTGCTAGTATAAGTGCCTTGAAAAGAATTCTCCAAAGCAATATAATCGTCAACAATCCAGCTAAATTTATCTACGACGTCTTTTTCGTAAATCAAATCATCAAATAAACTTTCTGGTGTGTTATAGCCATTCAAAAATGGAAAATAGGTATCTATGATGTTTTCTGGCAGATTTTCGGTATCATCGTAATTATTGTAAAATGTAATGTATTCTGCCATTGTAAAAAATTCAGTGTCAGATAAATTAGGCACATCTGCCTGCCATAAATAAAGATCATTTAAACCTCTCCAAACAAAATCGTTTATTTCATTGTCAAGAACTATTGGGGGTTCTTCAACCGGCGTTTCTTCTGTAGGTGTTTCTTCGGTTGGTTCTGGTTCAGATTCAACTACAGGTGCTTCACTTTTGC
The DNA here is from genome assembly GCA_018883545.1 of Marixanthotalea marina. Classification (GTDB taxonomy): domain Bacteria; phylum Bacteroidota; class Bacteroidia; order Flavobacteriales; family Flavobacteriaceae; genus Marixanthotalea; species Marixanthotalea marina. Next base: position 302,593 of record JAHLEH010000002.1, on the reverse strand, counting down.
TGCAATTAAAAATGACCAAAGCCAAAAATGGCAATACATATATTAGGGTTAAGTACTTTCTTTTCATGCTTTTTTTTAAGGTTTTTAGTCCTGAATCACTAAATTTAATTACAAATTAATAAATATAAAATTACCAATAACTTTTATAACGAGCATATTTAATTAATATTTTGATTTTTTGATGTAACAAATAGAATGGTATCTCGTCGTAATTTCAAGAACCAAAAGTAACCAAACCAATAATGACTCAAAAAGAGTTTTTAAATATTGTAATGCCATTTAAAGATAAGGTGTTTCGTTTAGCGAAACGATTGCTTATATCTACAGAGGAGGCAGAAGATGCAACTCAGGAGGTTTTGTTGAAACTTTGGAACAATAAAGAAAAAATGGAAGGCTATAAAAATGTAGAAGCCTTCTCGATGACGATGACAAAAAATTTTTGTTTTGATAAATTAAAATCGAAACAAGCACAGAATTTAAAGATTGTTCATAATAATTATGAGGATGCTAACACTTCATTGCAAAAGCAAGTTGAGGTAAATGATAGTGTAAATTGGGTGGCAAGAATTATTGAAGGATTGCCAGAACAACAACGGGTAATCATTCAATTAAGGGATGTAGAGGAATATGATTTGGATGAAATAGCAGACATGTTAAATATGAACAATACAGCAGTTAGGGTAAACCTATCTAGAGCGAGAAAAGCGATACGGGAAAAATTAACTAATACACATAATTATGGTATTAAATAACGACATCATAGAAAAATTACTCGAAAAGTACGAGAACGGAGAAACCTCTCTAAAAGAAGAGCAACAGTTAAAAAACTATTTTTCTCAGGAAACCGTTGCGCCACATTTAGAAATGTATAAACCCATGTTCGACTATTTTTTGGGAAACCAGCAAGAACAATTCACTAAAGACGTTCCATTAAAAACTAAAAAAGTTATAAACTACAAATGGATTTCTGCTGCTGCGGTAGCTGTTCTTATGTTAGGGTTCTATTTAAAATCGAATACAAACAACGATTTAGGAACCTACCAAGACCCGGAAATTGCTTATAACGAAGTTACAAAGTCGTTAGAAATGATTTCCAAAACCTTCAACAAAGGTACTTCTACAGTGGGCTACTTAGAAGAATACGATAAAGGCGCCTCTACTTTAGGATACCTTAATGAGGTTGAAAATGCAACAAATATTATTTTTAAAACAAATCAATAAAACGAACAATGAATACACCAAATAACTTTAAAACAAATACCATGAACAAAATAATAACAGTACTAGTAATGGCAATTATGTTATTGCCAATGTTTGGAAACGCACAGGATATTTTTGATAAATACAGCGAAAATCTCGATGTTGATTATGTTAATATTCAACCTAAAATGTTCCAGATGATAGCAAAAATGGGCATTGATATTGACGATCCCGAAGCCAAAGCCTATATGGATATGGTAAAAAGCATTACTAGTTTTAAAACTATTTTAACAGACAATAAAACTATTTCGGCCGATATAACAAAATGGGTAAAATCACGTTCAAATTCATTGGAGGAATTGATGCAAGTTAAAAGTGATGGCAAGGAAGTGAAATTTTATGTAAAAGAGGGTAAGGATGCCGACCACGTAAAAGAGTTGTTGATTTTTGTTACCGGTTTGGATGATGTTATAAAAGAAGATATTAATGTAAATGGCCAGCAAATAAAAATACAAACAGTTTTAGTTTCACTTACAGGAAATATCGATTTGAACGAAATATCCAGGCTTACAAATCAAATGAATATTCCTGGTGGTAAAGAATTAGAGAAAAAGAAATAACCTAAGTAAATAGCAATCAATCATGCAACGAACCATCAAAAGTGTAATTGTAGCCATTTTTGCAGCCTTCTTTTTAGTGGGCTGCAATGATGGTTTAACCCTGCAACGCTATTTTGTAGACCATCAGGAATCTACAAATTTTATTTCACAGGATTTTCCAATATCAATGTTGAAAATAGACGAAGCCAATTTAACAGGCCAACAAAAAGAAGCGCTGAAATCCGTAAAACGATTAAACTTTTTGGGCTATAAAATTGATGAAGCCCATGTAGATGCTTATAGTGCCGAATTAAGCAAGGTAAAAGCTATTCTAAGTAAAGCAAAATATAATGAGTTAGCAGACTTTAGCTACCAAGGCGCCAAAGTAAGTATGAAATATATTGGCGATGATGATAAAGCCGATGAAGTTGTGCTTTTTGGAAGTTCTAAAGATATGGGATTTGGCGTTGTCCGTATTTTGGGCGATGAAATGACTCCCGATAAAATAATAACCTTAGCTGGTTTAATGGAAAAAAACAATGTTGATACCTCCCAACTTGGAGATATAATAAACTTCTTTAAATAATTAAACCATATGGACACTAATTTTAAAAACCAAACAAGATTACTGGGGTTATTTTTAATTGTAACTCTTGTTTTTTCAAGTACATCGTGCATGTTTAAAGAGGGAGTTAGAGGGAATGGTATTGTGGAAAAGGAAACAAGAGAAGTAAGTAGCTTTAATCAGTTGGATATAAGTGGTACGTTTAATGTTTTTTTGTCTCAAGGGGAGACCGAGTCGGTTACTATTGAAGCAGATAACAATATAATACCCGTTATTCAAACGGAAGTAAATGATGGTAAACTGTCTGTTAAAATTGAAAATGGCGTTAAAATAAGCAAATCAAAAAAGTCGAGTGTTTATATTACAATTAACGATATTAACAGATTGGATTTTAGTGGGGTTGGGAATTTAAAATGTTTAACCGATTTGAATCTGTCTAAAGTAGATATTAGTAATTCTGGAGTAGGTAATATGGAGTTGAAGGGAAGTGCTCAATCATCCAATATACATAATTCTGGAGTAGGTAATTTGAAGGCTTCCGAATTTGTTGTGCAGAAGTTAACGGTGAGTAATGCCGGTGTTGGAAATGTTGAGATACATGCTGTTGAAGCATTGTCTATGTCCAATTCAGGGGTAGGTAATGTGAGCTATCGAGGGGATGCTTCCATCAAAGAAATTCAATCAAGTGGTGTAGGTAAAATAGTAAAGAAATAAAAAAAAGCCCAGCATTTGCTGGGCTTTTTTTATTCGATATTATCACTATCGTTAATTTCTTCTCTATGGCGTTTTTTTTGGATAAAAATATTAACGAGAATAGCTGAAAAAATGATGGTTAAAATGGTAAGCGTCAAAAAATTATCCAAAATGTCAAGCAGACCGCCAACAAAAATACCAACGGCCATAAAGCCACAAAGAATTAATGATTGTCTGTCTGTTAACATGCCTTTTTGTTATATACCAGTGTAATTACTAGGAGTTATACGTTTTAATTCTTCTTTTATAGTATTGGAAACCTCTAAGGTATCAATAAAATTTGAAATAGAATTTTGATTTATTTTTTCATTGGTTCTTGTTAGGCCTTTCAGTGCTTCATAAGGGTTTGGATAACCTTCCCTTCGCAAAATTGTTTGGATGGCTTCGGCAACCACGGCCCAATTGTTTTCTAAATCTTCAGCAAATTTGCTTTCGTTTAACAATAATTTATCCAATCCTTTTAAAGTCGATTTAAAACCAATAAGGGTGTGACCAAACGGTACCCCAACATTACGTAAAACCGTACTGTCTGTTAAATCACGTTGCAGTCTTGAAATAGGAAGCTTTGCTGCCAAATGTTCAAAAACGGCATTGGCTATGCCTAAATTACCCTCGCTATTTTCAAAATCTATTGGGTTTACTTTGTGGGGCATGGCCGAACTGCCTACTTCGCCAGCCTTGATTTTTTGTTTGAAATAATCCATAGATACATAAGTCCAAATGTCCCTGTCTAAATCAATCAAAATGGTATTGATGCGTTTGAGGTTATCGAACAACGCCGCCATGTGGTCGTAATGTTCTATTTGGGTTGTTGGGAAAGAATGTTGCAAGCCAAGCGTGTCTTGCACAAATTTTTTACCAAATGCCTTCCAGTCAATATTAGGGTATGCTACATGATGCGCATTGAAATTACCAGTGGCACCACCAAATTTTGCGGCACTTGGCACATCGTTAAGTAAATTGAATTGTTCGTTCAGTCGTACAACAAACACCTCAATTTCTTTGCCCAATCGGGTTGGTGAGGCCGGTTGCCCGTGGGTTCTGGCAAGCATAGATACGTTTGCCCAATCTGTACTTAGCGATTTTAGTTTGTTAAGTACATTAAAATATTCAGGCACATATACATTGTTCATAGCATCTTTAATGCTCAATGGAATGGCCGTATTATTTATGTCTTGAGACGTTAAACCAAAGTGGATAAATTCTTTGTATGCTGATAAACCTAAACTGTCAAATTGTTTTTTTATAAAGTACTCAACAGCTTTAACGTCGTGGTTGGTTACTTTTTCTATATCTTTAATAGCAATGGTATCTTCGCTGCTAAAGTTGTTGTAAATAGCTCTTAAATCTTCAAAAATATCCTTGTCAATATTTTTAAGTTGCGGTAAGGGTATTTCACAAAGTGCAATAAAATATTCAATTTCAACTAAAACACGGTATTTTATAAGTGCTTCTTCAGAAAAATAGGGGGCTAATTCGTTTACTTTATTTCTATATCTTCCATCAATTGGAGAGATGGCATTGAGTGTTGATAATGACATTATTTCTGTTGTTTTTTGAAAGTTGCAAAGATACGGTTTTGATTGGCGATTTTCGAATTCAAATTAGCGATTTTTAAAGTAATTTATGTTTTAGCCTTTTTATTTTTTGAAGGATTCGTTTGGCTCTCGATTTGTAGGCAGCACTTTCTTTATGGAAATGCTGTGTTAAAATCGGTTCTAACTCCTTATGTATCCATTGGTTTTCTTTGCCTAAATGAAATAAAGTCTCCATAGCAAACACTTTAACGGCTACTTTATGTTCGTTAATCATCCAATCAAAATTGGTTTCAATAAGCCGCTTTTTATGTTGCGCTGTAAGTGCCGTATTAAAAGTGTTTTTCTCTTTTGAGTAATAAGTCTGCACAATAAAACTACAAATTTTTGCAATTGGACGAATGGCAGAATCTGATTGTATTTTGTGAATATTTTTGGTAAATGTGTCTAAATAAGGAACAATGGCATAAATATAGTCGTTGCAGACAAATTCAAGCACCCAAGCAGCTTTACAGGAATCTTTATTGTCAATTTCAAACAATGTATCAATGAGAAAAGGAAACAAGGAAAGGTCTTGGCTTACCAAAGAGGCGCAGTTAAGCCTGCTGGTTCTGGAAGCATTTACGTTTTCCAATTCTGCATAAAATTGTTCTTTAGTCATCAATTAAATTTACTATTTTTATACATTAAATTTAAAAATCATGAAGATTTTAAAAAAAATACTTGTCGTTCTACTAGTGTTATTTGTTGTCGCTCAGTTTTTTGGACCCGAAAAGAATGAAGGTGAAATGACGTCGATGGATGCGTTTTATTCCGAAACAAATCCGTCTCCTGAAGTTAAAAAAATTCTTGAGGTTAGTTGTAACGATTGCCATAGTGATGTTACCGAATATCCTTGGTATAATAGCATTACGCCAGTAAACTATTGGTTGGCAAGTCATGTGAATGATGGCAAAAAACATTTTAATATTTCCAATTGGGAGGGAAGCCCCACCAGACGCAAAGACCATAAGTTTGAAGAGCTTATAGAAATGGTTGAAGAAAAAGAAATGCCTTTAAACTCTTATACTTGGACGCATACTGATGCCAAGCTTTCAGATGAACAAATAAATGCGCTTGTAGATTGGGCAAAAAAGGTGCGTATAAAATACAGTTTAGAACCTAGGCCAGAATAAACCAATATTACCAATTGCAAAAGCAAGTATTAATTATCGGCTTTGTTTGGCCAGAACCTAAAAGTTCTGCGGCTGGCAGCCGAATGATGCAATTAATTGAAGTTTTTCAACTCCAAAATTACCAAATAACATTTGCAAGTGCCTGTGCCAAAACGAACAACGCATTCAATCTTGAAACTATTGGTGTTAAACAGGTTGCCATAGAACTTAACAATTCCAGTTTTGATGATTTTATAAAACAGTTAAATCCTGATATTATATTATTCGACCGTTTTATGGTTGAAGAACAGTTTGGTTGGCGTGTTGCCGAACATTGTCCGAATGCCTTAAGAATACTTGATACCGAAGATCTTCATTTTTTAAGAAAGGGTAGACAACAAGCAATTAAAGACGGGAAACCTTTTGATGATTCATATTTATATAGCGATACAGCCAAACGCGAAATAGCCAGTATCTATCGCAGCGATTTAAGTTTGGTAATCTCTGAAGTTGAAATCGATTTACTTAAAACAAAATTTAAAGTTGAAGAAAGTCTTTTGGTTTATTTACCGTTTATGCTTGAAGCTATTTCAAAAGAAAACCGAGAAGCATCAAACCCTTTCAACAATAGAAGCCATTTTATAACCATTGGAAATTTTTTACATGAGCCTAATTACCAAGCGGTTTTGTATTTAAAGAAAACCATTTGGCCAATGATTCGGAATCGATTGCCTAAAGCCCAATTACACGTTTATGGTGCCTATGCTTCCCAAAAAGTGAATCAATTGCACAATGAAAAAGAAGGTTTTTTAATAAAGGGTTTTGCTGATGATGTAAACGAAGTCATGCAATCGGCCAAAATGTGTTTGGCACCCTTGCAGTTTGGTGCGGGTTTAAAAGGAAAATTAATTGATGCGATGACGAATGGCACACCTTGTGTTATGAGTTCGATAGCCGCTGAAGGTATGTTTAATTTAAACCCCAACGGATTTATTGAAGATACTCCAGAACATTTTGCTGAAAAAGCAGTAGAACTCTATCAAAATGAATCTCTTTGGACAGAAAAACAGCTGAACGGGTTTCAGGTTATAAATAAACGTTTTGATAAGAATAATTTTCAGCAAAAGCTCTTTGATAAAATCCAAAAAATAACCCAACAACTAAACAAACACCGTCTTAACAACTTTATAGGGCAAATGTTGCAGCACCATACCATGCAAAGTACTAAGTTTATGAGTAAATGGATTGAGGAAAAGAATAAATAGAGTAAATCGATTCAATTGAAAATACTGTTAAATTTACTTTCTATTTGAGCTCAATTAAATATTTGGAATACTTCTATTATCTAATAGTTAAAGTGTTTTGATTTTATCATTCAGTGTAAAAAACAGAATCAAAAAATAGTTCCATTTGTTTACAATAATACACACCATATTTTTTAAAAGTTGATTTGGTTGGCGTATCAGGTTTCCAATCAAAAAAAGCATGTCCTGCGCCACCAATTTGGATATATTCAACACGCTGCCCAGCTTTAACTAGTGCTTCTGTATATTCTTTTACATCTTGGTCTTTAATTAAAAAATCGTTGGTACCTCTAGTTAAGTACTGTGGGATGTATCGGTCTGTAGCTTGGGGAATATTGCTGAGGGGTGCAATGGCCTTTTTCCAAGAATCGTCCGCTTCAGGATTTTCAGAATAGGTATTCAGTCTATTGGCATTAAAGACACCGTAACTTGGAGCAGCCGCTTTAATGGCTTTCATCATTTCAGTTTTTACATTAGCAACAGTTTTTCCTTTTGGGATGTATGATGGTATAAACTCAAATACGCCAATAGTTTTTCCAAAACCACCATCGCCAATTTTATCTGTCATATTTGCCGCCACAGCCGATAAATGCCCGCCAGCACTATCACCGGTTACCGCGATATTGTTAGGGTCGCCGCCATATGCTTTGGCATGTTCCATAATGTGTGCAATACCACCAAAAACATCGCCAATAATATCGGCCATAGTATTTCCAATAGTATCACCATCTAATTTTCCAGACCAACGGTAATCCATGCTAAATACCACATATTTACCAGATTTGGTAAGCTCACGCGCCATACCTCTCATAACATCTTCATTGTTGGTCGCCCAACCACCTCCATGAATTATAATAATACATGGCAAATTTTCAGCACCTTTTGGTGAGAACACATCATATTTTAAGTCTTTTACGCCAGGTTTGGCATAAACGACATTATGGGTTACATTCAAATGATTAACCTCTGTTGCTTCAATAAAAGAAACCCCAATGCGTTTATCATCATCAATCATTATTTCAAAAGGGGAAGTCATTGTTTCAAAATACATATTTCCCCAACCACCTTTGCCAAAATAGTAGCCAGCATCTAGTGTGAATCCTTCGTCTGGTATGGCGGTTATTTTTAAAGTGGTTCCTGCCGGGACTTTATTGTCAGTTGGAAGAGGTGGTTCAATTTTAATCTTACCGTTATTTATTTCATCAACGGTTACTGTATAATTGGTTTGGGAATAGCTGGTGCTGGAAAACATGAATATGGAGATTAGAAAAAAAGTAGATATGGTTTTCATAAATTTAGTTTAGTGGTGTTTTCCAAAAATAAGAATAGTTTTTACATTACATGATTTTACTTTTAAAAATCACCATTTTTGATTTAACCAGTCCTTCCTGCTTTATATTTTTCTTTTAATCGATTTGCTATTTCATAAACGGATTATTTTTTTATTTTTAGCGGTTCAACTACTAAATAATCAAATAACATTTTGAAATATAAATACAGTTTACTTGCCTTAATTCTCCATTTATTAAGTACTCAATATTGTATATCACAAACTGGTAATACGCCACCGAACATAGAAGCCACGGGCGACCAGTATTATTGTCCGTTATCTCAAATCCCTATAGTAACCAGTTTTGATATAGTTGACCCTGACGATACTGAAATTGAGTCTTTTAATATTCAGATTTCCTCGGGGTATTCCTCGGGGATCGATAGATTGATTTTAACGGGTTCACACCCGAATATTGTGACATCATGGAATCCAACAACAGCTAAGTTGAAACTAACAGGTGTTGGTGGTGCAGAAATGCTTTACACCGATTTAATTGCAGCTGTAAAAGATGTGGTCTATGAGAGTTCGAGTGCGAATGTGTCTGGTGAAAAATATTTTTCCTACACCATTGGCGATGCCAATTATCTGCCATCAACAGGTCATTATTATGAATATGTGGCTAGTTCTGGCATATCATGGAGCGATGCAAAAATTGCTGCTGAAAATAGATCGTATTTTGGTTTGCAGGGTTATTTAGCTACCATTTTGACACAGGATGAAGCCCAGTTATCTGGTGAGCAAGCAGCTGGTGTAGGTTGGTTAGGAGGTACTGACGAGGAGACTGAAGGTGTTTGGAAATGGGTAACCGGACCAGAAGCTGGTACCGTTTTTTGGAATGGTTTGGCCAATGGATCAACCCCTAATTATGCCAATTGGAATACAGGGGAACCTAATCAATTTGGTGGAAATGAAGATTATGTACATGTAACTTTTAATGTAGGTGTGCCTGGCTCTTGGAACGATTTGCCAAACGCTGGTTTAACAGGTAATTATTTTCCACAGGGCTATATTGTAGAATATGGTGGTATGCCAGGCGATCCTGTAGTGGATATTTCTGCCAGTACTAAAATAACCATTCCTGAAATTGTTGATACAATACCAGCATCCCGATGTGGTAACGGTACTTTAACCTTGGAGGCAACCGCATCTATAGGCGATGTATTATGGTACGATGTTCCAACAGGAGGAACGTCTATATTTACAGGAACGGTGTTTAACACGCCAAGTTTAAATACTTCTACAACGTACTATGTAGCGGTTTCTTATAATGGATGCCTTGAAGGGAAAAGAACGCCCGTAGCAGCGGTAATAAAAGAAATTCCAACCATTACATCAACTACTAATGGTGTAATATGCGATAGTGGTACAACCACTTTAGCGGCACACCCCAGTTTAGGTACAGTTGTTTGGTACGATGTCTCAACGGGAGGGACTGCCATTGCGACGGGAAATTCATTTACAACGCCTACACTTTCTAACACTACAACATATTACGTTGATGCTACTTATAACGGCTGTACTACCTTGACTAGAACTGCGGTTACGGCAATGGTTCAAAAAACAGTAGCGCCAACAGGAAATAGTATACAGACATTTTGTGATATAGATAATGCAACTGTAGCAAATTTATCGGCTACGGGCACCAGTATTATATGGTATGATGTAGCTTCAGGGGGCACACCCTTAAATGTAACGGATTTATTAACTTCTAAAACCTATTATGCGACACAAACCGAGTTGGGTTGTGAAAGTGTAAACAGATTGGCTGTTGATGTTACAGTCTACGAAACAGTAGTGCCACCTTTAAGTACAGATATACCAATATTATCTGCTTGTGATACAGATGCAGACGGCGATGATACCAATGGGTTTACTGAATTTGATTTAACGCAAAGAGAGGCTGTAATTTTAAATGGTAGTTTGGCTTCAAGTTTTGATGTGAACTATTATACAGATGCTGCCTATATAAACCAAATACCAAATCCAAGCACATTTGTTAATACGCTACAAGGTGGACAAACTATTTATGTTAGAATCAATAACAATCAGGACACCACTTGTTTCACCGATACTTCTTTTGAAATTCAAGTAGATGCTTTACCAACGGTACAGCCTTCAATTGTTTATAAAAACTGTGATGAAGATGGCAACCCTGATGGTTTTACCGATTTTAACTTAGAAGGAGTTAATGATATTATAACCAATGGAAATTCAACCAATTTAGAATTTACCTATTATTTAGATCCAACGGATGCGGCTTCTAAAACTGGAGGCATTGGTGCTTACCCTTTTAATAATGCAACAGCCAGTATGGTATATGTACGTGTTGAAAATACGGCTGGTTGCTATCGGGTAGCTGAAGTTAACTTAGAGGTATCTACAACAGCCATCCCACAAAATTATATGCAGGAATTGGAGTTCTGTGATGATGATGCGATTGCCGATGGTTTGCATGAGTTTGATTTGAGTTCGGTGAATCAACAGTTTATAGATCAATTTCCTTCTGGACAAAATTTAAGTGTGCACTATTACAGAAATTTAAGCGATGCCCAATTGGAATTAAATGAAATATCAGACCAAGCCAATTATTTAAGTGAAGTTCCTTTTTCGCAGGTTTTGTACGTACGTGTTGAAAGTGAAGATAATGGTGATTGTTTTGGTATTGGGCCGCATTTAACTTTAACGGTAAGGCAACGTCCCGAGTTTGAAATAGACCAATCGGATGTGTTTTGCCTAGATAACGGTCCGATAACCTTATCAACTTACAATCCGAACGGTTCTTTCACGTATGAATGGATGAATGCCAATGGTACTGTGGTAGGCAATGATGAATATCTAACTATCAATACTGCGGGAACTTATACGGTTGTGGCCACATCCACTTATGGTTGCCAGTCGTTCCCGGTTTCCTTTGAGGTTGTAGAATCAGGTATTGCTAATATTACTAAAGATGATGTTACTATAGTGGAATTGTCCGATAATAATTCCATTACGATTGACACCAGTAATTTGGGTATTGGCGATTACGAATTTGCTTTGGATAATATGTCGGGACCCTATCAAGATGACCCAATTTTCAATAATGTAGGTGCGGGTATGCATACTATTTATGTGCAAGACAAAAAAGGCTGTGGTATTGCTTCGTTGGAAGTTTTTGTTTTAGGCTTCCCAAAATATTTTACACCTAATGGCGATGGTTATAACGATACTTGGAACATCAAGGGATTGAGCAATGCATTTTCCCAAAATTCTAAAATTTACATTTTTGATCGATACGGAAAGTTAATCAAGCAATTAAACCCGAGAGGTGATGGTTGGGATGGCAATTTTAATGGGGCAAGATTAAATGCCTCCGATTATTGGTTTGTGGCTGAGCTTTTTGAAACAAACGGAAATAGAAGATCTTATAAAGGTCACTTTAGTTTGGTGCGTTAAATAAGGCTTTTAAGTTTAGAGACACCTACAGTAGCCGTTTCTGCGATAACGGTTAAATTGTGTTTGCTCACTAAAGCTGGTTTGGGGTCTATGTAAAAAATGGGAGTGTTTTCTGGAACATAGTGCATTAAGCCGGCTGCTGGATATACCTGCATAGAAGTACCAATAATTACCAATATATTGGCCGTTGTACAGATTTTCATGGCGCGTTGTATCATGGGGACGTCTTCCCCAAACCATACGATGTGCGGACGCAATTGATGCCCCTTCTTGCACACATCACCCAAAAGAATATCGGTTTTCCAATCCATAATATCGGCTTCATCATAACTGCTTCTGGCTTTAAGTAATTCGCCATGTAAATGTATTACTTTGCTACTGCCAGCCCGTTCGTGCAAATCATCTACATTTTGGGTGATGATAGATACATCATAACCATTTTCCAAACTGGCTAAATCCAAATGGGCTTGGTTGGGTAAAACTTCCAATAATTGTCTGCGGCGTTGATTATAAAAATCCAATACCAATTCAGGGTTGTTGGCAAAACCTTCAGGCGTGGCTACTTCCATAACGTCATGACCTTCCCAAAGTCCATTGTCATCCCTAAAGGTTTTAATGCCACTTTCGGCACTCATACCCGCTCCTGTAAGCACAACCAAATGTTTTTTCATATTATAAAAATAGTTATTATTTGTCATTGACTTCGTCGAATCTTCGATTTCCTGTGAATCCCGATAACTATCGGGAAGGAATCCACTCATTTTTACTAAATTCGTTTTTATTTAACATGATCGATCTTAAACTTTTAGAGTATTTAGAAACTTATTTAACAGACTCCCGCAGAGAAAAATTCAATAAGGTATTGGCTCAGCGTACCAAGCATTTTACGGTGGCTACGGAAGATGTTTACCAATTGCATAACACCAGTGCCGTTGTACGTACTTGCGATGTATTTGGTATTCAGGAAGTGCAGATTGTTGAAGAGCGTAATACCAAGCGAATTGACAGGGAAATTGCGATGGGTGCCCAAAAATGGGTTGACGTTAATCGGTTTCATTCCGTTAAGGATTGTATTGCCAATTTGAAACAAAAAGGCTACCAGATCGTGGCAACCACACCCCATACCAATGATTGTGTGTTGCAGTATTTTGATATAAGCAAAAAATCCTGTTTTTTCTTTGGAAGGGAAACCGAAGGCCTTTCGGAAGAAGTTTTGGCTGCAGCCGATTGCTATTTAAAAATCCCTATGGTGGGATTTACCGAGAGTTTGAATATATCAGTGTCGGCAGCCATTATTTTGCAAAATGTAACTGCCAGATTAAGACATAGTACAGTTAATTGGCAATTGACAGAACAAGAACTTTTAGAAAAACGATTGGATTGGATAAAGAAAACCTTAAAAAGTTATGACGATATAGTAAAGCATTTTTACAGTTCTTAAATTAAAAAAGTAACTTAAGGCGTTTGCTCTTTTATAGGTAAGTAAACTTCTGGGATAGGGTTGTCCTTGGTTTCTTGGGTCCAATATAAGTTTATAATCCACCAACGCTTGCCGTCGTTCCATAGTTGGATGCTATTTATACCACGCATAAACGGTTTTTTATCAGTTACATTATAAAAACATTGGTAGGTGCTAAATACCTGCACCATACTGCCAAACTTGTTTGTGGTTCTATATATTTCTTTTTCAAAAAAACCATTAGCTTCTAACCATTTGCCTGAACTTTTTATATAGTCTTCCGGTTTCATATAAACTATATTGTTTTCTCCTTTACTATCCTTGCCAGCGGCAATGAGTTTGGCATCGTTTTTAAATAGAAACTTAAATTGTTCCCAGTTTCTTTTTTTGCCCGCTTCACCAGAAATGACATTGTATAAGGATTTTACAATTTTATCTACAGACGTAACCGCCGTAGAATCTATAGTGTGTTCTTCTTTCTTGTCTTGGGCATGGTTGTAAAGCGTAAATAAAATTAGAAAAGGTAAGATGAACTTTTTCATTTAGTTATATATTTTTTTAATCCTATCTAAATTACGTTTGTTGTCCCGATCCTTTATGGTTTCACGTTTGTCATATAGTTTTTTTCCTTTAGCCAACGCAATATCCATTTTGGCCAAACCTCTTTCGTTTATAAACAACCGAAGTGGAATAATGGTTAAGCCCGTATTTTGGACTTCTTTATGAAGTTTCTTTAATTCCCGTTTGTTTAAAAGCAGTTTACGTTCGGCCTTTGGTTTATGGTTATAATAAGTGCCATAAAGGTATTCTTCAATGGTCATGTTAATAACAAACAGCTCACCTTGTTCATTAAACTCACAAAAACTTTCGGCTATAGAGGCTTTACTATCGCGAATGGATTTTATCTCGGTACCTGATAAGACAATACCAGCAGTGTACTTATCCAATAATTCATATTGAAAGCGTGCCTTTTTATTTTGAATGTTAATCTTCTTTTGCATGGGTCACAAAATTACACAAATTTATGTATTCCCGTTGTTTAATAATGGATTGAAGAAAACAAAACTAAGTATTTTAAGTATTGTTTTTTTATGGTCTTCATTTAAAACATTTGTATTTTTGCTTTTCATATTTTAAAAATCGAATATCAAAATTAATACTATGAATTCATATGATGTAGCCGTAATCGGTTCGGGACCTGGTGGATATGTAGCCGCCATTCGTTGTGCACAATTAGGAATGAAAACTGCCATAATAGAAAAATATAACTCTTTGGGAGGTACCTGCTTAAATGTAGGATGTATACCAAGTAAGGCTTTGTTGGATTCCTCGCACCATTATGAGGATGCGGTTAAGCATTTTGAGGAACATGGTATTGAAATTCCAGGTGATGTGGAAGTGAACTTGGAAAAAATGATTGCCCGTAAACAATCGGTGGTTGATCAAACCGTTGGTGGGATTGATTTTTTAATGAACAAGAATAAAATTGATGTATATCATGGTTTGGGAAGCTTTAAAGATGCGACCCATATAACCATTGCTGGTGATGAGACAATAGAAATTGAAGCTAAAAACACCATCATCGCCACAGGAAGTAAACCGTCTAGTTTACCATTCATAAAAATTGATAAAGAACGCATTATTACTTCTACGGAAGCCTTAAAACTGAAAGAAGTTCCGAAACATCTTATTGTTATTGGTGGTGGTGTTATTGGATTGGAATTAGGGCAGGTTTACAAACGTTTGGGTGCTGAGGTATCGGTTGTTGAGTATTTGGATAGAATCATCCCAACAATGGATAGCGGTCTATCTAAAGAGCTTAACAAAGTGTTGAAAAAGCAGAAATTTAATATCAATGTATCGCACAAAGTAAAATCTGTGGAGCGCAAAGGTGATGAGGTGATTGTAAAAGCAGATGATAAAAAAGGCAATGAAGTAGAATTTAAAGGCGATTACTGCTTGGTGTCTGTTGGACGTCGTCCTTATACTGATGGTTTGAATGCTGAAGCGGCTGGTGTTAAGTTAACCGATAGAGGTCAGATAGAAGTAAATGATCATTTACAAACATCTGCTAAAAATATTTATGCTATTGGCGATGTGGTAAAAGGGGCTATGTTGGCCCACAAAGCGGAAGAAGAAGGCGTATTTGTGGCCGAAACTTTGGCCGGACAAAAACCACACATCGATTATAATTTAATACCAGGTGTGGTTTACACATGGCCAGAAGTAGCTGCTGTGGGTAAAACTGAAGAGCAACTTAAAGAAGCTGGTGTAGCATATAAAACAGGTCAGTTTCCAATGCGTGCTTTAGGAAGAAGTAGAGCCAGTATGGATTTAGATGGTTTTGTAAAAATATTGGCAGATAAAAATACCGATGAAATCTTAGGTGTGCACATGGTAGGTGCCCGTGCAGCCGATATGATTGCCGAAGCAGTCGTGGCGATGGAATACCGCGCCAGTGCTGAAGACGTGTCTAGAATGTCGCACGCACATCCAACATTTACAGAAGCGATTAAAGAAGCAGCTTTGGCTGCTACTGAAGATAGAGCATTACATATGTAACATATTCCTGCGAAAGCAGGAATCTCATAATAATAAAAAGCGAACCTATTTAGGTTCGCTTTTTTCTTTCAATACTGTTCCAACCGTTCCAAAACCTCTTTTTTGTAACTTCTGCTAATAGTTAATGCTTTGTTGTTAATTTCAACATGTTCGTTTGTAAACGAATTGATATGTGGAATGGAAACAATGTAGGAGCGATGTATTCTTAAAAACTGGTGTTTGGGAAGCTTGGCTTCAATCGCACTAATGGTTTCCCGTGTTACGATGGTTTCGTTAGCCAAGTGGATTTTAATATAATCGCTAAAACTTTCAATATAAATAATCGCTTCAAAATCAATTTTTAGCATACGCCTGTCTGAACGTACAAACATAAAATGGTTGGTTTCGGTAAAAGGTTCAGCATTTGGCTTGTTATGTCCGTAAACCTTAAAGTACACATTAATGCTCTTTAACAAGCGTTCAAAAGAAATGGGTTTTAACAAATAATCAACGGCTTGCAGTTCAAAACCCTCCACGGCATAATTGCGGTAAGCAGTCGTAAAAATAATTTTGATGTCTTTGTTTATGGATTTGGCAAATGAAATACCCGTGATTTCGGGCATGTTTATATCCAAAAAAAGCAAGTCTATGTTATGGCTGCTAATAATGTTAAACGCTTCTATGGCATTGCTGCAATTGGCAACCACACTTACATTTTCAATTTTAGATAAATGCGTGGCAATAATGTCTCTGGCAACAGCTTCGTCGTCAACAATTAAACATGCTATGTTTTTTTGGTTTTGCAATTTAGCTTTGTTTTAGTTCAAGGTTTACTTTAAAAATGGTTTCGGCATCATTAAATTTTAATTGATAGTTGTCTTTATACAATAGATCGAGTCGTTTTTTTATGTTCTGCAAACCAATGCCTTTATTGGTGTTTTCGCTTTTTGAACATGTATTTTCTATTGAAAAAGAAATTGTTTCCACCTTACAAGATAGGTTTATTTTAACGTTTAACAGCCCGTTTTTTAATCTGCCATGTTTAAAGCTATTTTCAACAAAGGTTAGTAAAAGCATTGGAGCAATTTTAGCAGATTCTTGAATATGTCCACATTTAAAATCAATATCCAATGTATTATTAAAACGCATTTTTTCTAGTTCTATATAATCTTTAATGTAATTAATTTCGTCTGTTAAAAGCACAAAAGGTTTGTCTAGTTGGTACAGCAAATAATCCAATAGGTTGGAAAGTTTCAATATCATTTCGGGTGTTTCGTCGGCCTTCTTCAATGCATAGCCGTACATGGTGTTTAGTGTATTGAACAGAAAATGCGGGTGTATTTGCATTTTTAGGTAATTCAGTTCCTGTTCTTTAAGTTTTAGCTGTGTTTCCAAAATTTTGGTTTCTAGTTTTTTAGTTTTCTCAGCATGTGTTAAGTTCAGTTTTAAAAGCTTAAAAGCACTAACAACTATTACTATCAAATAAACAGCTGTGCCTATAAACAATATATTTCTACTAATGGGCGCCATGTTGGCATATTGGAAATCTGATAAATAAATTAATCCATAAAAAGCAGATACAACAATGAGGTAGGCAGAAATAATGAAGGTATATAAGCTATACAGACCAAAACGGAAGTAGCGCTTTGTCAATAAATACTCTGGGATTATTTTATAGATTAAAATATAAGTGGTAACAATGGTAATGGGCATTAAAAACAATGAAAATGACAGTACATAATTAAAATTGGTACTATCAAAACCAAAAAAATAGGTGTAAAACAAAAGCACACCACACCAAAATAAGGTGTGCAAAAAGAATTGCCCCAGTTTTTTTAAGATAAAGTGCCTTTTTAACATGATAACCAAATAGCCATACAATTATAGTGTATTTTTAAAGGTATTTCGTTTTTTGTAGACGAATAACCAGTTTAGTCATTGTTTTAACAAGATGTTATTTAAATCGCTAAATTGGTCATCTGTCGCATTTTAATTTAAGGAAAACATCTGCATTTTAAGTTTGTGTATGTTTAATTAAAATCAATAATTATGAAAATGTTATTACTTATTGCCCAGAATAACTCAATAGGCGGTGTCTTAGCAGACAGGTTTAACGAAGGCGGTCCACTTTTTATGTCCCTTATTTTAATCTGTTTGATTCTGTCCGTTTTATTTATAATACTGACAACAATAAACTTAAATAAAAATGAAGCGAAATTTAAAAAAATGATTTCTTTGATAGGTGATGCGAGTTTGTTGGGCTTGGTTATTGGTATTTTAGGTTCTTTAATAGGAATGATAGAGGCATTTGATGCCATAGGCAGTATGGATGGTATTTCTTCAAGTATGATTGCTGGTGGACTTAAGGTGTCATTTTTAACAATGGTATTTGGTATGTTTACGTTTATTATTTCCAGAATTGCTATTATAATATTGAAATGGTTCAAAAAAGTATAGCTAAAGAATTCTGTATAGAATATTAAAGCACCAATGGTGCTTTTTTTGTTATTTATTGGGTATAAATGTTCAAAAATTTAAAGATTAAGCTAATTTTTTTGAATAGATGCTACAATCTAAAAATTAATTTTACCTCCCAACTAAAAAACTAAATATGCATTTTAAACAAAACTACTTTTTAAAAATCTTTAAAAAGGGTGTTACATTATTACTCATTGGCTTAATAATTTTAAATTGTTCAAGTACAAAATCTACCAAAGCGGTTAATCAGGTTCAAACAAAGTGGGTAGGTACTTGGGCAACGGCACCTCAATTGGTGGAGCCCCATAACATGCCACCTGAACCGGGGTTGACCAATAACACCATTCGACAAATAGTGAGGGTGTCTATTGGTGGCGATAGTATCAGACTCCGATTTAATAACGAATTCAGTAAATCGCCCGTTACCATGAAAGCGGTTCAAATAGCAGTTTCGGTAGATAGTAGTGTTATTAATACCGGTACTATAAAAGAGTTGAAATTTAATGGTAGCACAGAGGTGACCATGCAGCCTGGTACAGCTATTACTTCGGATGCATTGGCTTTTCCTTTAAAACCGAGAATGGACTTGGCCATTACTATTTATTTTGGAGAGACATCGCCAACTGCAACGGGGCACCCTGGTTCGCGTACCACATCCTATATTTACGAAGGCAATAAGATTTCAGAAGAAAACTTCAATCAAGCAGTTAAAACCGACCATTGGTATGTTATAAATGGTATTGATGTGAAAGCGCCTGAAACCGCCAACGCAGTTGTTGTTTTAGGAAATTCCATTACCGATGGCCGCGGTTCGGGAACGAACAAACAAAACAGATGGCCCGATATATTATCGCAACGATTACTAAATAACCCAGCTACCTCAAATATTGGTGTCCTTAATATGGGGATTGGCGGTAATGCCGTGCTTCGTGGTGGTTTAGGCCCTACAGCGCTTAATAGATTTGGTAGGGATGTTTTAAGTCAGCACGGTGTAAAATGGTTGATTATTCTTGAAGGCGTAAACGATTTAGGCGGTACGCGTAATGCGGAAGCGGCAGAAAATGTAGCAGATGGATTGATTGAAGCTTATGCTAAAATGATTGAAGACGCACATGCACAAAATATAAAAGTATACGGAGCTACTATTTTGCCAATAGATAAGTCTTTTTATTATAAAGATTATAGGGAAACGGCTCGCCAGCGCATTAATAAGTGGATACGAACCAGTGGCAAGTTTGATGCGGTAATTGATTTTGATAAAGCCATGAGCGATCCAGAGAATCCTACCGTGATATTACCAAATGCCCATGATGGTGATTTTCTACACCCTAACGAATTGGGTTATGAAATTATGGGAGGTGCAGTCGACTTGAAATTGTTTGAGTAACAAATAAGAATCTAAATAAGAAAGCACCCAATGGGTGCTTTTTTGGTATTATGTTGTTGTTATTCTAAATATCTAAATCGGCATAAGCCCAACTTTCTGCAATTAAATTATCCATTTTGGCTGTGTTTTCTACATCACCTAAGCCTGTATAGGCTTGTTTTAAACCGTGATAAGCCCAACCATTTTTTGGAAAATATGTTAAATCCTCCGTATAAGTTTTAATGGCTTCATCATATTGTTTGGCTTTCAGTTGTTTGACTCCTAAATGATGGCGAATGGAAAAAAACCAATCGGGTGGTTCGTTGTAATTCAGTGCATCTTCCATGGCTACGGTTTCTTTTAAAATTTTTATGCTCTCATTTAGTTGGCCTTCCTCAGCTAAAATTTCAGATTGCAATACGTTGTGCGCTATTTGCACTAATTCGAATACCGAATTAATATCCCATACGGTGATCGTTTTTAAGTCCTCATCTTTTGATAGTGTTTCCAATGCAGATAATTCCGCTTTTGCCTTATCAATATCACCTTTACCAAGATAAGCCATACCTTCAGCATAATGCCGTATTGCCTTTGGGTATTTCAAATCGTATGTTTCAAGTTTCAAATCTAAAATGTCATCCCATTTTTTAAATTTAACCGCTACATAATAAGGTATGGTATAATAATGCTGTAAAGTACCCCAACCGGGCTCTTTCATAATTTCAGGATGTACATGTTCAGATACTTTATTAGCGCCAATCATGGCCCAATGACTGTTGCCTTCCAATGTAGCAGTGGCAGCCATAAAATGGTAATTATGGGGGTAATAAGCTAATGGATAGGCCCCTTGGGCATGGCAAGCTGTTACGTAAGTGCTATCTGCTTTTACGGCAGCAATATTAGCTAAAGTGCCTTTATGGTAGTCGCCAGTGCGTATATAGGTATGTGAGGGCATGTGCAATAAATGGCCGGAACCAGGGACCAAACCATTATCAAAGGCTTTTGCGGACGGATTGGAGCGTTCGGGCGTGCTTGAAGCTTCAACAGCATGGATGTAAAAATGATGTGCTCCTGGGTGATTAGGATTTTGATCAATCAGTGTTTCCAGTAAGGAAACTATTTCGGGAGTCCAAGGTTTTGGTTTGCCTTCTTTATCGTATAAATCCCAAGGATGTAAGTTCATAATAGATTCTGCGTAAAGGGAGCTTATTTCCGTATCGTTGGGGTGTTTGTCGTAAAGAACTTTTAGCGCTTTAGAATAAGCAACATCCAATTCACTTCTGTCTTCTGGTGCTTCTGGTGCGTAACGCAATGCCATAGCGTTAATAAATGCTTTTTCTTTTTCAGTGGCTTCATCAGACTGCTTAATAGCTTCTTGAATGGCATCATAGGCCCGTTCGTAATTATCGGGTTCCATACCAGCGTTATAATTTGGCCCCAAAACATAGGCATAGCCCCAATGGCACATGGCACAAGTGGGATCTAATTTGGTAGCATAATAGAACGATCTGGCTGCTTCTGCATGGTTAAAGGCGTACGCTAAGGCCATGCCTTGATTAAAGTAGCGTTGTGCTAACGTATCATTTGTGGTAATGGGGTAATCAATAACGTCATAGCCTTCAAGTAATGGCGCAATGTTATCTTTTTTATACCATTCAGCATCGGTAACTTGCGGCACGCATTTGTAATTGGAGCTAATAACTTTGGTAGTCTCGTTGTTTTGGTCGTTATTCTTTTTACAGGAAAAAAATAAACCGAGGGATACGATTAATAAAATAATTTTTTTCATGCTGTGAGGGATTGGTTAATTGTTTTTAATTCAGAAAGTTACGAATATTTGTTGAAATGTTTAACCTTTAGTTTTGTACATTAATCCAATTTGAAAAAAATAAAGGTCTAGCTTGTTCAGAATGACGGCAACGTCTTTGCGAGGAATGAAGTATGAATGACGAAGCAATCTCAAGGTGTAGAACTAAAAACAAACAGATTACTTCAGTCGTAAACTCCTTCGTAATGACGGTAGTGTCACTTCGAGTGTCCCGCCTTAGCGGGATGTATCGAGAAGTGCATTCTGCAAAAGTTATCGATACGATTTCCTGCGAAAGCAGGAATCCATATTGGTAAATAATCTACTTCCGCTTATTCCGCTTATTGTAATTTTTATCACCCCGGGTTTTAGGCTTTTTGTATTTCTCGGCAATTTTGAATTTGTAAGAACCCCCTAAATTTACTTTTTTGTTCTTGCCTTTCTTCTCATGGAATGCGGGGCCAACGTTCTCATCTTTTTTAGTAGGATTGTAATGTTCTTTTATTTGGGGGCGTTCTTCTTCAATTAATTGATCGGATATTTCCACATCATCAGGGAAATCCAATAAAGGGATTTCCAAAGCCATTAGACTTTCAATCTTTTTTAGAGCTTCTTGTTCTTTTTCCGTTGAAAACAAAATGGCATCGCCTTTGCGTTCGGCACGTCCCGTTCTACCAATACGGTGCATGTAGTTTTCAGGGTAGTTGGGCGTATCAAAATTAATAACATGCGATATATTATCAATATCCAAGCCACGTGCCATGACATCGGTGGCTACTAAAATACGGTTGTCGCCATTCCTAAACTGTTCAATACTGCGCAATCGGTAATTTTGTGTTTTATTGGAATGGATAACGCATAGCTCTTCTTTAAAATGTTCATCCAGTTTTTCAAATAACCTATCGGCCATTTTTTTGTTGGCTACAAACACCAATACTTTATTAAATGTCTCGGCATCGTAAAGTAAATGAATCAGTAAATTTACTTTGGTGTAAAAATTGGGCACCTTGTAGCGTGTCTGTTCTATGTTTTCCAAGGGTGTCCCTGAAACGGCAATAGAAATGCGCTCCGGACTTTTAAAAAAGTCGTTTATTAAATCGTCTACATCTTCAGTCATCGTGGCCGAAAACATAATGTTTTGTCGGCGTTCTGGTAATAAATCGAAAATATTGATAAGTTGGTGTCTAAAGCCCAAATCGAGCATCACATCTACTTCATCAATCACCAATTTCTGAATGGTTTTTAGTTGTAGCACGCGACTTAAAGCCAAGTCGTAAACCCTTCCAGGTGTGGCCACTAAAATATCTAAACCTTCAGCCACAGCTTGTTTTTGGGTGTTTATATTGGTACCACCATACACGCCCAACACACGGTTGTTAATGTATTTGGATAGTTTTTCAATCTCTTCAACTACTTGAATGACCAATTCACGTGTGGGAACCAAAACCAATACACGCGGACTTTCCTGTTCGGAATAACTTAAATGCCTTAGAATGGGCAACATGTACGCAAAGGTTTTACCAGTCCCGGTTTGGGCAATGCCCACGGCATCCTTTCCAGAAGCCACTACGTTAAACGCTTGTTCCTGTATAGGAGTTGGGGTTGTAAAGCCTAAATCGTTTAGGGCGTTGTAAAGTGGCGTATTTAAATTTAAGTCGTTAAAAGTCACGTGATATTAATGTAAATGATGATGCAAAGGTAATTTAAATATGTTGGTTGGGTACAAAGTAGTAGAAAAACAAATATTTTTCATTGTTTGGTTTGGAATAAGGCTGGTTAAAAAATGCGTCTTATTTTTTGTTGAAAACTTATATGTAAATACTTACTGATAATTTTTATATTTAGTCATTAGTAAAAAATATTAAATAAATTAAAGGTTGCAAGTAATTAGAAAATGAATAGTCTGTTTGAAAAAGAGGATTTTAAATTTGAAGACATAGAGTCTTTGATAACTAATCAAATCGAAGAATCGATTCATCTTGATTTCAAATCAGGTGAATCTTTGAGTAAAACTCCCTTAAAGAAAAAAGAAATTTCTAAGGATGTTGCAGCTTTTGCAAACTCAGATGGTGGAATAATCATATATGGCCTTTTAGAAAAAAATCATGTAGCTGATTCATTTTCATTCATTGACGGCAATGACTTTACAAAAGAATGGCTAGAGCAAATAATCAATACAACAATAAGTAGGAGAATAGAAGGCTTGACAATTTATCCTATTAGAAAAAATAATGATATTTCTAAATCAATCTATCTTGTAAAAATACCTAGAAGTACAGATTCCCCTCATATATCTCAAGATAAAAGATTTTACAAAAGATTTAATTTTGAATCAGTTATGATGGAAGAATACGAGATAAGACAATCTTATGGTCGTAAAGTAAAATCCGAATTAGCTCTTGACAAATGGGCTATTTCTGAAATTAATAATAATGACGATTATGCATATAAATTTCAATGCACAGTTAGTGTTATTAATTTAGGAGATATTAGTGAAAAGAATTATAAAGTAAATGTCATTTTTGAAAATTATGATAATCGAGCAAAAATAGCTTGGCCACGAACAAGTACAAATATTGATTATACAATTTTGGAAAAAGGTCGTGTAAAACTATCAGCTGAATCAAAATCATCAATATTCCCAAATGAGATAATTACTGTCATAAGATTTGATTTAGAAGTGTCAAAAATAGATTGTTTAGAGGTTTTATCAGCAACTGAAATTAAAATTTATCTATACTATGAAAATGGAGAGGATGTTATGGAAGCAAATTTTAAAGGAATAGTTGAGAAGATTGAAAATAACTATTTATAGTAACTTTAAATTAATAGCTTTTAATTTTTTAATGAAACATTATAATATTTTTAAATACGAAAAATTTATTGGGTTTTCACACGATAAACTACTAACATATATGCAACCAAAAAAAATATAACTCGTAAAAACCTTTAGCCCAATACCATTTCATTAATCGTTACACTATAACCAACCTCAAAACTTTTATGGGGCTCTAACTCAATAATCCCCTCCTTGGTGGTTAATTGTTGGTCGGTGGTTTCGCTATCGGCAATACCCAACCAAGGCTCTATACATACATAATCGCCATTGGGTTTGGCCCAAATGCCCAAATACTCAAAATCGGGGTGGCCAAGTGTTAAAATGTCACCACGCTCCTTGCTTTTCAAGGTCACTTTTTTAGACTTTAAATCCTTAAAAATAAGGGCATCCTCCAAAAACAGTTTGTGGGTTAAGGGCAATGTTGTGGTATTATTTAAAAGTGGTTTGGTACGGCTGGAAATCAGGCCGTTTTCCATGTTAATCAGGTGTGTTTGGGCGGTTTCTTCTGTTTCGAACACCAAGCTGTAATCGCTGTAATGCTCACCTGCAAATACAGGGCATTTAAAGGCCGGGTGGCCACCCAAGGAGAAATACATGGGGCCATTGCCCGTATTTTTAACTGTATGCAATATGTCCAAACGGTTATCCACCAACTTAAACGTGATTTGTAACTCAAAAGGAAACGGGTATTGTTTTAACAGTGTTTCATCAGAATCTAATTGCATGGTGAGCGTGTTTTCGGTATGTGTTACTAACCTAAAGTTACTGTTGCCCCGTAAAAAGCCGTGTTTGGGCAGTTGGTAAGCTTTGCCTTTGTAAAAAAAGGTATTGTCCTTTAGCGCACCGATAATGGGAAACAGGTTAGGGGCGTGGTTGGCCCAAACGGCGGGGTCGGCCTGCCAGATAAATTCCGTATGGTTTTTTACCGAGGTAATGCTACATAGTTCGGCACCTGTGTGTTTGATGCCAATTTTTAAGAGGTTGTTTTGTATGGTGTACATAGGTTAGGCCTTTATTGCAAAATTAACACATTTTGGCACACCGTCATTACGACTTGTCACACTGAGCGCAGTCGAAGTGCTCACAATGGCGTTACCGTCATTACGAGGAACGCAGTGACGTGGTAATCTGTTTATTTTTAGTTCTGCATTGAAAGATTGCTTCGGCTTTGCCTCGCAATGACGATCCTGTCATTCCGCACCTGTCTGCCGACAGGCAGGCTTGATGCGGAATCCATTTTTTTGTTTGTGGATTCCTGCCTACGCAGGAATGACAAAGATTTTGGGGTTCAATTAAAATAATTGCTTTAAGTCCTGCATTATGAGATTGCTTCGTCATTCATACTTCATTCCTCGCAATGACGTTGTTCTTTTGTAATGTCGACTTTAGGAGACATCACATAATAAATTGGGAACAATTCTTTATACGATTTCTCTTCCGATAACTATCGGAACGTTCCTCATTTCGAAATGACATTTTTTACCGTCATTACGAGGAGCGCAGCGACGTGGTAATCTGTTTGTTTTTTAGTTCCAATCATGAGATTGCTTCGGCTTTGCCTCGCAATGACGATCCTGTCATTCCGCACTTGATGTGGAATCCATTTTTTTGTTTGTGGATTCCTGCCTACGCAGGAATGACAAAAAATCGCCATGTTTTAACCGAAACTAATTACCTTTGCCCATATTTTTTTCCGTTGAGAACACACCATACCCATACCATAAAAAATACAAATGCGTTTAAACACCAACTTTTGTTGTGGAGTCAGCAATTTGACGATGTGCTATGGTTGGATTCCAACCACTACGAACAAAAATATTCCAATTTCGATGCCCTTTTGGCGGTAGATGCCTTTACCAGCATACAAACCGATTATCACGACGCATTTGAAAAGTTAAAGGAATACCAAACCATGACCAAGGATTGGATTTTTGGGTATTTAACCTACGATTTAAAGAATGACGTAGAAAGCCTAACTTCCAAAAATTTTGATGGCTTGCAGTTCCCAGACCTGTATTTTTTTCAGCCTAAAAAATTGTTTTTATTGAAAGGCAATCAATTGGAAATGATTTACTTAAACATGGTATATGACGAATGGCAAACAGATTTAAAGGCTATTGAACGACTTAACGACTTAACAACTTCTCATCTAAACAATTCAATTAAAATAAAACTCCGCATTCACAAAGACGATTACTTCCATAAAGTAAACACACTGTTGGAACACATTCACCGTGGTGATGTGTACGAGGCCAATTTTTGTCAGGAATTTTACGCCGAAGATACCAGCATCAATCCGCTAGAAACCTATTTAAAGTTGAATGTTATTTCAAAACCGCCTTTTGCGTCTTATTTAAAATGTTACGATAAGTATTTATTGTCGGCTTCACCAGAGCGCTATTTGAAAAAAACAGGTAATACGGTGATTTCACAACCTATAAAGGGCACAGCCAAACGCTCGGAAAATTCAGAAGAGGATGCCCAATTAAAACACGATTTGGAAGCCAGCCAAAAGGAGCGTAGCGAAAACACCATGATAGTCGATTTAATACGTAACGATTTATCAAAAACCGCCCTAAAAGGCAGTGTGAATGTAGAGGAATTTTGCAAGGTATATACCTTCAAGCAAGTGCACCAAATGATATCGACCATATCATCGGAAGTAGCGGCAGAAACACATCCTATCGATATAATAAAAAGCACATTTCCTATGGGTAGTATGACGGGAGCACCCAAGATTTCAGCCATGAAGATTATTGAAACGCTTGAAGAAACCAAACGCGGATTGTATTCTGGAGCCGTTGGGTATTTTACGCCAGACAACGATTTCGATTTCAATGTGGTGATTCGTAGTATTCTTTACAATGAAACCAAGCAATATGTATCATATTCCGTAGGCGGTGCCATAACAGCCAAAAGCGACCCATTAAAGGAATATGAGGAATGCCTTGTTAAGGCCAAAGCTATGCGCGAGGTTCTTGAGAACTAATCGACGTGGTCTTGAAATTTGTTAATGATTTCGTTAAAAATCATTTCCACACGGTTTATTTCAATGTTTTTCACTTTAGAGATTTCCTCAAAAGATAATTTTCCAAATACAAATAAATCCACAATATTGGATACATTAAGTGGCAGCCAACGGTATAAACTGCCCAATGCTTTTCTGGATTTATCAGATGAGATATCTTCTAATTCGAAAGCATTTAAAATGGAGGAGTCGTTATCGTCATATATAAACAAGTGTTTGTGCTTGTCATGGGGCTTATAGGAAATGTCGCGTAGGTCTTCGGCCATGATAAAGTCCCAATCGTCATCAACAGTGTAACTTTCATCCAAAGCATCCAATTCTTCTTCCAAAATACTGTTGGTACTAATGGTGTCTTTATGAAAAGCCTCTTTTTTGTACATATCGTCCAATTCCCTGTTAACAAAGGCAAAAAGTTTCAATTTAATGGTATTGCTAGGCCAATCGATGTTATAACCGTTTTCGTAAAACTTGGCAATGCTTTCGTCAATAACACCATTGGATGTGTACATGTTTTTAGGTAAAACACCAGTGGATTCTGCAATGTATAAACGGTGTTTTACGTAAGGGTGTAAATGTTGGCTGGCGGAAACTACTTTTTTGTTAAAAGCTGTTTGTGTTTTCTTATCATTTATTTTGGCTAAAGTACTCATAACAATGTGCTTTGAAATTGACACTTAAAAGATACGGAATTTTTAGGATTGATTTTTATGATTTAAGTCATTTTTAAGCAGAAACCCTAAGCCATTTCAAAAGGCAATATTGTATATTTGAAGTATGTTAAAAGAATTCCAACAACACATTCAATCAAAACTTCCCTTTTTAAAGGATGCCAAATTATTGCTGGCCATTTCTGGCGGAGTTGATAGTGTGGTTTTGGCACATGTATGCCACCAATCGCAGTTAAACGTTGCTTTGGCGCATTGTAATTTTAACCTACGCGGAAAGGAAAGTGATGCTGATGAGGAATTTGTGTTGCAGTTGGCAGAAGATTTGGATTTGGAGGTGTTTGTAGAGAGTTTCGACACCGAAGCCTATGCCGAAGAAAACAAACGATCCATCCAAATGGCTGCAAGGGAACTGCGTTACAATTGGTTTGTGGAATTGGGCGAGCAATTGGAGTTTGATTACGTATTAACGGCCCATCATGCTGATGATAATCTGGAAACGTTTTTAATCAATTTTACCAGAGGCACAGGTTTGGAAGGACTCACTGGTATTCCTGAAATTAATGGCGAATTTATAAGACCGCTGTTGCCATTTTCTAGAATAGAAATTGAAGTGTATGCTAAAGCACAAAAGATTAATTGGCGAGATGATAGCAGTAACAGCTCCCGCAAATATTTACGGAATAAATTGCGGCATGAAGTCATTCCCATTTTAAAGGAAATCAACCCTAGTTTGTTGCAAAGTTTTCAAAGCACCATTGAAAATCTGCAGGAATCACAAGCCATTGTTGAAGATAGCGTAAACGGTTTTTTGGAGCAGGCTATGGATCTATCGGAAGAAACTCATGCGAAATTCAGTATCGCTGAGTTCAAGAAAAAAGACCATCCCAAGGCTTATTTATTTGAAGTGTTTAAGGATTATGGCTTTACCGAATGGAACGATGTTTATAATTTACTGGATGCCCAACCGGGGAAGCAAGTGCTTTCTGGGCAGTGGCGTTTAATTAAGGACCGGGAATTTTTATTATTGAGTGAAATTGGTCAGGACGACGATAAAGCCGTTACCATTCAAACAACAGATAAGCACGTAACAACACCATGTGGAACTTTGACTTTTGAAGCGGTTGAAACCATTTCTGAAACTTCAAAAACCAGTGTGTATGTGGATAAAAGTTTGCTTCAATTTCCATTAACCTTAAGAAGATACCAAGAGGGTGATGTGTTTTATCCGTTAGGGATGAATGGTAAAAAGAAACTGAGCAAGTATTTTAAGGACGAGAAATTCTCGCTGTTGGATAAGGAAAATACATGGCTGTTGTGTTCTGGCGATGCTATTATATGGGTGGTTGGCAAGCGTGCCGATAACCGATTTAAAGTCACCGAAAACACAAAACAAATTCTGAAAATTGAACTAAAATAATTGTCATTCCTGCCTTTCGGCTAACGCTCAAGGTAAACTACGGCAGGAATCCATAATTCTTAGAAGTTAGGAAAGAAATGACACTACAAGGGAACATAGTAGACGTAATCAATAAACGCATTTTTAAAGGAGAAGTAACCTTTGAGAATGGTAAAATAGTTTCTGTTGTAGAAAAGGAGAACGAAAGCAGTCATTACATCTTGCCAGGATTTGTAGATGCCCACATCCATATTGAAAGTTCTATGTTGGTGCCCAGCGAATTTGCAAAAATGGCTGTCGCTCATGGCACAGTAGCAACGGTGTCCGACCCGCACGAGATTGCCAATGTATTGGGGGTGGAGGGTGTTCATTTTATGATTGAAAATGGAAAACAGGTGCCGTTAAAATTTAATTTTGGGGCGCCATCCTGTGTACCGGCTACCGATTTTGAAACGGCAGGAGCGGTTATAGATTCAGAAGCCGTTAAGCATTTGTTGGCAAATAAGGACATTAAGTATTTAACTGAGATGATGAACTACCCAGGTGTTATTTTTGACGATGCCGAGGTATTACAAAAAATAGCTTGGGCCAATCATTATAACAAGCCCATTGATGGACATGCACCCGGTTTAAGGGGTAATGATCTTACAAAATATATAAAAGCAGGCATTTCAACCGACCATGAATGTTTTACTAATGACGAAGCCTTGGAGAAGCTTAAAAAAGGCATGAAAATATTAATTCGGGAAGGCAGCGCTGCCAAAAATTTTGAAGCATTAATAGATTTACTTCCAGAACATTTTGAAAACCTGATGTTCTGTAGTGACGATAAGCATCCAGACGATTTGATACTTGGGCACATAAACACCCTTTGCGCTAAGGCAGTAGCCAAAGGCTTTGATATTTTTAAAATACTTCAGGTGGCCTGTGTGAACCCCGTAAGGCATTACGGATTGGATGTTGGATTGCTACAGGAAGGCGATGTGGCTGATTGTATTGTGGTTGAGGATTTGAAAAACTTTAAAGTATTGCAAACTTACATAGACGGTAAATTGGTGTTTGATAAAGGTGCGTGCTTTATAGAATCGGTTTCTTTTAAAAACTTAAATAATTTCAATGCCAGTAAAAAGGCGATCAGTGATTTTAGGGTAGAAGCTTCAGGGAATAAAATACGGGTCATTGAAGCTCTGGAAGGTCAATTGGTAACCAACGAACTTATAGAAAAAGCCACCATTGAAAATGGTAACTTGGTTTCAAACATAGAAACGGATGTTTTAAAAATGACGGTTGTGAATCGTTATGAAAACACCAAACCCGCCATGGCATTTATTAAAAACTTTGGTTTGAAAGAAGGTGCTATAGCCTCTTCGGTAGGTCACGATTCACATAATATTATTGCGGTTGGGGTTTCCGATGAAGCTCTTTGTAGGGCAGTCAATCTCATTATTGAGAACAAGGGAGGTGTTTGTGGTATATCCAATACCGAAAATTTTGTTCTGCCATTACCTGTGGCGGGCATTATGAGCGACCAAGATGGTGTAACGGTTGCCAAAAAATATGCTGCCTTAGATAAAATGGCTAAAGCGTTGGGCTCCAAATTGAATGCGCCCTATATGACTTTGTCGTTTATGGCTTTGTTAGTAATTCCTTCATTAAAATTAAGTGATAAAGGCCTATTTAATGGAAATGATTTTAAATTTGCACACTTACTAATTAAGGACTAACAAATCAACAGATATTTACCTAAATGCCAATTATAGATTCAACCTACAAAACACCTTATTTTTTTAGAAACGGTTTTGTAGCTACCGTATATTCCGGATTGTTTAGAAAAGTAAAGTTATCTCAAGAAAGAGAAAGGCTTACTTTACGTGATGGTGATTTTTTGGATTTAGACTGGAGCTTTTCCAAGGAGAAAACAGATAGATTGGTGTTGTGTTTCCATGGGTTGGAAGGGCATGGCCAACGGCCTTATGTAACGGGTTTGACTAAATTGTTCAATGCCAACGGTATTGATGCTGCTTGTGTGAATTTTAGAGGCTGTAGTGGTGAGGATAATTTAAAATACCGAAGTTATCATTCTGGCGCTACTGAGGATTTGGAAGACATTATCAAACACATTTTACAGCATAAGCACTATTCAAGTATTTATTTGTATGGTGTGAGTTTGGGGGCCAATCTTATTTTAAAATATCTTGGTGAAAGAAATAATGTGCCTTCAGAAATTAAATCGGCCATTGCCATTTCTGTGCCTGCCGATTTAGAAGGCTCCTGCAAAGAGTTGCACAAACCAAAAAATAGACCATTTGCCAATAGATTTCTAAACCATTTAAATCGCAAACTCATAGCTAAAATGGTAAAATATCCTGATGATTTATCTACCGAAATGTTCTGTACCATAAACACTTTGCGGGATTTTGATGAGGTTTATACTGCTAAAGCGCATGGCTTTAAAAATGCGACCGACTATTACGCAAAATGCAGTTGCCGACAATTTCTTCCCAATATCAAAATTCCAACCTTAATCATTAATGCCTTGAACGATTCATTTTTATCACCAGAATGTTATCCCGTAAAAGAAGCTAAAAACAGTGCAAATATTTATTTAGAAATGCCCAAATATGGTGGCCATGCTGGGTTTATAGCGCGAAAAAATATTTACTATAATGAGCGCAGGGCACTTGAGTTTGTTTCATAAAAAAAAGTTAAAACTTCCAAAGTAGCTTCCTTTTTTGTATTTTTAAAGACAATGGATTCTTTAACCTTTTAGGTTCAGCTATACTTACAATTTAACTAAACGAAGCAATATGCCAACTTTCAATTTAAAAATCAACAATGAAAACCATACTGTTGAAGCAGATATGGACACCTCTTTATTGTGGGTACTTAGGGATACTCTTGGCCTAGTGGGCACCAAATATGGCTGTGGTATTGGTCAGTGTGGTGCGTGCACGGTACATGTAGATGGTAATGCCATGCGCAGTTGCCTGTTACAAGTGTCGCAGGCATCAGGAATGGAAATTACTACCATAGAAGGCCTTTCCAAAGAAGGTGACCATCCTGTTCAGCAAGCTTGGTTAGAACATGATGTGCCCCAATGTGGGTATTGTCAAGCAGGTCAGATTATGACTGCTGCGGCGCTTCTAAAAAACAATCCGAATCCTTCTGACAAAGATATTGAAGGTGCTATGAACGGGAATATTTGTAGATGTGGCACCTATGTAAGAATTAAAGAAGCAATTAAAACAGCATCTAAGCTTTAAAATCCAGTAATCATGACAAAAATAAGAACACAATACGACCGCCGATCCTTTTTAAAAATATCTGCAGCTGCAGGTGGGGGGATGCTTATCGGATTTAGCTGGTTAACTGGATGCGTCTCAAGTTCAGAGCCTGAAGGCTTGGCCATTCCGAACGAATGGTTTGAAATTAACGGCTATATTAAAATTGGCGATACGGGAATGGTTACCATTTATTCTCCTAATCCAGAAATTGGTCAGAACGTTAGAACGTCCATGCCAATGATAGTCGCTGAAGAATTGGATGTTGATTGGAAAAATGTTGTTGTAGAACAAGCACCTTTAAATACTGGGTTTTATCAAAATCAATTTGCAGGAGGAAGTTTGTCCATTCGCTTAAGTTGGAATGCCTTAAGAATGGCTGGGGCAACTGCTAGAAGAATGTTGTTGGATGCTGCGGCAAAAGAATGGAATATACCGGTTTCAGATTTAACAGTCGCTCAAGGTGTTATTAAGGAGAAAAATGGCGAACGTTCTATTGGGTATGGTGAAATAGCTTCAAAGGCAGTTGGCATGGAAGTGCCTGAAGAGGTAGAACTTAAAGAAGTTAAAGATTTCAAACTGATTTCAACAAGCGTAAAAAATGTTGATGGTAAAAAAATAGTAACAGGAAAGCCTTTGTTCGGTCTTGATTTTCAAAGGGAAGGCATGCACTTGGCGATGATTCAACATCCACCAGCTTTTGGTATGACAGTGAAGGATTTCAATCAAGATGAAATTAAAAGTATGCCAGGTATTAAGGATGCCTTTATAATAGACACCTCTCTAGAGAAACCGGGAAGATTTGATGAGATAGGCTTTAAGCAATTAATAGCTATTGTTGGAGACTCGACATGGCAGCTAATGAAGGCCAAGAAAGCATTGAAAGCCAATTGGGAAGTTGTTGGTGAATTAGAGGATACTCAAATGCACCAAGATCGTATGGAAACCATGTTGGCATCTGGTAAATTTCAGCAGGGTAGAAAAGATGGTGATACAGAGGCGGCATTTAAGAAAGCAGCCAAAGTTATAGAGCGAACTTACAGTGCGCCATTCATTGCCCATAACACCATGGAGCCAATGAATTTCTTTGCGAATGTAACTGATGATTCAGCAGAATTAATAGGACCTACACAGCAACCAAAAGCGCTTGAAGATTCAGCAGCACAATTATTGAATTTGCCTGTTGAGAATATTACAGTAAATATGACCAGAATAGGTGGTGGGTTTGGTAGAAGGCTATACCAGCATTTTGGCATAGAGGCTGCAGCCATTTCTAAAAAATTTGGAGGACCAATAAAGCTTATCTATACAAGGGAAGATGATATGACCCAAGGGACTTACAGACCAACCTATATATCTAAATACAAAGCGGGACTGGATGAAAACAATAATCTGATAGCTTTTTCGGTACAAGGTACAGGTATGCCAGAAAGTGCAGTATTCCCTAACCGATTCCCAGCGGGAGCTGTTGAAAACTATACAGCTGAAAGTGTTGCTGAGAATACAAACATTACTACAGGTGCCTGGCGAGCACCGAGATCTAATTTTACGGCTGGTGCAGAACAGGCATTTATTGATGAGGTTGCTGAATTAGCTGGAAAAGATCCTATAGATTTCCGTTTGGAGTTGTTTGACCGTGCCATTAATAATCCCGTGGGTGGTAGGCACGAGTATGAAGCCGAGCGTTATGCGGGTGTTCTAAAATTGGTAAAAGAGAAGTCCAATTGGGGAGAAACCAAGCCAGGAGTACATCGAGGCGTGGCTGCTTATTTTTGCCATTCTACCTATGTAGCCGAAGTTATAGATTTGGTTATGGAAGATGGTGAACCTAAAATAAAGAATGTATGGTGTGCCGTTGATTGTGGCATTGTTGTAAATCCGGATGCAGCTATAAATATTATACAAGGAGGTGTTGTAGATGGTGTAGGGCATGCCATGTACAGTCAGTTAACCTTTAACAATGGAGCGCCAAATGAAATGAATTTTGATAGATACCAATTGATTCGTCATTCGCAAGCACCAGAAAAAATAGAGGTTTTCTTCGTGCAAAACGAAATAGAACCAACCGGTTTGGGTGAACCTGGATTGCCTCCTGCAATAGGAGCTTTAGCAAATGCACTTTACGGGGCAACTGGCAAAAGGTACTACAAACAACCGTTTGTTTCATATCAACCGGTTACTGGTTAAAACTTAAACATTAATGAACCTAGTCAAATTTAGTTTTTGCTGATTTGATTAGGTTTATTACTTCACAGGATTTTTTAGTAGAAACATATGACCCATGAATTTAAAGAGATTGTAAAACAGGCTTTTGAATCCAAAAACAAAGGGTTTAAATCTGTTTTAGCATCTGTAGTGGCACTAGATGGCTCATCATACCGCAGGCCGGGCGTGCGTATGCTAATCATTGAAAACGGCCAAATGGTTGGTGCTGTTAGTGGTGGTTGTGTGGAGAAAGAAATCCTTTTGCAAAGCCAATCGGTTTTTAAATCGGGACTATCAAAAATGATGACCTACGATGGCAGATACCGCCTAGGTTGTGAAGGCGTATTGTATATTCTTTTAGAATTGTTTCAACCAGAAGACGGTTTTGAGTCTGCTTTTTCAGAATGTTTACAAAAGCGGGAAGCAATTGAAATACAATCACGCTATACCAAAAAAATAGGTGAACATTTAGGTTTGGGGTCGTTTGTCACGTTAAATGATACAGATTTCGGTTTAGGAAACCATTCAAATAACAAAGAACTGGCTGTATTTAAACAAGTATTGCCTGCTTGTTCAAGGTTGGTTATTATTGGAGCCGAGCACGATGCCGTAACGCTTTGTAAATATGCGTCTTTAACGGGATGGGAAGTGACCATTGTTGCTGGAGTTAAAGAAGCTAAGACCATCGATAATTTCCCAGGAGCCTTAGAGTTTTATGCGGTAACTCCTGAAACAATGACATTGAAAGCTGTGGATAACCAAACTTCCATCATTTTGATGACCCATAGTTTTGCCAACGATTTACGATTTTTGGTGGCTTTAAAAGATACTGACCCAAATTATATTGGTATGTTGGGACCAAGCAAAAGGCGGGAAGATTTATTAAATCAATTAATAGAGTATTGTCCAGATATTGAAGACGATTTCTTAAATAAAATCCATGGGCCTGCTGGTATTGATATAGGTTCGGAGACACCACAAGAAATTGCCATTTCCATAATGGCAGAAATATTGGCCGTATCCAGAAATAGGAATACCATTTCCTTGAGTAAAAAAACGGGTAGAATCCATTCCAATCTTTAGTGAAATGGAAATGATTGATTCCCAATCAAACATTGCTGTTGTTGTATTGGCAGCAGGGGCTTCCAGCCGTATGGGAGAACCCAAGCAGCTGTTAAATTGGGGGCAAACCACTTTATTGGGGCACGCCATTAACATGGTAAAAAGTATTTATCCACAGGAAACCATCCTTGTTTTAGGTGCTAATTTTGAGTTGATAAGTAAAGAGATTAAAGATAAAACCATTACCATTTTAAATAATACAGATTGGCAACATGGGTTGGGGACATCTATTGCGTTTGCTGTCCAACACCTTCAAAATTCAAATTCAAAAGTCAGTGGCGTTTTGTTTGTTTTATGCGACCAACCTTTTATTACGGGAGATTATTTAAAGCAGATGATTTCAAAATTCAACCAAAACACGCATCAAATCATTGCAACTGCTTATGTAAATGGGAAACAAGGTGTGCCTGTGCTTTTTGATGCTTGTTATTTTAAGGATTTGACACAATTACATGATGATTTTGGAGCGAAAGCATTACTTAAAAAACATGAATCTAAAACAGTTGTTTTAAAACCACCAACAGAAAATGTAGATTTGGATACAAAAGAAGATTATACTAATTTGTATCAATCTAAATTTAAGAAATAACAATGAGTTCGTCCGCGGAAGATAAATCCAAAACGCCAGAAACATTTAAAAATTTAAAAATTAAAACACCACCTAAAAACAGTGTGGGTTTTGAGGCATTAAAATCTTCTGTAAGTTATATTTCAAAATACACAAAGCCACTAGATGCTGTAAAAGCTTCCTTAAAAATGAACCAAAAGGGCGGATTCGATTGTCCGGGTTGTGCTTGGCCAGACCCTGATGATGAACGCTCCTCGCTGGGTGAATACTGCGAGAACGGTATTAAGGCCATGACAGAGGAAATACAGAAAACATTGATAGACCGTAATTTTTTTGCAACCCATTCTGTAGATGAACTTGCAGGTTGGTCCGATTTTGAAATAGGAAAATCGGGAAGGCTTTCAGAACCTATGTACCTACCAAAAGGAGCAACCCATTACCAGCCTATTTCTTGGGACAATGCATTCAATAAAATAGCGAAGCATTTAAATAGTTTAGAAAACCCAGATGAAGCAGTTTTCTATACGTCGGGTAGAACTACTAATGAAGCCGCTTTTTTATACCAGTTGTTTGTACGTGAGTTTGGTACATCCAATTTACCCGATTGCTCGAATATGTGCCATGAAGCTAGTGGCAGTGCATTATCGGAAACCTTGGGAATTGGAAAAGGCTCGGTGACTTTAGATGATTTGTACAAAGCGGAATTGGTAATGGTTGTTGGTCAAAATCCCGGAACCAATCACCCAAGGATGTTATCAGCTTTAGAAAAATGCAAAAAGAATGGTGGTAAAATCATTGCTATAAATCCGTTGGCCGAAGCAGGTTTAATAAAATTTACAAATCCTCAAAACCCAATCAAATTACTGACTGGTGGTACTCAAATAGCAGATATTCATGTATCCATTACCATTAATGGCGATGTAGCCTTTTTTAAAGCAATATTATTGAAATTGTTGGAAAAAGAAGAGCAAGAGGGCGGTGTATTCAATATGGATTTTATAAACGAATATACGCATGGTTTCGAATCTTTTATTACCGATTTAAAAACCTATAATTTTGAAGATTGTCTAAAAGCATCTGGAATTACCAGAGAAGCCTTTGATGCCGTTTTTGATTTGGTTTTGGAAAAGAAAAAAATCATCATTTGTTGGGCCATGGGATTAACACAGCATCAAAATGCGGTGGATAATATTAGGGAGTTGGTGAATTTATTATTACTAAACGGAAGTATTGGTAAGGAAGGCGCTGGCACGTGTCCGGTACGTGGGCATTCTAATGTTCAGGGTGACAGAACGGTTGGGATATGGGAAGCAGCGCCCCAAGCATTTTTGGATAAAATAGAAGCTAAATACGGATTTAAGCCTACTGTGAAACACGGCTATTCGGTCATTGATGCCATTAAAGCCATGAATGAAGACAAGGTGAAGGTGTTTTTTGGTATGGGCGGTAATTTTATTTCGGCAGTGCCAGATACGGTCTATTCAGCTAAAGGCATGGCGAAATGTAATCTTACGGTTCATGTGAGCACCAAATTAAACCGTTCACACTTGGTTACCGGTAAAGAAGCGCTCATTTTACCAACCTTGGGTCGTTCAGAAAAAGACCATCAAAAATCAGGTGTTCAGGTTCAAAGTGTAGAGAATTCTATGGGTATTGTGTCTTCTACAAAAGGGGTTTTAGAACCTTGTTCTAAAGATTTATTGAGTGAAGTTGCTATTGTTTGTGGTGTAGCCCAAGCTACTTTAAAAGATAGAACGAAAATACATTGGTTGGCTTACCAAGACGATTATAATTTGGTGCGAAATGATATTGAGGAAGTTATAGATGGTTTTCAGGATTATAATAAGCGTTTAAATAAACCGTCTGGTTTTTATTTGCCCAATGGCGCAAGAGAACGAAATTTCAAGACCAAAACAGGAAAAGCACATTTTACCATAAATAAATTACCCAATTGGACACTGAAAGACGATGAGTTAATCATGATGACCATACGTAGTCATGATCAATTCAATACCACTATTTATGGATTAAATGACCGGTATAGAGGTGTTTTTAATGAAAGACGGGTAATTTTTATGAATCGTCATGATATGAAAAACAGAAATCTACAAGAACAGCAAGTGGTGAATATTCAATCAGAATTTAAAGGCGTCATTCGAAAGGCAAGTAATTTTAAAGTGGTAGGTTACGATATTCCTAAGAACTGTTGCGCCACATATTTCCCTGAAACAAACATTTTAGTTCCTATTGATAGTTTTGCGCATACTGCCAAAACACCAGCATCTAAAAGCATTGTGGTTACAGTGCTTCCTCACTAGTATAGACAAAGAAGTTAATGTGTCGTAATTTACAGGTGCTTTTTTTGATTAAAATTTAATAAAACCTAATGCAACATATTAAATCTGCAATTATTCATTAATTACGTAAAAAATTATATTAAGGAATTAAAAAAATAAGTAATAATACTTATATTTGTGCTTTAAATACGTAGTTATGCAAAAAATTATAGTAGTCGGTAATGGAATGGTTGGGTACAAATTCTGCGAGAAGTTTGTGTCGAAGTCTAATAGAGATCAGTTTAAGATAACAGTATTTGGCGAAGAGCCAAGACCTGCTTACGATCGGGTTCACCTTAGTGAATTTTTTGATAATAAAGATGCCGAAGCTTTAGAAATGGCACCTAGATCCTGGTACGAAGAACACGGTATTGAATTGGTTACGAATGAACGTGTTACTGATATACATCGTGCTTCCAAAAAAATTACTACTACAAAAGATTTACATTATAAATACGACTACTTAGTTTTGGCAACAGGGTCTTCGCCATTTGTGCCAAATATTCCTGGTGTAGAAAAGAAAGGGGTGTTTGTATATAGAACCATAGAAGACTTGGAAAGTATGTTGGCTTATGCCGATAAAATTCAAAAAGGTAAAAAGGAATCCTTAAAAGCGGCAGTTTTAGGAGGCGGGCTTTTAGGATTGGAAGCTGCTAAAGCAGTAAAGGATATGGGGTTTGAACCACATGTGGTAGAGTTTGCTTCTAAGTTGATGCCTAGACAGTTAGATATAAGAGGTAGTAAGGTGCTCAAAGAAAAAATAGAGTCTTTGGGCATACATGTTCATTTGTCTAAAGCTACCAATAAAATTTTAGGAAAAGATACCATTACAGGTATGGAGTTTGGTGAATATGACAAACTCGATGTTGATATGTTGGTGATTTCGGCAGGTATTAGACCTCGTGATGAATTAGGTAAAACATGCGATTTGGCTATGGGAGTGCGAGGCGGAATTGTTGTGAACAATAAAATGCAAACATCCGATCCAGAAATTTATGCTATAGGAGAAGTTGCATTGTTTAACAATATGATATATGGTTTGGTAGCGCCAGGTTATGATATGGCAGATGTAGCTGTAAGCCAGATTTTGGGTAATAAAGAGGTTGTTATGTCTGATGATATAGACATGTCTACCAAATTAAAGCTTATTGGAGTTGATGTGGCCAGTTATGGAGAGCCTTTTATGCCTGTAGAAAAAGGGTATTCCATTATTTATGAAAACAAAACCAAAAATTTATACAAGCGTATCAATATAAGTCACGACGGCAAAAAACTATTGGGAGGTATTTTAATTGGTGATGCTTCCGATTATAATATGTTCCATCAAATATATTTAAACGGATTGCCTATTCCTGAAGATGCAGAAGAATTGATTATTGGTGCCAGAGGAGAGGAAGGTTCTTCTTTTGGAAGTGTTTTGGATATTCCAGACGCTGCCCAAGTATGTTCATGCGAAAGTGTTACTAAAGGAGCAATTTGTTGTTCTATTACGGAAGATGGAAGTAGCAATTTAGGTGATGTAATCGCTAAAACTAAAGCCACAACAGGTTGTGGTGGTTGTAAACCTATGGTAGTCGATTTGGTTAACGAAACACTTAAATCGCTTGGTAAGGAAGTTAAGGAAACACTTTGTGAACACTTCAGTTTTAACAGACAGGAGCTTTACGATTTGATTAAAATAAATGGTGTTAAGGATTATGACGAAGCGCTTAATCTTTTTGGTGAAGGTCATGGATGTGAAGTGTGTAAGCCTGCTTTGGCTTCAATCTTTGCAACCATCACAATGGAAACGGCCAACAAGCAATATACCATTCAGGATACTAATGATCGCTTTTTGGCAAACATCCAACGTAATGGTACTTATTCGGTAGTGCCAAGGGTACCAGGAGGCGAAATTACACCAGACAAGTTAATTGTTATTGGTCAGGTAGCTAAGAAATACGATTTGTACACAAAAATAACAGGAGGGCAACGTATCGATTTATTTGGTGCACAGTTGCATGAGTTGCCATTGATTTGGAAAGAACTGATAGATGCTGGTTTTGAAAGTGGTCATGCCTACGGAAAATCATTGCGTACCGTAAAAAGCTGTGTCGGTTCAACTTGGTGTCGCTACGGCATGCACGAGAGTGTGTCATTCGCCATTGAGATTGAAAATAGATACAAAGGATTGCGTTCGCCACACAAATTAAAGGGCGGTGTTTCAGGATGTATTCGTGAATGTGCCGAAGCAAGAGGTAAAGATTTTGGATTAATAGCAGTAGATGGCGGTTGGAACTTATATGTGTGCGGTAACGGCGGAGCAACGCCTAAGCACGCTATTTTGTTGGCAGAGCAGTTGGACGACAAAACCGCCATTAAATACTTAGATCGTTTTTTAATGTACTACTTGCGTACCGCTGGGCCATTAGTTAGAACAGCGCCTTGGTTAGAAAAACTGGAAGGCGGCATCGATTACCTTAAAAAAGTGGTAATAGAAGATTCTCTGGGAATTGCTGAAGAACTAGAAGAAGAAATGCAAAGCTTGGTTGATAAATACGAATGTGAATGGAAACAAGCTATTGATGATCCAAACATGAAAAAACGCTTTAAGCATTTCGTAAACTCCGATGATACAGACGATAATTTGGTTTTTGTGCCTATGCGTGAAATGAAAATGCCAAAAGCCTGGTCCTAATCAATAACTATTTAAACTTAGAAAATGCAAGATATATTAAGTCAATACCAAACAGTTACAGATGAAGCCGTTAAAGAGTGGTTTCG
Organism: Marixanthotalea marina; assembly: GCA_018883545.1. GTDB lineage: Bacteria > Bacteroidota > Bacteroidia > Flavobacteriales > Flavobacteriaceae > Marixanthotalea > Marixanthotalea marina. The sequence goes on along the minus strand of JAHLEH010000002.1, from coordinate 260,858 downwards.
AGTGGGCGAAGTTTCAGATTTTCCAGAAAACAGTGGTGCCTGTATAAAGTATAAAACCAAGCAAATTGCTGTGTATAATTTTGCCAGAATGGATAAATGGTACGCTTGTCAAAACCTATGTCCGCATAAAATGGAAATGGTGCTGGCATTAGGTATGATAGGCGATAAGGATGGTATTCCAAAGGTGGCCTGTCCTATGCACAAAAAGAATTTTTCGTTGGAAGATGGTTCTAATTTAAATGGTGACGATTTGAAAATTGCAGTTTATCCGGTTAAAATTGAGGACGGAAATGTGTATATTGGCTTTTCAGATTAACACCAATACATATGAAGCCAACAAGATTTGAAAGTGCCATCATTTTAATAGACCAAAAAAATTCAGAAGATATCAATACGTACCAAGTACATGGTTTAGATTATTCCAAAGAACTACTGTATTCACAAAGAATGTCGCAAAAACTCTTGCAATTTGATCCGAATGCTTCCGAAGAATTACAAATTGCAGCCAGGGCACAGCACATTTGCAGATGGAAAATAGCCAGAAATGAGTACCCCATGGATCGTGTAGGCTACTTAAAATGGCGCGAAACATTAAAGAAAATGCATGCCGAAATAACATCCGATATTTTAATGGAAGTAGGCTACGATGATGAATTTATAGATAGGGTGTCTTTTTTAATCAACAAAAAACTTATTAAAAAAGATGATGGCAGCCAAACTTTAGAAGATGTTATTTGTTTGGTGTTTTTAGAGTATTACTTCGAAGAGTTTGCCGAAAAGCATGACAATGAAAAAGTGATAGATATTCTTCAAAAAACCTGGGTAAAAATGTCCGATAAGGGACATCAAGAAGCCTTAAAAATTAAGTATTCAGAAAATGGGTTATCGCTGGTAAAACAAGCGATTGCGTAAACAGCCAATATGTCTAACAAAGGTAGTTCTCTAGATCAACGTACGTTTCAACGCTTAAGTCGTTTATACATTATTGCCCTAAGTGCTATTGCGCTTTCGGTGGTGGTCAGTCAAATACTTATAAGAAAACACCTTAATGACCAAGATAGCGATTCTACGGTTATAAATGTGGCAGGTAGGCAGCGTATGTTAAGCCAGAAACTTACCAAGGAAATTGTTTCCATTGCTTCAGAAAGCGATATGGAAAAACGAATAGCGTTAAAAGATGAACTTAAAAAAACGCTTAAACTTTGGGAGCTTTCGCATGATGCGCTTCAAAATGGCAATGATAGTTTAGGTTTGCCAGGGGCTAATAGTGCTGTTGTTTCTAAAATGTTTGAAGAACTGAACCCTAAGTTTGATGTTATACGGGCCGCTTCAAGATCCATTATTGGGAAAATAGAAAATATTCCACCACTTCCTATTGAAGTTTTTGAGAATGATATTAGACAAGTGAAGCAAGCAGAAAGTGGGTTTTTAACCAAAATGGACGAAATTGTTAACCAGTATGATTATGAAGCCGACCAAAAGGTAACTTGGTTAAGAAACCTGGAATTACTCATAATGGGTATTACTTTGGCACTTTTGTTAGCTGAGTTTTTATTCATTTTCTGGCCAACGGCTAAAACGGTCAAAAAAAGTATTGCTGAACTTATTTTAGCAGAGAAAACGGCTAAAAAAATGGCACACGAGGCCGATTTACTTAGTATAGAAAAAGAAAAGTCCATTAGGGAACTCAAAGCTTTGAGTCATGCCATGGATGAAACGCTCTTGTTTGCCCGTATCAATGCCAATGGGGTTATTATTCATATGGGGAATAAATTTTCTAGGCTCTTTAAATTCAATAATTTTAATACTAATGCTAACTTTTACGAGGTTTTATCGCCTATAGAAAGTGAGCGTTCGGCCATAGAAAGTCTAGTTGTAAACAACAGAAAAACGGGTTGGCAAGGGGAAGTGAAGGCTACCACCAAAGACGGACAAACCGTTTGGTTGGAAATGGCCATTATTCCGTTTAGTCCAACAGACGAGCGAAGTGAGCTATTGATTATTGCTTCAGAAATAACCAAAAGAAAAGAAGGCCAGATTGAAATAGAGCGCCTAACAAAGGAAAGCTTTGAAGAGCGTATGAATCAGCAAAAAATCATCTCCAGCAAGATTATAGAAAATCAGGAGAAGGAGCAAAATAGAATTGCCAAGGATGTACACGATGGCATTGGGCAAATGCTAACGGGTTTAAAATATAATTTGGAGAGTATTGATGTATCCGATGTAAAGAAAGCTGCCACCAAAATAGAGCATCTAAAAGAACTCACGGCAAATATTATTAAAGGGGTTCGAACAGCAACCTTCAATTTAACGCCACCAGAACTGACAGATCATGGTATTGTGCCTGCGTTAACAAAGCTAACTTCAGAATTGGCAAAGCTTACGGGGAAAAATATAGTACTTTATAACAGAACGGATTTTAACCAGCGCCTAGATTCACTGGCGGAAATAAACATTTACAGGATTGCTCAAGAAGCCATTAATAATGCCATAAAATATGCCGAATCTACACATATTTTAGTATCACTGTCCAATAGCGACGATTTATTAAGCATTGTGATAGACGACAACGGTAAAGGTTTCGATCCAAATAACGTCAAGAAAGTAAAAAATGGCGACGGTGGTATGGGCATGACCTTTATGAAAGAACGGATTAAGTATATTAATGGACGTATGTTTCTAAATTCTGAAATAGACAAGGGAACAAGGGTAACCTTGAACATTCCTTTAGAAGGAGTAAGTATAACTACGTAATTTTTTTATTAACTTTGTAAGGCGAAATAAGATTTTAAATTATTGTATGATGAATGATATTAACATTGTTTTAGCGGACGATCATGTGCTTGTTAGGGATGGTATCAGAGCACTTTTAGAAGACCAAGAAGGCATCCATGTTATTGATGAAGCTTCCAATGGAAGGGAAGCCCTAGATGTTGTGGCCAAAAGCAAACCTGATTTATTGATAGTAGATATAAGAATGCCTGAACTAAATGGTATTGAGGTTGTTAAGGCTATTTCAGAAACACATGAAAATGTTAAAACCTTAGTGCTTTCTATGCATGATTCTGAGGAGTATGTAGTACAGGCCATTCAGGCAGGTGCTGATGGTTATTTGTTAAAGGGAGCTAGTAAAGACGAGTTTCTAAAGGCATTGCACGCAGTAGCTTCTGGGGGTAAGTACTTTACAGGTGATATATCATCTATTATTATGAATAATTTTATTAACGGAATAGCTGTTAAAAAAGTTTCTCCTAAAAAAGAAATGGAAGAAGATCCTTTTAATCTAACCAAGAGAGAAAAGCAGATTTTACATTTGGTGTTACAGCTTAAAAATAATAAAGATATTGCCGAGGAACTTAATATAAGTAGAAGAACAGCTGAAGTTCATCGTTTTAATCTTATGAAAAAACTAGAGGTTAAAAATTTGATGGAGTTAACCAATAAAGCGAAAGAATACCAATTGGCTTAGAAATTATTATTATCAAATAATTTAAAGCGGGCTATTATTAGCCCGTTTTTTTATGAATCTTTTAAATTTCGGTTTTAAAAATTAGCAATACTATATAAATTACTAAATACGTATTTTTAAATTCTAAAAATTAAGTAATATTACTTAATTTTGTACGTATAAAAGTAATTATGATGGAAAATTCAAATACGCTAAAAGCAACAAAACTAGATTTACTAAACTTTAAGTCCATTCCAACCAGAACATTTTGGATTTCAGCCATAGCCTTTTTCATGTGCTTCTTTTCATGGTTTGGTATTGTACCGTTTATGCCAGATGTTGAAAAGGATTTGGGCTTAACGCCCGATCAAAAATGGAATTCTGTTATTCTGGCTGTTACTGGTACCGTTTTTGCAAGATTGTTAATAGGTAAATTGTGCGATAAATATGGGCCTAGGTTGTGTTATACTTGGCTATTGATTATTGGGTGTATTCCTGTTATTGCCTGTGGCTTGGTACAAACGCCACTTCAGTTTTTAATATGCAGACTTTTTATAGGTTTTATTGGAGCTTCATTTGTAATCACACAAGTACATACCTCATTGATGTTCGATTCCAATATTGTTGGAACTGCTAATGCAACTTCTGCAGGATGGGGTAACCTAGGTGGAGGGGCTAACCGATTGGGTATGCCAATTATTGCGGCCATTGTGGTTGGTTTTGGTGTGGCTGATGGCCAAGCTTGGCGCTATTCTATGGTGGTAGCTGGAGTGATTTGTTTTTTAATGGGAATAGTCTATTATTTTTTCACACAAGATACGCCAAGAGGAAATTTTAAAGATTTAAGGGCGTCTGGAGAATTAGTAACAACTAAAAAGGACCAAATAGGTTTTCTGGAGGTTTTAAAAGACTACAGAACCTGTATATTGTTTTTGGTATATGCTGCTTGTTTTGGTATAGAGCTTACAGTATATGGAACCATGGATGATTACCTTCAAAATACATTCCAATTGCAACGTATTACTGCTGGCAACATTGTTTTGTCCTTTGCACTCATGAATATTTTTGCACGTACTTTGGGTGGCTTTTTTGGTGATAAATTTGGAAAACAAAAAGGCTTAAGAGGTCGTGTTTTGTTTCTTGCTTTTATTCTTGCGGTAGAAGGCGTTGTGCTAGTAGCTTTTTCTACAACAACAAGTATAGTGGTAGGATTTGTATTTTTAATACTATTTAGTTTATCGGTGCAGATGGCGGAAGGGGCTACATTCTCAGTAGTACCATTTATAAATAAAAAGGCCATTGGTTCTGTTTCGGGTATTGTAGGTGCAGGTGGTAATGTAGGTGCTTTTTTAGCAGCTTTGTTACTTAAATATAAATCAGCTGCAGCAGAAAAAGAAGCCATTGTAGCTAGTACTGGTTTTGGCGAAGCGCATATTAGGGAAGCACAGTCTCAAGCTGCTTCAGTAGCTGTATCGAGTGGTTACTTTTTTATTGGTTTAACAGTTATTTTAATAGCCTTTCTGGCCTTAGCGATTCGTTTTTCTACGAAGCAAAAAGAAGTTGAATCGGTAGATGAAAAACCATCAGAGGAATTAGCTACCGTTAAAGTTAGAAGTTAGTTCAAAAAATGACCCTGTTTTTAATAAAATGGAAATAAAGCAAAGGCTTTTTTAAAGGATACAGAATAATTGCCGGATTATTGTTTACTGGGCTCAAATTATCTTAATTTTGATATAAATGCGATTGCAGAATGATAAAAAATGAAGTAAAAACAACGTGTTCGTATTGTGGTGTTGGATGTGGTATTATTGTAAAAAAGAACTCCGATAATAATATACTGGTTGAGGGCGATCCAAACCACCCTGTAAACAAAGGCATGCTTTGTTCTAAAGGGATGAACCTACATTACGTAGCCAACGATATATCCGATAGAATTTTGTATCCTGAAATGCGCTGGAGCAGATCGCATCCGCGTGAGCGTGTTAGTTGGGATGATGCGTTGGATAGGGCAAGCAGCGTTTTTAAATCCATTATAAAAAAACACGGTCCAGACAGTGTTGGTTTTTACGTATCCGGACAGTGTCTAACTGAAGAATATTATATAGCCAATAAACTTACAAAAGGGTTTTTAGGAACCAATAATATCGATACGAATTCCCGTTTATGTATGAGTTCGGCCGTGGTAGGCTACAAAAAAACATTTGGGGAAGATAGTGTACCTGTTTCCTATGAAGATATAGAATTGGCCGATTGTTTTTTGATTACTGGAGCTAATCCTGCTTGGTGCCATCCTATTTTGTTTAGGCGCATAGAAAAACATAAAGAACAAAACCCAGATGTTAAGATAATTGTTGTTGATCCGAGGAAAACTGATTCGGCTAATTTTGCCGATTTGCATTTGCAAATCATACCGGGTACCGATGTAGTTTTATATAATGCCATTGGGAGACGACTTTTTGAACGCGGACTCATTGATGATGATTTTATAGCCAACTATACAGAAGGATTTCAAGCATACAAAGAACTGATTTTTTCAACATCGGTAAGTGAAGCTTCCAAAATTTGTGGTGTTGATGAAAAGGACATCAGAAAAGCTGCCGATATGATTGGGCTTTCAAAAGGCTTTATAAGTATGTGGGCCATGGGACTTAACCAAAGTGCTGTTGGAACCGATAAAAACGTGTCTTTATTAAATTTATCACTCATCACGGGGCAGGTGGGTAAACCGGGCTCAGGGCCTTTTTCACTTACGGGTCAACCCAATGCCATGGGCGGACGTGAAGTAGGGGGTATGGCCAATTTATTGGCGGCACATAAAGATTTAATGAATGAGGATCACCGACGTGAGGTGGCTCAGTTCTGGGGTGTGGATAAAATTTCACCAAAACCAGGATTGACGGCTACCGATATGTTCGATGCGTTGGAAAGTGGAAAACTAAAGGCGGTGTGGATTGTTTGTACCAATCCGTTGGTGAGTCTTCCCAATATCAACAAGATTGAAAAAGCTATGGCAAATGCCAAATTTGTCGTAGTTCAAGATATATCACACAAATCCGATACGGTTGCTTTTGCCGATTTGGTATTGCCGGCTGCCGGCTGGTTGGAAAAAGAAGGCACCATGACCAACTCCGAGCGTCGTATTTCGTACCTTCCAAAAGAAATGGAACCACCTGGAGAGGCTAGGGCCGATGTGGAAATCCTTTGTGATTTTGCACAACGTATGGGCTTTAGAGGATTTAATTACAATAGTACCGAAGAGATTTACAGTGAATATTGTGCTATGACCAAAGGTACTAATATCGATATTTCCTTTTTGAATTACGATCGATTGAAAAATGAAGGCACTTTTCAATGGCCGGTGCCTGAATATAGGCATAAAGGCACGCCAAGATTGTTTCAGAATAAACAGTTTTATACGCCTTCAAAAAAGGCAATTTTCAATGTACCACAAAGTATAGAGAATACGTCTGCCAAACCAACGGAAACTTTTCCATTGGTTTTAACAACAGGGCGTGTTCGCGATCAATGGCATACTATGACAAAAACGGGGAAGGTCTCAAGGTTGAAAACCCATTATCCAAAACCTGTTTTGGAAATCAATCCGGTTGATGCTTATTTATATAAAATTAAGGATGGCGACATTACTGAAATAAAAAGTGCTAATGGTACAGTAAGGGTTCGTGCTAAAGTTACTGAAACAGTTAGGAAAGGAGTGGTATTTTTACCGATGCATTGGGGCAAACAATTGCAAAGTGATTTAAACCGAGCCAATAATTTAACCAATACGTTAGTAGACCCTGTGTCTAAAGAACCTGATTTTAAATACACAACCGTTTCGGTTTCCAAGTATAAAAAACCAGTTGAAAAAATCATCGTGGTAGGTGCTGGAGCTGCTGCTTTTAGATTCATTCAAAATTATAGGGAAAATAACGAAAAAGATACTATTCATGTATTTTCAAAAGAGCCTAATTTGTTTTACAATAGGGTGCTGTTACCAGAATATGTTACCGAAGAACTCACTTGGGAGCAATTATTGAAAATTAAAAAAGCAGAGCTAAATAAGCTTAATATTACAGCGCATTCTGAAACATTTATTGTTAAAATAAACCAACAGGAAAAGTTTATTCTAGATAGTAATGGCGAAACACACACCTTCGATAAACTTATTCTTGCCACGGGTAGTCGTGCATTTATTCCTAAGGATGTTCAAATAGATTTACCAGGTAGATTTACCATGCGTAATAAGAGTGATGCCGACAGATTTAAAGCTTATTTAGATGCCACTAATTTACCACCGGAAGAACAGCATGTCACTATTGTAGGGGGTGGTTTATTAGGATTGGAATTGGCAGCAGCCTTGAAACATAAAAACGTAAAAATAACCATTGTGCAACGATCTTCTAGGTTAATGGAACGTCAACTGGACAAGGTTTCCAGTAAGCTTTTGGCATTGGATGTGCAAGAACGTGGTATTCAAATTTATTTTGATAACGAGGTAAGCACGGTTTTTGAAGATGAAGATACTAACGAGCTCAACATAACGCTTAAAAGTGGCAAGTTGATCAAGGCACATGCTATTGTGTATGCCATAGGCACACAACCTAATATTGAGATTGCTAAAGAGAATGGCATTGTTTGCGGACGTGGTGTTAAGGTGAATCAGCATTTACAGTCGTCGCACCCAGATATTTTTGCCATTGGTGAAATTGCAGAATTCAACAATCAGTTGTTTGGTATTACGTCGGCGGCAGAAGAGCAGGCAGCTATTCTGGCGAACTATATTGCCGGCGATATCAGTACTGCTTATAACGGTTCGGTATTAATGAATATCCTAAAGTTTAACGATTTGAACCTCTGTAGTATTGGCGATATTGAAGTGCCTGAAAATGATGAAAGCTATCAAGAGGTTATTTTCACTGATATTTCCAAACGCTATTACAAGAAATGTATAGTAAAGGATGATTTATTAATAGGGACAGTTTTGATGGGCGACAAAAATGAGTTTGCCGAGTTTAAAACCATGATTGAAAGTAAGATTGAAATGGCCGATAAGCGAGACACCTTGCTTAGAGGTGCCTCCAATGATAAACCTGTACTTGGAAAGCTGGTGTGTTCTTGCAGTCAGGTAGGAGCAGGTAATATTGAAGAGGCTATAGAAGCTGGGTGTACCGATTTTACGGAACTTTGTAATAAAACTGGTGCAGGATTAGGATGCGGTAGTTGTAAAACGGAGGTTAGGGAATTATTGAACAATTCAAAAGTAATGGCATGAGCAAGCATTTAAACAGATTGATTGTGAAAGGCGGCGTGTTATCACCCGGAGAACTAAAATATATATGCGAATGTGTTGAAAGTTTGGGCTTAAAAAGTATTTCTTTTGGATCTAGACAAGATATTTTGTTTCCCAAAAAAACTGATGCGGAAGCATTGGCGGCATTCGATAAACTTAAGTTGGTGGGAAAAGATAATTACCAAATTCAGAATATTGTATCCTCTTATGTTTGCTCCGATATTTTTCCCAGTACCTCTTGGCTTACTAGTGATAGGTATTTGTATATTTTAGAACAGTTTAGGTCTAAATTAAAACTGAAAGTCAACATAACCGATCCCAAGCAGCGTTTAGTGCCTTTATTTACAGGGCATTTAAACTTTATAGCTTCAGAGCACGAAGATTATTGGTACCTTTATATACGGTTGCCAGAATGGGACAGAACCGAAATGTATCCGGCCCTTATTTATAGTTGGGATTTGGATAAGGTGGAAACCGCTATTGAGAATATTTTACAGGAAGAACCAGAAACCATCGAAACCATTTTTGAGTTGGTCAGCGATGCAGTCGATACCAATAACAGAACGGTTGATAAACCACTTGAAGTGCCATTTTACCCATTTCCATATTATGAAGGGATGAATCGTATTGGTATGGATAAATATTGGTTGGGACTTTACTGGCGAAACAATAAATACGATATAGCTTTCCTAAAGGCCATGTGCGATTTGTGCGATGAGTGTAAAATTGGTAAAATATCCATAACCCCTTGGAAATCGTTTATTGTAAAAGGGATTCCTGTGTCTGCCAAATTGCAATGGGAGAAATTTTTAGGAAGCTTCGGTATTAATGTGCGTCATTCCATGCTCGAGCTTAACTGGCATGTGCCGGTAAACAATAAAGAGGCCATTAACCTTAAAAAATATCTGGTGTCCAGTTTTGATAAAAACGATATCAGTACCTATGGACTCACTTTTGGAATAACCAATTATGCCAAAAAATCGAACTATTTCACGTCCATTGTTGTTAAGAAAAACAGCGTTCCCAAAGAGTTGGAAGATTTTAACATCCGTGAAACCTATAATTTGCTCTATGCCAAAAATTTTGATCCCAATACACGTGAGTATATCATGCACGTGCAGGACATTGATAAAGAAGATTTGCCAAAGCTATTAATGGAATTGAGTAAGTTGTATTTTGAGCAATTAGGGTCGGAATCCAATCAGAATGCATCCAAAACATTTGAAAAGGAAAAAGTTGAATTACAGGTTTATCAATGCCAAGATTGTTTAACCGTTTACAATGAAGTTTATGGGGACATGACTCAGAATATAGAGCCCAACACACCATTCGAAAAACTTCCAGAGACTTATGTGTGTTCACTTTGTGAAGCGCCGAAAAGTAATTTTCAGAAAAAGGTTTTGGTAAAGACAGTGTCGTAGTTGTTAATTTGCTAAGTTAGCATTTCGTCATGCTGAACTTGTTTCAGTATCACATCACGGTGAGGTTTAGTATTCTTTTATAGTTTTAAAATAAATAAACGGATTGCTTCGCTATGCTCGCAATGCCAACTAAACAACTTAACAGCAAACGCCTAACCGCCTATAGTAATCATACTGCGGTTGTTGTTGTGTAATTTTGGTTCTTGCAGTTTCTCCAAAGTATCCATCCCGCCTCGCATTTTAAGTTTAGCATTTACGGCTTTTTCAATAACGGGTTCTATGGCGTTGCCTGCTCTAAAAGTTGATAATAAATCGGATTCGGTTGATGAAAATAAACAGTTTTTAAGTTGGCCATTGGCCGTTAAACGTAGACGATTGCACGAATCGCAAAACGGGTTGGTAACCGAACTAATAATGGCAAAACTGCCTTTGTAGCCTTTAATTTTATAGTTTTTAGACGTGTCGTTAGGAGCATCTTGCAAACGTTCTATGTGGTCGGTTGGAAAACTACTAGCATTTACCGCGTCCATCACTTCTTTGTAAGACACCATTTTACTCATATCCCATTTGTTGCCATCAAAAGGCATAAACTCAATAAACCGAACCGAAATAGGTAAGTCTTTCGTGAAATTGATAAAATCGATGATTTCATTATCGTTGAAACCTTTAATCAATACGGCATTTACTTTTACTTTAAAACCTTCCTTGACCAACAAGAAAATATTCTTGTAAACTTTTTCAAATTGATCCCTGCGTGTGATGTGCTTAAACTTGTCTTTGTCTAAAGAATCCAAGCTTATGTTTACTTTGTTAACGCCTGTTGCTTTTAAAATATCTATAAATTTATCGATAATAACCGCATTGGAGGTTATAGACAATTCCACAGGAAGCGTGGCCAATTTTTCAAGAATGACGGGAATATCTTTTCTAACCAAGGGTTCGCCACCTGTGAGCCTTATTTTTGTCACACCGTGTTTTACAAATAATTTGGCAATATCGTAGATTTCCTCGTAGGTCATTAAATGACTTTTGGGAGATAATTGTACACCTTCCTCGGGCATGCAATACGAGCAACGTAAATTACAGCGTTCTATCAGCGAAATGCGCAAATAGGTATGGTCTCTGCCGTGGGAATCTCGTAATATGTTTTTAGTTTTGTTCATTTCTTAGTTTTGTTCAATTGTTGAATCGTGTAATCCGTTAAAAGAATTAACGAATCCACGAATAAACATTTTAGTCATGTCTCGCACCTCTTAAAACCCCGAAAATATGCAACACCGAAGGGAAAATGGCATCCATCGATTCCTTAGCACCATTGGTAGAGCCTGGCAGGGCCAAAACCAGGGTGTTTTTTATGGTGCCAGCCACACTGCGTGACAGCATAGCGTAGGGTGTTCTGCCTTGTCCATAATTACGAATGGCTTCTTCAATGCCCGGTATGCGCCTATCCAATAATGGAATTAAAGCATCGGGTGTGACATCTCTTCCTGAAAGTCCCGTACCGCCTGTATAAATAATTAAATCAGCACCTTGTTCTTGATACAGCTTTGCTTTTTCTTGTATGGTTTCTTTTTCATCTGGAATGATAATGTAATCAAAAAGATTTACACCGCAAAGCTCTAGCTTTTCAATGATGGCTTTGCCTGCTTTGTCTTCTTTTTGGCCAGCCGAAATGGTATCAGAGCACACAATTACTGCGGCGGTTAAATCTTGTCTGAAGTGATTTTTAAAATCGGATTTGCCTCCTTTTTTGTTCAATAATTTAATGTGGTGTATTTCAATGCCTTTATCGATAGGTTTTAGCATGTCGTACATATTTAAAGCCACCACACTGGCCCCATGCATGGCTTCCACTTCAACGCCAGTTTTGTATATGGTTTTAACCGTAAACAGAACAGTGATTTCTAAGTCGCTTATTTCGTATTCAACACCAGTAAATTCAATGGGCAAGGGGTGGCAATCGGGTAAAATATCGGGCGTACGTTTTACGCCTAATAGACCTGCAGCCTTACTCATGGCAAATACATTGCCTTTGGGAACGGTGTCATTTTTTATCGCCTCAATCGTTTCAGGTTTGCTTACCTTTACAATAGCCTGTGCTGTAGCAGTTCGAAGGGTGGTGCTTTTATGTGTAATGTCTACCATGATTGTTGTTTAGATGTTTTGTTGTTTGTTGTTTAGTTGCGTCGACTTAACGACTAACAAATAAACGATTTACGTATTTTTCTTCCATTGATGTGTGTCGTCCTCAAAAATTTCTTTGCCAAAAACGGGCACTTGGGCTTTTATTTCTTCAACAATATATTCCAACGCTTTAAAAACTTCTTTACGTCTTGGTGACGACACAAATACAAATAAGCAAATTTCGCCAGCTTTTACAATACCTAAGCTATGGTAAATGTGCATGCATGTTAGGTTAAATTTTTCGAAAGCTGCTTCACGTATGTCGTGGAACTTGGTATTGGCCATGTCCTCGTAAGCTGTATATTCAATAGCGGAGATGGGCTTACCATCAACCACATCGGCTCTTACTTGGCCTAGAAAAATATTGTGTGCCCCAATAGAGGTTTTGCTTTGGTGTTTGGCGATGGATTCACCAATAAATTCTGAAGCAATGGCACCTTGTTTGAATACGTTTTTTGGTTTTTTATCTGTCATTTGTTGTTGTTTTGTAATGGTTGCTTAAAAAGTCATTTATTTCTGAAGCCCCTTCTTTGATGCTAAAGCAGTTATTAATTCCTTGGTTTTTTAATATTGAAATGGCTTGTTTGCTTCGCACACCCGATTGGCAAAAAATTAAATTTTCTTTATCAAACATAATTTTATCCAGATTATCTTCTAAAGAACTTAAAGGAATATGGGTTACTTCCTTACCTATAACTTTTGGTAATTCTTGAGGTTCACGTACATCTATAAGTTGAAAGTTTTCAATATTAATAATATCATATAAAGAAATTACCCTTTCTGTGTCGCAATAGATATTCAATTGTTTTTTATTGAATGAAGGAGCGTCTTTTAAAACAGAGAGAAACTGCTCTTCGGTTTTATTGATTTTTAATAAAGTTGTACTGCATGTTAAGGCATTATAGTAAAGTAATTTCCCAGATAAAACATCGCCAATTCCCAAAACTATTTTTAAAACTTCGTTCGCTTGCATACTTCCAATAATACCGGGTAAAACGCCCAAAACACCAATCTCGGAACAATTGGGAACAGTGCCTTTTTTTGGAGGTTCTGGGAATAAACATCGGTAACTAGGCCCGTTATTGTAGTTGAAAACCGAGACTTGGCCTTCAAACTTATAAATAGCTCCATAAACCAAGGGTTTGTTGGTAATAACACAGGCATCATTCACCAAATAGCGTGTTTCAAAGTTATCGGAACCATCAACAATAATATCGTATTCCTTAAATAATCCAATGGCGTTTTGATAGGTAAGCGGTTCTGGGTATGTTATAATGGAAATATCACTATTTAAATCGGTTAATCGTTCTTTGGCAGCGATGGCTTTATTTTGACCTATAGAAGCATTTCCAAAAAGTACTTGGCGTTGTAGGTTGGTAATGTCTACCGTGTCAAAATCTATAATGCCAAGTGTGCCAACACCTGCAGCAGCAAGGTATTGCAGGATAGGGCAGCCTAATCCACCCGCACCAACCACCAATACTTTGGCTTTAGTGATTTTGTCCTGGCCAATTTGACCAATTTCTGAAAGGATAATATGTCTGTTGTATCTATTTGTCATTCTTTATCTGTCATTCCTGCGAATGCAGGAATCCAATTATATTCATTTTAATTAATATGTTCTCGATACCTGTCTGCCTAAAATCACTTGAATTAACTTTTGTTTACCCACCCGAAAATGGTGGCAATATGGCAATTTCTTGGCCTGTTATTTCAGTATTTATAGAAACCAATTCCTGATTTTGTGCCACTTTAAAATCTTTGTTTTTCAGCGCTGGATATTTTGATTGTAAAACATCCAAAAGTTCAGAAACAAGTTTGCCCTCAAAATTGATGGTTTCGGCTTCTTGTTGGGTTACTTCAGCTAGCAATCCGAAATATTTAATGTTAATATTCATTCTGTTATTTCATTTAATTCCTTGGGTGTATTGATGTTTTTTGTAAACATGGCTTTTTCGTTTTCAATTACCACGTTTTTAAATTGACAATGGTTCACGGCATATTGTAAGCGGCGTTCTCCTTGGTTTAAAAGTTCTAAAAATTTGTGTTCGCACTGTTTTTTGTACAATGCAATCAAAGGCATGGTTCTGCCTAGGCTTTCAATTTGTATGACTTCAGAACAATCGTCCATGGCATCAATCAATTTGTTTAAAACGGTTGAATTAATCAACGGAATATCACAACTCAAAACCAAATTGTAATTTGTTTTAGTATGTTTTAACCCTGTGTAAATACCTGCTAAAGGACCAGCTTCTTTAATGCAATCCGTAATTCGGTTATAATTGAAAATATCATATTCATTATCATCAGACACAATAATAAAATCGTTAACCAAAGGTTTTGCGGCATCAATAATATGCTGAACAAACCACTTATTATTAAGCGTTAGAAACCCTTTATCGGTGCCCATTCTGGAACTTTTTCCGCCTGCCAATATGATTGCTGTTATTTTTTTCATGTTAGGCGAATATTAATTTAAAACATGCTATTGCCAAAACAAAAGCCAGTATATATCTTAAGTTTTGATTGTTTATTTTTTTACTTCCAAAATAGCCTCCCAAAGTACCGCCAATTAATGCGATGGCTACCAATAGAAACGATTCTTTTTCCAATGTAATGCCACTGGTAAGCTGTCCCGTAAGTCCTGCGGCAGAATTCACCCAAATAAATAAAGCTGAAACAGCCGCTGCTTCTTTCATATTGCCCCAATGAAGTAATAAAATAATTGGCGTTAAAATAATGCCGCCACCAATACCTATGAGTCCAGAAAAGAATCCAATAACACCACCAACCAACAGACCTTGCCATAATTTTACTTGTTTGATGGAGCCGTTTTCCTTCCCAAAAACGTTCAACATTTTTAAAATGGCAAATACCAGCAAAATAGCTAGTATTTTTTTATAGATAGTGGCATCTAGTTCTATGGTTCCACCTAAAAAAGCTAATGGAATTGAAGTAATAGCAAATGATAAAAACAGTTTTTTATTAAAATAACCGCTTTTATAATAGTAATAAAACGAAATGCCCGCTACAAAAAGGTTTAATAATAAAGCTGTTGGTTTCATGGTTTCGGGTGCAAATGAAAACAAGGCCATTAAGGCTAAATAGCCGCTGGCACCGCCGTGACCTACGCTGGAATACAGAAAGGAAACAATTGGCAGAACCAATAAAAAGATATATATGTTTTCTGTTTGTAGCATTAACTAGTGTCTAAAGTTGGAAGTGACTAAAGTATTTAAAGTTATAAGTGCCTGTAATTTTAGAGTTATTATTTTAAAGTTTTTTAATTTTTTCAAGTTGCTTGTCCAAAAACGCCCAGCAATTTTGGTTGATTTCATCAAAAGCTGAGATTAGCGATTTCCCATAATCGGTTAATTCGGCACCGCCTCCCCCTTTACCACCGATACTATTTATGGTGACAGGTTTTTTAGCTGATTTGTTTATGGAATCCAGTAAACTCCATGCTTTTTTATAGGAAATATTAATAGATTTAGCTGCTTTTGATAGTGAGCCTGTTTCGTTAATTGCTTTCAGTAAATGCACGCGACCTTCGCCCAACAACACATTGTTTTCAGACTCAATCCATATTCTGCTTTTTATTTTATAGTCCATAAATCAATAATTTGGTAATAAAATGGTTTCCACAGTATCATTTCTATTGACGTTAGAAATATTTTCAGGTAAAAACACGAAAGCATTGGCTAGGGCGAATGTTTGTAACATGGCTGAGCTTTGGCCTTCTAATATTTCAACATTTCCATTCTTGTATATGGCTTTTAAAAACTGTGGTCTATCTCCAAATTTTCTAAATCCATTTACCGATTTAGCCGTAACCTTAGTTAGTTCTAATTTGTCTCTATCCATCATTTTTTGCAAAGCGATGTAAACATAGATGTAAAAACAAGTTAGTGATGCTGCAGGATTACCCGGTAACGCAAAAAAGAGCGTGTTATTTTTGGTACCAAAAAACAAAGGTTTTCCCGGTTTTTGCATGACCTTATAAAAGTGTTCTTTTACGTGTAGTTCGTAAAGCGCTTTGCCAGCAAAATCGTAATCGCCTACCGAAATGCCTCCTGAAATGAGAACCAAGTCGTTGTTTTTGGAGGCTTTTTCTAATTCTAATAGCGTTTCTTTGTAATTATCCGCAACTTTATAAAAGGTTATATCGTAAAACTTAAGATTATACAGAGCGTTTTGAAGCATTTTGGAATTGCTCTCGTATATTTTACCGTAATTCAATTCCTCGCCAGCATCAATAAGTTCATTCCCAGTGGTAACAATACCAATGGCGGGTTTTTTATAAACTGAAACATGGGTAATTCCTAAGGATGCCAAATAACCAATGCCTGCCGGTGTTAATTTGGTATTCTTCTCTAAAGCCAGATCACCTTTTTTTACTTGCTCACCAATGGCGCGAATGTTGTGGTTTTCCGAAAGTGAGTTTTGAATGACCAGTTCTTTGTCTGTTATAGTAACTTTCTCTTGCATAATGACTGCATTGGCCGTGTCTGGGACTGGTGCACCAGTGAAAATTCTAACGGCTTCCCCTTTTTTTAATACAGGTTGATGTGCATCGCCAGCCTTAACTTCACCTATAATATTATAAATGTTATCATCTTGTAGATTTAAGGCGTAACCGTCCATAGCCGATTGCCTGAAAGGCGGCATGTTGATGGGCGCATAAATATTTTTGCATAAAGAATAGCCTCCAGATTTCTCAATGGGCAATATAGTTTCTTTAAGCAGAGGTTTCGTGTTTTTCTTGACTAGCTGTTTAGCAGTTTCAATATCAATCATTGTTATCGATCGTTATGTATTTGCAAATATAACGATTTTTGGCTTTTTATATACGCCTATTTAATTTAAAAATTGGTTTGTTTAGATTTATTTTAAATAATGAGAATATGATAATTGTCAGTTTTTATTTTGTTAAATTACTAGAGTTTTACGCTTTTAACTGATAGATAAATAAATTTTATGCCTATAAAAAGTTATTTAGCACATCCCCACAGTGGTAGAAAAGAAAGCCTCGCTAAGGCTTTAAATACTTTGTCTAATTGCGAAGTTATTCCAGCTGAAAATGAAAACTTACTCATTGTAGTTACAGAAACAGATAATCAGGAACAAGAAGATAAATTAAAACAGACCATAGAAAGCCTTGAAGATTTAAAACTGATGGCTATGGTTTCTGGATTTGATGTACCAAAAGATAAATAAAATTATATGTACGTTTCATTAATTAATAGAAGGAGTTTCGTAAAGAAAATGGCCATTATGTCGGCCATGACAGCTGCTGCATCTATGTTTCCGGGTATATTATTTGCCGGAGAACAAGAGAAAAATCTTCCTAAAGGTAATTTGGACTGGAAGAAAGCGCCATGTCGATTTTGTGGTGTAGGTTGTGGTGTTTTGGTCGGGATAGATAATGGTAAGGCTGTGGCTGTAAAAGGAGATCCCAATTCGCCGGTAAACAAAGGATTGTGTTGTGTAAAAGGTTATCATTCTGTAATGGCACTTTATGGAAAAGATAGATTGACAAAACCTCTTGTGAAAAAGAATGGTAGGTATGTAGAGACTTCAATGAAAGAGGCATTGGATTTGGTTGCTTCAAAAATGCAAGAAACTATAAAAGACTATGGAAAAGATGCTGTTTCCATTTATGGTTCTGGGCAATGGACAATCCCCGATGGCTATGTTGCTTCAAAATTATTTAAGGGTTGTATTGGCACCAATAATGTAGAGGCCAATGCTAGATTGTGTATGGCAAGTGCGGTGACAGGGTTTTTGACATCTTTTGGAATTGACGAGCCTATGGGCTGTTATGAAGATATTGATCATGCCAATGTGTTCGTATTATGGGGAAATAATATGGCTGAAATGCATCCGGTATTGTTTTCAAGGTTGTTGGACCAGCGTTTAAAAAGGGGAGTTAAAATTATTGATTTTGCCACCCGTACCACCCGAACCAGTATGGCTGCCGATAAGTCTATTATATTTAAACCAAATACAGATCTCGCAGTTGCAAACGCTATTTGCTACGAAATTATTGAAAACGGTTGGGTAAACCAATCCTTTGTAGAAAAGTACTGCAATTTTAGTAAAGGATTAACTAACATGGGTTATGGTCTAGAAGACAATTATCAGTTTAACGATAAGCCAGAAGCCATTTCTTTTAAAGATTTTAAAACTTTCCTGAAAGATTATACGCCAGAAAAAGTTGAGAAAATTTCAGGTGTTTCTGCTAAAGACATCAAATATATGGCTTCCCATTATGGCAATCCGAATACTAAGGTGATGTCGTTATGGTGTATGGGGCCTAATCAGCATACCCGAGGTACTTGGATGAACAACCTAATTTATAACATTCACTTGCTTACTGGGAAAATTTCAACACCAGGCAACAGTCCATTTTCGTTAACTGGACAGCCTAGTGCTTGTGGTACTGTTAGGGAAGTGGGTACCTTAACGCATAAATTGCCTCATGGCGTGGTAACCAATGAGGAGGACCGTAAGCATGCTGCTGAAATTTGGAATGTACCCGTTGAAAACATTTCACCAAAACCAACTTACCATACTGTAGAAATGTTTCGGGCTTTAGATAGGGGAGATATTCGGTTTATGTGGATTCAGGTGACCAACCCTATGGTTACAATGCCTAAATTGAAGCGTTACCGAGATGCCACAAAAAAAGAAGGGCGATTTATTGTGGTTTCAGATGTGTACCCAACACCAACCACAGATATTGCTGATGTGATTTTACCATCGGCAATGTGGATTGAGAGGGAAGGCATGTATGGTAACTCTGAACGCCGTACCCAATATTTTGAAAAAATGGTTGAACCTTTGGGTGAGGCTGTAAGTGATACTTGGCAGCTTATAGAAGTGGCGCGTCGCTTGGGTTATGAAAGGCAATTTTATTATAAAGAAGAAACCCATATAGAAGAGATTTATAACGAATACAGCAAGCATCATGAGGGTAAAAAGCACGGTATGGCGCCTTTAGAAGTTTTAAAATCGCAACCTGGAGCACAATGGCCTTACGTTGAAGGTAAATCAACCCAATGGCGTTTTAATGCGGAATATGATCCCGCTTGTAGTAATGGTGAAAAATTTCATTTTTACGGAAAACCAGATGGTAAGGCTGTGATTTGGCAACGTCCGTACGAACCAGCGCCCGAAGAACCCGATAATGATTATCCGTTTTGGTTGTGTACTGGTCGTGTGGTGGAGCATTGGCATACTGGTTCTATGACACGTAGAATTCCGGTGTTGCATAAAGCGATGCCTAACGGTTATGTAGAGTTAAACCCAGGGCAGGCTAAAGAAATGCAAATAAAAACAGGCGATAAAGTAAGGGTGTCCTCAAGACGGGGTGAAATTGTTTTGCCTGCATCGGTAAATGAAAGAGGTGTTCCAGAAAGAAATCAGGTTTTTGTGCCATTTTTTGATGAGAATATGCTGATTAATGACGTGACACTCGATGCTTTTTGTCCAATCTCAAAACAACCTGATTATAAGAAGTGTGCTGTTAAAATAGAAAAGGTTTAGTTATGAAGCGCTTGGGTATCATATTTCTATTTGTGACTTTGTTTGTGTCCTTTATTGTTGTGTGGAATATCAGCTACCGAACGGGAAAAGAAGAAGCTTACATTCCTATTGAAAACACTCATCCAATAACACTTATTCCTTCTGAAACAGGCGTTTTTGAACGCTCGAAATATGCATTGGACTATGCCAATATGCCTATTGATGAGAACCATCAACGTACGCTGGAAACCTATTATGAAAACAGAGCCTTTCACGGCGCCCCACCAAGTATTCCGCATCCTGTGGCTAACGAGCGTAGCATGGGGGAAGATGTGTGTTTAAAATGTCATCAAAATGGTGGTTTTGTAGAAAAGTTTGATGCGTATGCTCCCGTAACACCACACCCCGAGATGGTAAATTGCCGTCAATGCCATGTGGCACAAGTATCAACAGGGCTATTTAGAAATACTAATTTCGAAAAGCTAAAAGCCCCAGTGGTAGGTGTTAATAATGCCATGTTGGGCAGTCCGCCTATAGTCCCGCATCAAATACAAATGCATGAAAATTGTTTGTCATGTCACGCCGGACCAAGTGCGCCGGAAGAAATTAGGGTAACACATCCCGAAAGAATAAATTGTCGTCAGTGCCATGTTATTAATAACAAGGAGATGACTGATATTGGAATTTTTAAAAGGGGAGGCGATTATGTGCAGTAAAAAATATTTTATAAACAAAATAGTATGCCTTTTTATTTTGGGTTTTGTTTTTTTCTCATGCAAGCATGGTGAAAGTGAATATCATGGTGTTATTGATAAAATTGAATCTGAAAGTAAAGATTATCATGGGACTTCATTATCATCAGAACCGTATTTTGATGGCGTTAAATTGATTGAAATTACCGAGGGGGAACACACTTTTTTGGTTCCTGAACGGAAAAGTGCAATAAACATGTTCTCTTGTACAGAATGCCATACTAAACCATTGGCCCAAATGCAGGATGGAAGTAATAAAAAGGCACATTGGGACATTAAGTTGGTTCATGCCAATCAAAACACAATGAATTGCATTACATGTCATAACCCTGATAATATGGATGATTTAAGAGGGTTAACGGGCAATCAAATTGATTTTAACAATAGTTATAATCTATGTAGCCAATGCCACTCAAAACAGTTTGAGGATTGGAAAGGCGGTGCACACGGAAAACGAATTGGTGGATGGGCGCCTCCAAGGGCTTCTATGACTTGTGTGAATTGTCATAATCCGCACGAGCCTCATTTTGAGTCAAGATGGCCGGCACGTTTCAATACACAAAAAGTTATAGAAAGAGAATAAATAGGCAAAACTACTATAAGAGTTTTAAAATTTAGGTATGAGCAATAAAAGTAAAAAATGGATTTCATTAAACCTTGGAAGGAAAAAGGAAGTGCCTAAGGCATCTTGTGGTTGTGGAAAAACTTCTGGAGGATGCGGTTCAAATTCAGTTGAAGATCAAATAACAGTGGATGAATTCAATAAAGGGGCTATTGACGCTTCTATTGGTGATGAACGTTTGAAGGATGGTTTCGATCAGGTTTTTGATGTTAAAATGAGTCGTCGTTCGGCATTTAAAAAACTCACCGCTAGTTTGTTGATAGGTGCTGGGGCGGTAAGTACGTCATGTAGTGTTGTTGCAGGTGATGATGCCAAGGAAAAAGCACAGATTGATTGGGAAGAACAGTTTAAAGGTAACTATAAACTGATGAATGATGATGAAAAAAAAGCTACCGTTGACCGATTGATGCGTTCTTACGAACTTAGAACAGGAAAAAAAATAAGCATGTCATCCAAAAATGCCGAGGAAAATGTGCTTTACGGCTATGCTTTCAATATATCAAAATGTCAAGGCTATATGGACTGTGTAAACGCTTGTGTTGAGGAAAATAACCAAGACCGAAATTCACAAATGCAGTACATTAGAATACATGAGATGAAAGATGGTAAGGGTTTCAATTTTAATGAAGCTGACGATAACTATTATCATGAAGTTCCTGCGGAGGGCCATTTTTATATGGGGACACAGTGTTTTCATTGCGATAACCCTCCATGTGTAGAGGTTTGTCCTGTGCAGGCAACTTGGCGGGAAGAAGATGGGTTGGTGGTTGTTGACTACGATTGGTGTGTGGGATGTCGCTATTGTATGGCAGCATGTCCTTATGATGGAAGGCGTTTTAATTGGAGCAAACCAGAGGTGCCTGAAGAAGAGATTAACCACAATCAACATTATTTGGGCAACCGAATGCGTAAAAAAGGTGTTATGGAAAAATGTACGTTTTGTGTACAGCGTTCCAGAGCAGGCAAAAATCCGGCATGTGTTGAGGCTTGTCCTACCGGAGCCCGTATTTTCGGTAATTTGTTAGACCCTAACAGTACCATAAGGTGGGTGCTGGAAAATAAAAAAGTATTTAGGCTAAAGGAAGATTTGGGTACTGAACCTAAGTTTTGGTATTTTATGGATTAACCTGATAATGAGTTGAATTTATTACTCGATGAAGATTAAAATTAAAATATGCAATAGTTCTTTTGCACTGTTTGATTATTGGATTAGTGTTGAAAACGGGATAGTTGTCCCAAAATGAGTATTGTAAAAATTTTTGGATGAAACAATTTAAGGTTTTTAAAGGTTTAATAAGAGATAGTTTAGATACCATTACTCATGGGTCTTTAAAGTATCATATCTGGATGGGAGCACTGACTTTTATAATGCTGATAGGGATGTATTGTTATTCCATTCAGTTAGAGGAAGGGCTTAGTGTAACGGGAATGACAGATAGGGTAAGTTGGGGTTTATATATTTCGAATTTTACCTTTTTGGTCGGCGTTGCTGCTGCTGCTGTTATGCTGGTAATGCCTACGTATGTCCTTAAAGATATCGATTTTAAACAGGCTGTTTTAATTGGTGAGGGCTTGGCGGTTGCAGCCTTAATAATGTGTTTGGCGTTTGTGGTTGCGGATATGGGTGGACCGTCTGTGCTATGGCATATGATTCCAGGTATTGGTGTATTCAATTTTCCAAATTCGATGTTAACTTGGGATGTTATTGTACTTAACGGGTATCTCTTTTTAAATATTACCATTCCGTTTTATATTCTTTTTAGGCATTATCAAGGAAAAGAGGCAAAACCAGGTGTGTATGTGCCAGGGGCTATTTTATCAGTATTTTGGGCCGTTGGTATTCATTTGGTAACTGCTTTTTTGTATCAAGGATTACAAGCGCGTCCGTTTTGGAATAATGCCCTTTTGGGACCTCGTTTTTTGGCATCGGCTTTTGCGGCGGGGCCAGCCTTGATTATTTTGGTTTTGGCCATTATAAGAACTTTTACAGCTTTTAATATTGAAGATAAGACCATAAAAAAAATTGGCATGGTAGTTACTGTGGCTGCACAGATTAATTTGATTATGCTTATATCTGAATTGTTTAAAGAGTTTTATGCGCCTACACATCACAGTGAAAGCGCCTATTATCTGTTTTTTGGGCTGCATGGTAAAGATGCTTTATTGCCTTGGATTTGGACTGCTATTCCCTTAAATGTACTCGCCACTGTTTTGCTGACTTTCCATAAGCTACGTAATAATTTTAAAGTGCTCTTTTTTGCTTGTTTTATTTTGTTTGTAGCTATTTGGATAGAAAAAGGCTTCGGATTGATTGTTCCCGGTTTTATTCCTGGTCCTTACGGTAAAATTGCCGAATATACACCTACAGGTATTGAAATTGGTGTAACTCTGGGTATTTGGGCTTTGGGTGCTTTTGTATTTACTATTCTGGCCAAAACTGCTATTAATATTGAATTGGGAAAAATTCGCTTCAAAAATAAATAATTAAGGCAAAGCCTTTTTTAATCGGAATTTATCTGTATCAAAATTTTGATTCTGTAAATTTTATAAGGCTTATTTTATGAAATCACTAAATATAAGTATTTGAGACTAAAACTAAGTATAAATACTTATATTTGTATCATAATTATTCCTTACTGTTTATTTAAATGGATTCTACAGCAATCAATACATATGCATCGTCAACCAATAAAAGAGCTTATTTGGGCTTGAGTTGTTCGAGTTGCGTAAACGAATCTTGTTTAATTAAAAAGAACTACGATTTGCTCTCGGCTGTTGGTTTTACAAAAGAAAAAAGCACAATACGATGCAAAAAGGGTCAGCAATTTATTATAG
Organism: Marixanthotalea marina; assembly: GCA_018883545.1. Lineage (GTDB taxonomy): Bacteria > Bacteroidota > Bacteroidia > Flavobacteriales > Flavobacteriaceae > Marixanthotalea > Marixanthotalea marina. Next base: position 236,779 of record JAHLEH010000002.1, on the reverse strand, counting down.
AAAGGTCGCCAGTAAATGGCCTTTTCTTTGTATTAAAGGGCAAAGTAAAGGTTTTTAGAACAGGCATAAACGGTAGGGAACAGATTGTTAGGTTTGCCAAGGAGGGCGAGATTATCGGTCACCGTGGTTTTGGCACAGAAGAGTATTATTCCATTGGCGCCATTGCGTTGGAAGATACGGTATTATGCTATTTTTCTAAAGGAAGTCTACAAAATGCATTAAGACAAAATCCAGAGTTTACCTACGATATGATGCTGTTTTATGCTAACGAACTCAATAAAAGTGAATCTAAGGTTAAATCTATTTCGCAGATGACCGTTAGGGAAAGAGTAATCGATGCATTGCTTTACATTAATAGAAAATTTGGGGTAAATCGCGGCTATTTAAATATTGTGCTTAGTAGGAAAGAATATGCGGATTATGCCGGTACCACCGAAGAACAGGTTATACGTGTTTTTTCAGCTTTAAAAAAGGAAAATCTTATTACAGCTAAAGGAAAACGAATCGCAATCAACAATACAGACTTACTAAAAAGGGAAATTAGCGAGCATAACTATTTTTTAGATAGTTAAATAGCTTCTTTTTATGTACTAAAAGCAGTTTTTTAAGTAGAAAAAAGATGCTTTTTTTATGTCACATTCCATACTTATTTTTTCTCCCACCCCATATTTTTGCTTCTATAATATAAGTAACAATACTTAAAAAATATTAAGTATTTGTTGGTTTTAAAAATTCACTAATTATATCATTATGGAGCAAAAAACAATCACTTTAGTGCAGGATTCTTTTGAAAAAGTAAAACCAATTGCTAGTACTGCAGCTGAAATCTTTTATTCTAAACTTTTTGAATTAGATCCCAATTTAAAACCCTTATTTCCTAGTGGTGAGGATGCCATGAAAGTGCAAGGCGATAAATTAATGACAATGCTTTCGGCAGCTGTGGCTGGTTTGAGTAATCTGGAGGCACTTGTGCCAGTGTTGCAGAATTTGGGTAAAAGACATGTAGAATACAAAGTTGAGCCGTCACATTATAATACTGTTGGAGCAGCCTTATTGGGTACTCTGGCAGTTGGCCTGGGTGACGATTTTACGCCAGAGGTCAAGGAGGCATGGGCTTCTGTTTATTCAACCATGTCGTCGGTTATGATTGAAGCGTCTTATTAATTCAGTATTAATCTAAAAAATATTAAAATGGTAAAGAATATAAAACTATTGTTATCGGAAGTGGTGTTTTTATCTGTAGTAAGCTTTACATTGGTATCTTGTGGAGGAGTGGCTGAAGAGTCAACTGAAAGTGATGCCGAAGAAAATATATTTTCGGTTGATCAAGTTTTGGAAATGGTCTCTAAAGAAAATGATGTTACCAGAACACTTTATACAAAAGCTATAGTAGGTCAAGGTAAATTACAAGGCATGAAATTTGACGAAGATTGGCAGAAGGATGATGTTGAGGCTGGACCTCTTCCGGCATTGTTTTTGAGAGGAGTCGCAACAAGTATTAGAAGGAGCCCCGTCCCTTTAGGGCTTTATTTGGGGTCTGATTATCCGGTAAATTCTGCAAATAAGTTTCAGGGAAAGCAGGCCGAGCTTTTTGAAAAAATAAAAGAAAACCAAGATCCTCAATATTTTTACGATGAAGAGCAAAAAGTACACACGGCCATGTTTGCCGATTTAGCAAGTGCTGGAGCTTGTGTATCCTGTCATAATGCCCATCCGCAAACACCAAAAACAGATTGGAAACTAGGGGATGTAATGGGGGCAACTACGTGGCAATACCCTAAAGATTCTTTGTCTTATGGTGAAACAATAGCGGTTTTGAACTCTTATGCAAAGGGAACAATAGATATTTATATGCAGTATTTGGATGAAATTGAAAACTTTAAAAATAGTGAGAAGCCAATTATAGGAGATAAGTGGCCTGCAGAAGGGAATTATGTGCCTACGGCCGAAGTTTTTCTTGACAGTGTAAGAAAACTGGCTTCATATGAAACTATGAACAAATTAATGGCAGCTAAGTAAAATTTTCAATTAATACCTCTTTCTCCTTTACGGATTAACTTTAAAAATTATTATGGTTATAACAAATAAGCCTTCTATAATTGGATTGGTGTTATTGCTTTTGTATTTCTTTCAGTTTTTTTTCAACATAAAATGGGAATGGTTGGGGAATTTACAAATAACCGAAATGTATAAGCGTTGGTCTGGTTTGGTATTGGCTATTTTTATTTTATTCCAATGGGCATTAACCTTTACCAGAATAATAAAAAGGCTACGGAAATATGCCATGAAAATGGTAGATGTGCATAAATGGTTGGGTGCGATTAGTCCTGTTCTTTTTTACGTACATAGCATTAATGCAGGCTATGGCTATTTGTCGCTGCTCACTTATTTGTTTTTTGCTAATGCTTTGTTGGGGTATGTGAATTTGGATGTTATAAAAAGCAGCAACGAGTTGCTCTTTAAAGGCTGGATGATTTTTCACGTGCTTTTTTCCATTGTAATTACCGTTTTAACGTTTTTCCATATAGGAGTAGTCTTTTATTATAAGTAGATGAAGTTAAAAGTAAAGAACATAGTAAAAGAAACCGATGACGCATTGACCATATGTTTTAAAAATGGTAGTATTTTCGGTAAACTATCATATAAACCGGGGCAGTTTTTAACTATTCATGTTCCTATAAATGGACAGGTGCACAAGAGGGCCTATTCGTTTAGTAGTTCGCCATTGGTTGACAAAGATTTGAAAATAACAGTAAAACGTGTAGAAAACGGACTGGTTTCAAATTATTTGCATGACACTATAAAAGTTGGTGATAGGTTTGAGGTTGATAAGCCAATGGGGTCATTTATGGTCCAACCGGATAAAAACAACACCAACACATATATTCTTTTTGCCGGCGGAAGTGGTATTACACCTATATTTTCAATTATTCAATCCGTTTTGACTTCGGAGCCAAATTCTAAAATTTTACTCATTTATGCCAATCAAAGTTTAGGCTCTATAATATTTAATGCGGAATTAAAGCAATTGGAAAAAGAGTATTCGAAGGGTTTTTTTGTTGAGCATATAGTGTCTGCTTTGCTCAATGAAGATCATAATTATCATTCAGGGCTAATTACCCAAACACTTTTATCTCAAATTTTTTTAAAGCATGAAATTGCCTTTGAAGACCATAAATATATGATATGTGGGCCATTTGGGTATATGGAAAAAGTAAAAGAATTATTGGCGGCTAATGGCATAACAAGAGAAAAAATAATGATAGAGGTTTTTAAAATGCCTCAAGTTAAATTAATAGGTAAGGATTTGTTAAGTGATGTAATAATCAATACTAATGGCCAATCCTATAAAATAAAGGTAAGAGGAGATAAATCCATACTCCAGCAGGCAATGTCTGATAATATTGCATTACCGTATTCTTGTAGATCCGGAATGTGCTCAACATGTAAGGCAACTTGCGTGTCCGGAAAAGTGAAAATGATTGATGGTCATTTCCTTGATGAAAAGGAAGTGATTGAAGGCAAAATACTTACTTGTGTTAGTTATCCTGAAAGTGAAAATATCGTAATTGAATTATGATGAATATATTTAAGATTAATCCGTTAAGAAAAAGACAATTTGTAGGTCTGGTGTTAGGGCTAATAATTGGAGGTACCATATTTTTCATATTGACTTTGGATGTTTCTGAAAAGTATGTTTCCATTGGTCCTATGAATACTGGACATAATGATATCTCCTGTATAACATGTCATGCGGATGCCAGGGGCAATTTAGTGCAGCAGGTACAATCTAATATTTCACATGCTTTTGGGTTTAGGAAGAATGGTGTTGATTTTGGAACTAAAGATGTGACGGTTGATAATTGTTTAAATTGTCATGATAGGCCAAATGATAGGCATCCTACATATCGTTTTTCAGAACCAAGATTTAGTGACGCCATTAAAGTTATAGATGCTACTACCTGTATAACTTGCCACAAGGAACATCATGGCGAACGTGTTTCTGTGCCTTCTATGGATTATTGTATGAATTGCCATCAAGAGTTAGATGTTGAGGATGACCCTTTAGATATAAGTCATGTTAGTCTCATTAAGGCTAAGCAGTGGACAACCTGTATTCAGTGCCATGACTTTCATGGAAATCATAAATATGAAGTAGCCACCAAGCTTAAAGATACCTTTGCCAAGATCACTATTCAAAAATACTTTCAAGGTGGTTACGACCCTTATGGCACCGATAAGAAATACACAGGCCTTTTGGAATCGGAATGGTTGGAAAAGCTATCTGAAAAATAAAAATTACGTATTTTTTTCCAGAACTACTTATTTTTCAGCTCTAATTGTCACTTTTATTAGTCGTTTTTCTTCTTTTTTTGACTATAAACCCATTTTTAGCACTTTTTTATTGTCAAATAAATTGCTTAGAAGCTATTTCTAAGTATTAATATATATTTATAACCTATTTTAAATCAATCATTTGTATAGAATTTGTGTTTTTTGGCATGTTTTATTGTGGTGAAAAAAGACGTATTTAAGTGGGTGTTGTCATTATTTGTAAAAACATCTACGTATATATTTGTCAAAAATAAGTACAAATACTTAGTTAACTTTTAAACTTATACATAATGAAAACATTAATTACTAAAGCATCATTACTTTTTTCTTTGTCAGTTATGCTATTCTCATGTGGAGGAAAAACCGAAAAGAAAGAAGCAGCACCAGAAGAGGTTGTTGAAGCTAAATTGGCTATTGAGAAACCACAATTAACCTTTGGGTTTATAAAATTAACAGATATGGCGCCTTTGGCCATAGCCAAAGAAAAGGGATTTTTTGAAGATGAAGGTTTATTTGTTTCTGTTGAGGCACAATCTAACTGGAAAAATGTTTTGGATAGAGTCATAGATGGTCAATTGGACGGTTCGCATATGTTGGCTGGACAACCAATCGCTGCAGGGGCTGGTTTTGGCAGACAAGCAGAATTAGTAACACCTTTTTCAATGGACTTGAATGGAAATGGTATTACTGTATCTAATGATGTTTGGTCTAAAATGAAACCAAATGTGCCTGTGGATTCAGATGGTAAACCCATTCATCCTATAAAAGCAGATGCGCTTAAACCTGTAATAGATGAATATAAAAATTCAGGTAAACCGTTTAAAATGGGTATGGTATTCCCAGTATCCACCCACAACTACGAAATAAGATATTGGTTGGCTGCTGCTGGAATCAATCCAGGTATGTACACAGCCGATAATGTACAAGGACAAATAGATGCTGAGGTATTATTGTCGGTAACGCCACCACCACAAATGCCAGCAACTTTAGAAGCAGGAACCATCTACGGTTATTGTGTGGGTGAGCCATGGAACCAACAAGCTGTTTTTAAAGGCATTGGCGTACCTGTTGTTACTAACTACGATATCTGGAAAAACAACCCAGAAAAAGTCTTTGTGATGACCAAAAAATTTGTAGAAGAAAACCCTAATACCGCCATTGCTGTTACCAAAGCATTAATTAGAGCAGGTAAGTGGTTAGATGAACCAGGAAATAGGGCAGAAGCGGTAAAAATATTGTCAATGTCGCAATACGTTGGGGCTGATGAGGCTGTTTTGGCAAACTCTATGACGGGGACGTTTGAATTTGAGAAAGGTGATAAAAGAGATATGCCAGACTTTAATGTATTCTACAAGTACAATGCAACTTACCCATTCTACTCTGATGGGATATGGTTCTTAACACAAATGCGCAGATGGGGACAAATACCGGAAGCTAAATCAGCTGAATGGTACGCTGAAACTATTAAAGATATATACAGACCAGATATATGGAAAAAAGCTGCTGAAAGCTTAGTTGGAGAAGGTAAAATACCAGCGTCGGATATTCCAGTAACCGATGGTTACAAACCTGCTACAACCGATTTTATAGATGGAACCAAATACGATGCTAAAGACCCAATAGGGTATATAAACAGTTTCAAAATAGGAAACAAAGATTAAATAATACTAAACAAACAATTAAACCAATAAAAATGAAGCAAAGTATAACATTAGGGAAAGTAACCAGGATTATAGGTATATCAGGATTTTTGGAGACAACCAAAAGTCTGTTTACAGGAAAACTTGGTAAAGAAGATTTTAGAAATTTCTTGAGAAAGGTAATAGTGCCTCTTGCATCCATTGTTTTGTTTTTCGGTTTGTGGCACTTAGGGGCTAAAACGCTTTTTAATATTGAGGCAGAATACCGAATCAATAAGGCTTTGGAAGAACAAGGTCCAGAAGCAGCAGCACAGGTTGAAGCTTGTATCGCGTCAGGCGATATTTCATGTCAGCCAAACACCTTGCCGTCACCATCCCAAGTTTGGGATTCTTATAAAACTTTGTTGGATGATCACTATGCGATTAGCGCCGATAAAGTAGCGTTTAAGGAAAAAACGGCCGCATTGAATGCGCAACGAATTGCTAATGGTGAAGCGCCTATAGTTTATACAGGAAGACCGTCTTTTGTTGATCAAATATTAACAAGTTTAAAAACGGTTTTTGCAGGATTTTTATTGGCTTTTTTAATAGCAGTACCTATAGGTATTGTAATAGGCTTGAGTAAAACTTTAAGAAGTTCGGTAAACTGGATCATTCAAATTTTCAAACCTGTTTCACCTGTGGTTTGGCTGCTTTTGGTATTCATGATTGTAAAAACACTTACGAAAAACTCCAATGCCGATAATGCCTTTATTATTTCATTTATAAGTGTTGGTTTGTGTTCTATGTGGGCCACCTTAGTTAATACGGCTATGGGAGTTTCTTCAGTAGATAAAGACTATATAAATGTAGCGAAAGTGTTGAAACTAGGTCCTGTGCAGAAAATATTTAAGGTGATTTTACCTTCGTCATTACCATTAATATTTACAGGGCTTAGAATCACCTTGTCTGTTGCTTGGATGGTACTTATTGCCATTGAGTTATTGGCGCAAAGTCCTGGATTAGGATCGTTTGTTTGGGAAGAGTTCCAAAACGGAGCAGTGGATTCCAATTCAAAAATTATTGTGGCCATGTTTGTTATCGGGCTCATTGGGTTTTTGTTGGACAGAATTATGCTAACGATTCAAAAAATGATATCGTTCAATAAAAATGATTAAAAATGTGGATCTGTTGAATTGTTTAATTGGGTATAAGTCATTAACAAATCAACAGAAAAACGAATCAACAAATAAACATAGGAAATGGCATACTTAGAATTAAAAAATATATATAAAACCTACGGGGAAGGTGATTCGGCAACCCAAGTGTTGTCCAATATCAACCTAACGATTGAAGAAGGTGAGTTTGTGGCCATTGTAGGGTTTACAGGCAGTGGAAAAACCACTTTAGTGAATTTAATAAACGGTCTCATAGAGCCCACCAAAGGCGAGGTGCTTTTTAAAGGGGAGCCAGTTCAAGGCACGAGTCATGAACGAGGTGTTATTTTTCAAAATTACTCCTTATTGCCTTGGTTGACCGTGGGGCAGAATATTTACATGGCGGTTAAAGAGGTGTTTCCAAAGAAAAGTAAATCAGAATTGCATGAAATTGTAGCCGATTATGTGGAAATGGTAAACCTAACCCCAGCCATTAATAAACGTCCAAAAGAACTTTCTGGTGGTATGCGCCAGCGCGTTGCAGTTGCTAGGGCATTAGCCATGAAACCGGAAATGATCATCATGGATGAACCATTAGGGGCATTGGATGCTTTAACACGTGGTAATTTACAGGATGAAATCTTAAAAATTTGGGGAAAAGATAAACGTACTGCTTTATTGATTACCAATGATGTGGATGAGGGTATATATATGGCAGACCGAATCATTCCTTTGCGACCTGGACCAAAAGCCACTTTGGGGCCTGAATTCAATATCGATATTGAACGTCCGAGAGACAAAACTGAATTGAACGACAATCCCAATTTTAAAAAGACCCGTAATGCCATTATCGAATACCTGATGGATATTGGTAACGAACGAAAAGCGCAGACACAAGAAGAATATGCATTGCCAGACCTTAGTCCTAAAAGCTTTGTTTGGTAATTAACAGAAAATAAAATAGACATGGTAGATAGACTTGTACAGGTAGAATTAGAAAATGGTATAGCTTACCAAGAAGAAGCGATGTTGGATTTGGTGAATCTTAAAAAGGTGTATCCAACGCCAAAAGGTGATTATACGGTACTGGAGGGTTTGAATCTTCGTATTATGAAAGAGGAGTTTGTAACCATTATTGGTCACTCGGGCTGTGGTAAAACAACCATGCTTTCTATGATTGCTGGGCTTAACAATATTTCCGGTGGCGCTATATCAGTATTAGGTAAGCACATAAAAGGGCCAGGTCCAGACAGAGGGGTTATTTTTCAAGCGCCTAGTTTGATGCCTTGGATGACAGCACTTCAAAATGTAATGTTGGGCGTTAATCAAGTGTTTCCCCATGCAACAAAAGCACAACGAACTGATATTGCCAAATATTATCTTCAGAAAGTGGGGTTGGAAGATGCTTTTAATAAAAAAGCAACGGATTTGTCACAGGGGATGCAGCAGCGTGTTGGTATCGCCAGAGCCTTTGCCATCAAGCCCAAAGTGCTATTGTTGGATGAGCCTTTTGGCATGTTGGATTCCTTAACTAGAGGGGAGCTTCAGGACATTCTTATCGAAATTTGGAATAAAGAAAAAATCACAGCAGTTATGATTACCCACGATGTAGATGAAGCCATTTTCTTGGCAGACCGTGTGGTGATGATGACCAGTGGCCCAAAAGCTAAAATAGGGGATATTCTCAATATAGATTTTGAAAGACCTCGAACCCGAAAAGAAGTTTTAGAACACGACGATTATTATAAATACAGAAAGCATTTGATAGACTTTCTAGAACACTAATTTTTAACAAACAATCAAACTTAACACAACTTTAAAAAATTTAAAATGAAGAAACAATATGTAATTTTTGGACTTTTATTGGGGTGCTTGCAATTAGCCCAAGCACAATTTACTTTAGATGGCGAATTTAGACCAAGAACCGAATACCGCCACGGATTTGGAACTTTAATAGCCGATGATGCCGATGCTGGATTTGGTATTTCAACGAGAGCTCGTTTAAATGCTGGGTATTCAGTTGATGCTTATAAGTTTTATTTGAGCCTGCAGGATGTTATGGTTTGGGGTGAGAACAGACAGCTATTGCCATACGATCAAAACAATTCGTTTGCCATTTTTGAGGCTTGGGCCGAAATTAATTTGGGTTCAGGATTTTCAACCAAATTAGGGCGTCAAACCATTGACTATGATGACCAGCGTATAATGGGATCTGTTGGATGGGCCCAACAGGCACGAAATCATGATGCGGCCTTATTGAAGTACACAAAAAATAAATTTATGTTGGATTTAGCGTTGGCCTTTAATCAGGATTACTCCAATCCAACAGGTTTTGTAAACACAGGAACTAATTATGCGACCACAGGCTTTTTCTCCTATAAAACGATGCAATACCTTTACTTAAAGCAGTCATGGGAAAAATTTGCTGGTAGCTTATTGTTGTTAAACAATGGTTTTCAGGAAACCGATGGTGTAAGCAATTTACAAACATTAGGAACCCATTTAGAGTATAAGGCAGGTAGTTTTGGTTTAGCGGGTAATGCCTTTGTACAAACAGGCAAACGCCAAGGGGAAGTGGATGTTAAAGGAGCTTACTTACTAGGTTTAGATGCATCTTTTAAAGCCTCTTCAAAAGTAGCGTTGGGAGCCGGTTTGGAAATTATAAGTGGTAACGATGCTGGTGCTGGTGAAACAGGAGCTTTCTTCCCATTATATGGAACCAATCATAAGTTTAATGGTTTTATGGATTATTTTTATGTGGGCAACCATGCAAACTCTGTTGGTTTGTTTGATGTTCATGTTAGTGCCAATTTCACTTTAAGTGAAACATCCAGTTTATTGGTGAAAGCTTTGAATTTTAGTGGGGAGCAAGAGTTGCCAAGTGGTGAAAAATCATTAGGTACAGAGGTAGACTTGGTATTTACCAAGAAGTTTAAAGGCTATAGTTTGGTGCTAGGTTACTCACATATGTTTGCTGCTGACGGTATGTATGAGTTAAAGGGTATTACTGAAGATGCGGCTGCTAGTGGCCAAAATTGGGCCTGGGCAATGTTGGTGCTTAAACCTAAGTTCATTAATTAAAAAATATTATTTAATCTTTTTTTTCGTAGTTTAAATAATTTATTGGTCAAATTGTTTAGAGGAAGAAACCCTGAACTATGCAGGGTTTCTTTATTTGTTTTATTTAGGTTCAGGAACATAATTTCCATAAATAGCATCCCTAAATGTATTGTGTAATTTTATTTGATCGTAAGGTGATAGCTGTACAAACATAACTACCGTCATATCGTTTACAGGGTCTCCAATAAATAGGGTGCTAAAAGCACCATCCCAGAAAAACTCACCCACAACACCGTTGTTTTCGTTTTCATCAATAGGCGGTGCTACGCGAACGCCAAAATTAATTCCAAAGCCCATTTGGCCACGGTCTGGTAACCACATACGCTCGGTAATACTATCATCTAGCTGATTGGTTCGCATTAATTTCACAGTTTCTGGTTTTAAAATGGTCACACCGTTAAGGGTGCCGCCATTTATGAGCATTTGTGCAAATTTCTGATAATCATCAAGTGTGGAAGTCAATCCTAAGGCGCCTCTGTTTAAAGGCCATTTATAGTAATTTAAAATTTGTGTGAGGGTGTCGGGAGCTCTTGTTAGCTCTTTGGTTTCACGGTTGTAGTTGTAGGTGGCTGCAAATCGGTCTCTGTCTTCCTCTGGAATATAGTATCTCGTTTCATCCATGCCCAAAGGATCCAATACATTTTCTCTTAAATATTGTTCAAAAGGTATGCCTGATATTCTTTCAATTAAAAAAGCTTGGACATCCACCGATACACCATAGGCCCATCGGGTTCCTGGTTGAAATGCCAAAGGCTGTTTGCTCATTTTTTCGGCCATTTCTTGCAAGGTGTTTTCTTTATCAGTGGGGTTGTCTTTTCCACGTAAGCGAGGTACGCCAGGCATAGGACCTTCAAATCCGGCTGTATATCGCGTAAGGTCGCGAATGGTAATGGGTCTTTTTAAAGGTTCTAGAAGTACCTTTTTGTTGATACTATCGTAACCAGCATATACTTGCATGTTGGCGAATTCAGGAGCGTATTTTTCAAGAGGGTCGTCTAGTTTAAAAGCACCTTTGTCGTATAAAGTCATTAATGCCGTTCCAACAATGGGTTTGGTCATGGAATAAATACGTACGATGGTATTTCTGTTCATTGGAAGGCTGTCTTCTCGGTCAGCATAACCATGCTGCGTGTAAAGCACTTCTTTGCCTTTTTCGTAGATTAAAGTTGATATGCCGGCTACTTTGCCTTCATCAACAAAGCTTTTTAGGGTGGAATCAATGCGCTTTTTTACTTTTTCAGTAATAAAAATATCTGATTCTATTTTGTCGTTTGAAGTGTTGCTTTCTTTGCAGGCGTAGTTAAATAGCAAAATAGCAAAGAACAAAAGAATAGGTCTTTTCATTTTAAGTTTAATTGGTTTAGTGGAAAGTAAATTTAAAATAATATAATTTAAAAAGTAGTCGATTACTTTAATTTAAAAGCCACTTTTATAAATATAAAAACATTTCTTACATTTATTGCAGAAATAACATATATGCTTAAAAAAGTTTTTGGTAGTGCTGTTTTTGGCGTAGAAGCTACAACCATTACTGTGGAGGTTAATGTAGATTCTGGAATTGGTTATCATTTAGTGGGATTGCCCGACAATGCTATTAAAGAAAGTAATTACCGTATTGCGGCAGCCCTCCAGAATAACGGTTATAAAATCCCCGGAAAAAAGATAACCATCAATATGGCACCTGCCGATTTGCGCAAAGAAGGTTCGGCGTATGATTTAACTTTGGCCATTGGTATTTTAGCTGCATCCAATCAAATAAAAGTTGAAAACCTAGAACGCTATTTAATTATGGGTGAATTATCTTTAGACGGTAGTTTACAGCCCATAAAGGGTGCATTGCCCATAGCGGTTAAGGCGCGTGAAGAAGGTTTTGAGGGGTTTATTCTGCCTAATCAAAATGCCAAAGAAGCGGCTATTGTAAACGATTTAAAGGTTTTTGGTGTTGATAACATTAAACAGGTCATTAATTTTTTTGATAAAGACGAAACTCTTGAGCAAACCATTATAAATACGCGCGAAGAATTTTATAAAAACCTCGAGTTTCCCGAACACGATTTTGCCGATGTAAAAGGGCAGGAAGGTATTAAACGTTGTATGGAAATTGCGGCAGCTGGTGGACACAACATTATTTTAATTGGCCCGCCAGGTGCAGGTAAAACCATGCTTGCCAAACGCTTGCCTTCTATTTTGCCACCAATGACACTTCATGAAGCTTTGGAAACCACAAAAATACATTCGGTGGTGGGGCGCATTAAAGAGCATACGGGACTTATGGCGCAAAGGCCTTTTCGGAGCCCGCATCACACGATTAGCGATGTTGCACTTGTTGGTGGTGGTGCCTTTCCGCAACCGGGCGAAATTTCATTATCACATAACGGGGTTTTGTTTTTAGATGAACTCCCCGAATTTAAACGCGGTGTTTTGGAAGTATTGCGCCAGCCTTTGGAAGATAGGGAGGTCACCATTTCTAGGGCAAAATTCACGGTCACTTACCCTAGCAGTTTTATGTTGGTGGCCAGTATGAACCCGAGTCCAGGTGGTTATTTTAACGACCCCAATGCGCCTGTAACGTCGAGTCCAGCAGAAATGCAACGTTATTTAAGCAAGATTTCAGGGCCGTTGTTGGATAGAATAGATATTCATATTGAAGTAACACCTGTGCCTTTTGAAAAACTATCCGACGAGAGAAAAGGCGAGAACTCTGTTGCTATTAGAAAACGGGTGACGAAAGCAAGGGAAATTCAAACCGTTCGCTTTAAAGAGTCTGATAAAGTGCATTACAATGCCCAAATGAGCACCAAACAAATCCGAAACTATTGTATTTTGGATGAGGCTTCCAAGCAATTGTTAAAAACCGCAATGGAACGCTTAAATCTGTCGGCTCGGGCTTACGACCGTATTTTAAAAGTAGCTAGAACGATAGCTGACTTGGAAGGTGCAGAAAACATTAATGGGGCGCATATTAGTGAAGCTATTCAATACCGTAGTTTGGATAGAGAAGGGTGGTTGGGGTAGTATCCCCCAGGAGTGATGGAGTTTTTTCAAAGTATTTAACTGTTCTTTGGTACTATGGATAAAAGTTCATAACGGAAATGAATTCAAGTTTTTGGAGTTTCTATTTTTACTTTCCAGTTACAAAACATTTAGTGATAAATCTTTTATTGAAAAAGATAAATATGGTAAATAAAACCATTGGGCAATTGTGGATACTGTATACTAACTAGTTTATAGCCTGAGTATAAATGTTTTTTGTGGTTATAATGTTGTATTTAATCTATCGCCTTTTTTCAAGACTGAACAAATTTATATATTTACTAAATAATTGACTTAATGAAATCCTTCATTTTTGTTCAACTATAAAAATTAAAATATGAAAATAAGCACCAAGTCAGTTATTAGCCTTAGTTCTATAATTCTTTTCGTTTTAATAAATAATATGTATGGCGGGAATCTGGTTAAGGGCAATAGTTTATATAGTAAAGAGAATTTAATTACTAATAATATTTTAAATGAAGAGTTGGGTGCTTTTTTTGCTTCCATTAGACTTGCTCCGCCAGCACCGGTGGTAAATTCGCCTGTATATTTGTGTCAAAATAGTTCTGCATCACCTTTAACTGCAACAGCTTTAAGTGGGCATACGTTGATTTGGTACGGCACGGCTTCTACTGGAGGCACGCCGTCTTCTACTGCACCAACACCTTCTACGAGTTCTGTAGGCACAACTACTTATTATGTTAGCCAAACCGACGGGGTAGAGGAAAGCCCAAGAGCCTCTATAGTTGTAAATGTAGTTGCTGATACTGGGGGAGCAATTTTGAATTTAAGGTGTGATCCATCTCAAATTTTACCAGCAGACAGGGATAGTTCTGTATTTTTTGATTGGTCTAATGATCCCTTGAACCCTATTAATGATTATATATATACTTATACCATACAAGGCGGGGCTCCTGTTACTGGGAGAACGGGTCCTACTAATCTTCAAGTTTTTGGAATGCAGCCAGGTCAAACCGCAACCCTAACCTTGTCTCATGCCAGATATCCTTGTGTTCCTTCCCAAACCATTAGTTGTACGGTGCCATGTGGATCGGCAACGGTTAGTCCCGATTTTCCAATGATACCTCCAATTTGTATAGGTTCAACGGCTCCAATTCTACAGTCCACTTCGCCTAATGGCATTTCTGGGACTTGGTCACCCGCAGTAGTAAGTAATACTGTCAGCGGCAGTTATTTGTTTACCCCAGATCCCGTTTTGTTTCCCTGTGCAACAACCCAAACGTTGGATGTGACTGTGTTGCCTTTGGCTTCTCCAGTTTTTAATGGAATTCCATCAACCGTTTGTCAGGGGTCTACGGCTCCAATATTGCCAACAAGCTCCAATAACTCAATACCAATTACTGGGACTTGGTCGCCATCGGTAGTGAATACCTCGGTTTTAGGCTCTTCAACTTACGCATTCAATCCCGATCCAGGACAATGTGTTTCAACGACCCCTACAACCGTTACCATAACGGTAATACCAAATAATGTTTCTCCGACATTTACCCAGGTAGCTTCAATATGTTCAGGGGATGCTTTAACACCGCTCCCAACCACTTCCAATGAAGGTATTACAGGTGTGTGGTCGCCAGCCTTGAATAACACAGCAACAACAACGTATACGTTCACACCCGATCCAGATCAGTGTGCTTTGAGTGCGACTATGACAATAACGGTAAACCCTAAAGAAAATCCAACATTTGCTGCGGTAGGGCCTATTTGCTCGGGTGATACTTTAGCACCGTTGCCAACGACCTCCGATAATGGTTATACTGGTAGTTGGTCGCCAGCTTTGAATAACACAGTAACAACAACTTATACATTTTTGCCTGACTCGGGGCAATGTGCTAACTCGGTGAATTTGACCATAACAGTTAATCCTACAGTTGAACCTTCATTCAACAATATACCTTCTTTTGTTTGTGAAAATTCAGGCGATTTTATTTTACCAACAATTTCCAATAATTCACCCGCAATTACAGGTACTTGGAGTCCCTCTTTTGTGGATAGTGACGTTTTAGGAACAGTTAATTATGTGTTTACACCTGACGCAGGTCAATGTGCCAGTACGACAACAATGGATATAACGGTAAAACCATCAAATAATTTAATAGACTTTCAATGGACTGTAACCGAGGCGTTTTCAGAAAACCAAGTGATTACTATAAGCGCTACTCAGCCAGGAGATTATTTATATCAATTAGACTCGGGATCTTTTCAAACAAGTCCTGTTTTCGAAAATGTATCATATGGGGAGCATACCGTGACGGTGAGAGATCCAGATGGTTGTAGCCCTCCAATAACGAAAGGAGGTATTTATGTGGTTGATTATCCTAAGTTTTTCACACCTAATGGAGATGGTCAAAATGATATTTGGAATATAAGTTCTTTAATGAATGATGTTTATGCTAAAATTTTAGTGTTCAATCGATACGGTAAACTTTTAAAAGAAATTAGACCTAATGGGGCCGGTTGGAATGGTAGCTACAATGGAAAACCAATGCCTGCTGATGATTATTGGTTTGTGATTTATTATGAGGAAGGTAATGTAGCTAAAAATTTTCGATCTCATTTCTCACTGAAAAGATAAAAGGAGATAATAACAACAGTTTGGATAGAGAAGGTGGTTGGGGTGAAATAATAATTGTTTCCTAAATTTATTTATTAACAATTATGTAAGAAATTAGTTTTAGTTAGACTAATTTTGGTATTACTAACATTTTAACCTTAATCCAATAAACAATGAAAAAATTAATAACTCTCTTTTTAATTATGGGCGCACTTACACTGTCTGCCCAAGAACAAATGGTGCAATCAAGCCTTAAAGGATTGATAAGCCGTAATCAAGACCAAATTGTATCATTGGCAAATGCTTTTTCTGAAGATCAGTATGATTGGCGTCCTGCAGAAGGCATTCGTTCTGTAGGTGAAGCTATTTTGCATACTGCGCAAGCGAACTATTTTTTAGCTGGCTTACTTGGTTTTACAGCTCCAGAAGATGTGGATATGATGGGTATGGAAAAAATTAAAGGCAAAGAAAATATTTTGGCTGCCTTTAATAAATCATTTGCTTTTGTTTTGGAGAAAATAGACGAGGTTAACCCAGAGGATTATGGCAAAGAAATCGATTTGGGAGGCAATAAATTTAATACACTCGGAGCTATGATGATTATTTTAGAGCATTCGGGTGAACACAAAGGACAATTGATTGCTTATGCAAGGTCAGTTGGGGTTACGCCGCCATGGAGTAACTAGCCATTTACAATTGTGATAAAATTTATAAGGTCCTTAGTGGTTTTACTGCTAAGGACTTTTTATTCTGTAATGTTCTTGCATTTTTGTGTCAAATACCTTAGATTCCATTAAATAAATTGAATGATTTATAGTGTAGATTTAAATGCCGATATGGGTGAAGGTATAGGCAACGAGCCTTTGTTGATGCCTTATATTTCGTCGTGTAATATTGCCTGTGGTGGCCATGCCGGAGATGAGGTAACCATGCATAAAGTGGTTAAGCTTGCCAAACAGCATGGGGTTAAAGTTGGTGCGCATCCTTCTTTTCCCGATAAGGAAAATTTTGGTAGACAGGCTATGGATATGTCTTGCGCAGCATTATTTTCTTCTTTAAAAAGCCAAGTAGATAGCCTGTTAACGATTTTAAGGAAAGAACAGGTTGGGTTGCATCATGTAAAACCACATGGAGCACTTTATAACCTAGCGGCTGTTGATGAAAAAATGGCGACTGTAATTATCGAAGTAATGAAAAGCTTTGCTTTACCCGTTAAATTGTACGTGCCTTATAAATCGGTAATTGCAAAGCTGGCCGTTGAAAATAATATCCCGATTGTATTTGAAGCTTTTGCAGATAGAAATTACAACGACGATTTAACACTCGTTTCAAGAACCGAAAAAAATGCGCTTATTCATGATAGCGATGCGGTTTTTAAACATGTTTTTGGAATAATAACAAATCAAAAAGTTAAAACCGCTACAGGTAAAAATGTTAGAATTTTGGCCGAAACGTTTTGTGTGCATGGTGATAACCCTGAAGCTATTGATTTGGTGAAAAAATTGAACGAAAAATTAAAGGAAAATCATATCAAAATTATATAGTTTTTATGGCTTTTAATTTAACCTACAAACCTTTTGGAGAGCGTGCTATTTTAATTGAATGGCCATTTGAAATTGATGAAGCTATTTTAAAAGATATTATGCGTTTTAAAGAATCTATTAGTCAAAAAAAAATTAAAGTAATAGTTGAATTAAGACATGCATATAACTCGTTATTAGTTGTATACTATGATGTTTGTAGGAATTACAAAAAAGAGGTGATTTCTCTAAAAAGCATATATAAATCAATAAAAAAAAAGCATGACATTCTGTCAAAACTATGGAAAATTCCTGTTTGTTATGATGAGAGTTTCGGTATTGATTTAGAATATATTTCCAATGAAAAAAAGCATACCAAAAGTGAAATTGTAGCCTTACATTCTAAAGCCATTTATACAGTTTATTTTGTTGGTTTTTTACCAGGGTTTTTATATTTGGGAGGGTTGGATGAGCGTTTGTATTTCCCTAGAAAATCAACACCAAGATTAAAGATAGAAAAAGGCGCAGTGGCTATTGGTGGAAAACAAACCGGAGTGTATCCAAGCGAAAGTCCAGGAGGCTGGAATATTATTGGTAATACCCCTATATCATTTTTCGACCCTAAGAAAGAGCCGCATTGTTTTGCAAATGCTGGCGATCGTATTAAGTTTGTTCCTGTTTCGTTAAAAGAATACGGGGATATAAAGATTTTGGTTGATGCTGGTGTTTATGAGTTGGAAAGTGAGGTGATTAATGATTAAAGTGCTAAAGCCAGGGTTTTATACAACCGTTCAAGATATGGGCAGGTTTGGTTACCAGCAATATGGCGTCCCGGTTTCTGGAGCCATGGATCTTTATGCTGCTTCGGTTGCAAATATGCTATTGGGGAACAGTGCCAATAATGCCGTTTTGGAAATGACCATGACTGGCCCAACGTTACAATTTATTTGTAAAAGTGCTATTTGTATTTCTGGCGCAGATTTGTCGCCAAAATTGAATCAGCAACCAATTGCCATAAATAAAGAGATTGAGGTTAAGGAGGGGGATATTTTGTCTTTTGGAAAAATGAAATTCGGATTTAGAAGTTACTTGGCGGTTAGTGGGGGTATAAAAACAGATAAGGTAATGAATAGTCGTAGTTTGTATCAAGGTGTTACTTTGCAAAGTACGATTGCCAAAGGAGATGAATTGCCCATTGAATTGCATTCTGATTCAGTACAAGAAAAGCACGCTGGTTTAAAAATAAAAACCAATTATTTCGATTCGAAAGAAATACAAGTGTTAAAAGGCACTGAATTTGATAAACTCCCGAAACATCAACAAGAACTGTTGTTGTCTCAAGAGTTTACAATTTCTAAAAACAATAGCCGAATGGCCTATCAATTGGAGCAAGAATTAGAGAACAATAATTTAGAATCAATTATTACCTCACCTGTATTGCCCGGAACGGTTCAGTTAACGCCTTCAGGAAAACTTATTGTATTAATGCGCGATTGTCAGACTACAGGGGGGTATCCCAGAGTTCTGCAGTTAGCTGAAAATGCAATTAACAAGCTTTCGCAAAAAATGGCAGGGCAAGTGGTAACTTTTAAATTAGTTCAGGTTTAATAAACTTGCGCGGTTTCTGCTTCTGTAACAATTTCCAGTCCAGAAGACGTGCCTATTCTATCTACGCCCACTTCAATGTATTTTAGAGCGGTTTCGTAATCTTTAATACCTCCAGAGGCTTTTATTTTTGCATTGTCTCTAACGGTTTTCTTGATTATTTTAACAGCTGTAAGTGTGGCGCCGCCTTTTGAATAACCTGTTGAGGTCTTTATAAAGTTAGCCTTGGCATCCAAACAGATTTCGCAGGCTTTTATGATTTCATTTTTGTTAAGTTCAGAAATTTCTATAATAACTTTAAGTGGAATACGTCCTATGGCTAATTTAACGTCTCTAATATCTTTAAAAACAGATACATAATTTTTGCTTTTAAGTAATCCTAAGTTAATTACCATGTCAATTTCATCAGCGCCATCTTCTATGGCATTTTTGGCTTCCGCAATTTTTGAAGCGGTAGACATGCCGCCCAACGGAAACCCGACAACTGTACAGATTTTAACTCCTGTTCCTTTAAGTAACTGTTTTGCCAAAGCAACATAGCTGCCATTTATGCAAACAGCATAAAACTCATGCTCAATAGCATTGTGGCAAAGGTTAATAATATCTCGTTCTGTAGCGGTAGGATTTAAAAGCGTATGCTCTATATATCTAGAAATACTCATATAAAAAAGTAGGTTTTTGCGCTGTCAATAAACCTCTGGGGAAGTAAAAAGACAGCAGTTTTGCTATTAACTAATTCTCTGGTTCGGGGTTGGTAGTTTATGCTAAATTACGAAAAAATCTGTATAAAAGACTATTTCAATTATGCATTTCGTCGAATTTTCAGCAAAAAAATAAATATAATTTAATAACGTATTTATTCTGAATAAATTGGGCAAACACTAAACTTTAGAGTTTTTTTAACAAGCACATGAAAAGCAAGATGGACTAAAATTAAAAAGCAACGATTGTGTCCCAATAGATTTGGGACAACGCTCGTTGCTTCACTCTAACCAACCATTAATAAGACTGCTTATTGTTTAAAATGTTACAGTCTAAATGTTAAATATCTTTCGAAACTAAATCACTTTGGTTTCTGAATACTAAATTATTATCAAAAGAATCTAGTAAGATGACGCTATCTGTGGTGATTTTTCCAGATAAAATCTCTTTGCTCAAAGCGTTTAAAACTTCTTTTTGTATTACACGTTTTACAGGTCTGGCACCATATTCTGGGTTGTAACCTTTTGTTGCTAGATAATCAACTGCTTCTTGGGTGGCATCAAACGTAATGTTTTGTTTTGACAGCATTTTAGTCAAGCCTTTTAGCTGCAACCTAACAATGTCTAAAATGTTTTCTTTGGTTAAAGGTGTAAACATGATGATGTCGTCAATACGGTTTAAAAACTCTGGCCTAATACTTTGCTTTAGCAATGAAAGCACATCAAGTTTTGCTGTTTCAATGGCGGAATCGATGTCTTTTGTGGCTTCAAAACGCTCTTGGATAATCTGGCTTCCCATATTGGAGGTCATAATGATAATGGTGTTTTTGAAATCGGCTACCCTACCTTTATTATCGGTTAAATGACCTTCATCCAATACTTGCAATAAGATGTTGAAGGTATCTGGATGCGCTTTTTCAACTTCATCCAATAGCACAACTGAATACGGTTTTCTTCTTACGGCTTCTGTTAACTGGCCGCCTTCGTCATAGCCTACGTATCCCGGAGGGGCACCAACCAATCTGCTAACGGCATGACGCTCTTGATACTCACTCATATCAATTCTGGTCATGGCGCTTTCATCGTCAAACAAATATTCGGCCAATGCTTTGGCCAATTCGGTTTTACCAACACCTGTGGTTCCTAAAAACAGGAAAGTGCCAATGGGTTTTTGCGGATTTTGTAACCCGGCGCGACTTCTACGAACGGCATCGCTCACCGCTTGAATGGCTTCTTCTTGACCAACCACGCGTTTGTGTAATTCATCTTCCAGTTTTAAAAGCTTTTCGCGTTCGGTTTGCAACATTTTAGTCACAGGAATACCTGTCCATTTTGCCACCACTTCGGCAATGTCATCATATGTGACTTCTTCTTTGATTAAGGAGTTGCCAGATTGATTTTCCTGTAATTCCTTTTGAAGTTTTTCCAAATCTGCTTGGGCATCTTTTATTTTGCCATAGCGTAATTCGGCCACTTTGCCATAATCGCCTTCGCGTTCGGCGCGTTCGGCTTCCAATTTATAATCTTCAATAGATTGTTTGATGTTTTGAATGTTATCAACTACTTCTTTTTCGCTTTTCCATTTGGCGTAAATGGCATTGCGTTCTTCTTTTAAATTGGCCAATTCAGCATTTAGGCTTTTCAATTTAACTTCATCTTTCTCACGTTTAATGGCTTCAATCTCAATTTCCAATTGCATGATTTTACGATCTAAAACATCCAATTCTTCTGGTTTGGAGTTGATTTCCATACGCAATTTAGAAGCGGCCTCGTCCATCAAGTCAATAGCTTTATCGGGTAAAAACCTATTGGTGATATAGCGTTGCGATAGCTCGACCGCGCCAATAATGGCTTCGTCTTTTATACGAACTTTGTGATGTGTTTCGTATTTTTCTTTAATACCACGCAATATGGAAATGGCACTTTCGGTATCGGGCTCGTCTACCATTACTTTTTGGAAACGACGCTCCAATGCTTTATCTTTTTCAAAGTATTTTTGGTACTCGTCTAAAGTAGTAGCGCCAATAGCTCTTAATTCACCTCTTGCCAAAGCAGGTTTTAAAATGTTGGCAGCATCCATAGCGCCCTGACCGCCACCGGCGCCCACCAAGGTATGTATTTCGTCTATAAATAAAACAATATCGCCTTCACTGGTAGTAACCTCTTTTATAACGGCTTTTAAACGCTCTTCAAACTCACCTTTGTATTTGGCTCCTGCAATTAAGGCGCCCATATCTAAAGCAAAAATTTGTTTTTCCTTTAGGTTTTCGGGAACATCGCCATCTACAATACGATGCGCTAACCCTTCGGCAATGGCGGTTTTACCTGTGCCGGGTTCACCCACCAAAATAGGGTTGTTTTTGGTTCTTCTTGATAATATTTGAAGGATGCGCCTTATTTCCTCATCACGACCAATAACAGGATCCAATTTACCGTCTTTAGCCAACTGGTTTAGGTTTTTGGCATATTTGCTTAAAGCGTTGTAGGTCTCTTCCTGACTTTGGGAAGTTACACGTTCACCTTTGCGCAATTCTTCAATAGCTGCTTTTAGGTGTTTTTCGGTCACCCCTTGGTCTTTCAGCATTTGTGCTATTTTGCTGTTGGATTTGAATACAGCCAAAAGAATGTGTTCTACAGAAACATATTCATCGTTCATTTTTTTTGCAACAATCGATGCTTCGTTCAAGGTTTTGCTAGCTTCGCGGGATAGCATAATATCGCCACCAGATACTTTAGAGTAGCTTTCCAACTGTTTATCTAAAGCCTGTTTTAATATAGCTGTGTTCACATTCAGTTTTTTAAGTATAAATGGCAACACATTTTCATCAACTTCAAGAAGCGCTTTAAAAATGTGCTCGTTCTCTATTTGTTGATGCCCATAACTTTGTGCAAGCTGTTGTGCTTGTTGTATGGTTTCTTGTGATTTGATTGTATAATTATTAAAGTTCATTGTGTTGTTTTTTCTTTTCTTTGCAAATGGATATTCAATAATCTTACCAATGGAATTTGCAAGACAAAATGTCGTGAAAACCTAGAAAAATAAAGACATTTCGTCAGTTGTAAGGTTGTTGGATGATTACGACTTAGTGTACTTAAATATAATAAATTGTATGGGATTATTCAATAAGTTGTTTAGCAACAATACTGAAGAAAAAGAAGAAAATAAATTGCCTTGGATTGACTTAACCGATGTAAATCAGTTGGAAAGCATAAAAGAAAAATCGAAAACCAAAACACAGTTCATTTTTAAACATTCAACGCGCTGTGGTATCAGTAGGATGGTGATGAACCAATTTGTTGGAAATTTCGATTTAGATGACAATGTATTAGATTTATATCATTTGGATTTAATCCAAAACAGAGCAGTTTCCAATGCGGTGGCTGATAGTTTTAATGTGGTTCACGAATCGCCACAATTATTGGTGATTAAAAATGGTCAAGTAGTTGCTCATGAAAGTCACGGCAGTATAAATGATTTGGATTTAAAAGCCTTTGTTTAATATATGCAATACTTATTTGTATATGGTACTTTAAAAAAAGGCTATAAACACCCGATGGCTAGCTTTTTGAATCATCATTCCGAATTTTTAGGACGTGGTTTTTTTCAAGGGCAGCTTTATATGGTTGCTCATTATCCAGGCGCTGTTTTAAGCGAAAAACCAGAAGATAAAGT
This sequence comes from Marixanthotalea marina, assembly GCA_018883545.1. GTDB lineage: Bacteria > Bacteroidota > Bacteroidia > Flavobacteriales > Flavobacteriaceae > Marixanthotalea > Marixanthotalea marina. Next base: position 213,444 of record JAHLEH010000002.1, on the reverse strand, counting down.
TCATGGACATGTTTTTAAATTGCTTAACAATGAAGATGAAGTATTTAAAACTTTGGATGCCTACGAAGGGATAGACCCCAAATCAGCCGATCCCGATTTATACAGGCGGGAACTGGTGAAAGTCCACATGGAAACTTTAGGAACCATTAATGCTTGGGTGTATATTTACAATTTGCCAACAGATAATTTAACTTTAATTCCGTCGGGGAAATTCATAAAATAGGGATTTAAAAAAAGTTAACAAACTAGTTTCAAAATAATTAACTTCGTAATCGTTGTTGTTCAAATGAAACTAATTATGAAACATTTCCTTTCCGTTGATGCATATATAAACTCATTTCCCGAAGATGTTAAGATTAAATTAGTTGCCATGCGCAAAATAATTTTGGAAACCGCCCCAGAAGCTGTAGAAAGTATATCTTATGGAATGCCGGCTTACAAGCTTCGTAAAAAACCATTGGTGTATTTTGGTGCTTACAAAAATCATATTGGGTTTTATGCAACACCTACGGGGCATAAACAATTTCAAAAAGAACTTTCAAAATATAAGCAAGGCAAAGGCTCGGTTCAATTTCCGCTTAATGAAGCTTTGCCCCTCGATTTAATAGGAAAAATGGTTGCGTTTAGAATGGAAGAGGTTGGTGGTAGGTAAAATCAAAAAACAAATGAAAGGAAACAGGAATTATTAATTTTCGTTTCTTTGCGGCGTTTTCTACGTTGTTTATGCATTCATTCGGTCATTCATACATACATCCTTTACAAAATAGCGAGGGAGTTGCTTTGCCTAAAAAGTTTACGTTCCCTTTTTATTATGAGCCGCATCCGCTGTGTGTGCAAGCAGCATCTCAATTGCAATTGTATTTAGAAAACCAAACGGATTTCGTTCATAATTTCGGACTCGACCCAGCAATGGATGGGTTGGTTATTGGAAAAATGTTTGGCGTTATGGTGGTTAAACAAGCTGATGGCACTTTGGGATATTTGGCCGCTTTTTCTGGAAAATTGGCTGAAAGTAACGACCTAAAAGGTTTTGTACCACCTATTTTCGACACGTTGGATGAAACAGGGTTTTATAAAATAGGAGAGGCTAAGCTCAATCAGCTCAATAAAGAAATTGAGACTTTTGAAAATGCTGTTGAATTAAAAAAAGCGAAAACAAAATTAACTGAATTAAAAGAAGCTTCCCAAAAAGAACTGGCTGCTTTCAAGTCGTTAATGAAAGTTGAAAAACTAAAACGGAATCAACAGCGAGAAGAAGCAAAGCAATTATTAAGTGTGCAAGCGTATGATGTTTTGTTCAATAAACTTAAAACGGAAAGTATTCGCTACCAACTAGAGCTGAAACGTTTAAAAAAGGAGTGGGACAAAAAGATTGAACATGCTGAAATGCAATTAAGTGCATTATTGGAACCTATAAATCAACTAAAAGAGAAACGCGCTTTATTGTCGGCGTCCTTGCAAAAACGGTTGCACGAACAGTACCAATTTTTAAATGCAGAAGGCGAAACAAAGGACTTGTTGGCCATTTTCAAAAATACAGTTTCACCCAATCCGCCAGCGGGTTCAGGAGAATGTGCGGCTCCAAAGTTGTTTCAATATGCTTATAAAAATAAATTGCAACCCATCGCTATGGCGGAATTTTGGTGGGGGGCTTCGCCAAAGTCCGAAGTGCGTAAACACAAACAGTTCTATCCGTCCTGCCGTAGTAAATGCGAACCAATTTTAGGGCATATGATGCAAGGGTTAAACGTGGAAGATAATCCGATAGAAAAAAACATCAGTTACGACAAGGACTTGGAAATTGTTTACGAAGACGACTATTTATTATTGGTAAACAAACCCCATGAGTTTTTGTCCGTTCCGGGCAAAACCTACAACGAATCGGTATTGACCAAAATGAAGCGTTATTTGCCCAAAGCCAAAGGCCCTTTGTTGGTACATCGTTTGGATATGTCCACTTCCGGATTGTTATTGGTGGCTAAATCCGAGCGTATTCACAAGCAGTTGCAAAAACAGTTCATAGGGCGTACCGTAAAAAAACGCTACGTGGCTTTGTTGAATGGCGAACTCGAGCAAGTTTCTGGCCAGATTGATTTACCGCTTCGGGTTGATTTGGATAATCGCCCGCAACAATTGGTGTGTTACGAATATGGTAAACCAGCTGTTACAAATTATGAGGTAGTTGCTATAGAAAATGGTAAAACGCGCATACATTTTTATCCCATAACTGGGCGCACCCATCAATTACGGGTGCATGCTGCCCATATTGATGGCCTTAAAACCCCTATTGTAGGTGACGATTTGTATGGTACAAAGACCGATAGATTGCATTTGCATGCGGAGCAATTAACCTTTACGCATCCTGTTACCAAAGAACTTCTTAATATAGTTTGTGAAGCGCCTTTTTGATTTTCTTCTTATAGAGACTAAACGTTTGAAAATTAATTGTTTCAAATAGTTTTTTATTATTCAGAAAAAAATATAATTTCACTCAATAATTCCAATCAACTATGTTTATAGGTCACTACGCTTTGGCATTTGGAGCTAAAAAGAAAGATGCTTTGCCTTCTTTGGCGATGTTATTTATCGCCGTTCAGTTTTTAGATTTACTATGGCCTATTTTTGTTTTATTGGGTGTTGAAACATTCCAAGTAGATCCTGGTAACACAGCTTTAACACCGTTAAATTTTACGTATTATCCTTATTCCCACAGTTTACTAATGGCTGTAGTTTGGGGTTTATTATTGGGTATCGTTTATTTTGCTTTCACAAAAAATAAAAAAGGTGCATTGCTGCTAGGTATTTTGGTCTTTAGCCATTGGGTATTGGATTTCATTACCCACCGTCCAGATTTACCGCTTTCGCCTTTTAGCAATACCAAAGTGGGGTTGGGGTTATGGAATAGCCCAATAGCCGAAATCATTCTAGAAGTCGGCCTGTTTTTAGTGGGCGTATATTTTTATTTTAAAAATTTAAAACCTAAACGAAAAACAGCTTTTTGGTTATTGGTTGTTTTCTTTTTAGTAATTCATTTGATGAATGTTTTTGGTCCGCCGCCACCTTCCATTGCTGCCGTTGCTTGGTCTGCTAATTTAATGTGGCTTTTTGTACTTTGGGCTTGGTGGATTGAAAGGAAATGAATTCAATTGCCTTAATAAAAGTATTTTTTCAACATAAACTCATCTTATAAAGAAATAAGAATTATAAATTGAATTTATAGTGTTTTTGCCTTACTAAGTTATACCTTAGGTAACTAAACTTGTAAAATCAAATCTAATTATTATGGAAAATCAGGCACACGCAGGTAAATGCCCATTTGTACATGGTGGCAATACAGCTACCAATAAATCGGTTACAGATTGGTGGCCAAAAACACTAAATCTTGATATTTTACATCAGCACGACACGAAAACCAATCCGTTGGGGAAGGATTTTAATTACCGTGAAGAATTAAAAAAATTAGATGTTGCCGCACTAAAAAATGACCTTCATGAGTTGATGACCGACAGTCAATCTTGGTGGCCAGCCGATTGGGGGCACTATGGAGGACTTATGATTCGTATGGCATGGCATGCGGCAGGGTCGTATAGAATTGCCGATGGCCGTGGCGGTGGTGGCACCGGAAACCAACGTTTTGCACCACTTAATTCGTGGCCTGATAACGTGAGCTTAGATAAGGCCAGGCGTTTGCTTTGGCCTATTAAAAAGAAATATGGTAATAAATTAAGTTGGGCCGATTTAATTATTCTAGCGGGGAATATTGCCTACGAAAGTATGGGATTGAAAACCTTTGGCTTTTCCTTTGGCCGAGAAGATATTTGGGGACCGGAAAAAGATACTTATTGGGGTGCCGAGAAAGAATGGTTGGCACCAAGTGATGAGCGTTACGAAAATGTAGATAAACCATCTACCATGGAAAATCCGTTGGCGGCTGTTCAGATGGGATTGATTTATGTAAATCCAGAAGGAGTAAACGGCAAACAAGACCCATTAAAAACGGCTGTTCAAATCCGTGAAACTTTTAAGAGAATGGCTATGAATGATGAAGAAACTGTAGCCTTAACAGCTGGAGGCCATACTGTTGGTAAAACCCATGGAAACGGTGACGCTAGCATTTTAGGGCCAGAACCTGAAGCTGCGCCTGTAGAGGCACAAGGTATGGGATGGACAAACCCAACACGGACAGGCGTTGGAAAAGATGCCGTTACTAGTGGATTGGAAGGCGCTTGGACTACCCATCCTACAAAGTGGGATAATGGTTTCTTTGAAATGTTGTTTAATCACGAGTGGGAATCTAGAAAAAGTCCAGCAGGTGCCAATCAATGGGAACCAGTAAGTATTAAGGAAGAAGATAAGCCCGTGGATGTCGAAGATTTGAAAACCCGACATAACCCGATGATGACCGATGCCGATATGGCCATGAAAATGGATCCCATATATCGTGAGATTTCATTAAAGTTTATGAATGATTTTGATTATTTCTCTGATACATTTGCTCGTGCATGGTTTAAATTAACACATCGTGATATGGGGCCCAAAGAACGTTATTTTGGTCCGGATGTACCACAAGAAGATTTGATTTGGCAAGATCCTATTCCTAAAGGCAAAAAAGATTATGATGTAAACGCTGTAAAAGCTAAAATTGCTGCTTCTGGGTTATCTATTTCAGATATGGTATCCACTGCATGGGACAGTGCTAGAACATTTAGAGGCTCTGATTACAGAGGTGGTGCCAACGGTGCGCGTATTCGTTTGGCGCCTCAAAAGGATTGGGAAGGTAACGAACCAAAACGATTGGCATATGTGCTGTCGGTTTTAGAACCTATCGCTGCCGAATTTGGTATTAGCATTGCCGATACCATTGTACTTGCTGGTAATGTAGGTGTGGAGCAAGCTGCTAAAAATGCAGGTCATAATATTACGGTACCATTTGCGCCAGGTAGGGGTGATGCGACAGATGAAATGACTGATGCCGAATCGTTCGACTACCTAGAGCCTTTGGCCGATGGCTATAGAAACTGGCTCAAAAAAGATTATGTAGTGAGTCCAGAGGAGTTAATGTTAGACCGTACCCAATTGATGGGCTTAACAGCACCCGAAATGACGGTATTGGTAGGCGGTATGCGTGTCATGGGAACAAACCATGGTGGTACGAAACATGGCGTGTTTACCGATAACGAAGGCGCATTGACCAACGACTTTTTTGTGAACCTGACCGATATGGGTAACAAATGGAACGTGATAAATGGTATTTTTGAGGTGTGCGACCGTAAAACAGGCCAACGTAAATGGACAGCCACTAAATTAGATTTGGTTTTTGGCTCGAATTCTATTTTAAGGGCTTATTCCGAAGTATATGCCCAAGACGATAGCAAAGAAAAGTTTGTGAACGATTTTGTGGCAGCATGGACAAAAGTTATGAATGCCGATAGGTTTGATATTTAGATTTTTTTTAGACGTGTTAGACAAGTTAGGTTTTTAGACTAGCTTAAATATATTGAAAGGCCTCCCAAGTTAGGGAGGTTTTTTTATGTGTTATTGTGAATGTGAAATCCCTGTCATTCCTGCAAAAGTAGGAATCCATTTAGCTTTTTTTGGAATACTGGATTCCGCATCAAGCCTCCCTGTCGGCAGACAGGTGCGGAATGACAAAAACTCGTCAGTTCATTGCGAGGAGTCCCGATAGCTATCAGGAGACGAAACAATCTCTTTAATAATGCAAAACTGTTAATAGTATTGCATAACTTATTGGTAAGTCAGTATTTTATAAACTTTTGTTTTGATTAACTTTGGTAAGAAATTATAACCATGCAATAATCATATGAGAAATTTTGGAAAAACAATTAAAATTTTCTTGATAGATGGTGAACCAAATGGTAGAATGTCTTGTGAACTTTCGAATTGGACAGGAAAAGCTTTTAAAATTCCAAGGAAAAAAATAAAAGATTCTAATGATAGACCTGAATTGGATAGTACGGGAGTTTATATTTTATTTGGAGGATCAAATAAGTCGGAGAATAGAGATATAGCTTATATAGGTGAGGCTGAAGGTATCTACAAAAGATTGATTCAACATCTTTCAGCAAAAGATTTTTGGAATGAGGCAATTGTTTTTGTCAGTAAAGATGAAAACTTGAATAAAGCTCATATCAAGTATTTAGAAAGTAGACTTTATGAAATTGCAATGCAAGTTAATAGATATGATTTAGATAATGGAAATATACCTCCTAAACCAAATATTTCTGAATCTGATCAAGCAGAAATGGAAGAATTTATTGAAAATATTAAACTTTTGGTTAATACTTTAGGTTTCAAAATATTTGAAGAGTTACGAAATACAAACCAGTCATTAGATGAACAACTTAACAGTATTTTTTATATAAAGGCAACTCGAGGTGCTAATGCAATGGGACAGCTTACTAATGAAGGTTTTGTTGTCTTGAAAGAATCTGAAGTAGCAAATTCAATTACTAACTCATTTCCAAAAAATTTAATTAATTTAAGAGAGAGTTTAATTAGTGATGGAATTATCAAAAAAGAAAATAATAAGTTGGCTTTTACTAAAGATCATTTGTTCACAAGTCCATCATCTGCAGCGGCCATAGTAATGGGTAGAAGTGCAAATGGACTTACTGAATGGAAACTATCTGATGGACGAATATTAAAAGCAGTTGAGTCAAATTAATAAACTGTTCAATAAGTTTGGCTTCTAAAAACCCTTAACTTTACCTAAAACCCAAAATTCATAAAAAATTATATGCTAAAGAATATTGAGAATGTAGAGCTGGAGTATTTAACCATAAACGATTACCAAGAATTAAAAGACGCGATGCTAGAGGCGTATTCGTCTAATATGCCAGATTCTTATTGGGGTGTTAAGCAAATAAAAACCCTTATTAGTAAATTCCCCGAAGGTCAAATAGTAATTAAAGTAAATGGTCAACTGGCTGGTTGCGCTTTGTCCATTATTGTTGATTACAAAGATTTTGATGAGCACCATACCTACAAAGAAATAACAGGCAATTACAAGTTCGATACCCATAAACCCGAAGGCGATGTGCTTTATGGCATAGATGTGTTTATTAAAACAGAATTTAGAGGTTTGCGTTTGGGCAGGCGTTTGTACGATTATCGTAAGGATTTGTGTGAAAAACTGAATTTGCGAAGCATTGTTTTTGGAGGAAGAATGCCCAATTTTCACAAATATGCCGATGAGTTAACACCTAAGCAATACATTGAAAAAGTGAAGCGTAAGGAAATTGATGATCCTGTATTGAACTTTCAGATTTCCAACGATTTTCACCCTATAAAAGTATTGAAAGGCTATTTGGAAGGTGATGAAGCCAGTAATGAATATGCGGTGTTAATGGAGTGGGACAATATTTATTTTGAAAAACAGACCAAAAAAGCCGTAAGTCAAAAAAAGGTCATCCGTTTGGGATTGATTCAATGGCAAATGCGCCTGTATAAAGATCTGAATGGCTTGATGGAGCAAGCCGAATATTTTATTGATGCGGTGTCAGCATATCGTTCGGACTTTGCGTTGTTTCCAGAGTTTTTCAATGCACCATTGATGGCCGATAACAACCACTTGCCAGAAGCAGAAGCCATACGTGAATTGGCAAAATATACGCCTGAGATTGTGCAGCGTTTTTCAAAATTGGCTGTGTCTTATAATATCAATGTCATTACGGGTAGTTTTCCTGAAATGCGTAATGGTTTGCTGTATAATGTGGGTTATTTATGCAAACGCGATGGTACTACCGAGCGTTACGAAAAACTGCATGTGACCCCCGATGAAGCGAAGGTTTGGGGCATGCAAGGCGGTACGGAATTGAAAACATACGACACAGATTGCGGAAAGATTGGCGTGCTGATTTGTTATGATTCTGAGTTCCCTGAGTTGAGCCGTATTTTGGCAGAAGAAGGCATGGATATTTTGTTCATCCCGTTTTTAACCGATACGCAGAATGGATATTCCAGAGTGCGCCATTGTGCTCAGGCCAGAGCCATAGAAAATGAATGTTATGTAGCCATTGCAGGTAGTGTGGGTAATTTGCCTAAGGTGAACAATATGGATATCCAGTTTGCACAATCGATGGTATTTACGCCTTGTGATTTTCAGTTTCCAGCTAATGGCATCAAAGCGGAGGCAACCACCAATACAGAAATGATTTTAATTGCCGATGTGGATATCGATTTATTGCGCGAACTCAATCAATTTGGCAGCGTACGTAATTTAAAAGATAGACGTAAGGATATTTTTGAGTTGCGTAAGCGTTAAGATGAAATATATTATTGTAAAATGAACAAATTGATTACTAGTAAGAACTTAACCATAGTAAATTTTATAATAATCACTTACTTTATTTTAGCTTGACTGTTTATTACTTTAAAGATAGAATTTGTTTTAATAAGCTTTTTTCGGGAAATATTAGACATCCCTTTTTTGTTGGGTCAACTTGTGTTTCTTGTTATAGGAATAAAATATTTAAAACAGTATAAAACCAATTTTTGGTTTATTGTAAGCCTTGTAATATTGGCTATTTGTGTAAGTATAACAATTGGAAGCTTTTTCTAAAGTTATTCAATAATTTGCTATTCTGAAATCCTGTCTGCTAAAAGGTAGTTTTGATGAGACCCTGAAGCAATCCCGATAGTCATCGGGACAGGGTGACGTTATCACTAAGTAAAACCTATAAAAAAACTCCCAATTTTGGGAGTTTTTTGTTTATCGTACAAACGTGTAACTGTTTATAATTTGTTTCAGTTGTGCTTTTAAATCTTCGCCTGTATCGTAAATCATTTGCTCTTCAGTAGGGAAGGGCACACTTCTTAATTGTAAAAATGGTAATAAATCTGTATCCAATGCGCGTCTGTCACCTTGCGATGTAGCGTAAATGTGCTCAAATACAAATTCACTTGCAACAGGAAACGCATCTTCCAATTGTTTGGTGTTTAGGTTAACGTATTCCACATTGCCAGTTACCTGCACCGCTTTAAACTGTTTAAATTCGTAGTATTCACAACGTACTGTTTTCATGTTATCTATCTGGATGGTATTACCTAGACTGTCTTTTACCGCCTTGCCATTATCATCCAATAAATTCTTTTTGCCATCGGCTATTTGTTTTTCCTTAACAAGTTGGCGTTCTTTAATCTGTTCGGGAGATACATTGATTTCCCTTAGATTAACCAACATGTTGTAATCGTATTTAATATTATCTACGGGTGTATTATGGTAGACGGTCCATAAGTTATTGAGTCCGTAAGTGCTGAAATTTAATAAATCGGTTTCCAAACGTGTAGGAATCACTTTGCCGGTATCGTTCATCATATTAACAATTACGAAATCAGTGCCTTTTTGGTGGGCTAATTCCATAAGTTGACGAACGTCCTTGTAATTTGGATTAATATTTTCTATTTCTTGAAATTGGTCAAATGCAAATCTGGAATCCATTTTGTTATTGGATTTCAAAAGGGCCGACGCATTATTGTATAGTTGTTCAGACGATTTGTCTTTATATGCAATTATTTGGTTATCGTAATTAGACATTTGCAACTTTACCTCTTTATTGTTTACATATAATGGCAACAGAGGTTTAATGCGCTCTTGGCGATTGTGAAGTCCCATGTACATATCATAAATGCGAATGTAGTTTTCGGGATTATTGTCTTTTTTAAGAAAGTCAATTTCGTTTAAATCACGTTCGGTTGCTTTGTTATAAGCGTCTTGAAGCATTACGATATAATCGGATTTGCTTTTTTTGTCTTTGTTGGTTCGTAGTTTACCAATAGCATCGTTAATTGCTTGGTCGTAGTTACCAACACTTACCGCACGTTCTATTTGCTTACTTGTACTACAAGAGTTGATAAAAATTAAAACTGTTAAGAAAAGTATTGTTCTTTTCATGGTCTTATAGGTTTGGGGTTATTTTGGTTCTATTCCAAATGTGGTGCCAAAATATTAAAAATATAGATAAAATACCAAAAAACTCGTTTAAATGTGTGTTTTGTGTTTTAAATCAAGATAAAATACTACAAAACATAACTAATGTCGTTGCAAAAAGTACGATTAAATAATCTATTAGCTTTTAGTTTTAACCTTGAATCGAAAGATTGATTCACTATGTTCGTGATGACGCTATAGTGTTATTTCTTTTGGAAAACAGGTAACAATTGGGTGGAAACTTCCCCAAAACCAATACGAGTGCCGTCCTTTTCACAAAAGCCACGAATAATAACGGTATCAAAATCGTTTATAAACTTGCGTTCGCTACCGTCTTTCATTTTAATTGGTTTTTCACCAATCCAAGTGAGTTCTAGCATAGAGCCATAAGAATCGGGGGTTGGGCCAGAAATAGTGCCGCTACCCATCATATCACCAGCATTTATAGGGCAACCGTTAATGGTATGGTGCGCTAATTGTTGCGACATATTCCAATACACATGTTTAAAATTTGTTTTGCTTACAACCGTTTCTTTGGCATTTTTTGGCTGAATAGATACTTCTAAATTAATGTCAAAACTTTTCTTGCCCTTGTACTGCAAATATTCCATTTGCGATTTTATAGGTTTAGGGCCTTCTACACGAAATGGTTCTAAGGCATCCAAGGTCACAATCCAAGGGGAAATGGAAGATGCAAAATTTTTAGATAAAAATGGACCAAGTGGTAAATATTCCCATTTCTGTATGTCGCGGGCACTCCAATCATTTAGCATGACCAAACCAAAAATATAATCTTCAGCTTCTTTTGTGGAAATAGATTCTCCCAAATCGTTTGCCACTGTTGTAATAAAAGCCATTTCCAATTCGAAATCTACAGATCTGGAAGGACCAAAAACAGGTTCGGTTGCACCATTAGGAAGCATTTGTCCGTTAGGTCTATGAATGGCAATACCAGATGGAATAATAGAAGAACTTCTGCCGTGGTAGCCTACGGGAATATGCAACCAATTTGGTTGTAGTGCATCATCGGAATCCCTAATAATGGAGCCAATATTGGTGGCATGTTCTTTACTAGAGTGAAAATTAGTATAATCGCCAATTTGAACCGGTAATTGCATTTCTATCTCATCTAATCGAAACAAAACAATTTCCTTGTGCTTCAAATTGTTTTTCAAACTATCGTTTTCAGCATCAAAAATTTCTGCAATTCTGTTTCTTACGGCACGCCATGTTTTTCTACCATCAGCAATAAAATCGTTTAGGGTATCCTGTAAAAAAATATCATCTGTAAGCGCTATACCATCAAAATAACCCAATTGGTGCAAAGCGCCTAAATCTATAGCGGTATCTCCAATTCGGGTTCCAATAGTAATGATGTCATCACGTGTTAAAAAAACCCCGAAAGGGATATTCTGGATTGGGAAATCTGAATTTTTGTCAACGTGTAACCACGACTTTCTATCTGGATTGTTAGCTGAAAAAGGCATAACTGGATTTTGATTAAAATGATTAATTTCTATTCAAACCTACATAATTTTTTTATTAAAATTTATAAAAAAGCTTAAAATTATGATTGTGTTGAAGGTTGATAACCTCGTTAAAAACTTCAAAGTAAATATATATTTTTTCATGCTTATAACTAATCTATTTGTTATTTTTGCCGAATATTTAACCAGAAATTATTTTTATGCAACGCGACGAACAAATTTTTGAACTCATTCAAGCTGAAAAAGAACGCCAACTACATGGTATTGAACTGATAGCCTCAGAGAACTTTGTAAGTGAACAGGTGATGGAAGCGGCCGGTTCTGTGTTAACCAATAAATATGCTGAAGGTTACCCAGGGAAACGCTATTATGGTGGTTGTGAAGTAGTTGATGAAGTTGAACAAATTGCCATAGATAGAGCGAAAGCTTTGTTTGGAGCTGAGTACGTAAATGTACAGCCACATTCTGGTAGCCAAGCCAATACAGCTGTGTACCATGCTTGTTTAACACCGGGAGATAAGATTTTAGGCTTTGATTTGTCACACGGAGGCCATTTAACACACGGATCGCCCGTTAACTTTTCGGGTAAATTGTATCAGCCGGTTTTTTACGGTGTAGAGCAGGGGACAGGCGTGTTGAATTATGATAAAATTCAGGAAATTGCTACGAAAGAGCAACCAAAATTAATCATTGCGGGTGCGTCTGCCTATTCAAGAGATATCGATTTTAAGCGTTTTAGAGAGATAGCAGACAGTATTGGTGCTATTTTAATGGCCGATATTTCACATCCTGCTGGATTGATAGCCAAAGGTATTTTGAACGATCCATTACCACATTGCCATATTGTTACGACTACTACCCATAAAACTTTAAGAGGGCCAAGGGGTGGATTGATTATGATGGGTAAGGATTTTGATAACCCGTTCGGCATTAAATTAAAGGATGGCAGTTTACGTAAAATGTCATCGTTATTAGATTCTGCTGTTTTCCCAGGAAACCAAGGCGGGCCATTAGAACATATTATTGCTGCTAAAGCGATTGCTTTTGGTGAAGCCTTAACGGATGATTTTTTACATTACCAATTGCAAGTTAAAAAGAATGCCTCTACTATGGCCGATGCTTTTGTTTCTAAAGATTATAACATCATTTCTGGTGGTACTGACAATCATTGTATGTTGATTGATTTACGCAACAAAGACCTTTCTGGTAAAGATGCTGAGCAAGCCTTGGTAAAAGCCGATATCACCGTGAATAAAAACATGGTGCCTTTTGATACCCGCTCGCCATTTGTAACATCTGGTATAAGAATTGGTACGGCTGCCGTGACTACAAGAGGATTGAAAGAGGCCGATATGTTAGCTATTGTAGATTTGATTGATGAGGTGATTACTAACTACCAAGATGATACTGTTTTAGAAGCTGTAAAAGAAAAGGTAAACGCTATGATGGTCGGCAGACCTTTGTTTGTTTAAAGATTGTTTAGTCATGCTGAATTAATTTCAGCATCACATCATATTATTAAAAAACCCTGCTGAAAGCAGGGTTTTTTATGTTGTCATTTTTAAATTCTTATTTGTTCTGTTTTGCCATTTTTTGTGACGATAGCTAAATACCCCTCAATTTTCAAAGTATCGTATTCGCAAGGAATAATTGTTTCTCCTTCTAGATTCATCAATCCATGTTTATTGTATTTTGAAACTAAAACAAAGTTGTTTTCTACTTGAAATTTATGGTATTCACATGGAATGATTGTTTCTCCATCTAGATTCATCAATCCTTTTTTGCTGTTTTTGAGAACAAAGACAAAACCGCTTTCGATTTCAAATTCATCAAATTCACAAGGAATTATCGTTTTTCCATCCAAATTCATCAACCCTCTTTTGTTGTTTTTTAAAGTAAACACAAAATTATTTTCAATTTCAAAGTCATCATACTCGCAAGGAACAATTGTTTTTCCATCCAGATTCATCAGCCCTAGTTTATTGTTTCTACGAGTGGCTACTAAGTTGCCTTCTACTTCGAATTCATCAAATTCGCAAGGGATAATTGTTTTTCCATCCATAGTCATTAAACCTCTTCTGTTATTTTTTAGAGTCAAAACATAATTTCCTTCAACATTTAATCTATGATATTCGCAAGGTATAATGACTTTTCCATTTCTTTTAGTTATACCAAATTTGTTGTTTTTAACAACAATTACAAAGTATTCACGAATTTCATATTTGTCGTAGACTTTGGAAAAATCATAAGGAGTTGAATCATTTTCAACGGTAGTTTGAAGTTCATTTTTTGTAATATCTTTTGTGTTGTTTTGTGGAGTTGCAGATTGTGCTTTGCTAGTAAATAAACTACTAAAAGTGAAAATAACAAGTAAAAGGCAAACAGATAAGATTGAGATTTTTTTCATTGCGTTCGTTTTAAAATTAAATAAATCCTTTACATACCATAATAGGGTATGGGATTTCAATGTTGAATGTTGATTTGGTGTTTCAAAAAACTCAAAATCTAAGGATTCGGAAATAATTTTAATGGTAGAACTTCTTGGGGCAACCGCTCCAGATTCTATACGCTGGATGGTACGAATAGTAACGTTGCATTTTTCAGCAACTTCTGATTGGGTTAAGCCTTTTTGTTTTCGAACTTCAATTAATTTTTTTCCAAAATCCAAATGTTCCATTCAAATTGAAATTTTAATTAAAACTATATGCAATGTAATAACCTGCCAAAAATCAACGTGGTTTTATAGACGACATTTATACGACATTTCGTTTAAACCACTATTATGTTAAGGTTTATGACTTTGTAATGTTAGTTAAAATAAATGGGATATAGCTTAAATGTATTAATTTTCTTCAGAAAATGTTACGTGCTGGTACGCTCCCAAATCTGGTGAAGCAGTACGGTTTACATTTAAAATATCGGTTGGTACTTGGTTGGCAAATGTAGCTAGTCCCATGCCATTGGCGGCAGAGTTATCGCCAATAATAAGCTCATTTTTATTGGGGTCTTTAAAATCTGGAGATTCATTAAAAATATTGCCTTCGTAATGTGCAGGATTGTCTAGATTGTAATTTTCGTCCGTTAAATTGTTATTGCTCTCAAACCGAATGAGGTTGTTGTTGAATTTAAAATTAAAACTCACCGCGTCGTCTTCAACTTCATCCAACAAAATTTCAGCGGTATTATTCCCATATATGATACAGTTGTTAAAATTGGCCTCGGTTAAATCGGCCAAAATCAAATTCTCGTCATCATTTACAGTGAAATTGTTTAACAAAACCGTTGGGAATTGTCTGGAACTATTATTCCAATAATTGGCTATGGTGCTATGGGTAAAATTGTACTTGCCACCCAAAGTACCCGCAAAAGAAGATTGTCCGCTATTATTAATCACAACATTTTCACCAGCTATAGAAGTGTTTCTTCCTAAAATACCAAAGTTACTGGAGTTATATATTTGTGAATTGGTAATGGTTAGTTTGTTGTTTAATGCATTTGGATTGCCATCACACAAAATACCTACAGAGGCATTCTTTATGGTCGTGTAATTGATGCTATTATTAACGCTGCCATCGAATAACCAAATAGTACCCCATTGACCGGGAATATCTGAAAAACCAGGTTCTAAGCGGTCACCTTCTAAAATAACCTCATTCTCCAATGTTTCTTGGTTGGGGCTGTAACTCCCATTTATTTGAAGCGAAGCACCTTCGGAAACAATTAACCCCGAATTGTTATGAAAATGTAATCGCGAACCGGCTGCAATGCTCAAGGTTTCTCCATTAGGCACAGTTGCATAGCCATAAATAACATAAGGTTTCTCGTTGGTGAAATTTAATTCACTAGGTAACAATTCACGCCCTTGAAGTTCTGTTTCAATAATTTCTCCCCCAACATTTAAAGTTATTGTTTCTATTATTTTGGTTGTGTCATTTCTGTTGGGGTATATAAAAATGGCGTCTTGTACCAAAGTAACCAGCTCCACTTTTTGAAGATTAATGTTGTTGCCAAATTCAATTTGGTCGGTATAAAGGAAGGTGCCATCAGGATTTGTAAAATTGTTGATATCGATGGTTGTTTCAATAAAAATATAGAGACTGTCTTTAGCTAAAAGTTCAATGTTTTCAAATACTTTTCCTGGAATGCCGTCAACATTCAATCGGTACAACGAGGTTTCCCCTAAAGCTAATTTTAAGGAAGGAATAACAATATTTTCGTTACTTCTATTATAAACTTTTAAATTGTAAGTGCTAGAACCTATATTGGTAAAAACGGTATCTAGATACACAGTGTCTTTTGAAAACTCCAAATTGCCTGTGCTGGGGGAGAATTCAAAATCGTTTCGGCAAGAACTCCAAAGTGTTAAAAAAACTGTTATTAGGACAAAATATAGGTAGCGCTTCATTTAAAATGATGATGTTTTATAGGCTAAAAATATAACTTTTGAAAATAAGAAAAAGTATCGATGCCAATTAATTACATGAATAAATTGGATATTTCTGGGGTTATTCTGGTTGGTCGTTTTGTTTCAGCATCTATTAGGCACCATTTGGTTTCTGACTTCACCAATAAAGCATTTGTTTTTTTGTTGAATATTTCAACAATACGAACACTAACAGCGCCTTCATGTTTAGCTACGTAGGTTTTCAATACAATAGTATCGTTTAAAAACGCTTCTTTTTTATATTCTATATAATGGGAGGTGAGTACCCAAAAATAATTTGCCAAGATGTTTTTTGTAGCTTCAGTTTCCCAGTGCTTTCTGGCAATATCTTGAACCCAATGTACGTATGTAACATTATTTACGTGTAAGTGCTCATCTAAATGTGATGAATTAACGGTTAGCTTAAGTTCGAATTCCTTCATTGGCTTTTTAGGGGTAAAAATACTTAAAAACAGTATTGTTTGTTGTTATAGTAGAAATTTCTTAATAAAATCGTATAAATTTTAATAAAAATAGCGTAAATTATCATCACTTTTTTGAAAAGTTAAATCTATATATTTAATCGTTAAACTAAAAACCAATGAAAAAATCATTTATTTTATCTTTAATGATGCTGTTCGCGGTATCGTTTTCAAGTACAGTTATGGCTTCTGAAAAAGAGCCCGTGTTAAATAATGCGGAAGCTAAAAAAGTGGAGACAGAAGAAATTCCGGAAGAAATTCAAATTATGTTGGATCGTTTAGAGGAAATTAAAGCGATGGATAGATCGTCTTTAAAGCGTGAAGAAAGAAAAGAACTTCGTGAAGAGGTTCGCGAAATTAAGTCAACACTTCGTGCAAAAGGAGGAGGGCTTTATATTTCAGCAGGAGCTATTATTATCATTTTATTGTTAATAATCATCTTATAAAATATAAAATTGGGGGACTTATAATTAAGTTCCCCAATTTTTATATTCAGTTAGCAGTTTAAATAACATGTGTGCCGTTAGACAATTCTACAAAGTATACGGAACAAGCTTTATTGAATTTCCTCAAATAAGCTTTTGACACTGTTTCGGTAAAAGCCTCTACTTTTTCTTTGGCTACCAAATTTATGGTACAACCGCCAAAACCGCCACCCATCATGCGTGCTCCCAATACATGCTTGTTCAATTTGGCTTGCTCTACCAAAAAATCCAATTCTTCACAACTCACTTTGTATTGATGTTGTAAACCGTGGTGCGACGCATAAATAAGGTTGCCCAATGTTTCTAAATCGTCATTTTGCATTGCCTTTGCAGCATTCAAAGCGCGTTCGTTTTCTTGTATAATATATAGTGCTTTTTGGTAATTTTCGGGAGTTACGTTGTCTTTTATTGTTTTTAAATCATCTTCGGAAGTATCCCTAAGAGCCTTAACTTTTAGTAATTCAGAAATATTTTCACAAACTGAACGCCTGTCGTTATAAGCACTTTCAGATAGGCTGTGCTTTACATTGGTATTTATGAGGATTAATTGGTGGTCTTTAAAGTTAATTTCGAATGGCTTAGATTCAATCGTTCTGCAATCCAATAACAGGGCATTGTTTTTAATGCCAAACATACTGGCATATTGGTCCATAATACCACAATTTACACCCACATAATTATGTTCTGCTTTTTGTGAAATATGAATCATATCATGTTTGGAAAGTCCTAAATTAAATAATTCATTAAGACCGTAAACCACACTATTTTCCAATGCTGCCGAAGACGACATACCAGACCCTGCAGGAATATTGCCTTTAAAAACCATATTAAAATTGTCTATTATGTGACTTCTGTTTTGTATTTCTGCAATAACACCTAATATATAGTTGGTCCAACTTCCTGGTGCATCTGGTGTAATTTTATCCAATGAAAATTCAATTTTGCTATCCATGTCCAAAGCATGAACGCTACATTTTCCGGAATTGCTTTTTTGGAAAGCTGCGACGATGCCTTTATTAACAGCAGCAGGAAACACAAAACCTTCGTTGTAATCGGTATGTTCGCCAATAATATTGATTCTTCCGGGCGAAAAAATCAATATAGGTTCTGTGTTAAATGTATTTATAAAGGTTGATTTTACATCGGTAATTAGTCTTTCCATAAATGGTTATTTCTGTTTTTATTTTTTGAGATTACTTCATTAAATAATCCCATTTTAATATTTTAATTTTATCCAGACGGGTTATTATTTTTAAAAAGGCTATGGCCGTAATAAGTGCATCGCCTATGGACGTATGCCTATCGGTCATAGCAATATTAAGTTCTTTACATAAGTCGTCTAATGTATAGTGTTTTTTTAGATTTTCGCGATAAATGATGTGTTTTGATTTTGAAAATAAAACACCAGTATCAATAAAATCATTTTTTAACTTGCCCAAACCATGCCTTAGAAGCATTTCGTTTACCATGGCATAATCAAAACCTGCATGGTGGGCGACCAAAATATCGTTTTTAATGTAAGCCAAGAATAATTTAATAGCCTCCAGTTCTGATACTTTTTCTAAGTCGCCTTCCTTTAAAATACCATGAATTTTTACAGTTTCGGGATTAAAAACATCTTGTTTTATGTAGATTTCGAAGGTGTTGTTCACCTTGATGGTTTTATTGGTGATTTCTACAGCGCCAAGCGATAACACACGATCGTTTTTTTTGTCAAATCCAGTAGTTTCGGTATCAAAGGCTACAAATCTGGTTTCTTGAATGGGTTTTCGTTGCTTTTTGTCAAAGCTATCTACATAAGCCTTCCAAAAATCAGGATGGTCATCATTATATTTTTTTCTAAAAAACCAGTTCCAATTCATACCGTTAGAAATTTGCCAGATCGAATCGCAATTTTAGTGCTTCTTGTATGTCGTGTAGTGGTTTAAAGCAACGCTTCAACTTTAACTTTTCTTCTTTGGTCAAGGTTTCCAATTCTATTAGTTTTCCAGAGTTGTTGTGTAATATGCCCTGTTTGGTCTTGAATTTTAAAAGCGCTTTAAAAGCGTAGGCACACGATTCGTAGAGTTCTTTGTTGTTGGGCTCTAATTCGGCCAATTTCTCGAAGCGCTCGTAGGTGTTGTTCACACCTCTTACTTGTTTGCTTAAAATTAATAGTCTGGCGGCGTCAATCAGCGGCATAAGTGCCCTGTATTTTATATTGAAAAGGTCTTTGTGTTCACCATCCTGTTCAACTAAAAATTGTTTGAAAAAACCAAGGGGTGATGGATTTTTAAGGGCGTCCCGACCTAAAAACCTAAAGAAAACAGACGATCTACTTAGCGTTTCGTAAATAGAATCTGTGAGTTCCTTTTCAAGCTGTTGGTTGCCATAAATATGGTTAAAATCAAAGAAAATAGAAGACAGTAATATGGCTTTTTCATCGGTATTTAAAATCCAGTCCTTAAATTGATTTTTCCATTCAGAAAGCGATTTGCACCAGGCTGGATTTTTAGCCATCATATCGGCTTCACAGTATTCAAACCCTACTTTATTAAGCGATTTGTTTACCAGTTTGGCAAGTTCTAAAAAATAGTTTTGTGTTTCTTCGTATTTGCTTTTTGGAACATCTTCAAAAATCAGGGCATTGTCTTGGTCCGAAAAGAGTAATTGCTCCTTTCTGCCTTGGCTGCCAAGAGCCAACCAGGAAAACGTTACGGGTGGGGGCGTAGGCATTTTTTCTAAAGCAATTTCTATAGCCTTCATGGTAACGGCATCATTTATTTGAGAAATGATGTTTACAATGTGGGTTAATGGAATATTTTGCTCTAAATAGCTTTTTAACAATCCGTTGGCCTGCCTTCTGGCTGCCCTTAAGGTTTTTGTTCTGGTGGCGCGTTTTATATCTTTAAGAATGGCTGTGGGGTTGTTGCCCAAAGTGGCTATAATATCGTGGTTGGTCAAAACCCCCATAAGTTTAGAATTGGGTGTGCCATCTTCTGTAATACACAAATGGCCAATGCTGTGTTTTATCATTTTTAATTGGGCATCGGCAATGGTTAAGTTCTTTTTTTCAGAAATAACAGGCGAAGACATAATGTTCTTTACAGCTGTGGTAATGGGAAACAAACCAGTGGCTATTTTATTTTTAATATCACTATTGGTAATAATGCCAATAGGTTGCTTTTTGTCATCAACAACAATAATACAGCCAATTCTGTGTTCGCTCATTTGCAGTGCGGCACTTTGAAGTGATGCATCGGCTTTACAGCAAATGGGATTTTTGGTATAATTAGCCGATTGGAAATTTACAATGTCTTGGGATGTGTTTGGTAAATAATCAACAAATATTTTGGTATTTTCCTCAGCGGTGTAGGGGTCGTAAGCATTCGATGCGAACGAGGTGATTAAATATTTATAGACCTTTACGTTCTTGTTCGTTACGGATTCAAAAACATCAATAGGAATACCATAAACAATAGATTCTTCATTGGCAATAGCGGTTAATTTGTAATTCTCTTTGTTTATTAGGGGCCTAACACCAAAAACATCACCAGCATCGTTAATGTTAACCATGTGTTTTGTGTTATCTTCTACTGCATGGTGGTACAAACTAACGGCGCCATTTCTAACAATGTAAAAATAGTCGTGGTAATGGTCGCCTTTTTCATAGAGAACATCACCTTTTTCTAAATAGATGATGTTTACGCCTTCTGCAATTTCCAGAAGGGGTTTTTCTTTAAGAAGATTGAATGGCGGAAAATCTTTTAAAAAATCACTAACGCGCTCTGCAATGGAATTTTTCATACATACGTTCACTTTAAAAGTAACTAAACGTTTACTTTTGAAGCGCTAAAAATACTAAATTAGTATAGCAAATTAGGGCAGATTTGTATGATTTATTGAAAGTAATTTGACCAAATGATTAGATTTAATATTCATAAAGAATAGTATCGTCTGAGTTTGTAATGTTAAGTTGTATTTGATTGCCATCAACTTTTAAATTTGAAATATCAAAAGTCAATTCTTTAGTGATGTAGGCGTAGCACAGTTCTTCATTTTTTAATGATAGCCTTAAATTTCTTTGCGGAGGATTGGACTCAAGAATTGTTCCTGAATCAATTAGTGTAACCTCCCAAGAATTGCCATTGCATCCACCAGAACTAAAATTGATTTTTAAGCAGTCGCCATTTATTTCCAAATCATTAACAGTTAAAATGTCTGAAGGGGCATTTTCATAGGTCTCTGGACTTACAATTGTAGTTAATTCACAGGTTATATTGTCGTCGTTATCTTTACTGCAGGCTGATAATCCAAGAAAAAGAAAAGATAAAATTAAAATTTTTAATTTCATAGTTTGGTTTTCTTACTAGATGATAAACGTACTTTTCGGTTGCGTCAAAAAAAAAATTGAAATGAAAATAAATTTAATTTACTGGTATTTGGTTAAAACCTTTTTCATTTCAGAAAAAGATGTAAATGCTTGTAAAGATTGGTTAATTTAGCAGACTACTTCAGCTTATTAAACATTTCATGAAGCATCATAAAAAAACCAACCATAAGAAAGAAAAGCGAAAATCGAACGTATCTATCGCCTCTGTGTTTAAGACCATCATTTGGCCAAAACGAAAACTAGTATTTATTGGTTTGGTGCTGATTGCCTTAAATAGATTGGCCAGTTTGGTATTGCCACTAGAAAGTAAAACACTTATAGATGAAGTGATACCCAACAAAGACTATTCAGCACTTAAAAATTTATTGATTATAGTAGGAACGGCTATATTGGTTCAAGCCATTACCTCTTTTTTATTAACACGTATTTTGAGTGTGCAAGCGCAATATTTAATATCAGAATTAAGAGCACAAGTCCAGAGAAAAGTGCTGTCGTTACCCATTAGTTTTTTTGATAACACAAAATCCGGTGCCCTGGTTTCCCGAATTATGAGTGATGTTGAAGGCGTGCGAAACTTAATTGGTACTGGTTTGGTTCAAATGGTTGGCGGCATTATTACAGCCATCATTTCATTGGTATTGCTAATAAGAATTAGTCCGTCTATGACGTTTTTTGTGCTAGTGCCCATTGCTATTTTTGGTTTTATAGCCCTAAAGGCATTTGGTTATATCAGGCCTATTTTTAGAACTCGAGGTAAAATTAATGCAGAGGTAAAAGGCAGGTTAACAGAAACCTTGGCTGGCGTACGCGTTATAAAAGCTTTTAATGCAGAAGCTCAAGAACACAAAGTTTTTGAAGAAGGTGTGGATAGGTTGTTTCAAAACGTAAAAAAGAGTTTAACAGCTACAGCGGCTATGACAAGTTCGTCTACATTTCTTTTAGGAATCGCCTCCACAGGCATTATGGGGATTGGCGGGTATAAAATTATGATGGATCAATTAACGGTTGGTGATTTTTTATCATTCACCTTGCTATTGGGATTTATGGTTGCACCCATTGTACAAATGAGTAACATTGGTAGCCAATTAACAGAAGCCTTTGCTGGGTTGGATAGAACAGAGGAGTTGATGAATAAGGCTGCTGAAGAAGATAATGAAGAAAGAACCATCGCCTTAAAAGAATTGAAAGGCAATATAGCGTTTAAAAACGTGTCTTTTTCTTATGAATCCGATAAAGAAGTATTGCACAATATTAGTTTTGATGCTCCTGCGGGTTCCGTTACAGCTTTGGTGGGGAGTTCGGGTTCTGGTAAATCTACTATGGCTGGACTTTCGGCAACATTTTTAACACCCAATTCGGGTAAAATAACGATTGATAACCACGATTTATCAAAAGTAAAGTTGAGTAGTTATAGGCGTTATTTAGGTATTGTGCTTCAAGATGAATTTTTATTTGAAGGCACTATTAGGGAAAACATTGTCTTTCCAAGACCAGATGCGAGTGAGGAGGATATTCAAAATGCTGTAAATGCAGCTTATGTCAACGAGTTTACCGATAGATTTGATAAAGGCTTGGATACTTTAATAGGCGAACGTGGCGTGAAACTATCTGGTGGTCAACGCCAGCGTTTGGCCATTGCAAGAGCTATTCTGGCCAATCCAAAAATCATTATCTTAGATGAGGCAACATCTAATTTAGATACGGAAAGTGAAGCATTAATACAGAAGAGTTTGGCCGAATTAATGAAAAACCGAACGACTATTGTAATAGCTCATAGGTTGAGTACCATACGAAAGGCAGACCAAATTTTGGTTATTGAGGCTGGCAATATTGTAGAACGTGGCACCCATGATGAGCTCATTGCTTTACAAGGACGTTATTACGATTTGTATACATATCAAGCTAAGATTTAATATATTTAACCATGAAAGTTACAGATTTAAGTCCATCAGAATATGGTGATTTTTACAGAGGCTATATAGGTTTGGTTCCAACGGAATCTACTTTAATAGAGGGTTTCGTAAATGGAATGAATGATGTCACCAATTTTTTTATGTCCATCCCAGAAAAAAAGTGGAATAAAACCTATGCACAAGGTAAGTGGACGATAAAGGAGGTTTTTCAGCACATAATAGATACGGAGCGTATTTTTCAGTACAGATGTTTTAGAATAGCAAGACACGATGCGACGCCTTTAGTAGGTTTTGAGCAAGATGATTATATTATACCATCTCAGGCCAAGCATAAAACAATGGAGTCGCTTGTAGAAGAATTCAAATCTGTGCGACAAAGTTTTATAACATTGCTTTACACGTTAAGCGATGAAGACCTAAAGTTTGTTGGTAATGTTAGTGGATATGCAACATCGGCTAGGGGAGCAGCTTTTATTACATTAGGACATTACATTTGGCATATTAATATTTTAAAAGAACGTTACTTATAAACCAATTGATTTTAATGAAAATTGACCCGCTTTTAAATTATATGAGTAAATATGTAAGTCTTACAGAAGAGGAGAAGGCTTATTTAGATTCTAAAATTGTACTTAGAAAGTATTTAAAGGGACAATATCTTGTGCAGCAAGGAGATATTTGTAAATATGAATGTTATGTAGTTTCTGGTTGTACAAAAACCTCTTATGTAGACGATTTGGGCCAAGAGCATATCATCATGTTTTCCATTGAAGATTGGTGGACGTCTGATATGGCAAGTTTTATCAATCAGTCACCAGCCGATTTTAATATTCAATTTTTAGAAAACACCGAACTTATAGCTATTTCACACGACGTTATTGAAGATTTGTACAAACACGTTCCTAAATTGGAACGTTTTTTTAGACAGGTCGTTGAAAAAGCGTTCATAGCTTCGCAAAAGCGCGTAGTAAGGAATTTAAGTATGACGGCCAAAGACAGATATTTGTTTTTTAAAGAGCAATATCCTGAAATAGAACAACGTATCCCTCAATATATGGTTGCCTCTTACTTGGGCATTACTAAAGAGTTTCTAAGTAAAATAAAGAGCCAATTGATTATGGATCAGTAAATGTTAAACTAAGTTAATATAATTTGATAAACTACTTTATTTTCTAATTTAGTTAGTTGATTTAAATTTGTGGCATAGAATTAGCATGGTTTTTGATGTTAAAACCAGCACGAACAAAAAACAGATTAACAAACACTTAAAAAAACAAAAAACCAAGAACATGAAAAAAACAATTAAAAATTTAGCAATTGTAGCTTTAGTGGCATTTACAGCATTCTCATTCAAGAGTATGGTTATAGAGAAAAAAGAAATCAAAACGGACGCAAGTAAATTGGAGTGGAAAGGCTATAAATTTACTGGTTCACACAATGGAACAGTAGATATTAAGTCTGGATTTTTAAGCTTCGAAGGCGACAAGTTAGTAGGAGGTGAGTTTACTGTAGATATGACTTCTTTAGTGAGTCTTGATGCACAAGGCGGTATGAAAGACAGATTGGAAGGACACTTAAAATCTGATGACTTTTTTGGTGTTGAAAAATTCCCAACATCAACTTTGGTTTTCAATAAAGTAGAATCTAGTGGTAAAAATGCATATACAGTAACTGCGGATCTTACAATTAAAGGCATTACAAATCCGGTAATTTTTAAAATTTCTGTTTACGGAAGTAAGGCTACAGCATCTATGAAAGTTGATAGAACTTTGTACGATATTAAATTTAGATCTGGTAGTTTCTTTGAAAACTTACAAGACCAAGTTATTTATGATGAATTCGATTTGGTTGCAGATTTGCAATTCTAACCTATAATTGATTACAAGAAAAGGCGTTCATTTTAATGAACGCCTTTTTTGTTTATTAAATATCTAGTTCCTAATTTGTTAAGGATTGTTAAACCCTTCTTAAATTCTGTCATTGTTTTGTTGAGATGGTTAACTTTAAACATTAATCACTCTATAAAATTATGAAACAAAAAACGTCCTTATTTTCATTTCTTCTCCTTTTTTCCATATCAATTGTTGCGCAAGATATTTCTTTTGAAGATTACAATCCAACCTCTACGTTGGTTGTTCCAGGCAAAGTTCTTAATCGTGCTAAGTTCCCTTTTATTGATGTGCATGGCCATCAGTACAACATGGCGAACCAAGATTTATCGCCTGTAATTGCAGCCATGGACACCCTCAACCTTCAAATTATGGTAAATTTAAGTGGCAGGTCGGGTGAAAACCTAAATAAAGCAGTTAAGAACATAGCAGATCATTATCCCAACCGTTTTGTAGTATTTGCCAATGTTAATTTTAACGGCATAGGTGAAGATGGGTGGGCAGAAAATGCAGTTGCCCAATTGAAGGAAGATGTTAAAAATGGTGCCAGAGGCTTAAAGGTGTATAAAGGATTAGGGATGAATGATAAAGATGTGGATGGCAATCGTATACCGGTTGATGATCCGCGTTTGGATCCTATTTGGGATGTTTGTGGTGAATTGGGTATTCCGGTACTGATACACTCGGCCGATCCAAAGTCATTTTGGGATGAATTTGATGGTGATAACGAGCGATGGCTAGAACTTAAAACACACCCCAGAAGAAAGCGAAGTGATACCGATCCAGCTCCTTGGGAACAAATTATTGAAGAACAGCATAATATGTTCAAAAAGCACCCAAATACTACGTTTATCAATGCCCATATGGGTTGGTACGCCAATAATCTTGGGAAATTAGGGGAATTGTTAGACGAAATCCCCAATATGAATGTCGGGATTGCTGCTGTAATAGCTGAATTTGGCAGACAGCCAAGGTTTGCAAAAGCGTTTTTTATTAAGTACCAAGACCGTATTTTATTTGGAAAAGACAGTTGGGTTCCTGAAGAATTTCCAACCTATTTTAGAGTATTGGAGAGCGCCGATGAATATTTTCCTTACCATAAAAAATACCATGCTTTTTGGCCTATGTATGGGTTGGATTTGCCCGATGAAGTATTGAAAAAAGTATATTATAAAAATGCCCTTAGAATTGTACCTGGGCTGGATAAAAGCTTATTTCCCAACTAATTTTAAGTGTTTTTATTGTTTGTTTTAAAGGGCTGTTTTGTAATTCAAAGCAGCCCTTTAATAAAATAATCTATTCTTCAATTTCTAGCTTAGTACTTAAAGCAATTCTATTCCAGGAATTTATAGTTACAATCACCATAATAATTTGTGCGATTTGATTTTCTGTAAAAACCTTTAGTGCTTTTTGATAAGTTACATCACTTAGTCCACCGTAGCTAATATTTGTTATTTCTTCTGTCATAGCCAAAGCAATACGTTCTTCTTCGGTAAAATAAGTAGGTGCTTCATGCCAACCATTCAATAAAAATATACGCTGGTTGGTTTCGCCTTTACCAAGTGCAGATTTAGTATGCATATCTAAACAGTAGGCACATTTATTTATTTGTGATGCCCTAATCTTTATAAGCATAATTAGAGAATAAGGTAAAGAAGCCCTTGTGTTTAGAGCTTCCAAAGAAAACATGGCTTTATAAGCCTGCGGTTCAATTTCATTAATGTTAATACGTTTTTCCATAATTTTTTATAGTTTAAAATTTATGGTACAAAGTTTAAACATCATCTAAAGAAAAAACTTGAACTGGTTTAAGAAACGTCTTTTTTGCGAATTTTGCTCAAATATTCTGGTGTAAAATTTAAATAGGATGCAAGTAAGTACTGAGGAATTCTTTGTATAAATTCAGGGAAACTACTGCTAAAATGATGGTAATGGTCTTCTCTTGAAAATTCATAAACAAATTTAGCGCGCATTTGCAGGGCAGCATATGCTTTTTGGTAAATACAGCGAAAATACTTTTCCATTGTTGGGTGTTCGTCCAATAGTTTTTCGTAGTTGGATTTTGAAATTGCAAGTAATTGTGATTTTTCAACCGCCTGAATATTAAATTGGGACTCGGTTTGTGAAAGAAACGAGAAATTATCGCACATCCACCAATTTTCTATGGCAAATTCGGTAGTTTGTTCAATACCTTTTTCATTGATAAAAAACTTTCTTAAACAGCCTTTCACTACAAAATAGTGGGTTTTGCAAACATCACCAGCCGTAAGTAAGTTTTCCTTTTTTTTTATATGTATTGGATTAAAATACTTTATGATTTCATCATATTCTTCATCGCCAACTGCCGTAAACTTATCAATATGGTTTTTAAGTATGTTTCCGTACATCATTTTATTCATAAAAAATAATTGTTACAAATATAACATCAAAAGTAATAATATACATAAGTAGGACTTTTAAAACTACGTGCGATATTTAATGCAAATGGGTTAGTTTTTAGCTTTTAACGAATTATAATATGAAGTTTAAAACCTACATAATACGGTGTGTTGTAAGTAAAAAATATAATATTTTGTGTAAAAATACATATGTATTTCATCGAAAAAATGCCCTTATTTTTTAAACAAAACGAAAATATTATTAACTTCACAAAATTGACCTCAAAATATTGTTAAATAATTATTGTAAACACTGTTTTTTTGAATTAAGTGTAAATGTGTTTTTAGGGTTGATTTTCTCTCGCTAAAAAGTAGTTAAAACTAAAAATAGTCCCTCTCGTTTTTTGTAAGTAATTGCTTGAAAAATAAGTAAAATAAAAACAAATCTTTCTGATAAAAAAAGAGAGATTTCGATTATATAAAATACCTAAACCAAATTTACATGAGAAAAACTACCTACTTATTTTTAGTGGATACTAAATATCAAAAACAATTAAAACGCTTAATTTTTTTACCCGTTTTATTGTTTGCTCTTTTTTTCTGCATAAAAGCTTTTTCTGCAGATATTGAAAACATAACGTTAAGTCCTTTAGAAAAACCGCCGATTCAGGTTAC
This sequence comes from Marixanthotalea marina, assembly GCA_018883545.1. Taxonomy (GTDB): domain Bacteria; phylum Bacteroidota; class Bacteroidia; order Flavobacteriales; family Flavobacteriaceae; genus Marixanthotalea; species Marixanthotalea marina. The sequence continues at coordinate 185,391 of JAHLEH010000002.1, read as the reverse complement.
TGTACCTTGTAATACAGATTTGCCGGTGCCTTTAACCGATGCGGACTATTCCGACTTATCGGTTAGTTCAAATACATCGGGTCTTTGCGTGTTGGGTTGTGGCATACAAGATGAAAACAACTTAACGGACGCAAATGAATCTAATTTTACATCGGTTACAACGTTAATAGGCCTTGGGGTCACACATACTTTAAGAGTTTCCGATGAAACGGCGGATGACTTTTACATTGCTGGTTCTTATGCAGGATTCTTAATTGAAAATAGTTCCGTTTTACAAGCAGATTTATTAAATGCCATTGTTGTTAGAACCTATCTCGATGGTGTTGAACAAGAGGTTAGTTCTGGAAGTTCCCTTGCGGTGTTAGATAGTGACCTTTTAGGTGCTGATAAATACCATGTGGGTTTTTATACAACTCTAGATTATGATGCCATAGAAATTTCTATTTCAAGTTTGGCAGGTGTTTTATCTACAACCAACATATACCATGCAGTTTCGAATAGTTTTTGCGCTGGTCCTGTTTTAGAGGATAATACGCCCACCCAATTGAATAAATCTACTTTTCCAGCTAGAATTGTTTCAGAACACACGGGCACTAGTGGTATTACCGTAGGTTCTGTAAGCAATGTTATGAATGCGGTAGATTCCAATACAAATAATTATGCTAGTATAGATTTAACAGCTAGTGTAATAGGTTCGGGAAGCATTGCTATTAAAGATGAATTAACCGATTATCCATCTGGCACTTATGTTGCTTTTGATGTAGAAAACACTTCTGTTTTAGATGTAGAACTGTTAAACTATTTTACCGTAACAACCTATTTAAATGGTGTGCAACAAGAAAGTAAAACAGGAAGCGCCGAACTGCTTTCGGTAGATAGTGGCCTATTGGTAACAGGCACAGAACGCTCACAAGTTGGATTTGTGGCCACCATGCCTTTTGATGAAGCCAGATTGACTATAAACCAAACCCTTTCATTAGATTTAGGAAGTACACGTGTTTATGGTTTAATTATAGAAGCGTTTGCCGAAGGTGATTTGGAGTGCGATATGCCTACGGTGCTCAATAATCCGGAGCATTCGGTTATAATAAACAATGGCCATACGGGTATAGACGGTGTTGCGTGTGTTGGTTGTAGTATAGATAATGCCACCAATGTCATTAATGAAAACACATCAGATTTCACAACCATAAATATTGTGGCAGGTGTGGCCGGTACAGGTTCTATAGCTGTAGAAAATGTATTGAATACTTATACGGCAGGCACCAATACAGGTTTTATTATAAGAGATACCAACGATTTGTTACAAGCTGATTTACTAAACACTTTAACTGTAACAACCTATTTAAACGGTACCGAACAAGAATCGGAAACTGGAGCTGGTCTTTTAGCTTTAGAGGCCTTGGGCTTAGTAAATATTACGCCTTCTGAAACCGATGGTTTTAACTTGGTTGGATTTACCACCACCTTGCCTTACGACGAAGTTCAATTAACCGTAGGTTCTTTGGTCGCAGCCTTAAACAGCATTGAGGTTTATGGGAGCTATGTTGATAAATCTATCACAATAGATGGGACTATTTCCAATGAGACTGCTGCAGGCGCTTCAGATGGAAGCATAACAACAATGGTGTCGGGAGGAACGCCACCGTATTCGTATTTATGGAGCCCAGGCGGACAAACAGCTTCTTCAATTTCAGGATTAGCAGCTGGCACTTACACGGTAACCGTTACAGATTCCGAAGGATGTACTAGTTCTTCAGAATTTATTGTTTATACAGACGGTATTCAATATCCTGTACCATGTAATACCGAGAATCCTGTTGCAATAACCAGTGTCGGCTTTACGGATTTAACTGTTGAAGAAGACACCAATGGCATTGATGCCACTGGATTGAACAATATAATAGATGCTGATGCCACCAATTATGCTGTGGTTTCAACAACTATTGGTTTGGGCGTTACTCATGCTATTACAGTAACTGATAACACATCAGGAGAGTTTTTTGAAAGTGGAAGTTATGCAGGGTTCTTAATAGAAAACAGTTCCGTTATTCAAGCCGATTTATTAAATGCCATTTCAATAACTACCTACTTGGATGGCGCGCAACAGGAAACAAATACAAGTACTTCGTTGATAGCTATTGATAGTCCAATTTTAGGAACAGATCAATATTATGTTGGGTTTTACTCGACGATGGATTACGATGCGATTGAAATATCAATCTCCAGTTTGGTAGATGTTTTGTCAACTACCAGAATATATCATGCCGTTACCAATAATTTTTGCGAAGGCCCAGAGCTAGTCTGTAATACAGCAACAGCTGTTACAAAACCAGATTTCCCTGTGCGTGTGGTAGATGAACACACGGGTACTGGTGGGTTACTCACATTAGGCAGTGTTAACAATATTAATAGAGCCATCGATTCTAACCCTAACAATTATGCCTCTATTGATTTATTTGCAGGTGTGATTGGAACGGCTTCCATAGCTTTTAAAGATGAGATTACAGATTACCAGGTCAACACATATGCTGGTTTCGATATTGAAAACGCGTCTATTTTAAGCACGGATTTAATTGATGCCATTACCATTTCAACCTATTTGGATGGCGTATTAGTAGAATCTAAAACAGGTGGCACGGAATTACTTCCGGTTGATTCTGGTTTATTGTTCACAGGAAGCGAATCCATGCGATTGGGATTTGTAGCTTCTGCACCTTTTGATGAAGTGCAGCTTTCTTTAAGCCAAACCGTATCGGTAGATTTAGGCAGCACGCGTGTTTATGGCATGATACTCCAATCGTTTTGCCCAGGAACTATAGACTGTGATGTACCTTATGTATTGTCAAACCCAGATAATTCAGTAATTATCAATAACAATCATACAGGCACCGATGGTGTGGCTTGTATGGCTTGTGAAGTAGATAATGCCATTAATGTTATTTCAGAAGACAATTCAGATTTTGCACTTATCAACGTAGTAGCGAATGTAGCAGGTACAGCATCCATTTCGGTACAAGACGTGCTTATGGATTACCCCTCAGGTACAGAGGCTGGTTTTGTAATTCGTGATACCAACGATTTACTTGAAGCTGATTTATTGAATTCATTAACCATTACAACTTATTTAGATGGCGTGCAGCAAGATCAAGAAACAGGTGCTAACCTATTGGCTTTAGAAGCCTTGGGCTTGGTAAACATTACACCAACCAGCACCGATAGTTTTTATATTGTATCGTTTACAACCACAACAAGTTTTGATGAAATACAATTAACAGTGGCTTCGCTAGTCGGTGTGGTTAATTCCATTGAAGTTTATGGAAGTTATGTTGATACAACCAACACCGCTTTTTGTCAACAAGCCGATATAGCCTTAATAAAATCAGGAGTGTTTAATGATACTGATGGAGATGGCTGTACTGATGCAGGAGAAATCATTAATTACACATTTACGGTAACCAACCCTGGAAATGTAAGTATTGAAAGTGTGGTTTTAACTGACCCTATGATTGCAAATCCTTTTACTTTGGCTTCGGGAGATACGGATGGTGATAGCGAATTGGATACCGATGAAACATGGGTTTATAATGCCAGTTATACCATTACGCAAGATGATATTGATACAGGTTCCGTAACCAATCAGGCCGAAGTAACGGGCTCAAGCACAGGCGGAATTAATGTCAGTGATTTATCAGATGACAACAGTGTTACCGAAGACGACGCTACAGTAACAAATTTATGTCAAACGGAATCCATCGCCATTATAAAACAAGGAACAATCGTTACGGCCGAACCTAGTGGCTGTACCATTGCTGGAGATACAGTAGATTTTGTATTTACCGTAACCAATGAGGGCAATACCACTTTAACAGCAGTAAATGTAACAGATCCGATGATATTAGGTGCAATAACCCTAAGTTCTGGCGATACTGATAGTGATAACGAACTAGATGTAGATGAAACCTGGATTTATACAGCGTCTTATACCATCACGGCGGCCGATATTATTGCAGGTCAAGTTACCAATCAAGCAACAGTAGAAGCCACAACAGTATCTGGAGGCACTGCATCAGATGATTCGGATGACAATAGTGTTTTGGAAGACGACGCCACAGTGGTAAGTCTGTGTCAAGATCCAGGCATTGCCGTTGTTAAAACAGCTGTATTTAATGATGAAGATGCTGATGGCTGTGCCAATTCTGGCGAAACGCTCACCTATACTTTTACGGTAACAAACCAGGGAAATACAGCCTTAACCAATGTGGTGCTAAATGATCCTGTATTGGGTGGTGTTATCGCATTAGATTCGGGTGATATAAATACAAATAGTATGCTAGATGTAGGTGAGATTTGGATTTATACTGCTAATTATCCCTTAACTCAAAATGATATTGACACAGGTTCTGTTACAAATCAGGCATCTGTATCGGGAGAATCATCATTAGGTGTTGTTGTTACAGACGATTCAGATGACGATAATGTGTTGGAAGACGACCCAACCACAACTGCTATTTGCCAATCATCAGCCATAGCTTTAATAAAACAAGGCGTTTTTAATGATGAAGATACTGATGGCTGTAGCGATGTGGGTGAAACTATTACCTATACGTTTACGGTTACCAATCAAGGAAATGTTAGTGTTAATACCATAGGAATCACAGATCCTATGTTGACTGGATTGCTGTCTTTACCGTCTGGAGATACCGATGGCGATGATGAATTAGACGTAACAGAAACTTGGGTGTACACTGCTGATTATACAATTACCCAAGCTGATATAGACAACGGTTTGGTAAGCAATCAAGCTACGGTAACAGGTATTGGTGCCGATGGGAGCAATGTTAGCGATTTATCTGATGACGATAGTGTTTCAGAAAATGATAGCACAGAGACAACACTTTGTCAGACTGCCGATATAGCTTTAATTAAAACAGCCATATTTAATGATGAAAACACGAATGGCTGTAGTGATGCGGGTGAAACTATAACGTTTACGTTTACGGTTACCAATCAAGGAAACATCAGCATCAACACAATAGGAATTAACGATCCTATGTTGGCAGGGTTGATATCTTTACCGTCAGGAGATACAGATGGTGACAGTCAGTTAGATGTTACCGAAACGTGGACATTTACTGCAAATTATACTATAACCCAAACTGATATTGATGCTGGTTCAGTAAGCAACCAAGCGGAAGTGACTGGTGTTGGTGTTAATGGCATTAATGTAAATGACCTTTCGCATAGCTCAGATATTTTAAGCGATGGCACTACAGATATGGTACTTTGCCAATCCGCCGATATTGCCTTAATAAAAACAGCTGTATTCAATGATGAAAATACTGATGGTTGTGCCAATGTTGGAGAGACCATCTCATATTCTTTTGCAGTTACTAACCAAGGAAACGTAAGTATAAATACTGTTGCTATAGTCGATCCTTTAATAACCAATCCTATTGTATTGGCTTCTGGTGATGCCGATGGTGATAGCGAACTAGATGTTTCTGAAACTTGGACGTTCACTGCAAATTATACCATAACCCAAGCCGATATTGATGCTGGTTCAGTAAGCAACCAAGCTACGGTAACAGGTGTTGGGGCCGATGGAACCAATGTGAGTGATATGTCTGATGATGATAACATTTCGCAAGACGACTCTACCATCACACCGCTGTGTCAGGATGAGGGCATTGCTTTAATAAAAACCGCTGTGTTTAACGATGAAGATGGTAACGGCTGTAGCGACGTGGGCGAAACACTTACGTACACTTTTACAGTAAGCAACCAAGGTAATACGGCCATTGAAAATTTAGTACTGACAGATGCTATGTTGGGCACTTCAATTTCACTGGATTCAGGAGATGTTGATAGCGATAATGAATTGGATGTTAACGAAACCTGGGTGTACACGGGTGTGTTCACCTTAACAGATATAGATATTAATGTTGGTACATTGAGCAATCAAGCCACTATTGAAGGTGTCAGTATTGCAACAGGAAATAATGTTGGCGATATTTCAGATGACAATAGTGTATTGGAAGACGATCCAACAGTAACCACACTTTGTAATACCAGTTCCATTTCCTTAGAAAAAGTAGGCGTATTTAATGACGAAAATGGTAGTGGCGCAGTACAAGTTGGAGAAACTATTACTTACAGCTTTACGGTTTACAATACCGGCCAAACAACTTTAACGAATATTACAATTCAAGATGATATGTTGCCAGGTATTGTTGTGCAAGGTGGTCCTATTGCACAGTTGCTACCAGGAGAATCAGACAACTCAACGTTTATGGCCACATATACAGTAAGAGAGGAGGATTTGGTAAACATGGAAGTTGTCAATCAAGCCATAGTAACCGCCGAAAATCCTATGGGTGAAACCATTACTGATATGTCTGACGACCCAACCAATTTTAATGATGTTGATGTAGATAACGATGGCAACCCCGATGATCCTACCGTGAGTGTTTTACCAGCAGTTTCAGAGGGTGATTTTGAGATATTCAATGGTATTTCACCTGATGGTGATGGAAAAAATGACTTCTTTTTAATTGAAGGCATCAAGAATTACCCTAACAACAACCTAAAAGTATATAACCGTTGGGGCGTACTAGTTTACGAAACTGATGGCTATGGTATAAACGGTAATGTGTTTAGAGGTATTTCAGAAGGACGTGCTACCATTAAGCAAAAAGATGAATTGCCTACAGGAACCTATTATTACATATTAACAAGGTTCGTAGGGCAAGAAACTTTAGTAGACAAAGGCTATTTATATATAAAACGAAACTAAAAAATCCCAAATCGTATGAGACATTATATTTTATTACTAATAGCATTTGTTAGTGTAAATCTTATCAAGGCTCAACAAGACCCTCAATACACCCAATATATGTACAACCCCCAAGTTGTAAACTCTGGTTATATGGGCTCTAAAGATGCACTTGGTTTGGGTTTGTTATACAGAACACAATGGGCAGGATTTGAAGGCGCCCCCAAAACGGGCACCTTTACCATCCACTCGCCTATTGGTATTCTAAAAAGAATGGCTTTGGGGCTTTCTATTGTAAATGATAGAATTGGCCCTTCGGATAAAACAAATTTTGTGGTCGATTATTCGTATTCATTGATATTTTCGGATGCCTCAAGATTATCGTTCGGTTTAAAAGGAGGTATTGATCTTTTCAATGTCGATTATACCAAATTAAATTTGTACGATGGTACCGACGCCCAATTTCAAGATAACATAAACAATAAAATCATTCCGCAAGTAGGAGCAGGTATTTTCTATAATACCGATAGATTATATTTAGGACTATCTGTACCAAACTTTTTCAACTCCAAGCACTACAATGAAAGTAGTATAGATGATGTAGAAAAAGATGCCATTGCCATAGACCGTTTACACTATTTCTTAATAGCGGGCTATGTATTTGATATCAACGATAATTTAAGGTTTAAGCCGGCAACAATGGTTAAGGCCGTTAGTGGTTCGCCATTACAGATTGATGTTTCCGGTAACTTTTTAATCAATGATAAGCTAACATTGGGTGCTGCCTACAGATGGGACGCTGCAATTAGCGCCATGGCTGGCTTCCAAATTACAAATCAGCTTTTCATAGGTATGGGGTACGATTTTCAAACCACAGACATTGAAAAATATAGCAATGGTTCGTACGAAGTGTTCCTAAAATTCGATGTGTTCAACAAAATAGAACGCATACTAACCCCCAGATTCTTTTAACCATTTACGTTATGAAAATACACACTACTATAATAATATGCCTTTTGTTGTTTACGGCGAACTTAAGTTCTTTTGCGCAAATAGGACAAGTAGAAAAGGCGAACGCCAAGTATGATAAATACGATTATATAGATGCCCGCGAAATTTATTTGAAGGTTGTAGAAGGCGGCTATAAATCGGCTGAGATTTATAGGAAATTGGGCGACACGTACTATTTTAATAGCGAATATTCTGGAGCTGCCAAATGGTATTACGATTTGATAAAGGAGTTTCCTGATAATGCAACTACAACCGATTATTTCAGGGCTGCCCAATGTTTAAAAAGTATAAACCAACTTGATGAGGCCGAGCTTTTAATGAAAGTTTACAAATCTAAAGGCGGCAAGGCAAAATCTGTAAACTTATACAAAAACATAGCAGATACGTTGTTTGAAAGAGGTGTAGAGGACAAACTGTTTGAAATTGAGAAAGTACCAGTTAATACGGACTATTCAGATTTTGGCCCTGCTTTTTATGGAGACAAAATTGTGTATGCTTCTAGTGGTAATGCTTCTAAACCTTTAGAAAACAACTCAGCTGATTTATCGGGTTGGGACGATCAGCCTTTTCTCGATCTGTATGAAGCTACTCTAGATTCTGAATTAAATTTGGTAAACCCAAGGCCTGTAAATGGTGACATTAATTCGCCTTACCACGAATCTACCGCTGTTTTTACCAAAGATGGTAATACAGTGTATTTTACAAGAAACAATTATATAAATGGAAAAAAAGGGCGTGATAGAGAACATGTAGTTAGACTGAAAATATACAAAGCAACCAAAAATGGAAATGGTTGGGGCAATATAAAAGAACTGCCTTTTAATAGTGATAATTATTCCGTTGGACATCCTGCTTTGAGTCCTAAAGAAGACAGATTGTACTTTTCGTCTGATATGCCTGGGGGTTATGGTATGTCTGATATTTGGTTTGTTAAAATTTTAGGATCAGATATTTATAGTGAACCAGTTAACATAGGTGAGGTTATTAATACACCTGCCAGGGAAACCTTTCCGTTTATAAGCAACGAGGACTATTTATATTTTGCAAGTGATGGCCATGCCGGACTTGGAGGGTTAGATATATTCGCCACCAAATTAGAAAAATATTATGGGCACAACGCCATTTTAACCTTTGGGGAGCCTATAAACAGTTCTAAGGACGACTTTGGTTTTATTATAAAAGAAGGACGAATAGGTTTTTTTACTTCCAATAGGGATGGTGACCAAGGGAGTAAAAGTGACGATATTTACCAAATTTGGGAACGTTGTGAAATTGCAGTTCAAGGGCCAATTACAGAGGAAACCACAGGGAATTTAATTCCGGGAGCTGAAGTTACCCTATTGGACGGTAATAACAATGTAATTAAAACCATGATCGTGGGTGATGATGCTGTGTTTAATTTTGTTTTAGATTGTAACGAACAGTATATTATCCGAGCTAGAAAAGAAGGTTACGATCCAAAAGAGGAAGTGTTAGAAACACCGAAAAACCCAAAAACCATAGAAATGCCCATAACTTTAGACATGCCTATGCGTTTATCGCCTTCAGATCCTTGTCCGCCAAATGATTTAGGATGTAGGTTAACACTTCAACCCATTTATTTTGATTTCGATAAATCTAACATTCGTCCAGATGCCGAAATTGAATTGGCCAAAATTTTAGCGGCTTTGAAGGAATATCCACAATTAAAAATCCATATCGAATCGCATACAGATTCCAGAGGCAACGATGCTTATAATTTGAAACTATCAGAACGTAGGGCCAAATCCACACTGCAATGGTTTTTAGATAAAGGCATAAACAAAGACAGGCTAACCGCCAAAGGCTATGGCGAATCACAATTAATTAATGGTTGTTCCAATGGTGTAGAGTGCACCGAAGAAGAACATCAATTAAACAGGCGCTCTATGTTTATCATAAAAGAGTGATTGTAAAAGTCTTAAGAAGAATAGGGTAAACAAAAAGGCTTAGAGAATTTTCTCTAAGTCTTTTTAAGTAATGATAATTTAAGAATATTTACTTCGTTTTACTTTTAATGTATTGACTTTGTACGTAACGCCATGGAATTGTAAAGGGAACAAGTACAATACCTATTAAACATGCAAAAAAAGTTTCTTTAGCGTATGTGTCAAGGCCAGTATTTTTATAAGTTGGCAATGCAAAACCCAATACCCAAATCAATTTCCAAAGTAACTCAAAAAATAAAACAGGGAGCATTTTTAAAGGATATCGAATTCCTATTGCAGCTATTAATGCCAATGCACCTAATAATGACTGAATCACTGAATCTTGATTGGCTAACCTTAGATTTGGGTATAGTATTTCGGGCCATATAGTTATTACCAATCCTAACGATATAAACAAATACATACCTCGTAAGAGATATAATTTTAGCTTTGTAATTGCGGGCATAAATAGTGTTTTAAACTTACGACGAAGCTGGTCTTGAATTGTTACATTTAACTTTATGCAACTTTCTTTGCAGAGACAAAAAAGATTAATTCTCTAATAAAAATACTTTCTGATTCTCTTTTTTCTGATTCTAGTTTTTTTAAATAAGTCACCTTCTAGAATATCTTGTTTCGATATGATACTTTTTGCTATTAAAAAATTCGATAGGTTATGAATAATAGGTGTTAATGAAATGTCGTTAGTAGGGGTTTGAACGATTGCTTCAGATTTGATATTTATAGTCGAAATAAATTTGTTCGAAAATATGTCCTAAATACTTTTTCTTATATTAATATTACCACCATTGCTTATACAAATTGTAGTGTATCGTTTTTACTTATCTTTATTAATCATTGAATATATGTCAAGGCTTACATATTTTCCATTTTTAACTTCACAATCTTTCATTGTACCTTCTAATTCAAAATTGAGCTTTCTTAGTCCGTTCTTACAATTCTTGTTTTCCGAATCTACAAATCCTTCAATTCTATGTAGTCCTAATATTTTAAATCCAAAATCACATATAACAGGCATAACTTCTTTCATAATTCCTTTTCCCCAATTTTCGGGTAAAAGCCAAAAACCTATTTCAGCTTTACGATTCTCCTTCTCTAAGTCATTAAATCCACCTGCGCCAATGAAGGTCAAGTCTTCTTTATTGCAGATTGCCCACCATATGCCTGTTTCGTTGATTTCTAAATTTCTAAACCATGTTATTTGTTCTTTAGTCGCTTCCAAAGTCTCAAAGCTTATGCCATAGTATTTAATAACATCAGGGTGAGACAAACCTTTGTATACGTTTTCTAAGTCTTTACGATTAAACTGCCTTAATACAAATCTATCTGTTGTTAATGTTGGGAAATTGGAAACTGTTGAAGTTTTCTTTTTCTTATCCCATTCCTTTTTTGTTATTGCATAAATAATGTCATCAACCCACTTTCCATTAATAAATAAACTTTCAATAAAATGAGCTTCTTTTCGAAACCCAAGTCTCTCGACAAGTTTTATTGAACTTTTGTTTTCAGGATCAATAGAAGTTATAATCCTGTGTTTTTTCAAGTCGTTAAACAAATAATCAATTACAGATTCAACAGATTCCGTTGCGTAACCCTTGTTTTGGAAAAGCTTGTTCAGCGTACAACCAATTTCTATCTGTAAATTTTCTTCTCCGAAGAAGTGTATTCCTAAATCTCCAATTATTTTTTCTGATTTCTTCTCGATAATTACAAATTGAAACCAAGTTTCTGGTTCATTTATTTGTTTCGCAACTTTTCCAATAAAAGTCTCAACGTCATTTATTGTTTCAGGAATCCAACTTTGATATTTATTTGACCCTTTATCTGAACGATATTCAAATACCAATTCTTTGTCAGTTTGTGAAATTGGTCTAATTAAAAGTCTACTTGTTTCTATTTTCATTCCATATTTCTGTTTTCGTATCCGCTCAAATTCCGCAAATATTGTGTTTAATCCAGTCCGTTAGGATTCCGATATTCCATAATATTCGTCAAGGTTTTTTAGTTTTCCAGATAGCACTTAATAGCCCTTCCATCATTATCAAAGTCGATTATCAAATAACTAATGTAATGAGGGTCAATATCCGAGCTATATCTTTCTCTAACCAATATTTTTATTTGATTGCGCTCCTCAAATTCTGGTTTGCCAATTAATTTTATTACTTGCGATTTTTTAAGTCCGATTAGAGTATCACTCCCAATTAAGTCCGTTACCATATTTTCTCGGGTTTCGGTAATCTGCCAATCTATTCCACCTTTGTTCCAAGTTTTTGAATCAAATTTCACATTTTTATCGCAACTAATTAGCAATAAGAAAATTAAAAATGGTAATAACCCTTTCATTGTAGATTTTCCGAAGTAGGAATCATAGTTTGTTAAAAGTAGGAAATTTTATTTAACTCAAAAACAGGCAAAGGGTAATCAAGAGTGAATGTGAAATTCCTTTTTGGGATAAATCGTATGCAGTTTCGTATTCACTTTCGTATGCAAATGTAGGGATTTGTTCAGATGTAAACATAAAAAAACGGTTTAGAGTGAACTAAACCGTTAGTTTTGAACTGATTTGCTTTTGTAGCGAGAGGGGGGCACGATCCCCCGACCTCCGGGTTATGAATCCGACGCTCTAACCAACTGAGCTACCTCGCCAAATTTCAGGCTGCAAATATATAAACAATATTGTTGTGCGCAAACATTACATATGTAAAATATTTTTCAAAATTTTTTGTATAACTTATCAATTAATGTATATATTGAGCACAAATAACATTTAACTATCTATGGACGAAAAAATAAGATTTGACATTGAATTCCCTATACACGCCTCACCACAATTGGTTTATCAATATATTTCAACGCCTTCCGGTTTGTCCGAATGGTTTTCAGACAATGTGAATTCCAGGGGCGAGTTGTTTACTTTTATTTGGGACGACAGCGAAGAACAAGCTAAATTAGTAAGTAAAAAAAGTGATGAACGCGTAAAGTTTAGGTGGTTGGCAGATGAAGATGATAAATCGGTGTTTTTCGAAATAAAAATACAAGTGGACGAAATTACCAAAGATGTGTCACTGATTGTAACCGATTTTGCTGAAGAAGATGAAGTCGATGAATCAAAAATGCTTTGGGAAAACCAGATAGCCAGTTTAAAACAGGTATTGGGTTCTGCTTAGGCCTAAAAAGAGATATTAATTATATATTTGCCCTATTCTAAACCAAAAGAATAGGGTTTTTTTTATGATCAATTTTAACGGCAATATTTTAGAAGAAAGTACGCAATTATCCATTAATAACAGAGGATATGCCTATGGTGATGCGCTTTTTGAAACCATAAAGATTTTAGACGGTCACATACTTTTTTGGGAAGACCATTATTTTAGGCTCATGGCTTCCATGCGTATTATGCGTATGGAAATACCTATGGGGTTCACAATGGAATATCTTGAAGAAGAAATTATAAAAACCTTAAAAGCCAATGCTTTAGAATCAACTTCGGCCAGAGTGAAGTTAATGGTTCATAGAAATGAAGGCGGTCTGTATTTGCCTAAAGACAATAATATTGGTTTTGTAATTATGGCTAAGCCATTGGAAAACGTATTGTATGCTATTAAAGAAGAAGAGTATGAAGTGGACTTATTTAAAGATTATTATGTGGCTCCAGGATTGTTGTCGACTTTAAAAACCAATAACAAAGCCATTAATGTGGTGGGCAGCGTGTTTGCTAACGAAAACAAACTACAAAATTGTTTACTTTTAAATACCGATAAAAAAGTAGTGGAGGCTCTAAACGGAAATATTTTTTTGGTGAAGGGAAATACTATTAAAACGCCACCCATTCTAGACGGGTGCTTAAAAGGTATTATGCGCAAGCAACTTATTGAAGTTATAAAGAATAGTCCGGATTTTAATTTCTTAGAAGAATCAATATCGCCTTTTGAATTACAACAGGCCGACGAACTTTTTATTAGTAATGTTATTGTTGGCATTCAGCCAATTTCAAAATATCGCAAAAAGAATTTCAAAAAAGACGTGTCCCAAAAGTTGTTGGAAACACTTAATAATAAAGTGAATAAGAATTAATTGTAGCTAGGGTTCTCGGGAGCGTTAGACCACAAGCTATATTCGCCACCAAACTCTAGCATTTTTTCTTTCCAAAACGATTCGTAATCTTTAGAAATAATATCTTTTTTATAGATGTTTTCGGTAACAAGCCACGAATTGGTTTTTAGTTCACTTTCCAATTGGTTAATGTCCCAACCAGAATACCCTAGAAAAAAGCGAATATCGGTTTCCTTAATTTCGTTTTTTGCAATTAGGTCGGCCACAATATTAAAGTCGCCACCCCAATAAACACCTAAAGAAATTTCAATGCTATCCGGTATTTGTTCTGGTACGCTATGTATAAAATATAAATTGTCCTGTTCTACGGGGCCACCATTATAGACTTTAAAAGAAGCTTCAATTTCGGGAACTAGATCGTTTATGGTGTATTCAAGCGGCTTGTTGAGGATAAATCCTATAGAGCCATCTTTATTGTGGTCGGCCAAAAGGACGATAGACCGATTAAAAGATGAATCGCCAATTATTGCAGGTTCAGCTATTAATAAATCACCACGCTTTGGTTTAATAGTTATCATGCAAATGAAATTTTGTAATAAATCTAATATTATTTTATTAAAAAAGCAATAGGCTGCTATATAAATAAAAAAAGCTTCCCATTGGGAAGCTTCTTATTATTGAAATAAACAATCATTAGTTTACAGCGTTCGATAAATCTGAACCAGCTTTAAACTTAACAACGTTTTTAGCTTTTATTTTGATGGTTTGCCCAGTTTGAGGGTTTCTACCTTCTCTTGCAGATCTTTTAGAAACTGACCAAGAACCGAATCCTACTAAAGATACTCTTTTACCTTTTTGAAGAGCTCCTTCAATATCAATTAATAAAGAATCTAAAGCTTTTTTTGCAGCTGCTTTAGTAATTCCGGCGTTTTCAGCCATTCCTTCGATTAAATCTGTTTTGTTCATAATATAAAGTTTAATTATTAATAAATATGGTTAAACGTTTAGTTAAATCCTTATACAAATTTATACGGATTATGCAATCATGCAAGTAATAGCAAGGGAAATGCGCTCTATTGTTGATAACTTAATGCATTTGTTAATAAAGGTAGGGCATTTCATCGATTATTTGGCAAATCTTAGCAATAATAAGGGTTTTAGACCATTTTAGAATCTGCTTCAAAGGTATAACCATTTAAAAGCGATTTTATGTCCATAGTGCGTTTTCCTGGAAGTTTTATTTCCAAAATATGTATATACCCATTTTTAACAGCTACTTTCAAAGTGTTTTTGGTGGTTTCTATATGGCCTATGGGTTTGGAATGTTCTGCAATTTCTTTTTGGGTTTTGTATATTTTTACATCCAGTTCGTCCTTTCCATTAACCAAAGTGCACCAAGCTGCGGGGTATGGACTCAATCCGCGAATGTGATTGTAAATGGTGTCTATGGAATCCTGCCAGTTTATTTTACAATTGCCCCTATTTAACTTGTAAGCGGTTTTTATGTCTGCATTTTCTTTTTGTGGAAAGGTTTTTGGCGTTTCTTTTTCAATCAACGAAACCGTTTTTAAAACCAATGCACTGCCTACTTGCATCAGTTTGTCATGTAGACTGCCGGCATCTTCATCTTGGTCTATAATTACTTCCTCCTGTAAAATCATTTCGCCAGTATCTATTTTGTCATCTATAAAAAAGGTTGAAACCCCTGTTTTGGTTTCACCATTTATAATGGCCCAATTAATAGGCGCTGCGCCACGGTAATTTGGTAGTAAGGAAGCGTGTAAATTAAAAGTTCCGTAATCTGGCATTTTCCAAACCACCTCGGGTAGCATTCTAAAAGCCACCACTATTTGTAAGTTCGCGTTGAGTGATTTTAGTTCTTCCAGAAAACCTTCACTTTTTAAATTAGTTGGTTGTAATAGGTTAAGCCCTTGACTTTTGGCATACTGCTTTACGGCACTTTCATGTAGTTTTTGGCCGCGTCCTGCGGGTTTGTCTGGGGCTGTAATAACGCCCACTACATTGTAATGGTTCTCTACCAGAGTTTTTAATGTTTCTACGGCAAAATCGGGCGTACCCATAAATACAATCCTTAAATTCCTCATAAATGACTTAGTTTATATGTATTTGTTTTTGTAATAGTAATAATATTGTGTTCCAATAGTAATTGAAGGACGTTCTTAATTTCATTTTCCGTAACACCTAAAGTTTCCGTAATGGCTCTTGAGGAGTGGTCACCGGTTTCCAACAATTCAATAATACTGTTTTTTATGTTACTGGTTGATGTTTTATTGGGCGCTTTCTTTTTGTTGATACAAACCGAGCAAATACCGCAAGGTTCGGTATTGGTTTCTCCAAAGTAGGAAAGTAGCTGAATGCTTTTGCAAGCTGAATCGTTTTCAATATAATCGAGCATGGCCTTAACTTGCTCTTGTTTCAGTTGATTTTGCTGTTCTATGATGGCTGCAATGCGGTTAATGGTTTTATCGTCTTCCCTAGGCTCGATAAAGGTGATTTGTGCATCGGTTTTTGATAAATTCAGTTGAATAACCGCGTCTTTTTCCAGTTGTTGTAGTGCAGAGATGAGTTCGTCTTCTTCTACTGAGGCTTTATCAGCCACTACCGATAGGTTTATTTTGGTCTCTTGGTCGAAAATACCACCATAAATTCTGAGAATGGATTTTACGATAGTACTTAAGTGTTTATTCTTATCCAGATAATTAAAAATGACGTTGCTGTTTACTACAAATTGAACGCTGGTTTTATTTTTGAATTGCCTCGACAAACTAATTATGCTGTTTCTGTCCAATACCAAAATGGCATTGTAACACAGAGTATTGTTAAAATTATAGGTTTTGCAGAACGCATTAAAATTGAAATCGAATGTTTGGTTTTCACCTTCACCGTAGGAAATCTGGAAGTAATTGCATAATCTTCTGTATATCTGTTTTATTAAATCAACCGTAGGTAAAACACTTAAAAATTGATTTTTTACCAAATCCTCGTCACTTTTATTTTTTAGAATAACTGCAAAGGCTTTGTTTCCATCGCGACCGGCCCTACCTGCTTCCTGAAAATAACTTTCAATGCTTTCCGGTAAATTTAGGTGGATAACTGTTTTAACATCGGGTTTGTCGATGCCCATGCCAAAAGCATTGGTGGCCACCATAACTTGTTTCTGGTTATTAAGCCATGCTTGCATGTGTTTGTTTTTCTCGCTATTGGACAAACCACCATGGTAATAAGTAGCGCTAATTCCTTTGGATGTTAAAAAAGCACTGAGCTCTAAGGTTGATTTTCTATTCCTGACATATATGATTGAGGCCGATTTATATTTCTTTAAAATAGTTTTAATGCGATAATGTTTGTCGTTTTCATGAAAGACCATATAGGCTAGATTGGATCTTAAAAATGATTGTTTGAAAATTTTAGGGTTGATGAAATCGAGGTCTTTAACAATATCCTCAACAACCTTGGGTTTGGCGGAAGCTGTTAGCGCTACAACATTTACCGTTGGCTGCAATTGCCTTAACAGCGCTATGTTTTTATAGGCTGGCCTAAAATCATTACCCCATTGGGAAATACAGTGGGCTTCATCAACAGCAATTAAATTCACATTCATCTGCTTGATGCGGTCTTGAACCAATTCTTGCTGTAAACGTTCTGGCGACAGATATAGGAATTTATAATTTCCATAAATGCAATTATCCAATAGCGTATCCAATTCAGAATAGGAAATACCACTGGTTAAAGCCATGGCTTTAATGCCTTTTTCCTGTAAGTTCTGCACCTGTTCCTTCATTAAGGCAATTAAAGGGGAAATAACAATACAGATGCCTTCTTTTGCTAAAGCAGGTACTTGAAAGCATAACGATTTCCCACCGCCTGTGGGCAGTAAAACAAAGGTGTCTTCCCCCTGTAAAATAGCATTGATGGCCTCTTCCTGTAAAGGCCTAAAAGCGGTAAAGCCCCAATAACGCTCCAATATGTTTACAGGATGGTTCAAGCTATAAAAGGTTTAAGGTTTTTAAAATATGGTCAGCCCTGTTTTCAACCGTATCAAATGGGACATCCAATAAATGGTAATCGTAGGTTTGGTAGGTATTTAGTAAATGTTCGTGAATTTTTAATGCTTGGTCAAAGTTCTCGTAGCGTTCACTATCACTCGTATAAATGTCTTGCCAAGGTTTTAGTATGAACACGTAATCGTACTGACATTGTTGGCAGGCATCAATAAAACGTTGCGGGTATGTGTCACCAATATAATCCATGTACGCCACCACATCGGGCACACCTCTGTCAAAAAAAACGATATTCTCTGGTAAAGTTTCGGCAGAAATGTATTGCTGTTCCCGGCCTTCTAAAAGACGCTCGCTGAACAATAATGGATTGGTTAAAAACAATTGACTTACACCTTGTTTTTGGGCTTCTATTGTGATTTGCCTCGAGATTTCCTCTAAACATGCGTAGCCCCGATGTATCAATTCATTAATAATGGATGATTTTCCAGTTCCTGGGCCACCGGTTATCACAATTCTTTTGGTATTCAAAACGGTTAGATTTTAGCTGTAAAATTCGTAATTATAATACTGAATAGCAATGGCAAGTTAAAATTATATCAAAACATAGCATAAACTTTATAAATCGACAAGAAAACGTATCTTTGTGTTTAAGAAATACATTATGAGCACAGCTTCAAATTCCGAAGAATTTTACCAAAAATTAAGAGCCCAATTGCAAGATAGTGCCAATTGGCCAGCTGAATATTTATACAAATTTATTGTGCCTACCGATACGCATAAAATTGCCCTATTGGAAGCTATTTTCGATAATATGGGGGCTGTTATAAACACCACAGAATCTAAAAACGGAAAATACACCAGTGTCTCCATCAATATTTTAATGCGCGACCCAGATGCGGTTATTCAAAAGTATCAAGAAGTTGCAGAAAAAGTTGAAGGCGTCATAAGTCTTTAATATTTTTTTGTATTTTGCACAAGCAGAGCAACTACATGCAAAACATTTAACTCTACACATTTTTTATTTTGACAATAGACGATTTAGAATACAATACCGAGCGTGAGCATTTAATCATACCAGAATATGGCCGCCATATGCAGAAAATGATTAATCACGCAAAAACAATAAAGAATAAAGACGAACGTGAGCGATTGGCCAAAGCCATTATATCTGTTATGGGCAATATGCAGCCACATTTACGCGATGTACCCGATTTTCAACATAAACTTTGGGATCAGCTTTTTATCATGTCCAATTTTGAGTTGGATGTCGATTCGCCATTTCCTAAGCCTTCAAAAGAGCTTTTGGAAGAGCGTCCAGCGCCATTAAAATATCCACAAAATTTTCCTAAGTACCGCTTTTATGGCAACAATATCAAGACCATGATAGACGTTGCTAATACGTGGGAAGAGGGCGAATTAAAAGAAGCGCTTATTTATACGATTGCTAATCACATGAAAAAGTGTTTCTTAAATTGGAATAAAGATACCGTAGAAGATGAGGTTATTTACGACCATCTTTACGAGCTTTCAGGAGGCAAGATAAACCTTAGAAACTCTGATGAAGATTTATCGGATGCCAATAGTTTAATGCGAAGTAAGTCTAAATACTCTTCAAATAAAAAACATAAAAAAAACACCAACCGCTCACGAAAACGTTACTAGTCACCACTTATGGGAACATTTAAAATTGAAGGAGGCCACCAACTAAAAGGAAGCATAAAACCTCAAGGGGCAAAAAACGAAGCACTTCAAATTTTATGTGCTGTACTGCTAACCCCCGAAGTAGTTACTATTCATAACGTTCCAGACATTGTAGATGTTAATAAACTAATCAGTTTGTTGCGCAATTTGGGCGTGAAAATACATAAACTGGGGCAAGGGTCTTACACGTTTCAAGCCGATGATCTTAATTTAGGTTATTTGGAATCTGATGCTTTTAAAGTAGATGGTAGAGGCCTAAGAGGATCTATTATGATTGTTGGTCCGTTATTGGCCCGTTTTGGAAAAGGTTATATCCCGAAACCGGGTGGTGATAAAATAGGCCGTCGTCGATTGGATACCCATTTTGAAGGCTTGATTAAATTAGGCGCTAAGTTTGGCTATAGTAAGGAAGAACAGTTTTATGGTGTAGAAGCCAAGCGTTTAAAAGGTACGTACATGCTGTTGGAAGAAGCTTCGGTTACTGGTACGGCCAATATTGTTATGGCCGCGGTTTTAGCTGAGGGCACTACCACCATTTATAACGCTGCTTGCGAACCTTATTTACAGCAACTCTGCAAAATGCTGAATAGGATGGGTGCAAAGATAACAGGTGTGGGTTCCAATTTATTGAAAATTGAAGGAGTTGAAAGTTTGGGAGGCACCGAACATACCATGTTGCCCGATATGGTGGAGATTGGTAGTTGGATAGGACTAGCTGCTATGACCAAAAGTGAACTGACCATTAAGGATGTTAGTTGGGATGATTTGGGATTGATTCCCAACATTTTTAGAAAATTAGGTATTACCGTTGAAAAACAAGGTGACGATATACATATTCCTGCACATACAGATGGTTACGAAATCCATAGTTTTATAGACGGTTCCATTCTAACTATTTCTGATGCACCTTGGCCAGGATTTACACCCGATTTGTTGAGTATCGTTTTGGTAGTAGCTACACAAGCTAGAGGAAGCGTTTTAATCCATCAAAAAATGTTTGAAAGCCGCTTGTTCTTTGTGGATAAATTAATCGATATGGGTGCCAAAATCATTTTGTGTGATCCGCACCGTGCTACGGTGATTGGACATGATTTTAAATCGACTTTAAAAGCGATGACCATGACTTCACCAGATATTCGTGCTGGTGTGTCGTTATTGATTGCAGCGCTTTCTGCCAAAGGCACTTCAACTATTCAAAATATTGAGCAGATAGATAGAGGTTACGAACGTATTGATGAACGTTTGCGTGCTATTGGGGCTAAGATTGAGAGGGTAGTGTAGGTATTTTGTACTCGTCATTGCGAAGGAGAAACACGACTGAAACAATCTTTTTTGATTAATTAGATTCCTGTTTTCTCAGGAATGACAAGAAATTGAGAATTCAATAACTAAAATACTTTTAGTTTGTCGGTTATATTGCTATGACATAATGTGTTGTATTCGTCATTGCGAAGGAGGAACGATTGAAGCAATCTGTTAATGATTATAAGACTGCCACATTTTACTAGCGTAAAATTCGTAGTGACGTTAGTGGTTTATGCGCTTATCGGTTTGGCTATTCTTTGCGTGAAAATCTGAAGCAATTAGTTTTACACTTTGTTACCCAACGTATTTTTTATTCCATTTTTCATAATCTTTTTTGAAACTTTCTTGAAAAATGTTTAGTGGAAACATTTGTCTTTCATTCGGATTATTACAAGAAAATGAAAATCCAGAAGCAAAAAGTTCAACTATATCTTTTATTTTTTCATTATAAAATTTCTCCGAAACAACCCAAGTTTCACATTGAAAAAGCATTAGGTTTGTTAACTTTCTTTGTAATCGTTTTTCTGATTCTTTAAAAAAGGTATAGAAGTAGCCTTTGACTTTTTGCTCATCTTTTTTATTATAGCCCATCAATAATATGGTTTCGTTTTCGTAAGGAAAAACATTAATAAATATTTCCGCAACCCGTTCCATATCTTTACCATGTTTAAGTCTGTAATTATGCATTTCTTCTGTTGTATCATAATTGTAAAAAGATGATAAACATAGTTCAATTTTATTTAGTTTTCTCATTTCAAACACATAAGATTGAGTTCCATTATCCAAGTCATTCCAAATTTCGATTTCCATGAACTTTAGGTCTTTTAAACCTAGTTTTTCTTGTCTTATATGCTCTAAAAAAAAGGGATTGTTAAAATTTTCAGGACTTTCTTTTAATAGGCAATCGTACATTTTGATGTTTACTTCTTTTCTCCAAATTTCATTGTATAATGTTCTTAACGTGAAGAGTAAACAAGATTCATAATCTTTAAAGTCAATATTATCAGTTTCAATTTTTTGAAATAGGTCAGTATCATGTTTGTTACAAAAACAATTAAATGAGTAAACTTGATTTATTCCTACTCGTTTAAATTGAAATTGAGGTTTTTTAAATTGATTAATATCAGGTTCCCAAATATGTTTTTCAGTTGCTATAGTCGAAAGAATTCCATTTTTTTGAAGAATATGAGAGTTTATAGATTTTTCGTTACATTTTGGATGATAACAAGTTTTTATACTTGCTATTCCAGATGATTTACATTTTGCAAAAAGTTTAGCAAATTCGATTTCCTCTTTTGTCATTTCATGTATTGGTGAAAATTCCGGTATGAATCCGTTTCTATGATTTATTTCAGCCGATAAACGAAGTTAGCTTTTTAATTGTAAGAAACCAATGCCTAAATGTAAGAATTTTTAAAAAATTGGTAGTTAATCCTTTTCGATACGCATTTGTTTCGTTATACTTCACAAATCCACTCGAAGTGACATTTAGGGTTGTTTTTTGTCATTCCTGCGGAAGCAGGAATCCACAAAATAGTTATTTGAGTTAATCTTAGACTCCTTTCCGATAACTATTTTGTATTGAGAACTAATTCAAAGCCTCTTTATAAGTTTCCAAACAGCGTTCCCTTGCAAATTTGTGTTCTACAATAGGTTGTGGGTAAGTGAGTTCTTGAAAGTCTGGCACCCATTGTTTGATGTAATTCAAATCTTTATCAAATTTTTCAATTTGGGTGGTGGGATTGAAGATTCTAAAATAGGGTGCAGCATCAACACCACAACCTGCAACCCATTGCCAATTGCCAACATTACTGGCCAATTCAAAATCATGCAGTTTTTCAGCAAAATAGGCTTCGCCCCATCGCCAGTCAATTAGCAAGTGCTTGCATAAAAAACTGCCCACAACCATGCGTACGCGATTATGCATATACCCTGTTTCGTTTAATTCTCGCATGCCCGCATCAACCAGAGGATAACCTGTTTTGCCTTCACACCATGCTTTAAACTCCTTTTCATTGTTTCGCCACTTTATATTATCGTACTGTGGTTTAAAACTTTTGGTAGTGGTATGCGGATAATGCCATAAGATTTGCATAAAAAATTCACGCCAAATGAGTTCTTGCCAAAAAAATTCATTCTTTTCAGAAGTGGCTTTTTCAATCATTCTTCTTATACTAACGGTACCAAAACGCAAATGCGGACCTAATCTTGATGTGCCATCTTTTGCTGGGAAATTTCTCGTGGCTTCGTAATTCTGGATGAGTTGAGACGAAGTATCAAAATCTGCAATGGTTTGTGATGATTTTTTAAAGCCAATGGCTTCAAGCGTTAAATTGGGAGCATCAAAATTTTTTATAAAACTATCGGTATATTCTAAAGTTTGGTAGGTAGTTATGTTGGATTTTTTAAAGGCTTCCTTCCATTTTTTCATGTAAGGCGTGTAAACAATGTATGGGTCACCATCATCCTTCACAACTTCATCCTTTTCAAAATACACCTGATCTTTAAATGTTTTAAAATCGATGTTGTGTTTGCTTAGTAAACTCTTTACTTTTTCATCACGTTCTTTGGCGTAAGGCTCATAATCATGGTTGGTATAAACTGTTTTTATATTGAGTTCTTCAATAAGGCTCTCATAAATTTTAATAGGGTCTCCAAAGTATAGACCTAAAGTGCTTTTGTGTTCATTTTTAAGCGTTTGCCTCAAGTTTTGAAATGTATCAAAAATGAAAGTTACCCTAGCATCTTCTTTTGGGAGTGATTCAAGTATGTTTTTATCAAAAATAAAAATAGGCAATACATTTTTCTCAGCTTTCAAGGCTTCATAAAGACCATGATTATCTTCTAACCGTAAATCGCGTCGAAACCAAAAAATAGTGATAGCAGCTCCCATAAATTAAAATTTACCAAAAAGTTCTTCTAATTTTTGGGTTCTGTAATTAAAGATTTCTTCTAATTTGGGTTTTACTAAAATTGGGTGCATCATTTGTCCTATAATTCCAAAAGGAAGTTTATAGTCAATGATATCTTCCATTTCAATACCGCTTTCAATGGGTTTAATAAAATGCTTATGATGCCAGAGTGCATAAGGGCCAAATCGTTGTTCATCAACAAAATACTCGCCTTCAACAACATGGGTTATTTCTGTTACCCATTTGGTTTTTATACCCAAAACCGGTGTGACGATGTATTGAATAATTTGCCCAGCAAACATAGGGCGGTCTGCTCCAGATAGTATGTTAAACCCCATATAATCTGGCGTTATGGTTTTAAGGTTTTTAGGGTTTGATAAAAACTCCCAAGCCTGCACCTTGGTTATGGGCAGTTTTTGTTTTTTATGAAGCGTGTAAATTGACATTAATTATTGAAATAGATGTATGCATTTAAAGAAATAGCAATACACAGCCATAAAAAATAGGGCAGAATCAAAAAGGTTTTTGATTTTAGGGTTTTTGAATACAACAGAATAAAAAGTGTTATTACTAAGGTTAATGCACAGATTACAATAAGCCCGAATCCTATTAAATGTTTATTAAAAAAAACATAGCTCCAACCAATGTTTAAAATTAATTGAGCTATATAAAGTACTCTTGTTTTTACGGTTGGAAACAGGTTATAGAGATGTGCCATGTAAACAGAATAACAAATCATAATAACTGTCCATGCAAAGCCAAAGGCCCAATTAGGAGGTGTCCAAGGAGCTTTGTTTAAATTAAAATACCAAGTGGTTAGTGGGCCATTGTTCATTAAAATGGCACCTAATGCCAATGCGCCAAAATTGATGATTAAAAAAATTGCTACAGATTGTAATGTTTTCATTATAGGTTGTTCACTATTTTTTCGTTCAAAGGATTGACATCAGACAAATAAAAATCAACTAAGTTGCCATTAGGATCTACTAAATACTTTTGGAAGTTCCACTTAACGGTAGAATCTACTTTACCGTTTTTTGAAGCCTGTGTTAGCCATTGGTATAAAGGGTGTTGGTTATCTCCTTTAACATCTAATTTTTCGGTCATTAAAAAAGTAACACCGTAATTGGCTTCGCAGAATGTTTGAATGTCTTTTGATGAACCCGGTTCCTGATTACCAAATTGGTTACAAGGCGCACCAATAATCATTAAGTTGTCTTGATGTGTCGCATAAAGCTTTTGTAAATCGGCATATTGCGGTGTGAACCCACATTTAGAGGCTACATTTACAAATAAAATGTACTTTCCTTTGTATTGGGTTAAATCAACTGGTTTTCCGTCCAATCCAGTAAGTTTGATATTGTAAATAGATTCTTTTGCTTGTCCCATTGCTAAGGAAGTTGTAATTAATATTAAACTTAGTAAGAATATTTTTTTCATTTTAGGTTGCTTTTAAGCACTAAAATACAGCCATTTCTATAACTTTCTTTATAAATAAGTGTTTTTTAACATTTACGAGTGTAGCAATTATGGGTAAGACAATTGCAGAGCATATAAAATACTGAATATGTCAGTATTTTCAAAAACCTAGAAGTTTAATTAAAATAAATTTTATTAATATCTTTAGAAAGAATTAAAAACCTTAAAAAACAATGAAGAAGCTATTATTACTAATTTTAACAATTACAGTTGCGCATGCTGTTAGTGCGCAGATTACAACCCCGCAACCCAGTCCATTTTCTAAAATTGAACAAAAGGCAGGGTTAACGGATATTACATTGGAATACTCTAGGCCTAGTATGCGAGGCAGGACTATTTTTGGAGATTTGGAACCTTATGGTGAAATATGGAGAACAGGCGCTAATTCCCGAACAAAAATTACGTTTAGTACAGAAGTCACTGTGGGTGGAAAAACCCTCGAAGCAGGTTCGTATGCTATTTTTACCAAGCCAGGAAAAGATAGTTGGGATGTTTATTTTTACACAGAAGCTAACGGTAATGGCGAACCTGCAGAATGGGATGATTCTAAAGTAGCCGCAATGGTTAACATCGAAGTTTACCCACTGCCTATGTCCATTGAAACTTTCACCATAACTTTTGATGATTTGACTAACGATTCGGTTGTTTTGGGAATTATGTGGGAGAAAACATATATTGGTGTACCAATAGATTTGCCAACAGATAATATGGTTTTGGCTAGTATTAACCATGCTATGAATGGCACTCCAACAGCAAACGACTACTACAATGCTGCAGTTTATTATTTACAAGAAAACAAAAATATTGAACGTGCCAAAGAATGGATAGACAAAGCGGTTTCTATGGCTGGTGATAATGTTCCATTTTGGCAATTAAGACAGCAATCGTTAATCTATGCTAAAGCAGGTGACAAAGCAGGTGCTATAGCTATTGCCAAAAAAGGTATAGTGGCAGCTGAAGCCGCAGGAAACCAAGATTACGTAAAACTGAACAAAGATTCGTTAGCTGAGTGGGGGGCGATGTAGTTTAGAGTATTAGAGCGCTTCGCTTTTAGAGAATTAGATAAAAGCCTCGCAAGAATTGCGAGGCTTTTTTAGTTTTAATCATTTTCATCCAAGGAGAAAATTTCTTCGAGTGGCACTTTAAAGAGTTGGGCAATTTTAAGCGACAATACGGTTGAAGGCACATATTTGTTTTTCTCCATAGCGTTGATGGTTTGCCGACTTACACCAATTTTTTCTGCCAAATCAGCTTGGGTCATGTCGTGAATAGCACGTTGTACTTTGATATTATTCTTCATCGCTTCTGGCTTTATGCTTTAAGAAATTAAAGCGAATTATGAAGAAAATTAATGGTGTGAACATGTTGTATTTCATTATTTCTAAAAAAAGAGTTCCATAAATAAACGGTATTAGAAACAACAAAAAGGCATAATTAAAGATAATAGCCCAAACCAAAGAATCTTTGCGTAATTTATATATAAATTCATCCTCCACTTTTTCTTTGGTAAAACCAACAATAAGACCTCCAATTATAATAGTGAAGGAAACAATTTCATCACTAATATTATTTTTCATAATCTTAAAAACCTCAATTGGTTTTGAATCCCAAAATGGTTCATAGACAACTGATAAAACTTTAAATCTTAATGACTCTTGTTCATACATCCCAGGTAACAACATAATTCCTGAAATAATACCGAATAAAAGAAGGAACCAACCTAAAGTTTTATACTTGTTTGGCAATAAATAATTTGTTTTCATCTGTTTGTCTTTTAAAGTTAATGTTTAGTACAGATGTAATGCCTAATAAAATTTAGTTTAAAATAAACTTGTTTATTAAGCATTTCATAACTGTTCGTTTTAAGATTGATAATCCAAAAGTAAAACAAACAAATCAAAAAGACAAAAATATTTTACATTATGTAAAAATTACATAACTTTTTAATATTCCAAATTAATAATTTCCCTAACGTCATCTAGAAGTTTAATGAGTTTTTTACTGAAGTCGAACGTCATGATATCGCTTTCGGTTTTGCCTGCTCTCAATAATTGATTAAAGTGAACGGCTTCGTATCGATAACCAAAAATGTCGGGATTGTAACCAAAATCAATCGTTCTTTGTTCACCATTAGCAATAATAGTCACTGTTGTTGGGATATGAAATTCGCGATTTATTTTGATGGTACCATTTTCACAATAAAAAATAGCTTCGGTAGGCGTTACTTCCTTAATTGTACTTTTTAAATAGCTCTTTATATCATTGTCATAACTAAAAATCATATCACAGCTTGAATCGGTGCCATTTTCAAAAAAATCGGCTTTAGCTTCAATGCTGTTGGGCATTCCTAAAGTGGAAAGGCTGGAGAAAATAGGGTAAATGCCGATATCCAATAAGCTTCCTCCGCCCATAGATTTGTTAAAGAGTCTTTTATCGGTATCATAAGGCATTGTAAAACCAAAATCACTTTCTATTTTTAATATATTGCCATACGTTTTATTCTCTAGCTCTTTTAAAACGTATTGGTAATGTGGCAAGAAATAGGTCCAAAGTGCTTCCATCAATAACACATTTTTTTCCTTGGCTTTGGCTATCATTTCATCCACTTCTTGGGCGTTCATGGCAAATGGCTTTTCACCTAAAACAGCGATGTCTTTTTCTAGGCACATAAGCGCATTGTCTTTGTGCAAAGCGTGTGGTGTAGCAATATAAACGGCCTCTATATTGGGGTCGTTGGCTAAATCTTCGTAGCTAGCATAGGCTTTGGTGGCACCATATTGTTGTGCAAATTCATCTGCTTTTTCCTGTGATCTTGAAGCTACGGCATATAATTCGGCATCCTCAATGGTAATTAGATCGTTTGCAAATTTATGGGCAATGCCTCCAAGACCGATAATGCCCCATTTAATCTTTTTCTGTTGTGGTTTTTGTGTCATTTTTTGTAGTTAGTTGTAGTAAACATGCAATAGTAATAACTATTGCGCAGCCCACAAAATTTAGCCATAAAAACGGCAGGTTTATGTGATCGTATAAATCTAAAAAATACAAGGCCAAAACAATGATTTGCGTAATAATAGCTGCTATAAAAACAGCCTGTCCTTTGACAAATTTGAAGAAAAATGCCAAGAGGAAAATGCCCAATACATTACCGTAAAAAATAGAGCCAATGATGTTTACCAGTTGAATGAGGTTTTCGGCAAGATTGGCTATACAGGCCACTATAATGGCCATGATGCCCCAACCAAATGTGAACCATTTGGAGGCGTTTACCATTTCTTCCTCTGTTTTTTCCGTGGTGTTACGCTTATACAAATCAATAGTGGTTGTAGAGCCTAATGCGTTCAGTTCACTTGAAGTGCTCGACATAGCGGCACTTAAAATTACTGCCAAGAGCAATCCTATGAGGCCGCGCGGAAGGTTATTCAATATAAAATGAATAAACACATAGTCTTTGTCGTTACTTTCTACTTTAATGTTTTGCTTTTCAGCAGCTTTGTCAATAAGTACCTTGGCTTCGTTTCTTAAATCTGTTTCCGCTTCATTTATTTGTTTAATGTCATAAAAAATACTTTCATCACCAGACAAATTATACATTGAATAAGCCGCTTTTTTTGCACTTAAGGCTTGATCGTTTCTTTTCTGTAATATTTGGTATTCTTCAGCAAATTCTGAATTTAATACCACTTCGGTAGCGGTGGGGTTAAAGTTGAGGGGTGATTTATTGAATTGGTAAAAAACAAAAACCATGATGCCCACCAAAAGAATGAAAAATTGCATGGGCACTTTTAGCAGTCCGTTGAACATGAGTCCCCACTGCATTTCCTTAATCGATTTC
Organism: Marixanthotalea marina; assembly: GCA_018883545.1. Lineage (GTDB taxonomy): Bacteria > Bacteroidota > Bacteroidia > Flavobacteriales > Flavobacteriaceae > Marixanthotalea > Marixanthotalea marina. The sequence continues at coordinate 156,331 of JAHLEH010000002.1, read as the reverse complement.
CCGGTTAGGTAGCGCTGTACCTGACTTTGGTCGGTGCCAAAATACGATAGCATTAAAAATGTGCCCCCAATGATGCCACTCCAAAACGTATAGCGATTTTCCAAATCAAATGAAAAATCCAAGACATTCATTTTTCCGTTCGCTCCTGCAATCTCTAATGCTTTTGAAAAAGTTATGTCCGCAGGGAGTTCACTAATTATGATAAAGAAAGCCACAAGCATTCCCAAAAAGATTACAATCATTTGATGTTTTTGGGTTACGTTTACGGCCTTAGTACCTCCCGAAACGGTATAGATAATGACGGTAACACCAATGATGATGTTAAGCAGTAAAAGGTTCCAACCCAAAACAACAGACAAGATGATCGCTGGTGCAAAAATGGTGATACCAGCTGCCAGTCCGCGCTGTACTAGAAATAAAATTGCTGTTAAGGTTCTTGTTTTTAAATCGAATCTGTTTTCAAGAAATTCGTATGCTGTATAGACATTCAACCTATCGTACAACGGAATAAAAACCATACAAATAACAATCATGGCTATGGGTAACCCAAAATAAAACTGTACAAAGCCCATACCATCATTAAAGGCCTGTCCGGGTGTAGATAAGAATGTAATGGCGCTGGCCTGTGTGGCCATAACTGATAAACCGATAGTCCACCATTTGGAGGTTTTACCGCCTTTTAAATAATCCTGAACATTTCTACTCCCTCTAGTATGTAGCGTTCCATATACCACAATGGCTAATAGCGTAATAATTAAAACAGTCCAATCAATCCAATTAAGAGCTCTCATAGACTATTTTAAAATTTGTTGGTTATAATGTAGAATAGAATAATGTAGATGGCGTTAGCTATCAAAATAAGGGTGTACATTTTATGCCATTGGTGGTCTTTCAAAATTATTAGTTTTTTAAACTGGCGTTTTGTTTTATATTTTCTTTACCAATAGAAAGCATATTGGCAAATAGGCGATATGCTCCCGAAACACCTTCAGGGAATTCCCTGAAAAAGCTTAAGCCTGTATAAATATAATAGCCTTTGCCATATTTAGCAACCAAAAGGCTGCCATTCTTTGGGGTTTCACCTTTATCGTGCATAGATAGAATAGGGGTGAATTCATCTGCCCATTCGTCTGGGAAATAAAGTCCGCGCTCTTGAGTCCAGCCTTCAAAATCTTTTTCGGTAATCTTATTAGGGTAGTTTAAAAGTGGATTGTTCGGATTCAAAAACGTGACTTGAGCATTTTCATCAGTAACCCGGTCACGTGATAATTTCAAATTGTATGGTGCTAAGTTGTCAACTTTAAGTCTGGAATTGGTGTTGTACTGCACAATCATATTGCCACCGTTTTTAACATAATCAAAAAGCAACGGTTGTTTAAATTTAAGCGCATCAACAGTATTGTAGGCTCTAATACCAATAACAACTGCATCGAATTTGCCTAGTGATTCGGCTGTGATGGCTTCTGGCTCTAATGTTGCAACATTGTATCCTATTTGCTGTAAGCTTTCTGGAACAACGTCGCCAGCACCAGCTATGTAGGCTATATTTTCACCTTTCTTTTTAATATCCAATCGAACAACCTTGCTATCGTTAGGTAGCAAGACGGTTTGGAAGGGAATATGTTCATAATCAATTTCCACAAGTTCTTTTTGAAAAGTCTTACCATTAACATGAACTATAGGACTAATATAACCTTCACTTTGATTTTTTGGAGGGGTTACAGTAAATTTTAGAGTTTGTTCTTCACTGGCATTAACTATGTTGACTTCCTGTTTTTCGGGAACAACAGTCCAACCACTAGGATGTGAAATTTCCACAAAACCTTTTAAGTTATCTTTTCCAGCTTTTACGGTAACTTCAATATTTTTTGGCGCATCTTTTTCAAAAATGATGACTTTCTCTTTTATTTTTGATGATGCCTCTGGGACAATCTCGAAAGGCCTGTAAAGTTCGCCTTTATCTGGTTTGGCATAACGATACACCACATTTTTGGTAATGGTTATTGGGGTGTTGGCAATCTTTAAATTAAAATCGACTACAACCTGTCTTGGGGTTTCGGGAAGGCCGATTAATTGTTCATTCTTAACAGCATACATACCCAAGGTTCCTTTTTCGTTCAGCCAATAAGGAGAAGTATATGGGGCATTTTCAGTAATGTTGTAATCGGTTTTAAAGTTTTCCTGAACATTAGGTTTTAGGGTTATATTTTTATTTACAGTTGTACCGTCGTGTTGGGATAGACTAACAAGTTCAATAACTTCATTACTTCGATTGATAGCTTCTATATTTATGTTTACTTTATTGTTAGGTGTAGTGGAACTGCTGGTAGCCGAAGCTTCTAAATACAATCCGGCACAAGTTTCTATAATGGATTTTAATTCCTTAGTTTTGATGTTTTTCCAATGTTGGTCTTCCAATTTTTGAACCAATTGGAATGCTTTCATTAAATCGGGCAGATGTACCGATGGATTCTTAAAGTTGAAATTCTTTTCAATATTATATAGAATGTCTCCGATTGCTTTGCCTCCCTTTATGCGATTCCAAGAGGTATCGATGCCTGCAAAAACAGTTTCATTGTTTGTTAGTGGTTCTCCTTTTAAAAACTCGGCATATTCTTCTTGAGATCCTCTATCGGTTAACCTTCCAAACCCCTGGCTTAAATGTTGGCTACTGGCCAAAGAAGCAATTTCATTATTGGATAAGCCCTTTAACGCATAGTATTCACCTACATTAAAAATTACGAGGTTGGATTTATCCATATTTTCAAAATCTTCCCGGTTTCTGAAAGCCCACGGACTTGTATTGTAGAAAAGACGTTTAGGTTGCCAGAGGTCGGTTTGTTGCAGTTGCTCTGGGTATGCAGTGCTTTTGTTTGCCAAATCGAATGCTTCAAAACTTAGCATTGCAGAACTCGTGTGGTGCCCATGCGTTGTTCCAGGGGTTCTATTGTCAAAACGGTTAATAATAACATCGGGTTTAAATTGTCGTATGGCTAAAACCACATCGCTTAATACTTCATCTTTATCCCAAATGGCTAAAGTTTCAACAGGTTCTTTTGAAAATCCAAAATCATTGGCTCTTGTAAAAAATTGTTCACCACCATCTATACGCCGAGCAGCCAAAAGTTCTTCAGTTCGTATAACACCCAAGAGCTCCCTTATTTCAGGACCAATAAGGTTTTGTCCGCCATCGCCTCTGGTCATTGCCAAATACCCAGTTCTGGCCTTTACACCGTTAGACATATATGATATAAGTCTGGTGTTTTCATCATCGGGATGGGCAGCCACATATAAAACTGACCCTAAAAAGTTAAGTTTTTGAATGGATAAATAAATGTCTGCTGTTGATGGTTTTTGGGGTTCTTGGGCCTGAATTCCCAAGATATAAAATGCGAGAAGTGTAGTAATGAGTATGTGCTTTCTCATAAAGAATCTTGTTAGTTGATAGCCAAATATATAAAACTAAAAAAGGGCAAGAGGTGGTTTTAATGTTTCTTTAACGTTAGAAAGGTTGTTGGTTGTAGAGCAGCAATAAAAAGCACTATTCGTTGTTCACCATTCACTTTTCACTAGTTTAAAGCCATTTCTTACGCTTGAAATATAAAAGCATACCAATAAAAATGAAAACCATAACCCCCAAAAGAATAGGGTAAGAATATCTGTAATGCAGTTCTGGAATGTAATCGAAGTTCATACCGTAAATACCGGCAATGAATGTTAGCGGTATGAAAATAGAGGCCATGATAGTTAACACCTTCATAACCTCATTCATTTTATTGCTGAGGGTGGTAATGTACATATCCATTAAACTCCAAATCATTTCACGGTATAGCTCAATATTTTCCGTTACTTGTACTAGATGATCGTAAATATCGCGGTAAAATGTTTTGGTTTTTGGTAGGATGAGCGATCTTTCGTCTTTTTCAATACGACTTATAACTTCCCGAAGTGGCACTATGGCACGGCGTATTTTTAGAATTTCACGTTTTAGATTTTGAATTTCCTTGTTGATTGAGTCGTCTACATTGCCTTCAAAAATAGCTGTTTCAAAGTCCTCAATTTTATCACCCAGCGTTTCTATAACCGTAAAGTAGTGGTCAACAATGGAATCCAATAAAATATAGAGTAAATAGTCTGATTGCAGGCTTCGAGCCCTGCCCTTGCCTTGTCTTATGCGTTCTCTGACGGCATCAAAAACATCGCCTTCTGCTTCTTGAAACGAAAGGACATACCCTTCGCCCAAGACGAAACTTACTTGTTCGAATATAACATTTTCATCGTTATCCAAATAAAGCATTTTAACAACGACAAACAGATAGTCTTCAAAGTCTTCTATTTTTGGGCGTTGGGAGATGCTTACAATATCTTCTAAAACAAGTGGGTGCAAGTCAAAGTACGTTCCTAGTTTTTCTATTTCGCCTACATGGTTTAGGCCGTTTATGTTAATCCAAGTAACAGAATTGGCATCTTGGAAATTAAAAGCTTCCTCTACAGAACCTAACTCTTTATCAATACATTTTTCGGTATTGTAATCGAAAATCTCAACAAATAATTGTTTAGATTTATCTCCAGTATATATAATACTTCCAGGAGCTTTACCCAGCTTTTTATGGTATCTTTTTTTTCTAGTTTTTCCCATCAAAAAGGATTTATTAAATATATGGAATTTATGGTAGAATTAGGTTAAATCCAAATCTTCGTCAATAGCATCTTTTTTTACCAGTGTTACAGGTTTCTGTAGCATTAGGTTATTTGGGTAGGTGACCAAATTGCCATTGTCTAGGCGCAAATGCAATTGAAAAGCGCCTATATCTTCTATAATCGCTTCAATGGGATAATCTTTATCCATAATTTCTATTTTATCACCTACTTTATAAGGAAAGGTGAAAAACATAATAATGCCAGAGGTGATGTTGCTTAAAATAGACCAAATGGCAAATAAGCCAATACCTATAACGGCGAATACCGAAGAAAACAATACCACTAAATCATGGGGCTCTGTTCCAAAAATAAAAGGAATAATAATAAGTGCTATTATTATTAAGGTTACCGTTACATATCTGTTAATTAAATGGATCCTTGCTAAATTAATGCCATTTTTTCGTGATATTTTGGTGATTAGTCTGGTTAGAATAAACCGAGCCACTAATAAAAAAAGTAGGAGTATTCCGGTAAATATTAATTCGGTTGTATAATTATTTTCCTTTGTATAAATTTCTAAAAACATATAATTTTTTATTGAAAGTTAAACAAAAATACTGATTAGTGTTGTTTAATTTAATGTTTTTGTACCTCATTTGCAATACCAACTAAACAACTATATACGAGGTTTGTTGGCAATCCCATGACGTTAAAATAAGACCCCTCCAGTTTGGTAACGCCAATTTGGCCAATCCACTCTTGAATGCCATAAGCCCCAGCTTTATCGAACGGTTTAAAGGTGTCAATGTAATAGTTGATCTCATCATCGGTTAGTTCCTTAAATGTTACTTTGGTTGTAGCATTTAATGTTTTCTCCAATTTAGTGGTAGTGAAACAAACTGAGGTTATCACTTCGTGTGTGGTATTGCTCAACGACTTAATCATGGCAAAGGCTTCATTTTTATCATTGGGTTTCCCTAAGGCCTCACCATTGTGCCAAACTATGGTATCGCTGGTTATAAGAATATCGTTTTCTTTTAATTCATTTTTAAAAGGCAATGCTTTTAGTTGTGCTAAGTAATCGCTTATTTCAAAATGGTTTAATCTATTGGGGTATTCTTCTTTAACAGATTTTAAACGGATTTCAAAATCAACCCCCAACTCCTTAAAAAACTGTTGTCTTCTGGGTGAACCTGAAGCTAAGATGATGTGATGGTTTTTTAATTTTTCTTTTAGCATAAACTCTTTTAGCTATACCTGTATAAAAGTAAGGAAAGCATTCCGAAAAGCATAATAAGTTTTAAAATGTTGCTTATATGTGTATAATCACTTTTTAATTTGGCTGTAATTACTTTTATGCACAAATAAATTAATGGTGCGATTATAAAAATTAGAAAATAAATAACGGCCATTTGATTTTTATACAGCGAATCGGAAACATAAAAAAAAATGGAAACTAAAGGGATTAGGGACAACCCTAACAGGACATAGTTTGTGTTTGTTTTTCCAATTACTATAGGAAGTGTTTTTATGCCGGTTTTAGCATCGCCTTCAATATCTTCGGTATCTTTGGCAATTTCCCTAATCAAGTTTAAAATAAAAGCTAAATTGGCATAGTTTAATATGGTTTTAAAATAAACAAGTTGAAGAGTTTGGTTTTCAACAGTCATATTGGGCATTAATTCAAACAAGCCAACAATAATAATGCTTAACGCTACCATAATAGAAACTACTATATTGCCTATTAAGAGCAATTGTTTGAGATAGGTTGCGTAGAGGTAAAGTAATACCGAAATAATAATAAATAAAGAGAAAAAACCACTTCTGCCAACGGTATTGGACAAGTAATAGCCGATGCCAACACCAACCACATTTAAAGAGATAAACAGGTTATAAGCTGTTTTTTCTGAAATATGTTTGCCTATAATTACCTTGTTTGGTTTGTTGATGGCGTCTGTTTCAACATCATTAATATCATTGATAATATTTCCAGCCGCAGCAATGCAAATGGTAGCCAAAACTAATAGTATTATGTCAAGTGTGTTCAGGCTAGTAATTGCCGCATAAGGCTCTAAAAAGGCATATTTTATGAGGAATTGCGCCATGGCAATTAGGAGAAGGTTCTTCCACCGAATTAGGTTTAAAAAACCCATTTGTCCTGCACTTTTAAAACTTGTTCTATAACATCGCGAACAGCACCTTTTCCACCATTGTTATGTGATATGTATTTTGCAATGCCTTTTATTTCTGGTACGGCGTCTTGTGGACAGCAGGGCAGACCAACATTTTTCATTACGTTGTAATCGGGAATATCATCACCCATATACAGTACATTTTCCGATTTTATATTGTTGGTTTTTATGTATTCGTTGAATGTGTTCAATTTGTTTTGCGCACCTAAAATCACAGTTTTAATTCCTAGACCTTCCAAACGTATTTTAACGCCATTGTTGGTTCCTGCCGAAATAATAGCAACATTATACCCAGAATTTACGGCAAATTTTAAGGCATAGCCGTCCCTTACGTTCATGGTTCTTAATAGGTCTCCCGTTTCTGTGACATCAAGGGAACCATCGGTTAAAACGCCGTCAACGTCAAAAATAAATGTTGTAATGTGTTGTAAATATTCTTTATAGCTTTTTTCCTCCATGAGTTAATTGTATCGATTTGGTTAATAATTCGTAAACAGTTTTATGATGTGGTTTGTCTTCTAGTAATTTTAAATGCTTTTTTAAAGTAGTTTTGTCGTTGCGCTTAGCAGGGCCAGTCTGCGCCATGTATGGTGAAAGGTGTTCTATTTTTTTTGCCGTTTCTAATATCAACGGTTTTAAAAGGTCGAAATCGGCTGCCTCACTTTCCGATATTTCATGTCCCAACCTGTAAAGCTGATTGGTAAAATTATTCACAAAAACAGCTGCCAAATGTAGGACTTGACGTTGGTCACTATTCACTTTTTTGGTCGGACTGCCCAAACTCACAGCTATTTTTTTAAGCAAATGATAATCTTCACTTTCAATCGCTTCAATGCAAATGGGCACATTGGTAAAATCCATATCTGAATTTTTAGAGAATGTTTGCAACGGGTACAGAACGCCACGCCTGTGCTTTTTATCTATATCGTGTATGTTAACGCTTCCAGAGGTGTGTACAACTAATCTGTTTGCAAAAGGAAGTTTAGCGGACAGTTCTTTTACAGCATCATCGCTTACTGCCAAAATATATAAATCGGCGTCTTTAATTTGGGCTAGGTTATCTGTTATTTCAGTTTGGTTACTGAACTGCTTTATAGTGTTTAAACTTCTATTATACCACTGTTTTACAGTTGCTTGATCTGATTTTTTGAAAGCTTTGAACAAGTGATTGGCAACATTGCCAGCTCCTAGAATAATTACCGATATCATAGCCGCTAAAATACAGAAGTTAACTTGAAAGTTAAAAGTAAAGAGTTGAAAGTTTAAAACTTTATTGCCAATAAAATACTGTAATTTTGTTTTATGAAAAGCGATATAAGAACTCGTGAAGATATTTATTTGTTGGTGTCTTCATTTTACGCCAAGGTTAGAAGAGATGCCGAACTAGGCCCCTTTTTTAATGAAACCATACAAGATTGGGATGCTCACTTGGAACGGTTGACAACCTTTTGGGAATCGAGTTTGTTTTTAAAAACAAAATATTTGGGCAATCCATTGGAAGCCCATGTTAAAGTGGATAAAGCCTATAAGAATACTATTAGCGAACGTCATTTCGGACTATGGCTTAATTTATGGTTTCAAACAATAGACGAGCTTTTTGAGGGCGAATATGCCAATAATGCCAAAAGTAGAGCCCGTAAAATGAGTACATTTCTGTACTTAAAAATTTTTGAAGCAAGGCAGAAATAGTTTGCCAGTAAACAATCGCAGTTTTCAGTAATCAGCGACAGTTGAAAGTTTTCAGTTATTATTAATATATTTAGTTCTTCCAATTTGAAACTTTGACCCTCTTTTCACAAACTTTAACACCTTAAAATAAACATTAATACTTAAATTTGCACGACCTAAAAGGGTACATAATCATGCAAAACACACTCGCCAAAATTCTTTTTTCCACTCGTCTTACCGCCATTTTATTTTTAGTATTCGCAGCCGCTATGGTAACCGGCACATTTTTGGATGCTGGAGAATTAACATCGCCTACGGCTTATACAAGAACCCTTATTTATAATGCTTGGTGGTTTGAAGCCATCATGGTACTTTTTGTAATAAACTTTGTGGGCAATATAGTGCGCTACCAATTGTATAAAAAGGAGAAATGGCCAACACTTATTTTGCATCTTGCGTTTATTTTCATCCTCTTGGGGGCCGGCATTACAAGGTATTTTAGTTTTGAAGGCATGATGGGCATTCGAGAAGGGGAAACTAAAAATACATTTCTTTCGCAAAAAACCTATGTAAAGATTTATATAGATGGCGATTACATGATTGATGGTGTGCCACAACGTTTACCTCTTGAAGAAGAAGTCGACTTTTCAGCGCGATTGGATAACGATTTTAAGATAGAAACCCAATATGACAAACAGCTTGTAAGTATTGAACTCGAAAAGTTTATTCAAGGAGCTGAAGAAGATATTGTGCCTAATGATAATGGTGAGGAGTATTTAAAAATTGTAGAATCGGGTGGTGGTGCACCGCATAATCACTTTTTAAAGGTTGGTGAAGTAGCAAGCATCCATAACATATTGTTTGCATTGAACAAACCAACCGAAGGTGCTGTAAATATTACCTATTCAAATAATGACCTAACAATAAAATCGCCTTTTGAAGGTGAATACCTAACCATGGCCACCATGGCTCAGGGTACATTGGTTAAAGATAGTTTGCAGCCTTTAGTCTTGCGGTCACGTTATGTTATAGCCGATATGCAGTTGGTGTTCCCAAAACCAGTGGTAAAAGGTGTTTTCGATATTGTTCAAAAATCACAAATATTGAAGAATGACGAAGATGGTGCTGTTTTTAAAGTTACTACCAATGGTGAAACCAAACGTGTTGGTGTGCTAGGCGGTAAGGGTATAGATAATGCTTTTAAACAAGTGCAGGTTGGTGGCTTGGATATTGCCATTAAGTACGGTTCTAAAGTTTTAGAGCTGCCCTTTAATATTAAGTTGAACGATTTCGTGGCCGAACGCTACCCTGGTACTGAGAATAGATATTCGGCATATTCGAGTCAGATAACCGTATTCGATGAACAAGAGGGTGATTTTGATTATAAAATATACATGAACCACATACTGGACCATCGTAGGTACCGATTTTTCCAATCCGGTTTTGACCCTGATGAATTGGGAACCATTCTTTCCGTGAACCACGATTACTGGGGTTCTTTAATAACTTATATTGGGTATTTCTTGTTATATTTTGGACTGATGGCTATTTTATTTGCTAAAAAATCGCGCTTTGGCGATTTAAAAAAGCAATTGGAAAAGGTAAAAGCTAAAAAGCAGAAGATATTGGCTGTTGTATTTCTATGCTTAGGCCTTAATGGTTTTTCGCAAGAACATACAAAAGGCGATGAACATAACCATTCAAGACCAGAAAAGGTTTTGGTAGATTCCATTTTACAAGCCAATATAGCCCCAAAAGAACACGCCGATGTTTTTGGTCGTATGGTTATTCAAGATCTCGATGGCCGTATGATGCCATTAAACACCTATGCTTCCGAAGTGTTGCGTAAGGTAAGCAAGCACGATACATATGAAGACTTTGATGCCAACCAGGTATTGCTGTCTATGCAAGAAAGTCCTATGCTTTGGTATAACGTACCTATTATTTATTTGCCTTTAAAAAAAGGGGACTCTATTAGAACTATTATAGGGACAAGTAAAGAAGATAAATATGTTTCTTTAGCCGATTTCTTAACCGAAACAGGCACATATAAATTGGCACCTTATATTGAAGAAGCATATAAAGCCAATCCGCCCACTGCCATTCAAAAAGAGCTTAAGGAGGTAGACCAACGTGTTAATTTATTTTACAACACTTTACCTTACGAAGGGTTGAACACCTTACGGATTTTCCCGTTGCCTGAAGATGAAAACAATACCTGGATTTCTTCCAGTATTTATAAAGAACAGACTTTTAAAGTAGAAGATTCGCTTTATGCCAATTTTATAAAGAATAGCTTTAACGCCTATTTGTATATGCTTAATACGGCAAAGCAGACGGGAGATTACTCTGAAGCCAATAAAATTTTGGAAGCCGTTAAAAAAACACAACAGCGTTATGGTGCTTCTGTAATGCTATCGGATAAAAAAATAAATACCGAAGTGCTTTACAACAAATACGATATTTTCAAAAAGCTATTCAGCTGGTATTTGTATGCTGGTACTGTGCTTTTTGTGGTGTTGATTATTCAAATTTTCAAAGATAAGAGCAAAACCTTGAATGTTTTGGCCAATATATTTAAGATTACCATACTTATTTTGTTTTTATTGCATACGGCTGGTTTGATTGTGCGTTGGTACATTTCTGGTCATGCGCCTTGGAGTGATGCTTACGAGTCTATGTTGTATGTGGCGTGGTCTAGTATGTTTTTTGGACTGGCGTTTGGAAGAAAAAGTGAATTGACTATAGCTTCAACAGCATTTGTAACTGCTATGTTATTGATGATTGCTCATTGGAATTGGATGGATCCAGCCATAGCAAACCTTCAACCTGTGTTGAATAGTTATTGGTTGATGATTCACGTAGCAGTTATTGTGGCAAGTTACGGGCCTTTTACCTTGGGAATGATTTTAGGAATTGTCTCTTTACTATTGATGGTTTTTACCAATAAAGACAATAAAAAGAAAATGGATATAAATATCCAGGAACTTACCATTATAAATGAGATGGCCTTAACGGTTGGTTTGGTAATGTTGACCATTGGTAACTTTTTAGGTGGTATGTGGGCCAACGAAAGTTGGGGACGTTATTGGGGCTGGGACCCAAAAGAGACTTGGGCGTTAATAAGTATTATGATTTATGCGTTTGTAATACACATGCGTTTGGTACCAGGATTGCGTGGCAGATGGTTGTATAACCTATGTTCTATTATCGCATTTTCGTTCATTATCTTTACCTATTTTGGGGTAAATTTCTATTTATCAGGATTGCATTCGTACCAATCTGGTCAGCAAATAGCGAGCTTCAATATTATAGCTATTGCCATAGCTATTCTGGCCTTGTTGGGAGTTTTGTCTTATAGAGGGTATGTCAAATATTATAAAAAGAAATAGTCCCTTTATATTAAGTGTTGTATTTTATGATAGGTGATTTCATTGAATGATTTTACCACCAAATCAGCTTTGCTGTAGTCCTGGTTTTTAGAGTTAGGACTATCAAAAGCCACACAAAAGATACCTGCGGATTTAGCTGCTAAAACGCCATTGGTAGCGTCTTCAATCACCATACACTCATTACGGGAATATCCTGTAGCTTCAGCTGCTTTAATAAAAATCTCTGGATGTGGCTTCGATTCTTTTAAATCGGCACCACTAAATTTGGCCTTGAAGTATTTGTTGAGGTCAAAACGTTTGAAAATGCGCTCTATATTTGGCATAGATGCCGAAGACCCTAACACTAAGGTAAGTCCGTTATTATGATAGTCTTTAATCAAATCTAAAACCCCTTCCATTAAATCGAAGGTTTTGTCGTTATCGAATAAATAATTGAAATGTTTGCGTTTGGTTTCAACCAAAAATTCAGGCGATTCCTTCAAATTGAAAGCTTCGCAAAGTTGCTCACATATCTTTAAAGTGGCTTTTCCGGTAAACGATTCGTAAAGTGCATCAGACACTTTAATATTCAAATCATCAAACATTTTATGGTAGGCAATATGGTGCAGTGGTTCACTTTCAATAATAACCCCATCCATATCAAATATAACGGCCTTTAGCATTTTCAGAATTTTTGGCGAAGATAAACCAATAGAAAATAATATGCTAAATGCTTGTTGTGGATTTAAATAAAATTCACATATTTGCCATTATGATTGTTTAAGTATACTTCAAAAGGAATAAAATCGAGGTTCTCTCGTGCTAATAAGCCATATAATTCATGTGGCTATGTTTTATTTTAATACGTAAAAAAATGCAATCACATAAAATTTCACTTAAACAATTAATTCAATATTTTAAAATAGCCGTAACGGGCAAAGAACAAGAATTCACGTCGGGCAGTATTAGAAAAGCGGTTTTTATGCTTTCCATTCCTATGATTTTGGAAATGCTTATGGAATCCATTTTTGCTTTGGTAGATATCTTGTATGTCTCAAAAGTAAGTGTTAATGCTGTGGCCACTATTGGGTTAACAGAATCGGTATTAACCTTGGTGTATGCCGTAGCCATAGGGTTAAGTATGGCTGCAACAGCCATTGTGGCCAGGCGTGTTGGAGAAAAAGATATTGATGGCGCCTCCAAAGCTGCAGTGCAAGTCATATTTCTTGGCATATTTGTCTCATTATTTATAAGTGCTATCGGTATTGCTTACCCAAAACAGATTTTAAGTTTAATGGGAGGAGAACCTGATTTAATTTCCGAAGGGTTTGGCTATACAAAAATCTTGTTGGGCGGAAACCTAACCGTAATGCTTTTGTTTTTAATAAATGCTGTTTTTAGAGGCGCAGGCAATGCATCGGTAGCTATGTGGACACTTGTATTATCCAACGGACTCAATATAATTCTCGATCCCATTTTTATTTTCGGATTTGGCCCTATTGAAGCACATGGTGTAGAAGGAGCGGCCATCGCTACTACCATTGGCAGGGGCACGGCTGTTTTGTTTCAATTGGGAATTCTTTTTTACGGCTATAGCAAAATTAAAATAGTGGTTACGGATTTGGTAATTCGTACCAAGATCATGTTTAATTTAATAAAGGTATCGTTGGGAGGTATTGGTCAGTTTTTTATCGGAACCTCTTCTTGGGTGTTTTTAATGCGTATTATGAGCGAATTTGGTAGCGAAGTATTGGCAGGTTATACTATTGCTATTCGAGTTATGATGTTTACGTTAATGCCAGCCTGGGGAATGAGTAATGCTGCGGCTGCTTTGGTAGGTCAAAATTTAGGAGCGTTGCAACCAGAACGCGCCGAACAATCTGTTTGGAAAACAAGTAAATATTGTGCCATTTTTATGGGCTTGGTTTCCATTGTTTATTTGCTATTTGCACCACAAATAATTTTAGTATTTAATACAACTCCCGAAGTTGTTAAGTATGGTAGCCTTTGTCTTCGTATTTTAGCATCGGGCTATATTTTTTATGCTTATGGCATGGTAATGATTAATGCATTTAATGGTGCTGGTGATACTAAAACCCCCACATTTATTAATTTTATTTGCTTTTGGTTACTGCAACTACCCGTAGCTTATGTTTTAGCTTTAACATTTGATTTTGGACCTGTTGGTGTTTTTTCAGCTATTACTTTTGCTGAAGTTTTTATAGCGGTAATAGCTATTTTTTGGTTTAAGAAAGGAGCTTGGAAGACGGTAAAGGTTTAATTTTAAAAAAGATTATGAATTTAATCACTACCTTTTTATATTAAATACTATAAAGTTATGATGACAAAAGGAAGATTGGAAGCATTTACCGATGGCGTTTTGGCTATTATTATCACCATTATGGTTTTGGAATTGAAAGTGCCCCACGGCGGTGAATTTGAAGATTTAAAACCACTTTTGCCTGTTTTTTTGAGCTATATTTTAAGTTTTATTTATTTGGCCATTTATTGGAACAATCATCACCATATGATGCAAACGGTAAAACATGTAACGGGTGGTATATTATGGGCCAACATGCATTTGTTATTCTGGTTGTCTCTAATTCCATTTGTTACGGGCTGGATGGGAGAAAATCATTTTACCGCCGCTTCGGCCTTTTTGTATGGAATTATTCTTTTAGGTGCTGCCATAGCTTATTTTATACTCCAGTTTTTAATTATTAAAAGTCACGGTAAAGATTCTATTTTGGCAAAAGCCTTGGGGCGTGATATAAAAGGAAAGGTATCTCCTGTACTTTATGTTTTGGGAATTATAACATCGTTTATTAATGTTGGTATCAGCGGTGCAATATACATTTTGGTTGCCATTATTTGGCTCATTCCAGATAGGCGGATTGAGAAAGCGCTTAAAAACCAATAATTAGTTTTTCTTTTTTGTATGATCGGTTTTTAGGTAAATACCAACTTGCAGCCTATGAAGGTTTAAGCCATTTATTTTATGGTTTAAATAGCCAAATTGTATAATGCTGTTTTTGTTTATGTTAAGTCCTAGATTAGCGCAAAGTCTGTTTTCGTTGGACAAATCACCTTTAAAATTGAAGAAAAACTCATTGTTCAAACTCACAAAAAGTGTTTTGTTCAGGTTAATTTTAGTGCCTAAACGGTATCGTATTCTATTTTGAAAATCAGTATTATGCTTGTAGTTGAGGATTCTATGCTCTAACCTAAACCGATGGCTTATAGGTAAATTAAAAATGGATTGGTTGTAGCCTACTTGTTCATAAAATCTATTTTCATAGGCATGTGGCAATTCGGTTATAGCAAAACTTCTATCAATATCTAAATAACAATAAGCTAAGGTAAACGTTGTCTTTTTATTAAGGTGATAGTTGCCACCGCCATAAAAAAACCATAGGTTCATATTATCGAACACTTCATAGGTTCTCAGCTGTATACCGGTCTTTAAACTGAATTTTTCAGCTATTTTATGGGTGCCATCATACATATACCAAGTGCCTAATTTGCTTTCTGGAGATGTTTGTGAATAACCAAATAGTCCATACACTAACGCTATGACCAATAGTAAGGCTTTCATTTTTAGATTTTTTTTGAGACAAACATTAGAATAAAAGGAGCTCCTAAGAGCTCCTTTCTTCATTAACTAAGAACCCATTAAATGTGCTCGGCTAAGTGATGGTGCTCATCAATTAGCGGACCACCTTCAATAATTTGTTGGGATGCTTCGTTGGCAAATTTTTCAAAGTTTAAGTGGAATGAGTGCGCCAATTGAATGGCTTTGCTAATGTAAGCGCCTTTATTTAACCAAGTATTCATGGGGTCTAGAATTTCTGTTGGAACACTTGGGCAATATTTAGGCATGAACAATCCGAAAATAGGGTTTTGTTCATAATCTACGGTATCTAATTCACCATTAAGGATGGCCGTAATCATAGCCCTTGTGTATTTCAGTTTAATTCTGGAACCTACACCATAAGGGCCAGCGCTCCAACCTGTGTTGATTAGCCATACATTTACATTAGCATCCTGCATTTTTTTGCTTAGCATTTCACCATAAACCGTTGGGTGCAAAGGCATAAACGGTTCTCCAAAACAAGCAGAGAATGAAGGTACAGGTTCAGTAATACCAGCTTCTGTTCCTGCGACTTTGGCAGTATATCCAGAAATGAAATGGTAAGCTGCTTGACCTGGGGTTAATTTAGAAACAGGAGGAAGCACACCAAAAGCATCACAAGTTAGAAAGAAAATGTTTTTTGGGTTGTTGGCATAAAGTGTTTCCTGAATGTTGTCTATATGGTAAATAGGATAGCTTACACGGGTGTTTTGGGTAATGCTGCTATCCATGTAATCAACATTACCATCGGCTTTAAAAATTACATTTTCCAATAAGGCACCTGGTCTGATAGCACGATAAATGTCTGGTTCTTTTTCTTCTGTTAAATCAATCACTTTGGCATAACAACCACCTTCAAAGTTAAAGATGGTGTTATCGGCAGTCCAACCGTGCTCATCGTCACCAATTAGTTTTCTATCAGGATCTGCAGATAAAGTCGTTTTGCCGGTGCCGGATAATCCAAAGAAAATAGCAGTATCTCCGTATTTGCCAACATTGGCAGAACAGTGCATAGGCAGTACATTTTTTTCAATAGGAAGTATGAGGTTTAATGCAGAAAAAATACCTTTTTTCATTTCGCCTGTATAGGCAGAGCCCCCAACCAATGCTATTTTTTTAGAGAAATTGATGATTGAAAAATTCCCTTGTCGGATACCATAAGCAGATGGATCTGGGCACACATAGCCAGGAGCACAAAGAATCAGCCAGTCTTCATTGAAGTTTTCCAACTCTTTTTCACTTGGTCTTAAAAACATGTTGTACACAAATAAATTGGACCAAGGGAACTCTGTTACGGTTCTTATGTTTGTTCTGTATTCTGGTTCGGCACAAACATACCCATCTCTTGCATAGATTTCTTTTCCTGATAGATACTTTACCACTTCTTTTTCCAATCGATCAAAATTCTCCGAAGATATGGGCTTGTTTATTTTTCCCCACCAAACTTTATCATTAGTATAATCATCTTTTACTATAAATCGGTCTTGAGGAGATCTTCCCGTAAATTTACCAGTGTTAATGGCCAAGGTGCCATTTTTGGTTTCGCGTCCCATATTTTTTTCAACGGTTATTTGTTGCAGGGCTTCTGGAGATAAATTCCAGTGTGCAGTAACATTTTTTAAACCGTATTTTTCTAAACCTGATTTTTCTGTAAGTGTTGCTAAATTTTTCATTGTGTTGAATTTTAAGGTTCTTATAATTTTATTTTAAAAAGGCCATATAATAGGCACTAATATGAGTGTTATCACAAAAAACATAAGCAGTAAGGGCGCGCCTACTTTTAAATAATCCATAAACTTATAGCCACCAGCGGCCATAACCATGGCATTTGTTGTGGTGCCTATAGGTGTTAAAAAAGCCGTTGAGGCACTGATGGCAACTACAATCATAAATGGTGCAGGCGATATGTGTAACGATGTTGCCGCTAGTACAGCTATTGGAGCCATTAAAACAGCTGTTGCAGAATTGTTAATAACCTGACTAAAGGCAGTGGTTAATATGAAAATTCCGCCTAATAGTAGTATGGGGTGGATACTTCCCAAATAGTTTACGAGTCCGTTAGCTACTATTTGAGCAGTACCTGTTTTTTCTAAGGCGATGCCCATTGGTATCATGGCGGCAATCATTACGACGCTGGTCCAACTAATACCTTTGTATGCTTTTGAAATAGGTACACAGCCAGTTAGTAAAACCACACCGGCACTAACCAAAGCTGCCATAACCCCGGGTAGAATGTCAAACACCATCAATGCAATCATTAATACTAATGAACCTAAAGCGATGTACGATTTGAAGTGTAGATTTTCAATATTTTTAGCCATGCCTTCTGGACTCCCACAAAT
The DNA here is from genome assembly GCA_018883545.1 of Marixanthotalea marina. Lineage (GTDB taxonomy): Bacteria > Bacteroidota > Bacteroidia > Flavobacteriales > Flavobacteriaceae > Marixanthotalea > Marixanthotalea marina. The sequence goes on along the minus strand of JAHLEH010000002.1, from coordinate 138,486 downwards.
CACTAAATGTTCGTGTTGCTTTTTAAGCTCGTCTATATGTTCCCAGCTACCACGCAATAAAAAGGAATCTCCAACTTTAATTGTTATCTCTTTATCCAACAAAGGTTTATTGTTTCGTGATGCAGCTATCAGTTGAATACCAAAGCGTTTAAAGTAGTCACCGAGCTTATAGGTTCTGCCAACCAACATGGAATTTGTATTAACAATCACCTCGGTCATACCTACTTCTTGGTTTATTAAGTTGTGCTTTAGCTCATTGGTTATAGGTTCAAGGGGCAGCAAACCCAAACGAAATGTTATCATCAGCCTGTTAATAGCGTCTGTTTCGCCTTTTACGGTAAGTATATCGTGATAACGCAATTCTGTATTTGGAGTTGGAAATTCTTCAAAAGTTTGAATGCCTTTTAAGATATTTGGATGCCTTCTTTTTAATCGGATTATAGAAACACCATAGTCCTTTTCAAAATGCCAATTCTCAAGTTTAGTATTTATAAGTGGTGAAATTGAACGAATACGTAATCTGTAATAGCCATCTTCAATTTTATAGGCTTCAATCCATTTATGTAAAGTGTCTTCAATATTAATTGGTTTGTTGTTTGTTTTGTTTTTGGGTAACAGCTTATAGCCAATATATCTGAAATAGAGCAGTGCAATAAGCAAAAGTGGTAGTCCGATTAAAGCAAACTCAAAGAATGAAAAACCTTCAAAGCCAGCTTCGGCTAAGGCGTTGCTCACAATAATGTTTGGAGGAGTTCCTGTTAAGGTCAATAGGCCGCCAGTATTTGAGCCAAAGGCTACAGGCATAAGCATTTTAGATGGTAAAGTGCCAATGCTCCAGGCAGAAGAAATGGTTAGGGGCATTAGGGTAGCTACCGTACCTGTGTTGCTAACAAAACCAGATAATACACCAGACCCTAAAGTAACTATGAAAAGAAGTCTAGTAATGCTATTGCCGGCCCATTCCACAAATTTTTTACCAGCTAAAGCAGTCCAACCTGTTTGCGCAATGCTTTCGCCTATAATAAACAGCGCTGCAATCATGATAACCGTTGGGTTACTAAAACCGCTTAAAGTTTCTTTTGCATCTAAAATTCCTGTTAGATATAAACTTAGCATTGATAAAAGTGCAACAATATCTGGGGTGAATTTACCCCAAACGAACAATGCAATGGTTACAGCTAATATGATAAGCATTAAGTACATCATCTTTTCTAATTGTTTACATTTGTAATGCCTTTAATGGCCTTTTTTTAATGTACAGTAAAATTACCTTGGAATGTTTGTGGGAATTATGATTAATGTCATACTTTGCAAAAACCCAGTGTTTTTCAATGATTAGCAGTTTTTTCAATTTTTTTAAGGGAAATTTTTCACGAATACGTTTTCGTATTATGGAGTTCTAAAATTTGCAAGTATTTTTTTAGTAATTTAGATTTTCAAGTCATTTTAAAACCTCTATAATTTGTTAAGTATGCTCATTAAAAGCGTCTAAGGCATAAGTTTTTTATAAAATAAAATAGATGAAATTAGATATTCTTGCCATTGGTGCCCATCCTGATGATGTAGAGTTAGGGTGTGCGGCCACGGTAGCAAAAGAAGTGGCACGTGGTAAAAAAGTGGGTATTGTAGATTTAACCCGTGGTGAGTTGGGAACTCGTGGCAGTGCTGAAATAAGACATGAAGAAGCTACCAATGCAGCTAAAATACTTGAAGTTAAGGTTCGTGAAAACATGAATTTTGAAGATGGTTTTTTTGTGAACAACAAAAAACACCAATTGGAATTGATAAAAATGATACGTAAATACCAACCTGAAATTGTTTTGTGTAATGCTGTTGAAGATAGACATATAGACCACGGCAAGGGAAGCAGTTTGGTAAGTGATGCCTGTTTTTTAAGTGGATTGCAAAAAATTGAAACGTTTTTGGATGATGCCTCAAAACCCCAGCAGGCTTGGCGTCCGAAGCATGTGTACCATTATATTCAATGGAAGCATATAGAACCAGACATAGTTGTAGATGTTACGGGATTTATACAGAAAAAGTTGGATGCCGTGTTTGCTTATAAAACCCAATTCCATAATAGTGATAGTGAAGAACCAGAAACACCCATTTCCAGCAAAAATTTTGCAGATAGTGTTTTGTATAGGGCACGCGATTTAGGCAGATTGGTTGGCGTAGAGCATGGTGAAGGTTTTACGGTAGAGCGTTACGCTGCAGTTGATAGTTTATTCGATTTAAAATAGTTAGCCTTAATTTTAATTTTGTGCATTAAAATATTATAAAAACCCTTTGCAGAAAAGGGGAAATCAATTACATTTGCACTCGCATTTACGATGCGGTTTTTATGGTGGTTGTAGCTCAGTTGGTTAGAGCGCCTGATTGTGGTTCAGGAGGTCGTCGGTTCGAGACCGATCTTCCACCCAAAAAGACAAGCCTTTCAAGAGATTGAAAGGCTTTTTTTGTGTTTATAAATAAGTTTTAATTTTTTAAAACAAGTTTTTTTATTAGTACAATTTGCCCAAGATGGTAATAACAGTGTTCAATCATTCCATTAATATTTCGGAGGTAGCTACCATATTTTTTATCAACAAAATCATCATAAAGTTGAGATTGGGGCATTTTTTCAATTAATTTAGAAAGTGCCTCTGTGTCTTCCCAAAGTTTTTTTTGGATAGCCATCCATTCGGCATGAGATTTTATGGGAGGGAAATCAAAACTGTGTTTGTCGCTAATTTCAAGTTTCCCGTTAATAAATACATTTTTTAATCCTTCGATATAGTAATGGATATGCTGTGCTATAACTGAAATTGTATTATGGTGTTCTTCAATACTTGTAGTAGCTATTCTCCAATCTAAATTTTCTAATTGATCTTTGAAGTTTGTATTAGCAATCCAAGTTCCACTTAAAATGACTTCATGAAGCCGGTTTGCTAATTGTTCTGTGGATTTCATTCTAAGCAAAAATTAAATATTTAGTTCAGGAACACATATATACTAATCCAACTTAACACGTTCTTCTCTATTGGCCAATTCCCAAGCGGTATAAAAAATTAATTGGGTGCGTTTGGTTAACAAATCGTAGTCTATTTTATCGGGTGTATCGGTTGGTTTGTGGTAGTCTTCGTGGCCACCATCAAAATAAAAAATTACAGGAATATTGTTTTTGGCAAAATTGTAATGGTCAGAACGGTAATAATAGCGATTGGGATCGTTTTCGTCATTAAATGTATAATCGAACACCATGTTAAAATGTTCTTTATTTACCGCTTCAGAAACATCGTGCAATTCGGTACTTAATCTATTGGAACCTATTAAATACATATAATTCGAATTGCTATCATGTTTTGGATCGGTACGACCAATCATATCAATATTTAAATCGGCAATCGTATTTTCCAAAGGAATAACCGGATCTACTTCAGTGTAGTATTTTGAACCGTACAGTCCTAATTCTTCGCCTGTAAAATGTAAAAAGAGAATGCTACGTTTAGGAGCATAATCATTATCAGCAGCAGTTTTGAAGGCTTTTGCAATTTCTAAAATGGCAACAGTACCCGAGCCATCATCGTCGGCGCCATTGTAAATTTTCCCATTTTTAATACCCTCGTGATCCAAATGTCCTGAAATAACCAAAACCTCATCAGGTTTTTCAGAACCCTTAATAAATGCCATTACATTTTCAGAAGCTTTGGCTTTTCCTTTAAAAAATGATTCTGGTATTTCCTGAAAATAATCACCTTTGGAAATAGGTGAGGGGATACCCCATTTAATATAATGGTCTTTTAAAAATTCAATGGCTTTTTTTTGTCCTGGTTCGCCCGTTCTTCTGCCTTCAAATTCATCTGAAGCATAGATGTAGAGCATTTCTTTTAAATCGTTGGCACGTATAAGTTCGGCAAAATTCGCCGCGGTTAGGGGCTTTTGTGATTTAACATTTTGGGATGTGCCACAGTTTGCAAAAAGTAGGACTAGGCTAAGTAATAAGGCTATTTTTTTCATTAAAGTAAATTATGGTGAATGTAATAGCGCAAAGTTAGCTATAATTTTAGTTTAAAAGAAGTTCGTTTTCTTCATCTACAACCAATGTGTGTTCCTGATTTACTATTTGCCAAGCGGTTGCAAATATAAGTCGGGTTCTATTCTGTAGTAATTGGTAATCTATTTTGTCGGGCGTATCGGTTGCTTTATGATAATCGGCATGCTCGCCATTGAAGTAAAATATAACAGGTATGCCGTTTATGGCAAAATTATAATGATCTGACCTTGTATAATAATGGTTTTTGTCATTTTCTGCATTATATCTATAGTCTAAATCCATTTTAGTAAAGGCGTTGTTCACTTTTTCCGAAAGGTAGTGCAGTTCCTTACTTAGCCGGTCTGCACCTATTAAATAGATGTAGTTTGGATTGTCTTTATGGATGTCGTCTATACGACCAATCATATCTATATTAAGATTTACAATGGTATTTTCTAAAGGAAAGACGGGGTGTTTAGAATAATAATCAGAGCCCTGTTTACCAATCTCTTCACCCGTAAGATGCAAGAAAAGAATACTTCTTTTGGGGCCATGGCCTTCTTCTTTTGCTTTTTTAAATGCTTGGGCAATTTCCATGATGGCTACCGTACCAGAGCCATCATCATCAGCGCCATTGAATATGTCTCCATTATCATCAATACCCAAGTGGTCTAAGTGTGCTGAAATGATAATAAGTTCCTCTGGTTTTTCAGCCCCTTCTATATAAGCCCAAACATTTTCGGAAGCGCCTATGCCATTGGAAAAGAATGAAGCCGGTATATTTTGGTAGTAGACTGAATTCCCTAAAGGTGAAGCTATTTTTTCTTCTATATAATAGTCTCTTAAAAATGCAGCGGCCAGTTTTTGGCCTTTTGTACCGACTTCACGACCTTCAAAAGAATCGGATGCAAAAGTATAGAGTTCTTTTTTAAGCTCTAGTGCAGTAATGGTGTTAGAATAATTGATAACCAAAGCACTGTCGGTAATTTTAATGCTATTCTTTAGATTGTCTATTTTAGCCGTATATTTTGTAGTGGCACAGGTGCCAACTAGAGCGAATGCTGAGAGAATGCAGAATGTTTTCATGTAAATGGATTAATTATCACATGAACTAGCAAAGTACCATGGTAATTATGTTACAAAGATACTGTTTACTCGCTAGCTTCACTAAATTTAGGCCAAATATATAAAAACAATGTAATAAAACTACTACTATTCTAAAGTTATATCTTCTAAATCTAACTCTTCCAATTCTTTAATGGCTTCTTGTTTAGATTCGTCCTCTTTTTGGATTAATTCCTCGGTATTTGCCACTTCTGCCTTAATAAAAATAGCTTTGTAAATGCTAACGGAAAGAGAAACAATGGTTAAAAGGAAAGTAAACTGAATAATTTTCTTTACCGAACCTGTTTTTTTTGATAGATAAAACGCTATGAGTCCAAATATAAAGGCAGCAATGGCTGGAAAAATTGCCAAATTAGAAATTGGTAAAATAGCAAAAACGGTGGCTATGATTGCTGCGGTAAGTCCTAAAATGATAAAAACTTGTTTCATATCATATTGTTTTAATTTAGTTTTTTAAACTAGAAACGGATTTTATTTTTAATTCGCCCGTACCAACAGGTATTTTAAATTTGGCATAAACCGGTATTTTATTGCCATCGGCAGTAAGCCACAAGAAATTACTGTTTGTTCCTTGCAACACATTGGTTTGGCTAGAACCTATAGCTAATTTATAACATTCTTTTTTTCCTAAAGCAGTTGTTATGGTTTCTTTGCCCAAATAGGTTAATTGGCCTTTAAATTCTTTCCTGTCGAATAAAATAGTGAATGTTTTTTTAGAACCTACAGCCATTGATTTGTAATCAATAAGCCTTAAATTATAAAGTGTAGAAACAATATCTTTTGTATTTGGCTGAATGGTTAAATTTTTGTTCTCTTCGTTGCTACCTCTTCTTGTGTGAACCGATTTTACCGAATTTGTTTTAGGGTTGAAGGTATATTTCATGGTTTTGGTATACCCTCCTTCATTAATATCACGCTTATACAAATAGGGGGCAAGGTTGTTTGGGTTTACGTAGCTTTCGTAAAGGTCTCTTATTTTAAAAAAATTATCCCATTTGCTGTAAGTTGCAGCCGTAATTTTTAATTGTAATAAAGTGGCCGATGACGTTTTTACATTACTTGTAGCCATAGTTACCTCGGCTAAATCGGTAAGTACACCAGACATGTTATAAGATGCTGAAAACACCAGTTTTTCTGAGTTTCCAATAGCGTTATTTTGGGCATGGTTTTTAACGCATAAAACAAAAACAATCAATAAAAAGACTTTGCGCATATTAAGTTAGGATTTGGGTTATATTTAATCATATACCGTGCCGAAAGTACGATGCTTTACATTATAAAACTAATTTTTTATTTGTAAAAAAACAGCCCTAACTAACTGATTAATATCATAGTTTTCTTGTAAATTACACGATACTTTTACATTGTAAATTAATAGGTCTTGTTATGAAAGCTATATTATTACCAACAGATTTTTCGAAAATTTCCATCAATGCAATACATTTTGCCATTGATATGTTTCGGGAAGAGTCTTGCGATTTTTATTTGTTGAATGTTCAAAAAGCATCTTCATTCATTTCAGATGATATGATGGTTATGTCGTCTTCTACCACTATTTACGAAACACTTGTATCGGCTGCGAAAAAATCCATCGATAATATCATATTAAAAATAAAGACAAAGTATGGAAATGATAAGCACCAATTTCATTCAATAGTAGACTATGATAATTTAATAAATTCCATAAACCAATCTTCAAAAACACATAACATAGATTTGATTGTAATGGGAACAAAGGGATCTAGTGGTTTAGAAAGTGTATTGTTTGGAAGCAATACGGCACACGTGATGCAACAATGCGATGTGCCTGTTTTGGCCATACCAAGCGACTGTAAGTTTAAAGGTTTTAATAAAGTACTTTTTACTACTAACCATTTATCGCTACATGGTATTGATGAATTGAAATCGCTGTTGTATTTAAAGTCACTTTTTAACTTTAAATTGGAAATATTACATATTAAGGATGAATTGAACTCTACTAACGAAGTTTTAAGCAACGAGGTTTTATTTAAAAAATACTTTAGTGAAGCTACTTCTACATCTATTGAAGTTAGCAATAAAAAAATGTTTGAAAAAGTGAACCAGTACATAGTAGAAAATAAATTTGATTTGTTTGTTATGGTAAGCACCAAACATTCTTATATAGACCGCTTATTAACTAGATATCCCGTTGAGACCTTTGGTTTAAAAATCCACACACCTCTTTTGGTTATGAATAAAGTTTAAATTTGTTTTAATTTTGGTCTTAAAATTAATTCTGCATGAGTCGTTTTACTGAAATAATAAATCAAGATAAACCAGTGTTGGTCGATTTTTTCGCCGAATGGTGCGGGCCTTGTAAAATGATGTCGCCTATTTTAAAAGAGGTGAAAGACAGTTTGGGAGAAATGGTTTCCATTATAAAAATTGATGTTGACAAGAACCAACATTTGGCGGCAAAATATCAGGTTAGGGGCGTGCCAACACTTATTCTCTTTAAAAAGGGCCAACAAATTTGGAGGCAATCGGGTGTGGTTCAAAAAAATGATTTGATAGGATTAATTAATAGCAATAAGTAGTAAAAGTTATCTGCTATTAATCTTCTGTGTTGTATTTTTGTATAGCAAAACACCAACTATGGAAGACATGCTTTTTTACGATAGAATGCAGTTTGCATTTACTATCACTTTCCATTACCTTTTTCCGCAATTAACCATGGGGCTATCGCTAATAATAGTCTATTTTAAATGGAAGTTCCTAAAAAGCAAACTTGAAATTTATAACGATGCTGCTAAATTCTGGATGAAGATTTTTGCCCTTAATTTTGCCATGGGTGTTGTTACGGGCATTCCTATGGAATTTCAATTTGGTACTAATTGGGCTAAATTTTCAGAATTAACAGGAGGTATTATTGGTCAAACCCTGGCTATGGAAGGCATGTTTTCGTTCTTCTTGGAGTCCTCGTTTTTAGGGCTCTTTCTTTTTGGAGAAAAGCTGTTGGGTCATAAACTTCATTTTGTTACGGGCTTTTTAGTGTTCTTGGGCTCTTGGGCTAGTGGTTTTTTAATAATTGCTACACATTCTTGGATGCAACATCCCGTTGGTTACGAAATTTTAGAAAACGGCAAATTTGTGTTGAATAATTTTGGAGCTTTGTTTTCAAACCCTTGGTTGTGGCCGTCTTATTTACACAATCAGGCAGCCTCACTGGTTACTGCTTCTTTTGTGGTTGCTGCTATTGGTGCGTTTTATGTATTAAACAACAAGCATTTCGAATTTGGAAAACTGTTTGTGAAAACGGGTGTTGTTTTTGGATTGATATCAAGCATTGTAGTGGCATTCCCAACAGGTGATTTGGCAGCTAAAAATGTGGTAAAGTACCAACCAGTTACTTTTGCAGCTATGGAAGGTATTTTTGAAACCGAAGATGGCGGCTCGGAAATTGTGCTAATTGGCCAGCCCAATATGATAGATAAAACACTTGATAATAAAATAGCTGTCCCCAATATTTTAAGCTTTTTAACCTACCAAAAATGGGATGCCGAAATTAAAGGACTGAATGAGTTTGATGAAGCTATCTATCCCACAAACATTCCTGGGCTCTATTATGCTTACCATATTATGGTAGGATTGGGTACTATATTTATTGGTTTAATGTTGTTGGCTGTGGTTCAGTTGTTCAGAAAAAAACTGTATAAAACCAAATGGATACTATGGGCTTTGTTGTTTATGCTGCCGTTTCCATATATCGCCAATACTATGGGTTGGTATACGGCAGAGCTGGGCAGGCAACCTTGGTTGGTTTATAATTTATTGAGAACCTCGGCAGGAGCTTCACCAACGGTGTCTGCTGGAAATACACTGTTTACATTACTAGGATTTATTGGACTTTACTTGTTGTTAGGACTATTATTCTTAATGCTTGTTGGTAAAATAATCAATAAAGGGCCGGAAACCTTAAAACATTAATTATGGAGTTATTTTGGTATATCGTTTTAATGACCATGTTGGCTGTTTACATCATTTTGGATGGCTACGATTTTGGGGCGGGTATTATACATTTATTCTTTGCTAAGACAGAAAAAGATAAAAAGGCCATTACCAATGCTATTGGACCTTTTTGGGATGCCAACGAAGTTTGGCTCATTGCTGCCGGCGGTGTTCTGTTTTTTGCATTTCCTACTTTGTATGCATCCTCGTTTAGTGGGTTTTATTTGCCGTTAATCATGATTTTATGGTTGCTTATTTTTAGAGCCATTGGTTTGGAATTACGCGGACAAATACATAACAAAATGTGGGAAGCTGTTTGGGATAAAGCTTTCGGTATAGCTAGTTTATTATTGGCTTTGTTTTTTGGTATTGCTCTAGGAAATGTGGTAAGAGGTGTAAATCTGGGAATGGTAACAAATGGTGTTTCTGCACACGAAGCCCATTATTTCTTTTTACCACTTTGGAATCCAACGTTTAGTCCACAAGCCGAGCATTTAGGAATAATAGACTGGTTTACACTACTACTTGGTATTATTGGTGTTGTAGCATTGACCATTCACGGCGCTAATTGGATTATTTTTAAAACAAACTCTAGTTTGAACAATCAATTAAGAAAGGTGGTTTTTAACTTGAATGTTGTGCTTTCGGTTTTAATTATTGTCTCTCTTTTGGTTTGGCATATCATAGAACCCAATCCGTTTCATAATTTTTTAAAACACCCTTGGCTGTTTGTTTTTCCATTAATATTCTTTTTAGGGCACTTGGGATTATTTAGAATTAAAACTTTCACAAAAGATAGCTACGGATTTCTGTTTTCATCATTGTTCCTATTTGGAGGTTTGGCATCTACAGTGGTTTCCATTTTTCCAAAGCTACTGCCTTCAACAAATACAATCAACCCAGATTTAACCATTTACAATATGGCAGCCCACGAATATGGCTTGTCTGTAGGCGTGTATTGGTTTGTGGTTGCTATCATTTTAGTGGCGGTCTATTTTACCATTCAATACAAAGTTTTTAAAGGAAAAATGGATGATGTGGGTTATGGTGAACACTAAATATATCTTTTGAAGTTTAGCAACAAAAGTTACACAATACTTTTTTTTGAAACATTAATTTTATCTGAAGTAAATAAAGATTCATTTTTTTGAACTGAGGGTAAATGGTTTATGTTTTAGAAACCTTAATGATGGATTAGAGTGACTAGTTTCTAGATTTTAAGGTTTTGGTTTTTTGTTGAAAAGGCGCTTCGGAAGAAGTGCCTTTTCTTTGGTAACAAAAGTTACGAACTACTCTTTTATGCTCACCTACCTTTGTGCTGTAAAATTTAAAACAATGAACAGATTATACAGTACAGCGATTGTTTTTTTAAGCTTTGTACCAATGTTTTGGGGGCAAGAACTGGTTTCTATTAATAAAACGGAAGTTTGGAACAAAGTTTCAGAAAACAATCAGACACTTAAAATTTCAGTAGAGGATTTCAACGAAGCCCGAGCAGATTATAGGCAAACCAATGCCATTTTTCTGCCCAATATAACGGTGTCGCATACGGGTATTACAACAACCAATCCGCTCATGGCTTTTGGTTCTAAATTAAACCAAGCCATTTTAACTCAGGCTGATTTTAATCCGGCATTGCTTAACAATCCAGAACAAACCCAAAATTTTGCAACGCTTGTAGAAGTGAAGCAGCCATTAATAAATATAGATGGGTTTCTGCAGCGCAAAGCAGCTAAAAGTAAAATGAAAGCCATGACCTTGCAAACACTACGCGCAAGCGATTATTTAATGTTTGAAGTTGATAAAGCCTATATGCAGTTACAACTGGCCTATAAAGCAGTTGATGTATTGGAAAAGGCTTTAAAAGCAGCAGAATCCAATAAACAATTGGCCGATAATAGTTTTAAGCAAGGGTATCTACAGCGAGCCGATGTGTTAGCGGTAGAGGTTAGGGTAACCGAGGTGAAGAACCAATTACAACTGGCTAAAAGTAACGTAGAAAACGCTTCTAACTATTTATCATTTTTGATGAATGATACTAGTAATACCATTTACAAACCTGCTAATGATTTGTTGGTAGATAATTTTAATGGCGAAGTTACTGCGCAAATATCCAAGGAACGCTCTGATATCAAAGCCATGGAACTGGCTTCTAGCGCTTACGAAACCATGCACAAAGCGGATAAAATGACTTTTTTACCAAGTTTGAATGCTTTTGGTAGCTATGAATTGTACGATGACCAAATATTTCAAGGTGGTGCCAATGGTTATGTAGTAGGTGCCCAATTAAGCTGGACGATTCTAGATGGCACCAAACGTTTTGGTAAAGCGCAAAAAAGTAGAGCAGAATATGAAAAATCGAAATTACAGTATGAGCAATACGTGTCGCAAAGTCAGTTAGAGCTTAATAAGGCTAAAAGAATGTTTGCCGATGCCAAAAATAAACTGGATTTATCGCAATTAGCAATGGAGCAATCCCAAGAATCTTTAAGAATACGAACCAATCGGTTTGAAGAAGGCTTGGAAAAAACATCCGATTTACTCATGGCAGAAACACAGTTTGCCCAAAAACAATTGGAATATTATCAAACCATTTTTGAATACAATTATGCGAAAGCATATCTACAATTTTTAACTAAAGCTTAATAATACCATGAAAATAAAATATACAATAACACTGTTGGCAATTTCTTTTTTAGTAATGAGTTGTGGCAACGACGACAAGAAAACACTGGCAGACGAAGCAGCAGTTTCGGTAAAACTAAATACGATTGAAACAAGCAACAATAATTCCTATTTAACGGCTAGTGGTACCATACAAGCAGTTAATAGCGCTAATTTGAGTACGCGCATGATGGGGTTTGTAACCAATACACCCGTTGATGTTGGGGATAAAGTAACCAAAGGTCAGTTGTTGGTTGCGATTAATAATGCCGATTTACAGGCCAAATTATCTCAGGTGAATGCCGGTATTGCCGAAGCAACAGCCGCTTTTAACAATGCGGAGAAAGATTATAACCGCTATAAAAACCTGTTTGCCCAAAACAGTGCTTCCCAAAAAGAGTTCGACGATATGACGGCCAACTATAATATGGCAAAAGCACGTTTGGAAGGCGCCAAACAAATGAAAAATGAAGTAGAAGCACAATTTGCCTATGTAAACATTCGCGCGCCTTTTAATGGCGTGGTAACAGGAAAATTTATTAAAAATGGGGATATGGCCAATCCTGGTATGCCATTGGTTTCTATGGAAGCACCTGGACAATTTGAAGTATCCGCGATGGTACCAGAAAGTGAGATTTCAAAAATTGAAACAGGAACGGCTGTAAGCATTCTTGTGAAATCAATAAATAAGAACATAGCAGGAAAGGTTACAGAGGTTAGCAGTTCTGCTAAAAATACAGGCGGACAATATGTGGTAAAAGTAGCTTTAGATAAAACCAATGAATCTATCCTATCAGGAATGTTCGTTACGGTTCAGTTTCCAGTGGAATCCAGCGGAACAAGTAAGGTTGTTTTGGTACCTCAGGAGGCTATTGTAACCAAAGGTCAGTTGTCGGGTATTTACACCGTGAGTGAAAGTAATACAGCGTTGTTGCGCTGGTTACGTTTAGGGAAAACCTTTGGTGATCAAGTGGAAGTGTTATCGGGACTGTCGCCAGAGGAGGCTTATATTATTTCAGCCGATGGTAAATTGTATAACGGTGTAAAAGTAAGCCCTTCCCCAGCACTTCCAAAGGGAAGGGAGTAAAATAAGTTGAAAAAACAACATTAAAAATCGTAGGGTTTATAAAATAAAATCGCGTTAAGGATAGCAGTGGAAATCCTTTTTATTTGTCACATTGAGCACAGTCGAAATGTTTTAGATAAATAAAAAGATTGAAACGCATAGCCTGTTTAAACGCCCAAAAAATAAAGAACATGCAAGAAGGAATTTCAGGTAAAATAGCCCATTTTTTCATCAATTCGAAATTGACCATTTTGTTGATGGTCGGCTTGATGATTATTGGTATTTACAGTTCGTTTCTTATTCCTAGGGAAGAAGAACCGCAAATAAACGTGCCTATGGCCGATGTGATGGTTGGTTATCCAGGCGCGAACCCCAAAGAAGTAGAAAACCGTGTGGTGAAACCTTTGGAGAAAATCATTTCCAATATTAAAGGCGTAGAACACATTCATAGTATGGCTATGAACGGACAGGCCATGATTATTGTTCAGTTTTATGTTGGTGAAGATGTTGAACGCTCGTATGTAAAGTTGTATGACGAGTTGATGAAACACGAAGATATGTTTACAGGGGGTATTTACAAGCCTATGGTAAAAACGCGTTCCATTGATGATGTGCCCATGTTGGGACTTACGTTGTGGAGTGAACATTATGATGATTATGAAATACGCCAAATTGCTGAAGAAGTCACCTCTGAAATTAAAAAGGTAAAAGATGTGTCTATTACCAAAGTCATAGGTGGCCGAAACAGAGAGCTAAAAGTGGTGTTGGATAAAGATAAAATGGCCGAAACGGGCGTGGATGCTTTAGGCATTATGCAAATGATTCAAGCTAATAATAGCAGTTCGCAATCGGGTAGTTTTGTTAATAAGGACAATGAATATTTAATCACTACCGGACGCTTTTTGGAAACTGCCGAAGATGTTGAAAACTTAGTAGTGGGCGTTAGTAAAAATATGCCCGTGTATTTAAAGCAAGTGGCAAGCATACAAGATGGACCAGAATCACCGAATAGTTATGTAGCTTTTGGTTATGGCAAAGCCAATGAAAATTTTAAAGAACACCGTTCGGAATATCCAGCGGTGACTATTGCTGTTTCAAAAGTAAAAGGAGCCGATGCTATGAAAATATCCGAAAAGATTTTGGAGCACCTCGATAATCTAAAGGAAACTTTAATACCAAACGATGTGCATGTGGATGTGACCCGTAACTATGGTGAAACCGCTTCCGATAAGGTTAGCGAGTTGTTATTACATTTAGGTGTAGCCATTTTAGCTGTGACTATTTTGGTGATGTTGGCCATGGGCTGGCGTGGTGGTTTGGTGGTATTCTTCTCGGTACCATTAACCTTTGCTTTGACCTTGTTTGCTTACTACATTTTAGGGTATACTTTAAATAGGATTACATTGTTTGCCTTGGTATTTGTGGTTGGTATCGTGGTAGATGACAGTATCATTATAGCCGAAAATATGCATAGGCATTTTAAGATGAAACGTTTACCGTTTAAGCAAGCGGCCATTTACGCAATTAACGAGGTTGGTAACCCAACCATTTTAGCCACCTTCACGGTTATTGCGGCTATTTTGCCTATGGCCTTTGTGTCGGGTATGATGGGACCTTATATGAGTCCGATGCCTATAGGTGCGTCCATAGCCATGATGTTGTCGTTATTTGTGGCCTTAACGGTGACGCCGTATTTGGGTTATCATTTACTACAGGAAAAGGAAACTCAAGAACATAAAGAAGAAGAAGGCTTGGAAACAAGCTGGATTTACAGGATTTACAAGAAAATAGAAAATCCGCTGTTACAGAGTTCAGCTAAGCGAAACATCATGTTTGGTATTACCATTTTCTTGTTGTTGGGTTCAGTAGCTATGTTTTTTACCAAGTCCGTAGCTGTTAAAATGTTGCCTTTTGACAATAAAAATGAATTCCAAGTAGTAGTCGATATGCCCGAAGGCACGACACTTGAAAGAACGGCCGTGGTTACCCAAGAAATTGCTCAATATTTAACCACCGTTCCAGAGGTGGTGAATTACCAGAATTATATAGGTACGTCGGCACCGATTACATTTAACGGTCTAGTACGTCATTACGATTTACGTGGCGGCAGCAATATGGCCGATATTCAAGTGAATTTATTGCACAAGGAAGATAGGGATTTGCAAAGTCATGATATCGCTAAAATCGTGCGTCCTAATATTCAAAAAATAGCACAAAAATACGGTGCCAATGTGAAGATTGTGGAAGTGCCGCCAGGGCCTCCTGTGTTGTCAACGTTGGTGGCCGAGGTATATGGACCCGATTACAATCAGCAAGTGGAGGTGGCAAAACAAGTGAAAACCATTCTAGAAAACACAACCGATGTGGTGGATACCGATTGGATGGTTGAAGACAAACAAACCGAATACCGTTTTGAGGTCGATAAGGAAAAAGCCATGCTTAATGGTATTGCGCCACAGCAAGTAGTAGGCAATTTAACCTATTTGCTTCAAGAATATCCCGTATCTAATTTATATGACGAAACGGCTAATGATAATGTAGGTATTGTACTGGCTTTAGATGATGCTGATAAAACTTCGCTTCAGGATATTCAGAATTTAAAAATAAAGAGTCAGTCAGGCAATATGGTACCTGTGAGTGATTTGGTGTATGTTAAAAAGGAAACCTTAGATAAAACAATATACAGAAAAGACCAAAAACGCGTGGTGTATGTGTTGGCTGATATGGCTGGTGATTTGGAGAGCCCCGTGTATGCTATTTTGGGAATGGAAGCAAAGCTTAAACAAATAAACTTGCCCAAAGGTTACGAAATTAATGAGCTGTATATGGATTCACCATCTGAGGAAAACAATTTTACGGTAAAATGGGATGGCGAGTGGCAAATAACCTTGGAAGTATTTCGGGATTTGGGAACAGCCTTCTTGGTAGTCATCATTGTTATTTACATGCTTATTGTTGGTTGGTTCCAAAACTTTAAAACGCCTTTGGTCATGATGGTGGCCATACCGCTATCGTTGGTTGGTATTGTATTAGGTCATTGGCTTTTAGGTGCTTTCTTTACTGCCACATCTTTTATAGGAATGATTGCCTTAGCGGGTGTCATGGTACGGAATTCGGTGTTGTTAATTGACTTTATTGAAATACGCTTAAACGATGGCATCCCTTTAAAACAGGCCATAATTGATGCGGGTGCCGTACGAACCACACCTATCTTGTTAACTACTGGAGCTGTGGTGATTGGTGCTTCCATTATTTTGTTCGATCCTATCTTTCAAGGTTTGGCCATATCGTTGGTAGCGGGCGCTATTGTATCTACTTTGTTAACACTTATTGTAGTACCATTAATTTATTACATCGTTGAACGCAAAAAATGGGAAAACTAAAAAAATAGAACTTATGAAATTAGTTGTTATAACCGCTATTAAAGAGTTTGAAAAAGACATCAAGCTCATGCTGAAAAAAGCTGAAGTAAAAACATTTTCGTTGGGAAATATTACAGGTTTTAGAGATAGCACAGAAGATGCCATTCAAACCAATTGGTTTTCCAGTGAAATGAACGAAACAGAATCCATCTTGTTTTATGCCTTTGTAAAAAGGGAAAATGTAGATAAGTTGTTTGAATTGGTTGAAGGTTTTAACGGGCATCAAAAAACATTATCACACATCCATATGGCTGTATTAAATATAGAAAAGTTAAACTAATAAAATTGTATTATGAAAAATAGAATCGTTAGAGGTATTGCAGGCACTTTTATTTTGGTAAGCCTATTGTTGGCCATTTATGTAAACATTAATTGGCTTTGGTTTACCGCTTTTGTTGGAGCGAATTTGTTACAATCCTCCATTACAAAATGGTGTTTAATGGATACCATTTTGGAAAAACTGGGGGTTAAAGGTTAAATGGTATTACCTTAAATATATAATTAACAATATAAAACGTCAGTTCGAGTGGCTTTTCATCACTCAAAATCACTCGAATTGACGAATTTAAGAAGGTTTCTAAATATTATTACTTACTTTCCTTTATATAGCCCCAGCCATCTTTTTGCTTCGCAATAATTTCTAGAATACCATCGGGCACACTTCTAACACCTGCTATTAAATCTGAAGCATTAGTGTTATGTCGTTTCATAGTGCCTTCACAAATAACAAAATCTACATTGTCTTTTTGTACCAGTTTGGCTATGTCATCATAGACAACAGATTTATCTTTTAATACCATATCCATGGCACCACTGTACATTACGACTTCAAATTTTGAATCAGGATAGGCTTCAGACATGGCTTTTACGTGTCTTACAGCAGACTGATGTACATCTGTATCGCTACTGGTAACATCAAAAACTATTTTTACGGGTTTTTCCTGGGCAAACACCATAAAGCTAAAGAGGCATGCCCACAATACATTTAAATATAATTTCATAATAAAAGTTTTAAATTATTTAACCTGCGAATATGTATCCACAACCATGTTCTTGAGCTCTACCTAGTGCCCAAACACCAGAAGGAACCAATTGTATTTCAGGAAGCAAACCGCTTACCCAATCTTCATAAACTATTTTGGGGTCTAGGTTCATTTGTGTGGCTACGGCATTGCTATACACTTGGGTAGCTAAATCGCAAGCGCAAAACAGGGCACCACGTTCAATCATGCGTTTAATACCTTCAATTTGAGGTAACGGAAAATCGCCTTCCTGTGGTTCGTAATAAGGGTTTCTGTCGTATGGTGTTCCGTCGGCAGTATTTACATTAAATACAGTTCCGAGGTTGTATTTTTTCCAAAGACGGTCTTCAAATGCAAAAGGTAAAGCTTCGTGTCTTAAAACCGTCATGGCTGTGATGTCTTCATCGGGCGTACCTGTGCCATTATTGGTTAAATAGAAAGCCCAGTTCCATATAATGGGGAAGCCACTATTGGGTTCAGAACCATCGTATACGATACGGTGTTTGCCCTTTATTTTTTTAAACTAATCATCCGCATCTTCCATTTTTTTAGAATTAGCAATTGGAATATCAGCGTAAATGGGGTTTGTAAGTATGGATAGGGTGCTGGCTGTCGCGCCGAGAGCTACGGCTCCCAGAAATTGTCGTCTAGAGGTACTTGCTACTTTTTTCATAATTACTTGGTTTTAGAAATGTTAAATGTTTTTTTATAGTATTCCATTATAGGCTGGAACGGGCCTTTTTGATGCTGTTCTACGGAAAAACTATCAGCATAAGGTGGGTAAGGGGTAGAAACAGGTTTCTTTTTAATATCTGGAAAATCTTTTTCTGGATTTGATTTTTGAGGTCTTGATTGCTGATTAATGTAGCCGGCCACATCATATGCTTCTTCGTCGGTTAGCACAGGATATTTATAAGTGGTCCCAAAGGGCATGTTGGCTTTTATAAACTGCGCTGCGGTTATAACTCGGGTCATGCCGGCGCCGTTATTATAGGAGTCGTCACCCCAAAGTGGCGGATAATCATAAGTGAATTTATTGTTGCCCATTAAGCCCTTGCCGCTTTCTGTATGGCACACTACACAGTTTTCTTGAAACACATGCTTGCCATTTTCTAAGTTCACGGCCCTATTTGGGATTTCAATTTTTACAAAACCCTGACCTTCTATTTGTCCATCTTTTGGAGCATATCTACTAATCCATTCTAGATATTTTACCAAAGCGTGCATTTCTTTGCTATTTGAAGGAAATATGTTGCCATTCATACTGCGTTCCATACAGCCATTTATACGGTCTTCAATAGTGCCCATTTGGTTTTCCCTGCCACGAAATTGGGGAAAGCGTTGTATGACACCTATTAATGGGGCGGAATAGGGTTTGGTGCCAGCATTGAGGTGGCAGTTTTTACAAGCTAGTCTATTACCTTGAAAAACCATGGCGGGATTGCCATTATCTGGACCAATGTATTTGGGAGTTTCCGTGAATAATTGGTAACCATATTTAATTTTCTTGTTGGCTTCGGAATCATTTAAGGTGGTTGCATCATAATTCATATAATAGATATCGGGCATATCGTCGTTGGGTTTCAACGGTAAAATTTCAAAAACATAAAGCGCCAATAAGATAGATAAGGTTAAAATAGTAGTGATACAGGCAATGGTAATACCTTTTACTTTCTTTAATATGACCAAAGGATTGTTACTCATTCTTATTGATTTTTAAGTAAAAAATCGGGTTAAGAAAGCAGTAAACGTGGGAAAGTAGGTATAACTAGTTCAGTGGAGAGTGAAAAGGATACTAAAATTAATAAAAAAACCAATTCAAACTTTAATATTTTGTTTTTATTTTATTGGTTTTTAAGTGTTTGTGTTTTTAAGTGGTAAAAATTGTTAATTTCATAGAATAGCTATTTGTGATACTTTTTATTTTGATAAAATGATTGTTTAACTGTAACAAATTCAAAAGTTTTGCGTCTAATAAGTATCAATCAATAAATCAAGGTCATGAGACAAGATAATCAGCTTATCGTTATAACCCATTTAAGCCAGTTAATTACATTGGTTACTGGGTTTGGAAGTTTAATTATTCCTTTAATACTTTGGGCTACCCAAAAAGAGAAGGTTTATAATATGGATGCCCATGGGAAAAATATAGTGAACTTTCAATTAAGCCTTATTGTTTACTTTATTATTTGTATTCCGTTAATATTGTTTCTAGGTTTAGGCCTTTTAGGTTTTATTGTTTTAGGAATTATTTCTATCGTATTCCCAATTATAAATGCTATTAAAGCGAGCAATGGGGAAACGCCAACATATCCTTTATCTCTTAAATTTATTAGTTAGTTGGTTAGCATAAGAGATATGCAAAAACGCTCACCAATTGGTGAGCGTTTTCTTTTGTTTTTATTAGTAGTTTTTGGCTAGCTATTAAGCATGACTGGCATAACTAACATGGTAACCTGTTCGCCATCGTCTAAGCCATCAACAGGAGTTAAAATACCTGCTCTGTTTGGCATGCTCATTTCCAATTGAACCTCGTCGGAAGTTAGGTTACTTAACATTTCAACCAAAAAGCGTGAATTGAAACCAATTTGCATATCATCGCCTTGGTAATCACAGGTTAAACGCTCTTCGGCTTTGTTGCTGTAATCGATATCTTCTGCTGAAATATTCAATTCGGCACCAGCTATTTTTAAACGAATTTGGTGCGTTGTTTTGTTGGAGAAAATACTAACACGTCTTACAGAGCTTAAAAACTGTGTTCTGTCAATCACCAGTTTATTAGGATTTTCCTTTGGAATCACCGCTTCATAATTAGGGTATTTGCCATCAATTAAGCGACAAACCAATTCTGAATTTTCAAAAGTAAACTTCGCATTAGAATCGTTGTATTCAATTTTAACTTCGTCTTCATTAGCGGCCAAAATACCTTTTAAAAGATTTAATGGTTTTTTAGGCATGATGAATTCTGCTACCTGACTGGCTTTTACATCTTCACGTTTATAACGTACCAATTTGTGGGCATCGGTAGCTACAAAGGTTAGCCCTTCTGTAGAAAATTGAAAAAATACACCACTCATAACCGGTCTTAAATCGTCATTTCCTGTTGCAAAAATAGTTTTGCTTATAGCTGTTGCTAGAATATCACCAGTTACTACCGTAGTACTTGGGTCTTCTAAGGCTACTGCTTTTGGAAATTCGCTGCCATCGGCATAAGCTAAGGCATATTTACCGTGGTTAGAGCTAATTTCTATGGTATTGTTATCTTCAACCACAAACGTTAAAGGTTGTTCTGGAAACGTCTTTAGGGTTTCTAGTAACAAGCGTGCTGGAATGGCAATGCTGCCTTTACTGTCACTTTCTACATCTAGGGTAGAAGACATGGTAGTTTCTAGGTCGCTGGCTGAAACAATCAGTTTAGATCCATCTAATTCAAACAAAAAATTATCTAAAATAGGCAAGGTATTCGAACTATTAATAACACCGCCCAAAACTTGTAATTGCTTTAATAAATAGGTGCTTGATACTATAAATCTCATGAAAATATAATGCGTTTAGTTTCTTTGTATATTACTTACAAATATATCCCATACATCCTAAAATAGGAAAGAAACTTATTAACATTTAGATGCTGTATTTTTTCTTTCTAAAGTAGTTAAATACAAAACCAAACAGGGCTAATAATACTAGTGGCAATGCGACGTTTAGCAATTGCCAAGTGGTTTTTTGGTCGGCTATTTTTTCTTGATCCAGAAACGCAATGGCTATTTCTTTGGAACGAATGTTTATAAGTCCTGTATCGTCCAATAAGTAATTTACGGCATTCAACAAAAACTCCTTGTTGCCAACGGGCTGATTATAGGATCGGTCAAAACCTAAATCTAGTGGCGTATTTCTGTTAAGGTCGTTTTTGATAACATCACCATCAGCAATTACAATCATTTTGGTGGATATGCTTTTATTCTTTTCTTCGGAAAGTTTAAATGGTTTGATTCTATTATCATAAACCGAAGTGAATTTACCTTCTAAAAGCACTGCTAATGATTGATTGCCTTTATTGAAAACGGTCGGATCTGGTTCTTGGGTTGCTTGTTCCAAACTGATTTCCCTAGGTGTGCCTTCTAACTTAGTTAATTTAGAAGTCTGTAACAGAATGGTTTTTTTGATGGCATTCTTTAAAGTGTCCATTTGATTGGCAAAATCGAACTTCACCAAATTAAGATTATTTGTAATAGCATGGTTTGGATTGCCGGCAGCCAATGGGGAATATGGCCATTGTAGGCGTATAAATTGCGTGTCGCTTCCTTGTCCGGTGGCCACCATTATTGGGGCAGAATACAAGTCGCTTACAAGAACAGGATTGATGCGAACGCCATATTTAAAAAAGAAGTCCGTTAAGTTTAAATCCCTTGCCACGGCAAAGTTGGTTCCAGATTCATTATATAAGCTGTCCTTTTCAATAGCCACGGCATCAACGAGCCACAAGCTTTTTCCGCCGTTCATGGTAAACTGGTCTAAAACCAATTTTTCTTCTTCGGTAAAGGCTTCAGTGGGTTTGGCAGCAATAATCAAATCGAAATCTTCTAACTGTGCTAATGTTTTATTGGCATTGTTTTGTACGCTGTCTAAGGTAAAAGGAGCGAGGTAGTAATACTCTCCTAATTTTTTGGCAAAATCAGCTATGTATTTGTCCTGCAATTCGCCATTGCCTTTTAAAATGGCAATTTTTTTGTCTTTAGGTTTGGTTAATTTACTAAAGCCATCGGCAAAGGCGTACTCTAAATGTTGTACGGAGTTGCTAACCAGCTCCTGCTGGGTTTCTCCAATTTTATTCTTAATAAGCGGAATAATAACCGTTTGGTTATTATAGCTTGCTAATGCCCACGGGAAAATAATATCTTGTGTAGATTTTCCACTTTCCTGAACGCTTAATTGCATCGGCGTCATACCGCGTTGCATTAACTGTTGTCTGTTGGCTTCGCGCGTGCTTTCGTCTTCAAGCGGATTGATAAAATTAAATTTTATAGCATTGTTTTTTGCTGAAAACTCCTCTAGCAATTGCCGGGTTTCAGATTGTAAACGTTTTATTTCGGAAGGAAATCCTTCCCCTTTCAAAAAAACATCTATGACCAATGGCGATTCTACACTTGCAATAATGCTGTTGGTGGTTTCACTTAGCGTATAGCGTTTGTCTTCTGTTAAATCAAAACGTTTAAAAACTTTTCCACTTAGATAGTTTAAAGCGATTAACGCTAGAAATAAAATAACAATATGTTTAAGACTTTTATTCAAATTCTTTTTCCATTTGATATTGTGATACACGAGTCACTTTACCGTTTTTAAAAACCAACTCCAAGCATTCTTGACTCATGTTAAAAGCACCTGGTTTGAAGCCTAAATTGTAATTCCACATATCGGGTGAATTGGCTTTAAGGCTATCGTCCCAACTGTACCACTCGCTTTTTCCCAATTGCTGTTGTACTTCATCTTTACTTTTACCAATAAACAAACTGTCGCTCACCACTTCTGTACTCATTTCGTAACGTAAAGCAGGCTTTGCTTTCCAAGCATCAGAATTAAAATGCTTTAAATGGTGGTAACTGAAAAATATATTGATAAACGGATAAAAAACATAGAAGTAAACAATAGGAGCCGTAACCAAACTGATTAAAAAACTGACCCACTTACGTTTGTCGATGGTGTTGGCAAATACCCAAACCAAAACGAACACAGCAGAAAATAAAATGATAAAAAGCGGGGTGATGATCATTTGGTTTCTCGGTTAAGGTTCAGTTTTGTTACGCTTATAAAGAAAAAGGTGACACTTAAAAAGTATATAATATCCCTTGTGTCTAACACGCCACGGCTCATGCTTCTGTAATGGTAACTCATACCCAATTGGTCAATCAATGTGCTTGAAGTAAAATCGGAAATACCTTCAAAACCTATGTAAAACAAAAAACATAAAAATACCGAAAGTATAAACGATACAATTTGGTTATCAGATATTGTAGATGTAAAAATTCCAATGGCAGTATAAGAAGCCACTAAAAATAAAAGCCCGAAATAGGACCCTAAAGTACTGCCAATATCTAAATTGCCCATAGGGTTTCCCAAGGCGTAAACAGTGTACACATAAAGCAAGGTTGGTGTTAACGCAATAATGATTAAAATAAAAGCGCCAAAATATTTTCCAAGAACTATCTGCAAATGGGAAATGGGTTTTGTAAGTAACAATTCTAATGTGCCCTGTTTTTTTTCATCGGAAAAACTACGCATGGTCACGGCAGGGATTAGGAAAATCAATATCCAAGGGGCTAATAAGAAGAATGAGGACAAATCGGCGAAGCCATAATCCAAAATATTGAAATCACCTTTAAACACCCATAAAAAGAGACCGTTTAAAACTAAAAAAATAGCAATAACCAAATACCCTATGGGCGATGCAAAAAATGAATTAATTTCTTTTTTTAGTATGGCAAACATTAATTTTAAACGCTTGGTTTTTTAGTTTTCGATTTCAAAAGTATTAAGAATTTTTACAAAAAGTCCTCTGTAAAAAGTCCATTTATTAAATTGTTATAAACAAAAGGCATTGGGTTTAATCGTTATAACTGCTTATGGTTTCCCTTCCTTTGGGAGCCATTTGTACTGCTGTAAAATTAACACTTACAGTATCCATTAAATTTAATCCCATAAGTGTAGAGGCACTGCCAACAGTTGTTGGGTTACTTTTGTAAACGGCTATTTCCAGGAATCCTCCAGAATTGAATACAACCAAGCCTCTGCCTTCATCATGCCTTTTTTCATCAGGGATGTCAAAATTTACAATATCACTATATTTAGAGTGAATGGTTTTAAACTTATAGTTTCGTGCAGAAACCTCAAATTCCCGCCCTTTTTGTACATTTTCAAAAAAGTGCTTTTTAATATTGGTTACCACATTGCCATAATTGTCTATGTATATCACACTGCCTATAATTTGCGTACGGTCTTCGTTTACATAAGGGACAAGATTCTTTATAGGTTTAATGGTTTCAATAGCTTTTCCTATAACATCAAGTGTGCCGCCACGAGCAATGTGGCAAGCAACCTTTACAAATACATCCAATACAGGAAAACTTGTTTCTATTCTATCGTGTATATTTATTTCAACTATTTTTTCTGGAGTAATTTCACTGCACAACATGCTCATAATGCCATTGTTGGCACATATAAAATAGTGATCATCCAGTTTAATGGCAATATGTTTGTTTTCTGGGTTTAGTTCTGAGTCTACACCAATAATGTGAATGCTACCTTTTGGGAAGCTATTATAAGCATTTTGGATGATGTAAGCCGCCTCGGGAATATTGAACGGCGATATGGAATGTGAGATATCAACAATTTTTAAATCTGCCAATTCGCTATAAATAGCGCCTTTTGTCGCACCAACAAAGTGATCTTTTTCTCCAAAATCTGTAGTTAACGTGATAATTGCCATTAGCAAATTGTTGATATGTTTTTAATGTTTGGTCACCCAAAATTAGTATTTTTGGGTTTTATAGACTGTATTACAAAACTAATAAATCATTTCATCCCGCTAAACATTATTTTATGAATGTTTGTTGGAAAAATTACTAAACAAACGCCTTTGAACGAAATTGTAATTGAACTTGAAGAAATCTCTCCAAAAGAGTTTTTCGGAGCACATAACTCCAACATTGAACTTCTTAAAAAGTATTTTCCAAAACTTAAAATAGTAGCGCGTGGCAATAAGGTAAAAGCCTTTGGCGATGACGAGTTATTGGAAGAATTTGATAGAAAACTCGACATGCTTTTAAGCCATTTTGCTAAATACAACAAATTGGATGAAAACACTATAGAACGTGTATTAACCAGCCAAACTAGTGATGATTATAATACTTCGGCGCAGAGCGGAGAAGTATTGGTGCATGGCGTTAGCGGTAGGCTTATAAAGGCTGAAACTGTAAACCAACGCAAATTGGTTGAGAGTATGCGCAAAAATGATATGGTGTTTGCCATTGGACCCGCTGGAACAGGTAAAACTTATACAGGCGTAGCGCTGGCTGTTAAAGCATTGAAAAATAAAGAAGTAAAACGTATTATTTTAACACGTCCTGCCGTGGAAGCAGGTGAAAACTTAGGGTTTTTACCGGGCGATTTAAAGGAAAAACTAGATCCTTACATGCAGCCATTATATGATGCTTTGCGCGATATGATTCCCGCTGAAAAATTGGCACATTACATAGAAAACGGTACCATACAAATAGCACCGTTGGCGTTTATGCGTGGCCGCACGTTGGATAATGCCTTCGTTATTTTAGATGAAGGCCAAAACACAACCCATAATCAAATGAAAATGTTTTTGACTCGTATGGGTAAGAATGCCAAGTTTTTATTAACGGGCGACCCGGGTCAAATAGATTTGCCGAGGCGCACCATTTCAGGGCTCAAGGAAGCGTTACTTATTTTAAAGAATGTTGAAGGAGTTGGCATTGTGTTTTTAGATGATAAAGATGTAATTCGCCATAAATTGGTGAAAAAGATTATAGAAGCGTACAAGCATATTGAAAATGCAGATAATTAATAAAAACAAAATATTAGTTTTAAAAGCCGATTAGTTCGCTAATCGGCTTTTTTATTTTAACTAATTGACTTACTGGTTGTAACACTATTTTAAATTTTAATTCTATAAAAATCTATAAAAATCTTGTAACTGAATTTGGCATAAGAAAACGAAGTTTGCTCTATAAACATTAAAAAAATACAAGATGAAAAAATTAGTTTTAAGCTTAGCATTATTAGTAACAAGTGTCACTTTTGCACAACAAACAGATATTGAGGACATAGATATTAATTCCGATAATTCTTGGCTAAAAGCTGGCATTGTAGCGGGAATTCCTGTGGGTGATGCTAGCGATGTATCGTCATTCAATTTGGGTGCCGATGTAAGAGGCCAAGTGTTGTTGAATCCAAATTTCGCCATAGGAGCCGCTTCGGGTTATACCCATTATTTTGGTAAAGATGGGTTTGATGATTTTGGCATCGTGCCATTGGCTGGTTTTGCACGTTATTATTTTACACCAAACGGTCTTTTCTTAGGGTCAGACCTAGGGTATGGATTTTTAACTGGTGTTGATGGTAATTCGGGTGGACTTTATGTAAATCCACAAATTGGTTATCATAACAGGGATTGGAATATTTATGCTTTTTACCAAAATACCTTTGCAGAGAATGATGTTGATTTACAGTCGGTTGGTGTAGGGTTCACTTATAATATTAGATTTAAATAAATTAAAATTATAAAGTTTAGTTTAAAAGGGGAGAAAGGTTATTTCTCCTTTTTTTATTTGTTTATTGTTTGGCATTGCTAAACAAATTACATTTGTAGTTCTAACATTATACAAGGTTCAATGAATACCATAATAGATACCAATTTCCATTTCCCAGGCCAAAAAAGTGTTTACAAAGGCAAAGTAAGAGAGGTTTATAACATCAATGACGACATGCTTGTTATGATAGCCACCGACAGGCTTTCTGCGTTTGATGTCGTTATGCCTAAAGGCATACCGTATAAAGGACAAATTCTAAACCAAATAGCAACCAAGATGATGAAAGATACCGAAGATTTGGTACCCAATTGGTTGGTTGCTACACCCGATCCCAATGTAGCAGTGGGCCATTTGTGTGAGCCTTTTAAAGTGGAAATGGTGATTCGTGGATATATGTCTGGTCACGCGGCGCGTGAATATAAAGCGGGAAAACGTTTGCTTTGCGGCATGCCAATGCCCGAAGGCATGAAGGAAAATGATAAATTTCCTGAACCTATTATAACACCGGCAACAAAAGCTGAACAAGGTGATCACGACGAGGATATTTCACGCGAAGACATTTTAAAACGCGGTATTGTGAGTGAAGCTGATTATGTGGTGTTGGAGGATTATACCAGAAAACTATTCAAAAGAGGTTCTGAAATTGCAGCCAAGCGTGGTTTGATTTTAGTAGATACCAAATACGAATTCGGAAAAACCAAAGACGGTAAAATTGTGCTGATTGATGAAATACATACACCCGATTCTTCACGTTATTTTTATGCCGATGGATACGAAGAGCGCCAGGCCAAAGGCGAGTCCCAAAAGCAATTGAGTAAAGAGTTTGTACGTCAATGGCTGATAAGCAATAATTTTCAAGGATTGGAAGGCCAAACCGTACCATTTATGAGCGATGAATACATTGAATCCGTTAGTGAACGCTACATAGAACTTTACGAAAATATTACAGGCGAAACTTTTGTAAAGGCCAATGTTAGTGATATTCAATCAAGGATTGAAACTAATGTATTGGCGTATTTGGGCGAATAAAGTTTATCAGTTCGATAGCTATCGGGACACTCCAAGTAACACGGGGCATTTCATATTTATTTTGTTTTTCGGTTCAAGTGAAATTTCGATTACAATTTTGTATTAAGAACAAATAATTTGTTTGAAATGTAATTTACACATAATGAGTATATTAGTATGGTGTTATTGTATGCTTAAAAAGTAAATTCTTTAAAACAGTTATTATGGAAAAGAAAGGTGCTTTATTATTCATGTTTGTATTCTTTACTGGAGTTTTTGCGCTTATAGCGCAATCACAAACTCAAGGAAAAACACCTTTGGACAAGAATTCGGCGTTTGTAGCTTTACTGTTGTCATATGATAAAACCAAAAAAGAGAATAACAAAAATCTTCTGGAAAACGTAAAGTTTTCAGATGTCTCAAGTTTTTCGGTGAGATCGGCAGGAGGGTATTTTTTTAAAAAATATTTTGCAGTAGGCTTAGGGTTCGATTACACTTCTGATAAAGAGAATTCTGAAAACATAAATACATTTGGTCCAAATACTTTGGTTGAAAAACAATTGCAAACATTCACATTGACACCTTTTATTAGAAATTATATTTCGATAGGTTCTAAAGATCGATTGTTTTTGTTTACCCAAACAGGACTTGAATTTGGATTTGGTAATGGAGATGAATCTACTGTTACTGGCAGCTCCACGACATTTACCGATATTAAAAAACTTAATTACGGTATTGCATTTACTCCCGGGGTTATTCTGATTGTAGAAAAAGGATTTGCCTTTGAAGTAAATGTTGGGGTATTAGGATTAAGACATTCTAAAGAAACCTTTACCCCAACGGATACAGAGGAAACTGTAATAACGAAAACAAATTTTAATTTCGATATTAACCTTTTAAAGTTAAATCTTGGTATTTCATATTATTTTTAAACCACCAATACATTTTTTCCTTTCGAATGTCCTTCGTGTTGGTATTTAAGAGCTGCTTTGGCTTCGGTTAATGCAAACTGCTTGTCTAAAAAGACTTTTATTTGGTCCTGTTCTATTAAATCTACAATGGTTTTTAATTGTTTATTATTTGAATGAAACAAAAAGTTGCTAGCCGTTACATGGTGTTTTGCTGTCAATTCTTCAGAAGGTTTTGCTGTGATGCTCACATAACTTCCACCTTTCTTTAATAATGGAATGGTGAGTTCTGAACTTGCCATACTGTCGAATACTGCATCAAAGTCGGGTGAAATTTTAGAAAAATCGGTTGTTTTGTAATCAATAATACCATCAACACCAAAGCTTTTCAAAAAGGATTCATTTTTTTGAGAGGCAATGCCAATAACTTCTGCGCCTTTCCATTTGGCAAATTGTATGGCAAATAGGCCTACACCTCCTGCAGCAGCTTGAACCAATATTTTTTGACCTTTCTGTAAGTTAAGTTTATCAAAAACACCTTGCCAAGCTGTTAAAGACACTAGGGGTACTGCAGCAGCTTCTTCAAAGTTTAGGTTTTTTGGTTTTGGAGCTAGGTATTTTGGTTCTGTAGCTACGTATTCGGCAAATGCACCTTGAGTAGCCCATTCTAAAGACCCAATAACTTGATCACCTACTTTATACTCTGTAACCTCACTGCCAACGGCTTCTATAACTCCCGAAATATCTGTTCCCAATGTGTAAGGCATTTGGAAATAACCATAAATGGTACTTTTCCAATCTACCGGATTGATACCACAGGCTTTTACTTTTACCAACACTTGGTTGGGATTGATGTTTGGTTTTGGTATGTCTTCTGTTTGTATATTATCAATGGCTCCTTTTTCGTGTATTCTTATTGCTTTCATCTTTACTTAGATTGGGTATTTAAAAGGTTACAAAGTTAATGCATTTGCAAGTAAGCTTAAGTAAAGCGTGGTTTAAAATGTTGCTGTTGCCTTAAAGAACGGCAGTGCAATAAGATGGTAAATTGTTTAATCTACTTTTTTAAATTCTAAAAGTGTTCCGTTTGGGTTTGATAGCTTCAAATGGTTATTAGAAATGCTGTATGTAGTAGCGCTTTGCAAAGCTTTTAAAAATTCAGATTCTTTGTTATTGTAACTGCACATCATTTTGGTTATAACTGTATTTGTAAAACGTAATAGCCCTTTTTCAAAAAACAGTTGACCATTCATACGGTTACAACCTGCAAAACCCATAAACCTATTGTCGCTGGTGTTAATTTCCATATTTGGAAATTCTTTGCTAAAATCGGCTTCGGTAATTTGTTTGCCATTTAATGATTCCAAAATCCAAATATCATGTAAACGGTAATCGGTTATATAGTGGCCACAACCTTCAATGATTTTGAAGTTTGCTTCTCCTGTTTTTTTATAGGATATGGTAACAGTATAAGGGAAATTTTTACCAGACATCGCGTTAACACATTCTTTATGGGATATTTGTATATTTAAATTATTAGCTTCAGTTTCCAAACGGTAGCTTTTTACGTTGGCATCGGCTGCTTTTATAGGTTTTGCGTAAGGTGTTATTATGGTATCTTCCATAGTTTTTAAAACTATTCTGTCCTCAGAAATCTCTAAACCCCAGAATGGTTCGGTACCCGTAGCCTTAAAGTAAATGGTACTTGGGTTCACTATCTTACTTTTATTTGCTATTGGAGAAATAGTGTCTTTAGGTATGGGAGATTGGTCTGTTTCTTTGTCGGTTTTTTTGGTATTGTTACATGATAAAACCAAAAAACACACAACTACGAATAAAATGTTCTTTTTCATGTCTATTCTACTTTTTTAAACCGCATCATATCTACATCATCTAACATTAAATTTAGTTTTCCTTCTTCGTCAAAACGGAATTTATTTACTTGTTTCATGGTTTTTAAAAATACTTTTTCACCTTCTCCGCAATACATCATGGTTGTTGGCCCTGGTTCTCCAAAAGAAATATTATTTTCATTTAAGGTATAGTCTGCCAAATAGCCATTACAGCCATTGTTGCCTTCCACATTGTTTGTGTCTTTGTTAAAAGTAATTTGTGGTTTTTTGTTTGGAAAAAGGCCATTGAACGCAATACGTGGACCAGGAATATATTCTAACTCCCAAGTAGTGTTGTATAGTTTGTCAGCAAGGGATTTGCTAGATTGGCAGCCAATAATTGTACATAGAACTGCCATAATAAAAATAGATTTTAGTGGTTTCATGGTTTGTTAAGTTTAAAAATCTTACGTAATATAATAATTACAAATGGATTTAACAATTTAAAATCATGACTTAAACTTATCTACAACTTTTTGTAATAAGTTATAAATAAAGGCATTGGTTTTTACATAATGAAACGAAATGGTGCAAACCACTAGAATAAATAATAGGGCACCAAAGACAGCTTCGTAGGGGGCTAACGATTTGTAGAAGAAGTGTTTTAAGCCCACACCTGTATAGCTTCCAAAAATTATAATGAAATGAAAGGTGTAAATAGATAATGTTTTTTCCCCAATTCTGGTAACGATGGATTGCTTTAAGAAATGTTCGAAGGTGTAAAATATGCCAAATAGCACTAATACATCTCCCAAGCGCGTAAACAGGTAGTTGTAATCTGCCGCTGCATTAAATAAGGTTATTCCTGTTAGTTGTCCAAGTTTGTGTAGTGCCCAAGACGATTCGAAAATAAGCAAAAACCCAACTACAAAAAAAGTAATGATTGTAAGAGCTTTAAAGGCTTTTCTGTGTACATGCCTAAAAAATACCGTAGCAAAAAAAGCACCCATAGCCGTATAACCAAACCAGGGTATAATAGTGAAAATGGAACCATTTTCTTTGGTTAAATAGTTGGCAAAAAACAGTGGCATATCTGGTAAGTGCAGCTTACGGTACAACGGTTCAGTTACAAAAATAACACACCCAAAAGCAACCAACACAACCGAGAGCACGTAGCTATTGAATTTAAACAGGTAATAGAACCCAATTAATAAAATAAGAGAGAGTCCAATACATTGCAATACATCAATTACTAAAAAATATGAATAGAATTTACCTTGGAACCAATCAAAAAAATTAACCCTTAAGGAATATCCAATAAGCAAAAGCAATAAGCCTCTGTAAATACCTTTGCGCATCCTGTAGATATCTTTGTCTTTCTCTTTTGCCTTTAGCAACAAATACATAAACACCAATCCAGAAATGGTAAAAAAAGTGGGTGCTGTCACGCCTCTAAAATAAGACCATATGTTAAAGATGGTGTTGGAAGGATCTCTGTAAACCGGGTCTAGTAAGGTGTCGATAAAATGGCCTTGCAGCATCATAAGAATGGCAAATGCTCTTACAGCATCAATAAAGTAAAGTCGATTGGAGTGCAATAGGGTATGGTTTTGTCGGTTGCTATAAATATAGTTTTAAATATTCTTTTTAACAAAATTATAACATATTGGCTCACTTATTACACGGTGTTCAAAATAAAAATGTAGTTTTTTTATGTTTTTATCTTAACCGATTTAATTTATATATTAGTGAGCTAAAACCAAACTAAATATGACCAAACAGGAAAAAGACGCAAAGCAGCAAAAGGCAACCGCTTACTGGATAGAAAACATCAAGTATCTCTTTATATTATTAACCATCTGGTTTCTGGTTTCTTATGGGGCCGGTATTTTATTTAAAGATGCCCTCAACCAAATTAAAGTAGGAGGGTTCAAACTCGGATTTTGGTTTGCACAACAAGGATCTATTTATGTGTTTGTAGTTCTTATTTTCGTGTATGTTCGCCTGATGAATAAACTTGATAAAAAGTATGGTTATGGCGAATAGTATTATGTTGTTAGAGTCCTTAGGCGTTCAAAACTGGACATACATTATTGTTGGAATCACATTTACACTTTATATAGGCATTGCTATTTGGTCTCGTGCGGCTTCAACCAAAGATTTTTATGTAGCGGGAGGTGGTGTATCACCTTTAGCAAACGGTATGGCAACTGCGGCTGATTGGATGAGTGCGGCATCGTTTATTTCCATGGCGGGGATTATCTCCTTTGCAGGATACGATGGTGCTGTGTATTTAATGGGTTGGACAGGCGGTTATGTATTATTGGCTTTATTGTTAGCGCCTTATTTACGTAAGTTCGGAAAATTTACAGTGCCCGATTTTATTGGCGACCGTTATTATTCTAATTCAGCTCGGTTTGTGGGGGTTATTTGCGCGCTTTTGGTGTCGTTTACCTATGTGGCAGGACAAATGCGCGGTGTAGGATTGGTATTTTCAAGATTTCTAGAAGTGGATATCAATACGGGTGTTATGATTGGGATGTTTATTGTGCTTTTTTACGCTGTTTTAGGTGGTATGAAAGGCATCACATATACACAGGTGGCACAATATTGCGTACTGATTTTTGCCTTTATGGTACCAGCTATTTTTATTTCAATTCAAATGACAGGTAACCCCATTCCTCAATTAGGCTTTGGAGGTCAATTGGCAGATGGTTCAGGAACGTATTTATTGGATAAATTAGATGGTTTGAGTACCGAATTAGGGTTTGCTGAATATACTGAGGGCTCTAAGTCTATGATTGATGTTTTTGCCATTACACTGGCGTTAATGGTAGGAACGGCTGGACTTCCGCACGTAATTGTACGTTTCTTTACGGTGAAGCGTGTAAAGGATGCCAGAAAATCAGCTGGTTTGGCCTTATTATTAATTGCCATATTATACACTACGGCACCTGCGGTTTCAGTTTTTGCAAGAACCAATTTAATTGAAACGGTTTCCAATAAACCTTACGAATCAATGCCGGAATGGTTTAAAAAATGGGAACTTACTGGTTTAATTGATTTTGATGATAAAAACAATGATGGCAATATTCAATATTTAGCAGATGCCTCTAAAAATGAATTGGTGGTGGATAACGATATTATGGTTTTGGCCAATCCTGAAATAGCGAAACTGCCCGATTGGGTAATTGCCTTGGTAGCAGCTGGATCCTTAGCTGCAGCTTTATCTACGGCGGCTGGACTATTATTGGTTATTTCGTCATCTGTATCACACGATTTGATTAAAAAAATGGTCAACAAAAAGATTTCCGAAAAAGGTGAATTAATAGCGGCACGCTTATCTGCTGTTGTGGCAGTTGTTGTTGCTGGATATTTTGGAATACACCCGCCAGGATTCGTAGCGGCAACCGTTGCTTTGGCATTCGGATTGGCGGCAGCATCGTTTTTTCCAGCTATTATTTTAGGCATTTTTTACAAACGCATGAATAAAGAAGGTGCCGTGGCAGGTATGGTTGTCGGCATTTTATCCATGCTGTTTTATATGCTTAAATTTAAGTTCGGCTGGTTTGGCGGCGGCGGCAAAGAAGATTGGTGGTTTGGTATATCGCCAGAAGGGTTTGGAACCGTGGCCATGATTCTTAATTTTGTAGTATCTATCGTCATCGTTCAGTTTACACCGCCTCCACCTAAAAAAGTTCAGAATATTGTCGAAAACATTAGAATTCCAAGTGGTGCAGGAAAGGCAACTGGACATTAATTTAATTAAAATTTATACAATCCATGCTTCGACAGGCTCAGCATGATGTACAACATAATTTTAAATATAAGATTTTCATTATGAGATTGTTGAAGACCAGAATAACAAATCAATAAATAAACGAATCAACAGTAATAAAATGAGTAATTATCATATTAAGCATTTAGAGGAATATTATCAAGTATACAGGAAATCCGTAAGAGAGCCTGAAAACTTCTGGGAAGAGGTGGCCGAAGAGCACTTTATGTGGCGCAAAAAATGGGATAAGGTCTTGAGTTGGGACTTTACAAAGCCAGAAGTAAAATGGTTTGAAGGCGCTAAATTAAACATTACAGAAAACTGCATCGATAGGCATTTAGCAACAAGAGGTGATAAAACGGCCATAATTTTTGAACCTAACGATCCTAAGGAGGCCTCAGAGCATATTACTTACAAACAGTTGCATGAACGAGTTAATCAATTTGCAAATGTGCTAAAAGATGAAGGCATCAAAAAAGGGGACAGGGTTTGTATCTACTTACCTATGATACCCGAACTAGCTATTGCTGTATTAGCATGTGCTAGAGTTGGAGCCATTCATTCGGTTGTATTTGCTGGGTTCTCATCAACTGCATTATCTACACGTATCAACGATTCTGAATGCAAAATGGTAATTACCAGCGATGGGTCTTACCGTGGTGCAAAAACTATCGATTTAAAAGCTATTGTAGACGATGCTTTGGAAGATTGTCCTTGTGTGAAATCGGTTTTGGTGGCCAAGCGTATCCATTCTGATATTGGAATGAAAGAGGGGCGCGACAAATGGTTGCAGCCCTTGTTGGATAAAGCTTCAAGCGATTGCAAAGCAGAGATTATGGATGCTGAAGATCCGTTGTTTATTCTATATACGTCGGGGTCTACAGGAAAACCAAAAGGGATGGTGCATACCATAGCAGGGTATATGGTTTATACGGCCTATACTTTTAAAAATGTGTTCCAATACAGAGAAAATGATGTGTATTGGTGTACAGCCGATATTGGCTGGATAACAGGTCACAGTTATATTGTTTATGGGCCTTTAGCAAATGGTGCCACGACCGTTATGTTTGAAGGCGTGCCAAGTTATCCAGATTTTGGTCGTTTCTGGGAAGTAGTAGAAAAACATAGAGTAAACCAATTTTATACGGCACCTACAGCCATTCGTGCTTTGGCCAAACAAGGCGTAGATTTTATTGAAAGTCATGATTTATCCTCGTTGAAAGTATTGGGCTCGGTAGGTGAGCCTATTAATGAAGAGGCTTGGCATTGGTATAACGATAACGTAGGTAAAAAAAGATGTCCGATTGTAGATACTTGGTGGCAAACCGAAACCGGTGGTATTATGGTGTCGCCTTTACCGTTTGTAACACCAACCAAACCAACATATGCCACCTTGCCTTTTCCTGGCATTCAACCGGCGCTTATGGATGAGGTGGGAGAAGAACTAAAAGGCAATCAGGTTGAAGGGCGTTTGTGTATTAAATTTCCTTGGCCGAGTATGGCAAGAACCATTTGGGGTAATCACGAACGTTATAGGGAAACTTATTTTTCTGCTTTTGAAAACAAATATTTTACGGGTGATGGGGCGCTACGCGATGAGGTAGGTTACTATCGTATTACTGGTCGTGTAGACGATGTGATTATTGTTTCCGGACATAATTTAGGAACAGCACCAATAGAAGATGCAATAAACGAACATCCGGCTGTGGCAGAATCGGCTATTGTTGGGTTTCCGCACGACATTAAAGGAAATGCATTGTATGGTTTTGTTATTTTAAAAGATACGGGAGAATCACGTGTTCAGGATAATTTACGCAAGGAAATAAACCAGATTATTACCGAACATATCGGACCTATTGCAAAATTGGATAAAATCCAGTTCACTAGTGGTTTGCCAAAAACACGTTCAGGTAAAATCATGCGCCGTATTTTACGAAAAATAGCTTGTAAAGATATTTCTAACCTGGGAGATACCAGTACGTTATTAAACCCAGAAGTGGTTCAGGAAATTATTGATAATGCTATATAGACAGATGTATGTCGTACTGAACTTGTTTCAGTATCTCACGTAATATATTATTATATCGCTCAGTTATACTGGGCGATATTTATTTTGAACGGTTGCTTTTTTAGAAATAATCACAATTTTATTGTCATTAGCATCAGTTGTAAAAAACAAATAGCTATCACCTCCATCTTTTATGGAAAACTTTTTACGAAGTTGTTGCACTGTTTCTGGAAAGTTTCGGGTGGTAATATTAGCCTTTTGCAGACCAATTTTTTTGATTTCCTTTTTATTATAAGGCAATACGCTTTCAATTTTCAATTGTCGGCCAGGGAATTGTTCCAAAAGTTTATCGCTGGTATACAAATGCGAATGTTTATGTAGTTTAAAAAGGCCTAGCTTTTCTGAAATAGAATGAAAGCCACCTGATTTTAAAATGGCCGAATTAGGCTCGTATAAATAGGTTAGGGGTAGATTGTATTGGGATTCCGTTAGCTTTTCGTCTTCTAGAATAAACTCAAAGTACTCATCGGCATCTTTCTTCAAATTCACTGTTTTGATGGAAGTGCCACCATTAAATCCGTTTTCTAAAACCCAAAGCAACTCTTTAACTTCATTGTTAACGGCTACAATATGAATGCTTTTTACGTGATTTAATTCACCAATTCCAATTGAAATATCCAGTAAGGGGGACGTTTTAATTAAGATGTTTTTTGAATGCTTAAACAGTAAATCTAAATTCTCAGGTACATTGGGCAAACAATCGTTTAAGAAAAACACTTTGCCTTTTGTGTCGTGACGTCTGGAAGGATCTACATAAACCCAATCAAATTGTTGCTTGTTGGTTTTTAAATAGGTTAATCCGTCCTCTGCAATGGCGCTTATGTTTTCAATATTTAACTGGCTGTAATTGTGTTTTACAATTTTGGAAAGTTCTTGGTTTATTTCGCAATGTGTAACTGAACCGAAACGTTTTGAAAAAAAATAGCTGTCCACACCAAACCCTCCTGTTATGTCAATAATGGTATTTCCTTCAATTAAATTGGCTTTATAGTTGGCCGTAATTTCAGAAGACGTTTGCTCAATATTCAATTTGTTTGGGTAGTAAATATTAGTCGTATTGAACCATATTGGGAGTTTATCTTTGCACTTGTTCTTGGCTTCAATCTGCTCTACAATTTCTTTGGTATCAACATTTTTAAAAGCAGTTCCTTTCAATAATAAATCTGAAATATTAGAATTTATATTATTGTTTATAAATTCTTGTGATTCAGTATTTAAAACATATTTATTCAAAGTGAAACTATAGATCCTTAGTGAGTTTTTGAACCACTTTGTACTCCGATAAAAACTCCTTTAAAACAACCTTAATTGCTGTGTAACTTGGTATGGCAACTATCATGCCTACAACACCAAATAAGATACCTGCAATAATTATAATCAAGAAAATTTCCAAAGGGTGTGATTTAACGCTTTTAGAGAAAATAAACGGTTGACTGAAAAAGTTATCCACCAACTGAGCAAACACAAACCCTATCATTACATACATGGTTTTTGGCAAAATAACATCGCTGAAATTAGCTCCTAAATTACTAGTCATACTTAAAATAATCATAAGAACAGCACTTATTAAAGGACCTACGTAAGGTATTAAATTGAGCAGGGCGCATAGAAAAGCAATAACGATAGCATTTTTAATTCCAAAAATAAGCAACACAGCGGTATAGATAACAAATAAAATGATGATTTGGAGTATAAGCCCAACAAAATATCTGGAAAGTAAATCTTTAATTTTTGTGGAGGAGTTTTTCC
Source organism: Marixanthotalea marina (assembly GCA_018883545.1). Taxonomy (GTDB): domain Bacteria; phylum Bacteroidota; class Bacteroidia; order Flavobacteriales; family Flavobacteriaceae; genus Marixanthotalea; species Marixanthotalea marina. The sequence goes on along the minus strand of JAHLEH010000002.1, from coordinate 100,528 downwards.
ATCTACTTTCCTTGCTATCGGGAACAAACATTAAAACACCGTTTTCAAAAAGTTGACTGTCCTTTAAGAAGAAAAAGGAAATAAACAACACAGAAAACAAGCCAACACTAAAGCTGCCCAAACCACTAATAATGGAGTTTAGGAAATTTGGGATTAACGAATAATCAATTTTAGAAAGCAAATCGGAATCCATAAAAGATTGCTTAACTTTAGTATCGTCAAGTTGTAAATAATTAATGATTTGCATGTACAAATCTTCTATATTATTTTGAAGTTGTTCTATGTCCAATAAGGACAAATTATGCCCTTGTTCTATAACCAACGGCACAAACATACTCATAAGACCAAGGAAAAGAGCGACCATTAAAACCATACTAACCACTACCGAAAGTATGTTGGAGAATTTTAAACGCCTTCTAAAAAATAGAACAATAGGCCTGCCAATTAGTGAAATAACCGCCGCAATGGCCAAATAAACCAAAACAGACTGTATTTTGTATAAAAAGAGCAATAGTAAAGCAATACCAATTATTATGGTTAGTGCTCTTAGTATACCATTTGAAATGATTTTGGAATTCATGTAGTAAATATAATATTATTTATCATCATTGCGAATGTCTTAAAACCTAATGTTCAGCTAAAGTTAAACAGATGGCTTCGTTACGTTCACAGCAACAGTTATGATAATTGCTTGGTGATTTCGTATAGTGCTATATTACTAGCCTGTACTACATTCATACTGCTATTATTGCCAAACATGTTGATATGGATAATAGCGTCAGAAAGTTCTAAAATCTCATTTGATACTCCAAAATTTTCATCGCCTACAACAAGTACTATCGGGTTTTCTTTTGAAAATTGATAGGCGTGGAGCGGAATACTGTTTTCAGTAATTTCCAAAGAAATGATTTGATAGCCTTTTTGTTTTAGATCTTCAACTGTAGCAATTGTGGAGACCTTAATTTCAAAATCAACTACTTTTTCTGTTGCTCTGGAAGTTTTAAGCATTTTGCGCCCCAGCGATATATATTCACCACAGAGCAATAACTTTTCAACCCCAAAGGCATCGGCTATTCTAAATAAACTGCCAATATTCCGTGCATTGGTTACATTGTCGCAAACCAAAATGATGGGGAATGTTCTTTTACTGAAATTGGTATTGTAATGGGTGAGTTGCACTGTTGCTTAATTATTTGTTGTTTAGTCGATTATTATATTGACTTATAGAACATTGTATACGTATAAGTGTGTTCGGGGCTTAATGTTCAAATGCATATTTTACAATGTTTGCACCCATTTTTAAAGCTTTTTCTCTAACATCCTGCGGATCGTTATGTACTTCTGGGTCTTCCCAACCATCGCCCAAATCGCTTTCGTAAGTAAACAGTAAGATTAATCTGTCTTCATTAAACAGGCCGAATGCCTGCGGACGCTTACCATCATGTTCGTGAATTTTTGGCAAACCGTCAGGGAATTTATAAGCACTGTTGAATATGGGATGATTGCTTGGTAATTCAACCAATTCTTTGTCTGGAAATACTTTTTTTAATTCTTTTTCCAAATAAGGCTTTATGCCATAATTGTCGTCAACATGCAAAAAACCACCAGACAGTAAATAGTTGCGAAGATTTTCGGCATCTTCATCACTAAAAAACACATTGCCATGCCCCGTCATATGTAAAAGCGGATATTGAAAAATATCGGGACTGTCCGTTTCTACCGTTTGAGGTTTTGATGTAATTCTTGTGTTGATGTTTGCATTGCAATAGGCAATAAGATTTGGCAGCGATGTTGGGTTGCCATACCAGTCACCACCACCTTTATACTTTAGCACCGCAATTTCTTGGGATTGAAGCGTTAAAAGCGAAAAACCAAAAAAGAAAATTAAAAATGCTTTTTTCATATTGATTCGTTTACAAAGGCTACACTGTGGCAGGCTACAATGGCCGCTGTTTCTGTGCGCAATCTGGTGTCGCCCAAAGTTACGGGAATAAAACCATTTGTAATGGCTTTTTCAATTTCGTTAACGCTAAAATCACCTTCGGGTCCAATTAAAATAGTCGTATTGTTTTTTGGACTTAATTGTTGTTTCAGTGATTTTTTATCTGTTTCTTCACAATGGGCTATAAACAAATCACCCTTAAAATCTTGTTGTATAAAATCATTAAAAGTTATGGCATCATTCAGTTTTGGCAAATAACAATTTAAAGACTGCTTCATAGCAGACAACAGGATTTTTTCATATCTATCTTTTTTTATGACTTTACGCTCACTGTGTTCACAAATGATTGGGGTAATGGTGTCAATACCAATTTCTGTGGCTTTTTCCAAAAACCATTCGTAGCGGTCGTTCATTTTAGTAGGAGCCACAGCCATATGCAGAGTATACGGTTTTTTCTGCTGAAGCGATGCCGATGTAATCTTGGCCAAACAATTCTTATTGTTTGCTAGAGTGATTTCAGCAGAAAACAGCCAACCATTGCCATTAGTGATGTTTAGGGTGTCTCCAACAGATTTTCGTAAAACTTTAACAATATGGTTGCTTTCTTCTTTTGGAAATGAAAATTCTATGGTTTTTTCGGTAATGTCTGGATTGTAAAAAAGCTGCATGCTACGAAGATAGTTCAAAAGGGTTAAATCTTCAACCTGGCGGTAGCCATAACATTCTGCTGGGCAAAATCGTTTTCCAAATATTTTAAATGACCCACAATGGCAATCATGGCGGCATTATCGGTAGTAAATTCAAATTTAGGTACGTAGGTAGTCCACCCAAATTTTTTCTCACCGTCTTTTAATGCTTGCCTGATGCCTGAATTTGCAGAGACACCACCGCCAATAGCAATGTGTTTTATACCTGTTTCCTTTGATGCTAATTTTAGTTTATCTATTAAAATACCAATGATGGTGTATTGTATGGACGCACAGATATCGTTAATATTTTCCTGAATAAAGTTAGGGTTGTCTTTTGTTTCATTTTGAATGAAATAAAGAATAGCTGTTTTAAGCCCCGAAAAACTGAAATTGAGACCATCTACTTTGGGTTTGGTAAACTTAAATGCTTTGGGGTTTCCAAGTTTGGCTCGTTTGTCTATTTCTGGACCAGCAGGATAGCCTAGCCCAAGTATTTTGCCACTTTTGTCAAAGGCTTCACCAACGGCGTCATCAATGGTTTCGCCAATCACTTCCATATCAAAATAATGGTTAACTTTTACAATTTGTGTATGGCCACCAGAAATGGTCATGGCCAAAAAAGGAAATGGTGGTTTGTTATACCCGTCTTCATCAATAAAGTGTGCCAAAATATGTCCTTGCATGTGGTTTACGTCTATAAGCGGAATGTTAAGACCATACGCCAATGATTTTGCGAAAGAAGTCCCTACAAGTAAAGACCCCATAAGTCCTGGGCCTCGCGTAAAGGCAATGGCGTGCAGTTGTTCTTTGGCAATATTGGCCTTTTTTAAGGCTTGGGCAACCACGGGTACTATGTTTTGTTGGTGAGCTCTAGAGGCTAATTCTGGTACGACACCTCCATATTCTTCGTGAATTTTTTGGTTGGCAATAACATTGCTTAAAATACGGCCGTTGTGCATTACAGAAGCAGCTGTGTCGTCGCAAGAAGATTCAATTCCTAGTATAAAAATATTTTGTGAAGCCATTACTAAAAATTAGGCATAATAATTGTTAATTTTGAAAACGAATTGAAAGTCTGTTGTTTTCAGTCTTTCGTATATGCAAATGTAATTCATTCTCATCAATAACAATATTTAATAAACTATCAAAAAAGCTTTTAAAATAGCATATAAATTAATAGCAGTTTTTGTACTGCTGTTCGTTATTTTGGTGCTTTTTTTGTCTATTCCACCAGTTCAAACAGCTTTAGGTAAGTACGCAACCAATAGATTGAATTCAGATTTTGGTACGAATATCAATATTAGTAGGGTTGGTTTGCAGTTTAATGGTGATGTGGAACTCAAAGAAATATATATTCAAGATTACAGACAAGATACCCTTATAAGCATTGAAGAATTAAATACGTCTATTTTAAGTATTAATAATTTGGTTAATGGTAAGTTGGCTTTTGGCGATATAGATATAATGGATTTGGTTTTTAATATTAAAACCTATGCGGGGACAACCGATACCAATTTGGATATTTTTGTGGCTAAGTTTGAAGACGACAATCCCAGAACCGAAAAAAGTAGTTTTTTATTGTCTTCAAGTGATGTCTCTATATACAATGGTATTTTTAATTTAATCAATGAGAATAAGGAAACTACTGAAATTTTAGCTTTTAACAACTTAAACATTAATGCTACTAATTTTTTAATTAACGGCAGTGATGTGAGTGCTCGGATAAATACATTGTCTTTTAAAGATAGCAGAGGGTTTGAAATGAAAAATTTAACAACAAATTTTTCGTATACCTTAACCGATATGATTTTTTCTAACCTTGATATAGAAACCCCAAGTTCGGTATTACAAGGCTATTTGCAGTTTTCGTACGATAGAAAAGATTTTAAGGAGTTTGAAGATAAGGTCAATGTTGTAGCAAATTTCAAGGATTCTGAGGTGTTGTTGAACGAACTTAATATTTTTTATAATGAGTTTGGCAATAATCAATATGCCCGTTTCAATGTCGATTTAACAGGTACTTTAAACGATTTGCAAGCGAGTAATCTAGAACTTGAAACGAGTCGTAATACAAAGGTTTATGGTAACATAAACTTTAAAAACCTGTTCAATAAAGAACCCGATAATTTTTATATGAAGGGTACCTTGTCTAACCTCACATCAACCTATAAAGATTTAACGGCTTTGTTGCCTAATGTATTGGGGAATTCCATTCCAAGTTCAATAGATAACTTGGGAAAATTTACAGTTGTAGGAAATACAGAGGTTACGTCGTCGGCAGTTAATGCAAATGTTTTAATTGATACAGACTTAGGCTTTGTTGATGCTAAGTTGGACATTACTCAAATTAAGGAAATAGACAATGCCAATTATAAAGGGAACATTGTTTTTGAGACTTTCGATTTAGGTACTTTTTTAAATGATCCACAAGTCGGGCTTACCTCAATGAATATAGACGTAAAAGGAAAAGGCTTTGTTTCTGAAACAATAAATACGCAGGTTACAGGAAATATATTTGAATTGGAGTACAACAATTACAATTATAAATCTATAAAAGTAGCTGGAAATGTCAGGAACCGCATTTTTGATGGTAACCTAATAGCCAACGATGATAACTTACGTCTCAATTTTAATGGTTTGGTAGATTTTTCAGAAAGCGTAAACAAATATGATTTTGAAGCGAATGTAGATTATGCCAATTTAAATACTTTGAATTTTGTTAAAAAAGATAGCATTTCTATTTTTAAGAGTAATGTTAAAATGAATATGAACAGTAGCACGATAGATGATGCTTACGGTAAAATTTCATTTAGCAATACGTCTTATAAAAATCAAAACGACACCTACTTTTTTGATAAGTTCGATATTACGTCTAGGTTTGATAATGACGCTCGTTTTTTAGAAATAAACTCACCAGATATTATTGAAGGTAACTTAAGCGGTCACTTTTTTATAAGGGATTTGCCTAAACTAGTACAAAATTCATTGGGGCATATTTACACGAACTACACACCCAAAAAAGTAAATAAAAACCAATATGTAGATTTTAATTTTAAAATCTACAATAAAATAATAGAAGTGTTTTATCCAGAAATTGAGCTGGGTACCAATACCTATATACGAGGTAGGGTTGAAACTGATGAGGAAAAATTCAGATTGACGTTTAAATCGCCAGAAATTAAGGTGTATAATTATTTTGCCAACAATATAGAATTTCAGGTAGATAACTCCAATCCGCTTTTTAATACCTACGTAGAGGTAGACAGTATCAACACAAAATATTACAACGTTTCAAAATTCAATTTAATTAACGTTACGCTGCGCGATACGTTGTTTATGCGAGCTGAGTTTAATGGTGGTAATAAAAACAATGATAATTACAACCTGAGTTTTTACCATACCATAAACAAGGAAAAGCAATCGGTAGTTGGATTTAAAAAATCAGATTTTACCATCAAGGACACGAAATGGCTAGTAAATGAAAATCAAGATAGGTTCAACAAATTTACATTTAATGAAGACTTGGCCTATTTTGAAATTGATAGCCTTAGAATAAACCATGCTAACCAAGAAGTTAGACTTTCGGGTTTTGTTCAAGATTCTACCCAAAAAGATTTAAAGCTTAATTTTAAAGATGTCGATCTCGCTAAAATAACGCCAGATATAGATAGTTTATCATTAGCAGGTAAGGTAAATGGTAAATTGGATATTTTACAGAAAAATGGCAGTTATTTGCCAAATTCAACGGTAGTTATAGACGATTTTGAAGTCAACGATTTTCCTCTCGGCTCTTTTGATGCCAATATAAAAGGCAATGAAACCTTAACAAATTATAATGTAGACGTTACCATAAAAGACGATGTTAAAAACTCGTTTAGGGCTCAAGGCGATATTAATGTGAAGGGTAGCCAATCTAGCATAGATGTGAATCTTACCTTGAACGATTTCAATCTGAAGCCGTTAAATCCGTTGCTTCAGGATATATTAAGTAACATTAGAGGTAGTGTAAACGGTAATGTAAGTGTTATTGGTAATTTAAAAAAGCCAGATATTAATGGGGAGCTTTCTTTAAACAATTCTGGGTTTGAAATTCCTTACCTAAATGTAGATTATGGTTTTGCCAATAAATCTTCCGTAACCTTAAAAGACCAAAGCTTTATATTTAATGATGTAGCACTTACTGATACAAAATACAATTCTAAAGCCCAATTAAATGGTAGTTTAAGCCATACCAATTTTTCAAATTGGCAATTAGATTTAGATATAAACACACCTAGACTTTTGGTGTTAGATACCCAAGAGCGAGAGGATGCATTGTATTATGGTACTGGTTTTGTTGGAGGCCGAGCCTCTATAGTCGGGCCCGCAGATCAGTTGGTTATTTCTGTTATAGGAGAAACCCAGCCTGGTACTATTTTTAAAATTCCTTTAAATGATACAGAATCCTTTGGAGATAACTCATACATCCATTTCATAACAAAAGAAGAAAAAGAGGCGAAGCAAAATGGTACAGAACTTACTTTTAATGAAATTAAAGGACTTGAATTGGATTTCGATTTGGATATCACAGAGGATGCGGATTTAGAAATCATTATAGATAAAGACACGGGTCATGCTTTGCGCGGTAGAGGTATTGGTAACTTGCTTATTGAAATTAATACCAATGGCAAGTTTAATATGTGGGGTGATATTTCAGTATTCGAAGGAGTGTATAACTTTGCTTATAGAGGGCTTATCGCCAAGCAGTTTATTGTACTGCCGGGAGGGACATTGGCATGGAATGGAGATCCTTTAAAAGCTAATATGAATATTGAAACAGTATATAAAACACAAACAAACCCATCGCCTTTATTGGACAACCCAATTAATAGAACAATTCCAGTGGAGTTAAAAATAAAGTTGACAGGTAATTTAGAACAACCGGCTCCAGAATTTGAATTCGAGTTTCCTAATGTTAGTTCAAATTTAAAATCAGAGTTGCAGTATCGTTTGGGATCTTCTGATGAAAGACAGAACCAAGCATTGTATTTCTTAGCCAGTGGTGGTTCATTTCCGAACAGGGGCTCAGCCGATTTCAATATTTCAGGTACTATTTCTGAACGTCTCAACGGCATTCTTAATAATATTTTTGGAAGTTCCAATGGCAACCTTAACGTAGGTATAAATTATGAGGCAGGTACCAACAGACCAGATTATAGAACCGATAGTAGGGTGGGGCTCACATTACAGACCAAAATAAACGACCGAGTTTTGATAAACGGAAAAGTAGGGGTGCCGGTTGGTGATGCTAATGCAACCCAAACAGTCATTGCCGGTGATGTTGAAATCAATTTTCTTTTAAATGAAGACGGTACACTAACAGCCAATGTATTCAATAGGGAAAACAGTATCCGGAATTTTGGTGAAGCTATTGGTTATACCCAAGGTGTTGGGTTGTCTTACAGTGTTGATTTTGATACTTTCAAAGAGTTGATGCAGGGGTTGTTTAGTAAAAAAAGAGAAGAGGAAACCGAAGAAACCCTTTCTAATCAAGAAAATAATGACAACGAAAATAGTGCGTTACCTAGCTTTATAACCCAAAAGCAACCCAAAAAGGCAAATGAGTAATTTCTATATTTTAAGAGCTTTTTTATTAAAATATCATTTTTTTTACTTTTTTATTAACTAAAACGTTATAGTTTTACGTCTCCCATTAAAATAGGATAAATGCTATCGCTATCTCCATTTTCTTTAGTAATTTTACCGCTAATTAACCAAAATTAGATGCCTAAAACAATAAAAAAAATAGGAGTTTTAACATCTGGAGGGGATTCTCCTGGGATGAATGCAGCCATTCGTTCGGTAGTTAGAACATGTGCCTATCATCAAGTAGAGTGTGTTGGAATTTATCGTGGCTATCAAGGGCTTATTGAAGGTGAATTTCAGCCAATGAATGCAAGAAGTGTTAAAGATATCATCAATAAAGGAGGAACGATATTAAAATCGGCCAGGTCTAAGGACTTTATGACTCCCGAGGGCAGAAAAAGAGCATTCGATAATCTTGTTGCCCAAAATATAGATGCCTTGGTAACCATTGGTGGAGATGGTACATTCACTGGGGCCATCGTATTCAATCAAGAATATGATTTTCCAGTGATGGGGATTCCGGGAACAATTGATAACGATATTTTTGGAACTACCCACACTTTAGGTTTCGACACCGCTTTAAATACTGTGGTTGACGCCATCGATAAAATTCGGGACACAGCGAGTTCGCATAACCGATTGTTCTTTATTGAGGTAATGGGACGCGATGTGGGTCATATAGCATTGAATACCGGTATTGCTGGCGGTGCTGAAGAAATATTGATTCCAGAGGAAGACTTAGGTTTGGATCGTTTGGTAGAGTCTTTGAATAAAAGTAGAAAATCTGGAAAATCTTCAAGTATCGTTATTGTAGCCGAAGGTGATAAAATAGGAAAAAACATATTTCAGTTAAAAGATTATGTAGATGAGAATATGGAAGGCTATGATGTAAGGGTGTCTGTTCTGGGGCATATGCAACGTGGTGGTTCACCTTCTTGTTTCGACCGTGTATTGGCCAGTAGAATGGGCGTAAAGGCTGTAGAGTCTTTATTGGAAGGAAAAACAAATTACATGGTTGGTCTTTTAAATAGTGTTATGGAATTAACACCTCTTGAAAAAGCCATAAAAGGAAAATCGAAAATAAACTTAGAACTATTGCGTGTCTCAGATATTATGAGCACCTAAACTTTATTAAAATTATGTCAAAACTAAAATTAGGAATTAACGGATTTGGTAGAATAGGAAGAATTGCTTTTAGAGTAGCAGCTAACAGACCAGATATCGAAATCGTTGGTATTAACGATTTATTAGCTGTAGAGCATTTAGCTTATTTGTTAAAATACGACTCAGTACATGGTCGTTTCAACGGAACGGTAGATGTTAAAAACGGTAACTTGGTTGTTAACGGTAACGAAATCAGGATCACTGCAGAACGTAACCCAGAAGATTTAAAATGGGATGCTGTTGGTGCTGAGGTTGTATTAGACTGTACTGGTATCTTCACTACGTTGGAAGGTGCTCAAAAGCACATTGTTGCTGGTGCTAAAAAGGTAGCTATTTCTGCGCCTTCTGCCGATGCTCCTATGTTCGTAATGGGTGTAAACCACGATAAAATTACTGCAGAGCATACCATTGTTTCAAATGCGTCTTGTACCACTAACTGTTTAGCGCCTTTAGCTAAAGTTATTAACGATAACTTTGGTATTGTTGAAGGGTTAATGACAACCGTTCACGCGACTACAGCAACGCAATTAACTGTCGATGGCCCTTCTAAAAAAGATTGGCGCGGTGGTAGAAGTGCTTTAGCAAACATCATACCTTCATCTACAGGAGCAGCTAAAGCTGTTGGTAAAGTAATTCCTGAATTGAATGGTAAATTAACTGGTATGGCTTTTAGAGTACCAACACCTGATGTTTCTGTGGTTGACTTAACCGTTAGAACTGAAAAATCAGCGAGCTGGGATGACGTAAAGGCAGCCTTGAAAAAAGCGTCTGAAACTAATTTAAATGGTATTTTAGGATATACTGAAGAAGCAGTTGTTTCTCAAGATTTCGTTTCAGAATCTATGACCAGTATTTTTGATGCTGATGCCAGTATCGCATTGAATGACAATTTCTTTAAATTAGTATCTTGGTACGATAATGAGTTTGGTTACTCAACTAAATTGGTTGATCTTGCACAGCATATCAGTAAAATATAATTTAAGAAACCAATAATATTAACCGCTCCACAGATTTATTGTAAACTACATACGTCTGTGGAGTTTTTATTTTAAAGCACATGATTTTAATTGTTGACAGTGGCTCTACAAAATCGGATTGGATTGCTATTGATAAAAATGGCAACCAGCTCATGGAAAAGGTACGTACCAAAGGCCTTAATCCAGAGATTTTAAATGAAGACAAGCTAAAAAAGATAATTAAAAAGACACCTGAATTAAAAACAAATAGGAAGGAAGTTAGTCATGTGTTTTTCTATGGCGCTGGTTGCGGTACCGAAAGGGGTAAGATTACAGTGCATGCGGTGCTTCAGGAAGTATTTATCAATGCTTTTGTAAAAGTAGAGGAAGATACCATGGCTGCTGTTTATGGTACGATTAGTCACGAAACCGAAGCTGCAGTGGTTTGTATTTTGGGTACAGGTTCTAATTGCAGCTATTTTGATGGCAAACAATTACACCAACGGGTACAATCGTTGGGCTATATTATCATGGATGACGCTGCTGGAAACTATTACGGGAAGGAATTAATACGCGATTATTATTTTAACCACATGCCCGAAGATATTAAAGTATCTTTTGGTAGCAAATACAACTTAGAGGCCGATTATATTAAATACAACATCTACAAGAAACCCAATCCCAATGCTTATTTGGCTAATTTTGCTGAGTTCATGTTTTTAAATAAGGACTCCGAATATATTGTGGAGCTTATTAAAAAGGGCATCAGACTTTTTGCAAAAAACATGATCATGCAGTACAAGGATGTACTTGATAGTGTACCTGTGCATTTTGCAGGCTCTATTGCCTATTTTTCCCAAGATCAAATTAAAGAGGTTGCCAAAGAAATGGGCTTTATAGCTGGAAATTTTGAACGCAGACCCATTGAAGGCTTGGTAGCATTCCATACCAAGCATTTATAATTTATTTTTTTCGTAAAATTTGTCAATTCGAGTGAATTTTACATATTTTGATATGTAAAATTAGTATTGAGAATCAATTTTTGTCAGACTGAGCTTGTCGAAGTCAAAAATGGAGCAGAGTGTTGTGTTTTAAAAACGATAAATCTTGCATACCCACAAAGCCATATACATTTCCAATAAAGACGATAAGCAACAGCTTATAGAATGGCTTATGTCCGGTGAGTTGCTTTCTGATTTTAAAAACAAAAAAGGGGTGCTTTTTTCTGAAATTACTATTAATAAATTTATTGACGAAGAAGTCCGTCACGATCATTTTTACATCGCAACACCCAACAAAAAGAACTTACAAACATCTTCTGAAGGGGAACGCAAAAAAGCTTTATTGAACTATCTTATTTCCCAAAACCCCGATTATTTGGTGGTCGATAATGTATTTGGGAACCTTGATACTACCTCACAACAGCATATTGTTAATGAATTAACACAGCTAAGTTTAAAAATTCCTATCATTCAAATAACAAACAGGAAAAAAGAGGTCTTGCCATTTATTTCTCAAGTTTATAGTTGGCAGGGTGATAGCCTTGTACCAATAACTGATTTAAACAATATTACCGATGCTAAAACCAATCCGTTTGTTGGAGCGTTGCCCAAGTATGTTGGTCCAGATTTCGAGGCTATCAATCCTTTGGTGGTTTTTAAAAACGTGACGGTGCGTTATGGTGAAAGAACCATTGTTAAAGACATCAACTGGGAAATCAAGAAAGGTGAGTTTTGGCAATTGGTTGGGCCTAATGGGGCGGGAAAAAGCACCTTGCTATCTATGATTTTTGGGGATAACCCCAAAGCCTACCACCAAGATATTACTTTGTTTGGTATGAAAAAGGGGAGTGGCGAAAGTGTTTGGGATATTAAAAAACACATTGGTTATTTTTCGTCGGAAATGCTTAGGGGCTTTATGCGCTCTGAAACCATAGAGAACATGATTCTATCTGGGTTTTACGACTCCGTAGGACTTTACAAATATCCCTCGGAAACCCAAATAGCCATGGCCAAACAATGGCTGGAAATTTTAGGCATGTACCACATAAAAAACAAAAGTTTTTTGTTTTTGTCCCGTGGGCACCAACGTTTGGTGTTGATAGCCCGTGCTATGGTAAAACAACCGCCTTTGCTTATTTTAGATGAGCCTACCAATGGCCTTGATGATGCCGATGCCGACCTGTTTTGCCAACTCATAAACAAAATAGCGACCGAAACCCCAACGGCTATTTTATATGTTTCACACAGAAAGGAAGACCAGCTTTTAGCTCCCGATTTTGTGTATGAATTAATACCCAGTGAAACGGGGTCTGTGGGGAAGTCAATAAAAGAAAATTAAGAAGAGCTAAATTTTTATTAGCAATCAATTTTATTTAAAGACCTATGCTATTTATGGTGATTCCCAACAAATTTTTACTTTCCTCTTCCATATCATTTAAAAACTCCTTAATTTTTTCATTTAAATCAAGATATAAAATTGGAATAGCTCGCTTTAATGATTTCGAGTTTGTTATTTTTAATAATCTATCTTGATCTTTTTTGGAGAAATGGTTTTCTAGTTTAAAATTCTTCTTGGATTCATGATAAAAGTGAAAATAATTCTCAATAGTTTCTCCAAATTCTTTAACATATTTCGTAGATGCTTGATGACCAGCTCTGTCATTATCAAATATAATTTTAAAATTATTAGTAAAACCAAGAGCAAATGAAATTAAGTTGGTAGAGCTACCAGAACCACTGCCAGGAATTATTTTTGTATTTGGTTTTGGAAAATTCCAATTTTCTTGCATCATTTTTAAAACATAATAGTCAGTGATACCTTCTGTTATAATTACATCACCTATGTAGTCATTGGCACTGTTTAATTGTAAAGCTTGATAAACAGGGCTAAGGGCACCTGAATTTTTTTCTGATTTGTATTGACCAAATAAATCAAGCTCTATTTTTGAATCTTGCTTTTGAGCAATTTTTATACTCCCAAGTTTAATATCATCGGGATTCAATAAAAATTGAGAATGAGTACAATATATAATGGTGTTTTTTTCTGAAACAGATTTTAGTTCTTTCAGCAATTCTGTTTGTGCAGAAGAATGGAGGTAAGAGCCGGGCTCATCCAGTAAAAAAATGGAATTTTCTTGTGTTTTCGTATATCTTGGGTTAAATTTTAATTTTATCATATAATTAAAAAACCACTGAAAACCTTTACTTCTTTCACTAACATTGAAAGTTCTTTTTTTATTCTGATTTGAAGTATCTCTAACTTTAAATTGAAATTTATAATGTTCGGTATTATCTAACTCTAATTTTAAATTTTCACTATCATCAGCAAAATTATTTTTACCACGTTTTTTAATTTTTCTCCATTCGGCTATAATTTCAGAATTTAAAACAGCTTCAATATCTGATAATATGTCATATTTTCTATCCCTATTTTCTACTTTAAAATAATTCTGTAAGGCTTTGTCGTTGTCGTCAATTCCTTCCAACTCAGACCTTTTTAAAATTTCTTCAATTATTTCTTGCCATTCTCTTTGGATGCCTCTTCCTAACTTACCATCATTGATATACGTTTCATTAAAAGTTATTTCTTCTGGTACCCTATCAGTAAAGTCATCGAAATATAGGAACACAGGAAATCTATTTTGAATGAACTTAAGAAGCTTGCTTTTAAGCCTATTTGAAAATTCTTCATTTAAAATAGAAAAAGTCTTATCTTCTGACAATGTTCTTGCATATTGAATTTTAGATGTATTAGAGATTGACAATAATTGTTCATAATCTTCTGTTCCTGTATTAAACTGGCAGTACGATATCAATTCTTCAATTTCTTGTTCGGTTAATTTAATTGATGCTGTTATTCTACACCCAACTGTATCACGTGTAGAATATTTGTTCTGATATTCTAAATGCTGTCCTTTATTGAATTTATCACGACCTTTATCTAAACATAATATTGCTTTTAAAATACTGGTTTTTCCAGACTCATTAATTCCTATAATTGGATTTATTGGATAATTTAATAATACATTAATGTCCTCGATTGCTCTATAATTTTCAATTCTAACCGAAATAATATCCATTTATTAATAGTTTAGTTTTTCTGTTGGAGTATTTATATATTAGGTTCACCAATATAGTCGAAAATATTTACAAATTAAACATAACTCATTAAATATATAGTTTTGTAGAAACAAAAAAGCGCAGATTCATCAATCTGCGCTTTTGCTATTTAAAAAGAATATATTTCTAATTCTTGTCTTTAAAATTCCATTTAGAGTTATCGCTATTAAAATCAAACTCAGCTAGGGTAGGTGTGCTGTCACCAATAGAAATGAGTGCATACTCCTTATCAGAATTTGGTATTTCCTTAGGCATGATGCGGTAGGTGCCATCGGTTAATTGGTCAATACGCCACAATTGTTCGGGGGCACCTGTAAATTCTGGAACGGTTATTACTTCGGCATCAGCTGTAGCAGCCAAAGCACGGTCGGTGCCTTCTATTACGATTTTGTAATAAGGCCCACCAAAATAACCGCCTAATTCAGGCACCGCGGTAATGGTCCATCGTTGGTGAGGTCGCGCCAAATAGTCGCCTATCCTAACTTCAATATTGCCTTTTGGCCAAGTGTCAATTACATCTTCCAGTTTTTGTGATGGTACAGGTACCACAGGCTCATCAGAATTTGCTCCAAAAAAGCCACGAGCCGTACGTGGCATTCTTACAAAATCAACTATCAACTCCAAACCATAGCCGCGTCTTTCAGATTCAATTTCATAAGTGCCATCTTTTAGGTTTTCACCAGCTTCCGGCCAGCCTTTATCCCATAATAAGGGCTTTATCGCCAATACACTACGGCCACCTTGGTCTAAATCGGCTTCGTAGTGAAACGATACTTTTTCAACGCCTTCTTCCAAAACCGTACGTCCAAAATGACCGGCACCGTTGGTTCTTCCACCGCCAGATGAAATCACCATTTTACCACCACCTCTTAACATATCGCGTCCCATATTATCAACATAAGGCCCCGTTACGTTTTTAGAACGCCCAACCACAATGTTGTAGGTTGCGTTGGCGCCATCGCAGCAAGTACCGTGTGTGCCAAGTAGATAGTACCAACCGTTGCGATATTCCAAATCGGTTGCTTCACAATCTATAGCGATATCTAAAGCTTCATTACCTTCCATACGTTTACCCGTTTTAGGATCGAGTTCTACCAAGCGAATGTTTCCAAAATAGGTACCATAACATAACCATAAACGGCCATCGGTTGGGTCTAACAACAATCCAGGGTCTATGGCATCGTTATCCTCCATATTTTTGGATTCGGCCACCACAATAGGTTCTGTAAATTCAAAATCTGGTGAGTTGGGATCCAAGGTTTTGTTCCACATGGTATTAATTTTACCATCGTGTCCGCCTCCCAAGCCACCGCCGGTAGTACCATAAGCAACAAGATACCGGTCACCGATTTTTATGGCATCTGGTGCAGCACCTCTTCCTGGTCTTACCGCGCCAGAGTTCCAGGTCCAGCCGTCTTCGGATATCAATCCGCCACCGCCTGTGCCAAATGTATAATACTTACCATCACATTCCATGATGGTTGAAGGGTCGTGTATAAATGGTTTCCCAATTTGTGCTATAGCTGTTCCATATACTAAAACAGCGAGTAGGGCCGTAGTGCCCCATATTTTTATTGTTAGTTTCATAATAATTTCAATGTCTATTTAATGCTATTTTAAATAGGATGATTAATTAATTTTATTCGTAAGTAATGGTGAGGTTTTTAATAGGCTCGCCGTTTTCATCAAGAAAACGCACACAGAAATCACTCATACCGGGGCCATTAATGACGGCACCGCGAATAATGTTTTTTCCTTTTTTAAGCGTGAGGCGTTTTGAAACGACATCGTCCATAACCATACGGCGGTCTCCCGATAGTAAGGCGGCCTCTTCACCGTTAAGCCACCACATGGATGCAGAATTCGAGCCAATGGCCATTCTTACGTTTTCCATATCTTCGGGACTGTTAACAACGGTGACGGCCCAAAAAAGCACACCGTAAATTTGTTTGTCCAGTCCGAAAGCGAAACGAAATAATTTCACATTAAAATTATTGCTTTCCAAGGCGTGCCATTCCAGTTTTTGGTCGCCAACCTTTACCTTTTCGCCATCTTTAGGCAGTTTGGTAAACTGGGTTTTAAAATACAGCGTATCAAAAGCATTTCTTAGATAGCTATCAGTAAATACCGTGTTGGTACGGTTGGGTTTGTTGATGGGTTCCAATAATAACCAACGGCGAATAAACCCATCGGCATCTGGAGTCATTTCTCCTTTTGTAGCCTCGGTAAAATAAGGCGCAATGGTGCGTTCGACGTCAAGGTTTTCGGCATAATCAGCTTGTCTTTGGGCGCTAGCCAAGGATGCTTGTAATCCTAAAACAATCAGGATTATCAAACCTTTTGCCACCGACCATGGTTTTTGTTTGATGTTCATAATGTAATTTTTACAGTTTTAGTTGTTATTATTTTGTGTGTGTAAGAATGTACTATAAAAATACGAAAAGAATTGCCGTTTTACAGCGTAATATTCATAAATATTGCTATAAAATTGAGTTTAAAAATTACTAAGGATGTTTAGTTAATTTCAGGGAGCATCGTTAACCCAATTAGGGTTGTAAATAATGGCTTTTTAGAAAGTTAGGTGTTGGAAAATTAGTCAACCTTTAGTCGTTCCATAGTGTCCAATTCGGGGTTGCCACCACGACGTCCGCATCCGGCAGCTACGTATATGTGGTCTTTATATTTTACAACACTAGAGCCATGCCTCCCGGTAATTAACGAAGGATAATTATGCCACGAATTGTTACTGGTGTTATAGGCTTCAACTTGGTTATGGGCGTTGTCTTGACTTAAGGATTCGCCGCCAACAACTACCATGTCGTTACCCAAGCCTATAGTCATGCTACCAGCTCTGTGTGTTGGTAATGGTTGGCTAAGGGTTGTCCATTGCGATGTTTTGAAATCAAACACATCAACCTCGCCAATGGTATGGGTAAAGGTTTCGTTAGGCGCTTTAGATTGTCGACCACCAGCAACATATAATTTGTTGTTCACTACGGCCGCTTGAAAGTGATCACGGGCACGGGGTGCGTCGGGTAATTGTGTCCAAGTCCCGATTTTTGGGTCGTACACGTCCAACCAATTTTTATGGTCACCAATATGTCCGTTTTTGATACCACAAGAAATATAGATTTTACCATTATAAACCACATTGCCGGTCGATCCTCGAAGACGGTTTTCTGGTATGGTAGCACCTTGGGTCCATTCGTCTTTTTTAATATCATATATATAGATGTTTTTAAGCGGTGTTTCACCCGGGTAACCACCAGTCATGGCGCAAATTATATATACTTTGTTTTTATAAACAACAGGTTGAAAATGGTGCATTTCCACTGGAGGCGTTGCACCATTGGTCCAAACTTTTTTATCTACATCAAAAATATTAACAGGTTTAATGCCGCGTCCTCCCAATAAAATGAGTTTTTTACCTACCTGAACAAAAGCTGCTTCGTGTCTCGCATGGGGCTTACTGCCATCAGCGGAAATGACTTCTTCCCAAGCTTGTTGGGCAATTGTTAGTTGTTGAATTGTTATTGATAGGCACAGTGTGAATACCCATTTTACTAAGTTGCTCATAGCACAATATTTTAATTCGTTTAGGTGGTTGATTGTGAACGAATATAATTAAAAAAAGTTGGAAAGTTTACAGTTAATTATTACTATGTATTTCTATAACAACGTTACCTCTTTTCCTGCCTTTATCAACATATTCATGGGCCTTTACTATTTCGTCAAGTTTAAAATGCCTATCTACGAATGGTTTTAATTTTCCATTTTCTGCCATTTCTTTTATTTGCTGAAGATTTTCATCGTTTTCTTTGGTCAGCATATTTACTGAAACGAAACGACCTCCAGTTTTTAGAACTTTTTTTGCTTTTGATTTCTTTGTTTTTCCAACGGCATCAAAGATTATATCAAATGTTTCTTTGCTTTCTGAATAGTCATTTTTATGATAGTCTAGCAAGTTGTCGGCACCTAATGTTTTTACCATTTCAAAATTGGAAGCACTGCATACGGCTGTGACTTTTGAACCCTTTTGATGTGCCATTTGTACAGCATAGCTTCCAACACTACCAGAGGCACCATACACCAATATATTCTGACCATTTTTTAAATTTGCCTTGTCCAAAAGGTACATTGCGGCCATGGCTCCAACTGGCAATGCTGCTGTCTCCTGATAAGTTAAGTTTACTGGCTTCAACCCAATCACACCACTTTTCCATTTTTCAGGTAAGCATATATATTCTGCATAGGAACCTGTTTTTAGCATAGTGGTCGTACCAAAAACACAGTCGCCAACATTAAATTTGGTTACATTTTTTCCTATGGCTTCAACTATACCAGAAAACTCGTGACCTAAAATTTTCTTTTTTGGTTTGAAAAGTCCAAATAATAATCTAGCAGGAAGCCAAAACAATGGAGGAAAATCAGAACTACGAAGCCTTACATCTCCAGAGGTAACGGTGGCGGCGAGTATCTTAACCAAAATTTCATTCTCTTTAGGAATTGGTTTTTGGATATCCTTTAGCTTTAGAACATCTGGTGGTCCGTATTTTTCGTATACAGCAGCTTTCATGTTTGTATTATGTGTTAGTTTTTCATTAAATCTGAGTGAATAAATTCATAGTCCAGTAAGTTTTTTAATTTTTGGCTATCTATGATTTTATATTTGCTTTCTGTTTTTTCGTTAAAAACGATGTTGGATACTCCTATTTTTTGAGTTTCTCTGGTATAGAATTCCCGTCTTTTTGGATGATCATCGGCACAAGCATTTAGAACTTCGTTCCACACATTTTTTGATATGATTTTCTTAATGATTTCAATGCAATCATCTCTGTGGATAAGGTTGATATAGCCGTCTGGATTGTCAACTGGCTTATTTGGTTTTATGAATTTCCCTGGTTTTCTGTCATAACCAAACAACCCACCAAACCTTAGTATGGTGGATTTAAAAGAAGAATTCGTAATGAATAATTGTTCTATTTCCGCAAGAGGTTTGTTAATAGTTTTGGTTGTTTCGGTAACAATACCATTCGTAAAAGGGTATACAGAGGTAGAGCTTATGAATATTACTTTTTGAACTTTAGACGCTTCAATAATTTTTATCAGGTTTTTAATGTCTTCAATGCTCTTGGAGGTAATAGCAATAATTAAAACATCCGTATTTAAAAAATCCTGAAAATCAACATCTGGATTACCAATGTCGATAAGAAACGGTTTAATGCCTTTTTCTTCTAAGCTTTTTATTTTGGAATGGGTGGTAGTTGAACCGTAAACTTCATACCCCTTGTTTTTTAAATCAACCGCTAGAGGTAACCCAAGCCAACCACAACCCAATATGCTAATTTTTTGATTCAATAGATTTTTGATTTTATTAAAATGACGGTTTGACTAAGGATATTTCGCCGTAAAAACCATAGATTTTTTTGCTATTAGTTTTTATCTTTTCCAATATCATTTTTGTTTCTATTGTTGAATTCAGGTTTAAATTGTCCAATTACTTTATTCTTTTTTGGATTGTTTACTGCATATTTGACAAGTAATTTGTTACCAATTTTTTTATAGTTATAACCTCTTCCAGCTTTAAACTTATCCGAATAAATACTGTCGCCTACTTTGTAATCGTAGGTTAATAATTGAATCGGACGTCCTTTAATTCCATAAGTCCAATTAATATCAGTTATAGTTGCGTTTGTTTTATTGGTTTTTTCAAACAAAAAATAAGTTGGTATTTGAAAATTATTAAACATTAAAAAACCTGCTACTGCTATAAATCCAATTCCAAATGCCCAAGGATTAAGTTTCATTTTTGTTTTCTGGAAATTAAGCTTAACGAACGAATATTTATACTAGTGTACAAATTCATCCAATTAAAAACACCTAAAATAGTGAAATTATATACAAATTATAAGAAATATTAAGATAAGGTAGTTTACTAAATAGGCCTGATATCCACCGCCACTTTCATTTTATTCTTTCCAGTACTGTAAATAACACCCTTCAGTGGTGGCACATCGTAATAATCACGGCCCCAAGACACCACGATATGCTGATTTTTAGGTATTTGGTTGTTGGTAGGGTCAAAATCCACCCAACCAAAACCTGGTATGTATACCGAAAACCAAGCATGGGAGGCGTCGGCACCTATTAACTTTTCTTTACCTGGAGGCGGTAAGGTTTCAATATAGCCACTCACATAACGGGCAGGTAAGCCAACTGAGCGAACACAGGCAATGGCAATTTGCGCAAAATCTTGGCAAACGCCTTTTTTTTCTTGTATTACCTCGTGTATCGGGGTCGCTACATTGGTGAACTCAGGGTCGAATTCGAAATCGGTATAAATGCGTTGCATCAATTCAAAAGCCGCTTCAAAGACAGGGCGGTTGGGTTTGAACGAGATTTCAGCGTAAGCTTTTATCTCGGGAGAAATCTTGGCAATTAGAATGGATTCTAAAACAAATTGCCTGACTTCCAAAATAGCTTCATCATAACTTTTTAATGCGCTTATAGCTTCTGAAAGTGTTATTTTTTGTCCAACCTCAGACTTATAAATATCGGGTTGTAAACTAACGTCCCGCATAATCTTACTTGTAGTGGTAACTTTCAGCTCACTGTGGTATTTCTGTATGGAAAACCGCGTGATGGTATTGCCAAAAAAATCGGGTTTTTCAGAAAGTTCGGTAGGTGTAGGGCTTATTTCCAATTGATAATCCAATACTTGTTGCCCAACCATCTCCTTGGGTTTTAAAGTGGCCATGTTGTGGCAAAAGGTAACGCCACTATCGTATTCATATCGGGTAGTATGGGACACTTTATAAACCATAATTACAACGGAAAGTTTTGGTTAACCAACTGGGTTTGTTGGTAAGCGTGGTTAAAATAGGTATTTGAAATGGCCAGTGACATATCGTGCAACAAATCGCTAAGCTCTGTGAGTACATCATCAAGATGTTGCCGTAGGGAGCCATCGGCATTCAATTCCAATAATGACTGTATATTTAAGTTGCGTATTTTCATATTGGCCTTGTTAATCAATTGACTGCACTCTGAAACGGCTCCAATGGCATCTGGATGCGGTAGCCTTTCTATATCTTTTTGAATACGTCGTAACTGGTATGAAAGTGATTTTGGGTATTCTGTATCCAAAAGCATCAGGTTTATAACATTTTCTATGCTTAGGTACGAACGGTAACTGTATCGGTAAATGTTCAAACTTTCGTAGCTGGTTAAAAACGCTTCCAAAACCTCATATTGAAGATAATCCTCTAAATTGAAAACTAGTAACGACCTGCATTTTGCAACGCTCATAATGGCCTGTTCGGTTTGCAATCCAATAAAATACAATATCAAACCTTGATCCACCAAAATACTTTCTTCAATAAGTCCCATAAAGGCAATAAGTCTGGTAATGATACGATCTAAAAGTTTGGTGAAATCCTGAACGGTATATTGCTTTTCGTCTTTAAATTTTTGCCATATTTTTTGAATGCCATCAAACACGCGCCACATGTCCTTAGACCACAAGTTTCTTAAGGTGTAATAGGAATTATTGAAACTTTGGAGTGTTTGTGCCAAGGTGCCCATACGCTTTTCATCCAATATGAGCGACTGGATTTCTGGCAATGGGTTTTTTAGCTTTTCTTCACTGCCTTTTCCTATAAAACCGGGATAGGTAAAGGTGATATTGGTAAGGGATTCTAAAAGAAATTCAAGGCTTTCAGAATTTGGTTTTTCCACATTATACTTTAGGTTCCCCATTTGGTTAAGGACTGTTCTTAAGAAACGAGCAGTAACAATGGCCCTGCCCAAGTATCTACCAGACCAATAAAGGTTTTCGGCTGTGTTACTTGGTAAATCGTTGATGTCTGCTATAGAAATTTTACAGGTATTATCCCAAGCATAATTTTGAATATTGGCCTGTGGTTTATCGGTTGTAATCCAAAAATCTTTACTCACACCACCACGTTGATTGGAAACGTGCAGCATTTCACGTTCTGGAGCAACCCTAACCAGTCCACCTGGCATAACATTATAGGTGTCTTTTTTGGCTATGGAAAAGGCACGGCACATCATTTTTCTGGGTTCTAGTTGACCGTTAACAAAATCGGGTGCCGTAGAGAACGATATTTTTTCTTGGGCGACAAAGCGGTAAGGATTTGAAAGGATTTCCCTTTTTAACCTTTCCAATTCTTGAGCCGTTAAAAATTCACAGAAAAATAAACTTTCCCTATTGGATCGATCTATGCGTTTTACCACAAAGTTGGTTAAATTGTTCAGTACAAATTGACGCTCTTTTTCCTGTCCACACCACCAAGAGGCTATTTGTGGCAAAATGAGGTCTTCATTAAGAAAATACCTTGATATGGCATTCATAAAAGGAACCAATCCAGAGTTTTCTAAAACACCACTACCAATGGGGTTTACAATGGCCACGTTTTGATTTCTAACCACATCCAATAAGCCGGCAACACCTAAATAGGAGTCTTCGCGAAGCTCTAAGGGATCCATATAAACATCATCCACACGACGTAAAATAACATCAACTTGCTTAAGCTGTTTTAGGGTTTTCATCCAAACCTTGCCATCCCTTACCATCAAATCGTTACCATTCACCAAAGGATGACCTAAAAAGGAGGATAGGTACGAATGCTCAAAATAGGTTTCGTTTAATGGGCCAGGTGTTAGAATAACAATATTGGGGTTGTCTTTATTGTTTGGAGCAGCATCAATAAGCATCTGATTGAAGTAATAAAAGAAGCTTGAAGGCTGCATCACATTAATATTGTTGAATATATTCGGCACCGTTCTATTGATGGCATAGCGGTTTTCCAATGCATATCCCATACCTGAAGGTGCTTGCGTACGGTCGTTTACTACCCACATACGTCCGTCGGGACCTCTGGACAGATCCGTAGAATAGACCAACAAATTTTTAGTGGTTTTGTATTGAATTTGGTCGCACTGCCTTAAAAAACCGCGATGTGCAAAGACGACTTCATAGGGTATGATGCCTTTTTTTATTAACTCACGTTTACCGTAAAGATCTTTTAAAATAAGGTTTAATAATTCGGCCCGTTGGATAAGTCCTTTCTCGATGTTTTTCCATTCGTTTTCATGTACTAAAAAAGGAACCACATTTAGATTCCAAGGGCGGTTCATGCCTTTAGGGTCATTATAAACGTTATAGGTAACGCCATTTTCATCCAAAAGCCAATTGACTTCATTTTGTTTGTGGATTAATTCTTTTAGCCCAATTTGGCTGATGTTTTCCAACAGTTTTTCCCAATTAGGATTTATGGACATATTAGCTTTTAACGCCTCATCATAATCCTTGATATCTGTGAAATAGTTTTGAAATAATATGTTGGAATCTAAAGTCATTAAAAAAGAACACTATTATTTTTTTCGCAAATCTAAGGTATTTGGGAATTCAAAGTTGGTTGGAAGCACTTTATATTTAAAAGTTTTTTCACTAGGCTTTTGAATGACGCTTGTGTTGGAACCTTCAGAATCTTGGGAAATGTTTTCAATTTCACCTTGCGAATGGCCAAATTCCCAAAAGCGGTTAATCCGTCGGGATTCCGCTTCATAGCTATTAACAGGATATGTTTCATAAGTGCGACCTCCAGGATGCGATACATAATACGTACAACCACCAATGGAACGTTTATTCCAAGTGTCTACAATATCAAAAACTAGGGGAGTGTCCACACCCACAGTAGGGTGTAGGGCAGAGTAAGGATTCCAAGCTTTGTAACGAACCCCAGCAACGAATTCTTCTTTTACAGGAGTTCCTTTCAATTCAACTTTAATACCATTACAGGTAAGTACATAGCGCTCGTTATTGAAATTAGATACTTTAACTTGAAGGCGTTCTACGGAAGAATCCACATATCTGGCTGTACCGCTGCCAGTAACTTCTTCGCCAAGAACGTTCCAAGGTTCAATACCCGCTCTTAATTCTAGATGGATATTGTTTATTTCAACCATGCCAAGCAATGGAAATCTAAACTCAAAAAATGGATTGAACCAATCTTCTTTAAACTTGTAACCTGCACTATTTAGTTGCGTGACAATATCTTTTATATCTTCTCTTACATGATGCTCTATTAAAAATTTATCGTGTAGTTCGGTGCCCCAACGCACTAATTTATGTTCGTAGGGCTTTTTCCAGAACCACGCAACCAATGTCCTAACCAACAAATTTTGCATGAGACTCATTTGTGGGTGCGGTGGCATATCAAAAGCACGAAGTTCTAAAATGCCCAATCTCCCCGAAGACGAATCTGGGGAATATAATTTATCAATACAGAACTCGGCACGGTGTGTGTTGCCTGTTAAATCGGTCAACAAATGCCTGAACAATCTATCGGTCAACCAAAAAGGAACTTCACCCGTTTTTGGTATTTGTTCAAAGGCTATTTCCAGTTCGTATAAATTTTCCAAGCGAGCCTCATCAACTCTTGGTGCTTGACTGGTAGGCCCTACAAAGGCTCCTGAAAACAGATACGAAAGTCCAGGGTGGTGTTGCCAGAAGGTCAATAAACTTCTTAACAAACTAGGTTTTCTTAATAACGGACTATCAGCAGGGGTGGTGCCTCCCAGCGTAACATGATTGCCACCGCCAGTTCCTGTATGTTTACCATCTAACATGAATTTTTCAGTACCCAAACGTGATTTTTTCGCTTCCTCATATAAGGTTAGTGTATTGTGCGTAAGCTCGCCCCAATTTTTAGCGGGATGAATATTGACTTCAATAACCCCAGGATCGGGCGTTATTTTAAGAGCTTCCAATCGGTTGTCCTTTGGTGGATCGTAGCCTTCTAAAATAACAGGAATAGATAGTTCTTTTGCTGTTGCCTCAATAGCTGCCATTAAGTCCAAAAATATTTCAGCGCTATCCATGGGCGGTAAAAACAAGCATAATTTTTCATCCCTAATTTCGGCACATAAAGCGGTTCTGATAAAATAATTGGTTTTGGTTTTAATGCTTACAACTTCCACTCTGTTTTCTACAATGGTTTTATAATTTGGGAATGGTTCTTTTTCAGAAAAAAGATCGGGTTGAGACACAGGGAATTCCTCATGTTCTGGTTTTAAAACCAAAGAATCCAAGGGTAAACGTAGACCAACAGGCGAATTCCCCGGAATTAAAAACAAATGGTTTCTTCTAAACTCCCATTCGCAAGTGTACCACTCCTTATTTGTGTTGTTTAAAGGTATTACATAGCCAATGGGTTTTGTGGTGCCTGCTTTTAAAATTTCTTGTAGTTTACTTTTAACCAAAAGGTTGCCATCTTCTTTTGTGGGGTCTATATCTGTCGGCATTTTTCCTTCTTGCCAAAGGAAATAAAATGAATCTTCAAAAGCAGGTTTTATAGTTTTGTCTGTGATGCCCAAGTATTTAGTGAGTGTTTCCAAGAATTTTTTATCGGCATCTTTAGGCACTTTTGGGTTTTTAGAAAATAGGGAAAACAGTTTTTTATTATGCCATATTTTTTTACCGTCTTTACGCCAACAAATTTCAATTTGCCAACGGGGAAGCGGTTCACCTGGATACCATTTGCCTTGTGCTTGATGCAAAATGCCGCCTTTGCCAAAGGTGTCGTACAATCTACCTGATAAGTTTTTAGCTAGTTCCCGTTTATGTTCGCCATCGGCTTCTGTGTTCCATTGTGGCGATTCCATATCGTCTATAGATACAAAGGTTGGTTCACCACCCATGGTAAGCCTAACATCGCCTTTTTCCAATTGTGCTTCAACCTCAAAACCAAGATCGTAAATAGCCTTCCATTGATCATCCGTATAGGGTTTGGTAACACGCGGCGATTCAAAAATACGTGTTACTTTATTTTCAAAGAAGAATTCGGTTTCACATACATCGCTCATACCCGAAACAGGCGCAGCGCTTTCAAATGAGGGTGTACAAGCGAGCGGTATATGTCCTTCGCCAGCTAAAAGTCCAGAAGTGGCATCAAAACCAATCCATCCAGCACCGGGCACGTAAACTTCTGCCCAGGCGTGCAAATCGGTAAAATCTTCTTCAGGGCCGGAAGGGCCATCTAACGATTTTTCATCTGATTTTAGTTGTACCAAGTAACCAGAAACAAAACGGGCGCCAAAACCTAAATGGCGCAACGTTTGTACAAACAACCATGCAAAATCGCGACAGGAGCCACTTTTAAGTTTTAGGGTTTCTTCGCAGGATTGCACCCCAGGTTCCATACGAATGTTGTATTTGAGGTATTCATTTATTTTTCGGTTGATATCAATTAAAAAGTAAATGGTTTTTCTAGGTGTTTTATCTATAGTGCTCAGAAAATCCATCAATAAATCCCCTTTTTCGGTTATTTCCAAGTAAGGGAGTAATTCCTTTTTTATGGCGTCTTTATATTCAAATGGATATTCTTCAGCATGTTCCTCTACAAAAAAATCAAATGGGTTTATGGTTTTTAAGTCAGCTATAATCTCGACATCAATAGACAATTCCTTTGTTTTGTCTGGAAATACCAATCTTGCCAAATAGTTGCCAAAAGGGTCTTGTTGCCAATTAAAGAATTGGTTCTCCGGTTTTATTTTTATGGAGTACGCTTCAATGGGTGTACGACTATGCGGTGCTGGCCTTAGTCTGAAAATATGTGGTGAAAGAGATACTGATCGGTCGTATTTATATAATGTTTTATGTGAGATAACAACTTTTAACGCCATACATTATTAGGTTTTTAGATACTCCACACAATTTAAGTTATTTTTAGGTGTATATAACAAAAATCCGAGTTAAATAGTCGTATATTTTGAGTAGTTTAATTGTATATTTTCTAATTTTTGAACCTTAGATTTTTGAATACCCAAATTTTACATGTAAGGCACGCCATTTTGTATGTTTTATGTAATTTTAAAAAAGCGCTTAAAGTACTTTATTTATTCAGTATAAACTTGGTTTTCCTGTTCAGCCACTCTAATAAAGGTGGTACGTTTGGTGAGTTCCTTTAATCTTTGGGCACCAACGTAGGTACACGTACTTCTTAGGCCTCCTAAAATATCCTGTACTGTATTTTCAACTTTACCTCGATAGGGTATTTCAACCGTTTTACCTTCACTGGCTCTGTATTCGGCCACGCCGCCCACATGTTTTTCCATCGCAGTAGCAGAGCTCATACCATAAAATTTTCTATAAGGTTTTCCGTTGCGTTCAATCACTTCGCCACCACTTTCATCATGACCAGCCAACATACCGCCCAGCATGACGAAATCGGCACCAGCACCAAAGGCTTTGGCAATGTCTCCCGGACTGGTGCAACCACCATCACTAATTATTTGTCCGCCCAAGCCATGCGCTGCATCGGCACATTCTATGATTGCCGATAATTGCGGATAACCAACACCGGTTTTAACTCTCGTGGTACATACCGAACCTGGACCAATGCCCACTTTAACGATGTCGGCTCCAGAAAGCAGTAATTCCTCAACCATTTCGCCGGTTACCACGTTGCCAGCAATAATAACTTTATCTGGATATTGTTCCCTAGTTTTTCTAACAAACTTCACAAAGTGTTCGGAATAGCCATTGGCAACATCAATACATATAAATTTTAATTGGTTATGTTGATCAATAATTTTAGCCAACTTATCAGAATCGTGTCTACTTATTCCGGTACTAATGGCAATAAAGTCTTCAATATTGTTTTGATTTTCAGCTAAAAATGCATTCCAATCGTTTATGGTGTAGTGTTTATGTACGGCAGTAATTATTTTTTTTTCAGATAAGGCTTTGGCCATTTCAAAGGTGCCAACAGTATCCATATTGGCTGCAATTATGGGAATACCCGACCAATTATATGGACTATGTAACAGCTTAAAACTTCTTTCCAGTTCAACTTCCGATCTGCTTTTTAAAGTTGAACGTTTAGGGCGAATCATAACGTCTTTAAAGCCAAGTTTTATATCGTATTCTATGCGCATAATGGTACGGGAATTTATTATCTCAAAAATAGGATATTTTAAAAAGCAATGCTTAAAAAGTTAACAATATTCTATGGGGTGGGGTAAAAACTTCAGTAGCTTTGTATATTTGGTTATTTAAGGCTTATGTTTGTTTAAAAATGAATTAAAGAATGTCGTTGTTTTCAAAAATAAATACAATTTCAAAAACCTTGTTGGTGCTTTCTGTTATTACAATGGTGTCAATAGTTGGTATTTTCTTTATTGTTTACAATTACATTGAACAGCATAATGATTTGCGTAGTCTTTCTCTATTATTACTTTTTATAATAGTGTTATTGACAGCCATTTTAATTTACTTTTTATGGAAAAAGGCCTACGATGATTTTTTAAAGTCTGAGTTGCAAGAAAACATAGAAGTATTAGAAAAGAAATTACAGAAAGCTGAAACTTTGGCAGAGCATAATTCGGTGTATTTAGCGAATATGAGCCACGAAATTAGAATCCCACTCAACGCTATTTTGGGCATGCTTAAAATGCTTAAAAAAACCAGTTTAGACAGTGACCAAATGGCCGAGGTTGAAATCGCACAATATTCTTCAGAACATTTGTTGCAATTGGTTAATATGATTTTGGATAATTCCCAATTTGATTATAACAGAACAAAATTACAAATGGATGTTATTGATTTGGAATTGGATTTATCTAACCTATTTAAAGTATTTGAATACCAAGCATGGGATAAAAACTTAGAATTTGAACATGTGTTTCTGTCTGAAAAAAAATCCAAATTTTTACTGTTGGGAGATTTGGCACGCATACAACAAGTACTGGTAAACCTTTTTAATAATGCCATTAAGTTTACGCATTCAGGTAAAATAACAATAACCATACACCAAACGGCGAGTGACGACGACCATCAAATTGTTACTTTTTATGTTAAGGATACCGGTGTAGGCATGACGCCTTATGAGCTAAAACAATTCTTGAATGTCCCTGCTGGCAACAACTTGAATTCTTCCAAACATTACAGAGGGGCAGGTTTAGGGCTATCTGTTTCCAATAAATTGGTACAACTAATGGGCGGCGAATTAGAGCTTGAAAGTAAGGAAAATGAAGGCTCTATTTTTTACTTTAGTTTACAGTTAAAGAAAACATTGAATTTAAAAGACGAACCAAAAGAAACAGAAACCGTTTTGTTTGAAGATTTAGACTATAAGTTTCATGTACTGGTTGCCGAAGACAATAAAATGAACCAAAAAGTAATAAAGTTTTTGCTTGAACAACAAGGTGCTGATTGTACTTTGGTTAAAAATGGACTGGAAGCTGTGAAGCTGTTCAATATTCTGAATTTTGATATGGTTTTTATGGATATGTACATGCCTGAAATGGATGGTTTTGAGGCAACAAAAATCATAAAAAGCAGCGATAGATATACTGAAAACAAAAGTCCGATTATAGGTGTTTCGGCCAGTGCTTTTGCGGCTGATATTAAAAAAGCAAAGCAATCGGGTGTTGACGACTTTTTGGCAAAACCAATTGAAATTGAAAAGCTTAAGGAATTACTGAAGAGGTATACTGCTGAAAAGCAGGAAGGCTAATTATTTTACAGCAATCATACTTATTTCTACATTTACACCTTTGGGTAGTTTGGCCACTTGCACTGTTTCCCTTGCCGGAGCATCTTCGCTAAAATAACTTCCGTAAACCTCGTTAATATTTACAAAATCATCCATATTGCTTATAAAAATGGTTGATTTTACAACATTGCTAAACGTCATATCAGCCGCTTCCAAAATGGCTTTAAGGTTTTCCATGACTTGTTCTGTTTCCAATTCTATGGTATCCAAAATTAATGTGCCACTTTCAACATTTAACGCTATTTGCCCAGAAATGTACAGCGTGTCTCCACTTAAAATAGCTTGGTTGTAAGGACCTATAGGAGCAGGAGCCTTTATGGTATTGATAACTTTTTTCATTTGTTAAAAGGTTTTATAGACGTTGATCTGGTTGTCTACGTTTTTCGTATTTAAGGTCTTTCAAGATATTGGATTTTATGCCAATAAAGAAATTCCATGAGCTTCTATTGCCAAAAGGTACCCAGCTAAAGTTCATACGCCAACTTAATAGGTCGCGCTCAAATCGGAATTGGGTAAACGAAAATCCTTTATTTTTAAAGTCGTAACCAGAAGATACACCCACCGACCATTTAGGTGAAAGTTCCACATCGCCCGAAAACATGAGTGAATGTGATGAAATTTGGTTTTCCCTGCGGGCATTCGAATAGTTTACGGCATAAGCTAGCCGCAGACTCCAGGGAATTTTATAATTATAGAATTCCGAGTTCTCGTTTTCTTTGGTTTCGTCCTCATCGGGCAAAGTTTGGGTAGAGTAATCTTGGGGAAGTCCAAATAAATCATCATCTCTACCACCATTCCTAACATTTTCTTGGATACCTCTATCGTTTTTTTCAGCCCTTTTATTGTCCTTACTCGATAAAGAATAGTTAATGGTTAAATTAGCAGCTGCAAGCCTAAATAAACTGCCGCCATTATCGATATTGAATTTGTCTATTTTGTTGTTGTTGTTATCTAAGGCATAGGGGTCTAAGGTTGCACCAAAATTTATGTTCATTTTGTTGTCTAATATTTGGGTGCCCCCACTTACCCTAACGGGACTCCACTGCAAGGAATCGCCAGCAAAATTATACGATGTAGAAAAATTTAAGTTGTTTAGCAGTTTTATTTTTTTTGGTTCTGTTGCGGTTGTGTCCTTATCCCTAACTTTTGCTTCGAGGTTATTGGAAAGGGAAATCCCCATAGAACTCCCGTAGGTTTTGTTTGGGGTCCCAAAACCACCTATATCAAATCGGGTATATTCAAGGTTAGTGTTTTGTTGAATGGCCTCAAGTTCACCAGCCGTTAGTCCATCAGCATTAATTACTTCGATATCTTCGTAGTATTTACTAAAGGAGGGGTTTATACTGTAACTCAAAGAAGGTCTCATAATATGCCTTATGGCTTTAATTTTAGGATCTTTGCCTTCCTTTTCAAAATTGAACATACCATAAATAGTAGTACCTAAACTTATATTAAAGTTATATGTCCTAAAGGCATCGAATCCATTTATGGTATCTGTTGTAACTACCCTTCTTTGTTCAGCATCGTAAGCCTTTTCTACGGTTTTAAATTTCCAAACCTCATTATAATTTGTTGAGGCACTTAGGCTAAAGTGTTTAAAAAGCTTAAAGTTCGTGCTTAAAGGAATGCTGTGTTGAAATCCTGTTTCCATATCTTTAAACATTTCCTTTTTGAAAAACAGGGAATCTGTAGTGCGAATTCTATTTTCGCCCCTTACATTGTATTGTAAGCTCAAGTTTTGTATCATACCCTTCTTGGTGCCCACTTTCGGAGCCAAAGGGAATATTCTACTCACACTTCCTTGAAAAGTTGGTAAGGTCATGTTTATTTCCTGAGTATTGGTATTTTGCGAATGGGTTGCCGTTAAGCTAAAATTAACTTGTGGCTCGCCGTCAAATGTTTTAGAATAGGAAATAGAAGAGGATAATGTATTGTTGAGTGTACTACCAATATTAGCTTGGTTGATGGTTTGCTTATAATACGTACTACTACCTAAGTTAACAGATGCCGAAAATCGTGAATTAGGACTCGATTTCCCGTCCTTACTATGCGACCAACGTAAATTATATATGGTTCTTTTGGAATAATCTGAAAAACCTAGTTCGCTATTAATCTGATTTTCGTATCGAAAAGCAAAATTACCTCTAAACTTATAGCGTAAGGCGTAGCTACTTTCCAAACGTAATCCGTAACTTCCATTGGTATAATAATCGCCTAATACCGCCAAATCTACATAATCGCTTAATGCAAAATAATAACCGCCATTCTGTAGAAAATAACCTCTTTCATTTTGTTCGCCAAAGGTTGGCAAAATAATACCAGAGGTTTGGGTTTCTGTTTGTGGAAAAAATCCAAATGGGACTCCAATAGGCGTGGGGACATCGTAAATAAATAAATTAGCAAGACCAGTCACAATTTTTTTACCAGGTACTACTTTCGCTTTTCGTAATAGGATGTAATATTCAGGGTCTTCTAAATCTTCAGCAGTAGTATATTTTCCTCTGTGTAAAAAGTATACGGAATCGTTTTCCTTTTTGGTAATGGAAGCTATAACCGTACCACCACTTTGTTCGGTAACACTATTAAAAATTAAGGCTTTTTCAGTTTTGGTGTTGTAAACAATAGAGTCTGGCTCTACCACACTTTGACCTTGTGTAAAAACAGGTGCTTGGGTGTACACATTGGCAGTGTCTATAATACCTTTAGCGTATACGGTATTTTTACTGTAATCTACGGTAATGCTTCCAGCCTCAATGGTAATGTCGCCATAAACTACCCTGGCATTATCATATAGGTAAAGTTGCTTTTTCTTTTGATTAAAAGAAACATGGCTATCAGCTTTATAATCAACAACATCTGTTAATATTTCATTTTTTTGCTTTATGGAATCGCCTACAATGGTATCTTGATTTTTTTCATTTATTTCTAGTACCAACGAACTATCAATACTAACAACAACACTGTCCTTGGTTGTTTCTGGATTGATTTGGGCGCCTTCTCTTGGGATATCTTGGCCGAAGCTAAACATGTTGATAAACACTGTAAAACTTACTGCAAAAAGTATTTTAAAGTTGTTTGTACGCAACGCTTTTAAATGTATTTTTGTAAAAGTATGGCTCGGTTTTTGAAAAGCCAAAATTACATATATTTTTCTGTGATTAATTTAATATTCAACAAAAATTTAAAATTAAACTTATGCCTGTTTTGTTGGGAAATAAGTTGCACTTTTAGCCGTTAGAATTCATATGAGAACGAAAAGCATATTTGTTTTAGTATCCCTGTTGGCAGTATTAACATTAACTTCATTTATGGGAAATGAAGAAAACCCTAAGCAATCAGATCCGTTTGTTGTGGTGCTGGATGCTGGCCATGGGGGGAAAGATCCTGGTAATTTAGGTAATGGTTACAGGGAAAAAGATATTGCTTTAAATGTAGTGCTTAAGATAGGTGAGGAATTAGAGAAATACCCCAATATAAAAGTACTTTATACCCGTAAAACAGATGTATTTGTTGATTTATTTGAACGCGGAAAAATAGCTAATAAAGCTAAAGCAGATTTGTTTGTATCTGTACATTGTAATTCCCATAGATCGCAAGCTTATGGTACAGAGACATTTGTTTTAGGAATACATAGAAACGAAACGAATTTTGAGGTCGCTAAAAAAGAAAATGCCGTGATTTTTATGGAGAACGATTACGAAAGTAAATACGAAGGCTTCAATCCTAATTCTCCAGAATCTGCCATTAGTATCATATTGGGTCAAGAAGAATATTTGGACCAAAGTATAATGTTGGCCAGTTTAATTCAAGAAAATTTCACTAACAAATTACACCGTAACAACAGAAAGGTTAAACAGGCTGGACTGATTGTCTTGCACCAAACGGTGATGCCTAGTGTTTTGGTAGAGTTGGGTTTTTTAACAAACAATGCCGAAGGTAGATATTTGAATTCTACAAAAGGACAGAACGAAATGTCTGATGCTATTACAGATGCTATTTTAAAGTACAAAAAGGCTATAGACTCAAACGTAGAAGATTTAACATTAATTGGAACTCATATGGAAGATGATACCGAAGAAGATGTTTTGACTGTTGTGAATCCAGACATAGAGTTTAAAGTGCAAATTGCTGCTAGTTCTAGGGATTTAATTACTAAACCATACAACTTTAAGGGGTTGGAAGGCGTAACTAAAACAAGTGAAAATGGTTTGTATAAATATTATTATGGACTGACTTCAGATTATAACGTCATTAAAACACTGGAAGAAGAAGCTAAAAATAAAGGTTACAAAACGTGTTTTGTCGTAGCTTTTAAGAAAGGAGAAAAAATCCCATTGTCCGAAGCTTTAAAATCAACAGCCAATTAAAGGCTTACTTTTCAAATTTATTTTAAATTTGTTCTTCTAAAACCCCGTTCATTTTGAAAATATCAAAAGAAGTAAAAACCGCCGTATTAGTTATTTTAGGAATAGCTTTATTTATTTTTGGTTTTAATTATCTAAAAGGCCAAAATTTGTTTGAATCAACCGATGTTTACTATACAAAGTTCGATTATAACGCACTAACCAAAGCATCTACAGTTACCGTAAATGGTAATGTTGTAGGGAAAGTTCAAGACATTGTTTACAATTACGAAACGGGCAAAACCATTATTTCTTTTACCGTAAGTAATAAGCTCGATTTTGCCAAAAGCAGTAAAATACGCATGTACGAAACCGGTTTAATGGGCGGCAACGGATTGGCAATAATTAACAGTTATGAAGGTGAAACTGCTAAATACGGAGATACCCTTCAATCTGAAGTGGAGCCAGGACTTATAACGAGCCTTACTAAAAATTTTTCAGGGATAAGTGATAATTTGGATACTACTTTAAAATCGACCGATTCGCTTATCAATAACTTGAATAGGATGGTTGAGGATGATTCTGAAGCAGGATTGAAAAGAACCATTGCAGAATTAAATGGAACACTAAAAAGTTTTAAGCAATTATCAAATTCAGCAAATGGATTAATTTCACAAAATGATGAAAACATTAGTGCTATTCTTGCCAATTTTAAAACCACAAGCCAAAACTTATCTGCCATTTCATCTGAACTTAAAGAAGCCGAACTGGGAACCACGCTCGATAACTTAAGTAGAACGGTGGAAAGTTTAAATAAAGTTTTAACCTCGGTAGAGAACGGTCAAGGAAGTATGGGTAAATTGGTGAAAGATGAAGCTTTATATAATAACTTAGAGGCTGCAACTAAAGAACTTGAAGAATTATTAAGGGATATTAAATTGCATCCAAAGCGTTATTTCAGGATTTTGTCTAAAAAGGAAATTCCGTATACACCAGAAACAGCCCAATAAATAGTATGCAGTACTTACCCAACATATTGTTTGCAATAGCATTTATTGTCGGTATTGGTTATTTTACAAAAAACGTAAAGAAGCTTATTCGTAATATTAAGTTAGGACGAGATGTCGACGTAAGCAATAATAAATCAGAGCGTTTTAAGAATATGGCCATGATTGCTTTTGGGCAAACAAAAATGGTTAGGCGGCCTATTGCAGGTATTTTGCACCTTATTGTATATGTTGGTTTTATAGTAATTAACATTGAGGTTTTAGAAATAGTTATTGATGGCTTGTTTGGCACCCATCGTATTTTTTCCTCTATTGGAAAGCCTTATGGCGTTTTAATAGGTATTTTTGAAATCTTAGCGGTTTTGGTGTTTGTTTCGGTTATTCTCTTTTGGATACGAAGAAATATTATTAAGCTGAAACGTTTTTGGAAAGCAGAAATGACCAGTTGGCCTAAAAATGATGGTAATTTCATCCTTTATTTTGAAATGATTTTAATGACCCTGTTTTTGGTTATGAATGCTACAGATCTGCATTTCCAAAGCATGGATTCCGGAAATGTCATTAGTCAGTTTATAGCACCATGGTTTAGTGGTTTGTCTGAAGGAACATTACATTTAATAGAAAGAAGTGCTTGGTGGTTGCATATTTTGGGCATATTGGTATTTTTAAACTATTTGTATTTTTCGAAACACCTGCATATTATATTGGCGTTTCCTAATACCTACTACGGCAAGTTAACTCCAAAAGGGCAATTCAATAATTTAGAGTCGGTAACCAAAGAGGTTAAAATGATGATGGATCCAAATGTCGATCCGTTTGCAGCACCTGCAGAGGGAACTGAAGCAGCTATGCCGGAAAAATTTGGTGCCAGTGATGTACAGGATTTAAGTTGGGTGCAATTGTTAAACGCTTACACGTGTACTGAATGTGGACGTTGTACAAGCGAATGCCCGGCAAACCTAACAGGAAAAAAGCTGTCACCCAGAAAAATCATGATGGATACCCGCGACCGTTTGGAGGAAGTTGGTAAAAATATGGATACCAATAATGGCGAGTTTAAAGATGATGGCAAGCAATTATTGGATGATTATATTACTCGCGAAGAACTTTGGGCATGTACTACCTGTAACGCGTGTGTAGAGGCTTGTCCAGTAAGTATCGACCCGTTGTCCATTATATTGGAAATGCGTCGTTATTTGGTTATGGAGCAAAGTGCTGCACCAGCAGAGCTTAATAATATGATGACCAATATTGAGAATAATGGAGCACCTTGGCCATATAATCAAATGGATCGACTGAACTGGAAAAACGAATAACAAAAACACCATGAGCGAAACGTTAAAAGTACCGACTATGGCAGAATGTGCCGCCGAAGGCAGACAGCCCGAAATTTTATTTTGGGTAGGTTCGGCAGGAAGTTATGACGATAGAGCAAAAAAAATAACCAGGGCTTTCGTTAAGATTCTTAATAAAGCCAATGTTGATTTTGCTGTGTTGGGTACCGAAGAAAGTTGTACGGGTGATGTGGCCAAACGTGCCGGCAATGAGTTTTTGTTTCAAATGCAGGCCATAACCAATATTGAGATTTTAAATGCTTATGGGGTAAAACGGATTGTCACAGCTTGTCCGCATTCATACAATACTTTAAAGAATGAGTATCCACAACTAGGTGGAAATTATCAGGTACAGCACCATACACAGTTTATAGATGAACTTATAAAAGATGGGCGTTTAAAGGTAGGCCAAGAAACCACTTTTAAAGGCAAGCGTATTACTTTTCACGATCCCTGCTATTTAGGCCGCGCCAACGATGTTTATGAGGCGCCGAGAGAACTCTTAAGAACGTTGGGTGTTGATTTGGTGGAAATGAAACGTAACAGAAAAACTGCCCTTTGTTGTGGGGCAGGCGGGGCACAAATGTTTAAGGAACCAGAAAAAGGCGATAAGGACATAAATGTGTTAAGAACCGAAGATGCTATGGAAACACAGCCCAATATCATTGCAACAGGTTGCCCATATTGCAATACTATGATGACCGATGGTGTTAAAGCCAAGGAAAAAGAAGCTGAGATATCAGTTTTGGATGTGGCCGAATTAATAGCCAAAGCACAAAATTTGTAATGCTGTAGGCGTTACATTCAATTAAAAATTAAAAAAATGCTAGTAGATTTCAATACATTACCAGAAGAATCACGCGTTTGGATTTACCAAGCCAACCGTTCATTCACAGAAGAAGAAATTAAGGAAATAGAATCAAAGTTAGATGTGTTTATAGAAAATTGGACTGCTCATGGTAGTGATTTGCACTCGGGTTATTTAATTAAATATAAACGCTTTATAATAATAGCCTTAAATCAAAGCTTAAATAAAGCAACTGGTTGTTCTATTGATGCTTCGGTTCATTTTATACAACAATTAGAGAAAGATTACAACGTAGATTTAATGGATAAAATGAACGTTTCCTATAAACAAGGAGAATTCATTGCCCATAAAACTTTAAGTGATTTTAAGAAAATGGCCAAAGAACGGGCTGTTTCGAAGAATACCATTGTTTTTAATAACCTAGTTACTAATATAGCAGAGTTCAACGAAAATTGGGAAGTGCCGGCTAGCGAAAGTTGGCATAGCAGATTCATTAAATAGCAAAGGATATCCTGTATAAATCCTAAAAAAACTTTCATATATCAAATAGAATAATGATTTTTACGGCTTAATAAAGCAAACAGAATATAATGGCTAATGAAATTTATTTGCTTAATATTTCGGGGCAAGACAAACCAGGGTTAACGTCTAGTTTAACAAGTGTTTTGGCGGAATATGGTGCTAAAGTTTTAGATATTGGGCAGGCAAACATACACGATACACTCTCTTTAGGTATTTTGTTCGAAATACAATCTGGAGAAAAGTCAGCTGCTGTGCTAAAAGATTTGCTTTTTAAATCCTACGAACTCGGCATCAAAGCAAAGTTTACGCTTATTTCTTCCGAAGATTATGAAAAATGGGTAGGGCTTCAAGGGAAGGATCGTTATATTGTTACTATTCTTGGTGAAAAATTAACAGCACAGCAAATTTCGGAGGTTACAAAAATCATTTCAGAAAAGAATCTGAATATTGATGCTATTAAGAGGCTAACAGGTCGATTATCTCTTGTAAAAGAGGAAGAATATCCTAGAGCTTCCATAGAATTGTCCATCCGTGGTAAGATTGACAATAAAGCTGATTTTACCGAAAAATTTATGCAGATCTCAAGGGATTTAGATGTTGATATAGCTTTTCAGGAAGATAATATTTACCGTAGAAACAGGCGCTTGGTTTGTTTTGATATGGATTCAACCTTAATTCAGGCTGAAGTTATTGATAAGTTGGCAGAACTTGCAGGTGTTGGTGATGAAGTAAAGGAAATTACCGAAATGGCCATGCAGGGCGAAATAGATTTTAAAGAAAGTTTTGTACGCCGTATGAAGCTTTTAAAAGGCCTAAGCGAAGAAGTATTGCACGATGTTGCAGTTAATTTACCAATAACCAAAGGAGCGAGACGACTTATAGATACTTTAAAAGGCTATGGGTTTAAAACGGCTATATTATCTGGTGGATTTACCTATTTCGGACATTATCTTCAAAAAGAATTGGGCATAGATTATGTATACGCCAATCAATTGGAAATTAAGAATGGCGTATTAACTGGAGGTTACTTAGGTGATATAGTAGATGGCAATAAAAAGGCAGAGTACCTTAAAGAATTGGCTCAAAAAGAAGGGATAAATATTGACCAAACAATTGCTGTGGGCGATGGTGCCAACGATTTACCGATGCTTAACCTTGCTGGTTTAGGTATCGCATTCCACGCAAAGCCAACAGTAAAAAAGAATGCCCAAAGTTCTATTTCAAGTATTGGTCTTGATGGTGTACTTTACTTATTGGGCTATCATGACAGGCATATAGATTTAATAGATTAAAGAGGCTGTTTAAAACCTTGTTATAAATCTATCTTAAAGTCTTTTATCTTCTTTTTAAAAATAGTATTTTGGCATGGTTTTTTGTGCTTATGCATAAAACCCATACCATAATTAAATTTTTATGCGTCATATATATTCCCTTATATCTACAGTCTTACTTTTCAGTGTTTCATTAGCTCAAAATACCTCAAACCCTTTGTTGGATGCCAATCTTGATGCTCAAAAAAAATGGGTGGACAGTGTTTATGCATCTATGACACTTAATGAGAAAGTGGGGCAGTTGTTTATGGTTCAAGTAATGTCTAACCAAGACGAAAAAACCAAAAATAAAATTATAGAACTTATAAGGGATCATCATATAGGAGGGATAATTTATTCTTTAGGAGGGCCCGTAAGACAAGCTAAATTAAATAACGAACTGCAGTCATTATCTAAAATACCGATGCTTATTGGTATGGATGCCGAGTGGGGTTTGAGTATGCGTTTGGATTCTACTTTTGCTTATCCTTGGAATATGACATTGGGCGCCATAAAGAATAATGAGTTAATTGAAAAAACGGGCAAGCGTATAGGCGAACATTGCAAGCGTATAGGCGTACATTTTAATTTCGCACCAGTGGTAGATATTAACACCAATCCGTTGAATCCAATAATAGGGAATCGTTCCTTTGGAGAAGACAAAGAGAATGTTACTGAAAAAGCCTTGGCCTTTATGAAGGGCATGCAAAGTGCGGGTGTTTTGGCCAATGCCAAACATTTCCCAGGGCATGGTGATACCGATCAAGATTCACACAAAACATTGCCAACTATTTCATTTAATGAAAAACGGATAGATTCGGTAGAATTATATCCTTACAGAAGATTAATCAAGGAGGGGCTTTCAAGTGTAATGGTAGCTCATTTAAATGTGCCAAGTTTAGAACCTCGAGAGGGTTATCCGTCTTCTTTATCAAAGCATGTGGTAACCGATATTCTGAAAAACAGATTAGGGTTTCAAGGGCTCATTTTTACGGATGCTTTAACAATGAAAGGCGCTTCAAATTTTAGTGAATCGGGAGAAATAGATTTAGCGGCTTTTAAAGCTGGTAACGATGTGATGTTAATGTCTGAAGACGTGCCCATCGGTATTTCAAAAATTGTTGAAGCTTATAATATTGGAGATATCACAGAAGAACGTTTGGCGCATTCGGTTAAGAAAATATTACAGGCAAAATACAAGGTTGGGTTGAACAATTACGAGCCTGTTGGAATTTATAATTTACAGGGAGATTTACAGAGTTTAGAAGATAAAATACTTTATGAGGAACTTTTTGAAAATGCCATCACTATTGTAAAAGACACTTTAGGTATTTTGCCCATACGTGAATTGGAAAAGAAAAGTATAGCCTATGTCAAACTAGGAGATGATGATGGTTCGGTTTTTTACAATGAATTAAAAAAATATGCCAAAGTACATGAAGTCAAAGCATCGTCGTCTGATAGTTTGGTATTACGACTAAATGATTATAATACCGTAATTATTGGATTCCATAAATCGAATGCTACACCTTGGAAGGGCCATAAATTTACCCAAGAAGAAATAAATAGTATTCAAAACATCGCCAAGTCGCATCAAGTTATACTAGACGTGTTTACTAAACCCTATGCACTTATCGATTTAGATTCAATATCTAATATCGAAGGTATTGTGGTTAGCTATCAGAATAGTGAAGTGGCACAACAAAAATCGGCACAAATTATTTTTGGAGCGATACCGTCTAAAGGCAGTTTGCCAGTTTCCATTAAGGATTTTTTCAGCGTAGGTGATGGGGTTCAAAACAATGCTATCCAGCGATTGAGTTATAGCGGTATTCCTGAGCGCGTTGGCTTAAGTTCAGAAAAACTTAAAAAAGTAGATTCTTTGGCGCAATTGGCCGTTACTATGAAAATGACTCCGGGTATTCAGCTTTTAATAGCTAGAAAAGGAAAGGTTGTTTACAACAAAAACTTTGGAAAGCACACGTATGACGAAAATGAAAAAGTGAAATATGACGATATTTACGACTTGGCTTCCTTAACCAAAATATTGGCAACTTTACCACTTGTTATGGAATTGGAAGAACAAGGACAAATTTCGTTAGATACCAAGCTTTCTGAAATCTTACCAGAATACAAAAACTCCAACAAAAAGGATGTGACTATAAAAAGTATGCTGTCGCATTATGCACGATTAAGACCTTGGGAGCCCTTTTATTACCATACATTAGATTCGGTTACCAAGAAACCAAGTGCAAAATATTATAGAAAAACATTTAGTAGGGAATACAATATTGAGGTTGCTAAAGATTTGTTTTTACGTAGTGACTATCAGGATTCAATACAAGGTATCATTAAGGATTCCGAATTGTTAGACAGGTTGCGTTACCGTTATAGTGATTTTCCATATTATATTTTAAAGAAATTTATCGAGAACTATTACGACAGAACTTTAGAGCAATTGGCCATGAGGCATTTTTATGAACCTTTAGGCGCTAATCATACAATGTATAATCCATATCATAAAATAAGCAATTCAAACATAGTTCCAACCGAAGAAGATAATTACTATCGTTTTCAGCGGGTGCATGGCTATGTACACGATATGGGAGCGGCTATGCAAAATGGTATTGGGGGGCATGCAGGCGTATTCAGTAATGCCAACGATGTTGCTAAGATCATGCA
Source organism: Marixanthotalea marina (assembly GCA_018883545.1). Classification (GTDB taxonomy): domain Bacteria; phylum Bacteroidota; class Bacteroidia; order Flavobacteriales; family Flavobacteriaceae; genus Marixanthotalea; species Marixanthotalea marina. The sequence goes on along the minus strand of JAHLEH010000002.1, from coordinate 58,444 downwards.
AATGTATTTGCAAAAAGGATTCTATGGTGGTAAGCGTTTTTTAAAACCTGAAACCGTAGATAAATTTAACACTCGATATTATAAACATAAAGACAATAGGAGAGGTGTAGGTTTTGATAAGCCACAATTAAGTGGGGAAGGCTCAACCTGCGGTTGTGTTTCTGAAAAAAGCTTTGGGCATTCAGGTTTTACAGGAACCTATACCTGGGCCGATCCCGATGAAGAGATAGTTTATGTTTTTTTGGCCAACAGAACTTACCCTGTTGAAGGCGATAATTTACTTTTGAAGAAAAACATAAGAACAGACATTCAAAAATATATTTACGAAGCAATAGAAGACTAATATCCAAAAGATGAAAATAGGTATTGTATGCTACCCAACATTTGGAGGTAGCGGTGTAGTGGCCACCGAACTAGGGTTGGAATTATCTAAACGTGGACACGAAGTGCATTTTATTACTTACAATCAGCCCGTAAGATTAGAGCTGTTAAGCAACAATGTACACTACCACGAGGTTAATGTACCAGAATATCCTTTGTTCCTTTATCAACCTTACGAACTAGCTTTATCGAGTAAGTTGGTAGATATGGTAAAACTCCATGATATAGAGATTTTACATGTTCATTATGCAATACCGCACGCCTATGCAGGCTATATGGCAAAAAAGATGCTACAAGAAGAAGGCATATATGTGCCCATTGTTACTACATTACATGGAACGGACATAACTTTGGTGGGTAGCCACCCTTTTTATAAACCAGCAGTTACCTTTAGTATCAACAAATCGGATGCGGTAACAACAGTTTCACAAAGTTTAAAAGATGATACATTGCGGTTGTTTGATATAAAAAAGGAAATTAATGTAGTTCCTAATTTTATCGATTTGGATAAATACAACCACACTTTCACCGATTGTCAACGAGGTATGATGGCAAAAGAAAATGAAAAAATAATTACGCACATTAGCAACCTTAGAAAAGTAAAACGCGCACAAGATGTGATAAGTGTTTTTAATAATATTCAAAAGAAAATACCAGCCAAGTTGATGTTAATTGGTGAAGGGCCTGAAAGGGAAAAAATTGAATGGCAATGCATGCAGTTAGGTATTTTAGATAAAGTAATTTTCTTTGGAAAAAGTAATGAAATAGATAAAATATTATGTTTTAGCGATTTGTTTTTGTTGCCTTCTGAAACCGAAAGCTTTGGTTTGGCTGCTTTAGAGGCCATGGCCTCTGGAGTTCCCGTTATTTCAACAAATACAGGAGGTTTGCCTGAGGTGAATATTGAAGGTTATTCGGGCTTTTTAAGTAATGTGGGAGATGTTGAGGATATGACAAAAAATGCGCTTCATATTTTGAGTGATAGTCACCGCTTACAAGCATTTAAAAATAATGCTAGAGAACAGGCAACAAAATTCGATTTACATAAAATTGTACCACTGTACGAGTCTATTTATGAAGATACACTATCTAAATGTTTAATGCTGTAAAATGAAAATTTGCGAATTTTTATTTTAAATGTTAAACCCTTAAAATTTTCAATTAGTAAACTTTCAATTAGAATAGCATGAAATTTTGTTGTTCTTATAAGCAAACAATTAAAGTTCCTACAAGGAGTATAAATCTAATTTAGAGCTTTCAAATAGTAACGAGCTAAAAATGAATGTATACAAAGGAAACTAAACCAATAGTTGCGTGGGGAAAAAATGATGTTCTGTGATTTCAACAAAAAGCACCTTCAAATAAGGTGCTTTTTTATTTTAATGTGTTTATAGCGATACAATTTATAAAACATTAACAAATAGTCAAAACGGTTTTGTTTTTTTATACTTGGTTATGTATAAATATCTGTTTGGTTACTACCTCAATATTAATTACTTATAAGAAAAACGTGAACTTAATCTTTCACGTAAAAGTTTTAAGTAAAAGAGCGAATAAAACACTACTGTCAACTTTTTTTTAAGGAAAAAAAATACAAAAATTTTGTTAAGAGAAAAACTTTAATATATTTGCTGTTAAGTAAGTGTTAATATTACACATATTAGTGTTAAAATAACACAACCTAGACTAATTAAGTAACTATTTACTAATCAAACTAAACTAAATTTTATGACAAAAATTTTATTCTCTAAGAGTAAGAGAGGCGTCTTGCATTTGGGGTTCCTAATGCTTTCGTTTCTGTTTTGTGCTGCTGTTAATGCACAAACTACTGTGTCAGGAACAGTGTCAGATCAGAATGGGCCGTTATTAGGTGTAACCATTCTTGTAGAAGGTACCAATAACGGTACGGCCACTGATTTTAATGGAAACTACACATTAAATAATGTGACATCAAATGCTAAACTTGTTTTTAGCTCTGTGGGTTATGCAACCCAACAAATTGATGTGAACGGGCAATCTACTATCAATGTGTTGATGTCCGAAGATATGCAAGCGTTAGATCAAATTGTAGTAGTTGGGTATAGTACCCAAAGCAAATCAACACTTACAGGAGCCGTAAGTACCATGAAGGCTGAAGATGTGGAATCAATTCCAGCGCCTAACGTAACGCAATCTATGGCTGGTAGGGTTACCGGTATTATTATGCGTGCTAATGGTGGTGGTCCTGGTGGTGATAACCCAGATATTAATATAAGGGGTATTGCTACTACGGGTAACAATGCACCTTTAGTTGTTGTGGATGGAATTAGACGTAACAACATCAACCAAGTAGATCCGGCCAGTATTGAATCGGTTACTATATTAAAAGATGCCGCTGCAATTGCGCCTTTTGGTATTGGTGGTGCGAATGGTGTAATTTTAATTACTACAAAAAAAGGTAAATCAGGGAAACCCGTGGTAAGAGTAAGCAGTTCTTACGCGTTCCAAAACCCTACTTACATTCCTGACATGTTGAATGCACAGGATTACATGAGACTTCAAAATGAGGGCTATTTTAATTTAAATCCTAATGGAACAACACCTCCAAACGATCCAGCAATGGTGGCCGACTATAATAATCTGCATGCATCTGATCCATACAGATATCCAGATTCAGATTTTACAGAAGAATTTAATGATAACTTTGGTACTATGATGAACAATGTTGAAATATCTGGTGGTACCGATGCCGTTAAATATTATGCAGGTTTAGGTCATTATGACCAAGAAGGACTTTTTGACCCTCTGGGTTATAAAAGATATACTTACAACATGAGTATTGATGCTCAAGTAACATCGACTACTAAGTTTGGTATGAGCGTTAGGGGCTCTATGGAAAGAACTAAAGGGTTTGATGGTGGACAAGGTGTAGTAGGTTTATTAAGGAGTCTTTATAAGTTCTTCCCAACAAGAACATTACGTTACCCAGAAGGTGATAAATGGGGAGAATCTTCAGCGAGTTCTCCAGTAGGATTGATAGAAGCAGACGGGTATAGTAGAGATGATAGAAACACTTTGTTAAGCAGTGTTTACTTAGAGCAAGAGCTTCCTTTTATTAAAGGTTTGAGTGTTAAAGGTGTATTTAGTTATGACCCAACTCAATTTACAAATAAAGATTGGCATGTACCTAACATCTACCATAACATAGACTTGAATGCTAACCCTTATACATTTACTGAAACTATTACTACCCAAGAAGGAAGGGCTGCTGTATTTACATGGTTAGGTCAGGGGTATAGCAAAAATGTTAATTATACGTATCAAGGGTATATTAACTATAAGCGTACTTTTGGTGATCATGATGTCACAGGCCTTTTTGTGGCAGAAGCACAAAAGAATACTAACGAAAACTTTAATGCAAGAAGAAATAATTTTGCATTACAAATAGACGAGTTGAGTTTAGGTAGTTCTAACAGATTGGATTATGATAATGGCGGTGGATCTGGAACTGGAAGTAATATCGGTTATGTATATCGTGTAGGTTATGCTTACAAGAACAAATATATTTTTGAAGCATCAGGTAGATATGATGGTCATTATGCCTTTGCTCCTGGAAGTCGATGGGGTTATTTTCCAGCATTTTCTGCTGCATGGAGAATTAGCGAAGAAAAATTTATGGATAATGTTGATTTTGTAAATAACCTTAAAGTAAGAGGTTCTTGGGGTAAATCTGGTAACCTGCCAACAGGTGGAGCATTCCAATATTTGTCTGGTTATAACCTTTATGGTAACTCATATGCCTTTGGTAATGGAAATTTAGTTCAAGGTTCTTTCGAAGGATCAGAAGCTAACCCAAATATTACTTGGGAGGTATCTACTAAGTTCGATATCGGTTTTGAATTGGGCTTATTTGATAATATGCTTGATCTTGAATTTGGCTACTTCCATGAAGAGAGAACAGGTATGTTATTGGCTCCTCAAGTAACCTTGCCAGTTGAATATGGTTTAGGAATAGCGCAAGAGAACAAAGGTTCTATGGAAAATAATGGTATCGAGTTATCATTAGGATACCGAAAAACTTGGGAAAGCGGTCTTAGTGTTTCTGCTAATTTAAATTATAGCTACGCTAAAAATAAACAAATTGAAGTATTCCAAAATGATGCGCAAGCAGCAAATCCAAATAGAACACTTGTTGGACGTCAATTGAATACACCTTTTGGTTATAAATCACTTGGATTGTTCACAACTGAAGAGGATACTAATAACGATGGTATTATTAATGCTACTGATGGTTATAACGTAACCCAGTTTGGAGAATTACATCCTGGAGATGTTAAATACGCGGATATTGATGGCGATGGAGATATAGACAATGATGATATTGTGCCAATAGGTAACCCAACATATCCATCAAGTATCTATGGTTTAAATACAAATATAGCTTTCAAAGGATTTAGCCTAACAATGTTCTTTCAAGGAGCTGGAAACTCAGATATCAACATAAATACGTTCTTAACGTCACCATTTGATAACAATGGAAGTAATACATCTTACGAGTATTATAATAACCGTTGGACACCGGATAATCAAGGTGCTAAGTATCCAAGAGCAACGCCATCACCTTATACAAACAATACTAGGGGATCCGACTTTTGGATGGTTGATACGTCCTATTTAAGACTTAAAACACTTGTATTAGGATATTCCCTTCCTCAAGACATTAGTAATATGCTAGGTATGCAATCTATTGCATTGAATATAACCGGTCAAAATTTATTAACTTTCAGTAAATTAGATTTCGTAGATCCTGAGCTAGGATATAGTAATCGAGAAACAGCTTATCCAGTAATAAAATCTCTTGCTTTTGGAATCAATTTTTCTTTTTAACATAAAAAAAATTACTATCTATGAAAACATTATTTAATAACAAAACTAAAATTATCGCTTTAAGCATTGCCCTTGTAGGGTTTATGTCCTGTGATAATGAAGAGTTTCTGGAAAATGAAACAAAATCGTTCCTTACAGATAATACTCAATGGAGTTCTGATACAAATGCTGATATCTATATAAATGATATTTACAATAACGTACCTAGATACTCTACGTTTGCTGAACAAATGGATTATTATTCTGATGATTATAACATTAGCCATTACTATACTGCTTCCAACTGGAGACAAGGTGTTGCCATTGCACCAGGAGGCCCTACAGGTAATGCATGGTTTGGTACACATGGGCCAACCAATGGTTACGATTGGAATTCTTTTTATCAAAAAGTAAGAAAGGCCAATACAGGTCTTAAGAAAATGGAAGAAAACAAAGATAATTTCGATACAGACTTCTACAATAAAAGAGTAGATGAAATCCGTTTCTTAAGGGCTTATTTTTATAGTGAGTACTTTATGCAAGTTGGTGGTTTGCCTATTATAACAGTGCCATTAGATAGAAATACAATGACCGAAGATGAGTTGTTAACACCAAGAGCTACGTTTGAGGAAACCTTTAATTTTATTACAGGTGAACTAAACGACATTGTTAATAATGGCAATCTTCCTGTGAAATATAACAGTGGTGATACCGATGCTGGTCGTGCAACAGTTGGAGCTGCACTAGCTTTGAAAGGATGGCTTGAACTTTTTGCCGCCAGCCCATTGTTTAATAGTGGTACGTCTTATTTGCCAGATCCAAAAAACTTTGTGCATTTTGCAAATGCAGACCCAAGCCGTTGGGCCAAAGCTGCCGCTACCAATAAACAATTTATTGATAATTATGAAGGGACTTATGATCTGTTTCCAGATTTAGCAAACTTATGGCGAGCTAGTAACGAGTATAATGAAGAGATTATATGGGATAGACAAATAGTAGCCAATATTGGTGGTATGGGTACTAATTATGAGCGTAGAGGAGGTGTTACTTATGTGTTGAACACATATTACACTTGGGGTAATTACAACCCAACTCAGGAAGTAGTTGATGAGTTTAAAATGGCGAACGGTTTACCAATTACAGACCCAGCTTCTGGTTACGACCCACAAGATCCATACACAGGTAGAGAGAAACGTTTCTATGACTTTATAGTATATGATGGCGCTCCATATAAGTTGGATTGGATGTCTGCCGAAGATATCATATATACTAGAATAGATGAAGTGAATCCAAGTGTTAACCAAATCGATTTAGCGGGTGCTACCGATGTTGGTGATTCTGGTTACTATCAAAAGAAACGTATGAATCCTGATGCAGCACCAGCTGATGATGCATCTGGACAAAATGATGTGCTTTACAGATATGCAGAGGTATTACTTAATTATGCAGAAGCTCAAAATGAGGCTGTAGGGCCTGACCAATCAGTCTATGATGCTATTAATAAAGTAAGAAACCGTTCAGATTTACCAGACCTTCAAACAGGTTTGAGTCAAGATGAAATGAGAGAAGCCATACGCAGTGAGCGTCGTGTAGAACTATGTTTCGAAAACAAACGTCATTGGGATTTAAAAAGATGGCAAATTATGGAAGAGACTATGGGTGTACCACGTCACAATATGGTAATACGTAATTCTTCTCCTAGTGATAATTCTGGAGTTTGGGTTTATAGTGTTGAGGAGGAAGTTAAGTATACAGCTGCGTTTAATGCTAAGCAGTATATGGCTCCAATTCCTCAGAGTGTAATAGATCAAAACCCAAAAGTAGACCAGAATCCTGGGTATAATTAACAAGTTAGTTAGTAATAATTTAATTTAGTTGTACAATTAAATTATTCATCCTAAACCGTTTAGAAAGTAATTTCTAGACGGTTTTTTTTAGATTATTCTTGATAGTTTTACCTTAAACGTGTTGATCTATTAAAATCACATTACCATCAGGGTCTTTTAGAACACAATTTTCTGGCCCCGAAGTACTTTCGTCGGCTTCGCGTTCCAGTTTGATGCCTTTCGATTTTAAATGCTTTTGTATACTTCTTACATCATCAAAAGAATCTAATTTTTTGGCATTTGCATTCCAGCCAGGATTAAAGGTTAAAATATTATTGTCAAACATTCCTTGAAAAAGTCCAATAATAGTGTGTTCGTTTTTCATAATAAGGTAGTTTTTGCCCATATCTCCGGCAAATACTTTAAATCCTAAGGTCTCATAAAAGTTTTTAGAAGCCTCAATGTTTTTTACACTAAGACTAACTGAAAAGTTCCCCAGTTTCATTTTTTTGTAATTAATTGGTTAGTTAAAATTTAAAATTAAGTTAATATACAAATTTAAGCCAAACTGCTAAATTACATTTGTTTATAAAAGTTAAAGCCTTTAGTAAAGCACAAAAAAAAGCGCCTATTAGGCGCTTTTTTTATAAATATATTATTGATTCTAGAATTGATAACGTATACCTAAGGCAATATCAAAATCTAAATCGTCATTATAATTTCCAAAACCAATTTCTGGTCTAAAATCTAATGAAAGCAATAATGGAATATCAAAATTGTATTCAATACCAATATCTCCAGCGGCGAAAATAAAAGTTTCGCTATCATCAACATTCGCCGGCACATTATCGAAATCGTAAGAAGCTACACCACCACCAGCGCCTACGTACCAGTTAAAATTTCCATCTAAAGGGAATACCCACTGGTGTAAACCAGATAGTTTAAAACCGTCATAGGCATTTCCATCTCTCCAGCCTAAATCTAATTCTAATCGAGTATCTTGTGTTAGGGCTCGTTGGTACGATATCTCAGCACCAAAGCCGTCACTATCCCCAAGTCTTAAACCCAAAGCATTGCTTGAAATTTCTTGGGCATTTGATGTTAATGCAAAACCTATTAAGGCAACTGATAATAAAAATAATTTCTTCATAGTTTTAAATTTTATGGTTCAGTGTATATACGATTTAAACTCCAAAAAAGATGTAATGTCAATTGTATATACTCTTACAAAAATACAGCTAAAATTTAATTTTTGTTACAGTTTTTTGCATTATTCTTAATAATGTAAGTGTTAGAAGTCTGTAAATTGATGATTGCCAATTGAAAAGAAAATTAAAATTCTTTACGCTGCTTTATAATCGTAATGGCTGCAATTAAATCCTTTATTTCAAGATCTTTTATATCTTCATCAATATAGAATGGTGCTAATTTATCTTTGTTGTAGTGGTAAAGTTTCCAGCGTTTAAACTGATATTCCAATGCCGTAAAATGTTCTATCCAATCACCAGAATTTAAGTAAAGTGTCTGTCCGCGTTTGGTTTCCTTTATTTCCATTTTTGGATGGTGAATGTGTCCGCAAATCACATAATCGTAACCATTTTCAATGGCAAGGTTGGAAATCACTTTTTCAAAATTTTTAATAAATTTCATCCCAATTTTGGTATCGCCTTTTATTTTTTGTGATTTAGAATATTTTTCTTTACCTAATTTTAATAAAAGCCAGTTAAAACTTCTATTTATAAAGAACAATAAACGGTAGCCATACCTTCCCAGTTTAGCTAACCACTTCATGTTTTTTGTAGAAATATCGAATGCATCACCATGAAATATCCAAGCTTTTTTGCCATCTAGGGTAAGTATTTTTTTGTCAACGATTGAAATGTTCCCAATGGTGGTGCCGCTAAACTTACGCAATATTTCATCATGGTTTCCTGTAATGTAAATAACTTCAACGCCACTGGCGGCCATGTCCATAATTTTCTTGATGACCTTTAAATGGGGTTTGGGGAAATAATGTTCGTTAAATTGCCAGGCATCAATAATATCCCCATTTAATATCAACTTTTTGGGTTCTATATTGTTTAGGTAAGAAAGAAGCTTTTTGGCCTTACAGCTATTGGTTCCCAAATGGACATCGGAAATAACAGCGATTTCTAATTTTCTTTTAATTACCAAGGTTAAGCATTGTAGTTTATACAAAATAACTAACACAATGTGACTTAGACCTTAATTTTCAATTAACTCTTTATCAGTATATTGTTATGTAATTGTTATGGAGGGCATTAATTTTTTAGGAAAGTCTTTTTTAAATTTCATTTTCGTATCTCTAATATTAGATTTACTTTAGCAAAAAATTAAAGTATGGCTGGTAATTCTTTCGGAAAACTATTTAATCTTACCACTTTTGGTGAGTCTCATGGTGTAGCTTTAGGCGGAGTAATTGACGGGTGTCCTCCAGGTTTAGATATTGATATTGATGCCATTCAAAATGAATTGAACCGAAGAAAACCAGGGCAATCGGAAATTGTTACCCAACGTAAAGAACCCGATACCGTAAAGTTTTTATCGGGTATTTTTGAAGGCAAAAGCACGGGAACACCTATTGGGTTTATTATTGAAAATGCCAATCAGAAATCTAAGGATTACTCACACATAAAAGATGTATATCGTCCTAGCCATGCCGATTACACTTACGATAAAAAATATGGCATTCGCGATTACCGTGGTGGCGGACGTAGCTCAGCCCGTGAGACTGCCTGTAGGGTTGTAGCCGGCGCCATAGCCAAACAAATTTTAAAAGATGTTGAAATTTATGCCTATGTGTCTTCAGTAGGTGATATTGCTATTGATAAACCTGTTGAAGCATTAGACTTCAGTAAAACGGAAACCAATATTGTCCGTTGTCCTGATGAATCGACAGCCGAAAAAATGATTGATAAAATCAAGGAAATTAGAAAAGAGGGTGATACTATTGGAGGTACTGTAGGCTGTGTTATTAAAAACGTGCCTGTTGGTTTGGGTGAGCCGGTTTTTGATAAGTTACATGCCGAATTGGGCAAAGCCATGTTATCTATTAATGCTGTAAAAGGTTTTGAATATGGCAGTGGTTTTGAAGGGTCTAAAATGAAAGGCAGCCAACATAACGATATTTTTAACCCCGATGGCAGTACCAAGACCAATTTATCTGGTGGTATTCAAGGTGGTATTAGTAATGGTATGGATATTTATTTTAATGTAGCATTCAAGCCAGTGGCTACCATTATGCAAAATCAGGAAACCATAGACAACCAAGGTAATGTAGTAGATATGCATGGTAAAGGGCGTCACGATCCTTGTGTGGTGCCAAGAGCCGTTCCTATTGTAGAAGCTATGGCCGCATTGGTTTTAGCCGATTTTTATTTAATCAATAAAGTATATAATTAGTATTATATCCTGTTTTTTGCCATTGACTTTGTCGAATCTTTGATTTCCTGCGAAGGCAGGAATCTATTTTGTAAGTATGCAATTCCAGCATTTTATAATATCTTTAGTCAAAATACTTCAACAAAAGACTTGAGACTATGAAAAAAATGGCACTTCACTGGAAGATTTTAATTGGTATGGTATTGGGTATTATATGGGCATTGCTCTCTAGTACCTTGGGTTGGAGTGCGTTTACAATTGATTGGATAGACCCTTTTGGTACCATTTTCATTAACCTTTTAAAGCTTATTGCCATTCCTTTGGTATTATTCTCAATCATTGGAGGCGTTGCCAATATTGGCGATCCCAGTAGTTTGGGACGAATGGGAGGGAAGACCCTACTGTTTTACCTTACTACAACCGTTGTGGCCATTTCATTGGGATTGCTTTTGGTAAATGTTGTAAGTCCCGGAAAATTAATAGATGAACAAAGTCGGATTGATAATAGAATCAGTTACGAAATATGGGCGGGCAGCCAGGGCCATGACATTAAGGATGGCATTAATTATTTAAAAGATCCACAATTTTTGGAGCGTGCCCAAGAGATTTCAGAATTATCGAAGGCAGAATTAAAAGAAGCTTCGGTTTCTGATAAGTTGGAAAAAGCAGAAGCACAAAAAAATGTGTCGCCTTTACAACCTCTTGTAGACATTGTACCCGATAACTTTTTTGCTTCGCTGTCCGACAATGGATTAATGCTTCAAATTATTTTCTTTGCTCTGTTTTTTGGTATTTCGCTTTTGTTCATTCCAAATGAAAAATCACAGCCCGTTTTGATAGTGGTTGACGGTATTAACGAAGTGTTTCTTAAGATGGTCGATTTGGTTATGCAGGCCGCACCATTTTTTGTATTTACATTGTTGGCAGGCGTGGTTAGTAAAATGGCAGGTGATGATATAGGTAAAGTTATTGAGATTTTTAAAGGCCTAAGCTGGTATTCGCTTACTGTTTTGGCTGGACTATTGATTATGATTTTTATAGCCTATCCAGGTATTTTAAAATTGTTTGTTAAAAAGATTCCTTATGTAGGCTTTTTTAAAGCCATGGGGCCTGCGCAAACATTAGCATTTTCAACATCCAGTAGTGCAGCTACTTTGCCTGTTACTATGGAATGTGTAGAACAAAATCTTGGAGTCAATAAAAAAATAACCAGTTTTGTATTGCCCATCGGTGCTACTGTAAATATGGATGGAACGAGTTTGTATCAAGCGGTAGCGGTGATTTTCTTGGCACAAATGCATATGATTGATTTAACCATTGGTCAACAATTAACAGTGGTTTTAACCACAACGTTGGCGTCTATTGGTTCGGCAGCCGTGCCCAGTGCGGGATTGGTCATGCTTATTATTGTATTGGATTCTGTTGGGTTAAATCCCGCTTGGATAGCCATTATTTTTCCAGTCGACCGTATTTTGGATATGTTCCGAACCGTGGTGAATGTTACGGGCGATGCTACGGTTTGTTCTATTATTGCCAATGGAGAAGGTATGTTATATTACCATAAAACTGATAACCCTTCTGAAACGTTTGATTTAGATTCTTAGAATTACGTCACCCTGAACTTGTTTCAGGGTCTCATCACTTAATGTAATAAATGCTGACTCTCAATTTAATGCTGGTGAGAATGTTGCATTCTCTGAATTATCAGGATTCTGAGCGAGTTAGTTTTATTATAGGTAAATAGTAATTAAATTATCTTCAACCTCAAATTCGTGTTCTTCAACGGAAACATTTTTTAGCTTACCAAAACCACAACATTTGGTTTGGTCACGTGGGGTGGTTTCAAAAGAAAATATAGAGATAACTTCAGAGTTAAGCGATATTTCATAAGTGTCCGTGACATTCTTCTTTAGTATATATAATAATCCATTGGACTCAATTATATCGAATTCAAGTTCATTGTTTTCTGTATTTCTTATTACGATACTCTCTTTAGTGATATTATTTTCCAAAACAAAGTTTTCATTAGTAGTTTTATTGATCAAGTTTACGCTTACATGGGCTGCTAAGCATGAAACGGCCGAGCAATCAATTGTATTGTTGCTTTCGCATGAGAGAAATAGCGTGATTGTGGTTAGGTAAATCATTTTCTTAAACATAGCTTTGGTTTTTAAACTAAAGATGCGAATCTATGGTTATGGTTGCGTAGAAGATCTGCTTTTTTATAAGAAAAAGCTTAAATTAATCTAAAAATTTACTTTCTAAGTCAGGTGTTGGTACCATGCAACTTTCTTTTTTGCCATACCACTTGTAGCGGTTTCTGGCTATAAAATCGTAAACCCAGTTTCTAATGAAGGGTGGGATAATAAAAAATATGCATGATAAATTCCAAGGAAACCCCAAATGGCTAGCAATTTTCAAAGCAGCAGTCGATTTATAATTCATACCTTTTTCAAGGGAATAAAGTAAAATGGAATCTGTTTTTCTGGTATCAATATGGTGCTCTTTAATCAGCTTTTTTCCAATATCGCTTTGTAAGGCTGTAAAAAGGAACCGGTCTTTTTTATCGTGCTTTATAATAAATTGCACAGATGCATTGCACAAATTACAAACACCATCAAAAAGAATCAATTTCTTGTTTTTGGGAAGATTCAAAGCCATACTGTAAAGGTACACTTTCCCTATTTAATTGGCGCAAAAGAAACACGCTTGTTTTTTATTTACCCGTAAAAAATAAAATTGAAATGATGGCTATTACTCCCATGTTTTTATATATTTAAACCCTCGTATAGATTTAAAATTACGGTTTTAAATAGTAAAAGGTATATAATTCAATTTTATATGTTTTTTATACGACTAAAAGATTTTTATAATTAAACTATTAGTATGAAGACTAGAAAATTAGGAGCAAACGGATTTAATGTAAGTGAAGTTGGTATAGGCTGTTGGCAGTTAGGAGGCAATTGGGGTGTAGATATTTCAAAAGATGCTGCTTTTGATATTTTAAACGAAGCAGTAAACAATGGCATTACCTTTTTTGATACGGCCGATGTGTATGGCGATGGAAAAAGCGAAAGCTTGATAGGAGAATTTTTAAAAACCTGTGATGCCGCCGATATTCGTGTAGCAACAAAATTTGGTAGGGCAGGTAATGCCTACCCAGATAAATATACCAAAGACGTTTTAAAAGCTACGGTTGAAGGCTCATTGAAGCGTTTAGGGGTAGACTCATTAGACTTGTTGCAACTACACTGCATACCGCCACAATATTTAAAGGATGGTGCCGTATTCGATTGGTTGCGTGATCTTAAAAGTGAAGGCCTTATTAAACATTTTGGAGCTAGTGTAGAAACCGTTGAAGAAGGCTTGGTGTGTATGGAACACGACGATTTACTGTCTTTACAAGTCATTTTTAATATTTTCCGTCAAAAATTGGTAACGGAGTTATTGCCACAAGCCGAAGCTAAAGGTGTAGGCATTATTGTGCGTTTGCCATTGGCCAGTGGTTTGTTAACGGGTAAATTTGATGCTAATACGACTTTTGCAGAAGATGACCATAGAAATTTTAACCGTGACGGACAAGCCTTTAATGTGGGTGAAACCTTTGCAGGCTTACCTTATAATAAAGGATTGGAGTTTGTTGAAGACATAAAAAACAACATTTTGACAAGCAATTTGAACATGGTACAATTGGCATTACGTTGGATTTTAGATCATAAAGCAGTGAGCACAATTATTCCTGGGGCGAGTTCAACAAAACAAGTGGTTTCCAATGCAGCGGTTTCTAGTTTAGAACCTTTGTCGGCTGAAGTGCATGCTGCGTTGACAGAATTATACAAAACCAAAGTCCACGATGCTATACGTGGTGGTTATTAGTAATGAATCCAGAAGTTGATGCATATTTTATAGATGGCTGTGGGCGTTGCAATTTATATGCAACGCCCGAATGCAAGGTACATTCTTGGGCAAAAGAATTAAAATTGCTAAGAAGCCTTGTTTTAAGTTGTGGCCTAACAGAAGAACTTAAATGGTCGCAACCTTGTTATACTAATAATGATAAAAATATACTTCTGGTAACTGCGTTTAAAGATTATTGCTGTATCAGTTTTTTTAAAGGTGTTTTGTTGAAGGATGAACAAAATATTTTAGAAGCTCCTGGAGAAAACACCCAATCGGGTCGTCTTTTTAAGTTTACCAATGTCAATCAGATTAAAAATAACGAAGCACTTATAAAAGCCTATATTTTTGAAGCTGTTGAAATTGAAAAAGCAGGACTTAAAGTAGCCTTTAAGAAAAATCCAGAACCTATTCCTATAGAATTAAAGGAAGCATTCAAAACCAACCCAGAACTAAAAACAGCCTTTGAAGCCTTAACTCCCGGACGCCAGCGCGGATATATTCTTCATTTTTCCCAAGCAAAACAATCGAAGACCCGTGTGGCGCGTATAAAAAAATATATTCCTAAAATATTGGCGGGTAAGGGGTTTCATGATTAAAGACTGACTTATTAGGCTAAATCTTTAGTATTACTCTATTGATTTTTTAGTTTTGCAGGAAAAAGACAATGATTTGTGAGCTGGAGAAAAAAGACCTTGAAGAATTTAATACAACAAACATTTTAACCCAAACTCCTTTTTGGGGACGTGTAAAAAGCAATCAAGGTTTTATACCTCAAGGGTTTGAATTAACTATTTCAAAAGATTTATTGATTAGTGATGCTAATTCCTTGGAAAAAAAAGGGGAAGATTTACTAATTCTAGTCAAATATATAGACAACAACACATGTTTTGCATATGTTCCTTACGGTCCTAAATTAGAACCTACATTTGAAAATCAAGGATTGTTTTTGGAACAATTATCAGAATCCATTAAGGCACAACTGCCGCATAACTGTATTTTTATCCGTTACGATTTAACCTGGGAAAACCAATGGGCTACAGAGGAGGCCTATTTTGATAGCGAAGAAAATTGGATTGGGCCACCACCAAATAAAACACAAGAGTTTAGGGTGAACTTTAATACGGTTAATTGGAATTTACAGAAAAGTATAGAAGATAATTTGCCTAAGAATACTTTTTTTCTGGATTTAACTTTAAACGAGAACGATTTGCTTTATAATATGAGGTACAATACACGGTATAATGTTAGAAAGGCAAGCAAAAAAGAAATTAGGGTTCGTGAATATGGTATTGACCATATTGATGAATGGTACAAATTATATCTTGATACGGCACTAAGACATAATATGCCTGTAAAAAATCAGGAGTATTTTTCTACTGTATTGCAAAATCAGGATAACAGTAAAAATGGGGTTACAGTGAAGATGTTAATGGCAGATATTGATGGTGAATTTTTATCGTCTATGTTTTTGGTTTTATCAAAACAACGAGGAACTTATTTGTATGGGGCTTCTACAGCTTGTAAAAATAACTTAATGGCCAGTTATGCATTGCAATGGGAATCCATAAAGATTGCTAAGAAATGGGGGTGTACAGAATACGATATGTTTGGGTCGGCACCTAACTTAAATCAAAGTCATCCTTTGTATGGCGTTCATGTTTACAAGAAAGGATTTGGAGGAAACCTTTATCACAGAATGGGGTGCTGGGATTATCCATACAATCAAAAAATGTACGATCTCTATAGAATTCAAGAACTCAAAAAATAATATGAGAACAAAATCCTATATCATCTTTTAGTTGGTGTCGATGCAACCTTTTATTTCTTTAAAAACACTCGCTTTAATATTGGGCCATTCTTCTTTTAAAATACCATAACAACAGGTACTGCGCTTAAAACCATCGAGCATTAAAATGTTTTTTCTTAAAAGGCCTTCAAAAGTAGCGCCTAATTTTTCAACTGCCTTTTTTGAGCGTAAGTTACGTTCATCTAAACGGAACTCAATCTTGTCAAACTCCAAAACTTCAAATGCATATCGCAACATTAAAAATTTCATGTTTTTATTTAATCTTGAGCCTTGAAATTCCTTCCCTATCCAAGTTGAGCCTATTTCTGCAACACTGTTCTTCCAACTAATATTCATAAATCTGGTGCTTCCTGCATAGGATTTGGTTTTTTTGTCAAATACAATAAA
Source organism: Marixanthotalea marina (assembly GCA_018883545.1). Taxonomy (GTDB): domain Bacteria; phylum Bacteroidota; class Bacteroidia; order Flavobacteriales; family Flavobacteriaceae; genus Marixanthotalea; species Marixanthotalea marina. The sequence continues at coordinate 41,896 of JAHLEH010000002.1, read as the reverse complement.
CGGAATTTCTGTTTTGTGATAATAGCCGTCTACTGCTTTGTGTACATAGTCTTTTAAATCGGCTGGTGTGTCAATTTTACTGGGAGAATACTGTACCAAATTAGGTTCTTGTGCAATGGCCGTTACATGTTTGTAATTGCTTAAATCAAGCAAGGTTAATTTCACGCGCTCATTTTCTAAGGTGGGTGCTTTCATAGTTGTCATTGACTTCGTCGAATCTTCGTTTTTCTGCTTAGGCAGGAATCCATTATAATTTACAAAGTTTTATATTTTGTTTCGTTTGCCATTTTGTACTTTTACAAACGCAAATAAAAATACGATATTTCCATGCAAATGACCAAAGAAATGGTTCTGGCAAAGGCCAATGCAGCCAGTAAAAATACTTTAATGGAAACCCTGCAAATAGAGATGGTAGATTATGGTGATGATTTTTTGGTAGCCAAAATGCCAGTAACCCCAAGGGTACACCAACCAGACGGGGTATTGCACGGTGGAGCTACGGCGGCTTTGGCAGAGAGTGTGGGTAGTTTTGCATCGCATATTTTTATTGATACCGAAACCTATTTTGTGCGCGGCATAGAAATAACAGCCAACCATTTAAAAAGCATTAAGGAAGGGTTTGTGTTTGCCAAAGCAACCTTTATACACAAAGGCAGAACTACACAACTATTAGATATTCGTATTACGGATGAGGCCAATAATTTAATTTCCGTTTGTAAATTATCGACCATTTCGTTGCCCAAAAAGAGTTAGTTTAATGACTGCTGAAGATTTTTTTTCGCGTATTGAAACCCAATACGAATCCCAGTTACCTTTTGTTGTTTATAGAAAACCAAACAGTATAAAAGTCAGCGCGCTGCTTCAAAATGATGCAGAACTTTATACAGCTAAAACCTTTACAGAAAGTGGTTTTGTGTTTTCACCGTTTGATGATTCCGAGAATACTATTTTAATGCCTTTTGATGGAGCTGAATGTTTCGAAATACGCTATAAATCTAAAAAAAAGGATGGTGTTAAAAACCTGAAGGACAACGTTTCGGAAGCAGATAAAAAAAACCATATTGCGTTGGTTACAAAAGGTATTCAGGCAATAAAAAACAACCAATTTGAAAAAGTGGTGCTTTCCAGAAAGGAGACCGTAAAAACAGATGCCAAACCTGTAACGATTTTAAAGCGCCTTTTGAATGCTTACTCTTCGGCATTTGTGTATTGTTGGTACCATCCTAAAGTGGGACTTTGGTTAGGGGCAACCCCAGAAACCTTAATTAAGATTGAGGGCAATCATTTTTCAATTATGGCTTTGGCAGGTACCCAAAATTATAACGGAACAACGGAGGTGGATTGGCAGGAAAAGGAAAAAAGGGAACAGCAAATAGTGACCAATTTTATAGTAGATAATTTAAAACCATTGGTTAATGACTTAGATGTTTCTGAAACGGAGACCGTAAAAGCAGGCAGTTTGTTGCATTTAAGAACCATGGTAAAAGCACAGTTGAAAACAGATGAAACCTCTTTAAAACAAGTGATTTTCGATTTACACCCAACACCTGCTGTTTGTGGATTGCCAAAGCAAGAAGCTAAAAAATTTATATTGCAAAACGAACATTACAACCGTGATTTTTATACGGGTTTTTTAGGCGAATTGAATTTTGAAACTAGCATAGCACCCAGATCGGGTAGAAGAAATATAGAAAACAGGGCTTATGCTTTCACAAAAAAAAGCACGCAACTTTATGTTAATTTAAGGTGTATGCAAATGCAGGGTCAAAATGCCCATGTTTTTGTGGGTGGTGGTATTACAGAAACTTCTAATCCCGAAGCAGAGTGGGAGGAAACGGTCTCTAAAACCACAATTATTAAAAGTGTTTTGCAATAGCATTTTAAAGCGGTATTTGTTATTTTTGTTCCATATATTTAGTATATGATTTACCCTAAAATTCCTCTAGCACAAACCGTTGTGCAGCTTTGTAAGGAAAAGAAAATAAAACATATTATTATCTCTCCGGGCAGTAGAAATGCGCCTCTAACCATTGGTTTTACTAACGATCCCTATTTTTCATGTTACAGTATTGTAGATGAACGTTGTGCCGCCTTTTTTGCATTGGGTATTGCCCAAAGGTTGCAACAACCTACTGCGGTAGTGTGTACATCTGGAAGTGCTTTACTTAACTATTACCCAGCAGTTTCAGAAGCATTTTATAGTGACATTCCGTTGGTAGTGCTTTCGGCCGACAGACCCAAACATTTAATTGGTATTGGGGATGGACAGACCATCAACCAAAAAAATGTATTTGAAAACCATATTTTGTATTCAGCTAATTTAAAGTTAGATATAAAGGATGAAAATAATATTCCAGTGCATGAGGAATTGCCCATTATGAAAAATATTGAGGATAAACTGGAACGATTGTTAGGTTTTCAAAAGGACATTCAAACCCATAATGAAATAGAAATCAACGAGGCCATTAATACGGCTATTGCAGGTAAAGGCCCTGTGCATATAAACATTCCTTTCGATGAACCTTTGTATGAAACCGTGAATAAACTTTTAGTGGCTCCAAAGGCTAAAGATATTGAAGCCAAGAGTAAGTCTATAGATTCTTATATTATTCAGAGTTGTTTGGAAGATTGGAATTCGGCCCCCAAAAAAATGGTATTGGTAGGTGTTTGCAATCCAAATGAGGTGGAACAAAAGTGGCTGAACGAATTGGCAGAAGATAACAGTGTGATTGTTTTTACCGAAACCACGTCAAACTTGCACCACAGCAGTTTTTTTCCGAATATAGACCAAATTATAGCGCCGTTAACAAAAGAAGAACAAAAACAATTACAACCAGATATTTTAATAACCTTTGGCGGGTTGATTGTTTCCAAAAAAATAAAGGCTTTTTTAAGAAATTACCAACCCAAACAGCATTGGCATATTGATAAGAAAGCAGCAAATGACACGTTTTTCTGCTTGAACAATCATATTGAAGCAACGCCTAACCAGTTTTTTGAAACTTTGTTGCCAAAAATAACCCATTATGTAAAAAGCAATTACAGGGATGTGTGGGCATCAGTTAAACAAAAAAGACAGGAAAAGCACAAAAACTACTTAAAGCAAATACCATTTAGCGATTTGAAGGTTTTTGAAACGGTGCTGCAATCCGTTCCTAAAAATTCGGTATTGCAAATCGGCAACAGTTCGGCCATTCGTTATGCCCAATTGTTCAGCCTAAGCAAAACATTGGATGTGTATTGCAACAGAGGTACGAGTGGCATCGATGGAAGTACCAGTACCGCTATTGGTAGTGCGGTGGTAAGCAAAGAGCAAACGGTTTTTGTAACGGGCGATTTGAGTTTCTTTTACGATAGCAATGCACTATGGAATAAATACATTCCCAAAAACTTCAGGATTGTTTTAATAAACAATCAAGGTGGTGGTATTTTTAGAATTTTGCCGGGACATAAAAACAGTACGAATTTTGATAATTATTTTGAAACCACCCATAACCTGACGGCAAAACATTTGTGTAAAATGTATGGTATCGAATATATGTCTGCTACTACCATGTTACAAATAAAGAATAAGATACAATCGTTTTACGCAGATTCTGAATCACCCAAGTTATTGGAGATTTTTACGCCAAGAACCATAAATGACGAAGTATTGCTTGAATATTTCAATTTCTTAAAGTAACCACAACATATTTTTAGCTAAAAAACCCTATATTTAAGACTTAGTTATTAATCTTAAAAATAAATTTATTATGAGTAAAAGGGATGAACTTATTGCCAAGTATGCAGAAGATTTAAAAGAGAAATGTGGTGTAACAGCAGACATAGATTTGCTAACCAAAGTTACTGTAGGTCTGGGGCCATCTATTTATAATGCGGATTCGTCAACCATTTCTGGGTCTGATGATTCAGAACTAGCCACTGTTAAAAACAATTTCTTGATTAAAAAATTAGGTCTAAGCGACAGTGCAGAATTAGACAAAGCCATAGATGCTGTTTTAGAAACCTATGGAAAATCCAACCGCAACAAGTATAGGGCAGTAGTTTACTATTTATTGGTAAAGCACTTTAAAAAAGAATCGGTTTATTAATCACCACTTAATTGCAAAATAAAACGTTAAGCGTTGCTATTTAAGCAGCGCTTTTCTTTTTTTAATAGCTTAAAACTGCATGTAAATATTATACCTTTGTGGCATGATACAATTAGGAAGAATAAACACACTTGAAATTTTAAGGGAATCCGATCACGGTATTTATTTGGTTGATGCTGAAAATGAGGAGGTACTATTGCCAAACCGCTATGTACCAAAGGAATTCAAAATATGGGATAAACTCGACGTTTTTGTGTATTTAGACAATGAAGAACGTCCCGTAGCCACAACGGATAGACCTTATATTGAGTTGGGCGATTTTGCACTCTTACGATGCAATCAAGTGACTGAATATGGTGCTTTTTTAGATTGGGGATTGGTGAAAGAATTGTTCTGTCCATTTAAAGAGCAAGCCTTTAAAATGAAACCGGGCGGCTGGTATTTGGTGTATTGCTATTTGGATGTAAAAACCAATAGATTGGCCGCATCAAGCAAAACCAATAGTTTTTTAGACAATAAGGAATTAACTGTAAATGAATTTGATGAAGTCGACTTAATTGTATCGCATCCTTCCGAATTGGGCATGAACGTTATTGTGAACAAAAAGCATACAGGCTTAATTTTTAAGGACGATATTTATACAGATTTAAGCATAGGGGACAAATTGAAAGGTATTGTTAAAAAAATAAGACCTGGAAACAAATTGGATATTACTTTAAGACAAATTGGTTACCGAAGTATAGAACCCAATGCACAGCGTATTTTAAACGAATTGCAGGATAATGACGGCTTTTTAAATTTAAACGATAAGTCAGATCCCGAAGCCATCAAACAAGAGCTTCAAATGAGCAAGAAAAATTTCAAAAAGGCTGTTGGCTCGTTATACAAGCAGCGTTTAATTGAAATTAAAGACGACGGTATCTATTTGGTTTAGATTAGTCTTTCAATGTTTCTTCAACCCATGTTATGGCTTCCACCAATGAGCCGAAATCACGTTTATTAAAATTGAAAAAGTGATTTTCAACTTCGGTTATTTTTTCCGAAAATGCAATGTAAGACACCGTTGCATAAGCTTTTAGATTTTTAAAATAGTCGTTAAAAAGATGTGCATCGGTCAATACAATAGAGTAGGAGTTAACTCTGTTGGCAATAAATCCAAAACCTGCATTACCGTAAAAAGCACTTATTAGTTTGGTACATTGCGAAAACTGTTTAAAATCCACCGAAATACCTTCTTTAAATTCGCCAATAACATAATTGTCAAAGAAGTATAAATCTCCTATATCCACTTTTTCGTGGGTTTTCACCTTCTTGTATATTGGGGATTCTTTAATGGACATTTAGTAATGTTGTTTCCAGACTTTAATAAAAGAGCACAAAAATATTAAAAAAATCGTGTTAAAAAAGAAAAATAGACTTTGTATCTATCTATTTTATAATAAGTTATGTGGTTTTGTGTTTAAACGGCGCTTATTTCATTCAAGAACATGGTTTTATAAACAAATTACTTATTTATAATTACTTTTGCCGTATGGTTTATCAAGACACTATTATCGCTTTGGCAACACCATCGGGTGCTGGTGCTATTGCTATTATTCGTTTATCGGGTAAAGATGCTATTGCCTTGGCCGAGAAGCATTTTAAATCGGTTTCAGGCAAAAGCTTATCCAAACAAAAAACCCACACCATTCATTTGGGACACATTATGGATGGTGATAAAACGATTGACGAGGTATTGGTATCTGTGTTTAAAAATCCGAATTCCTATACAGGAGAAGACGTTGTTGAAATATCGTGTCACGGTTCCAATTACATTCAGCAGGAAATCATTCAACTATTTTTAAGAAATGATTGTAGAATGGCTACAGCTGGCGAATTCACTTTACGCGCCTTTTTAAATGGCAAGTTAGATTTGAGTCAGGCGGAAGCCGTAGCCGACCTAATTGCGAGTGATAATGAAGCCTCACACCAAATAGCCATGCAGCAAATGCGTGGCGGATTTTCTTCAGAGTTGGCAAAATTAAAGGAAGAACTGCTCAATTTTGCTTCCTTGATAGAATTGGAACTTGATTTTGCAGAAGAAGATGTGGAGTTTGCCGATAGGTCTCAATTTAAAGCACTTCTAGAGCGCATAGAATTGGTATTAAAGCGTTTAATAGATTCCTTTGCTGTTGGTAATGTCATTAAGAACGGCATTCCTGTGGCCATTGTAGGTGAACCCAATGTGGGAAAATCTACACTTTTAAATGCGCTTTTAAATGAAGAACGCGCCATCGTTTCGGAAATTGCAGGAACCACCAGAGACACCATTGAAGATGAGATTTCAATAGGAGGGATAGGTTTTAGGTTTATAGATACTGCGGGTATTAGAGAAACCAAAGATGTGGTTGAAAGCATAGGCATTAAAAAAACGTTCGAAAAAATAGATCAGGCTCAGGTAATAGTTTATTTGTTTGAAGCTCCTGTCATTTCGAACGATAGTGAGAAATCACATAATGTTAAGTTAGAGCTTGAAAAAATAAAAAATAAATACCCACAAAAGCCTCTTGTTATTATTGCCAATAAAATTGATAAACTGTCGGAAGTAGAAATCTCAACTATACAATCTAAAATATCCGGTTTACAATTACTTTCGGCAAAAACAGGTTTTGGTGTTGAAGATTTAAAAAATACGCTGTTAAGCTTTGTAAACACGGGAGCTTTACGAAATAATGACACCATTATAACCAATGCCAGACATTACGATTCTTTGCTAAAAGCCCTAGAGGAAGTCTCCAAAGTAAAACAAGGTCTGGAATCTGGGTTGTCGGGTGATTTATTGGCTATAGACATCCGTCAGGCACTTTACTATTTTGGGGAAATCACAGGGGAAATTACCAATGATGACCTTTTAGGAAACATATTCACCAATTTCTGTATCGGGAAGTAACTTACTTTCTTTTATTTGTTAATGTATTGATTTTATTGACTTTATAAAATTTTATCTTCCTTTTTTTGTTGCTTTTCTGCTCTTTTTTAACTAAATTTGTTGTATATCTGTTGCCTTAAATACTGATTTGTTGCCCAAATCTGTTGGCGATAAGATTGGCGAAATGATGCACCATATTGCCCCACGTTGCACCATTACGCTACATAAAGCACCATTTATGAGCAGTAATTTATACATCCCAAAAACCTGTAAACATTGCGGTAATGCTTTTACAGCACGTACAACAGTAACTAAATACTGTGGTGATACCTGCGCTAAAAAAGCCTATAAGTCACGTAAGCGTAAAGAAAAAATTCAAGCTACTCTTACAAAGGATATGCAGCAGCAAAAAGAAGCTGTCCAAATTCCAAACCTCAACACGGTAAATAATAAAGATTTTTTAAGCGTTACTGAAGCCTCGCAATTGATTGGTGTTAGTAGATGGACCATTCAAAGAATGATTCAACAAGGGCGTTTAAAAGCAGTCCCTTTTGGAAGAAAACGTATTGTAGCCAGATGGCAAATAGAAAACCTCTTTAATTAGCATCCTATGAAAGTAACATTAAGACAACGCAAAAAGAATTATAAAATAAGTCTGTATTTAGATTACTATCATAAAGGAAAACGCAAAACCGAGTATTTGCGATTATACCTTACACCTAATCCTAAAACTAAAACCGAAAGAGAGGTTAACAAGAAAACCAAGCAATTAGCAGAAACCATTTGCGCACAACGTCAAATAGAAATACAAAATGGTATTTATGGCTTTCAGGATATTGAGAAATTAAAAGGAAGCTTTATTACTTATGTTACGGCTTTAGCAGAAAAGAAAAATACCAGCTCTGGCAACTATGGGAATTGGAACAGTATGCTAAAACATTTAAAAACCTTTTGTCCTACAGATGTTAGTTTTCAAGATTTGGATAAATCATTTGTAGAGCGTTTCAAAGAGTATTTAGACAAAGATGCTATGGCAAGAGCAGGTAAAAAATTGTCTCAAAACTCTAAATATTCATACTATGGTAAGTTTTGCGCAGCTTTAAAGCAAGCGGTAAAGGATGGTATTTTAAAAGTCAATCCTGCTAATGGTGTAGATTATTTCAAACAAGGAGAACCTCAACGAGAATTTTTAACTCTTGATGAATTACAAAAAGCAGTTAACACAGAATGTGAATTACCATTATTAAAAAATGCTTTTATATTTTCAGCACTTACCGGATTGCGTTGGTCAGATATTGAAAAATTGTTATGGTCAGAAATCCAACACTCTAAAGAAATGGGTTATTACATACGTTTCAGGCAAAAGAAAACTAAAGGTGCTGAAACTTTACCAATTTCAGAACAAGCAAGAGAATTATTAGGAGAAGCAGGAAAACCCGATGTAAAAGTCTTTGAAGGGTTACATTATAGTGCCTGGTCAAACCTTAAATTGCAACAATGGATGTTAAAAGCAGGCATTACAAAAGATATTACCTTTCACTGTGCGCGTCATACCTATGCAACTTTACAGTTAACTTTGGGTACAGATATATACACGGTATCAAAATTATTAGGACATAAAGAGTTGAGAACAACACAGATTTATGCCAAAGTAATTGATGATAAAAAGAAAGAAGCTGCTAACCGTATTCAACTGGACTTGTAATGGCAAAGGATTTATTTATAGATATATTGCATATCGATTTAATCTCAAAAGATAATAGATCGGATATTAAGTTTAAGGAACTAATAAAAGGGCAATCAAAAGAATACTATTCATCGACACCGAGATATGAAATAGAATTTAAAACTGCATATTCCAATAAACGCAAATTTTATAAAAATTTAATTGACCAAGAATCAATAAAACGCTTTAATTCAATGATTGAAGCATTGGATGTTAAATCTACCCAAACACATCTAAAATATTTATTCGGAAAGTTTTATAAAACATATAGCAACTATTTGAGCCAAATAAGCAGCTATTTAACAGAAAATAATTTACCCTCTGATTTGTATTTAAAACCGAATAATTCTAAAAAGGCTGATGAAGCTTTTATAATACATTACCTTAAAGCAAATGCTATAATGTTATTTATGGAGCTTCAGGATCGTTTTTCAAATTTTAATGAGGAACAGGAATACACTCAAGAGGACATACACGAAAAATTCTTTTCAGAGGAAGCCCCATCTAAACTGTTGGTTTCACCTTACAGTGGGAGTGAAATTGAAGTTAGAAAACCTGTTGTTAATAAAAGAGGAGTGTTTTCGGCTATTAAAGGTGATATTGAATCGAGACCTGTTAACGCCAAAATTCTAACATATAATCAAATTATTGTACCTGATAAACAAACCATGTTTTCACGGTTAGAAGAAACTTTGAATAGTGAAGGTATTATAGATGATTTCTACAACTTCAAATCAAAAAGAGGAAATAAACAAAAATTGGCTGCTTTTATAATTAAACTTCAAATAAAAAATTTCTTTAATGAAAGATACTTTCCGGATAATAAACCGATTAATGATAAGAGAATAACTGATTTTTTTGCCAATAGGTATGGAGTAGGTAGCGTACTAATAAAGAGTTTCGTAATTTTAAAGGTGCTCAAAGTAACCGTTTAACATCCTTAATTAATGCTAATTATTGGTTAGATAACATTTAAACTAAAACTATGAAAATTGAAATAGGAGAATCTCTTGTTTATAGTTACTTAAAACATATTGAAGGGTGTAGGATAGTCCAGACTAATTGGAAAACAAGTGGCAATTGGGCAGTTACCGAATATGAACAGGCCAGAGCAAAAGATTTATATAATAAAATAGCCAACTCACCTGACTTCTATGGGATTTTCAAAAACTCTTCATTTGAGCAATTAATCAAGCAAGCCGAAATAGATGTTTTAGGAATTAATACAGCTGAAAACACGGTTTTTGGTATTGATGTAGCATTTCATACAGCTGGTTTAAATTATGGTAGTAAAGAGGAAACCGCTTTAAGAATCATAAAGAAAATTTTCAGGACAATATTTATTATGCAATCTTATTTTAATGAATATGAAAAATTCAATTCTTATTTTATTACACCAAAAACACATTATGCAAATCAATCTCTAATTGATGAACTATTGCTAAAAGCAAAAGACTTGATAGAAGATGAAAATATAGCTATAGACTTTATTTCGAATGATGATTTTTATGATAATATAGTTGACCCATTAATAAAGAACATCAACGATGAAAGTGATACTTCAGAGTTGTTTTCCAGGTCAGTAAAGTTATTGCAGTTAGATGCCAGAATAAAAGCTCAAGATACTGTTATAACAAAGGTAGATAGAGTAAAAAGACAAACCAAATCAGAAAAACGAACTGTAGCAAATATGTTAATCGGTCAATTTGTGCAGTATTGTTTTAAGGATGCTTACAACAAAGGGTTTATTTCCGCAGATGAAATATATAAACTTCAAGACCCTGTATATTCAAAAGAAGTATTTAACCTAAATTTTGAAACCTTGCGTAAGCAAAGCAGGAGTACAGACGATCAGTATGGTCGATCAAGATACTATAAGAGGGATTTATTTTGTGGAAGCTATAGATTATGTTCACAATGGATTGAACCTCAATGGGATTTATTTCTAAAATGGTTGCATAAAATAGGATATGATTATAAGTCAGAAATGAAATTATAAGTTACAAATCTCTTTCTTGTCATAAATTTTAATGTGGTATTATCTATCTGAAATACCAAAAGTTAATACCAAAATTTTGGTAATTGTCTGGCTAACAGCTATCTATTAATACCAGTTTTACACTTTTCTTCTATACCAAAGCTATTTTTCAATCTTGCACATGTCTTTGAAAATCAAAGATGACATTTGCGCAGATGTCCATTTCTATTACTTAAAATTAATTAGTTATGGACGAAATATTAGAACGTCTTAAAATTATCGAAGCACATGTTTTAGACAGAAACATTATTGTAAAAAACGTATTGAGCTTTAACGAAGCCTGTAAATTTTTGGAATTATCACAATCCCATTTATACAAGCTTACGAGTACCGGAACCATTCCACATTACAAACCGAATGGTAAGAAGATTTATTTCAACAGAGCAGAATTAGAACAATGGTTATTGAGTAACCGTGTTGATTCACAAGATGAAATCGAACAGCGAGCTGCCGATTACTTAATTAAGAAAGGAGCGGTGAAGTTATGACTGAAATAATCGATTTACTCTTGGCGCTCTCACAAGAAATAAAGGACTTAAAAGCACGTATCGAGTTGTTGCGACATTCGAGAGCAGAAGTATTAAAAGATACGTGGATAGACAACCAAAACGTATTGCAGACCTTACACATCAGTAAGCGAACCTTACAGACCTTTAGAGATAACGGAACACTGCCTTATAGCAAGGTAAAGGGTAAGTTTTATTATAAGGTGTCCGATGTGGAGCAATTGCTTCAAGATAACTACTACAACCATAATTTCAAAAGAGATGGAAGTAAGTAGAGAAGCAGTATTAGACAAAACACATTACGGCCTAAAAATTTATGCCTACGTGTTAAGACAGTATTATCCTGAAACAACAGTCCTTTCTGTAAAAGGAAGGGACTGCGGGATAACCCGAAACCCTTTTAATGGCGGTAAAGAAACCTTACGGATTCATATTGATGGCGTAATAGCAACTCATCGAGATACAGAACTAAAAACTTTTAATGGTGATGTATTCGATTTTGCGCTATACCATTTCAGAATAACCGATGAAGAAGAATTGTTGCATAAGATTAATCAAGAGTTGCATCTCAATTTAGAAGTCAAAGAAAAAGACGAATTAGATTGGTTAAATAATCCAGACGATACCTGGTATGGGTACTGTAGCTTTTTCAAAGCACCAGTTCGCAATGTGTTTCCTGCGAAAACTATGCGATTACATCAAGTATTTGCATTAATAACAAGTGATAAATACAAAAGGATTACTAAAGATTTAAGAGCAATAACCGATGTAAAAGAAGCACGTAAATTCAAAGCGAATCGCTTTGATTACGTCACCTTTTCAGGAACGTTTGAAAAGCGGAACGATAACAATTTGTTACAGCATTCCAATCTATTAACTATTGATTTTGACCATTTGGACAATCTTCAAGAGTTAAAAACGGCATTGCTAATCGATGAATACTTTGAAACCGAAATGCTATTCACATCACCATCAGGTGATGGCCTAAAATGGATTATCAGAATAGATGTTTCAGAAGTAACACATTCAGAGTATTTCACAGCAGTAGCCAATTACATTAAGCATACTTATAACATTGAGGTTGACCAGTCAGGTAAAGACGTTTCCAGAGCGTGTTTTTTACCATACGACCCAACAGCCTTTTTACATAAAAGACACCAAGTATTATGAAATGAGCTTCTATAAGTTTTTCAGTTTTGAGGGACTTGAAGGCGAATTGCATATGTCCTTATTAATGAAAATATTAAACACATATGACCAAAATATTTAATCCGAAAGAATGGTTGGAAGTTCCAGAAGAGCAACCGCAACCAATAAGCAACAATGCAACAACTATTGTTGTTGCTGTTGATGATGACGACATTGAAACTTACATTTCTGCAATTGAGCAATCAGGCATCGATATTACAGGAAATTATGCTACTTGGAGAGATTTAGGCTTTGCTTTAGCTGAAGAATATGGAGAAACAGGAAGAGGCTACTTCCACAGAATAAGCAAAAACTATGTAGGTTATGATTCAAAAGAATGTGACGAACAATTCAATAAATGTCTAAATGCCAAAGGTCACGGCATTACTATAGCAACGTTCTATCATTATGCGCATCAGGCAGGTATAAAACCCTTGAAGCAACAACACAACAACGAGGTTGCAACAAATGTTGCAACTGTTGTTGATGCACCAGAGCAAGCAATGCCAACAATACCGGATAAGGTATTTAATACCTTACCGCAGTTTTTACAACAAGTTGTAAATCCTGCGAGCAGTCAAGAGGAAAAAGATATTTTGCTATTGGGTGCTTTAACGGCTTTTAGTGCCTGTTTTCCTAAACTCTTTGGTATCTATGACCAACGTAAAGTTTTTGCCAATTTATATTTATTTGTTACCGCACCTGCATCTGCAGGTAAAGGCAGGCTTAATCAAATTAAAAATTTGGTAGATCCTGTACATAAATTAAAACGAGAGCAAGCCAAAGTATTAAAACAACAATTTAATACAGAAATGGCAACGTATAATATGAACAAGGGTAAGGATGAAAACTTGGAGAAACCAGGTAAACCACCCGAAAGAATGTTGTTTATTCCTGCAAATAATAGCGTAACAGGTGTCTATCAATTAATTTCTGATAATGAAGGTAAAGGATTGATTTTTGAAACAGAAGGAGATACTTTGGCACAAGCATTTAAAAGTGATTATGGTAATTATAGCGATGGTTTTCGTAAAGCCTTTCATCACGAAACCATTAGCTATTATCGTAGAACCGATAGAGAGTATGTAGATATTGAAAAACCGTGTTTGTCGACAGTATTATCAGGAACACCCAAGCAGGTAGCAACCTTAATTCCTAATGCCGAAAATGGTTTGTTCAGTCGTTTTATGTTCTACTATATGAATATAAAGCCCACTTGGAAAAACGTGTTTGCAAGTAATAACAATATTGGTTTAGATGATTACTATTCACAGTTAGGTAATGAGTTTTTAGGTTTATATAAAACCTTAAAGAATAATCCAGAAATTGAAGTAAGACTAACAATACTACAACAACAGCAATTCAATACATTTTTTGAATCCTTACAAACCAAATACATCAACTTACAACCCGAAGAGTATATAGCAACCATTAGACGATTAGGCTTAATTGCATTTCGGTTAATGATGTTATTTACAGCATTTCGTATTATGGAAGATGGTGATGTTAACCAAGTAAAAGAATGTGAGGATGTCGATTTCAAAAATGTGCTAACTATCATTTCCATTTTAGTAAAACACAGTAGTAAAGTGTTTAATGATTTGCCAATAGAACAAAAATCGGTAAAACGCCTAAATCGTAAAGAACGGTTTTTAGAAAGCCTTCCAAAACAATTCAGTAGGCAAGAGTATTTAGATTTAGCAACCAAACAAAACATTCCGCATAAAACGGCAGAAGGCTATATCACCAAGTTTATTGATGCAGGATTAATTCATAGAGAAGCGCATAATAGCTATTCAAATCCTGCAAAAGCGTAAATAAGGAAATTAAGGATTTAAGGAACTATATTCTTGTCGTCAGCCTATAACCTTACTTTTTGTTTATTAACGTCAGCTTATAAACTGACTAAATATTTGTATATGTCAGGTTAAAACCTTACGTTTGCATCTAGTATGTCAGTCTAAAGCCTTACATTATGAACAAGAAGCGATTACAATTAGAACAATTAGACCGAAAATTAAAAGGGTTTAATACAGCTGCTCAAGTAACACCACCACCAACAGGTTGGCTTAAAGCGGTAAGAGTGTCTTTAGGGATGTCTTTACAGCAGTTGGCAGATAAGTTGTCTATTACAAAGCAGAGTGTACAGGAGATTGAAAAAAGGGAAAAAGAAGGAAATATAACCCTCAAAACCTTAAAGGATACTGCCAGTGCGCTCGATATGCAATTGGTATATGGTTTCGTGCCTAAAGATGGTACGTTAGATGATTTAATAGAGCGAAAAGCCAAAGAATTGGCAATTCGCATTGTGTCAAGAACATCTAACACAATGAAACTTGAAGATCAAGAAAACTCTAAACAACGCATTAAAAAGGCGATTGAGGAGCGCACAACCATTATTAAAAATGAAATGCCAAAAATGCTATGGGATTAAACTTGGATTACATAGATGGGCAAACCCCAATTGATGAGGAAGAAAAAGAGGGGTTGCTTATAGAAACCATATCCACTAAAGGCGAATTGGACGAGTTCGAACAACTCAATATCGAAGAAGCCTTACAGTGGATATTTGGTAAAAAGTTCAAACCAGAGCAGGTATTTACAGAGAAATTTATTTGCGATTTACATAAGCGCATGTATGGCAATGTATGGGCGTGGGCTGGTACGTTTAGAAAAACAGAAAAAAACATAGGGGTTAAGAGTTATCTAATCCCAATGCAGTTAAAAGAACTTTGTGACGATGCATTATTCTGGATAGAAAACAAAACCTATCCACCAGAAGAAATCGCTATCCGTTTTAAACATAGTTTGGTAAGCATACACTGTTTCCCTAATGGAAATGGGAGACATAGTAGATTGATGGCAGACATTATTATCGAAAAACTATTTGGCAAAGAGCCATTTTCTTGGGGAGCAGCAAATCTCTCTAAAGATAGCGATACTCGTAAAGCCTATTTAAAAGCTGTAAAACAAGCTGATAATAATGAATATCAACCCTTATTGGACTTTGCAGCTTCTTAATTCCTTAATATCCTCAACTTCCTCATTCCCTTTATTTTACATTTATAAGTGATACTTCATTAAGAATGTAAAATTGTTAATATCTTTTTCTTTTCTTTTACTTGGCTTTTCTTAAATTAGACAAATATTGACAAGTCTAATTTATTCCTATGACAAACTTCGGGGAGCATATAAGGACATTACGTGAAAAACGTAATTTATTGTTGCGCGAATTGGCTGCAAACCTCAATATGGACGTAGCCTATTTAAGCAAGATAGAGAGAGGTAATCGTATGGCAAGACGTGAACAAGTCATTGCTTTTGCTAAAGAATTGAAAGAGGACGAAAATCAATTATTAAAAATGTGGATGGCTGAACAAATCGTAGAATTGGTAAAAGATGAAAAGGACAGTACGGAAATCCTCAACATTGCGAAACAAAAAATAAGTAGTTTAACCAAAAACATAAAAAATAATCAATCAACATAGGGTTTATGAGCCAAAACCTATTCTTTAATATACTAACCTTCGATGTGCCTTCAGTACCTATCACTTTTTATTTCAGTAAAAAGAAAATAGGCAATGCACAGGAATTGTATAAAAACAAATTCCCGAAGAATATTGAAGAATTGTTTCCTGGAATCACTACAGAAAACCCAGACTTCATTTACACGTCTTTCATTTACGAAAAAGAAGGCTATCTACCTTTTGAAGTGGTATTGAGTGAAGAGAGTATAGACCTTGTAAAACACTATTACAACTGGAGAATAAAAAACTACTTCAAAAACCTAAAAAAGCTGGTCAAATCAAATTTTATTGAGGATAACCAAATTTGGCTGCGTGATGTAAAGTATAATAACAAAACCTTTGCACAATACGATAAGTTTACCCTAAAGGTCCAATTTAATGAGGTGAGCGATTATGGAGAGTTGATTATCGCTTACGATGGAGTTACAAAAAATTTAAAAAAACCAATATCTCAATTGGTAGATGAGGTCTCACCAGCACTTTTCACAGGAGTCATCCATAACAGGAAGTTTTACAAATACGAAAAAATACAGGATAAAATCGACGATTTTTCCAAAACACATGCCGTTTTCAATAATAAAATAAGAGCAGCATTGGGCTATGAGGTAGAAAACAACCTCAAAAAAAATAAATACATAGACTATAAGGCCAAAATAGAAGGCTTTATAAACAAATTTTTGGTGTCTAAAGAGTTTAAAAACGTAGTAGCTGTAAATAATGACGATTTCCTTCCGGTTGAAAAAAAACGTGTGGGCTATGTAGCAGACGAGTGTAACGATTTAGTATTCAAAAATGGAGTAGGCAGAATCCCAAAAACCGACTTCCATAAGCTAAAGCCATACAGCAGTACACCACACAAGGCAATACACTTGTTTTTTATTTTGCACAGCAGCTTTGTAGAAGAGGTTAAAAAACTGGAATCATACTTTAAAAACGGTACAGGATTCTACAAAGGCTTACAGCAATACGCAGGCATATTATATCACGTCGAAAAAGGGTTTAGCATTGTTTATGACGATTTAGAAAATCCCTTACCACAAATAAAACAAGGCATTAAGGATTTAGACATTAAACCAGAGGTTACCTATATAGCGGTTTATTTAAGCCCTTTCGGTAAACATGATCAAAACCTTAAAAACAGGGAAGTGTATTACAAAGTCAAAGAGCAATTACTTTTAAGGAGAATAGTATCACAGGTTATAGACTTCAACAGGTACAAAAAGAACATCAATAGTTTTGTGTTCGACCTCACCAACATTTCTCTGGCCTTATTGGCAAAGTTAGAAGGCATTCCTTGGCAGTTAAACGTATCAAACAAAAAAGAACTGGTCATTGGAGTTGGAGCTTTCAAAAATGTTATCGAAAATGTACAGTATGTAGCAAGTGCGTTCAGCTTTCAAAACAATGGTAAGTTCAACGGGTTTCAGTACGATACCAAGTCTAACACGTCAGAATTGGCAGGAGCGATAAGCGATGCTATTTACAAGTTTGTAAATATCGAACAAAACCCAGATAAGGTTGTGGTGCATTTTTACAAGGAAATGAGTGATAAAGAGTTAGCGCCCATTGTAGAAATGATGGATTCCCTCAATATAGGTTGTCCGTTGTTTATTGTAACCATCAATAAAACAAGGTCTAAAGATATTATTGCATTTGATGAAGATTGGCACAATAGGTTAATGCCTAAAAGCGGCACGTTCATTAACATAAGCAAGAAGGAGCATAAGTATTTACTGTTTAATAATTCAAGGTATAGTAACGAGCCTACATTTCCAAGTTCAGAGAGTTATCCATTTCCTATTAAACTTAAAATTACAAGCCCAACACCAAAAGCTTTGGAAGACACACAAATGATTAAAAAATTAATAGAACAGGTATATCAGTTCAGTAGGCTGTATTGGAAATCCTTACGCCAACAAAATGTGCCTATTACAATTAAATACCCTGAAATGGTAGCAGAAATTGCACCCAATTTCGATAACAAAGAAATCCCGCCTTATGGCAAAGAAATATTATGGTTTTTGTAAATTACAACGATGCAAAAATATAATGCATAACATTATATAAATATAAAGTAAATTGTATATTTAGCATTCAAAATTTTCCCTATGAATCGCATAAAAGAAGTTTTAGAAGAAAAGGGCATCAAGCAAGTGTGGTTAGCTGAAAAGCTTGGTAAAAGCTTCAATACAGTAAATGGGTACGTGCAAAATAGAACTCAACCCAGTTTAGAGGTGCTCTACCAAATAGCAGAAATATTAAATGTTGACATTTCAGAGCTTCTAGTACCAAATATCAATCAGAAATAAAGTATGGCTAAAAAAAAGCAAAAAACAACAGATACACAAAACCTAGAATCAATCTTGTTTAATTGCAGAGAGTATTTACGAAGTAATGCTTCACTAAACGATAAAAGAGATTTACTATTAACGCTCGTTTTCATGCGCTTCATTGGTGAGAAGTTTGAAAACACTCAAAATGAAATGAGGCAGGAATGTATTGATAACGGAATTACAGATGAAGAAGTAATAAAATCTTTCCTTAATAGCCCAAGCAGATATAAAGGGATAGCCTATGTTCCTGAAGATGCGCGTTGGTCTAAAATTATGGAACAGCCAGGTACAAAATTAAACGCCGCTTTGGATGATGCTATTCAAGAACTTGAAAATAGTGGTGATGAATTAAAAGGCTGTATTCGTATTGGTTTATTCACGTCAATAAATCTTGATGCTAATGTGATAAAAAAAGTAGTAGACGAGGTAAACAAAATCTCTCACAAGACCTTTGGTGAGGAAAAAGATTTGATAGGACGTGTGTATGAATATTTTCTAAAATCGTTTGCGGTAAATGCAACCAAAGAAGAGGGAGAATTTTATACACCTCACGATATAGTGGAGCTAATTGCTGCTTTTATTGAACCTTACGATGGTACATTGTACGACCCTTGTTGTGGTTCTGGAGGTATGTTTATTCAGTGTGCTAAGTATGTAGAAGCTAAACAAGGTGATATAGAAAAGGTAAATGTTTACGGACAAGAGCGAGACCCAGCAACATATCGTTTGGCAAAAATGAATCTTGCTATGCGTGGTATCTCACATCATCTAGGTGAGCAAAATGCCGATACACTTTCTAATGACCTACATAAAGGCTTAAGCTTTGATTTTATAATGGCTAATCCGCCATTTAATCTTAAAAAATGGTACAACCCAAATTTAAGTAACGATCCTCGTTGGGCAGACTATTCCACACCACCAGCAGGTAATGCAAACTATGCTTGGATATTGCATATGCTCTCTAAACTAAAAGCGGGCAAAGGTATTGCAGGTTTCCTATTGGCTAACGGTGCTTTGGGTGATGACGATGCTATTGCAATTCGTCAAAAACTCATTGAAAATGACAAAATAGAAGCTATTGTGGTATTGCCTCGTGAATTGTTTTACACCACCGACATATCGGTAACCTTGTGGATTTTAAATGAAAACAAAAAAGGTGGCACTTGGCACGACCGTAAATTACGTAATAGAGAAAATGAGATTCTCTTTATGGATTTGCGCCAGTGGAGAGAAAACCCAGTAAAAGGAGAGCAAAAAAAGAAAGTGGAATTGAAAGCAGACCAGATTAAAAAAGCTGCCGACATCTATTTTAACTGGCAAAGTGAGGCTACGGACGGAACAAACTATGCAGAACCAGAACAATACCGCTCTGTTGGGCTAAAAGAACTAGAAGAAAAGGGTTACTCACTTGTACCAAGCCGTTATATTGAATTTGTGGACCGTGATACTAAAATTGATTATGACGAAGTACTCACTGAAACTGCCTCAACTGTTTCTGACTTACTAAACCGTCAAGAAAAGAATGATAAAACACTTCGTAACGCACTAAAACAGTTAGGGTATGAATGTGAGTAATGTGCAGACCAAAATGGTAAGGCTTGGCGATTATATTGAGCTAAATGAGCAAAGAAATTCTAATTTAAAATATGGATTTAATGATGTAAGAGGCTGTTCAAATAAAAAGGAAATACAGCCAACAAAAGCAGATATAAGCAATCGTTCATTTGATAATTTTTTTATTGTACAGCCTAAAGAATTTGTATTCAATCGTAGAACTACAAGAATGGGTGATCGTTTAGGTCTTGGATATAATAGCTCTGACCGGGCGTATATTTTTACTAATGATTATGTTTGTTTTCGTGTAAAAGATGTTGCTGAATTATTACCAACTTATCTTTATATATTTTTCCTTAGAACAGAGTTTGATCGCTATGCAAGATATGATTCTTGGGGTAGTGCAACAGAGTTCTTTGATTGGGACTCTATGTGTGAAGTACAAATCCCACTTCCCGACATCGATACCCAACAAGAATTAGTAGATACTTACAACGGACTAAAAGCATTAGCAGAGCAAAATGAAGCTTTAATAGAGCCACTTACCCAAGCTTGTCAAGCCTATATTGTAGATTGCAAAAAGAAATATCCAGAAGTTGAATTAAGTGAATATATAGAAGAAGTTAATGAAAAAAATGCCGATGGTAAATATAACCAAGTACAAGGTTTAAGCACTACGAAGCAATTCAGAGAACCAAATTCAAGAGTAGATAAAAGCAAATTACATAATTATAAGATAGTTTATAACAACTGTTTTGCCTATGTACCAACCACAGACACTTGGAAAGTTTTCGCTTGTGCCTTAAATAAAAAAAACACATTTGTAGTTTCACCTATTTATTGTGTTTTCAAAGTGACTAACAATTTGTTACTAACAGAGTATTTAAATATTCTTTTTCAGCCTAAAGAGTTCGATAGATATGTTAGATACAATTCCTGGGGAAGTGCAAGAGAAAACTTTAATTTTTCAGCATTGTGTAAAGTAAAAATTCCTCTTCCACCACCAGAAGTGCAGCAAGCCATAGTTAACCTATACAACTGTGCCGAAGAGGCTAAAAAAATAGCAAACGAAGCACGTGAAAAAATGCAAACACTTTGCCCAGCATTGGTGCAAAAAGCTATAAATGGATAACTTATGACGAACATAGAGCAATTTGAAAAAGACAAAATACTTAATGCTAACAACATTTTGTTTACAATGACTGATGATGAGGTTATGGGTAAAAGAGAACAGGGTTTTTACGTTAAAGAGTTTATTGATAATGGCAATGAATGTCTAAATTTTATTTTCGATAATGGCCATAAGTATATTTTAGATAAAGTAGAACAAATGCTTTATTTAGGTGAACCTATCCCAGAAGAATACTTTATTCATAAATTTTTAGAAAAAGAAATAAGTGACTTTATAACTAAATGGTCCATTACCAATTTAATAGAAGACTTTTTTCTTCATTGTTCTGAATCTGAAATCCAAGCAAAATCACTCATCAGATTACTTCCTTACCGTGAAGAAAAAATTGTGTATCTCACTAATATAATGATACCAATAGAGCTTAAACATATAGGGCTTGGAAAGTCACTCTTAAAAAAGGTTTTTAATATTTGCCAACGCCTAAACTATCGTTTAATTCTTCAAGATGTTGTTGAATCTTTTAGCAAATCTTTAAAGAATAGGAATGCAAAGTTTTTGGACTTTGACACAATAGAAATTACTAAAGACACAAATTTGAACTAACACAAAATGAAAGGAAAGTTTTTCGAAAGCGATTACGAAGAAGCACTTATTGATTTATTAGAGCAACAAGGTTGGACATATACTTATGGTGGCAATATTGCTCGCAATAATCGAGAAGTCTTAATAAGTGATGATTTATGCACGTATCTCAAAAAGAGATATAGTGAATTAAACGATTCCGATATTGAAGAAATTATAAACCATTTGCGTTTCACTAGTGGTCAAACACATTTTGAGTTGCTTCGTAACACCTTTCATTTGATTCGTGATGGCTATCGCTACACTCGTAGTAGTGATGGTAAAATATTCGATATCGAATATCTAGATTTTGAGTTTGGCAACACTAATAATAGTTATAGTTGTATCAATCAGTTTGAGGTTGGTTATGGCCTAAAAGCAGATGTTCGTATACCAGATGTGTTACTTTTTATCAATGGTATTCCTCTTTGCATTTTTGAACTAAAAAACCCAACAGATACCAATGCAACTATTTTTAGTGCTTATGAGCAAATTCATAATCGCTACAAAAGAGATATTCCACATCTATTGCGTTATTGCCCACTATCGTGTATAAGTGATGCAACAGTAAACAATACTAAACTAGGAACTACCTACACACCATATAACCACTATTACGCTTGGAAAAAAGTAAATAATGAAGATGAATCTGCCAAAAAAGGGATAGACCAAATAAAAACTATAGTGGCTGGTGTATATGAACCTAATCGCTTTTTGGAAATCATACGTGACTATGTTTATTTTCCAGATAAAAATTCAGATAAAATTGAAGAGATAGTATGTCGTTATCCTCAGTTTTTTGCCACTCGTTTGTTAACCGAAAGTGTATTAAAAGCACATACAGAAAATAGTCGTAAAGGAGGAACTTACTTTGGTGCAACAGGTTGTGGCAAAACCTATACAATGATGTTTTTGGCACGTCAATTATCTTTACGATGCGAAGAACTTGGCTCACCAACTATTGTAATGATTGTAGATAGAGACGACTTACAAACACAAGCAGGTAAATTGTTTCTACGTTCAGAAGAGTTTTTATCCTTGGGAGCAGCTAAAATAATTGCAGATAGACAAGACCTAAAAACAGAAATGTCCATTAGAAAGTCTGGCGGCTTCTTTATCTGTACCATCCAAAAGTTTTGTGAAGAGATAGGCGAACTAAATACACGTAAGAACATTATTTGCTTTTCCGATGAGGCTCATCGCACTCAAGTAAAATTGAATAAGCAACTAAAGATAAAGGATAAAAAACCAGAAACTGAATCAAAAACTATAGCAGATAGTATAAATAAGCAGGAGACACCTCTTGGAGCATTCGTAACCAAGCCTTATGCAGAGCATTTACGCATTGCATTCCCCAATGCAACATTTGTCGGTTTCACAGGAACACCAATAGAAGAAACGATACAAGTTTTTGGTGAGGTGGTAGATAGTTATACAATGCAACAATCCGTTGACGATGATATTACTGTTGCCTTGAAATACATTCCTCGCATAGCGAATGTTACCCTAGATAGTCAAAAAGTAAAAGAAATAGACGAATATTACAAACAGTGTGCTGATGAAGGTGCTACCGAAGATGATGTAGCAGCAAGTAAAAAAGCAATGAGTGCTATGGAAGTAATTCTTGGTGATGACGAACGTTTAGAACGTTTAGCTAAAGATATTACCACTCATTACACCAATGCTTGCGAAAACAAAGTGGATGTAGTTCAAAAAGCAATGATTGTATGTAGCAAACGTAAAATTGCCTACCGCTTATTACAAAAGTTTAGAGCACAAAATCCCGAATGGTTTGAAGAGAAGAAATCACCAGACGATAGCAAGTTAACAAAGGAAGAGCTTAAGAAACTCCCAAAAATGCCAACCATTGCAATGGTGGCTACTCGTGGTGCAAATGACTCTTCGGATATGTACAAATACATAGGTGATAAATCTAGAATTAAAAAGCTAGATGATGCTTTTAAAATGGAGCATTCAAACTTCCGCATTGTTATAGTTGTAGATATGTGGATTACTGGATTTGACGTTCCTAGTTTAACCTACCTATATAATGATAAACCGCTTCAAAAACAGACGCTTATTCAAACCATAAGTCGTGTAAACCGTAAATACGAAGGTAAAAAGTTTGGCTATGTAATTGACTACATTGGTATTCGTGAAAATATGATGAAGGCAATGCGTAAGTTTGGAGGCAAGTCATTTGGTCCGAGTGAAGATGATGTACAACAAGCTTTGGAGGCTCTAATTATTGAGTTGAAAATAATTAGCGATGTATTTACCGATTTTGACATAACGCCATTTACAGATTCCAACACAACACCATTGGAGCGATTGGAATGTTTGTCTTCAGCAGCAGACTACATAATAACACTTACTGAACAACTAAATCTCAGCAACGAAAAAGGCAAGCCAAAAAAAGTTAGCGTAAAGACCTTTTTTATGGCTCACGTAAGACGATTAAGGACAGCTTATGATATTTGCCAGCCATCAAATGTGCTTACAAATGAGCAACTTTCCTTATCGCAGTGTTTTATGGCAGTAGCTTCGTATATCAGAAAAACATCGGGAGATAAACACGATGCCGAAAGCATGAACCGTGTGGTTGAAAAAATGGTTGCAGAAGCTTTAAAATTTAATTCAGTCGTAGATATTCTTGATACAGATGTGGAAGAGAACATATTTAGTCCTGAGTTTGTAGAGCAACTAGACAATATAAAACTTCCAGCCACCAAACTCGAAGTGTTAATTAAAATGCTTCGTAAGTCAATACAAGAATACAAAGACACGAATAAAATAGCAGCAGAAAAATTTGAAGAGTTGCTAAATAAAACACTTGATGAATATCATAACAGAAGAGCTAGTTTATCATCAGAAGAAGCCTCTTCTACACAGGCTGAGGCGGTTGATTCTATTATCAGATATGCTACCCAACAGGCTTTGGAATTAATGGCGAAATTAGGTGAGGATAAAGATAGCTTTAGAAAACTTGGACTGACTTTCGAGGAAAAAGCATTTTATGACATTTTGATGCATCTGCGCGACAAGTATAATTTTGAATATGGTGAAGATAAAAAAGTAGGAAGCTTAATTATAAACGATAAATGTAAACTCTTGGCTCAGAAAATTAAAGAGCTAATTGATATGCAATCGTCGTTTACAGATTGGTTAAATAATAGTAATGTAAGAGCAGACCTGAATCAAAAAATATTCTTCTGCTTACACAAAAATGGTTACCCACCACAGCATAACGATGAGGTGTTCGACCAAGTAATGGAACAGGTGGAAAATTTTAAACACAATAATTAAAAAAATACTTCAATTTTGGAACTAAAATATTCAGGACTGTTGTCATTCCGACAGAGTGAAGCGACGAGGAATCTTACGAGGAATCTCATAATTATTCAACGCTAGTAGATTTGACTATGTATCAAATAAACAACAAGCTCTTGGTAAAATAGGTTACCATTCATGTAACAACAGACCCCATTTTTTAGGGTTTATTGCAACATAAAAGGTAATTTGATAGCTGCTTTTTTTGATAATGATGTTGGTTTTTAGTAACTTTACCATTCATGTAACAAAAAGACCTAATTTTTAGGTCTTATCGCTACACAAAAAGAAATGGCAGACAGTGTATACATATCCAAAAATTTAGATGCTAATCAACTTCAATTCATGAAGTTGCTGGAAGCCCATGAGCTATTGTATTTCAACATGCAAGCTATTGAAGAACAGCTCAACCAAAAGTTTGAAAACCTAAACGAAATTCTCGAAAATTTAGTAGATAAGGAATTACTGGTTCGCATAGAAAGAGGTGTCTATGCTTTGAGCAATTATACCAACATCAATGTACTGGCAACCTTTACTGCTAAAAATAGTGCCATTGCCTATTGGTCGGCATTACATTACCATGGGCTTACAGAGCGATTCCCAAATACGGTGTTTGTAAAAACCACACAGCGGAAAAGGAGTACAGAAATACTGGGTACATCTATAAAATTCGTAACGGTTAAAGAAAATAAAAATACCGGTACGACACAGGAAGGTTATGGTGATAATAGGTTTTCCATAACTGATGTAGAAATGACATTGGTAGATTGTTTTGACCAAACCCGATATGCGGGCGATTTTGCAGACCTGATAAAAGCTTTCGCAACGGCAAATATTACCAACAACAAGCTTATTGAATATACTAAAGCCTACAACAATATAGCAGTCACAAAACGACTGGGCTTTTTGGCAGAGGTATTTCATGCTAACAGACTCAATAGCTTTATCAATTATGCCAAAGCACAGGTAAATAAAAAATACAGTTTAATAGATGCAGGTGGTTTACAGCAGGGAGAGTTTGTAAGTGATTGGAAATTGAGGTTAAATGTCAGTTATAATGACCTGTTGCAAATGGCTCAAAATGACTATTGAACTCAATTAACCTTTTTTATTGAAGCGAAAATGAGATATTTTGCGTTTAGTTGAAGGTTTTTTTGAATTGCATAGCAGCGTTACGGAAAGAAAAAAAAGCAAAAAGTAGGCGCGAAAGAGCCATTTTTTTAGCCAATTAGAAAAGTTTAAATGAGTTCATCAAATGATTCTTCAAAGAGAAATAACAGACAAAGCCCAAGAATGGAAAGTGCCTTCAGATACAGTAGATAAAGACTATGTGCTGGGGCATTTTTTATCGGTATTTGTAAAATACCATAAAGACACCTTGATTTTTAAAGGAGGGACCTGTCTGCGCAAGTGTTACATTGAAAACTACCGCTTTTCCGAAGATTTAGATTTTACAGCAGTAAATAAGGATTTTGTGTTAGAACAAAAAACACTGGAAGTGGTCGCAAAAGAAGTAACAAAAAAAACAGGAATCCAATTCTTTATAGAAGCTGTGAGGCCAGTACTTTTTAAAGACCAACCCAAAGGCTTTCAAGTAAGAATAAAATATTGGGGAGCCAACCATTCCAGGAATCAACCGCCACAATCACACAACCGTTGGAACACCAAAATAAAACTGGAAGTCAGTACCGATGAGCTAATGCTATTGGACACTGAAATGAGAAACATAATGCATCCCTATTCTGATGATTTAACAGGCGAAAAACAATGTGGTTGCTATAGTATTAACGAAATAGTAAGCGAAAAATTAAGAGCATTGGTACAGCGTTCATACACAGCACCAAGAGATTTTTATGACCTCTACCATCTAACACAAGAGTTTACCAAAGCAGATTGGAAAAACATAAAACCGATTTTTCTCAAAAAAATGGAGCATAAAAATTTGGAGTACAAATCGCCCGAAGATTTAATCGACGATTCTAAATTGGCAAATGCAGAGCGTGCATGGAAAAATAGTGTAGAACATCAAATAAAAAAAGGCCACCAACCGGAAGCAGATGAAATAATTCAAACTGTAGCAGAACGAATTAAAACTTATTTATAGCATGGCAAAATACGACCTTAACGACCCTTACGATATTGATAGATTAAAGTTTGATTTTGAGTGTTATTCCAGCGAAGATTGGGAAAACTATATAGAATACGCCAAAGAAAAGAAATTCGGCTACGATAAAATAGGGGTATTAATTGCAGCAAATCGTGATGGTAGGTCAAGGCGTCATACTAACAAACAAAAAATGTTTGCGCTCTCTTTGGTCGAAATGTTGGACGCCTTAAAGGAAGATGAGGTAAAGAATGATAAAGCAAATGAATTGTTTGAGGACGCTTCTTTTGAATTGCCACCATCCAATCTTACCCTACGGGTAGCTTGGCACGATAACAAATGGAACGGAAGTATTTGCAAAGACCCGGCAAATAATACCTACTGTAATGGGTTTCATTCACTTCTTTCAGACCGTATCAGAAAACGAAAGGAAGACAACATCCAAAATGAAATCGATAACGCCAACAAATCACTTAATGAAATAGATTACCTGCCACCTTGCTTTTGGTCAATCAATTTATTTGGTAAGGATCCTGTAAAAGTATCTCACGATAACCCAGCAGCTTCTAAACTCGATAATATTGAGGAAGAATTAAAAGAAAGGTCTATGTACAGTTGGCCGTTTGCAGTATCCTTTACAAGAACACCCAAAGAAGTTGATAAATTCCATCGACAATTGCATGCGTATGCCCTTACTTTAGTTCATGATCAGGCAATGGCACAGGATATAGTTCAGAACGTTTTCTTTAAAACATGGAAGTCTAGAAAAAAACTCAATGCGCAGTTTTCTATTCAGGGTTTTTTGTATAAATGTGTTTATAATGAATTCATAAATACTTACCAAAAAAACAAAAGAGTAATGATTTTGAATCAGCAGTATTTTCAGTCATTGCAAGAAGTTGTTAATAGTTACGAAGATAATGAGCTTGAAAAGTTGATAGAATTATTGAACAGGGAAATTAAAAAACTACCCCCAAAGTGTCAAGCTGTATTTGTTCTTAGCAAAAAAGAAGGGCTTACCAATTATGAAATAGCTGAATATTTAAATATTTCAATTAAGACAGTAGAGGCGCAAATAACAAAAGCATTTGGTATTCTTAGAAAGAAATTAGCTTGATTAAATTAAAAATTAATAAAATCTTTCTTTTGAATTTCGTTTGTGTTTTGGCGTTTAAAAAGGTTTAGCTATTAATTTATTAGCAGTAATTTTTTTAAAAATTCGATAAAACGCTTGTTTTTTACGATTAATTGCATAAATTTGCGATATAAACCCTTAAATCTAAGAAATGAAAATCAAGACTATTCTAATGAGTGTTGGCCTATTTTTGGTTGTAGGTATTGGTTTTGCCCAAAAAAAGAATGATCCAAAAAGCATCATTAACGATCAAGTTTCAATTAAAAAATATTACAATAAAGAAGAATTAGAGCGTCTACCGAAAGGAGATTTGTTGACCCTTTACATTGAACGTATTGAAACATTAATAGAAACCTTACCTTATATAGCATTTGCTACCAAGCCTGGAATTACGATGAGTTCTTTGGGGATACCTAATGATAGTGATAATAGAAAAATATTGGAAGCTAAATTTGAAGCCACTGAAGATTATCTTGAAGCGATAGAGGAATTCCATGGTAAAATTTTGCCTTATTCAGATACAAGCAAGTTAATTTCTGCAATTTTGTTTTACGAAGATGTTTTAAAATCTTTACACCAATACGGAGATTACAATTAACAACGCTAGATTTTATATTTAAAACCCATACAATAGCAAAAATTTCTTTCAAAAATTTGTAAAAATCAAATAAAATGTTGTTTTGACTGATAAAACATGTATTTCATCGATTTTTTATGTATTTAATTTGAGTTAAAAAGTGTATTTTAACGAAATAAATGGTATTTCATAGGATATTTTTATATTTTTGAGCATTAATTAGTTGAAAAATCCTAAATGCTATTTTCGACAAAAAATAAATTAAAATGAAAAACTATACTCAAATCTTATTAGTTTTCCTTTTTGCCATAGGAAGTATTAATGCACAACAGGAAAAAGGTATTATTGGCAATAATAACTGGTTGCATAATTGGACAGATTTTAACCCTAGCCAAAGCCGTTATGATGAACCTACACAAATATTGGCTGGTAACATTACTAAAGATACCAAGCTAACAAAAAGAAACACCTATCTTTTGTTGGGGAATGTTTTTGTTACAGATAGTGTTACTGTTACTATTGAGCCAGGTACTGTAATCTTAGGGGACTATCAATCTAAGGCAACTTTAACAATATCCAAAGGGGCTAAGTTAATTGCGGACGGTTCAGAAACAGATCCAATAATATTTACTTCAAACAGAAGTCTTAAGAGAGCAGGAGATTGGGGTGGTATTATTGTTTTGGGAGATGCTCCTACAAACAAATTTGGCAACGGATCTGTAGCTTCTTTTTACCCAGATTTAGATCCATCATCTTATGGAAGCACCAATTTTGGTGGCAGCAATATAGAAAGCGATTCAGGTATATTAAGATATGTTAGAATTGAGTATGCTGGAAAACGTATTAAAAATGATGATTACTTTAATGGGCTGTTGCTTGCAGGTGTAGGTAATAAAACCATTGTAGAGAACATTATGGTTAGCTACTCGGGAGGTAATGCTTTTGAGGTATGGGGAGGCGATGTGAAGTTGGAAAAGATGATTTCTTACAGGTCCAGCCAAAATGACTATAAATTTAATTATGGAACACAATGTACTATAGAAAATTCACTTGCGGTTAGATCTCCTTATGTTTCAAGTAGTAATGGCTCAAGGTGTTTGCAAATAGTATCTTATAATAAAAAGGAAGAGGTAGACTTTACAAAAAAGCCTACTACTGTGGTTGCTAAAAACTTAACTTTTGTAAACGATAGCGAGAGCTTAAAATCCGATATAGAGAAGGGTTTGGTAAAAGAAGCTATTTATGTTGGAGAAAACACATCATTGGAAATGGATAGAAGTGTTGTCTCTGGTTTTAATCCAGCTGTAATTTTGGAAGACAAAATTAATATTAACCAAAAAAGTCTGGAAAGAATAAAGTTTGTAAACATGTACTTCAACAATTGTAATGGAAACATTTTTGTTGAGAATAATTCCAATAATGAAGATTTGGAAAACTGGTACGGCAACAGTGCATTCTTTAATGTGTATTCTAAAAGTAATAATGCCGAAACTTTTATAGACTTGGCTAATAATAGAAAACCAGATTTTAGATTAAGAATCAATAAAATAATTGCAACTAAAGATCATTTGGCTTCAGAAGATTTATCGAATGATTAATTAATATAATAAGTTAATAAAAAGTCTACGTCTAATGCGTACTGGTTATTTCATAAAAGTGTAGTTTTTCTTAAAAAAACACTAACAATTGTGTCATATTCTAACCAACCAAAAGCAACGATGTTTTTTTAGGCTTTATTTATAAATAAAATAACAGCGTATGAGAAACTTTACAATTGTTATTGTTTTGTTATTTATATCTCTAGCTAAAACCGTTAATGCTCAGGTGGTAATAGCCAAACCCAACTTGGGCTTTAGTCAGGCGTGTGCAAGTACTTCTTTTAATACTTATAATATTACATTTTCTTTTTCTCCAAGTACAGCGTTATTGTCTACAAACCAATTTGTTGTAGAACTCTCTGATGCATCTGGAAGCTTTTCAAACCCAACAGTGGTTTATACATCGGCTCAAGGTGCCGTAACAACTTCACCTGCTACTTTAAGTTTTTCTTTACCGATAACTACGGCAGGAGAAGCTTATAAAGTTAGAGTGAAAAGTACGGCCCCTGCAGCAACAAGTAGTAATTCTGATGCTTTTCCTGCATATTATAAAATTCAGGATACGCCATTTACCATAAACAATTTAATAGAAACGGCTGCTTATTGTTCAGGTAGCAGTTATTTGTTAACTATTGATAATCCAGGTTTTGGAGATAACGATTCGCCATTGCAATATCCATCACTTACATTTAATTGGTATAAAGAAACGGGGGCAACCACCTCTGTTTTTGTGGCCTCCGGAGAAACCTTGGCAGTAAGTGAACCCGGAACCTATTTTGCCGAAACAAATTACGGTACCTGTACTTCTAACTCATTTTCAAATAGGGTAACGGTAAGTGAAGCTTCTTCTAACACAACAACATCTATAAGTTCCAGTTTGGGCAACCCTTATTGTTCAAGTGAGGGAGCTACCACATTAAGTACCATTAATGGAGAAAGCTACCAATGGTTTAAAGATGGTAATTTAATTCCAGATGCTACAGATCAAATGTATACAACCAATGAGGCAGGTGAATATTCTGTCTCCATTGACTTAGGTAACTGTGTGGCAACGGCATCAATCAATTTAGAGAATACGGGTTTTACCAGCAGTATTGATGTAGAAAGTTCCGTAATGCTGAATGAAGGGGAAACTTTAGTTGCTACAGTAACTACAGATGCAATAAGTCCTCAGTTTGAATGGTATTTAAATGACGCGCTTATTAACGGGGAAACTGGCAATAGCTATGAAGTTTTACAAGCAGGCAATTATCGTGTTGTTGTAAATCAAACATCGGGTTGCATAGCCTCTAACGAATTTGAATTCTCTGTTATAGAGGCTTTTCCAAATGTGGCCAACATTCCAAACTTAATCAGTCCGAATGGCGATGGAATTAATGACACATGGATTATTCCACAAGAATATGTGGCTGGCACCAATACAGAAGTAGTAATAATGAGTTCCAAAGGAGAAATCGTTTTACAAACTAACGATTATCAAAATAATTGGCCAGTGAGTGAGATTAATTTTAAAGGCGTTAACCCTGTCTACTATTATATTATAACAACCCAAAACAACGAGACAAAAAAAGGATCAATAACGGTGGTAGAGTAAGATGGTGAAATATATTGTATATATGATTTTATTTTTAGGCATAACGCAACAATTAAACTCTCAAGAAGATGGTGTTGTCGCTCTTGCCTTGCCTGTAAGGAATTCCCTAAAGTTTAATAAATATGCTATAAATCCAACCTTTAGTTTTGTTAGGGAGCAGAATAAATACATCACGTTTACAAATAAAAGAGAATGGGTGCAGTTTAATGATGCGCCACAAACTTATTTATTTAGTTTTTCTGGAAGATTCAAGGAGAATTCAGGTCTTGGTATTGGTTTGTTTCAACAAAACTATGGTGTATTAACAACCTTTGGGGGTATTGTAAATTATGCATACAATGCTGTCTTGTCTAGTGAAACCAATTTAACTTTCGGTTTAAATATAGGCGTTTACAATAGTGGCATTAATGAAGGAAATGTTGTTGTGAATTTTCCCGACCCTTCCTTGGAAAACATACCTTCCAATACGGTTTTAACTGCCAGTCCAGGTATTAATTATGGTACCACGTTTTTTGATTTTGGTGTGTCTATTAACAATGTTGTATCATATAATTTAAGTACCTCTAAAATGATAGAGGACAACCCAGAGCAAAGTGTACAGGCACACGTTATGTACACAGGTTATGTAGATAGTCGTGGTTTTTTTGATGAAACCAAATTTTCTACATTATTGAGATCCGAATTCAAAAAAGACAAAACAGTAATTTCAGGTGTTGCTATGTTCACTGTGCCTAAAGGGTTTTGGGCACAAGCTGGGTACAACACATTATATGGTTTATCAGGTGGGTTGGGCTTTAATATAAGCAACCAAATAGCTATAGAGTATAATTATGAAAAGGCTATGGGCGATCTAAACAACTTTGGAAGTTCGCATGAAATCACATTAGCATATAAATTTAAAAATAACAGAAGGTATAGATATAGCGGCGATGACGAAGAAAGTGCGTTGCTGATAAAACCATCTAGAAAACCAAGCAGGCCTGTAGCGAGTAGATCAACTAGAACAACTAGAAGCCAGTCGCAACCAGTACAAAATAGTGATATTGAAACTGTGGTAGCACAAGAAAACACACAACAAGAAACGAATGTGCCTCAGCCTCAAGAGCCATTGGAAGAACAAGAAGTAGTAGAAACTTTAAATGAAGAGCAATTACTTGCAGAACAGGAACAAGCAGAAGCTAAAGCTGAAGAAGAAAGAATAGCGAGAGAACAAGAAGCTGCAAGGCTAAAGGCCGAAGAAGAAGCTCGAATATTGGCTCAACAACAGGCAGAAGCGGAAAGGATTAGATTAGAGCAGGAAGCGCAAGCAAGGGCAAGAGCTGAAGCAGAAAGAATAGAAAGAGAACAAGAACAAGCTAGGTTAAAAGCTGAAGAAGAAGCACGTATATTGGCACAACAACAAGCAGAGGCAGAAAGAATTAGATTAGAGCAGGAGGCTGAGGCTAAAGCCAAGGCTGAGGAAGAAGCTAGGTTGTTGGCACAGCAAGAAGCCGAAGCGCTTGCGGCTGAAGAAGCCCGTTTAGCATTAGAGGAACAAGAAAATAATAATCAGAATGTTTCTGATGAAAATGAAACAAACGAAACCTACGATTTAGGCAATCTAAACAATGTAAACATGCAGGCTTCAGGAGGGAATAGAGGTCGGGTTATGCAGGAGTTGGCTGAATTAACAGAAGCATCAAGTATAAAACAAAAAGAATTGTTAATAAGGCTTCGGGAAACAGTAGCCAGCAGAGAGCAGGACCTTAAGGATTTAAAAGAAGAAAACGATTTAAGCGAACAAGGTATTTATGTAGAACCCAAACCGTTTAAAAGCATTTCGGAGCAGAATGCCAATTTAGAAGCTTTGAAACTAGATTTGGATAATGCTATAACCGCTCAAAGTGATAAAATTACAGAAATAGAAGGTTTGTATAAAGAAAGACTTAAAACGGTTCCTAATGCTAACGATTCTATTAATGTTTCATACTTAAATACTATTCAAACCTTAAAATCAGAACAACAGCAAACAATTAGTACTAAAGAAAATTTATTGGAAACACTAGAGGAAATAAAGGTCGCTACCGAAATTGAAAGAAAGCGAAGAATTAAACGTGCTGCGTACGACAATGAGCAGGATAGATATGCTAAAGATAGGGCGGCCTTAAATGTCATTAAACAAAATACGCCGTTAAGTCCTACGCCTTATACGGAAGCAGATTTTGATTTTGGAGAAGAGCAGAGCAACATCCAAATTTTAAAGGGGGTAGCCAATGTAGAAAATGGCTATTATCTTGTGATGGCGGTACACAGTGATGTTGAAAAAAGAGATGATTTCTTAAGAAAAGTAGTTGGTTCTGGTGAAGGAAACATAGACTTTTTCTTTGATGTTGCAACAAATAAATACTACATATACAAAGAAAAATTCAATTCCATTGGTCAAGCAAATAATGCATTGCAATCAAAAGGAAGCGAACCATATAATAGTAAAGTATCAATAGTAAAAATTGAAGACTAGAAATAAAGCCATGAAATAAACAACACTTTGCCCCAATCTTAACAAAATTAACCGACATCATGAAATTACCTACCATATATAAATTATTCTTAGTAGTAATATTTGTAAAATTGGGTTTAATAGATAATAGCTACGCCCAAAATTATGAACCTTTTACAGTTAGGGAAAAAATAGATGTTAGGGGTAGTATGCTGGTTATTGGAAACAATATCCTAAGCGAAAGCAACCAGTCATTTATTGACAATAATGCAGATAACCAAGATATCAATATGCAATATATTGATATAGATAATGATGTTACCACTTTTAGTTCGAGTAGTGCAGACCTTAAATTAGCAGACCATGCAGATGGCAGTTCTACAGACTGTTATCGTGTAGCTTATGCAGCATTGTATTGGGGCGCTTTTTTGCAATCGGGCAGCAGAACAAATATTAATCAAATAAAGTTAAAAACACCTGGGAGTACTACATATACCAATATTACAGGTGAAGTTGTCTACGATGCTATTGCAGATCCAATAATTTCAGAACCTAATGAAGCTGGTAATACGCCTTATGCCTGTTATGCCAACATAACGGATATTATGTCTGGTTTAGGTGATATTGAGGGAACATATACAGTAGCTGATATTTTAGCCAGTGAAGGGTTTAATAATTCTACAGGATTAAGTGCGGGTTGGACACTTTTGGTTATTTATGAAGATCCAGAGCTTCAAAAAAAATCCTTTACCACATTTGATGGCTTCAGCCATCTTTATGATGGTCAACAATTAATCATTCCAGTAACAGGTTTTAGAACGCCTCTTGCTGGTAACATCGATTTACAATTTGCCTATGGTGCTTTAGATGGTGATAGAACCAAAAGGGCAAATAAATTAGAAATAAACGGTAAAGAAGTAACAACACCTCTAAGAGGGCCAGCAAACCGGTTTTTTGGTTCTGTTATTGAAAATACAAATCTAGAAACCATTACTCCAGTCACTTATCCTAGAAACCCTTTTAATACCAATACTTTGGGGTATGACACAGGTTTTTTGGAAATAAAGAGTGCTAATCCAGAATATATAAAGAATAACGTTACCGATGCCGATTTTCGTTTGCAGGTAGCTAGGGGACAGGCCGATCCTGTATATGCCTTTTTTAGCGCTTTTGCAGTAGATATTATTGCCCCAAAAATTGACCTAACAAAAATAGTTCTTGATACTGCTGGAGATGATATAGGTGGCGAAGAAGTAGATTTAGGTCAGAGGTTATTCTATGAAATTAGTTATCAAAGTGTTGGTAATGATAATGTTACCCAATTTACTATTAAAGATGTACTGCCAGAAAATGTTATTTTCGATCCGAATACAGATATTGATTTAACTAACGCTGGAGGTGCTACACTGCAATCGTATGACCCTGTAACTAGGACACTTATTTTTAACATTCCCGATTCGTCAGTTGAAATTAACGACCCAAAATTTACCATTCGATTGGCGGTTCAAGTCGTTCCTAATTGTTACGATTTAAGTCAGGCTTGTTCAAACGAAATATTGAATCAGGCTTTTGCTACTTATCGCGGGGTTATTAATCCAGAAATCATTCAAGATGAAGGAAGTTTTGCTTCCATAGAATGTTTGGGAACACCAGGCGCTACCAATTTCTTGGTAGATATTTCCGATTGTAACTTTGAAAGAACTGAAGTTTTATGTGGCACAAGTATATTATTAACTGCTTCTGATGGCTATGAAAGTTATTCTTGGTCAACTAGTCCTACGGGAACACCAGTTATAGGAACAGGACAAACATATACGGCAACACAGCCGGGAGCTTATTATGTAACAAATACAGCACCTGCAACTTGTTTGTCCATTCAAGAGGTAATTAATGTGATTACCTATGGCGCCGATGTAACGAACCCAGTTATTCCTTATGCGGATGAAGTGGTTACATGTCCTAATGATGGAAAGGAACTTCCTTATATTTTCTTATGTGGCGCTAATGATGAAAGAGTAATTAATACGGGTATCAGTGATGCAGTTTCCATTGTTTGGGAAAAGTTGGATGAAACCAGTTGCGCAGCCATTACAATAGATGAATGTGCTAACGAAGATCCTGGTTGTACATGGAATCAAGTTGCAACGGGACCAAATTACACAGCAAATGATGCAGGACAATTCAGGATGGTTATTAATTATCCTGGCGGTTGTTTCAATATTTTCTATTTTAATGTATACCAAAATTTATTAGAACCAACTATTACTGCGGAAGATATTTTATGTACAACGCCAGGTTCGGTAACAGTAGGCGGGGTCCCTTCAGGATACGAATACAGTCTAGATCCCAACGGACCATACCAACCATCAAATACATTTGTTATTAATACTGCTGGTTATTATACTGTTTACATAAGACAAATTGGAATCGATACCAATCCTTGTATTTTCCAAACACCAAGTATTTATGTTAGGGAAAGGGATTTTACGGTTTCTACAATTGTAACCCAACCTTCTTGTTATGGTGATAAAGGAAGTATAATAATAGCTGCAAACAATGCACTTCCTCAATATTATTACAGTATTTATCTTGGAGGCACCTTGGTGAATAGTGTGGGACCTATTATGGCTAGCGATTATGCATTCGATAATTTGAATGCAGGAACATATACTGTTAATGTTTCAACTGATGATGGTTGTACTTACACGGAAGATATAGAAATTGTAGAACCACCATTATTAACAGCTACAGCTGCATTAACACAGCCTTTAACTTGTGATGATGGAGAAATAACTGTTTATCCTAATGGTGGAACGGCACCATACACCTATTTTGTTAATGGCGCTACCATTTCTCAAGACTCACCTATAATACCTGTAAGTGCTCCAGGCCTTTACACTGTAACAGTTGTGGATGCAAACAATTGTTCTGCTGAAGCTTCTATTGAGGTTGAAGGTATACCGGCACCCGATTTTTCAGTAATACCAACTGATATTGCGTGTTCTGATTCAGGAGACACGGGCACCATTAGCATTAACGTTACCAATGCGTATGGCAGTAGCTTAATGTTTAGTATCGATAATGGAGCGACTTTCTATAGCTCATCCGTATTTACCAATTTGGCTGCGGGAAGTTACGATGTAATAGTTCAATATACCATAGCAGGAAGTGTTTGTACTACCGCGCCACAGAATGTTACAATCGATATTCCAGATCCTATTACGGGAATGGCTACCATAACAGCACCTTATACCTGTACTACCGATGGAACCATTACGGTTTCGGGTGTTTCTGGGGGTACGGCACCTTACACTTATAGTATCGATGGTGTGAATTATCAATCAGGAACCACATTTGGTGGATTGGTTAACGGGACTTATACAATTACCATTATGGACACCAGTGGCTGTACATTTATAACAGCTCCTGTGACCATTACCCCATTGGATCCGCCAACGGATATGGCTTTCAGTAATACACCGTTAAGCTGTCCTGCCAATACAACTTCAGTAACCATAACAAGTGTAACGGGTGGTACGGGAACATTAGAGTATCAAATAATAGCACCCGCAGCATCGGCTACAGCATACCAAGCGTCCAATACGTTTACAGGATTGGCGCCAGGCACGTATACCTTCCAAGTGAGGGATGCCAACAATTGTACCTATTCAGAAACTTATAATATTCCACCGTTGCCAACTATTGGAGTGGTAGGACAAGCTATTAGTGATGTTACTTGTTTTGGCGCATCGGATGGGTCGGCACAATTTACAGTGTCTGGTACTACAAATTTCACTTATACTATTAATGGAGGTGCTTCAACGTCGGGTACATCACCAATTAATTTAAATAGTTTAGCGGCTGGAACGTATACAATAGTAGTAACCGATGCAACAACCAATTGTACGGCATCAGCTTCAGTAACCATAAACCAACCAACGGCGGCATTAAGTGCCACAAATAGCACATCTCCTATTACCTGTAATGTAGATGGTAGTGTAACTATTAATGCCACTGGTGGCTGGGGCGGTTATACTTATGAAATTACACAGCCTGATAGTTCAGTTTTAGGCCCCCAAGGCAGCAATATTTTTGGTGGTTTATCTCAAGTAGGAACGTATACGGCCACAGTCACCGATTCTAGAGGATGTGAAACAACAACAACATTTGCATTAAGTGCGCCAACTACGCCAACGGCTACTATTGATGCGGCTTCCGATTTATGTTTCAGTGGAAGTGGTGCAACTATTATAGTAAATGCTTCGGGTGGACAAGCGCCTTATGAATACAGTATTAATGGAAGTGCATTTGTATCTAATAATACATTTACTAATTTAATTCCAGGGAATTATGACATTGTCGTAAGGGATGCTTATGGATGTACATTTAATGTGCCTACCCAAACCATTGCAGCTCAATTAACGGCCTCGGCTGTTTTGACTAAAGGTCTTGATTGTACAGTAACACCAGATGCAGTGGTTAATGTTACAACATCTGGAGGTACGGGGCCTTTTACCTATGAAGTGTCATTTAATAGCGGCGCGTTTTCACCTATTGGAAATCCCCCTTATACCTATAACGATACACAAACAGGAAACTATCAATACAGGGTAACCGATGCTTTAGGTTGTAGTGCTTTAACCAATGTTGTTACAATTGCACCGATAACAAACCCTACGGCAACAGCTATTACAACAGATGTATTCTGTAACAGTGATAGTAGCGGAATTGTAACTATAGATGTTGATGAAACGGTTGGAGTACCACCTTATCAAATTAGTTTTGATGGATCTGGGTTTACTTCACAAACGGTTTACAGTGGTTTGGCAGCAGGTACTTATAGTTATACGGTAAGAGATGCCAATGGTTGTGAATTTAATAGTACAGCTACGATTGATGAACCTGATGCAATTACTTTAGGTTCTGAAGTTATAACACCAATAACCTGTGGAGGAGGAGGTAATGTACTGGGAGCCATAACGATTTCAGGAGTTACTGGTGGATCCTCAAATTATACGTATACCTTATTGGATAGTTCAGGTAATGTTGCAACTACATCCTCTACAAACCTTGTAGGTCCAACAGCAAGTACGAGTGTGACGTTTAATGATTTGGCTTTTGGGAATTACTATCTAAGAGTTATTGATGACAACGGCTGTGAATATAATTTTGGTCCTTACCTTGTGGCTTCAGATGTTGATGCACTTGATATAAATGTGGATCCTTCTTCTGTTAGTTGTGCAACTGGAGTTGCTTATAATATAGAGATAGTAAATGGCGTTGGGCCTTTTAGAGTACGTATTTATGATGGTTCAACAACATTTGCAGCAACAGATGGCGAAGACCCTAATGGATTACCTTCATCTAGTGGTACTCCAAATGAGAGAAACCACCAATTTTCAGGCTTGCAATTTGATGTAAGTTATGTTTTTGAAGTATTGGACATAAGCACTGGTTGTACATATATTGAACAAGTTGTAGCAGAGCCAAACCCTTCTGGTATTAATGTTACTGGAACGGCAACCAATATAACTTGTTATGGCATACCTGCTTTAGATAATGGTGAATTCAATTTTACAGTGTCTGGGTATAATGGTAGCGAATTATCATGGGAAGTATTTAACAATTTAACGAATGTATCAACAGGAATTACTGGTAATATTACCGGATTGTCGGGAGCAAATTATAATGATAGTGTTACAAGTTTACCCGCTGGTGATTATTATTTAGTGGTTGAAGAAACCGCTTCTGGTTCTACAGAGTGTAGCACGGCTATAAATTTCCGAATCACACAACCAACCGAACTGTTATTAGCTGAAGTAGTTAACACCAATGCAAATTGTAATCAAGATGCGCAAGTAGCAGTTAATGCCAGTGGAGGAACGGCACCTTATGAATATGCTTTTGTACAGGATGGTGCAGCACCTTCTGGTTGGACATCAAGTAATTTAGCGATTTTAGATTATACCGTAAATACTGATTGGGATGTATATGTGCGTGATGCCAATGGTTGTGCTATAGCAACGCCCTTGGATGTTGTAATTGCAGCCGATCCATTGCCTTCTGTAACATTGCCAACTTTGGCAATAGATCAATGTACGTCTAATGGAGATTCATACACCTTTACAGCCACCCCTGGAGGAGGAGAAGTAACACCTGTTAGTTATAGTATTGATGGAGTGAATTTCCAATCCAGTCCGACATTTACAGTTTCAGCTAGTGGAACATATACAGTAACCATAAGGGATGGCAATGGTTGTACAGCTACAGATAGCATTACTATTTATCCACCATTATTGGTAAATGCTTCTGTAAGTGCTCAGCCATCTTGTACGGTTGGAGGAACTATTACAGTTAATGGTTTTGGTGGTAGTGGTAATTATAGTTTTGGACTTTTGGACAGCTTAGGAAACCCAACTATATATACCATTTCTGGTTCTGATTTTACGGGTATTCCAGCTGGTGACTATATTGTAGAAATTACAGATACAACTACAAATTGTTCTTCGCAAGTACCAGTTAGCTTAGAAACTCCAACACCTGTAATATTTACAACATCAGCGGAAGATGTAAGTTGTAACGGAGGTAGCGATGGTGTTATTATTGTAACCCTAGATGCTGGTAATGATAATCCTCCTTATACCTATAGTATTTCAGGACCAGTCTCTGTAGGACCGCAATATTCAAATATTTTTACAGGTTTACCTGCAGGTACTTATGATGTTACGGTTACTTCAAGTAGAGATTGTAGCTTGACTCAACAGGAAACAATTGGAGACCCTCCACTTTTAGACGTTTCTGGCGTTGCAACCGATTTTGCTTGTGCACCTAATAATTCAGTAAATACATCAACGCTTACTATTACAGAAACAGGAGGTACAGCACCTTTTGTTTACAGTATTAATGGTACTAATTATTTATCTACCAATACATTCGATATTATTGATACAGGTAGTCCACAAACAATAAACATTTTTGTAAAAGATGCCAATGGATGTATAGAAACCAATACAGTTCCAATCACACCACTACCTGCTTTAACGGCTGCAGCCGCTACTGTTGTTACACCAATAGATTGTAATAACACAGGTTCTGTTGCCATAAATGTAACGGGAGGTTCTGGAGATTTTGGTTATCAAATGTTACCTGATGGAGCCGTTCAGGCATCAAATACATTTAGCATAGTGAACCCTGGTGATTATTATTTTAGAGTCTATGATAATATAACAGGTTGTTACATTGATACATCTGCCTTTACTGTAGCACCATACGATACTATTGATGTATCTGTAACTCCAATAACTGACATTACGTGCTTTGGTGGGTCGGATGGTTCTTTCGAGCTATCGGTTAGCAATTATACAGGCGCTTATGATTACGAGGTATTCGATGGCGGCGGGGTGTCCGTAAGGACGGTCACCGGAGCCAGCACCTCCACCAATCCCGTGACGGTAAGCG
>JAHLEH010000026.1 GCA_018883545.1 Marixanthotalea marina | reverse complement strand
TTGGCTCGTATGTTTACAAGCCGTTAGTTATTTGGTGTTAAAATAGTAAATTTCTGATAAACTAAACAGGCAATATAGAGAGGATCGAGGGGTGTTTGGCTAGATACGCTTAAAAGAGCGATATCGCATCATAGAATCATCACCTCTCTATAATTTTCTTAGAATCTGAACAGTACCTAGATCCTAGCAAAGAGATCGAATCAAAAGCGAGCAAAGATGCCAAAGAAAATAGGCTTGTAATAAATATAGAATTATGCAGGAAACCTTAAAACAATGCCTAGGTGTAGATGTTTCCAAGAAGAGCTTGTCTCTGAGTTTGGGAGTCCTTGGCAGTAATCTTAAAAAGAATTTCACAAGCCATCCAGACATAAAGAATGATGTTTCCGGCTTTAAAACGTTGAAGGCTTGGTTGAGTAAAACGGTAAATGGCAATGTTGATTTTTATATTTTAATGGAAGCCACAGGAGTCTATCATCAAGAAGTATGCCATTACCTTTATAATTTAGGTTATAAGGTCTGTGTTATGCAGTCAGGACGGGTAAAGCGTTATGCACAGAGCCTGGACCAACGTTCAAAGACAGATGCCTTGGACAGTCGAATGCTAAGCAT
Organism: Marixanthotalea marina; assembly: GCA_018883545.1. Classification (GTDB taxonomy): domain Bacteria; phylum Bacteroidota; class Bacteroidia; order Flavobacteriales; family Flavobacteriaceae; genus Marixanthotalea; species Marixanthotalea marina. The sequence continues at coordinate 747 of JAHLEH010000026.1, read as the reverse complement.
GCTGGGACTGGAGAGGGAGTTAAGGCTTTGGGAGCCTCCGGGCAAAGAATTACAGCAAATGAAATCTTTAAGCAGGGAGCGCAGTTCGCTTTTAAAGGATCGCACAACAGAAATAAACAGACAGGGAGCTATAGAATCCAGTAGTTACTCCAATCACAAGGCAACTCAAAGGCACAAAGAACGTTTACGGCTCATAAATGAACAATTGGCTTCGATAGAACAGGAAATGCGGGATCTGGTCTCTGAGGACTCTGTTTTAAGGAAGCGTATTGGCCATTTGGAAAGTATACCAGGAGTATCTTTTATATCAGCAGCTACTGTAGTGGGAGAAACATTAGGGTTTGAATCCATATCCAACACAAAACAACTCACAAGTTATGCCGGTTATGACGTAGTATTAAGGGAATCGGGCAGCTTTAAGGGCAAGACCAAAATAAGCAAAAAAGGGAACAGCCATATAAGAGCAGTGCTCCATATGCCCTCTATGGCCTGTGTTCGTTGCAATCCAACGTTAGGCAAGTTTTATAGACGGTTAAAGCCCGATAAGGCCAAGCCATTGGTGGCCTTGGTAGCGGTCCAAAGAAAGTTGTTGATCTTAATGTTTACCCTATGGAAAAATGAGGAAAACTATGACGCAGAATTTGAAAATAAAAAGCAGCAAAGACTGGAAGCCCTTGCTGCACAGGATAGTAGTCAAATACAATTGAGTACTTCCTAAAATTTATTCTAATTTACTTGTTTTTTAAC
>JAHLEH010000025.1 GCA_018883545.1 Marixanthotalea marina | reverse complement strand
CACAACACCGGCTATAATCCATTGCTTGTTTGTAGGTAAAATAATAATTCTTACATTTAACAAACCATGATTCCTACTCGGAAAATCCTGCGGATTTTACTCGCAACGGAATCATAGCCAAACCGTTAGGCAACATTTGCACAAAACAAACTTTATACTTACCTTTGGCATTAGTAACGTAAAAAATTATTATGATAATATCGTTTGGTTCGAAAGAAACCGAAAAAATATGGAACGGTATCCGAGTCAAAAAAATGCCGATTGAAATACAGAATGTTGGACGTAGAAAATTAAGAATGCTTAACAACTCGCAAGACATCGCAGATTTAAGAATTCCACCTTCCAACCGACTGGAAAAACTGACTGGAAAACTAAACGAATTTTATAGTGTCAGAATTAACAAACAATGGCGGATAATATTTCAGTGGGATAACGGAAACGCAAGAGAAGTTGAAATAATTGACTATCATTAAAAAACAAAAGAAATGGAAAAATTAGCAAATGTACATCCTGGCGAAGTTCTGAATTTTGAATTTCTTGAGCCTCTTGAAATTTCGGCTTATAGACTTTCTAAAGATTTAAAAATACCGCAAACTAGGATTTCGGAAATAATAAAAGGCAGACGTAGAATAACAGCGGACACAGCTCTTCGTTTGAGTAAATATTTTGGGAATTCTGCAAAATTCTGGCTTGGACTTCAAGATGATTATGACATCGAAGAAGAACGTGATGAAAAAAAAGCGGAATTGGAGGAAATAAAAAAATACGAAAATAAAAACGTTGCCTAACACCGGCTATAGTTCATTGCTTCTGACTTTCCTCGCGGAAAGTCCTCGCAAATTTGCTATCTTCGGCTACGGCGGAAAGAATCCTGCGGATTTTTCCGCAACGAAATCATAGCCGAGACCGTTGTAACCAATTTAAGAAATCCGAACCCTAAAAAATGATTTTTGTAAAAAAACACAATCTTGTAACTGACAAACCAATTGAGATTGTTCGGAATGATTTAAAATCATCAACTGAAAAATTAATAGTAACTGAATTGAGCGAGACAAAATTATACGGATATATGAAAAACACTCACGGAAGAGGTTATAACATAGTATCTGACATAAATTTAAAAGAAAAAGTGGACAGAAAAACAATTGTTGAAATTAAAAACGAATTTGACTTGTTGACTAACTTGTTTCTGATAGCAATATTTGTCGGACTTTGGGGAATTGCCATTTACAAATTAATCAATGGAGCAAATAATTTGAGTTTTGAACTGATTTTAATGCTGACTTTTCCAATTATTGGAGCTTTGATAACAAAGTCATCTTTTGGAATTTATGAAAAAAGACTTATGAAAATTTACTCATCGCTACTGGAAAATGAAAAACCGAATTAAAAAAACTGGTTACAACAACGGCTATAGTTCATTGCTTCTGACTTTCCTTTCGGAAAGTCCTCGCAAATTTGCTATCTTCGGTTTACGGAGGAAAATCTTTGCGGATTTTCACGCAACGAAACCATAGCCAAACACGTTAGGCACAAGACCGACCAAAAAATGAAACCAGAGATAAAAGATAAACTAAAAGAACTTGACTCGGAGATAGAGTTTAATATTGAGAAAGATTATATCCATTTCTATTATCCAAAATACAAAAT
>JAHLEH010000024.1 GCA_018883545.1 Marixanthotalea marina | reverse complement strand
GTTAAGTTTTCCAGTGGTAAGTTCGTCTAAAATTTTCAATTTAAACGATTCGCTGTAGCGTCTAATTACTTTGTCATTTTTGTACATAATTATTAAAATTATGTAGCCTTATTTCCGGACGGGTCAAAATGTTGTACAACGGTTTCGGCTATGAGTAGTTGCGTGGTTTAGCGGTTAACTTTGCAAGTACACACCAAGCTGAAAATCCGCGAGGATTTTCAGAAGTAGGCGAGAACAAGCAATTACTTATAGCCATTGTTGTGAGCTGGCTTTTTTTATATTTCAATTTTATTTTCCTGTTTTATTTTCCATAAAAAATATAATTCGTTATTTCTTACTTCTGGTTTTTTTATGAGCTTAAGAACATCTTGTCCAATATTTTTGGCAAATCCAAAACCACCAACCGAAGCGACAATCTTGTCAATATTTGTCGGTAAAATTCCCGTGAATAAACTTGTAGAAATGTAGGTAGATGCTAGAAAAACATTTGATTTTATATTTCCCCACAATATTTTCTTATTGTTTTTTAAAGTTAGATTTATTTTGTTTAGTTCTGGTCTAATTTCGTCTTGGTAAATTTGTTTAGAGTCTTGAATCGTTAATAAGTTATTTTTAGACAGACTATTAATTTTGTCTCTATAAACCTGAAATGATTCTCCTTCTTTTTTTCTTAACTTAATGAGTTTTTTTATTGGGACTTCGTCTATAAAAGGAACTAGATGATTGAGGTTTTTAATTATTTCTCCTTGTCTAGCATTTTGTTCGTAAATGTCTTTGTTTATCAGTTTTAAAAGTTTAATGTCAAATTCTCTATCAGTCAGAACGTGGCAAGAATAATATGTTGAATAAAAGTCTTGAATAGATAAATTCTTTTCTATTTCATTCAGTAAGAAATATGTAACTCCAGAATCCTTTATTTCCGAATTGTTCAACTTTATTCTTTCTCCTTTCTTTGCTTTACTTTCTAAATTTTCAGGAACGTATTTCAAAAAGTTTACAACCATTGGATGGTTGAGTAAATCATTATTACCTGAAATTTCTACTCCAATATTTTCATAGTCCCAATGTAGATGAAAATCAATGTTTTCAATCAAATATTCAGTTATCAAAGGTTCAACAGTCTTTAAGTTCCAGTCAAATGGTTGAAGGTAATTTTCTTGAAATCTTGTATAACAGTCGTGACAGTAATGAACTTTAGAAACAGCAATTTTGAAAATTCTTTCTTCAAGTAAAGGTCTGATGTAGCTTAAAACGATTAAATCGCCAATTAAATCTTGTCGTATTTTATCATTGAACTCTTTGTATTTTAAATACTGCTCAAAAGGGTTTTGAAGGTAGACTGTGTCTGCATATAAAATAGCATTTCTAGCAAGTGAATAGATGCTATTTATTTTGCAATCTATTTCTCCGCAAGGAAATGATAATCCACTCAAAGTTGAATTTGCAATAAAATTGAACTTATCATTATTCTTTTCTTCCGAATATGAACTGTCGATAATATCGTTAAATAAATTCACAAATTCAGCTAATTCATCATTGTCAGCCTCTTGGACATACTCAAAAAATTCTTCATTGGCTATTTCAGCATCATCAATAAATTTAGTCAGTAATTCCATTCTTTAAGTTTGTTCTGTTTAGCTTGCTCACAACGGTTTGGCTATGGTTTCGTTGCGTGAAAATCCGCGAGGATTTTCCGCCGTAAACCGAAGATAGCAAATTTGCGAGGACTTTCCGAAAGGAAAGTCAGAAGCAATGAACTATAGCCGGTGTTGT
>JAHLEH010000023.1 GCA_018883545.1 Marixanthotalea marina | reverse complement strand
TGGTAGAACACCGAGGGCTCGAACTCCAGCCCGCTCTTCTTGGGGCCATTGAACGTGTAGCCCGAGTATATCTGGTAGTTCAACAACAACCTGGGCTCGGCGATCCTGATGTTCCTGTCAAGGTTCTTGTTCAGTATATTATTGGCATTGAAGCTGAAGAAGAACCCCTTCAGCCTGTAGAGCACCCCCACATCGAAGTTGTTGTTGCTGGTACGCCTATCATCGGTAACGTAGGGATCCAGTATGGGCTGCTCATAGGTCGTGTTGAAGCTGTTCACGTCGATCCTAAAGTTGTTGATGTTGTAGGAGATACCAAAAGACAAATACATCTTCGAGTAATAGTCCAATATCAGGTGGTGCGCAAAGGAGAACTTGGCGCCCGTCTGCAGCGTAAAGCCGTTCTTGTCGTTGTAGAACGAAAGCCCAACGCCAGAACGGTCCGCTATCCTGAAGTCCCCGTAGATGGACTGGTTGTCCGGCGCGTCCTTGATCCCGACCCACTGCGTCAGTCCATTGGCACGTATCTTTAGGTTGTCCCCAATGCCCGCATAGGTGGGCGACACCACAAAGTTGTTGTCCGCAAGGTACTGCGTGAACACGGGCAGGTTCAGCTCCTGTGCAAAGCTTTTTGTCGCCATGGCCAACAGGACCAGGCCTGTTATAAATCCCTTTCGTATGCTATCTCTTCTTTCCATTACCTGTAAAGTGTAAAATGTCCAACAAAATCACGGTCGTCCTTAGGGTCGTTCAGCTTCACAACGTACCAGTAGTCGCCCGTGGGCAGCTCCTTGCCGTTATAGGTACCGTCCCACTTCTCACCTACTTTCAGGGTCACCACCTTACGGCCGTACCTATCGTAGATATCGAACTCCATGTCCCTGTACTGTGAGGTACAACCAGGCCCCCATTCGTCCATATTGCCATCTCCGTTAGGGGTAAAATAATTTGATATACAAACATCTATATATTCAAAATACCCACTGGCAGTGGCCGTACAGCCATTGCTATCGGTTACCGTGACCGTATAGTCGCCCGATTCGTAGATGATGAACCTATTCGTACTGCCATAGGCCTCCCCGTTCAGGGTGTACTCATAGTCGCCCGAACCTCCGGTTGTAACCGCAACGATCTCGTTGAAGCCACCGTTTTCCAAACTGACAGCTACGGGATCCAATTGGTCGATATCAAAGGTAGGCGTACGCTTGGTACAACCGTTGACGTTCATCACGTCCACATAATGACCTATCCCGGGAACTACGTCAATAAAAACATTGCTGGTTTGGTAAGGCCCTCCGTTCAATGAATAGCTCAGGTCGGCAGGATCCGCGTTACCTGTTACCGTAACCGTTACGATGTTGCCCGGCATGTTGTTGTCACAGGTATATTCCACAACGGCTACAGGGTCCATCGATACCGATTCGGGGAAGTCGATTTCCCATTCCGTCTCACAGCCACCGCCGTCAATGACGTACACTATATGGTTGCCGCCCTCAAGATTGGTAAAATCAAACCGTGTCTGGGCTGCCCCACCTGTGGTATAGGGACCGTTGATATTGTCCAGGGCCACACTGTACGGCAGGCTTCCTCCGGATATGTCCACACTGAACGCACCGTTCATATCACCCTCGCACAGTTCGGGTGCCAAAGTACTATTGTCTACCGCCAACACTACAGGTGCCGGTTCGTTAACGGTCACGTCCATAAGGACATAACAGCCCAGTTCGTCCTGTGCGATCACCTGGTAGGTGCCCGCATAAAGACCGTCAAAAATAGGTTCGTCAAAGAACTGGTCCATCTGTGG
>JAHLEH010000022.1 GCA_018883545.1 Marixanthotalea marina | reverse complement strand
AGGAAAACTATGACGCAGAATTTGAAAATAAAAAGCAGCAAAGACTGGAAGCCCTTGCTGCACAGGATAGTAGTCAAATACAATTGAGTACTTCCTAAAATTTATTCTAATTTACTTGTTTTTTAACGGAAAATTGTATGGTTAGCTGTGGTTTTCCGGGCGGTTTCCTTTCCGCATACACACCGCTTTGGGGCGTGTGGAGAACGCTGAAACTACCACTGCGCCCACAGTTAACTATACAAAATGTTAACGTTTGTTGTTAATTTCTAATCATCTCTATTTTCCATTAATCTTTTTAATCTCTCCTTGCTTGGTAAAACAGTCTCGTATTTACTAGCAAATATCTGTTCGTTATTTTCAGGCAAGGTTATTTCGACAAGAGTGTCATTTTTACTTTTACAAAGAATGATTCCAATTGTCTTGTTTTCAGTGTCTAACTTAACATACCTATCGTAGTAGTTTACATACATTTGCATTTGACCTAAATCCTGATGTGTTATTTCTCCTATTTTTAAATCAATCAGTACAAAACTTTGTAGAATCCGATTATAAAAAACTAAATCAATGCGAAAATGTTTGTCGTCAAATGTAAATCTGACCTGCCTACCAACGAATGTATAACCTTTTCCAAGTTCAAGTAAAAAGTGCTCAAGTTTATCAATTATTTCTTGTTCAAGTTTACTCTCAGAATATTTTGAGCTTTCAGGTAGTCCAATGAATTCAAGGATATATGGGTCTTTTAGTGAATCCTTGGCAGTTTGTATAATTTGTCCTTTTTCTGATAAATCTTTGATTCCTTTTTTATCTCGGCTCAATGCTAATCTTTCATAAAGTGCAGAATCATATTGTCGTTGTAATTCTCTTAAGCTCCAATTATTCTCTAATGCTTCAATTTCATAGAACTTTCTTTCGTTTTCGTTATCGATTCGCATTAGTTTCAAGTAATGGGACCAACTCAAATTGAATTCGGCAGACACTGTCTGCGTTTTTGAGTAAGTCAGATAAAATTGCCTCATTTGTTCTAAATTCCTCCTAGAGAAACCTTTTCCAAACTCATCAGTGAGCTTTCTCGAAAGTTCAACAAGCACTTGTTTGCCATATTCAGCTCTAATATTTCCATTTTGTTCTTCTTCAACAATCATTCGTCCTATTTCAAAATATGTATGAACCATTGTTTTGTTAATAGTCTGAACAACTGAGCTTCTAGCTTCAACCAATAACTTTGCAATTCTATCGTAAAATTTATCTGAATCAGTATTTCTTATGTTATTCATTTGAAAAATGTTTGATAGTAACAAAGTTAAATTTTAATCTTATAATAGCATAAAAGTCGCTTTTTTCAATAAACGTTAACGTTTAGTATATGGCAAGTAGGGCAGTAGAAAGCGATAAACTTTCAAGTTTGCTCTGAGCCAAATCGTTGTATTTTATTTTTATCTTATTCATTTTAAAAGCCAAATCAACGATTTGGCGGTGCTTGTAAATAGCTCTGAACTTTCGTAAACCACCGAACGGCCTATTTGCTATATACAGTGTTGGCATTTCGTTATTTCTTTTCTAACCTTTTAAATCCGTAGAAAATCAGACCGCAACAAATCAATAAGCCAAGAATCGCAGGAATTAATATTGATTTTCCGGATTCACCTGCATTTTGAATGCTCCACACCATTTTACCTGTTGCCATAAGAACCACTACCGCTATGCCCATTACTACACTTCGTTTCCAAAAAGCTAATCCTAAAGCTATAAATGAAATAGGGATAGTTAAGGTTAGTAGTTGTTTGCTCAAGTTCCATTCACCGTACAGATATTCTTTCTCAAATTCCAAAAAATCAATTACACTCTCACTCACAATCTCAGGCTTTGGAAACCAAAACATACTTGTGAACAAGGCAAATATGGAAAACATCATTCCTGTAAAACTTTTTCTATAGGCGAAATAGCAAAATGGAAGCAAAAACAATGGTCGTAAATACCAACTCCATTGATTATGGTGTCGTTCAAAAACCCAATCAAAGAATGGTTTGTTAGTCATTGAAATCACAATGAAGGTAATTGTCAGGATTAAAAAAATACCTCCTACCAATAGATCTTTATTTCTACTTTTCATCTGTTTTATTTAATGAATGCCAACGTGATTGGCTATGATTCCGTTGCAAGTAAAATCCGCAGGATTTTCCGAAGCAGGAATCATAGGTTGTTAAAAGTAGGAAATTTTATTTAACCAAAAACAAGCAATGGATTATAGCCAGTGTTGTGGTGTCGTTTTTATTAGTTTAATTTATTTACAATTTTTGGGTTCATTTTTGTCAGTTCCATTGCAAATCCAGTTTTGTCCTTTGGAGAGATTACTATTTGGTCAAATTGGTCATAAGTCAGTTCGATCCTATCCAATGAAGGTGCGTGCGATGAAATCAAGTTATTTGATTTACTAATGGACTTGATTTTGTTTATGTCATACGATTTATTATAGGCAAAACCACATTTGATTTTTAAAATTCCGTTGTCGGTAATTCTGTATTCAGTTGAAAAGTTGAGATACAGAAAAAATCCAAAGACCAACAAATTGATTCCGCCAACAATTAGTATGGTATTTAGAGATTCATTTTTGTATAGCATATATCCAATGGTAACAAGGAATAACAAAGTCAGAAACCCCATTATTTCAAATCCGAATTTTGATTTATATGTTTTCATTGTTTTTTCTTTTTATGTTTGGTCAAATGCACCACAACGTGTTTGTGTAACAGGCGTTGCGTGGTTTAAGGACTAAGATACTTAAAAAACACGAACGTTCACGCTTGCGAGGATTTTCCGAAAGGAAAATCAGAAGCAATGCGTGTTACACGGTGTTGTAAA
>JAHLEH010000021.1 GCA_018883545.1 Marixanthotalea marina | reverse complement strand
AACAACGGCTATAGTTCATTGCTTCTGACTTTCCTTTCGGAAAGTCCTCGCAAATTTGCTATCTTCGGTTTACGGCGGAAAATCCTCGCGGATTTTCACGCAACGAAACCATAGCCAAAACCGTTGTGCATAATATGAAAAAACCATTTTCGTCAATATTGATATTTTTGCTTTTACTGATTTTGAGTTCTTGTAAAACGAATTACTCAACGTCTGAATTGAAATCAAATTTTACGAATGACCAAATTTCTGACTTGAATAAAATTGTTGAGTTCTTTAAAGAAAATGTTTGTACTGATAAAAACGCTGATTTAAAAACTTGTTATAAACAAGCGAATCACGATTCCCTGCAAGCAAACGGGACTGGAATTTGGACGAAAATAGATTTTAAAGACCAAAGAAAGTTCTACGAACAAATATCGCAATCGACTTTTAATGAAATTTGGATGTATTGTGAATCGACTTATTATCCGAGTGAGATAAAATCAAAAAATATTTGTGCTGTTGCTACGGGTAAATACCAAAAATATTTATCGGATTTGGGAAAAACGAATCCAAGAATTGCCAAATATGCGGATAGAATTGAAGCATCTGGAGATTTTAATGGGTTTGATATTCAATATCACGAAATCTTAAAAACGAATAGTGATTTTGACTTAAATGACCCTAATATACAATTGATTTTAGCTGTACATTGCTTATCTATGAATGACCGAGAAAAAAGGAATTCTCATTTAATTGAGCGAAAAGAACCAAAATTTGAATAAAATACTATGCACAACAATGTATAACCGCAATTACGGCGGATTCGACTGCGTCCGAATCCACTCGGAATTGCTAACATCTGTGCTTAACCGAAAAATTTACGTACTTTAACCCGTAAACTGACGGTTATACGAGACCGTTGTAGCTAATATTCAGAAATCATAATTTCACAATCATAAACGTTTTCAATTAAAAAAAATCTCTAGTAAAGTGTGACAATTTCCAATTTTCGATACTAATTAAGTAAAAATCATTTTGAGTGATAATTTCTATAAAATGTCCATTTTACCTTTTGCTACAATCATTATAAAGATTTGTAAGGCATATACCAATACAGAGGAAGATTTTGAGGACTACTATCAGGAAGTTTGTCTGCAAATTTGGAAAAGCAGAAATAACTTTTCAGAAGAAGCAAAATGGTCGACATGGGTTTATAAGGTATCACTCAACACCTGCCTAACGTTACTAAAGAAAAAAAAGAACAATGATTACATTTTTGCTTCGGATTTTAACTCTTTCAATATCAACGAAAAAAACCAAGCATTTAGTGATGAAGCACTTAACGAGCTTTATAGCGCTATTAAACTTCTTTCTGAAGTTGATAGAGCAGTTATTCTACTTTATTTGGAAGAGAAACCATACAAAGAAATTGCTGAAATAATTGGCACTTCACCCAGCAATATCAGCACACGAGTCAACCGAATTAAAAAACGTTTAAAAATAATATTAAATGGTAAAATCAATTGAAACAATCTGGAAAGAGGGTTTTTTGAATAGCGAACCTATTTCTACCCCTCAAATCAACGAATTGTATAACAAGAAGTCAATTCACGCAATTGATAGATATGTTGGAAGGTTTAAAATCAATATTCAGTTAATTTTTATAACATCTTTTGCCATTTTGGGAATATCATTTCTAATCGGCATTCCAATCATGGGAATCCCCATGTTTTTAACCTTTAATCTAATGGTAATTGTAGATAAAATTTTATTAAAAAAACAAAAGAGACTAGTAAAAGGAGTTAACTGCTATGAACATCTTACATCTTTTTTAGAATGGATGAACTTAAAAAACAAATGGAACATCAACATGGCTAGAATTATGTATCCTGTGATGCTTATTTCTATTTTTTTGGGGCAATGGTTTCAAACAATAGATGGAATTACGGTAGGGAATAGACTTACGCAAAGATTATTACAGGTATATCCAGAAATGAACTTTGTATTTGGAATTCCTCTTTTGGGATTGGTTGCTCTTCTAATAATTGCGACTATATTAGTGTTTTTTGCCGAAAAACTCTACAGATGGGATTTAAATATTGGATACGGAACATTGTTAAGAAAACTAGAGGAAATTAAAAACGACATGGAAGAGTTAAGAAAATAATCCAAGAAAGTATAGTAACAATGAACACTACTTTGTATCAATTTTAAAAACAAAAATTATGAAAATAGAAGAAACATTGATTTTTTTCTTGAACTTGAAAACTAATTCTGTTGAAAAGCCTGAAATAAAAATTTATGACAAATATATTGGGATTTTGTTAGATTTAAAAAGTAGAGACTTAACCCAAACCCAAATTCAATCTATTGAATCAGAATTAGAAACTCTAAACTTAAACGCTGAATCCGATAATAGAAAAAAATATTTAAGTCAAAAACTATCTGAATTTAAGAAATTCTTGAAAGATAAACTCAATCTAGTTTCTGAAGGCTATTACGCAGGAGTTGGAACTGGAATCGGAATAGTTTTAGGCTCTATTTTTAGTATGTTATTTAATTCAGCATTAGGAACATATTCTATGTTAATAGGAATTATTGGCGGAATGCTTTTAGGAACTGTACTTGGTGGAATAAGAGATTCAAAAGCTAAAAAACAAGGACGAGTATTAATAACAGAATTGGAATAAAATACTAGCTACAACAATATATATAAGCCATAGCGAAATTTGCCCCACGTCTATGGCTTTTTTGTATATTTAAAGACTGTGCTAAATCGAAAAGTTAGTACGTAAATCCGCTACGGCTCATATACGAGACCGTTGTAAGTAATCTGAAAAACAGAATGTTCAATAGAAAAAAATTCAAATATACCGACCTTCCACCTAGCGACAGAATTCGGAAATTAATTGAAGAATTCGTTGAACCAGAACTGACCAAACTCGGA
>JAHLEH010000020.1 GCA_018883545.1 Marixanthotalea marina | reverse complement strand
TCCGAGTTTGGTCAGTTCTGGTTCAACGAATTCTTCAATTAATTTCCGAATTCTGTCGCTAGGTGGAAGGTCGGTATATTTGAATTTTTTTCTATTGAACATTCTGTTTTTCAGATTACTTACAACGTACAGGTATAACTTGTCGCTTTAGTGCAAGTTATACGGTGTTAGTTGCCCGAAGGGTTTACAGTTTTAAATGAAAAAAAGGCGTGGCTTTGAAAAAGCCAAAAATAATATAAATAAAGAATGGAAGTAGTAACAGAGAAACTTACAATTAAACAACCTAAAGTAGAGCTTTTTAATATGGATAATATGGAGTTAATGGCTCGTTATCCTGATAAACATTTTAATCTTGCGATAGTTGACCCTCCTTACGGAGTAGGGCTTAATGTTGGTAGAAATAATCAAGATTTAACAAAAGGTTGGGATGATGCTATACCACCAAAAGAATATTTTAATGAATTATTCAGGGTTTCTAAAAATTATATTATTTGGGGCGGAAATTACTTTAGTCACTTAATACCAGCAGCAAGGTGTTTTATTTATTGGGATAAACCAAATATTGAACACTTACCTACGATGGCTGATGGTGAATTAGCTTTAACAAGTTTTAGTAGTAATGCAAAAAAATACTCTGTTACATCTGCTTTACACGATGGGAAAAGGTTTCATCCAACACAAAAACCTGTTAAGCTATATGAATGGTTACTTATAAATTATGCTAAAGAAGGAGATATAATTTTAGACACGCATTTAGGTAGTGGCAGTAGTGCAATAGCAGCTTACAACTATAAGTTTGATTTTGTTGGTTGTGAGATTGACAAGGAATATTTTGAAAAAGCAAAACAAAGGTTTGAAGACTATAAAAGTCAATTAACTCTTTTTTAGCAAATATGCATTATATACTTGTATATGGTGCGTTTTTGCAACGCTTGAGTGAGTCGCCTTTTTTTCTTTTAAAATTGCAACTAACGGTGTTGTGTATGGCTCGTTGCGGAAAATCAGCTATGATTTTCCGCCATAACCGAAAGATAGCAAATTGCAATGAATTCCGATTAGGAATTCAGCCGCAATGAGCTATACACGTTGTTGTGTGCTGGCTTTTATTTTATATTTCAGTTTTGGATTTTTTTCATTCCATTTAGAAACTAATAATTCTTTTGTTCTATCCATAGATAAAAAATATCTTAATTCTTTAAGTACTTTCTTATCTATTTCATTTTTTCCTTTGCTTTCAAATATTTCTCCCTCAAAACTCATTTTACAAAAAACATCTTTCTCTTTATGGTCAAAATGAAAATGAGGTTTATTATCTATGAAATGGTCATTTCCATAAATATTAAAGGTATATCCAAATTTGGACTTCCATTCTTTTACCTTTTCAAGTCCAAAATATCTAGTTCCTTGCTTATGGCTTTCTATAGTCAGACCTTTCTCAAATTGAAATTTAAGCTCATCAAAAGAGCGATTCAAATCGTTAAATTCCACAATTTGCTTTGTTCTTAATTTCCTTTTGTAGAATATTACAAACAATATTATAAGTAGAATGAATAATATGTAAATGAATGTTTTCAAGAATATACTCGCTTACATTTATATTAAATTTTTTATTGAGGTGATGTTAATTTTCCTTGATTAAATTTGTCATTAAAGGCCTTAATTGTTCCATTGATTTCTACTTTTGAGAAGTCAAAGTTGTCCAATTGACTTTTGGACACTAATATATTACCACCAACTCTTTTAAGTGATGATATGTTATGGCATGTGGTTTTTCTTAAATTTAGATTTCCTCCAACCTCTTCTAAAGACTCCAAAGACGCATGTGTATTTTTTAAATTTAAATCACCGTAAACTATTTTTAATGGTTTGATAGATTCTAAATTTTCTTGATATACATGATTTGAAAACCACAAATCTCCACCAACTTCGGTTAAGTTGCCAAAATCATTGATTTTGCCATCAATACCTATGGTGCCGTTTATCTTTTCTATTTGCCCAAATGTTTTAATGAAATTTTCTTGTAAAAACCCATGATGACTATGATACTTTTCTCTTACAATTAAATCTCCATTAATAACTTTCGTTGCGAGTACTAAAAAATAATTCCTAATTCCTCTCTCAATCTGTAATAAAAATGGTTTTTGGTTTAATTCAGGTAGTTCGAAGAGCGTTTTAAATTCATCCACAATATAACCTGTGGTATCTTTTAGCCAATTAATAGCAACTTCTTCTTGGGTTTTTTTATCTAGTTTGAATTTATTTGGAAAATCGGGTGCTTTTACGTTGGGATGATTATGAGTAGAAATAATTAATTCCCCTTTGTTTATGATTCTATCAGTACTTTCATCAGATTCAATGTTCAATCTATTTAAAATGTCATCTTCCTGAATTCTTATTGAGAAGCTAGCTAGCTTTTTAAATGGAATCCCTTTCTGGTCAATGTAATTGTAAATTTTCGACATTCCGATTATTTTTTTCAGCTTGCACACAACGGTCTCGGCTATGATTTCGTTGCGGAAAAATCCGCAGGATTTTCCGAGTAGGAATCATAGATTGTTAAAAGTAGGAATTTTTGAATTAACTAAAAACAAGCAATGGATTATAGCCAGTGTTGTACAACGTTTTTTTATTTATTTAAATAATCCGGTAATGATATTTTTTTTACGAAAATTAGACCATCATATGTTTCTGCATATATTTTGCTAACCATAATTCTATGCAATGGTTCAGGTTGATATCCACCTCCAGATATCAATAAATGCTTAGATTTTTTACTAAAGAATTTTGTTGGTTCATTTTTGATAGCATTATCTAGGTCTACAAAATAGATGTCTTTGTCAATATTCATTAATGTTTGAGCATATGTTTTCTTGAATGGTTTTTCTATATGATAAGTTTTCCAATGATTACCTTGTTTTTTGTTTATTGTATAGCCTTTGATGTATCCTGTACCAAAGTCAAATCCAACACTATAATAATCTTTTTTATAGTAGTCTTTTAATAGACGGCCTAAATTGATTATACCACTCCCTGAGTAATTCATTTCTTTTTTGTTTATGTGCTCATTGTGAGCCCATATAAAGGCTTTTTCGTTTTCAGATTCATTTTCTATAATCCATTTAACGTTTTCAAACATTTTTAAATCTCTAAATTCATTCGATTCTTTAGCCCCAACAGTATTCGATACATATTGAGTATATTTCATCAAATAGTTTAGACTTCTTATCACAGATTTTAAATCTTTTTGATTGATTTTTGTATCTGTTTGGGAATTAATTAGAGCCTGTTCTAGTTCCTTTAATTTCGGAACTTGAGTTTTAGCCCAATTATCTGTTTTTCCATAATTTATCTTTTTGTTTGAGCAACTATCAGCAACCATTAAAAGTTTTTCATTAACGGTAAGTTTATATTTATTAACAAAGTCACGTATTTCTTGATTTGTTTTTGTCCCAAAATTCACATCCATTCCATAAAATCGAATCTGCTCTTCTTTCGGTTTTTCTAAATTATAGTCCCTCATCCATTGCAAAAGGTTTACAATTTCATTACAATACCAAAAACCATTTCTAAAGTTTTTACCAATTGTATTAATGTCACCTTTTCCTCCACTTATCCATTCATTTATTCCAGATTCCGCCTGATATGATTCTTCCATTATAAAAGTTTTCACACCTTGAGTTTTTACCAAATGTTTGAAAAATTTGGCTTTTAAGTCAAAAAATTCTTTTGTATTATGTGACGCTTCTCCAAATCCATAAATTTTAGCATTGTTAAATTTATTTGGAGTGTTTTGTTCAAAGAAAACTAGTTCAGAATCAGGACTCGCATCTTCAATTTCTATAGAGTTATTAGTTATCCAATCTATTGTTTCCTTATTTTGAGAATTCACAAGAAATGATAAGATAAATATGAAGATTGGAAGTGTCTTTTTCATTTGGAATTTTGTTTCTTAAATGTCTTGTCCTGAAATATGGCTACAGGTTAAACTTGATTTTAAGCGGTTAATTTGTATACCATATTTGGTGTTTTAAAATCTAAAGATAAGTGTAATCTTACTTCGTTATATAATTTAATTGCA
>JAHLEH010000001.1 GCA_018883545.1 Marixanthotalea marina | reverse complement strand
ATATCATTAACAACGACCGAAATCTTCCGGTACTCAAAATGGTCTATTCTCTTGTCGACAGCAACCGTTTCCAGTTACCGCCTTACGCTGTCAATCCAATATGTCTATGAACTTTTATATCTTCTCTACCCAACTCGTTTCCTCGTTAAGCGGGTGCAAATATAAAACCCTTTTCCGTCTCCGTCAAAACTTTTTCCAACTTTTTTTTGAACTTTTTTTCAAGCCCCTGGAAAACAAGGAAAAACATGATAAGGAACTTCCGAAAACAGGACCTTGCCCGTTTTGCGGGTGCAAACATACCACCTTTTTACACTTCCGCAATGGCTTTTTTAAAATATTTTTCGAAGTTTTTTTACCAACCTTAAAAACGCCTAATCCACAAGCGATTACAAAACAAAAAAATACTGGTGGGGATTCTAAAAACAAGTTTATTGGATGCGTTAGGGATAGAAATGGCATCCTTTTGCCAAAGGCAAAAGATAGAATGTATAGCCCGACCCCGTATAAATGGGGTAACGCAAAAATAAAAGGGCTAGAACAATTTATCCTTATATATATATTGTGTGTGTTTGTTTATACTATTATCTTTGCTCACTGAATTTAAAATATATTAATGATACATATAACATTACCCGATGGAAGTGTAAAGGAGTTTGAAAAGAATACAACTCCTATGGATGTTGCCAAAAGCATTAGTGAAGGACTTGCTAGAAATGTAATCTCTGCAAGTTTTAATGGTAAAACTATTGAAACGGCAACCCCCCTCACCACCGACGGGTCTTTGATACTATATACCTGGAAAGACGATGAAGGCAAGAAAGCTTTTTGGCATTCTTCTGCACATGTTATGGCCCAGGCCATAGAAGAATTGTATCCTGGTGTTAAACTTACCATTGGACCCGCTATAGAAAATGGGTTTTATTATGATGTAGATTTTGGTGAACATACTATATCTGACAAAGGTTTTAAGGCCTTAGAGGACAAAATGATTGAGATCGCGCGAGGCAAACACGATTTTAAAATGCGTGATGTGTCGAAAGCGGAGGCTTTATCTATATATAAAGGTAATGAGTTTAAAACCGAGCTTATTGAAAACCTGGAAGATGGCACTATTACGTTTTGTGACCATTCTACCTTTACCGACTTATGCCGCGGTGGCCATATACCAAATACCGAAATAATAAAAGCTGTTAAGATACTATCAGTTGCTGGTGCTTATTGGCGAGGTGACGAAAAAAACAAACAGCTAACACGTGTTTACGCTATTTCATTTCCGAAGCAAAAAGAACTTACCGAGTATTTAAACTTTTTGGAAGAGGCCAAAAAACGCGACCATAGAAAGCTAGGCAAAGAATTGGAATTGTTCACTTTTTCTAAAAAAGTGGGACAAGGCTTGCCTTTGTGGCTGCCTAAAGGAGCCGCCTTACGTGAGCGTTTGGAAAACTTTTTAAAGAAAGCACAAAAGAAAGCGGGTTATGAAATGGTGGTTACCCCACATATAGGACAGAAAGAATTATATGTAACTTCTGGGCACTATGCTAAATATGGAGCAGATAGTTTTCAGCCAATTCATACACCTAAAGAAGATGAGGAGTTTTTGTTAAAGCCCATGAACTGTCCGCACCACTGTGAAATATACGCTAACAGCCAATGGTCCTATAAGGATTTACCAAAACGCTATGCAGAATTTGGCACTGTTTATAGATACGAGCAAAGTGGCGAACTACATGGTTTGACCAGAGTAAGAGGATTTACCCAAGATGACGCCCATTTATTCTGTACGCCAGATCAATTAGATCAAGAGTTTAAAAATGTAATTGACTTGGTGTTATATGTTTTTGGATCTTTAGGGTTTGAAAACTTTACCGCCCAAGTATCTGTAAGAGATCCAGAAAATCCAGACAAATATATAGGAGATGTTAAGAATTGGGAAAAAGCAGAGCAAGCCATTATAAATGCTGCCACCGATAAAGGTTTGAATTTTGTAATTGAAACTGGTGAAGCCGCTTTTTATGGCCCCAAGCTGGACTTTATGGTTAAAGACGCTTTAGGAAGACGTTGGCAATTGGGTACGATTCAAGTTGACTACAACCTTCCTGAAAGATTTGACTTAACTTATAAAGGTAGTGATAATGAACTGCACCGACCAGTAATGATACACAGGGCACCTTTTGGAAGTATGGAACGTTTTGTAGCATTATTACTTGAACATACCGGAGGTAATTTTCCTATTTGGTTGATGCCTAAACAAGTCATCATACTATCTCTCAGTGAGAAATATGAAAAATACGCCGAAAAAGTTTTAAATTTGCTAGAAAATAACGAAATTCGCGCCCTTGTAGATAATAGGAATGAGACTGTAGGGAAAAAAATTCGGGAAGCCGAAATGCAAAAATACCCATTCATGCTTATTATTGGTGAGCAAGAGCAAGAGCAAGATAAAATAACTGTACGCAAACACGGTGGAGAAGATTTGGGGATGATTTCCATAGAAGCTTTCTCTAAAGTCATTGAAACCGAAATAAGCAAAACGTTAAAACAGTTTTAAAATAAAGTTTAACTTAAATAGATAGAGCCATAGCAATTAGAAGAAGAAACCAACCCAATTTAAGGGTATCACAAGAGGAAAAGTATAAGATTAACTCTAAAATCTCATCACCAAAAGTTCGTTTGGTAGGTGATAACGTGGAAATGGGAGTTTATCCCACACGAGAAGCTTTAAAAATAGCTGACGAACAGGGGTTAGATTTAGTTGAGATTTCCCCTAATGCCGATCCTCCTGTTTGCAAGGTTATGGACTATAAAAAGTTTCTTTATGAACAGAAGAAACGTGAAAAAGTTATCAAGGCCAAAGCCACAAAAGTAATCATTAAAGAGATTCGTTTTGGACCTCAAACCGACGATCATGACTACGAATTTAAGAAAAAACACGCTGAGAAGTTTTTAAAAGAAGGAGCTAAACTAAAAGCATTCGTATTTTTTAAAGGACGTTCAATCGTGTTTAAGGAACAAGGGCAAATATTATTATTACGTTTGGCCCAAGACCTTGAAGAATATGGCAAGGTTGAACAAATGCCAAAACTGGAAGGTAAGCGAATGACTATGTTCATTGCCCCAAAAAAGTAAATCTATCGAATCGTCGATATTTTAAATAATTAAGCGAAATAATTAAAACTAGGAGAAAGAAGATGCCTAAACAAAAAACAAAATCTAGTGCCAAAAAACGTTTTAAACTTACTGGTACTGGTAAAATCAAAAGAAAGCACGCTTTTAAAAGTCACATCTTAACGAAGAAGTCTAAAAAGCGTAAGCTTGCCCTGACTCATGATACATTAGTACATGAATCAGATGAGAGCAATGTTAAATTGATGTTACGTTTAAAGTAGCCATCATTTAACCGGTTAAATAAATTTATAAACCCTGGAGTTAGGCCCAATAAAAGAGTCTGTTAAAAGACCGCCTACTACAAAAAACAATTAAAATTATGCCAAGATCAGTAAATTCTGTAGCAAAGAGAGCCCGTAGAAAAAAGGTTCTGAAACAAGCTAAAGGTTATTTTGGAAGACGTAAAAACGTTTGGACAGTAGCCAAAAACGCGGTTGATAAAGCGATGTTATACTCGTACAGAGACCGTAGAAATAAAAAGAGAACATTCCGTGCTTTATGGATTACACGTATAAATGCAGGAGCTAGATTGCATGGATTGTCTTATTCTCAATTTATGGGAAAACTTAAAGCTAACGATATCGAATTAAACCGTAAGGTTTTAGCCGATTTAGCTATGAACAACCCAGAGGCTTTTAAAGCTGTTGTAGAGAAAGTAAAATAAGGCGTTTCGCCTATTGTATAACAATATATTATTCGCTTAATGAAAATCCAGTTCGAAAGAAGCTGGATTTTTTTATTTTGGTCTTAAAAACAATTTAAATCTAATATAAAGTTTACGCAAATACAACTTAGGGTCATTTAATATAAACTTTAATTGAGTATTATTTAATATAAATTTGATATGAAATATAAGTTTCTTATCATTTTTTATAGCTTTAACCAGTGCATTAAAATTAAGATACTCTATAAAATTATATTCTTGCTTTTCAATTTTTTGACCTGAGCTTAATAAACAATATAAATATGGAAAATTGATACCTGCTGCGAGTGATGCCTCAAGAGACCCCCAAAATCTCGGATTAATTTCAATAATTTTAAAGTTATCAGTAATGGAATCATATCTGATGTCAATATTAGCAATACCAGACCATTCCAAAGACTTTATTAATATTTCCACTTCTTTGAGTAACCTCAAGTCAAATAAAAATTTCACTCCAATTGGAGAGCTGAATGGTTTGTCATCAAATAAAATTCCCTTTTGAATAGTATACAAAAGAATTTCGCCGTCTTTACACAAAACATTACAACTCAAATCAAAACCTTCTATAAATTCTTCAATTAAAAAAGCATCACTAAAATCGCTGTTCTGAGCAAAAAATTGTTCAAGTTCCTTTTTTTTATAAAACTTATGTATTCCCACGCCTCCTTCTGTACCTTTCACGGGTTTAATTAAAACAGGAAATCTAAATTCCTTATTATTAAAAATATACTTATCAAATACAAAACCTGTACAACAAGATATTTTATTTTTAACCATATGCTGGTAAAGCAATTTCTTATTAAGGGCTGTGTTAAAATTTTGATATGATGGCATCAAGCATAATTTATCCTTAAATAAAATTGAATCTTTGTATTTAATTATTGTCCCAATCCCATCTTCAAAAATTGGCATTACTAAGTTTATATCGTACTTTTTTAGCTCATTATTTATATTAGATAACCAAACTGTTTCATCATTAGTCTTTGGATAATAAGAGTGATTTTTAATATGCTTTGAATATTTAATTGAGTGATGTTCTTCATTTGACATTAGGTAAATATCAACTCTACTTACCTGAGAAAGACAATTTATTACAGCAAAAACATAATTTTTTTCTGCATCGGGAATTAAAATTGAAAATTTCATTTAATATTTTTAAGCCAAGTTAAATTAAAATTCCTTTTAAGAATCATTACTAAAATATTTTTAACCGAAATTTTAACTGTTAATCTATGATATAGAATATACGTCTACACTTATCGATTATTAATGTTAATTATCTAATATTTAATTTTTTATAAATAAACTCTCATATATTAGATCTAATTAAAAATTTAGATTAATAGCAAAACTAAATATTAATTTAATTTATCCATTATGAAAAAAAATCTAACTAAATTTTACAGACTTTTTTTATGTGCTGCACTCGTTTTTGCTGCTTTTGGCTGTCAAACCGAAGAACTGTCTGATGCTGATAACGCTTTATTGTCTGCAAAAAAGGGCGGGCCTAAAACTCCAGTATTTGAGGAATGTGATTTTACTGCAAATGAAGTAAAGTTAATTGCTGGTCAATTTACCGAAGTTGGTAAAGTTACCGTGGAAGAAGATGGTGATTACTACAAAATTACTTATTTAATTACAGATGACGGGTACTGTCTTACCGAAACACATTTATCGGTAGTAACTGACCCGATGTACTTCCCTATAAGTGGAGGTGGAAATCCCAAAAATGGACATTTTGAATATAGCGGTTCTCATGATTGCGAATCGAGTGTTGAATATATGGTACCAATAGCAGATGGCCCATATATTGCAGCTCATGCTGTTGTAGTTTGTAAATCAAGTTCTGATGAATTCAATACAAATATTGAATTGCTACCACTAACTGAGCAAGTGTGTGTAACTGATAAAGGAGATGGTAACAGTTATTTTGATATTAATATTGGTGGCGAAAGCTTTTTAGCTGGCAATTATGATGCTTGGTGTATAGATCTTTATAAAAATCTTGGTAATGGGGAATGTTTTAATGCTAATATCTATCCTCTTTATGATGAAAATGTAGATGGTGCAGTAGATAAACCTGAAAACCTTGGAGCTGTAAATTGGATTGTGAACCAAGACTTTATATCACAAGGCTATACTTTTGGAGAAATTCAATGGGCCATATGGGAGTTATTAGAACTTGATAATGACACTAGTTACTGTTGTTTAGGAACTTGGGAAGAGAGTAACGGTCAAGAAATTGTAGATTTGGCATTAGAAAATCTAGATTTTGAACCAGCTTGTGGCGAGCTAATGGGTATAGCAATCTTACCAACAGAAGATGATATTCAACCTGTAATGATTTCTATTCCAATCCCATGTGATTATGATTGCGAAGAAACTGCATGGGGAGCTGCAAATGGTGAAGGGTGTGATTTCCCTGGGAATAACTGGGCAACATATTTCCAATATGGAGCTGAAGAAGAATAATAATTAATCACAAAATCATAATAAAAATCCAGTTCGAAAGGGCTGGATTTTTTGTTTTTTTAAACTTAATAATTATTTAAGGTTAACTATTTTATTAATCTTATTTTTGCAGCTTAAATTAATTCAAACACATGGATTTATCCCAAATCAAGTTAGTTGCCACAGACATGGATGGTACTTTACTAAATTCCAATCACGAAGTAAGTGATTTATTTTTCAATCTATTTAAAGAATTAAAAAAACACAACATACTATTTGTGGCTGCTAGTGGAAGACCTTACTATAGCATCACAGAAAAGCTTGACCCAATAAAAAATGACATTATTATTGTTGCCGAGAACGGTAGTATAGTTGGCAAAAATGGTACTGAAATTTTATCCACCCCACTTCCAAATAATAATTTGTTTGAAGTGGAAAAATTAATTGATAAGCACAATCATATACATCCTGTTTTTTGCACAAAACATAAAGCATATTTCAAAAATTCTTCGGATGGGTTTATTAAGTTGCTAACCGAATATTACCCTAATTATTCTTTAATAGACTCTATTAAAGAAATTGACGAAGACATTTTAAAAATAGCACTTTACAACCATGAAGATGCACGAAAGCAAATTTATCCATTATTCAATCGGTTTGACACTGAATATAAAGTTATCGTTTCAGGAAAGCATTGGGTTGATATATTTCACATTGAAGCCAATAAGGGAAAGGCTTTATCAATAATCCAGAAACAATATAATATTTCTTCCGAACAAACAATAGCTATTGGCGATTATGATAATGATATTGAAATGCTATTAAAAGCTGACTTTAGCTTTGCCATGGAAAATGCGAATAGTAATGTAAAAAGAATTGCAAAATTCAATACAAAAAGCAATAATGAATTTGGCGTTGAAACCATTTTAGAAAAACTTATTGAAGCTAAAAAGGCTAGTGTTTAATTACCAAAGGCTGTAATTACCAATTTCCTGCTGCCTGCATTGTTTCTGTGTTCACATAAATAAATTCCCTGCCAAATGCCCAAATTCAATTTACCATTGGTAATAGGCACATTCACTGAAGCCCCCAATAATGAGGCTTTTATATGGGCAGGCATATCGTCACTGCCCTCATAGGTATGTCTATAATATGGTGCATTCTCTGGAACCATGACATTGAAATGGCGTTCAAAATCTCCCCTAACTGTGTAATCGGCATTTTCGTTTAAAGTTAGGCTTGCCGATGTATGTTTAATAAACACTTGTAATTGACCTATTCTTATGTCTTTTATTTCTGATAAAACATCAAGTATTTCATGTGTAATTAAATGAAAACCCCTTGAATATGGGTTTAATTTTAATTCCTTTTGATAAAACTTCATTCCTTTTAATATATTTTTTTACTTTAACCCACAAAGTAAAACTTATATTGCCAAATAAAAGCATAAACCACTTTTTTTACGCAACCTTTTTTATTTAAAAGCATCTTATAAAAAACTACAAAATGAAAAAAATTATATTAATTACCTTATTAAGTTTCTTCTCTTTAACCAATTGTTCTTTAGGCAACGATACAAATGAAAATCAACAAGAAGTTGTTCGAGTACTTTGGCATTTAGCAAATGTGAGTGGTGGTATTAATGGAGTTGACAATGATTTTGATATTAATGTTGTCGTTTGGGAATTTAATGAAATAAGCAAAGTTCTTACTGTTACAAACAATAACGAAACACCCTCTTTAGAGGATGGCTTAGACACTGGCACCTACCCTTATTATATAACCGAAACAGGCAATGGAAATGAAGCTTTCATTTCCTTAAATAATAACGAGTTTGGGGAGATAATAGTTACCAACAACACTTTAGTTATTGACCAAAACGAAACATCCAGTGGGCCAGCAGCCGATGGCTACATTTACACCTTTAGCAAACAAATTATTGTAGAAAATTAATTAGGTTTTCTGTTTTTTCTTTTTAGCTGCAGGAAACAGCACATTGTTTAATATTAGCCTGTATCCTGGAGATGTTGTATGCAAATCTAATTCAGTTTTAGAATCTCCTACCCTATGCTGATAGTCTTCTGGATCGTGGCCACCATAAAAGGTGAAGAAGCCTTTACCTTTTATGCCATGAATGTATTTTGCTTCACCATTAATTTTACTTTCTCCCAAAACCAACACATTGGATTTTATCTCATCTCTGTTAAATGATGTGGTTTGTCCCATAAACCCTTTAACCAAAGCCGTGTGATTTTGGCACAACATAGTCGGTACAGGATCCCATTTTGCAGAGAATTCCATCAACGTGAAATAATCGCTCATTCTAGGTACTTTTCTATTTCGTGACATATCAATCGATGAAAACTCGTAAACCATCGGGTTTTGTTCTAATGTGAAATCTGTAAAAGCGAATGTTTTATTATAATCAATCTTATTTTGGTAGCCTGGATCACTACCATCGCCATCGAACATAGGTTCGCAAATATCCAGTCCTTCAGCGGCAAGCGCTATGTCAAAACTATCGGCTGCACTGCACATGGCAAACATAAATCCGCCACCAATTACATAATTCCTTATTTTCAAAGCTACCGCCAATTTTTCCTCAGACACTTTATCATACCCTAACTTTTCCGCTAATTTTTCGGCATTTTTTTTATCTTCAATATACCACGATGTAGCCCTGTACATACCATAAAACTTACCGTATTGCCCTGTAAAGTCTTCATGGTGCAAATGCAACCAATCGTACAAAAGAAGCTCATCATTTAAAACTTCTTCATCATAAACTTTATCATATGGAATTTCGGCATACTCTAAAACCATGGTAACAGCATCGTCCCAAGGTTGATTTTCCTTAGGGGCATACACCGCAATTTTAGGCGCTTTTTCTAAAACAACCGCTTCCATGTTTTGACTAGGGCTGCTTATTTCCTCTAAAATACCCTGTGTTTTGTTATCTGATAATTGTTCGAAAGAAACGCCCCTAATTTGACATTCTTTCTGAATATCTGGAGTATCAGGCAACAAAAAAGAACCACCCCTATAATTGAGCAACCATTTAACTTTTAAATCTTTGGTTAAGACCCAATAAGTAATACCATAGGCCTTTAGATGGTTTTTTTGTCCATCGGCATCCATTGGAATAAGTATGTAAGATGCAAAAGTGTTTGTTGAAACAAACAAAAATAATACGATAGACAAGACCTTTTTCATAGACCGAAAGGTAATCAAAATTTATTTTGACTTAAAATGCTTTAAGGAAATATTAAGTGTTTAATAGCTAGAACGGCACGTCATTATCATCGTCATCATTAAAGGAACTACCAAAAGCTTGATCTGGGTTGGCCTTGAAATCATCTGGTTTAAAGGTATCGTCATTGGCAGCTGCATTCATTTTAGAATGGAATTCAAACGGTGAATCAAAATTATCCAAATTATCAAACTTACCTAGGTGGCCGATAAACTTCAAACGAATGTTATCCAATCCCCCATTACGGTGCTTGGCTACAATAAACTCTGCCTGACCTTCGGTAGGAGAACGTTCTTCATCATCCCACTCATCAATTTTATAGTATTCTGGTCTGTAAATAAAACTTACAATATCAGCATCTTGCTCGATGGCTCCAGATTCACGTAAATCTGATAGCAACGGTCTTTTACTACCACCACGGGTCTCAACCGCACGAGATAACTGCGATAACGCTATTACGGGCACATTCAATTCTTTTGCCAAAGCTTTTAGGTTTCTTGAAATCATGGAAATTTCCTGTTCACGGTTACCGCCACTATGGCTACTACCACCAGTCATCAACTGCAAATAATCAATCATTATCAGCTTAATGCCATGTTGGGAAGACAAACGGCGTGCTTTAGCCCTTAAATCGAAAATGGAAAGTGATGGCGTATCATCAATGTATAAAGGTGCTTTTTCCAAATCTTTCACCTTTACATTTAATTGTTCCCATTCGTGTTTCTCTAGTTTTCCAGTTCTTAACTTCTCTGAAGACAAGCCAGTTTCACTAGAAATTAAACGTGTTATCAATTGTACTGATGACATCTCCAAAGAAAAGAAAGCCACAGGAATATTAAGATCCACAGAAATATTTCTGGCCATAGATAATGTTAATGCCGTTTTACCCATACCTGGACGGGCCGCAACAATGATTAAATCTGATGGCTGCCATCCGGAAGTTAGCTTATCTAGTTTTGTAAACCCTGTAGGGATACCACTCAATCCTTCTTTATTGGATATTTCCTCAATTTTTTTCTTGGCCTGAATAACCAAATCTTGTGCTGTTTCACTCGATTTTTTAATGTTTCCTTGAGTTACTTCGTATAATTTGGCCTCGGCATTATCCAAAAGATCAAAAACATCCTTAGTTTCATCGTAAGCATCTTCAATTATTTCGCTGGAAATTTTTATCAAACTGCGCTGAATGAATTTCTGCAAAATGATACGTGCATGAAACTCGATATGTGCTGACGATGATACTTTTTGGGTTAGTGATATGAGATAAAAGTCACCTCCAACCAATTCTAATTTAGAATTCTTTTTTAACTGCGTTGAAACCGTTAATAAGTCAACCGGCTCACTGTTTTCGAACAATTGATAAATGGCTTCAAATATATGTTGGTGTGCTTCCTTATAAAATGCATCCGGACTTAAAATATCTATAACCTCATCAACACCTTTCTTGTCAATCATCATAGCGCCCAAAACAACCTCTTCTAAATCAAGCGATTGAGGCGGTATTTTGCCTTTTTCTAAACTGATTAAAAGACTTTTATCTACTTTATAGGATTTTATTTTTTCTGGCTGCTTCATGACACGAAAATAACCAATTATAGTTTTTTACAATTATTTATTTTTAACTACCTATTAACAAACCAACTGTTAATAAATTTAAAATATTGTGGATAAGCATAAAAAAATCTGAAGTTTAAAACTTCAGATTTTTTTAATCTATGATATTAAAAGGGTTACCCTTTAAAAACACCCATGTTGGAATATTTTTCCATACGTTCATTTATTAAATCCTTGGGTGTTAATTTTTTTAATTCTTCCAATGTTTTTAAAATTGTTTTTTCAACTTCACGGAACGTTTTATCTCTATCCTTATGGGCACCTCCTAACGGTTCTTTTATTATTCCATCAATAACCTTTAGTTTTTTAGCGTCAACTGCCGTCAGTTTCAACGCTTCAGCGGCACGTTCTTTTTGGTCCCAGCTTCTCCATAATATAGACGAACAGTTTTCTGGTGATATAACAGAATACCATGAATTTTCCAACATCAAAACGCGGTCTCCAACCCCAATACCCAAAGCGCCTCCGGAAGCGCCTTCTCCAATTACAATTGCTATAATTGGTACTTCTAGCCGTGTCATTTCTAAAATATTTCGCGCTATGGCTTCTCCTTGTCCGCGTTCTTCAGCCTCTAAACCTGGATACGCACCAGGGGTGTCTATTAATGTAACAACAGGAATTCCGAATTTCTCGGCCGACTTCATTAAACGCAATGCTTTTCTATAACCTTCAGGATTGGCCATTCCAAAATTCCTGTATTGACGCGTTTTGGTATTGTAGCCTTTTTGTTGACCAATAAACATAAAACTTTGGTCACCAATTTTCCCCAAACCACCTATCATGGCTTTATCGTCTTTAAAATTTCTATCACCATGAAGTTCTAGAAATGTATCGCCACATATAGCACGAATATAATCTAATGTATATGGCCTATTTGGGTGCCTCGATAATTGCACACGTTGCCAAGGCGTAAGGTCTTTATAAATTTTCTTTTTGGTCTCAACCAGTTTTTTTTCAATTTGCGAACAGGTTTCCGTTACATCTACATCACTCTCCTGCCCTATTACTCTACACTTTTGTAACTGTTCTTCTAGTTCTTTAATGGGAAGTTCAAATTCTAAATATTCCATACGGATCTATTTTTCAATTTTAGTTAGCCTACAAATATAAAAACTTTAATTCTGTTATTAAGCTAAGCGCGTTTTCTTTTTAATTTTCTTCTGTTTTTTAACACAGCATTTAATAAAACTGTAATGATAACAATAGATGCTCCAAAATAAAAATTAGTACTCATTTTTTCTTTTTCTGGGAAAAGGAAAATAGCTATAATCATTCCATAAATAGGCTCTAAATTATATGTTAACACGACTGTATAAGGACTAATGTGTCGCATCACGTGAATAGCCGCTATAAAAGCATATGCCGTACAAATAGATGCCAAAATGAATAAATACCAGAAATCCTTTGCACTTAACTGAAAAAAATCTTTTGAAAAACCACCTTCAAAAAACAAAATGAAAATTGATAGAAATATAGCACCACTTAAAAATTCGTAGTAAGAAATTGTGGTTGCATTGTGCTGTTTTAGAAAACTTCCATTTAAAACAGCAAACAACGAAGATAAAAATGCTGCCAATATTCCCAATAAAATACCTTTTAAATAAGCTATTTCACTTTGCGTAATTATAAAAACACCAACGATTACAAGCAACCCAAAGATAATTTCGTACCAAATTACACGCCGTTTATAAACAATAGGCTCTATAATGGATGCAAAAAAAGTTCCAGATGAAAACATGGCCAAGGTAATGGAAACGTTTGACGCATCAATAGCTCCAAAAAAAGCTACCCAATGCAACGCAATGATAACACCTGCAATCGAGAGCTTTAATATAGACTTTACGGAAACTTTTATTTTTGCTTTTGAAAACTTAATAAAGAATGCTACCAAAATAGAGGCCAATAACATTCTGAACCAAACCAGTGGAACTGCCTTTATTGAAATAAGCTGCCCCAAAATAGCCGTAAAACCTGCAATAAAAACCAAAAAGTGAAGGTGCAGATAATTCTTAAATTTATCGCTTAGCATTCTTTAACAGGTATAAAGCCAAAATACCAAAAACTACATTGGGAAACCACGCCGCAATTACCGATGGGAAATCTGATTGCTCTGCCATAACCCCAAATATTTTATCAAAAAAGATAAAAATCATGGCAATACAAATACCCAAAGCAAGGTTTACACCCATACCGCCCCTTCGTTTTATAGACGATACCGCAACCGCAATAATGGTTAAAATAAAAATGGAAACCGGCAAACTCCATTTTTTATAAAGCACCAATTTATAACGCCCCACATTAGAAGATCCTCTAGCTTCTTCTTTTTCAATAAAATTAACCAATTCTTTATAGGATAATATTTCCGCTTGATAAACTACAGGTGTTAAATCATCCACATCAAAAGAAAATAGGGTGTCTTTTTTATTTTCTTTCTCGAATTCATCGTTAAATTCTCCAATATTTCTTTTCACATAATTTGTGAGTGTATAGGTAGTATCTTCTTCATTATATTTTATCCTATCTGCTGTTATTTTATGCACAAGTTTATTGCCATCAAACCGTTCTAAAATAAAATTGGTTCCTTGCTTATTTTTTGAATCATAACTTCTTACATAAATAAGTTCGTTATCATTAATCTGTCTAAAAATATTGGAATCTTGAGCATCCTTTCTGTAAGGGTGAAAATATTTAAAATCGAATTCATTAAACCCTTTACTGGCAATAGGAGCCAAATACAGACCTAATATTAATGCCACAATAGCCACAACAATAGCTCCATAAATGTAAGACCTTAAAAACCTAGCAAAAGAAACACCTGAACTTAAAAAAGCAATAACTTCTGTATTGTTGGCTAGTTTAGAGGTAAACCATATAACCGAAAGAAACAAAAACAACGGAAACAATAGATTTGCGAAATAAATAGTAAAATCTAACAAATAAATCAGTACTTCATCTATAGGAACTTCACTTTCAAGAATCTTACCTATTTTTTCTGCAAGATGCACTGTTATTGCTATTGGAATAAACAGCAATAACATCATAAGAAATGTAAACAAATAGCGCTTTAATATGTACCAGTCTAAAATTTTCATTACAAACGATTATCCATTTGCTTAACCATTTTGTCTTTCCATTCTTTAAAATCTCCTGCTAATATATGCTTTCTCGCTTCGCGAACCAACCACAAATAAAAACCTAGATTATGAATGGTAGCTATTTGTTTTCCCAACATTTCGTTCACGGTAAACAAATGCCTTAAATAAGCTTTTGTATAATAGGTATCAACATAGGTTATATCCATTTCATCAATTGGTGAAAAGTCTGCTTCCCACTTTTTGTTTTTTATGTTTATGGTACCGTAGGCTGTAAAAAGCATACCGTTTCTGGCATTTCTTGTTGGCATTACACAGTCGAACATATCTATACCTAACGCAATGTTTTCTAAAATATTGATTGGCGTACCCACGCCCATTAAGTAGCGTGGTTTATCTTCTGGTAAAATGTTGCAAACAACCTCGGTCATAGCATACATTTCTTCTGCAGGTTCGCCTACAGACAGACCTCCAATGGCATTACCAACAGCTCCCGAATTCGCTATATATTCGGCAGATTGTATTCTTAAATCCTTATAAGTACTTCCTTGTACAATAGGAAAAAAAGCTTGGTTATAGTCATACTTTAAAGGTGTCTTCTCCAAATGATTAATGCACCTATCTAACCAACGGTGCGTCATGTGCATGGAACGTTTGGCATAATTATAGTCGCACGGGTATGGTGTACATTCATCAAAAGCCATGATGATATCTGCCCCAATAGTCCGCTGTATTTCCATCACATTTTCTGGGGTAAAAATATGGTAGCTACCATCAATATGTGATTTGAATTTCACCCCTTCTTCTTTAATTTTCCTATTGGCAGAAAGCGAATACACCTGATAACCCCCAGAATCGGTTAGTATATTTCGATCCCAATTCATAAACTTATGAAGTCCGCCAGCCTTTTCAATAATATCCGTTTGCGGACGTAAGTATAAATGGTAAGTATTTCCTAAGATTATATCTGGGTTAATATCGTCCTTTAGTTCTCTCTGGTGTACTCCTTTAACGGTTGCAACCGTTCCAACAGGCATAAAAATTGGTGTTTCTATAACGCCATGATCTGTAGTTACTACGCCTGCTCTAGCTTTACTTTGTGAGTCTTTACCCTTTAATTCAAATTGCATAATTCTAACTGTACTTCAATTGGCAAACCTACATATTTTTTAGTTTTAATGTTAGTTCAATCAAACATAATTAACAATAAAATAAGTCTAAGGTTTTCCAAAATTTGATAATAATATAGACTTGGCAACGTTTTTGATTAAATGAACTTGTTATTTTTTTGAAATTATGTACTTTTCTTCAATTATATAACATACACTTGAAATTATATAATACAGATTGAACTAGTAAGACATACTTTTGAAAAAACCTAAATCTAATTAAAAACGACTATTATGGAAAAACTAAAAAAAACATTTAAAAACAACAAAAAAGCAGTTTTACTCACACTTTTTTTAATGGCAGGCACAGCACTTGGTTTTGCACAAACCGCAACTGGCTTTGGTATTAAAGGTGGTTTAAATTATAATGCCAATGGCGATTATTTTGAATCTATTGGAAGCAATGCTAAAAACCCCGACAGAAATGTGGGTTACCATATTGGTGTATTTGGCAAAATAGGAAGTCAAGTTTATTTTAAACCAGAGTTGGTTTACACCAGCACTAAAAGTGACTACGATGACGATAGTTTTAAAATGCAAAAATTAGATGCCCCAATGCTTGTTGGCATAAAAGTTTTAGGCCCCGTAAGTGTTTTTGGCGGTCCGTCTTTTCAATACATTCTAGACACCGAATTTGATGGTATTGCCATTAACGATGTTAAAAACGATTTTACCGTTGGACTTAATTTTGGTATTGGTTTAAACCTAAATAAACTGGGAATAGATCTTAGATACGAAAGAGGGTTTAGCGACAACGAAGCTACTTTCTTAAACAACAACAATATTAACACAAGTAGAATCGACACCAGACCCAATCAATTAATTTTGAGTTTATCACTCATATTGTAACATTGGAAAAATAAAACGCCCGCTAATTAATTAGCGGGCGTTTTATTTAGTTTTGATTCGATTCCTTTTCCTCGGGATCCAAATATTTCGGGATTCCATTTTTACCAATATCGTTTGTAGGATCTCCATCACCATCTATATCTTCATAAATGGTTAAAACACCATCACCATCATCATCTACATCTTGGTAATTTGCTTCAAAATCACCATCAGTATCATCATCATTTGGGTCTTTTGAATCTTCAAAATTAACAGTCATTTCTCCATCACCGTTTAAATCTTCCATATAAGATGGTATGCCATCACCATCATGGTCGGTTTCAAACATATCCATTAAATCAAACTTAAAAATCAATGGTGAATATGCAGGTATAGCCGGTTGAATACTCGCAAAGTAAGCTAGTCCAGATGGTAAAAACATAACGCCAGAACCCACATTTAAATAGCTAACCGTACCATCGCCATTATCTACATACGATTCCGCCACGTTGAAATCTGGCAACACCTTGCGCCATCCCGGTATCAACGCCAATAGTTCAAATGTTACAGGGTTAACAGCCTTATCAAATACGCTTCCATTAAGCAAAGAACCTTCATAAGTTAAAAATACCCTATCTGCAAATGTTGGTGATTTGACACCACCTCCTTGATTTATTTTAAGCACATAAAACTCGTAATCTGTATCTCTATAAACTACTTTTTTTGAGTCTCCAACACCTTCAATAAGTAACGTATGCCCTTCAGGCACTTCTTCTCCATTATTTAGCTTTGTTATAATAAGCTCATTCGTATTGGGATTTGCTATGGTATCTAAATGTGTAGAATTATAATAGTGGGTTTCCAAATAATTTACTAGAGAATCCTTGTCTACTATTTGTTGTTCACCCCTATCTCTTGGTGGCGTAGTTGGCACTTCATCATCATCCTTCTTACAGGAAATAAAGCTTAAGGCAAAAGATAAAATTATGACACTAAACGTACCTACTTTAAACATCTTTCTTTTACGGCTCTTTTCTATTTTCATAAAATCTTTATAAATCTTATAATAACTGTAATTAAATTACAATTGTTTTATTATTGCTTATTTTTGAGGTCGCAAGATACAATTTTAATACAATCTTGCGCAACAACATTAACGTAGTTTTGTAATATAATTATGAGAATTGATAAGTATTTATGGTGCGTTAGGTATTATAAAACAAGAACCTTGGCAACTACTGCATGTAAAAAAGGTCACATTCGGATAAATGGTGAGATTGTTAAACCAAGTAGAGATGTTTACCCCCAAGACCAAATAGAAATGAGGCTTAACCAAATTAACTATAAAATTACGGTTAACGACTTACCCGAAAGCAGGGTTGGCGCCAAATTGGTTGATATTTACAGAACAGACAACACACCTAAAGAACAATTTGATACCCAGGAATTATTGAAATATTCTAAAGACTACTATAGAAAAAAGGGAACCGGCAGGCCCACCAAAAAAGACAGAAGGGATATTGATGATTTTTATGATGAAAATGAGTAATTTTATACCTTAATTTTTACAGTTTATATGGAAGTAAAGAACAATGTAATATTAAATCACCAGGAGATAAGCCATAAAATAAGGCGCATTGCCTATCAGATATACGAAACCAATGTAGATGAAAAAAAAGTGGTTTTAGCAGGCATTGAAGGCAATGGTTATATTCTTGCCAAAAAATTGAAAGAAGTGCTTCAAAAAATATCTGACATTGAAATCGTTCTTTGCAAAGTAATTATTGACAAAAAAAATCCATTAGCTCCTATAAAAACGTCCCTTTCGTCCGAAGAATACCAAAACGAGTCTTTGGTTTTGGTTGATGATGTCTTAAATTCGGGAACCACATTAATTTATGGTGTTAAGCATTTTCTGGAAGTACCTCTAAAAAAATTCAAAACTGCCGTTTTAGTAAACCGAAACCATAAAAAATATCCCATTAAGGCTGATTTTAAAGGCATTTCCCTATCTACATCTTTACACGAACATGTGCATATAAACTTAGAAGGCAAAACATTTGAAGCATTTTTAGAATAAGGCCAGCAAGACGTCTTCTACAATTTGCTTTTTTGTTTTGTTATCTGTAGTTACCGTTATTTCGGCAAGATTGTAAAATTGGGAGCGTTCAAACAAATGTTTTCCAATAAATTCAACTAACATTTCATCGCTATCAATATGGGCAATTAGGGGCCTTTTGGCTTTTTCGGTTTTTAACCTATCGACCAAGGTTGGTATACTTGTTTTAAAATAAATACTTTTAGCATTTTTATTTTCCCTAATAAAATGCATATTATTTCCATAACAAGGGGTACCACCTCCCAAGGACAAAACCACATTATCTTGACTCTCTAGAATTTCTTTTAGATATTTAGTTTCCAACTTTCTAAAATATATCTCCCCTTTCTTTTTAAAGATATGCTTAATAGTGTCTTGCTCTTTCATTTCAATGTAATCGTCCAAATCTATAAACTCAAATTTCAATTTTTCTGCTAAAATCTTTCCAACGCTCGACTTTCCAGAAGCCATATACCCAATTAAAATTACATTCATTTTTTCGCTTTTTATTGATTCTTAAAAAGATAGATATTCGTCAGGCAAAAAAACAAAAATTTCTACAAAAAAAGCATTGTTTTATTAATTAAACATTTTATATTTGCACCCTCATTAGAGAGGCAGACCTGGTAGCTCAGTTGGTAGAGCATCTCCCTTTTAAGGAGAGGGTCCTGGGTTCGAGCCCCAGCCCGGTCACTTATTTAACTTTCAACATTAAAAAAACCCTGCAAATAAACTTTTGCAGGGTTTTTTGCTTGTCATCATAATTCCCAGCAAATTTTAACACTGAAAAAATGATTTTTTACACTTAAAAGTGTAAAAAATACACTTTTATATAGTATATTTATTATTTCAATTTAAACCCAACTAATTTATACTTAAATACAACTAAAGTGAGACAAAAATTAATTGCCTTTTTACTATTTCTAGCAATTCAAACCTTAATAATTGCACAAAGTTCTGAACCCTTAAAACTTTGGTATAACACCCCTTCTGGAGACGTTTGGGAAAACGCCCTTCCAATTGGAAATGGCTTTCAGGCCGCCATGGTGTATGGCAATGTGGAAAAAGAAATTTTTCAACTTAATGAACACACCGTTTGGAGTGGAAGCCCTAATAGAAATGATAACCCCAATGCCCTAGAGGCTCTTCCTGAAGTTAGAAGACTTATTTTTGAAGGTGAATATAAAGCAGCTGAAAATCTTGCAAACGAAAAAATAATCACAAAAAAATCGCACGGACAAATGTTCCAACCCGTTGGGAATTTGGAATTGACTTTTACCGGGCATGACAACTATTCAAATTACTATCGCGAACTGGACATAGAAAAGGCTACAACCAAAACCTCTTATACAGTAAATGGTGTAGAATATACCAGGGAAGCCTTTACATCGTTCCCAGACAGGGTTATGGTTATTAAACTATCAGCAAACAAACCCAATAGACTTTCTTTTGATGCTTCTTTCACTTCACAACACGAAAAAAAGGAATTCAAAATTAATGGCAATAACGAAATATCACTTTGGGGTACTACAAGCGACCATGAAGGTGTTGAAGGCAAAGTTGAATTCAATGCCCTTGCAAAAATAAAATTAGATGGTGGAAATATTGATGTAGAAGAAAATTCCCTTTCTATCAAAAATGCCAACAGTGTTTTAATATTTATTTCAATAGCTTCTAATTTTAATAGTTACGATGATATAAGCGGTGATGAAAACGAGCGTGCAAAAAATTATTTGAGTAAAGCTTTTGGGAAAGATTACGAAGCTATGAAAGCTGCCCACATTGCTGAATACCAAAAGTATTTCAACCGCGTGAAACTCGATTTGGGTAAAACAGAAGCCAGCAAACTACCTACAGATAAAAGGCTTGATAACTTTAGAAATACCGAAGACCCTTCTTTTGTTTCACTTTATTATCAATTCGGAAGGTATCTTTTAATTTCTTCATCGCAACCTGGTGGCCAACCGGCAAACCTTCAAGGTATTTGGAATGGTCGTATGAAACCAGCTTGGGACAGTAAGTACACCATTAATATCAATACCGAAATGAATTATTGGCCAGCAGAAAAAACCAACCTTTCTGAAATGCATGAGCCTTTATTAAAATTGATTATGGAACTTTCTGAAACTGGTAAAGAAACAGCCAAAGTAATGTATGGTGCCGATGGGTGGTTAGCACATCATAATACCGATATATGGCGTATTACTGGCCCTATTGATGGTTCATTCTGGGGTATATGGAACGGCGGTGGTGGCTGGTTAAGTCAGCATTTATGGGAACATTATCTGTATACTGGAGATGAAGCTTATCTAAAATCAGTTTATCCAGCCATTAAAGGTGCGGCACAGTTTTACGCGGGTTTTTTAGTTGAACATCCAAAATACAAATGGTTGGTTGTAGCGCCAGGGAACTCCCCAGAGAATGCACCTGAAGAACATCAAGGCGCTTCAATTACAGCGGGTTCCACCATGGATAACCAAATTGTTTTCGATGTTTTTAGTAATACCATACAAGCTGCCAAGGTTTTGGGTATGGACAAAGAATTTTCAGAAAAACTGGAGTCCTTGAAAAAAAGACTTCCCCCAATGCATATTGGAAAACATAACCAATTACAGGAATGGCTGGATGATGTAGATAGTCCTGAAGATAAACACAGACATATTTCGCATCTTTATGGTTTATACCCATCAAACCAAATTTCACCCTATAGTAATCCAAAATTATTTGCTGCTGCCAAAAACACACTTATTCACAGAGGCGATGTTTCTACAGGCTGGAGCATGGGTTGGAAAGTCAATTGGTGGGCTAAAATGCAAGATGGTAATCATGCCTATAAACTTATTCAAAATCAATTAATGCCGTTAGGAACTGTTCGTGGTGGCGGCGGTACTTACAACAACTTATTTGATGCACATCCTCCTTTTCAAATAGATGGCAACTTTGGCTGTACTTCTGGTATTACCGAAATGCTTATGCAAAGTTCTGATGGGGCTGTTCATTTGCTACCTGCACTTCCTGATAATTTTGATAAAGGTACTGTAAGCGGTTTGCTTACCAGAGGTGGCTTTGAAATTGTAAATATGGTTTGGGAAAACAGCAAATTGGTTTCTGTTGAAATAAAATCAAACCTAGGCGGAAACTTACGCTTAAGAACACCAAACGAAATAAAATCAAAATCAGGTAAAAAACTAAAAAAAGCATCAGATGAAAACCCGAATGCCTTTTTTATGGTTCAAGATATTAAAGCCCCCGTTATTTCGGAAGCGGCAACTATTGAGCCTTTAGAATTAAAAACCACATACCTATACGATTTACCAACTAAAAAAGGGGAATCATATACGTTTGAAATGAAATAAACTTACAATAAAAACAATGAAAAAAATCTTATTTGCATTCTTTATATCATACAGTGCATTAGCACAAATGCAACCTTTCACATTACAAGAAGTACGTATAACAGAAGGGCCATTCAAAAATGCACAGGATGTTGATATGCAATATATTTTGGAATTAGAACCAGACAGGCTTCTTGCTCCCTATTTAATAGATGCTGGATTTCCAACAAAACAAGACCGTTACGGCAACTGGGAAAGCATAGGTTTGGATGGACATATTGCCGGACATTATTTATCTGCGTTAGCCATGCTTTATGCATCAACTGATGAACCTGAGCTTAAATCACGGTTGGATTATATGCTTTCAGAATTGGAACGCTGCCAAAACAAAAATGGTAATGGCTATGTT
Organism: Marixanthotalea marina; assembly: GCA_018883545.1. Classification (GTDB taxonomy): domain Bacteria; phylum Bacteroidota; class Bacteroidia; order Flavobacteriales; family Flavobacteriaceae; genus Marixanthotalea; species Marixanthotalea marina. The sequence continues at coordinate 1,129,279 of JAHLEH010000001.1, read as the reverse complement.
GGTGGTATTCCGCAAGGTAAAATATTTTGGGAACGCATCCATAAAGGTGATATTGATGGTAGCGGATTTGGACTGAATAATACTTGGGTTCCGTTATACAATATCCATAAATTATTTGCTGGGCTGTATGACGCTTATTATTATACAGGTAGCGAGCAAGCAAAAAATATACTTGTGAAATTAGGTGATTGGTTTGTTGAGTTGATAGCTCCGCTGTCTGACGAACAAATCCAAAGTATTTTAAGAACGGAACATGGTGGTATCGCAGAATCTTTTGCTGACCTCTATACTCTAACAGGCAAAGACATCTATCTTCAAACAGCAAAAAAACTCACCCATAAAAATTTCTTCGAACCACTTTTAAATAAAGAAGACAAACTAACGGGGATGCATGCCAACACACAAATTCCAAAGGTAATTGGATACGAAAAAGTAGCTGAATTAACAGATAACAAAGATTGGAATGAAGCCGTTAAATTATTTTGGCACAATATAGTAGACACCAGAAGCGTCGCTTTTGGCGGTAATAGCGTTGCGGAACATTTTAACCCTGTTGACGATTTTAGCAGTATGGTAAAATCCAACCAAGGGCCAGAATCTTGCAACTCTTATAATATGCTTCGCCTTACTAAAGAATTGTATTTTAACAATAATGATGTGAGTTATTTAGATTTTTATGAAAGAACGCTTTACAACCATATTCTTTCAACCCAACATCCCGAAAAAGGTGGTTTCGTTTATTTTACGCCTATTCGCCCTAATCACTATAGGGTGTATTCCCAACCAAGTACCAGTATGTGGTGTTGTGTTGGTTCGGGGCTGGAAAATCACACAAAATATGGTGAATTGATTTATAGCCATAATGAAAATGATGTGTTTATGAATCTATTCATTCCTTCCACTTTAAATTGGGAAGAAAAAGGTATTCAACTTACACAAAACACTAAATTTCCTTACGAAGATCAATCTGAAATAGTTTTAAATCTCAAAAAGAAAAAAGCATTTGCCATAAACATTCGTCAACCAAAATGGGCTGGATATTTCGAAGTTTTAGTCAACGGAAAAGTTCAAAATATACAAGCAAAATCATCCAGCTACGCTACCATCAGTAGAACCTGGAAATCGGGCGACAAAATATTGGTAAGATTTAAAACTTCAACACGTTTAGAAAATTTACCAGATGACTCTAATTGGGTGGCTTACGTTAATGGCCCCATTGTTTTGGCTGCAAAAACATCTACTGAAGATTTAGATGGTTTGTTTGCTGACGATAGCCGGATGGGACATGCCGCTCATGGCAAAATGATTCCTTTAGATGAAGCTTATGCTTTGGTTGGTGATAAGGACAGTTATCTTTCTAAAGCAAAAGAGATTGGTAATCTTCGATTTCGTCTAGATTCCTTAGAACTACAACCCTTTTTTGAAGTACATGATGCCCGTTACCAAATGTACTTTCAAACCTATAGCCCTCAGGAATACATTGAAAAACAAGAATTACTCAAACAACAAGAAATGGAAGCCTTGGCTTTGGAAGCCATTACTATTGACAAAGTAAGTTGTGGTGAGCAACAAGTGGAGGTTGGCCATAATTATGAAGGCGAAAAAAGTAATTCTGGTTATGATGAAGGCAAGTTTTGGAGAAATACGCGAGCTTATATTTCATACCAGTTATCAAACAATAACTTAGAAGGTAAATTTCTTGACATTACAGTTTTGGATGAATTGAAATTGGACAATGTAGAAATTACCGTTAATAATAAACCTGCTGAAATCATTTCAGCTGAAAACAAAACCATAAAAATAGGTGTTACGGACAAGGAAGTTGTAAAGGTTAAAATAACCTCAACCAACGAACGGCCAACCCCAAGATTTTATGAACTAAGAATTATAAAAGAATAATTATTATTTAAAAAATGAATTTTAGATTACTATTGCTTCTATGCCTCTTAACTTCTTTTTACAGCAACCTTAACGCGCAAGAAGGGAAAAAAATAAGTCCATATCTTTTTGGATTGTTTTTTGAAGATATTAATTACGCTGCCGATGGCGGGCTGTACGCCGAAATGGTACAAAACCGTTCTTTTGAGTATTCACCTTCCGATACACCTGAATGGCATCCGCTAACCTCTTGGAGTTATGTAACACAGGTCTTTTCCTATGGAAAACTTGATATTGAAACCAATAATCCCATAAACACCAACAACCCCCATTATGCTGTTTTAAACATAGAACATATTGGTACACGAGCTACTGGTCCTGAAAGCGACATTCCCCAAAACAAAGGAACCCCAGGTGTAGGTATACAAAATACTGGTTATGATGGTATGGTTGTGAAAGCTGGTGAAACTTATAATTTTACAATTTTTGCTAAACAATTATCCAATAACCCTATTTCAATCCATGTGAGTTTACAAGATTCTAATGGCAAAATATTAGGCGAAAACAATATTGAAGTAAACACCAAAGACTGGAAAAAATACACGACTACACTAACTCCTTCTGTAAACAGTGACAGCTCTTCTCTTATGCTATTGGCAACGTCTAAAGGCAAATTGGCTATCGATGTTGTTTCATTATTTCCACAAAACACATTTAAAAACCGTAAGAATGGATTAAGAGCAGATTTGGCTCAACTTTTGGCAGATATGAAGCCTTCATTTGTACGCTTTCCGGGCGGTTGCCTAACTCATGGTGAGGGCGTGGGTAACATGTACCGTTGGAAAAATACTGTAGGCCCTATTGAACAACGCATTGAGCAAAAAAATCTTTGGGGTTATCACCAAACAGGCGGTTTAGGGTATTTTGAGTATTTTCAGTTTTGTGAAGATATAGGCGCCATACCACTACCTGTTTTACCAGCAGCAGTAAGTTGTCAAAATTCAGGAGGAACTTGGCGTGTTGGAGGTACAGGACAACAAGCCTTACCAATGGAAGATATGCAAGACTATATTCAGGATGTTTTAGATTTGGTTGAATGGGCCAATGGACCTATAAATTCTAAATGGGGATCTATAAGAGCCAATGCTGGACATCCAGAACCTTTTAATCTTGAATTTATTGGTATAGGCAACGAAGATAAAATGACGCCCGAATTTGAAGAGCGTTTCAATATGATTGTATCTGCCGTTAAAGCTAAATATCCTGAAATTTCTTTGATTGGCACTTCCGGTCCGTTTTCTGATGGTGAAGATTTTGAAAAAGGTTGGGAAATTGCAGATGTTAATAACATTCCTTTAGTTGACGAGCATTACTACAAACAACCCGAATGGTTTCTTTCTAATTTAGATCGTTACGACTCTTATGATAGAAAAAAACCAGGCGTCTACCTAGGTGAATATGCATCATGGGGCAATAAGCTAAAGAACGCTATTGCTGAAGCAGCCTATATGACCACTTTAGAACGTAATGCCGATATTGTAAAAATGGCTTCCTATGCGCCGTTACTTGCTAAAAAAGATCATACCCAATGGACAACGGATATGATTTTTTTTGACAATAAAACCTATTGTTTAACACCAAACTACCATGTTCAAAAAATGTTCAGCACCAATTATGGCGACATATATTATAAAAACATTATAGCAACAGGTAAAGACACAACACTTAGTGCTTCGTGCTTAAAAGATAGCAAAACAGGAGATATCATATTGAAAATGGTTAATACTAGTACCGAATTTAAACAAATGAAGGTAAACCTTAATAAATTCAAAAATCTGCCATTAGATGCTAAACAAATAGTATTAACAGGAAATGCAGAAGCAGAAAATACTTTAGAAAATCCAGATACCATTAAACCTATCGAATCAAAAATTGAGATAGGAAAATCCTTTACTTATCAGGCTCCGCCTACATCATTGACTGTAATTAGAATAAAGCAAAAACCTTAATTAATGAAAACCCTTAACTTATACATAACTGTTTTTGCATTATTAGTTTCATTAGGAAATAGTAATGCCCAAAATCCAATAATCAAACATATTTTTACTGCAGATCCTGCTCCATTGGTACATGATGAAACTGTATATTTATATACAGGCCATGATACAGCTGCTGTAGGTGTTGATTCTTATAAAATGCCTGATTGGCATGTATTCTCCACAAAAAACATGGTTAATTGGGAAGACCACGGCGCTTGTCTGTCAACAGATGTTTTTAGTTGGTCTTCCGGCGGAGCCTTTGCTGCTCAATGTTTTGAACGCAATGGCAAATTTTATTTCTACGTTTCATTATTTCACAAAAATGATGATATAAGCAAAGGAGGAGTGGCCATTGGTGTGGCTGTTAGTGACAGTCCAACAGGTCCTTTTAAGGATGCTATTGGTAAAGCCCTTATTACTAACGAAATGACTACCGACATGAAACATTCTTGGGATGATTTAGACCCAACTGTGTTTGTAGATGATGATGGTCAGGCATATATTTTTTGGGGAAATGGAAGTTGCAAATATGCCAAACTCAAAGACAATATGATTGAGTTGGACGGAGAAATAAAAACTTTTAAACCAAAAAACTTTACCGAAGCCCCTTGGATATACAAACGCAATGGCACATATTACTTAGTTTATGCAGCAAATATGCCTGAAACCATCGAATATTCTACCGCTACTTCCATTGAGGGACCTTGGACATACAGAGGTGTTATTCAAGATCCTGTTGAAAATAGTTTCACAACTCACCCAGGAATTATCGATTTTAAAGGAAAAAGCTATTTCTTTTATCACAATGGAACTTTACCAACTGGCGGTGGCTATCGTAGGTCTGTTTGTGTAGATTATTTATTTTACAACGATGATGGAACCATAAAAAAAATAGAGGAAACAAAAGAAGGGGTAAAACCTGTAAATTAAAACTCACCATAAAATTCAAAAATCAAAATACTAAATGAAAAAAATTATCAAATTTCTATCCCTGTGCCTAATTGTACATTCAATAAATGCGCAAACAAACAAAGCCCACAATCCTATCATATTTGCCGATGTGCCTGATGCCTCCATGGTTCGTGTGGGCGATACGTATTACATGAGTAGCACCACCATGCATGTAAATCCTGGCGTACCCATCATGAAATCTAAGGATTTGGTGAATTGGGAAATTATAAGTTATTGCTATGAGACTCTTGGCAAAGGTGATGTGCTTGATTTGGAAAATGGTAAAAACATGTATGGCCGTGGTTCGTGGGCCAGTTGCATACGTTATCACAACGATACATTTTACGTAAGCACATTTTCTGCAACTACTGGAAAAACCTATATTTTTTCCACCAAAAATCCAGAAAAGGAACCTTGGCAAAAAATAGAATTTGAACCTTCTTACCATGATAACACCATCTTTTTTGATGATGATGGTAAAGTGTATATGATTTGGGCTGCAGGTAAACTTAATATTGTTGAACTAAAAGAAGATTTAACAGGCGTTAAGGAAAACACTCAAAGAGTTCTTATTGAAAATGCCAGTGCGCCTGCTGGAGATAATATCATGTTGGGTGCTGAAGGTTCTCAGCTTTTTAAAGTAAATGGTAAATATTATTTGTTTAACATTACCTGGCCTAGAGGCGGTATGCGTACTGTTGTGATTCACAGAGCCGATAACATCAATGGCCCTTGGGAAGGTCGTCTGGGCCTCCAAGATTTAGGTGTTGCCCAAGGTGGTTTGATTGATACGCCAGATGGTCGTTGGTTCTCTTATTTGTTTAGAGATTATGGTGGTGTTGGGCGCATCCCATACATAGTTCCAGTGAAATGGGAAGATGGCTGGCCTATTCTAGGTGAAGACGGCAAAGTACCACAATATTTGGATTTACCTCCCAACAAAAGTTTGATTCCTGGCATTGTTAATTCAGATGATTTTGATAGAAAAGAAAACGATGAAGACCTATCCCTAGTTTGGCAATGGAACCACAATCCAGATAATTCATTATGGTCAGTTAGAGAACGTAAGGGTTATTTGAGGTTAAAAACTGGGAGAATCGACACCGCTTTTGTACAAGCCAAAAACACATTAACACAGAGAACCATTGGTCCTGTAAGCACGGGTTCTACAATGTTGGATGTTTCAAACATGAAAGACGGCGACTTTGCAGGCTTGTGCCTATTACAAAAAGAATTTGGCTTAGTGGGTGTGAAAAACGACAATGGCAATAAAAAAATAGTAATGGTGAGCGCTGCTGGTGAAGGTCCAAAAGAACTTGCAACCGTACCTCTAAACCAAAACAAAGTATATTTTAAAGCAGAATGTGATTTTAGGGATAAAACTGACAAAGCTCATTTCTTTTACAGTCTTGATGGATTATCTTGGACTCCTATTGGCGAAACCATCAACATGCCTTACACCCTGCCCCACTTCATGGGTTACCGCTATGGTTTATTCAACTATGCTACCAAACATGTTGGTGGCTATGTAGATTTTGACTATTTCCATATTAGTGAAGAAATTTCTAAAATGAAATAGTCCCCGAAATGTGATAACATAATTTCACAACATAAAAAACTTGAGTTATGAACTCACTTACTAATCTAAGTTCAAAATGCCTATGGATTTTATCCATGGGCATCTTTTGGGTATTACAGCTAAATACCCAAGAATTTCCGTTCCAGAATCCTGAATTAAGTTCATCCGAAAGAGCCAAAGATTTAAAAGTTGTTAAAATTTCCATCCAATAAACATATAAAATGAAAATCACATTTAATTTATTTATCACATTAGGTATTTGTTCAGTAATACATTTTAGTGGTACTGCCCAAAACCCAATTATACAAACCAATTATACTGCAGATCCGGCTCCCATGGTTTACAATGGTAAGGTTTACCTTTATACATCTCACGACGAAGATGAATCGACCTGGTTCACCATGAACGATTGGAGATTGTACACTACAGAAGACATGGTTAATTGGACCGATCATGGTGACGTTCTATCATACAAAGAATTCAACTGGGCAAAAAAAAATGCATGGGCACCACAATGTATTGAGCGTAATGGTAAATTTTACATATATGTTCCTATAACGGACAGACAAGGAAAAAACGGTATTGGGGTTGCCGTTGCCGATAGTCCTTATGGCCCATTTATTGATCCTTTAGGCAAACCCCTTGTACAAAACAGCAGTGCCGATATAGACCCTACGGTTTTTATTGATGATGATGAACAAGCATATCTTTTATGGGGAAACCCTGTGTGCCATTACGTAAAACTAAATGAAGACATGATTTCTTATGATGATGAAATTAAAGTGTTTCCTAATACTATTGAATCTTTTGGAAAACGAACTGGTGAGGAGAATCCAAACAGACCGACCACCTACGAAGAAGGGCCTTGGCTTTACAAACGAAACAACTTATATTATTTGTTTTTTGCAGCTGGTCCCATTTCTGAACACATAGGTTACTCTACAGCAAATAGCCCAACAGGCCCATGGAAATATCAAGGTATTGTAATGCCTACTGAAGGTAGAAGTTTTACCAATCACCCAGGTGTTATAGACTATAAAGGAAAAACGTATTTTTTCTATCATAACGGAAATCTACCTGGAGGAAACGGATTTAACAGGTCGGTTTGCGTTGAAGAATTACAGTTTAATAAAGACGGCACAATCAAACAATTAACAATGACCGATGGTATAAAAGAAGGGTTAGAAACGATAAATCCTTATGTTATAAATCAGGCAGAAACCATAGCTTGGTCAGAAAATGTGAAATCTATGAAAAATAACGAAGTAGGTGTATTCGTCACAGCCATGAAAACGGAGGCTTATACAAAAGTTAAAAATGTAGATTTTGGCAAAGAGGGTGCTTCAAAATTTACTGCTAGAATTGGTACCACGCATAATAGCGATGTTTTTATGGAAGTAAGATTGGATAATAAAGATGGAAAACTATTAAGCACTTTAAAGGTACCATTAACAGGTGGTGATGATAGATGGGAAGTCGTAACATCTACCATAGAAAAAGTAACTGGAACACACGATTTGTATTTTGTATTCAAAGGAAGAGCATCAACCAAAATAATGTTTTTTGACTACTGGAAATTTAATCGCTAGATAAACCACACTAAATAAAATGAAGAAACAACTATTAATTCTATTTTTACTAATCACCTCCGTTACGGTTTCACAAAACGTAGAAGTAACTTCTCCCAATAATAAAATTAGCATTAAGCTTCAGAATGATTCTGAATTTTGGTTTTTAAAGGTTAACTACACTAAAGAAAACACAGTAAACGAAGTTATTCCTAGAATCGATTTAGGATTGGTTAGAAACGACCAAAGTTTTTCCAAAGAATTAAAATTCCTAAAAGCTGATAAGCCTAAACTTATTGAAGAAAATTATACGGCCATTCTCGGGAAAAAATCGAACAGGAGTAACGCTGCCAATGAAGTGGTTATTTATTTTGAAAATCCGTCAAAAGCAAAAATGAATATCATTTTAAGGGCATACAATGACGGGGTTACTTTTAGATATGAATTCCCTGAAAAAAAAGGCACTTTCACCATAAAAGATGAATTAACGGCCTACACCATTCCTGATGGCACCGATAGATGGTTGGAAAAATTTGATCTTTCTAATGAAGGTTTATATAACAACACAAAAAATGATAGCATTCAACAAGACTGGTGCTATCCTGCGCTTTTTAAAGCAAACAACGAAGACGCCTGGTATCTCATCCACGAAGCAGATGTGCTTAGAAATTATGCGGCCTCAAAGTTAAGCAATATAGGTACTGAGAATAGTTACACGGTGGCTTTGCCCAAAGAGAATGAAGGTGAAGGCGAAACCGAACCAAGAATCACCTTACCCTGGCAATCACCTTGGCGTGTTGTTATGATGGGAAGTCTTGCCGATGTTGTTGAATCTACCCTAATACAAGATGTTTCAACACCTTCGGTTTTAACCGATACTGATTGGATACAACCTGGCGTTGCTTCATGGAATTATTGGTCACATAACCACGGCACCAAAGATTACCAAGTGGTTACTGAATTTGCCGATCTGGCTGCCGAAATGGGTTGGCCTTATACCCTTTTGGATTGGGAATGGGACCAAATGGAAAATGGTGGCAATTTAGAAGACGCTATTAAGTACATCGATTCAAAAGGATTGAAAACTTTGATGTGGTACAACTCGGGAAAATTCAAATGGATTACCTCGACTCCGGTAGATCGCATGTTAACCCACGAAAGCAGAGTAACAGAATTTGAAAAATTGAACAAATTAGGCGTAAAAGGCATAAAGGTTGACTTTTTCTTGAGTGAAAAACAGGATATGATGAATTATTACATTGACATTCTTGAAGATGCTGCAAAATATAAAATCATGGTCTATTTCCATGGTTGTTTGGTTCCTAGAGGCTGGCAAAGAACCTATCCGCACCTTATGACTTACGAAGCTGTACGAGGCGCGGAATGGTACAATAACGGTCCTGAGCTTACTACAACAGCTCCGGAACACAACACAATAATGCCCTTTACGAGAAATGTTGTAGGTTCTATGGATTATACGCCTGTAACATTTACCAATTCACAATATGCACACATTACCTCTTACGGACATGAACTGGCACTTAGCGTGGTATTTGAATCGGCTATGCAACATATGGCCGATAGACCAGAGGGCTACCGAAATTTACCAGATGCCCCCAAAACCTTTTTAAAACATGTACCAAGCACTTGGGACGACACCAAACTCGTAGATGGCTACCCAGGTAGGTTTGCAGTTATTGCCCGAAAAAAGGGTAAAAACTGGTATGTTGGAGGCATCAATTCTGATGGCAGAAGGGAACGAATTCAAAATTTGAAATTCGATTTTCTACCAGAAGGAAAATCATATAAACTTACATTGATTTCTGATGGCGAATACGATACAACTTTTTCAACCAAATACATGGTTGTTAATAAAAACTCGACCATAGATGTAAAAATGCTTCGTCGTGGCGGTTTTGCAGCTTATATTTGTCCTATTGACTAAAAAAATTAAACATCATATAAAATCAACTAATCCAAGAGAAATTAAACTTATAAAAATGAAAAAATTAATCGTTCTATCCTTTTTTTTAATTACATCGGCACTTATAGCTCAGAATGCTGAAATATCAAGTCCTGATGGCAAACTGAAAGTAAATGTTACCATTGAAAATGGCAAACCAGTTTATGCAGTAACTTACAATGGCAAAGCTATTCTTGAGAACTCCCCATTGGGCCTTAAAACCAATGAAGGTGATTTTATAAGCAATATAAGTTTTGTAGAATCTTCAAATGATAAAGTGAGTAAAACTTATGAAGAAGATAGAATTAAACAATCTAAAATCTCCTATGAGGCAAATAGCTTAACCTATACAATTGCCAACTCAGATGAAAAACAAATCTCTGTTGTATTTCAAGTTAGCAATAACGATGTTGCCTTAAGGTATGAATTACCTAATTGGGGGGAAACCATGTCTTGCGTAGTTACAGAAGAAGCTACAGGTTATAAGTTCCCCACTTTTACAACATCCTTTTTATCGCCTATGATGAAGCCAATGACAGGTTTTGCCCGTACGGCTCCAAGTTACGAAAGTGGCTATACTGCTGATGCGTCGATGGATTCTAATACGGCCGAGTTTGGTTATGTATTTCCTAGCTTGTTTCATGTTGGCGATAATGGTTGGGTCTTATTATCTGAAACAGGTGTATCCAGTCTTTACTGTGGTTCCCATTTAAGCAATTATAAAAATGGAATCTATACCGTAGAATATCCTCATGCACTTCAAAACAATGGTTTTGGTAGTACAGGCGCCCAAATTGGTTTACCTGGAATAACGCCATGGCGAACAATTACTGTTGGAGAAACCTTAAAACCTATTGCTGAAACAACCATTTCTTATGATTTGGTCGACCCACTCTATGAAGCTTCCAAAGATTTTGACTATGGTAAAGGTTCTTGGAGTTGGATTGTATGGCAAGACAACAGCATGAACTATGATGACCAAGTAAAATATATCGATTTAGCTTCAGCCATGGGCTTTGAGTATATTTTAATTGATGCTTATTGGGATAGCAACATTGGTTATGAAAAAATGGAGGAACTTATTAAATATGCCAAATCTAAAAATGTAGATGTGTTTCTTTGGTATAATTCCAATGGTATAGTAAACGATGCATTCCAAACACCAAAGAACAAAATGAACACCTCCATAGCGAGAAAAAAAGAACTGAAATGGTTGAAAGAAGTTGGCGTAAAGGGATTAAAGGTTGATTTCTTTGGTGGTGACAAACAAGAAACCATGCGTTTGTACGAAGACATTTTATCTGATGCCAACTATTATGGTTTAATGATTATTTTCCACGGTGCTACATTACCAAGAGGTTGGGAGCGTATGTATCCTAACTTTGTTGGAAGTGAAGCGGTTTTGGCTTCAGAAATGCTTATCTTCTCACAAGATACGCGCAATAAGGAAGCATTCTATGCGACATTGCACCCATTTAGCCGTAATGCAGTAGCCAGTATGGAGTTTGGTGGCATTTTGTTGAACGACTATTTGAACAAAGGTAATGAACGTGGTCAAAAACGATTAACTTCAAATGTGTTTCAACTGGCTACCGGTGTATTATTTCAAAACCCAGTTCAAATGTTTGGACTTACACCAAACAATTTAGAAGATGTACCACAGCACGAATTGGATTTCATAAGAGATGTTCCTACTACTTGGGACGAAACTGTTCTTATTGATGGTTATCCAGGAAAATATGTTGTTTTGGCTCGCCGCCATGGCGACACTTGGTACATAGCCGGTGTAAATGCGCAATCGGAAGCATTGAAAATTAAAGTAAAATTACCAATGATTGCTTCTGGTGAAGCATATCAAATTTATGAAGATGGCAAAAAATCTGAAAAAGGATTTAGAACGGTAAAAATGAAACAAAATCAAGAAGTAGAATTAAATATCCCAACCAATGGCGGTGTTTTAATTATGAACTAAGATTAGAAACAATTAACTAAAACTATAACAAACAATGAAAAAAACACGACTAATATGCTTTTGTTTTACATTGGCCTTCCTTTCCTTTACAGGACTGAATAGCCAAACATTAAAGAAAAAATCCAAAAATCCTGCACTTTTTACCAATGCAGTTTACCAAGGGAACGACCAAGTTTACAAAGACTTTCCATTAGAAGCAGGTGAATTCTACACCCCAATACTTCAAGGATGCTATCCAGACCCTGCCATTACCAGAAAAGGTGATGATTACTATATGGTATGTTCTTCATTTGCTATGTTCCCTGGTGTACCCATTTTCCATTCCAAAGATTTGGTAAATTGGACTGATCTTGGTGGTGTGTTGGATAATATTGAAGAATTCAATCCACACGATACAGGTATCAGCGCAGGTGTTTATGCTCCTGGCATTACTTACAATCCGCACAACGATACATTTTACATGATTGTAACTGCCTTTACAGGAGGTTTGGGAAACATTATTGTTAAATCAAAAGACCCTAAACAAGGCTGGGGCAGCCCTATAAAACTAGATTTCGGTGGCATTGACCCTTCTATTTTCTTTGATGACGATGGAAAAGGTTACATAGTTCACAATGATGCTCCAGACAGAGGAAAAGAATTGTATAATGGACACCGCGTTATTAAAATGTGGGAATACGACGTTGAAAACGACAAGGTAATTCCTGGAACCGATAAAATTATTGTAGACGGTGGTGTAGACATTACTAAAAAACCTATTTGGATTGAAGCACCTCACCTTTACAAAAAAGATGGCAGTTATTATTTAATGTGTGCCGAAGGTGGAACTGGTGGTTGGCATAGTGAGGTTATATTTAAAAGTGATAGCCCAAAAGGGCCATTTATTCCTGCGCCAAGCAATCCTATTTTAACACAACGTTATTTTGGAAAAGATCGTAACAATAAAGTTGATTGGGCTGGGCATGCCGATTTGGTTGAAGGCCCTAACGGAAAATATTACGGTGTATTCTTGGCCGTTAGACCAAATGAAGAAAACAGAGTAAACACAGGTCGCGAAACTTTCATTTTACCAGTAGATTGGTCTGGCGACTACCCAGTATTCGAAAATGGTTTAATCCCATTAGAACCTAAACTAGAAATGCCTAAAGGTGTAGAGAACAAAACAGGACAAAACGGTTTCTTACCTAATGGAAATTTTACTTATACAGAAAATTTCACTTCAGATAAACTGGATTACCGATGGATTGGCTTGAGAGGGCAGCGCGAGGATTTTATTGAAACCACCAAAAATGGTTTGGAAATACACCCATTCGAAACGAACATTAAAGAAGTAAAGCCAACTTCAACCTTGTTCTACAGACAACAACATAGAACGTTCACATTCTCTACAACATTAGATTACACACCAAAATCTGAAAAAGATTTGGCCGGTGTGGTCGCTTTACAGAATGAAGGTTCTAACTTTGTATTTGGTGTTACCAAAAAAGACAAGGATTTCTACCTTGTTTTAGAAAAGAACAGATGGCCAAACAGACGCGGACAAATTATTTCCGAAGTGCTTGCTAGCACTAAAATCGACTTAAAAAACCCTATAAAGCTGAAAATTTCAGCGAATGGCGACAAATATGAATTCTCATATTCGACTGATGGCACTACATTTAAAAGTTTAGGAGGCACCCTATCTGGCGACATTCTATCAACCGATGTAGCCGGTGGGTTCACCGGGTGTCTATTGGGGCTATACGCTACAAATGGTAATAACATAGTACCAGCTGAATAATTAAAAAAAATAAGCATGATAAGTCCATTTTACAAAAGTTTAAAATTGTATTTAAGCATTATAAAGCAAACGAGGATTTGTTTGCTTTTATCATTTTTATTAATGTTTTTTACCTCAATAAATCAGGCACAAAATCCAAAACACACTAGTGATTCTAAATTACTACCACCATTCCCTCAAATTCCTGAAAAACAACCTGTAAATAGTGTTCAAATGGGGGATTGGAGGTCGTTTCCCGAAGTGAAATTGGATATTCCCATCGCAGAAGGACCCTTTGAGCCAACTTGGAAGTCTATAGAAGAAAATTACCCTGGTGAGCCAGCATGGCTTCGTGATGCAAAGTTTGGCATTTGGGTACATTTTGGTCCACAATCTGCTGGTGAAAGTGGCGACTGGTATGCCCGTAGACTCTATTCCCAAGGAACAAAAGCCAACAAAAATCATCTTAAAAGGTATGGTCATCCATCAGAAGTAGGTTACAAAGAAGTTTTACGTGATTGGAATCCTACTAAACTCGATCCAGAAACTTTAGTGAAGATTTATAAAGATGCAGGTGCTCGCTTCTTAATGATTCAAGGCGTGCATCATGACCAATTCGATTCTTGGAATTCGCATTACAATCCTTGGAATTCGGTCAATATGGGACCAAAACGTGATTTAATCGGTGAATGGGCAAAGGCGAGTCGTGCTGTAGGTATGCGCTTTGGTGTTACCTTCCATCATGAATATTCTTGGTGGTGGTGGCAAACAGCTTTTGGAAGTGATAAAGAAGGAGATAAAAAAGGAATCCCTTATGATGGTAATTTAACACTAGCCGATGGCAAAGGTAAATGGTGGGAAGGATATGATCCACGCCTCCTATATGGCATTGATTTACGAGAATATAAAGGTGTTGAAGAAAAAGCACATAGTGATTGGTCTCCAGCTCCAGCAGGTATTTTCATTAATCACCTTGAATATGCCAAATGGTATTCAACTCAATGGGCCTTGCGCATGATGGATGTTGTTGAAAATTATGACCCAGATTTTATTTATACCGATGGAACCGTTCAGGGACCATTTACAGGAAACGGTACAGGAACTGGCATAAAAACCAATGCCATGCCTTTGGTTATGGCCGATTTTTACAATCGAGCACTTCAACGCCGTGGTGAAGTAAATACTTTTAGTATTGTAAAGTTCCGTCACAAAACAAATGGCACTGTAAATACCGAGGAATTTGGTGTTCCTGAAAAAATTAACACCAACCAACCTTGGATTGCTGAAGCTCCTGTTGGCGATTGGTTTTATGAACCAGATTTCACTTATGATTCTGGTATGATGATTAGGTATGTTATTGAAGCCATTGCTCGCGATGGTAATGCAGCACTTTGTATTTCTATTTTACCAGATGGCTCTTTGGATGAAGGTAGTCAAAAAATGCTAAAGGAAGTTGGTGTTTGGATGCGAAGAAATGGTGAAGCTGTTTATGGAAGTCATGCTTGGAATATCCCAGGTGAAGGAGAGCAAATAAATGGAAAATTAAAAATGCTCCCTGGAGGAAAACTAGAAGAAAAACATGCAAATTTTAAATTTAGCACTCAAGATTTCCGTTTCACTGTTGGTAAAAATGGTCATTTATATGCGTTTTGTATGACCGTACCAGAACCAGGCACTAACTTAAAGATAAAATCTCTGGGGAAAGATACTAAATACTTGAACAAAGCAATAAAAACAGTTGAACTCCTAGGATACGAAGGTAAAATAGAATGGAAACAAGAAGCAGACGGTCTATCAATTACTTGTCCAAATAAAATGCCATTTGAAACATCTATCGTGTTTAAAATCGAGTAAGTATTTTTATCCTCATCAAAGTATAAAAGTTGACTATTTTATTTAATTAGGGCTGGTTATTAACTAGCCCTAATTTTTTGATTGCCTTTAATTAACAACTAAATTTATAAACGGTCTCATTATTTTTTTTATTTTTAAAATTGACATTTGACTTAATCAATAGTCTAACGAATACCCCGTTTTCTACGCTTCGTTAATTTTTAAAATAAAACTTGAAAAGCGGTATAAAAAACTAAATCAATGAATCATCTTAAATTAAGCACCTCCCTATTTTTTCTTCTTTTCTCATTACTTATTTTAAATGCTCAAAATGGTCACAATGTTTGGCTTCAAAACAAAAAAGCAAAAACTGTTAATGTTGTATCTTCTAAAGAATCCCCAACCTTAAATATTGCTAAAAATGAGCTTAACCAAGGATGGCTTGGTACAGATGGTGCTACCATAACGCTTACTGTAAAGCGAAATAAATCCTTGAAGCAAGATGGGTTTATATTAAATGAGAATGGTATTACAGCCAATACAGATTTAGGAATTCTATATGGTACTTTCGAGCTTTTAAGAAGACAGCAAACAGGAGAATCTACCAGTAATGCCTTATCTATACCATCTTACGACCAACGCATATTAAACCATTGGGACAACCCTAACGGAAGCATTGAACGCGGTTATGCAGGTAATTCATTGTTTTGGCGTTATGGCAAAGACTCTTTGACTGTCACAGACAGTGATATAAAACTGTGGCAAGAATACGCCAGAATTAATGCTTCTGTAGGTATAAATGGTTCTGTACTTAACAACGTTAATGCATCACCAATGATACTAACTTCTGGTTATTTACAACGGGTAAAAGCAATTAACGATGTGCTACGCCCTTATGGCATAAAAACATTTTTATCCATCAAATTTTCATCACCATCCTTAATAGGCGGCCTAGAAACGTCTGATCCACTAGATAAAAATGTCATAAAATGGTGGCGGGATAAAGTGAAAGAAATCTATACATTAATACCAGACTTCGGCGGATTTTTAGTGAAAGCCAGTAGTGAAGGTCAGCCCGGCCCACAAGATTATGGCCGCTCTCATGCCGATGGCGCTAATATGTTGGCAGATGCTCTAAAACCTTATAATGGCATTGTAATGTGGCGTGCTTTTGTTTACAGTCCTACAGACGAGGATAGAGCCAAACAAGCTTATACTGAATTTGCACCTTTAGATGGTGAGTTTAGGGACAATGTGATTATTCAAGTTAAAAATGGCCCAATTGATTTTCAACCACGTGAACCTTTTAGTCCGCTTTTTGGAGCCTTAAAAGAAACAGCGATTATGCCCGAACTACAAATCACCCAAGAATATCTAGGGCACTCCACCCACTTGGCCTATCTAGCTCCTATGTGGAAAGAATTTTTAGAAAGTGACACTTACCAAGAAGGCGAAGGCAGTACGGTAGCAAAAACCACAGACGGCAGTTTATTTGATCAAAAATTAACCGCCATCGCTGGCGTGGCTAACACAGGGTTGGACGATAATTGGACTGGACACACCTTTGCACAATCAAATTGGTATGCCTTTGGACGGTTAGCATGGAACCATGAATTAACCAGCGAACAAATAGCAGATGAATGGTTAAAACTTACCTTCGGCCCTTTCAGCTTAGAAAATAAAAATTATGATGTTGATTTTGATGAACAAGCGTGGAATACCAACTTCCTAAATCCTGTAAAACAAATGATGCTCGATAGTCGTGAAGCCATTGTAGACTATATGATGCCTCTAGGTTTACACCATATTTTTTCTCCAAATGCGCACTACGGCCCCGGCCCTTGGTATGGACCGGCAAGAGCCCGAAAAGATTGGACGTCTCTCTATTATCATCAGGCTGATAGTTTAGGAATTGGTTTTGATAGAACCCCTACCGGTAGTAATGCCACCATTCAATATGAAGAACCTCTTCGTTCGCAGTTCAATAATATAGAAACATGTCCTGAGGATGTGCTTTTATGGTTCCACCATGTGCCTTGGGACTATAAAATGAAAAGTGGAAAAACTTTATGGGAAGAATTGTGTTACCATTATGATACAGGTGTTCATAAAGTAAGAACATTCCAAACCATATGGGACAAGGCCAAACCTTATGTAGATCACGAGCGTTTTTACGAAGTTCAAACCAAACTAAGAAGACAAGCTAGAAATGCTATTGTTTGGAAAGATGCCTGTCTTTTATATTTCCAAGAGTTCAGTAATACGCCAATACCTTATGATATTGAAAGACCTCTCCACAACTTGGAAGATTTAAAAATAAGCACCATGAAAAGACCTCTTGACTATAATAACTAAACTATATTTTACATTATGAACCTAAAATTAATTATTTGTCTTTTATTATTTAGTGTATCTAGCTCCATCTATGCCCAAGATCCTAATTTCCATATTTATTTAAGTTTCGGACAATCCAATATGGAGGGAAATGCACGCATTGAGCCACAAGATACTATAAATGTAAACGACCGCTTTAAAGTTTTGGAAGCTGTCGATTGCCCAAATTTAGACCGTGAAAAAGGAAAATGGTATACAGCTGTACCTCCATTATGCCGTTGTAGAACAGGACTAACTCCTACCGATTACTTTGGTAGAACCATGGTAGAAAACCTTCCTGAAAACGTAAAAGTAGGTGTTATTAACGTTGCTGTTGGGGGCTGTAAAATTGAATTATTTGATAAAGACAAGTACAAGGATTATTTAACCAATGTACCTGATTGGATGACCAATATGGTAAATGAGTACGATGGCGACCCATATGGTCGACTTGTTGAAATGGCAAAATTGGCTCAAAAAGATGGCGTTATAAAAGGCATTCTATTACATCAAGGAGAATCGAATACCAACGATACACTTTGGCCACAAAAAGTAAAAATTGTGTATGACAATTTGATGAAAGATTTAAATCTTAATCCTGAGGAAGTTCCTTTATTGGCTGGCGAAACCGTACACGAAGATCAAGGAGGCATTTGTGCCAGCATGAATAAAATAATTGCTAGGTTACCAGAAACCATTCCTAATTCGTACGTGATATCTTCAGCTGGATGTACCGATGCTCGAGATAATCTACATTTTAATGCCGAAGGCTACAGAATGTTTGGTAAAAGATATGCCGAAAAAATGTTGGTCTTACTTGACGAAAAAAAATCTAAAACCAATTAAACCAATTACCCAAATAGTAATTATTTATTATGAAATGTAATTCCGTTATTTTAAAATTAATTTTCCTATTGGCATGCTCTTTTTTGAATGCACAGGAAATCATCACTTTATACGAGGGTGATATTCCTAATTCCAAACCATCAGACATACAAGAGTCTGGAGAAGGCATGTATAGAAATGTAACCAATCCAACCCTGGAATACTTCAAACCCAATCCAGAAAAAGTAAATGGCTCTGCCATCATCTTAGTTCCTGGTGGCGGTTATAGTGTGGTTGTGTATCAAGGCGAAGGTGTTGGTAATGCTAAAGCACTGGCAGAACAGGGCATTGCTACTTTTGTATTGAAATACCGTTTACCCAATGATGAGATTATGAACGACCGCAAAATTGGTCCGTTACAAGATGCACAACAAGCCATTAAATTAGTACGTGAAAATGCAGAAAAATGGAATATTGATGCTTCAAAAATTGGTATAATGGGCTTTTCTGCTGGAGGGCATTTAGCTTCATCGGCAGCGACTCATTTTGAAACTTCATATATTGATAATACTAAAAACACCAGTCTGCGTCCAGATTTTCAAATTTTGGTGTACCCTGTAATTAGTATGACCTCTGAGCTAACCCACGGTGGTTCACGTGATGCGCTAATTGGAAAAAATCCTTCTGAAGCAGATGTAAAATTATTTTCCAACGAACAACAGGTTGAAGAAAACACACCTCCAGCTTATCTTACCCATACAGCTGATGACACTACTGTAGATGTTGATAATAGTATTTCTTATTTTGAAAGTTTAAGGCATCATAAAGTAGATGCCGAAATGCATATCTACCCTAAAGGTAACCATGGGTTTATTTTTAGGCATCAAGGATGGATGGACCCATTGTTTGCATGGCTTAAACGAAATAATTGGATGAATTAAAATAACTAAACTATACAACTAATGATGAAAACCAAACAAATAGTATTGCTCGTTTTTATGTTGGTGCTATCCTTAAAATTACTAGCCCAACCACCACGAGGCCCCTTTGTGCGTTCGCCACAAGTTCACGAAGACAAAACGGTAACTTTTGAGTACTTGGCACCAAATGCTGAAAAAGTATTGTTAAGCGGACAATTTTTAACTGGAAGGCCTGTAGAAATGACTAAAGGCGACCAAGGTATTTGGCGAACTACTGTTGGCCCAATTCAACCAGATATCTATCCATATAATTTTATAGTGGATGGCACTTCTGTAATGGACCCAGGAAATGTTGATTATTTTCCGAACGAACGTTTTAAAGGAAGCATTTTATTGGTTCCAGGCGATGAACCAAGAATGTATGAACTAAGAGATGTACCACACGGTGCTGTGACTTATGAATACTACCCATCACTTGAAGGTTCCATTGGTTCTTTGGTAGTTTACACACCACCAGGATATAATGAATCTCCAAATAAAAACTATCCTGTATTTTATTTAATAAGTGGTACTACCGATACTGAGGAAACATTTTATAAAGTTGGTAGAACCAATTTCATTTTAGACAATCTTATTGCAGAAGGTCTTGCAGAACCCATGATAGTGGTAATGCCATACGGTAATGTAGCAGCAAGGATTGCAGAACAAACGGGCGATGTAAAACCAGAAGACCCCCCTCGTGATAGTGAAGCTTCAAACGAAAGAATGAAACAGATAGAAGACGATTTAATAAAAAATATCATTCCACATATTGAATCAAATTACAGAGCAATTAAAGATAGAGAAAGCAGGGCAATTGCCGGTTTTTCAAGAGGTGGCGGACAAACACTAAGAATAGCCTATGGCAATATGGACACATTTGCGTGGGTTTGTTCCTATGCTGCTTCGGCATCTCCTGAAGATATGGATACCGATTTTGTTTCCGTAAGTAGCAACCCTGAACAAACCAATAAAATGCTAAAATTAAATTGGGTGAGTGTTGGTAATTCAGATTTCATGTACAGACCGGTAATGGATTATATGAAGTATATGGATGAACATAACATCAAGTTCCAAGGACTCGTAACAGCGGGAGGCCATACTTGGATGAACGTGAAGAAATTTGTAACTGAATCGGCTCAATTGCTTTTTAAACAATAAAACATCATGAAAAAACTAATATATATAACAGCTTTAGTGCTTTTTACCTCGATTCAAATGGTAAACGCCCAGAGAGCACCCAGATTGAGTTCTCCAGATGTAAACTCAAAAAACGATGTTACTTTTAGATATTATGCCCCAAATGCTAAAGAAGTGCTATTGAGCACCGAAATTCTTGAGGAACAAATGGCTATGAAAAAGGATGAAAACGGTGTTTGGACGGCAACCATAAAAAAAGTAAAGCCAGACATTTACCCATACAGTTATAAAGTTGATGGTATTGAAGTGGCCGACCCTAACAACACCTATGTTTTTGCCAACGAGCGTTTTAAAAGAAGTATTGTAGAAATCCCAGGTGATAAACCATTAGTACATTCTTTAAGAAATGTACCTCACGGAAAGGTAACCTACCACTACTATAACTCTAAAACTTTAGACACCACTCGAAGGCTTTTGGTTTATACACCTCCTGGGTTTGATATGCAGGATAAATCTAAAAAATATCCAGTGCTGTATTTAATCCACGGTGGCTCGGATACTGAAGAAACATGGACCAAAGTTGGGAAAGCCAACCTAATTGCTGACAACTTAATAGCAGACGGTAAGGCAGTGCCTATGATTATAGTTATGCCTTATGGTAATGTTCGACCTGCACCCATGCCAGACTTTACAAAAGATGTGATGAACGATATCATTCCTTTTATTGAGAGCAATTATCCTGTTTATACAGATACGGAACATAGAGCCATTGCTGGATTCTCTGTAGGTGGTGGACAAACTTTAAACATAGGCTTAACAAATACAGATAAGTTCTCGTATATTTTTTCATTTGCGCCTTACACAGCAACTCAGGAATTTTCCCAAAATTTCTCCAATTGGAATCCTGATGCCAAAAAAATAAATGAGCAATTAAAACTTTTCACCATCAGCATTGGAAAAGATGACTTCCTTTATGAAAGTGTTCAAGGAAACCTGGCCATGTTTAAAGAAAAGAAAATCGATGTAGAACCCATTATTGTTTCTGGTGGCCATACTTGGATGAATTGTAAATTATATTTATCGCAATCGCTTCAAAGAGTTTTTAAATTATAAAATGATGAAAAAAACAATATTAGTAATATTTACTTTTTTAGCTTTATTTGAAAGTTTTGCGCAAGAAAATGGCGTGCCAGCCACAACAAACGTCCCCGGACGTGAATACCCGAAAATTTTACCAGATAACCGCGTGGTTTTTCAAGTAAACGCACCAGATGCTAAAAGTTTACAAATTGATTTGGGTAAAAAATATGATATGGTGAAAGACGACAAAGGTTTTTGGACAGTAACCACAGACCCAATTGTTGAAGGTTTCCATTATTATTCACTAATAGCTGATGGTGTTGCTACTACAGACCCTAACAGCAACACATATTATGGCATGAGCCGCTGGGCAAGTGGTATCGAAATTCCTGAGAAAAACGTTGATTATTATTTGCCTAAAGATGTGCCTCATGGCGATGTTCGCATAAAATATTATTATTCCAACATTACCCAAGATTGGAGACGTGCCTTTGTTTATACACCTCCTGGTTATGATACCGATTTAAACAAAAAATATCCTGTGCTTTACTTATTGCACGGTGGCGGTGAAGACGAAACAGGTTGGCCAAACCAAGGTAAAGTCAATTTCATTTTGGATAATTTAATTGCTGAAGGCAAAGCATTACCTATGCTTATTGTTATGGATAAAGGCGCTGCCACAGACCCTACAGCAAAACCAGTTGAAGGTCAGCGTCCAGGTGGTGGTTTTAATTTTGAAACGTTGGAAAAAGTATTCATCAATGAAATCATCCCTATGGTTGAAAAAGAATTTAGAGTTATTGCAGATAGAGACCACAGAGCAATGACTGGGTTATCTTTGGGAGGTTTCCAAACGTTTCATGTAACCATGAACAATCTAGATAAGTTTGCTTACATTGGTGGTTTTAGTGGCTCTGCTTTAATGAGAGGTCCTGGAGTAACTTTAGATAATTTATATAATGGTGTTTTTGCAGATGCAGACGCTTTCAACAAAAAAGCTAAACTAGTTTACATAAGTATTGGAACTGATGAACCTACTGGCATGTATCAAAACGTAAATAATGTTCATAAAGAATTTGAAAAAGCCGGTATAGAGCATATTTATTACGAATCCCCTGGCACAGCTCATGAATGGTTAACCTGGCGTAGGTCATTAAATCAATTTGCACAACTTTTATTTAAATAATTATCAATTCAACTAAACATAATTTTATGAAAAAATACGTAACACTATTATTTTGCATTACAGCTTTGCTAACTAGCAAAGCTCAAGAACAAACGTTTCCGGAAGGTACCAAACCCGCCTCATCAAATGTAATTGGCGCCCAATATCCTCGTATAGATTCTGAAGGCAAAGCTTATTTTAGAATTGAAGCTCCTGCCGCCGACAGTATTTCTGTGAGCTTAGGAAACCTTGCTTTAACAAAAGATGACAAAGGCGTTTGGACTGGAGTTACCAAACCTCTAGACCCTGGTTTCCACTACTATACTTTAAAAATTAATGGTGTTGATGTTGTCGACCCTAAAAGTGAAACCTTCTATGGCATGAGTCGTATAGCAAGTGGTATTGAAGTACCAGAAGATGGTGTCGATTTTTATGATATTAAAGATGTGCCACATGGCCATATAGAGCGTCATTGGTATATGGCAAAATCAACTGGCGAAATGCGTTTGGCCTATGTTTACACCCCGCCTGGATACGATAAAAACTCGAATGAACGCTACCCTGTTTTATATTTACAACATGGTATGGGTGAAGACCGCACTGCTTGGCCTAATCAAGGAAAAACAAATTTTATAATGGACAACCTCATCGCAGAAGGCAAAGCAAAACCTATGATTATTGTTATGGAAGATGGTGGTATCGCTCTAGCTTTTAACAGCCCAAAAAGACCTCAGGACCAAAACTTTTGGGATAGTTTTGAAGATGTTTTAATTAAAGATCTTATTCCTAACATAGATGCCAGCTATAGAACATTATCAAATCGCGAAAATCGCGCCATTGCTGGGCTTTCTTTAGGAGGTACCCAAACCTATCAAATTTCCCAAAATAATATGGACAAATTTGCCAATATTGGCATTTTCAGTGCCCCTTTTGGGTTTCCTGGTGTAGAAACTGGGTATAATGGTTTATTAAAAACTCCTGAAGAATTTGCAAAACAAGTCAACGTATTCTACGTAAGTATGGGGTCAAAAGAAGGGGCTCGTGCAGGTAGAAGCACGCACGAAGCTTTGGAAGGTGCTGGCGTTAAACATACCTATTATGAAGCTCCGGGAACGGCTCACGAATTCCAAACCTGGAGAAAGAGTTTACATGGCTTTACACAATTATTATTCAAATAAATAAACTAAACTTAAAATTATGAAACAATTTGCATTACTTCTTGCTATGTCTGGTTCGCTGTTTTTAGCCCAGGCTCAAGAAATTAAAGAAGATTTTGTACCTTCTTCAAAAAACCAACCTCAACAAGAATATCCTCAAGTAAACTCTCAAGGCTATGCACGTTTTCGCATTGTAGCTCCTGCTGCCGATAGCGTTCGCGTTAGCTTAGGCTTAGGTGGCCAAGGTGGTACCAAATTAGAAAAAAATGCTGAAGGCGTTTGGATGGGTACAACTGCTGGCCCAATGGATGAAGGTTTCCACTATTACCATATTAATATTGATGGTGGTACATTTAACGATCCAGGCGCTAAAAATTATTATGGTTCTGTACGCTGGGAAAGCGGTATTGAAATCCCAGCTCACGATCAGGACTTTTACGCTTTAAAAGATGTGCCTCATGGCCATGTTAGTCAAGTGCTTTTCCCATCACCTAGCACAGAAACTTCAAGACGTGCTTTTGTTTACACACCACCGGGATATTATGCGAATCCTTCAAAAAGATACCCTGTATTATACCTTCAACATGGATGGGGTGAAGATGAAACTGCTTGGAGCAACCAAGGGCATGCCAACTTGATTATGGACAATCTTATTGCCGATAAAAAAATTGAACCATTCATTATTGTTATGACCTATGGTATGACTAATGAAATTAAATTTGGAAGCGGTTTTAGAAATTTTAGTTTCGAGCCCTTTGAAACTGTTCTAGTAAAAGAATTGATTCCTTACGTAGATTCTCATTTCCGCACCATTGCAGATCAACCACATCGTGCTATGGCTGGCCTTTCTATGGGTGGTATGGAAACTAAAAACATTACCCTGGCTAATCCAGAAGTGTTTTCACACTATGGCCTTTTAAGTGGTGGAACATACAGTGTAGAAGATGTAACTGCCAATAAAGATAAAATCAAACTTATCTTCTTAAGCTGTGGTAGCAAAGAAAGACCTGATGGTGTCAAAAATGCTGCAATAGCTTTAAAAGAAGCTGGTTTTAATGCTGTTTCCTATGTTTCAGAAGGTACGGCACACGAATTCCAAACATGGCGTCGTAGTTTACTTGAAATGGCTCCGCTGCTGTTTAAAAAGTAATTACTAAATTAATTACGAAAGCCTGTTGTGTGGTAAAAATATATTAACACAACAGGCTTTTATGCTTTTTATATATATAACATAAAACCTTTTCTTTTTTCTTTATTGATTGTTTTTATGTTTTTTCAGCATGACTTTTTATAAAAAAATTGGAGAGCAAATTATAAATTATGTATATTAACAATCTTAAGAATCAGTTTATAAATGGCTATTTAAAAACGTGATTTAATAGTATTTGCTATTAACTATTCGCATAAAAATAAAATCCAACAATAATTAAAAATGAAAAAAATTATCTTATCAATTGTTAGCTTAGTTTTAATGATTACAACATGTTTTGCTCAAAACATTGAAAAGGAAGCCCCAAAGGGATTTGATGAAGCACGCGATGGTATTGCCAATGGGAAACTTAGGTATGTAAAATACAAATCGAATACAGTTGGCACAACAAGAAGAGCCTTGGTTTACACCCCTCCAGGCTACACTAAAAATAAAAAATACCCCGTGCTATACTTGTTACATGGTATTGGTGGTGATGAAAACGAATGGCTTAACGGTGGAAACCCACATATTATTTTAGACAATTTATTGGCCGATGGCAAAATAGAACCTATGATTGTGGTTATGCCGAATGGACGGGCCATGAAAGATGATAGTAATGAAGGTAATATTATGGCTCCTGATAAAGTTGAAGCTTTCGCCACTTTTGAAAAAGATTTGTTGAATGACTTAATTCCCTACATCGAAAACAGGT
This sequence comes from Marixanthotalea marina, assembly GCA_018883545.1. Lineage (GTDB taxonomy): Bacteria > Bacteroidota > Bacteroidia > Flavobacteriales > Flavobacteriaceae > Marixanthotalea > Marixanthotalea marina. The sequence continues at coordinate 1,103,134 of JAHLEH010000001.1, read as the reverse complement.
ATTCTGTTTTAACTGATAGAGAACATCGTGCTATTGCTGGTTTATCAATGGGTGGTGGACAATCCTTAAATTTTGGATTGGGCAATCTAGACACATTTGCCTATGTAGGTGGATTTTCGTCTGCCCCCAATACCAAAGTACCTGAAGAACTATTGCCAAATCCTGAGGAAGCCATAAATAAGCTAAAGGTCTTATGGATTTCCTGCGGAACAAGTGACGGCCTTATAACCTTTAGTAAGCGTACACATGATTATTTATTTCAAAATGATGTGCCTCATATTTACTATTTAGAGCCCGGTGGCCATGATTTTAAAGTTTGGAAAAATGGACTTTATATGTTTTCCCAACTTATTTTTAAACCAATAGACCAATCTACTTTTCCTCAATATACTGTTTTAGGAACTAAACCAGAAACCAATATGCGTAATGCCGAATATCCACAGGTTTTACCAGACAATCGCGTTGTTTTTAAATTACAGGCTCCTGAGGCCCAAAAAGTTCAAATAGATATCTCTGGCAAAAAATATGACTTGGTAAAAGATGCTGAAGGGTTTTGGACCAGTACGACTGATGTTGTAAACCCAGGTTTTAACTATTACTCGTTAATCATTGATGGTGTTGCAGTTGCCGACCCCGCAAGTGAAACATTCTATGGCATGAGCCGAATGGCGAGTGGTATTGAGATTCCACATAAAGATGGTGCTTTTTACGAACTTAAAAATGTACCGCACGGAGATATTAGAATCAAACAATACCTTTCTGGTAATTCTTGGCGTGAAATGTATATTTATACACCGCCTGGTTACGATACCTCAACTGAAAAATACCCTGTTTTGTATTTATTACATGGTGGTGGTGAAGATCAACGTGGATGGGCCACTCAAGGCAAAACCAATATTATTTTAGACAATTTGATAGCCGAAGGCAGGGCTGTCCCAATGGTAATTGCCATGATTGACGGCAATGTTGGCAGCGGTATGGCCGGGTTTGGTGAAGGCTCTTTACAAGCTTTTGAAAATGAACTGAAAAGAAGTGCTATTCCTTTTATCGAATCAAATTACCGCGTAAAAACTGATGCTGCCAGTCGCGCTTTAGCTGGACTTTCCATGGGTGGATTGCAAACACTTTATGCAGGCATTAAAAACACAGACATGTTTGCTTACTTAGGTGTATTCAGTTCTGGATGGTGGGCAAATAACACAGAGCTTTCTGATCCTCAGTATGAATTCATGAAAAACAATGCAAGCACCATCAATTCTAACTTAAAGAAATTTTGGATATCTATGGGAGGCCAAGAAGATATTGCCCATGATAACTGCGAAATCATGATGAAACGATTTGACGAAATGGACATCAACTACACATACAGTGAATATCCTGGTGGGCATGCATGGCCAGTTTGGAGACATGACCTATTTGAGTTTAGCAAAATTCTTTTTAGATAAACACCATAAAAAAGCCTTGATTTCTCAAGGCTTCTTTTTTATTTCCAAAGGTTAGGCAAAAAACGATAATATAATAAATGGCGCCAAGTAGCCCAATCATGACCTCCATAACCGCCAACGTAATATTCGTGTTCAATATTGTGCTTTTCAAACGCGTCGCGTGTAGCTGTAACACGAGATCCTAAAAAACCATTAGCTTCTTCTGTACCTTGACCTAAAAACAGATAATCTACTTTATCATTTGCATTTGGGTCGTTCAAGAAATCTTTCAATGTGGTTTCACTATCAGCATCACCTGCACTCAATATACCAAAAGAGCCAAATAAGTCCAAGGAATTCAATCCAACAAACATGGTATGACGTCCTCCCATAGAAAGGCCAGATAATGCACGTCCTTTAGGTGTTTGTTGTACACTGTAATTACTCTCTACTAGAGGAATTACATGCTTCCTCATTTCATCTTCAAATATTTTGAACGTTAACTCCACATGCTTAGGATGGTTGCGATGTATTACCTGATTATTTGGAATAACCATAACCATAGGTTCTGCTTTTCCTTCGGCAATTAGGTTGTCTAAAATGAGATTTGCCCGTCCATTGTAAATCCAGTTAGATGGTAACTCACCACTTCCCCCAACAAGGTAAAGCGTTGGATACTTTTTACTGGAGTCATAACCAGGTGGTGTATACACATAAAGCTCACGCTGCCCTTTGGTTACATCAGAATGGTAGATGTGTCGGGTAACAGTACCATGAGGAACGTTTTTAGCATCATAATACGCAGGTCCATCACCATGCACAATTAATTCACTATATGGAGGCATGGCCGTAAAAGCCGCAATAGTATTGCTGGGATCTGCTGTTTGTACTCCATCTATATTAATATGATAATCGTACATATCTGGTCTCATAGGACCAACAGTTAATGTCCAAATACCATCATCGCCTTTTTCAAAAGGAACGGGTTCCCTTCCTCTACCCAAACCTGTAAGAATAGCTACTCCTGTAAGATGCACTTCCTTGGCCAAAGGTGCTTTTACCCGAAATGTTACGGTTCTGTCATCATGTACTTCAGGTGAATTTAATGGCGCACTGAAGGGCACTAAATTTTCTGTGTTTTTATGTGGATTGTAGTCTAAGTTTACATTGGCCTGTTGTGCCCATGTTTTAGAAAAAAACAAAGTAGCTACAATAGTAAGCAAAAAAACAGGTTTCAATTTATTTAAAGAATTCATATGATATTATTTAAAGATTCTAGGAGCAAATTCCTTTAATGAACGTCTCCAGGTAAGCCATTCGTGAGCCGTACCTTGAGATTCGTAAAACACAATATTCTTTATACCATGGTCTTTTAAAGCCTGTACTTGTTCTTTAGGATTACGTTCTTCTGTACCTGTACTAATGAACATGAGGTTTATTTTTTCATCAAATGCCTTAGGATCTTTAAAAACACCATTAAAAGCATTCACAACACCATCATCACCTCTAACAAAAAACCCACTAAAAGTGCCTAACCAAGCAAATTTGTCCATATTAGGAAAAACAGTACCTGTAGTTTGCGCACCACCGCGAGAAAGACCAGCCATGGCTCGGTTTTCCCTATCCGTTTTGGTTCTAAAGGTTTTATCTATAAATGGAATTAAATCGTTAACATAAATATCGGACACATTGTTTGAAGAGGCTTGGCGCACATCTGGATTGGTTTGAATATCACCACTTTCCATGACCACAATCATAGGCACTGCTTTTCCTTCATTAATTAACCCATCCATAATATTAGCTGTATGACCTTGATTTGGCCAACCAGTTTCATCTTCACCCCAACCATGTAACAAATACATTACAGGATATCTTTTATTAGGATTTTGTTCGTATTCCGCAGGAACATATACATTGATATGACGTGGTAAACCGTTTACATCAGACCAATAATATAAAGAGCGGATTTGCCCATGAGGGATGTTTTTATTAAAACGGTAATAATCACCTTCTGGCCCTTCGGGAATTTCAACACCAGACGACCACCAATTACTGCCGAAGTATGCATCTGTATTTCTATCCATTACAGCAACACCATCAATTAAAACGGCATAGTAATGAAACCCTACCACCTGAGGATCGGAAGTAGTAGTCCAGATACCATTTTCATCTTTGGTCATATCATACTTTTTGCCTGCAATATCTATTTGAACATTTTGGGCTGTAGGTGCGTTAACCTTAAACATAACCTCTCGGGTTTTAGTATTTACCGCTGGGTATTGCGCCAAAAAAAGGTTTGTGGAACTAGGTTTATAGCCTTCTGGTAATGGGTCTGCTTGTTGCCCGCGCTGTATTCCAGCAAACTGGGCTGATAGCAAGCCATAAAACATCATGGCCGCAAACATAAAAATAAGTTTTTTCATAATTTTAATTTAGTTTAGTTGAATATTTGATTTTTGTGATTCTATTATTGTAACAACAGTTTATCTCTAGACAGTATAAAACATAGGCATACCGTTTATTTCTGAACCAAAATTAACTTCTTCCATAAAACTAATTTTTAACATTCTCATTAAGATAATCTGAAGGTGCCTTACCACATTCTTCCTTAAAACTGGTAGCAAAATAAGATGCCGAGTTAAATCCTGTCATAGAAGCTATTTCGTTAAGGTTATATTTTTGTGTATCCATTAATTTAATGGCTTCTTTAATTCTTACCATACGAATAAAGTTTACAACAGATTTTCCTGTTAATGCCTTTATCTTTCTATATACTTGCATTCTTTTTAGACCAAATAAATCGGCTATGGAATTAACTCCTAATTGAGGGTTCTGTATATTCTCTACTATAAAGTCTATAGCCTTCTGCAAAAAGGCTTGATCAATCTCATTATTTGTCATTTTATTAGGCACCAGATTAACATCTTGATTAAACTGAGAGTATAATTTTTGACGCGACTCTATAATCTGGCTTACCTGAACAGTTAAAAAACGAATACTAAAAGGCTTCGTAATATATACATCTGCTCCAGATGCTACACCTTTTATTTGATCTTCTACCGTGGATTTTGCCGTTAGCAGTATTAATGGTATATGACTTGTTTTTATATTATTTTTTATTTCGCTACAAAACTCTAGACCATCTTTAATTGGCATTAACACGTCGCTAATAATAAGATCTGGCCCTACCTCTAAAGCCATTTCCAAACCTTCTTGCCCATCTTTTGCTTCCAATACTTCATATTGGTTCTTGAGTTCTAATGCAATATAGTTTCTTAATTCCTGATTGTCTTCAACTATAAGAATTTGAGGTTTCTCTTGTGTTTCTTCCTCATCCCAATCGTCACTAAAATCAACTGAATATTCAATACCATTTTCAGAAATTGCAGCAGCAGTATCTATACAATCTGGCGCTTTACAAATATCTTCTTCTGAATACATCATTTTCTCTATAGGCAATAGAATTACAAATACTGTTTCGTGGTTTGGTTTACTTTCTACCTTTATATCCCCTTTGTGTAATTCTACCAATCCTTTGGTTAGCGAAAGCCCTATGCCCGTTCCTACATTTACCACCGTTGAGGCTGATTTTGCTTGATAAAATTTATCAAAGATAAAGGGCAACTCTTCTTTTGGAATTCCTATACCATTATCTACAACACTCAATTCTAAACATTGTACCTCTTCGTATGGTCCCAAGGAAGTTACCTTAGAGTCTATTATAATGTTAATCTGGCCTTTATCTGATGTAAACTTAAAAGCGTTAGAAAGTAAGTTAACCAATATTTTCTCAAGCTTATCATGATCAAACCAACCAGGCAATGAATCTACTTGGGAATGTATATCGAAATGAATGTTTCTTTTTAAAGCTACATCCTTGAAAATACTTGAAATATTGGCTATAAATTTAACCAATTCTCCTTTCTGCACATACAGTTTTAATTGTGTGCTTTCCAATTTACTAAAGTCCATGAGTTCATTTACCAAACGCATCATCTTGTCTGAACTCGTTCTTATCATTTTTACCCTATCTCTTATAAAATTCGGTAAATTTTTCACACTACTTAAACTCTCTAAAGGCATAGCCATTAAACTTAAAGGTGTTCTAAATTCATGTGAAATATTGGTAAAAAACTGTGTTTTTAATTCACTCAGCTCTTTTTCCTGTTCTCTTGCCAAGCGTTCTATATCGAGTTGGTTCTTAATTTTTACACGTTCTAAACGTAAACTTATTAGAAAAAACACAACTGCTGATGCAAAAACAACATATATTAGAATAGCCCACCAGGTTTTCCAAAGTAGCGGATGGACTGTGATTCCTAATCGTTGGGTTTCCCCCAAAATACCGTCTCTATTAGAGGCTCTTACTAAAAATGTGTAATGCCCTGGGTCTACATTGGTATACGTGGCGCTTAACCTTCCGCCAATACAATTCCAATCATCATCAAAACCTTCTAATTTATAACAATAATTATATCCTGAAGATTGCCCATATTTTACCCCAATATAATCGAGCGCAAACGAGCGTTGGTTATATTCCAATTCTAAGTTAGAAGCTAAACTGATATGCTTATCCAATGGGGAACCAGAAACACCCACTTCAACAGATTTATTATTAATTCTTAAATCGGTTAAATAAACCAATGGTTTACTCTTTTTTCTTTGAATACTATCTGGATAAAAGGCACTAAACCCATTATTACTGCCAAAAAATAATTTCCCATTACTACCAAGCAAGGCTGCGTAATTAAAATTACTCGACTTTAAACCATCTGAATTATCATAGAGCGTAAACTCGTTTGTCTGTTTGTTAAATTTAGACAAGCCCATATTAGTACTTATCCATATATCCTCTTTCTCATCGGCTACTATAGACTTAACCGTATTGCTCACCAAGCCATCTACTTTTTGGTAAGATTTAAACTCGTTGGTTTGGTGCATTTTTATGTTTAAACCACTATCCGAGCTGCCAATCCATAAATTCTTGTCGGCATCTTCATAAATGGCTTGAATACTATTTCCATTTAGAGTTCCCATGAAGATTTCATCTTCTTTTAAAATATCTTTACCATATACATCGGCTATCGATATATCCTTGCCATATATTTGATAAGAATAGGTGTTGTTGCCTAAAGCCTTTAATTTAAAAAGCCCATAAAACGTGCTTACCCAGAGATTATTTTCTGAATCTTCCAACACATCACTTACATAGGCATTTTTTGTAATGTATAAAGGTTTATCATTTTCAAAGAGTTTTACAAAACCTTGCTTTTTGTTATCAAAATAAAAAAGTCCACTACCATTAGTACCACACCAAATTGTTCCATTTGAATCTTCGTAAAATAAATTGATTTTGTTATCACCAAAACCACCAGATTCTACTTTAAATTTTTCAATTGAATTATTTTTTAAATTGATTTTAAAAGCACCCTCATTGTCCATACCTACCCATAGTGTATTATCTTTACTAAAGAGCAGGGCCGTTACAACCTTTGTTTCAAACTTTCGGTTAACCTCATCGTAACGTTTCAGTTCTTGTGTTTTGACATCCAATTTTATGATGCCAATACCATCACAACCTATCCATATATTTCCTTGTTTATCTTCTGCAAAGGCACGGACATCCTTACCTTCTAAGTCGCCCAATTTAAAATCGCCCAAACCATAAGACTCGAATCTATTCGAATTGTTATCTGTTAAATAAACGCCCTTATTAAAAGTCCCAACCCAAACAAGTCCATTATCGTCTATATATATTGATCGAATGGAGTTTGTTGGCAATTTTTCCAAATAATTGTTTTCAACTCCAAAATAACTAATCTCCCCTGTTTTCTTATCTAAATAATGAAGTCCAGAATTGTCTCCTACAATCCATAAATTTGCTTTAGAATCTTCACTAAAAGTTAGTATGTTGCTTAAATTAATATCTTTTACAGCTTTACTTGAAAACTTTCTCTCTATCGTATAATAATCCTTATGGGATTCTAACCCTAGAATATCACCTTCAAAAGTAGAAAACGCTACATTACCTTTAGAGTCTTTATTAAGTCTTGTAATCTGTTTCTTTGGCAGGCTATCTCCTTTTAATTTTAATGTTTCAATTGATTTGTCAGAATAATTATAGACCTGCAATCCATCCATTGTAGCACACCAAATTAAATCGTTGGCGAACAATAAATCTGTAATGTAATTTTCTGAAAGTGGGCTACTGTGAACGTTATACCCACTGATATAGTAAAAAATATTATTTAATGGGTCGTATATATTTAAACCGCCTCCATGCGTGCCTATCCAAAGATTGCCATTTGCATCGAAAGCTAACGACGTTATATAGATGTTGTTTAAATGGTTTTTATTTTCTGGAAGTTCATTGATATTGATAAAACGGTCTTTTTCCCTATCATACTTAGAAATGCCTTTGGCTGTTCCTACCCACAATTGTTGATTGGCATCTTCAACAATAACATTTACATTATTATCTATAATGCTATTTATGTCTTTTGGGTTGTGCTCGTAACGATTTACCTTAAAACCATCATATTTAACTAAACCATCTGAAGTTCCTATCCAAACATACCCTTTGCTGTCCTTTAAAAAAGATCTCGCGTAAGAATTAGACAGAGTTCTTTCTCCTATTGGAACAAAAGATGCTTTATGCGACTGTGCTATTGCAGTAAACCAAGTTTGAGCAATAACAAACAATATCACAAAGCCAACATATTTTTTATTTTTAATACACATAGCTATTTAGACTATAAAAATAATAAAATGTTTATTTCGCTTTTATTATTTAACCCTAAGGTCTTTCTTGGATGCTATTAAGTTAAGCACTTTATGGGTAAATGGCTCGGAATATATAAAATTTAAAACAAAAAAATAGGGTTTGCACAAAATTGTACAAACCCTACTCACAAAATAATATAAAAATACTAAACTAATTCACTAAGTTTCTATGCATTAATTATTATAACCAGGATTCTGGTATTCTTGCTTTTCTGCATCAGTACCATCCATACTATCTATTTGTCCTTGCGGAATTGGACGTAAATAATGATGTGGTTCTATATCTCGTGTGAAAGTTTCAGGTGTACGATCACCAAAACCAGGACCTGAGATAGTATAGGTTCCAGCTATTTCTTCCCATTTTTGGGTACGTACTAAATCTAACCAACGGTAACCTTCACCAAAATACTCACGAGAACGCTCTGCTAAGATATAATCAATATCGATAGTTGCTGGCGTTGCAGCTATCATAGCAGCACTGTTATCTTCAATACGCTCTTGCTTTTCACCATTATCAAAACGCCATTTACCCGCACGAGCTCTAATCACATTTATTAATTGTCTTGCAGACATACTTCCAGTTGCTCCTTTAACAGCAGCTTCGGCAGCAACAAAATAGAACTCAGAGAATTTAGCAATAGGGTAAGGACGTGTTAAACCTGCATTAGGAGACCCCAAACCACCATTACTATCGGTACGGTAAGTACCAAGCTTCCATAAACCTGGGTACATGATTCTGTTAATACCAGAAGGGTTAACCACGTAATCGGCTCTACCTGGTAGTGTACCTCCACCAACATTATTGGTTTCAGCGAAACTAACCGCTGGATTTTCTTCATCCAAGAAAGTATGCACTGCATCTCCAGGCCCTGTTAAAAGTCCATTTGCGTTTGGTTTTGGCTCTAAATCGCCACTTTTATCCCTATTGTTACGGTAGCTAGTAACAAACGTACCATCGTAACGAGAATCCAAATCTTTTTCAGCAAAAGTTTCGGTAAACACCTCTTGTGGTGGTGCCATACGTGTCCAAGGACGACCATAATCTTGAGCTGCTTCCCTATCCACTTGACTTAGGAACGTATAGTTCCAGGTTACTAACCAAACAGCGGCATTATCACGACCTGTTGAAAGTCCCCAACCTAAGCTAGCGCCATTGTACTTTTCACTTTCTTCAGTATGATCTGCATACAACATCATTTCACTATGTCTATCATTTGGTGCCCAATGTACATCATAGAAATACTCTTGTAAAGCATACGGTCCAGGGTTATCAATTCCAGTCATAGCGATGTTGTAAGCCTGTTGAAAGTACCAAGCTGAATCACGCCCATCAGGGTCAGTTCTTGGTGCTTCAGGGTAGGTTGGTATGTTATTAGGGTTTTGCAACCACCAAGCATAGGTTAAATATGCTTTAGCTAAATATAAACGCGCTACATTTTTAGTAACAGTACCTGTTAAACGAGGATTATCCGGTAAACCATTTACAGCAGCAACTAAATCTGGAAAAATAGCTTTTGTGTAAACTTCTGGCACGGTGTTTCTTACAGAACCTCTATAAGTTGAGGTATTAAACTTAAGTTCTCCAGCACCTAAATCTAAAGGCACACCTCCATAATTCTGCACCAATTGAAAGTAAAAGAATGCGCGGAAAAATTGTGCTTCACCAATCAATTCTGCAGACAAACCTACTTCAGTTGCATTTTCAATGATACCACTGGCCGTGTTAATCATTGGGAATGAATTATACCACACATCTCCCACTGCTCCTGTTTGAGAGTTTATAACCCCTCCTCTACCAGATAAATCTAGAGATGCATTAGAATCATTTTGTCCAGAAGCACCATAAGTGTACTCATCTGTTCCATCTTCTGTGGCAGTATAATACCCCATACCTCCATAAAGGTACCTTAGCTGGGTATATAATGCTGTTATACCACCTTGAACTCCTAATTCTGTTTTAAAGAAGTCAGGTGTAAAGATACTTCTCGGAGTTTCCTCCAAGATGTCGTTAGTACAAGAGCCTACAAGCAACGCTACAGAGAGAGTTGTTAAGGCTACTATTTTAATTTTCAATCTTTTCATATTTAATATTTTTTTAGAATGTTAAGTTTAGTCCTATCATGTAGTTGCGCGTCGTTGGAACAGTTGCCCCAACAGTTGCTAAACCACCTGAATATCTACCTCCAGTACCAGTTGCAGAGTTTTGACCACCTAAAGAGTTTGTTTCTGGATCCATACCAGACTCTTTGTGGAATGGTGAAAACAATACGAATGGGTTTTGAACCGTTGCATACACTCTTAATCTGCTAATACCAGCATCTCTAATGAAATCTTGATTAAAATTATATCCCAAAGTCATGGCACGAACTTTTAAGTAAGATCCATCAAAATAACCTAAAGTTTCACCATATTTTGGATTATCACCTCCAACACCGCCTGGCGCAGGATATTTAGCACCTGTATTTGTTGGTGTCCAATAATCTACATTTACATTATTTCTTCTACCAGATAGCATGTTCAAATAACCTTGGGCATTATATAAATTACTAATAAGTATGCCTCCACTTTTAAATGCTCCAACAATACTTAAATCAAGGTTTTTGTAAGCTAAACGCGTATTGAAACCTCCTTGAAAATCTGGAGTTGGATCAATTATTTGTCTATCGTCAGGACCAATAGCTCTAGTAGGTGAACCATCTGGATTGTAATCGCCCGTATATTGAACTTTTATAGACCCTAAGTTAGCACCTCCATTTGGCTCATATTGATCTATGTATTGGTAATCTGGATCAGACTCATTCCAAAGACCTACTTTCTTGTAATCGTAGATAACCTGAATAGGCGATCCAACAAACCAAAGCGCTCCTTCGTTTCTATCTTGTCCACTTGCTAACGCTGTAATTTTATTTCTGTTAGTATAAACATTCAAACCAAAATCCCATGTAAAACCATCAGGGTTATCTATAATAGTTGCATTAAGAGCAACTTCCAAACCTTTATTTTCTGTTTTACCAATATTCGCTGTATAACTTCCAACACCTGAAGTTGCAGGCAACGGTAAATTATATAAAATATCGTTTGTCTTAGTTATGTAATATTCTACAGATCCTGATAAGCGATTGTTAAACAATCCAAAATCCAAACCATAGTTATAAGTCTCAGAGAACTCCCAACCCAGTTCAGGGTTTGGCAAACCTGTTACATAATATCCTGTTTGGAACGTGCTACCAAAGTTGTAATCTCTAGTACCTAGTCTTCCTAAAGTAGAATAGGTGCCAATAGCTTGATTAGACGTTTCTCCATATCCTACACGCAATTTCAATAAATCTACAAAATCAGCATTGTCCATAAATGCCTCATTTCCAATATTCCAACCAACAGACACAGCAGGATACGTTACCCACTCATTACCTTTGGCTAATCTAGAAGATCCATCAGCACGTAATGTAGCTGTAATTAAATAACGATTGTCGTATTGGTACATGGCTCTACCCATGTAAGACATTAAACCAGCAGCTCCATAATTTCCACCATAACCTGTGATATCTTCAAGCAGTACTGTACCTAAATTGTAGAACAAAAACTGCTCATTTGGTAAGTTTCTAACATTAAGGTTAGTACCATCCCATCTTCCTTCTTGGGCTGAAAATAAACCTACAAAGTTCACTTTGTGCTTATCAGCAAAAGTTCTATCATAAGTCAACAAGTTCTCTATTACATAATCTGTTGTAAGTCCACTACTTACTGAAGCATTTGATGGGTTATTTGGATCTATACTATAAACACCTCGACCATTAAAATTACCATCCCTGCTCATTCGTAAGTTTAAACCAACATTAACACGGTATTTTAATCCTTCTACCCATGGAATTGCTACCTCACCAAATATGTTGTTATAGGTTCCAAAGTCTTTTTGTAGATTATAACTACCATAACCAACTTCTTTTATAGTTTCTCTAGTTCTTACAAAAAAGTCATCGGCAGAACCTCTTACAAATGTTTTGAATGATCCATCAGGATTATATGGGTTCAAAACAGGCGAATAATCTAAAGGTACTCCAGGACCTCCACCCCTAGTGATATTGTAATTCATAACTGAATTTATACCAAATTTAAAGGCTCCAATCTGTTGCTCTAGTTGAGCTCGAAAAGAATATCTTTGGAAATTTTCAACAGGCACAACTGAAGTTTCTTTAAAATAACCAACACCAACGTTGTAGGTCATATCATCACCACCACCAGTCACACTTAAGTCATGTGTGGTTTGTAGCCCAGTACCATAAATTAAATCTTGCCAATCGGTATCTGTACCTGGATCCTCATCTTCAGGTTTTGGAGGGAAAAGGATATTTCCATTATTGTAAAGGCGGGTTGCCTCTCTCAATGCGGTAAACTGAGCAGCGTTCATCATAGGGAATTTGGCAAAGACTTCTTTAGTTGCATAATAGGTATTGTAACTAAACCTTGCTTTTTGTCCCTTTTTACCTGATTTGGTAGTAATTAATATAACACCATTAGCTCCCCTAGAACCATAAATAGCTGTTGCAGAAGCATCTTTCAGAATATCAAGACTTTCAATATCGTTCATATTGATATCGTTTAATCCTCCAAAAAACGGAATACCGTTTAATACAATTAAAGGATTGTTATCTGCCGATAGCGAGCGTGTACCACGAATTCTAATTTGAGTATTTCCACCACCTGGTCTAGTACCTGTTGTAGAAATATCTACACCAGCAGCCCTACCTTGTAATGCTTGTTGAAAATTTGCTGTTTGAACTTCAGCTAAATCCTCTCCTTTTACAGAAACAACAGAACCTGTTACCGACTCTTTTCTTTGGGTACCATACCCAATAACTACAACCTCCGATAGTGCAGATACGTCTTGAGCCAACGTAACATTGATGTTTGATTGACCAGCCACTGAAACTTCTTTGTTTTGGAATCCTAAATAAGAAAACACCAAAACCGCATTGTTTCCTGAAACGTTCAATGAATAATTTCCATCAAAATCTGTGTTAGTACCATTATTGGTACCTTTCTCAATAACATTGACACCTAACATTGGTACGCCAGCTTCGTCCAATACCGTACCACTTACTGTGGTTTGGGCATTGGCTGCAAAAGCCATAGCAACAAATAATGTCAATGAACAAACAGCCCTGAGAAACCAAGGGCGGTCTCTCCTAGAGCAAAATAGTTTTACATTTTGCATAAAATAAAATTTAGTTAGTGTTAATAAAGTTTTAGTTTAAAATGCCATACGAGTTTTATAGATGTTAAAAATGTTGCAGTTATAAACTTTCGATCATCTTTTTCGCTTATAACAACTTATTTTCATAAAACAACATGCTATAAAAACCCGCATACTATCCCAAAAATCACAAACATGACTTTATGGAAAAGTAGGCTTTCAAATATCCTGATACCAACCCAATTTAGGCTATCACAAAATGAACATTATCTTTAAAATTTGAAACACATCTTACGTATTTAGCACAAAACCACACATGTTTTTGTACTATTCTGACATAAGACCTAAAAAAATGAAGAGTTTTAAAAATGGACAATAAAAACCACCCAAACGCTATTTTTCTTAACAAAAAGTTAGTTACATTATTTTGGTTAATACGGTCTAACCCCTAACTCAAATTTATATTTTAAGACAAAAGGAGATAATTAGGTTTTTACCTTTTCCTCTAAATATTCGGAAGGGGATTTTCCGTATTCTTCCTTGAAGCTTGTGGTGAAGTATGATGGTGAATTAAACCCGGTCATATAAGAAATTTCAGTTAAAGTATACTTTTGAGCATCCATAAGTCTTAAAGCTTCTTTAATTTTAACCATTCTAATGAAGTTTACTACAGATTTACCAGTTAGCGCCTTAATTTTTCTATAAATCTGCATTCTGCTAAGATTGAATAATTCAGCTATAGCGATAACACCCAATTGCGGGTTTTGCATATTCTCTTTAATATAGTCTATCGCTTTTTGAAGGAACGCTTGGTCTATTTCGTTATGCGCCATTTTGTTTGGCATTAAACTGAGGTCCTGGCTGTATTGGGTATATAATTTTTGGCGGGATTCAATTATTTGGTTAACCTGAGCCAATAAGAACCGTATACTAAAAGGCTTGGTAATATAAACATCTGCCCCCGTTTCCACACCCGAAATCTGATCTTCTACAGTTGTTCTTGCTGTTAAAAGAATAAATGGTATATGACTGGTTTTAATATTCTTCTTAAGCTCTTCACATAGTTCTATACCGCTCTTAATAGGCATTATTATATCACTGATAATTAAATCTGGGCTATGCTCTAAAGCCAACTCTAAGCCTTCTTGCCCATTTTTAGCCTCCAATGTATTAAACTCTTGCTTAAGTTCTAAACATATATAATTTCTTAACTCTTCATTATCCTCAACAACCAATATTTGTGGCTTACTTTTGCTTTCCTCAACTTCTTCATCCCAATCTTCCGATTCAACAACTTCATTTTCCATTTCAAATTCCTGAACATTAAGTTTTTTGGCTTCTTCAGTAATGGGTTGAGGCGCATCAATGCAACCCGGTATTTCAACAATATCCTCTTCATTATAACATTCCTTATCAATAGGAATTAATATTACAAAAACCGTTTCTTGGTTGGGGTTACTCTCTACCCTAATCTGCCCTTTATGCAGCTCCACCAAACCTTTGGTAAGAGACAAGCCAATTCCCGTACCTTGGTTGACTATCGTTGAAGTCGATTTTGCTTGATAGAATTTATCAAATATATATGGCAACTCTTCTTTGGGAATACCTATACCATCATCAACAACACTTAACTCCAAACAACGTGTTTCTGGTTCACCTTCTTTAAGTGCAGCTATTTTAGAATTTATGATAACGTTAATCTTTCCGTTGTCTAAGGTAAACTTAAAAGCATTTGAAAGTAGGTTTGTTAATATTTTTTCCAACTTATCATGGTCGAACCACCCTTCAAGAGCACCAACCATAGAATGCGTTCCAAAATGAATGCTCCTTTTAGAAGCCATGTCTTTAAATATATTAGATAGGTTAGATATAAAGCCAACCAACTCGCCTTTTTGCACTTTTAAATCCAATTGTGCACTTTCTAGCTTATTAAAGTCCATCAACTCATTTACCAAACGCATCATTTTATCAGAACTTGTTCTAATCATTTTTATCCTTTCCTTAACAGCAGAAGGCAACTCCTTCATACTGCTTAAGTTTTCTAAAGGCATGGAAATCAAACTTAAAGGTGTTCTAAACTCATGGGAAATATTTGTGAAAAATTGGGATTTTTGCTCACTTAATTCCTTGTCCTGCTCTCTAGCCAATCGTTCCATATCTAATTGATTTCGCATTCTTATACGTTCTACACGTAAACTGATCAAAAAATATATAAGAGCTGAAATAAAAATTATATATATTAACACCGCCCACCAAGTCTTCCATACTAATGGATACACCGTTATATTAAGCTTTTGTGGTGTCTCCCCCCAAACCCCATCTTTGTTTGAAGCCTTTACCAAAAAGGTGTAGTTACCGGGGTTTATATTAGTATAGGTTGCACTTATTCTTCCTCCTACACAATTCCAATCGTCATCAAAACCTTCTAGCTTATAGCAATAGTCGTATGCAAATGGTTGCCCATAATTTAGGCCGATGTAATCTAAAGCGAAGGATCGTTGTCCGTATTCAAGTTCTATGTTAGATGCCAAACTGATGTGTTTATCCAATGGTGAATTTGGCGCATCAATCTCAACCGATTTGTTGTTAATCTTTAAATCTGTTAAGTAAACTTTGGGCTTCTCAGACTCGGTCTCAATATTTTCTGGATAAAACGCATTGAAGCCGTTATTGGTTCCAAAAAACAATTTTCCATAACTTGTTACAATTGATTGGTTATGAAAGCTATTGGACGCCAGCCCATCTGACTTAACATAATTTGTAATCTTGTTAGTTTTGGCATCTATTTTTGACAATCCCATATTACCACCAACCCATAAATTCCCGCCCTCATCTTCCACTATAGATCTTATAGTATTGCTTGGCAAGCCGTCTTCTTTTTTAATAGCTTTAAAAGCATCCTCTTGATAGGGCTTTACATACAATCCAGCATCTGATGTTCCAACCCATAAATTCTTTTCGGTATCTTCATAAACATATTGAAAATTTGAACTTTTAAGCCCTTTTGGGTTTACGTCATTCCTAAACAATTTGTAAACATTTGCCCCTTTGGCATCTTTTGTGATTTTATAGAGCCCATACATAGTAGCTACCCAAAGCGCCCCTTGATAATCTTCCTGGATTGCACTAATGTAACTCGTTGTATTAATAAAATTTTCTTTGTGATTTTCATTAAGCACAACAAACTGTTGCTTGGTTCTATCAAAATAAAAAAGACCACTACCATTGGTGCCTGCCCAAAGTGTTCCTTGCTTATCTACATATAAACAAAAAACTTTGTTGTCTCCAAAGCCACCAGACTCTAATGAATAATTTGTTACGCTATTGGTATTGATATTTATTTTGTACAACCCGTTACCACCAGTTCCTAACCAAAGGTTATTAGCCTTATCAAAAACTAGAGCTGTTAATGCATTTACAGATATATTTCGGCTTAATTGATCGTACTTTCTTAAACTATTGGTTCGTTTTTCTAGCTTTACCAATCCAACACCATCAAAAATCATCCAAACATCTCCATTTTTTGCTTCAGCAAAAGCTCTTACATCTTTACCTTCCAAATCTCTTTGCTGAAAATCTCCCCAAGTATAATCATCAAACTCACCCGCGCCTTTATCAACCAAATAAACCCCTTTACTAAAGGTGCCAATCCAAACCAGTCCATTATTATCAACATAAACCGAGCGAATAGAATTGGTTGGCATTTTATTAACACCGTCAGTATCTGGACCAAAATAAACGATAGTGTTTTTTTCGGTATCAAAATAACTCAATCCAGAATTTTCACCGCCTACCCAAAAATTACCTTTACTGTCACCTGACATCGTCAGGATTTCAGTCCAATTGACATTTTTATTTGAATTTGGAGAAATTATTGTATCAAGTGAATACACCAAGTTCTTTCTTGACGCCTTAATTATTTCCCCCTCTATTGTAGAAAACCAAACATCTCCTTTTACATCCTGAACTATCTGGGTAATTTGCTTACTGGGAAGTTCGTCTACAAATAAATTTGGTGCAACCAAAGTTTTTTTATCTGCATCATAAACTTGAAGCCCTCCTTTTGTACCAGACCAAACAAGGCCATTTGCAAATAATACGCTTGTTATATAGTTTTCGGGAACAGGGTCGCTATTAGCATCCGAACCACTCATATGAGTAAAGGCTGATGCTTTTTCATCATACACGTTAACACCCCCTCCTAAAGTTCCTATCCATGCATTTCCATTTGCGTCAAATGTTATTGAAGTTATGTATCTATTGTTTAAATGACTCTTATTGTTAGGTATAGAATCTACATTTATAAACTTATCCTTTTCCCTATCGTACATTACCAAACCTTGAGAGGTACCAACCCATACTCTTTCTTTGGCATCTTCTACTATTACATTTATATTATTATTGGGAATCGTTGTCCTGTCTTGTGGATTGTGCTCGTAGCTATAAATCCTAAACCCATCATAGCGCATTAAGCCATCGGCTGTACCTATCCACATATACCCCTTACTGTCTTTTAAAAAACACCTTCCAAAAGAACTAGACAAACTTCGCTCTGCAATAGGGACAAACTCGGTGTGGGGTGATTGTGACTGTACAACAGAAACAACAACCAGCATGGCCAATAAAAAGAAAAACTTAAGACGTATTTTCGGGATCTTTGAGAACATTTTCATAGCAACAGCTCTAAATTAACTCATGGCTTTAAACCAGAAGCCACACAATTTACAAAAATAATCATAATTACGTGAATTTATAACCTATGGCATCTTTAACCTAGAATGTTTAAAAAAAGGTGTTAATTAATTTACTTTTTTTATTTTTGCCAATCTTAAAAGCGCACGTGGCGGAATTGGTAGACGCGCCAGCTTGAGGGGCTGGTATCCGTTTAGGATGTGGAAGTTCGAGTCTTCTCGTGCGCACTTTCTTAAAATTAAATTCCACTATTTTTTAATCCCAGTTTTTTTAGTTAATATTGTTTAACTTTTTATGTATGTAAATGAACAATATTAAGACAAACTTTAGTATTAAAGATTTAGAAAATCTAACAGGCATAAAAGCCCACACCATAAGGATTTGGGAAAAACGCTACAACTTACTTTCGCCAAACAGAACAGAAACGAATATTAGAAGCTATAATAATTCCAGCTTACAGAAACTCCTGAATATTTCATATTTAAATGAAAATGGAATTAAAATATCTAAAATAGCAAAACTCAAAAATGACGAAATAGCTGCTAAGGTCAGGGAAATAGCCTCAAGAAACAAACTTGAAAACCATGCCATTAATGCTTTAAAAATGGCCATGTTGAATTTTGACCAAGTGCTTTTTTATAACACCTATAATGGTTTAATTGAAAACAAACCTTTTAGTGACATTTTTTACAGCACTTTTTTGCCTCTATTAAACGATATTGGGCTCCTTTGGCAAACCAATACCATAACACCTGCACACGAACATTTTATTTCTGTTCTCATAAAGCAAAAAATACTTCTGAATATTGAAAAACTACAAAGTATAGAGCCAAAACCTTCTTCAAAGACTTTTGTGCTTTTTTTACCGGAAAACGAAATTCATGATATCGGACTACTTTTTATAAATTACAAGTTAAGAAGCAAAGGCTACCATACCATTTTTCTGGGCGAGAGTGTCCCTATGGACAACCTAAAAGATTTACTATCCTTTTTTAGCGACATAACTTTTATATCATATTTCACAGTATCTCCTGATTTAGGCAATATTGAAAGTTATATTAACAACTTCAACGAACTACTACTAAATAACAGCACCAATAAATTATACTTACTGGGCACAAAATTACAAGACTATAGCCAAACCGAACTTCCAAAAAAAGTAACTATATTTAATTCAATCGAAAACTTAGTTAAAGAATTATAAACTTTTTATATTTGTTTAACTTTTTTTTATATTTGTTAAACAACATATGAACAAAACAGTTTCAATAATAGGTTCTGGGTTTTCATCGCTGGCAGCTTCTTGCTATCTAGCTAAATATGGCTTTAATGTTACCATATTCGAAAAAAACAATACCATTGGCGGACGTGCAAGACAATTGACCAAAGATGGATTTACCTTTGACATAGGCCCAACATGGTACTGGATGCCCGATGTTTTTGAACGTTTCTTTTCAGATTTTGAAAAAACACCTTCCCAATATTACATATTAGAAAAACTGAATCCAGCATACAGTGTTTACTTTGGCAAAAACGATTTTATAGACATTGAAGACACTCTTGAAAAAATAGCCGTTGCTTTTGAAAAAGAAGAAAAAGGAAGCTCTAAAAAGCTATTAAAGTTTATAGATAAAGCTAAAAGTAATTACAATATAGCCATCAAAGATTTGGTTTACAATCCCGGAGTTTCCCCTTTAGAACTTGTTACTCCAACCACACTTTTAAAACTTAATCAGTTTTTTGGAAATATTAAAAATGATGTGAGAAAAGCGTTTAAAAATGAAAAACTAGTTAAAATTCTTGAGTTTCCTGTTTTGTTCCTAGGAGCAAAACCGAGTGACACACCCTCCTTTTACAATTTTATGAATTATGCCGATTTTGGTTTGGGCACATTTCACCCTAAAAAGGGCATGTATCAAGTCATTTTAGCTTTAGAAAGCTTGGCCAAAGAGCTGGGTGTAGCCGTAAAAACAAATTGTTCTATAGACAAAATTATGGTCAAAAACAATAAAGCTATTGGAGTTATTTCAAATGAAAAAGAATATTACTCAGATATAGTAGTAAGTGGTGCAGATTATCATCATACGGAAACACTTCTTGATAAACCATTAAGGCAATATTCCGAAAGTTATTGGAACAAAAAAACCTTTGCGCCTTCATCTTTGTTGTTTTATGTTGGTTTCAACAAAAAAATTAAAAATGTAAACCACCATACATTATTTTTTGACACCGATTTCGATACACATGCCGAATCCATATACGACGAGCCTAAATGGCCAGAAAGCCCATTGTTTTACGCTAGTTTCCCAAGTATAACAGATAGCAGTGTAGCTCCCAAAGGCAAAGAAGCAGGCATTTTTTTAATTCCTCTGGCCCCAGGTCTAGACGATATACAAGAATTGAGAGACATTTATTTTGATAAAATTATTGAACGCTTTGAAACCCTTACATCACAAAATGTAAAAGAACATATTCTATTTAAAGAATCCTTCTGTATAAACGACTTTATAAAAGATTACAACTCCTATAAAGGCAATGCTTACGGATTGGCAAACACATTGACCCAAACAGCTTTTTTAAGACCTAAATTAAAAAGTGGCAAAGTAAAAAACCTCTATTTTACAGGACAACTAACCGTACCCGGCCCAGGTGTTCCTCCCTCTTTAATTTCAGGAAAGCTAGTAGCAGATTTAGTTTTAAAACATAACCGTTAATTTATGAAAACACTTTTTGACACTGTCTCTTACGACTGTAGTAAGCTTGTTACAAAAACGTACAGTACCTCGTTTTCCTTAGCTACAAAAATGCTATGCCAGTCCATTAGAAACGACATCTACAACATTTATGGATTTGTGCGCTTTGCTGATGAAATTGTAGATTCTTTTCATGATTACGATAAGGAAACGCTTTTCAACAACTTCTCCAACGACCTGGAATTGGCTCTGAAAAATCGCATCAGCCTCAATCCAATTCTCAATTCATTTCAGTACACCTACCACAAATACAACATTGATAAACATTTGGTGGATGCTTTTATGGCAAGTATGCGCATGGACTTACATAAAACCAAATACCTTACTGAAGAAGAGTTTAAGGCTTATATTTATGGGTCGGCCGATGTGGTTGGGCTTATGTGCTTAAAAGTATTTGTAAAAGGTGACGAAGAAAAGTACAATGAACTTAAGGATATGGCCATGGCATTGGGTTCTGCATTTCAAAAAGTGAATTTCTTGAGGGATTTAAAAACCGATTTTAATGATCTTAACAGAAGCTATTTTCCCAAAATAGATTTAAACAACCTTGATGAAAATTCAAAAAAGGATATTATAAACGATATTGAGGCCGATTTCGAAATGGGACTAAGCGGCATAAAAAAGTTGCCCATTGAAGCTAAATTTGGTGTTTTTATGGCCTATAGATATTACAGGCAGCTACTAAAGAAACTAAAAAGAACACCTGCGCTCCAAATAAAAAACAAAAGAATTAGGGTATCCAATCCAAAAAAAATTGAGCTTTTAATGCGGAGTTACGTAAAATATCAATTAAATTTAATGTAAAATTAAATGATGCACACAGCGCTTTGGATACTCGTTTTTGTTGGAACTTACTGCTTCATGGAATTTATGGCTTGGTTTACCCATAAGTACATTATGCACGGTTTTTTATGGAACTTGCACAAAGACCACCATAAAAAGGACCATGATAGTTGGTTTGAACGTAACGATGCCTTTTTCCTGTTTTATGCCGTGGTTAGTATCGGTTTCTTTTTACTTTGGAAATACACTAGCTTCTGGCCTGGACTTCCCATCGGCCTTGGTATTTTTGCTTATGGTGTTTCTTATTTCATAGTACACGATATCTTTATACACCAACGCTTTAAACTTTTTAGAAACGCCAATAATTGGTATGCTAAAGGCGTTAGACGTGCCCACAAAATGCACCATAAACACTTAGGGAAAGAAGATGGTGAATGTTTTGGTATGCTAATCGTGCCGTTTAAATACTTCAAGAATAATTAATAATGGATTATTTATACCTATTATTAAACCTAGGGTCTCTATCCATTCCTTTTTTATTCAGCTTTCATCCAAAATTAAAATTCTACCGCTACTGGAAATCTTTAGTCGTAGGTATTGTAATCGGTATGCTTGTGTTTATTCCTTGGG
Organism: Marixanthotalea marina; assembly: GCA_018883545.1. Taxonomy (GTDB): domain Bacteria; phylum Bacteroidota; class Bacteroidia; order Flavobacteriales; family Flavobacteriaceae; genus Marixanthotalea; species Marixanthotalea marina. The sequence goes on along the minus strand of JAHLEH010000001.1, from coordinate 1,080,875 downwards.
ATATTTTATTTACAAAACACAACGTTTGGGGTTTTAACCACGATTACTTTCTGGACATTACATGGTTTGGACTACCAATGGAAGAATGGCTATTCTTTATCTGCATACCCTACGCGTGCGTTTTTACCCATTTTGCCTTATTGCACTATTTCCCTAACATGACACTAAGCTTAAAAAGTACCAAATATTTAAGTTATGCGCTAATAAGCATTTTGCTATTTACTGCTATTTTGAATTACAGCAAATGGTACACCCTCATCAACTTTTTAATTGGTGCACTAATTACATTTATTGTGCTGAAAAAGAACATTCGCTTACTGCAAAAATACTATGTCACTTTTTTGGTGATGCTCATTCCTTTTTTTCTTGTGAACGGTATTTTAACGGGCAGTTTTATTGAAAACGAAGTGGTTTGGTACAATAACAACGAAAATTTGGGCATTAGGCTTTTTACCATTCCTATTGAAGATACAATCTATGCCTTTTCATTAATACTCATCAACCTTTTTGTTGTAAAGTCTTTTGAAAAAGTTAATTAACAACATTAATCGGCTTTCCATTTTTAAAAGCCGCCAAGTTATCTACCACAACCTGCATCAATCTGACTCTCGATTCTTTTGAAGCCCAAGCTATGTGAGGTGTAATTATACAGTTTTTGGCAGATAGCAGCGGATTGTTTTCCTTTATAGGTTCTGTAGAAACCACATCAACGGCAGCGGCAGAAACTTTTCCACTATTTAGCGCTTCTTTTAAGTCTTCTTCAACAACCAAACCGCCTCTGGAAGTATTTATTATCATCACACCATCCTTCATTTTGGCGATATTCTGCTTATTGATAATCCCGGCCGTACTTTCAAACAACGGAATGTGCAGACTGATGATATCCGACTTTTCAAATAATTCATCCAAAGTGGCATAGTGGCATGTTTCAGACTCCAAAGAATAATCCTTGCTTCTATTATAGGCTAAAACTTTTAGTCCAAAATCTTGCGCTATTTTTGCAGTAGCTTGTCCAATGCGGCCAAAACCGATAATGCCCATGGTTTTGCCCGCCAGTTCAATAAGTGGCGTGTTCCAAAAACAAAAATCTAACGACCGCGTCCATTCGCCTTCTTTCACCGCTTTATTGTGGTCACCTATGTGGTGACAAAGTTCCAACAACAGCGACATAGTAAATTGTGCCACGGCAGTGGTGCCATAACTTGGCACATTGGTTACCACCATGTTTAGTTTGGCCGCTGTTTCAACATCTACAACATTATAGCCTGTAGCTAAAACGCCTATGTATTTTACTTTAGAAACCTGCTCCAAGACCTCTTTAGACAAAGGTACTTTGTTTGTGAACACAACATCTGCATCACCTATAGCCTCTATAACAGTTTCAGGATTGTATGGCGTACGGTCGTGCACTTTTAAATCACCAAATTGTTTGAGGCCATCCCAACTTAAATCACCCGGATTCAATGTATAGCCATCTAACACAACCATTTTCATAATAATCGTCTTTTATATTATTTTATCAATTCATCAATTACGCTTCTTACAGATTCACTATTCCAATCATTAGCGCCCGTTTCATCTATAATTATTTGTCCGTTTTTATCAATTAAAAATGTTCTTGGTATGGAACTCACATTAAAATAATCCGGATAATTTTCAGCAGGTCTGTACACGCTAAACGTATAGTCATGCTTTTGCATAAAAGGTTTAATAACTTCTAAATCTTCTGAAGTAATAAACAAAAAATCCACCTTACCCTGGTAATCATTAAATAGACTTTGCAAACTAGGCATTTCTGCAATACAAGGCGGACACCAAGTAGCCCAAAAATTAACTAGAACTACGTTTCCTTGTGTGTTTTGAAAATTGAAAACAACGTCCTTTTCATCCAATAATCTCCAATTATAATCATCTATAGAAACCTTATTTTCTTCAACTACTGATGGACTGCTAATCAACATTACGCCTTTTTGAAGCATGACCTGAATGGGCTTTCTGGTTTGTGGAATGACAAGAAGAACTATAAACACTAAAAGAAGAATGTTCTTTATTTTATCTTTAGATAACTTCATGATAACCAAACTATTTAATCATCCGAAGATTTAGCTTCTTCCCAAAATACGTCCATTTCGGCCAAGGTCATATCCTTTAACGATTTGTTGAGTTCTTTGGCTTTTTGCTCTAAATACATAAAACGTTTGGAGAACTTTTTATTGGTACGTTCCAACGCATTTTCTGGATTTATTTTAAGAAATCGGGCATAGTTGACCATAGAAAACATCACATCCCCAAATTCACTTTCTATGGCGTTTTTATCGCCTTTTGCAATTTCTTCTTTAAACTCCGATAGTTCTTCTTCCAGTTTTTCCCAAACTTGGTTAGGCTCTTCCCAATCGAAACCCACACCAGCCACTTTCTCCTGAATGCGATTGGCTTTTACCAGGGCCGGTAAACTTTGCGGCACACCTTCCAGCACACTTTTCTTGCCTTCTTTCAGTTTTAAATTTTCCCAGTTGCGCTTTACCTCTTCTTCATCCGCTACCGTTACATCGCCGTAAATATGAGGGTGTCTGCTAATAAGTTTATCGCAAATGGTATTGCACACATCAGCAATGTCAAAATCGTTGGTTTCGCTGCCTATTTTAGCATAAAATACAATGTGCAGCAACACATCCCCCAACTCTTTTTTCACTTCTTCCAAATCGTTATCCAAAATGGCATCGCCCAACTCATAGGTTTCCTCAATGGTTAAATGCCGTAAGGTTTCCATAGTTTGTTTTTTATCCCATGGGCATTGGGCACGCAATTCGTCCATAATGGTTAATAAACGGTCGAAAGCTTTTAATTGCTCGGCTCTGGTATGCATCGTAATAAAGTGTTTGGGTAAAAATACGATTATATAATACTTTCTATCAAGGTTTAAAACAAAAAAATCCAGCCCTAAAGCTGGATTTTTTTATCTAAACATCTAATCTTCTAATAATCTAACTAAGATGCATTTTGTTTTTTAATCAAATTCAGCGCAGAACCTGCATTGTACCAAGCTATTTGTGCATTGTTGTACGTATGATTTGCTTTAATAACATCTTTGCTACCATCGGCATGAACCACTTCTATGGTTAATGGCTTGTCTGGTGCAAATTCATTTAAATCCAAGAAGTTGAAAGTATCGTCTTCCTGTATTAAATCGTAATCATTTTCATTTGCAAATGTTAATGCCAACATTCCTTGTTTTTTAAGGTTTGTTTCGTGAATACGGGCAAACGATTTTACCAACACAGCAGCCACACCTAAATGTCTTGGCTCCATAGCAGCGTGCTCACGAGATGACCCTTCACCATAGTTATGGTCGCCCACCACAATGGTTTTAACGCCTGCTTTCTTGTAAGCACGTTGTACATCGGGCACACCACCTAACTCGCCTGTCAACTGATTTTTAACTAAGTTTGTTTTATTGTTAAAAGCATTTTCAGCACCAATTAAACAGTTGTTGGAAATATTATCTAAGTGACCACGAAAACGCAACCAAGGCCCCGCCATAGAAATATGGTCGGTAGTACATTTTCCAAAGGCTTTAATTAGCAATTTAGCACCTTTAATTTCATCACCAATAGGCTCAAATGGTGTTAACAACTGTAACCTTTCAGAATCTTCAGCTACTTTAACCTCTACATGGCTACCATCAGCTTCCGGCGCTAAATATCCATTATCTTTAACTTCAAAACCTTTTGGTGGCAATTCCCATCCTGTTGGCTCATCGAACATCACTTCTTGACCCTCTTCATTGATTAACTTATCGGTCATAGGGTTGAAATCTAAACGGCCTGCGATAGCGATAGCCGCCGTAATTTCAGGAGAGGCTACGAACGCATGCGTGTTTGGGTTTCCATCGGCACGCTTCGCAAAGTTTCTATTGAAAGAATGTACGATGCTATTTTTAGGTGCATTTTTTGGATCGCTGTAACGTGCCCACTGACCAATACATGGTCCACAAGCATTTGTAAAGATTTTAGCATCTAGTTTTTCAAAAATTTGAAGGATACCATCTCTTTCAGCGGTATACCTTACTTGCTCAGAACCTGGGTTGATACCAAATTCTGCTTTTGTTTTTAAGCCTTTATCTAGGGCTTGTTGCGCGATTGAAGAGGCACGCGATAAATCTTCATAGGAAGAGTTGGTACAAGACCCTATCAATCCCCATTCTACAGCGATTGGCCAATCGTTGGTTGTTGCTTTTTCGGTCATTTCTTTACCAACTGGAGTTGATAAATCTGGTGTAAAAGGACCGTTTAGTAATGGGCTTAATTCCGTTAGGTTAATTTCAATCACTTGATCGAAATATTGCTCTGGATTGGCATATACCTCAGGATCAGCCGTTAAATACGACTTCACTTTATTGGCTGCATCGGCCACATCAGCTCTATCCGTTGCACGTAAATAGCGCTCCATAGACTCATCATAACCAAACGTAGATGTCGTTGCTCCAATTTCAGCGCCCATATTACAAATGGTTCCTTTGCCAGTACAAGACATTGAAGTTGCGCCTGGCCCAAAATATTCTACAATAGCACCTGTCCCTCCTTTTACAGTAAGAATTTCGGCCACTTTTAAAATCACGTCTTTTGGGGCTGTCCAACCAGACAATTTACCAGTTAATTTAACACCGATTAATTTTGGAAATTTTAATTCCCAAGCCATACCTGCCATAACGTCTACCGCATCGGCTCCACCAACACCTATAGCTACCATTCCAAGTCCACCAGCGTTAACAGTATGCGAATCGGTACCAATCATCATGCCTCCTGGAAAAGCATAATTTTCTAAAACCACTTGATGGATAATACCAGCACCTGGTTTCCAGAAACCGATACCATATTTATTGGACACAGATTCCAAGAAATCGAATACTTCACTACTTACACTGTTGGCATGTTTTAAATCGGCTGCCGCTCCTTCTTTAGCTTGTATTAAGTGATCGCAATGCACGGTTGTTGGAACCGCTACCTTGCTCTTACCTGCTTGCATAAACTGCAACAAAGCCATTTGCGCCGTAGCATCTTGGCAAGCAATGCGGTCTGGCGCAAAATCAACATAATCCTTTCCTCTCGTAAAAGCTTTAGTTGGCGTACCGTCCCATAGGTGGTTATATAATATTTTTTCTGAAAGTGTTAATGGTTTTCCTACAATTTCTCGGGCTTTGTCAATGCGCTCAGCCATATTGTTGTAAACCCCTTTAATCATGTCTATGTCAAATGCCATACTCGTATATTTATTAAGGTTTTTTTAAAGTTTTGCAAAATACAAAATTAATATAAAGTTTTAAAAATAAACCCACGAATACAATGGGCTACTATATTAATTTATTATAGTTGCATTATAATTAAATATGATTGTGTTTTTAACACTATTTAACAATAAAAATGATGATTTTTCAACCGTTATTGATTGAAAATGGCTTTTATAAACCTACTCTCCCGCAAATTGGTCATGGGTTTTTCAAAATATACAAAAAGAAAATAACTTGCGTAGTAAGTTAGCACCCAAAATAAAATCAAAAGCAACGCCTTAATTAAAAAAGAGACCGATTGTACGTCTATAAAATATTGAATCGTGAGCAGTATTATTGAATAGTTGAGCAAATACATAGCATAAGACAAAACACTGATTTTAGTAATAGGCACACTTAACACCGTGCCTGTTTTTATTTGGGAAGCCAAAGGAAAAAACAATAGCAATGTGATAGATAGCAATGGCAAATACCAAACGTTGAAGAACTGTGGCGCATTAACAGGTGAAATTTCAAAACTAAAAATCACAATATGCAATATTAAAAACCCTGATAGCCCTAAGCAAAATGACCAAATTTTAAAACGCTTCCAAAGAGACTGAAAATACAAAGCCACGTAAGCTGCCAAGAAACCATAATAAATACTATCTAATCTGTAGACAACCACCTTACGTAACTCTTTACTCCACATTTGGTTACTTTCTAGAAGTGTACTTTGGTGAAAACCATATCTTATAAACAAGGAACTAATAATTATCAAAATGGTGACCAAGAGAAACAACTTATGCTTGCTCTTATACTTAAAAAGCAACAAGAAAACATATAAAAGCAAAGGTCCTAAAACATACGAGAACTCTTCTATGGATAAGCTCCAAGACTCCGTAAAGAAATCTATTTGGCCTTCGGAAAAGTTTTGAATAAAAACGAAAAAGCGCCACACATCGGGCACAATTTTTCCGTAAAAAAGGAAATACAGAAGTATATTAATGAATAAAACCAAATAATAATTTGGCAAGGTTCTAAACCAACGCCTAACCCAGAAATAGCCAAAATCTTTAAAAGCAGTTCTGCCTTTTTCTAGCTGTTTTAAAATTATTCCTCCAATTAAAAATCCACTTAACACAAAAAATAAATCCACACCAATAGTTCCCAAAAAACGAATACCATTGAGCGTTAAGGTTTCTTCGTTTGGAAACAAGAGCAATGTTGAGTGTGAAAAAAGCACCAAAAGAATGGCAATGGCTCTAACCACATCCAATCCAAAAATTCTATGCTCAATGTTAATCTTCATAAAGCATAGAAACCTTTGTTAAAAGAGACTTTTAATAATTTTATCTTCTGAAATATTTTCTGCTTCGGCCTTGTAGTTTTTAATAATCCTGTGCCTCAAAATACTATGGGCTACGGCCTGAACATTTTCCATATCGGGGGAAAATTTACCATGAATGGCGGCATGTGTTTTGGCTGCCAAAATTAAGTTTTGGGAAGCCCTGGGGCCTGCGCCCCAATCGACATACGTTTTAACCAAATCGCTTGCAGCATCGCTGTTAGGTCTGGTTTTGCCCACCATAGAAACTGCATATTCAATAACATTATCTGGTACGGGAATACGACGGATTAAATGTTGGAATTCCACAATTTCATCAGCAGTAAATAAGGCGTTTACTTTTGCTTGTACATCGTTGGTTGTTGACTTAACCACTTGCACTTCTTCGTCGAATGTAGGATAGTCTAAATTAATGGCAAACATAAAACGGTCTAACTGGGCTTCTGGCAATGGATAAGTCCCTTCCTGTTCGATTGGGTTTTGGGTCGCCAACACAAAATAGGGTAAACTTAACTTATAATGGTGGCCAGCCACGGTAACGGCACGCTCCTGCATGGCTTCCAATAAAGCCGCTTGTGTTTTTGGTGGTGTTCTATTGATCTCATCGGCCAAAATAATATTGGCAAAAATGGGCCCTTTAATGAATTTAAAATGCCTGTCTTCGTCTAAAATTTCACTGCCTAAAATATCACTGGGCATTAAATCGGGGGTAAACTGTATACGTTTAAAATCCAAGCCCAAAGCCTGTGCTATGGTATTTACCATTAAGGTTTTTGCTAATCCGGGCACCCCAATAAGTAACGAGTGTCCGCCTGAAAATATGGAAATTAAAATTTGGTTTACAACTTCCTCTTGGCCAACTATAACCTTAGCAATTTCCTTTTTTAAATCTTGATATTTCTTTACAAATTGATTTACGGCAGTGACGTCGAACATACATTATTTTTTTAACCAGTTACCTGAAAAATTACAGTCGTTATAACTGCTACCAATCTTTATGTAGGTATCCATTATTTTCTCCTTTTGCCATTTTTCAATGGTCTTAATTCGTTTCTCATTAAGCGCCAATTCTTTAATTTTCATATAATCACGAGCAAAATCGGCTTCATGCTCATCAATCCTGTCTGTAATTTGCAATATTTTATATTTTAAATTACCTGTTCTATCTGTTTCGGTTAACACTGGGCTTACTTCACCATCTTTTAAATTTTGGATTTGCGCATACAGATCTGTATCCATTCGCGTTAATTCAAAATTATAATCTTGGGTCTCTGGGTTAATCATCTGGCCGCCATCTACCTTAGTTTCTTTTCTGTCACTGGACTCCCTTGCTGCTTCCTCAAAGGTAATGGCTCCAGAAACGATGCTTTCCCTAATTTTATCAGTGCGATCTCGTGCTTCCTTAATGGCTTCATCTGATACTTTTGGAAATAAAAGAATATGGCTTACATCATAAATCTGACCTCGTATTCTATCAACTTTTAATATGTGGTATCCAAATTCTGTTGCAAAAGGCTCTGAAATTTCTCCTTCTTGAGTTGAAAATGTTGTTTCTCTAAACTCCTTAGCCCAGCCACCTGTTTTTTTTCTGTCTAAAGACCCTACTTGTCCACCATTTCTAGCCGACACCTTATCTTCAGAATACAAAACCGCTTTAGTACGGAAACTTGCGCCATTATCTTCTACATCCCTTTTAAACTCTTTAAGCCTATCTATTACCACTTGCTTTGCTTCTTGCGACACCTTTGGCTCTACTACTATCTCTGCCACCTTTAGTTCAGTACCAAAAGTAGGCCTTTTGTCTTTTGGTATTTTATTGAAAAACTCCCTAACCTCGTCGGGGGTTATTTCAACATCCTCAACAATTTTGGCTTGCATTTTATCAGCCAAATTATTCGCTTTTATTATCTCAAACAACTCTTCCCTAAAACTTCTTTCGTTTTCTTTGCCGTAAAATTCAATAAGCTTTTCCATTGAACCATTAATGGGTCGTTGTTGTAAAAATTGATCTATAGTTACATCTACCCTTTGTCTTACTTCAGCATCAGAGACCTCTAAACTATCCTGAATGGCATGGTGTGCCAAAAGTTTTCTTTCTAGCATGGAACCAAACAACTCGCAATCGGTTACTCCTTGTAAATTTGCTCCCGACGCGATTAATTGCCTTCTTTCCTTTGCTATATCAGAATCCAACACAATATAATCGCCAACTACACCGGCAATACCATCAATTTTGTGTGGTTTAAAGGTGTTGTCTACAACTTCATTATTGGCTGCAACCTCAACGTCTTCCTCAATGATTTCCTGCGCGCCAACAAGGTTTACCAAAAACATTAAAACGCCTAAAACGAATAGTTGGCTGTTACTAATTGTATATTTCAAATTGTTTGTTTTTAATAGCATCTTTTGTTATATCTTTTTCTAATTCTTTAATTATTTCCAATTTTCTTTTGTTGATAACAATCTGGTCTATAGTAGGTTTTACATACTCTAGAGGCGCAGTATCGTTACGCGACAACACATCATTAATTTGCATCAAATATACTCCTAATGAATCTTTGAGCTGTATAAAATTTGATTTTTTTAACAACTCATCTTTGTTTTCGGGCGTTATTACCGGAATTTTATCAATCACCTGGCTTGCCTTAACCCAAATGGAGTCTTTTAACGAATAGGATTTAAACTGAATGGACAACGAATCTAGCTCCCGTTTGTCTTCATCATTAAAACGTTTAAACTTTTTCTCTATATCATCAAAATTAAAAATATTTTCATCTACGTGAATATACCTAAATTTAAGAAGCTCTTCATTCAATTTAAAAACATCTTTGTTCAATTCATAATATTTTTCGGCTTCCTGGCGCGTTACGTTGGTATCTATACTCCTCTTAACCAGTAAATCCATGTATGCCTTAGTGTACAAATCGTTTTTGTACTGAACCACCAATTTATCAAAAGCGGCTTGTTTTTGCTCATTCAGGTTAAGCATGGCACCATCTACCAATAATTGCTGGGTTGCCCAACGGTTTATAAAATTTTGCACTACCAATGTGCTGTCTTCTTTACTTGTTCCTGCAGAGACCAAGTTCTTTATATCATCATAGTAAAGGTAATTCTCGTTTACTCGAGCCACAGGCACCCTATCGTCTACTTTTTTAAAAAAATCGCACGACGACAATAATACAAACACGATGATTATTTTTAAACGCACCTATTATTTTTTAATTTGTGATTTTACTTTTTTTAAGGCTTCCTGATTTATCTCTACCGTGTATTTTGATTTTAATTCATCAACCCACTTTTCCTCCTTAAACACTTGGTAATCTGCCACCACCTGTCCTCTTGCCTCCTCAAACGTTTTTGCTTTTTTTGGAAAAACATCTTTTACCATAACAACCACATACGCATCATGATGCTTATATAGTTTTGAAATTCCTTTCTGGAATTTAAACCCTTCCGGAAGCACTTGATGGTTGGCATCCATAATACCTGTTGTAAAGACCACTTGCACTTGTCCGTTACTGTTTACTTTTTGCTTTATTTCATCCAATTCCGAATTTGTTTCCAATAACTTAGAAACTTCTTTTATAACGCTTTGCTTGGCTGATGATGCAACAATGGCATCTATTGTTTCCGGAGCGTTATAATTGGCTTTATGGGTTTCATAAAATTCCAATAACCCTAGAGAATCTACCTTAGTGACTTGCCATATGGTATTTTCCATTAAATCGAACAACAAAAGTCCGTCCCTATATTCGTTTACAATGTTAGCAAACTCTTCATTTTCGTTTTCTAGATTGGCCTCTTGATATTGCACCAAATTGGTATTTAAGAACGTGTAGTAGGCATTCTTTACAATATCGCCATAAGACTCTTTAATTGAAGCATTTTGCTGATTTTCTTCCAAAAACTTTCCAAAATCCTGATACGTGACTATTTTATCACCAATTTTAACCAAAGGCCTACTTTTAATAAAATCGGCTGGTAATTGCCACGAACGCTTAAAGTAATCGTCAGTTAAAAGATTTTCAAAATAGGTTAAGTCTGGCGTTTCTTTGCTTACATTGTATTTGGCCATCAGTTTTTCGTGCAAAGCTTCGTCAATCAATTTAGAACGGTCGTCGCGCTTAACCTGAGCTTCCAACTGAGGTTTCAAATCTTCAAAAGCGCCCACTGGCTTTTTGTTGTACAGTTTTACAATATGCCATCCAAATTGGGTTTTAAACGGTTTGGAAATATCGCCCACATTAGCCAAGTTAAAGGCCACTTCTTCAAATTCAGGCGCACTTAATTGTCCGCTCGAAAATGGTGATAACATACCGCCTTTTTCTCCCGAATTTTTATCGTCTGAAAACTGTTTGGCCAATGCTTCAAAATCCTCGCCTTGATTTAGTTTTTTATAGATTTCCTGTATTCTTGTTTCGGCATTATTCACTGTTTGGTCTTCCGGTTTATCTACCATCATAATATGAGCTACGGTAACCTCGCCACGTGCTTTTCGTTTATCGGAAACATGCACGATATGGTAACCAAACTGTGTTCTAAATGGTTGGGAAACCGCTCCAATAGCCGTATTATAAGCTGCTGTCTCAAAAGGGTACACCATTTTAAAACCTGAAAAGTATCCTAAATCCTCCCCAAAAATGGTTTGTCCATTGTGTACGTCTTTTCTAACCGTTTCAAATCCTTCATTTAAGGCACGTTGTCTAAATTCCAAAATAGCATTGTACGCTTGTAACGTATCTTGCGGATTGGCACTTTCGTCTATTCTAACCAATATGTGTTCAGCCTTTACTTCATTTAGAACCCTATTATAAGCCTCTTCTACCAAGGATTCCGTTACCTTGTTATCGGTTAGGAAATTTTGGGCAAGCTGCTGTTTATAACTAGAAAGTTCACGAATGTAAGAAGTCTTTTTATCGTAACCCAGAGATTTTGCCTCTTCCAACTTCAACTTGTAGCTTACAAACATATCTAAATAAGCATCAACATCTTTTTGGGACTCATCTTGTACCAAGTTTAGGTTTTTATTATAAACCCTTATAAACTCCGACATGTACGTAGGGTTCCCTTCAACTGAAAAAAGCACCTCTTCATTATTGGATTGTGCCTGAACTTTCGCAACAAGCAAAACCAACAAAAAAACAGATAAATACTTCAACCTCATGGAACCTTTTTAATTTTTTGAGTATTGGCAAAAATACTAATATAAACATATAATGCAAGTTGTATTAACAAACGTTTAAAACACATGCTTAGTATCATGTTTCTTGCTATTAAAACGAACCGTATATTTACGCCATAAAAATACGCTATGCGAAAATTAAAACTTATTTGGGATTTTCATGGACCCGATGCCCTTAAGATTGCCGAGCATCATGAAAAACATTTAAAGGAATATATTGTTTTGGAAAAACTGAATATAACCCTAACAGGCTTTGAGGCACTGAACGACACGCACGCTATTGCTTTTTTGGTTGTTGATGAAGATAAAATGAAACCTTTAAGGGATGCATTAAAACCGCATAGAGGGCAGGTTTATGTAAATTCCTGAAAAAAAACCATTGATTGGACTATCGAATTACAATTAAAAACGGCTGTGGAAGTATCCACAGCCGTTTTCTATTTTCTATTTTTTTTAGATTTAATCCATATCGAAACGTACACCTAAAGAAATATTATTTTGGTCTATCAATTGGTTTTTAAAGATAGGCGACAAATCATATTTCACATATAAAGCCACATCCCCTAAAGCTACATAACCACTAACACCATATACCAAACTGGTTGTATTTAAACCTCTTTTCTGCTTTTCCTTAACGCGTTCTCCATCTATTTCGTACTTTAATTTTTGGCGTGTACCTATGTTAAATCCACCATAGCCCCCTAACCCTATTTTGAATTTATTACTAGTTGAATACCTAAAGTAATTATCCCCTTCAATTTTTTTGGATGGACCAAATTCAAAATGCACGGGAAATACCAAATTTGAAATTGACAGTTTAGATTTTTTCAATGCATACTGAAAATCTTCCAAAACCGTTTGATTACCCTGCTGAACGAAGTATTGATTATCAGTTGGTTTTAAACCATTTATTTGAAGCGAAATACCGTATTTTACTCGCATGAAATTTGTATTATCGAACACACGTGTTTTCCATGCCCAACCCATTTCAAAAAAACGGGAACCTCCAAACTTATAGGGCGAATCGTCTAAACTTTCACCTTCAACAATGGCGTTGTTTAAACCAAAGGCAAGTACAAAATCGCTAGTGATCCTTTTATCGTATTTAACCGGCTTATTTTTATCTTTTGTTATTGTATAAGGAACATCATCAATAACTATCCCGAACTTATGTTCGGTTCCTGTTCGGCTTATTCCATGGTTATTCCTTTTGAAAAGTTCTATTTTATTATCAGCGATAGCTATTCTATTTTCAATATTCAAGGCAGCTTTTTTGGCTGCTTCCATTTTTAATTCTTCAGCCTCTTCTGCAGTAATTTTATTTTCTTCCAGTTTCTTGTTAATAGCCTCAATTTCTTTCTTTAAAGCTTCCTTTTCCTCCTGCTCTATAACCGCTTTGCCTTTTTCCAGCATTTCAATATTTCCCTTGTTTTTAATAGCTGGAATAGTGTCTTGCGCAGAGATTAATTGCACACTTACAAAGAGTGCCAAAAGCACTAGGTTTTTGGTAATTGTTTGCATAACTGTTCGTTTTTTGATTTTTAATATTGATGAAAATTGTTTGTTATTAATCGTTTCTATTGGCCACTGCCGATTTCACGGTAATGAAACCATCTTTAAGAGCCTCAAACACTTTTTCCCTAAATGATTGGTCTATCTCTGCTTCTACATTGGCCAGCAACAACTCGGCATCTACTTTACCATTATCATCGTAAAGCCTATTTTGATCGATTTCCTTTTGGGCAGCCAATAACAAAGCTTCAACATCTGCATCTGTTACCTCATTGCTGCCATTGTTCAGCGTTTGAATTCGCGCAATTACATCTTGCACTTTTTGTTCTTCAAAAGTGAGTTCTTCTGGGGCATCTTTTGTAGGTTTATTGATTTCCTTAATTAATCCATTTTCTGAATTTTGATTGGTTTTAGCCACAGCAGTCTGGTTACTTTTTTGTAGATTTTGCTTTTCCAGTTCCCTAATTGATAATTCGTCCTTGATGTTTAATTTATTTTCTGTTGCGGCCGTTTCAGCCACTTTTGTTGTTTCTTGATTTTTGCTGCTTTCTTTTACTCCTTCTATTGCTTTGGGCGTGTCTACTATTTCAATTGGATTAATAACCTCGTTGCTTTCGTTTTTTAAGAAAAAAGTTGAAACTAATAAAACACCCACTATACTTGCCGCCAAACCGAGCCACCAAAAGGCATTATTGTTTTTCTTTTTTGGCTTTGCATCCAATCGTTCCGAAAGCCTATCCCACGCATCAGCCGAAGGCTTAAGCGTTCTTTTGTCAAACTTTTCTTTTATAGAATTTTCAAATTTATTTTGTGCCATAACTAGCGGTATTAATTTGATTCAACTTTTCTTGAAGCAACTTTCTTGCTTTAAACAATTGCGATTTTGAAGTACCCTCTGAAATATTAAGTAGTTCAGCAATTTCATGATGCTTATAGCCTTCTATGGCAAACATTACAAAAACGACTCTGTAGCCTTCTGGAAGTTCATCTATAAGTTGTTGCATTTCCGAAATTCCAATATCCAAATCAGCGTAACCCTGCAAATGCTTTTCTTGATGCATCTCTTCGACAGGAAACTCTATATCTTTTCTTTTTCTTAAAAAATCTATACTCTCCCTAACCATAATACGCCTTATCCAACCTTCAAAACTCCCTTCATTTTTAAAACTTTTTAAATGCGAAAACACTTTACAAAAGCCATTTACCATGACATCCTCCGCATACTGTAAATCGGTTATATAGCTTCTGCAAACACTTAGCATTTTGGGCGCATATGTTTCGTACAATATCCGCTGCGCATCACGATTGTTTTCAATCGATGCTTCTATAAGCTTTGTTTCATTTTTATAAAGTTGGATAACTTTCAAAAGCTGTTTCATTTTCCTTTCTATTTACTAAGACGCAAAATTTGTTCTAAAGGTTGCCTAAGCATTTAATAAAAATTATTTAAGATAAATTTTAAATAAAACACAAATTCTTTGCTTAACTTATAAGTCGTATTATCAAGTAACCAATTTAACAATGCCAAATCTACGTTTTTTGTTTTTTTACAATATTTTTTTTATCAAAAACAAATAAACGTTGATTTATTTTTACATAATCGATTGATTCTTTAAATATCTTTCATTGATTTTTTAAATTTGTATGAGACTCGGACTTCTATGGAATACAACAATCTTTTTTCAGCTTACAACCAATTGCCCAATACTTGGGATGAAATGTACAACAATAGCAAAGAGTTAAGAAAACAATATGAAGGGTTTATTGAATACTTAAAAAATACCTCGCCCGAAAAACTCACCAAAAAGGAAGAACTTGCCAAGCAATTGTTCATGAGCCAAGGCGTTACCTTTACCGTTTACAGTGATAATGAGGGCATCGAAAAAATATTCCCTTTTGATATTGTACCTAGAATAATAACGGCTGGAGAATGGGCAAAAATTGAAATGGGTATTAAGCAACGACTTAAAGCTTTAAACCTATTCATAAAAGACATTTACAACGACCAATTTATTATAAAAGACGGTATTATTCCGGGCGAACTCATTTATTCCTGTTCTAACTTTTTACGGGAAATGAAAGGTATAAAAGTGCCTTACGATGTTTACGTGCATATATCGGGTGTTGATTTAATACGAAACAATGATGGTGATTTTTATGTTTTAGAAGACAACTTACGCACGCCTTCTGGTGTTAGTTATATGTTGGAAAACCGGGAAATATCCAAACGCCTGTTTCCAGGTATTATACCTAAAACACAGGTAAGGTCTGTTTCCAACTATCCCAACATGCTCTATAAAAAACTAAAAGAGCTTTCTAATAATGTAAATCCTAACATAGTATTGTTAACCCCTGGCATATACAATTCTGCTTATTACGAACATACCACATTGGCCCGCTTAATGGGCATTGAACTGGTTGAAGGTAGTGACTTGGTGGTTAAGAACCACTTTGTCTATATGAAAACTACCCACGGTCTAAAGCAAGTGGATGTTATTTACAGACGCGTAGACGATGATTATTTAGATCCTTTGGAATTCAATTCAAAAAGTGTTCTGGGCGTTGCTGGTATAATGGCTGCATACAGAAAGGGGAATGTGAATATTGTAAATGCTCCTGGTACAGGTATTGCCGATGACAAAGCCACATATATTTATGTGCCCGACATGATAAAGTATTATTTAGGTGAAGAGCCTATTTTAAAGAATATTGAAACTTATCAATTAGGAAGACCAGACGAATTGGATTATGTAGAAAAAAACATTAGGGAAATGGTGATAAAAAAAACCGATGGTAGCGGCGGTTATGGTATGCTTATGGGACACCAAGCCACAGATACTGAAATTAAAGATTACCTTGATAATGTTAGAAAAAAACCAAGTGCATACATTGCCCAGCCCATATTAAGATTATCTACAGCCCCCTGTTACATTAACGACAAATTATCACCACGTTGTATCGATTTAAGACCCTTTGCTCTTTCTGGCAGAGATGGCATTGATATTTGTCCAGGTGGCCTTACAAGGGTAGCGCTTAAAGAAGGGTCGCTAGTAGTAAATAGTTCACAAGGTGGCGGGAGCAAAGACACTTGGGTAATACAATAAAACAGAATATATGTTAAGTAGAGTAGCTAATAATCTTATTTGGTTAGACAGGTATATGGAACGTGGAAGTGGTATTTTAAATTTACTGAAAGTGAATTTTTATGCCAATCAGGATTCTCCCGAACTTTTTTCATGGACACCCATTATAAAAAATTTCACAACCTCCGACAATGAGTTTTATACCGAAGATGCCATAGAATGCATTGAATTCATGGTCTTTTCCACTGAAAACTCTAACTCCATTTTGAATATTGTAACCAAGGCCAGAGAAAATGCGAGAAGTGTTCAAGAGCATATCTCTAGGGAATTATGGTTATGCATTAACAACTACTACCATTTCCTAACAGATAAAGATTTACCAAAAAAACTTAGGGAAGACGACCCTATTATGTTTTTGGGAGAAATGAGAAAACACCATTTAATATATAATGGCACGTTTGACATTACACAAGAACGAGGTCCTTCCTATTATTTTATGAATGTTGGAAAATTTCTGGAACGTGTAACACAAATATCCGATTTCACATCACTTAAACTTGTTGAAATAGACAAAACTTCCGATAACCTTGAACAGAGTTTCTATTGGAAAAACCTTTTACTATCTATTGGCGGTTACCAACAATATATAAAAACATACAAATCCAATTTTAGTGAAGAGCTTATCATTAAAATGGTATTTCAAGACAAACTGTTCCCTAGATCTGTTTACTACTGTATTTGCAAATTGGGCAGACATATTAAGCAACTTATTGAAAGTAAAGAATTAGAAAACAATAACCTCGATTTTCTATTGGGTAAATTAGAAAGCTCCATTAAATACACAACTATAGAAAATATAAATTCTAAAGGATTGCATAATTACATAAACGATATTAAAAACGATATTAGAAATATATCTAACAACATCAATTCGGTACATTATTCAAATAATTATTGATAAAAAGCTATGGCAAAATTCTACATAAAACATCTCACTAAATATACCTATAGCGGCGTTGTGCTTGATGCCGCAAACCTAGTAAGGCTTCATCCAATAAACGACGAATACCAAAAGGTAATTTCTCATACCATTGCTGTTACCAACAATGCTTTTATACAAACCCACACCGATTTTTACAACAACACTTTCGGCACATTTATGCTCACAGAGCCCCACGAAGAACTATCAATAGAATCGTCGTTAGAGGTTATTACCTACCCTAAGCCGTTTCCAGATGATAGCGCCTCTATAGAAAAACAATGGAAAGAACTAGCTGTCATAAAAAAACACATTGATTTTATGGATTTTATGGTTTTCGACAAAGGTTTCGCTGCCCAAAAGGATATATCGAAACTCATGGCATCCCTAAATGTCAAAGAGAAATCTCCTTATAAAATTGTGCTAGAACTTTGTGACTATGTTTATAAAAACTTTAAGTACATAAAAGGCGTAACCACAGTTAATTCTACAATAGATGATGTTTGGGAATTAAAATCTGGGGTTTGCCAAGATTTTACAAACATTTTACTTCAATTAACAAGAACAGTTGGTATTCCTGCAAGGTATGTTAGTGGATACATTTTTGCTGATGATAATACAACCAGAGGCGAAGGCGCTTCACATGCTTGGATAGAAGCCTATATTCCGTATTATGGGTGGCTTGGATTTGATCCCACCAATAACATTATTGTCAATGAAAACCACATCCGTTTGGCCATTGGCAGAAACTATAGTGACTGTGCGCCTATTCAAGGTGTTTATAAAGGAAATGTAGAAGAAGAATTGCTTGTAAACGTAGAAGTTAGCACTACTAAAAACAAAACACCCAATACACCAAGTCCAGATTTTGTGCCAGGTACGCCAAATAATAGTTATCGCCAAAATCTAGAAATAATACAGCACCAGCAACATCAACAGCAGCAATAAGAACTTCATTTACATTTTTTGTTTTGGGTTTAAACTAATTTCAACTACATTAGTTCAATAAGTATTGTAGGCTTATATAATAAATAACCATACATGCCTTCCCATAAAGCAAAAACTCTTTTTTTTAAACTTTTGGCAATGATGCCAAACAAGTTGGGCTATTTTATTTACCATAAAATACAAGAAAAATCTTTTAAAAATATAGAGTCCAGAATAACTGCCAACCAAAATAGTTACACGGTTCTTAAAAAGATTTTAAGAAAAAATAATATTGAGTTAATTGATGCAAACCTAGTTGAAATAGGATCTGGGTGGTTTCCCATAATGCCCTATTTTTTTAAAATCAATGAAAAAGTTGATACCATTTTCACCTTCGATATAAATAAACATTATTCAAATAAACGAATAAGGGCAGTTCATGATTCTTTTGGAATTACCGATTATGATCTATTTATATCAAATGGATTCAGGCTTCCTTCTTTTATAAAGTATTTCCCAAAACAGAACATAATTAATGCCAAGTTACCAAAAAACATAAAATTATATTATTCTAGATTTGTTCTTGAACATGTAGAACCAAACGATATTGAAAAAATACATAAAAAGCTGTTTAAGGAAATGTCATCCAAATCTGCAATTATTCATTTAATTTCTCCTAGTGACCATAGAGCGTATTCCGACAGTTCTCTTTCCTATTACGATTTTTTAAAGTATTCTAAAGCTGAGTGGAATCGTATCCAAACCAAATTTGATTACCATAACAGATTAAGATTGCCACAATACTTGGAAATCTTCACAAAAGTAGGTTTTAAAATTGCTTTTTTAGAATATGATAAAGTACAAACAGATTCCCATAAATATAAGGAGTTTAAAAAATTAACTATACACCAAGATTATAAGCAATTTAGTGAAGAAGAAATTCTAGCAGGTTCAATAAACATCTTACTACTAAAGCCTTAGGTCATTTAAAGACCACCTACTCATTATTCACAAAAAAGCATATTATTTATAAATCTGTACTCCTCTTTTAATTAAAATATTAAAATTATTTTTTATAGTTAGGATTCCTTACTATATTTGTATTGCAATACTGCATTAATTAAAAACGTAAAATATGAGTAAATCAATTTTTTATCATGCTGGATGTCCTGTTTGCGTGAGTGCTGAACACGACATAATCAATTTGGTTGGCGAACAAAATGTTGAAATTGTTAACATTGGCGAAAACCGTACAAGAATTAGTGAAGCCGAAAAAGCAGGTGTAAAATCAGTACCCGCATTGGTTACACCAAATGGAAACACATTACACATAAACTTCGGTGCATCCATGGCCGATGTAAAAGGGTAATTTTTTGTTTTTAATTGTTAGGATTCCTATTTATATTTGATAATAAAATATTTTTGTTTAATTAGGATTACTAACTTTGCCTGTTGGGATATCCCAACAGGCATTTTTATGAAAAAAAGCACTTTTAATCCAGAAGCACAAGAAAAAGAAATCTCCAATAAAATTGTTGCGGGGTTAGAACGTATTTCGGAAGTATTCAAAATCTTGTTATGGGATAAAGCTAAATTAATAGGCCTGAGCCCCATACAAATTCAAATACTCATTTTTATAGCATTTCATAAAGAAGGTTTGTGCAACGTGAGTCATTTGGCTAAAGAATTTAACGTAACCAAACCAACCATAAGTGATGCCATTAGAATTTTAGAAAAAAAAGAGCTTATTATAAAAAACTTTTCGCCCATCGATAGCCGTAGCTATTCGATAACACTTTCCAATTTGGGCATTGAGATTGTTTCTAAAACCTACGATTTTTCCAATCCATTAAAAAAACATGTAAACAGTTTTTCAGAAGCAGAACAAGAAAGCTTATTTGAAACCTTAAGCCAACTTATATATAAATTAAATCGTAACGGCATATTAAATGTCCAACGCACGTGTTACGGTTGTAAATTCTATCAAAAAAATCAAGAAACCCATTATTGCAATTTACTTCAAAAGGAACTACTAAAGCGGGAAATTCGGTTGGACTGTCCTGAATATGAAGAAAAATTGAGTGATTAAAGCTCTAAAAGATTATTCCATATTTACCGTGCTGTACTTTGCATTTACAACAATGGTTTTGTTGGTTTCAGGATTATTTGTTGTGAAGTTTGAAACATCATCTTTAGATGTTTTTTTAGGGTGTTTTAAACGCGACCGCGTGCCTTTGTACTGAAAATTATAATCCACTTTAGGAAGTGAAATCGTAGCATTAGAATTCTGTAAAATAACATTTAGGTTACTGAATGCATCATCAATTTTTAAGATTTTAAGATCGCCTATATTGCCATCTATAATAGCATTATCTATTAAATTATCTATTATTAAGTTTGAGGAACTTGAGGTTAGCACCAAGCGCTTTACATTTTTCAGCTCAGCATCTTTAACAAAATTCAAGGTTAGTTCACCCATATTCCAATTAGAAACTTGAATTGGTGAATAAGAAGCATTAACGGAAGTTTTACTCCCGTTAATGCTATTGGCTATTAATTTAGTGTATGCTAAATCTGCTTTAAGATTATCTATTGCTGACGCCAACTCTAACTCCCCATGCTTCACGTTCAATTTTAATTTGGCTCCCTTAGGCATTTTTATTTTGATAGTTTTCTTAACATTGGAATTCGAGGTTTCTTTGTTAACCATTTTTTTTACAATAACACGCCTTTCATCTGCTAACTTCTTTCGCTCTTCTGCCATTTTTTCCCTTTCTTCTCGTAACTCCTCCCGTATTACAATAATGTGTTCACGATGGGCCTCCCTTTGCTCCTGCATGGCTTCTCTTTGGTCAGCAAAACGCTTGCCCCATTCCTCATGTTGTTTGGCGTATTTACCTTCCCATTCCTCGGTAAATTTCTTGCTCCACGCTTTCATTTTCTCTGCATACTCTTTACCAAAACCTTTATCAAATTGTTTGGTCCATTTTTCCATATACTTATCACCATCTTTTTTATAGGCCTCATAATCAAATTGCATATTATGGATGCCTTCTGGTAATTCAGGTAATTCTGGAATTGGAGGCACAGGCACATCTGGTATTTCTAAATTATACCCGAAATGTATTTCGGGCGCATCTGCCAGTTCCAACTTTAATTCTTCTAAAATAATGTTTACATCATCATGATCGCCCGCTACACGGTAAGCCCAAGTACTAGGGGAACTGCCACTGGTAGTTATAACAACTTCACTTAAAGTTGCACCTACATCGACTTTCCAGTTCTCCAATGCTTTTTGCAATTCTTCCTTAGAGAGCTTTTCACCTTCTATGTAAGCTTCTATCTCTACGGTGTTCTTATTCCAAGTATCAAATACTATATTGCAATAGCTTGTGTTTAAATCGATGGTAACATCTTTGTTTACATCTATAGACTGGGATACTTTTGTTAATTTTTGTTGTGCCACCAAACTTCCTGCTATAAAGAAGCTTAGTACGAATAACATGTGTTTTATTTTTTTACTGTTCATTTTTTTGATTTTTTAAATGGATTGTGATGCATTTTCATCGGCATTCAAGGATTCTAATTGTTCCCGTAAACGATATAAAAGATTTAATCGGTATTTTAAATTATCTATCAAAGCATTTACCGTTAACTCATTTGGGCCATTTTCGGTAAGTTCTACCGACAAACGTTCGTATTCGTTATTTAAATCTTCTAACTGCTTCAAATAACCATCAAATAAATCTTTGGTTTCTGGCGTGTAAGTTACCTTGGACAACTCTAAATTGATACTGGCCAAATAATAATCTTCTACCTTTTTTAATCCAGGAGACACATCACCTAACGTTTTTATTTTTTCAGGTTTCGTTGTAGCTATTGTTTCAGAAGTTGCTTCATTTGAATTAAAATAATTATAGGCTCCAAAACTCAGTCCCAAAAGCACTACAATACTAGCAGCAACCCTAAACCAATTGGTTTTAGATGATTTAGCTTCCGGAAAAGCAGCATCTAACTTCTTTAAAAATCGTTCTTCATGATTTTTTGGCATAGGCTCTTGCTTAAAAGCTTCATCCTTAAATAAATCTCTAATGTCTCGTGCCATATTTTTTTAATGTTAAAAGTTCCTGTAGTTTTACTTTACCCCTAGATAATTGGGTACGTGAGGCCACCTCGGTAATATTTAAAATTTCTGAAATCTCTTGGTGATCGTAGCCCTCAATTAAGTAAAGCATTACTACATACTGATACGTTTCGGGCAATTCCTCAATTGCTTTTTTTACATCGTTAATAGTAATATTATCCTCTACCAACCATTTGTCATCTATGGGAGCATCAACAACTTTTAGGTGCACCTCTTCCAAAGAAACCTTTTCTTGTTTTTTGGATTTTAAAAAGTCGATACTTTTATTGATAACAATACGTTTTAACCAAGCCCCAAAAGTAACTTCTGCTTTGTATTGATGCAGTTTTGTAAAAGCTTTTATAAAAGCTTCCTGCACCACATCTTCGGCATCGGCATCATCTTTCAAAAATCGTTTGGCAACAATATACATCCCGTTGCAGTACTGGTTGTATAACTGCAATTGTGCTTGTCGATTGTTTTGTTTACATTTTTCAATAATGTCAACCTGAAACATGCTGGCCTTACTTTTGGTTTTCGGTTAGTTCATTCTAAAGACGATATAAAAAAGCGTATGTTGCAAAAAATAGATTTTTTTTTATCTTAATATATCAAAACTAAAGAATTCAACGTTTGCATTTTAAAATTCAGAACTTTTTAAAGTATCTTTAGCTCGCAAAAAAAAATTTGTCTATGAACTCTTTTTTAAAACGCCTCTTACTTTTTTTATTGATAATTGCCTTGGGGTTATTTGTTTATTCAATTTTAAATCAACGTGCAAGTCCCAAAGACACTGTAAAGTTTGAATTAAATGATTTAAAGTTAAAAGTAGTTTATAACAGACCTTCCAAAAAAGGACGTGAAATCTTTGGGGGCTTAGTGCCTCTTAATCAAGTATGGCGAACTGGAGCCAATGAAGCTACTACTTTTGAAACCAATATCCCTCTTGAAATAGGAAATGCTTCCCTACCTGCTGGAAAATACACGTTATGGACTGTGCCAAAAGACTCGGTATGGAAAGTAATTTTTAACTCTAAACAGTACCCTTGGGGCGTTGATCCTGAAATGAAACCCTATTGGGATCCCAACTACGATGTGGTTGACCTTGAAGTTCCGGTTGAAGAATTAGATAAAACCGTAGAACAGTTTACCATAAGTTTTGACAACTCTGTTGGAGATTTAGCTTTAACCATGGCTTGGGACGACGTGAAAGTAGAAGTGCCTATGGAAGCTATCCCTGAAGAAAACCAATAAAAGTCCTATACCAAACAAGAAGAATCACTAAATTTACTGAAACGCTCTTGTATTTGTGGCTAAACATAAAAAATCGGTATTAAACACAGATAAAGGTACTTCTGAAGAAGGAGTTACCAATGTTGAATCTATTTCAAAATTAAAGTCCAAAAGAGAAAAGAAGTTTGATGCCATTAGTTTAGCAAACGCTATTTTAAATAAAAGCATTACGGCGTTAAGCAAAGCCATAACGCTTGTAGAGAGCAAAAACAAAAAACATTTCAATACAGCAAACGCCATCATTCAACATTGTTTACCTCACGCCAACAAATCACTTCGTATTGGCATTTCTGGAATTCCCGGAGCTGGAAAAAGCACCTTTATCGAGGCGTTTGGAAAACATTTATTATTACAAAACAAACGCATTGCCATTCTTACAATCGACCCCACTAGCACTATAAGCAAAGGAAGTATTTTGGGCGATAAAACACGCATGCAAGAATTGGCCAAAAACAACAATGTGTTTATAAGACCTTCGCCAAGTGGCGATTCTCTTGGTGGTGTAGCGAAAAAGACAAGAGAAACTATTCTGCTATGTGAAGCTGCGGGTTTTGATATTATTATTATTGAAACTGTTGGCGTGGGTCAAAATGAAACCGCGGTACATAGCATGGTCGATTTTTTTATGTTATTACAAATTGTAGGTGCGGGCGACGAACTACAAGGTATTAAACGTGGCATTATCGAGCTGGCCGATGCCATTGTAATCAATAAAGCAGACGGCGACAATATTCAAAAAGCGAAATTGGCCAAAACAGAATTTAGTAATATTCTTCATTTTTATCCTGAAAAAGAATCTGGATGGCAACCAAAAGTTTTCACTTGCAGTGCTATTAACAATGAAGAGATTGCACCTATTTGGAAAATGGTTCAGGACTATGTTAAAGTAACTTCGGCAAATAATTACTTCCATTTAAAAAGGCAAGAACAAAACAAATATTGGTTTCTTCAAACATTGGAAGATAAACTGAAAGCCAATTTCTTTAACAACAAACACATTCAAAAGGAACTCAAAAATCAATTGCAGTTGCTTGAAGACAATAAAACCACCGCTTTTGCTGCGGCTGAATTTTTAATCAATCTTAAAATCAATTCAGATTAACATATTTTTTTATCAGGTATTTGCCCAATTTATAAAAAATTAGTCCTGCCAATACTCCAAAAACCAATCCGCAAACAATATCCAAAGGGTAATGCACGCCTACATAAATTCTACTATAAGCTACAACCAAACTCCAAAGCACCAATATATAGATGAGCTTTTTATAATAAGGTTTTAACATCAGTCCTGCAAAAACGGCTGCTGCCATAGAATTTGAGGAATGCCCAGAGAAAAAACCATAAAGTCCGCAACGTTCTGCTACAAAACGGGCATATTCCATAACACCTTCTGCCCTACAAGGTCTGGGACGTGCAAAACCGCGTTTAAACATATTGGTTACCTGATCTGTAAACGTTATCATTAAGGCAACTACAATAACAAAAATAAGTAACGATTTTAAACCATATTTTTTATAGAGCAGGTACAATAAAATAGCATACAAAGGAATGAAAGTGAGCTTATCTGTAATTATCAACCAGAAATGGTCCCAATTAGCAGTTCCTAAATTATTCAGGTAAAGAAATAACTCCCTGTCGTATTCTATGAGTTTATCAATCATTTAGGCTTTTATTCTTCGTCGTATTTAGAGATTTCATTATCGTAAAACTCGGTAGCCAGTTTTATAGCATTGGCGGTTTCTGTTTCAAGTTCATTTTCATCGTCTTCATCAAAATCCTCAAACCATTCTACGTTATCATCTTCCAAGTTAATAATAAATCTTGGAAACTCTGTATGGATTACGTAAATAGCATTGGGGTATTCGGAATTATCACCGAGAATAAATTTTGGAAGTGCCATTTTAAAATTATTAGTTGGACAAAATTAGCTTTTTAGTTAAAAAATTAAATCGAATATACAATAAAATAGCTGCCGATGATAATCCGGCCAGTAAGCCAAGCCAAATGCCAAAACTGCCATAGGCATCTTCCTTCCCTAAAAACCAAGACACCGGAAACCCAATAATCCAATAAGAAACAAAGGTAATTAGTGTTGGTATTTTAACATCTTGAAGCCCTCTTAAAGCCCCCAAAAAAATGACCTGTACACTATCGCTTATTTGGAATATGGCAGCGGCTATCAATAAATTGGATGCTATTTTTATTACTTCAGTATTGTCGGCTAAATTTTTTACATCATCAAAATCCATATACAATTTTGGCAAATGATTGTGCAGGCTAAAAAAAAACAACGCAAAGCCAAATGCCAAAATAACGCCTTGCAAAAAAATAGAATACGCTATACGCCTTAAATCCTTGAAATTCTGTAATCCTTTTTGATTTCCAACCCGTATCATCGCTGCAACACTTAACCCAGTGGCAACCATAAATGTCATGGACGATAGGTTTAATGCAATTTGGTTTGCCGCTTGCGGATTTTTACCCAACAGACCACTAAGCCAAATGGCCACTGTAAAAATGGCGACCTCAAAAAACATTTGCATGGCACTTGGTGCTCCAAGATTCAGAATTTTTTTCAATACTCTATTTTCCAAAACAAAGATTTTGATATGAGTTACAAAATCCCTGGATTTTTCCTTGCGTTTTAAAACCCACCATAAAAACCAAACCATAATAAGTCTAGAAGCCAATGTACCATAAGCTGCACCAACAATACCAAGTTCAGGAAATCCAAGTTTTCCAAAAATCAATAAATAATTTAAAACCACATTTACTATGTTTCCCATGAGGGTAGCATACATAGGATAACGTGTTAAAGAAAGACCATCACTAAATTGTTTAAACCCTTGAAATACTACAAGCGGTATTAATGAAACTGCCACAAAATCTAAATAGGGCATTGCCAATTTAACCACCTCATTAGGCTG
The DNA here is from genome assembly GCA_018883545.1 of Marixanthotalea marina. GTDB lineage: Bacteria > Bacteroidota > Bacteroidia > Flavobacteriales > Flavobacteriaceae > Marixanthotalea > Marixanthotalea marina. The sequence continues at coordinate 1,054,232 of JAHLEH010000001.1, read as the reverse complement.
ATCCATTAAATACATTAGCGGCTTTGCAAAAAACACTATTAAAAACAACAAAACGCCCAAAACACTGCATAAAAAAAGTCCGTGCTTAAAAGCCAACTTTCCTTTATCAAAATCTTCTTCCGAATCAGCCTCAGCTATTAATGGTGTAATGGCCGTTGAAAAACCAATACCTAAAGACATGGCCACAAACATAAAACTATTGCCCAACGAAACTGCAGCTAACTCGGCTGTACCAAGCTGCCCCACCATAATATTATCAATAAAACTAACAAAAGTGTGCCCCAACATACCTAACATTACCGGAGCCGCTAATTGCCAGTTATATTTAAATTCTTTTGTGTAATTTTTCAATTGCATGGCGCAAAAGTAGCTTTAATAGTCTGTTTTTTAGAATAAAACAACTGTCAAAAAAACGTATATATTAACATATGTTAATAACTTTGACAGATTTTATACTCAAAAAACCTTCTTTTTTAATAAATTTGAAAACATTTTTTAGGAAAAAGAAGACAAAATAATATTTATAGAAACATTTAGGTTCATTTTTTAAGGGATCAAGAAATTAAGCTTAAGAGTTTCTGTATTGAAAAGGGGAAATTTGATTTCCCCTTTTTATTTAGAAAATTTGTCCACTGCAGATTTTTAATTTAGCCTCCTCAAATTCTTTTATTAAATTTTCGACTATTTCTGAAACCGACTTTATATCGTGAATAATTGCAGAAACCTGACCTATTTCCAACTCACCTTCATCTAAATCGCCTTCAAACATACCGAGTTTCGTTCTTGCCCTTCCCAAAAGCTCTTTTATTTGCTCTTTGGTTGGCGAGGTCTTATAAAGTTCTTGTAAATCGTTATAAAACTTGTTTTTCATCATTCTTACAGGAGCCAGTTCTTTTAGCGTTAAATGCGTATCGCCTTCTTTAGAATTCACCACATATTTCTTAAAGTCCATATGGGCCGAACTTTCCTCGCTTGCTACAAACCTACTTCCTATTTGTACCCCATCGGCTCCTAAAACCATAGCAGCCATCATGGCCTGACCGGTCGCTATACCTCCTGCTGCAATAAGGGGAATTTTAATTTGCTCTTTAACAGCTGGAATTAATGTTAATGTGGTAGTCTCTTCCCTTCCATTGTGTCCGCCTGCCTCAAAGCCTTCAGCCACTATGGCATCAACTCCTGCTTCTTGTGCTTTAAGTGCAAACTTTACACTGCTGACCACATGCACCACTGTAATACCTTTTTCCTTTAACCAAGATGTAAATGTATGCGGATTTCCCGCAGAAGTAATGACAATTTTAACGCCCTCTTCTACTATTATATCCATAATTTCCTCAAGGTTAGGGTATATCATTGGTACATTAACCCCAAATGGTTTATTGGTAGCTTTTTGGCATTTTTGGATATGTTCACGCAATACTTCAGGATACATCGATCCTGCCCCAAGAATCCCCAAAACACCTGCGTTACTTGCTGCAGATGCCAACCGCCAACCACTATTCCATACCATTCCCGCTTGTACAATAGGATATTTTATATTGAATAATTCTGTAATTTTATTTGCCATTATTTTTTTATAAGTTTAATTGCTTTTACCTCATTACCAGACTCAATTCTTGCAATGTAGAGCCCGCTTGATAATGAAGATACATCTATAGAATTATATTCATTGGATATTGAAAAATCGTTTACCTTTCTTCCTAAAAAATCAAAAAGCCTTATGCTGACAATGTTTGTATTTTCTGGAAGTCCAACGTAAACTATATTATTAGAAGGATTCGGATAGAGTACTATTTCTTCAAAAGTGGATTCGTTACTATTTCCTATGACTGAATTTAATGCCATTTCTAAATTAGAAATACCATACCCCAAATAATTATCGGGATTGTTATATTGCGAGGCCGACTCGCGAACCAATTGCATAATTTCTACATTGGACTTGTTAGGCAATGCCTGCCACAAACACACAATACCTCCTGCCATAATTGGCGAGCTAAAAGACGTACCATTGGCCGTAGCTACACTATTATTTTCAGTAATAACATAGCTATTTTGCCCTTGTGCAACGACATCGGGTTTCTGTGTTGGCTGGTAGCTATTACCCCTAGAACTAAAGCTGGCATAATTACCACTGGCATTAACAGCTCCAATTGAAAATACACCAACAGCATCTGCAGGGGCATTGATACCCGCAGTGCCTTCGTTACCAGCTGAATTAACTATTAGCAAGCCTTTTTCAAAAGCTATGTTGGCTCCTTTTGTTATATATGCCGTATTACCATCATAACTTGAAGCTGGATAATTATAATTTGGATTATCGTAAAAACTACCATAGCCCAATGAACTATTAATTACATCAACGCCCAAACTATCAGCTCGTTCGGCTGCTTCTACCCAATAACTTTCTTCAACAGGATTTTCATTAAATCCATCTTCTGTAACAAACAAATAATAAGATGCATCGGGCGCTGTACCCACAAACTGATTTTCTATATAGCCCGCCATAGTACTTAAAACCAAAGTACCGTGGTTACTTGTGGTATTGGAATATACGTTTGTATCCCGATCTACAAAATCATAAGTTCCTAGAATTCTACCAGCATCTCGCAAACGTTTAAAACCTCCTATCGTATTCACATTGGGAAAACCGGCATCTAAAACAGCTACGGTCATACCCAACCCCGTATAATCTTGAAGATGTAGTTTATCACCTTTTATCATTTCAATCTGATTTGAAGCACTCCCATAATTAAATGCAACGTCAACATTCTCAAGTTTAGAAACCGTTTTCTGCTTAGCTGTTTTTGAAGTATTTAAACTTTTATCAGCAAAGTCAATGGAAACCACAAAATCAAGATTTATTAAAGCCTCAATATCATTTTGGCTACCTCTAACGTGTACCGCATTTAACCATTTAGATTTTGCCTTAACTAAAATTCCAGTAGCCGATTTTAATTGTGACATATAGTTTTCATTAACCGGCACATCCCGTTCATCTATTGCTACACCATGGGTGTTTTTTCTGTCAATCGCATTTTGGGTTAGAATGGTTATTGGATTTGCAATAGCATCAGCCACATTTTGTTTATCCTTTAAATAAACCCATGCATCTTGTTGAGCAAACAAAACAAACTGAAAACACAGTAAAAAACAAGTAGTAAGTTTAATTTTCATTTTCAGGGGGTTATAGCAACTACTAAGTTACGAAATTACGCCAGAACCTATTAACTCGTCACCTACATACCAAGCAACAAATTGCCCTTCGGTAATGGCAGATTGTGGCTCTTGGAACTCAACGTATAAACCACTGTCTACCTTATAAAGCGTTGCCTTTTGAAGCGGTTGGCGATAACGTATTCTTGCCATAACGGTCATAGTTTCGTCTACCTCAAGCTTAAGATCCTCACGAATCCAGTGAAGTTCATCATTTTTTACAAACAAAGCCCTTTTATACAATCCAGGGTGCTCCTTACCTTGACCTGTGTAAATTACATTGTCATCAACATTGGTATCAATAACAAACAAAGGTTCAACTGTTCCTCCAACAGCCAATCCTTTACGTTGCCCTTTGGTAAAATAATGTGCACCTTGATGTTTGCCAACAACTTTACCATCCTCAATATGATAATTTATTTTTCGGGTTAAATACTGCAATTCTTCTTGTTTGGAATTGAAAGTAGAAGTCGATTCTTCATAAATTTTAGTTTCTTTGGGAATTTCAACTATAACACCTTCTTTTGGTTTTAGCTGTTGCTGTAGAAAATCGGGCAACCTTACTTTTCCAATAAAACAAAGCCCTTGCGAATCTTTTTTTTCGGCAGTTACTAAATCTAATTTAGATGCAATTTCCCTAACTTCTGGCTTTGTAAGCTCTCCAATAGGAAACAACGCTTTGGACAATTGTTCTTGCGATAACTGGCATAAAAAATAAGATTGGTCTTTATTTCCATCAACCCCGGCTAACAATTGATAAATTTCCTTGCCATCTTTTTCTAGCGTTCCCTTTCTACAATAATGTCCTGTTGCTACATAGTCTGCACCAAGATCTAAAGCTATTTTCATAAAAACATCAAACTTAATCTCTCGGTTGCAAAGCACATCAGGATTTGGTGTTCTTCCCATTTCATATTCATGGAACATATAATCAACTATCCGTTCTTTGTATTGTTCGCTTAAATCTACCGTTTGAAAAGGAATACCTAGTTTATCGGCCACCAGCATGGCATCGTTACTATCGTCTAACCACGGACATTCATTGGAAATAGTTACCGAATCATCATGCCAATTTTTCATAAATAGCCCAATAACCTCATACCCTTGCTTCTTTAAAAGATAGGCAGCAACGCTAGAATCTACACCTCCAGAAAGCCCTATTATAACCCGTTTCACTTTTTAAAAATTTACTGTGCAAAGATATGAATTATTAAAATGAAACGGACAATACCCAATACAGCTATTTTCAATGGCTATCATAAGTTTTGTTTATTGTTTTATAAATAATACTAAACAAAAATAAATAATTATGTTTAATTTATTTGTAATTTTGTTAAACAAAATAATCTAAAATCACCAATTATGAAGACATTAAAGCATTTTACAAAAACCGTCATTTTACTACTCAGCGTAGTCTTAATGACCTCATGTAGTACAGATAACGATGATAACGATGTAATAATTACAGAAGAATTAACAATTGTTGAATTAGCATCAATTTCACCCAATTTGAGTTCATTGGTTTCTGCCCTACAAGCTGCCAACGGCGATTTAGTAAGTGTTTTAAATGGTCCTGGACCATTTACCGTACTTGCCCCTACCAATACAGCTTTTCAAACTTTACTTGACAGCAATCCAAACTGGAATTCTATATCGGATATAGACCCAGCTGTTCTACAACAAGTTTTGTTAAATCATGTGATATCTGGAAATGTAACTTCAACAGATTTATCGGCATTGGGTAGTGGTTATGCCAAAACCAATGCTAATGGTGCTGGAGATGAAAAATTGAGTCTTTACTTCGATACAAGTGGTGGTGTAACCTTTAATAATGCAGCCTCTGTTGTTCAGGGTGGTGCCGATATTGTTGCGAAAAATGGCGTTGTACACGTAATTGACAACGTAATTGGTTTACCAACAATTGCTACTCATGTAACAGCCAATTCTAATTTTAGCGCTTTAGCTGGAACCCTTACAACAGATTTGGTTAACACCTTAAATGGCTCTGGATCATTTACAGTTTTTGCACCAAACAATAATGCTTTCGGTAATTTAGCTTCTGTTCCTTCGGGAGACGAATTGGTCAACCTTTTGTTGAATCATGTAATAGATGGTGTTGTTAAATCTTCCGATTTGGTTAATGCTGCTGAAGGATATACAAATACACTAGCTACCGGGCCAGGGATGAATAATTTGAGCTTATATTTTAACACCTCAGACGGCGTTAAGTTCAATGGCTTATCAACCGTAACGGAAACAGATATTGTTGCCACAAACGGTATTATACATGCTGTAGATGAAGTTATCACATTGCCTACAATTGCAACTTTTGCAACATCCAATTCAGCATTATCAACATTAGTAGATGTTTTAGTCTATGCCGATACAGGCACTCCTACAGTACCTTACATAGCAACTGTTTCTGATGCTACCGCTGGGCCATTCACAGTATTTGCACCAACGAATGATGCCTTTGTTTCTCTATTGGAGGATGACTTGATGGCAAATGCATTGACTGATATAGATACCGATACTGTAGATGCCGTTCTTTTAAATCATATTGTGAACGCAAACGTACAATCTAGCGCATTGACCTCGGGAACCGTTTCCACATTAGGAGGCGATATTACAGTTGACGCCTCAGCTTTTACATTAACAGATGCAAATGGTAGGGTTAGCAATATTATTACGTCTTTGGTGGATATTCAAGGTATCAACGGTGTAGTACATGTTATTGATAAAGTAATACTACCAGCACCTTAAAATAAAATTGATTAGTAGTTTGGTTACCCTTAAGTAGTAGGCAATTGGTTGGTTTAGGTTAAAATTGTCTATGAAAAAGAAGGCTCCTTAAAATTAAGGAGCCTTTTGCTTTTAATGGCTTTTCTCTTCAACCAAATCACCATTTTCAAAATATTCCCAAACACCTACTTTTTTATCGTCTTTGTAAGTTCCTTCTATTATCAATTTGCCTTCAGGACCATAAAACTTGGAAAGTCCATCTAACTTCCCACCAACATACATCATTTGTTTAATAAGTACCTTATCTTCAGAATACCAAAGAGATTCTCCATCAAGCTTTCCGTTTTCGTAATGTTGTTTTTCAGCAGTTTCTCCATTCTTGTAATAAACAAAACGGTCGCCATCTAAATTACCTTCCTCATTGTAGTGCTCCAAAATAAGTAACTCATCAGAATCTTTTTGATAAAATTTCCATGCCCCAATATATAATTTACCATTCATTTGCCCTTCACTTATCAGCTTACCTGTAGATGCAAAAAACTTAACATTGGCTTTACCACTGTCTTCTAAAAACTCTTTAGTTGCGGCCAAAACCGCCTTTTTACCAATGTTCTGATAAAACTTAAACAGACCTACTTCTTTGCCATGGTTAAACTCGCCTTCGTACCTTAAAATATTGGTATTATCAAAATGCTTTCTCCAAACCCCATGGCGTTCACCATTTTCATCAAATTGGTTTATAGTCTGCGCCGAAGTGGACACAGCAAAAAACAGTGTTGCAATAAATAATATGGCTTTCATAAAAAATTACTTTCTCTTATAACAAATAAGCTGCCAAAATATTTTGACAGCTTATATAATTAATTCTTTCCCAAACAAGCTAAACTTATTTTTTTCTTTGTTGGGCCTGTTTTTGTTTTTCAGCCTGTTCCATCATTTCAGCCATTTTTTGTTGGAAACGGCTTTGCTTTTTAGGCTGTTTCTTTTTCTCTTGAATTTGAGCATGTATCTTATCTTCATCAAGAATATAGTTCTTAATGACTAAAATAATCCCAATGCTGATTAAGTTAGAAATAAAGTAATACAAACTTAAACCTGATGCATAATTGTTAAAGAAAAACAACATCATAATTGGCGAGAAATACATCATATATTTCATCATTTTAGCCATATCGGGCATACCTTCCTGTGTAGGCTGGGTTGCCATTTGTTGCCCTGTAGTTAAGCGCATATAGAAAAATATAGCGATAGATGCCAACAATGGGAACAAACTCACGTGGTCTCCATAAAATGGTATTTTAAATGGCAATTCAGCAATAGTATCATACGATGATAAATCTTCTGCCCATAAGAAGCTTTTCTGTCTCAAATCGAAAGCCGATGGGAAGAATTGAAACAAGGCGTAAAACACAGGCAACTGTATGAGCGCTGGCAAGCAACCTGCCATAGGGCTTGCTCCCGCTTTGGTTTGCAATGCCAATGTTTCTTGCTGCGCCTTCATTTTATTGTCTTTGTACTTCTCACGTATGGCATCTAACTCAGGCTTTAAAATCTTAAGCTTGGCTTGAGATAAAAATTGCTTGTATTGTACAAACGACATCAATAATTTAATCAATATCGTCATAACAATAATAGCAATACCATAAGGCAAAAAGTCACTTAAAAAGGCAAACAATGGAATGAACAGATATTTATTTATCCAACCAAAAATACCCCAACCAAGTGGCACTATTTCATCAAGGTTTCTATCGTATTTGTTTAAAATTTTAAAATCACTCGGCCCATAATACCAATCCATTTCCTTGTTAATTTCACCACCAGACAACTCCAATGGTAACTTAGCTGAAAAAGCTTTCGTAAAAACAGTATCAATATCTTCATCTTCCACCAAGTTTCTAGACTCTAAGGCTGCTGTTTTAAAAGGAACGTCAGCCAATAAAATAGAGCTAAAAAAATGTTGCTTAAACGCCACATAAGTTAAATCTTCTGCGACGTCGTCCGTTTGTTCCTGCTGACCAAGATAATCGTCTTTACCGTTTTCATATTCGAAAACAACTTCGGTATATCTGTTTTCATAAGAAATACTTTTGGCATGGCGATAGGTTTTTAATTGCCAATCTAAATCGATAGGTTGTGAACTGTTGAACACATTGCCCAACCCTTGCGAACGGATGGCAAAGCCCATCATATAATCGCCTTCCTTCAACTCGTATCGATATTCCAAAAACGCATTTTCTGAAACTTTTAGTTTCATGGAAACCACTGTGTTTTCCCCATTTTTTGTTACGGATGGCTGAAAATAAAGATCTTGGGTATTTAATATTCTACTATCGGTAGTACCAAAATTAATATTGAACGAGGCATTATTATCTTTAATAATGTAAATGGGATTGTCCCTAAAATCGGTATGCTCTCTAAGCTTTACTTCTGAAAGATAGCCGCCTTTACTACTGAATTTTAAAGCCAACAAATCGGTTTCAACAAGAGTTTCTTTTGTTCCTGAAGCAGCCAATATAGCAGAATATGAAAACGCTCCTAATTTATTTTTTGCATCAACCAATTGAAGAGAATCCAATTCAGCGCCTATATTAAAGTCTTGTTGATTGGAAATAGGTTCTGCCTGTTGTTGTTTTTGCTCTGCGGCAACTTGTTCTTGCTTTGCTTTTTCCTGAGCTTCTATTTCCTCTGGCGTAGGTTGGTTTTGCCAAAGCATGTACATTAAAATTCCAAAAATGGCTATAAAACCAATAATTGAATTAATGTCGAGTTTCTTTTCTTCCATGTATTATATATGTTCTTAAAAATCCCTGCTGTTACAGGAAAAAACTTGAATAAGCAAAAAGTTGTCCAAATTTAGCTTTTTGACACTTTGGCACTCTTTTTATTTTTATAATAAGCTAATGCTGCTTTTATAAATGCCACAAAAAGTGGATGCGGATTAGCTACTGTACTTTTATATTCAGGATGATATTGCACTCCAACAAACCAAGGATGGCTTGGTATTTCTATAATTTCAACCAAACCAGTATCTGGATTAAGCCCCGTTGCTAACATACCAGCTGCTTCCATTTGTGCTTTATAAGCGCCATTAAACTCATAACGGTGCCTGTGGCGTTCCCTAATGATGTCATTTTTATAAATTTTGCTCATCAAACTGCCACTTTTTAATTCGCAGTCCCAAGCACCCAATCTCATAGTACCCCCTTTGCGGGTAATGGTTTTTTGGTCTTCCATTAAATCGATTATTGGGTTTGGGGTGTTAGGATCCATTTCTGTGGAATTGGCATTTGCGATACCTACCACATTTCGCGCAAATTCAATAACGGCCATTTGCATGCCCAAACAAATACCTAAAAACGGCACGTTGTTTTCCCGAACATATCTAACTGCATTAATTTTACCTTCAACACCTCGTTCTCCAAAACCAGGCGCCACTAAAACACCGTCTAAATGGCAAAGCTTCAACTTGATATTATCGTCGTTTAAATATTCGGAGTGGATGGACTCTATATTAACCTTCACTTCGTTAGCTGCGCCTGCATGAATAAAAGATTCTAAAATAGATTTATAAGAATCCTGAAGCTCTACATATTTACCGATAAGTCCAATAGTAATTTCGGTTTTAGGGTTTTTATGTTTGAACAAAAATTGATTCCATTTTTTAATATCCGGCGCACTACTTTTTAATGCTAGTTTTTTAAGAACCACCTTATCAAGCCCTTCTTTTAACATTAAGTTTGGCACATCGTAGATAGTTGATGCGTCGATTGATTGGATAACCGCTTCTTCTCGCACGTTACAGAACAAGGCCAATTTTCTACGTAAATCGCCAGGCAAGTTATGTTCTGTTCTACATACTAAAATATCGGCCATTACCCCGCTTTCCATCAATGTTTTTACACTGTGCTGGGTTGGTTTCGTTTTTAATTCACCTGCAGCTGACAAGTAAGGCACTAAAGTTAAATGGATTACAATACCATTGTTATCACCCAAATCCCAACGCAATTGACGCACAGCCTCAATGTATGGTAAAGATTCTATATCACCTACAGTACCTCCTATTTCAGTAATAATAATATCGTAATCGCCCGACTTTCCTAAAAGTTGGATACGGTGTTTTATTTCATCTGTAATATGCGGAATTACCTGAACCGTTTTTCCCAAAAACTCACCTTTACGTTCCTTATCAATCACGCTTTGGTAAATCCTACCTGTAGTTACATTGTTTGCTTGACTGGTAGGCACATTCAAAAAACGCTCGTAATGCCCTAAATCCAAATCGGTTTCTGCACCATCTTCTGTCACATAACATTCACCATGTTCATAAGGATTTAAAGTTCCTGGATCTACGTTTATATAAGGATCTAATTTTTGAATGGTTACCCTATAGCCTTGGGCTTGCAAGAGCTTCGCTAAAGAAGCTGCTATAATACCTTTTCCTAATGAAGACGTAACCCCACCGGTTACAAATATGTATTTTGCTGTAGTACTCATGTTGCGCTTGTAAACGCAGGCAAATTTACAAAATTAAAATAGTTATTACCGAATAGTTTTTTAGTTATTTAAATGAGTGTTATTAACAATAAAATAGATTTTAGATAAAGAATTGTTAAATGATTTTTTTATGTGGTTTTTCTAGGTACTTTCGCACAAACACCTTACAAAAACATACAGTTAACCTCCATGCCTAAACCTGCCCTATTCGCCGCAAAACAAACGTTTAAATTTGTTTTTTCCTTTTTACTTATTCAATTTTTTACTTTGTCCCTTGTGTTTGGTCAAAATAAAGGCAATACCTTCCGTTTTCCTGCAGAATTTGAACGCCAACAGGCTGTTTGGTTTGGTTGGGAAAATGAAAATACCGATATCCAAAAAACCGTAGGCAATATTATAAATGGTCTTTCTGGAAAAGTGCCCATAAAAATTGCAACTTCAACGCCTGAAATTCAAAAAGCAGCTAGGGAAACCCTTATTAAAATGGGCATTAACACCAATCTTATCCAATTTCATATTGTACCCGGTGAACGTCTATGGATACGTGACAATGGCGCTACCTTTTTAACAAACAACGAAGGACAGCAAGCCGTGGTTGATTTTGAATGGAGCAATTATGGTTATTACGATTGGCTATTTAGTGCTAGACCTCAATATGCCGCTTTGTATATGGCCCTAAAAATGAATTCACTGAAAAATCAATTTAGTGATGCCGATAAAGAAATGGCCAAGATAAATAAAGTAAGACGTATAAAATCTGATTTGGCTATGGAAGGTGGTTCCTTGGAAACCAATGGCAAAGGTGTTTTAATACAAAGCGAACAAGTTACTTTGCAGAGAAACCCAGATTGGACCAAAGAAGAAATAGAAGAGGAATATCGTAGAGTAATGAACATCACCAAAGTTATTTGGCTTAAAAATGGCACTGCCGACGATTCTCGGTCATTTATGCCCAACAATGGCTATGTATCTGTGGGGACAGGCGGGCATACCGACGAGTTTGTTCGTTTTGCAGATGCGAGCACCATACTACTTGCTTGGATAGAGGAAGAAGACATTGTAAAACATCCATTAAACAAAATAACCTACCAACGGATGCAGGAAAACTATAAAATACTAAAGGACGCTACCGACCAGGATGGCAAACCCTTTAAGATTATTAAAGTACCGCTTCCTTCAGCAATAGAATGGACTGCTACAGTTGCTGAAAAAACCAACAGTATGGATTTTGATAAAATGGAAGCCAGCAGACTTCCCCTCGAGGCACAAACTATTGGTAAAACAATAACACGGGTGGCTTCGGTTTCCTACTTAAATTTTTTAATTTCCAATGGCGTTATTATAAACGCATCTTATACCAATCATGGCACGCCTACAGAACGCGAAGCCAAAGTAAAAGCTATTTTTAGGGATGCTTTCCCAAACCTCGAACAAGTTTGGATTGATGCCTTACCCTTAAACAGACAAGGTGGTGGTATTCATTGTGTTACTTTACAAGAACCTTGGTATGAAGCTGTTGATAAAGCAGTTCCTTAACACTATTTCTTCCTATCAATCACATAGTTAACCATTAATTCTAGTGAAGTTTTATAGTCGGAATTTGGATAGTCGCGAAGTAACATCAAAGCATTTTCTTGGAATTGCTTCATTTTTGTAATGGCATAATCGAGTCCGCCATTATCTTTTACAAAAGCAATGACTTCTTTTACCCGTTTACTGTCTTTGTTATGGTTCTTTATGGAATTAATCAGCCAGTTTTTTTCTTTTTTATCGGCTTTATTGAGAACATGAATTAATGGCAAAGTCATTTTTTGCTCTTTAATATCAATACCTGTTGGTTTACCAATTTGGGTATCGCCATAATCGAACAAATCGTCTTTTATTTGAAATGCCATCCCTATCAATTCACCAAACTTACGCATAGTTTCCACATGTTGGGAATCTGGCTTTACCGAAGCAGCGCCCAAACTACAACAAGCAGCAATTAAAGTAGCTGTTTTTTGGCGGATGATTTCATAATATACATCTTCGGTAATATCCAGTTTTCGGGCTTTCTCAATTTGAAGCAATTCACCTTCACTCATCTCGCGAACGGCTACAGAAATAATCTTCAATAAATCGAAATCATTATTATCAATAGATAACAACAAGCCTTTAGACAGCAAATAATCGCCAATTAAAACGGCAATCTTATTTTTCCAAAGTGCATTCACCGAGAAAAAACCACGCCTGCGATTGCTATCATCCACCACATCATCGTGAACCAAAGTTGCTGTATGGATCAACTCTATAACCGAAGCCCCCCTATAAGTACGCTCGCTTACTTCTCCATTATTTAGCATTTTCGCAACCAAAAACACAAACATGGGGCGCATTTGTTTGCCTTTACGGTTAACTATGTAATGTGTGATTCTGTTGAGTAAAGCCACCTTACTAGACATGGAAAGCTGGAACTTTTGCTCGAAAAGTTCCATTTCAAAAGCGATGGGCTGTTTTATTTGCTCTACTATTTTCATAGAAAAACCAAAGATACTATTTCAAATGAAACCATAACAAACATTATATTAACTTGTAATGGATTCCTTCCCGATAGTTATCGGGATTCGCTGGAAATCGAAGATTCGACAAAGTCAATGACAAATAGAATTTTTTTAAGATTTATTTGCTAATTGTCCGCAAGCAGCATCAATATCCTTGCCCCTGCTTCGGCGCACATTCACCACAATTCTATTAGCTTCTAAGGTTTTTATATAGTTTTCTAAGGCTTCGTTGCTAGCTTGCTGAAATTCGCCATCGTCAATAGGGTTGTATTCTATAATATTGACTTTACAAGGCACGTATTTACAAAATTTCACAAAGGCATCTATGTCTTTTTGTGAATCGTTAATGCCGCGCCAAACAACATACTCATAGCTCACTTTTCGTTTGGTTTTGGCATACCAATATTCTAAAGCTTCCCTTAAATCTTCTAGTGGAAAAGTTTCGTTGAAAGGCATAATGGACGTTCTAACCTCATCTACAGCAGAATGTAACGACACTGCCAAATTGAATTTTACTCCATCATCGGCCATTTTTTTTATCATTTTTGGCACACCAGAAGTGGATAGAGTAATACGTTTGGGCGACATGCCCAAACCTTCATCTGAGGTAATTTTATCTATGGCCTTAATAACGTTATTGTAATTCATAAGCGGTTCGCCCATACCCATAAATACAATATTGCTCAAAGGTCTGTTGAAATATGTTTTACTTTCCCTATCGATAGCAACTACTTGGTCGTAGATTTCGTCTGGGTTTAAATTACGCATACGCTTCAACCTAGCCGTTGCACAAAATTTACAATCTAAACTACAGCCTACTTGGCTTGATACACAGGCTGTTGTTCTTGTAGGCGTTGGTATTAAAACAGACTCTACAATCAAACCGTCATGCAATTTCACCGCATTTTTAATAGTGCCATCGTTACTGCGTTGCATGGTATCGACCTCAATATGGTTAATGACAAAATGGGTATCCAATAAATCACGAGTGTCTTTGGATATGTTGGTCATAGCCTCAAAAGAGTGTGCCGATTTTTGCCACAGCCATTCATAAACTTGATTACCACGAAATGCTTTATCTCCCTGGGCAACGAAAAAATCACGCAGTTGATCTTTTGTTAGAGCCCTAATATCTTTTTTGTTTGTCACCATAGATTTTGCAAAAATAAGGAAAGGAAAACGATTTGTAATTTTGAACAGAAATAAAAAAGCCTTGCTTTCGCAAGGCTTACATTTTATATAATCAACATGGCATCGCCATAACTGTAAAACTTATATTTTTCTTTGACTGCTTCTTCGTAGGCTTTCTTTATGAAATCGACACCTGCAAAAGCAGAAACCATCATCAATAAAGTTGACTTTGGAGTATGGAAATTGGTAATCATACAGTTGGCAATACTAAAATCGTAAGGCGGGAATATAAACTTGTTGGTCCACCCTTCCATTTCATTCAACATACCATTTGAAGATACCGAACTTTCAATAGCACGCATGGATGTTGTACCAACAGCACACACACGCTTTTTATTCTTAATGGCTGTATTTACAGTTTCTACAGCTTTAGAATTGATAATTAATTCTTCGCTATCCATTTTGTGTTTGGATAAATCTTCAACCTCAACAGGATTGAATGTTCCCAAACCAACATGAAGCGTTACTTCCGCAAAATTAACCCCTTTAATTTCCAAACGTTTCAAAAGATGTTTCGAAAAGTGCAATCCAGCTGTAGGGGCCGCAACCGCACCTTCATTTTTGGCGAAAATCGTTTGGTAACGTTCCTCGTCTTCTGGCAATACGCCTCTTTTTATATATTTAGGAAGTGGCGTTTCACCCAGCTCGGTCAATTTATTTCTGAATTCTTTATAAGACCCATCGTATAAAAATCGAAGTGTACGTCCACGCGACGTAGTATTGTCTATAACCTCTGCCACAAGGGTATCATCGTCACCGAAATACAATTTATTACCAATTCTTATTTTTCTAGCAGGGTCTACCAACACATCCCAAAGGCGTTGTTCTTCGTTCAATTCCCTGAGCAGAAATACTTCAATTCTAGCACCTGTTTTTTCTTTGTTACCATAAAGCCTAGCTGGAAAAACCTTGGTATTATTAAGAATCATTACATCGTCTTCATCAAAATAATCAATAAGGTCTTTAAAAAGTTTGTGCTCAATGGTTTGCTTTTTTCTATCCAAAACCATTAAACGGGATTCATCCCTATTTTCTGCTGGATATTCTGCTAATAATTCGTCAGGCAAATTGAAACCGAAGTTTGATAATTTCATGTGTTTATGTTTATTTAATATTTCTGCCACACGGAACACTCTTCCTATAGCATGTTAAAAACACACCAAAAATGTTTCATGTAAACTGATTTATTTTTTACAAGGCTGCAAATATACAATCTTGAAATAGGCCTTGTCAAGTATTTAAGTGATTATTATTGAGTTATTTTGAACCCGATTGATTTAAGGTCTTGCCAAAAAGCAGGATAGGATTTCGAAACCACATTGGCATCCTCTATTATCAATGATGTTTTTAATGCTAATGGTGCAAATGCCATGGCCATACGGTGGTCGTGATACGTTGCTATAGACACCTTTTTGTTTATTTTTCCAGAAGGCGATAAATGCAAAGACGCATCGGTAATATTAACTTCGCCGCCTAACTTTTCAATTTCGGTTTTTAACGCTACCAATCGATCCGTTTCTTTTATTTTTAATGTATGAAGCCCCGTTAAATCGCACGCCATTCCCAATCCAAAACAAGTAACGGCTATAGTTTGTGCAATATCTGGTGCATTTTGAAGGTTAAGGGTTAACGGTTTTAAATCAACACTTTCTTTTTTTAATGTAACCGTATTGTTGTTAAAGGTAGATACAACCCCAAAATGTTTATAAATATCCGCAAGAACGGAATCACCTTGTAACGAGTTTTCTTTATAAAAAGAAAGTGATATTTCCGTACCAACTTCACACATAGCCGCTATGCTGTAATAATATGAAGCTGATGACCAGTCGGATTCAACCACCAAGGTTTTAGGCGCAATTTTCTTTGTATTAGGCTTTACTGTAATGGTGTTATTTTTAAAGGAAGATTCAACCCCAACTTCATCCAATAAAGCAAGCGTCATTTTTATATATGGCACAGAAGTTATTTCCCCTTCAAGTGTAAGCTCAAGTCCTTTTTCTAATTTTGAAGCAATAAGCAATAATGCCGAAATATACTGACTGCTGACATTAGCTTGTAAAGACACTTTATTTTTAGACAAATTTTTGCCTTCAATTCTTAATGGTGGATACCCTTCATTGTTTGTGTATGTAATATTGGCTCCCAAAGAATTCAAGGCTTCGACCAATATTTTTATGGGGCGCTCCTTCATACGCTCAGAACCTGTAATAATAAATGTTTTACCTTCCTGTATAGCCAAGTAAGCAGTTAAAAAACGCATGGCTGTACCAGCATGGTGAATATCTATAATATCAGAATTCGAAACCAAAGCTTGCGTCATCAAATTACTATCATCTGAATTTGAAACATTCTCAAGTTCTATTTCAGGGTACAGAGCCTTTAATAGCAACAATCTATTGGATTCACTTTTTGAACCCGTTATAATAATTTTATGTTCTTTATTTTCAACTTGGGATTTATGAAGCGTAATATTCATTATAATGTATTAAATCGTCTTTTTAAGGCGGTCAAATATACTTATAATTTATTTTAATTTTTCATTATTATGGTGCCTATCGTGGTCGCGTTTTGCTTTTTTGTCCATACGCTTATCAAAAGCCTTTTGTAAATCAACCCCCGTTTGGTTTGCCAAACAAAGTACTACAAACAAAACATCTGCCAGCTCTTCTCCTAGGTCTTTGTCTTTATCGCTTTCCTTTTCACTTTGTTCCCCATAACGACGTGCAATGATACGTGCTACTTCGCCTACCTCTTCGGTAAGCTGAGCCATATTGGTAAGTTCGTTAAAATAACGAACGCCATGGTTATTTATCCAATCATCAACTACTTTTTGTGCGTTTTGAATGTTCATGATAATTATTATTATTCTTTATTTTTTGAATCTATTATAATGGTTACCGGACCATCGTTTAGGAGCTCCACTTTCATGTCGGCGCCAAATTGACCAGTTTGTATTGGCTTTCCCAAATCTGCAGTCAATTGTTTTACGAATGCATCATAAAGCGGAATGGCCACATCCGGCTTGGCTGCCTTTATATAACTAGGGCGATTGCCCTTTTTTGTTAATGCATGGAGTGTAAACTGGCTTACTGCAATAATATCGCCTTCTATATCTTTAATAGAACAATTCATTATATTATCATCATCGCCAAAAATTCTAAGGTTTACAATTTTATTACAAAGCCATTTAATATCATCGCTGGTATCATCATCAATAATTCCAAGCAATACTAAAAGTCCACCATCAATTGAAGCCACTTTTTGCCCCTCTATGGTCACGCTTGCCTTAGAAACTCTTTGAATCACCACTTTCATTCCTTATCCCAATTATCAGTTCTGTAATTTTCGTCCTCACCTTCAATAATTTGTAAATAGCTTCTATATCTTGAAAAGGCAATTTCGTCATCATCCAATGCCTTTTTTACAGCACATTGCGGCTCTTGAACATGCAAACAATTATTGAATTTGCAATCTTGTTTCAACGCAAAAAACTCTGGAAAATAATCGCCTACTTCTTCTTTATCCATATCAACCACCCCAAAACCTTTAATACCTGGTGTATCGATTATTTTAGCACCAAAACTTAAGTCGAACATTTCTGCAAATGTAGTGGTATGTTGCCCTTGCATGTGTAAGGTTGAAATTTCTTTGGTTTTTAGATCCAATGAAGGCTCTATGGCATTTATCAAAGTAGATTTACCAACACCAGAATGCCCTGAAAACATACTTACTTTATCGCGCATCAAAGATTTGACCTTGTCCACATTTTTTCCTGTTTTGGCTGAAATACCTATGCATTCGTAACCGATTTTTCGATACACATGTGCCAAATACTTAACCTCCAAAAGTGTTTCTTCATCATAAACATCTATTTTATTAAACAATAAAATTGTTTTAATAGAATAGGCATTGGCTGTTACCAAGAATCGATCGATAAAACTAGTTAATGTTGGCGGATTGTTTACGGTTATCAATAGAAAGACCTGATCTATATTGGCCGCAATAATATGGGTCTGCTTGGAGAGGTTTACCGACTTTCGTACAATATAATTTTTCCGATCGTGGATGTTATTTATAATACCGGTTACTTCATTATTAACCGTTTCCAATTCAAAATCCACGACATCGCCCACCGCAATGGGGTTGGTACTTTTAATACCCTTAATACGAAATTTACCTTTTATACGGCATTCGTAAGTGTCCCCTAAATCGGTTTTAACGCTGTACCAACTACCTGTAGATTTATAAACAAGCCCTGTCATGAAATATTTTGTAATTCCATATACAAAGAAACAACATTTAGATAAAATTTGATATGGGAAAAAACTTATATTGCATTAATAAAACAAAAAATGCAAACCTTATGAAGAAAATTTTAATGTTAACCACATTGGCATTGGTATTATTTTTTGATGCTCAAGCCCAAATAGAGTATAAAGTAATTACAAGCGTAGAATCTATTGTTCCTAGCGGACTTGGCAGATCTAGAATTATTTCTGCAAATGCAGATAGGGATTATCGAGAATTTACTTCTGAACAAACGGAAGATGACAACACTCGAAATAAATCTGATCGTGGTGATATTCGCGTGAAAGATTTTGAGGAAACCAAACTTTTAAACTTTTACAATATTGCGGCATTCGTTTTCAAAACATTGCAGCCAATGATGCAGTTATAACCTCTAAAATTAATGCCATGATTGCTGAAGGTTGGGAACTGGCTTTTGTAACAAGTGCCGTTGAAAGTGATTCAGGAAAAGATGACGGACAGGGAATATTTATTACTCGATATATTTTCAAAAGGAACAAACAATAAAAAAGCCCCGCATTTGCGGGGCTTTTTCTTATTAACTATTTAAAATTTTCTCTTGGTGATTGATGGATTCCTGGTGAATAGCTTTAAACATTTTCAAAATAAACTCCTCACTCAGCCCGTGATCTTGACCTTCAAGTACCATACGCCCTAAAATCTCGTTCCAACGTTTAGATTGTAGAACAGCCACGTTTTTTTGTTTTTTAAGCTCTCCAATACCATCGGCAGCTTTCATACGTTTACCCAACAATTCTATAATTTGGTTATCAACCACATCAATCTGTGCTCTTAACACATCCAGTTGCTTATTGTAATCTGCTTCAGGATCGGTTTCTTTTCTTATTTTTAAATCTTTCATGATTTGAATAAGTGTTTTTGGTGTTACCTGCTGAGACGCATCGCTCCATGCATTGTCTGGATCAAAATGCGTTTCTATCATCAACCCATCAAAATTTAAATCCAATGCCGTTTGGGACACATCAAAAATCATATCGCGCTTACCGGTAATATGCGATGGATCGTTAATTAACGGAATGTCTGGAAACTTATTTTGAAACTCAATTGCCAATTGCCACTCTGGGTTATTTCTATATTTTGTTTTTTCATAAGTAGAAAACCCTCGGTGAATGGCTCCAATATTTTTTACTCCAGAACTATAAATTCTTTCAATACCTCCCAACCACAAAGCCAAATCTGGGTTTACTGGATTTTTAATAAGTACCGGCTTTTCTGTTCCTTCCAAAGCATCAGCTATTTCTTGCATGATAAATGGACTTACCGTAGAGCGTGCACCTATCCATAACATATCTACATCATGCTCTAAAGCCAATTTAACATGAGCTGCATTGGCCACCTCAGTACATATTTTCATACCTGTTTCAGCTTTCACTTTTTGCAACCATTTTAAGCCCAAAGCTCCAACACCTTCAAACATTCCCGGTCTTGTTCTTGGCTTCCAAATACCTGCCCTAAAATAGCTCACATCAGAATCTTTAAGCTCATGCGCTATTTTTAATACTTGTTCTTCTGTTTCCGCACTGCAAGGCCCTGCAATTACCAATGGATGACTTAAATTTAAATCATCTAACCAGGTTCTCATTTCTTTTTTATTTTCCATATCCCTTTGTATTTCAGATATTTTCATGTGGAAAATATCTATTTTAAATTTATTTAATTTTTACTTTAATTGATTCCGTTTAAAATATCTCTTATATGATTAATCTGTTTCATCTCATCAAACATAGACTCATAATCATCTTGAGCCATCATATTTTTAAATTGTATTAGATTTTCAATATACTCTTCCAATGTTTCCAACACATTTGCTTTGTTTTGTTTGAAAATGGGCGTCCACATCTCTGGTGAACTTTTGGCCAATCGAACAGTTGATGCAAATCCACTACCAGCCATATCAAAAATATCACGTTCGTTTTTTTCTTTTTCCATCACGGTTTTACCCAACATAAAGGAACTGATATGCGATAAATGCGATACATAGGCAATGTGCTTGTCGTGCGACTTAGGATTCATATACCTTATTTTCATACCTAATGCATTGAAAATTACCAACGCCTTTTCCTTTAGCTCCTTATCTGTTTTTTCTTCTTCGCAGATAATGTTCGTTTTGTTTTGAAACAAACCACTAATAGCTGCACTCGGACCAGAATACTCCGTTCCCGCAATGGGGTGCGTTGCCAAAAAGTTTTTTCGCTTCGGATGATTTTCTACAACCTTGCATATGGATTCTTTGGTAGAACCTGCATCAATCACCAAACCAGTTTCTGAAACATGGTCTAATATGGTTGGCAATAGTTTTTCTGAAGCATCTACTGGAATCGATAAAATAACCAAATCGGCATTTTTTATATCTTCCAAAGCCGCCTTTTTATCTATTAACCCCAAAGATAATGCTTCATCTAAAGTGGTCTGCTTTCTGCTAATACCGTGAATAACCACTTCAGGGTTTTTCTCCTTGATATCTTTAGCAAAGCTTCCGCCTATTAATCCAACACCTATAATATATATATTTTTCATTCCCAACAGTCTTTTCAAGACATCTTCCCAAAGGGAAAAATTGTTATTATTTTATTCTTGCAATCGCTTCTTCCAGTTCTTCTTCGGTAGCACATAACGAAAACCTTATGTAGCCTTCACCTTTACTGCCAAAAATCGTTCCTGGCGTGATGAATATATGATTGTTTTTAAGCACATTATCTATAAATTCTTCCGACTTTAAATGTGGAGGCAACTTGGCCCAAACAAACAATCCCGTGGCATTTTTATCGTAAGTACAGTTTAAGGCATCTGCCAATTTCCAAACCAAATCACGACGTTCCTTGTAAACACTATTCAAGGTTACATACCACATACTGGAGCATTTTAAGGCTTCAATAGCCCCTTTCTGTATACCGTAAAACATACCAGAATCCATATTGCTTTTAACCCTTAGCACATTACTTATGTGCTCACTATCTCCCATCACCATGCCTACACGCCATCCAGCCATATTAAAGGTCTTGCTCAACGAATTCAGCTCCAAACACACCTCTTTAGCTCCAGGTACACTCAAAATACTTTGTGGGTTATCGTTCAATACAAAACTGTACGGATTATCGTTTACAATTAAAATATTATGTCGCTTTGCAAAAGCTACTAAATCCTTGAATAATTTCTCGGTTGGATTGGCACCTGTTGGCATATGCGGATAATTAACCCACATTAATTTTACCCTGCTTAAATCTTGTGCTTCTATGGCCTTTAAATCCGGCAACCAACCATTCTTCTCATCAAGCTCATAAAAAGTAGGTACTGCACCCACCAATTTGGTTACCGATTGGTAAGTTGGGTAACCTGGATTGGGAATTAAAACCCCATCACCCTCATTTAAATAAGCCATTGAAATGTGCATGATGCCTTCCTTGCTTCCCATTAATGGTAAAATTTCTGTGACAGGACTTAAAGACACTTTAAAATGGTCTTTATAAAAAGCCGATATAGCCTCTCGCAATGCTGGAAGTCCTTGATAACTTTGGTATTTATGAGCTGATAGATTTTGTAAACCTTCAACCAAAGCCTCAATTACTTTTTGTGGCGGTTGCATATCTGGACTACCAATGCCTAAATTAATTACCGGCTTACCACTGGCAATAAGTAAGTTTACCTCTCGTAATTTTTTAGAGAAGTAGTACTCTTCTACCGTATTTAACCTATTTGCTACCTGTATCATAACTTGGCATTTTTATATTCGCCCAACACCTTAAAATTATAGGCCATAATTTCCATAATTGATTTTGCCTTTTTAAAATCGGCATACGTTTCAAATGTTACATCCACAAAAAAAGCATATTTCCAAGGCTTCTCTATTATGGGCATAGATTGAATTTTTGTTAAATTCAACTTACAATCACTCATTACATTCAATAAAGTTGCTAAACTTCCACGTTTGTGATCTGCTTCAAATTTTAGCGATACCTTATTGATTTCATTTTCGGGCACTTCAGAATTGGTCCTTTTCACAATAGCAAATCGCGTTTCGTTGTGCTTTATGGTTTGGATACTTCTGGCCAAAATATCCAGTTCAAAAATTTCAGCAGCCATGTCGCTCGCTATAGCTCCAATATTTTTTAGCTGGTTTTTATGGATGCGTTCTGCAACTTCAGCCGTATCCTTATCTTCAACCAACTTTATATGTGGATAATTCTTAAAGAACTCCTTACATTGCAACAGCGCCATTGGGTGTGAATACACTTCCTTAATATCTTCTATTTTTTGATTTGGCAATACCATTAAGTGATGTTGGATATCTAAATAATGTTCGCCCACAATGTGCAAATCATTATTATCTATCAAGGCATAATTAGGCAAAATAGAACCTGCTATGGAATTCTCCAAAGCCATAATAACGGCATCACTTTCTCCTATTATTAAAGAGTCTACCACCCTATCAAACGTCATACATTCAATAGTTTCCACTGAATTGTCAAAGTATTCCAAAGAGACAATATGATGGAAAGACCCCTTTATTCCTTGTATGGCAACTGTTTTTATCATACATAAAAAAAGTCCCGATTTTCATCGAGACTTATATTAAATTTATATCTTATAAATTATACATACAACGCCTCGATTTCTTTGCTAAAAAAGAAATAAAAGTTGCTAAAATATGTATAATATACTGCTGTTCTCATAATTACGGTGCTAAAGTAATTATTATTTTAATAAATCAAAATCGAATATTTACTTTTTTTCAATTTCTTAAAAAATTTTAAAGATTTTGCAGTAAATATTACATTAGTACATATAATCAGTATTTTTGAACAAACATTTCTAAAAATATGTCTATAGAAGTTGAAGGTGTCTCAAAGCTGTACGGAAGCCAAAAGGCTTTAAACAACATTTCTTTTAAAGTTAAAAACCCTGAAATTGTTGGTTTTTTAGGACCTAATGGTGCTGGAAAATCGACCATGATGAAAATTTTAACCACCTATCTTCAAAGTGATGCAGGAATTGCCAAGGTAAACGGTTTTGATGTTGCCAGCAGCGTACAATCTGTTCAAAAAAGTGTTGGGTATTTACCCGAAAACAATCCGCTGTATTTAGATCTTTACGTTAAAGAATATTTGGCCTTTAATGCCAATGTCTATAACGTCTCAAAAAATAGAATTGAGGAAGTTATTGAACAAACAGGTCTAACACCAGAAGCCCATAAAAAAATCGGACAACTTTCCAAAGGCTATCGCCAGCGTGTTGGTTTGGCCAATGCCCTATTACACGATCCCGATGTGTTGATATTGGACGAACCCACAACGGGATTGGACCCTAACCAATTGGTAGATATACGGAATTTGATCAAAACCATCGGAAAACATAAAACCGTATTTCTTTCCACACATATTATGCAAGAAGTTGAAGCCATGTGCGATAGGGTTATCATTATAAACAAAGGCACTATCGTTGCGGACAAAATCCTGAAAGACCTTCATGCAGGTAAGGAGCAGGTGGTAATCGTGGAATTTGATTACCGTGTGGAAGATGCTTTTCTATTGAAATTACCAAAAGTAAAGAGTGTTATTAATACCCATGATTTTGTTTATGAAATCACCTTTTCAACATCTGAGGATATGCGCTCCAGCGTGTTCGATTTTGCACACGATAACAAATTGAAGATTTTACAGCTGAACCAGAAAAACACCAATCTGGAATCACTTTTTAGAGATTTGACTTCTAAATAATGTCTTTTAAAGACTGCAAATACACATTATTGACAAAAATGCCGTAAAAATGTCGCCATTAAACCGTTATCAAATTTGCAGTTCTATAAATAGTTTTGTCTTATTAATCAAACAAAATTAATTATGAACTCAATCGGAAAGAAAATTAAAGACATAAGAAAGAAAAAAGGCCTATCCCAAGAAGAATTGGCTGAATTTGCAAAAGTCAATTTAAGAACCATACAAAGAATTGAAAATAGTGAAAGTGAACCAAGGGGCAAAACCCTTAACTTAATTTGTCAGGTTTTAGAAGTAAATGCAGAAGATATTCTTGATCACGGCAAGCAACATGATAAAAATTATTTAATTTATTTTCACTTATCTGTATTATTTGGTCTAGTAATACCAACTGGAAACATTATTCTTCCTTTCATATTATGGATAACGAGAAGAGATAAAATAATTGGTCTAAACAGTATTGGAACAAATCTCTTAAACTTCCAAATCATTTGGACTTTTCTGACTTTTATTATTTTAATAGTAGGAATCTTTTTAGAAGTTATGCATTTAGAATTTGGCTCCATAAACCCCTTCTTTCTTTTACTATTGCCTTGTCTTTATTTAATTAATGTTTTTTACCAATAATATTTGCTATCAAATTCAGAAATGGCAGTATGGATATTTTTTACCCAAACCCAATTAAACTAATTAAATGAATTGTATTTGTTTTAGGTTTATATGACATAAATCATCTTCAAAAAAAAGCACAGGTTTTAATTTTGCACTATTAAAAAACAATTAAAGGTAGTCTGCTTAAAAATTAGTATAACTATCTTTGCAATACTACAAAACACGAAGATGAGTAAAGGAATTTACGTAGCAACCATAGAACCTAGAAGTGGCAAGTCTGTTGTAGTCTTAGGACTTATGCGCATGCTGTTGGGAAAAACAGCTAAAGTGGGTTATTTCAGACCTATTATTGATGATTTGGAAGTTGGTGAGATGGATAATCACATAAACACTGTGCTGTCCCATTTTGAAATCAACATTAATTACAAAAAGACTTTTGCGTTTACCAGAAGTGAAGTTTTAAATCTTTACAACCAAGGAAAATCTGGTGAGGTTTTAGACGAAATCATTAGAAAGTACAAATACCTAGAAGACAGGTTTGATTTTGTTTTGGTGGAAGGCACCGATTTTTCTCATGAAAACTCCAGTTTAGAGTTAGATATCAACATGCTTATTTCAAAAAACCTGAGCCTTCCTGTAATTATTGTGACCAGAGGTGATAGTGACGACCTAAAAAGCATTGTAGACAACGTACAATTGGCATACGACACCTTTAAACAAGAGGCCGATGTACTTTCAATTATGACCAATAAGGTCAATCAGGAACACTTAGTCGAACTTAAACAAATGCTAAAAAAACGTATCGATAATGATACCGATATCACCGTAATTCCTGTTATACAAAGTTTGTCAAGCCCTACTGTAAAAGAAATCGTTAAAGCATTAGACGGGCGTGTGATTTTTGGCAAGGACTTGCTAAATAACTTAACCGAAAACTTTAGTGTGGGTGCCATGCAACTGCGAAATTACCTCACCCATTTAAAGGAAAATGCATTGGTAATTACTCCTGGAGACAGAGCGGACATTATTCTTGGCGCCCTGCAAGCTAACATTTCAAAAAACTATCCTAAAATTTCAGGCATTGTATTAACAGGAGGTTTGCTTCCAGAAGAACCCATTTTAAAATTAATCGATGGTCTGTCTAGTGTAGTTCCAATAATTAGTGTACAAGGTGGCACTTATCATGTTACCAATAGCATCGGTACCATTAAGCCAAGAATATATGCCGAAAACACAGAGAAAATCACGACATCTATTGCTACTTTTGAAAAACATGTAGATACCGATAAGTTGGCTGAAAAGCTCATTACCTTCCAATCGGAAATATTCACGCCACGCATGTTTCAATACAATTTATTGCAGCGTGCCCTTAAAGACAAAAAACACATTGTTTTACCGGAAGGTTATGACGAACGAGTGCTTCGTGCTGCCTATCGCTTAATCAATGCCCATGTAGTTGACATCACGTTAATTGGCGAGGAAGATAAAGTAAAAGAGCGTTTAGATAAACTTGATATTCCACTGGATTTAAACGAAGTAAATATTGTTTCGCCCACAAAATCACCTTATTTTGACGATTATGTTAACACGTTTTACGAACTAAGAAAACATAAAAACGTAAACCTAGAAATGGCAAGGGATGCTATGTCCGATGTGTCCTATTTTGGTACCATGATGATCTATAAAGGCCACGCCGATGGTATGGTTTCGGGAGCCGTGCATACCACCCAACATACATTACGACCAGCATTACAGTTTATTAAAACCAAACCAGGCGTAAACATTGTGTCGTCCATATTCTTTATGTGTTTAGAAGACAGAATTTCTGTTTTTGGGGATTGCGCCATCAACCCGAATCCCAATGCCGCTGAATTGGCAGAAATAGCTATTTCTTCTGCAAAAACAGCCAATGATTTTGGCATAGAACCTAAAGTAGCTATGTTGTCTTATTCCTCAGGTGCTTCAGGAAAAGGCGCCGATGTTGAAAAAGTGAGGGAAGCCACAGAAACAGTAAAAAAACAAGCACCAGAAATAAAAATTGAAGGGCCAATTCAATATGATGCTGCTGTAGATTTACGCATAGGAAAAAGCAAAATGCCAGATTCTGAAGTAGCAGGCCATGCTAGCGTATTGATTTTCCCCGATTTAAACACAGGCAACAACACCTACAAAGCCGTGCAGCGTGAAACAGGTGCTTTGGCCATTGGACCCGTTTTACAAGGACTCAACAAACCCGTTAACGATTTAAGCAGGGGCTGTACCGTAGACGATATTTACAGCACCGTTATCATAACCGCCATTCAAGCACAAGAACTCTAAAATATTATGCAGGTACTCGTTTTAAACTCAGGAAGTTCCTCTTTAAAATTTCAATTATTTTCCATGCCAGACGAAACCATACTTTGTTCTGGGCAAATTGAACGTATTGGTTTCAGTGATGCGTTTTTTAGGTATAAAACCCCTACTAAAACTATTGAGCTGGAAGCATCCATTTTAAATCACAAAGCTGCATTTAAATTGGTTTCGCAACATTTATTGGATAAAAAAGTAGGTGTTATAAAATCTACGGAAGATATTGATATTGTTGGACACCGGGTAGTGCATGGTGGCAGTCATTTTAGCGACACCACTTTAATCACCAAAGAAGTAAAAGAGAAAATAAAGCTTTTATCTTCTTTGGCACCGCTTCATAACCCTCCCAATTTAGAAGGCATAGAAGTGGCTGAAGATATTTTTCCTGCCGCTAAACAAGTAGCGGTTTTCGATACGGCTTTTCTACAAACCATTCCTGAAGTAGCTTATAAATACGCCATCCCTAATGAGTTTTTAACTGAACATCAAATTCGCTTATATGGCTTTCATGGTACGAGCCACAAATATGTTTCAGAAAAAGCCATTACATTTTTAGGAAAAAAAGAATCGAAAATCATCACCATTCATTTGGGGAATGGGTGCAGTATGACAGCTGTAAAAAATGGCAAAAGTATTGACCATTCCATGGGTTTTTCACCTCTAAGTGGTCTTATTATGGGCACGCGTTCTGGCGATATAGACCCATCAATTATTTTTCATCTAAAAAATAAATTGGGTTACAATTTAAAAGAAATTAACGAGCTGCTCCACAAAAAAAGTGGCATGTTGGGACTTACAGGTTATAGTGATTTAAGGGATGTTGAAATCATGGCTAACAAAGGCAATAAAGATTGTGTTTTGGGACTGCACATGAATGCGTATCGTATTAAAAAATATTTGGGTAGTTATGCCACCATTCTTAATGGTTTGGATGCTGTTGTTTTTACAGCGGGTATTGGCGAAAACTCTTCTACACTTCGCAGATTGATTTGTGAAGATTTAGACTTTTTGGGTATTGAAATTGATAAAACAAAAAATGAGGAAAAAGCGTCTGGAATTCGGTCGATAAATAGTGAAAATGCTAAAGTTAAACTATTGATTGTTCCTACTAATGAAGAATTGGAAATAGCCAAACAAGCGGTAGAATTAATTAAAAATTAAACGCCCTTTATACTGTTCTTCCACATCAACCGTTGGCGGTTGGTTTACACATAGCACGTTGCCCGTACCTGAAATTCTACCTTTAATGGATTGCTGCGGATTTAAAATCATGTCATTAGCACTTCGATGCCAAATGTCTATATTTTGAGCTGTTAAATCTGCACCCTCAAACCGAGACGTTCCAGCCGCAAATGTTATATTTAAGTTATTGGTTTTTCCCGAAACATAACAATTAGACAAATTATTAAAAACCACACTAAGAGTCTGGTTATCCAACTGCAAATTAAAATTGCCATTGGTAAAAGTGCCAGGCATGTTAAAATCTTCCGATAAAATTCTTAAACTGGGATACGTCAAAACCCCTTCCGAGCTTATATCGTACTGTGTAGAACTTCTTATTTCTGAAATATTGGGAGCTGTTACGTAAACTTTCGTAACTCCATAACTACGAACATAATTACAAGAATTATTGTCTGTTAAAATAAGCTTTCCGTCTGTTACAACAGCCTCAACATCATTTAATAAATTCTTTCCGGTTTCAATAACTACTTTTTGTTCTGGGCCGTCTTTAATAATGAGTTCAATATCACGGTTCACTAAAATTTTGCTAAACGAAGTCACAACAATTTCCTGTTGCACGATGGTTCCCGTTGTTTGAAAACAATCGCCTGCATTTTCATTGTTACATGAAAACAGCACTAAAGCAACAACTATGTATAGTAAATTCTTCATTTTTTGTCATTCCTGTGAAAACAGGAATCCATTATTATTTAATATTCTCGATGTCAGATTCCTGCCTTCGCAGGAATACAGACAGTTTATAACCGCACACCAATACCAAATTCTACAGCTTCTGCTTTCGCTCCGTGCGATTTTAAGGTTAAGGCTCCGAACCACTTTTCTCCAAAATAGCGTTTTAAGCCGACCCTAAAATAGGTGCGCCCTTCAAAATCGAATGGATAGTAAATATAATATCCCAATTGTGTGACCAATGACATTCTATTTACAAACAATTCATGACCCGCAAAAAGCCCTACACGTTTATAATCTTCATCTCCAGATACATTTTCTTCAGGATAAGATACGCTTTGATAATAAATCAATTCCTTTAAAAAATTAGAAAAGAATACATCTGTACCCAATTGAAAGGCACTTTTTCTATTTATCCGTTTATCTGCATACGCCGAAAACACATAAAAAGGAAATTGACCACTACCCACCACATCACTTTCATTAATACCGCTTCTAAATACCAAATTATATTTAAACGGCTCTGTAAATTTTTTGTCATTCTCTAGCAACGTACTTACATATTCAGGTTCCACTTTATCCAAAGCATAAGTAACGCCTAGATTTAGAGTAACCGAATTAACACTCGTGTTTGGAGCCTTTACATTGGCATTAGAATAATGAATGAGGGACAAACCTGCCTGCAAACCAAACCTATCAAAAATGCGCTCCTTTTTGTAGTTGAGCATTAAATAGGTGCTACTCATTATTTTAGAACCAAATGCAATATTTCTGTAATTAGTTTCCTTATCGTAGGGATTTGTGGTAAATGCCAATCCTTGACCAATACGTAACATTAAATGCCTTTTTAAAAAGTAAAAATTATAATGTCCGTAAATGGCGTAGTTGTTACCTAAAACATCGTTTTTTAGGTTTTGGTAGATAAAAGACACGCCATAATCTGGGTAATTATAGCGTTGTTCCCAATCGTTATATCCAAATGTTTTCTTATTCCACCCTAAAATAACACCTTCGGGATGACCTTGAATTAAATGTAAAATATCATTGTTATGCAGAGCGATATTCCCTTTGAAGTAATTGACATCAAAATAGGATGAATTTTCCTTTTCCTGTGAAAATGAAACAATGCAGAAAAAACAAAAAAAGTAGGTTACAAATGGCCTCATCTAAGATTTTAGCTTGAAAGGCAAATGTAAGCATTTAAAACAAAGCAGAGGCAATGGCTTTAATATTGTCGCTTTTTCCCATAGAATAATAGTGCAACACTGGCACACCAAAATCCCTCAACTCTTTAGACTGCTGAATGGCAAACTCAATACCCACCTGCCTTACTTCACTATTATCCTTACACGCTTCTACAGCATCAATAAGGTCTTGTGGCAAATCTATTTTGAACACTTGTGGTAAAATTTGCAAATGACGCTTCACTGCAATGGGTTTAATGCCTGGAATAATAGGTACTGTAATACCAATTTCACGAGCTTTATTTACAAATTCGAAGTATTTACTGTTATCAAAAAACATTTGGGTTACCACATAATCAGCCCCAGCATCTACTTTTGCTTTTAGTCGTTTCAAATCGGATGTTAACGACGGCGCTTCCATGTGTTTTTCAGGATAACCGGCCACACCAATACAAAAATCGGAGTTATGCTCTACCTTAATATCGTCGTGTAAATATTTACCTTGGTTTAAATTAACTATTTGGGTTACCAAATCACTGGCAAAAGCATGTCCGCCTTGCACAGGTTTAAAATAAGGCTCATCTTTCATAGAATCACCACGTAAGGCCATCACATTATCGATGCCCAAATAATGGCAATCTACCAAAACATATTCGGTTTCCTCTTTCGTAAAACCACCACACAATAAATGCGGGATGGCATCAATTTTATACTTATGCATAATAGATGCACAAATACCCACGGTCCCTGGACGCATACGGGTAATTTTCTTATCGTAAAGTCCGTTGCCTTTATCAATATAAATATATTCCTCACGAGATGTGGTGACATCTATAAAAGGCGGATTAAACTCCATTAACGGATCTATATTATTGTATAATTCCTGAATATTTTTTCCTTTTTGAGGTGGAATTACCTCAAAGGAAAATAAGGTTTTCCCGTTGGCGTTTTTTATGTGTTCTGTTACTTTCATTCCCCTAAATCCCCAAAGGGGACTTTTAATTTAATTGTTAATTTATTTTTGCGTTACCCAAGGGTCGCGCTATACGCTATATCTTTTTTACGTCAATGCGAAGAAAACTTCTAGTTTTTTGTGGCAATCTCTTTAATCTAAAAAGATTACTTCGCCTCCCGATAGTTCGGGATTCCTCGTAATGACGACTTATTGTTATGGCAAAAAAGGATGCCGCTGCTATCGCTAACGCAAATTAAAGCAATAACTTTTTAACCATGTCATAATCTTCTTGATATTCCCAATAAATCCATCGACCATCTACATAATCGGTTAAAATATACTTTTCACTAACCGACTTAATTCTGGAAATGGGAATTATTTTCTTTGAAAACACATCCGAAGCAATAGGCTCCATCATTTCCTTGTTCTTACTGTTGTAACCGTGGGAAATAATGTAGCTTCCTAATGTTAATTCTATAAATTTTGCTTTCATAAAAAATTTACAATAATTATGTGATGCTGAAACAAGTTCAGCATGACGTCAACTATTATTCATCAGCTATGGTTGGGTGCAACCACTTTCTGGCCACATCTTTTGCAATGCCTTTGCGTGTTGCATAATCTGTTACCTGGTCATCTGTGATTTTACCCAAACCAAAATATTTGGCTTCTGGATTTGCAAAATAATACCCCGAAACAGCTGCCGCTGGCCACATCGCCAAACTTTCAGTTAATTTTACACCAATCAATTTTTCAACATCCAACAGTTCCCAAATGGTTTCTTTTTCCAAATGATCTGGGCAGGCTGGATAACCTGGTGCTGGTCGAATACCTTTATAACTCTCTTTTATTAGATCGTCGTTTGTTAAATCTTCATTAGCGGCATATCCCCAATGTTTTGTTCTTATTTGCTTATGAAGATATTCAGCAAAGGCCTCAGCAAAACGATCGGCTATGGCCTGGGCCATAATAGCGTTATAATCATCGCCTTTAGCTCTGTAACTATCAGCCAATTCCTGAGCCCCAAAAATACCCACACAAAACGCCCCAATATAATCAGTTTTCCCTGTTTCTTTTGGTGCTATAAAATCGGCCAGCGCATGGTTAGGAATCCCTTCGCGTTTACTTAATTGTTGACGTAAGGTTCTAAAAACGGCTATTTCCTTCCCTTTCTTCTGAACCGAAATATCGTCATCGTTAATAGTATTGGCTTCAAACAGTCCAAAAACTGCTTTTGGCTTTAATAGTTGTTTGGCAATGATTTCCTCAATCATTTTTTGCGCCTCTTCGTACATGATGGTTGCCTGCTCCCCAACTATCTCATCTTTTAAAATATCGGGAAACTTACCGTGTAAATCCCAACTTCTAAAAAACGGACTCCAATCAATATAAGGCACCAATTCCTTTAGGCTTAATTGTTTTAATACCTGAACCCCTATTTCATTTGGCTTTATAATTTCAGACGTTTCCCAATCTATCTTATACTTTCGTTTACGGGCTTCTTCTAAGGAAATATACGACTTCTCTTTACCACGCTTTAAAAACTTGGTTCTAAACTCATCATAGTCTTTCTTTAAAGCCGCTACATAATCTTTAGATGATTTCTTGTTCAACAAATCACCCACAACCGTCACCGCCCTAGAAGCATCATTAACATGCACCACCGCGTTTTTGTACTGCGTGTCTATTTTAACCGCCGTATGCGCTTTGGATGTGGTTGCCCCACCAATGAGTAACGGTATTTCAAAATTTTCACGCTGCATTTCTTTCGCCAAATAGACCATTTCATCCAAGGAAGGCGTAATCAATCCCGACAATCCAATAGCATCTACACGTTCTGCAATAGCTGTTTGTATGATTTTTTCTGGTGGCACCATAACGCCTAAATCCACAATTTCGTAATTGTTACAAGCCAATACCACACTCACAATATTTTTACCAATATCGTGCACATCACCTTTCACAGTTGCCATTAAAATTTTGCCAACAGGTTCCTGGGCATCACCCTTTTCTGCTTCAATAAACGGATTTAAATAAGCAACGGCCTTTTTCATAACTCTGGCCGATTTTACCACTTGGGGCAAGAACATTTTACCGGCTCCAAACAAATCACCCACCACATTCATTCCAATCAT
Organism: Marixanthotalea marina; assembly: GCA_018883545.1. Taxonomy (GTDB): domain Bacteria; phylum Bacteroidota; class Bacteroidia; order Flavobacteriales; family Flavobacteriaceae; genus Marixanthotalea; species Marixanthotalea marina. The sequence goes on along the minus strand of JAHLEH010000001.1, from coordinate 1,020,863 downwards.
TAAATGGCCTTCAATTACATCTATGGGTTTTTCTGCTTCCAATCGGGCCGCTTCCACATCTTCAATAATAAAGGCATCGATACCTTTTACCAAAGCATGGGTAATGCGTTCTTGAAGCGTTCCTTCACGCCAAGATAAATCGACCGTTTTCTCTATTTTGGTTCCTTTTACGGTTTCAGCAAATTCCAACAGACGCTCTGTAGCATCGTCGCGTCTGTCCAAAATGACGTCTTCAACATGTTCCAACAAATCCTTTGGAATATCGTCGTACACTTCTAAAAGCGCTGGGTTCACAATACCCATATTCATACCAGCCTGAATGGCGTAATACAAAAACACGGAGTGCATTGCTTCGCGTACGGGATCATTCCCCCTAAATGAAAACGACACGTTACTCACACCACCACTTACACTTACGTTTGGTAAATTTTCACGTACCCAACGTGTAGCCTCAATAAAATCGATGGCATTACGACGATGTTCTTCCATACCGGTTGCCACAGGAAAAATATTTAAATCGAAAATGATATCTTCCGAAGGGAAACCGACTTCATTAACCAAAATATCATACGAGCGTTTGGCTATTTCAATACGGCGTTCATAGTTATCGGCTTGGCCAACTTCATCAAATGCCATTACAATCACAGCAGCTCCATAACGCTTTATTTGTTTGGCTTCCCAAATAAATTTTTCTTTACCTTCTTTTAACGAAATGGAATTCACCACACACTTACCCTGTACCACTTGCAATCCAGCCTCAATGATTTCCCATTTGGAACTGTCAATCATAATGGGCACACGGGAAATGTCGGGTTCGGCAGCAACTAAATTTAAAAACCGTACCATGGATTCCTTCCCATCAATCAAACCATCATCAAAATTGACATCGATGATTTGGGCACCGCCATCTACTTGATGACGCGCAATATCCAACGCTTCATCAAATTTTTCTTCTTTAATAAGTCTTAAGAATTTGCGGGAACCAGCCACATTAGTACGTTCTCCAACGTTTATAAAGTTGCTGTTTTCATTTAAAACCAAAGGTTCTAGTCCTGAAAGTTTCATAAACTTTCTTTGGTTATTGGTTGATGGTTTTTTGTTGTTGGTTTCAGTAATCATAATTTCTTATAATAATTAATAAAACCGCTTATTAGTTTTTTGTTTGAAATCACTTTTTCTAATATATTTTTCAATTCCTCTTCAGAAATATAACCTAAATCAAAAGACAAATACAATTGGGTTTCTACTTCATTTAACGAACCTTTCGCTATAAAAAGAAAATGAATAGTTTCTTTGTTTGATTGTCTTCCAACTCCTTCAGCTATATTGGATGGCACAGAAATAGCACACCTTCTTATTTGGTTCGTTAGCCCATATAGTTCATCATTAGGAAAAGATTTTGTTAGATTGTAAACTAACCTAACCAACTCCCTAGAATATTTCCAAACGTCTAATTCTGTATAATTCATAAAATTATTTCAAAACCATAAACCAACGACTAACAACTAACAACCAATTGGCGCGGTTTATATTTAGCTGCCAATTTAGCTATCACCTTAATATGATCGGGAGTTGTACCACAACATCCTCCTATAATATTGATTAAATCCTTTTTTAAATAGGCTTCAATCTGCTCGCCCATTTCTTCGGGTGTTTCATCATATTCTCCGAATGCGTTTGGCAATCCTGCATTGGGATGCGCTGAAATCGCAAAATCGGTTTTATTAGCAATGGCTTCCAAATGCGGTTGCAATAAATTGGCCCCCAAAGCACAATTAAAACCAATAGAAAATAACGGAATATGCGATACCGAAATTAAAAAAGCTTCAGCTGTTTGTCCCGATAAGGTTCTACCGCTGGCATCGGTTATGGTACCGCTTAGCATAATAGGTATATCAATATTTCGTTCTTCCTTCACTTCTTCAATAGCAAATAAAGCTGCTTTGGCATTTAAAGTATCGAACACCGTTTCTACCAATAGTAAATCCACACCACCATCAATCAACGCTTCTGTTTGCTGTTTGTAAGCTATGCGCAACTCATCAAAGGTCACGGCTCTATAACCTGGATCGTTCACATCCGGCGACATACTAGCTGTACGATTTGTAGGACCTATGGAACCTGCAACAAAACGTGGTTTATTGGGCTCTTTTTCGGTAAACTTATCTGCTACCTCTTTGGCTATTTTAGCCGATTGAAAATTGAGCTCATAGACCAAATTTTCCATTTGATAATCTGCCATGGCAATGGTAGTCCCCGAAAAGGTATTAGTTTCTACAATATCAGCACCAGATTCAAAATACTTTGCATGTATCTCTTTGATGGCCTCTGGCTGGGTAATGGATAACAAATCGTTGTTTCCCTGCAAAGGAATGGGATAATCCTTAAAACGATCACCCCTAAAATCCTCCTCAGAAAATTTATATTGTTGTATCATCGTACCCATAGCGCCATCGAGCACCAAAATACGTTCCTTTAAAGCTTGTTTAATATCTGCCATATCTATTTTAAAACGTCATTCTGAATTTATTTCAGAATCGCATCACATTGATTTTTCAATATGAAATAAGAAACCAAAACAACCCTTCGACTACGCTCAGGGCGACATTGTCAGTTTGACGAAAATTAAATAATTAAAATTCGTTATCTGTATGTTATCAAGAAAAGTTGTTGAAATTCACTTTTCGTTATCTTTCTGATTCGCTTAAACCAATTAAGACGAGCAGTAGAACGTAGCACCTTCTTTAAAAGCTAAAGGGTTGCCAAGGCTTCAACGGGTCTATTCCCTCTACCTTTCTTGATAACTTTTAGTACGTTTATGAACTGGTGGACAAAAATACTAACAATATTTTTTTTATCACACTGTTTTGTAAAAAATCATTTAATCGAATAGGTCGGAGGATAAATACCTATCACCTCTATCACAAATAATAGCAACAATAACACCACTATCCAAAGTCTCGGCTAATTTAACTGCCGAATGTACCGAACCACCGCTACTCATACCTGCAAAGACACCTTCTTCTTTAGCCAATCGGTGCGTCATCACTTTGGCATCTTCTTCACTAACTTCAATCACTTGGTCTACTTTGGCTCTATTGAAAAACTTGGGAATATATTCCTCTGGCCATTTTCGAATACCTGGAATTTTAGCACCATCCGCAGGTTGTGCACCAACAATAGTTATATCTTTATTTTTCTCTTTCAAATAGGTTGAAACACCCATAATGGTTCCTGTTGTTCCCATGGCCGACACAAAATGCGTGACCTCTCCATTAGTATCTCGCCAAATTTCTGGACCCGTGGTTTTATAATGGGCTTTCCAGTTGTCATCATTTTCAAATTGGTTTAAAAGCGTATACCCCTTTTCATCCCTTAGTTTGAATGCTAAATCTCTAGAACCTTCTATACCAACCTCAGTAGGTGTTAAAATTACTTCAGCGCCATAGGCTCTCATGGTTTTTACGCGCTCTTCGGTAGAGTTCTCCGGCATAATCAACACCATATTCAAACCTAAAATTTGGGCAATCAAAGCCAAAGCTATACCTGTATTTCCACTAGTCGCTTCTACCAAATAATCCCCTTTTTTTATATCACCACGCTTAAGCGCTTCATTAATCATATTAAACGCTGGGCGGTCTTTTACACTACCTCCTGGATTGTCACCCTCTAATTTCAGTAATAACGTGACATTTTTATTTTTGATTAAACGATTGGCCTTAATAAGTGGCGTATTGCCTATTTGATCTGTAATACTAGCGTATGCCATTCTTTTTTGGTCTGATTTTAATTTCTGTTTGATAAGTTACCAGTGAATTTTCAGGTACCGATTGGGTAATCCAAACGTTGGCTCCAATAGTGCTATTGGCTCCAATGACGATATCACCACCCAAAATAGTTGCATTGGCATAAATGGTAACATTATCTTCAATAGTTGGATGACGTTTTGTGGATTCCATACTTTTCTTTACCTGAATACCACCCAAAGTAACCCCTTGGAAAATCTTGACGTTATTTTTTATGATGGATGTTTCACCAATAACAATTCCCGTACCGTGGTCTACAAAAAACGATTCACCAATGGTAGCGCCCGGATGAATATCAATACCTGTGATACCATGTATATATTCACTCATCATTCTAGGAATAATAGGTACATTTTGAATGTACAACTCGTGACTTAATCGATAGATTGAAATGGCATGAAATCCCGGACAGGCCATATAGGCTTCTTCAAGGCTCTTTGTGGCTGGATCGAAATTAACAACTGCTACAGCATCTAAATCCAGTTTAGCCCGTATGGTTTGAAACTTTTCTTTGAATTCTTTCCAGATAGACTCACCATTATCAATATTCAAATTATTGGTAATGTCTAGAAAAGTCTTTTCCAGATATTGAAGCTCTTCTTCATGTTCATCAAAAATGTAGTAAAACAATCGTTTGGTGAATGTTTTTACTACATCTTTTAATCGAACATTGTATTTTTTGTTTGCTAACTTGTCATTTAAAGCTTGGTACGAATCCATATTAAAGTTTTTACGTGAATATTGGTGGTCGCATTTAAACACCGAAATTTACAACAATATTCCACTTATATAAAAATCTTTTTATTGAATGGATTGTACTACTGCTTTAGGCGCTTCTTTACGAGAACCATCAAAGCCATCAATACCACTAACTGTTGTGTATTTCAACACATATTTTTTACCAGGATTGATAATTCTATAGGCCGCTTGACACATAAGTGTTGCCTCGTGGAAGCCACACAAAATGAGCTTTAATTTTTCTGGATAAGTATTTACGTCTCCAATGGCAAAAATACCAGGAATGTTGGTTTGGTAATTTAATGAATTATCAACTTTAATAGCATTTTTTTCTATTTCAAGTCCCCAATTGCCAATTGGCCCTAATTTTGGCGACAAACCAAATAAAGGAATAAAATGATCGGTTTCCAATAGCTGGGTTTCATCACCATCTTTGGTTACGGTTACAGCTTCCACTTTACCATTTCCGTGTATTTCTGTTACCTCAGCTGGCGTAATCAAGTTTATTTTTCCTAAAGCTTTAAGCTCACTCACTTTTTCAACAGAATCCAATGCGCCTCTAAACTCATTTCTTCTGTGGATTAAAGTCACTTCGGATGCTACATCAGCCAAGAAAATACTCCAATCCAAAGCAGAATCACCACCACCAGCAATCACCACTTTTTTATCTCTGTAGACTTCTGGGTCTTTGATAAAATATTCAACACCTTTGTCCTCATAGTTTTCAATACCATCAATAACGGGTTTTCTAGGTTCAAAAGACCCTAAACCACCAGCAATGGCAACTACAGGCGCTTGGTGTTGCGTACCTTTATTGGTTGTAACAATAAAGGTTCCATCTTCTTGCTTTTCGATGGTTTCTGCGCGTTCACCCAAAGTAAAACCAGGCTCGAATTGCTTACCTTGCTCCAATAGATTTTTGGTTAAATCGCCTGCTAATATTTCTGGAAAACCAGGAATATCGTAGATTGGCTTTTTAGGATATATCTCAGAACATTGCCCACCAGGTTGTGGCAATGCGTCAATTAAATGACATTTCAATTTTAACAATCCTGCTTCAAAAACCGTAAATAAACCCGTTGGCCCTGCACCTATTATGAGTATATCTGTTTTAATCATTTTGCACTTTTTTTTCAATTAATCCTTTGGTGAATTCGTTGAGTGTTTCTACTTTTTCTTCAAAGTCACCTTTTATTGTTTTTCTGTATTCATTCAAATTTTTAACCAAATCGTCTACATTTTCTGGAATGACATCCTCAAAAAACTGACGTAAACGTTTGGCGGTTGTTGGCGATTTTCCATTTGTGGAAATAGCCACTTTTACATTACCTTTGGTAACAATTCCACCCATATAAAAATCGCAATACGGCGGATTGTCGGCCACATTAACCAAAATACTACGTTTTCTACAATGCTTATGCACTTTTACGTTCACTTTTGGTTTATCGGTTGTGGCAATAACAATATGTTTATTTTTTAAATACTTTTTACTGTATTTATCTTTAATGAGCGTAACATCACCTTGTTTTGCCAGCGTCACCGTACCTTCTCGAAACATGGGTGATACCATGGTTACACAAGCATCTGGACTCGATTTTAAAAGAAAGGTCAACTTTTCTTCCGCCACATTACCACCACCAACAATAAGGATGTTAAGGTTGCTGGCTTTTAAAAAAATGGGATATAAATTATTCCTTTCCATAAAATCCAACTACTAAGCGATATTTTTCTTTAAAGCCTCGTATAAAGACGACAGCTCCACACGTTCCTTCACCACATCTCCAATAACAATAATAGCAGGTGATGTTAATTGCTTTTCAGCCACAACCGCTTCAATATTCTTGATGGTTCCAATACCTACATTTTCATCCACACGCGTGCCATTTTGAATAATTGCAACAGGTGTATCCTGTTTGTTCTCTGCTGAAAATACATTAACTATTTCAGCCAGTTTGTGCATCCCCATTAAAATAACAATGGTAGCAGTCGATTTAGCAGCCAAAGCAACATCGTCCGATAGCTGATGCTTTTTTGTGGTAGCCGTAACTACCCAAAAACTTTCTGAAACACCCCTTTTTGTCAATGGAATCCCTTGATAGGCTGGTACTGCTATGGCAGAGGTTACACCTGGTACTACAAAGGTTTCCAACCCAAAGGGTCTTACATAATCGATTTCTTCAGCACCACGTCCAAAAATAAATGGATCACCACCTTTTAAACGTACCACATGCCCCTTTTCCTTGGCTTTAGATACGATAAGTTCATTTATTTGTTCTTGCTGAAATGCATAACATCCCTTACGCTTGCCCACAAAAATCAATTCGGCATCTTTTGAAGCGTATTTTAACAGTTCTTCATTAATAAGCGCATCGTACAAGATCACATTGGCAGATTCAATCGCTTTAATTGCTTTAAGCGTGATTAAATCAACGTCACCAGGCCCTGCACCTACTACTGTTAATGTTGGGGTTTTTACATTCATTTGTGTTATACTGCTTTCTTTTCTAAATTTTGCTCTTCAGCTCTAAAAGCTCTTACCTTTTCTAAAAACTGGGTTGCATTTTCAATATATTTTATTGCAAAATCTTCTGAAGGTGCATTTTTATTGATTTGATAAACTACTTCTGAAAAAGGTACGCCTAATGCTATTTTTCCACTTTCCACAAACAATTCATCAAACTGTTTTACAATACCAGCATGGGTATTGGTACTTTTGTTTTCTGCTATTAACATTGCTTTCGCAGAATTGATCATAGAGCTGTAAGCATGATAAATAGCACTTGAGTATACTTTATTTTCCAACGACTCCTTCGCATTATCTATCTTCTCATCACTTTCTAAAAACAAGGTAGCTACCAAATCTATTACCACACCGGCACACTCACCAATTCCTATTTCTTTTACATATTCTTCACTGGTTCCCCAATCGATAAAATCATCTGGAGTTAAGCTGCTCACGTCTTGAAGATCGTTCAACAAATCGTAAAAATAACGTTCACCAGTTACTTGGTAATATTCGTAAAAGGTTTTACCATCGGCATTGGCTTCAAAGTCGTTCAATATTCTACGTAATGCTTCAGGACCTCTTTTGCTTGGTACTTTCACCACTTTATCTGCAAAAGCGCCTTTACCATTCTTTAAGTTTTGGCCGCCTAACAATACTTGTAAGGCAGGTGCAACTAATTTATCTGGCGTACGAACGGACATCCCTTGGAAACCAATGTTTGCCATGTTGTGCTGTCCACAAGCATTCATACAACCACTTATTTTAATAACTAAATCGTCTTTAGACAAATATTGTGGATACTCTGCTTTTAAAACTCGCTCCAACTCATCGGCAATACCAGTACTACTGGCAATACCTAGGTTACAGGTATCCGTTCCAGGACACGCTGTGATATCCACCGCTTTGTTATAACCTACTTCTGTAAAGCCTAATTTTTCCAATTCGGTGTAGAAGAAAGGCACTAAGTCTTCCTTCACAAAAGGAATGACAATATTTTGACGTAAGGACAAACGGATTTCCCCTGCTGCATAGTTCTCTACTAAATCTGCCAATAAACGTGCTTTATCTGTGTAGAAATCACCCAACAATACCTTAATACCGATAGCCACATAACCTTCTTGTTTTTGTGGAATCAAGTTTGTTGATTTCCAAAGTTCAAAGGCTTTTTGGTCTTTTATATCTACTTGAGGCGCTTCTACAGATACCGGTTTTGATGCTTGGTAAGCATCGGCATCAATTGGCACCGATTTTAAAGCAATGGCTGTTTGTTCTGCTTCCACCAATTCTTTAAAAGCTTCCAAACCTATATCTTTCAATAAGAATTTCATACGGGCTTTGGCACGACTTTTACGCTCACCATAACGGTCGAAAACACGCACCACGCCTTCCATAGTTGGAATGATTTTATCCGCAGGCAAAAAATCGTAAAGCAAATCGGCTTCTCTAGGTTGAGAACCCAAACCACCACCAATCATCACTTTAAAACCACGTACGCCGTTTTCAATTTTGGCAATAAAACCTAAATCGTGCATATAAGACAGCCCTGTATCTTCGTCGGAAGCTGAAAAGGACACCTTAAACTTACGTCCCATTTCCTGACAGATAGGGTTTCTTAAAAAGAATCGGAACAGGGCATCAGCATAAGGCGACACATCAAATGGTTCGTTTACATCGATACCGGCTGTTTCACTGGCCGTTACATTACGAACCGTATTACCACAAGCTTCCCTTATGGTTACATGGTCTTTATCCAATTGCGCCCATAATTCAGGGGTTCTGTTAATATCCACATAATGTATCTGGATGTCCTGACGGGTAGTGATATGCAAACGTCCACGTGAATATTCATCAGACACGTCTGCTATTCTACGCAACTGGTTGCTCTTCACTTTTCCGTAAGGCAATTTGATACGAATCATTTGAACACCTTCTTGACGCTGACCGTAAATACCACGGGCCAAACGAAGGCTTCTAAACTTTTCCTCATCAATTTTCCCATTGTTGAAAAGCTCAATTTTTTTAGCTAATTCTACAATATCCCTTTCTACAACTGGATTCTCTATTTCTGTTCTAAAACTTTGCATTTGTTTTAAGTTTTAATGTTGAAAGTTTAAAGCTGAAAAGCAATTCTCTTTCTTACTTTTCACTTTCAAACTTTTTACTTATTTATTGAATGAAGCCTGCTCCAACTGTGTTGTTGGATTGTGTATCAATTAAAATGAAAGAACCGTTGGTTCTATGGTTTTTAAACTGATCGTAAAAAATAGGCTTATTTAATTTGAATGTTACCGAGGCAATGTCGTTCATGCCCAATCCTGTAACATCCTTTTCTATACCAGAATAATCTGGATGTATTTTATGGTTTATCCTGTCTACTTTAGCTAATACTTTGTTCACACCATGCTGCACAACATATTTTCCTCCCGGTGTTAATTGGTTGGAATCCATCCAACATACATTGGCTGTAAATTCTTTATCTATGGTTGGCAAATCGCCTTCCTTAACAATCATATCGCCCCTGCTTACATTGATGTCGTTTTCCAAGGTAATGGTTACCGAAGACCTTCTGGAAGCCGTTTGGTATTTTTGATCGTAGAAATAAATTTCTTTTATTTTCGACCGTGTTTTTGAAGGCAGTACAATCACCTCATCGCCCACACTTAACTCTCCACCGTACACTTTACCGGCATAGCCTCTAAAATCGTGAAACTCTTCTGTTTTAGGACGTATGACATATTGCACAGGAAAACGTGGCGTTCCAACATTATAAATATCTTTCTTATCCAATTTCTCCAAGTGCTCCAACAACGATTCCCCTGTATACCAAGGCATGTTATTAGAACGGTTTACCACATTATCACCCTTTAAAGCAGATACAGGAATAAACGTTATTTTTTGATCTTGGTAATCCCTTTTGCTCATCAACACCTCAAAATCGGCTTTGATTTTATTGTAAACGTCTTCCGAATAATCTACCAAATCCATTTTATTGATGGCCACAACCACATCTTTAATTCTCAATAAATTATTGATGAAAAAGTGACGGTTGGTTTGCTCAATTACCCCTTTTCTGGCATCAATTAAAATAATGGATGCTTGCGATGTAGAGGCACCCGTTACCATGTTCCTGGTATATTCTACATGGCCCGGTGTATCGGCAATAATGTAGCTTTTCTTAGCTGTTGAAAAATAAATATGAGCCACATCAATGGTGATACCTTGTTCCCTTTCGGCCACCAAACCATCGGTAGCCAACGAGAAATCCAAGTAATCGTAACCACGTTGTTTACTGGTTTTTTCAATGGCTTCCAATTTATCGGTAGTCAATGACTTTGTATCGTAAAGAATACGCCCAATTAGGGTACTCTTACCATCATCTACACTTCCTGCTGTTGCAATTTTTAATACTTCCATCCCATCCTAACCTTCCCAAAGGGAAGGAATATTTTATTTTTATTTTTTAATTTCTTTTAATCAATTTCATTTCCCCTTTGGGGATTAAGGGGATTTTAAAAATACCCTTGTTGTTTACGTTTTTCCATCGCGGCCTCAGATCGTTTATCGTCTATACGAGCGCCACGTTCTGAAATGGTAGATTCCCTAATTTCCTCCACCACTTTAGATATGGTTGTAGCATCCGATAATACCGCTGCTGTACAGCTCATATCGCCTACCGTTCTAAAGCGTACCAACTCTTCAATCACTTCTTCATGGTCGTCTCTGTAAACCACTTCATCATCAGCAGACCAAATCATACCATCCCTTAAAAACACTTTACGTTTGTGTGCAAAGTAAATGGATGGAATTTCTATGTTTTCTTTTTCTATATACGACCACACATCCAACTCTGTCCAGTTAGAGATTGGGAACACGCGTACGTTCTGCCCTAAATGTATTTGTCCGTTCAACATATCGAACAACTCCGGACGTTGGCTTTTCTCGTCCCACTGACCAAAATCATCACGTACCGAGAAAATACGTTCCTTAGCACGTGCTTTTTCTTCATCACGACGGGCACCACCTATACACGCATCAAACTTAAACTCTTCAATAGCATCCAACAACGTTGTTGTTTGCAATTGGTTTCTACTGGCATAACGTCCTGATTCTTCTTTTACTTTACCCTGATCGATAGAATCCTGTACGTTTCTAACAATCAATTCCAATCCTAATTCCTTTACCAAACGGTCTCTAAACTCGATGGTTTCTGGGAAATTATGTCCCGTATCTATATGCATTAAAGGGAATGGTACTTTAGCTGGATAAAATGCTTTTACCGCCAACCTTACCAATGTAATGGAGTCTTTACCTCCCGAAAACAATAACACAGGTCTTTCAAACTGTGCTGCCACCTCTCTCATGATGTAGATAGCTTCATTTTCCAATGAATTAATGTGTGATGTGTCTTTTTTTAGTGTACTCATAGTTCATGTATCTTAAGCGTGCAAACCACACTCTCTGTTTTCCAACGCCTTGGTTGGGTCAAAATATTTAAATTCGTTCGGCAAGTTATGGTCTTCCAAATAAGTATCCAAATCGGCATCAGACCAATAATAGAATGGACTTACTTTTAAGACTCCATCCTTACTAAGGCTAAAAATGCCAATGCTGTCCCTAAACGCTGTTTGCCCCTGTCTTAAATTGGTGAACCAAACCTTAGGTTTGTGTTCTTCCATAGCACGTCTAAACGGCTCTAGCTTTACTTGCTCAGTAAACAATGCATGCTCGGGAGCATCGATGCTTGGAATACCCATAACCACATCGCGGTGTGCCGATGTTTGTTTTGGCACATATAAAAATATGTTCAGGCTTAAATCCTTAATTACTTTTTCTGCATGCCTGTAGGTTTGTGGGGTATTATAACCCGTATCGCACCATACCACAGGAATTTCAGGTTTTACTGCATTAACGGCATGTAATATGGCTGCTTCATAAGGCCTAAAATTGGTGGTTACCACCGCTTGCTCGCTAAGCTCTAAAGCTTTCTGAATAATTTCAGATGGTTTGGCGCTTTTATACGCTTCGTTTAATTCTTTTATTTGATTTTCACTTATCATCTTATCTATCTATTTACCCCATTTAATTGAATTCCAAACACGTTCGTGGAAGAAATACAACACCATTTTGGTTACCAGTTCCACAGAACCAATGGAAAACGCCAAGGCTAATTTTCCTGTTATAACCCAAGAAATCAAAATGGTATCTAAAGTCCCTATAATTCTCCAACTTATTGATTTTACAACACTTCTAAGAGGTTTTTCCCTTACAACATCCTCTTTATAGGTAGACTTTTCTTTATCTTTTAATAACATTTGGCCTATCATTATTATTTAATTTTACATTAACCCTATCGATTTAATAGAGATTACAAAAATAATACTTTTTTTTAAAACACAAACTTTCTACTATTTTTTTTGTTATTTAACAGATAAATCGGCTAAAGTGGTATTCCTGAATACATTAAGCGTACTGTCGCGCACCTGTATCATGAGCCTGTTAACACTGCAAGTCGCTTCGTCTGGGCAATCATTACAGGGTTCATAAAAATTGAGGCTTACGCAGGGCACCAAGGCAATAGGCCCTTCTAGGATACGCATGACGTCGGTCATTAAAATATCTTCCGGTTTTTTAATAAGGTAGTAGCCACCGTGCTTGCCTTTTCTGGAACCCAAAAAACCCGATTTGCGAAGGGTGAGCAAGATGCTTTCCAAAAATTTTTGTGGAATGTGTTCGTTTTTGGCAATCTCACCAATTTGCACGGGCTCGTTATCGCCCTTTCTGGCAATGTAGGTAAGCGCCTTTAAACCGTATTTTGTTTTTTTGGATAGCATGTTGCGAAGATACGTATTTTAACAAAATGTTATTAGTATGCTGAAAAGATAAATGGGAAATGAGTATTTTAGTGGATGCGTAATATAAATTATGAATGATAATGGAAGTAAAATTTGATTTAGTTAGAATTGGAAAAATCCGAAAGAGTTATGAATTGGAGAAAACATTAAAAGACAATGTAGTCAGTTTAAAAAAAGATATTAGATTTTTATTGGAAAACGAAATTTGTAATAATAAAAGCAACATAGTTGAAATGGCAATGATAATACCTGAAAAAGGTAAAAATATTAAAATTGCCTTAGAAGATGTTAGAGATTTCCATATTAGAAAAAAGTTAAAGACAAATTTTCCCAATTCAATTTATCAAGGCAAATACGCTAAAATTTTAGACAATATTAATAACCGAATTTTTTGATTAAAGTTTATTTTAAAACTTTTGGAGAATATCTCAAAGTATATACGTAATAAGGCCATTACACCAATAGCCTACTTAGAATACAAAATAACATCTTTAAACTTCATGACATTTCAAGTAAATTGTGTTCCATTACTATGTTAATTGATAACAGTTTAAATTTAGATTTTCCTATATTTGTTTATCAGAGTCATTAATTATGGATTTAGCTGCTAGAAAATACAGATTAATTGAGCGCCTTACCAATTTAGTAAGTGCTGAAAAATTAGATAAAATTGAACAGTTTTTAAATAAAGAAATATTTGAAGACGAATTGCCCCTACTCACTCAAGAAGAAAAAGATTTATTAGACGCCCGTTTAGCTAATCATAAAGCTAATCCCAATAATGGCAGAAGTTGGGATTCTATAAAATCTGATTTATCAAAACATGCCTCATAAACTCATTATTAAACCTGAAGCTGAAGTTGAACTCGTTGAAGCATTAGCATGGTATGATGAGCAACTTAATGGTTTGGGCAGCAGACTGTTTCAAGAGTTTAACAACACTTTTGACGAAATAGCTTCCAATCCTGAAAATTTTCAGAAAAAGTATCGTAATATCAGAATAAGATACACCTATAAATTTAACTATGGCATACACTATATCATAGAAAAAGATACTGTTTATGTACTCGCTATTTTACACACTAGTAGAAAACCGAAAAAGTAAAGTTCTTTTAAATCATTTATGCTAAAAAATCTGAATACTCAATAACATCATTTTATTTATTCCAATCCCACTCCACCAACAACTCCGCTATAATCACGGCATCGCCTCGTAAAAGCACACGGTCGTTTCCAAAGATTTCACACTCCACAACACCACCCCGTTTGGAAGCTTGGTAACCCACCAGTGTATTTTTAGATAATTTTTGGCTCCAATAATTGGCCAAATAACAATGCGCCGAACCCGTTACCGGGTCTTCATCAATGCCATAATCGGGGGCAAAAACCCTAGAAATAAAGTCATACGCTTTATCAGAAGATTTGGCCGTAATGAAAAATCTCTTTTTAGGATGCTCTTGCAATAAAGCAAAATTTGGTTCTAAGTTTTTAACGGTATTACTGCTTTCTACCTCAACCAAGCACAAATCGGCATCACTATGTATAGCTATTGGTTTTTCTCCCAAAAATCTTTCCAACAACACATCGTTATTGGGTTCAGGTTGGGTATTCCCGATAGGGAAATCCATTTCAATTTGGTTCCCTTTTCTTTTTACCGTCAACTGTCCGCCTTTAGTATCAAAAACAAGCGCCTCTTTGTTGACGTTGAGTTTTTCAAACAAAATTTTGCCCGTGGCCAAAGTAGCGTGGCCACACAAACCTATTTCATTGGTGGGGGTAAACCACCTTAACTTGTAACTATCATTTTCTTCATACACAAAAGCCGTCGCTGGAAGGTTCATCTCTTGGGCAATACCAATATATTGGGCTTCGGTAAGCGGTTGCTCCAACACGCAAACAGCAGCAGGGTTGCCCTTAAAAGGTTCACTTGTAAACGAATCGACGGTGAATAAGCGCATGTTACTAATTTTCTAAAGCTTGTTTTAAATCGGCAATCACATCATCCACATGCTCCAAACCAACTGATACACGCACCAAACCGTCTGTAATGCTTACTTCTAATCTATCCTCTTCAGATAGTTTACTGTGCGTAGTAGATGCCGGGTGCGTCACAATGGTTCTGGTATCTCCCAAATTGGCAGAGAGTGAACACATTTTTATGGAGTTCAAAAATTGACGGCCTGCTTCTATACCGCCCTTCACTTCAAAAGCCACGATGTTGCCGCCTAATTTCATTTGTTTTTTGGCCACTTCGTATTGTGGATGCGATTTCAAAAACGGATATTTTACCCAACTTACTTTAGGGTGCGTTTCTAAAAATTCAGCTACTTTCAACGCATTTTCGCAATGTTTATCAACCCTAACAGATAATGTTTCCAAACTTTTAGATAACACCCAAGCGTTGAATGGAGACATAGCGGGCCCTGTATTTCTGGAAAATAAATAAATTTCGCGAACCAAATCGGCTTGACCTACCGTAACACCACCCAACACACGACCTTGGCCATCAATTAATTTCGTAGCCGAATGAATTACCAAATGCGCGCCATGTTTTATGGGTTGCTGCAAATATGGTGTGGCAAAACAATTATCTATGACTAAAATAAGATTGTGTTTTTTGGCGATGCTTCCCAATAAATCCAGATCAATAATATCGACCGCTGGATTGGTTGGTGTTTCAGCAAATAAAATTTTTGTTTTTGGCGTAATTAAACTTTCTATGGTATCTGGTTCGTTTACATTAAAATAACTGGTACTTATTTGCCATTTGGGCAAGAACTTGGTAAACAAAGCATGTGTAGATCCAAATACCGAACGCGCCGACACAATATGGTCACCACTATCCAACAACGCCGCAAAGGTTGAAAACACAGCTGCCATACCAGTAGCAAATGCATAGCCACTTTCGGCACCTTCCATTTTACATATTTTTTCCACAAACTCACTGGTATTAGGATTTGTGAAACGGCTATAAATATTGCGTTGTTTTTCTTCTGAAAACGAGGCACGCATATCTTCGGCATCCTCAAATACAAAACTGGATGTTAAGTAAAGTGGACTTGAATGTTCTAAAAATTCGGTGCGCTCTAATTGCGTACGAATGGCTTCTGTTTCAAACTTTTTATAACTCATCTTTTTTTATTTTGTCACGAATTCACGAATGTTTTACTTTTAAATGATTCGTGCATTAGTGGCTGAATTAATTCTTCAAATTATTATAACACTTCGACTGCGCTCAGTGTGACAAATTAATTTACATGTTTAGACAACCTTAAAATATCTCCAAAAACACCACGCGCTGTTACTTCTGAACCGGCTCCGGCACCTTGAATGACGATAGGTTGCTCGCCATACGATTCTGTAAATATTTCAAAAATAGCATCACTGCCTTTTATCTGTCCCAAGGTACTATTGGCTGGCACCGATACCAACTTCACTTCCAGATTACCTTTATCTTGCGATAAATCGCCCGACAAGTCTCCCACATAACGCAACACATGGTTTGGGTTCTGGTTATCTTTTATCTTCTGGAATTCATCATCAAGCACATTGAGCTGACTTAAAAAGTCTTCAACTGAAATGTTTCGATAGGCTTCTGGTATTAAATTCTGAACGGACACATCTTCAAATTCATTTTGCAAATCCAATTCCCTGGCTAAAATCAACAATTTCCTGGCTACATCATTTCCTGAGAAATCCTCCCTTGGGTCGGGCTCGGTAAATCCTTTATCAATAGTTTCCTGAATAATAACACTGAACGGTTTGTCCTGTACCGAAAAATTATTAAACAAATAACTTAAGGTTCCTGAAAAAACACCGCGAATTCTGGTGATGTTCTCGCCCGACTCGTGCAACAATTTAATGGTATCAATCAACGGTAAACC
The DNA here is from genome assembly GCA_018883545.1 of Marixanthotalea marina. GTDB lineage: Bacteria > Bacteroidota > Bacteroidia > Flavobacteriales > Flavobacteriaceae > Marixanthotalea > Marixanthotalea marina. The sequence goes on along the minus strand of JAHLEH010000001.1, from coordinate 1,004,077 downwards.
AGCACCCACCGTGGTTTCATACAAATATTGCTTGTTATGCTCTTGCAAATGCGCCCTTAAATCGGCATAAAACTCATGTGAAATGGTATTGGCTATTTTATTGGACGATACTAAATCGAAACCAGCATCCACAAGAGGCTTATAGTTTTTATAAAAAGTATCACTGGCCGTATTATCAACCGCTATTAAATTTTCCAAATGGTGTTTTTTTGCAAAGTCAATAATAGTCTCAATGGAATTTTCTGAAGGCGATGCCTCAATAGCTTTTCTCCAATCAGACTTCACCCCATTTTTGTTGAGCAATAATTTTTTGGAATTGGCTATAGCAAACACATTTAAGTTAACGCCTTTGCGTTTTTCAATCTCGTCTTTCGATTTTAAAATCTGATTGATTAGTGCGCCACCTACACCACCATGACCAAAAACAGCAATGTTCACTTTTTTGGAAATGCCAAAAATCTCGCCATGAATCACGTTCATCGCTTTATGTAATTGGTTCTTCTTAACCACCAAACTCACATTTTTACCCGTCACCGTATTGTTGAACAATAACGGTGTGATTTGGTTTTTAATAAGCGCGTTAAATGGCTTATGGAACGAACTTAACTCGATACCGATAATGGAAATGACCGATACATCGTCTACCACACCAATTTTATTGACGTCTTGAGAATAAAAATCATTTTCAAACTCGCGCTCTAAAGCAATAACCGCTTGGGTAGCTTGGTCGGCATTGATGATGAAACCAATACCACGTTCTGAAGAGCCTTGGGAAATAATGCTCACACTAATATCTTTATTGGCCAAAGCCCCAAAAATACGGGCATCCACACCACTTTTACCCAACAATCCACGGCCTTCTAAATTCAACAGCGCTACATTATCCAAAACCGACAATGAGGTTACTTCTTTTGAATTTGGCTTTGCTGTGATTAAAGTTCCTTCATCTTCAGCATTGAACGTATTTAAAATACGTAGGTTGATATTTTTTTCCACCAACGGAATGATGGTTTTGGCATGCAAAACGGTCGTGCCGAAATTGGCCAACTCGTTAGCTTCACTAAATGACAGTTCACGAATTTTTTTGGCATCTTCCACCAAATCTGGATTGGCGGTGTAAATACCGTTCACATGGGTGTAATTTTGCAATTCTTCAGCATCCAAATAATTGGCCAACAAGGCTGCCGTATAATTACTACCATTACGACCTAAGGTGGTGGTTTCATTTTTAGCGTTAGAAGCAATAAAACCCGTAACAATGTTTACCGCATTACGTCCTGTTTTCTTATAAAAGTTACGCACATTATCTTTAGACAGTTGCGTAATAGGCTGCGCATTGCCAAACACATCGTTGGTTTTAATCAAATCGCGAGAATCGACAGCATTGGTTTCAACACCTTTTTCATTTAAAATTTGTGCTATCAATTTAACAGACAGCAATTCACCTTGACTTAAAATTTCGTCCTTGGTTTTTTTACTGTAATCGCCCACCAAACTGACGCCTTCAAATAATTTATCCAAAGTTGAAAATTCCTTTGAAAAATCAATAGACGGCAGTGGCTCTGCTTGGTAATCTTTAAACACCTGTAAATCGGGTTTATAATCGTAACCCTTGGCCGCCTTGTTTAAAATGGCTTCTAAATCATCGGTGGCAGCACCTCTTGCCGAGACCACAACCGTAATGCGTTCGCCATTCTTAATTTTATTTTCTATAATTGAAATAACGGTGTTCAAGCCCTTGCCATTGGCCAAGGATTTTCCACCGAATTTTAATACTTTCATTTTTCGTTTTTTAGAATCTGGCACAAAAATGCCTTCCACTATTTTTTCCAGTTGCTCATACTCCATTAAAAAGGCATCATGCCCATGTACCGAATGTATTTCACTATAGGTTACATTCGGGTTTGAAACCGCCAATTGCTTATGGGTTTCCCTATTTTCCTCGGCCGTGAAAAACAAATCGGAATCCACCCCCACAATATGAATGTTGCCATGAATGTTTTCCAACACATTGAAATCGGTTGGCCTGTTTTTGGTTACATCGATGGTTTTTAAGAGTTGGTTCATCAATTTATAAGCCGATAGCTGGAAACGCTCCTGTAATTTTTTACCGTGATGCAACAACCAACTTTCTACATTAAAAATTTCCAGTTCCTCATTTTTAGAGCGTTGAAAACGTTCCTTAAAAGATTCTGGCGTTCTATAACATAACATAGCATGCATTCTAGCATCGTGCACTGGATTTTTGGAATTCAACAAAAACTGCTCTTGAATCTGGCAATTGGCAATGAGCCAGTCGGTAGATTTCCAATCCGTTGCCACTGGAATTAAATGTTCCGTGATGTCTGGATTCAACACCGCCATTTCCCAAGCAATACCACCACCCAAAGAACCACCTATAAGTGCAAACAATTTTTCTATTTTCAGCTCTTTAAGACCTATTAAAAATAGATTGGCAATGTCTCTCGCCACAAAATCCTTATAATTATCAATTACAAAACCATCATAGCCATTACCCGGAATGTTGAAGGCCAAAATGGTGTAAAGTTTTTTATCGATTACTTTATCATCGCCTACCAAATCTTGCCACCAACCATCTTTTCCTGCCACATTACTATTACCAGTAAGTGCGTGGTTTACTAGTACCACTGGTGCCGTACCCAAAGGTTTCCCGAATACTTGGTAACTTAACTTTATTTCAGGGTTAAGCACCTTACTTTCAGTGGTGAAATTTTTAATAATGATATGTTGCAATTCGTTTTTCAAGAGTTTTTTATTTAATGTTGCTAAAAGCCTGTTTTAAATCGGCCTTTAAATCTTCAATCGCTTCAAGACCAACCGACAAACGTATTAAATCTGGCGCTACACCTGCCGACGCCTGTTCTTCCTCTGTCAACTGTTGATGCGTGGTGCTAGCCGGGTGGATGATAAGCGACTTGGTATCGCCAATATTCGCTAACAACGAAAACAATTTAGAGTTATCGGCAATGGCCTTAGCAGCATCAAATCCGCCTTTCGCCCCAAAGGTAACAATTCCGCTTTGTCCTTTAGGTAAATATTTATCAGATAATGCTTTATACTTGCTCGACTCCAATCCTGGATAGTTAACCCAAGCCACTTCATCTTGGGCTTCCAACCATTTGGCCAATTCTAAAGCATTTTCACTGTGTTGTTTAATTCTTACTGGCAAAGTTTCTAAACCTTGCAGGATTTGAAAGGCGTTAAACGGACTTAAAGCACCGCCAAAATCGCGTAAGCCTTCTAATATCAATTTAAATGTATAGGAAGCTGCCCCTAAGGTTTCGTAATATTTTAAACCATGATACCCCGCGGAAGGCTCTGTAAACTCAGGGAATTTGCCATTACTCCAATCGAACGTTCCAGCATCGATAATAGCACCACCTAAAGACGTTCCTTGACCTCCAATATATTTTGTTAATGAATGGATTACAATATTGGCGCCATGTTTTATAGGATTCAACAATGATGGTGTTGCTACCGTATTATCTACAATAAAAGGCACACCTGCTGCTTTTGAATGTTTGGCAATAGTCTCTAAATCCAACACATCTAATTTAGGATTGCCTAAAGATTCCACAAAAAAGGCCCTTGTGTTTTCTTGAACTGCATCTCTAAAATTATCAGGGTTATCGGCATCTACAAACGTGGTTGTAATACCAAGTCTTGGTAATGTTACTTTTAATAAATTATATGTACCACCATACAAACTGCTTGATGCTACAATATGATCGCCTGCTTTTAAAAGAGTCATTAATCCTGTAGCAATGGCAGCCGTTCCAGAAGAAAATACTACTGCTCCAGCACCGCCTTCAATGGCAGCTAAACGCTCTTGTAGAATTTGGTTTGTTGGATTGTTAAGACGTGTATAAATAAAACCAAGTTCCTGCAACGAAAATAAGTTGGCAGCGTGGTCAGAATTGTTAAACACATACGAGGTTGTTTGGTAAATAGGCACAGCTCGTGTGCCGCCGTTTGCTTTAACATCATGGCCTGCGTGCAATGCGTTGGTTTCTAATTTTAGTGTACTCATTTTTCTAAGTTTTTTGTGTTAATAAATTAATACAAAAGCCAAATGCATCAAAATTTGATGTACTTAATAGAAAAATGTTAAAAAGAATTTCAAACTACTTGGAAGTAATTTCGTTTCGTTATCTATCCTATTATGGGTAGAATTTAGCACCTTCTTTAGCTGTAAAGGGTTGCTAAGGCTTCAAAGGGTCTAATCCCTCCACCTTTCTTGATAACATTTCAATAAGTAATTGAACTTTGTGAATGCAAATATTCAGTTAGAAAAATTAAAATTCCTAATTTTTTTCAATAAAATTTCAAAAAACCTATTGTTTGTCCATTAAACTATCGTGAAATTTATTCCTAATAACAAGTCCTATTGGCCTGTTTTGAATTTTAGATTCCAACCACGAAATAATATCCAAATACAGGAATGCCCTGCTTTGGTAGGGATCGTTCTCAAACTCCTTTAATTTTTTGTGAAGTTTAATAAACTCGTTCCTTACCTCATGGGGATAAATATCGCCCAACCTTCTTAAAAATCGAATGAACTCTTTCTGCACCTCATACAAATCTTCCATTTTAATTAAAAACTTGTAGGTGCTCTTTATCAAAACATCCAAATGGTAATCCAACCCAGCTTCATAGTGCGCTACCAAGTTCAGTATCCTAGAGAAACACAGTAAATCCTCGCGCATTTGCAGTGATTTATTACTGATGATTTTTTCTAAATAAAAAATGCATTTTTTATTGTCGCCAGCACCAAAATACATACATGCAATTTTATAATAGAACACCATGATATGGTGTTCGTCTATACGGTCGTGCAGTTTTTTTAATTTCCCCAAAACCTCATCAACAAGTGGCAACCCTTCCTCGAAACTGCCTTCTATAAAATGTAAATTAAATTTATTGTTATAGATATACAAAAATGCCAATCCTTCCAAATTATCATCCGTTGGAAACCATGTAGTTTTGGTAATATCTTCCAAGCGTTTTAAAGATGACTTGAATTTTTGGTAGTGCCTTATGTAGAAAAGTGCCTCCAACAAATAATGATTCCCTTTTAGGAAAAACACAGGGTTTAAAACAATCATTTCCTTGTTTTCGTAAAACAGGTTTACCCATTTGCTGGCATATTTATAACAGGCTAAAAAATCGTGCGTTAAAAAACTGTACCATAAATAGGCCTTGTAAAGCCATAATTTTTCTCTAAAACCAAGTTCGTTAATATCGTATTTGGGTATTCTTGCCTTAAAATATTTTTCTATTCTTTCTGTTTCTTTATCATTTTTTACATAACCTGTTTTAAGGAAGAGTCCGTATAACTGCAATGACAAATTAGATAGCTTACTGGCCACCACATTTTGCATGCTCAGTTCTTTGGCTTGGATGGAAAGCTCATCAGCTCTGGAACTCAAACTTCGGGTTATGTATTGTGATTCAATTATTTTTTCCAACTCCACAATTTCGTAGGCCACATTCTTTTCTTCGTGTGCAATGGCTTGCGCTTTGGCTTTTTCTAAAATTTTCAAACTTTGCTTATAAAGTCCTTTATGATATAAAATAGTGGCAAAATCCAGTTGCTCGCGTATTTGAATTCTAATATCCTGATGCGACGGATTGAGCCTTAAACTAATAAGTATCTGTTTGTATAAATGCGCCTTAAGATTGGATAACTGTTGCTTTTTTACAATGCCTTTTTTTAAAATGGCCGCTTCATCGTAAGTGGGCAATTTTTCAAGAATGTTGAACAGCGTCAAAAATTTTGAGTCTTCGTTTACACCCAATCTGCCAACGTAGAGTTTAAACTGCCTTTTTTCTGATTTTGACAACGATTTCACCAATACAAACAAATTATCTTTTTGCTCTTTTGTCATAGTTATAAAAACAGTATTAAATATATGATTTACAGATAATTAAATAGCTTACTTATAGGTTAAACATCGTAATATCTATAGTGTGAGTTCTTGTTTTAACAAACGAAAATATAAATTCGTATAAGAATACGAAAATATATTTTAATAAATGTCTAATACAAACGTTCAAATTTTTGATACTACCCTAAGAGATGGTGAGCAAGTTCCTGGCTGTAAACTAAACACAGAACAGAAATTGATTATTGCCGAAAAATTAGATCAATTAGGTGTAGATGTAATAGAAGCAGGTTTTCCCGTCTCCAGCCCAGGAGATTTTAAATCGGTCGAAGCCATTTCAAAATTAGTAAAAAATGCAACCGTTTGCGGATTGACCCGCTCTGTAGAAAACGATATAAAAGTAGCTGCCGAAGCTTTAAAATACGCTAAAAAACCTAGAATCCATACAGGTATCGGCACTTCAGAATCCCACATAAAATACAAATTCAGATCTACCCAAGAAGATATAATGGAACGTGCTTACAAAGCTGTTAAGTACGCCAAATCTTTTGTGGAAGATGTTGAGTTTTATGCCGAAGATGCTGGTAGAACAGACAACGAGTATTTAGCTCGTGTGTGCGAAGCCGTTATTAAGGCCGGTGCTACCGTTTTAAATATTCCAGATACTACAGGTTATTGTTTGCCAAGTGAATACGGTGCTAAAATAAAATACCTTATGGAAAACGTAAAAGGTATTGAAAAAGCCATTATTTCGTGCCATTGCCACAACGATTTAGGTTTGGCCACCGCAAATTCTATTGAAGGTGTTATTAACGGTGCCCGTCAAATTGAGTGTACTATTAACGGTATTGGTGAACGTGCAGGAAATACAGCTCTTGAGGAAGTGGTAATGATTTTAAGACAGCACCCGCACCTTAATTTAGATACCAATATTAAATCTGAAATGTTATATGGCTTGAGTCAATTAGTTTCAGAAAGCATGGGTATTTACACGCAACCAAACAAAGCTATTGTAGGCGCCAATGCCTTTGCGCACAGTTCTGGTATTCATCAAGACGGTGTGATTAAAAAGCGTGAAACCTACGAAATTATAGACCCTAAAGATGTTGGGGTAACTGAATCGGCCATTGTATTAACGGCCAGAAGTGGTAGAGCAGCCTTGGCTTACAGAGCTAAAAAAGTGGGCTACGAGTTAACAAAACTTCAATTGGATGAAGTGTATGCCAGCTTTTTGGATTTTGCCGATAAAAAGAAAGAAATAAGCGATGATGATATTCATCAAATTATAGAGGAAAGTAAAGTTTACAACGAACTTTCTTCTCAATAAATTAATTTGTCATTCCTGCGAAAGCAGGAATCCATAATCAAAAGAGGAATGCGTATCAAGGCTACCTGTCGGCAGACAGGTACGGAATGACAAGGATTGATAAAAGTTTATAAATTAAGTAAATGAAGTTAAATATAGCAGTTTTACCAGGTGATGGTATTGGCCCAGAAGTGACTGCTCAAGCCGTAAAGGTCTTGAAAGCCATTGCTATGGAATTTAACCATGTATTTACCTTCGATTACGGACTGGTTGGACAGAGTGCCATTGATAAAACAGGAGGCGCTTTACCTGAAGAAACCATTGCGCTTTGTGAAAAAGCCGATGCTATTTTATTTGGTGCCATTGGTGATGCCAAATACAATAATGATCCGTTGGCTAAAATACGTCCAGAACAGGGCTTGTTGGGCTTACGAAAAACACTTGATTTATTTGCCGATGTGCGCCCAGTAATTGCCTATGAAGATATTTTGGATAAATCGTCTTTAAAAAAGAAACAGATTAAAGACACCAATATTCTTATTTACAGAGAATTGGCGGGCGGTATTTATTTTGGCGACAAAACATTTAGCGACGACGGCAACACAGCCTCCGATATTTGTAAATACAGCCGTTTTGAAATAGAGCGCATTGCCCATTTGGCTTTTGAAGCGGCCAAAACCAGAAAAAACAAATTAACCTTGGTAGACAAAGCCAACGTGTTGGCGAGTTCTAAACTATGGCGTAAAGTGGTGCAGGATATGGAACCTCAGTACCCAGACGTTACCGTTAATTACATGTATATTGATAAAGCCGCTATGGAATTGGCCATTAACCCAAGACAGTTTGATGTGATTTTAACCGAAAATATGTTTGGTGATATTCTATCGGAACTGGCAGGTGTTATTGTAGGCTCTATTGGCCTGTTGGCTTCGGCCTCTTTTGGCGAAAACAAAGCCATGTTCCAGCCCATTCATGGCGCTTATAATAAAGACGAAAACAAAGGGATAGCAAACCCGATTGCGGCTATTTTATCGGCTGCAATGTTATTGGATCATTTTGAGTTGTTTGATGAAGCTTCTTTGGTACGCGAAGGCGTCAATAAATCGTTGAAGCTGCATATTACCACACCCGATTTAAATACAAAATACGAACATATCACCACAATCAAGGTTGGGGACTTCATAGAGGATTTTATTAATAATCCGGACGAAACCAATCTAAACTTTACCAACATTCATTTAGGACAATCCACGATTATTTAATTATTTGAGTTAGTCACCAAATTTATAATTGGGATCCTGAAAGCGCACTTCTAGAAGTGCGCTTTTTTTAATTTTGAAAATTCATATAACAAAATCATTAATATTTATTTCCCAAACTTCATTTCGATAAAAAGAAGTTGCCCAACATATATCATCTTCTCTTTGGTTTTCTTGATAAATTTGAATTAAAAGAGTTACTGCCTTTAAAAACAAATATTTAAAAAGATAGTTTGACAATTTTTCTATCTCATTTTTTGAAATTATCTTTTTTAATCTAATTACTATGTCACCCCTATTTATAAAAATTGAGTATTTAGTATCCAATAAATCAAATTCAATCTTATGATTACTGAAATTAAACTCTTTCATAAAAGTTGATTCTTCCTTATTATATTGTGGCAATAATTCACCATAAAATTTATAACTTTTCTCCAGCTGGCACATTTGGTAGAACTTTATGCCCCTACCTTTTAAAGTATTAATCATTTCTTCCTTTTTGGAATCTTCCATTCTAATTCCAAAGTAAATGGACTTTATTGAGTTAGGATGATAGAAAAATTCTCCTGAGAAATCAGAGATAATTCTATATTCTTGCTCATATTCCCATCTTTTTGATTTGAAACCAATTATCTTTTCAATAATTTTAGTATTACTTGAATTAATATCTCTAAAATCAATATCTGGTGGTTTATTGGAATACTTAACAGGAAAAGAATATATTTTATTTCGATATCCTAATTCAAGATTTTGTAAATCATATTCAATACAATAACCTTGGTGTGAATCTCCATAATGAGCCCATAATAATTCATCTGTGTAATTCTTCGAAAGAGAATAAACTCCAATTTTTTTATTCACTGCTATAACATCTTCTAAGGCAGTTTTAAGATTAATAAAATCATCCTTAACCTTTTTCCCAAAAAACAATTCCAAAGAATTTGATTGTTTTAAAAAACCATCAGAGGTTACAAGACCTTCACATGGGTCATTAAGTTTTTCTATACTTGAACCCCAAAAATAGTTATGCTCCAATGCAAACAAATCTCTTTTAAATACCTCCTTATTTCCACTACGATATTTATACAAAAGCATTTTAGCTAGTATTTCATTACATATTACTCACTAAAAACCTCCACCAAAATCTCTTCATCCTTTTTAATATCAATAACATAATCGCTTGTATCGTTAGGATGTTGGTGTGCATATACTTTTTGGTTATAGATACTGGGCGACAAATCGCGCTGGCGTATGTAATCGCTCCATGCCTTTATATCGGCTTCGGTGAGTTCACGGTTGCGCTGTTTTTGCATCATGTCTATCATAAAGGGCTCACGGGAGTTACTGGTCCAACGTGTGGCATCTTGCCTTACCTCCACCTTATATTTGCCTTCAACAGGCCCTTGGGCTTTGGGCATAAAAAACCGACCCAATTCACCCGTCCCCGTATTATTGATGTACACAATAACTGGTGGGTTGTTTTTATTATCCAAAGGCGTTAAAATAACCATTCCTTTTTTTAAGGGTTCACCATCCAGTTTCACGACACCTTTTAGTTCCACCTGAGGTTTATCGGTTAAATAACCGCCTGCCCAAAGCCAATTATAAAGCAGGTGTTTCCATTCCCCGAGAATAGGGTCGCCCATGGCAAAACCGGTTCCGTGAATACCATTTCTAAAAAAATGCGCTTCTACGACCGCGCCAGCTTGAAACATTCGGTTGTACATATTAAGCATACCTCTATGAGTGCCTCTATCTTCTACCGTGCAATACATAAATGTAGGCGGTAAATTGGCAATAGTGGCATTATCTAAATCCTCTGGCAACCGCATAGAGCCATAACCTAAAATCATAAAATCAGGTTTGGATGGCATGCGGTCCAGTAAATCGACTGCATTAGGCTGTACCTTCAAAGGATTTAAAGACATATCGGCTATCAAGTCGGCACCTGCAGAAAAACCAACAGCTCCAACCCTATTAGCTGAAATATGGTATTCATCAGCATGAACTCTGATATATTGCATGGCACGTTGCCCATCGTTTACCCAATGTTCCCTGTTGTACATTGGTCGCAACCTATAGCGCAATAAAAAAGCAGTAATACCTTGTTCTTTTAACCATTGCGCTACCAAAACGCCCTCGTGGTCTACCGCACGGATGGTAAACCCACCACCAGGCACTACCAAAACGGCGGCACCATTTCGCTTGCTTGCTTCTGGAACAAATGGAATTATGGCTGGCTTGTCTTCATCACTGGTTCCCGTTGCTCCAGGTGCTCCTTCGGGCCACAACAGAATAGGATTTTCTAACTGTTGCCCAAAAGCAATAAATGATAAAAAGAATAATAAATAATACAGGTGGTGTTTAGTTGGTTTCATTGTTAAAATATTGAATAATAGAATGTTTAATTCACTTTTTTCAAGGTCTGTTCAGATTCGTATGTTTTTAAATCAAACCCTTCAACTTTGCCATCTGTTTCTTTAAAATACATATTGAAAAATTGAAAAGTTCCATAAAAGTGATTTTCTGTATTGGCGAAAAGTGGTAATTTATCTGTTGGCGAAAGCATTAAATATAGTGCATTATCTTCATTGACTATCTGTAGTTTATTACCATTGTCCGTTTGATACGTCCCTACATATTTATTTAAAATCGCATTATCTAATTTTAATTTATTTCTTTCAAACACAAATTGCAGTCCTCTGGAATACGTTTCGCTTTTAGTCCCCGAATGCCCAGTGTTTTCCAACACTTTAGAGTGTAAGCGCACATTTTTATAATCGCTATCCTCCATTTTTTTAGCAAATTGTTCAAATAAAGGTCTTGCCGTTTCAACATCGCCAACCGTCATATAAACATGTAGTGGATTAGACAATTGCTTTTGGGAAAACGTTTCTTCCATTTTAAACAACTTTTCCTTGTTCAAGCCCGCCAAATAAGGACTTGCTGCCACATAGCCCGTAAACATATCGGTATGTGTAAGCAAGGTGTACATTGTAAACAATCCACCAAGCGAACAACCCATAAGTGTTTTATTAGTAGCATCTACTCGATAATTTTTTTCTATAAACGGAAACAATTCCTTTTGCATAAAATCCAAAAACAAATCAGCACCACCCACACCATTTGCTGAAGGCGTATAATCCCTCCCCCTTAATACTTCGCCATTAGCCCAAGTAACGCCCACCAAAATAAAGCCAGGCACAAAGCCGTCGTAATACTGTTGACCATAAATAGCACTTACCAAGGGAAAATCCCATTGGGAATCCATTAAATAGACCACTGGATATGTTTTATCGCTGGTTTTGTAATCACTTGGTAATTGAATTTGAAGTTCATATTCCTGACCATCTATTATTGTAGATGTTAACATTCTGGTTTCTGAACCCGAAATTTTCACCTCTGGGTATTGCTGGGCTAATAAAATTGAAACCGTTAAGAATAAAAAAGTAGTTGTAATGATTTTTTTGATTGACATTGTTTTTATTTTTTTAGAACCACTAAATATAGAGAAACTTAATCAAAATTGTCCGTTTCTGAATTTAAAAACCAGTAAGTTAATGAATTGCAAAACTCATTCTATATCTCGATATAATTTGTACCTTACAATCAATCAACAACTAAACTTCTTTTCGACATGAAAAACTTCTCAAGACGCCATTGGCTTAAAGGCGTATCTATGGGTGTTGCCGGACTTATGCTACATGAAAAAGCGACTGCCAAAAGCAGCGAAAAACTCAACGTCACTAAAGCGCTCATCAACCCTAAAGACGATTTAAAAATCACCAAATTGGAAATCATTCCAGTTCACACCCTGCGAACTATTTTTGTGAAATTACATACCAACGCCGGTATTATAGGTTTGGGTGAAGGTACTGTTGAAGGCAGAATTTCTACCGTCATGGCTGCGATTAAGGAGTTGGAAGGTTATCTAATTGGAAAAGACCCACGCCTAGTAGCCCACCATTGGCAAGCCATTTATAGGCATGCTTTTTACAGAGGTGGCGTTGTCCTAACCTCAGCTCTTTCGGCAGTAGATATTGCCATGTGGGATATAAAAGGCAAAGCATTGGGTGTGCCTATTTACGAACTCTTGGGAGGACTTACCCGCGACCGCATTCGTGTGTATGGGCAGGCACAAACACCTGAAGGTGCCAAAAAAGTAATGGCCGAAGGTTATACCTCTATGAAAGTAGGCGTTACTGCCAGTCGAGGACGTTTGTCCCGTTATGTTGAAAACCCCGATTTTATAGAAGGTGTTGTGGAAAATATTCGAGCCATCAGGGACGTTATTGGCCCTAAAGTAGATATGGGGATTGAACTGCATGGCGACCACCAACCACAAACATCTATGCTAATCATTAAAGCGCTCGAAGAATTCCAACCATGGTTTTACGAAGAACCTATACAGTTTCAAAACTTACCACTGATGGCAGAAATGGCTAAGAAAACACATATTCCTTTCGCCACTGGTGAACGTATGGTTACCAAATGGCAATTTCGTGATTTATTGGAGCAAAAAGCAGCTTCTCTTTTACAACCCGATGTAACCCATTGTGGTGGTATTACCGAATTAAAGGCTATTGCAACTTTAGCAGAAGCGCATTATGCCGGCATGCTTCCACATGCTAAGGAAGGTATTATAGGAGCTGTAGCCTCCATGCACGTGGCGGCTTCCATTCCTAACTTTGTGTGCCATGAATTGCCAAGTCTTCAAGCGGCTCCAGATGATGGTGTAGAGCGCAGTTATCTAGGCAAAAGTTATGTGACTAAACCACTTACCATGAAGAACAGTGAAATCATGGTAGCTGGTAATTTTGATGGTCCTGGCCTAGGTTTGGAACTCGATGAAAATCTTATTGAAAACGAGAAAAATGTGCCCGAATGGGAATTTCCTGAAATGTGGGATACCGATGGTTCTGTAAAAGATCATTAAGGGTATACCTCTAAATCTAGCCGCCTTGCCAATTTTGATGCTATCACACTAATAATAAATATTTGGATGGCATGAAACAGCATAAGAGGTAATAAAATAATACCTACGGAAGCCATGTTTCCGAACAAAATAGCTGAAAAAACAGTACCATGTACCAATGATTTTTTGGTACCACAAAACTGTGCCGTAATTTGGTCTTCTTTACTGAAATTAAGTTTTTTTGCCATGAAGCCTGTTAGGTAATACACCAAAAAAAACAAGATTAAAACACCAGTAAATAGTAATATTAAATCTAAAAAAGAAACACTTCTGAAAATGTGTTCTTCAAACGATTCCGAAAAACTTTTAAAAATGATGATGAGGATGATGGACTTATCAAATAAGGTTAATTTACTACTGTGCTTTTGGGCAAATGCCCCTAAAAAACGTTGCAGTAAAACCCCGAGAACCACAGGTAAAATAATCTGAACAATAAGCTTTATATAAATATCGGCGAAGTTAAAATCGGTGTTGGCCGATTTCACAAAAAGTCCCATCCACAAAGGTGTTAAACTAATACCTATGATGCCCGAAATACTGGCGTTAAAAATGGCTGCTGGTATATTCCCTTTGGCTATCGACACCATAACCACCGAAGACGATACGGTAGATGGCAAAGCCGCCAAAAAGAAAAAAGCCAACCATAGGGTTTCCTGTTCTTGGGTTTGCAAAAAAGGCCTAAAAGCAAGCACTAGTAATGGAAATATTAAAAATGTGGTGGTTTGTACCAACAAGTGCAATCGCCAGTTTTTGAGACCCGATTTTAATTGAGCTATGCTCAATTTAAGTCCGTAAAAAAAGAAAATCAAAGAAATTCCAACCGTGCCAATGGCATCTAGCGGCAAGGGACTTTCCTTAGAACCCCAATAAGGAAAAAGATAGGAAATGCCTATTACAATAATAATTGACAAGACAAATCTATCAATTTTCATAAGCTATTAGTTATTCAGGAAACTTATTTTTGATCTTGTCTAAAGATAAGTTATGCATACTACCTACATGCGAATGTTTTTTGGACATATCTGGCACATAAGTACCATCTTGCACTTGTCCTCCAATTTTCTGGTATGCTTCCCTAAAGGTCTGGCCATCCATAACCAAGTTGTTGATGTTGTCTACCGTAAATAGGTATTTATATAAATCACTGTTTACGTCCACATCTTTAACAATTACTTGTTTTATGGCATAATTGAAAATATCCAACAAATCTTTGACGTCTTCAAAAGCGGCAATCATGTTTTCCTTAAGCAACTGGAAATCCCTGTGGTAACCACTTGGCAGATTATTGGTGATTAAAACCATTTCGGTCTGTAAAGCTTGGATTTTGTTGCATTTGCCTCGAATCAATTCAAATACATCCGGATTCTTTTTATGTGGCATAATACTACTGCCAGTTGTTAACTCATCTGGAAAGGAAATAAATCCGAAATTCTGGCTCATGTACAAACAAACATCCATAGCAAAACGGCTCATAGTATTACACAAACTTCCCAAACTGGCAGCAATGGTACGCTCACTTTTGCCTCGGCTCATTTGTGCTGCCACAACATTGTATTTTAGGGTTGAAAAATCCATTTCCTTGGTGGTCATTTCCCTGTCGATTGGAAAAGAACTGCCATAACCCGCGGCAGAACCTAAAGGATTCTGGTCAACTGTTTTTAAAGCTGCATTCAATAAATACACATCATCAATCAACACCTCTGCATAGGCCGAAAACCACAATCCAAAAGACGATGGCATGGCCACTTGTAAATGCGTATAGCCTGGCAATACTTTGTCTTTATAAGTGTCAGCCAATTCCAAAAGCGTATCAAACAACACGTTTGTTTTTTGCTTTACAACTCCTAAGCTTTCTTTGTAATACAATTGAAGCGCTACTAAAACTTGGTCATTTCTAGAACGTGCTGTATGGATTTTTTTGCCCACATCGCCTAAACTTTTAGTAAGCTCGAACTCTATTTTAGAATGTACATCTTCAAACTGGGCATCGATTACAAAACTCCCGGCTTCAATCTGTTTTTCCAAAACAGCCAATCCACCAAGCAATTGCTCCAATTCTTCAGCTGATAAAATCCCTATTTTTTGAAGCATTTTAGCATGGGCTCTAGATGCAATTACATCGTATTTTGCAATATGGATATCTATTTCCCGATCATTACCAACAGTGAATTGTTCTATTTTTTTATCGATTGATATGCCTTTGTCCCAGAGTTTCATATTTATAGATTTTTAGATGTAAGACTGCTTTGCTTTTAGATTTGTTAGACTTATAATAAAAACTAAGTGTCTTATTTGTGCTTTTTGTCATTCCTGCGAAAGCAGGAATCTTATTATTATTTGCAATATTTTAAATGGATTCCAGCTTTACTCATTAATTCAAATTCTAAAAATATTGAATTCGAGAATCTTCAATTTCGCAGGAATTACAGAACTATTGAACAATTACACTATTCAACAATTCAACATAAATTTTAATACCTTCTTCAATTTCACTAATATAAATATATTCATCCGCTGAATGCGAACGTGTGCTGTCTCCTGGCCCTAACTTTAAAGATGGGCACGACAACCACGCTTGGTCTGACAATGTTGGCGAACCATACATGGTTCTTCCCATTTCAATCCCTGCTTGTACCAATGGATGATCCACTGGTATAGATGATGAATTTAAATGCAAACTGCGCGGTATAATACTCGAACAAGGTGCAGTTTTCTGTAAAAACTCAGCTATTTCGGCATTGGTGTACGAATCGTTTACACGCACGTCTATAACCAAATCAACATCGGCTGGCACAACATTATGCTGTTTTCCTGCATTGATTTGAGTGACGGTTAACTTCACATCTCCCAAAGTTTCTGAGCCTTTTTCAAACTTAACATCCCTAAACCATTGTAACGCCTCGATGGTTTTGTAAATAGGGTTATCGTTATTAGGATGTGCCGCATGGCTGGCTGTTCCTTTTACCTTGGCATCAAAAACCACTAAGCCTTTTTCGGCCACTGCTAAATTCATCAATGTAGGTTCTCCCACGATGGCCACATCAATATTTGGAATGATTTTCAGCATGCTGTTCAAACCATTAGGTCCGCTGCTTTCCTCTTCCGCCGAAGCCACCAAAACCAAATTATATTTTAAATCTGAATGGTTATAAAAATAGGTAAACGTTGCTATTAATGATACCAAACAACCACCCGCATCGTTGCTTCCCAAACCGTACAGCTTACCATCTTCTACAATAGCCTTATGTGGATCTTTGGTATAAGCCGTGTTGGGTTTTACAGTATCGTGATGCGAATTGAGCAATAAGGTTGGTTTGCTTTCATCAAAATGTTTATTGAGCGCCCAAACATTATTTTGTGTTCGGGTATAATCAATTTCATGCCGTTTAAACCAAGCTTCAATATGCGATGCTGTTTCATCTTCTTCTGAGGAGAAAGATGGCGTTTCTATTAATTGTTTTAATAGTACAATGGCATCGTTTGTTAATTCTTGTACAGACATATTATAAGGTTATTCTTGTAAAATTATTATTTTCTTGGGTTAACATCGAAGTATTTCCCATATTGATTGTTTTAACGCCATTATTTAAAGCATTGAAACTGTTTTCTAGTTTTGGTAACATACCATCGGCTATTATACCTTGCTCTAATAGCTCTTTATATAATGCTGAATCGATATGTTTTATCACCGAATTTTTGTCATTGATATCTTTTAAAACACCATTCAACTCAAAGCAGTAATAAATAGATACATCATATAAATTACTCATACCAACTGCAACTTCAGAAGTAATGGTATCGGCATTGGTGTTTAACAACTGTGCGTTACCATCATGTGTTATGGCACAAAAAACAGGTGTAAAATCGGCTGCAATTAACTTATCTATGGCATTATAATCTACTTTTTTAACATCGCCCACAAAACCAAAATCAACTTCCTTCACTGGTCTTTTATCAGATGTAATACTGTTAGCATCAGCGCCTGTTAATCCAATCGCGTTAATATCTAACGCTTGTAATTGTGCGACGATGTTTTTATTGACCAAACCTCCATATACCATGGTAATGACTTCTAAGGTTTCGGCATCGGTAATACGTCTGCCATTTACCATTTTAGATTCAATTCCTAATTTGGAAGCAATCTGTGTAGCACGTTTACCGCCACCGTGTACCAAGATTTTTTTGCCTTCTAAATTGGCAAATAGCTTTAGAAACTCACTTAAGGCAGCATCGTCCTCTATAATATTTCCTCCTATTTTTACTATGGATAGTTTTTCCATTATTTTCTTTTTTGTCATGCTGAATTTAGTTCAGCATGACAAAGATTTTATAAATCTTCTAATATTTTTTTCAGCACCAATTGTGCTGCATAGGTTCTGTTATTAGCTTGTTGGATGACGATAGAACTATCGCTATCCAGCACAGCATCTTCAACAATAACATTGCGCCTTACAGGTAAACAGTGCATAAATTTTGCTGCCCCTATTTTTTCTTTCGTAATCATCCAAGAAGGGTCTGTATTCAATACTTTACCATAGTTTTTATAACTGCTCCAATTTTTGGTGTATACAAAATCGGCATTTTTAAACGCCTCTCCTTGATTGTAAATAATAGGCGTATTTCCTGTTATATCTGGATTTAGCTCATAGCCTTCTGGATGTGTAATTACAAATTCTACATCCATTTTTTGCATGGCCTGCGTAAAACTATTGGCAACGGCATGTGGCAAAGCTTTTACATGGGGCGCCCAACTTAACACCACTTTAGGCTTAGCTTTTTTGGTATGCTCTGAAATGGTAATTGCGTCGGTCAACGCTTGTAAAGGGTGGCCCGTAGCACTTTCCATATTCACAATGGGCACAGAAGCATATTTAAGGAATGCACTGATAACCTGCTCGCTTTCGTCTTTAACTTTGTCTGTCAATGACGGAAAAGCCCTTACAGCAATAATATCGCAATACTGCGAGACTACCGCGGCAGCTTCCTTGATATGCTCGGCCGTATTACCATTCATAATGGTACCATCTTCAAATTCAAGCCCCCAAGCATCACCTGATACATTCATTACAATAGGATTCATACCCAAATTTAAAGCAGCCTTTTGGGTGCTTAAACGGGTACGCAAACTGGAATTAAAAAAAAGTAACCCAATGGTTTTGCGCTGACCAAGTGTTACATGTTTTAATGGATTTGCTTTTAAAGCCTTTGCTTCCTCAATCCAAGAATTAATATTATCAATATCGTGTACAGAGGTGTAATGTTTCATGCGATAGTTATTTAATTTTGGTAAACGGCACCTTATTCTCGAAGGCATTGATAATAAAATTATCTTCCAAACCGTTTACAATCCACGTTTCTATATTTGCTTTTTTAGCGACCGAAGCCGCTTCTATTTTTGATTGCATTCCACCACTACCATGTGATGACTTAGAACTAACAACTTGTTCTTTCAGAATTTTAAAGTCCTCGACCAACCCAATGGTTTCTGGCGAATTATTCTCAATAGATGCTTTCGTATATATACCATTAGTATTGGTGGCAATAATAAACAAATCGGCTTTAAGGAGTGAGGCAGTTAATGCACCCAGTTTATCGTTATCACCAAATTTAATTTCATCGGTAGCTACGGTATCGTTTTCATTAATGATAGGTATGTAGTTGTTATTAACCAATACATTAATGGTATTTACAATATTTGTTTTGCTTTGCTCCCTTTCAAAATCGGAATACGACAATAAACATTGCGATGTTAGCAACCCATACTCCCTAAAAATTTCCTGATAAATACGGATTAAATGTGGCTGACCAATAGATGCCAAGGCTTGCTTTACAAAAACATCCTTTTGCTTGCTTTCCAGTTTAACAAACTGCTTAGCAACTGCAATTGCTCCAGAACTTACAATAACAAATTCGCAAGTGTCCTTCAGCTTGGCTATCTGGTTGGCGATGTCTTCAATCTTACCTCTGGAAATGTTATCAGTTTCCTTGGTAAGGGTGTTTGAACCCACTTTAAGTAATATCCGTTTTTTCTTCATCTATTTTGAAGCGTCACTCCCTAAAATATTCACAGGTTTCGCTTGTCTTTTTAAATGCACATTATGGATTTATCTTGTTTGTCCGTTACCATGAACATACCATTTATTGGTCACCAAATGTTGTAAGCCAATTGGTCCTCTTTGGTGTAATTTATCGGTACTAATGGCCAACTCGCCACCTAATCCTAACTGACTACCATCTGTAAATCTAGTAGATGCATTATGGTATACAGCAGCTGTATCTACCGTTGCCATAAATTTTTCGGCATCGCTTTCACTTTTGGTAATAATGGAAGCGGAATGTCCACCAGAATACTTATTAATCATTGCAATGGCATTTTGGGTGCCATCAATTTCGGCAATGACAATTTTATAATCCAAAAATTCCTCGTACCAAACATCTTCAGAAGGGATTAATGCAATTTCATCATATTTTGAAAGTGCTTCGTCACCTAAAATCTCAACATCAAATTTCTTTAATTCTGAAATTAGTCTTTTAATAAAAGCATCTTTATTTGGCAAATTCTTATCTATAAGCACCTTGTCCAATGCATTACAAGCTGAAATCTTAGCTGTTTTTGCGTTGATAATCACATCCAAAGCGACATCTAAATCGGCATCCTTGTTTACATATACAAAATTATTACCACGTCCACTTACAATCACGGCACAGGTAGCATGCTCCTTTACAAAGGCAATCAATCGTTCACCACCTCGAGGCACAATTAAATCTACGCGTTGGGTTGGGTTTTCTAAAAACGCTTGGGTTTCTGTTCTATTGAACTGTAAATATTCCACCCAATCTTTGGAAGCGCCAGCACTCTCTAATGCCTGATGCCACAAATCGACAATCTTCAAATTTGATTTTAAAGACTCTTTTCCACCTTTTAATAATATTTTATTGCCCGATTTAAAAGCGATACCAGCGGCTTCTACCGTTACGTCCGGGCGTGATTCATAAATAATCATCACTGTGCCAAACGAGGCTGTTTTATTGTAAACCTGCATGCCGTTATCGTGTTTAAAACGGAAGCGCTCCACACCCACAGGATCGTCTTGTGACGCCAAATGGGTAACAGATGCAATCATATCATCCACTTTAGAATCATTAACTTTCAAACGATCGTACATGGCTTTATCGCCACCATCGTAAGCATCTAAGTCTTCTTTATTAATCTTAATAATGGCTTCCCTTTCAGAATCTAAAAGTTCACCCATTTTAAGTAATACGGCATTTCTTGTTTCAATTGATAATAAGGTATTCATTGTTTTATTTTTAAATTTTTGAAGTTTATGGCTTCTGAATTTTAACCAAACTTTGTTTAACCTTGTACTTCTAGTTTTTTATTTTCTATGCTGACCAATGCTTTTTCGAGGGCTTCAAAAAACGTGTCAACATGTGTTTTTTTAATTGTTAAAGGAGGTAAAATTCTAATCAATTTTTTATTTGAAGCACCTCCTGTAAAAATATGGTAATCGTAGATTAATTCTTTTCTAAGATTACCCACTTCAAAATCGAATTCCAAACCGAGCATTAGCCCTCTTCCTTTTATATTTTTTATCTGCGGAATGGTTTTAGCTTTCGCAATGAAGTATTCAGAAACTTCATTAACGTTTGCTATTAACTTTTCCTGCTCGATGGTATTAAGCACTGCCAACCCTGCAGCGCATGCCAAATGATTGCCTCCAAACGTGGTTCCCAACATACCGTGTTTGGCCTCTATGCTCGGGTGGATTAACACTCCACCAATAGGAAAACCGTTCCCCATACCTTTAGCTATGGAAATAATGTCTGGCGTTACATTGTAATGTTGAAATGCAAAAAACTTGCCCGAACGTCCGTAACCTGACTGTACCTCATCAGCAATAAAGAACGTATTGTTAGCTTTACAAAGCGTATCTACTTGTTCATAAAAATCGGCTGTTGCTTGATCCAAACCTCCAACACCTTGAATAAATTCAACAATGACGGCACAAACATCGCCTTTTTCCAATTCCTTTTTTACGCCTTCAATATCGTTCAACGCCAAAAAAGTCACTTTTTGTTGGGCGTTTATAGGTGCTACAATATTGGGGTTATCGGTAGCGGCAACCGCTGCCGATGTTCTTCCGTGAAAGCCTTTATTAAAAGCAATAACACGTGCTTTGCCTGTTTTAAAAGAAGCTAATTTTAAAGCATTTTCATTGGCCTCGGCACCAGAATTGCACAAAAACAAATTGTAGCCCTTACATCCTGAAAGCGCTTCAATTTTATCGGCCAACTCAACCTGTAACGGATTTTGAATTGCATTGGAATAGAACCCAAGTGTAGATACCTGATTCGTAATAGCTTCTACATAATTTGGATGCGCATGACCGATGGAAATAACGGCATGGCCCCCGTAAAGATCTAAATATTCTGTCCCCTTGTCGTCATAAATAAGCATATCTTTGCCAGACACTGGGGTTACATTGTATAATGGGTAAACGTCAAATAATGGCATTTTAATTCTTTTTAATTTGATTAATCTTCTCGAACGAAGCCACAATACCTTGAATCAAAGCCGAGCTTAAACCTTGATGTTCCATAGCATTTAACCCTTCAATAGTGCAACCAGCAGGAGTGGTTACTCTATCTATTTCCTGTTCTGGGTGTTTTCCAGATTCAATCAACAAACTGGCAGCTCCAAAACATGTTTGGGCAGCCAATTGATGGGCTTCATGGGCTTCAAAACCTAATTGAACAGCTCCTTGTGTAGTCGCACGCACAAGGCGCATCCAAAAAGCGATACCACTGGCACAAATTACGGTTGCTGCTTGTATTAAATCTTCAGGAATCACTAAGGTTGTTCCCAATTGGTTAAATATGCCTTGAGCCTGCCCTACTTTATCCTGAGCTTTGGCATTGGCCGCAATGCAGGTCATGGATTTCCCAATGGAAATGGCCGTATTTGGCATCACACGAATGATGTTTTTATCGGCTCCAATGATATTTTCAATTCTTGGAATTTCAACACCTGCAGCCACCGAAATGACAATATGCTTGTCGGTTATTTTAGACGCAACGCTTTCCAAAACCTTATCAATATGCTTTGGTTGCAATGCAAAAATGACCATATCGCTATTTTCAACAGCCAAAAGATTATCATTTGTTACGGTAACATTAGGTTCAGCATTAAAACCGTTTACAGCTGCTGTATTCTTATCACTTAAATACAACGAAGCGAAGCCTTTATTTTTAATAAGCCCTTTTGCAATGGAACTCCCTAAGTTTCCCGTGCCGATGATAGCGATTTTCATGACTTTATCTAATTAAAAATAGGTTGACTTTAAATTTAAACCTGTAGTTTCCTCCAGCCCAAACATCAAATTCATGTTTTGAATGGCTTGTCCGGAGGCACCTTTTAGCAAATTATCAATAATACTTGTAATCAGCAATTTATTGTTGTGCTTGTGCAAATGCACCAAACATTTATTAGTATTTACCACTTGCTTTAAATGCAACACATCATCAGACACAAAGGTAAACTTTGCATCTTTATAAAATGCCTTATAAATTTCCTTTGCCTTTTCTAGAGAACCTTCAAAATTGGTATAGACCGTTGCAAAAATGCCTCTAGAAAAATTACCTCTATTCGGCATGAACAAAATTTCGGAGGCAAAACCATTTTGTAATTGTTTTACCGATTGGTTTATCTCACCCAAATGCTGATGCGTAAAAGGCTTATAATATGAAAAATTATTATCTCGCCAAGGAAAATGGGAAGTTTCAGAAAGCGAGGTTCCCGCTCCCGTAGCGCCTGTAACAGCATTTACGTGTACATCATCATTCAGCAAACCTTTATTTGCCAAAGGCAATAACGCCAATTGAATGGCCGTTGCAAAACAACCCGGATTCGCTATATAATCCGCTTTTTTTATAGCTCCCTTTTGTAATTCTGGTAAACCATAAACAAACGTTTTTCCATCAAAAACTTTATCCTTTTCTAATCTAAAGTCATTACCCAAATCGATAATTTTAGTGTTCTTGGAAAAGGTATTATTACTTAAAAACTTAACGGAATTACCATGACCCAAACATAAAAACAACACATCTACATTAGGATTTATGGTATCGGTAAATTTTAAATCCAACGATCCCAACAAATCTTGGTGCACTTTGGTTATGGCATTACCCGCATTAGAGGTACTATACACAAAATTTATGTTGGCCTCAGGGTGATTGATAAGCAACCTTATTAATTCCCCTGCCGTGTAACCAGCGCCACCTATAATGCCTACTTGAATCATAATTCTGAATTTACCTGTTGATATATTTTATTTTGGTTGCCAACAATTTTTATAAATCCTTTGGCTTCATCAGCCGTCCAACCTTTATTTTCTTCTCCGTAACTACCAAATTTGGCACTCATTAAATCATGTTTCGATTTAACACCATCTAATGTAAAGTGGTATGGTTTTAAAGTTACCACCACATCGCCGCTTACCTTATCTTGGCTACTTTGTAAAAATGCTTCAATATCTCGCATTACCGGATCTAAATACTGACCTTCGTGCAAGTGCATTCCATAAAAACTAGCTAGATATTCTTTATGTTGCAACTGCCATTTGGTAAGTGTATGTTTTTCCAATAAATGATGCGCTTTAATGGTAATTAAAGCCGCGGCGGCCTCAAAACCAACTCGACCTTTAATGCCCACAATGGTATCACCCACATGAATATCCCTGCCAATAGCATAAGCTTTTGCCAAATTGTTCAATACTTCGATATTAATTTCAGGGTCATTCTCTACTCCATTTACAGCAACCAACTCTCCTTTTTCAAACGTTAATTTTACTTTTTCTGGCTCGGCATGCTTTAATCGTGATGGGTATGCTTCATCTGGCAAAGGTTTATCGGATGTTAGTGTTTCAGAACCACCAACACTGGTTCCCCAAAGGCCTTTGTTGATTGAATATTTTGCTTTTTCCCAAGACATATCGATGCCATTGGCTTTTAAATATTCTATCTCTTCCTGTCTTGTTAACTTTTGGTCCCTAATAGGTGTGATGATTTCAATCTCTGATGCCAAGGTTTGGAAAATCATA
Source organism: Marixanthotalea marina (assembly GCA_018883545.1). Classification (GTDB taxonomy): domain Bacteria; phylum Bacteroidota; class Bacteroidia; order Flavobacteriales; family Flavobacteriaceae; genus Marixanthotalea; species Marixanthotalea marina. The sequence goes on along the minus strand of JAHLEH010000001.1, from coordinate 979,529 downwards.
TCAAATCTCACTTGGTCATTTCCAGCTCCGGTACTACCATGTGCGATGTATTTAGCACCAATGCTTTTGGCATACTCCACAATTTCAATAGCCTGAATAATACGCTCAGCACTTACAGATAAGGGATACGTATTATTTTTCAATACGTTACCAAATACCAAATACTTAATCACTTTTTGGTAAAATGTAGCAACGGCATTGATATTCTTATATGTTGAAACCCCCATTTTATAGGCATTGGCTTCAATGGCAGCAATTTCCTTTTTTGTAAAACCACCCGTATTAACGCTCACAGCATGTACATCGTAACCTGCTTTTGATAAACTCACGGCACAGTAAGAGGTATCTAACCCGCCACTGTAGGCTATTACTAATTTCTTCATGTGTTAATTTTTATTGTTTTTATATTCAGATGCAACCTTCGACAATTGAAGCATTACTTTCTCTTTTGCTTTGTGAATGCCCAACCCAATGGGTTTCATTTTGTTTTATTTTTTTCTTTGCTTAAAAATAAGGCTTCCTTGATTTGTTTCAATCTATTGAAGACTTTTTCTTTTATTTTAACAGGCTCTTCTGCTTTTTTTGCTTTAGGGTCGTAAAGCATTCCTGTGCACAGACACATTTTTCTATCGGTGCGCGTAAGCACATCATAATTTTTACAAGTTTGGCAACCATCCCAGAACGAAGGGTCGTCTGTTAATTCTGAAAAAGGAACAGGTTTATAACCAAGTTCGGTATTCATTTTCATAACTGCTAGACCAGTGGTGATACTAAACACCTTAGCATCTGGAAATTTGGTTCTGGAATGTTCAAAAATTTTATGTTTAATCTGTTTAGCCAATCCAGCACCCCTATAATCTGGATGCACAATTAAACCAGAATTGGCAACAAACTTACCGTGGCCCCATTTTTCTATATAACAAAACCCAGCAAACTTTTTTCCATCCAAAGCAATCACCGCATTACCATTCTCCATTTTAGTGGTAATGTATTCTGGGGTTCTTCTCGCTATACCCGTACCCCTTACTTTAGCTGATTCTGCAATGGTTTCGCAAATTTCTTCTGCGTATATACTATGTGATTTATCGGCAATTACAACCTTCATTTATTATTTTGTCTGTTTTAAATATGAGTAATTATATAAACTTGTTTTAAACAGTGCTGGACACACCTAACTCAAAAAATTAAATACACACCCTTACGGGCGACGTGGGTACACACGACACATGATATACATGTTGTATACTATATTAAATAAATTTTGAAATGCTATGGATGAAATTTTGTACACTATAAAAAAATTAAATTACGTTTTGGTTTATCACGGAAAGACTAGAAGCTGCGGCGAGTAGTACTCGCGCGGAAACCGGGTGATGAAGGACGTATTTTATTTTTTAAAGTATTCATACCACAAAATTATGATTTTATTTCTTTAGTCTTACAATTTCAACCACTTTTTTACAAAAATTATTAATATCGTTACGTTTTTAATTATTTGCTTTCAATAATTTAACTTCTTACAAAATTAGTAATACTTCTATAAACAAAAAGCACATAATAATTATGTGCTTTTTGTTTATTTATATTGAAATTTAGCCATTTAGAGTTCTCGAACCCAAATGTTTCGGTAGCTCACTTCACAATTATGATTTTGCAAAAGTATTGGAAGCTTTCCATGTGGCTTGTATTTTGGCCAACCAATAAAACTCATTGGCCCAATCAATTCAAAATGGTCTTGAATTAAAACACCGTTATGCAATACCGTCATGGTTGCTTTTTTAACTACATCACCATACTGTCCAAATACTGGTGCATGGTAAATAATGTCGTAAGTATTCCATTCACCCGTTGGAACCGATGCCTTTGCTAATGGAATGGACTGTTTGTAGACAGCTCCAACCTGACCATTCACATAGGTATCGTTGTTGTTGTTATCCAACACCTGTAACTCGTATAATTTTTGAAGAAACACACCGCTATTACCTCTGTTTTGGCCTTCGCCCACAATCTTTTCGGGCGACTTCCATTCTATGTGAAGCTGTACATCTCCAAAATTACGTTTGGTCTGAATATCGCCTATGCCCCTTCCTAACTTCACGGTCATACTGCCATCATTGTTTAAAGTCCATTTTACGGCACTCGAATCTCTAGCACTTACCCATTTATCAAAATTGCTTCCATCAAATAGCACAATGGCATCACTTGGAGGCGCTCCATCCTTGCCCGGCGTAACTGCTGGAGGTTTTGGGCTCCAAATTTCCGTAGCTTCAGGTTTTATTGGCTCTTTGTATGATTCAGCAACTTTATCTTGAGACCAAGCTAAAGCACTTATAAGCACCGAGAAAATAGAAATCCCAATCTTCCCCATATTAAAGTCCTAATACTTTTTTCAAATAATCCTTATCTACTTCTCCACCTGCAAAATCATCAAAGCTTCTATCTGCAGCTTCAATAATATGCTGTTGAATGAAAGGTGCCCCTTCTCTGGCTCCTTGTTCAGAAGATTTTATACAACATTCCCATTCCATAACGGCCCAAACATCTACTCCGTATTTGGTTAATTTTGAGAAAATACTTTTGAAATCCACTTGACCATCACCCAAAGAACGGAAACGCCCAGCACGGTCTGCCCAATCGGAATATCCACCATAAACACCTTGTTTTCCAGACGGGTTAAATTCGGCATCTTTTACATGGAACGCTCTAATGCGTTCGTGGTAATAATCGATAAACGTTAAATAATCCAATTGTTGGAGTACATAGTGACTTGGATCGTACAAAATATTAGCACGACTGTGGTTGCCTGTAGCTTTTAGAAAACGCTCATACGTTACACCATCGTGAATATCTTCTCCTGGATGGATTTCATAACAAACATCCACGCCATGCTCGTCAAAATGGTTTAAAATAGGCAACCAACGTTTAGCCAATTCCTCAAAGCCCATATCTACCAAGCCTTGTGGGCGCTGAGGCCAAGGATACACCGTATGCCATAAAAAGCCTCCTGAAAAAGTAGCATGCGCTTTTAAACCCAATCGACCGCTGGCCGTACCGGAATTTTTAACAGTTTGAATGGCCCATTCTGTTCTAGCTTTTGGATTGTTATGTACTTCTTTAGGCGCAAAACCATCAAACATGGTATCGTACGCTGGGTGCACTGCCACCAATTGCCCTTGTAAATGTGTTGATAATTCGGTGATTTCCAATCCGTATGAATTCACTTTACCTTTTAACTCATCACAATAGGTTTGGCTTTCAGCTGCCTTTTCTATATCTATCAAATTTGATTCCCAAGTTGGGATTTGAATTCCTTTATACCCTAAGTCTGCTGCCCATTTGCACATACCATCCAAACTATTGAACGGCGCTTCACTTCCTGCAAATTGCGCTAAAAAAACAGCGGGTCCTTTTAATGTTTTCATGTATTTATAATTTTAATTAATCTTTACCCAAGCGGCATTATTTTTATCACTTTCAACGGATGCATAAATAAATTTCATCCCCCTTACACCGTCTGCTACGGTTGGATAATCTGGCTTAGCAATAGTTTTTCCTTCCAGAACAGCTGTAAGATGTGTTGCAAAGTTTTTGTAAACTGTTGCAAAAGCTTCCAAATAACCTTCTGGATGCCCTGCTGGAATTCTTGTTACTGATAATGATTCTGGATACAAAGAATTTCCATTAGGGGTATATATTTGTTTAGGCTTATCTAACCAACGTGTTATCAATTCGTTCGGGTTTTCTTGATACCACTCGATACTTCCCTTTTCCCCATATACTTTAATGCCTAAATTATTTTCTTCTCCTAAAGCGATTTGCGAAAAAGACATAGTGCCTTTAGCGCCGTTATTCATACGAATTAACAAGTTGCCATCGTCGTCCAACGTTCTACCTTCACCAAAACGACCCAAATCGGCTGCCAATTCTTCTATTTGCAATCCAGTAATATACTCTACTAAATTTTCGGCATGAGTCCCTATATCACCCAAAGCACCTCCTATACCAGAACGCGTAGGATCTGTACGCCACGACGCTTGTTTATTATCGGTTTTTTCAACAAGTGTAGATAACCACCCTTGCAGATACTGCACTTGAATTTTTCTAATCTTACCCAAATCGCCATTATCCACCAAAGCCTTCGCCTGCTTCACCATTGGGTAACCTATATAATTGTGTGTTAAAGCAAATAGCCTATCGCTTGTTTCCATTATTTTTTGAAGTTCTATAGCTTCATCCAATGTCAAGGTAATTGGCTTATCGCACACCACATGAAAACCATGCTCCAGCGCAAATTTTGCCGGTGGAAAATGCATATGGTTTGGCGTAACAATAGCCACAAAATCCATTCTAACATCTTCGGGCAATTCTTTTTCCTTTAAAATCATTTCCTCATAACTTCCATAGCATCTATCTTCTGGAAGAAAAAGGTTTTTCCCTGATTGAATTGATTTTTCTGCATTGCTACTAAACGCCCCGCAAACCAATTCTATCAATCCATCAATTGAGGCAGCTTTTCTGTGTACATCTCCTATGAATGAACCGGTGCCTCCACCAATCATTCCCATTCTTAATTTTCTACTCATTTTTTAGTCTTATAATATTTTAATGTCCTGTTTGTGGAATTCTTCTTTCTTCAATTTTTTTACGCATAAAAAATAGTATTCCAAATAATACTACTAATATTAAAGGGAAGTAAACCATAAACCCTAATATTGATTTTCCTGCCACAATATCCGCAGCATTGCCTACCAATCCTGATGCAATGGCATTTTCTTTTTCAGTATCTAGCATAGAACCAATTATAGGGTTCCAGATTGAAGTCGCAAACATGCCCATACCGCCTAAAAGCGACATTCCTAATGCTCCAGTTTTTGAAGTATATTCAGATACAAATCCAACCATCGTTGGCCAAAAATAACAAACACCAAGAGCAAATAATGCTGCTGCTGCATAAATTAAACCTCCATCAGCAATACTCATTAAATAAATTGCTACTGTTGTGGTAATTGCAGACATCAACAGTACGCCTATCGGATTTATTTTATGTACAATTGGACCCGCAAAGAAACGCCCTAAAGCCATAATTCCTGTAACCAATGCCAATACCAACATTGGGCTTGCACCTGAACTACCTAATATTTTCTCTACCCATTGCTGAGGAATAAATTCTGATACAGCTGTTAGTGACATACATATAAACATGAAAATATACAACGGATTTACTAACGCTTTTATATTCTGAGATGTATCTGATTCGATATTCTCACCCTCTGGGAATTTTTGAGAGAAAACTAAGTATCCATAAATTAATGTTGGTATTAGCATGACTGCAATTTGCATTTGCCAACCCATGCCATTATTTGACATAAATTCTGAGACCAATGCGCCAATTACAAGACCTCCAGGAAACCAAACATGAAATTTGTTTAACATGGCTGTTCTATTATTTGTATACATATCAGCAATCATTGGATTACATGCTGCTTCAACCGATCCATTTGCAAAACCTATAAAAAAGGTCGAGATAATTAACGTCCAAAATCCACCTGCATAAATGGTTAAAATCAAACCTAAAATGTGGCATATAAAAGCCACAGTCATTAATTTTTTAGCCCCAATGGAATTGTACAATAGGCCCCCAACAATCATAGCAATGGGGAAGCCAAAAAAGGCCATACTGTTAATCCATCCTAATTTTTCATTTGAAATTTGGAAATCAGTGCCCAATTGTGTTAAAATACCTGCTCGAATAGCAAAAGTCATGGATGTTACTATTAGCGAAATACAAGCAGCTAAGAATATTCTGTTTTTGTTTACTTCATTCATAATTATTTAGTTTAGTTGGTAAAAGTTTAAGTTGGTTTTTTAAAAATGCCACGTAAAATAGCAATATTTTTTTAATAAAATAAATTTAACGATTAAATGCCGTGGCGCTATTTTTGAATATTTGACTTTCTAAAAGTACTTGTTAAACGAACCCGTAAAAAATTAAAACTATTAATTAATAGTGGAAATCAAAAAGAAATCGATTTACTTTTTTAACAAAAACAGTAAGGCTAAAGCAGCAATAATCAACCCTAAAAACTCTCTAGTTCCCTCCAGATATGGTTTTTCATAAACCATTTCGCCAAATATTTCTTCCTTGTGGTCAATTTTTATCCAATCAAAAAAATAGGCAATATGTATTGATGCATATATTAATAGCGCTAAAACAAAAACCCAAATTATTTGTTTGGGAATATTGATATAATTGGCCAATAAAAATGTAACAGACACAGCTCCATAAATTAAAAACCAATGTACAGGATCTGGATCATTTAATTGCACGATTGCAAAAAGAGCGAAGAGCACAAAAAAGACAATATTTATAACCTTTTTTGACCTAGAAAGTTTTCCATTTAAGCTCATAATTTATTCCTTTAAATCTAAAAAACATTAATATTCCAAATCTAAATAAATTCTATTAAAAGAGTTTATTTAAGAATTATTTTTCCTTTTCAAGTTCACTTAAAGTCCAATAATCTTCTCTTTCTTTTGACTGCTCTCTTGCATTTCTAACAATGTAACCATTAACACCATCTGCACTATTCATAGCCCTTACATAAGTAAGCACATCTGCAATCCATTGGTCACCGTTATCTTTAAGCGGCATCATAATACCATATTCTGTACCGTCTATAGGACCAATAAGACCATTTAACAATATTTTACTCAACTTCCCTTTATCTCCTAAAACCCTAGGGCTCCCCATAAGTGACGGTGCCACTAACGTACCATCTTCTGTGGATTCACCTTTTAAATCGGATCCATGACAAGTAATACATAATTCATTGTACGCATCGTAACCTCTTAAAATAGCTTGCCTGTTTCTCGGGGATTCTTTCGCTATAAAAACCTTTAACTGCGCAAGTCTGGAATCGTCCTTCTTTAAACTCTCTTTTACTGAATGCGATACAATTTCATTAGCTTCATAATTTTCTTTGATGTTATTTAAAATATCCGTTGCCCCTTTGTCTTTACTATATCGCATACTTAATGCTAACTGATTTACAACATCCAAAGAATTATCGGATACTAATTTTTCTAAATCTGAAAACATGTCGGTATCTCCATCTTTTAAAAAATTCTCACTAAGTCGTATAGCCGTAACCCGAACTCTTGGATCTTCATCTAAAAATTTCTCTTTAATAAGCTCTTTGTCCACAACTCCCAAACCTTCCAATGTCCAAAGTGCATGAACGCGCTCTATACCAAGGTCTTTATTTTTATTGAATAAGCCATCAAAAACCGAACTGTTATCTTTGGCCAAATCCATTAATTCTGGAACCACGGTTTGGTCATCTTTTAAAATAATTAATTTTTGTGCCGTGTTGCGATACCATCCGTTTGGATGTCCGAGATATTTAATTAATTCTGATGCTTTTCTCCCTTGAAGATCCGGTTTCTTATCAGGCTTAATATCTTCATGAACAATTCTATAAATCCTTCCTTTGCCTATATTTTTATCTAACTCTTTACGAACAATTACAGGACGGAGAAAACTTCCTTTTCTGGTCCAATTACTTTCCTGAATAATGCCACGATACATATCTACAATATACAATGCGCCATCAGGACCTGTTTTGGCTTGCACTGGTCTAAAATTCAAATCTGTTGACGCCATAAACTCAGCTTGATCGTAAGCGTTATATAACACTTTTTTACCATCTTCAACTTTTACTTTGGCACGGCGGATTAAGCGCCCTACTGGTTCTGGAATAAACAAATCACCATACATTGAGGGAGGCATTTTATGTCCTAGAAAAATTTCTTGACCTGCCACTCCTGTAAAATGGTTAAGGGTATTATCTTCTCTCAATCTACCCGTTCCTCCTTGAACATCTGGCGTACCAACTATTGGCCAGGGCTGTATAAAATCTTCTGACAATCTACCTTCAGGATTATAATCGCCATAAACCGCTGGCTGCTGAAAACCATAAGCTGGATTTTCACCTCCTGCTGCAGAGTAATACATAATACCCATCTCGTCTTGTGTTAAGCCCCATTGCCCTCTTGGCATATTCTCAAGAGAATCTACAATAACTTCATTTTTCTTAAATTTAAAACGTACAGGGTTATAGGTTGTATAGACCCAATTATCTAAATTCCATACCAAACCACTCTGCTGATGCTCTAAGTTTCCGCCACGACGTTCCGGGTTATAGTACACACGTTCTTTTTTGTCGGCTACGCCATCTCCATCTGTATCTTTATAGCTCCATAAATCATAGGAGTACGTTTCATTAACAATCAATTCATTCTCCAAAGGCAATATCATTCTTGGTAACAATAAGCTATCAACAAACACAGTGCTTTTATCCATTTTGCCATCACCGTCTAAATCTTCCAACAATTTTATTTTACTAATTGGCCTATCGGTTCCACTACCATCCACATCTTGCATATAAGTATTCATTTCTGCCACATACATTCGGCCACTACCATCCCAAGCAATAGTGACAGGCTCATCTACCATAGGTTCACTAGCTACTAATTCTACTTTGTAGCCCTCTGGCAGATAAAATGTTTTCATACTTTCTTCTGGTGAAAGAAAATCTGAAGCAGCTTCCCGTATAATTTCTGGTTTTTCGTAAATTTTGTCCGCATATTCTTTTTCTTTACAGTTGAAGAAAAAAATGACCAATAGAAGTGCGTAAAAGGTGTTTTCTGGTTTCATTTAGTTTAGTTTGGTTGGTAAAAAAGTTGGTTAACGTATTAATAATAGTTTCAAATATAACATTCTGTATGTTAATAAAACTCTAAAACAAGAAGGGCGGTGTAAAAAACACCGCCCTTCTTGTTTAGTAAAATATCAATATATGCTTATTCTACAATAAATTTTCCTTTCATTAAAGCATAGTGCCCAGGGAAACTACATAAAAAATCGTACGTACCAACTTCTGGCGCATCAAACTCTATGGTAGTTGTTTGTCCGCCTCCTATTAAATCGGTATGCGCTATGATATCTCCTTCAGAACCTTCAGGAATATATTTAGTAGCTTGTGATGTGGCTGCTTTGGTTGCAAAATCTGTCATATCTACACCTTGAGCAAGCAAAACAAAATTATGTCCCATAACGTTAACTGCCATTTTCCCCTTGTGTCTTAATGTTAATTTTACTTTCTGACCTGCTTTTACTTTAATTTCAGAAAGGTCAAACTTCATCATATCGTCTCCAGAAATAACAATTTCAGCCACATTACTATCTGCTACTTCGGCTTTTGGCTCCTCTTCTTTCTGAACGCCTAATTTAATTGTTTCCTTTTCTTCTTCTTTTTTCTTTTCCCCACCACAACTTGTTAAAAGTGCCAGTGAAAAAACAGCTGTCAATACATAATTAATGCTTCTTTTCATTTTAAAGTTTAGTTTTTGTTTTATAAAATATAATCTGTACTAATAAAGTTTGACGTTTTCTTTTCCAACAATTCATTTAAAATGGCATTGTTGTAAGCGTTATCCTTTGATGCTACAAAAGTTCTTATAGAAAAAGATCTTAAAGCATCGTGTACACTTAAAGTACTAAATGCTGAATCTTTTCTACCTGTAAACGGATAAACATCTGGACCACGTTGACAAGAACTGTTCAAATTTACTCTACAGACCAAATTTACTAAAGTATCTATTAATGGTGATAATGTATTAACATTTTTTCCAAATAAACTTACCTGCTGACCATAGTTAGATTCGGCCATATCATCTAAAGGTTCTTCAATGTCAGAAAATGAAACCACTGGGATTACAGGCCCAAACTGCTCTTCTTGAAAAACACGCATATCTTTGTTAACCGGATAAAGTACTGCTGGATAAATGAAATTCTCAGACGTTTCGCCCCCTTTTTTGTTAATAATTTTAGCTCCTTTTCCTTTAGCATCATCTATAAGCTCTTGAATGTAACCTGGCTTATCTACTTCTGGAAGCGGTGTTAACTTAACACCCGACTCCCAAGGGTTACCAAATTTCAATGCATCGACTTTATATGAAAATCGTCTGTTGAATTCCTCAACTACCGATTCGTGTACATAAAGCACTTTCAAGGCTGTACAACGTTGCCCATTAAAAGATAAAGTACCCGCAATACATTCGTCAACGGCCAAATCTAAATCGGCATCAGGTAAAACAATCGCAGGGTTTTTAGCTTCTAAACCTAAAACCAAACGCAATCTGTTCTTTTTTGGATGGCTCTCTTGTAGTGCATTGGCCGATTTACTATTACCTATTAATGCCAATACATCAATTTTACCCGATTTCATAATAGGTGTTGCCAACACACGACCTCTACCGTAAATAACGTTTACTACTCCTTTAGGGAAACTGTTTTGAAATGCCTCTAATAAAGGCGAAATTAAAAGAACCCCTAGTTTGGCAGGTTTAAAAATAACAGTATTACCCATAATCAATGCGGGAATAAGCAAGGTGAACGTTTCGTTTAGAGGATAATTATAAGGCCCCAAACAAAGAACAACCCCAAGTGGCCCTCTGCGAATGTGTGCATAAACGCTATCATTTTTCTCAAACTTGGCAGAGTCCCTATCAATTTGTTTGTATTCTTCAATGGTGTCGTATATATAATCAACCGTTCTATCAAACTCCTTTTCAGAATCCGGCAGGTTTTTACCAATCTCCCACATTAAATACTTCACCACTTCGTCGCGCTTGGTTTTCATTTGTTCTACAAACTTTTCCATACACGCAATGCGGTCTACCACTTTCATGGTTGGCCACAAACCTTGTCCGTTATCGTAAGCATCAACAGCAGCATCCAATGCCTCTAAAGCTTCGGTTTCTGTTAAATCGGGAATCGTACCCAATAGGGTTGGCTTATATGTTTCTGTAGAGGATATTGTAGAATGCACTTCAGCCGTTGCCCCATTCCATTGTTTTAATTCCCCTGAAACCAAATAGGTTTTTTGGTGAAGCAACTCATCTATTTTGTACGCCTCTGGTATTTCTGAAAATGCTTTAGTCATCATAAAAATTTTAATATTTATTTATTGCTAAGATACTCATATTTTTAACCACAACCTTTCTGCGGAAGGACTGAAGCCGAAAAAATATTGTATTGTTAACACTTTATTTAGATGTCCTTAAAAAGCTTAAACCGAAATCGATTTCGGGTAAATATCTTATGGAATTATTTCATGAAAAAAAAGGCAATTAAACCAAAAACTGAAACAAATCTGGCTTGTTGTTCAAGTAATCTCCAAAGAAATTATGGGCTTTCATTTTGGAAATCAACGGCTCTAAATCGTCAGCCGATTTTAATTCGACACCAACCAAGGCAGATCCATTTTCGCGGTTGGTTTTCTTTGTGTATTCAAAATGGGTAATATCGTCTGTTGGCCCTAGAATATCTACCACAAATTCCCTTAAGGCACCAGCGCGTTGCGGAAATTTTACGATAAAATAATGCTTTAAATTAGCATACAAAAGGGCACGCTCCTTAATTTCTGCCGTTCTGGTAATATCATTATTACTACCACTAACCACGCAAACTACATTCTTCCCTTTAATGTCTTCACTAAAATAATCAAGCACGGCTATGCTTAATGCGCCTGCAGGCTCGACTACAATAGCATCTTTATTATAAAGCTCCAAAATGGTTTGGCACACTTTCCCTTCAGGCACAGTAACCATGGTGCTTAAATTTTGTTTGCAAATAGGGAATGTAAGGTCGCCCACACGTTTTACGGCAGCACCATCAATAAACTTTTCAATCTGATCTAGTTCGGTATTCTTATCATTTTTAATTGAAACCGACATAGATGGCGCACCTTCGGGCTCTACTCCTATAATTTTCGTTTTGGGAGATAACGACTTAAAAACTGTTGATAATCCGGCGGACAACCCTCCTCCACCAACAGGCACAAAAACATAATCGATTGGCTGTTTGGTTTGCTCTAAAATTTCCAATGCAATTGTTGCCTGACCTTCAATCACTTTTTCGTCATCAAAAGGGTGAATAAATGTTTTGTTCAATTTTTCACATTCTAACATCGAAGCATGATAGGCATCATCGTAGGTATCGCCAACCAATACAATTTCAATGTAATCCTCACCAAACATTTTTACCTGTTCTATTTTTTGTTTAGGAGTTGGCGTGGGCATGTAAATGGTCCCTTTTATTTTCAACAATTTACAGGATAAAGCCACCCCTTGGGCATGATTACCTGCACTGGCACAAACCACCCCATTTTTAGATTCTTCCTCGGTTAGCGAACTGATTTTGTTGTAGGCACCTCTAATTTTATACGAACGGACCTGTTGGAGGTCTTCGCGCTTCAAAAATACATTAGCACCATATTGCTTGGAGTATCTTTCGCTGAGGCTTAAAGGCGTAACTGCCGATACTTTTTTAATGGTATCGGCAGCTACTTTTATATTATCAATACTAGGAAAATATGTTTCTTTTTCCTGATTCATAAAACTTATTTGTTTATACTATTGGTTTCATAGCCGTCATGGACGCTCTTAAGAACCTTCCTATTTTTTCAACAGGATGCTCTCTCAACGCCTTGTTCACTGCTATTAACTTCGCATTATCAACTGCGGCACCATTGTCTTTTGCATAGGCTTTACCAATAACATCGGTATCGATTTTCTTCATGAAATCTCCTAACAACGGTTTACAAGCATGGTCAAATAAATAACAACCGTATTCAGCTGTATCAGAAATTACACGGTTCATTTCGTATAGTTTCTTTCTAGCAATGGTATTAGCAATAAGTGGTGTTTCGTGTAACGACTCGTAGTAAGCAGATGCATCAATGATACCAGATTCGGTCATTGCTTCAAAAGCCAATTCTACACCAGCTCTAACAAAAGCCACCATTAACACACCGTTATCGTAATATTCCTGCTCAGTAATTTTCACATCAGCTGCTGGCGTTTTTTCGAAAGCCGTTTCAGCAGTAGCCGCTCTCCAACCTAATAAGTTTTTATCATCATTAGCCCAATCTTCCATCATACCTTGTGAAAATCTGCCTTCCATGATATCATCCATATGTTTTTGGAACAACGGACGCATGATGTCTTTTAATTCCTCTGATAATTCAAACGCTTTTATTTTAGCAGGATTCGAAAGTCTGTCCATCATATTGGTGATACCACCATATTTAAGACCTTCGGTTACTGTTTCCCAACCATATTGGATTAATTTAGAAGCATAGCCTGGATCGATACCTTTTTCTACCATTTTATCGAAACAAAGGATAGAACCCGTTTGCAACAACCCGCAAAGAATGGTTTGTTCTCCCATTAAATCACTTTTCACCTCAGCAATAAATGAAGAGGCCAAAACGCCCGCTCTATCACCTCCAGTTGCAGCCGCATATGCTTTTGCTTGTGCCCAACCTTTTCCTTCTGGATCGTTTTCTTCGTGTACCGCAATTAGTGTTGGCACACCAAAACCTCTTTTATATTCTTCTCTTACTTCTGTTCCCGGACATTTAGGAGCCACCATAATGACCGTTAAGTCTTCACGAATGCGCATTCCTTCCTCTACAATATTAAAACCATGCGAATACGATAATGTCGCTCCTTTTTTCATTAGTGGCATTACAGCATTAATAACACTTGTATGTTGCTTGTCTGGAGTTAGGTTTAACACTAAATCGGCTGTTGGAATTAACTCTTCATAGGTTCCAACATTAAATCCATTTTCAGTTGCATTTACATAAGAAGCTCTTTTTTCTTGAATAGCAGCTGGACGCAATGCATAAGAAATATCCAAACCAGAATCTCTCATATTCAATCCTTGGTTCAATCCTTGAGCACCACAACCAACAATGACAATCTTTTTGCCTTTTAATGCTTCTACCCCATCTGCAAATTCTGCAGTTTCCATAAATCTACACTTCGATAATTGAGTTAATTTATCTCGCAACGATAGTGTGTTAAAATAATTTCCCATTTTAAATGATGTTATTTGTATAATTATATAGTGTTATTGTTAAATGCCTCTAGCATTTCGGTTATTTTCATTTCGTCTTTTGTAACGGCTATACGACCTGAACGTACAAATTGCATAATTCCGAAAGCACTTAACTCCCTACGCAATAATTCTATTTCATGACGTCGTCCTGATTTTTCAAGAACAAAAAACTTTTTGTTTACAGTAACTATTCTAGCATTACTTTCTTTTATAATATTCTGAATTTGTGGTTCTTCAAACAATAAATCAGATTTTATTTTGAACATACACGATTCCGTAAAGATAGTTTCCTCATCAGTATGGTAATAAGCCCTTAATGCCTCTACTTGTTTTTCAATTTGTTTCACCAATTTACTAGCTTGGTTTTCTGCAGTATTTACCACAATTACAAACCTATTTACATTTTCAATCTCAGACTGCGAGGTGGTTAAACTTTCAATATTTATATGCCTACGCTGAAAAATAGCCGATATACGGTTAAGCAAGCCTATGTTATTTTCGGTATAAACCGAAATGGTATATGTTTTAATTTCTTCGTTCATCTTCAGTGAATTTTCAATGTTTTTTAACTAAGCCTAATATCTGAAACCGAAGCGCCTGCTGGAATCATTGGGAATACATTATCCTCTTTTTCCACACAAACTTCTAAGAAATATGGCCCTTTAGATGCAATCATTTCTTCTACTGCACTAGCTAATTCTTCGCGTTTCACAACACGTTTGGCATCAATATAATATCCTTTTGCGATGGCCACAAAATCTGGATTGGTCATTTCGGTAGACGCATAACGCTTATCAAAAAACAATTGTTGCCACTGGCGTACCATGCCTAAAAATTCATTGTTCAAAACTACAATTTTTACTGGTATTTTGTTTTGGAAAATGGTACCAAGTTCCTGAATGGTCATTTGATAGCCCCCATCACCTATTATAGCTACAACTTCCCTTTCTGGTGCTGCCATTTTTGCACCAATAGCTGCAGGCAATGCAAAGCCCATAGTTCCCAATCCTCCAGAAGTTATATTACTTTTGGTTATATTGAATTCGGAATAACGGCACGCGATCATTTGATGCTGACCAACATCTGAAACAATCGCAGCATTTCCTTTGGTGTAGGTATTGATTTGTCTCAATACTTCCCCCATAGTCAACCCTTCCTTAACCGGGTGGATATCGTTTTTTATAACTTTTTCGAACTCTATTTGATATAATTTTTTAAACTCATCGTGCCATGCTGAATGTGAATTTTCGTTAAGCAAAGGCAACAACGCTGCTAAACTCGATTTAGAATCACCTAAAACAGCCACATCGGTTTTAACGTTTTTATCTATTTCAGCAGGATCTATTTCAAAGTGAATCACTTTTGCTTGTTTTGCATAGGTACTCAACTTACCAGTAACGCGATCGTCAAAACGCATGCCGATAGCAATAAGCACATCACACTCATTGGTTAATTTATTGGGCGCATAATTACCGTGCATGCCTACCATACCAACATTTAACGGATGTGATGTAGGCAAAGCCGAAGCCCCTAAAATTGTCCAAGCCGCAGGAATACCCCCTTTTTCAATAACCGCCTTCAGTTCTGCTTCCGCCTGACCTAAAATAACACCTTGTCCCCAAACAATCAATGGTTTTTTGGCATTATTAATTAGTTCAGCCGCCTTGGCAACCGCTTCCAAATCGGTATCTGGCACAGGCTTATAGCTCCTTACGCCTTTACATTTTTCATATTTAAAGTCCAATTCACCCTGCTGGGCATCTTTTGTGATGTCGACCAAAACAGGCCCTGGACGTCCGCTCTTGGCAATATAAAATGCCTTAGCCAAAGCCTCAGGTATATCCGCCGCATTGGTAACTTGGCAATTCCATTTGGTAACTGGCGTAGAAATACCGACAATATCGGTTTCCTGAAAGGCATCACTTCCTAATAAACTTGAAAACACCTGACCTGTAATACAAACCATGGGCGTTGAATCTATTTGCGCATCTGCTATGCCTGTAATCAAATTGGTAGCACCTGGACCAGAGGTAGCCATGGCCACCCCCACTTTTCCAGAGATACGCGCATAACCTTGAGCTGCGTGAGTTGCACCCTGTTCGTGGCGAGTTAATACATGGGTTATTTGATCTTGAAACTTATATAATTCATCATAAACTGGCATAATGGCACCACCAGGATACCCGTAAAGTATATCCACCCCTTCTTCAATCAAACATCTAATTACGGCCTCACTACCAGTAATGCGCTCTGTTTTTTCAACCATGTTCTGTGTTTTTTTTGCTGTTTCTGTTTTCATAATTTCTTACTTATTATTGCGGCAACCATGCCACTACAGAATTTTAAAATGCATCGGTAACGCATCCTTTGGATGCCGACGCTACCGATTTTGCGTATTTGTACAATATTCCTTTTTTATGTTTTAATTCTGGAGCTACCCATTGCGCCCTTCTTTCAGCTAACTCCTCATCGGAAAGCAAGACGTTAATGGAGTTGTCCTCTGCACTAATTCTGATGCGATCGCCTGTTTTTATAAGTGCGATGTTACCTCCTGTTTGTGCTTCTGGGGTAATGTGCCCTACCACAAAACCGTGGGTCCCTCCAGAAAAACGACCATCGGTAATCAAGGCGACCGATTTACCCAATCCGGCACCCATAATCAAAGAGGTTGGTTTTAGCATTTCCGGCATACCAGGACCACCTTTGGGCCCTACATAACGAATAACGACTACATCTCCTTTTGCAACCTCTCCATTGGAGATTCCTGTATTTGCCGCTTGTTCGCCATCATAAACTACTGCTTTTCCTTCAAACACCAAACCTTCTTTACCAGATATTTTGGCAACAGCACCTTCACTAGCCAGATTACCATAAATAATCTGTAAGTTTCCAGACGATTTTAATGCTTTTTCTTTAGGATAAATAACATCTTCCTTTTCAAATTCAAGTGGTGCTACATCTTTTAAGTTTTCAGCTAAGGTTTTACCCGTTACGGTCATGCAATCGCCATGCAAATAACCATTGTCCAACAAATATTTCATAACCGCTGGCGTTCCACCAATACCATGTACATCTTCCATTAAATATTTACCCGATGGTTTTAGGTCGGCTATCAATGGTGTCCTATCACTAACACGTTGAAAATCCTCTAAAGTAAAATCAATATCAGCTGCATGTGCAATGGCCAAAAAGTGCAACACTGCATTGGTAGAGCCACCTAAGGCATTAACCAAGGCAATGGCATTTTCGATTGATTTTTTAGAAATGATATCCAATGGTTTTAAATCCAGTTCCAATAAATTTTTAATAGCGATCGCTGTACGTTCGGCTTCTGAAAGTTTATTTGGGTTTTCGGCTGGAATGGACGAGTTATAAGGCAAAGCAAAACCCATGCATTCTATGGCCGAAGCCATAGTGTTTGCTGTGTACATACCACCACAAGCACCTGCTCCCGGGATGGCTCTTTTTATAATTTCACGATATTCATCTTCATCTATCTCGCCGGCTACTTTTTGCCCTAAGGCTTCAAAAGCAGACACAATATTCAATTTTCTTCCTTTATAGTTTCCAGAAGCTATGGTACCGCCATACATCATGATAGATGGCCTATTTAAACGCAACATCGCTATAACAGCCCCTGGCATATTTTTATCGCACCCAACTACCGATACCAAGGCATCGTAGCTTTGTGCATTCATAACAGTTTCAATAGAATCGGCAATAATATCGCGTGATGCCAAAGAATAATTCATACCTGAAGTCCCCATAGAAATACCGTCACTAACTCCAATGGTATTAAAACCAAGACCAACCATACCCGCAATTTTACATTCAATCTTCACCTCGGCGGCCAAACCATTCAAGTGCATGTTACATGGGTTACCATCGTAACCTGTACTGGCAATACCTACTTGGGGCTTGCTCATATCTTCATCGGTCAACCCTACCGCGTATAACATGGCTTGTGAAGCCGGTTGTGATTCGTCCTGCGTTAATCGTTTGCTATATTTATTTAATTCGCTCATTTTTTTTACAGAAATTTTGGTTCTTTAGTCTTATTGTTTATTAAAATCTTAAGTTTTTAAGAATTCCTCTAAAAATTTAACATCTATCCATTAATACAATTCAAAATTAAATCTTTGTTGGTTTATCAATATATTTATATGTTTTTGTTGGTTAAATCCATTACTTCAAAAAACATTTTAAACAACTACAAATCAATTATTTAATTAAATATTTTTATGATGCCCAATCTTAAAAATTCTTCATAAAAAAACCTTCCGTTTTATAGGAAGGCTTTCATTTCTTTATAAAATACAAATACGCTCCCTATCGTTGTGGATTATCCACAATGACAACGACAGAAACTATATTTAATAATTGCTTTTTCATTTGTGGTACAAATATTTGGATTTAAAAATAAATAACCTAACTTTTTTCTAAAAAATTGAAAATAGATTTGTGGTTGGTTTTATTTTTTTAATTTTGCGGCTACAAATTACAGAGGAAAGATTTGACTGATTGCAACCTCTTATACATCGTGAAAACCGTGTATAAAAAAAATGCTAAAGGCAGTGCAAACTCCCTGCGACGTTATCGTCAAATCCCCTTTTAAAACAATAATTTATGGCTTATTTATTTACTTCGGAAAGTGTTTCTGAAGGCCATCCAGATAAGATAGCAGACCAAATTAGCGATGCTTTAATCGATAACTTTTTGGCATTTGATGTAGACTCTAAAGTGGCTTGCGAAACGTTGGTAACCACCGGACAAGTGGTTTTGGCCGGCGAGGTGAAATCGCATACCTATTTGGATGTTCAAAAAATTGCAAGAGACACTATTAACAAGATTGGTTACACTAAAGGTGAATACATGTTCGACGGCAATTCCTGCGGTGTTTTTTCGGCCATCCATGAGCAATCGGACGACATAAACCGTGGGGTTGACAGAGCAACCAAAGAACAACAAGGAGCGGGCGACCAAGGTATGATGTTTGGCTATGCTACCAACGAAACCGAAAACTTTATGCCTTTGGCGTTGGATTTATCGCACCTTCTACTTATTGAATTGGCCGCACTACGCAGAGAAAATAAAGATATTACCTATTTAAGGCCCGATTCTAAAAGTCAGGTTACCATAGAATACAGCGACGATAACATCCCGCAACGCATAGACAGCATTGTACTGTCTACCCAACATGACGAATTTGACACCGAAGAAGTTATGTTAAATAAAATTAGGGAAGACATCATAAACATTTTAATACCTCGCGTTAAGGCCAAGTTACCTGAGCAAATCCAGGCATTGTTTAATGATGATATTACGTACCACATAAACCCAACCGGCAAATTTGTTATTGGTGGACCCCATGGCGATACAGGCTTAACCGGCCGTAAAATTATTGTGGATACTTACGGTGGCAAAGGTGCCCATGGTGGCGGTGCTTTTTCTGGTAAAGACCCCAGTAAGGTTGATAGAAGTGCTGCTTATGCCACACGCCATATTGCCAAAAATTTAGTGGCCGCCGGTGTAGCCGACGAGATTTTGGTACAGGTAAGCTATGCTATTGGCGTGGTAGAGCCGATGGCTATTTATGTAAACACTTATGGCACTTGCCCGTTTAATATGACCGATGGCGAAATTGCCGCCATTGTTTCCAAACTATTCGATATGCGCCCATTTGCCATTGAAGAGCGCCTAAAACTGCGCTCGCCCATGTACAGTGAAACCGCTGCCTATGGCCACATGGGGCGCACCAACGAAGTGGTTACCAAAACCTTTACCCAACCCACTGGTGAAACCATCACGTTGGATGTTGAATTGTTTACTTGGGAAAAACTGGATTATGTAGACAAAGTAAAAGAGGCTTTTGGCCTGTAAACAATACACCAAATAATTTTTTGAAAAAGACTGTTTAAAACAGTCTTTTTTTATTCAAACATATTGACTTTGTAAAAAATTTCAACTAACTTCGTTTAACTGCCGATATAGACAATTAAAAAAGTCCATATCTTAAAAGTTAGCCACAAGCTGAAAAAACAACACTAAAGAAAATTAACAAACTGAATGACCGAAGATAAAGTTAGAGACAAAGCAGGTAAAATATTAGGATTTGTAGATACAGAATCTGCTAAAAGTGGTGTTGGACAAATAACCTCTTTTAATCAACTTGGATTTAAAGGTGTAAAAGATAGACCAGATGGTTGGTACTTACCGAATGAAAAAAGTTTCCCAGCGATAATATTAGAGACTAAAAGTGAAACTACTGACTTAAAACAAGTTCACATTGACGAGCTATTAAAAAACACTTTAATAGTCGAGAAAAAATATAAAAATCATATAGGGATTTTATACAATGGTTTTCTTGTCAAAATTTATAAAAACGGAGAGTTTTTACGAGATGAAAATGACCTAAAAAACAAGGAATACTATTTAAGTCTATTTGCCGAAAACAAAATTGATACCAATAAAATTTATACAATAACGGCAAGGATTAATAATAATCTACATTTCAATTTTGGCATTAAGAACCTTTATCACAGAATGATATTTACTGCTTGTGCTTTGGTGGCAAAGCGATATGGTTCTGTACTTATGAAAGGTATGAATTACACAACATTTCATACTTCGATACACACAACTTTAGCTAAAAGTTTTGATGAAGCAAGAAAGCAGAATATCAAATTAGACATTCTTTTAGAAGCTTATTCGTCAATCAAAATGAACATTACAGAAAATCAAGAAGCCATTGATGACTTTATTGAATCTGTTTGTGAAATAAGCGACAATATCAACAGTGACTTTTGGAATGGCGAAGATGTTATGGCGATTTTCTTCAATGAATTTAATCGTTATAAAGGAAAGAGTGAGAGCGGACAAGTTTTTACACCTGACCACATAACAAGTTTAATGTTCAGGATTATCAACGTAAACAAAGATGATATAATTCTTGACGCAGCTTGTGGGAGTGGTGCTTTTCTCGTAAAAGCAATGTGTAATATGATAGATGAAGCAGGCGGAAATTCAACAACAAAGGCAAAACATATTAAACAAAACCAATTATTCGGCATTGAGTTAGATAAAGAAATTTATGCTCTCGCTTGTGCCAATATGCTAATACATAAAGACGGAAAAACAAATTTAGAACAACTTGATGCTCGTAATGACAAAGCTAAAAAATGGATTAAAAGCAAGAACATTACAAAAGTCTTAATGAATCCACCTTTTGAAAATAAATATGGATGTTTAGAGATAGTTTCAAATGTATTGGAGTCGGTTAAAAGAAATACACCTTGTGCATTTATTATGCCTGACAAAAAGCTTGAAGCAAACGAGAAAAAAGCAAAACGAATCTTACAAAAACATACGCTTTCAAAAATAATCAAACTGCCAAATGAAATTTTTTCAGGTACAACTACGAGCGTTTTTGTATTCAACAGTGGCGTTCCTCAAAATAATAAAAAGATTTTTGCTTGTGCAATTTTAGAAGACGGACTTGAAACAATAAAGAATCAAGGAAGACAAGATATTAAAAATGCTTGGGAAAGTATTGAAGAGTATTGGGTTGACGTGATTTACAGACAAAGCGGAGATGATTCTATACAATGGTTAAATCCTTCTGAAAATTTGAGTTATCAAACAGAAGAAATACCATTTCATATAACTGCTCACGATTTTAAGAAAACCATTCTCAACTATTTATTTTTCAAGGCAGAAATTAATCCTGATGAATTTAAAAAGAAGATAATAGACTACATTCTATTTGATGATTTAGGAAGTATCGACAATGAGTTGCTAAAAGTACTTACAGATAAGCTCTCAAGTAAAACTACAAGTGATAAAGTTGATATTGAAAATTGGGAAGAATTTTTAATCTGTGGGAAAGATGGTCTTTTCAAACTTGTACAGCCAAGTCCACGTAGATTAACAGATTATCTTAATGAAGGTAAAGTGCCTTTTGTTGCTTCAGGTGCATTTAACAATGGTATTGAAAAATATGTTGAAACAAAGAAAAAAGAAGTTTTAGACAAGGGTAATTGTATTTCGGTTTCTGCAATTGGTGGTTTTTCTTTTTATCAAGAAAAAGATTTTATAGGTCGTGGTGGTGCAGGTTCTGCAATAAAACTGTTATACAACGAGAACTTGAACGAGAAAAACGCTTTATTCATTTGCAGCATATTGCAAATTATTCTCGCTAAATATGACTACAATACAATGCTTTCAGGTGCAAAATTGAAAAAAGAAAAAATTTATCTTCCTGTTGATAAAGACAAGAAACCAGATTGGAAATATATGGAGAATTATGCTGAAAAGGTTTTTAAAGATTTATTTAAATGGATTGAAAAATAAAAAGCCAGTGGCTAACAATGTGTATAAGTAATAGCGGTTTAAGTGATAAAACGAGAGATAAAACATAAAATAAAGGTCAGTGCAAAACCGAAAGGTTCGTGAGTAAAAATCCGCTACTACTCATACACGAGACCGTTAAACGAAACCCTTATTTTTAGGAAACTGCCTTTTCACATTACGAATCAAATCCTCCAAACCGTTCACTTTTATTTCGTAAATCTGTTGTAGTTGATCGCCCAGCTTGCCTTTGGGGAATCCCTTACCGTGATACCATATTAAATAATACTCGGGTAAATCTACCAAGTAACGGTCTTTGTATTTACCAAAAGGCATTTTGGCGTGCGCCAAGTCAATAAGGGCTTGCTTGTCCGGTACCAAATTATTTTACCTCAACAATATTTAAATCCTGGTATTTTAGCAAGTACACAGAATCGTTGTAATACCCTCCTATTAACTTCTTTTTATAGGCAAATTTATTTTCTACATACTCCGTTAATGGCGCTTCGTTGGCCGATAGGTATAAGTCTTCCGAAGTCACCAATCGCAACACCGTATCCATAGTCAAATCAAAACCTCTAACAGCTACTTTACTTGGCGTTAAAGCATAGGTTTTCTCGTAGTTTTTAACAAATGGATTATTGGCATCGTTGTACGATTTCGATTCAGATGCAAAAACAAAATTTAGCGACGACAAATGCTCGTTTTTAATCTGGTCGCTTTCAAAAGCCTTGCTCATCATGGTCGTGGTTAAGATAATCTGCATTGGCTTTTCGGCTTCCGATTTTTCATTGCGCCTTTTTCCATTTAAAGCACTTAATAAACTGGTTACATTAGATACATAGCCTTCATCTTTAGTTTCCAAAAACACAATGTTCTTGCCTGGCTTAAGTACGTTTCGTATGTCTTCGCGCATGATATAGTTTTCATCCTTACCATCCTTATTTTTTCTGGAAAAAATAATTTTGGAAAAACTAAACTCCTGTTGTAATGCTCTGGAAGTTGCCGCATTTTCAGAATCGGAAACAATTACAATATTATTGGGCACAGTATCGGCCTTAAAATAATTAACCACTTTGGTTTTAAACAAGTCGTCTGGAGGAATGGACTGAAACACGTGCTCCTGCAAGTTCAGCTTAGAACTGTTTGGTGATATTACTGGTATTTTATAAGAGCTTAAATCTGCTACTACCCTATCAAAACAAGATGGTGTTAAAGGCCCTATAACCGCATCCACATTTTCAAAATTATGGGTTCTTAAAATATTGGAAACTTCGCTTACCTCGTTTTTGGTATCGTAAACATCCACTTTTAAAGAAATTCCCAGTTTTTTTAAAGAATCTATCGCCGTTAAAACCCCTGTGTAAAAATCGATGGAAGATTTTAAATACGCATCCTTGTTCAACCTGTTTTTAGTATCTTCTATGGAATCAATCGTTACCCTATTGAGCCTAAAAGGCAACATAACGGCAATGTGCTTTGTCTCATAATCGGTTATCTTATTGACCAAATTAATACTCGGACTTTCACTACCTAGCTGAAATTCACTGGAAAACGGAACTTTTAACCACATACCAGCTTTCAATCCAGTTTCAGCCAAGCCCGGATTTAAAGCCTCTAATTCTTCTTGCTCTAAACCATGTTCAACTTTTAAGCGATAAAAACCTTCTCTAGGTTTAACTTCATAATAGCTATATTTTTCATCTATAACTTTAACATCAGTATCATTAATATTAGGCACATTTATTTGTTGTCCGGCTTGCAGCACTTCACCCATATTAGGATTTAAAGCCTCTAAATCACTAATAGAAATACCAAATTTATAAGCTATTCGCCATTTGCCTTCTTTTGGCTTTACTGTGTATGTTTTTGTAGATGGATTTTCTTCAACTACTTCTGTTACCTTAAACACTGGTATTTGAAGCTTATCCCCTTTTTGAAGCACATTGGCATACAAAAAAGTATTGTACTTTTTTATGTCGTCTTCAGTCACGCCATATTCTTTTGCTATACCATACAATGTTTCCTTGCGCGACGTTCTGTGGGTTTTAAAACCTTGCAATTCTTTAGTAACGGTAACTATTGGTTTATTTGCTTTGGAGATAGGAATTATCAAAACAATATTTGGTTTTAATCCCTTCTTGGTTTCAGGGTTTAGAGCATAAATATCGCTTGGACTAACATAATAGCGCTTAGCAATACCTTCTATGGTTTCCCCTTCTTTAACACTATGCGTACTGTAGTTTTGGGCATTTATAGTAAAACTGAAAAGTAAAATAAAGCTTAATACTGAAAAGAATTTAATCATGTAATCTGTTTTTGCTTTTAATCATTCAACAAAACATTGCATATAGTATGCCAAAAATAACTGCAACCCCATATTCATTGGTTTTACAGGTTAATATACGACTACTACAATCAAAAAGATGTAGCAGCCCATAAATATAATTATAAAAGTGCTATTCTGGTTGAAACGCGATTACTCCCATTCAATCGTAGCAGGTGGCTTCGAACTAATATCGTAAACTACTCTATTAACGCCTTTTACTTTATTTATTATATCGTTTGATGTTTTTTGAAGAAATTCATACGGCAGATTCACCCAATCGGCTGTCATACCATCGGTACTTTCCACAGCTCTTAGCGCTACACATTTTTCATACGTTCGTTCATCACCCATAACGCCCACGCTATTTACTGGCAACAACATAGCGCCAGCTTGCCATACTTTATCGTACAAGCCCCATTCGCGCAAGCCGTTAATGAAAATAGCATCTACTTCTTGGAGAATCCTCACTTTTTCAGCTGTAATATCGCCCAAAATACGAATGGCCAAGCCTGGCCCTGGAAATGGATGTCTACCCAATAATTCCGGATTGATACCCAAGGTAGCTCCTACGCGTCTTACTTCATCTTTAAACAATGCTTTTAAAGGCTCCACCACTTTCAATTTCATAAAATCTGGCAGCCCTCCCACATTATGGTGACTTTTTATAGTCGCTGAAGGTCCACCTGTAGCCGACACACTTTCGATAACATCAGGATAAATAGTGCCCTGTGCCAACCAAGTAACATCTTTTATTTGATGCGCTTCGTCGTCGAATACTTCTATAAAGGCATTACCAATGGCTTTACGTTTTTTCTCAGGATCGTCTATTCCCGCCAAGGCATCTAAAAAACGCTTGGAAGCATCAACCCCTTTTACATTAAGCCCCATACCTTCGTATTGCTTCAAGACACTTTCGAATTCATTCTTGCGAAGCAATCCGTTATTCACAAAAATGCAATAGAGATTTTTACCAATAGCTTTATGAAGCAATACGGCTGCGACTGAAGAATCAACACCTCCCGAAAGTCCTAAAACAACCTTATCATTACCTAGTTTATTTTGGAGTTCCTCTACGGTTTCCTCAACAAACGATTGCGGTGTCCAATCTTGGTTTACACCGGCAATATGCACCAAAAAGTTTTCCAATAATTGCTTGCCATCGGTAGAATGGTACACTTCCGGGTGGAACTGAATTGCATAGGTTTCTTCACCTTCAATACGATAAGCGGCATTTTTAACATCTCTTGTACTAGCTATCAAGATACCGTTTTCTGGCAAATGTTTTATGGTATCACTATGGCTCATCCAAACTTGGCTGCCCTCATTTATGTTATCAAAAAAGGCTTCTTCTTTTTTAATGAATGATAAATTGGCTCGACCATATTCCCTTGTATTGGAAGGCGCCACTTCACCACCTGAAAAATGAGCCAAATACTGTGCCCCGTAACAAACGGCCAATAATGGTTTTTTGCCTCGTATTTGTGATAAATCAGGATGCGGCGCATCCTCTCCTCTTACGGAGAACGGACTTCCTGAAAGGATGACCGCGTTATAATCTGAAACAGTTGTTGGAATTTTGTTGTAAGGGTGAATTTCACAATAAATGTTCAATTCTCTAACTCTTCTAGCAATAAGCTGTGTGTATTGCGAGCCAAAATCTAAAATAAGTACCTTGTTATGTTGCATGCGCAAAAATAACAATAGATTTTATAATGGCGAATGGGATATTATATTTTTTGAATTAATTTTTTAAACCATCGAATCCAATATCATTTCAATATCGTTTTCTGTGGTATCTGGATTTATAAAACAAAAACGTGATACCGTTTCATAAGCATTCCCTTTTTTCCATTTGGTAGGCGTTACCAAAGCCATGCCTTTCTCATGGTTTTCGTAAGTCCAATGCGTATAATCTTCAGGTTTCCAACCTATTCTTCTAAAGACCACACAAGATAAACTAGGTTCTCTTACCAATTCAACAAAAGGCTTTTCTTCAATCAATTTTCCAGCAATTTGGGCTAATTCAATACCCCGCTCTACCGCTTGTTTATACCTATCGGTACCATGCATGGCCAATGAAAACCACAAAGGCAAGCCTCTAACCCGACGCGTTAACTGAATTTGGTAATCGGCTGGATTAAACCCCCGAGCCCCCTCGTCTTTAAAAATATCCAAATAAGAACCTTCCTGTTCGTGTGCTTGTTTTGCTAACTCTGGGTTTTTATAAATTACGGCACCACAATCGTATGGTGAAAACATCCACTTATGGGGATCGATAGTAATGCTATCGGCTTCTTCAATGCCTTTAAACAAATGTCTAACGGAATCGGCCAACAAAGCACCGCCTCCATAGGCCGCATCTACATGAAACCAAAGATTTTCTTTTTTACAGATGCTCGCAATACCTCCTAAATCGTCTATAATGCCGGCATTGGTAGTGCCACCAGTTGCAACCACTACAAACAAACGCTTGCGTTGGTTTTCATCTAAAGCATCTATTTTGTCTTGAAGATTGGTTGCAAACATCTTATCTTCGGTTTCAACAAACAACACATCGGCATCTACCACTTTAGCCATGGCTTTTACAGACGAGTGTGCCCCTGACGATGTAATAATCAATCCTTTTTCATTCTTATTTTTTTCATCCAAACTGCGCCAATATTCCCTTGCTGTTACAATAGCCGACAGATTCGCAGCTGTACCTCCACTGGTAAACACACCAAAAGCACTTTCTGGCAATCCCGTTAAGGAAACCATCCACTTCATGGCTTCATTTTCACAGAAAATTCCCCCAGCACCTTCCATCCAATACGCGCCATGAATACTGGATGCAGAGGTTACCAAATCGAACATAATAGCTGCTCTGGTTGGCGACGCTGGTACGAAAGCCAAATGTCTTGGATGGTCGATAGATACATTGGCATGCATTAAATGTTTTTTCCACAAATTAAAAGCAAACTCGCCTCCAATCCCTTTTTCGGTAATGGTTTCACCTACCAGAGCTTTCAGGTCTTCGGCAGATTTTGGCTTCCCTATTTTTCGGTCGGTTGAAGAAATCCTATCTATGGCATATTTCATGATATCCATAGTCATTTCTACCAATTCAATATCTATTTTATGCATGGCAAATATCTTTACTTCCTACAAAGTTAAGATTAAGAATTTATTAAACCTCTTTCAGTTAGGAGAAGCTATAAGGTAAGTATTGTGAATTCGGTATTTAGTGGATCTAGATTATCTACCAGACTTGGGATTAATTGGTCGCCATATTCCAGATAAAACTCAGAAAAATTGGTGTTACGCTCCTGTAACCCTTGATTGGGGAATAGTTCGTTTTTAATATCGGTCATTCTTGAAACCTCATCGGCAAGTTTTCGCTTTTGGGCCTTTAGCAAACGCTTTTCAAGATGTTCCAATCCTTTAATTTGTTTCACCTCTTGGGCTTTTACTGCCCCTAAAAAGGATGTATCGGTTTGCTCTGCCAATTGATACAAATCTTCAAACTGCGCTTTTAAATGTTTTTTTTGAGGTGAAAAATCAATGTCGATATTTGAAATTTCCCTTACCTTTTTATTGATGAAGGTATCACGCTCCAAGAAAACATCTGTACTGGAAATGTTGAGTTTTTTAAGTTTTTCAGCTTGCTTTTCGGTTTGAATTAAAACCGAATTCCTAAGTAACAATATTGGGAATGACACCTTAACAGCATCAAAAAAACCTTTTAGCTGAAACCAATAAGCCAATTCTCCGCCTCCGCCAATATAACACAGATTGGGCAAAATAACCTCTTGATACAATGGACGCATGACTACATTTGGAGAAAACCGTTCTGGCACTTCAGACGCATGCGCCAAGATCTCATTTTCATTCCAAACAATATCGGTATTCAAAACCTTGAAAACTCCTTCTTCAAAAACAATACGTTCTCGTAAATTGTCTTTAATGTAAAATAAGTTGATTTCACGGGGGTTCACTTGAATACCATAAGGTGGTTGGTTTTCAATAGTGTTTATGTTTTCGATTGTTTTCGATACTTCTTGAAACGATGTTTGGTTCAATAATTCGTCTTTAACAAACGGAATAAATTCTCTTTTTAAGGCTTTATCGGCTGCATCAATAATTACCAATCCATGCGACTTAAACAATTCATTGGCCAAATAACGCGTTGCGTCGGTTAGATTTTTATGCTCTACATAAGCCTTTTTAAAAAGCGCCGTTAGGTAGTCTGCATTTTTGGTATGGCCTAAATCTAATGCAAATAAATCGAGCACCTCTTTAAGTCCATCAGTATCCAACACACCTACTGCACCACTAGCATTTTTTTCCCAATGGATTTTCTTCCCTTTAAAATTGAAGTAATTAATTTCTTCAAAATCATGATCTTCAGTAGCCATCCAATACACAGGCACAAAATTATACTCTGGGTACTCCTGCTTTAACCTTGTGGTTAAATTGATGGTGGAGATTATTTTATAGAGAAAATACAATGGACCAGTAAACAGATTAAGCTGATGCCCAGTGGTGATGGTAAACGTATTTTCTAATTTCAGGCTTTCTATATGTACCGAGGTAAGTTCTGAAGTATCAATATTTGAATATTGCTCTTTTAGAACATCCACCAATATATCTCTACTCGTTTGGTTTGTAAATTCAGAATTACTTTTTTCCTGAATTTGTAGTTTAAAATTTTCTAAGCTCGGAAACCTGTTGTATAGAATCTCCAATTCTGGTTTTTGGTTAATGTAATCACAAATAAGCGATGAAAAATAGCCAGTTTTAGAGAATGGTACTTGTTTACTCTGCATATTCAATTAAAAAAATTATGTAAATATACAGTTATTCCGTTTTTTAAAATCCAAAAAATACGTTAAGAGTTTAGTTGAACCTTCTGAGTTCATAATCCATTTATTCACGCCAAGCTAAGGAAATCTTTCTTACAATTTAAACACCCCTTCAAAACAAACTTACAAATATGTTAAAATCAGACATTTACTATAAAATCACAAAAATATTTACTACCTTAACATATAGCTAAACTTTAATTCTCGAGGCAATGAAAAAAGACATTTTACTAAAAGTAGCTTTTCTTCTTTTTTTGAGTGTTTCTTTTGTTTTAAATGCACAGGATAACATATCATATAAAGAGATAAACGGAAAAATTATTGATCAAGACACCAACAAAGAGTTGGTATTTGCAGACTTGGTTGTAGACGGCTCTAACATTAGTACCGTTTCTAACACTGATGGCGAATTTTTACTTAAAATACCCGACAACCTTATTGAAGGCTCCTTAACCATTTCACATTTAGGATACGAAAAAAGGACTCTTAAAATTAGTGACATATCGTCTAATGAAAAAATTGGCCTCAAGCCTGCTGTAACCGAACTCGATGAGGTAATGGTACTTTCTGAATTCTCCAATGCGAAGGTTCTTGTACTAGAAACTTTAAGAAAACGAAGCACACTTTACAACAACGAAAACACCTTAATGACAGCTTTTTACAGGGAAACCATCAAAAAAAGGAGACGTGATGCTTCCTTATCCGAAGCTGTAGTACAAATACACAAAGAACCCTACAAAAGCAGTAGAAATGACAACATAGAACTTATTAAAGCGAGAAAAAAAACCGACTATTCAAGGCTAGACACTATTGCTCTAAAATTACAAGGTGGTCCTTTCAGCAACCTTCATGTTGACATTATAAAGTATCCAGAGTATATTTTTGATAGAGAAAATTTAGATTACTATGAATTTAGTTTTGGTGAAAGTACACAAATAGACAAAACACCCGTTTATGTTGTAAATTTCAAACAACGTCCAGGTGTTGTAACACCTTTATATTTTGGGAAACTCTACATAGATGCCACGAATCTGGCACTTAAAAGCGCTGTTTATAGTCTAAATGTTGAAAACAAACAAATGGCCAGCGAAATGTATGTTCGTAAAAAACCAAGACGGGTCGATGTATTCCCAACCGAAGCCACTTATAGAGTAAACTACAGAACCCAAAATGGCAAATGGCTTTATGCTTATAGTAACATCTTGTTAACATTTAAAGTAGACTGGAAAGGTAAATTATTTAATAGCGTATACACACTCAACAGTGAAATGGCTGTGACCGATTGGAAAATAGTTGACAACCATATTTTTAAAAACAATATTATGCTTCGACCCAATACTATTTTAACAGATCAAGCTTCAGGATTTTCCGATCCTGAATTTTGGGGAGAGTATAACATTATTGAACCCGAAAAATCTATTGAAACAGCTATTGAAAAAATCAAAAAACAATTAGCACGTTCTTAGGGTCGTCATAATCTAGCTTAATAGCACAAAACCGCCAATTACTTAAAGAATCTTTCAGTAATTGGCGGTTTCTTTATTAACTTGCAGCTTATTTTTTTAAAAAATCAATCAAGATCCATTTCCTAATGAAGCGTATTTATTTACTAGCAGCTCTTTTTTTAATTTCAATCTCAACTTGTTTAGCCAACGTTAAACTTCCAAAACTTATAAGTGATGGCTTGGTTTTGCAACGTAATGCTGAAATCCCAATATGGGGCTGGGGATCTCCAGGCGAAAAAATTACCATAACCTTTAAAGGAAAAAAATACAGAACAACCACATCTTCTGAAGGCAAGTGGACCATAACCTTACGAAAAATGGATGCCGGAGGCCCATATACTATGACTGTTTCTGGAAATAACACAATTGAAATAAAAGACATCTTAATTGGGGATGTTTGGTTATGCACAGGACAATCTAACATGGTACATGAGCTAGATATTCATGATGTTGCTTATGAAGATGAAATTAAAAATGCCAATAACCCGAATATTCGCCATTTTAAAATACCAACCACCACAAGTATTTCTGGCCCACAAGATGATTTGGCAGGCGGTGAATGGCTTAAAGCAGTTGGTGAAGACGTAAGGCCTTTTTCGGCAGTAGCTTACTTTTTCGCTAAAAAGATTTACGAAAAATACCATATCCCCATTGGGTTAATCAATGCCAGTGTGGGCGGAACACCTATAGAAGCTTGGACACCCAAAGAGGGTTTTAAAAACTTTCCTGACATTTTAAACATCATCGAAGAAAACGCCGATACCGCTTTTGTAAACAGTCAAATGAGAAACGCACCATCTTTCGATAGGGAACCTAGCAAACCAACCGATAAAGGCCTAATTGGTGAACTACCTTGGTACGATGTGAATTTCAAACCCAAAAACTGGCGTAGAATAAATATACCTGGGTATTGGGAAGATCAAGGCGCTAAAGACCTTAATGGTGTGGTATGGTTTCGCAGGGAAGTTGAACTTCCTAAATCTATGGAAAACAAAGAAGGTCGCATATTTATGGGGCGGATTGTAGATGCCGACGAACTTTATATAAATGGCGTAAAAGTGGGTGAAAAAACTTATCAATATCCTCAAAGACGTTATAAAATCCCCGCCAACCTACTAAAAGCAGGTAAAAACATTTTTGTTGTTCGTGTAACAAACAACAATGGAAAAGGTGGTTTTGTACCCGACAAACCTTATTATATCTTTACAGACAAAGACACGGTGGATTTAAAAGGTTATTGGCAATATAAAGTAGGCGAAGTATTTCCACCAAGGGATTTCTCCGCTTTTAGAAGAAATAATAATGGTGAACCGAGACCACGGCGCATCAATCCGCAAAACGAGCCTAGCTCGTTATATAATGCCATGATTGCTCCCTACAAGCAATTTCCATTTAAGGGCATTTTATGGTACCAAGGCGAAAGCAATACCGGTCAGGCTAAATTATACGAAGACTACATGCATGCTTTAATTAATGGTTGGCGCGAGGTTTTCAACCGTCCTGATATGCCCGTAATTTATGCGCAGCTCCCCAATTTTATGGACGTGTCCTATGTGCCTTCCGAAAGTAATTGGGCAGAATTAAGAAACTCGCAATTAAAGGCCTTAGCCATTCCAAATACTGCTATGACCGTAAACATCGATTTGGGAGAATGGAATGATATTCATCCAGACAACAAAAAGGATGTTGGTGAGCGAATGGCTTTAGCTGGACTGAAATTGGCCTATGGTGAAGATTTGGTTTATTCTGGACCTATGGTAAAAAATTATGTATTGAATGGAAATAAAATCGAAATAACATTCGATCATATTGGTAGTGGACTAATCACCAATGACGGTGAAGCTTTAAGTGAATTTGCCATAGCAGGTGCAGACAAAAAATTTGTTTGGGCGAAGGCAAAAATTGAAGACAACAAGGTTGTTGTTTGGAGTGATGACATTGCCGAACCTAAATTTTTGCGATATGCTTGGGCCGATAACCCGGATAATCCAAACTTGTATAACCAAGATGGGCTACCTGCATCGCCTTTTGAAATTGAATTAGAATAAGTTTGATATGAAGTCCAGAAAGTTATCAAAAATTGCAGGTTTTAGTTATTTAATCATCTTTTTCGCTGCCATTTTTGCCAATTTTATGGTATTGGAAAACCTTATTGAAAACCCATTAACAGCTGTTCAAGAAAACAGTATGATGGTACGATTCGGAATTATGGCTTTTTTGGTTACCGTTGTATTTGATGTGGTGGTTGCTTGGGCACTTTACGAACTTTACAAAGGCCATAATTTAAACTTACTTAGTACGCTGTTTAGAATGATGCATGCCAGCATTATGGGCGTTGCCATTTTTGCACTGCCTTTAGTATTAAACCTAACTTCAGCAGAAGCCATATTAAACCAGGTATCTACATTCAATACTATTTGGCTAATTGGTCTTTTCTTTTTTGGCATCCACCTCATCTTACTGGGCAAAATAATACAAAAGCCAAAATGGATAGCAGTCTTTCTAAGTATAGCTGGCATTATGTACATGGTAGATACCAGTGCCCATTTTTTGACACCAAACTATACAGACTACCAAAACATATTCTTAACTCTGGTTGCAGTACCTAGCATTATTGGTGAAATGTCTTTTGCTATTTGGCTTTTGGTTAAAGGTGAGAAAAAATAACAAGGCTCAAGTACAAATGCACTTGAGCCTTGCTTAGTAGAGCGAACAGAAAAAATGTCGAACCTTTTAATTAATGATTTAGAGCAATTTGATATGATAAATCATTAATACAACTTAGCATATTCCGATACAAAATGTATTATATCAATAATTATTAGATTTAAAACTTTTAAGGTACAAATATAGTACACGATTCAATGTAATACTCAAAAAATCAAGAATCTTATAGGTTTTAATTAAGTTCCAATTATATTTATTCTATTCACTCTTCTTATAATAATTATTAACAAATTATAGTGAAATAAAATAATATCAATTCCATTCATCTACACTTACCTGTCATTCATCTACACATAACTATCAATCAAACTAAAGAATAATATCGCTCAAGGCTAAAATGTTAATTTTATATAATAATTTGTAAAAGATTACTAAATTAAAAATGAAAACATTAAATATATTATTAATAGAAGATGACATGATTGAGGTTATGAAATTAAATAGGGCTATTTTATCTCTTAAACTTAATCACAACATTATTGAAGCTAATAATGGAGAGGAAGCTTTAAAGATTTTAGAAAAAAAAGATGAATTACCTGACATAATTTTATTAGATTTAAACATGCCAAAAATTAATGGCATAGAATTTTTAAACATTCTCAAAAAAGATGCCGTTTTAAAATACATTCCAACCATTATATTAACAACTTCAAATAATCAAAAAGATTTGTTGGAGTGCTATAAAATAGGAATCGCTGGATATATTTTAAAACCGCTAAAATATGAGGAATATGTTTCTAAAATTGAAAAGCTTTTGGCTTATTGGAGCATTAATGAACTAAAACAAGTGTAATATGAAAGGTATCGTTTTTACTGAATTTTTAGATTTGGTTGAAGAAAAATTTGGATTGGAAATGGTTGATAAAATTATTACTGATTCTAACTTAGAATCCAATGGTATTTACACTTCTATAGGTACTTATAAATTTTCAGAAATGCTACAATTGCTTCAGCATTTAAGCAAAAATACATCTATTCCCATTGATAGTTTATTATTGGTTTATGCTGAACATTTTTTTAGTGTTCTTAAAAAAAGTTATCCTGAGCTTTTTGCAACTTACAATGACCCAATCGACATGCTATCTTCAATAGAAAACCATATTCATGTAGAAGTTAGAAAAATATATCCAGATGCTGAATTACCTACTTTTGAAGTTATTGAAAAAACACAAAATTCTCTAATAATGATTTACAAATCTAGCAGAGCGATGCATCATTTTGGTCTAGGGCTAATGAATAAAACCTTTGAGCATTTTAATTCTAAAGCAACTATTATTCTTGAAAAATTAAATGAAGATGGTACGGAGGTTAAGTTTTTAATAACCAAAAACTAATGGGTCAAGATAAAATTGACATATTGGAACGTGCCTTGGCCCGTGAAAAAGCAGCCAGAAAACAAGCTGAAAAAATACTTGAAAGTAAAGCTGCCGAATTATATGAAGCAAACCGTAGATTAGAGAAGTCTTATACTGAACTAGAAGCTTTACTAAACAGAACAGACTCACAATTACAAGGCGTTTTTGAAAACATCGTGGATGCTTATGTAATTATTGACTTAATGGGTAACATTCTTAAAATTAACGATGCTGCTGTTACATTGTTGGGCTTTGAAAGTGTTAAGGAAAATTTTAACCTTCTAAACATGGTTCCAGAATATGAAACTATGCGTGTTCAAGAAACCTTTAAAAAGCTTTTTACACAAGGCGCTATAACAAATTTCCATGTTAATATTATAACCAAAGACAATCGTAATATTTTAGTTCATATCAATGCCAGTATTATTTACGACGAAGGCGTCCCTGTTGCTGCTCAAGGCATTGTGAGGGATATTACAAAAGAAAAAGAAGCCGAAAGACATTTAATTGAGTCTGAAAACAGATTGGCCACTTTAATTCAAAATTTAGGTAGTGGTGTATTATTAGAAGATGAAAATCGAAAAATAGTTCTAACTAACATTAAGTTTTGTGAACTATTCAATATTCCTGTAAGCCCCGAGATTTTAATTGGACAAGATTGCTCTAATTCTGCGGAGCAAAGTAAAGCTCTATTTGAAGATCCAGAAGGTTTTGTTACTAGAATTAATGAAATAGTAACAAAAAGAGAAAAAGTTTTAAATGATGAAATTAAAATGGTAAATGGAGTCATTCTAGAGCGTGATTATATTCCCATCTTCGAAAACAACACTTACAAAGGACACCTATGGAAATATACAGATGTAACACTTAAAAGGAAATACAGAAAAAACCTAGAGATTCAAAAAGAAAAATACAGCAACATTATTGCCAATATGAATTTAGGTCTAGTAGAAGTAGATAATG
Organism: Marixanthotalea marina; assembly: GCA_018883545.1. Taxonomy (GTDB): domain Bacteria; phylum Bacteroidota; class Bacteroidia; order Flavobacteriales; family Flavobacteriaceae; genus Marixanthotalea; species Marixanthotalea marina. The sequence goes on along the minus strand of JAHLEH010000001.1, from coordinate 943,494 downwards.
ATGGTAGGATAATAATGGTAAACCATAGTTTTATTGAAATGTCTGGTTATTCTGAAAAAGAATTAATTGGCAAAATAGGCGGAGAATTGTTCTCCATTCCAGATTATAAGGATATATCAAAAATAGAAAATGAAAAACACAAAAAAGGAGAATCAAACTCATATGAAATAAAAGTAAAAAACAAAAAAGGCGAGATTCTCCATTGGTTAATAAGCAGCGCCCCTAATTATAATTTTAACGGAGAAATTACAGGTTCTATAGGCATACACTTAGATATAACTGATATAAAAAGTTTAGAGTTACAAAAGGAAAAATTATTGAACCAGTTAGCAAAAAGCAATGATGAACTACAAGAATATGCCCATATTGTTTCTCATGATCTAAAATCTCCTTTACGCAGTATTAACGCCTTGGTTAATTGGATTAAACAAGACAACATAGGGAAACTGAATGAAGTAAGCCTGCAAAACTTTAGTCTCATTGACGATACTGTTGAAAAAATGGAGAATCTAATTTCCGATATTTTATCTTATTCCAGCATTGGTTTTGAAGAAAACAAAAAAGAAGATGTGAACGTAAATGAGGTTGTAAAAGATATAGTTAATATGCTGCATGCACCTGAATCTATATCCATAAATATCATCAAGCCCTTACCAATTATTACAGGTTATAAAACAAAATTGCAGCAATTATTTCAAAATTTAATTAGCAATGCTATCAAGTTTACAGATAAAGAGCACGGTATTATAAATGTTTCCTTTGAAGATTTCGATGATCACTATCAATTTTCAGTTCAAGATAACGGAATTGGTATTGATGATCAATTTCATGATAAAATATTCAAAGTGTTTCATTCGCTTAAAAAAAGTAAGTATTCCACAGGCATAGGATTATCAATTGTTCAAAAAATTGTCCACCTCCATGAAGGAAAAATATGGTTGAAAAGTAAAATAAATCACGGAACCACTTTTTATTTTACACTAAAAAAATGATTATGAAAACAGTACAATTAACCAAAAAAAAGGGGCAAAACTGGGAATATGTTAGTGATAATATAAAATTGAACAACCCTTTGGTATTGGTTTTTGGTAATAGGCATTTACTGGAAGACCCTTCAGTTTTTAAGGCAATAAAGGGTTTATTCCCAGATGGGCATTTGGTTTTTGGTTCTACATGCGGCGATATTACATCAAAATCGGTTAATGATGAAAGTATTACCATAACCGCAATTGAATTTGAAAAGAGCTCCTTTTTAATAAAAACCAGTAATATTTTAAATGCTAATAGCGATAGTTTTAAAACAGGCAATTATCTAATAAAACAATTCCCAAGCAAAGGCCTCAAATACGTTTTCGTGGTTTCAGAAGGTAGTTTTATCAACGGTAGTCAGTTAACAAAAGGAATGAACAGTGCAACAGCAAATAATTTGCTCATAACAGGAGCTTTATGTGGTGATTCAGATAGATTTGAGAAAACGTTGGCCTCTTACAATGAAAGTCCAAAACAAGGTGAAATCGTGGCCATAGGTTTTTATGGTGATTCATTAGAAATTACATTCTCAATACACGGCGGTTGGACACCTTTTGGTCCTGAACGTATTGTGACAAAATCTGAAGCTAATGTGCTATATGAATTGGACAACATGCCTGCTTTAGATATCTATAAAAAATATTTAGGAGATAAATCCAAAGAGTTGCCAGGAGCTGCACTATTATACCCTTTAAATGTGAAAACCAGTAATGAAAAACAATCTTTTGTGCGCACTATTTTGAACATTGATGAATCTAAGAATACTATGATCTTAGCAGGCGATATTCCAGAAAACTCTAAAGTTCAATTGATGATGACAAATGTAGATAATATTGCCAGCGCGTCAGAGCAAGCTGCAAGACAAGCTTTAAATTTAAGAGAAAACAAACCTCAACTCGCATTACTAGTAAGTTGTATTGGAAGAAAATTGGTTTTAGACCAGCGCGTGGAAGAAGAAATAGAAGAGGTTATTGAAGTTATTGGAAAAGATATTACCATAAGTGGATTTTATTCTTACGGAGAGATTGCTCCGTTTCATGGGGAAATATCCTGTCAATTGCACAATCAAACTATGACAGTAACATTGTTAAGCGAATAATGAATTCCTTATTAAGAAGACAAATACGCAAATACCTAAAAGATAGCACTATTCCTTTTGAATTGAAGTCTTTTTTTGATGCCGTGAATAGGTCTTACGATAACCATGACGAGCAATTTATTATGTTGCAGCGTGCCATGTCCATAAGTTCAGACGAATTATCTGCAGCCAACGAAAAACTAAAAATAGAAGCGCAAGAACAAAAAAAACTTATAAATAAATTAAAAAACGTTGTTAATACTTTAAAAGCTTATGATTTATCAGAAAACAATCAAACCGATATTACCAAGCTAAGCGGTTTAAATTTGGTTAATTTTTTAGATAGCCAGACTAAAGATATTGTAGAAATTAATAGGCAACGAGAAAAAGTCTTAAATAAACTTGCTCAACAAAACCAAGAGTTAAGTGATTATGCACATATGGTTTCACACGATTTAAAATCGCCTTTAAGGAGTATTGATACGCTGACTTTGTGGCTAAAAGAAGACTATGAAAATGTTTTTGATGCAAAAGGTCAAAGAAACTTATTGCTAATACGCAATAATGTTGAAAAAATGGATGCTCTAATTAATGGTATTCTAGACTACTCTACTATTAATGAAAATGATTCCGAATACTACGAAGTTGACTTAAATAAGTTGATAAATGAATTATTGAAAATGATGCACATTCCATCACACATCTCTATAATTAAATCTGAAAAATTACCAACTATTAAAGGTAACAAGCATCTGTTTCAACAGCTTTTTCAAAACATCATAGACAATGCAATAAAATATAATGATAAAGAAAAAGGTATTATTGAAATTGGTTTTGAAAACAAAAATGACTTTTGGGAATTCTACATAAAAGATAATGGTAAAGGGATAGAAAAAATTTACTTCAACAAAATATTTCAAACGTTTCAAAAATTGCAAAATAATACTGAGTCTTCAGGTATTGGCTTATCCATTGTTAAAAAAATAGTAAATTTATTTGGCGGAACTATTTGGTTAAAGTCTGAAATTAATAAAGGCACCACCTTTCATTTTACAATTAAAAAACAATGATCGAAAAACCTAACTTATCATATATTCACAGTCTTTCTGGAGGTGACAAAACCTTTGAAAAGAAGCTTATTACAATCCTAAAAACGGAGTTTCCAGTAGAAAAAAAGCTTTATGAAAAAAATATAAAATCCAATAATTTTATAGAATCAGCAGAAAACGTACACAAACTTAAACATAAAATTAGTATTTTGGGACTGATAAAGAGTTATGAAATAGCAAGTGAATTTGAAAACAATTTAAAGGAATCAAACATTTCCCTTAAAGATGATTTTGATGACATTATGCAAAACATAACCAATTATTTAAACACGCTTTAAAAATTTATGAATTGTATTATAATAGACGATGAATTAACTGCAAGAGAAATTATTTCCCATCTTTGTTCCCAAATTCCAAGTTTAAATGTGGTTGCCGAATTCCCTAATGCCATACAAGCCATCAAGTACTTAAATCAAAACAGTGTAGATCTTATTTTTCTAGACATACATATGCCCGATTTTACAGGTTTCGATTTTATTCAAACCCTATCCAATCCTCCAAAAACAATATTAACAACATCAGACTCGAACTTTGCTATTGAGGCTTTTGAATACGATTGTATTGTAGATTATTTGGTAAAACCTATCTTGCTCCCTCGTTTTGAAAAAGCCATCCAAAAAGCTGAGAAAACCGATTTTGGTAATACAAATTCTTCCAGTAATTCTGATAAAAAACTGGCTTCATCTGGAAACGATTTATATGTAAATATTGATAGACGGCTTATAAAAATAGACATTCCCAGTATTTATTTAGTTGAAGCTAAAGGCGATTATATCCTTATAAAAACCGAAGACAAAAACCACACGGTACATTCTACATTGAAAAAAATAGAAGAGAAACTGCCTACCAATTTGTTTTTAAAAGTACACCGTTCTTTCATCATTAATATTAAAAAAATTGTTGATATTGAAGACAATAGCGTTTTGATTAAGAAAGATGTCATTCCTGTAAGTCGCTCTAACCGACCAGAACTTATGAAACGTTTAAACTTATTATAAACGCTTAACTGGCTTAACTTTCCATTCGTCTATACTTAATTTTCAGCTATCGAAAATTAAATTTTAAACATCTCTTGCATTCTAATTTTGTGATATAAACAAGTATATCATGAAAAGAATTTTACTCATCTTAATTGTATCTACACAAGTTTGCTTTTCGCAAAATTTCAACTACTTAGGGACTTATACTTCCAATGGAACCCCCCTATATTTAGAAAACCCGGGGGATGTTATTTCGGCTAAAACGCAAGAAATGATTAGTAATTCTTTGCCAGAAGGTTATCCAGTACCAGATTATAATCCGCATTATATTTCATCTGGTTATGATACGGATTTAATTCTAGATGACGACGCCGATGTTTGGGTAACTTTTGTAAGCGAAGGTGCAGGGTATAAAAACGTTCTAGGCTATTATACCTATGACGCAAACAGTACTAACAATACAAAACCCATCCCAGAAGATATTACTATCATATTTCCAAATGTATCAGCCATCAATAGCGGTGGAGGCTTACGTTCAGGAGACAAAGTAAAAATAGGCACATTTAAAGCAGGAACTGGTATTGGCTGGGTGCTTTTAGCTAATGCATGGAATGGTAGGCAAGTTACTTGGGGTTTATGGCAACTATATTCAAATATTAATTACAATCCTGAAAGTCAACAGGATCTAAAATACCATAATGTATTGCTTTCCGATCCAGAAAATGAACGTATTATTTTAGGTTTTGAAGATATAAGACGGGATTATGCGTCGTGTGATAATGATTTCAATGATGCTATTTTTTATGTTACGGCAAATCCGTTTTCAGCCATTCGATCAGATAATTATGCAGATGTGAGTAGTGCCACAAATGTCACTTCTGCCAATAAAGGCGGCTTGGAAAGTAACGGCAATTTAGCAGGTTTAATAGCGAAACGTAATTTTAAACGTCAAACATCAGGTAATCTATTGGATAAAAGGAGTTCCCAAAAAAACTATTCCAAAAGTAATACAGGTAAAAGTGATAGTCAAAATATGTTAGAAAAATACTTGCCAGAAACTGGAATGTTTGGTAACGAAACTGCTTACATCTCAAGTCCAGAAGATTTATTGGGTATCACCAACGCACAAGATGTGTTCTCTATAGATATTTACCAAGATAATAAACGTGTATCTGCTGCCTTAGCAACCAAAACCGAAGGCTTTATCTACAACCATTCGAAGGTGATTTGCGACAGATTAAACAATTCCAGTTTGGAGGATATAAGAACGGTTTCCGTGAGAGGTCACAACATTATAAGCTCTAAAATAAAAAGAGCAACGGGCGAAATTGAATACACGTTGAGTTTTTCAGTAAAATTAGGTACCGATAGCAATGAAGTGTTCAGTTTTTGGAATGTGGATCAATACCCACAAGGTAATTATAACAACTTTCAAATTTGGGGCAGTTCGTTTTCGCAAGTCTTTGCAGTAGCCAATCATATTTTAGATACTTTTTCCGCTGAAAAATCTTTAGTTAGCACACCTGTAAATGATAAAATACCAAGTGTTTTTGTAAAATCAGGTTATTATTCCAAGGGCAATATTCATTTAAATATAGTGAACAAAACGGGGGCTAAAAATATTATTTTTAATGGCAACACTACAGCAACCGAAGTATCTGAACGCATTAACAACCAACAAACCTTGGCTTTAACAGGCAACTATAATGAAAACATTACTATTAGTACAGGTTCCTTATTCGATATTGGATTTTCATTAGCAACAGAGAGCTCTGTGCAAAAAGATGCGCTGTATTTGGCAGATGGGCCTTGGGGTATTGATTATTTAAGTGATTACGCCACAGTAGATGTATTTCAAGTAGACAATAAACCCATAGCGTATGATGAGAATATCTATGAAGTAGAAAGACAGCCAACCGTATCTGGATTGGTAAAAGGAAATGTGAACTTGTTTAGACATTTATTACCTGGGGAACTCTCTTTAGATGTGTTGGGTTACAATGCCATCCAATTTAACATTGTAAATAATGAAGCCGTGGAATTGGTATTGATGCCCGAAGAATTAACCGATTGGAACAATCGTTTACGTTACACGATTCCTGCTAATAATACAGAAACCTTTCACAGCATTTCCTTTAGTGATTTTAAGGATGCCAACGGAAAATCGGCCTCCATAAGCAATATAAAAACCGTGGTGTTTTCTGTGATAAACGATTATACAAACTATAAACCGTATAACATGGCTATTAGTAATTTGGCTTTTTCAAACCAAACCTCATTAAGCACAGACACAGTGATAGCTTTACAAAAGAAAATAAGTTTAACAAATTACCCAAACCCATTTAAAACTAATACCACAATAAAATTGGCAACTACTACCAAGTTTGTAAATATTATGGTGTTTGATATGTCAGGTAGAACCGTAGACATACAACATATTGCCAACAACAGCAACAGATTAACTTACAACGCCCCTAGCCTATCTAAAGGGGTTTATAAATATATGTTGGTGAACGATGTTAACCAAACCTACACTGGCACCTTTTTAATAGAATGATTAATAGCAATTCATTTATTTTTGTGAAAGGTAAAAAACAATGGTTTTTTACCTTTTTATTTATAAGAAAGTGATTATTTTGGCTAGATATATCATTATATGTTTAAAATGAATTATAAAAACACAGTTAAAAAAAGACATATACACCTAAACTATGATATTACATATAATTCATAACTCAAAATACTTACCTGTTAAATAAACCACTATGGATTTCAAATCCATAGTTTTATCAAAAGAATGGAATTCTTTTTGGGTTAGAGTCATTCCTGTAAAGGTTAACTAATTCGTTGACAAAATCTTATATTTTGTAATGAGATTTCTCACTACGTTCGAAATGACAAATACTTTTAAAAGTTTATAGAAACTGAAAGTAACTACAATGAGATTGCAGGGTTTTAACCTTTAACTAGATAATAAATATAAAAAAACACTACAGTAATTCTACTTTTGACTTTACAATTAGATGATAAAAATTTAGGTGTGGTAGAACACTACTGAATTAAAAAAATATTTCAATACCGGTATAATTAATAACTTGAGGCTTCGCTTTATCAAATTTCTATCAAGTTTACTGCCTTCGGTTTAGGTTTAAATTACTTGTGGAATTTTCCATAGCCTGACCACTCTAGTTGTGTTAGATAGAAACCTGCATATAAATCGTTAATCCCTAAAAACAGGCGATGTCCCTAAAACCCATTTAAAACGCAAACCTACTTCGGTAAAGGTAAAACCAGCAGCTGTAGTAGAAGCAATGTTACTTCGGTTTCCATAGATGTTTAATAAGGCCCGTTCAGAGAATTTGTAACCTAATTTTCCTTGAAGTCTATAGGTACTTTGTTTTCTATTCTTTTCTATAAATTGGTAACCGGTGGTGGCAGTTAACTCGTAAAACCACTCGTTTGGTTTGGTAATTGCCTCATCTTTAATCAAATTCACAAACACTTCACCTGCATTAAATTTTTCTGGGCTAAAATAAACAGTGGGTACTTGGTTTTTAAAGGTGATATACTGATAATTTAAACCTGCTTTTAAAGATGGTTTACTAAGTATGTTATAATACAACGAGGTAAACAAAAGGTTCCTGGCATTGTCATCATTTTGCGCAGTATAATAATATTGTGTAAACCACCCCAAATTAAAATTTGTACTTATATTGTAGTTGGCGTAATAGTTATTCATCACAATTTCTCTATCTAATAATTCTGCATTAAAACTTTGTATCTCACGTTTATAACCTATATCTAACACTTGCAATTTAAAGGGTTTAATATTAAAAGACACATCGGTTAATAATTGGGTATAATCCACAGTATTGGCTTTTGCAGCTGTTACCCCAAGTTGTCCGTTAAAAATCACATTAGGCAACAGTTGGTAGCCCAAACCAAAAAATGCATAGTTAGACGATGCCTTGTTATTGGTTACCACATTTTTGGTGGCTCTATACCCATAACCACCCAATAATTTGAATTTAATTGACAGTGGGACTTCGGTTTGTGTTTGAAAAGAATAGGCTTCGTTATTACCATTATCAAACGAAAAGGATGCTTTGGTATCTAAAAAAGGAGTGAAACTGGTGTTTAAATTGTCGATAAAATTGGTAGCATCTTTTTGGTTGCTGTAAAATTGTAATGTGTTTTCGGCAGACGTATAGGCATCCTCATAATAGCCCAAGGCTTTTAAAGCATTCGCTTTTCCTAAGTTTCCATCAAAGGAACTGCTATCATTCACCAAAATAAGATTGTAATCTTCCAAACTTCTTTTAAAATCGCTTTTATAAATACGCAAAGTCGCACGTAAAGCCAACAACCAATTGTCGTTGGGTTTAGTTTCCATTAAATTAGAAATAAGAGTATCGGCCGTTTTAAATTGCTTATTCCAAATCAATGCTTGTATATAACGCTCCGTAGTGGCTTGCACCATAGCTGCATCTATATCGGCATTTAAACTTTCAAAGGCTTGTACACTTAGCTTTAAGGCTTCTTTCTCCTTGCCTTTTAAATGAAATACCAAAGCCAAACCATTTAAAGCCAACAGTTGGTTCTCTGGATTTTCAGCTAACAAGTTATAAATAACTTTTGCATCTTCTAACCTATTAGCAATCAAATACAAGTTGGCTAAATTGAGTAGTGTGTCTTTGTCATTATTAAAAATCATTAAATTTTCTTTTAAAAGGCGCTCAGCTTCCTCATAATTCCGTGCTTGCTGATGTTGATACGCATATCCCAAATACATATATTTTTTAGAGTTTAAGGCATTCGAATTTCCGGGAGATACGGCTAAAGCATTATTAACATATACTAATGCTGCATCATATATTTTAAGATTAGACAAGGTGTTAGCATAACCCAAAAGCGCTGGAAAGCTCTCACTGTTTTCTTTCACCAATCCTTCGTAATAGGTTTTAGCATCAGTATAGTTTTTATTCCAAAGTAACGATTCGGCATAATTAAGTTTAATTTCAAAATCGGTAGGGTATTCGCCAAGAAGCTCGGTAAATATAGTCACCGCTTTTTCTGAATCTCCTAAAAGCCCCACAGCACGACCATAACATAATCGTGCGGTTTTATTGGTTGGGTAGTCTTTCAATATATGTTCAAAAAACGTTTCTGCAGCTTGATAGTTGCCTGTTTCTAAAAAGGTGAAACCTTCTTGCATATCTTGAGAATACCCAAAAATGGTTATTAAAAAAGCTAGTAATCTGAGTTGATTCTTTAAGGTCATAATTATGAGTTATTTACTACTTGCAAGTTAGTCAATACAATCCAATCATTCATCTAAAGCAAACTGCCACTCACCGAAATTTGAATGTCATCTATTGAATATTGAAAGATATTTGTATTAGAAATTAAAATGAATAATAATTAAAAAATAAAAATTATGGCACTTACAATTAAACAACAAAACAGTTTTTTTAATGTAGAAGGAAACATTAATTCAAGTACAGTTAAACAATTTAAAAATCATCTAGAGTTTTTAATACTCTACACTAAATCATTAACAATAAATATTGACAACGTTAAGGAAATTGATAAAGATGGCATGAAAGCTTTTCATTACCTATTTGCTAAAGCCTTGAATTATAAAAAAAAGTTTGAAATTATTGGTTATGGTTGTAAAGACATTTATGAAGACATTCAATATAACCATGCCGCATAATTTATAAAACCAAATTTTAAATATACAAACCCATGCTAGCTTTATCTATTTTAAAAACTAAAAAAATATCTTCCGAACAACTTTTCATGTTAAGTGTGTTGGCTGTAAACGGAGGCAATTATTTGTATAATCTAATTTTAGGTAGAGTTTTAGGACCTGCTCAATTCGCTGATGCTGCTGTATTGATTACCTTTTTATTGGTATTATCGTTTGTGGCAATGACGTTTCAATTAGTGACCGCTAAATTTTCGGTATTATTCGAAAATAGCCTGTTTAGCAACTTCATTTCTAAGGTATACAAAAATGCGTTTATCGTTGGTTTGGGTTTCAGTGCATTAATCATTGCTTTCTCCAATCAACTGCAACAGGTTTTTAATACCTCATCGTCAAGCATGTTTATAATTTTTGGTATTGGCGTGCCTCTATACTTTTTAATGAGTGTAAACAGAGGTGTTTTTCAAGGCAAAAAAGAGTTTAAGTTACTATCAATCACTTATCAAGGCGAAATGTTGAGTAGGCTTTTGATCACTTTAGGTTTGATTTTCATATTCAATCTTCAGTCTTCAGTAGTTATTGCTATTGGCATTTTAATCTCCTTCGTATTCGGATTGATTCCGTTTAAAACTGAACATTTATCATTAAAAAAGACTTTTATTGATTCCACGCAATCTAAAAAAATCAGAAGCTTTTTTATACTCACGGCGTTTTACGAGCTTACTCAAATCATTATTAACAATAGTGACATTTTATTGGTAAAGCATTATTTTGAATCGTACCAAGCTGGTTTATATGCTTCTTTAGCTTTAATTGGACGCATAGTTTACTTTATCGCTTGGATGTTTGTAATGCTGTTATTACCAAAGGTGGTTCAGCTTAAAAAAGAAGGTAGAGACACAGTACCTACTTTATTTAAATATGTAGGTTACATTGCTATTATTGCATCAACAATTGTGATTGGGTGTGCTTTATTTCCAGAAACGGCCATTATTCTTTTATTTGGAGATAGTTATATATCTGTAGCGCCTTTATTGTGGAAATATGCTTTAGCAACAGGCATGTTTGCCGTGTCTAACATATTCTCTTATTACTATTTATCTTTAGACAAATATGTGCCAGTCATTATTTCGGGCTTATTTGGTATGCTACAAATAGTATTGGTTGTATTCTTTCACGAAAGTTTAGAACAAGTTGTGCACATGCAAATTATTGCTATGATTTTACTACTCATCATTCAAATGATTTTCTTCAAACTAGAATCAAATAAAAGCTTAAAATCAAATTAATCTAAAGGAAATTTCCATTCGTCTACACAAAAAAGTGTTCCACCTAAGTTAGGCACTAAATTGAAGTTATAAACCCCAAATTTGTACTATAAATAATTCATAAACATTAAAACCAAATCATTATGAAACTAGCAATCGTCACAGCATATCCACCTAGTAAAGTCACACTAAACGAATATGCATATCATTTAGTGAAACACTTCAGACAAAAAGAAGCAATTACCGAATTAGTATTGTTAACTGATACTACAGTAGGTGAAAAAGATATCACATTCGTAGAAAATGGTTGTAAAATAACCATTAAAGAATGTTGGGCTTTTAATAGCTATACAAATATTATTAGTGTCACTAAAGCTATTAATGCTACCAAACCTGACGCTGTGTTATTTAATTTACAGTTCATGAAGTTTGGTGATAAAAAAGTGGCTGCAGCCTTAGGTTTGATGTTACCGCTAGTTTGTAAGTTAAAAAACATACCAAACATTGTTTTATTACACAACATTTTAGAAGAAGTAGATTTAGGAAATGCCGGATTTACAACCAATAAAATAATGAAAAAAATTTACGGTTTTATAGGTACTACCTTGACCAAATTAATTTTACAAGCAGATATGGTTGCCGTAACTATTGAAAAATATGTTGAGGTATTGGAAACTAAATACAAAGCAAAAAACATAAAATTAATACCTCACGGCACTTTTGAAATCCCACAAGAACCAGATTACAAAGTACCGACTGCTCCAATGCAAATTATGACTTTCGGAAAGTTTGGCACTTACAAAAAAGTAGAAGGCATGATTGAAGCGGTAGAGATGGTAAGAAAATCTACTGGATTAGATTTGGAAGTGGTAATTGCAGGTACCGACAACCCAAATGTGTTAGGCTATTTGGAAAAAGTTAAGGCAGATTACAAACATATATCACAAGTTCGTTTTACAGGTTATGTTGAAGAACATAAAGTGCCAACAATATTTAATGAAAGTGCTGTGGTTGTATTTCCATACACCTCAACTACAGGAAGCTCTGGTGTTTTGCACCAAGCAGGAAGTTACGGTAAAGCTGTGGTGATGCCAGACTTAGGGGATTTAGCACATTTAGTAAGAGACGAAGGATATCAAGGCGAATTTTTCGAGCCCACTTCAGTAAAAAGTTTAGCTAAAGCCATAGAAAATATCGTCACAAATGAAACCTACAGAATTAAGTTAGGAAAAGTCAACTATAAAGCGGCTACTGCTTTACCAATGAGCAAAATTACCGATATGTACTTGGAAACGTTTGCCTCGATAATTATTAACAAAAATCTATCTGAAAATGAAAAGCTTATGGCTGGGAAATATAATTAAAAGCGGGCTTAGTCTCTCCGTTTTGGTTGATGAAGCCAAAATGTTCTTGAGCTCGTTTTCTCCAAGGAAGTCGTCCAACGACTTCCTTTGGTATTTTTATAAAGTCGTATAATGTCCACGACATAAATTGCAAGTTGTTATTACTAATTATCTCTTGGGCTTTTTTGTGATAGTTAGCTTGATCCTCTTCTGAACTTCCAAAAGGTTTCCATATCCCTTTATAAGATGACATTCCAAATTCTTGCAATACCAGCGGCTTGTTTATAATTTCATTTTTCAAAGTTTTTATAGCAGTATCTAGTTCTTCTAAGCTTTCATAATAATGAAATGATACAAAATCCACTTGGTCTTTTAAAGTAGGAGCACTTTGGATGTTAGACCAACCAATGGTGATGGGATGATTAGCATCTACCGTTTTAACTAGCTTTATCATTTTATCTAACCAAGCAGTCACTAAATTTTCTCCCCTAGATTCAAAATCTAAATTAGGCTCGTTTTTAATATCCCACGCCAATAAAGCTTTGTGATCTTTTAGGAATGACACTATTATTTGCGCGTGACGTTGATTCAATGTCCAATTTAAAACTGAATAATCTCCATAAAAATCAAACAACGTCACCATTACTTTTAATTGATTTTTCTCAGCTATGTCTAATACTTGTTTGAGTTTTTGAAGTTTTTCTGGCTTTACATTGGCCTTCCCAAAATCATCATAAGGCACAAAAATGCGAATGCTATTCAAACCAGAATTTTTAATCAGTTTAAAATCTTTTGATATGATTTGAGCATCAAACTTATCACCAAACATGTCCCAAGGTGTGGCTTGAGGATAGTAGTTAATACCTTTAATATCGCTCACTAAATTTTTCTCAGGTTTAGGAGGATATTTATAATCTCTACTTTCTTCTTTGGTCATGTGCCTAATACGCCAAAAGCCATCTTCTAAAAGTAAAACAATGTTATACGTGGAAGTTTCTGTTGTTTCTAAAAGGAGTTTTTTATTTTCATATACTCGTTTGTATTCTAATACATTTGCATCGGTAAGAACTGCTAATTGTCCATCTTCACTAAAAAACTCTAATTTAAGATGATGCCTTAATGTGGTTCCCTCAACCGAAATGTTGTTATTGATATTCGCTTCAACAAAATGTATTATATTTTTTCTTGCATTTTCAGTATAATAATCATCAATACCTTCTGTTGTATTAGTTTTATAGGCCACCTGTTTTACATACCAAGCATCTAAATAATCGTTTTCTATTGCATTTAAAGTTTGCCCATCCATGGGTCTACCTTCATTATTTAAAACAGCCCATTCCAGTTTTGGCAGGTATTGATCTATTTTTTTAATTTCAGTATGTAGCATGGTGCTTCTGTCTGCACCTGTATTTAAATAAGTATATATACTACTCAGACCAAATAGAATCAAGGCAGTAATAACAATATAAGAAAGTACTAAAACACTCCGTAATATGTTCTTATTAATTTGTGTCATAGTTTTATTCTAGAATAAGTTTTTCCAACTCCAGCAACTTTAATTTTCAATCTATACATATTATTTGGAAAGTCATTAGCATTTAATTTGAAAGTTGCAAAACCTTCATAAGAGCTTTTGTAAAGTGTTTTTATTTTTTTATCATTTTCATAAATGGAAAGTGAAATTTCCATACCATCTGGAATCATTTGATTCATAAAACTTTTTAAAGGACCTATTGTTATTTTTCTGTTATCTTCAGAAAACACAACTTCAAAGTCTTCAATAACTTTTTTATAGAACAAGCTTATCTCGTTACTTTCTGCAATACCTTCAACATAGGCCTTTATAATCCAATTATCTTCGTGATCTGGATGGATCATTTTAGCAGTTGCAATGCCGTTAATGGTTGTTCCTGAAGTTTTTAAAATATTATTGGAATTGTTGGTTATAAAAAACTGCACATAAGTGCCATCGCTGACTATATTACCGTAACGGTCCTTTATGATGGAAGTTGAAAATGTGGTTATTTGATTACCATCGGCGTAATTGTGATTTTGTTGATATGAAATGGTAAAATTCGTTGGAATCGCCGGCATGACATCTATAGTATATTCTTTGGAATCTTTATCTAAACATTCTGAAGCTACTAAAATACGTCCAGATATAGTCTTAGAATATATGTTCTTAAAGCTGATTCTATTTCTGGTTAATACCACATCTTCACTTAGATTTCCTAAAAATTGGTGTTTCACAATGACTTTCGTACTATCTGGCAACGGATTATCGTAAACATCGGTAGGTATAACAACAAGCATGGAATAATCGGTCTCTCCTGCTTCTATACTTGGTGGTCCCAAATATGTTTCCATAGTAGCAACTTCTAATTTTGGGTATATACTTAATTTTCCTGAAAGCTTATTAGAACCACTTAATAGTTTCCAATAAATAACTCCCGTTCTTTCACAAATAGCACGAGGAAGTTTATAACCTAAAACATCCAATTTTAAAGTTGGTTTTATAATACTGGAACCATAACTATTACTGATATAAAGAGTTGGTTTTTCTTGATTACTACCTGAGAATTCCAATTCAATATTTTTACCAGCTTCAAACTGAGTTTCTTTCGTAATCAATGTGAATTCATCATTATTCTCATCAATAAAAATCATTGATAATAATCCCAAAACGAGCAGATATGTGAAATTTAATTTCATTAATTAGGGTTTCCTATATAGTTATTTATTTCAATTTTTATAAAACTGAAATTGGTATTATCGATAGGTTGTAAAAGAGATAGTGTTTGGTTTATAATTCTATTGGGTACTATTTTATCTGAAATAGGTTCATTAGGTAAGCCATTGACAAAACAATTTTTCATATCATCATTTATTATAAAAATAGAATCATCATCTAAAATATGATATTCAAAAGATTGTTTACGTTGTTGCCTAATACCATCAGTCAGAAAATGATGGTCTACCCAAAGCATTGATTTGTTTTCATCATAATAAGTTATTATTAATTGCGGTATGGTTACTTCTTCCAAACCAGAATTGAATAATTTACCTTTAATTAAGTCTTTTGCAACTTCTAAATCACTTAATGAGGTATCTTTATATAAATCGGAACCTGACACATTACCCGCCACTTGTAAATTAAATTTTGTTGGTCGCTCCTCAAATTCAATAGGTGTAAATTCATTTGGATTAAATGTTTTGGGTATAGAATCTTGTGTTTTTGACCAAGCGATGCCTTCAAAATTTATTTTAAATGAACTGACTTCTTTAGGCATTAATTTATGTTTTACATGATATTTAGCATTATAAGTGGCCAATTCTTTATTATCATCGTTATATAATGTCCCCTTTAAAACCACATCTGCTGGCTCATTATCGATGTTTTGCACTTCACCTATTAGGGCATAACTATCATTATATTTTACCAACTTGGCAGATAGAATCTCCAAAACAGGTTGTTTTAAAATGTCTTCATGATGTGTTTGCTCAGTTGTAATTCGGCGTCGACCTTGATTAAAATATTTGTTAACATTATCTGAATACAGTTGATCTGGTGGTAAATCTAAATCAATATCATCTGGTTGAATGTACCACTTACCTTTAATTTTTAATAATGATTTAAATTCTGTTTTCTCTATTTTTTCTAAAGGCGTTATCCAATGGGTATTTACTTTTACGTTTGCTAAACTATCAGACTGTGAGATTATAATAGTCTTAATGGCATCTAACTTCGCATAAGAACTTAGCAAGCCATCTGTCACAGAAATCTCCAACATATATTGGGAGATTGACAAATTACTCTCAGGATTTATCAAACTATGAGCCTCTTCAAATCTTTTAAAATCTAAGGCATCATAATAAGCCATAACTGCATTTTCTGGGGAATGATGCGACTCGTTTTTGATATAAAAAAGATAAATTCCATACCCCACAATAATTGCCAAAAGAAAAGACCATATGTGCGTTAACTTTAAAACACCTTTTGAAAATTGTATATAACTATTCTTAAAATTGAAAAATTCAGGCTCTTTTTTAGGTTTAGCTTTTAAAGCAATTACCCATAGCATTTGAACATTTAAAATAAAAGCTATTAAAACCGTTAAAAAAGGCATGATGCCCCACAATATTTTTTGCCATGTTGCCACATCGTCTTTTGGTAAAATAGAAGATACAGGTGGAACGTTTAATTTTTCCCAAACCTGGATACCGTTTTCCAATTGTCTTAAACGTTGCCAACCACAGAAATATAAAATTGGGTCATAAAACTTGTCATTAGAGAAAATGTATTTGAAATTATACTTTTCAGGTGTTGTTAAAAATTGCTGTAAGGACCCTATGCCTTCGACGCCTTTAAATTTGGAGTTCTCCAAACGCTCAATAGGTCGTGTGGTAAGCTCAGGAAGTCTTCTTGCGGAATGATAATTACCATCTATACTCATGGCATTAGTTTGTGCCGATAACCAAGCCATTTGATCGCCAAAACCTAATGTCATATATCGCCACTGGTCATGCTGATCTTGATTTAAAAAATTAATGATAGGCAACATTTTTATTTGTTGGGGCTGGGAAGGTCTAAAATAACCTAAACTCATGGCGAATATGGTCATGAATAAAAACAGTCCCGCAAGTATCCCTCCAATTAAACGGTGATAAATTGCTCCGAATTTATCTTGAATAAGTGTTTTTAAATCGCCTTCCACAAACCGATAAGCAAATTCACCAAAAAGCGGTAAAGACATGATAGACGCCCAAAGTGTAAAACGGTCCAATGTTAAAATGTTAAAAGCTGTTTCACCCAAAAACAATCTTGGTATGAATGTCGTTCCTCCAGTTCCTAAAACAGTTAAAATGGTTATTGAAAATCCGAAAAACAAATAACGTTTGCTATAATATCTATAAAAAATATAAGGCAACAGTATGAGTAGAACTCCCCATGGAATTAAGAAAAAAACCAAGCCAGAAGATGTTATTTCTAAAAAATTATCACGAGAGCCATGTGGAATAGGTACTTGAGTAATGGGATTATTTTTTGAGTTAATCCAATAAGGCAAAATACAGACTACAATAATTATTAAAGCCCCAACTCCAAACGCAACAATCCTTTTTAAGAGTTTAAAAAAGCTATTTAAAAATATCCTAATGGTTATCGCTTTACTGGTAACTACTTGTTCCCTAGAAACATCCATCAAAACCATACCTATTAATGGAAATATAAAAAACACCATTCCGAAGATAGGAGTAACATGATGTGACGTTACCGTCACTGAAATTAAAGACAGTGAGGTAAATAGAAATTTAATTCTTCCTGTTTTTAACCATAAATATATTTCGGGCAACGAATGCATCAAAACTGAAATTCCAATAATACTTGGTAACTGACCGAAAACATGTAACGTTTCAACAAACGAGGAGGAAAAAACGGCTAAAAGTGATGCATACCCTGCAACCGTTCTGTTCGCTGTCATAAGCAGAGCAAATCTATAAACTCCAGTGATAAAAAGTATGACACTAATTAATGCGACTGTAAATAACCCGAACTTTAAACCTCCAATAAAAGAAAATGCAGCAATGGATTGGTGCACCAGTGGTGGATAACTCATTACGGTAAATCCTGTGTACCATTTATAGTTCCAAGGTTCAAACCAACTATTGGCATAATGATCTGCAAAAAACAAATGTATTAGTGCATCATAAGTAGTTTCTAAAGTAAAAAATATAGATGCACCATGAAATGCTATACCAATTAGTAAAGCAGTAATTAAATATTTATTTGTTTTTTCTTTCATCAAAAATGAACGGTAATAGCTACATGTAAATATAAATAATTTAATTGCTTTGTCTTATTTTAATTATCTACACAAAATTACCACTCGTCTAAACAAACCTATAGGCTTAACTAAATATAAATTTTCACATGCGTTGTATACATATGTTTGTCCTATAAATAATCGCAAAAACTTAAATTATGAAAGTATTAGCAATAGATGATCAACAATTAGTGTTGTTACCATTACAAAAAAGATTAATAGAATTAGGTTATCAAGTCAAGATTGAAACTGATGCGAAAAAAGGTGTTGAATTATTTAATTCATTTAATCCCGACTTAGTAATTGTTGATATTAACATGCCAGAAGTTTCAGGTTTAGAAATTGTAAAACAAATTAGAACTTCAAAAAAGCCAACAACTCCCATTATGGTTTTATCTGGTAATACAAATGATACAACTATAACTGAAAGTTTCGATTTAGGTATTAATGATTATATGAAAAAACCATTAAGCCTAAATGAAATTTGTGCCAGAGTTAAAAGGCTTATTGGAGTTCCAGCAAATGCAAATTTTGTAAACCCTTCAAACAATACAATTATCGAACAACGATGTGTTGGAGTTGTTATTCCTTGTTATAATGAAGAAGAAAGACTTTTAAGTAAAGAATTTACAAATTTTATAGATAAACATTCAGGATACCATTTATGTTTTATAAATGATGGTAGCAAAGATAAAACACTTGAAGTTTTAAATAACTTAAGAAAAGGAAGAGAAAACTTTATTACCGTTTACGATTGTGAAAAAAATGGTGGAAAAGCTGAAGCCGTAAGACTAGGAATGTTACACATGGCAAAACATAAAGATTTAGATTATATTGGCTTTTTAGATGCCGATTTATCAACAGATTTGGCCGATTTTGATGATTTAGTTACAACTATTGAAAATTCTAATTTTAAAATAGTAAGTGGTTCTAGAATTAGTAGAATGGGCGCCAATATTACAAAAGAATCTGCAAGAAAAATTATTAGCTTAACTATCAATTATATTATCAGAAAGATATTAGGAATGGAATTTAAAGACACGCAATGTGGTGCCAAGATTTTCCATAAAGATGTTATTGAATTGTCTTTTTGTAAAAAGTTTGTTACAAAATGGATTTTTGATGTTGAAATATTTAAAAGAATGGCATTATATTATAGCACTGAAAAAGCTAAAAAATTAATTTGTGAACAACCTTTAAAAAGATGGATACATGCCGATGGCTCAAAATTATCAATGAAAGATTCTTTTAAAATTGTGGGTCAATTATTCCAAATAGCTTGGGTTTATAGAAATACGAAAAAGACTAACAATCAAAATTCTGTAGAATCTAAACTAATTTTAAATCAAGAAGTTGCTTAAAAAGTAAATTCAATCTAAACTATCAAGATGACTATTGGAATTATACTGATATTTTATAATAATGAAAATAACCTCAATGAAGATATTTTTTCAGAAATAATATATCAGTCAAAACAAATCCCTATATGCTTAGTAAACAATGGAAGTGCAGATAAAACCGTAACAATCTTAAAATCTTTCAATGAAAAATTTCAAAGTAAGCTAACAATTGTTGATATTAAAAAGAATAAAGGGATTGCTTTCGCCATAAAAGCTGGAGCCAGATATTTAACAAATACTAATAATTTAAAATATATTGGGTATCTTAATTTAGATTCCTCTTTAAATCTCAACACTATCAATAAATTTTTAGAATTCTTAGAAATCAACAAAAAAGCTCTCATTGGTTACAATACCAAACGACTAGAAAACAAAAAATTTCAAAGAACATGGTTCAAGGATTTGTTTTCAATCACTAACTTTCTAGATTTCGTTAGTATAGATGTACAACTAAAATAGTTTTATTGGAACATAACAGTAAAAAACCTCCGTTTTTAACGGAGGCTTTGGTTTTCAGATTAGCCCCAAACGGGCATTAGGCTCATTCATGATGTTCTTGATATTTCACATATCGCTTTATCATGCCCTCATCCAAACCTACTGTACTCACAAAATAGCCTCTCGACCAAAAGTGATTGCACCAATAAGGCTTTTGTCTTAAACTTGGATACGTCTTGAACAACTTGATTGCCATTTTACCCATGAATTCCGATATGGACACCTTCGGCGGTATTGAACAAACCAAATGAACATGGTCTTTTTGCACGTTCATTTCTTGAATGATGACATCTTTCCATGTACTGATTACCTGCAAGTCATGTTCTACATGTGATTTTACCATGCCCTCTAGCACACGGAAACGACACTTAGGCGTGAAAACAATGTGATAGTCGCATTTGTAATACACATGTGTTAATTTTCTATATTTACTCATCTTAAAAAGTTTTAGATGGTAAACCTATAAAATGGCACAGCCTTTAAAACATGACCACCGTCTAAGACAGTGGTTTTTTAGACTTAAATAAAATAGCAATAAGCAAAAAAGTTCAGAGCACAGCACATAACCAATTCTGTTTTTACCTTTGAAACTTCATAAGTTTTATTTTAGACTAAAAAAAGTTGACCGCATAAATCTACAAAAACAATATTGCTTTTTTGATGTATTTTCTTTCCAATGAGAGGAAATTTGTTTTTTGAGCTTAAAAAATAACTTTTTAAAAAAGAGAATAAACCTATTTTATTTTATGACCCCTATTGATATTACCGTTCAAATTTTATTCATAAAGCTCTTAATAACCTTGAAGCTTTACATTCCATATAAAATTTTTAGAATGAACACAAAAAATAAATTATACACAACAGGTTAATTTTCATTATTTTCGTTTCTCAAACAGTGTACATATAAGGTAAAAAACATCATTTAACATATTAGTTTAAGCGTTAGCTATTATTTCTATTTCGAAAACCGCCAGTTTTTAAACCACAGAAATAATAAGTTCTAATGCTCACGTTTATGGCGTGGGTGAGTACTTATTTGTGGTTGGGTATCTGGCGGTACCTCGAAATGAATAAGGTTTGAAACCCCACGCTTATTTATTTTAATAATCTTCACTTAGGGGTTGGGTGTATCTAAAACTTAACAAAATGAATCTAAAACATTTTACTTTCACCATTTTGGTATTATTTGCCACCAAATCGATTTTTGCACAGAACAAAAGGGGTCTTATCAAAGAGATTGAGGCCTACGAGAAAAACCTGGTTAGCAATGCTTCCTATAACAAGGATTTTTCTGAAGTCTGGAATGCCATTTACATTATAGCCACCGAAGAATACAGTACCATTTCAAGAGAATCGGAGTCAAGAGGCTATATTGAAGCCATACAGGAGAACAGTACCTACAAAGAGGAAATAACCATGGAGATAAGGGGAAACGAAAAACCATATAGGGTATCGTTTCAAGTAAAACAGCAAAGACGATCTAAAAATACGGATGGATCATTCTCGAACTGGCAATCCTTTACATCCAGTACCTTACCATCATACTACCTTAGGCTCCAGAAAAGATTATATGAACTGTTGAATGGACCCATAGAGCTATCCGATGAACTGAAAGACAAAATCGAACGGTTTAATTCCAGCCAATCCAAAAACCGAAAGAAAATATTGAAGGGAAGTGATTATTGATAAATTATTGGAATCAATAAATTGTATTTAAATACAATATAACCTAATGTTCGCTTTGAAATCAACTAAGAATTAAACATGATTTTTTTGGATTCGACCCGAATCTTTAAATTATCATTTAAAGTTTCTAGTAAACGAACTTGTTTTCTTAGTTTATCAATTTCATACAGAAGCTCCTCTTCCCTAATGGAATTGATCTTTAGTTCATCATAGGCATCTTCATACATATTGATAATACTGGCCGCCCATTCAGAAAAGGTAACCCCGTGTTTTCGGGCCTTTCTATTGTACCTTATCTTTTCATGGGCTGCCACTTTGAACGAAACGGTAACGGTTCTTGAGTCTTTATCTTTCATACTGTTTACTTTTGGTTTACCACGGGTATACCTTAGGTATACCCGTGGTAAATGAAATTAATATTTGCTTATTTTATTTAATGATACATATATCAAATATATTAAATATTTTAATGATATATATGTAATTATAAAATTAATTAATATATTTGGTAAAACTAGATTTAAATGAATTCATCTCATGCACGTTTATTAGGGCAACAAATTTTTGAGCATTGCGATATTGCTCCTATTGAATTGGGCATTACGCCAAGACAAATAAACTATTGGATCAAGAAGATACTAATTCCTTTTGTTGAAAGACAAGATATCAACGAAAACAAAAGACTGGGTAGGGTTAGATTGAACCTCGCCAATGCAATTTGGGCATATATAATAAAAGAGCTTTTGGATGTTGGGGTAAGTTCAAAGCGTTTGGCTAAACTAGCAAAGAAAGTTTGGGATAAACCAAGAAAGGACAAATATGCCGATAAAGTAATTAGGAAAACAATAAATCGAAATAACGGCTCTATAAGCAATGAAGATATAGAAATATTAAAAAACACATTGGAAGATGACCTTCTTATGGGAACCTTAAGGATGGAAATCAATCCATTTACGGATATGATAAAATCTTGGTTATTGAATAAGGAAGTACCTCATGCGTTGGTTTACATTCCGAAAACCGGCGAGCATGAGTTTCTAATGAATGATGGTAAACTTAATTTAAAATTAGCCAGCCTTGCCCTTGAATCATCAATAGTGACCGTTCCTTTGGCTCCTATCTTATTGAAGGTAGTCTCAATAGATATCGATAGTCCGAAACCAACCCTTGGATATTTGAACAGCATAGAACAACAGATAAGGGATATTGTAGTTTTTAAAAAACCAAAGGAAGTTCAAATAGTATTTGAAAATGGCCAATTAAAACCTATTATCATTACTGAAAAACATAAAACCAAGGAACAACTGGCACGTTATATATTGGAAAACAAAATCGAAAAAGGCTCCAAAATGTTGATAGATATTCGATCCCAAGGAAATTATAAACTGACTTTAATAAAAAAATAAAATGAATATTATTGTAGAACACAATCGGTTCCTGAAAATGCAGCCCGGTCTAACACTTTCTCGTTATGGGCCGGAAATCGAAGCAAAAACTTCAGGAATCACAGTTTTTAAATAAATCAGAAATATTTGAATGCTTGCCTGAAGAAGAAAGTATACTTGAAGGCAAAGAACATACCGAATTTGCATTTAATCTATATCAATTCACAAAACTGATTTATGAAAACATAAAATAGTTCAATAAATGAAAAGAAAAGAGTTTTCAATCCAGGATTTTTTCAGGGCTGTTGTTTGGTCGTACACTAGGGTATCTTCCAAAGAACAGTTTATGAACAATGGCAGTATACACTCCCAAGTCAAACGAATCAAAACCTTTGCTCAAGATAATAATCTTATTATTTCCAAAGAATTTGATGCTGAATATGAAAGTTCCAAAAGAATTAATACCCAAAAAACATTAAATGAACTTATCTATTCCATTAAAGATACATCTCCAGCTAAACGACCAAAAATAATATTGATTTGGTCACCAAGTAGATTTGGAAGGGCAGGTTCAGAACATATAGAACTATTTGTTAGCCTTAGGAGAAAGTACAATGTTTTTCTTTATTCTATGAGCACTGGCCACAACACTTTTACAGAACGTAACGAAAATGAGTTTTCATTACAGCTATTACATGCCCAAAAAGAAAATTTCAGCCGTCAGGATGTTATTATTCCAGGAATGAAGGATGCAATTCAAAAGGGAACATTTTTAGGACGGGCTCCAAGAGGTTATGACCATTATGGGCCACGAGTAACCGACCCTGAAAAGATCCAAGCTAAACAAGAAATTAAGTTAAATAGTGAAGGCCTTTTATTGAAAAAGGCCTTCAAGCTTAAACTCTATAAAAATTATACGGATAAAGAAATATTGGATTGGTTGCTTTTAGAAGGCCTACATATCCCAAAACAAAGCCTAAATGCAATGTGGAATAAACCATTCTATGCCGGTTATTTTACAAACAGCCTCGTTCCCGGAATTGAGATAAAAGGTCATTGGGAACCAATCATTTCCAAAAAAGAATATAAAATTCTACAATCAAAGTTAAACAACTCGAATCAAATTGGAATTCCAAAAATTAACGGTAAAAAAGAAACGCCTTTAGTTCCCAAATTTCTTGTTTGTGATGATTGCAACAATAACATGACATCCTATTTTAACAAGAAAAAGGAAATCCATTATTATAAATGTGGAAAATGCAATAAGACCGCAAATGCTAATACACGATCCAAATCACTTAATGATGGACTGAACCAACAGTTTACAAAAACATTAGACTCCTTTAAATTTTCCAAATCATTTCACAAACTATTCTCAAAACAATTAGAGAAAATAATTGATACTGAAATGTCTAACTTAAGTGAAAAGAAACGAATAATAAAAAATGAATTGAGTGAATTACAAAAAAATTATGATGACATGGAATATCGGTTTGCTTTAGGAAAAATATCAGATGAAATTTTTGAAAAGCATGGTTCAAAACTAAAAGCACAAATTGAAGAAAAAACAAGACAGATCTACAACTTGCCTTCAAAAAAGTCGAACCACCAAAAATTCTTAAAAAAATTCTTGAAAATCGCTGAAAACCCTTGTGAATTCTATAAATCTTTAAACTACAATGACAAACGGGCATTTCAAAATATCTTATTCCCAGAAGGTTTTAAATTTTCCCTCAAAAATAAGGAATGTCGAACCAGTAAAGTCAACATGATTTTTGAATTAACAAACTCATTCAAAGACAATTACACCAATAAAAAACAAAAGACTCAAATACAAAATGCACTTGAGTCTCGCTTCGTAGCGGGAACTGGACTCGAACCAGTGACCTTCGGGTTATGAGCCCGACGAGCTACCTACTGCTCTATCCCGCGATATTGGACTGCAAATATACAATCCTTTTTAATTATAACAATACTTATATTCAAAAATATTATTGCTCTATACTACTTGCCTGAAAATCTACAAGTTCAGAACCTGAAAATTTTACAGAAACTTCAATAGGGTTACAACATATTTCACAGTCCTCAATATAAACCTGTTCTGAAATAGAATTATCCAATACCATCGATATAGTTTCCCAACAATGTGGACAAGTAAAATAATGCACCACCATCTATTAAAATTTAATAAAAATAAACAAAAAAGAGGCAACAATTTAAACTGTTGCCTCTTTAAAGTTTCAGAAATTCTAACTAAAAAACTATTCTTTTTCTATATCCATTGTAGCGGTTGCATTTTGATTTTGCATTTGCAATAACATAATACCAGGAGGATTGTTTCCTGAAACGCTAATATATTCTTGATTTAAATTATTATCACTTACCATAATGGTATTTAAATTCCTTAAGTTAATAAATTCCATTGGCAGGTCGCCTGTTAATTGGTTACTAGAAAGCAACAATTCTTCCAGCTGATCCAACAATGCAATTTCTACTGGTATTTCACCTTCTAATTTATTATCCATTAAACTTAACTTTTGCAAGTTACTTAGCTTATGAATTCCACTGGGAATGGTTCCTGTTAAAAAATTACTTCCCAATAAAAGCTCTTTAAGGTTTTTTAACTCTAATAATGAAGCAGGAATGTTGCCTGTAAATGAGTTACTATATAATTGCAATGATTCTAATTTTTGAAGTTCTGCCAACTCATTAGGAATTTCACCTTCTAGTTTATTCATAAATAGCTCTAAAGTTGTTAATTCCTGTAAATTTTTAAATGAAGAAGGTATTGTTCCGCTAATTTTGTTAAAACCAAAACTTAACTTACGTAATGAGGTTAAATCACCTATTTGTTCAGGCAATTGGCCTACTAGATTGTTAAAAGATAAGTTAAGCTCAACAACACGATCATTTTCAATTTTAACACCATACCAAGAGTTTACCGGCTTAGACATATCCCATTTGGCATTCCAATTGCTACCATTTGTAGATTCATAAATAGCAATTAAAGCACTTTTTTCTGTGGACGGTATTTCAGCAAATGCATATGCAGAAACAAAAAAGCAGATTATAAGTAGTTTTACAGTTCTCATTCTCGAATAAATTTGGGATTAATTCTATTACGAAAGTAGACAAGGAATAGATTAAAAACTATTTTATTCGACGAAATGCAATATTTTTTAACATTTACTAGTCGACAAACGGTTTCAATTTAAGAACAAATACCCAATTTTGACAAATAAAAGCTGTAAAGTATACTAACTTTTAATCAAAGGAAATATTTAAAAGTTCGCCACTTATTTGTAGCATTTGCAATTCTGCTAGTTTGGCAGTATATTTTGCTTGGTTTCTGCTTAATTCAGCATTAAGAAGGTTTAATTGGGCCTGCCTGAATTCAATGGAGTTTACTTGGCCAATTCCAAACTTTTCTTTGGTTCTATCAAAATTATTTTGTGCAGTTATAATATTATCTTCCTGAATTCTATAGATATCCAGTTTGTTTTGATAATCGTCCCAAGCATTGTTAAAGTTTCGAGTTATATCAATAACCAATTGCTCTTTAAGTAATTTTTGATTTTCTAAATTGATTTTTGCATTCTTAACTCTTGTTATGGTTGTACCTCCATCAAATAAATTCCAACTTAAATTTAGGCCTGCAGAAAAACCCGTGCTAACAGACCCTACTGCAAAAGACCCAGGACCATTATTGTTTTTATTCCATCCATAATTTCCGCTTAAGCCAACCGTTGGCAAGTAAGCAGATTTACCAAACTTTATGTCGTACTCACCAATAATAATATTTTTCTCCATTTGCAATAAGGATACATTATTGGCCAAGGTTTTCTCATACAAACTCTGTTTGTCTAAACCTAATATAAACGTTATTTCTGTTTTAACATTAAAGTCTTCTGGCAGTACATTTCCTGTTACAAAATTTAAGTCCCTTTTAAAGTTTTTTAATTGTTGTTTGGCATTTATTAAACTAATGCTATCGTTATTAATATCTACCTCGGCATTAAGTACGGCCAACTTGGTACTTTGTCCATATTCAAATTGATAGTTGGCACGAATCAATCTGTCTTTCGAAATATCTAAAGTTTGCTGAATTGCATCTGTATTTTCAGTAAGTTGAGCCACATTATAATAAACCGAAAACAATTGAATAATAGTATTTTCTATAGTTTCCCTAGCTTCAATCTCCGATAATTCATATTGTTCTTTAAGCTGCCTATAATTGTAAGATCTGCCCAAGCCATCAAATATGGTGTAATTTAAATTTACAGAAGCATTGTAACTCGAACTTTCAACACCATTAAACGTCTGTGGTGGCCCACTTGCAAACTCAACTTCCCTGTTATTTACGTTATAGTTTGCACCAGCACGACCATCTAGTGTAGGAAGGTATCCAGAATTTAAAATATCGGCATTATTCTCTGCTATTTTTACAGAATTGCTAGCGACTTTAATACCATAATTATTATCTAAAGCCATTGAAACGGCTTCACTAGGGGTTATTAATTGTTCCTGCGCTGAAAGCTTTAGGCTAATACCTAAAACCAAAAGAATAATATATAAGCATTTAGTGTTCATCCTCTTCCTCTTCTTTTTGTTCTTTAATGGCACGTTCTACTTCTTCTTTGGTAACTTCATTTCCTGTTGCCAACCATTTTACATTCTTTTTGATGCTATTGCTAAAGGATAAAAAGAGCGGCAAAACAAGTAATGTTAAAACGGTAGCGTAACCAATACCAAACGAAATAGAAATAGCCATTGGTTTTAAAAATTGCGCCTGTCTACTTTTCTCCAATAACAGTGGTGCCAATCCAGCAATAGTTGTTAAAGAGGTTAAAAATATGGCTCTAAAACGCGACTTCCCTGCATCAAAAAGTGCAACGTCAAATGGCATTCCTTCTTTCAGGTTACTGTTAAACTTTCCTATTAACACCAAGCCATCGTTTACCATAATTCCTATAAGGGCAATAATACCTAAAAGAGACAGAATATTGATTGGGAAACCAAAAATCCAATGCCCCCAAGCCACCGCAGTTAAGCTAAAAGGCACTAATATTAATAACAATAACGGTTGGCTATAACTCCTGAATGTAAAGGCGATAGTTATGTAAATGAGCAATAAAATGGGAATACCGGCACTTTTTAACGATCTAGCCAATTTAGTAGCTTCTCTATTTTGCCCTTCAAAAGAAGCCGAGATGGTTGGATACCTTGAACGAATATCTGGAATAATATTACTTTGGATATCCTCCATAATATCTGTTGAACTGGAGTTAGGATCTTTTAAATCAGCAGATACCTGAATTTCACGTTGACCTGATAAGTGATTAATAGACACATCTCCTCTTTCAATTGTATAATTAGCAATGTCTGTTAAATTCACCCGATCTCCTGTAGGCGTTACAATACGCATTTCATCCAAATCGTTTATAGATTCCCTGTTACTACGGTCGTAACGTACCCAAACTCTTATTTCGTCTTGTCCACGTTGGAAACGTTGCGCTTGCGTTCCAAAAAATCCAGCCCTTACTTGATTCATCACAGATCGTAAATCCAGCCCAAGTAAATAGGCACTTTCTTTAAGTTCAAGCTTAATTTCTTTAATTCCAGCGGGATCATTATCTGCAACATCCTTTAGCAAAGGATTTGTCTCTAAAACAGATTTAAGTTCAACTTTGGCAGCTTTTAACTCCTCTATGTTGTTACTAAGCAAGGATACAGAAACAGGACTTCCTCCAAAATTACCTCCAGAACCAAAAATTAAGCGTTCTGTTCCCAATACCGGACCAACAACTTCCCGTATTCTGTTTGCAACCATTGTTGAGTTAATATCGTCTGGCCGTTCTTCTCCTGGTAACAAATTTATTTCTAATTCTGCACTGGAACTACCCGTTAATTGCACAATAGTGTTTACAAAAAGCTCTTTATCTGTACCTTTTAAATATTTTTCTGTGAACTCTTTATTTACGATAAAGGATTTTTCTTCAATCATCGATATGATCGAATCGGTTACTTTTTCATTGGTACCATTAGGCATGCTTAACTCTACGGAAACTCTATCACTGGCTACTGATGGGAATAAAGTAACGTTTATAATACCGCCGCCCACTAACCCCAGGGTTAATATTAAGAGTGCCACAAAAACACCAAACGCCAATACTTTAAATTTCAATACTTTTTCTAAAATAGGACTGTAAACTTTGTCCCTTAAAAAGCCCATGATATTATCGCCAAACTTATTTATTAGTCGCATTTTGGCGAAAAACAACTTGATTTTTGATGGGTTTTCTTCAACCACTGGCGGCTTTAATGCTTTAGAATGTGCTAAATGCGCCGGAAGAATAATTAAGGCCTCAATAAGTGAAATGGCCAGCGTTAAAATAACAATAATGGAAACTTCACCAAAGAATTCCCCAATCCTACTATCTAAAAATAAAAATAGAGAAAATGCCAAAAGCGTAGTTATAATGGCCGACACTACTGGAGGAATCACTTCTAAAGTACCATCAATTGCCGCTTGAATAGGTTTTTTTCCCTTTTCATAATGTTGGTATATATTTTCTGCAATTACAATTCCGTCATCCACCAAAATACCAATAACAATTATCATTCCGAACAAAGACAATACATTTATGGTTATATCAAATTGACTGGCAAAAATAAACATGCCTAAAAATGAAATTGGCAATCCTAATGACACCCAAAATGCCACACGTGTGTTTAAGAATAACGACAGGAAAATGAGTACCAAAACAATACCCATTAAAGCGTTCTCAAAAAGCAGTTGTGTTCTTTGGTTTAATATTACCGAACGATCGTCTACAATATCTAACCTAGCATTATTGTGCGTCTCGTTATATTTTTCAATGTATTCTTTTACCTTTTCAGCCGAAGAAATAAGGTCTTCATTATTTGTACTCGTAACCGAGATATTTACTGCTAATTGCCCGTTGTAATAATTAACATTAGGGGTTTCTGAAAATCGGTCGCGAATAGTAGCAACGTCTTTTAAACGAACAGTCTTACCATCTGGCGTGGCTTTAACGATTACGTTTGAAAGTTCACTACCATAATACGATCGGTTATTGGCCCTAATTAAATATTCCTCAGAATCTGTTTTTATATTACCACCCGTAACCAAAATATTGGAGGCACTTACTGCCTGGGCAACCTCATTGAATGTTGTATTGAATGCCAATAAGCTGGCCTCATTAACTGCAATTTCTATTTCTTCTTGTGGGTAACCAGTAACTTCTACTTGGGAAATACCTTCAATAGCCCTTAAATCGTTCTCAATTTGCCTCCCCAATTGTTTTAAAGTGGCCAATGGAATATCTTCTCCACTTATTGAAAATGAAATGGTTTCCCTTACGGCTTCTTGCTTGGCAACCACCAATGGCTCCATTCCTGTTGGGAACGATGGCACCCTATCTACCGCATTTTTAACTTCCAACAGCATGAAATCGATGTTTTCACCTTTTTCAATTTCAACGGTTATAGAACCACTGTTTTCTCTTGAAACCGACGTAACACGATCTACACCCTTTAGTCCTTTTAAGTTATCTTCTATTTTAAGAACAACTCCCTCTTCTATTTCTTGGGGTGATGCACCAGGATAGGTAACGCTTATGGTAATGATTTTAGATTCGGTAAGTGGAAAAAATGACGACTTAAGCGACATTATCCCCAAAAGACCAAAGGACACAAAAGCAAAAATAAAAATAGTAACTGCTACGTGGTATCTTATAAAGTAAGCAATCAGTTTTCTCATAGTAATCTGTTTTTCTTACTTATTGTACTCGTCGTAATTTTTTATAAGCATGCCCGAATAGGCGCCCGGAATTGGCTTACTAAGAATAATAGTACCATTTGGCACATCTTTTAACACCACACTGGTTTCAGAGAAATATACTGGCTTTACATCCATTACAGCCAAAACACTGTCTTTAACAACGAAAATCTGATTGTTTTCTAAAAGCAAACTTCTACTGATCTCAATGGCATTTTCCTCTTGTTTTGCATTTAAATTTGCCTCTAAATAAACACCTTCTCTTAAACTTTCATCCTTAACTTCTATATACGTTGTGATGGTTTGTGTAGCAGGATCTACTCTTCCATTTACCCTAGACACCACACCATCATAGGTTTTGGTTTTATCTAAATTAGTAAGCTTTACTTCTTCTCCAGGCTTTAACAAACTGGAATAAGATTCACTTATGGCTACTTCCATTTCATAAACCGATGGATCTATATATTCGCCTAATTTTTGACCAGATCTTACCAACGATCCTTCTGTTACCAGTGCTTCCGTTAGAATACCTGAAAATGGTGCATAAATTGTATATTTAGATAAGCGCTGCTCTAAGTTCTTTACACTATAATAACTGGAAACTATACCTCTGCCAGTAATAAAATAGTTTTCCTTTTCGGATGACATTTCAGGTAACTTAGGTGTAGCCTTACTTAGGTCGAAATCTATTAAGTAGTTTTTCCATTTTTCGTAAACCACTGGAAAATCCAACCTTAAGTCGGGCATAATAGCAGAAATGGAATTGTAAAGATCACTTTTTGCAGACTGTACACTGGCGTAATACTCAGAATTATCTATTCTAATTAAAGCCTCGCCTTGTTTGTAATTTTGCCCTGGCTTAAACAACTTGTTGCCTTTTTCAAAAACTCCTTGTACTTCAGCAAAAAGCTCAATGCGCCTCTTGGCCACAAGTCTACCATTTGCAGGGATAACAATAGGAACAACACCATTTGAAACAGTGTCTGTTGATACAGTTTTTATTATCTTTTCTCTTATAGGTTTGGGCTTATTTTTATTGGCTATTAAAGTCATAGCCAAAAAGATTGAAGCAACGATGAGTAAAACACCCAATACGGAAAGTATGATTTTTCGTGTCAATGTCAGTTAATTTTTTACAAAACTACTCAATAAAGAGTGGTGAAAAGTTAAAAAAAGCCTAAATGTAATCAATTTGCGTACTGTTCAATTTCGAGCTGCAAATCTTCCCATTTTTGCATAAAAGCCTTTAATTTTTCCTTTTTCTTTTGGTAGTCGTCGAAAAAATTGGGCTGAGCAGTTACTTCCGCATAATTTATTTCCAAAGACACATCAATAGCTTTTATTTCTTTTTCCAACTGACTTATATCTGACTCAACACTACTCAATCGATTATTTAAAGACTTAAGCTTTTTTTGGTCTTCATAGCTTTGCTGCTTTTTCTCTTTAGGCAATTCTTTAACAACAGTCCTCTTTTCAACCTCCCTTAAACTATCTACTTTACGTTGTTCTAAATAAAAATCTATATCGCCTAAATATTCCTTTATACGGTGGTCTTTAAACTCTATAACCGTTTTTGTAAGACCTTGGAGAAAATCGCGATCGTGAGATACCAATATCAATGTGCCTTCAAACTTTTTCAATGCCTCTTTAAGCACATTCTTAGATTTAATATCCAAATGGTTGGTAGGCTCATCCATCACAAGCACATTGAACGGTTGCAACATGAGCTTGGCCAAAGCCAATCTGTTACGTTCACCCCCAGAAAGCACTTTTACATATTTTTCAACTTCATCACCCCGAAATAAAAAAGCTCCCAAAATATCGCGTACTTTGCTTCTATTGGATTCGTTAGCGGCATCAATCATGGTATCGAGAACTGTTTTGTTTCCGTCTAAATACTCTGCCTGATTTTGGGCAAAATACCCTATTTGTACATTATGTCCTAATTTTAAATGGCCTTCATATTTAATATCGCCAACAATTATTTTTGCCAAAGTAGATTTTCCCTGACCGTTCTGCCCCACAAAAGCAGTTTTACTATCACGCTCTATCTGTAAATCAACAGACTTTAAAACTTGATTACTTCCATAACTTTTTGAAACATTTTCTCCTTCAACAATTACTTTACCAGGTGTTATCGACACTGGAAAATTAAGGGTCATGACGCTATTATCATCTTCATCCACCTCAATACGCTCTATCTTATCCAGCTTTTTTATGAGCGATTGTGCCATGGTTGCCTTAGACGCCTTAGCTCTAAACTTTTCAATAAGTTTTTCTGTTTGTTCAATTTGTTTTTGTTGGTTTTTTTGTGAAGCCAATTGCTGTGTTCTTAGCTCTTCACGAAGCACCAAATATTTAGAATACGGTTTTGGATAATCATAAATTCTTCCTAGAGAAATCTCGATGGTTCTATTGGTAACGTTATCTAAAAACATTTTATCGTGCGATACAATTACCACAGCTCCTGCATAGTTTTTTAAAAAACCCTCCAACCAGATAATGGATTCAATATCCAAGTGGTTTGTAGGCTCATCCAGTAACAAGATGTCATTATTTTGAAGCAGTAATTTGGCTAATTCAATTCGCATTCGCCAACCACCGGAAAAAGTATCTGTTAGTTTATCGAAATCTTCACGAGTAAAGCCCAGACCTTGAAGAATTTTTTCGGTATCGCCTTGGTAATTATAACCACCTAAAATCTCATATTGATGTTGAAGCTCGTTTATATCTACCATTAATTGATGATAGCCTTCACTTTCATAATCAGTACGCTCTGCAAGCTGGGTGTTTATTTCGTCCATTTTGGCTTCAACCTCTTTAATTTCCGTAAAAGCTTCGTACGATTCTTCCAGTACGGTTCTACCAAAGTCGAAATCTATATCCTGTTTTAAAAAACCTATTTTAAGTTCTTTGTCGGCTGCAATTTGTCCAGAATCTGGTTCAAGTTCCCTAGACAAAATTTTAAGCATGGTCGATTTCCCTGCACCATTTTTTCCAATAAGGCCTACCCTGTCGCCATTGCCCAATTTAAAGGTGATATCTTCAAACAGGTATTCCCCCTGAAATGAAATTGATAAGTTGTGGATGTTCATCATAGAATTGTTACTTTGGTTACAGAGTATTTCAATATTAAACCTTATTTTTGCTTTGCATTTTTGCATGCAAAAATACATTAAAATATATGTTTAAAAAAGGGAGTAAATTATATAGTATTCTTAGAGGAACTTGCCCAAAATGTCACAGTGAAAGTATGTATGTAAACAAAAACCCTTACGTACTGACTGAAGTTTTGGATATGCACGAACGTTGCTCTTGCTGCAAAACAAAATATAAAATTGAACCTTCTTTTTTTTACGGTGCCATGTATGTAAGCTATGCTGTAGGTATCGCCTTTGCAGTGGCCGCTTTTGTTATTTCCTTTTTAGTTTTTAAAGCCAGCATCCATATTGTTTTTGCAAGTATTGTTGGTACATTGGTCGCTTTTTTACCTGTTATTTTAAGGCTTTCAAGAAATATTTGGATTAATTTTTTCATGCACTACGATAAATCGCTTGCTAGAAAATAATCTACTAAATCCCAAATCTTTTAATATCAATTTCTTTCTCTAAGGGCTTTTTATGTTCTATGAAATCGAACAGCTGCTCGGCAACGTAAGGTCCAATCATTACGCCTCTCGTGCCTAAGCCATTTAATACATATAGATTTTTGTGTTGATGGTGTTGCCCAACCAAAGGTCGCCTATCTTTTACGGTTGGCCTTATACCAGCCACTTGGCCAACAACCTTAAACTTGCACGTAATAAGATTTTTAAGTTTATCTAAAAGTTCCTCTTTTGCTTTGTCTGTTAACTGGTGCGTAGTATCGTTCCAATTATAAGTAGCACCTACAATATATTGATGATTTCCTATTGGAATTAAAAACCCATTGCCTTTTAATACAAAGTCCATATTTAAATCTGGTGCTTCAATAATTAACAATTCCCCTTTGGCGGGCACCAATGGTAAATCTTTAAAAAACGTGTTTTTATTCACACCGAAACCTTCTGAAAAAACTATTTGGCTAGCCTTAATTCCCTTACATGAAACCCCTTGATCTGTTGATTCAATTGCCGAATAGTTGAAGGATTCTTTTAAAAGTATATTTTTTTTAGATAAATAATTTTTATAAGATTCGACAAGTGTATTAACGTCAATTCGCCCGGTTCCAAGCACCTCTCCAAAACCAAAAGGCGCATTAATATTCTTATTAGTATTTTTTACTATTTTGGATGAAAGATATTCTGAAAGATTTGGCTTATCAGATGCTGCAAACCAGTCGTTCTGTTCTTCTAAAGAAGCAAATTTTCTATAGACAGGGATTTTATAATCTAATTGTACCCCAAATTGTTTTGCTAATTTATTATAAAGGGGCAAAGCCTTTTCTAACTGTTCTTTACTTTTCCAAACAGATGTAAAACGTTTTAATACAACGGGGTTATACAACCCGCCAGCCACAGTGGATGATCGCTGGGAACTATCATCAAAAACCACAAAAGATTTGTTGTGTGTTCTCAATTGTTCGCAAAAAGCAATACCTGCCAAACCACAACCAACTACAATATAATCTATTTCCATACTTTCGCGAAGATACTTAGAAAAGTGGATTCCCCCTTAGCAGGAACAACAAAAACAAAAACGCCCACAAATTTTGTGGGCGTTTATAAGTTTTATGATTTTATTGAATTAATATGTCCACATATCCAATTCAAAATCTCTGATTTTCTCTTTGATTCTCTCAGATTCCAACAGTTGCATCAAAGCATTATCGGATACATATTCATTAATTTTTCTGTTACCCTGTACGTTTTCTTCTCGGTATATAATACCATTAAAACGTCTGGAGTTTAGAATATGGTCGAATGATAATGGCACAGAACTATTCTCGTTATTAAACGCTTTTGCTTCGTGCAATACTTCTCTGGCATCTGGAAAGAATACCCAGAATAATTCAACTAAATCTTGAGTGTCACTATCAATAAAGTTAACATCTGGTGCTACTGGCGCAATTCCTAACAAACGGTATTTTAATTCTGCTTGTCGTTTGTCAAAATACCAAAGCCCTTTAACGCGATATTCCTTAATATCGGCAGCACTAATATCCCTTCTATCGATATACTGTGCAGAAAGCTCTTCTCCAGCATTTATTTGCTCGATACCAAGCTCTGTAGTATCAACTTTAGATAGCGCTGCTTCAATATCCTTTAATGTTCTTTTGGTATTAAAGTAAGAATCGTCATAAATGTTTTTTATTTTACCGTTTTTGATGTTCTTCATAAGCACATCATAAAGCGAACGCCTGTTTTTACCAATGTTATTGGTATCAACCGGATAGTACATTGGAAAGTTCACGCGCTCATCAAGCACTATGCGCTCCCACGTCATTTTAGAGAAAAGAATATCCCTATCGTCAACATAGCCATATTCTAATGGTTTGTCGTTGTCTGCTGCGATTTGCTCATCTGTCTTTACTCCAATTTCATCTGGGCTTTTGGCATTTAATATATTTGCTTGCGCAAACACACCAGATACTGTAAAAACAGTTGTAACGGTTAATAAAAAACTTTTAATTCTCATCTTCTTTACTTTTTATTGTTAGGACTTTCAATCAGATTTAGGTTATCCTAATTTTAGTTTGTAAGCTCGATCATTACTGGCGATACTTTTTTAAGTATCACACTAACACCATCGGCTTTAGCTTCAATCTCAAATATTTGAACTGTAGAACCTCTCTTCGCTTTTCTTAAAGCCTGTTTTGCTCTACTATCCAATTTGTTTCCACTTACCTGAATGGTAGGTTGGTCTGGCACTTTAAATTTAAAGCCAGTTACACGCAATGGTAATTCGAAATCGAAATCGTCAAACTTCGCACCAATGGTAGAAATCTCTAAACTATTTTTTTGCATAGTTACATTATCAGACTCACCTCTAACAGTACCTGTTGGTTTCGGTAAATCTTTAATGCGGAATGTAGCTCTATCACTAACATTTGTACCATCAATTTTACCCGTCACGTTAATAGTAACCTCTCTACCTTGAATTCTGGTTGCATCCATAACGTATTTACTACCGCTAACCCTACTCAAACCTTGAGCTGAGGCCGTAACATTGTTATCGGCAATACCAGCAAACGAAATGGTCATCGGGTTTTTAACACCACGGTATACCACATTCATTTTATCAGCGGAAATAGTTGCTGCGTTTGGTTTTGCTACAGTAGCAAATGATTGTAAAACAGGTACCTCAACTTCTTCACCATCCTGCATAAAAATTAATTTACCTTCAATTTTGTGCTCACCAACATTACCAGTTCCTACTTTCAATTGAACTTTACCATCTTCGATAACGTATTCATTTTCAGAAAGCTTTCTACCATCTAAAGTTAATTCAACTCTGTTTGGTTTGGTAGTTGCATCTTTACGACCCAATACTATTTGTCCATCAAATTGCTCGCCATTAAAGTAAGCTGATTTAGATGTTTCTAATAAAGTAGTATAGTTTGTCATAGACACTTCACTTGTAAGTGTACCTTGTAACATACGTGATAATACTTCGGACTCAGTTGTCTTGATATCGTTCTGTAAAGCTGTTAATTTCGTTAAAGATGCTACTAAAGGAAAACCTCTATAATGGTAATCTAACCAATCGATTTTTATACCATCTCTGTTAGTTACTTCATCAGTATTGAATCTATCCTTAACATCTTTAATGATAGGTTCCATGCCGTCTATGGTAGACAAAGTACCTATAACACCATCTCTAAAGGACGCTATTTTATCTAAAAATTCCTGCCCTTCAGTATCAACTTTTCCACCTTTAAAGAAATGTTGGTCTAAATAATCGCCTTTGTCCATAACCTCATAATCGGTTGGGTCATCAACGGTAGCGACCATTCTGCTTTTCAATTCTTCAATGTGGGAATCTAAATCTTCAGCTAGCACATTGATTGATGCTGCATCTCCTTTTAGTTTTTGGTATTTTTCTGGCTGTTCACTAGCCTTTACATCTAAACTCGCTATAAAAGCATTGTTTCTTTGCTCTGTAGCTTCGTTAGTTGCTGTCATTTTTTGATTCATTAATCCGAAGGCCGAAAGCACTTCTTTAGACATATTTAATGCTAGCATTGCTATGAATATTAAATACATCAGATTAATCATCTTCTGTCTTGGTGATAAATTTCCTGCTGCCATTTTAATTAGGGTTTTTGGTTAATTAATTGGGGATAAAAACCCTTATTATTTTTTGGCCATAGCAGACAACATGCCACCATAAACTCCATTTAAGGATGATAAGTTCGATGCAAGAGATTGCATTTGTTCTTTTAACTTAGCTGCATTTTCTACAGACTCTTCATTAATTGTAGACTGACGACTGATGCTTTCTAATTGTGCTTTGTAAAGACTGTTTAAAGACTCCATTTGAGCTGCTGCCAACGATAATTCTTCACCGTATTTTTTAGTAGCTGCGATAGAATCTACAGTAGGCGCCATATTTTTAGCAACACCTTCAAAGTTTTTAATACTTTCACCCAAGCTAGACATTAATTCGCCATCTATTTTGGCTTCTTTTAATAAATTATCCAATTTTTTGGACAATAGCCCTTGAGCATCTTCATTTTTTTCTCTTTTGTTGGCCTCGCCTCCTGCCAATTCAGGATATACTAAAGACCAATCTAAATCGCTGTCAACAGGTTCGAATGCGGAAATTGCAAAAATAAGAGCTTCTGTTACTAAACCCAGGGTTAACATGAAGTTTCCTGTTAGTGGTCCTAACTCGAAGTGGGTAATTTTAAATAGAGCCCCTATAATAACTATTGATGCTCCTAATCCGTAAGCCATATTCATGAACTTTTTACTTGCTTTTGACTGTGCCATAATTTTCGGTTTTTAAGTTTAAGTACGCAGTACTTAAGTAGGTTAATTAATAGATTTGATTATTTATTTATGTTTGATTTAAAGTTCTTATTTACCGTTCTTGGTTAATTCTGTCCCCATATAATCCTGAACGGTCCTGAAACCTATAAAACTTCTTGCTGAATCTCCATATTCGTAATCTCTTGTACTAACTTGCAAATAGTAAGCGACATCTTTCCAAGAGCCTCCTCTTACAACTTTACGGTTGTTCTGGTTATCAATAACCGTTGGGTTAATAGAAGATAAATACTCATAAGAGTTAGGATCGTATGAAGCATTTACCCATTCAGATACATTTCCAGCCATGTTATATAAATTATAATCGTTTGGCTCGTAAGATTTAGCTTCAACGGTATACAGTGCTTGATCAGCCGCATAATCACCTCTTACAGGTTTAAAGTTTGCCATAAAACAACCTCTGTCACTTTTGGTGTAAGGACCACCCCATGGATATGTTGCTGCTTGAAGTCCACCTCGGGCTGCATATTCCCATTCGGCCTCATTAGGCAATCTAAAGTTATTTACAAAGGCAGCTCCCTTAGATTTTTGATACGCATTTTTGTTTAAGGTACGCCATTCGCAGAATGCCTTTGCTTGTTTCCAAGTCACACCAACTACAGGATAATCTCCGTAGGCATCATGCCAAAAATAGTCATTGTGCATAGGCTCATTGTACGAATAGGCAAAATCCCTAATCCACACCGTTGTATCTGGATAAATTTCAAGTTCTTCTTTCTTTATAACATCAGAACGCTTCACGCCTTTTTGCCTTGCAGCTTCCTGAATATCCATATAATTATATTGGAACTTAAATTTCTTCACGTCCCAAGTACGCTGTCCATTATAAGAGTCTTCTAGTGGCAAATACATGGTATCCATAACCTCAGCATAGTATTCGTCTGGATATTCTGCGGTATCAAAAATTAAATCGATGTCTCGATTAATTTTTCTTCCTTCATAGCCTGTTGGCCCTAAGCCCACATAGTTTTCGAACATATACTTTTCGTAAACGGACATATTAGCTGTATCTGCATCCTTGAAGGCATATTCTCCAATACCGCCATCTTCTGGAAGTTTTCCAACTTCATCGGCCAAAATAGCCAACTTCATTCTAATAATTGAATCCCTAACCCAATTAACAAATTGGCGATATTCGCTATTGGTAATTTCTGTTGCATCCATATAAAAGGCTCTTACAGTTACCGTTTTTGCAGGTGCATCGTTAACACCGGCCAAATCGTCATCTGCCTTACCCATTATAAAAGCGCCACCCGGTACCAATTCCATACCATAAGGTTTTTCTGGGTGCCATTTCTTGCCTTTAACACCAACCAGTTCTCCTCTATCTTTAGAGCCACAACTGGCAAGTAGTGCTACTACTGTGGTTAATAATAAAAACTTCTTCATATCCATAGAAAACTCGAGGTTAATTATTTAGCTTTGAATTTGAGAGCGTAAACATATTTATATATTTTTTAAAAAACAACTAATCATCCAAAAAAATTACGTTTCGTCGTAAAAAAATAGCATTTCAACGATTAAATCATCGACCAAATGCACCTAAATACATAAATTATCTACAAAACATTTCTTTGTAACGCTTTAAACCAGCGGTTTGGCACCTTATTATTACAAGCATCCAGGTAATCTTGGTGCATGCAAGGTAATAACGTATGCCTTTTTAATTTATTATTGACATCGGACAAAAACGGTATTTCTATCCACCATCTGCCCGTTTTATTACTTTTATAAAAAATCAATTCTTCAGAATCTACCAAAGTAATGAACTTTTGGTAATTGTTTTCGTCTGAAAAGATATCATCTTTTACCCTAAAATTGACACCTTCTACAAAATACCATATTATTTGGGCAATTAACATGGAGGTTAACCCGTCATCTTTAGAAGGTTTGTATTCATAAATACCCAAAGAACTTACCTTATTACTTATACCAGCATATCTTGAAATGGCACATATTTCTTTTCCATCCAACCCATTTGGGGAGAACTTTTGATTTAAACTTACTTCTGCCCCCTTAACACTGTTCAAATCGATACTTACCATATTGGCATCGCGCATAACCGGTTCTACAATAGTAATATCTTTAGACACCTGCCCCAATCTATAGGATTCAAAATATAGTTTATCCATCAAATCTATTTCTTCCTGCGAATTGAAATAGGTTTGATAACCAATGTTAGCATAATTAAAAAGGTTGTAGGGTTCATCTAAAATAATTTTACCTACAAAGCTGTTATTCTTTATGGGTTTGTTTGAATCTCCCAAATTAAAACTACAGTCTACATTTACAATGTTTACCATTGGTATTAAATCGTCGTAAGATCTATAGACTGGATAAGTCAAATCTTGGGAGCCACCTAATATGATTGGAATGATTTTCTTTTTTATGAGTATAGACATTGTTGTCCTTAGAGCAAAATAAGTGTCTTGCACACTTTCGCCTTTATTGATATCGCCCAAATCGGCAATGGTTGTCGTCCAACTTCCTGGGTAGAGTGAATACAATGCTTTACGAATTTCATTCAGCGAAAAGCTTTCCCCTAGATAATTAACATCATTTCTATTTTCTAAAACCCCTAAAATGGCAATATTAACGCCATCTAAATCGGGAATTCCTTTTTGGGCAGAATGTATTCTTAACTTCTTGCCAAGTGACTGTGCTGGCAACAACTCGTTATGTGCTAATACAAAATCAGTTACTGGAGAAAGAAAATTAAAGTTCATGTAAAAACAGCTATCTACGTGTGAGCTTTTCAGCGATCTTTACAAAGATTAAAAGAATTAATGACTTATCTAGTGCCAATTTTGTAAAAAAATCGGACAGAATGCAATTATTTAACACTTAATGAGCCTAAATATTATTTCTTTAATATTTTATGAAGAAATTACTTCTTTTTTGCTGCTGTTTTTTTGGAAGCGGTTTTCTTTTTGGGAGCGTTCTTTTCTATTAAGTCTTTTACCTCCTCTAAAGTTAATTTTGAAGCATCGACAGTTTTTGGCAATTCTATTTTGGTTCTACCCTTTACAATATTATGCCTGCCCCATCTGGCCTTTTCTACTTTAATGCCTTCTTCTTTCCAATTATGGACAACTTTATCTTTTTCTTTTTGGATTTTATCTTCAATCAATTCCTCGATATCAGAGTCTGATAAATTATCCCAATCGTATTTTTTGTTCACGTTAATGAACATGTTGTTCCACTTTATAAACGGTCCAAAACGCCCTTTCCCCTTTTGAACAGGTAAATCCTTATAAGTATATATTGGAGCATCTGCCCGTTCTTTTTCTTTAATTAACACAATGGCATCTTCTAGTTCTATACTTAATGGATCTACACCATTTGGAAGTGACACAAACTTACCACTATATTTCACATAAGGTCCAAAACGTCCGTTATTCACCTCCACTTCTTCACCTTTATATTCACCTAAAGTTTTCGGTAACTCAAACAAGGC
The DNA here is from genome assembly GCA_018883545.1 of Marixanthotalea marina. Lineage (GTDB taxonomy): Bacteria > Bacteroidota > Bacteroidia > Flavobacteriales > Flavobacteriaceae > Marixanthotalea > Marixanthotalea marina. The sequence goes on along the minus strand of JAHLEH010000001.1, from coordinate 900,959 downwards.
CATAGCCTCATCGTAGGTTATGGTATTTAATTGTTGGTCTGGCGTTAAACTGGCAAATTGTGGTTTTTCATCATCTTCAACTGTTCCTATTTGAACCATTGGCCCAAATTTACCCAAGCGTACACTTACCTGTTTTCCTGTTTTTGGATCTTTTCCTAAGATGCGCTCTCCCGATTCCCTGTCGGCATTTTCCTGAACATCTTCAACTTGTGGATGGAAATCTTTATAGAAATTCTTCATCATCTTAGACCAATCCAGCTTGCCCTCAGAGATATCATCGAAATCTTCCTCTACTTTGGCCGTAAAATTATAGTCCAAAATCTGTTCAAAATGGTTCACCAGAAAATCGGTTACAATCATGCCCACATCAGTTGGCACTAATTTCCCTTTATCGGATCCTACCTTCTCTGTAAGCTCTTTTTCTTTTAAGTTGCCGTTTTTCAATGTAAGCTGTACATAATTCCTTTCTACACCATCTACTGTACCTTTTTCAACATAATTTCTGTTTTGAATGGTAGAAATTGTTGGCGCATAAGTTGACGGACGCCCAATACCCAACTCCTCAAGTTTCTTAACCAAAGAGGCTTCTGTGTATCGGTAAGGCGGACGTGAATAACGCTGTGTGGCTGTTATGTACTTATTAAGAAGATTTTCGTTAACCTTCATGGCCGGCAACATACCTTCTTGTTCAACATCTTCGTCATCTGTACCTTCTAAATACACCTTTAAAAATCCATCAAATGTGATGACTTCTCCATTGGCCGTAAACAATTCCTTGTGTGTGGAAGCACTAATTTTCACATTGGTTCTTTCCAACTCGGCCTCACTCATCTGCGATGCTATGGAACGTTTCCAAATTAAATCATATAATCTTGCCTGATCTCTATCTATATCTACCGAATGCCTTGAAAAATCGGTTGGCCTTATAGCTTCGTGCGCTTCCTGAGCTCCTTTGGTTTTGCCAGTATAATTCCTTGGCTTGCTATATTTTTGGCCATAGGCACTTTCTATTTCTGCTTGGGCACCTTTACGTGCTTCATCCGATAGGTTTACGCTATCGGTTCTCATATAAGTAATTAACCCAGCCTCATACAAACGTTGCGCCAAGGTCATGGTTTTACTTACCGAAAAATACAATTTACGTGATGCCTCCTGTTGTAAAGTTGACGTTGTAAATGGTGCTGCCGGCGATTTTTTAGCAGGCTTTTTTTCTAAATCAGCCACTTTAAATGTAGCCGATGTATTGGCTTCTAAAAATGCGTAGGCCTCCTCTTTTGTTGAAAAAGTCTTAGGTAGTTTTGCCTTAAAAATCTGTCCGCTTTCATTCGAGAACTCGGCATCTATTCTAAAAGACACTTCGGGCACAAAATCCTGAATTTCACGCTCGCGCTCGACAATCAACCTAACAGAAACCGATTGCACCCTTCCTGCAGAAAGGCCTCCTTTTACTTTACGCCATAATACAGGCGAAAGTTCGTAGCCAACAATTCTATCTAAAACACGGCGGGCTTGCTGGGCATCAACCAAGGCATAATCTATACCTCTGGGGTTTTCTATGGCTTTCTGAATGGCCGATTTAGTAATTTCATGAAAAACAATGCGTTTTGTTTTTTCTTTATCCAATTTTAAAGTCTCTGCCAAATGCCATGCAATGGCCTCTCCTTCACGATCCTCATCACTTGCCAGCCAAACCATGTCGGCATTCTTGGCTAAATCCTTCAGTTTTTTAACAACCGCTTTTTTATCTTTAGAAACTTGGTATTTTGGTTTAAAATCACTTTCAACATTCACCCCTAATTCTTTGGAAGGCAAATCGGCTATATGCCCAAAACTGGATTCTACCTTAAAGTCTTTTCCTAAAAATTTTTCAATGGTTTTTGCTTTCGCTGGTGACTCTACTATTACTAAATTCTTCGCCATACTTAGATTTTTCAAGGTACAAATGTATATGAAAAAAAGTTTAACTTCCTAATTTTACCTCTTGGGCATCCTTTTTTTAAACAGAAAAGCCCATAATTAGAGTTCAAATTACGGGCTTATTCTACAAAATTTTCTTTTTATTCTACAACCGTTCCTATTTCATCAATAACATCAACATCATCAAAACCTATAACATCCTTATAAATAAAATAAAGTGGTATGTACGCAAATGATGTCGTTACTACAACGCCCACAAAACACAAAAGCATTCCAACTATTTGAGCTAGAAATCCGGCCACAAAAATGAGCCCAAAGGTTATTAACCACTTTTTGTTACCTAGCTTAAAACTAAGCTTTACCACATCTGATACAGCCATTTCCGGATTAAATGCAAAAATGACATTGATAAGCGACAAGGGAACAATGGCATAAATTATTGGCAAAAAACATAACAGCGTAGCCAAAACAGCTATTCCGAAAGAAATGACCGAAAGTTTTATAGTCTGCATTAAATAAGGTTTTTTGAAAAAATAAAAATAATCATCGCGCGTAGCTTCATTAAAATCTTTTGCTTTACAAATTCTAAAAAAAGCCGACTTTAATCCAAAATTTATGACCATGGCAAAAAATGAAAATACCAAAACCATGGTATAAAAAGGTATAAGTAAGGCCATATTAAAATCACCTCCTTGACTGAACGATTCTGGGTCGTACAAACCCATGCCCAAAAGAGGCAAATACATTAAAATATAAAATGGGAGCATCATAAGAATGTTTAACAGCAACATTACCAAACCCTGCACCCAAACCTTTTTGAAAAGTTCTATACTTGCACTCAATATGGTGCCAAAGTCCAAATTCTTGGCATTCTCAATTTTCTTTATCAATGTATCTAATGTACCCATATATAAATTTATTTATTCTACACCTATTTTATCTATATCGCTTGTTTCATTAAAACCAAACACCTTCTTGTAAACATGGTAAATGGGGAGATAAACTATTGAAAAAGTAAACATCATACCAATGCCACAAGCAATAATTCCCAAACCTCCAATAATCCCAGCAACAATTATCAACCCCAAAATGACCAAACCTTTTTTCAAGCCCAAACTAAATGCTAGATTTATTATAGCATAACTATCCAAATCAGGATTAAAGGCCATAAATACAATCATTAATAAAGATAACACGTTAAAAACCAAAGACAAGGCAATACTTAAAATAGAGGCATACATTTCGGGCAACGTTTTTTCAAACCCATAGTTAATTAAAGAAACCAAAACGGTAAGTGATACTATGGTTGCTATCTTCATTAGGTAATCATTCTTAAAAAAGTAAAAGAAATCCTTGAAGTTAAACTCCCCGCCAAAATCAATCTTTTTAACTATCCTGTAAAAACTTGCGGTAAGAGGCACCATAAAAAAACTAATGATAACGCCCAGCCCTATGACCATAAGTCTATACGAATCCATATTCAAACTACTTAGCTGACTTGGATCTGCCCCATTATTTATTTCTTCTAAAACCGATTTATAAATTGGCATATAAATAGCCGCGAAAAAAGGAATTAAAGCTATAATGGCAATTAAAAAAAATACAAACCCTTGTAGCCATGTTTTTTTGAACAAACTCAAGCTATCACCCAAAATTTCCCCAAAATCCAATGCCTCTGCATTTTCTATTTTATTAAGCAACGTTTTAACAGAACTCATTTTTGCAGTTTATGGTTAGCTTTTATAAAAGTAATTTTTTTCTTAAATATTTAACAAAAAAATATTTTATTTTAAATCTGACACTTTGTCACAAAACATAAATTAATCGTATCTTTGCACACTTATTGACCGATAGTCGTTTCAGTAAATTATGGAAAAAATTATAGACGAAAACAAACAAGGAGAAGCGTTGGTTTTAGACCAAAAAGCAGGCAACACGCGTAAGTTATTTATTGAAAGTTACGGCTGCCAGATGAATTTCAGTGACAGTGAAATTGTAGCATCTATTTTGGCTAACCAAGGCTACAATACTACTCAAAACCTTGAAGATGCCGATTTGGTTTTGGTAAACACCTGCTCCATTCGCGATAAGGCAGAACAAACGGTTCGTAAACGTTTGGAAAAATACAATGCCGTAAAACGTTCTCATAACCCAAAAATGAAAGTGGGCGTTTTGGGCTGCATGGCAGAACGCCTTAAAACCCAATTTTTAGAAGAAGAGAAAATTGTAGATTTGGTAGTTGGCCCCGATGCTTACAAAGATTTACCAAACCTATTGGAAGAAGTAGACGAAGGCCATAATGCTATTAATGTTATTCTATCCAAAGAAGAAACCTATGGCGATATTTCACCCGTTAGGCTCAACAGCAATGGCGTCAGTGCTTTTGTTTCCATAACCCGTGGTTGCGATAACATGTGTACGTTTTGCGTGGTGCCATTTACACGTGGTCGCGAGCGTAGCAGAGACCCACAAAGTATTATAGAAGAGATTAACGATTTATGGAATAAGGGCTTTAAGGAAGTAACTCTTCTTGGACAAAATGTAGATAGCTACCTATGGTATGGCGGCGGCTTGAAAAAAGATTTCGATAAGGCCAACGATATGCAAAAAGCAACCTCAGTAAATTTCGCTGCGTTATTGGATATGTGTGCCAAAACACAACCAAAAATGCGTTTTCGCTTTTCCACGTCAAATCCACAAGATTTCACTATGGATGTGATAGAAACCATGGCAAAACACCAAAATATTTGCAATTACATCCATTTACCCGTACAAAGTGGCAGCAACCGCATTTTAAAGGAAATGAACCGTCAACACACGCGCGAGGAATATTTTGAATTGATAGACAACATCAAAAAATTAATTCCAGACTGTGCCATTTCACAAGACATGATTTCTGGTTTCCCAACAGAAACCGAAGAAGATCATCAAGACACGCTGAGCTTAATGGAATACGTAAAATACGACTTTGGATTTATGTTCGCCTATTCTGAAAGACCGGGTACTTTGGCTGAACGAAAAATGGAAGACGATGTTCCTGAAACCACCAAAAAACGCAGATTACAGGAAATAATAGAGCTACAACAAAAGCATAGCCTTTACAGAACTCAGCAACATGTTGGCAAAATTGAGGAAGTACTAATTGAAAAACATTCCAAGAGATCGGAGGCACATTGGTCTGGCCGTAACAGTCAAAATACCGTAGTTGTATTCCCAAAGGGAGATTACAAGCCGGGTGATTTTGTAAATGTTAAAATCACCGAATGTACCAGCACAACATTAATTGGTGAACCCGTTGGTTATTCAGAAAATAATTAAACATAAAAAATGGAATCAGTTCAAGCTATAAAACAACGTTTTGGCATTATTGGCAACGACCCTAAATTGAATCGGGCCATAGAGAAAGCCATACAAGTGGCACCAACAGATATTTCTGTTTTGGTTACAGGTGAAAGCGGTGTAGGTAAAGAAAGTATTCCAAAAATAATACACCAACTGTCCCACAGAAAACACAACAAATACATTGCCGTAAACTGCGGTGCCATACCAGAAGGCACTATAGACAGTGAACTTTTTGGTCACGAAAAAGGCTCGTTTACCGGTGCAACACAAACCCGAAGCGGTTATTTTGAAGAGGCCGATGGCGGTACTATCTTTTTAGATGAAGTTGGCGAATTACCACTTACCACCCAAGTACGTTTATTACGTGTTTTGGAAAATGGCGAGTTCTTAAAAGTTGGTTCCAGCAAGGTTCAGAAAACCAATGTGCGCATTGTAGCTGCCACCAACGTCAATATGTTTGAAGCCATAGAAAAGGAAAAATTCCGTGAAGATTTATTTTATAGGCTCAGTACCGTAGATATCCATTTGCCGCCTTTGCGCGACAGACAAGAAGACATTCATTTGCTTTTCAGAAAGTTTGCCAGCGATTTTGCCATAAAATACAAAATGCCAACCATCAAACTTACCGATGAGGCTGTTATAATACTGCAAAACCACCGTTGGGGAGGAAACATTAGGCAATTACGCAACGTTGCCGAACAATTGTCGGTTTTAGAACAAAACAGAACCATTTCGGCAGACACCCTAAAAAGCTACCTTCCAACAGCTGGCAATAATTTACCTGCCGTGATTAAAACTTCCAAATCCGATAGTGATTTCAGTAGTGAAAGGGAAATTCTTTATAAGGTTTTGTTCGACATGAAAAGTGATTTAAATGACCTTAAAAAACTCACTTTAGAGCTTATGAAGAACGGCAACACTAAAGATGTAGAGAAAAATAACCAAGGGTTGATCCAAAAAATATATGGTGATGATGATGTAGACTATGAAGACACCAATGACGAACCCGAATTGTTATCAATCCCAGAACAAACGGCCCACACAAACGAACCTTTAAACACACCGCAAGATAAATATCATTTTGCCGAAGAAATTGAAGAAGAAGAAACACTTTCACTTCATGATAAAGAATTGGAATTAATTAAGAAATCGCTTGAACGTCACGACGGAAAACGTAAATTAGCAGCCGCCGAGCTTGGTATAAGTGAACGTACTCTTTACCGAAAAATTAAACAATATGATTTGTAATTTGAAGTTTTCACTAAAAACAAATCATTTTAAGCATATGAAACTATTCAAATACATTTTGGTTTTGGTTGCTGGGATTAGCTTCTCGGGCTGTGGTGTCTATTCGTTTACTGGAGCATCCATTTCTGCAAACACCAAAACATTCCAAGTCAACCGTTTTGAAAACAACTCACTTTTGGTTGAGCCTGGTTTAGAAATTACTTTTAGAAACGCCCTGATTGAAATATTAGAGAATCAAACCAATTTGAACAATGTTACCTCTAATGGCGACATTGTTTATGAAGGTGAAATCACAGAATACAGAATATCGCCAACTACAGCGACAGCACAGCAAACGGCAGCACAAAACAGATTGACCATAACCGTAAAAGTTCATTTTTACGACAAGAATGATCCTGATGCAGAATTTGAAACGCCTTTCTCTTTCTTTTACGATTATGCAGGAAGTGCTCAATTGGTTGGTAATGTAAAAGATACTGCTATTGAAGAGATTTTTGAACGTATCACTCAGGATATTTTTAATGCCTCATTAGCAAAATGGTAATTTAAATGAATCCAAAAGATTTTACATACAAATTGCAAAACCCGCAGGCCATTACTGCACAGCAAACTATTGATGTAAAGTCCATTATAGATGAATTTCCATATTTTCAGTCGGCACGCGCCATCTACTTAAAAGGTTTAAAAGACCAAAATAGCTTTAAATACAACCAAGAATTAAAAACAACGGCGGCTTATACGGCAGATCGAAGTATTCTATTCGATTTTATAACATCTGAAAATTTCATACAGAATGAAATTTCACAATTCATAAAACAGAATGATGCTCATTTAAAGGATATCGAGGTAATTGTAGAAGATATTTCGGTAAACAAAAGTGTGGTTATAGATGACGCATTAAAGAAACATATAACTGACAGCACTGGCGTTTTGGACCCTGCTTTGTTTCAGCCTAAAGAAGTGCCCGTAAAAAAAATAGCTGATTTTTCTTTAGACACATCTGAAACCATTGAAGATACCAACGAAGAAATTCCAACTTCCGAAATCTCACCAAAGGATATTTTAAAACTGGGAAAACCGTTGGAGTTTGATAGAAATGAAAAACATTCATTTAACGAATGGTTAAAGCTTACCAGATTTAAACCCATAATAAGAACACCTGAGCCAAGTAGCGATGAGGAAACATCGGCCGAAGTAGATTCAGACAGAGCCAAAAAGTTCGAACTAATCGATAAGTTCATTTCAAAAAACCCTAAAATCAATCCTAAAACGCCAACCAATGCAAAGTTAAATTTGGCTAAAGCACAGAATATTAAGCCTGAAGAATTAATGACGGAAACCTTGGCACGTATTTATGTTGAGCAAAAAAACTATTCCAAGGCCATTCAATCTTATAAAATTTTAAGTTTGAAATATCCAGAAAAAAGTAGTTTCTTTGCAGACCAAATTAAAGCAGTAGAAGAATTACAAGAAAATAACAACAAAGAATAATGAGCACGTTTACAATATTTTTAGTACTAATTGTTGCAGTAGCATTTTTGTTAGTAGTGGTTATCATGGTACAAAACCCTAAAGGAGGTGGATTATCATCATCGTTTGGTGGTGGCGGCACACAACAGTTAGGAGGCGTAAAAAAAACATCCGACTTTTTGGATAAAAGTACTTGGACATTGGCAACTATTTTAATTGCATTGATACTACTATCAAACATAGCAATCAATAAAGGTACCGTAAATGCTGATTCCAAAGCACTGGATCCAGATGCTACAGCACAACCTTTGCCACCTGTACAAGAACCGTTACCTGATAATACGGCAAGTGATGCTCCTGCAAGCAACAACGCTACTGAGTAAGTTTAACGTGTTAAAACAATATAAAAATGCCAACATATACAGTTGGCATTTTTTATTTCCGCACTTAGGTAGACTAGTCTGAAAGTTTGTCAGTCCAATACCATTGGCACAATTTTAGTCTAATGCATATTCGTCAATTTAAAACTTAAATAATTTAAAACGTATATTAAATATGGGATTAAACATTAAACCATTGGCAGATAGAGTTCTTATAGAGCCTTCTGCGGCAGAAACCAAAACAGCAGCAGGAATTATCATTCCTGATAACGCCAAAGAAAAACCACAAAAAGGAACTGTAGTAGCAGTTGGAAAAGGCACCAAAGACGAGCCCATAACTGTTAAGGTTGGCGATTCTGTGCTTTATGGAAAATATGCTGGTACAGAACTTAAATTAGAAGGTAAAGATTATTTAATAATGCGCGAAAGTGACATTTTAGCAATTATCTAAATCGTTAAACTTTTTACAACCAATTTTAAATTATAAACTAATTAAAAATCAGCCAAATGCTTAGTGCAAATGGCTTCAAAAAACCAATTAAAAAATGGCAAAAGATATAAAATTTGATATTGACGCACGCGATGGACTAAAACGCGGCGTTGATGCATTAGCAAATGCAGTTAAAGTTACATTAGGCCCTAAAGGAAGAAATGTAATTATAAGTAAAAGTTTTGGCGCACCACAAGTAACAAAAGATGGCGTGTCTGTAGCTAAAGAAATTGAATTACAAGACCCACTAGAAAACATGGGCGCACAAATGGTAAAAGAAGTAGCTTCTAAAACCAACGATTTGGCGGGTGACGGTACTACAACTGCTACCGTTTTAGCGCAAGCCATTGTAAAAGAAGGCTTAAAAAACGTAGCTGCAGGTGCCAATCCAATGGATTTAAAACGTGGTATTGACAAAGCGGTAGAAGCACTTACCAAAGACCTTGAAAAACAAGCAAAAAAAGTTGGCAACTCTTCTGAAATGATCAAACAAGTGGCTGCTATTTCTGCTAACAATGATGATGCCATTGGAGAACTAATCGCCAAAGCCTTCAGTAAAGTTGGCAAAGAAGGTGTTATTACCGTTGAAGAAGCCAAAGGTATGGAAACTTATGTTGATGTTGTAGAAGGTATGCAATTCGACAGAGGTTACTTATCACCTTATTTTGTAACGGACGCCGATAAAATGATTGTTGATTTAGAAAATCCATACATTTTATTATTCGACAAAAAAATCTCCAACTTACAGGAAATCCTTCCAATATTAGAGCCTGTAGCGCAATCTGGCCGCCCACTATTAATTATTGCTGAAGATGTTGATGGACAAGCATTAGCTACTTTAGTGGTAAACAAACTACGTGGCGGATTAAAAATTGCTGCAGTAAAAGCACCTGGTTTTGGTGACAGACGTAAAGCGATGCTAGAAGATATTGCTATTTTAACTGGAGGAACCGTAATTTCTGAAGAAAGAGGTTTCACTTTGGAAAACGCAGATTTAAGCATGTTAGGTACTGCCGAAACCGTAACTATCGATAAAGACAACACGACTATTGTTAATGGTTCTGGCGATGCTAAAGACATTAAAGCACGTGTTAACCAAATAAAATCTCAAATTGAAACTTCTACAAGCGATTACGATAAAGAAAAACTACAGGAGCGTTTGGCTAAATTAGCCGGTGGTGTTGCAGTTCTTTATGTAGGTGCTGCTAGTGAAGTTGAGATGAAAGAGAAAAAAGACCGTGTTGACGATGCATTACATGCAACAAGAGCTGCTGTAGAAGAAGGTATTGTTGCTGGTGGAGGCGTTGCTTTGGTAAGAGCAAAATCTGTTTTAGAAAAGTTAACAACTGACAACTTAGATGAAACAACCGGCGTTCAAATTGTAGCTCGTGCTATCGAAGCACCACTTCGCACTATTGTTGATAATGCTGGTGGAGAAGGCAGTGTTGTAATTTCTAAAGTTTTGGAAGGCAAAAAAGACTTTGGTTTTGACGCCAAATCTGAAACCTATGTAGATATGCTTAAAGCGGGTATTATTGACCCGAAAAAAGTAACACGTATTGCTTTAGAAAATGCAGCGTCTGTTTCAGGAATGATACTAACAACAGAATGTGCTTTAACTGACATTAAAGAAGAAGCGCCTGCAATGCCTGCTGGCGGCGGTATGGGTGGCGGCATGCCAGGCATGATGTAATTGTTACACAACTAACTTAGTTATATATAAAAAACGCTTCCAAAAATTGGAAGCGTTTTTATTTTTTTCAATTAGTTTTAGTCATATTTAGTTAGTTTAGTTTATAAATGCTAAGATTTATTTGGATTTTTCAACGCCCTTAACATTCATTTTTAAGGTTGACACAAATGGTGCTGAAGTAATGAACAATTCTTTGTTGTTTTGACCAGCAAACACATTATTAGTAGAGCCAACTGGTTCGTATGTTCCATCGTCTTTTTGTATTTCTATTTTTATATCAAGAATTTTATTACCACTAGGATCGTATGCTTTGACTCCTTCCGAAGCTACATATACATTACCCTCATCATCCATAGACATGCCATCACAGAAATTCAAACCAGGCACAAAATCTTGAACGTTTGAAAGTGAACCGTCTTCATTAATATCGAAAACAAATACACCCCCAGAACCATCATAAGCCCATTGGTTTACATATAATTTTGTACCATCAGGCGTTCCTACAACACCATTAGGCCAGGAATCAGCATTCCAGTCATTCATTGTAGTAACTCTTACCAATTCGGTAGCACCAGGCGCTAAATAATACACATGACCGCCTTTACCAGTTTCAGCTTGTTCTGAATGCGTAGGCTCCCATGGCTGTACTCTTGGGTCATTTTCATCCCAATACCATCTTGGAAAAATAGGGTCGGTTATATACATGCCTCCAGTTACAGGGTTAATCCATACATCATTTGGCCCATTTAACAACTTTCCGTTGTAGTTATCAATCAATACTTCATGGCTACCATCGGGGAATATCTTCCATAATTCACCATGCATATCGGCACAAGCTATGAGATTACCGTCTTTATCAAACGCCATGCCGTTAGAACGCCCTGTTCCTTCCATAAACAAAGATATATCTCCTATGTTTGCTGACCATTTATAAATTTTATCATTTGGTTGGTCAGTAAAAAACACATTACCATGTCTATCTACCGCAGGCCCTTCCGTAAAGCCAAAACCATCTTGTATTACGGATATAGAATCTTTTGCACTAGCCGAAATAAGACCAGAAGGATCAAAATAATTAGATTCTGCCTTTTTCCCATTGGAATTCTTAGACATAAGTTGCTCTGTTGAAAGTTTCGATGATTCGGCCTCATTGTTTTGAACATCGTTACTACACGAATATAAACCGAAGAGACACGATGCCCCCACGATTAAAAAAGTTCTTTTTTTCATAAAAAAAGTAATTTTTGAGTTAAAAATTTAGATTAGTTAAATTGTGTTAAAAAAATATGACTTATTCAAATATATACTTATTTTATTATCACATAAATAATATTTTACACAATTCTTTGAAATGTATATATTTTAGATAATCGGTTGATTTTTGAAGATATTAAATTAATTTTTGCAAGAAAAATCCTAAAAAACACATTAACTATAAAATTGTAATATTTTAATTATCAACATTTTAATGTATAATAATAAAATGCAGGTAACAAGAGCAGTAAAAAAATAGGTTGAATAAGAAAGCGCCTAATATTAAAAAACATATAATAGTCTTCTTGTCTAGGATTGATAACAAAATAAAGGTAAGCACTGATTAAAAAAACAAAGGCTATTACATAAATTACAGAAGAAAACTTAACAATGGTTTTGTCCTTAAAACACAGGTACAATACGCCTAACGAAATAAGCGAATTAATAAAATACCGAAGCGCTGTAAACATTGTTACTTTAAACACCTCCCGCCTAGGACTATCTATATATAAATAATCACTTTGAAAAAACATTAAATAGGGATCGTAAAATAAATCGTTTTCAAAAAAACGCACTAAAACCAGCAGACCAACCAATAAAAAAATCAATATATAGGTTAGCGCTTTACCCATTGCTTCTTTTCATTTTAGAAAATCTATTCACCCACAACATCCAAAGCAAAAAAACCATGCCATAAATAATGGCCGGAAAAACGACTTGGTGCAATATTTCAGATCGCCAAGGATAATGATACAACCCAATTGCCAAAACTGAAATTCGGAATAAGTTTACCACATAAACCAAAACACTCCCTGCCAAAACAAAAATTAAAGTGTCTTTAAATTTTCCCGAAAAGGCGATGACAAAAGACACAAACAAAATAATAACACTAATAGAATTACAACCTTCTACTATTCTGGCCAAATACTTCCCTTTAACACTAAGCTTCATGGAAGGCTCGTCTGGATGCGGTACAATCTCGGCATTATACCCAACCGTATTTAATATATCCTGAGTTTGAACAGCAACTAAATGTGTCATATAATCTGGGTAATATTGAGAACCATCCGATGGTTTTAAATAGAATTTATAAGCCATAGATAATGCCAAATACACGACTAGAAACGTAAGGATAAATTTGGTAACCGACCTATATTTTGTAAAAAGTGTTCTCAATAAAAGTAAACGTTTAAACGGAATTTCGAATTTAACGCTTTTTAAATACTTTTACCAAAACTTTTGATTTTATGATTTTTGAAACTTTAAAGCCCAAAGTTGAAAATATAATTTCCAATGCTGAAGATTCAGTTGAACACCGCTTGCTTAAAATATGTCAACTGCTCGAAGCGCATATAGACTATTATAATTGGGTTGGGTTTTATTTTAGAAATGGAAAAAAGGAAGAATTAATACTAGGCCCTTATGTAGGTGAAGAAACCGAACACACTACCATTCCTTTTGGCAAGGGCATTTGCGGACAAGTGGCCGTTAGCAATAAAAATTTCGTAGTGCCAGATGTATCTGCCCAAGACAACTATATTGCCTGTAGCCTAACCGTAAAGGCCGAAATTGTAATTCCTATTTTTGTAAACGGTGAAAATATTGGCCAAATTGATATTGACTCCAATACCCCAGATCCTTTTACAGAAGCTGATGAACGTTTTTTAGAATTTGTTTGCCAACAGGTGGCTTCTATTTTATAGAAGTTTTAGCAAAGAAAGTTTGTTGATAACTCTACCATTAGTTAAAAAATCACTGTCATTTTTAAGGTTTCAAACTGTGTATTTTGGTTTAAATAACTACTTTTGCACTTTTAATATAACACACCAAAAATGAGCAACGAAAAAACCATTAAATCAGCCCTAATTTCGGTATTCAGCAAAGACGGATTAGAGCCTATTGTAAAAGAATTGAACCGTCAGGGCGTTACTATTTACTCAACTGGCGGCACACAAAGTTTTATTAATGACTTGGGAATTGATGTTGTTCCTGTTGAAGAAATCACCTCATACCCTTCCATTCTTGGTGGTCGTGTTAAAACATTGCACCCAAAAGTTTTTGGAGGCATTTTAAACAGACAAGACAATTCTAAAGACGTTTCTGAATTGGAAGCTTTTGACATCCCTCAAATAGATGTGGTGATTGTTGATTTATATCCTTTTGAAAAAACCGTTGCTTCTGGTGCCAACGAGCAAGATATTATAGAGAAAATAGACATAGGCGGTATTTCTTTAATTAGAGCAGCAGCCAAAAATTTTGCCGATGTTATTTGTGTATCTTCAGTTGATGATTATGCTGAGTTTTTAGAATTAATTACGAAAAACAATGGTAGTATTTCCTTAGAAGACAGAAAACGTTTCGCTACCAAGTCCTTTAATGTATCGTCGCATTACGACGCAGCCATTTTTAATTATTTCAACAAAAATAATGAGGAAACTGTTTTAAAAATTAGCGAAACAAAAGGTAAGGCTTTGCGTTATGGTGAGAACCCACATCAAAAAGGTTTTTTCTTTGGTGATTTTGATGCACTTTTTACCAAACTTCATGGCAAGGAATTAAGTTATAATAATTTATTGGATGTAGATGCTGCTGTTAATTTAATGAACGAATTTAAAAATGAAGCACCTACATTTGCCATTTTAAAACACAACAACGCTTGTGGCTTGGCACAACGCGACACTTTACACCAAGCCTATGTTGATGCATTGGCAGGTGATCCTGTTTCTGCTTTTGGTGGTGTTTTAATAAGTAATAAGGAAATTGATTTAGCTACGGCCGAAGAAATTAATAAATTATTCTGTGAAGTGGTTATTGCGCCTTCTTACAATGCTGATGCTTTACAACTTTTACAAAGCAAGAAAAACAGAATTATTTTAATTCTTAACGATATTGAATTGCCAAAGACAAACGTTAGAAGTTGCTTAAATGGTGTTTTGGTTCAGGATAAAGACAATGTTACAGACGCTAAAGAGCATTTAACCAGCGTTACCAAAACAGAGCCTTCTGCAAGCGAAATAGACGATTTACTGTTTGCTTCAAAAATATGCAAGCATACCAAGTCTAACACCATTATTCTTGTAAAAAACAAGCAATTGTGTGCAGGTGGCACTGGACAGACAAGTCGTGTAGATGCTTTGGAACAGGCCATCCACAAAGCCAAATCATTTGAATTCGATTTAAATGGTGCGGTTATGGCAAGTGATGCTTTTTTCCCATTTCCAGATTGTGTGGAAATTGCTAAAAATGCAGGCATTACGGCTGTTATTCAACCTGGCGGTTCTATAAAAGACCAATTAAGTATTGATTATTGCAACGATAACAACGTGTCAATGGTTTTTACAGGAGCCCGTCATTTCAAGCATTAAATAAAATCAAAAAACATAATATAAGCTTCAGTTTTACCTGAAGCTTTTTTTGTTTAAAAACAATGCATAAAACACACAATAAACTGCTCAATGAACGGTTATAGTACTTTAGTTCATCAATCCAATAAATTAAAATTTAACAATAAGCATTATTTTGTATTTTTTTCGCTAGTTTTATTACTTTTACATCCCGAGACCTTTGGACTTTTTAATAACTTCATTAACAACTGAAAAATAGATGGGCTTTTTCGACTTCCTAACCGAAGAAATTGCAATAGATTTAGGTACTGCAAACACACTAATAATACATAATGACAAGGTTGTAGTTGACGCACCTTCTATAGTAGCTAGAGACCGAATAACCAATAAAATAACCGCCGTTGGTCAAGAAGCTAGCTTAATGCAGGGAAAAACCCATGAAAACATAAAGACCATCAGACCTCTAAAAGATGGCGTCATTGCCGATTTTGATGCTTCGGAACAAATGATAAGCATGTTCATTAAAAACATTCCTGCATTAAAAAAGAAGTTTTTCACTCCTGCTTTAAGAATGGTTGTTTGCATCCCATCAGGTATTACCGAAGTTGAAATGCGTGCCGTAAAAGAATCTTGTGAGCGCGTTAACGGCAAAGAGGTTTATTTAATTCACGAACCTATGGCCGCTGCTATTGGTATTGGCGTAGACATTATGCAACCAAAAGGCAACATGGTGGTAGATATAGGTGGAGGAACCACCGAAATTGCCGTCATTGCTTTAGGTGGCATTGTTTGTGATAAATCGGTGAAAATCGCTGGTGACGTTTTCACTAATGACATTGTTTATTACATGCGTACGCAACACAACTTATATGTTGGGGAACGCACGGCCGAAAAAATAAAAATACAAATTGGTGCCGCTACCGAAGATTTAGATTTGCCTCCAGAAGACATGAGCGTACAAGGGCGTGACTTATTAACAGGTAAGCCAAAGCAAGTGCAAATATCACATCGGGAAATTGCTAAAGCCTTAGATAAATCAATTTTAAGAATTGAAGATGCGGTTATGGAAACCTTATCGCAAACACCTCCAGAATTAGCGGCCGATATTTACAATACCGGTATTTATTTAGCGGGTGGCGGCTCTATGCTACGAGGTTTAGACAAACGTTTGTCTTTAAAAACAGACCTCCCTGTTTATATTGCAGAAGACCCTCTAAGGGCTGTTGTTAGGGGCACCGGTATAACACTTAAAAATTTACCTAAATACAAAAGTGTCTTGATAAAATAGGTTAAAAAAACATGCAACAAATAATAAACTTTATAATAAGAAACAAAACCTTTTTGTTGTTCTTGTTGCTGTTTTCTGTTTCTGTTTTATTTACGGTTCAATCACATTCCTACCATAAGAGCAAGTTTATAAATTCTGCCAATTTTTTAACAGGTGGTGTTTATAGTACCGTGAACAATATTAGCGAGTATTTTTCCCTGAAATCACAAAACGAAATTTTAGCAGAAGAGAACAATAGGTTAAAATCTATTTTATATAATTCACGATCCAAGCTAGACTCTGTCTTTATAGATAGTTTAATGTTTGGTACAGAATACAAATTTACAACAGCACAAGTTCTTAAGAACAGTTACAATATTATTGATAACATTCTATTAATAAATAGAGGAACAAAGGACAGTGTTCAACAAGATTTTGGAGTGATAACCGACAAAGGTATTTTGGGCATAGTAGACCAAACCTCTAAAAACTATGCAACTGTACTTTCCATTTTAAATTCCAACAGTAGAATAAGCGCCCAATTGAAAAAAACAAACCACCTTGGATCTTTAATATGGGATGGTAAAACTCCGGAATACACGCAGTTGTTGGATATTCCTAAAATAGCCCCGATAGAAACAGGCGACACCATAATAACCTCTGGCCGTTCGTCTATTTTCCCAAAGGGAATTCCAATTGGCACAATAAACGATTTTAAGTTAGATCAATCTGAAAACTCTTATATTATTAATATTAAGCTGTTTAATGATATGACTAATATAGAGCATGTATATGTTATAGAAAATGTGAACCTTCCAGAAATAAAAAGCCTACTAAATAATGAATAACGTACTATCTGTACATAGCATTCGCTTTATTACTCTTGTTTTGTTACAGGTTTTAATATTTAACCACATAAACTTTTTAGGGTATATAAATCCATACCCGTACATATTGTTCATTGCTCTTTTCCCCATAAAAAACAATAGAATAAACATTATTTTATTAAGTTTTTTTCTGGGTTTATGCATCGACTTGTTTCTAGACACCGGCGGCGTAAATGCAGCGGCGTGCGTTTTTACAGCCTACATTAGACCCATTGTTTTAAAGTTTAGTTTTGGCACCATTTACGAGCACCAAACTATTAAATTTGAATCTGTAGATCTTGGCTCTAAACTTATATATTTTTCACTATTAACCCTAGCGCACCATTTAATTTTATTTTCACTCCAATTATTTAACATTTCCAAAATAATTTTAGTGCTTCAAAAAACGTTATTTTCAGGCATTTTCACTATATTAATGTGTATGTTGATATCCATTATTTTTAGCCGAAAACACAAATGAGACAAGTTTTACTCTTTATTATCATCATTTTAACTGGTATTACGTTTATTGGAAGGTTATTCTATCTTCAAGTGATTTCATATGGAAATCAAAATTTATATGACGACAATGCTATAAGGAAGGTATACGATTATCCGAAACGTGGTTTTGTATACGATAGAAATGGCAAACTTTTGGTAGACAACCAGCCATCGTACGATGTGATGTTCATACCAAGGGAAGTAAAACCATTGGATACTTTAGAGTTTTGCAACCTCTTAAAAATAACCAAAGAAGATTTTAAAAAAATATTTAATAAAGCCTACAATTATTCCCCAAGATTGCCATCGGTTTTTATTCCTCAGTTAACCAAAGAAGATTATGCCGCACTTCAGGAAAAAATGTGGAAATATGAAGGCTTCTACATTCAAAAGCGTTCTTTGCGTCATTACCAAACATCTATTGGCGCTAATGTTTTAGGCGACATTGGCGAGGTAAACAATGCCATTATTGAGAAAAATCCCTACTACAGAATGGGTGATCTTATCGGTAAACAAGGTGTAGAAATATCATACGAAGAAGAACTAAGAGGTGTAAAAGGCATAAAATTTATTCAGAAAGACCGCTTTAATAGAGACCTCGGCCCCTACAAAGATGGCATTTATGACACGTTGCCAAAACAAGGCAAGGATATTACCATAACCATAGACTCTAAACTTCAGGAATATGGTGAATTGTTAATGAAACACAAACGCGGTGGTATAGTTGCTATAGAACCAAGTTCTGGTGAAATATTGGCTATGGTAACTGCACCAAACTACAATCCTAATTTATTGGTCGGAAGAGAGCGCTCTAAAAATTTCACCAAACTTTATAGAGATACCATAGCCAAACCTTTGTATGATAGAGGCCTATTGGCTCAATACCCTCCAGGATCTCCTTTTAAAGTATTGAATGCTTTGGTTGCTTTACAGGAAAATGTTGTAAATACTCAAGAAAAATTCTCCTGTAGAATGGGCTATTATCTTGGTAGCAGACGCTTAACAGGATGCCACAGTCATGCCAGCCCCCTTAACATGAACGATGGCATAGCACAATCGTGTAATGCCTACTTTGCCAATGTTTATAGACGTGTGATTGACAAATATGATGATGCTTCTGAAGGTATGGATGTTTGGAGTAACCATATTAAGAGCTTTGGCCTTGGCGACTATTTAGGCTACGATTTAGTTAATGGTAGTCCTGGAAAGATCCCAGATGGCGCCTTTTATGACAAATGGTATCCAGATTTTAATTGGGGATCCCCTACAACTATATCTAATGCTATAGGTCAAGGAGAGGTTATTGCTACGCCCATTCAATTAGCCAATATGGTAGCAGCTATAGCCAATCGTGGCTATTTCTACACACCTCATATCATAAAGCACATTGAAGGACAACCTATTGATGAAAAATACACAACACCAAAACACACAACTATCGATAAGAAAAATTTTGAACCTGTTATTGAAGGCATGTTTGATGTATTTAATAAAGGGACTGCCGAATCATTACAAGTTCCTGATATTGAAATTTGTGGAAAAACCGGTACCGCCGAAAATTTCACTAAAATTGACGGTGTTACAACCCAACTTACGGATCATTCCATATTTGTTGCTTTTGCGCCTAAAGACAACCCTAAAATAGCCATCGCTGTTTTTGTTGAAAATGGCTATTGGGGATCCCGTTTTGCAGGAAGAATTGCCAGTTTAATGATTGAGCAACATATAAAGGGTACCATTACCAGAAAAGATTTGGAAGACTGGATTTTATGGCATTCATTGGAGCATGAATACGAAAAACCGTATTTAGGTGAACCTTTTGGTATAAATGCCAATTCAACCTATCAATTGGTTGATGCCAAAGAACACGAAAGACTTAAAGATTTAGCAAAAGATATTCACAATTAATGGTTGAAACACAGAGATTTTTAAGATTCGATTGGATTACCATTTTATTATTTCTACTCCTCGTTGGTTTTGGCTGGCTTAACATACTATCGGCTTCACATGTAGGAGACACCGTTGATTATTTAGATTTTTCGCAACCTTATGGCAAGCAATTGCTTTTTATTTTTTTAACGTTCGGTTTAATTGTTATTTTATTGGCAATTGATTCCAAATTCTATGAACGATTTTCCAGTGTTATCTATATAATATCCATGCTATCGTTAGTGGGGCTTTTTATTTTTGGTAAAAATGTAAATGGAGCCACCTCTTGGTACGGTATTGGCGGTATGACCATACAACCCAGTGAGTTCGCAAAAGCAGCCACAGCTTTAGCGGTTGCTAAATACTTGAGCGATTTAAACACCGATATAAAAAATTTTAAAGACCAATTAAGCGTTTTTGCACTTATTGGTATTCCGGCCATTTTGGTTTTACTTCAAAAAGATGCTGGAAGCACACTGGTATATGGAGCATTTATTTTTGTTCTTTACCGCGAAGGACTATCACCAGCCTATTTAATTATTAGCCTGCTTTTCATTGTGCTTTGCTTGCTTTCTCTAAAATTTGGTGTTTTAGCAACTTCTTTAATTATGGCTATCATTGTTTTTGGTTTTCATTTTTCACGAAAAAAGAAACCAATAATTATACAACCAATTGCCATTTTTTTAATAGGGATTTTAGCCTCGTTCGGCACCAAATATTTTTACGATAACATTTTACCAGCACACCAAAAAGACAGAATTACCATTTGGTTGAGCTTAGAAAAAGACCCTGAAAAGTTAGAGCGTATGAAAAAAACCATCGCTTATAATTTAAACGAATCGGAAAAAGCCATAAGTTCTGGAGGGCTGACAGGCAAAGGCTTTTTGGAAGGCACCAGAACCACAGGCAAATTTGTGCCCGAGCAACATACCGATTATATTTTCAGTACTGTAGGCGAAGAATGGGGCTTTTTGGGAAGTGCTTTGGTTGTTATAC
The DNA here is from genome assembly GCA_018883545.1 of Marixanthotalea marina. GTDB lineage: Bacteria > Bacteroidota > Bacteroidia > Flavobacteriales > Flavobacteriaceae > Marixanthotalea > Marixanthotalea marina. The sequence continues at coordinate 880,262 of JAHLEH010000001.1, read as the reverse complement.
TTTTTGTATTGCTTTTAATGCGTATCCTTCATTTAGCGGAGCAGCAAAAATCGCAATTCAGCCGTGTGTATGGGTACAGCGTGGCCGCCATTATTTTTATGCACTTTTTAATCAATATTGGTATGGTTATGGGCTTGATACCCACTATTGGTATCCCCCTGCCACTATTCAGTTATGGTGGTTCTGGACTTTGGGGCTTTACTATTTTATTGTTTATTTTTATAAAGTTGGATTCAGACAGAATAAACCAATGGTAAGTCGATAATCGACATTTTTTATTTTAATTTTTTATGCAAAAATGCTTTTTTATTTGCGTTTTACTTTTGATTGCAGCTTGTTCAAGTACCAAAAACATGAACAGTCAAAAATCTTTTTCTGCGGAGCAAATTAATTTAATTACAAGCGCCGATTCGCTTACCCTTATGCGGGTTTTTAAAATAACCAACAAACAAGATTCTATTTTATTAAGAAGTAAAAGTCAATACATTAAACCAGATATAAACAATGTGGCGCTTAAAACTTTTGTGAAACGGCTTTATAAAACGGTTACAGACAGCGTATCGCTAGGTGTCGGTATTGCAGCACCACAAGTAGGCATTCTTAAAAATATAATTTGGGTACAACGTTTTGACAAAGAAGATTTTCCTTTTGAAGTGTATTTAAACCCAAAAATCATTGAGTATTCTGAAGAAAAGCAAGTACAAAGGGAAGGCTGTTTATCCATTCCCAACCGCACAGAAACACTGAACTCAAGATCGAATTCTATTAAAATTGAATACGACACCATGCAAGCTGAACATAAAACCGAGACCGTTGAAGGCTTTACCGCTGTAATCTTTCAACATGAAATAGACCATTTAAATGGTATTCTGTTCATTGATCTTCTTAATAACAAAGAAGAAGTTTTAGAAACAAAGTAGGACCGGAATTACTTGTTCAACTCTAACTTCTCTGCAAAATAATCACAGAAATCTTTCATCGTTGCCGTCATTTTTTCGTCTTGGGTAGCTCGGTAAAAAGTATCGCTCATACTTACCAAGGTTTGGTGGAAAAAAACCTTCATTTCATCAACTGGCATATCTTTGGTCCATAAATCAATTCTCAAGCTTTCCTGGGCTTTAGAATCCCAGACAGAAAGCATCATAGCTTTGGCTTCTTCGTTAGTAACACCCCCATCTTGGGCTGTCCAGTGTAATTTTTCAGGCACCCTGTTTTCATCAAGCGTTACATTTAGTTCTATTTTAGAATTTATTTTTTTCGACATTACTTACGTGGTTTAAACTTTGAATTATTAAAAATCTCTTCGGTATTGGCATCGAACATTTCCATTAAAGGCACATCGTTGTTTTCCATATAGGCTCTTACAATTTGCCAACCTATGTATTGGCCCAATTTATCCGGTGATTGTGCATCAATCTCTTCTAAATAAAATTTTGAAAAAGGCGCATCTATTATAAACCTACCTGGCAATTTCGAGTCTGTACTGTAAAGCAATTCACGCTCCACAAAATAACGCCAAATATAGCTTTCGTTGGCCTGTGCCCAATCTAGCTGTTCTTGGGTATATCCAATACGTTCAGCTTCAGTTTTAAAAGGCACCATAGCATCTTTAAAATAGAGCAGTTTTCCATGATAGACCATTTCATCCAAAAAGGTTTTTATGTCTTTACGGTAAATAAATTTCTTTGCATATTCATCAGCCATATCAACCACAATTTGCTCTTTATTCATATCGGCAGCTATGTATTTTTGTATGCCTTGGTAAAATTCGTGGTCACTGCCCAAATACGTATCCAATGAAATTAAAGCTATAGAATCTGTTACAATAACTTTATTTCTATAATCTACATAACTAGTAACGGTGATAACCCTTGGACTCGAAAAGTTTGGAAAATAATATTTTAAATGGTTGAACAGTGATTCTATTTCCTGTTTCGTAGCGTCCATATCCTGAAATTGCTTTGCAACCTCATCTACCAACTGTTTCTGCAACGTATCGTTTACTTTTTCAATCCAAAACGTATCACTATATTTTTCGGAAAACATAAATGGGTAAGCGGTTTGCAATTTTTTTAAGTCGGCCGGTGTAGCAACCTCATCAAATAGTTCATCAAAACGCTCAATGGTTATTTCGGTATTGATATTTGAAATCTCCTTCTCTACCTTGTCGTTATTATTACAAGAAACAATAAATACTGTAAGAATAAGTGGTAATAACAAACGTTTCATATAAAACTTAAACGGTATAAATTTTTATTAATTGGGTGTATGCGTTATTTTTGTTTGCAAATGTACTATTCTTAGATTTAAATTCATTTAATATGCAAACAGAAAAAGTAGTTGCTCATATTGTAGACTGGTTAAAGGATTATGCGACTAAAGCTGGGGTTAATGGTTTTGTAATTGGTATTTCTGGCGGCATAGATTCTGCGGTCACATCAACGTTGTGTGCCAAAACGGGCTTAAAGGTTCTATGTTTAGAAATGCCCATACATCAAGCACCTTCGCAAGTTAGCAGAGCACTTGATCATATTGAATGGTTAAAATCTAATTTTAGCAATGTAAGCATGACGCAGGTTAACTTAACACCTGTTTTTGACAGTTTAATTGCTTCTCTGCCTCCTGTTGATAATGAAGAAAGCCGTTTTATGTCGCTTGCCAATACTCGTGCCCGATTACGTATGACGTCTTTATATTATTTTGCCGCCTTAGAAAAGCTATTGGTAGCGGGTACAGGAAATAAAGTGGAAGATTTCGGGGTTGGTTTCTACACCAAATATGGAGATGGGGGTGTTGATTTAAGTCCGATTGCCGATTTACTAAAAACACAGGTGTACGCCATAGCCAAACACTTAAATGTAAACGCAGACATTATAAATGCTGCGCCAACTGACGGACTTTGGGGTGACGATAGAACCGACGAAGACCAAATAGGTGCCTCCTATCCAGAGTTGGAATGGGCCATGGCAATGGACGAAAAAAACAAGACCGAAAACGACTTTTCAGGAAGGGAAAAAGAAGTCTTCAAAATATACAAACGTCTCAATAACAATAACAAACATAAAATGGATCCCATACCCGTATGTGAAATTCCTAAAGAAATGTTATAAAATTGTTGGATATTTAAAAAATTCTTACATTTGTACTTAGGAAACTCTCTCAGTCATGACTCTCTCATTTTATTAATCAATCATGACATCTGAAAAACCTAAGTATTATGATAAAATTATTAATAGCAGACCCTCATCCTATTGTTAGGAAAGGACTTGAGCACCTTTTTTCTAGCTCTTCTAACATTAAAATTGTTGGAAGTGTAGATAATGGTGAATCTCTTCTTGAATTTATTAAGAAAGAACCCGTAGACATTGTATTATCTGAAATTGATTTGCCCAAATTAAATGGGCTAACTGTTTTAAGATATTTAAAAAATGACTACCCAGATGTTAAAGCAGTTATGTTTAGCTCGCAACCCGAAGAAGTTTATGGTTTAAACGCCATTAAAGCTGGGGCTATGGGCTACGTATCTAAAAGTGTCAACATCATTACTATTAACGAAGCCATTATGAAAGTTAACGATGGCGGTGTTTATTTAAGTAATGAATTAACACAACAGTTGGCATTTGGCAGTAGAACTAACAAGTCTGGTTCTTTTTTCAAAAAATTATCAACCAGAGAAACAGAAGTTCTGAAACTTTTAGCAATTGGAAAGAAAAACAAAGAAGTTTCAAAAGAACTAAACATCAACGAAAAAACTGTGAGTACATACAAGGCTCGTTTAATGAGAAAACTAAAAGTTACCAATATGGTAGATTTGGTTAATCAGGCGAAGCTTATGGACTCATAGCACCCTATTGAGTTTTCTTGATAGCAACATTTTTAGTCCAGAATAGTCTTTGACTTCTTCGAGAACTTCTCTGTTTATTTCAGATTTGTTTCTCAGAGTTTCCTGTTGAAATTCTAAGACTTTCTGTTCTATTAAAAAGCATCTTAAACTCAATATGGTTTCACTAACTAACTGGGCAACGTTATGGATTTTTTCCTTTGGGTAAATATTCATGCGTTGCCAATTATCGAGTGTGTACCGCTCGTCTTCCATTAAAATAGTGGTTATCTCATTAGCCATTTCTGTATCCACTGAATTTACAAATGTTTTCAGTTCAAAATCAGCATTCTGGTTTAACTCATCTATTATAGTGTAGTATAGTGTTTTAAAGTTGGTATTTGAAAATTCCATTTCGTCATCCTGCAAATCCAGAAATACCTTTTCAAATACTTTGGCAGTTTGCTTAACAGGTTCTAAAACAAGATCGCCATGATCGTTCTCCTTTAAAACTAAATCTTCGAAATCTTCAGTTTTGTTGCCATAAAGCAATAGGATTTCTATAATTTTCCGTTCCAAAATATATTGCACATCAACCTTCTTTACAGGCTCTTGGTTTTTAATAACATCAAAGGCCTTTCGCTCTTCCTTATACTTTTCGTTGGCTTCCTGAAACTCTTTTTTGTTGATTTGCGCCAAAGTACTGAACAACACATCTTCGCTAATGTCCATGATTTTAGAACATTCCTGAATGTAGATTTCCTTTTTGATTCTATCGGGAATTTTCGAAATACTGTTTACAATATCCCTAACCGTTTCGGCCTTTTTAATAGGATCATTTTTCGATTCTTCAAATAACAAGGAAGCCTTAAACTGAATGAAATCCTTCGCATTATTTTTTAAATACACCACCAATTCATCGAGCGTATTTTGCCTTGCAAAACTATCGGGGTCTTCACCTTCTGGAAACGTACATACTTTAACGTTCATGCCTTGCTCCAAAATCAAATCGATACCACGCAATGAAGCCCGCATACCAGCGGCATCACCATCAAACAAAACCGTAATATTTTTTGTAAGTCTGTTTATTAAGCGTATTTGTTCCGGTGTTAAGGCTGTACCAGACGATGCCACGACATTTTTTATACCTGTTTGGTGTAGCTGTATTACATCGGTATACCCTTCTACCAAATAGCAATTATCTTCCTTGGCAATGCTCTGTTTGGCATCAAAAATACCGTAAAGCACCTTACTTTTGTGGTAGATATCACTTTCGGGGGAATTTAAATATTTGGCAGCCTTTTTATCGTTGATTAAAATACGGCCACCAAAGCCCAAAATGCGGCCACTCATACTTTTTATAGGGAACATAACACGCCCTTTAAACCTATCGAAACGTTTTTCCTCCTTAACTATGGTAAGGCCTGTTTTTTCTAGATAATCAATGTTGTAACCTTGCTTTAAGGCCTCATCAGTAAAAGCTTGCCAAGCATCCAACGAATAGCCCAAATCAAACTTTTTGATGGTATCTTCGGTAAACCCACGTTCCTTAAAATAACTCAAACCAATGGATTTGCCCTGATCTGTTTTAAACAAGTTGTTCTTAAAATATTTATTGGCAAATTCGTTGACCAAATACAAACTTTCGCGCTCGTTAGCCTGCTCTTTTTGTTCGTTACTTTGTTCGGTTTCCTCAATTTCCAAATTGTATTTTTTGGCCAAATATTTTATAGCTTCAGGATAGGTAAAATGTTCATGCTCCATTAAAAAAGACACCACATTACCACCTTTACCACTACTGAAATCTTTCCAGATTTGTTTAACGGGAGACACCATAAAACTGGGTGTGCGTTCGTCGCTAAACGGACTTAGACCTTTAAAATTACTGCCCGATTTCTTCAACTGTACAAAATCGCCAATAACCTCCTCTACCCGAGCGGTTTCCAATACTAAATCTATGGAGGTCGATGCAATCAAAAAAAGATGTTTTAGTAACTGTAAAAGTAATATAAACTATTCAGATTAAAAATGGATTAGTATTTAGAATTTAACTTGGAATAAATTTGACTATTTTAGCAAGGATAAGCAAAAACCAACTAATTAAAATGAAAAAAATTACCATTCCATTTTTTATTGTATTACTATTATTAACCTATAAAATTAGTGCCCAAAACAGGGACTTTTACCAGATTAAAACATATTTGATGAACACTCCACAGCAAATGGAGATTACCGAAAATTTTCTTGAAGACGCTTATTTACCTGCTTTAAAAAGAAATGGAATAAAGGCAGTGGGTGTTTTTAAACCCAAAACCATAGAATCTGATTCCATTAAAAAAATCATGGTTTTAATTCCATTCTCATCTATGGATGCTTTTTTAAATATTGATGATAAATTACAAAAAGATAACGCCTATTTATCTGCTGGAGCTAATTATTTAAATGCCACATATACGGATGCGCCCTATATGCGTTTGGAATCTACTTTGTTGAAAGCGTTCCCAAACCATCCCCTATTAACGCCTACACCTTTAAATGGTCCCAGAAAAGATAGGGTATACGAATTGAGAAGTTACGAATCGGCCACTGAAGCTATTTTGAAAAACAAAATTGACATGTTTAATGTTGGCGGTGAAATTAAATTATTCGACAAGCTAGAATTTAATGCCGTATTTTATGCCGAAGTAATTTCTGGAAACAAGATGCCCAATTTAATGTACATGACCACTTTTGAAAATAAAGCTAAAAGAGATGAACTTTGGAAAGCATTTTTTTCATCACCGGAGTGGAAAGTATTAAGTGCTGAAACGAAATATAAAAACAACGTATCGAAGGCCGAAATTATTTTCCTAACGCCAACAGAGTATTCGGATTATTAATGAATCAACGATTTTACCGCATCAAAATCAAGACCGCCATAATTGCCTGAACTCATTAACAGTAATGCTTTATTATTAAAATCTTGTGAGAACAAAAACTGTTTAAAATCGTCTGGATTGGTATAAATAATTAAATCATCACGCTCAAAAGCATTGGCTATTTGCGAATGGGTCACTACTTCCAGTTTTTTAATTTGAACGGCATGGGGCGAATAAAACACCACGGCCATATCTGCTGCATCCAACGCTCCCTTGTATTCTTTTAAAAACTCAGCATTCAAGCTGCTGTAGGTATGCAGTTCCAAACAAGCTACCAATGTGCGATCGTTATATTGCTCTTTAACAGCCTGTGTAGTGGCTTCCACCTTACTTGGCGAATGTGCAAAATCTTTGTAGGCCACACTATTTGCACTTTCAGCTATTTTTTCCAAACGCTTACTAGCCCCTTTAAAGGTGGCGATGGCTTCATAAAAATCAGCTTCATCTACACCCATGTGCTGACAAATCCATTTGGCGCCAGCCAAATTATTAAGGTTATGCTTTCCAAAAACTTCAATAGGCAAATCGCCTTCAGGTGTTTTTAAAAGGGTTTGTCCATTTTCAACTGTATATTCTGGTGTGCCGTAAGGCAATTTGCGAATGGTATTATCGCTGCCTTCAACAACGCGTTTTACTTCAGGATCTTCCTCATTGTAAGTAATACTACCACCCCTCACAACAGAATTCACAAAAATGCGAAACTGCTCTACATAATTATCGTAGGTTGGAAACACATTGATATGATCCCAAGCTATGCCACTCAACAAAGCTATATTGGGTTGGTACAAATGAAATTTTGGACGTCTGTCTATAGGCGAACTTAAATATTCATCGCCTTCCAACACCATAAAATCATTTTCTTCGGTTAGTTTTACCATTACATCAAAACCTTCTAATTGGGCGCCAACCATATAATCTACATCAATATCGTGATAATGCATCACATGCAAAATCATTGAGGTTATGGTTGTTTTCCCATGGCTTCCACCAATAACCACACGGGTTTTATGTTTAGATTGTTCGTATAAAAACTCTGGGTAACTATAAATTTTCAGTCCTAATTCCTGAGCCTTTAAAAGTTCTGGGTTATCGGCTTTGGCGTGCATGCCCAAAACGATGGCATCTAAATTTGAAGTTATTTTAGAAGGGTCCCAACCATAAGTTTGTGGCAATAATCCTTTGGCTGCCAACCGCGATTTTGACGGTTCGAAAATCTCGTCGTCACTTCCTGTTACGTTGTATCCTTTATTGTGTAAAGCAATGGCCAAGTTGTGCATTGCAGACCCGCCAATGGCTATAAAATGTACGTTCATGTATGGATTTTGATTGACTCAAATATACTTTTTTTACCACTAAAACACGAATGTTTTATTATGAAAACCGAAACATTACATTTTTAAAATTTTCAGCTTCTCTTCTGTAAAAGGTTTCATTTTAGGATATTCAGAAATGGCCAAATCGATATTTTTAAGAGCCCGCTCTTTATCTTTTTTATGAAGATAAATTTGTGCCAGTCGGTAATAAGCCCAAGCTTTAGGCACACCATCGTTGGGTGTATAGTTTTTAATATAGGTGATTAAACACTGTTCTCCTTTGTGCAGTTCGATGTTATATTCGGCAGCTACCTTACCAATTTGGTAATGCAGCGCATTGCGTTTGTGTTTTTGATTGGCCTCTTCTAAATTGCTGAGTGCTTTTTCGGGTTGCTTTTGCTTTTCGTAAAATTCGGTCAATTTATCATAACACCAAAGCGATCCGCCTTCCTTTATAGCCAACTTATAATATTTTTCAGCCAGTTCTGGTTCGTCGTCATATTCGTAAATATAACCTTTGGCTAAATAGCCATCAACTTTAGATAAGTTGTAAAGCTCATCGGCATATTTTAGCGATTTACTTCTACTACCACCCAAAATACCAGGCAATTGCATATAAAGTTCTACCAAGGCCCAACGTACATTGGTATGTTTAGGGTTCAGTTCGGCTGCTTTCAACAAGGCATCCTTTACATCGCCAATCAAACCTAAAGCTTCCAGTTTACTCACTTCCAACGCTTTCATCCCCAAAGCACCACCATATTTATATTGGTAATTAGCACTGTTTTCATCTATACCCACCAATCTTTTATAAATAGCGATGGCATCATCCCATTTTTTTTGATAGCCGTAAGAATCACCCAAAATCTCCAACCCTTTTAAATCGTTGGGATTGTTCTTTACGTAACTGGCAGCTTTTTGTTCTGCCTCAGTGTATAGTTTTTTATTAAGAAGATTTGCAATACTGTCTAAGGCTGGTTGCCCAACAGCTAAAACCGGAAACAATAAAAGTAGGAGTAAATTCTTTTTCATAGACACACGCAATAACCTAAGTTAAACCTTATGCTTTAATTCCCATTATTTTAAATGCAATTTAAGGCTTTAATTTGTTAAAAATTATTAATGAATTGATAATTTTCAAATACCATGCCTTTTAATAGATTTAAAGAACTTATTTTCGTCTTAGCATTCAAAATTAACCTAACAGATTGACTTTTAAAACATTTCGAAATATTATTTTAATGGCATTGTTAACCTTCGTGTTAAGCCTTTCGTGTGTTTCCAAAAAAAGGGTAAGTGAATCTGCTGAAGTTCAAGAAACCAATCCAAAACTCATTTTCTTAAACTACAATATTTCCAAAGATGAAAATGGCAAAAAACATGTGGCGTTTATTAACAAAACAATTACCGATGGCAAACTTAAGGAAGGTATAAACACCAAAAAAACAGGTACTATAGGTGACTTAAAATGTTCTCAACTAAATAAAGACTCCATTGAAATTCAATCTGTTATTAAAGATAATCCGTTAGTTAAAATGATTGAATACGTAAACGATTCGCTTATCTTTGAAAGAAAAAAGATAGAATTGAACAACGCTTCTTTATCTTTAAGAATGTCATTAAGCAGTCGCGCAAAGTTTATGGTTATTAGTGAAATAATAGATTCACTACAAAACACACGTCCATTAATTACAACAAAGCTGGATTGAAAATGAAACACGTTTTACTTATCGTTTTATTTTTTAGCTTACATGCTGTTACAGCGCAAGTTTTTAATGTAGAAGCTATAAAAATTTCTGGGGACGATGATAAACGCATCAATCTGGTCATTTTAAGTGAAGGCTATCAATCTGGTGAATTAACGCAGTTTATAACCGATGCCACTAACTTTACAAATACCATGTTTGGCCAATCCCCATTTTCACAATATGCCAATTACTTTAATGTATATGCCATAAAAATACCTTCCAACGAAAGTGGTGCTGATCACCCTGGTACTGCAACTAACGTTACGGAACCATACAATAATTTGCCAACAAAATATGTTGACACGTATTTTAATGCCACATATGATTCCTTCGGAACACACTGGCTTTTATACTATGAAATAGATGGCAATAGTGCCAATAATACCCATGCAAAAATCAGCACCGTTTTAGCCAATAATTTCCCTATGTACGACCAAGCCATGATTCTGGTTAATTCAACTGAATATGGTGGCAGTGGTGGCGATTTCCCTATGGCTTACACGGGGTTTTGGGGTGCTAGGGTTGTAATGCATGAGTTGGGGCATTCTCTATTTGACTTAAAAGACGAATATTATCCAGGCGATCTTTTAGCTGCCGAAGCCATTAACATGACCCAAGAAACAGACCCCAATTTAGTGAGATGGAAAAACTGGCTGGGCACTAATAATGTTGGCATCTATCAATATACATGTGATACAGGAAATTGTGCCGATTGGTATAAACCTCACCAAAACTGTATCATGGAAAGTATCGACAAACCGTTTTGTCCTGTTTGCAAAGAAGGTATTATTGAAAAAATACATAGCTTGGTTTCTCCTATTGATGCTTACAGTCCAATTTCTAATTCGGTAAGTAACCCAAGTTTTCCAATAGACTTTTCATTGGACTTGATAAAACCAAACCCAAATACATTAGAAAGCACTTGGAATCTAAACACAGTCGAAATTGCAACCAACACAGACGCCGTTTCCATTTTAGAAACCGATTTAAATGCAGGGATGAATACCTTAACGGTTGCCGTTACAGATGCAACTACACTTTTACGTGTTGATAACCACGAGACTTTTCATGTTTATACTGTTACTTGGAGTATTGACAATTCAGCCTTAGGCGTTAAAGACATTACCCGTGAAGAAAATAAATTCAACATTTCCATATACCCAAATCCAACCAATAACATTATCACATTCAAAGCTGAAAACAGTTTAGACACAGATTTAAAAGTAGATTTAATAAGTATAGAAGGTAAAAAAGTTAAAACAGTAACATTATCTAACTACGAGACTCAAAATATTGACATTAGCCACCTTAGCGAAGGCATTTACATTGCTAAATTTTATGCCAACAACGTATTTATTGTCAGCAAAAAAATAATTAAAAACTAATTCAAATTATTTACTACTTGGCGGTATGGTTGGCCTCACCTCAATTTTACTTGGTAAGGTTCTTGGGTTCATTTTTATTAAATCGACCACCAATTCGCCAATATCTTCTGGCTGGATTTTCCAAGCATCAGCATCATTGGGCGTATGATTATTAAAATGGGTAGCCACCGAACCTGGCATAATGGTACTGATTTTTATATCGAGCTTTCTTAAATCCAACATAGCCGCTTGTGTAAAACCTGTAACCCCAAATTTGCTAGCATTATAGGCAGAACCACCAGCAAAAAAATTAGTACCGGCCAAACTTGAAATGGATATAAAATAGCCTTTGGATTTTTTTAATGGCGCTATACTAGATTTTAAGGAATAAAAAACACCGGTTAAATTGGTGTCAATCGTTTCGTGCCACTCGTCTAGTGTTAAATCTTCTATGCTGATAAAATGTCCCAACCCCGCATTGGCCACCACAATATCCAACTGACCAAAATGGTCTAAAACCGTTTTCACTGTGTTTTGGTGACTTTCAAAATTTCTAACATCTGACTTTATGCCAATAGCTTTAGCTTCTGTTTTTGAGTTTTCATTTAAGGCATTAGCCGCTTCTTTAGCAGCGGATTCGTTTCTACTGGTAATGGCTACGTTGACACCTTCATTTAATAAACTTTCAGCTACACCGTAACCAATACCTTTGGTACCACCCGTTATAAGGGCTACTTTATTTTGTATTGAACTCATATTTATCGTTTTTGTAAAGCTACAAAATGAATAAGAAACCACAGAAAATACAATGTTAGGATAATTATAAAATTGACTAAGATTTTGGCGGGTATTGAGCCAATACTTTTTCTGCAACGGCATTAAACTGTTCAGCTTTGTTTTCGGGTGACGCATTGGGACTGTATTGGTATTCGCTTACCGCCTGCCAAAAAAGACCGTTGCCTTTCTCATCTACAAAATCAATAATAATTTGCCTATTGACGTTTGATTGCCCAACTGGCACCCCTATAGAAATGCCACCGCCAACATTTCGACCAGTACCGCCTATACCAATACCAACGTTACTTCTTTGGGGCTCTTTATATTCGCTGCTTTTAATATCAATTAAAAAATCGGGGTTTTCAGATATACTAAAACCTTTTGCTTTCATCTTGGCATCTAGGGCATCCAATAAACGTTTGGTATCCAATTCGCTTAGCCCAGTTTGCATATCACCAAAATACTGATAGGTTTTGTATTTTGTAAAATCGGCACCTCGTTCGTAATCGGTATTCACGCGAATGGTTACACAAGAACTAAATGAAATAAGAACAATAAGAAGCAAAAAACGTTTCATTTTTTTCAATTTTTATATAAAGTTACACAAAAATTATTCCTTTTTAACAAGAACCCATTTAGTTCTAAAATTTGCAAATGCCAAATATTATTTAGATATTTATCTAAATACCTAAACAATGAATTATCTTTTTAAAGCATTAAATGATGAGACCAGAAGGCAAATATTGGAAATGCTGAAAGAGAAAGATATGACTGCTGGTGATATTGCTGATGCTTTTAATATTTCTAAGCCAAGTATTTCACACCATTTAGATATTTTAAAAAGAGCCGATTTGGTATCGGCACAAAAAGAGGGTCAGTTTATAACCTATTCTTTAAACACCACTATTCTTGAAGATGTATTAAAATGGATTTTAACATTAAAAAAATAACAAGATGAAATTAAAAAAAGAAATTCCTTTGCTACTCGTGGTTTTAATACCATTTCTGTACTTAGCATTTATTTGGAATTCGTTACCAGAAACCATACCAACTCATTGGAATATTAAAGGTGAAATTGATGGTTGGGGAAAGAAATCGATCTTAATTTGGGTTACTTTTTTATTGCCTGTCCTTACCTACATCATTCTAACCGCTATTCCTTTTCTTGATCCGAAGAAAAAAATTGAATCTATGGGAAATAAGTTCTACGACTTAAAATTTTTGCTAGTACTTTTCATGTCTGCCCTATCTATTTTTATAATTTACATTACAAAAAAACAATCGATGACAAACATGAATTTTCTATTTGCTGGCTTAGGAATTTTATATATTCTTATGGGCAATTATATGAAAACCATCAAAGCCAATTATTTTATTGGCATACGCACACCTTGGACTTTGGAAAATGAGTCGGTTTGGAAATCTACCCATATATTAGCAGGAAAACTATGGTTTGCAGGCGGTTTCATAGTGATTCTATCAAGCTTACTAACGAGTAAAGAATTCAATGGCTATTTTTTCTTATCGATAACCATACTTTTAGCTCTAATTCCAGTAGTTTACTCTTATGCAGCATATAAAAAGATTAAAGCATAAAAAACACTAATCATTCAGCATTTTCCATAAAGTATCTTTTAGCTCAGTAAGGCCCTCTTGCGCTACAGAAGAAATAAATAAAAATGGAATGGGAAGTTCGTTTTCCAATTCGGTTCGCAACTCCGCTTTTAACTCATCATCCAACATATCACATTTTGAAATGGCAATGATGCGTTCTTTATCCAACATCTCTGGATTATACCTGCGAAGTTCATCCAACAGAATATCGTATTGTTTTCTGATGTCTTGGGCATCTGCTGGAATTAAAAACAACAATACCGAATTACGTTCTATATGACGCAAAAAATAATGTCCCAAACCTCTACCTTCAGCCGCACCTTCAATAATTCCAGGAATATCGGCCATTACAAACGTTTGAAAATCACGATACTCTACAATTCCCAAATTAGGCTTTAAAGTAGTGAATTCGTAATCGGCTATTTTTGGTTTTGCTGATGTAACAACCGACAGCAAAGTTGATTTTCCCGCATTTGGAAAACCTACCAAGCCCACATCGGCCAACACTTTTAATTCAATCGTGATATCTTTTTCAACATGAGGAATACCAGGCTGGGCGTAGCGCGGTGTTTGGTTGGTAGCCGTTCTAAAATGCCAGTTACCCAAACCGCCTTTACCGCCTTCAACCACAATTTTTTCTTCACCATGTTCGGTAATCTCAAAAAGGATTTCGTTGGTTTCGGTATCCCTTACAACTGTTCCCAAAGGCACTTCAATATAAGCATCTTCACCATCGGCACCAGTACTCCTACTTTTACCACCATGCTCACCATGGCCAGCCTTAACATGTCTTTTGAACTTTAAATGAAACAACGTCCAAAGATTGGAATTGCCCTTAACAATCACATGGCCACCACGACCACCATCACCACCATCGGGTCCACCTTTTTCAACAAACTTTTCACGATGTAAATGCGCAGAACCTTTACCTCCATTTCCGGAGCTTACATGCATTTTTACGTAATCGACAAAATTCCCTTCAGTCATTTTAATTGTTTATTTGTTTGTCGTTTGGTTATTAAGCTGAAGCAAAAGAATCAACTAAACAACAAACAACTAAACGTCCCCTACTTAAAGCTTATCTATAACAGCGCTTAATCGTTTGGTAATCTCTTCTATACTGCCAACGCCATCAACGCCATAATATTTGTTTTGGGCAGAATAGTAATCTTTTAAAACGGCTGTTTTTTTGTAGTACTCAGTAATTCTATTTCTAATGATAGCCTCATCGGCATCATCGGCCCTACCACTGGTTTTGCCACGTTCTACCAAACGTTTCACTAAAATTTCATCTTCAACTTCTAAGGCAATCATGGCATTGATTGAAGAATCCTTGCTTTCCATTAATTTATCCAAGGCTTCGGCTTGTGCATTGGTACGAGGAAATCCGTCAAAAATAAAGCCATTTGCTGAAGAATTTTTCTCAACTTCTGCCTCTAACATATCAATGGTTACTTGGTCTGGAACCAATTCGCCTTTATCTATATACGATTTAGCCAACATGCCCAAGGCGGTTTCATTTTTAATGTTAAACCTAAAAACATCGCCTGTAGAGATGTGTACTAGGTTATATTTTTCCTTTAAAAATTCTGCCTGTGTTCCTTTTCCTGCACCCGGAGGGCCAAATAATACTAAATTTGTCATGAATTGTGTTTCTTTTATTTGATATATTTCTGGTAAGTTTCTTCCCAAGCCATCATAATCCAAACCATACCCTACAATAAATTTATTTGGAATTTTTATCCCTACATAATGAATTTTAAAATCCTTTTTATAGGCATCTGGTTTGTAAAATAAGGTGGCTATTTTTAGTTGTTTTACATTTTCATTTTTAAAAATACGGTGCACTTCGGCCAAGGTATTTCCGGTATCGATAATATCTTCCAAAATGATGACACTGCGACCGGTTAAATCTTGGGTGAGTCCAATTAAACGCTGAATGTCTTCAGTAGACTTGACTCCTTCATAAGATGCTAACTTAATAAAAGTGACTTCACAAGGCTTCGGGTACTTTTTTACAAAATCGCTCGTAAACATAAAAGAGCCGTTTAAAATGCCCACAAAAACGGGCACTTCATCCCCCAAATCCTGAGATATTTCATTAACCATTTCTTGAATAACTGTTTCAATTTCTTTGGTAGAAATAAATGGTTTGAACTCTTTATTATGAAGCTTCAACACGGTTTTTTATTTTTAAAGAGGCAAAGATAATCAATAGATTAACGATTACCCATTTTTTTGATTTATGATTTAGGATATTAAATGTATTTTTGCTTATCTAAAGTGAGTTTCAACTAAATAAAAACATGACAAATTACTTTTCTTCAAATTTTAAACTAGGTATTTTAGGCGGCGGGCAATTAGGAAAAATGCTATTGTATAATACCAGAAAATTTGATATTTACACATGCATTCTAGAAGCCAACGAAGAGGCCCCTTGTAAAATAGCCGCAAACGAATTTCATTTAGGCAGTCTTATGGATTATGATGCTGTTTACGAATTTGGCAAACAAATGGATGTACTTACCATTGAAATTGAAAACATAAATGTAGATGCTTTAGAAGCCCTAGAAAAGGAAGGTGTGAAAGTGTACCCAAGCTCTAAAACATTGCGCACCATTCAAAATAAAGCAACCCAAAAATTATTTTATGTTGACAATAACATACCTACTGCACCATTTTCCAGGTTTGCATATACCTCAGAAATAAAAGAAGCTGTTAACCATGGTGGACTAACTTTTCCTTTCGTTTGGAAATCGGCGCAATTTGGTTATGATGGCAATGGCGTTAAAATAGTAAAATCTTTTGATGATTTAGAAACCTTACCCAATGTGGAATGTATTGCAGAAACATTGGTGCCATTTAAAAACGAATTGGCCGTCATTGTTGCCAGAAATGCATCGGGCGAAACCAAGACTTATCCCGTGGTTGAAATGGAATTTCATCCCGAGGCCAACCAAGTAGAATATGTTATTTGTCCGGCACGAATTCCTGATGATATAGCTAAAAAAGCAACCGAAGTTGCCTTGAAAACCTCTAAGGCTTTCAACCATGTTGGATTGTTAGCTGTAGAAATGTTCCAGACACAAGATGATCAAATTTTAGTAAACGAAGTGGCCCCAAGACCACATAATTCAGGACATCAAACCATTGAAGCCAGTTATACATCGCAGTTTGAGCAACATATCCGTGCTATTTTAAATTTACCTTTGGGAAGAACCGATAGCAAAGTGGGTGGCGTTATGGTTAATTTAGTGGGCGCAGAAGGTTTTACTGGTAACGTGAAATACGAAAACATTGAAAACATCTTACAAATGGAAGGTGTAACACCCCATATTTATGGCAAAAAGCAAACAAGGCCATTCCGAAAAATGGGACATGTAACCATAGTAAACGAAGATTTAAATAAAGCCCGAAAAGTGGCCGAAGAAGTAAAAAAGACGATAAAAGTAATAACCGAATAATTATGGAAAAAGTAGGCGTTATTATGGGAAGCAAAAGCGATCTTCCTGTTATGCAAGATGCAGTAGACATCTTAAAAAATTTTGGTATTGAAGTTGAAGTTGACATTGTTTCTGCACATAGAACCCCAGAAAAATTGTTTGATTACGGTAAAAATGCACATACCAGAGGATTTTCAGTTATTATTGCTGGTGCAGGAGGTGCAGCTCATTTGCCAGGTATGATAGCTTCTTTATCGCCACTTCCAGTAATTGGTGTTCCAGTAAAAAGTAGTAATTCCATTGACGGCTGGGATTCCGTATTATCAATCCTGCAAATGCCAGGCGGTGTTCCTGTAGCCACAGTTGCATTAAATGGCGCCAAAAATGCAGGTATTTTAGCTGCTCAAATTATTGGATCATCAAACCCTGATGTTTTAAACAAAATGGTTGACTATAAAGAAGAACTGAAAGCGGTCGTTATTAAATCTGCTGAAAGCCTAAAATAAAAAACCTCGGATTTAAAAATCCGAGGCCAGCTATTAACTAATTACTTGAGTTAGTCACTCTCTAAAACTAATTTGATGCAAAAGTATAAAAAATTTATTATGTATGCATAATAAATTTTTATTTTTAACACATTTTATATTAAAATGAAAAATATTTTATTAAAAACCTACCAAACTCCGTATAATACAGCTCCATTTTCAAAAATTCATAATGACGATTTTCTTCCGACATTTCAAAAATCTATTGAAATCGCAAAAAAAGAGATAGACAGTATTGCAAAAAACACCGAAAAACCAACTTTTGAAAATACGATTGAGACCCTAGAATTTGCAGGCGAACAACTGGATAGAATTTCAAGTATTTTTTTCAATCTAAATTCAGCTGAAACCAACGACACTATCCAAAAAATAGCGCAAGAAGTATCGCCCCTATTATCAGAATTTAGCAACGACATCACTTTAAATGAAGACTTGTTCGCACGTGTAAAAACTGTTTATTTAAAAAAAAATGCGCTGAACCTTACCAAAGAACAGCAAATGCTTCTTGATAAAAAATACAAGAATTTTTCCAGAAACGGTGCCAATTTGCCTGCTGACAAAAAAGAAAAACTCCGTGAGATTGATAAAAAATTAAGTCAATTAAAATTAAAGTTTGGTGAAAATGTATTGGCAGAAACCAATCGGTTTGAAATGCTAATTACTGATGAAGCCGATTTATCTGGACTTCCTGAAGGCACCATAGAAGCCGCAAAACAATTGGCCGAATCTAAAGACAAAGAAGGATGGGTTTTCACTTTAGATTACCCCAGTTACATTCCTTTTGTAACTTATGCTGACAACCGCGAATTAAGAAAAAAATTAACGATTGCCGCTGGCAAAAAAGGATTTCAAAACGACAATTTAGACAACCAAAATATTGTTTTGGAAATTGTAAGGCTAAGACACCAACGTGCCAATTTATTGGGCTATAAAACGCATGCCCAATTTGTTTTGGAAGAACGCATGGCCAAAACACCTGAAAAAGTAAAAAGCTTTTTAAACGAACTTCTGGAAAAAGCAAAACCTGCCGCCGAACGAGAATTTAAACATTTGGAAAGTTTTGCTAACGAAATAGATGGCATCAAGCATTTGGAAAAATGGGATGGCGCTTATTATTCGGAAAAATTGAAACAAAAATTATTCAATCTTGATGATGAAAAGCTAAAACCCTATTTTAAGCTTGAAAATGTAATAAACGGTGCTTTTTTAGTAGCCAACAAACTTTTTGATTTACAATTTGAAGAAATACACAATATCGATAAGTATCACAATGATGTTTTAAACTATAAAGTAACAAACGGAAATGGTGAATTTATTGCTATCTTCTATGCCGATTTCTTCCCAAGACCAGGCAAACGTAACGGTGCTTGGATGACTTCCTACAAACCGCAATATATTAAGAATGGACACATGGAAAGACCTCATATTTCTATTGTGTGCAACTTTACCAAACCCACAAAAAGCAAGCCTTCTTTATTAACTTTTAATGAAGTCACCACCCTATTCCATGAGTTTGGCCATGCACTGCATGGTATGTTGGCAAACACCACGTATCCTAGCTTATCGGGGACCAACGTATATTGGGATTTTGTAGAATTACCAAGTCAGGTTATGGAAAATTGGTGCTATGAAAAAGAGGCTTTAGAATTGTTTGCCACCCATTACGAAACCGGCGAACTCATTCCTATGGAATACGTTGAAAAAATAAAAGAATCGGCCACGTTTTTAGAAGGCATGCAAACCTTAAGACAATTGAGTTTTGGCATGTTGGATATGAGTTGGCACGCTGGTGATTCACCAAAAACCATAACATCAGTTAAAGACTTTGAAACGAAAGCTTTTGAAGGCACACAACTTTATCCCGATGTTTCTGAAAATTGCATGAGTACTGCATTTGCTCATATATTTCAAGGAGGATACTCGTCTGGTTATTATAGTTATAAGTGGGCTGAAGTTTTAGACGCCGACGCTTTTGAATATTTTAAGGAGTCTGGTATTTTCAGCAAAGAAGTGGCCACAAAATTTAAAGACAATGTCCTTTCACAAGGAGGTACCGAAGACCCAATGGCATTGTACAAACGTTTCCGCGGAAAAGAACCTCAGCCTGAGGCATTACTAAGACGGGCCGGGTTGATTGAAAGCAAATAAGACAAAGAGCAAATTAGGTTATTAATTCCATTATTTATTCTATTTTTGGAAAACTAAATCGATACCAATGCCCGAATACAAAATAGATCCTACCAAATGGATTGATCTATATTCCGATTATCTTTTCAACTACACCATTACGCGTGTTAATGACAGAGATATGGCCGAAGATTTAGTACAGGAAACGTTTTTAGCTGGTCTAAAATCGATGAAGAATTTCAAGGGGGAAGCAAGTGAGCGCACTTGGCTTATTTCCATCTTAAAAAGAAAAATAATTGACCACTACCGAAAAATAAATTCCAATAAAGGCAAAGCCGAGGTTAGAATCTCTTATAATGATGATGAATCTGAAGGTGATTGGTTAGAAGAACGTGTTGCCGATCCATTTGACAAGACCGCAGAAGACCTTATGCAAAATAGCGAATTGGGAGATGCCATCTTGGAATGCTTAAGCAAATTACCTGAAAAACAAGCAGAAGTTTTTAGAATGAAAACCATTGAAGGCTACGAAACCGAAGTTATTTGTAAAGAATTAGATATCACTCCGTCTAATCTTTGGGTTATTATACATCGTGCTAGAACGGCTATGGCCAGTTGTTTAGAGGAAAATTGGTTTTAACATGAGTAAAAAAATAAACATTAAAGTGCCCTGTAGCGAAGCAAACCATGTTTGCGATAAATCGCAATATAACGAAGCTTCGTTATGGGAAAAAATCAAGTTAAATTTCCATTTGCTATACTGCAAAGCCTGCAGAAAATACACCAACAATAACAAAAAACTTTCTGATACCATTAAAAAATCGAATGTTGAGTGTATGGACAAAAAGCGTAAAGAATGTATGAAGACGGAATTTGAAAAAGCCTTAAAAAATCAACCCAAATAGTTTACCACCATCAATATTACTAGCCATAAAATAGTTAAACCCTCCACCAAAAAAGAGCTGTAATATTTCCACTGAATTTTTTTAGAAAACACCAAAAAAAGTAATGCAATTATTGCTATTAACACCGTAACTTCCTTAAAAAGCGTTGTTGGGTTTATTTTAAAAAACTCCATTATAACAAAACACAACAATAACACACACCCCATTATCTTCGTATTGGTTATTCCTATTTTCTGGGGAATGGTTCCTAATTTCAAATTATCATATTGTAAATCGCGTATTTCAAATGGCAACATCAACACAACTATAAACACAAAGCGTTGAATTCCAGTTAAAATAATATCGGAATCAATTTCAACAGAATCATTCACGATAGGAAGAAACACAGTAACACCACTCCAAATCAACGCAATTAAATAGACTTTTAGTCCACTAATGCTACGTAAATTCTGCTGGTTGTCCACAAAAAAATGCCTTGGCAAAAAAGGAATGGCATAAAAAAAAGTAACCAAACCCAAAAGAGCAACGAAAACCAAACTTTTGGTTTCTAATTGCAATGCATAATAGCACAAAAACAAAAAGCTAAAAAAAGAAAATACTTGAATCGCCTTTAATCGGCTTGTCAGCCTTCTATGGTGAAATTTTGCAACTCCAAAATATTTCACAAAATTATAACCTGTAATGGTTGCAAAAAAAACAAACCAAAGCAATGCAACATCAAACGGCAACTTAAACTCAATAAGCGTAATCCATGTTAGCGAAAACACCGATAATGCCACATGAATACTGCTGTTAATGTAAAAATCGAAAAGTTGCTTTAAAAGCTTCATTATACAAAAATAGAGAAAGTGTTAATAATGCTTTCAAATGGTTAAAAACTTTCATTTTATCATCTAAAAAAGGCATTTATAATTATGTAATTTTGCGGCTTAATTGAATCATTGCATATGAATACAAACACTTTTGCGCTTCGTCACATAGGATCTGATGAAAAAGACCAAATGGAAATGCTAAAAACTATTGGAGTTGATTCTCTGGAACAACTGATTGATGAAACCATTCCAAATGACATTCGCTTAAAAAACCCACTGAATCTAGAGGCACCCATGACTGAGCATGAGTACTTGCTTCATATACACGATTTATCTAAAAAAAACAAAGCCTACAAAACCTATATTGGGTTGGGTTACCATCCTACCATTTTGCCTGCCGTTATACAAAGAAATGTATTGGAAAACCCAGGTTGGTATACGGCTTACACACCCTATCAAGCAGAAATAGCCCAAGGAAGACTGGAAGCACTGTTGAACTTCCAAACCATGATAACCGATTTAACAGGTATGGAAATTGCCAATGCCTCATTATTGGATGAAGGCACTGCTGCCGCGGAAGCTATGAGTTTATTATTTGCCGTACGCGAACGCGACCAGAAAAAAGCAGGTATCAATAAGTTTTTTGTTTCAGAAAACATATTGCCTCAAACCTTATCCATTTTAGAAACCAGAGCGATTCCTTTAGGCATTACATTAATTGTAGGCGATGAGAAAGCTTTCAATTTTTCTTCGGAATTCTTTGGTGCCATTCTTCAATATCCTGGCAAAGATGGCCAAATAACAGATATTAAAACCTTCATTGAAAAAGCCCAAAATGCCCAGATTAAAGTGGCTATTGCGGCCGATATTTTAAGCTTAGTAAAATTAGAAGCTCCCGGTAAATTTGGTGCCGATGTGGTATTGGGCACTACCCAACGTTTTGGTATCCCTATGGGATATGGTGGCCCCCATGCTGCTTATTTTGCTACTAAAGAAGCTTACAAACGTGTTATTCCGGGACGCATTATTGGAGTTACCAAAGACATGAATGGCAAACGCGCCTTACGAATGGCTTTGCAAACAAGAGAACAACACATTAAACGAGATAAAGCAACCTCAAATATTTGTACAGCGCAGGTTTTACTGGCTGTTATGGCTGGCATGTATGCCGTGTACCACGGCCCAAGAGGTTTAAAATTTATCGCTAACAAAGTGCACAACAAAGCGGCTGCTCTAGCCAATGCTCTTGAAAAACTGGGATATGACCAAATCAATACATCGTATTTTGATACACTTCAAATTAAAACGAATGCCAAAAAAATTAAAAAAGTAGCCAAAGAAAAGAAGGTCAATTTATACTATCCCGATAGCGAAACAGTAACGATTTCAATCAATGAGACCACAGCTATTAGAGACATCAATTATCTTATTTTAATCTTTGCTGAAGCTGCCGAAAAAGACGCTTTTGAAATTTCTTCGATTACTGAAGCCAATAATATTGAACGTTCTTTAAAGCGTGAGTCTGACTTTTTAACGCTTGATATTTTCAATAAATACCATTCTGAAACCGAATTGATGCGCTACATAAAATCATTGGAACGTAAAGATTTATCACTTAACCATTCCATGATTTCTCTAGGTTCGTGTACCATGAAGCTCAATGCAGCTTCAGAAATGTTACCGCTTAGTTGGTTTAAATGGACCAACATCCACCCCTTTGCACCGAACAAACAAGCTCAGGGCTATTTAACTGTTCTAAAAGAACTTGAAACACAATTAACCGAAATCACTGGTTTTGCAGCAACGTCATTACAACCTAATTCGGGCGCCCAAGGTGAGTTTGCTGGACTAATGGTTATAAAAGCCTACCACGAATCGAGAGGCGAAAACCACAGGAACATTTGTTTAATTCCATCCTCTGCACATGGCACCAACCCAGCCAGTGCAGTTATGGCTGGCATGCAGGTTGTTGTCACAAAGTCTACGGAAGAAGGCAACATTGATGTAGAAGATTTACGTGAAAAAGCAGAACTATACAAAAACAATTTGTCTTGTTTAATGGTTACTTATCCATCCACGCATGGTGTTTACGAATCGGCTATTAAAGAGATCACCAAAATAATTCATGATAATGGCGGGCAAGTTTATATGGACGGCGCTAACATGAATGCACAAGTCGGCTTAACAAACCCTGGCAATATTGGTGCCGATGTCTGTCACTTAAACCTGCACAAAACCTTTGCTATTCCGCATGGTGGTGGTGGCCCTGGTGTTGGCCCCATTTGTGTTGCGGAACAATTAGTCCCTTTCTTGCCTGGCAGTCCTATTAAAAAAGTGGGTGGCAAAAAAGCCATTACGGCAATTTCGGCAGCGCCTTACGGTTCCGCTATGGCCTGTTTAATTTCCTATGGCTATATTAAAATGCTAGGAGCCGAAGGTTTAACCGAAGCTACTAAAATGGCCATATTAAATGCCAATTATATTAAGCACAGATTAGAAGGTTATTACGATACTTTGTATTCTGGTGAAAACGGTCGCGCAGCCCATGAAATGATAGTGGATTGCAGATCTTTTAAAGTTAATGGCATTGAAGTCACAGACATTGCCAAGCGTTTAATGGATTATGGATTTCATTCACCAACCGTTTCTTTCCCTGTTGCAGGCACCCTGATGATTGAACCGACCGAAAGCGAAAGCAAAGCTGAAATTGATAGGTTTTGCGATGCCATGATTGCCATAAGAAAAGAAATAGACAATGCTTCCAAAGAGGACACCAATAATATGCTAAAAAATGCGCCTCACACGTTAGAGATGTTAACTTCTAATGAATGGTATTTTCCGTATACCCGAGAAGAGGCTGCTTATCCCCTTGATTACATAAAAGACAATAAATTTTGGCCTAGCGTTCGACGCGTGGATGATGCCTTTGGCGACCGAAATTTAGTTTGTACCTGTGCCCCCATTGAAGCTTATATGGAAGCTTAAATTTGGGTGTTGAACATCGTAAAACCAAACAAAATATAAATTGTCTTTAACAAAAAGCGTCTATATTGGCTATACCAACTAAACTATTTAAGGCAAACAACGCTATGAATATTAAAATTACGGGAACTGGAAGCTACATTCCAGACATTGTAGAAAAGAACGAGAATTTCCAAAATCATGAATTTTATAATACTGATGGTTCAACCATAAACCATTCAAACGAAGTTATTATAGAAAAGTTCAAAGCCATTACCGGCATAAGGGAAAGACGTTATGTAAAATCGCATTTAAACTCATCTGACATTGCTTTTTTTGCTGCTGAACGTGCCATTGTAGACTCTAAAATAAACCCCGAAGCATTAGATTATATTATAGTAGCACATAATTATGGTGATGTTAGGCATGGTTCTAGCCAAAGTGATACGGTACCAAGTATTGCTTCTAGGGTGAAACATTTGCTTGGGATTAAGAATCCGAAATGTGTGGCATACGATATTTTGTTTGGTTGCCCAGGTTGGGTAGAAGCCATTATTCAAGCAAACGCATTTATAAAAGCTGGCATGGCCAAGAAATGTTTAGTAATTGGAACCGAAACGTTATCTCGGGTTACCGACAAACACGATAGGGATTCTATGATTTATAGTGATGGCGCTGGTGCCGCTGTGGTTGAAGCCACTAATCAGGAAGGCGGTATTATAGCTCACGAAACGGCAACGTATGCTTTTGATGAAGCCCATTTCATTTATTTTGGGGAATCGAACAATCAAGTTTCTGACGAAAACAGGCGTTACATAAAAATGTATGGTCGAAAAATTTACGAATTTGCCATAACCAATGTACCTGCTGCCATGAAATCCTGTTTAGATACTAGTGGCATCGACATTAAACAAGTTAAAAAAATACTTATCCATCAAGCCAACGAGAAAATGGACGAGGCCATTGTAAAACGCTTCTATAAATTATACAATATGGAAATGCCTGAAAATATTATGCCTATGAGCATTAATTATTTGGGGAATTCCAGCGTAGCTAC
The DNA here is from genome assembly GCA_018883545.1 of Marixanthotalea marina. GTDB lineage: Bacteria > Bacteroidota > Bacteroidia > Flavobacteriales > Flavobacteriaceae > Marixanthotalea > Marixanthotalea marina. The sequence goes on along the minus strand of JAHLEH010000001.1, from coordinate 854,858 downwards.
CATTCCCACTTTATATGATATCATTTTAAAAGGCGAACTTGAAAACCATGCCATAAATAAAGGTGATGTTATCATATTTGCCAGTGTTGGCGCGGGCATGAATATCAATGCTATTGTTTACCAAGTTTAAATAGTTTTTCAATCCAATAATTAAAACTATAAACCCATTTCATTTTGTAGATTATAATTAATATTACAACACTACATAAACCTGCCTTTAAAAATAGGTTTAAAATATTGTTGTCGTTATCTGGCATCAAATAAAAAACAAAAAACACCAACCCCACCGTAATTATCAATTTAAAATAATCTCTATCAAACGGCAATATGCCAAACTTTTGGTAGATAAAAATAAGTTTAAGGCAATTGAAAGTCACCATTGAAATTAGAGACGCATAGGCCACGCCTATTATACCTAAATTGGTATTAATCAAAAAATAGAGGTTTAAAGCAATATTCAATACGGCCAAAATTAAAATGGAAACAATATTGAATCTATAATACTTGGAATAGGAGATAATTTCAGAATTGAACCCAGTAGACATATTAAAAAGCACGTTGGCTCCCAATAAAAAAATAATGGGAATGGAATCTACCAACTGATCATACTTAGGCAATAATTGAAACAGTGAATCAATTCCCAAAACAATTGAGGTATATAAAACAGCTCCAATGAAAAAAAGTAATTTCGCTATATCAATGTATTTTTTGCCAAGTTCTTCAAAATCATCATTTTTAATGAGTGATGATATTTTAGGCCCATAAATGGCAAACATTCCCGTGGCCGGAATAGCCAGTGAAGTTGCCAATGCCACACCGATGTTAAATGTACCGTTGGCTTCAAACGATAAAAATTCAGGTATCATAAAAGCATCAATCCTAAAAGCCAAAAACGCACCAAAACTTCCTAAAAAACTGTAAAAACTATACTTATAATATTCATTTTTTGGCACTTCTTTAAATAAGGATTTAAAATTAAATCCGCTATTCAACTTAAAATGCTTCAGCACATAAACAATAATTAAAACAAACATGATAATGTAAGCACCAATAAATGCCAACAATGCATTTATTGAGTTTAAATAGCCAAAAATCAATAATCCGAAAATAAGTGGCAAAGCTATTTTGGGAATGATTTTTTCATAAAACGTCGGCATTTCAAGCCTTTCAATGTTAGTTGCTTGCCGTTTAAATAATTCAGTAAAAGCAATGGCAATCCCAATAGGAAACGCATAAAATAAATAATGGTAATTCTTCCAATCCACAAATGAGTTTACCAAGATCAAGAATATTAAAATCAGTAAACTAACTGCTAAAATTGTAAAAATACTATACTTAAAAAGTTGCTTTTTATTATCATCTGATAATGAAGGATAAAAATGAATCAAAGCCTGCGCCCCGCCAAAAACCATAAATGGAAAAAACATTTGGGCTATACTATCTACATACCTTACCAAACCCAAAAATTCTTTATCATACGGATACACAAACAAAGTAGAAACCACACCAATGGCCACACCCAAATAATTTATAAGTGTAAACCAAAACGCCTGCTTATGCACTCTGTTTTTTTTCAAATTTTGTTCTAAATAATTTTCAGCTTTTTATCAATAATTTCAAAAGTAATCGTTTCTATTAAAACTAAACACTTTTTGCCAGTTGTTTCAATGCTAATAACAATTTTAATATGATTTATGATTTAACCATTCTATTTATGCTTATTTAATATATTTGGAAGAAATACACAGCATGTACCAAAACAGTTACCCAAACAAACGTTATAAACATACTATTAATTTTTTGAAACGGCATATTTCCAATTCTGAAACCATTTTGGACTTGGGGGTTGAAAATCCATTTACAGAAGTAATGCAAAAACATGGTTATAGTGTTGAAAATACGTTGGGTGAAGATTTGGACATAGATGTTTCAACCATTAAAAATTCTGATGCCCAAGTGGTAACCGCTTTTGAAATTTTCGAGCATTTATTATCGCCTTTTACAGTTTTAAAATCCATTAAAGCAGATAAACTCGTGGCAAGCGTACCTCTCAGGCTATGGTTTTCATCAGCTTACCGAAGCAAAACCGATATGTTGGACAGGCATTACCACGAGTTTGAAGATTGGCAATTTGATTGGCTATTGGAAAAAACAGGTTGGAAAATTATAGCTAGAGAAAAATGGACCAATCCAACCAAAAAAATAGGCTTCAGACCGTTGCTACGTTGGTTTACGCCGAGATATTACATAGTTTACGCTGAAAAAATTCAGCATTAAAAATCATACATTGAATTTTTACATCATCATACCGGCACATAACGAAGAAAGCTCTATTGGGTTGACTTTAGATTCTTTGGTGAAACAAACCCATCTCCCCAAACGGGTGGTGGTGGTAAATGATAATTCTACCGATAACACCGAAGACATAGTTGAAGGTTATACCGAAAAACACAACTGGATTAAACTTGTAAACTCCAAATCATCGAACCAACATTTACCGGGTTCCAAAATCATCAATGCATTTTACAAGGGTTTTGAAACATTGGATGGCGATTACGACATTATCTGTAAGTTTGATGCCGATTTAATTTTCCCGAACAACTACTTAGAAAAACTTTCTAACCATTTTAAAAACAATACCAAACTGGGCATGGCTGCAGGGTTTTGCTACATTGAAAAAAATGGCAAATGGGTATTAGAAAACCTAACCCGAAAAGACCATATTCGTGGTGCTTTAAAGGCTTACAGAAAAGCATGTTTTTTAGAAATTGGCAAACTAAAACCATCTATGGGTTGGGATACCGTTGATGAACTTTTGGCACAATATTATAGTTGGGAACTCTTAACAGACGAATCATTGCATGTAAAACATCTTAAACCAACAGGCATATCTTACAACAAAGCTTCTAAATATTTGCAGGGTGAAGCCATGTACAAAATGCGCTATGGTTTTTTTATTACTTTAATTTCTGCTGCAAAATTGGCCTGCAGAAAAAAAAGTTTCAATCTTTTTAAAGACTATATGGCCGGTTTTTTTGAAGGTAAAAAAAACAAACTGGAATTTTTAGTCACCGAAGAAGAAGGACAGTTTATTAGAAATCTACGTTGGAAAGGAATGTTGAATAAGTTTCGATAAAATAATTCTAAAAAAATGCTTCGACTGCGTTCAGCATGACAAGAACCAACAACTAACAAAACTAATTAAAAACCCAATCTTTATAACTACTTGAAGCCTCTAACGAGTTTTCTAAAGTATCTTCCAATTCAGGAAAAAAATCAATACCGGTTAGTTTTTCAATAGTATCAACTGAAACCACGAAATCGTACAGAGGTTTGTTAGAGGCTTCATGCGTCATTAAAAAAGCAATCATTTTGGTTTTTCCTGTATTATTATCAATCAACACTTTATAAAATTGATTGGGTACTGCAACTTTCTCATCTCCTATCGTTTTCAAATTGCCCTTTAAAACACCTCCTGTTACTACAAAAACACCATTATATTTATCTGCCCAATAGCGTACTTTTTGCTCCAACCGGTTCCAAATACCTGAATTGAAATCATGGTTCTGCGGACTGATATTACTGGTAAGAAATGTTTCGATATAAAGCTTTTCATCAAATTCCCTATCAGCCGCAGGACATAAATGTCCACGATCGTAACCCGAATTTTTATAATTACGCCAATCGGCTGCGCCCGTACTTACGGCTTTATCTATTTCAAAATAAGGTCGTTTAAAATCGGCATCCGTTAAATGTGATTTTTTCAATTCGTAGGCCACCCATTCGGCCTGTTCGTGCGGTTCGCTATAAGATAGCGAATAGCCTTCATGATGCACTATTTGCCCAGTGGTACTGGTAGGTAAAAAATATTCGTTTGTATTATTTTTTGTTTGTTGGCCAGAATCTACAATTTCCTTTTGTTCTTGTTTTTTCAAGAAATGTTCATAGCCATAAACACTAAAAACAAGAACAATCGTAATTAAGGAATATAATGTTCTTTTATTCAAAATAGATTATTCTAAAACAAACTCTAACGGATTACCAATAGCTGCATTGGGAAAGCTAATTCCCAAAAGGGCTGACATGGTTGGTGCAATATCTGTTATTTCTGTTCTCTTAAACGTTTCACCTTGTTTGATACCTTTGCCAAAAAACAATAAAGGTGCGTGTGTGTCGTAATTAAATCCTGATCCATGCGTAGAACCTGTTCTACCATAGGAAATATAGGATGGATCATAAACATATAGCACATCACCTGACCGTTTTTGGTTAAACCCTTTCTCCAATAAATATTCAATTCCTTCAGTGTACGAGGTTGTACTCATGATTGTGGCCGTGTAAGCTTTATATATGTTAGGATAAGTAATTAACTCATTCACTATCGCCTCTTGAACGTCATCCAAATCCAAGTCAAGTGCTTTTATTTTTTCCCTATCCAAAAACAGCTGATTATTGCTGATGCTTTCTATTAAAGCCTCATCTCCAAACTCATTAGTCATAAATTCCCTTATTTTTTGGTAATGCATTCTGGAATTAACATAACCAGCTGGCACATGAACACTTTGTAAATAAGCCGGTACATCTATCGCAGCATGGTCTGCGGTTAAAAACACGGTATATTCTCCACTCCCAACCAATAAGTCCAATTCTTTTAACAAACGTTCCAAATCTTTATCCAAACGTATGTAGGTGTCCTCAACTTCTTTGGAATTCACGCCAAACTGATGCCCTACATAATCGGTACTAGAAAAACTAACAGCAAGCACATCGGTAACACTATCTTTCCCTAAAGATTCTCCTTTTATGGCTGCTATGGCAAAATCGGCTACGACACTATTCCCATAAGGCGTTGTTTTTATAATATCGAAACCTCCATTTTTATCTTTCAATGCATTCAGGTCGTATGGAAACGTAGCTGTTTCCTTGCCATTAAAAGTGCCTTCAAAAGTATTTTTATCATCCCCACTTTCAGTGTAAGTCTCTATATCATAAAACGTATCCCAAGTCCTTAAATAGAATTTGGCTGTATTTGAATTATTAAAATCGACCACCCATTCTGGTAAATTATCCATATAAAATGAACTTGTTATAAAATGCCCTTTATCCTTTCCATAGAACCAGTAGGCAGCATTAGCGGTATGTCCAGCTGGTAAAATAGCGCCCCTATCTTTTATGGAAATACCAATGGTTTTTCCTTGCATTTGGGTAAACAAGCGGTTTTCATCTCCAAAAGTGGTGGTTTTCATTCGGTGCGGAGACATTTGGCCATCCGATGTTTCGGCTCCTACAGACTGAACTGAATCATCTCCTGCACAATACACCATTGTTTTAAGTTCCTTATCATACCAATCATTCCCAATAACACCATGATACTTTGGCGTCGTGCCTGTGTAAACAGATGCATGACCTGGACCAGTTGAGGTTGGCACATAATTAAAATGATTGTTCTTGCAGTTAAAGCCTTCATTCATTAAACGTTTAAAACCACCGTCGCCATATTTATCATAAAAACGGGTTAGATAATCATACCGCATTTGATCTACAACAATACCAACAATTAATTTAGGATTTGATTTTTCGTTGATTACGGTAATATTTTCCTGTGCTCTACAACAAAGGGCAAAAACAAAGACAATTGCCAATTTTAAAATAGTTTTCATAAGTCGTTATTTCGACTTCAAAAATACAGATTTAAAAGTATCTTAATTTAAAATAAAGGTTAAATACCCCCAACTTTTTTTTACTTTAGCACTTTAATTTCAACTATGCTATACCTACAAAATATAGGCGCTTATTTTTTAATGATCGTAGAAATGTTTCGGAAGCCCACCAAATGGAGTGTGATGAAACAGTTAATTTTAAAGGATATTGACGATTTAATTATTGGCTCTTTGGGTATCGTGGCGTTTATCTCCTTTTTTGTTGGTGGTGTTGTGGCCATACAAACAGCGTTGAACATAAGCAACCCTTTAATTCCTAAAAGTTTGGTAGGTTTTGCCACTAGGCAATCCATTATTTTAGAATTCGGCCCTACGTTTATGTCCATTATCATGGCCGGAAAAGTTGGGTCTTTTATCACATCAAGTATTGGCACTATGCGCGTTACGGAACAAATTGACGCCTTAGAAGTTATGGGAATTAATTCACTAAATTACTTGGTATTTCCTAAGTTTATATCGCTAATGTTGTATCCTTTTGTGATTTCGATTTCTATGTTTTTAGGAATTGTGGGCGGTATGATTGCCAGTGTTTATGGTGATTTTACAACCTTTGAGCATTACATAGAGGGCATTCAATTAGATTTCAAACCTTTTCACGTGATATATGCCTTTATAAAGACTACTGTGTTTGCTTTTGTACTGGCAACCATTCCATCTTTCCATGGCTATTATATGAAAGGTGGTGCATTGGAAGTTGGTAAAGCCAGTACTACTTCGTTTGTTTGGACCAGTGTGGTGATAATCATTATCAATTATTTACTAACCCAAATGTTATTGAGCTAATGATTGAGGTTAAGGATTTACATAAGTCGTTTGGCGATGTTGAAATTTTAAAAGGCATAAGCACATCCTTTGAAAAAGGAAAAACCAATCTTATTATTGGGCAAAGTGGTTCTGGAAAAACCGTTTTTTTAAAATGCCTTTTAGGGTTATTTAATTACGAATCTGGCACAATCTCCTACGAAGGAAAAATATTTTCTAATCTGGATGAAGATGAAAAACGTAACCTTCGTGCCGAAATAGGTATGGTTTTTCAAGGCAGTGCGCTTTTCGACTCTATGACCATTGCAGAAAACGTGATGTTTCCACTGCGCATGTTTACCAAACAAAGTAAAAGTGAGATGGAAGACCGTGTAAACTTTGTATTGAAACGCGTAAACCTTGATGATGCCCATAAAAAAATGCCCAGTGAGGCTTCGGGTGGTATGCAAAAGCGTGTAGCCATTGCCCGCGCCATAGTCAATAACCCCAAATACCTGTTTTGCGACGAACCCAATTCTGGTCTAGACCCAAGAACCTCTATAGTCATAGATAATTTAATTCAAGAAATTACCAGGGAATATAACATCACTACCGTTATTAACTCGCACGATATGAATTCCGTTATGGAAATTGGTGAAAAAATTGTCTTTTTAAAAGATGGTTATAAAGAATGGGAAGGCTCTAAAAAGACCATATTCAAAACAGATAATAAAGCAGTTACCAATTTTGTGTATTCTTCTAATCTTTTCAAAAAGGTACGTAAAATGTATTTAAAAGAAAATAACAATTAATTTCGCTTAATCGTTACGTTTTTAATTTTCAGCTCCTGTTTTAACCAAGTACCTAATTCCAATTCCCTAACTTTTTGAATACTATCCGTTAATCCATTGCTCCACGCAACAGTGGCTACATTCACAGTATCTATTTTAGTAAAATCTTTAGATTCCAACACTTTAGCAAAACTAAAATATTGTAAATCCCCAAATTTTTCTTTAGCATTTCTAGATAAAGATGAAAACGGAACACCACCTTGTTGAACATTACTCTGTTCTAATTGTTGTGTTAGCTGGACAATTTCATTCTTTAATTCCTCAATTTCTTTATGCAATCCGGCAATAACGTTCTTACTGGATTTTAATTCTTCCCTAGCATCTTGATAAGCACCAGAAATCAACTCATAACTTTTAGTATCACTCCCTTTAATCTTCAATACAGCATCCTTTAAATTAGGGTATTGCGGGTTGTTCTTAAGTTCGTTCAACAAATCCTGCTTGGTAGCATCAGATATTTCATTAAAAAAATTAAGCTCGATGCTTTTACCTTCAAAGTCGCTATCAAAATTCATTAATTGTAAAGCATCATTACTTCTAATTTCAGTATCCAAAAACTTTTTAAGCTCTACATTAAACCGTGTTTCGTTATAAACTTTCCAAAAAGTAAAACTGGCCGGTATCATTACCACAATGGCTGTTAATGTAGCCAATCTGGAAATAAAACGTCTGCGCCTGGAATTGGCATACTTAATCATCGGGAAACGCAACACCTTAAGCACCACAAAAGTGGAAAGCGCTATAAAAATGGTATTAATAATAAACAGATAGGTAGCCCCAAAAAAGTATTTCAAATTACCAACAGCCAATCCATAACCTGCTGTACACAAAGGTGGCATCAAAGCAGTTGCAATAGCCACACCAAAAATAACCGAGGCAATGGTACCCCTTTTTGTCTTGGCTACAATAAGTGCCAAACCACCAAAAATAGCAACAAAAACATCTAAAATATTGGGCTGTGTTCTGGCTTCCAATTCAGGCGTTAGTTCAGCTAAAGGTGATAGTTTAAAATAAAGAAATGCCGTAAAAACACTCAGCGAAACCATTACCAATAAATTGATAAGTGAACGTTTTAAAGTATCAATATCGTTTATTGCCAAAGACATCCCCACGCCCAAGATAGGTCCCATAAGCGGGGAAATTAACATGGCACCAATAACAACGGCAGTAGAACTTACGTTTAGCCCTATGGAAGCCACAAATATGGCAAAAATTAAAATCCATGCCGTTGCACCCTTCATAGGGATATCGTTCTTAATAGCTTGAATAGTGGCTTCCCTATCGGTATCTTCCCTAAAATCCAACAAGCCACTCAAGAAAGTGGACATACTTTGGTATAAGCCTTTGGCTTCTTTTTTTATTTCCTCCTTAGACTGTTCTACCTTATCTTCTTTTGACGCTTCCTCGTCGGCGAAGTTGAATTTGTTTTCCTCCATAGTTGATGAAAATGAATTAAACCTAATTAACCATAATGTTCTCCGTAGGTATCCTTAACTTTTTGAAGCACTTTTTTAATGTCCTGTTCCTTAGATTTAGGAAAGATAAGCAAAACTTCGTCTTTATCCACAATAATATAATCGTTCAATCCATCAACTACCACTACTTTTTTGCCTTTGGTGCGTATCATGTTTCCTGAGGCATCCTCCACCAATGTTTTGGCGTTAACAACGGCATTGTTATTTTCATCCTTCTTCAATTTATCATACAAACTTCCCCAGGTGCCCAAATCGTTCCAATCGAATTCTGCCGCTATAACCGATACATTCTTGGATTTTTCCATAATGGCATAATCTACCGAAATATTATCAGCCTTGGGGTAATTCCTCAAAATAAACTCATCTTCCCCGTCCGTATTGTAAGCATGCATACCATTTTCAAAAAGGGCATATAGGTTTGGCTGATTGGCTTTAAATGCCTCTACAACACTTTTTACGCTCCACATAAAAATGCCAGCATTCCATAAAAAATTCCCTTGGGCAATAAACGATTTTGCCGTTTCGTAATCTGGCTTTTCCCTAAATTGGTTTACCGACTTGATAGTACCAGTTGCACTTTTATCAAACTCAATGTAACCATAGCCTGTATTTGGAAATGTAGGCTGAATACCAAGGGTTACCAAGGCATCATTATTTTCACAAAAATCAAATGCTTCTTTTACATTTTTTGAAAAGGCATCCACATCTTCAATCCAATGATCGCTTGGCGCGACAATCATTACCGCATCAGGATTTTCCTTTTGTATTTTTAATGAGGCGTACAAAATACAAGGAGCCGTGTTACGCATAGCGGGTTCTAAAACCACTTGCCTTTGACTCACCTCTGGCAACTGCTCCAATACCAAATCGTTGTATTTTTCATTGGTTAAAATGAAAATATTTTCCTTTGGGATTAAATTTGCCAACCGCTGAAATGTTTTTTGAATAAGCGTATCGCCCGTTCCCAACATATCGTGAAATTGCTTAGGAAAACTTTCTGTACTTACAGGCCAAAATCGTGACCCAACTCCTCCTGCCATTAAAATGGCGTAATAATTTTTATTCATGTGTTTTTCTTTTTTTTACCTTACTTCTGCAGGTATAATTTCTACTTCGGCATTAGGGTTAAACAAGTAAATCCTACCTGTTTTAACCTCAGTGCATTCATAACGCTTCACACGCTGGCGTCCCATTTTAAATACTTTACCGTTATATAATTTGAACTGCGCTCCAAAAGGTACATCAAAAATATAGGTTTTCCCAGTATCTTGGTCGTACTGCTTTAAGGCCAGCGCCAATTTAACATCGGTATCGCTCGAAGCCTTAGGGTTTTTAAAGTGTTTGGCCAATAATGGCAATAAATGTTCTGGAAAAATATCTGGGTTTAAAAATGGCAGCATTAAATGCTGAAAGGTTTTTTTCCACTCAATACCATGAGGTTTAATAAACCTACCATAGGTTTTATAAGCTTCAAAATGGGCTACTTCATGGATTAATGTTATTAAAAAGCGGTATTCATTTAAATTGGAATTAACCGTTATTTGGTGCATCCCGTTTGGCAACCGCCTATAATCGCCATGGCGGGTTTTACGCTCATTTTTGATTTTAACCGTAAGGTGCTCATGCTTTAAAAGATTTAAAACCAGAGGGAGGGCTTGTGGCGAAATAAACTCTTGAAGCGTATGTTGCATAACACAAAAATACAATTATTCTTTTCCAAACATAAAAGTGATTGGTAACCAACCCAATATTTTTCCATAAATCATTTAATTGTTCTATTTTACTACAGTTAAAATTTACAGAGAAAGACCTATGCATATACACAATTACATCAACGACAACGTTTTTAAAAATTCTTTTGGGTCAAGTAATGAGCTACCTTTCCCTACCTACCATAAAAAAATAAAAAAGAATGAAATCATAACACCTTTTGGAAGCATAGAAGATAAGGCCATCTTTCTTGTTGAAGGCATTATAGAAAGTGCCATAGAAAACAACGGTGAGATTAAAATCATTGATTTTGTCTTTCCCAATAATTTTATTTGTTCGTACACTTCTTTTCTCATGAATTCCCCTTCCGATATACAAACGAAAGCTTTAACCGATTGTAAAGTAGAATATATTTTAAAAAGCGACTTAGAAAAAGCCTACCAAAATTCTATTGTTGCCAACAAGTTTGGAAAACATGCTGCTGAACAATTCTTAATTAAAAAAATTAAAAGGGAAAATGAATTCTTAACCCTATCTGCCGAAGAACGCTATGTGAACCTCATCGACCAAAACCCAGAAATAATAAAAAGCATACCCGTACATAAAATCGCAAAGTATTTGGGAATCCATCCTGAAAGTTTAAGCAGGATTAGAAGCAAAGTGTATTTCTAACATACATCAGGAAAAATCTCGTTAGCTAAGTTTAGTTTTGACTTTGTTAAACGCATTTTTCAAATTATGAACAGACTAAAAACAGGGGAAGCTCCCCGCCCTTTCGAAACACATGATTTTACTGGTGAAAAAATTAAACTTAACGACTATAAAGGCAAAAAAATCCATTTAAGTTTTTTCAGGGATGCTTCATGTCCTTTTTGTAACTTAAGGCTAAATCAGCTCATCCAAAACCATGACAAATTTAAAAACAGTAATATTGAGGTAATTACTTTTTTTGCATCAACAAAAGATATTATTTTAAAGTTTGCCAACGGCCATAAAGCCCCATTTCCAATTATACCCGACCCAGATTTAAAAATTTATGATTTATATAGTTTAGAAACATCATTTAAAGCTAAATTAAAAACAATGGGGAAACCAAAAAAAGCTCTAAAAGCTATTACTAGTGAATTTTTTAACTTAAGGTCTTTAACAACAATAGATATTGTTCCTGCTGAATTTATGATAAATGGAAACTTTAAAGTTGACAAAGCCTTTTATGGCAATGACTTTGGAGACCATATCCCTTTAGATGACATTCTAAACTGGAATGCTTAAATGTTACTCAAACCGAATAGCCTTCACTGGCGATATTTTCGTAATAATGTAGGATGGCACTAATAACATGAGCAAACACAACACCAAAGTACCGATATTTAAGGCCAGTATATAGCCCAAATTAATGTAAACGGGCGCTTCGGTTACATAATACACACTAGGGTCTAGCGGAAAGAGTTTAAACTGCTTTTGGGCAAACAACAAACCCAAACCTAATAAGTTTCCCCAAAACAAGCCCAATACAATTAAATAGGACGCATTGTACAAAAACAATTTTCGGATGCTCCAATTATTACTACCCAAAGCCTTTAAAATACCAATCATTTGGGTACGTTCTAAAATAAGCACCAACAATGCTGTAATCATATTGATACCCGCCACCAAAATCATGATGCCAATAATGCCATAAATGTTTTTATCGAATATTTTAATCCACTCAAAAATGGAATAATAATTTTGGGTTACGGTTTTGGCATCCAATACCGATGGAATCGCTTTAAATACCTCAATACCTTTTTCTTCAAGATCATTGTAATTATCTATAAAGACCTCAAAATTACCTATTTGGTCGTCTTCCCATCTATTGATTCGTTGCAAGTGCCTAATATCGCCAATAACATAGGTGGCATCTAAATCCTGAAAGCCAGAATTGTATATACCAACAATTTTATACGTAATAATATTTGGCAACTTTTCAGGGTCGTCCTTCTTAAAAAACATCTGGAATGTATCACCCAATTTAAATCCTAAACGGTTGGCGATGTACTGCGACATCAACACATCTTCATTACGTTTTTGGGTATAATCGGGCACACGGCCTTCTACAAGGAATTCCTTAAAATAGCTCCAATCGTAATCGCCCCCAACGCCTTTCAACACCAATCCTTCAAAATCGGTTTCCGTGCGAATAACACCAAATTTGGTGGCCACAGCTTGAATATGTTTTATGCCATCAACCGATTTGAATTCTGGATAAAAATCCTGTTTGGTAGAAATAGGAACGCCGCTTTCCTGGGAATTGTTACTGTCGTAATTGGTTATAATGACGTGCCCATTAAATGCCACAACCTTATCACGTATTTTTTGCTGCAGTCCAATTCCTGTGGCAATCGCAATCATCATCACCACAATACCAATAGTAATTGCTGCAATGCCAATTTTTATTATTGGTGCCGAAATGCTACTTTTATACGCTTTACTACCAATAATGCGTTTTGCTATAAAATACTCGTAATTCAAATTCTATATATGCGGTTTAATGTTTTCAAAAATACAGTTTTATTCCCGATAGCCATCGGGATTGTTTTGTTAATTTCTTGTGGGAACACGACTAAGACAAGTGACGAAGAATCAAAGACAGAAGAGCCAACAGCAAAGAGCCAAGAGCTAAAACCCATAACCGTAGGTGCCAATCAAACTGAGTTGTATTTACCATTACTTATAGGAAAACAAGTTGGGGTAGTTGCCAATCCCAGCAGTGTAATTTTTAAAAACAATGATGCTTACACCCATTTGGTGGATTCACTATTGGCCCTCAATATAAAAATTGAAAGCGTATTTTCACCCGAACATGGTTTTCGTGGTACAGCCGATGCTGGGGAAACCGTTAAAGATGGTGTTGACACCAAAACGGGCTTGCCCATTATATCCCTTTACGGAAACCATAAAAAACCAACACCTAATGATTTAAAGGGCATCGATATTATGATGTTCGATTTACAGGATGTAGGTGTGCGCTTTTATACTTATATTTCCACACTTCACTACGTTATGGAAGCTTGCGCCGAAGCCAACATACCATTAATTGTTTTAGACCGACCAAATCCTAACGGCAGTTATGTTGATGGCCCAACCTTAGAACCTAAAAACCAAAGTTTTCTGGGCATGCACCCCATTCCTTTGGTACATGGCATGACTATTGGTGAATATGCTAAAATGATAAATGGCGAAAAATGGCTTGAAGATGGTATACAATGCAATTTAATGGTTATTTCTATGGCTAATTACAACCATAATTTACCATATAGTTTACCCATTCGGCCGTCACCAAACTTACCAAACGATCAATCTATTAAGTTATACCCTAGCTTAGGGTTGTTTGAAGGCACCAATATTAATGCCGGTCGGGGCACGGAGTTCCAATTTCAACGTTATGGAGCTCCTTTTTTAGATAAGTCAGTCTTTACATTTTCTTATACGCCTGTCGAGAATTTCGGTGCTAAAAACCCAAAACACAAAGGCGCACTTTGTTATGGGGAAGATTTGAGGAACGAAAAAATTGAAGGCATCACCTTAAAGTGGCTTATAAAAGCTTATCAAAATGCTACGGATAAATCGAAAGTCTTCAATACCGATAATTTCACCAAACATGCAGGAACCGATAAATTGCAAAAACAAATAGAAGCTGGTATGACCGAAGCTGACATTAAAGCAACATGGCAAAACGATTTGGAAGCATTTAAAGTCACCCGCAAAAACTATTTAATCTACCAATAATGAAGCGATTTATTGCCTCTATATTAATGCTTCTTACCGCTACTGGATTTAGTCAACAAATAGACCATCCGATGCAGCAAAAAATAAATATCGCCAAAAAGAAAGCTAAAAAATTTCTTCGCAAACAACACATCCCGGGCATGGCCATTACCGTTTCAAAAAGCGGTGACATTATCTGGTCGGAAGGCTTTGGGTATGCCAAAAGAAAGCCTACTGTGCCTATAAATCCTAGCACTACATTATTCAGAATAGCCAGTATTTCTAAATCCATTACAGCCGTGATGCTTGCCAAACTAGTAGATGACAAAATAATTGATTTAGACTCCAGTATTTATACCTATTTACCAAATTACCCTAAAAAGGAATACGATTTTACGGTAAGGGAACTGGCAGGTCATTTGGCTGGTATTCGTTCTTACAGGGGCAATGAGTATAGCCTTAATAAGCGCATGACCATTACCGAAGGCCTGGACTTATTTAAAGACGACCCTTTGCTTTTTGAACCGTCAACCCAATTTTCATATAATACGTTCGGTTATGTGTTATTAAGTGAAATTATGCAAACTTCAGCCAATAGAGATTATTACAGTATGGTTAGGGATTCCATTTTCACACCCTTACAAATGAAAAGCACTACTATTGACGTTTACAATGCATCTCCGACCAATACTACAAATTTTTACAAAAAGAAACGTATTTTAGAAAACCCCGTTGCTAATGGCTACAAGGTTGCTGGCGGTGGTTTTTTATCGACTTCTGAAGATATTACACGTTTTGGCCACGAACTAATTGAGTCAACACTCATTTCAGAACAAGCCCTTTCTCAAATAACCACTTCACAAAAATTTAAAAATGGTAATAAAACAGGTTATGGCATTGGTCTTTCTATAGAAAAAACAAAAAACAATACGCCTAAATACTACCATACTGGCGGCGGCGTTGGTGCTTCTACGATTTTGATGGTTTTTCCTGAAGAAGACATTGTTATTACTATTCTAATAAATAAATCTGCCGTTGATGCTAAAATTCTTGGTGAAACTTTGGAGACTATCTTTATCGACGAAAAAGAATAACCAACAACAAATACAAATACTGAAAACTGAGACTGAAAACTAAATCTTAATTCGGCGTTTCATTTCCTCCACAATATTAAAAGCAGCTGGACAAATGGCCACATTTTTTAAGGTAAGATTTGATATTTGCTGAAACTTTTTCCGATCCGTATGTGGAAACTCTCGGCATGCTTTTGGGCGCACTTCGTAAATGGAACAATAATTATCAGCCCCTAAGAATGTACAGGGCATACTTTGCAGTACATAATCGTTGTCCTCATCAATACGCAAATACTGGTCAATAAATTGCTGTGGTTTTAGTTTAAAATGCTTGGCAATACGCTCAATATCCTTATCCGTAAACAAAGGCCCCGTGGTTTTGCAGCAATTAGCACACTGCAAACAATCCGTTTTCTCAAACTCGGCTTCATGCAATTCTTCCATCACATAATCCAAATTTTTAGGCGGTTTCTTTTTTAGCTTAGCAAAGAATTTTTTGTTCTCGTTATGCTTATCTTTGGCGAGCTCTGGAAGATGGTTAATAATGTCTTGCATGGGGCAAAAATAATACTTTCCGTCATTACGAGGAGTTTGACGACGAAGTAATCTTTTTAATTGAAACAGATTGCCGCGACTTTTTAAGTCTCACTTTGACACTAAACTTATGAAAGATTTATTTGGAAAAGCTTTGTTGGATTACCAAAACGGAAACTATTCCGAGGACATAATAACCTCCACCAATATTTCTGAAGAAGACGAATTACCGCTCCCCTATTTGTTTCGGGATTATAAAGACATGCCCAAACTGGAACAAAAAGCATTACAATTGGCCAAGGGTTCAGTTTTAGATGTTGGGTGCGGTGCGGGCAGCCATAGTTTACACCTTCAGAAAAAAGGATTTAACGTTAAAGCGATTGATATTTCTATAGGCGCGATTGAAGTCGCCAAACTGAGAGATGTGAAACATGCGGAAGTGAGAAACATATTAGACGAAATCGAAACCTTTGATACTATTTTGCTATTGATGAACGGTACAGGTATTTTTCAGGAACTTTCTAAAGTGTCTAAATATCTAACCCATTTAAAAAGCCTATTGAAGCCTAACGGACAGATTTTAATCGATTCTTCGGACATTAAATACATGTACGAAGACGAAGATGGTGGTTTTTGGGTAGATACCAACGCCAATTATTATGGTGAACTCGATTATTATTTAAGTTACAAAAGCGAAGAAGAAGTGCCTATGAAATGGCTGTATTTGGATTTTGACACCTTAAAATTGGCTTGTGAAACTGTTGGATTAAAATGCGAATTGGTGATGGAGGGTGAGCATTTTGATTATTTGGCTAGGTTAATTCCTGCGTAGGCAGGAATCTCATCAATTAAAGTGCAAATACAATAAAGTGGATTCCCGCTTTCGCGGGAATTATTTATATAATGAGATCCTGAAACAAGTTCAGGATGACAAAAAGATTGCTTAACTTTTAAAAAATAATTTAAAAATCAAACTTATACGTAGCGCCTGCTAAAAACTGAATGCTTTGAACTGGGAAATTTTGCCAGCGTTGGTAGCCTTGGTTGCCCAAATTATTGCCTTTAGCAAATACCGAAAGTTGGTCTGTAATGTGGTACCCCAAATGCACATTGGCATCAAAATAACTATCTAAAGTCATTGTAAAAGGCGATGTTACCGTCATGCCATCATTTAAGAATAATTGATCTTTACGTTCACCCACATAATATAAATTAGCCCCCGCAAACCATTGGTCGCTTATCTGGTAATCTAAAAACAGAGAACCTTTTATATCTGGTAAATTCCAAGCTTCTTCTTCGGTGTCGGATGAATAATTAAAATATTCAGCTTTTATTCCCAAAGTAAAGTTCCTATTTACATCCACATTTAATTCACCGGCAATGCTATAGGTTTTAATATCGTCGTATACTATCCCAAACGAATTTCCATAGGAATAATTTTGGTCCGGATTTGATGTGATTTCATTATTTCTGAAGAGCGCTTTGTTTCGGTCGGAAATATAACGTCCGCTAAAATTATAGCTCATATGGCTAGATATTTTTCCTTTCAAACCAACAAATGCATTGTAAAGCTGGTCGGTTGGCTGAATGAATAATGTGGGCGACATAAATGGATTTTCACCTGCAAAACCGTAATAAGAATTTTGGATTAAATCTCCTTGAACCCCACCATAAACAATCAACACATCGCTGACCAATCTGTAGGTAGCCGTAACATTTGGATATAAATAGATTTTGTTATCGCCAGATTCCCGATCATTTAAATAAAATACAGAAGCTCCCAAATTAACCGTTAAATCGTCCTGACGCAACTCATAAGCCGATGATAAACCAACAAAGAAATTACCATATTTCAATTCTTCATCAACATCATAACCCCTATCAAAAGCACCTCCTAAATAATCAAACTTAAAAACCGTTGCCAATTCTTCATCATTTATGGGAATATCAACTTTAGCCTGGGCTGTGAACCTATTTTCCCCAGTCCCTTGATTATCACCAAAACGTCTAAAAAATACGCTTGCAGAGTTTATATAAGTGTCCATAAACTTTATATCACTACCCAAATGTGCATTGTAAAAGGAATGCCCAGTGGCGATTGCATCGTTGGCGGCCTCTTCAACTTGAAATCCTGGCACACCATACCAATTGAAGGTTTGGTGCTGAAAACCGCCTTCTACGCTCCATGTTAAATCCCTTAAATTAGAACTGTAATTAAGGTTTAGTTTAGAATCTGAAAAATTATCATCAAAAGCTAAATTTTCAATACCGCCTTGCGATGAATGGTGACTGATATAGCCTCCAAAACTTTCGGTTCTGCTTATGGCATGGCTTACATACACCTCACCTAAAATTGTTGTATAGGTTCCCACACCTAGCGTGGCGTAATTATCAAAAATCTTTTCAGGTTCTTGCTGTTCTACTACAGCCGCTTTTCCTTTGGCCGGCGTAAAAGTTGAAGCTACAGGAATAGAAAAAATATTGTATTGAATATCTTTTTTCGTAGTTGTTACCTCATCGTCAATAGATGGTGATTCCTTTACTTTAAAGGCATCTGATATTGATGGTGTATACGGTTTAACAACATCAATAACACCTGTTTTAATAGTGTCGTTTTGAGCAAATACCCATGAAACATTTAAAGTTAAAACGAATAGAATTATATATTTTAAGTGCTTTCGCATATGATTTGGTTTACGTTTATTGAATTTTTGTTTATGAAATGCTTCGACTGCGCTCAGCATGACACTTTTAACTTTTAACTTTTAACTTTTAACTTTTAACTTTTAACTTTTAACTAAATTAATTTCCTTCTGTTTGAATGGACGCATTGGTTTTGGCTTCTTCGGCTTTTATTTTTGCCAATTCTGTTTTGGCTTCCGCAACTACATCATCAAATTCAGGGAAATTCTGAATAACGCTTTCAAGTATGTATGTCGCTTGAAAGGCATCATTTAACGCATAAAAATTCTTGGCCATAAGCACCAACCCTTTGGCACTGTAATATTTATAGCCCGAATAATCCTTAGCAAGTTTTTGAACCGATGTGTTTGATGCTTCAAACTCACCTTCTTTGTTTTTAAAATACGCATTGTAATACAATGCTTCGGCCGCTGTTTCACCTGTGGCGATAGTTTCTACTTTTGCATAAGCTGTTTTAGCTTTAGCTTCATCACCCAACTTGATAGCAGAACGCGCAATAATTACATGGGCATCACTTTTAATTTTATTATCGATTTTTGAACTCGCCAACACCTTTTCGGCATAAGCCACTGCATCATTATAGTTTTCCAATTGATATTGCGCTTTCATTAAATTAGATTGTGCAAACACAACGTTTTGTGGCAGACCGGCCTCTACCTCTAATCGTTTTAACAACGGAATGGCTGCATTCCAATTTTTAGCTTCTAAATGATACTGTGATAATTTAGATAAGGCTTCTTCTGTAAACTCGTTTTGTGACGTTTCTACAATATATTTATAATGTGGTGCAGCATTTTCTACCAAACCTTGTTTGTAATATAATTGCGCTACATAAAAATGTGACTGGAGTACATGCAGTCCGTTTGGAAATTGATTTAAATACCCGTTGAATTGTTTGATGGCTTTATCGGTATTATTATCCAAATATTGCTTTTCTGCAGCTTGGTATGTGGCATTATCTAAATCGGAATCCGTTACCTCAACAAAATCCAAAGTCCTTACCCAAGACGCATATTCGTCAACACGCCCCATGTCAATATAGATAAGTTTAGCTGTAGATACTGCCTGAATGGCTTCTGGTGTTCCTGCATAATCGGTTGCCACTTTTTTAAACTTGGTTAGAGCCTGTTCGTTGTTATTGCCATTGTAATACACCAAGCCTTGACGCAATAAACCTTTGGGCACAAACGAACTCATACGATATTCGCTTGCCAATCGGTCGTACACGGTCATTGCTTTATCATTTTGATTTGCTTTCACGTAAGAGTTCCCCAACTCGTACATGGCATCATCACGAAGTTTTGAATTAGTATATTTAGAAATAAACTGTTCCAACTCACTAATCTTTTTTGATGATTGCCCTGCATAACCCGCACTCAAAGCTTTTTGGAAAAACGGATAATCGGAATCCATCTCATTTACACTAATAGCATTATCGTAAGCTCCAATGGCGCTGCTGTAATCACTGGACACAAAATAAGAATCGCCCAAACGCAAGTAGGCATCATTCAACCTTACTTTGTCTTCTTTATTTTTATTGATGAACTGATTAAAATATTGAGCCGCTTGCGGATAATTTTTCAATTTAAAATAAGCATACGCCAAATTGTAATCGATGTTTTTATTCTCGGGGGTGGATGCAGACAATGCTTGTTGCATGAATTGCCTAAAGCCCACCAAAGCATCATCGTAATTGGTTAAATTATAATCGGTTTCTGCTTTCCAAAACGTAGCCCTCGCCGTATATTTATTATCTCTAGGTTCGCTTAATGATTTATTAAAAAGCGATTCAGCTTCTAAATAATTCCCTTCGTTATAAACTTCCAAACCTCTGTAAAAAGCTACCTTTTGATAAGCCACTTTATTTTCAAAACTCTTTTTACCTTCCAACAAATCCAAGGCTTCTCTGTAATTTTTTGATGTAATATACGAATCAATCAACAGGGTTTCAATCTCTTCTCTGTAACCTGTTTTTGGGTACTTGTCGAGATAGTCGGCCAACACTTGTGGCGTAGGTTGATATGGATTACCGATTTCATAACTCAGTTTTGCATAATTAAGCCATGCATCTTCTTGAATTTTTAAATCGTATGCCATTTGCGAGGCATTTCTAAATGCGTTTAAGGCTTCTTGCTTTTTGCCAAGCTTAATATAGCTTTCCCCTAAATGATAATATGCATTTTGAGCTGTGGCATCACGTCCACCAATAATTTTATTGAATTCAGAAATGGCGCTTTCATAATCGCCCTGTTTATAATAAGCATAGCCCAATTGATAAAAATCGACATTATTCCATTTGCCATTTTTACCTTTATAAGCTTTAAGAAAAGGAATGGCTGCTTCGTATTCCTTTAAGTTGAAATAACTCTCGCCTATAATTTTTGAAAGTTCGGAAACCTCAGAGGCATCGCCTTTGGCCAATTGTTCCTTTGCCAATTTTATAGCTTCTTCAAATTTTCCTAATTTAAAATTTAAATCGGCTTGATAATATGACAATTTTTCTTTGTAGCGTTCTTGGTCACCCACTTGCTCAAAATATTGGTTAGCTTGTTCATAATCGTCACCTTCATAAGCCATATAACCAATATAATATTTGGCCTGCGACCCAAATTCTTTGGAATTTTCTACTCTAGTTAGGTATTTTTTAGCATTCTTTTTATCGTTTGCAGAAAATGCAGAATAACCATAATTAAAATAGAACTTCTCTTTTTCTTTTCCGCTAAGTGAAGTTTCATCCACCTTATTGTACCACTTTAAGGCATAAGGAAATTTTCCATTCACAAAATAATAGTCGGCTACATCAACAAATGCTGTATTGCGTTTGGTGCTTGTTGGATATTCAGCCACAAAATCCTCAACCAATCTATCGGCATTTTGTTGATTTAACCGAACCGCACAATTAGCAATGTAATAGGCACAATCCGACTTTAAGACATCATTTTCAGCTTGTTTCCGAACAGTCTTAAACAATGTTTGCGAGGCCTGGTATTGCTGGTTGTTATAAAGTGTCAATGCTTTTTGGAAATCGACTAAATCACTTGTATAAGCGGCCGATTGTTGGGCAGAAATTGGTAAATAAAAACCAATTAATACTAAGAGGAACATTTTTATTTTATTTGTCATAGACAATTTGTTTTAATTTGATATTCAAAGATAATTCAATCTAAATCCTATAACGCAACAATTGTGCTAGAATTATAAACCGAGTTATTAAAATTACAGACACAACGGCAGGTTTACCTTAAAAGCTTTTATTGTGTTAAGACCATTCAAACTTTTTACCGTTCACTTTTAACTTTTAATTTTTAATAATACATTTACAAAAAATCCTTTCAATTTATGTCGACCCCAGTTTTAGAGTTAAAAAACGCGTCTATTTACCAAGGTGAAAGCCTTGTGCTTGGCAATGTTAATGTTGAAGTTAATAAAGGTGATTTTGTATATTTAATTGGAAAAACGGGCTCTGGAAAAAGTAGTTTTATGAAAACCCTTTATGGCGATTTACCGCTTACCGAAGGCGAAGGTCATATTGTGGAGTACGATTTAAAAACGCTCAAGGAAAAAGACATTCCTTTTTTAAGACGAAAATTGGGCGTGGTTTTTCAGGATTTTAAATTGCTAACAGATAGAACCATAAACGAAAATTTGCTTTTTGTACTGAAAGCCACCGGCTGGAAAGACAAAAATGAGATGAATAAACGGATTGAAGAAGTTTTAACAAAAGTAGATATGAAAACCAAAGGGTTTAAATATCCACATGAACTATCTGGCGGTGAGCAGCAACGTATCGCCATTGCCAGAGCCTTACTTAATAACCCCGAACTTATCTTAGCCGACGAGCCTACTGGCAACTTAGACCCACAAACCAGCATTGAAGTGATGGAAGTTTTGCAGGACATAAACAAAAATGGAAACACAATACTTATGGCTACACACGACTATGCTTTGCTTTTAAAATACCCAAGCAAGACATTAAAGTGTGATGAAAATAAGGTCTTTGAGGTTGTGCAGAGAAAGAATTAAAGCATGATATTAATAATTTTTTCAGCATTATGAGCCGCTTGATATTTTTGTAAAACACCAACTCTTGATTGTGTTAATACAAACGACTGTTCAAACAAATTTAAAACGGTCTGTTTATAATGCTCCTGGTCTTCGGCTATGTCGCATTGTGAAAGCACATCTTCATCATCAACCACATTAGTATTGACAATACAAAAACGGCCTTTAAACAACGCATTAAACACTTTTAGTTTTGTCCCTGAACGCTGAAAAGAATACAGAGTGTTTATATGGGCTTCCTTTATTAATTTGGTGAGTTGTTCTTCATTTTTTATAGCCTGAAAAGTAATGTTGTCACACGCTTTAACCGCCTTAATTATTGATGGATTTATTGTAGAACTGGCTATAATTAGAGGCCTATCTAGATTTTTAAATACATTTAAAATAAAATGCGCCGATTTCACATTATCGGCCACAGATAAGTCGCCATGATAAAGCGCATATGCTCCCATTCCCTCTTTACTTTCAATACTATTACTTCCTTGAAAAACAGGCAAGAAGTATGTTGGTACTTGATACCGTGTTTTAAAATATTCGAAATCGTAATACGACAAAGGCATTAAAACATTAGCTTTATTTAATATAGATTCAAAATATTTATACTTATAGCCTTCTAACAAATAGGCTATCTTTTTTAACCAATTGGTTTCATTTCTATATAATCCCCAACTGTAGTCGTGTTCTATATTATGGCATCTCACTGCTGTTTTTTGAGACAAGTCAACCTTACCTAACACCCACAATGTTCGTAAAGACTCAAAAAGAACTGGGTCTTTAGAAGCTTTTAAATTTTTAACTAACGCCCTAGAACTTCGCGATGTAACAGCAAAAGGCTTAAACGAAAGGTGCTTTAAAACCCTCCTATCTCTTTTATAAAGCGTTATATTTTCACAATACAATTTCAAGTCGCCCAAATCTACCCTA
The DNA here is from genome assembly GCA_018883545.1 of Marixanthotalea marina. Taxonomy (GTDB): domain Bacteria; phylum Bacteroidota; class Bacteroidia; order Flavobacteriales; family Flavobacteriaceae; genus Marixanthotalea; species Marixanthotalea marina. The sequence goes on along the minus strand of JAHLEH010000001.1, from coordinate 831,318 downwards.
TCTTCATAAAACACATGCAAACTAATTTGAACTCCTTGTTCACTTAGAGCTTTAATTTTATAGTACATATCAATAGCACCACCATAATTAGGAGGATAAGGATTATTAAAAGTAACTATTTGAATTGTCTTTTTTCGCATACTATGAAAACAATAATTTTAAACAAACTCTTTTAAAAAAAACCTGTAAAATACTTAGATTTGCTAATATATAACAATTTCCATGACTCCTTTTTTCTCTGTAGTTATACCACTTTACAATAAAGAAAATTATATTGAAGACACTCTAAAAAGTGTACTTAACCAAACTTTTCAGGATTTTGAAGTTGTTATTGTTAATGACGGTAGCACCGACAAAAGTCTAGAAAAAGTTGAAAAAATTAAGGATGATAGGATTAAGGTCATTGAAAACAAAAAAAATAAAGGATTACCTGAAACTAGAAACGTTGGAATTAGCTACGCAGAAGGTATAATCATAGCCTTATTGGATGCTGATGATATTTGGCTTCCTAATTATTTAATAAATATAAAAAAACTACATATCAAATTTCCTAAAGCATCAATATACGCTACTGATTATTGTCAAAAATATAGTAAGAAAAACATACTAGAGCCTAAAAAAAACATCTCTATCCAATTAAAAGATTCATTCTTCTTAATTGATGACATTTTCAAAGCCAATATGCATCAACCTATATTTTCTCAAAGTTCATTGGCTTTCAAAAAAAGTATTGTCAAAGAATACACGGTTTTTAACCCTTCAATAACTTATGCTGAAGATATTGACTTCTATATTAGATATTGCTCTAAATATATAACAGCTTATTATTTTAAGGCATGTGCAATTGTAAATTGTAATGTTCCTAATCAAATTACTAAAAATAAAATTTCTAAGAAAAGACTTCCCAACCTGGACTCATACGAACATTTAGCCATAAATAATAGTTCTCTCAAAAAATTTCTTGATTTTTACCGCTACATTTTTTCTTATCACTATAAATTAGAAAAAAATACAGAAAAACAAAAAGAACTCTTAAAAAATATAAATTATAAAAATCTAACTCTAAAACAGCTCATCCTTATAAAATCTCCAAGAATAATTAGTGTTTTTTTTAATAAATTCAAGCAGTATCTTTTGAAAAAAAATATCAAAATTTCATCATATTAGCAGTATTATGCATCCCAAACCAACACTTTCTGTACACGTTTTAACCTACAATTGCGAAATGTATATTGAAAGCACTTTACAGTCTATTATAAAACAAAAAACCAATTTTAAGTTCGAAATTGTAATTGGCGATGACCATTCCACAGATAACACATTTAAAATTCTTAAATCTTATTCCAGACAACATCCAAACCTCATTAACTGCAAACAAAACAAGGAACAACTGGGTATTTTGAAAAATTACAAAACAACCCTAGATCAATGCCAAGGTGATTATGTTTTTGACATTGCTGGAGACGACATGTTAAAAAGTGATTATGCCTTACAAAAAATGGTTAATGTACTTAAAAACAACAACAGCCTAGGCTTTGTTGATAGCGGCTATGACCATTATTACGAAAAAACAAAAAAGCACCTTCCCTTTATAAACAAAAAGACCATTGTTTCTAATGAATCGTTTTATAAAAATCAATTGTTGTTGGGCAAAATAATACCTATGGGCATATGCTATAACAAAAAAGCCCTGTATGATTATGTTGATTTTGATACTTATTTAAAAATGGGGATTACTGTAGAAGATTACCCCATTTTGGTTGATCTTGCAATGCACACAAACTTTGACAGAATTAACGAATCTTTGCACATTTATAGAATTCACAATAAATCACATTCCCATATCTCAGATTTTGAAAAACAAATATTCTTAAAAAAACAGATGTTAGAGCTTATTTCGTTTTTTCAAAAAAAATACAATTTACCCGAGACACTTTTACTAAACGCTAAAAAAGAATTCTATATAGGCTGTTTATACCTAGCTGGCTATTTCGGCAAAAAGAAATTGGGAAAAAAGATGTATTTAAAGTTGAACAAACCAAGTAATTTAAAATTAAAAGTTCACTATTTATGCAGTCAGTTTAAACTTTTCAGGAAAATTATTTCGCCTTTCCGAAAGCTTTAAACATTTGCTTTTTTATTGAAAATCCAACTTTTCAAAGCAAACAAAACCATTGTTAAATAAATACAGTATCTTAAGAAATGGGCTATAGAAATGCCTTCAAATCCATATTTTTTCACACAGAAAATACTTAGCAAGTAAAATAAAACTATGGATGCTATTTCTACTATGAAAAAAGATTTCCATAATTGTTTTGCCAAAATATGGTATCCAAGTATTATTGAAATCAGCTTAATAAAATCGCCTAACAATTGCCATTTAAAAAGCACTTCCATTGGCAAAAATGCTTTGGAGAAAAGAAGCGAAATTATTGTAAACCGTAGTAAATACACAATAACAAAGCCTAAACCAAAAAGAGGCAAAACTATTTTATAAATCTTTAGCAATTCATTTTTAAAATCCTTAACCGTATCTATTACCGAGAACCTAGGCAAAACATAAACCGATAATACTCCAGCTAAGATAGAAAAATAATAAGTAGATAAATTAACCATCCCCGTCCAATGCCCAGAATTCAAAACTCCCAAATTAACCATCATATAATTTCTAACCTTAATTTCTACAATATTTCCTAACAACACCGGCACAGTAGCCATTAACATGAACAATAATAATTTAGATTTAAAATACTTATTAAAAGTTGGTTTCAACCACACTCTAGAAAATAGATTCTTCCCTGTAATAAAAACAGAAACAAACTGAAAAAAAGGCATTAAAATCAAAGCCATTAAAGCTCCTTCTAAATTATAAGTAACCGTCAATACAGCAGTAATTAAAACCGATAGAAAAGAAGATAACACAGTAATCTTGGTCATTCTTTTATAGTCGGAATGTCCATTTATAATAGCCTGACAAAAGACAAAAAAAGACAAAAAGGGAACCGTTACAGAAAGCACCCTAAATACCCAACTATACATTTCTGTATTAAACAATAGCTGACTCCAATATTTAGCACCAACAAATGAAATTACAGAAGACAATAGCGTTCCTATGATTACCAAAGAAAAGGCAGTTGTAACAAATAAATTCAATTTCTCCTTTTTTCCCTTTAATTCAGCAACATATTTTATAATGCCTTGGTCTGTTCCCAATATTGTAAATGAAGCTAACATTAAAATGGCGTTATTTAAATTTCCATACAGCGCCAGCCCCTGAGGCCCAAGATAAACAGCTAAAATTTTTTGCGAAATAAACCTGAAAACAAACCTAAAGAGCACCCCCAATGAATTAACTGAGACGACTTTTAGTAATAGGCTTTTATTTTTTTTTGAAGGCTCCAATTAATCTTACAACATAACCCTATTTAGCTCTTTATAACTCTTAGTTTGCAAAGTGTAAAATTTATGAGAAATGGTTCTAGCACCAAAAGATTCTTTCCACAACAGCAAACCTTCATTTATATTTTCTCCTTGATTTTCGTTAGATATACCAAAATCAAAATATTTTTTATCTTTATAAACTTCATTTATTAATGTATGGAATAGCATATCCAACCCACCTAATTTCTGCCTATTTTCGTTGGCCGATATATATTGCACTCTCGCTACTTGTTTGGTTTCAAAAATAGTGGCTCCCGCAACAACTTCACCATTTTGGCAAACATTAAATTGTCTTATATTATTGGGGAATTTCTTTTTAAGATAAGTGATTTCTTTTAATGAATGTACAGGTTTGGCATTGTGCCTTTGTTTTAGGTTTGGTATTAGAATATTATTCCAGTAAGCTTCAAAATCATCAGTTTCCTTTATCTCCAACTGATGCTTTATTGCTTTTTTCAATCCTCTTATTCTATTAGATGATTTTATTTCCAACTTATTATCTAATTGAATAACCGATGTAACATCTGTCCTGTTTAAAACCCCTTGGGTTTTAAACAATAAATAATCCATTTCATCGCTGGGCAAGTTTGCGTATATAATCGGCAATAACTTAACATGAAATTCTTCAATAGAATTAGTATGCAAATATTTTAATGTGGTTTCAAAAACATTAAAAACATCAAAAAAACTTACAGTTTCATGTAGCACAAATCCTCCATAAGATAAGCCTAAATGGGAATACAAAATACCTGATTTTATGTTTGCTGGTAAAACAGCTATAAGTTTAGCTTCTTTGTAAAGCATTAACGAATGGTCTTCAAACCTATCTGAATGATATTCTATAAAATCCCGGTGAAAAAGAAATGTTGCATTTTTAGCTTTTTTCAAAAAAGCATTCCATTGTTTATAATATGAACTTTTGTATCTAATTATTTTAATGTCATTTCCCATAAACGCAATGCAATATAAAACCAATTAGTGAAATATTTTACAAACTTTAAGATTTATAATTTTCAGAATCCACCCTAAAAAGCGAGCTTCTTAATATCAATAAAATTATTGCATAATACATAAAATAGCTAACAAAATGACCTATTACAGCTCCTTTTATACCAAATAGGTCGATAAAATAGATACTAGACATATACAGTATCAAAAGAAAGAAAACCTCTGTAATAATAAAATGCCAATACATTTTTTTAGCCAAAAATTGATAGGTAATTACCATAGACAAAACCTTTAACAAATCACCCAACAACTGCCATAAAAACAAATCGCTTACTGGTTTGAATTCTTCAGAAAAAATAAAAAGAACTATATATTGCCTTAATAGATATATAACCAACAAGCCTAATGCAAACATTGGCATTATAGATTTATAAATATTAAACACTTCTTTCTTAAACTCCTCTACCGAATCAATTTCAGAAAATCTTGGCAACACATAAAGAGTCATTAACGAAACGACCAACATTAAGTAATATTTTGAAATACGTGTCATTGCCTCCCAAAAACCAGCTTCTCTATATCCTAAATTCTCAATCAAGTAAGACCTAATTGCCAATGCCACTAACGGAAGTATGATTGCAGAAAACAAAGCCATTACCGAAAACGGACTCAGGGTTTTCAAAAAAGTTAAACTCACTTCCTTTACCTTTATATAACCAGCTAAACTTCGCCTGTTTATAATACCTACCAACGTAATCAGAAAAATAATAGACTCTGATATTGCTACCGATATTAAAGCACCATCTATTCTGTTTTGGTAAATTAATAATAGGGTTATGGAAACACTTAAAATCTGACCTATTATATTGATAATTATTAGGATTTTATACTTTGAAAACCCGTTCATTATAGAAAATGAGAATACATTTAAAGCATAAAAAGGTAAGACTATAGCAAAAATCCTGATTATGTAAACATAATTATTATAACCGGGAAAAATAGTAGCGTTTATGAAGTCTGCCTTAAAATAGCAAAAAAAAGACACCATAATGGTAGTCACAAAACCAACATAAAAAACAGTAGACAGTGTTTTGCTTAAATTAAGTGCATCCTCCTTAAATTTCGCTACATGCTTAACAATCCCATTGTAAAACCCTAAGGTGGCAAAAGTTTGGGTGGCACTAACAAAATTCCTCATGTTGCCTATTAACGCCAAACCTGTCGCCCCAACAAAAAGAGCTATAGCCTTAGAAGTTAATATTCCAGCAATAATCTTAACGATTACCGAAGTGGTTTTTAACGAAGTAACCTTAACTAAAACCTTGGTACGAATGTAGTCTATAAACTTTTTCAATTAGTACGTGAGCTTTGAATTATAATACTGATAGAAATTGAGATGTGGAATCAAATATACAAAATCAATTAAGGTTTCAAGTGAATTATGAGCGTTTGATTATTTAAAAAAGTGTTTGTCCATTCTGGAAACAACCTGAGCAAAAAAAATAAAGGTGGATGTTTTTAAACATCCACCTTATTTACGATTGAACCAAACTTCTATACAACTTTGGCTCGTTTTCTTTCCACTTCCGTTAAGTAAATTTTACGCAATCTTAAATGATTTGGCGTTACCTCAACGTATTCGTCTTTTTGTATGTATTCTAATGCCTCTTCCAATGAAAATTTAATAGCCGGTACAATTTTGGCTTTTTCATCGGCTCCGGAAGAACGCACGTTACTTAATTTTTTGGTTTTCGTTACGTTTACTACCATATCATCGCCACGGGAATTTTCTCCAATAACTTGCCCTTCATAAATATCTTCTCCTGGATCGATAAAAAACTTACCGCGTTCCTGTAACTTATCTATAGAATATGGAATGGCCTGACCTTTTTCCATAGACACCAAACTTCCGTTCTGGCGTTCTGGAATGCCGCCTTTTAAAGGTTGGTATTCTTTAAATCGGTGTGCCATAATAGCCTCACCTGCCGTTGCGGTTAGTAACTGATTCCTTAAACCTATAATTCCTCGTGATGGAATCATAAACTGGCACACCATACGGTCGCCTTTGGCTTCCATACTCAACATTTCTCCTTTTCGCAAGGTTACCATTTCAATAGCTTTTCCAGAAACGTTTTCTGGTAAATCAATGGTCATTTCTTCAACGGGTTCGCATTTCACACCATCAATTTCTTTGATGATAACTTGTGGCTGACCAATTTGAAGCTCATACCCTTCACGGCGCATGGTTTCAATCAATACTGATAAATGCAATACCCCACGACCAAACACCATAAACTTATCGGCACTATCGGTTTCCTCAACACGCAAAGCCAAGTTTTTTTCCAATTCTTTGGTTAAACGCTCTTTTATGTGTCTAGATGTTACAAACTTACCATCTTTACCAAAGAAAGGCGAATCGTTAATGGTAAACAACATACTCATGGTTGGCTCGTCAATAGCAATGGTTTTTAAGCCTTCCGGATTTTCAAAATCGGCTACTGTATCACCAATTTCAAAACCTTCCAAACCAACAATCGCACAAATATCGCCTGCCTGCACTTCATCCACTTTTTTACGGCCCAAACCTTCAAACGTATGAAGTTCTTTTATCTTCGATTTTACAACACTTCCGTTTCGTTTTACCAACGAAATATTCTGTCCTGTTTTTAATTCACCACGTGTTAATCTACCAATGGCTATTCGTCCAGTAAATGAGGAGAAATCCAATGATGTAATTAACATTTGTGTACTTCCAGATTCAATTTTTGGTGATGGAATATGTTCAATTACCATATCCAACAAAGGTTCTATGTTCTCTGTTTGGTTTTTCCAATCATCACTCATCCAGTTTTGTTTGGCCGAGCCATAAACTGTTGGAAAATCCAATTGCCATTCTTCTGCACCTAGTTCAAACATTAAATCGAACACTTTTTCGTGTACTTCTTCGGGCGTACAGTTTTCTTTATCTACTTTATTGATAACCACACAAGGTTTCAAACCTAAATTAATGGCCTTTTGCAATACAAAACGGGTTTGCGGCATGGGGCCTTCAAAAGCATCCACTAACAACAACACGCCATCGGCCATATTAAGAACACGTTCCACCTCGCCACCAAAATCGGCGTGACCCGGTGTATCTATAATATTAATTTTTGTGTCTTTATAAATTACCGAAACGTTTTTAGAGGTAATGGTGATACCCCTTTCACGCTCTAAATCGTTGTTATCCAAAATTAAATCACCTGTATTTTCATTCTCACGGAACAATCTACAGTGGTACATAATTTTATCAACCAAAGTAGTTTTACCGTGGTCTACGTGTGCTATAATTGCTATGTTTTTAATATTAGCCATAAAAATGCCGTTTTTGAGCGTGCAAATGTACGCTATATTTTATCATTCATCCTATTATATTTTGATATTTAGTTAATTAAATGTTATTGTTCACAACTTTATGTCTTATACTAAAAAATACAACGTTTGTGTTGCACCTTATTTTTTAATTAATATATTTAGTGCTCATTAATAGCTAACTAACTAAAACATACCAAAATGAAATCTCTCAATCATTTTTCTAAGGTCATCCCTTATCTCTATTTTATTTCAGCAATTATAACTTGGTTTACCATTGTTAATAAAACTGAAGGTTACCCTGCTTTTTTAATTTTGCTTTTTGCAATTCCGTTTGTATGGCAACTGGTTAAACCTAATACAAAACTGAATTTTTCTTTGGGCATCACCTTTGTATGCATTTCATCTTATATAATAATTGCCTACATTTCAAATTTAATGGATATCGTACATTTTTCTAAAACCTTTAAAAGCCTTCTTTTTTACGGCAGTATTTTCATCCCTACAAATTTCATCATGGCATTGTGGATGATAAGAAATAGTCTTAAGAGAAGCTTTTAATATGTATCTTTGCTACTGGAATTTGAAATTTTAAGTAGATGAATCTTCAAGATGTACCCAAATTAAAACATATTAGTGCCAACAACTTTTTTTTGCTTTGTGGCCCATGTGCCATTGAAGGTGAAGATATGGCATTGCGTATTGCTGAAAAAGTGGTTACAATAACCAATAAATTAGAAATTCCTTATGTATTTAAAGGAAGTTTTAAAAAGGCAAATCGCAGTAGGGTTGATAGTTTTACGGGCATCGGCGATGAAAAAGCACTTAAAATTTTAAAGAAAGTATCGGATAGTTTTGATGTACCCACTGTAACCGACATCCATGAAATATCTGACGCCACCATGGCTGCAGAATACGTAGATGTTTTACAAATTCCTGCGTTTCTAGTTCGGCAGACCGATTTAGTCGTAGCTGCCGCTGAAACCGGCAAAGTGGTCAACTTGAAAAAAGGACAGTTTATGAGTCCGGAAGCCATGAAACATGCCGTGCAAAAAGTGAAAGACTCTGGCAATGAAAACGCATGGATTACAGACAGAGGCACCATGTTTGGTTACCAAGATATGATTGTAGACTTTAGGGGCATTCCCACCATGAGAAAGTTTGCACCAACTGTTTTAGACGTTACACACTCGCTACAACAACCCAATCAATCGAGCGGTGTTACGGGCGGTCGACCAGATATGATTGAAACCATTGCTAGAGCTGGCGTTGTTAACAATGTAGATGGATTATTTATTGAAACCCATTTCGACCCTGCCAATGCTAAAAGTGATGGCGCCAATATGCTACACTTAGATTTATTGGAAAATCTATTGACCAACTTGGTTTCTATTAGAAAAACGGTAAATACGTTCGGTTAAATAAAAAACTAAAACTTGCTAATTTCACTTTATTAGGTTTGCTGCCGTATGCAACAAATCCACAAACTTCTCATGATCTAAATCCTCCAAATTCTTTAACTGAATAGAGCGTACTTGTTTGCGTTTATTGTCATTTTTCAAAAAAGGAAAATCCTTTTCCAACAATATCCCCTGCATAAAGGCGATATCTACATAATCCCGACCTTTTAAGATATTTAGGTAAAGCATGGGCTTTTTACAACAATAATAAAACGGAATGTTATAACTAGAGCGTTCCTCTACTTCAGGTAATGTATTCAAAATAACACCTCTTACATAAAGCATAATAGATTGGTAAGGCTCCTTTTGATTCAAAAAATAATGCTCAACCGGTTTCACTTAAACTTTATTTTTAAGCTAGTTATTTCTATTTTTCTCCTGTATGTTTCTAACAATTTTTGCAGCCATACCTCTGGATACAAAGCGGTGTATGGTAGCCAAAAACTTATTGAAAATCCCTGGAATGGCCACTGTTTTTCCTTTTTGCATCGCTTTATAGCCATAGGTCGCTACCTCTTCAGCCGAAGCCATATTGAAAGTTATTTTATTTTTAGAAGCATCTGCTGAAACGGTTTTTTGAAAAGCTGTTTTTGTAGGCCCTGGACAAAGTGCTGTTACGGTAACACCCGTACCTTTCAATTCGTTTGCAATAGCTTCAGAAAAAGACAGCATATAACCTTTTGAAGCATAATAAATGGCCATTAATGGCCCAGGTTGGAAAGCTGCCAAAGACGACATATTCAAAATTTTTCCAGAACCTCGTTTCACCATGCCCTCTAGCACCAATTTGGTTAAATGGGTGGTTGTTAAAATATGTACATGTAACATTTCAGATTCACGTTCCCAATCGGTATCTACAAACGACCCAAACAGACCAAAACCTGCATTATTGATTAAAACATCTATAGGCTCACCTTTAATATCCTGCATAATCCCTTCCGCAACTTCTTTAGTGCTTAAATCTTTAATTAAAGTAACTACCTCTACCTTAAACTTTCGTTCCAATTCAGCTTTTACCCTAGCCAAACTTTCGTCATCAATGTCAACTAAAATTAATTTATAAGCATCTTTTGCCAAGAGCGTTGCCAATTCATAACCTAAACCAGATGCCGCTCCCGTTACCAAAGCTGTTTTTGTCATACTAATTGCATAAAGAGTTTAAAAAACATAGCTACAAAACTATCCCTTTACATTTAAATAGCCGCAATCAATTAAAAACAATTCTAGTTTAATCACTTTTTAAGGAAATATATCATCGTTAAACGCCATTAATCAAAGAAATTTTATCTACAATTTGTTGTATATTCTTATAATTAAGATATTTTAATTATATTTAAATCACATTGTTCATCAATCTAAACTAAATTATTATGAAAACTTCACACATTCTAACCACCACATTATTAATATTTTTTCTCGTTACTGGATGCCAAAAACAAGAACAGGACAAAGGCACAAACATTGGCGAACTTCATATTTCTAAAACTTTCCCAAAACCAGGAGACTCCTTAAAACTTAGTTTTGCTCCAGACAAAGATGTTTTGGAAAATGAAAATGAATTCGAATCACTTTTTTATGCTTTGGTAGATGACCAAATGTATCCAGAGGATATTCATTTCAATAAAAATACCGACTCCATTTGGCAAGCCATCATTAAAATTCCAGACTCAGCCAAAGCATTGGCTTTTAATTTTAAAACAGGAGAAACATATTTAAACAATCACAATGAAGGCTATGTAATCCCTTTATACACAAAAAACGAAACACAACTTATAGGTAGTCAATCTAGTATGGGCATGTACTATTACAGATATGCCAATGCTCATAACATTAAAATTGACAAAAAAGACATCCTTTCGTTGTTGAAAAATGACATTGAAACAAACCCCGAATCCAAAGAAAAGCTAGATTTAACATATTTAAACCTACTTAATAGAGAAGACCATGTTTCGGGCAAACTGTTAATTAACCAAGAAATTGACAGCCTGGCCAGCAAAGGCGATTTAACCGAAAAAGAATATTCCAAGCTCACAAGTTTGTATTCCTTCCTTGGAGAAAGGGAAAAAGTAGATTCGATAGTCAATTTAGCAGCTGAAAAATTCCCAAATGGAAATGCTGCCATGAATAAATTTCTAAATGATTTTTATGAAGAAAAAGATTTAAATAAGAAAATTACAATATTTGAAGAGTTTTCAGCCAAAGCAAAAAGCAAGAAAGATGCAAGCCTGAAAGACTATATGGCAAACGTTATAGCAAACGAATACACTAAGAAAAAAGATTATGAAGGCTTTTTTAAATATTCCAATCAAATATCCAACAAATCGAATTTAGCCAGCATGTATAACAACATGGCGTGGAATATGGCTCTTAAAGATGAAAACCTTGACTTTGCCTCTGAGATTTCAAAGAAATCACTAGATCTTGTTAAAAAAGGGGAGAAAAGCCCTTATATAAGTAAAAACCAATATGAAAAAAGTATGGAATCGAGTTACTTTATGTATGCCGACACCTATGCTTTTATATTATCAAAACAAGGCAAACTAGATGAAGCCATTGAATACCAAAAACCGGTGGCTTACTCCATCAAAAAAGGCAAAGGAGATAAAGATGGAGTTATTGAAAGATACATTGAGTTTATGAGCAAAGACAAGCAATTTGAATCCATAGAAAAAGAAGCTTCTCAATTTATAAAAGATGGTAACGGTACACAAAAAACAAAGGAATATTTAAAAACAGCCTATGAAAATAACCATGAATCTATTGAAGATTTTGATGATTATTTAACTGGTCTGGAAGCTGAAGCTGAAGAAATGCTTATTGCTGAACTACAAAAAAAGATAATTGATGAAGAAGCTCCAGATTTCACTTTAACAAACTTAAATAATGAAGAAGTAACATTATCTAGCTTAAAAGGAAAAACAGTAATATTAGATTTTTGGGCAACATGGTGCGGCCCATGCAAACAATCTTTCCCCGGTATGCAAGTTGCCGTTAACAAATATAAAGACAACCCAAATGTAGCTTTTTTATTTATTGACACTTGGGAAAACGGCACCACAGAAGAAAACAATAAAAATGTTGTCAAATTCATTAAAGACAATAAATACTCATTTAATGTTTTGTTTGACACCAAAACATCAGATGAAGCGAGCAGTCCATACAAAGTTGTTGAAGATTATAAAGTTAGTGGCATACCAACCAAATTTATCATTGGACCAGACGGCAGAATAAAATTTAAATCTGTAGGCTTTGGTGGTAGTGTTGATGGTTTGGTAAATGAATTGGATCATATGATTGAATTTACACAATCCGTTGAGCCAATTAAATCTTAAATAAAATTAACTTTCAAAATAATATAACTGTAAATTATAGTAAATATAGTTTGCAGTTATATTTTTATTTATTTACTTTGTTTTTCAAAGTACTTTAAAATGGAATCAAAAGATTATTTAAAAGATATTAGCGAAATTAAAAACATGATGAATCGATCGTCACGCTTCATCTCGCTTAGTGGTCTATCTGGCATTTTGGCCGGTATTTATGCATTGCTGGGATCTGCCATTGCTTATTGGATGGTCTCAAATTCAGCCCAAGGATATTTAACGTTAGATGGTTATCTTTTTAAAACTTGTGTATTTATTCTGGCCATGGTTGCACTTTTAAGCATTGTTACCGGTATCTATTTAACCACACAAAAGGCAAAAAAGCATGGCGAAAAAATTTGGGATACTACTTCCAAAAGATTGGTGGTAAATTTTTTAATTCCCTTATTGGTTGGCGGCCTTTACATTCTAATCATTTTAGGGCAACAGAAATACGGACAAACAGCTGCCCTAATGCTTATTTTTTATGGTTTGGCTTTAATAAATGCGTCTAAATACAGCTTGGGCGATATTCGTTATTTAGGCTTTATTGAGTTAATTTTGGGACTTATTTGCGCCATATTACCCGGTTACGGTTTTTGGTTATGGGTACTAGGTTTTGGGGTCATGCATATTGTTTACGGCACTTGGATGCACTTTAAATATGACGCAAAACAATAAAGAAAATAGAATAACTTGAGTTTAATAAACAACATAAATAAGGTTTTTGACCACAGAATACGCTTGGGCATTATGTCTATCTTGATGGTGAATGAATATGCCGACTTCAACACCTTGAAAGAACTTCTAGACATTACCGATGGCAATCTGGCAAGTCACGCCAAAGCATTGGAAACGGCTGAATACATTAAAGTAGAGAAACTATTTATTGGCAGAAAACCCAATACGCGTTATAGTACCACAAAACTAGGTGAACAAGCTTTTAAGAAACACATTGAAGCACTTGAAAATCTAATAAACAAACATTAATATATTTTTTTAACTATTTGCTTTGAAAAACAAAGTACTTTAATTTTCAATAATCATGGAAAACACAAACTTGCAACAGTCCAATAAATTTGGCAATTGGTTAAAAACAAGCATTACGGCCAGAATGCTTATGGTAGGATTCTTAATTATTATATTGCTTATTCCTTTAGCTTTTATTAGAGAATTAATTCGAGAGCGCTCTGAAAGAAAAGAAATTGCCTTAAGCGAAATAAACCAACAGTGGGGAAATGAATTACTTATTTACGGTCCCGTTTTGGAACTTCCCTATAAAACCTATTCTGAAAAAACAGTGACCGACAGAGACACAAAAAAAACCTATACAGAGACGATAGAGTCTGTTGAATATGCTTATTTCTTTCCTGAAAATCTCGAAATCAACTCTGATGTAAACCCCGAAGAGAAAAGTCGTGGCATATATAATACCGCCGTTTACAACAGCAAAGTTAAACTTAATGGAAATTTTAGCATTCCAGATTTTGAAAGTCTTGAAATAAACCCTGAAAACATTATTTGGGACAAAGCCAAACTCATCATAAAATCATCCAACGTTAAAGGTGTCTACGAAGCCAATGTGTCTTTTTTTAACAAAAAATACACCATCACTTCTAAGTACGGCAGCAACGAAAAAAAACTAAATCCTCTGGCGTTGACCATGCATACTTTGGAAACCAAACACTTGGAAAAAATAGATACTTCTTCACTTAAAAATATGCCTTTTAACATCGATTTAAATATTAAAGGAAGCGAACAAATACGGTTTGTTCCTATTGGTAGAACCACCGAAGCACAAATTACTTCCAATTGGAAAACGGCTAATTTTATTGGTGAATATTTGCCCTACAATGGCGATAAAATAAATGAAAATGGGTTTGATGCCAAATGGAAAGTATTGGAACTAAACCGCCCCTTTTCACAGCAATATAAAAACAGCATTCCAGACATTACCGAATTTGCATCAGGTGTTAATTTTATGATTCCTGTTGATGAATACCAACAAAGTGAACGCTCTGCAAAGTATGGTTTCTTGGTAATTGCACTAACATTTTTAATCTTCTTTTTAATACAAACTTTAAGTAAAATAGACATTCACCCTTTTCAATATTTAATGATTGGGTTGGCGCTTACCATGTTTTACACGCTTTTGGTATCTATATCAGAGCATAGTAACTTTTTAAAAGCTTATTTAATAGCAGGTGTTTCGGTTATCGTCCTAATTACTTTATATTCAAAATCCATTTTAAAGACATTCAAATTCCCAATATTCATCGGTTTGTCCCTATCAGCTTTGTATACATTCATTTATGTTATTATCCAGTTGGAAAATTACGCCCTATTGGTTGGCTGCATTGGATTGTTCTTAATATTGGCCATAGTTATGTATGTATCAAGAAAAATAGATTGGAATAACGGTTAATTTATTGGTTGGTTAGTTTTGCCTCACTCTTATTTTCCAGTGGAAACGATTGAGGCTTAACACTGAATTCTTAAAATAAAACTATGCTTAATTTAATTCAAGTGAGTAAAATTGTTGCATTAATTAGTTTCATAATTGGAACTACGTTGTTCTCATTATTTCTCTATTTAGGTGAATCTCATATTTCTGTGATTATTGGTGCAAAGTTTTTAATTGTTGCCGTTTTAATCAATGTCATTTTGTTTGTCTTAAATTTATTATTGGCATTAGTGCCAAATGAAAACCGAATTGAATACCTGAAAACAGGTGGTTTTATTTTGCT
Source organism: Marixanthotalea marina (assembly GCA_018883545.1). Taxonomy (GTDB): domain Bacteria; phylum Bacteroidota; class Bacteroidia; order Flavobacteriales; family Flavobacteriaceae; genus Marixanthotalea; species Marixanthotalea marina. Next base: position 816,009 of record JAHLEH010000001.1, on the reverse strand, counting down.
AAATATTCCCATGGCTATTTTATATATCTATGTTATAATAGAATTTTTATGAAACCAAAACTCAACAAAACACATGCGCTTTTATTTATTTCAACATTTGTTATTGAGGTACTAATCGCTAAATTCTTTACTAATGGCTTTATCCGCTATATATTTGGCGATTATTTGGTGGTGATAATGCTTTATTGTTTTTTTAAAAGCTTTTTAAAAACAAATCCTTTTAGTATAGCTATGAGCGTTTTGCTTTTGGCTTTTATCATCGAGTTTTTACAATTAGCCAACATTTTAAGCATACTAAATTTACAAGATAACCAACTATTAAAATTAGCATTGGGAAGTTCGTTTCATATTAGCGACTTAATAGCCTATACACTTGGTATACTAACCGTACTTTTTATAGAGTACAAAATCTATAAATTATGGATGGCTTAAAACATTATTTCGACTTTAAGTAAAATACTTGCCAACGCACCCAAACGGGTTGCTGACAAAATTTCAATGGAATAGTTTTTGCACATGCTTAGACCGTGAAGTTTTTTTATAACTTTGCAGTCCGCGTTAGGGATTGAAGCGGCATCCTTTTTTATGTCAGTTTGAGTGTCCCAATTTTATTGGGATGTATCGAAACATAAAAAAGATAAAGCGTAAAACCCGACCACGCCAAAGGCGTGGGAACGCCCACTTCTCGATACGATTTTTGACTTCGACTGCGCTCAGTCTGACAAAAATCATTCGAAGTGACAATCTTACAATTCAATTGGGGTCGACTGGTTTTGACAGCGAGATTAATTGAACGGTAAGCACGTCGTGTGATGGTTTTGAAACACGTAAAAGGCTAGACCAAACTTTAAACGGCGAGAATAACTACGCTTTAGCTGCTTAATTCTGAATTATAGTAAGATAAGCCTAGTCCCGCAAGGCGGGAAAGCTAAATGTCTCTTGAAAGCCTTGGTTAACGGCGTTCTTTTATGAGGCATCGTAAAAGTTAACATAGATAGCATAGTGCTTTGATGTGCTATTGAAATTTAAAAAGCTAAGTTGTAAGTAGGTTGTCTTTAACCAGCTTGCAATCGAAAAAAAAAGAAAAGAATAAACGTGTAGAAAGCCCTTTGGTTACTTGTTTGGACGAGAGTTCGATTCTCTCCGGCTCCACAAAAAAGCCTAGTAATTTTGATTTTACTAGGCTTTAATTTTTTAGCATCTATAAAAGCGGTATGGCCTTTACTATTTGTTCCTTATCTCTTGAAATTTGAATTTTGTTTTTCAGCTTTCTGCCTAATTCAAACCACTCTACATGCATTTCATCATCTTGCTGAAGCTCTAAACTGTTTCCAAAACTAAAAGCATCCGCTCCAAAAAAATGAACATGGGCCTGTAAAGGAATTCTATGGGAAGGATACTTAAAGTGATGGTATTCTAAATTTTCCAGACTATGCGACATATTCTTTTCTCCTGTTTTTATATCTGAACTCCATATTAAATGTCCATCACGCATAATACCCACCTTACCTTCATACGCGTTGAAATCTGCATTTATTACCAATTCCGGACCAATTGCACATTCCCTAATTTTAGAAGGTGCCAAATAGAGGTAATTTTTCTTCTCCATAATATGATCCGAAAACTCATTGCCAGTAGTTAGTCCTATTCGCCTGGGCTTGCCATTTCTATCAACAATATAAACACCTGCCAGTTCGGGTTCTTCCCCGCCATCGTTTCCAAATGTTGGAACAGTAAGTGATTCACCATGCCCTTTTAGTACGGCGCCATTACCTTTATAAAACCATTCTGGTTGAACACCTATACTTCCAGGATTAGGTTTTCCGCCCTTTAAACCCCATTCATAAATCTTAATACTATCTGTTGGTGTATTTTCTGCTGATTGGTGCATTACTTGCCTATTCAATGCACTATTATGGTGCGTAAGACCAGTACCAGAGACCATACAAGCAAAAGGGTTGTCAGGACAATCAAAGGAAGGCAAGAGCTTCCATTCACTCTCTCCATTATAAACCGAATCATAATTCAATTTTTCTTCAGAAAGTAATGAATCTATCAACGTTAGCAGTTTAACATCTGTATCAATAGCTTTTAAGGCAAGTTCATAAATAGACTGGTGCCCCTTAAGCAATATTAAATTTGGCTCTTCTACCTTAGCAACAGATCTTCCTAAGTCGGGATGAAAAATTTGTACTAAACGAACTTTTTCTTTATTCATCATAATTTAAAGATGTTAATTGTATACACCAATCTTTCTACATTTAAAAGATTAAATACAGCCGTAGTGACTTTCTTTTATTTACTTCCTAACGGCTTTTATAATGGCTAAAGCATCTTTTACATTTTGCTCAAGCTTTGCATAATTTTTATTCGCTAAAATGTCTTTAGAAATCAACTGAGAGCCCATACCAACACAAGTGACACCGGCATCGAACCACCCTTTTAAGTTTTCCTCTGTTGGAGACACACCGCCTGTTGGCATAATAGACGTCCACGGTTGCGGACCTAAAATAGCTTTTACAAACTTTGGTCCATAGATATCACCTGGAAACAATTTGATGATTTCACATCCAAGCTCTTCTGCTCTAGCAATATCAGCAACTGAACCACAACCAGGAGAAAATAACACCTTTCTTCTATTACAAACAATAGCGATATCTTCCCTTAAAACTGGGGTTACCACAAAATTTGCTCCTAAAGCCATATACAATGAAGCCGAGGCTGCATCGGTTACGGAACCTACACCCAATATCATACCAGGCAATTCTTTTATGGCGTATTTATTTAATTCACCAAAAACTTCGTGTGCAAAATCACCACGGGAAGTAAATTCCAATAATCTTGCGCCTCCATTGTAACAGGCTTTTAAAACATTTTTACTTAATTCTATATCACTATTAAAAAACAAAGGAATCATGCCTGTGTCTTTCATTGCTTGTGCTACTTCTAATCTTGAATATTGTGCCATTTTGTACTGTTAATTTGTTTATTCGTTAAGCTGTTAAGTTGCAAAATCGACTAAACGAAAGACAACTTAACAACAACCTATTTTATCGAGCTACACGACCAGAAGCATCACCACCCATTAATTTGGTTACTTCTTCAACTGTTACCAAGTTGGCATCGCCTTTTATGGTATGTTTTAAACAAGAAGCCGCAACTGCAAAATCCAACGCATTTTGATCGTTATCAGGGTATGTTAACAATCCGTAAATTAATCCTCCCATAAAGCTGTCACCACCTCCAACACGGTCTACAATATCGGTGATTTGATACTGACGTGATTCATACATTTTCTCTCCGTCATACAACACACCTGCCCATGTATTATGCGATGCTGAAATAGAACCTCTAAGCGTGGTAATTACTTTTTTGGCTCTTGGGAATTTTTTCATCATTTGTTTACAAACCGATAAAAACGCCTCTGCTTTTACATCGTGTCCATGCTTGGTCACATCTAACCCTTCTGGTTTAATACCAAAATGCATTTCGGCATCTTCTTCATTTCCTAAAATGATATCGCAATACGATGTTAATTCGGTCATTATTTTTTCTCTATCACCACCATATTTCCAAAGTTTGGCGCGGTAATTTAAATCTGTAGAAATGGTTATACCTTTAGCACTAGCAGCTTTAACAGCTTCTAAACAAGCATCGGCAGAACTTTGTGAAATAGCAGGCGTAATACCCGTCCAATGGAACCATTCAACCCCTTCAAAAACTTCATCCCAATTTACCATGCCTGGCTGAATCTCGGCCATGGCAGAATGCGCTCTGTCGTAAACCACTTTACTACCTCTAGACACCGCACCCGTCTCCAAGAAATAAATGCCCAGACGGTCGCCACCCCAAACAATCTTATCTACACCTACACCTCTTTTGCGCATTTCCATCATGGCACATTGGCCGATATCATTTTTTGGTAAACGTGTTACAAAATCGACAGAAATACCATAATTAGCTAAAGAAACAGCCACGTTAGATTCACCACCACCGTAAACAACATCAAAATTGTCTGCTTGCGAAAATCTTAAAAATCCTTGGGGAGCCAATCTCAACATGATTTCTCCAAAAGTAACTACTCTACTCATTTAAAAAAGTTATTAATTATTTAATTTTGGTTAATCGTTTGAACATATTTTGGTTTTTACTTATAAAAAATCAAAAAACTAAATAATTTCATTCAAAAACCACTTCATTTTATTTGAAGTTAAATCTTCAAAAGGTTCATGGTTTATAAAAAAAGTTTATTTTTGTTCAAACGTTGAAACAAATGTATATAAAAATTGGCTAACAAAAAAAAAACAACGATTAAAGATATTGCTAATGTTTTGGGCATTACACCTTCAGCAGTCTCAAAGGCCCTGAACGACCACCCCAGAATAAGTGATAAAACCAAAGCTGCCGTTTTGCAGATAGCCAAAAATTTGGATTACCAACCCAACCACCTAGCCAGTGCCCTAAGAAAAGGAAAAAGTAATTTAGTAGGCGTTATTATTCCCAAAGCCAACAGTCATTTTTTTTCATCCATTATTGAGAAAATTGAAGATGTACTGAATGCAAAAGGTTACAATGTTATTATTGCCCAATCGAATGAATCTTATGAAAAAGAATGCAAAAGTATTGATGCGCTTTTGTACACGCAGGTAGATGGCATTATTGCTTCTATGGCGAACGAAACCGTAAAATTGGATTATTATGAAAAAATAAAATCCAAAGGCATTCCGCTTATATTGTTTGACAGAGGAGAAAACGATTTAAATGTAGATTATGTTGGTATTGACGATTATTTAAGCAGTCAAATGGTCATAGAACATCTTGTTGCTCAAGGGTGTAAACGGATTGCCCATATTGCTGGGTTTAGCCATACACGTATTTACAAAAATAGGATTAGGGGTTATAGAGATGCTTTGGAAAAATTTGGCTTGCCTATAGAAGATTCTTTAATTGTTGAAAGTAATTTACGTATTGAAGACGGCCGAAAAATAATGAAGCAACTCCTTGAATTAAAAGATAGGCCTGATGCCGTTTATGCCGCTGGCGATTATGCAGCTTTGGGGGCACTTCAAATCATGCAGGAACACAATATTGATGTTCCAAACGATATTGCACTGGTGGGATTTAGCAACGAACCTTTTACGTCGTTGGTAACACCTTCACTAAGTTCTGTAGAGCAACATAGCGAACAAATAGGACAAATAGCAGCCGAAACCCTGTTAAAAAGGATTGAAACAAACAACAAAAACGTAAGCCTTAATAAGTTAATCCTTCAGCCTGAACTCATTAAAAGGGCTTCTTCAAGAAAATTACAATAGGCGGAACTTCAACAAATCGTTTCAGTAAAATTGTTAATTATTGTTTTGTAAGCCAAAAATTAGCTATTTTAGGCATGCCTTTTTGGCCAAGGCTTTATGCTAATTACTTATAGTTTATGAAAAAACTTTTCTTTTTATTTTTTATGTGTTTTGGAGGAATTCTGGTTTCACAAAACAGCAATAAAACCACCTTTAAATTCGATTCTATTGTTTCTTTAGAAGTACCTAAAAACTACTTTGAAGCAGATACGCTGGTTGATGGCGTACAGATACACCAAATTCGATTTAAAACCAGCACCTATAATTTCATTGCCCAAAAAGTACTGTTTGAAAGGGAAGACCAAAAAGAAAGCCTTTCTAGACTACCCTACAATTACGCAAGTTTACTTGATGAATACGACCGTGTAATTGCCAGAATGCGCACCAGAATACCTTATACATTTAAATCTAAAGCCCTTGTTGAAAAGGAAGGTTTTCAAGGTTACAATCTAAAGTTTACAAACAATAAAGACTCGTTGGCCTATGAAACCGAGTTTTATTTACTTAACAAAAACCTTTATACTTTCTTTTATGCAAGTGAAACCGATTACAATTCGCAGGTAAAAGATTCTATCTTTAATTCCATTAAAATAAATAATAACAATAGTATTAGCCAATATTTAGGAAAACCTCCAAAATATAGAATTGGCTATGTAATTTCTACTTATTTTTTCTTATTGCTTATAATAACTGGAATAATAATTTATACTGTAAAGTTATATCGAAAAAAGAAAACAACTCCATAAAAAAAGCACCACTTTTAAGTGGTGCTTTTTTTATGTGCTATAGCAATGAAAGCGGTTATTATCCTGCTTTCTGTTTTTTCATTTTATCTACTTTCATTTGGTTCATTTCATCTTCAAAAAGCCCTTTTCTGTTCTTTTTCATTTGCTCTAAACGTTCTAGTTCTTTTCTAATTTCTTGGCTTCTTTTGTTTAAAGCATGGAATTTCTCGTCCCTAAGCTCTTGATTTTTAATTTTTCTTTGGCGTCTTTCCTCTTCAAGCCTCTCCTGCTCCAACTTTAAACGCTGCTCCTTTTTTTTCTCTAAGGCTACAGGGATAAATGAGTAACCATACATACCCGCAAACAACAAAACCAAAATTGCCAATATTAAAAAACCATGTTCCATAATTAGACTATTATACAATTAATTATGGTGTAAAAATATACTATGTCCCTGTATATGAAAAATTTATAAGTCAAAGTACCCAAAAAAAAGATAAAATAAAGGAATCATAAAAAAAGCCTTTAATTACTAAAACATTAAAGGCTTTTATGAACGTTTATAAAATTCAATTTTTATTCAGCTTCACGCTTCCATTTGGAGTAACCACCTTCTAAATCGTAAATTTTCACAAATCCCAATTTAACCATTTCTTCTGCACAGCGCATGCTTCTTTTTCCTGTATTACAATAAAGCAAAACCGGTTGGTTTTTATCTAACATTTGAATATCTGTTTGAAAGGTAGGAGATAAAAAATCTATATTTTGGGCATTGGGGATAGAACCGTCGTTATATTCCTTTTCGGTTCTAACATCTATTAACTTAACATTTTCAGTTTCAAGCAAACTTTGCATTTCTTCAGCCGAAATAGTAGTTATTTTTGGTTCTGAAGCTTCTTTACATCCAAATATAGTGGTTAATGCTAAAAAGCACAAAAAGGTTAGTTTTTTCATACTATCCAAAATTTATTCGTTATCTACAATATCTCCTGTCCATTGTAAAATACCCCCTTCAAGGTTATAGGCATTTTCAAAACCCAGCTCTTCCATAATTTGACATGCTTGCCCACTTCTATTTCCAGACCTACAATAAACGTAGTAATTTTTGTTTTTATCCAAAGCATCAACTTCATCAATAAAGTCCTGCCCTTTGTAAATATCTATGTGGATAGCATTTGGAATGATTCCATCGGCCACTTCTGCATCCGTTCTCACATCCAATATTACAGCATTATCGTCATTTGCCAATTGCTCTGCCCATTCTTCCTGGGATAAATCTTCAATCATAAATAAACTTTTTATGTTTACAAACTTAATATTTATAACTTAAATACAGACGAAAAAAAATCTGAAGTATTACATGTCTTCAGATTTCTTATTTATTCTAAACTGTATAAATTTATACTTTAATGGTGCAACCAATGGCTCTTGTTTCCTTTTCGGGAACTTCACTGCCTTTTAATAAAGCATCAACCGCATTTTCTACATATTTTGTTTTTACAGCTGAAGCATCTTGGTAATTGTCATCAATAGCACCAATGTATTTAACTACATTGCCTTTGCTTGTTTTTTGCAACACAAAAACATGAGGTGTTTTGGTAGCGCCATATTTTGGATAAACCGTTTGATTTGTATCCATTAAATACGGAAATGTGAAGCCTTTGTTTTGTGCCCTTTCTTTCATTTTTTCCATACTATCTCCAGGTTGTACATCTGGATTATTTGGCATAATGGCAATAACGGGGTAGCCTTTTGAAGCATACTTTTTGTCTAATGCAATTATTCTGTCTTCGTAACCTACGGCATAAGGACAGGTGTTGCATGTAAACGTAACAATATAGCCTTTTGCATTTTTGTAATCTGCCAAAGAAACCATTTTGCCATCTACATTCATTAATTTGAAATCGTCGGCTATGTCTCCAACTTTATAACCGTCATCTACCGCTATTTTAGCAACAGTAAAAGCACTCATACCTATTATAAGAGCTAATAATGATAAAATTTTGATTGTTTTCATAGTATTGGTTTTTATTTTACAAACTGTTTTAATTCGTTTTCAAGTGATTCGTAAGTAAACGATTGCTCATAAAACTTACTTTCATCATTTCTATAGATAACCGTAGCCGGAATGGAACCAGACCAATCTTCATTCACTTTAGGAATCCAAGTATTCATATCCACATCATTTAACGCAACTACTTTAGATTGCAACTTATTTTCTGCAATGAAAGGCTTCAGTTTGGTATCATACAAATGCGGAAAATCTAAACTCACCAATAAAACCTCAACATTTTTGTTTTTGTATTCTTGGTTAAGTTTTTCAAAATATGGCAATTCCTTTACACATGGCGCGCACCAAGTAGCCCAAAAATTAACCACATAGGTTTTGCCATCATTTTTTGTCAAGTATTTTTCAAAGCCATCAAAATCGTAAACCTCAAGATCCGTACTAACAGAAACGGTTGTATTAACATCTTCCACTTTCTGTGAAACTTCTTCATTCTTTTTATTGCTATTGCAAGACACTAAAAGCGATACAACAAACAATAATTTTAAAATCTTCATAAAAACAACTTTAATTTCTTTTATAATAAACCGTTAGCTATAAATTTAGTCAATCCACAACTTAGGTCTGTCGATTTAACAAAATTTTATAAAATAATTTGTCTGTAAAAATACAAATTACCTACATTTGTATATACAACAGTTGATAATGGATATTGAACAAATATTAAAAATAAATTCAAATTTAGCCTTATCAAAAAAAGCTGTCATTAATGTGTTGGTGACTTTTGCTGCAGTTAACAGTGCATTAAACAACGTTCTTAAGCCATACGAAATATCCATTCAACAGTTTAATGTGTTGCGAATTTTGCGCGGACAAGGAAACAATACTGTCAACCTAGAAACTATTCAGGAGCGTATGGTAAACAAAATGAGTAACACATCTAGACTGATTGACAAACTATTGAAAAAAGGTTATGTGGCGAAAAAAATAAATAAGTCCAACCGCAGAAAAATTGATATTACTATTACTCAGGAAGGCCTTAATTTTCTCGAAACCATTGATGAATTAATTGATAAAACTGAGGATAAATTAACGAGTTCTTTATCTGAAGAAGAAACTAAAGAGCTTATCAGATTGTTAGGAAAGATTAGGTTAATAGCAAATAATTCTCTTTAAATCCCCTAGTAATCTACACAAAACTACCATTTTTTAATGGTAGTTTTTTTATTTAAAAATATTGTGTAATTGTATTTTCATTTCTATATTTGGCAAAACAAAATAACAGAAATGAATTCAATTTTAAATAATACTTGGTGGTGGCACTTTAGAAACTTAAATTTCGTGAAGTAAAACCTAGTATATTTAAAAATTAAAATACATAAAGGCTTGTCATTCACGACAGGCCTTTTTTTTTGAACCGTTTATGAAGACTTTTAACTTACATACCTACCACAAAAAAATATTGACCGACACCATTACACCGGTGACCGTCTATTACAAAATAAGGGACAAATACCCCAACAGCATTTTATTGGAAAGTGGCGATTACCATAAAAACCAAAAAAACTTTTCATACATATGCTTCAATCCTATTGCGTCTATTAAAGTTGAAAATGAAACCATTACGCAAACATTTCCTGACGGAAGCTCCACATTGACCAACATAGACGATTCAGTTAATTTAGCCAATGAAATCCACAACTTTACCAAACGGTTTAAGGTAGATAACGACGAAAACTTCAAGTTTATAAACAATGGTATTTTTGGATATACAGCTTACGATGCCGTTAGGTATTTTGAAGACATTGAAATAAACAAAAAAGAAAACTCAGTAAATATACCAGATGTTTACTATGCGGTCTACAAAAATATAATTGCCATTAATCATTTTAAAAACGAGGCCTATATTTTTGCCCATTGCTACCATTGTGAAAACAATATCCATGAGATAGACAATCTAATTAACATTCAATCTTTTGCATCCTATAAATTCAAACCTTCGGGCGATATTACTTCCAATTTAACCGATGACGAATACAAGCACCATGTGGAATTGGCAAAAAAACATTGTGGTCGTGGTGATGTGTTTCAATTGGTTTTATCAAAAAGTTTTACCCAAGAATTCAAAGGCGACGAATTCAATGTGTACAGAGCCTTAAGAAGCATCAACCCATCCCCTTACCTATTCTATTTTGACTATGGGAACTTCAAAATTTTTGGAAGTTCACCCGAAGCCCAACTTATTGTAAGCGCTGGCAAGGCTGAGATCCATCCCATTGCCGGCACCTTTAGGCGCACCGATGATGATGTTAAAGATGCCGCTTTGGCTGAGGCCCTAAAAAAAGATAAAAAGGAAAATGCCGAACATGTCATGCTGGTAGATTTGGCGAGAAACGATTTGAGCCGACATGGCAACCAAGTAACAGTTGATACCTACCGTGAAGTTCAGTTTTTCTCGCATGTTATCCACTTGGTAAGCAAAGTTACTGGACAAAAACACAAGGAAACGCCAACCATGCAAGTGGTGGCAGACACCTTTCCCGCAGGCACTTTAAGCGGCGCACCAAAACATAGGGCCATGCAACTTATTGAGCAATACGAGAAAACCAGTCGTGGTTTTTATGGTGGTGCCATAGGTTTTATGGATTTTGAAGGCAACTTTAACCATGCCATAATGATTCGCACTTTTTTAAGCAAAGACCACAAGCTACATTGGCGAGCTGGCGCAGGATTGGTATCAAAATCCAATCCAGACAGCGAGTTACAGGAAGTTTATAACAAATTGGGGGCTTTAACCAAAGCCATAACATTAGCCGAAGACATTTAATTATGAAAATATTAGTAATAGATAATTACGACAGTTTTACCTACAATTTAGTGCACTATTTAGAAGATCTAAATTGTGATGTTACCGTATTGAGAAACGATAAATTAACTTTGGAAGATGTAGAACCTTTCGATAAGATTTTATTGTCTCCAGGACCTGGTATTCCAGATGAAGCTGGCTTGCTAAAACCAATTATAGAAAAATATGCGCCCACAAAAAGTATTTTAGGCGTGTGCTTAGGACAACAAGCCATAGGTGAAGTGTTTGGAGGCTCATTGGTTAATTTAAATGAAGTGTATCATGGCGTGGCCACTAAAGTAAATATTACTGTTGACGACGAACCTATTTTTGCGGGACTTGAAAAGGAAATTGAAGTGGGCCGTTACCATTCTTGGGTAGTTAATGCCAACCTACCGGAAAGCCTTGAAGCCACTTCGTTTGATGAAAACGGACAGGTAATGTCTTTACGCCACAAAACATATAACGTTAAAGGTGTGCAATACCATCCAGAATCGGTTTTAACACCAGCAGGGAAACAGATACTTAAAAATTGGATAAATAGCTAGACTCTGTCATTCCTGCGAAGGCAGGAATCCATTATAAATTACAAATTAAATTAAATTTAGATTCCTGACTAAGAAGGAAATATAAGATCCGCCAAAGTCAATGACAAAAATGAAAGAGACATTAAATAGATTAATAAATCACGAAACACTAGATAGCAAAGAAGCCAAACAAGTTTTGGTAAACATTTCCAATGGTATGTACAACCAAAGTCAAATCGCTTCTTTCCTAACGGTTTTCATGATGCGAAGCATAACACTGGAAGAATTAAAAGGCTTTAGGGACGCCCTATTGGAATTATGCATCCCCATAAATTTAGAAGGCTTTAATGCCATTGATTTATGTGGCACGGGTGGTGATGGTAAAGACACCTTTAATATTTCAACATTGGCATCGTTTGTAACCGCTGGTGCAGGTGTTAATGTGGCCAAACATGGTAATTATGGTGTGTCATCGTCTTGTGGTTCATCAAATGTTATGGAGTTTTTAGGTATAAAATTTTCAAATAATGAAAGTTTTTTGAAAACTTCGATAGAAAAAGCAGGTATTTGTGTTTTGCATGCGCCATTATTTCATCCAGCTATGAAAAATGTGGCACCCATACGACGGGAATTGGGCGTAAAAACCTTTTTCAATATGTTAGGCCCTATGGTAAATCCATCATTTCCAAAAAACCAAATGGTAGGAGTGTTCAATTTAGAATTACTTCGACTTTATGGTTATTTATATCAAGAAACTGATAAAAATTATAGCATAATACACGCATTGGATGGCTATGATGAAATATCTTTGACAGGGAACGCAAAAATTATTTCAAATCAAACAGAAACACTTTTTATACCTGAAGATTTGGGTATTTCTCAAATAAAACAAGACGCTATTTTTGGCGGAAGTACGGTAGAAAGTTCGGCTAAAATTTTCATGGATGTTATTCAAGGAAAAGGTACCGAAGCCCAGAACAATGTTGTTTGTGCCAATGCCGGCTTAGCCATTGCCACGGCAAAACAAATAAGCCATAAAGAAGGTTTTGAAATAGCAAAAGAATCTTTGCGCTCTGGAAAAGCAAAAGAAAGTTTAGACACACTAATTGAATTAAGCAAATAAAACGTCATGCTGAACTTGTTTCAGCATCACACAAAATAATGAGAACCTGAAACAAGTTCAGGTTGACGAGAACATGAACATACTAGACAAAATAGTAATTGATAAACGAAAAGAAGTCGATTTAAAAAAATCGCTCATTCCAGTTTCCCAATTGGAGCAATTGGTTTTGTTTGAAAGACAAACGATTTCTTTGTCCAATAAACTAAAAAACAGCACTTCGGGAATTATTGCCGAGCACAAAAGACGTTCGCCTTCCAAATCAACCATCAACCAAAATCTAAACGTGCAAGATGTGGCCAGAGGCTATGAAAATGCTGGCGTTTGCGGCATGTCCGTTTTAACCGATTTAAAATATTTTGGAGGTGCTTTAGACGATTTGTTATTGGCCCGTGCCAGTTGTAATTTACCTTTATTGAGAAAGGAATTCATTATTGATGAATACCAACTTTTGGAAGCTAAAGCTCATGGAGCTGATGTTATTTTATTAATTGCTACCATATTAACAAGGGAGGAAATAAAACAATTTTCAGAATTTGCTAAAAGCCTAAATCTCGATGTGTTGTTGGAAGTACATAACGAGGAAGAACTGCATAAATCCGTCATGCCAAGTTTGGATATGTTAGGTGTGAACAATAGGAATTTAAAAACCTTCGATGTAAGTATTGAAACCAGTAAAAAATTAAGTGAAATTATTCCAAATGATTTTGTAAAAGTGTCGGAAAGCGGTATTAGCAACATTGAAGCCATTAAAGAACTACAACCTTATGGTTATAAAGGTTTTTTAATTGGTGAAAATTTTATGAAAACCGATAACCCTGGTGAAAGTGCCAAGGCGTTTATAAAAGAATTGAATAAGTAACGTCATTCCGCACTGTCCCACTGAGCGTAGTCGAAGTGTGATGCGGAATCCATTATAAATTGAATCAAAAACAAAAAGATTCCTTCCCGAGTTTATCTTGAGAGATAGACGAAAGGCAGGAATGACAGAACAATATGAGACTCAAGGTTTGTGGCATGAAATATCCAGATAATATTGAACAAGTTGCTTCATTGCAACCAGATTATCTTGGCTTTATTTTCTACGAAAAATCCAAAAGATACTTCGTTGAAAACAACATACCCAAACTGCCCAATACCATTAAAAAAGTAGGGGTTTTTGTTGATGCAGATATTGATATGGTTATTGAAAAAATAACCATATATAATTTACAAGCCGTGCAATTACATGGTCATGAATCACCAGAGTATTGTAAAAAATTAAAACGTCATTACGAATTCATTTCGGAATCACATGACAAGAATCTGAAACTAGTTCAGATCAAAGATAAAATAGAAATTATCAAAGCTTTTTCAATAGATGAATCCTTCAATTTTGATGCTTTAAAACCTTTTGAAGCAGTATGCGATTATTTCCTGTTCGACACCAAAGGCAAATTACCGGGCGGGAATGGCTATACTTTCGATTGGAACGTGTTAAAAAATTACACTTTAACAAAACCGTTTTTTTTAAGTGGTGGCATTGGTCTGAATGAAACAGAAAAAGTTTTGTCATTCCTGCAAAAGCAGGAATCCAAATACTGTTACGCTCTAGATGTAAACAGTCAATTTGAAATAGAACCAGGATTGAAGAATATTGAGGAATTAAAAGAGTTTAAAAACCAAATCAATGCAAAGCATTGAAACTATTGAAATGTAGAATATAAAAATCAAATCGTTAAAATTTCTGAAGCCTTGGAAAAAATTTAGATTTTATTTTTGGTTTTCCGAAGGAAAAATTCCTCATTTCAATTTGATTTTTATGTTCATTTTGTATCAAGACAAAATGAACATAACAAATAAAACTAATTTTAAATAGATTCCTGCTTCAGCAGGAAATCGAAGATTCGACAAAAGTCAATGACAAAAATTATGAACTATAACGTAAACGAAAAAGGGTATTACGGAGAATTTGGAGGCGCATTCATTCCTGAAATGCTCTACCCAAATGTTGAAGAATTACGACAAAAATATTTGGAAGTAATGGCCGAACCTGAATTCCTAAAAGAATTCAACCAATTGCTTAAAGATTATGTTGGTAGGCCATCGCCGCTTTATTTTGCCAAACGCCTTTCTGAAAAATATAACACCAAAATTTATTTAAAACGCGAAGATTTAAACCATACTGGTGCGCACAAAATAAACAATACCATTGGTCAAATTTTAATGGCAAAACGTTTAGGCAAGACTCGTATTATTGCTGAAACCGGTGCTGGTCAACATGGTGTAGCCACCGCCACTGTTTGCGCTTTAATGGGCATCGAATGCGTGGTATATATGGGCGAAATTGACATTGCCAGACAAGCGCCCAATGTGGCGCGTATGAAAATGTTAGGCGCTAAAGTGGTTCCTGCTTTATCTGGTAGCCGAACTCTAAAAGACGCTACCAACGAGGCCATTCGCGATTGGATTAACAATCCCGTAGACACGCATTATATTATCGGTTCTGCCATTGGGCCACATCCCTACCCGGATATGGTAACACGGTTTCAGTCCATTATTTCCGAAGAAATTAAATGGCAGCTTAAAGAACATGAAAATCGAGAAAACCCAGATTATGTAGTTGCCTGTATAGGTGGTGGGAGTAATGCCGCTGGCACTTATTACCACTTTTTGCACGAATCTGACGTGAACATTATTGCCGTTGAAGCTGCTGGTTTGGGCGTTGATTCTGGCGAAAGTGCAGCTACATCCGTTTTAGGAAAGGAAGGCATTATTCATGGGTGCAAAACATTGTTGATGCAAACCAAGGACGGACAAATAACAGAGCCTTATTCTATTTCTGCAGGCTTAGATTATCCAGGCGTTGGGCCCATGCACGCACATTTGGCAAAAACAGGCCGTGCTGAATTTATGTCCATTACCGATGAAGATGCCATGAAAGCAGGTTTAGAACTTTGTAAACTAGAAGGCATTATTCCTGCTATCGAAAGCTCACATGCCTTGGCCATTTTTGAACAAAAAACATTTAAACCCAATGATGTGGTCGTGGTAAGTTTATCTGGTAGAGGCGATAAGGATTTAGAAACTTATATTAAATATTTTAAACTATAGTTTATTTTTTTCATTTCCGCGTAGGCGGAAATCTCATAATTTAAGCATGGATGTTTATTATGTCTACATATTAACTAATAAAAATCATTCGGTATTATATGTTGGACGTTCCAAACAGTTAAATATCAGACTGAATCAACACAAAAGCAATGGTTTAAAATCTTTTACTGGAAAATATAACGTCGACAAATTAGTTTACTTTGAAACAACAAAATATGTAAACAATTCAATAAGAAGAGAAAGACAAATAAAAAAATGGAATCGAGAATGGAAAATAAATTTAATAAATAGTTTGAATCCAGATTGGAAAGATCTTTCAGAATACATTTAAAAAAAAACAGATTCCCTCCTACGAGGGAATGAAAAATATCATTTTTCAATGAATAGAATAAATACAAAATTACAAGAAAACAAAAAGCTGCTTTCTATATATTTCACAGCTGGATTTCCTAATTTAAACGATACTGTAAAGATCATACAGGATTTAGAAAAAAACGGTGTCGATATGATTGAAATTGGACTTCCTTTTAGCGATCCTTTGGCTGATGGACCAACCATTCAAGACAGTTCTACCAAAGCACTTAAAAACGGTATGACAACCGAAGTTCTTTTTAACCAACTTAAAAACATCAGAGAATCGGTTAACATTCCACTAATCATTATGGGATATTTTAATCCCATGCTTCAATATGGCGTAGATGCTTTTTGTAAAAAATGTAAAGACATTGGCATTGACGGATTGATTATCCCCGATTTACCCGTAGATGTTTACCACGACAACTACAAGGAAATTTTTGAAAAACATGGCTTAATAAATATTTTCCTAATAACTCCACAAACCCCCGATGAACGTATCCGTTTTATTGATTCTGTTTCCAACGGATTTATTTACATGGTAAGTAGCGCAAGCGTTACGGGAAGTCAATCTGGATTTGGTGACGACCAAAAAGAATATTTCGAACGTATATCTAATATGAATTTGAAAAATCCACAAATTGTTGGGTTTGGAATTAAGGACAATGCGACTTTCAATCAGGCTACCGAATATGCAAAAGGCGCCATTATAGGAAGTGCTTTTATAAAATTCCTCAACGATAATTCTGTAGAAAACATCGATTCATTTGTTAAATCCATTCGTTAAAATGCTCACCTAAACCCTTTTAAAATGAAAAAAAGCCTGAGTGCCGTTGTATTTGCCCTAGCTATTGTTATTGCTTCCATTATTTTAGGAAATGCCGTGATTAACAGAAACCAAAAAACGGGAACCATTTCGGTTACGGGACTTGGCAAAACAGATTTCACCTCCGATTTAATTGTTTGGGAGGCTAGGTTTTCGCAAGTGAATAAAGATTTAAAGCAGGCCTATGCCGATTTAAAAAGAGACAAGGAAATAATTACCGAGTACTTTAAATCTAAAGGTCTTCAAGAAAACATTATTGTTTTCAATGCTGTTGAAACCAATAAAAATTACAAGCAAAATTACTCCACAGATGGTAAGTACATGGGACAGGAATTTACAGATTATACGCTAAGCCAAACGGTTCAGATTAATTCCAATGAAGTTGAAAAAGTTGAAAAAATTTCGCGCGAAGTCACAGATTTGCTAAATAAAGGCATTCAGTTATATTCAATACCGCCAAGATATTATTACACAAAGCTCGAAGATTTAAAAATTGAAATGGTTTCAAGAGCTACTGAAAATGCACATCTTCGGGCAAAAAGCATTTCTGAAAATTCTGGAGCTGTTTTAGGTGAACTTTCCACAGCTCAAATGGGCACATTTCAAATTACAGGACAAAACTCCAACGAAGATTATTCTTGGGGCGGCACGTTTAATACGTCTTCAAAAGAGAAAACAGCTTCCATTACCATGAAATTAACCTACTTGGTGGAATAGCCATATTCTCTTCTGTTTCAAAACTTTAAGATAGTTTTAATAGAATTTTAGCAAGAATTTCTTATGTTATAAATGAATCATTAAAACAATTTAAACATGGGAATTATTGAAAAGAAAAAGAAATTTAAACCAACAAAAAAACAATCAAATCCTACAAACCCTACTGGTAATGTCAATCAGGATACCAATAAGTTCGATATTGACGAAAAAACCATCAAAAAACAACAAAATAAAAAGTAACGACCATTTTTTTAGTGGTCTTCACTTATTGCAATCGAACGAACAATATAGTTAAAGTAACGTTATAACTAATACTTGAATAGTAATTTTGGCTAACTTCGCATAAGCACATTGAATTAAAAACCAATGTGTTACAAACAAATACCAGCTAGCCAAATGAAAAAATATATTACTATTATTTTAGTGCCCGTTACTTTTGTTTTATTGGCACTTCATCCAATTTTTAAGTCGCCTGCTGTTGAATTTCTAAATTCCCTAAACAAGGAACAGAGAGACAAAGCACAATTTCCTTTCGACCATACATCTAAAACATTTTGGCATTATTTTCCTGCCTCGATGACTCCGAGAGCTGGTATTCAATTAATGGATTTGAATACAAACCAAAAAGAATTGTTTAGTAAGTTATTACAATCTTTTCTTTCGGAAGCAGGCTATGCTAAAACCCAGAAAATTATAAGTTTAGAACATGTTTTGCTGGAAGCTACAGGCGACAGTGTGATGAGACATCCTGAAAAATATCATATTGCCTTTTATGGAAATCCTGAAACGGATAGTTTATGGGCTTGGTCTTTTGAAGGCCATCATGTGTCATTAAATTTCACCGTTCTAAACGGTACTGTATCTGTAGCACCCAGGTTTTTTGGAGCCAATCCGGCAACTATTTTATCAGGCTCGCGAAAAGGAGAACGAACACTTAACACAGAAGAAGATTTGGGTTTGGATTTAATTATTTCACTATCTGAAACCCAAAGGAAAATAGCCATATTTCAAGAAAGATCGCCTTACGATATTGCTACTGGCAACACACCAAAAGCCGAACCACTAAAACCCGTTGGTATTATGTTTGGGAATCTTAGCGACGACCAACAAATGATTTTTCTGAAACTTATTAATGAATACCTATCTTCAGTACCTAAAGATCAAGCCAATAAAAAATTAGCAGAAATTCAGAATGAAGATTTGAATTCCATACGATTTGGTTGGGCTGGTCCTACAAGCCTGGGCAAAGGCCATTATTATAGAATTCAAGGACAATCGTTTTTAATTGAATTTGATAACACACAAAACAATGCCAATCATATTCATTCCGTTTGGCGTGATTTTAAAGGCGATTTTGGAAGGGATTTAATTAGTGAACATTACAAAAATGCAGAACACCACAAGAACTAATCTCTCCTATTCTTTAACATTTGTAAATACATCGCTTCTACTTTTGTTCTTGCCCAAGGCGTACGCCTTAAAAATTTTAAACTGGACTTTATAGAAGGATTATTTGTAAAACATTTAATGTTTACTGTATATCCCATATATTCCCAACCATAATGGGATTGTAAATCGGTTATAATTTTCTCTAAAGTTATGCCATGCAATGGGTTGTTGGGCTGACTATTCATATTGAAAAACTAACATAGATCGCAAAGATACAATTCATTAATAAATCCAAATAATTTGAATTTGTCGCCAAAAACTATACATTAGCCTACTTTCAACATGTCTACACCAACCAATAATAAACGCATTGAGCTCATTGATGCCCTAAGGGGATTTGCCTTAATGGGCATTTTACTTTTGCATAGTGTTGAACATTTCAGCTTCATGCAAGAAGCTGAAAAAAACCCAGAAGTTTTTCATGCTGTAGATAGTTATGTAAATGGTTTTGTTACATTTTTATTTAGTGGTAAAGCGTTTACTATCTTTTCTTTAATGTTTGGTTTTAGTTTTTACACCATTATCAACAACAATTTAAAAAAGGGCATAGATTTTCGTGGCCAATTTGCTTGGCGCTTGGTTGTTTTATTTCTATTTGGTTATATATACTCTGCCATTTTACTTGGAGAAATATTAACAATATATGCCTTATTGGGTATTCCGCTTATATTTTTATTCAACCTAAATAAAAAGGTTTTGTTGTGGTTAGCCATACTCTACTTGATACAAATTCCAACTATTATAAGAGTTATAATGTCTTATTGGGACACCGATTTTAATTACGATTGGGAAACTGTAGGAGCTCTGTTTGGCGAGGCGTTCCAAGTATTTGGCGAAGGTTCATTTTTAGAAGTTGCAGAATTTAATCTTTGGAAAGGCCATAAAGCTATATGGCTTTGGGCATTCTACCAAGGCTGATTAATTCAATCTTTAGGATTATTTATTTTAGGCCTTTATTTAGGAAAAACAAACTTTTTCAAAACCTTAGATTCTAATAGAAAAACCATTTTAAAAAGTTTAGCTATAAGTACTATATCATTTATTTTATTTACTATTCTTAAGTTTGTTTTACCCGAAACTGGCATACAAGAACTTAGGTTAGGTATAGCAATAGAACTTATTGAAACGTATTTGAACTTGGCTTTATCAGCCATTTTAATCCTTGTATTTATAGTTATTTACCAAAAGAAGAGCGATTTGTTTTCTCTCTTAATTCCTTATGGAAGAATGAGCTTAACAAACTATGTACTACAAGCTTTGGTGGGCGTGCCTGTTTTTTACGGATTTGGATTGGGGCTTTACAACTATTTTGGTGCTACTTTAAGTTTAATATTTGGAATCTTATTTTTAGTTTTTCAACTATATTTTAGCAAATACTGGCTTAAAAAATATAAATATGGTCCTTTAGAATGGCTCTGGAGGGCTATTACTTATTTTAACTTCAAATTACCTTTTAGAAAAACTGAAACTATATTGCCTCAACATTAAAATTGCTTTTTTCCTCTAAATTTTGTATCATTTAACTTAATAAATACAAATAATTATGGGAAAAGGCGATAAAAAAACAAAACGGGGAAAAATTCATAGAGGTACTTACGGTACAAGAAGACCTAAAATAAAAAAACGCCGTACCGTAGAGCAAAAAATTAATGTAGACAATAAGGCCACAGCGAAATAAACTAAATACTATTCTTTAGTTTTTCAACCTCTAAAATGGTATTTCTGAATATTTTTTTATTCTGCTTGGTCATGTTTTGGGATTCCATGTAGATGGCTTCTAAAATTTCCTTGGCTTCCTCTTCTTTACCTCTTTCAATTAAAAATTTAGCCAAAACAAGACGTTCGTTGTAAAACGAATAACGGATATCTATGGCTTTTAAATTCGTTTCGGCTTCATCTAAATTCCCTTTCTTTTCTAAAGCCAATCCATACAAAAATTGCAATTTCGATTTTTGAAATTCTTGGCGGTCTTTAATCTTTTCAGCATATAAAATTACTTTATCGAAATCTTCTATATGAAAGTAGCAAATCATTAATTGTTTTGCTACATACAAATCACTTAAATCACTATCATTCAAAGCTTCCAAATAATGTGGAATCGCATTGTTGTAATCCTTAATTCCCAGATAAGCATCTGCCAAATTAACCCTATTTTGATAGGTTTCAGAAAATTTAAGCTTATGCTCTAAATCTTTAATTTTTTTGGTGGGATTTATAATTGACACAATGTTTTCCTGTACTTTTTCTACATCCCGCTTATTATAAACCTGTGTTATGAAATAAATAATGCAACCAATCAATGGAAGAAACAAAATAGCAAATATCCAATAGTATGAATTTCTATTTTTGAATATGTGATAAATACAGTAAGCTTGTAAAGCAATTATTAGATAATAATACATGATATTAATTTATAACGCAAAAATAAATTTTGCTTTCGCAGAAAATCACAGATTCAACGAAGTTAATGGCAAAACTACCTAATAAACACCAATTCTGTTTCGGTTGACATAGGCTCACTAAAGTTGTAGCCTTCATAGTTAAACCCTTTTACATCGTCTAAGGTTTTAGCGTTGGCATCAACAATATAACGCGTCATATAGCCTCTTGCCAATTTAGCAAAGGTCATTATAGTTTTATATTCCCCGTTTTTAAAATCCTTGAAATTACAAGTTACCACAGGCACTTTAAGTGATTTGGCATCAATGGCCTTAAAATATTCGTTGCTGGCCAGATTTAAAAACAACTCATCATCTTCCAACTCATCGTTAAGTGCTTTGGTAATCGTTTTTTTCCAAAACTCATAAAGGTTTTTATTTTTACCAACGGGAAACTTTGTTCCCATTTCCAATCGGTATGGTTGAATTAAATCGGTTGGCTTCAACAGTCCGTACAAACCAGAAATAATTCTAATAGTATTGTTAAGCTTTTCAAATTTATCCTCTGGTATGGTATAAGCATCGAGTCCTCTGTAAACATCACCGCTAAAGGCATAAATGGCCTGCCTAGCATTGTCAGTTGTAAACGGCAATTGCCATGATTGGTTACGCTCGTAATTTAACTGCCCTAAAGCATCAGAAATACTCATAAGTTTAGACAAACTTTTGGCCGACTTCTTCTTAAGTAATTTATTAAGACGCTCAGACTCCTTTAAAAATTGCGCTTGGGTAGCTGGGTTATTAGGCACTTTGCTATCAAAATCCAATGACTTTGCTGGCGATAAAACTAATTTCATAAGTTGTTATTTATTTCAAAAATACAATTACTACAACACTTATAAAATGCACTTTTAAAATTATTTGCAATGGCATGATAAATTGAATTGATTATTAAAAATTGGCTAACTTAGTTCAGCAAAAACTAGCGCACCTAGTTTAAAACAATAAAACCAACTCAACAAATTATGACAACCGACCAAGAAACCTCCGAGAAACTATTTATTCAACATGCAGACGAAGCTTTACAAACAATGAAAGCCAAGGCCTTAAAAATGAATTTAAAGGGCGTTGGGGTTGTTTGTTATATCCCTGGAAATCAAACCGAGTCTTGGATTTCTAAAATGAAAGCAGTTAAAGCCATTGGAAGCGATAAACAAAATTATATTGCCATTGCAAACTCTAAAGCAGCTGAAATGGCAGAAACTTTAATTAATAGTGGCAGTAATGTTAGACCTCCTAAATTGGGCGAATTCGGATTTATTGGTGGAGTTATTAAAAAAATTAACTCAGGCCATCTTTTGGCTACTTTCTCTGGAGCTACAGGAGAAGAAGATGTTGAAATTTCTACTGAAGGACTAGATTGGCTTATTAGCAAATTCAACTAAAATTAATCCTATTTTTTTCCTATATTGGATTGCATTTTATATCCCACAAGAATGAATGCAATTATTATCACTAACTAAACTATAATTTATGAAAAATGTACTACAGGAACTCATTGCCAAAAACAAGGAGGAAGAAAAAAATTATGCAACATCAAGACAGGCAGAAATTGAGAATCCAAAAACAGGTGAAGACCGACGTTCTTTTTTAAAGAAAACAGCCTTAGGTGGTATGGCCCTAACAGGTTTAATGGGACTTAGCACCGAAGACACAATGGCCCAAACCACCTCGAAGGTAAATCGTTTCTCATCACCATCCGATTTAAAAATAACCGATATGCGCTATGCCCTAACCAATGTTATGGGCGGCACCGCCATTATTAAAATAGAAACCAATCAAGGTATTTACGGTTTGGGAGAAGTAAGGGATGCGGCCGATGTGCGCTATGCCCTATTTTTGAAAAGTCGGATTCTAGGTGAAAACCCTTGTAACGTAGAAAAAATTTTTAAAACCATTAAGCAGTTTGGCGGCCCTGCCAGACAAGCTGGTGGTGTTTGTGCCGTAGAAATGGCCCTTTGGGATTTATGCGGTAAGGCCTACAATGTACCTGCTTGGCAGTTATTGGGAGGACGTTACCGCGACCAAGTAAGACTTTATGCTGATACCCCTGAAGCAGGCTCTCCGGAAGAACAAAAAAAGTTGATTGAATTCCGCATGAAAGACCAAGGTTATACTTGGTTAAAAATGGATGTCTCTATTACAGAACTAAAAGGCAAACCAGGTACAGTAGTCAATGGCAAGTTTTGGGAAGACGCCAGAGGTAATTTAGCGCAGTGGGGCGACCAAGAAAATATGATGTCGTATGCCAATACCATGCACCCTTTTACACAAATTCAAATCACTGAAAAAGGTTTGGAGGAATTGGCCAGTATAGTTGAAAATGTTAGAAGTATGGTGGGTTACGAAGTCCCAATTTCTACCGACCACTATGGACATTTCGACCTCAACAACGGAATCCGTTTAGCTAAAGCTTTGGAAAAATACCGATTGGCTTGGTTTGAAGACATGGTGCCTTGGCAATATACCGAACAGTGGAAAACCATTAGCAATGCCATTGAAACGCCTACTACGACTGGTGAAGACATTTATCTGCTAAAAGACTTTAAACCATTAATTCACGAACGTGCGGTGGATATTGTCCATCCAGACCTTGCCTCTTCTGGCGGCTTGTTGGAGACCAAACGCATTGGCGACTACGCTGAAGAGTTTGGTATTGCCATGGCCATGCACCAAGCAGGCACCCCTGTATCGTTTATGTCAAGTGTACATTGTGCCGCTGCTACTCAAAACTTCTTGGCATTAGAACACCATTCGGTTGACTTACCTTGGTGGGAAGATTTAGTAAAAATGACCGATGGTGGCAAAATGATTGAAAAAGGATTTGCCAGAGTACCGCTAACAGCTCCCGGTCTTGGCATCGAACTTAATGAGGATGTATTAAAAGAGCATTTACATCCAAGAGATAAAAGCTATTTTAAATCTACCGATGAGTGGAACCAAAGACGTTCACACGATAGAACGTATAGTTAATAATAAAACAAAAACAATTAAAATGAAAAAAATAATATTAGCAACCTTGTGCCTGTTTACGATAGTTTCAACACAAGCTCAAGAAGTAGCTGCTACACCCGAATATATTAAAATGCTCACATCCAAATGGACAGGCGAACGCTTTGAGGATGGCCGTCCTAAAGTATCTGATGCGCTTTTGCAACGGTTAAAAAAAATACGCATTGAAGAAGCTTGGGGATTTTTACGCGGCAGGGGATTCCATAACCAACACGAAGGCAACTGGCAAATCATCCATCCGGACGACGTTATGACGGGACGCGTGCTTACTGCCCAATATATGCCCTTACGCCCCGATTTGCAGCAAGTTGTAAAAGTACAGGGTGGAAAAGAAAAACGCGATACCATTGGCGGTAGCAACTCATGGCCCATTGAAATACTAAAACCAGGAGACGTCTATGTGGCCGATGGCTATGGCAGGATTGTAGATGGTACCTTAATAGGCTCTAACCTAGGTAATGCCATTTACGCTAACTCCAAAAACGGGGTTATTTTTGATGGTGGTATTCGCGATTTAGGCGGTTTATTGGAAATTGAAGGGTTTAACGGTTGGTACCGTGGTGAAGACCCATCCTATTTACAACAAGAGATGTTGACTACTATTAATATGCCAATTCGTATTGGCAGAACTACGGTGTTGCCTGGTGATGTTGTATTGGCCAACCGTCATGGCACAATTTTTATCCCAGCTTATTTGGTAAGTGATTTGGTAATATCTTCAGAATTTGTGGCTTTGCAGGATGAATTTGGTTTTCAACGTTTACGCGAAAAGAAATATCTGGCCGGACAAATTGATAGCCGATGGACCCAAGAAATTAAAGACGATTTTAAAGACTGGTTACAAAAATACCCAGATAGCGACTTACCAATGACAAGGCAAGAACTGAATGATTATATAAAGGCTAGGAATTTTTAGTTTGCATTAAAATTGAATCAAATTTAAGTTAGCATATTTTAAGTAGTGAAAAAAATTCTTAAAATATTAAAGAAGAAGTGGGCAGAGTACATTATTGAAATACTAGTTATTATCATAGGTATTCTGCTTGCTCTATTTCTTGATAATTGGAATGAAAACATAACATTAAAAACTGAAAGAAAAAATTATTTGAAAACCCTTAAAAGTGATTTGGTTCGTGATACAGTTATGCTAAATAATTACTTAGAGATAACTAACAAAGAATTAATAAAAAGTCAACTTATTGATAATATTATTTTTAGCGAATCAACTAATTTTGACACAATAGTAAAATTAGCAAAATCTTATGCTTTTGACAACAAAGCAGTTAGTGGTATTGATGAGTACCACACATCAACATTCAAAATTTTAGAATCAACTGGTAAATTTGAATTATTCAATGACGACCTTAAGTATAAAGTATTTGAAATTTACCGGCTTCAAAATCAGATAAAAGCTGACCAAAGTGCTTTTCAGACCTCATTTTATGATAGAATTGGCAGCTATATCCAAAAATATCGTATTAAAGAACCAAGAGCTAAAGAGGGAGGTTACGTCTTCAATTTATCATGGAATATTAAAGATGAACGTGAATTTGTTGTTGCTTTTATTGATTTAAGTGGATTTAGAACTTTATTAATGTTTCAATATCTTGATGGGTATAAGAACATTTTACAACAAACAAAAGATTTAATTACATATTTAGACGATCAAGAAAATTAGCAATACATCATTCAGTAATTTAAATAACTCAAGTACAAACTTTATTTACTCTTCCAACTCCTGATACTTTGAATAGTTGCGCCATTTTTCAATACACTGTTGCATATCTTCAGGAATTTCAGAATTAAAGCGCATAAACTCTCCTGTTTTTGGGTGTTTAAATCCCAAGGTTTTGGCATGTAGTGCTTGCCTAGGCAAAACCTTAAAACAGTTTTCTACAAACTGTTTGTATTTTGTAAAGGTTGTGCCTTTTAAAATGGCATCACCACCATAACGTTCATCATTAAATAAGGTATGCCCAATGTGTTTCATGTGCACACGAATTTGGTGCGTACGTCCCGTTTCCAATTTACAGGACACCAATGTAACGTAACCAAAACGTTCCAACACCTTATAATGGGTTACAGCAGGTTTGCCCTTATCAGCTTCATCATCTAAAAAAACCGTATTCTGCAATCTATTTTTCGGGTGGCGGCCTATATTGCCTTCAACCGTCCCTTCATCGGTTTCCACATTACCCCAAACCAAAGCAACGTATTCGCGTTCACTGGTTTTCTCGGCAAATTGCATAGAGAGATGCGACATGGCATGTTCAGTTTTGGCAATCACCAACAAACCACTAGTATCTTTATCAATGCGGTGTACCAGCCCTGGCCGGTCGCTAGAATTATTCGGTAGGTTATCAAATCTGTAAATAATGGCATTGATAAGCGTTCCCGAATAATTGCCATGTCCAGGATGCACTACCATGCCCGCTGGTTTATTAACCACCAAAACCTCATCGTCTTCATACACCACATCAAGAGGTATATCTTCACCTACCAATAAATTTTCGTGAGGTGGGTGCGTAAACAAAACCCTAATAATATCAAGTGGCCTGACTTTATAATTGGATTTTACAGGAACATCATTAACTAAAATACCGCCATTTTTGGCCGCTGTTTGTATTTTATTTCGGGTAGCATTTTCTATTTTGCCCATCACATATTTATCAATACGCAACGGACTTTGGCCTTTGCCTACGGTAAAGGTAAAATGTTCGTATAGGTCGTCGTTTTCCTCTTCAAGAAAATCTGGATTGAAGTTTTCCATTATTGTGGTCTGTTACCATTACCCAACACCAAATCTATTTTAGATGTCTTGGGCAATTCGGTATCGGCATGTATTTCTTTTCCATCGTGAAGCATTTTCAGCACAATGTCTTTCCCAATATTATCAACATAAGAAAGTTTTCCCAACTGAAAACCTAATGCCTCAAGTGTTGGTTGCGCCTGTCTTAAGGTTTTTTCAATTAAGTTTGGTACTTGTACTTTTCTATAACCTGAGGGGTTTAAGGTAATGTAAATTTTTCGATCTTCCTTAACTTTCGAACCCGCAGGCGGATCTTGCTCTATAACCGAAAACCTAGGGTAATCTGGATTGAAATTAGCCGAATCCTGTATCTGCATTACCAATTTATTTTGTTCCAATTCAATTTCGGCTACATCAATAGATTTTCCCGTTAAATCTGGGACTGTTTCAAATTCACCATGATTGGTAGTTACATTAAGCCATTTCAACAAAATAAAAACTATAACGACAACGGCCACTGCCGCCAAAACAATTTGTTTTAAAAATACTTTACTAGATAAAAATTTAATGATGCTCATGGGTGCAGATAATATTTAACAAATCTAAACAAATAATATGATTCCAAAATTCTAATCGCTTAATTTTCGGTTTTAGTATATACGTTCACTTAAAACTGAATGGTTTATTTTCTTTCATTTATTTTGCTCCCCTTCGATACTAATAGAAAAAATAAATGATATTTTTACACAACGGTTAACATATAGTCATTGAAATGAAAAAAAATATTGCCATCATCATGGGTGGTTTCTCAAGTGAATACAAAATATCACTAATTAGCGGAAACGTTGTTTATGAAACCTTGAATGCTTCAAAATACAGTGCGTATCGCATTCATATTTTTAGGGATAAATGGGTGTATGTTGATGACAATGAAAACGAATTTCCAATAGACAAAAATGATTTTTCGGTAACTGTAAACGGAAAAAAAATAACTTTCGATTGTGTTTTTAATGCCATCCATGGCTCACCTGGTGAAGACGGTTTTATACAAGGCTATTTTAAATTGATAAATATGCCGCACACTAGTTGCAATATGTACCAAGCATCTGTAACCTTCAACAAGCGCGATTGTTTAAGTATTTTAAAACCATATGGTATTAAAATAGCCGAATCTTTCTATTTAAATTCAGGCGATGTTATTGATGACGATGCGATTGTAAATAAAGTAGGTTTACCTTGTTTCGTGAAGGCCAACAAAGCGGGCAGCAGTTTTGGAGTGACCAAAGTTTATAAAAAAGAGGA
This sequence comes from Marixanthotalea marina, assembly GCA_018883545.1. Taxonomy (GTDB): domain Bacteria; phylum Bacteroidota; class Bacteroidia; order Flavobacteriales; family Flavobacteriaceae; genus Marixanthotalea; species Marixanthotalea marina. The sequence continues at coordinate 787,490 of JAHLEH010000001.1, read as the reverse complement.
ACTACAAAATGCTATTGCTATTGCCTTTAAAGAAGATGATGAGATAATTATCGAGGCGTTTTTAGATGGCACCGAAGTTTCCGTTGGCGTGATTCGTTATAAAGGCGAAGTTAAAGTACTACCAATTACCGAAATAGTTAGTGAAAACGATTTTTTTGATTACGAAGCCAAATACCAAGGCAAATCGCAAGAAATAACACCAGCAAGGTTAACCAAGGAACAGGAAACCAAAGTAACCGAAACTGCGAAGAAAGTATATGAGGTTTTAAAAATAAAAGGATTCTCCAGAAGTGAATATATTTTTAAAAACGGGGAGCCTCATTTATTGGAGGTGAATACCATCCCAGGGTTAACAAAAGAAAGTATTTTGCCCCAACAGGCCAAAGCTGCCGGTATTAGTTTAGCTGAATTATTTGATAATGCTATAGAAGAGGCCTTGAGATAATCCTCCCTTAATCCCTCCAAAGGAGGGAATTCGTAACAAGATTATGAATAGAATTGTATATTTACATAAATAATCTCTCCCCTTTGGGGAGATAAAGAGGGGAAAATGAAACGAGCCATATTTCCAGGGTCTTTTGATCCATTAACATTAGGGCACTACGACATTATTAAGCGTGGCGTTACACTTTTTGATGAAGTTATTGTTTCCATAGGTGTTAATGCTGAGAAAAACTACATGTTCTCTCTAGATGAACGCCAACAGTTTATTGAAGAAGCTTTTGCTAACGAACCCAAAGTAAAAGTGATGACCTATGAAGGTTTAACCGTTAATTTCTGCAAAGAAGTAAACGCCAAATTTATTCTGCGTGGCCTAAGAAACCCTGCCGATTTCGAGTTTGAAAAAGCCATAGCCCATACCAACAGACACCTTTCTACCATAGAAACCGTGTTTTTATTGACTTCGGCCAAAACATCGTTTATAGCATCTTCTATTGTACGAGATGTTATTAGAAATAATGGTGATTACACCAAATTGGTTCCCGATAGCGTAAGGGTAAAGTAGCTGTTAGCAAAACTAACTTTTAAAATTTCAACATCTTAAAAAATCATAGTTTGTATTCACCCAACCCTTTGGTAAATCTTTCAGGGTTTTCTGCCAAATGGTAGCGCGGGTCGTCAATCGCTTCCACAATTACTTCCCTAAATTTAGGACTCGATTTATAAAGCAGCACTTTACAATCTTCACTTAAATGTTTCAATTTAATTGACTTCCCTTCAGCTTCGTATTTATTAACCAAATTAAAAATGGCTTCAATGGCTGAATGATCACTTACCCGAGATTCCACAAAATCAATCTCAACATTACCAGGGTCATTTTTTACATCAAATTTCTCGTTAAAAGCTATAATGGATCCAAAGAATAGCGGTCCCCAAATTTCGTAGACTTTCGTTCCATCTTCTTTCATACGCTTACGGGCACGAATACGTTTGGCATTTTCCCAAGAAAACACCAAGGCACTAATTATTACACCCGCAATAACAGCAATAGCCAAATCGAAAATAACGGTAAGTACCGAAACAGCTATTAAAACAACAACATCACTTAACGGAATTTTGTTCATAATCCTGAAACTACTCCAAGCAAAGGTACCTACAACCACCATAAACATAACTCCAACCAAAGCCGCTATAGGAATTTTTTCAATGTAAGCAGAACCAAATAAAATAAACATGAGTAATAACACAGCGGCCGTAATACCAGATAACCGGGTACGCCCACCAGATTTTATATTGATAATAGATTGGCCAATCATGGCACAACCACCCATACCACCAAACAATCCTGTTACAATGTTGGCACCACCTTGCGCCATACATTCCCTATTGGTATTGCCGCGTGTTTCGGTAAGCTCATCGACCAAATTAAGTGTCATTAACGATTCTATCAACCCAACAGCTGCCAGTATTAAGGCATAAGGAAATATAAACTTGAGTGTTTGCAAGTTAAAAGGCACTTTAGTAAAAATATCTGTTTGAAATTGTGGCAAACCACCTTTGAGGCCTTCGCCACCACCATCACGAATAAAACTACCAACAGTAGCAACGTCTAATTTTCCAAAAATAACAACGGCAGATACTACCAAAATAGCTATTAATGCTTCTGGTAATTTTTTGGTCAGTTTTGGCAATCCAAACATAATACCCATAGTTAAGGCAACCAACCCTAACATGGCGTAAAGTTCGGAGCCTTGCAACCAAACAAAATCGGTGCCATCAAAGGTTTTGAACATTTTAAGTTGTGCCAAAAAAATCACAATGGCCAAACCGTTAACAAAGCCCATCATTACTGGGTGAGGTATGAGCCGCACAAACTTACCAAGCTTAAAAACCCCAGCTAACATTTGTATAACACCCATTAATATAACAGTTGCAAACAAGTAATAAAGACCTAAGTTTTCACCTTCGGCCCCCATAGCATTACCTTCCGCAACCAAACTCACCATCACGACGGCCAAAGCCCCTGTGGCTCCACTTATCATACCTGGGCGTCCACCAAAAATAGACGTTATCAAGCCTATCATAAATGCTGCATACAATCCAACCAAAGGATCTACGCCTGCTACAAATGCAAAAGCAACCGCTTCTGGAACCAATGCTAATGCTACTGTAGCACCACTTAAAATATCATTTTTGGCATTCGCCGTACGTTTCCTTATAAACTCCGTCATGACTTAATTTAAAAGGCACAAAGTTAGAGCTAATATGTAAAAGCACAAGTTTTATATAAAATTTGATATTAAAGCAGTACTATTACGTTTGAGAAAACAAAATTAAACAGTGACAAAGCTGTTCAACCAATTTAGTGCAACATCCCGCTCTTGAAACAATCTAATATTCCACTGTTTATCCTCATTCATCTTTATGAGTGTTTCGGTAGACATTAGAGCACCATTGGTAGCAACAACAACAGCCATATGGCTTATTTCCTTTAAATCGGCAATTGTTTTTTGGGCTTCGAAAGTATAAGAATAAGAATTCTTCTTGTTGATTAAAAGAGCAAAAGGTGCCTGCAAATGTGTTAACAAAAAATCATGGTAAACACCTACCATAAATTCATCCATCACCACACCTTCTTTTATTATAACTTCAGCAAAATTATCTTTTAAAATTATTATTTCAGCAAAAGGTAATTCATAACTTTTCATACAGAATCTAAATCAAATTTATTTTGAGAGAGACACAAAAAAATCACAAACCACTTTTAAGGTACAAAGCAACTTGTTTAAATTATGAAAGTCAATTTACTGTTAGCAAAATAGTAGATTTTCTGCATTAAATACATCGATTTAGACACTTATTTTAAAAAAATCTCAATTAATTTATTAAAAAATTGATAATCAGATTAATAATTTAATATTTGCGTAAGAATTTTTCAACGCTTCTTCAACTTGAATTGGATCTAACCACTCAACCTTGGTAATCCCTTCAAATTCTTGAGGGTACAAAACACCTGAAAAACTCGTTTTCATTTCAAACCAATAGGTTATTTTTATTTTGTATCGGCCATTGCGTTTAAAAATATGGTAAGTAGTTTCTAACGGTTTAACAATTTCCAAGCCAGCCACACCTGTTTCTTCCATCACCTCGCGCAAAGCTGTTTGTTCTATGGTTTCGTTACCTTCTACTTTCCCTTTAGGCAAATCCCACTTTTCATTTCTATAAATGAACAAAACCTCTCCTTCATTATTATAAACCTTGCCTCCTCCCGCAACAACATTTGGCAACTTTTTTAGAAATTTTTTAAGTAGTTTATTTTCGTTTTTATGAATTAAACGAACCTCCTGAAGATCGGTTGAATTTAATTTCCTAATGATTTTGGAAAGCCTAACACCTTTGAGTTTATAGTTTTTAAAGTGTGTTTCTGGTTCTGTAACAGTTGTTAAAACTATTGGTTTATCGTTAACGAAAACTCTATACATACGCCGTTTTTAACAGATTGAACTTTTGTAAAAATATTATTTTTCATTACAAATCAATAAAAGTTAAAATAATATTTTTGTTAACAATTTACTACAGTCAAAAATTAAATTTAATGTATTTTTGTCAACATGATTATCAATAAGGACACCGCTAAAAAAACAGCCGAGCTGTTATTGCAAATAAACGCTATAAAATTGAGTCCAAAAAAGCCTTTTACTTGGGCTTCTGGATGGAAATCGCCTATTTACTGCGACAATAGAATTGTGTTATCTTTCCCCCCAATCAGAAATTATATTCGGGAAACCATGGCCAAACAAATTGACAAGGTTTACGGCAAACCAGATGTTATAGCTGGTGTAGCTACGGGCGCCATAGGCATTGGCATGTTGGTAGCCGAATATATGGGGCTGCCTTTTATTTACGTTAGGCCAGAAGCTAAAGGACACGGAAGGCAAAACCAAATTGAAGGGTTTATGCAAAGTGGGCAAAATGTAGTGGTGATAGAAGATTTAATAAGCACGGGCAAAAGCAGTTTAAATGCCGTTTCAGCCTTAAAAGCGGAAAAAATAACCGTTAAAGGCATGATAGCCATCTTTTCTTATGGTTTTGATATTGCTACCGAAAATTTCAAAAAAAACAATGTAGACCTATATACTTTGGGGAATTACGAAAGTTTGTTGGAGCAAGCCTTAGAAACCAACTACATTTCTGAAAAAGAATTAAAAGTTTTATCTGAATGGAATTCCAATCCTAGTGAATGGGATGTAAAATAATTTAAAAAATATTTAGTTGTTAAGCTTCGAAGACGCTAAGTTGAAAACTTCAAACACCTAAACAACCAACAACTTAACAATAATTATGAATTTAGAATCTCCAAAAGTAAATATAGGTAAGTCACCGCAAGACGTATATGCTTTTTTATCTGATGTTAAAAATTTTGAGTCCCTTATGCCTGAAAACATTAGTAAATTTGAAGTTCTAGACAACGATTCTTTTGTATTTGCAATTAAGGGCATGCCTGAAATTACCTTAAAAAAGAAAGAAGTTATTCCTCCAAATAAAATTGTTCTTGGTGCTGCCGGTGGCAAAATAGATTTTTCTTTAACGGCTCACATAGAAAGAGTTTCTGAAGCATCGAGTGATGTGCAACTGCTTTTTAATGGCGACTTTAACCCCATGATGAGCATGATGATTAAAGGCCCCATTGGAAAGTTTATAGAAACATTGGTAAGTAATATGCCTAACACTATTTAATACATCAGGGAGATTTCCTTAAGATCGAACTCCTTAGTTATATTATCTTCCAATAGCATTTGCAAACTACCCTCTAGTGTCACACTTTTTATAATTCCAGTAAAAATTAAACCTTCAGCATCCAAAAAAGACGATGGCTTATTTTTTCTGAACAAATAATTTTCATATTCTTCTTTCAGGGCTTTGTAACTGCCTTTTTTAAGAACTTCAAATGCATGCTTCAATTCATCTAAAATAAGGTGCAGCACTTCATCCAAATTAAACACGATACCAGTAACTGCTTTTAAGGAAGATGCTTTGGGCAAATTTTCGAAATCGGTTTGGTTTACATTCAAGCCAACACCTATAATTGTACTATCTAAACCGTTCTGTTTTATGACATTTTCTATTAAAATGCCGCATATTTTCTTGTTTTCTGACAAAATGTCGTTTGGCCATTTAATGCTTAATTTTGAAATACCTAGCTTTTGCAAGGCCTTTAAAACTGCCAACGAAGCAACCATACTTATAAGAAACGGATGTTGTTTATCTAACCAAGAAACCCCTTTAAACACGCTAAAAATAAGGTTTTTGTCGTGTTCAGAACTCCACGTTGATCCCATTTGCCCCCTACCTTGTGTTTGGTATTTGGCCGTGACAACCGTATAATTTTCCACACGACCTTCATTACTCAACCGTCTTAAGTAACTGTTGGTAGAATCGATGGCATTAAGTTTGATTATACGCATGCAGAGGTTATTTTATATCATACAAATCTTATGATTTTTTTAAAGTATAAAGAACTAAAAAAATAATAACTTTGCACAAATTAAATTAAATTAATGGCGAAAGAAAACATAAGCGCAGACCAATTAATATCTGTTATAATAAGTGGCATAGAAGACGTTAAAGGTAAAGAAATAAATATCCTAGATTTAAGAGGCATTGAAAATACGGTTTGCGACTATTTTATAATTTGCGAAGGAACTTCAAATACGCAAGTAAACGCCATCGTAAATTCCATCCAAAAGAAAGTTAGCAAAGAATTAAAAGATCACCCTTGGCATGTAGAGGGAGCCGAAAATGCCGAATGGGTGTTAATGGATTATGTTAACGTGGCAGTACATGTTTTTCAAAAACATATAAGAGAATATTACGATATTGAAGGCCTTTGGGGTGATGCAAAAACAACAGTTATAGAAACAAGTTACTAAGAATAAATGGCGAACAACAACAAAAAAACAAAAGAGAAAAAACCAAAATTTAATCCTTATTGGATTTACGGTATTGCATTGGCCATTTTTATTGGCTTCCAAATATTTAATAGTGGTTCGTACAGCGAAGGCACTACTACAAACCCCACAGAATTCTTTAAGTTTGTTGAGAATGGCGATGTAGAACGCGTAGAAATTGTAAACAGACGCTTGGCAAAAGTTTATTTAACCAAAGAAGCCGAACAACAGGAAATACACAAACAATCTAAACCCACTTCATTATTACCAACAGCCACAAGGCTGCCCAATTACAAGTTTGAGTTTGGTGAATTAGAGATTTTCCAAAATAAGCTTAATGACATTATAGAAGAAAACAATTTAAGCCTAGAGCCCGTTTATATAACCGAGGAAAGCCATTTAACAGATTTTCTTTTGGGCATTTTGCCTTTTATATTGCTTATTGGTGTTTGGATTTTCATTATGCGTAGAATGTCTGGCGGTGCTGCAGGCGGTGCAGGCGGACAAATTTTTAATATTGGAAAATCTAAAGCAAAACTTTTTGATGAAAATACCGAGGTAAAAACAACCTTTAAAGATGTTGCTGGCTTAGAGGGTGCCAAAGAAGAAGTACAGGAAATTGTAGACTTCCTTAAATTTCCAGAGAAATACACCACACTTGGTGGTAAAATACCTAAAGGCGCTTTACTTGTAGGCCCTCCGGGTACAGGTAAAACCTTATTGGCCCGAGCCGTTGCAGGTGAAGCAAAAGTACCTTTCTTCTCTTTATCCGGTTCAGATTTCGTAGAAATGTTCGTAGGCGTTGGAGCTTCTAGGGTTCGTGATTTGTTTAAGCAAGCCAAAGAAAAATCACCTTCAATTATTTTTATTGATGAAATAGATGCCATTGGACGTGCCAGAGGTAAAAATGCCATGTCTGGTAGCAATGATGAACGTGAAAACACCCTAAATCAATTATTAACTGAAATGGATGGTTTTGGGACCAACACAAACGTTATTGTATTAGCAGCTACCAACAGGGCCGATATTTTGGATAAAGCCTTAATGCGTGCTGGTCGTTTTGACAGACAAATTTATGTAGACTTACCAGATGTAAGGGAGCGTAAGGAGATTTTTGAGGTACATTTAAGACCTCTTAAAAAGGCAAAAGACTTAGACCTTGATTTTCTTTCAAAACAAACCCCTGGATTCTCTGGAGCAGATATTGCCAACGTATGTAACGAAGCTGCTTTAATTGCTGCCAGAAATGGCAAAAAAGTTGTAGACAAACAAGATTTTCTAGATGCCGTTGACAGGATTATAGGCGGTCTGGAAAAGAAAAATAAAATTATTACACCAAGCGAAAAACGCGCTGTGGCTTTTCACGAAGCAGGACACGCTACGGTAAGTTGGATGTTAGAGCATGCGGCGCCATTGGTAAAAGTTACTATTGTGCCACGTGGCCGTTCCTTAGGAGCTGCTTGGTATTTGCCCGAAGAACGCCTGATTGTGCATCCAGAACAAATGCTTGATGAGATGTGTGCAGCTTTAGGTGGACGCGCTGCTGAAAAAGTCATGTTCAATAAAATTTCAACAGGAGCTTTAAGCGATCTTGAAAAAGTAACCAAACAAGCAAGAGCCATGGTGACCGTTTACGGTTTAAGCGATAAAATTGGGAACTTAACCTATTACGATTCGTCTGGACAAAGTGAATACGGGTTTACAAAACCATACAGTGAGAAAACAGCCGAGCTTATAGACAAAGAAATTTCAGAAATTGTAGAAAAACAGTATCAAAGAGCTATAAAACTCCTTGAGGAAAACAAAGAAAAGCTTACTGAACTTGCTGAAGTTCTTCTTGACAAAGAAGTCATTTTTAAAGATAATCTTGAAAAGATTTTCGGTAAGCGCCCTTTCGACAAAGAAGAAACAGGGCCAGAAAAACAAGTTACAGATTAACTGTTTTATCTAATTATTAGACCCTTTCGGGAAAAATCTTAAATTAATCGTATGGTTCATTTAAGATTTTTTATATTTGATGAACCCCAAGTAAAATTGAGTTAATAGCAGTAATCTAAATGAATTTATTCAGAAAGATATTTGGTTCAAAACCTGAAACCGAGAAAGATTTAAAACCAGAAGAAAGGGGCAAATACATGCCCGAGATAAAACTTCCAATTGACGAAAGATTTACAATAAACTTTAAAGCAAATGGAGGCAAATTCTTGTACTGCGATGATCTTAATGAGGTTTTAGAAAATTTAGATTATATTATTGATGAAAACAATTGGCAGGAAAAAGAATTTCTAATTTTAGACAAACACTTAAAAAGTATATTTAAGAACGCCCCTTTTTCTCACACCTTAAAGTCTAATGAAGCAGTCGTTTTTCTTACCACTTGCGAAAACCTTATTGCAAATGATGGTTCTCTTTTAATTAGCTCTAATCAAATTTACGAGAAAAAACTACAAGAATTGCCCCCCAATTTTATAGTTTATGCAACTACTAGCCAAATTACAGAAAACATTGGTGAAGGTCTTCGCAAAATAAAGTCCAAAAACAAACAAAAAATACCTACCAATATCACCACAATCAAACACTTTAAATCTACCGAAGAAAAAGATTTTTTAAGTTACGGCAGCAGTTCTAAAAATTTATATTTATTGCTTCTTGAGGATTTGTAATAGAAATTACAACAAACCAACCTTTATTAAATGAAAGAAATTTTTATACGTTCGCTATCTGGTTTGTTTTATATTTTGCTGTTATTGCTTTCGCTCAAGTTTCAGGTTGCACTTATTATTCTTTTCTACATATTTGGAATGGTTTGCCTTCTTGAATTAAACAGGCTTATAAACTTAAAAAGCTTTATACCCTATATAATTTTCACCATTTTATACTTTGTATTTGGTTATTGGCAACTGCTATTAAACTCTACCATGGGTTTAGATGAAGCCACTCAAATTTTAATGGTTATAAGTATTTTTGTAAACCTTTTTCTTATTAAAGACCTGTTTTCACAAAAAGTAATTCCACTATTTAGCTCTAAACGGTTTATTATAACAACTTTTTACTTATCGAGTTCTTTTATTTTTTTAATTCTAATAGCTAACTACTTTAATGAATTTAACCCTAATATTCTATTAGGTTTGTTTATATTAATCTGGACCAATGATACATTCGCTTTTTTAATTGGCAAGAATTTTGGAAAACAAAAACTCTTTGAGAAAATTTCACCAAAAAAAACAGTTGAAGGTTTCTTAGGAGGCTTGTTTTTTTCGTGTGTAGCAAGCTATTTTATTACTACCTTTACAGCGGTTTTAAACTTTACAAATTGGCTTTTTTTAGGTATAATAATCAGTGTGTTCGGAACTTTGGGCGATTTAGTGGAGTCTAAATTAAAACGGCAAGCTGGCGTTAAGGACAGCGGTGCTATTATGCCTGGTCATGGTGGTTTATTGGATCGTTTGGACAGCATTATTTTTGCTGCTCCGTTTATTTATTTATTCTTAAGGGTTTTACAGTATGTTTCATAAAGAAGGTTATAAAATTATATTGGCAACTTTTGCTGTTGTAACAGTATCTATTTTACTGACCGATAAATTAATATCCGTTCAATGGTTGCAGACCTTGATTATGGTATCATTATTGGTGTTTTTAGTTCTAATTCTTCAGTTTTTCAGAAACCCAAAACGACACACTTCTTTAAACGACAACCATGTTATTGCCCCTGTAGATGGCAAAGTAGTGGTGATAGAGGAAGTGATGGAAAATGAATTTTTTAAGGAAAAAAGACTTCAAGTAAGCGTGTTTATGTCCCCCATAAATGTGCATGTTACCAGATATCCTATAAGTGGTAATGTTGTATTCAGCAAGTACCATCCTGGGAAATATTTAGTCGCTTGGCACCCTAAAGCCAGCGAAGAAAACGAACGCACAACAGTGGTTGTAGAAAATAAAACCTACGGAAAAGTGTTATATAGACAAATAGCTGGCGCATTGGCAAAACGCATTGTAAACTATGCTAAAGTGAACGATATAGCTGTTCAAGGAGCTGATTCTGGTTTTATTAAATTTGGGTCAAGGGTAGATTTATTCCTTCCTCTAAACACCAATATTAAAGTTCAACTCAACCAAAAGGTTAAAGGAGGCGAAAGCATTATTGCTGAATTATAATTATGAATCAAGAGGAGTTAGACATATTGTTTGAAGAAGCTGTAGAAAGGGTTAATGCACATAAAGAACCCTTTCCTGCAGACACCCTGCTTAAACTTTACGCCTATTATAAAAAAGCTACAAACGATGTTGGCAAACCCAAAAGCAAAAAGGCTATCATCAATGCCTTTAAAACCAATGCCTTGTTTCAAGCTAAAGACTTAACAGTTAATGAAGCCAAACAAAATTATATCGATTTGGTTAACAATTATTTTTTATACAGAAAATAACTAAATTAGCCTAACAATCTTCCATTAATGGCAAAAATTAAGGTAATTATACCTGCTTTTAACGAAGGAAATTCCGTTTCTAAGGTTATAAAAGACATCCCCACTATTGTTGACGAAATAATTGTTGTTAACAACAATTCTACAGACAATACATTCAACAAGGCAAAAAATGCAGGAGCCACGGTTTTGAACGAACCTAGAAAAGGCTACGGCTATGCCTGTTTGAAAGGAATTAATTATATTGCAAGTAACGAGCCTAAACCAGACATTGTGGTATTTCTAGATGCCGATTACAGTGACTACCCAGAAGAATTAATTAAAATTATCGAGCCCATTTTAAATAACAACGTAGATTTGGTAATTGGTGCCCGTATTAAAGCACTAAGGGAAGCTGGCTCCATGACACCTCAACAAATTTTTGGCAATTGGCTGGCTACTTTTTTAATGAAGCATCTTTTTGGCGCAAAATTCACAGACCTTGGTCCCTTTAGGGCCATTAAATACAGTGCTTTAATGGATCTTGATATGGAAGACAAAACCTATGGATGGACTGTAGAGATGCAACTAAAGGCCATAAAACACAAATTAACTTACACAGAAGTTCCTGTAAAATATAGAAATAGAATTGGTGTATCAAAAGTTTCTGGTACCATAAAAGGTAGTATATTTGCAGGCATAAAAATACTTGGTTGGATTTTTAAATACAGTTTTAAATAATGATTGTAGAAACCATAATTATTGTTATTTACACTATAGCGCTCCTACTTATTTTCATGTATGCGCTAGCACAACTAAATTTATTATTCAACTATCTTTCATCCAAGCGAAAAGACCGACAGGCTGAAACTTTTGACTTGTCTAAACCTGAAGAAGTCCCCTATGTAACCATTCAATTGCCTGTTTACAATGAAATGTATGTTATGGATAGGCTATTGGACAATATTGCAAAAATTGAGTATCCGCGCGAAAAATTGGAAATTCAGGTGTTAGACGATTCTACAGATGAAACTATTGAAAGTACTAGAAAACATGTTGAATCTCTTGCTTCTAATGGATTAGATATAAAACACATTACTAGAACCGACAGAAGCGGATTTAAAGCAGGCGCTTTGAAAGAAGGTCTAAAAATAGCCAAAGGTGAATTCATTGCTATTTTTGATGCCGATTTTCTACCTGAAAAAAATTGGTTAAAACGAACCATCCCTTATTTTAAGGACAAATCTGTGGGTGTGGTACAAACACGCTGGTCGCACATAAATAGAAATTATTCCATCCTCACAAGAATTCAGGCATTCGCCCTTGATGCTCATTTTACGTTAGAACAAGTAGGCAGAAACAGCAAAGGCCATTTTATCAATTTTAATGGTACTGCTGGTATTTGGAGAAAGACTTGTATTATTGATGCAGGTAACTGGGAAGGCGATACACTAACAGAAGATTTAGATTTAAGCTATAGAGCGCAATTAAAAAATTGGAAGTTTAAATATCTTGAAGATGTAGAAACCCCGGCTGAATTGCCAGTAGTAATTAGTGCTGCAAGATCACAACAATTTAGATGGAACAAAGGTGGGGCTGAGAACTTTCAAAAAATGCTTTGGCGCGTGTTAAAAAGTAAAAATATACCATTTAAAACCAAAGTGCATGGTTTATTGCATTTGCTTAATAGCACTATGTTTCTCAACATTTTAATAGTCGCCATATTAAGCATCCCCATGCTTTATATTAAAAACCAATATGAACATTTAAAGCCCTACTTCTACGTAATGAGCTTTTTTGTTTTAAGTACGGTTATCTTTTTTATTTGCTATTGGATTATGTACAAAAGAACCTATGGCTCTGGCATAAAAAGCTTTATAAGCTACATCATGATGTTTTTTGTGTTCTTCTCTATCGCAATGGGCTTTTCTTTACACAATACAATTGCTGTACTAGAAGGTCATTTTGGCAAAAGGAGTGAATTTGTTCGCACGCCAAAGTTCAACATCAGTTCTTTAAAAGACAGTTGGAAAAACAACAAATACATCAACAAAAAGGTGTCTTTGCATGTAATTTTTGAAGGTGTTTTAATGCTTTATTTTGGCTTCGGTATGTACAGCGCTTTTATAGTTGGTAACCAAGGAGGCGATTTTGGACTGTTCCCATTTCACCTCATGTTGTTCTTAGGCTTTGGTTATGTCTTCATCCAATCCATTACATCTAAAGTTTAGTCTAAAAACAAGTATTCCCAGCTTTCGCCAGGAATACAATGATAAAATTATTAATTAAAAATATTTTAATTAATTGTATTGAAGTCAACACTTCCATCCTCCATATCATGGGACATGGCTGATTTTTTATTTCTGAACCTATAGGTTAGATTAAAATTGATTAAATAATCAGCAAAAGCGGCATCGCCATGTCTATAAACACCTGTTTCTTCTGTACGCTGTTTATCTAAAAAACTCTGTGTTCTATTACGTTCTACTGCAACTGGTACATTTAAACTTAATGATAAATTGTGCGTGTTATAATTAATGCCAGGATCTACAGATATGGCATAGCCAGGCCTTCTATAACCACCACTACCTCCAATTAAATCTGATGATGGCACACCTTCAATCCTACCTCCTAAATAAAAACTCACGCCTTTAATTTTTGGAAAATACAGAGCACCTAACAACGCTGCATACTGATCTGGCACTGAAAACTCACTTCTACCACCTCGAGTTAACACACCATTGGTTTCTTCTGGATTGAACAAATAATATAAAGATGTTGTTAACGTAAAACTATCGGACAACATTTGATACCCTTGAAAATCAATATTAAAACCTAATCCGCCATCACCGGGTTGAATGGATTGATCTACAACCGCCAATTCATCTCGATCTCTATTAGGCCCCTGGTTATAAAATGTATCCATATAACTATAATCACCTGTTGGCAATTTAATGCCAGCTCCCAAAGCATAATTAAAACTTTTTGTATTTGGTTTAAATAACCAATAGCCTAAACCAATTCTTATGTCGGACAGGCCACTGGAACGTGTGTTATGGCGTTCGCCCAAACCGTTTGGCGGATTACCGCCGTGTTCGTACATAGAAGAGCGTACATGTGAAACAAAAGGAAGCAGGAAAGTAGCATAAACCCTTTCAGATATAGCGTAATTGAATGCAATATCTACAAAATAAGAATCATTAATTACCTGGGTTCCTTCCTCTATGCGGTGTGTCTCTTCATGAGACCCTCTAAAATGCCTGAAAGATTCAAAATACCTTATGTTGGTTCCTACAGAAAAATCCCCTTTCATTAAATTACTCCCACCATTTATAATGTTTCCATTGCATGAGGAAAATCCTCTAATGGCTACACAACCTTGGGCATGTGATTTAAAATTAACGGTTAATACAAAGCATAGAATCCCTATTAAAGGAAAGCTCCTTTTAAAATTTAGTGTCATAATTTTTAATTTGTACAACAATTATATTGATTGATTTTCAAGATGCCTTTTTATTTTTAGAATTGTCTAATCTGCTCCATCAACTTGAGCAACATCAATAGTATATTGTGCCACATCTATACCTTGTTCGGTACCTATGTAAGCGTCAAACGTCCAGTGTATTCCTCCATAAACCCTTGATATTGCAGCTTCTTTTGCCCAACCTCTAACCAATGTAGCTTCTTGCGGAAATATATATGCCAATACCTCTGCCCCAGCTGCAGAAAACACACTATGCCCTGAAGTATAAGATGGAAAGTTAGGGGTACCAGCAATTGTTTTAAAGCCTTCTATGGTTTGTATAGGTCGTGGGTAATGGTAATAATATTTGGCATCCCAACAGCTTATACCGCCATCCATCATTGCCATATTGAGATAAGCAAATGTTCTGGCTGATCTTAAAGGATTCAGTTTATATTTAACAATGAATCTATTTGCAAATTCATTCCAATGTCCTGGCGGTGTATAAGTCCCAAGTCCATCTTGCCAAAAATTGGCAATCCGTCTTCTTTCTGTGGTAATATTATCAGCATAATCTTTTAATATTTTCACATCGTCTATATATGCTTGAGAATCGAGACTTGGCGGTGGTATTGGACGCGTTAATTCCACATTTGGTACATTCCACATTCTAACTTGGCTATACAGCGGCGTTAAACCTACCGGACGTTGAGGAATCTCTTTATTAACCCATTTCCAACCAAATCTTTCATAAGCTGCATCTGCAATAGAGTCAGAAACCGCTTTAGGTGTTTGGGCCTTTTTCATGCCATCGGTAGATGCTCTTTCCAATGCTTCAGTAGCAATTTCATTTCCTATAATTTTACCCGCTTCAATATCACTTTCAACATATCCTCCAGATAATAACAAGCTCCTTAAATGCTCGGCTTCTTTAGCCTCTAGGTATTCTGCTTCCAAAGGAAACATGGCTGTTAGTATTTTTCTTGATACAGATGCAAGTACTGCACCATCTGAGGGATAAGAAGGAATGTTGTTATCTGAATAGGCATACTTTATTTCATCATCTTGCTTAAAAGGTGCTGGCCTATTATAAGTATATTTATAATGCCAAGCCGAAATTAAACCATCAAATTGAGCAACAGACAAATAAGCTAAAGCCCTAACCGCATAAGGTGGGTGGGCAAATGGAAAGGCAGGTGGGCCTGATGGATTGTTTGGGTTAGGCAAAGTATATGTACCGTCAGCATTAGGCCCTGGTATAATATTATATTTGGCTATTAACTCCAATGCAATTTCATTCCAACGAATGGTGGGGTTATCCGTCCAATATTCAATAGCTTTCTCTTCGGAATCACTTAAATTGGAAACCTCTTGTTTCAAGTTAGATAACTCTTGTTGGTATTCAGCTGAGCTTATATCTGCAGGTGCAGGAATAATTATTTCATCACCACTGTTTATTAATGTAGTTTGCCAAGAACCACCATCTTCATCAGCAGATGAAAAAACATAATTTTCATAAGACAAATAATTAGGCAAATCTTTCTCGCACGAGATTAGCAAGAAAATAACAGCTATCGAACTAAGTAGAAATTTAATATGTTTCATTTTTATCTTGCTTTTTTCTGTAATTAAAATAATAAGTTAATCCAACCCCTGTAGTATTGATTTTTGCTGCGTTTCTACCATTAACAACACGGTTATGATATGCTACAATACCAAGCCCTTTAACTGAAGGTACATAAAAATGGGCAAACAAGCCTAGTCTATCCGAATCAATATTGTTTGTTGGTTGTGGTGCATTATAAGATCTAATATCATCACCACTTGTAGAGTTAGAACTCATATAACTGAACTCTAACTGCAATGCATTTTTAAATGCCCAAAGGCCAAGCACGCCTTCAAAAGTCACTGCATTTGGCACATCCATTAAAGAGGTGTAATAACTTCCGTTATTATAATAGTATTCACGTTCAGCTCTTGCATAACCTCTCCAAAGAAAAGCTCCAGCCCCCCTCAGATAAAGTCCGTTCTTCCATTGGTATTGAGCAATAGCACGATATGAAAGCTCGGGCGCACCAAGTCCCAAACTATAGGGCATATAATCTGGCAGGTAATTGGATACAGGTGTTGAAAAACCAACTGTAGCCAAAGCCGAAAAAGTACCCTTTTCTTTTTCTTTATTTATGATTTGATACTTTAAAGCCAAAGATAAATCTTGAAACCCACTGGCTCCAGCAAATTTTCCACCATTTGGGTCTGAAGATTCTGTTTTAATGTAGGGTACCCCGATAAAAAAATTGAGCTTGTCCAAAATCCCGACAGCCATCATAGACATTACCGTATTTCTCCTTACCGTAGCAATGGTTTGATTTTCTCTTAGGTAAGATCCTTCCCAATATTGATCGAAACTGCCATAATTATATTCTAAAAGAATACAGGCTTGTTCTGCATTCATCATAATGGCATCACTGGGAGTTTGTGCGCTAAGATGTGTACACATGATAGGCACAACAAACAACGTGCAAAATAGATATTTTAGTTTATGCATTTTATTTATCATTTTTTTTATTAATAGTTACCTCTTTTAAAAAATAGGCAAATAAAGCCCCTTAAAGGAAGTCTCCTTTTTTAAATTTAGTATCATAATTTTTAATTGTGATTATTTAAGTTTCTCTAAAAAACTGATTGGTTTTTATTGTAATTATCTAGCGGATAGATTAGAAACAAAGCACCAATAATTACAATGTTTTTCATAATGTATTGTCCAACCAATGTAAGCACAAAAGGCGCCTTGGCAAACGATATATTTGGAAAAAACAAAACAGGAATAAAAGTCAACAACAAGTGTACAACAGCAACAACAATAACTGTTCTTAATCTAAAATTGAACACCAAAGCCAATCCTATACCAACCTCTAGTATTGCCAATAAAATAATACTTACACTTTCTGGAATAAACCCAAAGGTTAAAAAGGATATAGTCTGTTTTGCAAGGTTATCTGCCGGACTTAAGGCTGGAAAAAACTTTAAGGCTCCAAACCATAGGTATACAATACCTATGGTTATCGCCAAAAATTTATTTCTGTCTATTTTTGATAATATACGTGACATTTTATACCTCTTTTAAGGGTTTAACGTTGCCACCTCTTTATCACTTTCGCCTATAAGCTCTAAATATTTTTCGTAATTGTAACGGGCCACTCTCCTACCTAATTCCAAGCCTTCAATATTATCTGCTTGAATATGGTAGCCTCCCATTACTCTTGATATACCAGCCATTTCACCTGCTTTAGTAAACGTAGGGAATTTCAATATTACGGGCTCGCCTAAATTATTTGGCTCTGTTAATTCTCCAGGTATTCTTTCTACTTCAATACCAAAATTATCATCCCCTTTAAATAACTTTAATGCTTCTGCACAACCACCACTTATCGTACTATGTCCTGACACATAACTTGGGAATGGTGGACATAAAAATACGTCTGGCGAATATGGTCTCCACTCTTGGCCTTTCATAGTTATCATACCTTTTTCTGGGCCTCCCCAAGCTGTAATATCTTTATCTTGGAAATATTTATGCACTTGCGCATAAGGTCTCGCAGAATCGTAATGCATTTTAGCATCCCAACACGCGATAAAACCATCCATAGCAACAGATTCTACCAAGAAATACATCTTTACATCCTCATCTAAAGTATGGTTGTCCCTTAGCGATACATCCATTGAAAATTTAAGCCAGTGGCCTGCTTGTTGCACAGATTTGGGTCCATCTCTCATAAACTCAACCAAAGCTTTATCTTCAGGAGTTAGGTTAGCTTGTAATTCAACAACCTCTTTTACCTCTTTCTCCAATTGCTCCGATCCGTATAATGGGGGCGGTCCTGGACGGAACTGATCAGATGTTTTAAGCAAAAGAGGTGTTACTTCTTGCCAATATGGCGTTAAACAACTTGGGGCAAACTTCCCTCCCTTTCCATCAGAAAAATATTTTGGTTGCCATCTGTCAATATCCACATTATTGTCGGCATCATTAACAGGCTTGTAGTTTGTATAATCAAAATAAGGCATGCCATTAGAGCCTTCTACATCACCATATTGGTTAGAACCATCGTGCATACGAGATTCTATAACCATTTTAGCTGCCAAATTACCAATACCTTCTGGTGTATTTGGGTCTAATGATTTGTTATTGGGGTCTAAGCCCAATTCTTTCATTTTATTACTAAACATTAAACTGTCTGAGTAATAATATTCCTTTAAAGCGCCATAAGCTGCATAGCTAATGGCAATTTCTTTGTTTTTTAAAGTTTGTTCGTCTGTTGGCCTTCTGTCCACGCCTTGAAGATAAACTGGCGATGCTTTTTCATCATATCTCGTCCAGGCATCGTACATAGAAGTAAAAATCAAGCCTAAAAATCGTGACGTAATTGTTGGTCTGGGTTTAAATTTGTCGGTATCGTTTGCTGTACCTTCAATAGCCATAACAGCCCATTGGTGAGCCACATTGTCTTTACCTTTAGGCTCTTCAACCATAGCCAAATCATCTTTGCCCGAATCTTTTGAAGTGTTTTTACAACTTACAATTCCTAATAATAGGATTGAAAAAATACTTAATAATGCTAATTTTAGTTTCATGTTTTAGTTAGTTTTAGCCCAATTATAAGCCATATTACTGTACAAAACTCTACTTTTGTATGAATTGAGTATATTGCTTGACGAAATACATTATTTATTTGATTAGCCATGAAGTGCTTAATTGTTGATGACGACCCGTTAATTTGCGACTTGATCGAACATTTCTGCAGTAAGATTAATGACATTTCCAGTGTAACGACCACAACCTCTGGATTTGAATCTATCAATCTTATTAACAGTACTTCTTTTGATATTATCTTTCTGGATTTCAATTTGAATGACATAACTGCCAAAGGTATTTTGGAAACCGTGGGACACAACACCTGTGTTATAATGATAACATCAAACAAAGGGTTTGCTTCTGATTCTTATAATTACGACCAAATTGTTGACTTTTTAGTAAAGCCCATAGATTTTCCTCGTTTTTTTAAAGCATTCCAAAAGGCCAAAAACCATTTGTCTAAAAACCAGGAAAAAGAAACTCGGCTGTTTATAAAAGATGGCAACAAATTAGTTAAGATAGAATTGGAAGCTGTAATGTATTTCAAATCGGAAGCCAATTATATTTCGGTAGTAACAGAAGACAAGAAAATATTAACGCTAATGACACTTAAGGATTTACTTAACAAGCTTCCCGATTATTTTCAGCGTGTTCATCGTTCGTATATTGTAAACCTTAACAAAATAGACTCTATTAACAACAATATGGTTGAACTTGGCGAAAACCACATCCCTATTAGCCAGAGTTACGAGAAGGAACTTTTAACGAAAATCAACCTTTTGAATTAAGGTATTCTTCTACCCTAAAGCAACATAGATAATACACAAAAATATTTTTTATCCTGTTTAAATCGTCTTTTCCCAAATGCTTTATGTCTTTAGGAAGCGACTCTAATGACCCCAATTTTAAATTATTAATATGGGCTATGAGCTTATGTAAGATAGCCTCCCAATCTTCCTGATCCTTATTTTTAACCACATTTTCTATACGCTTGATGTAGGTTTCAAATTCAGTTTCCAAGAGTTTAAGCACTTTTGTTATTTTAGAGGCGTCGTTGTCATAGTTTTTATAAAGGCTCGAAAAATTGGGCTCTACAAATTCTTCCGAACCCAAAACCCTAAAAACAATATCCCTTAAGTTATCTATATCAAATGGTTTTTGAAAATACAATGGCGTTATTTTAGCCATAGTTTCTGGTTCTAATGCTGAAGCAACAACTAGTGGACATTTTATTTTTCCATCCTTTACCCAAACATTTAAAATGGCCTGAATATTTTCGTTACCCAACATTAAATCACTTATAATAATGTTTGGCGCATTTACCTCTAGATATTCTGAAACCCTGTCTAGTTTATTAAGTTGTACCAAAGAAATGTGAGTATCTTCTAAAACATGTTTCATTAAATCCATCGTAGTTGCATCATCCTCTATATGCAAAACAGTATAAGTATTGCTTAACTTGGGCTGTTTTAAAGCGTTCTTGGTTAATTCTTTTTTCCCTTTCTCTATTGGTATAACAGGTAAACTGACACAAAATTCTGAGCCAACCCCTTTTTCTGAAGTGGCAACCAATGTACCTCCAAACAAGGCCGTTAACTGTTTTACAATAGACAACCCTAATCCGTAACCGCCATACCTACCCGACAAGTCTTCTTTTTCCCTAAAAAAACGGTCGTTTATTTTGCCCAAGTTTTCAGGAAAAATACCAATACCTGTGTCAACTACAGTTATTTCCAACACCGACTCCCCCTTATTTATTATTTTGGCATTAAGGTTCACACTTCCTTTTTGCGTGTATTTAATAGCATTTACAACAAGGTTTATAACAATTTGTGAAAGCCTTAACGCATCAGTTTGATATGCTTGCGCTTCAAGTTTTTTATCGATCTTCAAACTAAATGCAAGCCCTTTTTGAACAGCATCGTACTGATAGGTTGAATGTATATCTTTTAAAAGCTCAGCAATATTGGTAGGTTCATACTCTATTTGCAACTTACCTTCTACCAACTTTTTATGGTCCAAGACATCATACACTAAACCTGCCAAACTATTAGCACTTCTTTCCAATGAATTGATAATAGGGCGTTGGGCATCGGTGGGCGTGTTTTTACTAAGCAATTTTGTTAAACCTAAAATGGTATTAAGCGGGGTGCGCATTTCGTGGCTCATATTCTGCAAAAACTCGTCACGTTGCATTTTTGCCTGCTTTTCCTTCTCCAAAGATTCGTGCAACTCGTTTACCTGTTCGTCTATTTTGGCTTTCATTTTATTAAAAGTAGTTGCCAAAACACCTATCTCATCTTTTCTGTTAGTAGGCAGTTTTATATCGCTTTCAACACCAGTATCGTAATTACTAATGGCCTCCGTTACCTGATTTATCTTTTTAGAAAAATAATTAACAAAAAACCACGAAACAATTATTGAAAACAAACAAACAAACAGCAATATCTTAAAACTATCTTTTCTCACCAGTTTGGCACTGCGCATTAAAATACTATCGCGTACAGTTGAAATCAAATACAGTTTTCTGGCACCTTTAAAATAGGTTACTTCCTTAAAATAGCTAAGTAAATCGGTATTGATATTGTTATTAAGCTCTTTAAACGCGTCGCTAAAAACCGATGCTCTATCTAAATTAAAATCGTTAAAAAAATTACGCTCGCTTTTTGTTTGCAGGCCAAACTCCATATCCTTATTGTTTGCAAACAAATATTGCCCATACGCATCAATTAAATAAAACCTAAGCTCTGAACCCGATATCCTCTTTAGTGCTTCAAAAAATTGGGTTAAGTCTACATTTATAATAACAATACCCAGTTTTTTATTGTTAGCGTCGTAAACTGGACTTGCCGCCCTAAGCGTAGGCGTGTAAGGTTCACTAATTACACCATGTTCTTCATTTAAGTTAATTTGGGAAAAATAAAATTCTCCTTTGCTCATTTTAATGGCTTCAGTAAAATATTCCTTATCTCCTTTTTCCTGAAGTTCTGTTGATAGCAAAACATTATCATTAATCTTATCCAAACGGACAATTTCCTTTCCGTTGTTTTCAATACCAATCAATCTGATTTGAAAATAAGAGGATTTGTTCTCTAGTGTTACTTCAAAATAATGCTCTAAATCTTGAGCTGTTTTGGCCGATGTATTATTGATGTAATCCTGAAGTGTTGGACTATTGGCAATAACAGCAATGTCGTTTGAAACCTCTCCCAACAAAGCATAAAACGACTGCTCTGCCAATTCTGAAGTATAGGAAATGCGCTCCTTTGAATAGTCTACAATAACCTTGGATGCATTTTTGAACACCAAATACCCAGATAAAATAATAGAGAATATGATTAACCCTGTAAAAAATAAGGCGAAGCGGGTTACGATGGAATGCCTGATTTTCATTAAAATAAATTTTGGTGTTGGAGTTAGATTTTAAAAATCATGTTAAAGTAAAAATTTTTTAGGGACTATTAGTTAATAAACACATTAATTAAAGACAAACAATATAGTTTATCTTTGAGGTTATGATATTGAACAAAACTTTTTTTAAAACTTATAAAGTCCCCATTTTACTTGTTCTTTCATGTGTTTTGTTCTATTTCACGTTTGCTTACAATTTAAAAAGAACTGATACACCAAAACTCATAATGCTTTATACGGCATTGTTCGTTTTATTCTTTCAGCTCTTAAAAATGCTGAAGCATAACTTGCAGCTGTTAACTTGGATTGCTTTTGGCTTTAGGGTAATATTTTTGTTGGCCATTCCCAATTTATCACAGGATTTTTATAGGTTTATTTGGGATGGAAGACTCATTCTAGAAAACATTAACCCTTATTTACACCCTGTTGAATATTATATAAAATCTGGTATTTCCCCTATTGCCCAAGCGCAAGAACTATACAATGGGATGGGGGTGCTGAATGGCAGCCATTATTCAAATTATACGCCAGTTAACCAATTACTATTTGCATTAGCAGCCATTTTAGGAGGCAAAACCATTATAGGCTCCGTAATGGCCATGCGCATTTTTATTATAGCTGCCGATTTCGGAACACTGTACTTTGGAAAAAAACTACTTGAAGGTTTGAAAATACCCGTCTACAATATTTTCTTCTATATTTTAAATCCGTTTATAATTATTGAATTGACTGGAAATCTTCATTTTGAAGGCGTCATGATTTTCTTTTTGGTCTGGAGTTTGCACCTCTTGTTTCAAGAAAAATGGAAACTGGCAGCACTCGTATTGGCTTTATCAATATCCGTAAAGTTAATCCCATTGATATTTTTACCTTTATATTTCCAATGGTTTACAAAACATAAAAAATGGTCTTATTGGAACGGAATTAAAAAATTAATGCTTTTTTATTTTATTGTATTCGCCGTAGTTTTAAGTTCATTCATTACTTTTTACTTTTCGGGATTTACAAATATCTACCTAGACACCGTCGGACTATGGTTTCAGAGATTTGAATTTAATGCCAGTTTATATTATTTGGCCCGCGAAATTGGATATGCAATTAGCGGCTACAATAAAATTACCGCTATAGGAAAAGGCATTATTGGCATTGTTTTTATTGCTGTATTGGCAATGGCTTTTTTACGAAAAAGCAAAACCATACCCCAACTTATAACGACAATGTTATTGGCTTTGTCTTTTTATTATTTTACTGCAACCACCATGCACCCTTGGTACATTAGCTCCCTCTTATTGCTATCTGTATACACAAATTATAAATTTCCATTAATATGGAGTTTTACAGTCATACTAAGTTATTTAGCTTACAACAACACAAACAACTCTGAAAATTTTTGGGTTTTAGTATTGGAATACGCTATAGTTTATGGTGTTTTTATTTGGGAAGTATTTATAAAAAAAACCACCAAAAAGGTGGCTTGATTAAATTAAATCTAGTTAGAATTGTATTTAAGATGTAAAAACATCTTCAACTTTTTTGAAATTTTTAAACTCTAACATATAATCGTTAGGGTCTTTAACAAAAAACGAAGCGTGTTCACCTGCACTATCCTTTAGAAATGTTGTTTGCTCTACCAACTCAAGGTTTTCTTTCTTCAACTTAACATAAATGGTTTTCCAAGTTTCTTCATCTATAATAACTCCAAAATGAAATGAGGGCAGAATTTTACCTTCAAAAACATAATTGGGACTGTTAAAATTAAATTTGCCCGCTTTAATAAATGTTATTTGGTGACCAAATAAATTAATATCTACCCAACTCTGGGTAGATCTTCCAACACTTGCACCTATACTGGTGTAAAAACTTTTTGTTTCCTTGACACTTAAGCAAGGTAAAGACATGTGAAATGACGTAACCATAATGCCTGATTTTTAGTTATAGTGGTTTTAAACTCTCAATTCTATATATAACCTCGTCATCATCATCAAAAACTTCTATAAAAGATACTCTAAATTCTTTATCAATTAACGAAGTATCATTTTTTAAATCAAATTGCTTTAAAGCTCGAGGATGAATCTCATCAAAAACCATATCCTCGCCATTTTCAAACAAAAACGTATAATAACCGTTTTCGTAAGACTTAAAAACAGCTTTTCTCATTTTTTATAACATTATTACTCCAAATCATCTTCTTCGTCACTATCGGAATCATCAGCAACATCATCTACATCATCACCGTCACTGTCGTCGTCACTATCATCTGATTCAATCTCAATTTCAGGATCTTGAATAGCGTCTGGATCGTTAGAGGAAAAATCGTCATAATCGTCCTCATCATAGTTTTCCATTGTTATTGCAAGTTTTTTACTAACCTTAACCAAATACTTGGTGTCTGCGGTAGTAACCTCAACGGCTTCAATTATCTCATTACTGGCATTTCTAAAGGAGATAATTTGGTCTTCATCGTATCCATCTGGATATTTTTCAACCAATAAAGCTAAAATCTCTGGAGTTAGCTTTTTAAAATCTACAATGACACGTTTTAAATTGTCGTTTCTTTTTTTCATTTTTTAAAGTTTGATAAGCAATTTTACATACCCAAAAGGTAAGCAAATATTAAAGGCGCTACAATAGTAGCATCACTTTCTATAATATATTTTGGGGTATCTATATCTAATTTACCCCAGGTTATTTTTTCATTTGGCACTGCTCCAGAATAAGAGCCGTAACTTGTTGTAGAGTCACTTATCTGACAGAAGTAACTCCAAAAAGGAATATTGTGCATTTCCATATCTTGGTAGAGCATTGGCACCACACAAATTGGGAAATCGCCAGCAATACCTCCACCAATCTGGAAGAAGCCAACACCTTTTCCGGCTGAATTTTTTGGATACCAATCGGCCAACCACATCATGTATTCTATACCACTTTTGGTAGTGGTTGGTTTAAATTCACCTTTAATGCAATAGGAAGCAAAAATATTGCCCATAGTACTGTCTTCCCAGCCTGGAACTATTATTGGCAAGTTTTTTTCAGCCGCAGCAAGCATCCAAGAATCTTTTGGGTCAATTTCATAATATTGCTCCAAAACACCAGAATTTAGCATTTGGTACATAAACTCATGTGGAAAATAACGCTCTCCAGCCTTGTCTGCCTTATTCCAAATATCATATAAATGGGATTGCAATCTTCTGAACGCTTCTTCCTCTGGAATGCATGTATCCGTTACACGGTTATAATGATTTTCCAACAAATCCCATTCTTCCTGTGGCGATAAATCCCTGTAATTTGGCACGCGTTTGTATGAATTGTGCGCCACCAAATTCATAATATCTTCTTCAAGGTTAGCTCCTGTGCAAGAAATAATATGAACTTTATCTTGACGAATCATTTCAGCTAACGACTTGCCCAACTCAGCAGTACTCATAGCACCTGCTAAGGTCACCATCATTTTTCCACCTTCCAATAAATGTGTTTCGTAGCCTTTTGCAGCATCTACCAAAGCAGCAGAATTAAAATGCAGATAGTTTTTCTCTATAAATTGTGAAATTGGTCCCTTAGTAGTCTTCATTATCGTCTCCAAATTTTGAATTAGTATTTTTGTTTATTAGCAATCAATTAATTGTTGGTTACTTTCATCTTCTTCTTATCAGCAATCTCAGAAACATCTGTTCCGTTCATTTCATTGATATCGTACCCTAAAATATCAAGTAAATCTTTACTTTTTTGCTGTTCTCTAAATAATTTGGTTGTTATGTTACCATTTTCATCCCTATCAATCAAAATATGTTTTGGCGACGGAATTAAACAGTGTTGCAAACCACCATAGCCACCTATGGTTTCTTGATAAGCACCCGTATTAAAGAATCCTATATACAAAGGTTTTTCCTTATTATATTTAGGTAAATAAATGGCATTCATGTGCTGTTCACTATTGTAATAATCGTCACTATCGCAGGTCAACCCACCAAGCAATACCCGTTCGTACGCATCGTTCCATCTGTTTATTGGCAACATCACAAATCGTTTATTAATGGCCCAAGTATCTGGTAAGGTTGTAATGAAAGAAGAATTTATCATGTTCCATTTTTCCCTATCATTTTGTTGCTTTTGGTACAGCACCTCATATATAGCACCGCCACTTTCACCTACTGTAAAACTACCGAATTCGGTAAAGATATT
This sequence comes from Marixanthotalea marina, assembly GCA_018883545.1. Taxonomy (GTDB): domain Bacteria; phylum Bacteroidota; class Bacteroidia; order Flavobacteriales; family Flavobacteriaceae; genus Marixanthotalea; species Marixanthotalea marina. The sequence goes on along the minus strand of JAHLEH010000001.1, from coordinate 761,012 downwards.
GGGCACCTCAACTTCCTCCTCGTCACATACTAATTTTATCTGATTGATAATTTCATCAACCATGTATTCGTAATCGAAATCGAAGGCTAATGAATTTTTTATAGGGAAACCTCCGCCAATATTCAAACTATCTAAAGTTGGACAAATTCTTTTAAGATTCACATAAACCTTTAAACATTTAAGCAATTCGTTCCAATAGTAAGCATTATCGCGTATACCAGTGTTTATAAAGAAGTGCAGCATTTTAAGCCTTACTTTTTTATTCTCCTTAATTTGGGCACGGTAAAAAGGCACAATATTTTTGTAGCCAATACCCAATCTCGAAGTATAAAACTCGAATTTAGGTTCTTCTTCAGAAGCAATTCTAATACCTATATCGAATTTTCTTTTTATCTCTTTGGTAAGCAGGTCTATTTCTTCGTAATTATCAATAATGGGAATGCAGTTTTTATGTCCACCATTTATCAGTCGCGCAATATTGGTAATATACCGCTCCCTTTTAAACCCATTGCTAATAACATACGTTTTATCGGTAATTTTTCCTTCTTTCTTTAAATTTTCAACAATATCAATATCAAAAGCAGAAGACGTTTCAATATGGATATCATTTTTTAAAGCTTCATTCAGCACGTGCTTAAAATGAGAGCTTTTGGTACAGTAACAATAATTATATTTACCCTTATAATGATGCTTTTTTATGGCCGTTGAAAACCATTTTTTTGCACGGTTTATATTGTTTGATATTTGTGGTAAATACGTAAATTTTAATGGGGCACCATAATCTTCTACCAATTGCATCATATCCACACCGTGAAACTGTAGATTTTTATCTTCCAGAGTAAATTCCTCCTGTGGAAAATAAAACGATTGGTTAATGAGGTCTATGTATTTAGTGTTCATCCGCTATTTTGATATAATAGATTTATATTAATGTTTTAAAGTTATGAAACATCTGTTTCTAATCAAATAATATTTTCTATTAATCAAATTTGAATCTGACTTTGTGTAGTGGGTACAAACGAGTAATTATGCTGGCTAGCAGCTATAGTGCATAACGAAGTTAGCTTTAAATTTCGGTTGCTTTTTCTATAAGCGGCTTTTGAATACAACTTCTTAATTTCCAAAAGCCCGAACATATAAACACGTTTCAATTTGTTCAGCAATTACGTTACAAATGAAACACATTTTTTTTATTTTTTTCAAAAAAAATATTTTTTTTTGAAAACAGGTTTTTACAGCATTTTCAAGGTATTCAGTTCTTGCTCTGTTAAGTGTTTCCAACGGCCACGTGGCAAGTCTTTTTTGGTAAGATGCGCAATTGCCACGCAATCCAAGCTTAGTATCTCATATTTTAAATGGCCAAAAATAGTTCTGATAATGGTATTGCCAGTATTTTTGATTTTCAAACCAATTTCATTTTTTGAGGCACCTTCAATATAGCTTATTTCTTCTACGCTAATTTGTTTGCCTTCAATTTTTAAACCTGATTGTATTTTTTTTAAATCCTCTAACTTCAAATTTCTGTCCAATTGAATATGAAACAATCTGGACACACCTTTTTTAGAGTTTGTAAATTTTCCAACAATGGTTTCATCATTTGTAAAAAGTACTAAACCCGTTGAGTTTCTTCCCAACCTACCAATAGGTTTAATACGTGAAGTTGTTGCGTTGGCAACCAAGTCCATTACGGTTCTTCCTTTGCCCTCACTCGTGGTCGTGGCAAACCCTTTGGGTTTATTTAAAAGAACATAGGCTTTTTTCTCAGGATTTACACGAGCGCCATCGTAACGTACCTCATCATCTAGCTTTACTTTATAGCCCATTTCGGTTACCACTTTACCGTTAACAGTTACTAAACCTGTTGAAATATGCATATCGGCCTCCCTTCTGGAACATATCCCTGAGTTTGCTATGTATTTATTCAACCTTATTTCGTTGAGATTGGTTTTATGTGAAGATACTTCCTTAGTTGAACTTGAAGGCTTTGTAAAACCTCCTTGCCCTTTTAAAGGCGCATTACCCCTTGAATAACTTTTGTTGCGACTAGATCCGCCCCTTCCTGAAATTTTTCTATTTCCCTTTCCTCCTTGATGTCTACTCATAACTTTTAATTTTGTGCAAAGATATACTATTATTACTATTGAAAACTTAAGATTGTTTATTTGTAAAAATGAAGCAGTTACAGTCTATTTAAAATAACGCCTACATCAATCAACATCACGCTTAAAACGCCTGCAAGGATTATAAATTTTAAAATGTTGTGCAGTATTAAATAATGCATTTTTGTGTTGGATTTCCAGACCAGAATAACAAAAATAAGAAGCAAGACCACACTAAAATAAAAAAAGAGCGTCATGCGTCCTACTTCAAACCTATATATTAAAAGATATGCAGGAATTAACGTTAATAACGATAGCACCATAAGCATTCTTTTAGAAACCACTTCGCCATAAACGATGGGTATTGTTTTGTAGCCAAGCGCCAAATCGCCTTTTATATTCTCGAGGTCTTTGGTTAATTCCCGCATGGAAATAATTAAAAACAAAAACATGGCATGTACAAAAATGACCTGTTCAAAATTTTTATAGTAAATGAAAATGGCAAAAAATGGCGTAATGGTCAAAACCGCTGAAGTAATATTGCCAATAAATGGTAATTTTTTCAATCTATGTGAATAGTACCAAATGGCAAAAATGTAAGCCGAAAAGAATATCACGGCATTAAAGGACACATAACTAGCCATAATAACAGCCAAAAAATTAAGCACAAAATAAAATGACAGTTTTGTGTTTTGACTCACCAACCTGTCAATCATCGATTTTTGGGGCCTGTTGATTAAATCCTTTTCCGAATCGTAAAAATTGTTAATAATGTAACCTCCTGCAATAGTCGCCGCCGATGCCAAAACCAACATGAACAAGTTAACATCAAAGATTACTTCCCTTAAAGGTTTATCGTGGGCAAAAATATATACCGACGCTATGTATTGCGCCACAACCACAACCAAAATGTTGTAGCCCCTAACTACAGAAAACATACTAAAAAACTTAAGTAGAATGTGTTTCTGTTTTCGGTTTAGCATACTATAAAATTGATTTTTTGAAATTCTGAACAACGTCCAGTACTAAAAAAACAGAAGTTTAGAAGCTATAAACCACTTCTATTTTATATTCTTTTAAAGCTTGCTTGGCCTTTTCAATATTTTCGGTAAACCCTAAAATGTAGCCACCGCCGCCAGAACCACAAAGCTTCAAATAATAATCGTTAGTCTCTAAACCTTTTTTCCACAGTTCGTGAAACTGTTGTGGAATCATAGGTTTAAAATTGTTCAATACCACTTTAGACAAACGTTTTGTGTTTTTAAACAGCGACTTGATATCGCCTTTTAAAAAATCGTCAACACAAGCGTCCGTGTGTTTTATAAATTGATCCTTAAGCATATTTCGGAACCCTTCCTGCTTCATGTTTTCCATGAAAATACTAATCATAGGGGCGGTTTCACCAATCACGCCACTGTCCAATAAAAACACCGCATTTTTACCTTCGTTCTTTTGTGAAGGAATACCTGTTGCCTCAATATTGTCTTTAGAGTTAATAAGAATAGGTATACTTAAGTAACTATTCAATGGGTCGAGACCAGAGGATTTTCCATGGAAAAAAGACTCCATTGCAGAAAATATAGCTTTAAGCTCCAACAACTTTTCACGGGTTAAATTTTCAAGAACCGTAATTTTATTATGGGCATATTTATCGTAAATAGCAGCTACCAAAGCGCCACTGCTACCAACGCCATAGCCTTGTGGAATGGAAGAATCAAAATACATGCCTTCATTTACATCTTGCTTGAGTTGTTCAAGATCAAACTGAACCAAATCAGCATCAAGAGTTTCCAAATAGGCTACAAAACCTTTAAGGTTTTGATTGGATTTTATTGCAACATCAGAAGGGTTTTCGTCCTTTTTTAAACCACCATTATAAAAGTTATAGGGAATGGACAAGCCTTTGGAATCTTTAATGATACCATATTCACCAAAAAGTAAAATTTTAGAATAAAATAAAGGTCCCCTCATTTAGTTTTTAATTTGATTCAACAAAGTAAATTTACAATTGTTTTGCTCCAAAACCAATTTTATCGCAAATATACTGTCTATTTTCACAGTACACAACTAACTCATTCTTAACAAATTCAAGAACCTGTTCTGTGACACTTTCAGGGTACAGCACATGCACATTGGCACCAGCGTCTAGTGTAAAACAAACAGGCAATCCTGTTTCATTTCCAAAAGCCCATATTTTGTTAATTATTTCCAGCGTATTGGGTTTCATTAAAATAAAATATGGCATACTGGTCATCATCATGGCATGCAACGTCAACGCTTCGCTTTCTACCAAATCCGTAAATGCTTTTAAATCGCCAGTCTCTAAAATTGGCATCAATTTACCTAAATTGGTATGGGCTTGTTTAAAGCGTTGTAATGCAAATGGGTGGTTATACATTAAATTATGGCCAACCGTACTGCTCACCTGCTTTTGACCTTTATCTACCAATAAAATGGTATCTTGAAAATTTTTAAAATTTTCGTGGACTTTATAAGGATATTTAAACCCGAATAAATCGCTACTACCTTCAATATCATTATGCTTTCCCCAAACCACCAAATCGCCTTCGATGCTGCGGCAGGCACTCCCTGAGCCCAAGCGCGCCAAAAATGATGCTTTTTTATTAAAATAAGCTTCATCCATATCTGGTAGCAATTGTTTTTCAACACTCATTAAACACAGGGCCAAAGCACTCATGCCCGATGCAGAAGACGCAATACCCGAACTGTGTGGAAAGGTGTTCTTCGTTTCTATGGTAAAATGAAAACTCTTTAAAAAAGGCAAATAAACCTCTATACGTTTAAAAAATGTTTCAATTTTTGGTTTAAAAGCGTTTTGTTTTTCACCATCCAAAAACACATCAAAAGAAAACAGCTCGTCATTTTTTTTAGAAAACTTAAGCATCGTAATAGTCTTACAATCGTTTAACGTAAAACTAATGGAAGGATTCTCAGGGATTTGATCCGCTTTTTTGCCCCAATATTTAACCAAGGCAATATTACTGGGCGACTCCCATGAAACCTTACCGTTTTCAATAGTTTTTGTATAGGACGGTGGAATAAATTCTTGTTCGGTCATTTATGTTGTTTCGGTTGACAAAGATAGTAACTTTAGCATTGTTTTATAATTCCTCGTAGTAGCTGTTACTTTTAATTTGCGTTCAAAAAAATTGTTGTTGCATTTGGCTTTACCGTATCCAGTTTCTGAATAAAAATAGACACAATCATTTTCGATTACAAATGCTTCATTTTGATAGGTTTCCTGGGAGGTTGACTCTATTAATGCTTCATCAGGAACAGCATGCAATAAGGTAAAATAAGCAGCTTCCTTTTTCTCTTTTGAAAATGGGCAAGAATTTAGAATGTTTTCAATTTCTGAAGCTGTTTTAACCAATATGGGAACTTCAAAACCAAAGTGTTTTTCTATTGTTTTTTGAATTATTGATTCCAACTCTGTTTTGTTATCACGATCTGATTGAAAAATCACATTACCACTTTGAATATAGGTTTGAACCTTTTGAAAACCTGCTTTAGTCAACAAATCTCTAAGTTCAGCCATGGGAACTTTCTTTTGTCCGCTAACATTAATTCCACGTAAAAGTGCTATGTAAGTTTTCATTTTTTTAGCTTCTTTCTTACTAGAGGGACTTTCACTTTACAATATTTTTAGCTGCTATAAAAGCACTAGTCCATGCATTTTGAAAATTAAAACCACCCGTTACGGCATCAATATTCAATACTTCTCCCGCAAAATACAAATGGGGAATTAATTTACTTTCAAAAGTTTTAAAATTCACTTCTTTTAAATCGATGCCGCCAGCGGTTACAAATTCTTCTTTAAATGTGCTCTTACCATCAACCCTAAAAACCGCTTGTGTTAACTGGGCCGCCAAAGCTTCTAACTGCTCTTTATTCATGTCTGCCCAACGCGTTTCGTTATCTATTCCAATTGCCAAAACCAATTGATGCCAAAGCCGTTTGGGCACATCAAATTGTGCAAACTTAAAAACCGTTTTCTTGGCCAGCCTTTGTTTTAAGTTTTTTAAATTCTCAACACAATCTTCAAAAGACATCTTAATAAAATTAATTTCTATTTGAAATTTATAATTCTTCTTAGCGAACTCCAAAGCCCCAAAAGCAGATAGTTTTAAAATGGCAGGCGCACTCAAACCCCAATGGGTTACTAACAGTGGCCCACTACTCTCCAAATCACTATCTAATACTTTTACCGAGACATTATTTACCACAACCCCAGGGATATTTTTAATCCGTTCGTCTTTTATATTAAAAGTGAACAGTGACGGAACCGGGTTTGCAATGCTATGCCCCAACCCTTCTAAAAGTTGCCAAATTTTAGGATTGCTTCCCGTGGCCACCAATACTTTTTTAGATTGAAAAACACCTTGGGTTGTCTCGATTTCGAATATATCTCCCGATTTCTCAATGGATTTTACTGAATGGTTTGTCAATACCTCAACCTTATGTTTTTTTACTTCTTTTAAAAAACAATCGATAATGGTTTGTGAGGAATCGGTAATGGGAAACATACGCCCATCGTCTTCAATTTTCAATGCCACCCCTCGTTTTTCAAACCATTCAATAGTATCACCCGTCATGAATTGATGAAAAGGGCCCAATAATTCTTTTTCCCCCCTAGGATAATTAAGCACCAGTTCCTGTGGAATGAATTCAGCATGGGTTACATTACATCTGCCACCCCCAGACACCTTTACTTTGGTAAGCACCTCTTTGCCCCGTTCTAAAATGGCGACTTTTAAATTGGGATTGGCTTCAGCTATGTTAATGGCTGCAAAAAAACCAGCTGCACCCCCACCAATAACAAGCACGTCTTTTTGAATCATAGTCTATTCGGGAAATCGGAAATAATACCATCTACACCATACGATTTTATGCGTTTAATAGGCACTAAATTATTAACCGTCCAAGTAATTACTTTAAAGTCTGTTTTTAAATTTTCAACAATTTCCTGTGTTAACATGGTGTAATCTGGGTGAATGGAAACAGCCTTTATTTTCTTCGCAAAATTAACAGCTTCTTCCAAATTAGTATCCGTCAGTACACCCAATGGAATCTTTTTATTGATGGTGTACACTTTTTCCAATAAATCGAATTGAAAACTGGATACGATGATGTTGTTATAGTCCCAGCCTTTTTTTTCAACAAAGAAATCGAGCAGCCTACTTGCTTCCTCAGCAGTATCTTGACCTTTCAATTCTACATTCAGAAGGCATTTATTATCGACAAACTTTAGAACTTCCGATAAGGTTGGAATTTTACAATGTCCTTTAACATCCAACTGTTTCAACTGAGGCAGTGTGTGCTTTGAAACCTCACCAGTACCATTAGTCATTCTGTCTAAGGTAAAATCGTGAAACACCACCAATTGACCAGAAGCACACCTATGAACATCTATTTCAACACCATCTAAACCCAATTCAAAGGCCTTTTTAATAGACTCCAATGTATTCTCAGCAATATGCCCTTTAGCTCCTCGATGTCCTATTTTTTTCATTTAACAAAAATACAAATTATGCTCTATAGCTTAACTTAAAGCTTTTAAAATAGTTTTTTGCAAAAAATTTCTAATATATTCGTTAACAGTCCTTATTATTATTCAATAATGAAAATACTTCCTTTTAATAAAATTTATATCGTAAACTACTTAACATTAATAATGCTAAGTTTTATTTTTCTATTTTCAAGTAATTTACAGGCACAGAAAAAGGATTACAACAAAGCAATTTTAGCAAATTCAATTGAAGGGTTTGAATCTTTTTTAACTAAGCATCCAAAAAGCATTCATTACGAAGAAATTAAAGAAAAATTAATGAAACTTGAATATGAAAAGCTAGATATTTATAACGATACCATTTTCAAAAAAACAAATCAAGACTCTTTTTTATTTACTGAATTTTATAATAGCAAAATTGCAGAATACACTAATTTCCTAGAAAAGTACCCTAACTCATCATTTTATGGTTTAGTAATGCTGAAATTAGAGAAAATTAAAACAAACCAAAAGCTTTTTGAAGATGAATTTTTTGAAAAAGAATTAAAAGAGATATCGAAAATAAGGAGTTTAGGCAGCATTGAATCCTATGCAAACTTTCTAAATAAAGTAAAAAAACCATTATCAAAAACAACCGACTCAAAGCTTGACTCCATCATTTTAGAAATGAGAAATGAGTATTTAAATTTAATTGAAAAAATTGCCTTTGATTTAATAAAAGGGAACAAAGAAAAAATTTATGATCTATCTAAATTTCCATTTCAATATTTTCAGCCAGAAAATATTACTTCTGCTTGGGGCTCAGAAGGTATAAATGAAACCTTTAATAGAACCAATTATTTTGGTGGAGTTTTAGAATCATCCACACAACAGTTTACGACTAAGAACTCTTTGATTGGAACTGCTGAAAGCTCTTTAAAACCTGGGGTTCAAGCTACTTTTTATAGTGATATTTTTAACAGATTTGAGTTCAATATCTCAAAAGTAAATGGAAAAATGACCAAAATGGAAATCAGTGGCTCAGGATATATTATACTAATGAATGAAAACCTAGAATACTCTTTTTATAAAAACATAAAATCTAAGTAAAGTGTCCCCATAAAGCACCTTACACCAATTAAAGACAAAATAAATTCTTAATATAATTAATACTTAAACTAATTACTAAACTTATGAGACTATTTAAAAAACCTATTTTTTTATTACTGATTACGGCTGGAATATGCTTTAATAGCTGTAAGGAAGAGCAAAAAACCGAAAGCAATCAAGAACCCATTGTAAAAACCACTTATGGCGAGGTTGAAGGCAGTTTTAACGATAGCGTATATGCTTTTAAGGGCATACCATACGCAAAAGCCGATAGGTTTATGCCCCCACAAAATCCCGATACTTGGGAAGGCATCCTTGAGTGCAAGGATTTCGGACCAGTAGCCAGACAAGTTGTAGCTTGGATTCCAGATTCTACCCAAAACGAAAAAAAACTATTTAACCTTAACGTCTGGACCCAAGGGATAAAAGACGGCAAAAAACGTCCGGTTATGGTCTGGTTGCATGGCGGTGGCTTTCACATTGGCAGCAGTAACGACCCAATGACTTACGGTGAAGCCCTAGCCAAAAAAGGCGATGTGGTTATGGTATCTGTAAACCACCGATTGAATATTCTAGGTTTTCTTGATTTATCGGCATTTGGTGAGGACTATTCAAAATCGGCCAATGTGGGGATGCTAGACATTGTAAAATCGCTTGAATGGGTTCAAAAAAATATTGCTGATTTTGGAGGTGACCCTTCCGACGTAACCATTTTTGGTGAATCTGGCGGCGGCGGCAAAGTGGGTACACTTATGTGCATGCCAGCAGCAAAGGGACTATTCCACAAAGCTATTATACAAAGTGGCACCTTAATTAACACCATGACCAAGGAAAAATCACAAGAATTGGCTTCAGCCGTACTCGACAAATTAGAACTTACTCCAAACGATGTAGAAAAGCTGGATACCATCCCTTACGCTGATCTGGTAAAAGCAGGGAATGATGCCATAGCGAAAATTTCTGGCCCAAGAACACCAGGCTCTCCAACTATGTATGGCTTTGCTCCTTCGGCTGATGGTGAGGCATTACTACAACAGCCTTTCAGTCCAGGTTTTGCTGATATCTCTAAAGACATTCCGCTTATGATTGGTACAACATTAAATGAGTTAATGAGAACCTATTATGGCGAAAAAGACCTAACCCTAGAACAAGCAAAAGAAAATCTAGAAAAAGAATATAGCGATAAAACTGAGAAATACATTGACTTATTTGCCAAAGCCTATCCAGATTACACCCCACAAGATTTACTTTCCATAGACAAAACCTTTAGACCTTTTACCATAAGAACTGCCGATGCAAGAAAACAAGAGTCTAACGCACCTTTGTATGTTTATTTCTTGGCATGGAAAAGTCAGGTTGACAATGCATCAAAAGGTTCTTTTCATGGTTTGGATCTACCTTTAGCATTCAATAATGTTGACCTAAGAGCTGATTGGACAGGAAATACAGAAGAAGCTTGGGAATTAGCAGACAAAATGAGCGATGCATGGATAAACTTTGCCAAAACAGCCAACCCGAATGTAGAAGGCAAACTTCCTGAGTGGCCACTTTATACCATAGAAAATGGCGCCACTATGTATTTTGACAACGAAAGTAAAGTTGTAAATAACCATGATAGAGAATTAATGAATTTCATCATGTCTAATAATTAATATTACAAAGGGCATTCATGACTTTCGTGAATGCCCTTTTTTATTGTTTTGTAGGATGCTTTAAAATAGTTGCGGTTGAAGAAACTAAAGAATGATGACATTAAAAATTAAAGGAACATTAAAGTTGAACAAACCAAGACTATTGGCAATTTCATTTTTATTTTTATCCTGCAATACGGGTAACCTAACTATGATTGGTGATATGGCCAATAGCTTAAAAGAAGTATCGGCGGCTGAAACTATTCCTAACTCTAACTTAATTTGGGTGATTGAGGATGCCGGAAACCAAAACAACCTTTACGGACTAAACCATAATGGAGATATAATAAAAGACATAGATATCAGCAATGCCAAAAACGAAGATTGGGAAGATTTAACCTCCGATTCTGAAGGTAATATTTATATAGGTGACTTTGGCAATAATAATGGAAAACGAGATACATTCATTATTTATAAAATATCAAATCCAGCAAGTAAAACCAATAGCACAACAGCAGAAATAATAGCATTTACACTTCCTAAAAAAGCCGCAAAAAAAGATTTTGAAAGCTTTTTCCTTTTCAATAACCACTTTTATTTGTTCAGTAAAGAGTCCAAAAAGTTTCTTGTGTTAAAAGTTCCCAACCAAACAGGAATACATTCTGCTGAAATTGTGACCGACTTTAATTTAAGTGGCAAGGATAATAAAATAACATCGGCAGATATTAGTAACGATGGTAAAACGGTTATACTTTTAAACCACGATAAACTCTGGAAACTTACCGACTTTGAATCTGATCAATTTTTTGAAGGCACGATAGAAGCTTTACCGTTTGGGCATAATTCCCAAAAGGAAGGTATCTGCTTTGTAAACAACAACAGTGCATTAATAACAGATGAAAAAAATGGTACGGAAGGAAACAATATTTATAGTTTTGATTTAAACTAGAAATTCAAGCCAAAACCAAACGAAAACCTCAACCCTTCTGCTCCGTTAAACAAATTAAATGTTCCCGAAAGGCTTTCGGCAGCCGTTACCCAAAATCCGCCACCATAGTCATTATGCCATTTTTTAGAAAAATCACCTTTATACCATACCCTACCCACATCGGTTCCAGCAAAAACACCTATTTGTAATGGCAAAACACTGGTTTTAAATGTCGGAAAACTATACCTTAAATCTGCACTTCCGGTCAACGCATTTTTCCCTGTAAAGCGCTCTGTTCTATAACCTCGCATACCATTGTTACCTCCAATATTGGCCGCTTGGTAAAACACCAAATCGTCACCAAACCTAAGCTGTGTTCTCACATCGGTTTTAAGCACTAACTTTTTGTTTTTTGAAAGCGCATTATAAAAACCCAATTCAGAGTTTATATAACCATAGGTGTTTTTGGTTTCCTTAAACTCAGTTTTACCTCCCAAATTAAAAAGAAAGGTCATTCCTTTGGTAGGATTGATGCTGTGGTCAAAACTTTTATAGTTATAAACCGCTTCCAAACCTCCAAAAAAGCGTCTTTTATAAAAATCACCATTAATAATGGGCATGAAATTAGAGATAAACCGGTTTGGAGTATCCTCAATTTCTATACCTTCAAAAATGGCCTTTACACCGTAATTACTTCCAAAATTGCCCATTTTTAAGACCCCTACATTAAGCGCATAAATACCCGTTTTTACGCGATTGTAATCGAGTCCTAAATTATCATCATTATTTATGGTCTCATTACCATAGCCAAAAAAGTTATTAGTAAAATTCTCGGATGTAAAACGGCCAGCAACATGCAAATTCCAATCTTGGAAAATATTGGCAAAAGTACCTTCGTAATTCAGTTCAAACCCTTTGGTTGCAAAAAAATAACCACCTTTTAAACGATGTTGCTTTGAGAACGGATTACGCTGAAACCCTTTTACTGTTTTAACATAAGTGGCTCCCAATTTAAACCCATCATCTGGGTTAAATCCAAAACTAGGTGTTATTGCAGATGTTTTAACAATGTTTTTTTGATAATCGAAAAGGTTTAAGTTATAAATATCGGTAAACTTAACCTTAGCTCCATGATTCTCTTGAATGGTATTTTTCTTGGACTTATGGTCGTACACTGCAACTCTTCTTCCATTCTTAATTATGTAGGTATCATTTTCTTGTCCGCCTATCAATCTAGTATAAATTAAATGTTGTGCCTTGCCCGAAACTTCAAAAACATCTTTATCATCTAAACCATAAATCCAAATCTCTTTGGTTACATCCTTGTTAAATGTTTTATTTACCAACACATCGGCCTTTTTGCCATCTTTAATTCTAGATATTTTTACATGTGTTTCCTTGTCGTTTATTCTGGTTATTTCTATATAATCATCTTTATCGGTCCCTGTCAAAATCACCAATTCATTTAAATGTTTGTAATAGCGCCTGGCAATATCCTGGAGATTTGATTTTCTTCCTTTAAGATTTCGTTTTATCTCTTCCAAACTGGCATCCCGTACTTCTTTAGGCACTTTGGAAAATGCCTCATCGATTACAGCATCCGTTATATTCTCTTGTAAAAACTGTGCTTCCTTTAACCAATCGGCTTCATTTGCTTTTTGAATTAAAATGCGATCTAATTTAATGCCCGCACTATTAATCCATTTAATGTCTTTTAGTTCTGAGTCGTAAACCTGTAACTGTTTGGTAGAACCAGAAACTACCTTCATGACATCTAACAAAACACCATCAAAATTTGAAAACACCTGATCTCTATCTCGTGGTATGGGCCTGTAAATTTTACCGCCATTTTCAGCATCAAACTGCGCCCAGCGCCATTGATCTTGGTGCCTATCCCAATCACCAACTAGCATATCAAAAAGCCGTGCTCTAATAAAATCGTTTTCATCAATTTTATACTTTTCATCATCACGTACTTTTTCAATAATATCATACGTACTTTCAATATCATCGGCATACCCAAAATTACGTGTATCGGTATGGTTTTTTTCGGGGCGTTCTTCGATCATATAAAGTTCGTCGCCATATTCAGTATTATATTGCCCTAAAGCTTTTTGCTTCGGCACATAAAGCAATTTAGGATTGGTATGGAAAATTTGCGCTGCATGCGATAAATCTGGAATGGCCATAAATGCATACGGATGTGCAGCTGTATAAAAATCTTGAACAAGTTCTTCAACAGCGGTTCTTTCAAATTCGTCTTCTACATAAGTATCTTTAAACAAAACTGACTGAAGGTATTGGGTTGCGCTTTTACGAAGTGCCCGCATATTCAATTCCCTACCATCTTTGGTTTTTAGCCTTAAAGACCTTGTTTGATGCCCTCCGCCTTTCCTTAATACCTCTAAGCCACCATAAAGCGTATCCAGCAAAGCTACTTTTGCTTTTATGTTTGTTCCGTAAATTGTTCTATAACGGTCGCCCCAAATGGTTTCAAAAAAACCGGATTTATTGGTTTGCTCTTTTGAATAAATAGACACCGCTACTTCTTCCGGAAAGCTATTAGGCAAATTTGAATCATTGAACGTTTTGCTAGGTTCTAAGACCTTTTTTTGAAACAATCGCTTTGCCTTCCCGTTTTCTACCCCATACATTTTTACCCAACTGCTTCCATCTTTATAAACAATTAGTTCTGCAAAACCTTGTTTACCATAAGAGAACAATCCGTTCCTATCTATAGTAACAGGCGATTCTTTAGAACCAGACCCAGAGACTATTTGCCTAATAGCATTACTTTCTATGTACTGCAAATTATGTTCATGCCCAGAAACAAAAACAACATTATTTGCATCAAAGGCAATGGTTTCTAATCGGCGCATCAATTCATTATATCGTTCGTTATAACGATCTTGCACAGACACGCCACCTTGCGTTCTTATTTGGGTTATTAAAGAACCCAATACAGGCAGCGGTATTTTTTTTTGAAAAGGAAATAAATGCTTGCTGGCCGCAAAATGACCACCATGCGTTCCGTTGGTATACATAGGATGGTGCATGGCAAAAACCACCGTTTTATTTTGGGCTTTTTTTAGTTCACTTTCTATTTCCTCAAATAAACGCTCTCTAGTTTTTATTTCGCAATCATCGTTTATGGTCGGGTTGTGGTTCCAATTTTCCAGATACCATTGGGTATCAACAATTATTAGTTGAATGGTCTCGCCTATGTCTACACTTTCCAGAGGGCAACCATTTTCTGGCAAAAAAGTGTTTTTCCCTAAAGCCTCTTCAATATATTTTTCTTCACGTTTTAGTCCCTTTAAGCCATTGGCGTACCAATCGTGATTTCCTGGAATAAACACAACTTTACCACTAAAATCCTTAACAGCTTTTATTTGGGCGTTCAATCCATTTTCTGCTTGCAACCTCCCCTTTTGGTTTTTATCTGGCATACCTGCTGGATAGATATTATCTCCTAAAAAAATGGCAAAATCATTTTTGGTATTTCTACCCGATATATAATCCTGGAAAGCTTTTAAACCATCTGAAAGATCATTCTCTGACGACAACCCTGCATCGCCAATTAAATAAAATATTTTATCTATAGTTTCTTCTGATGGAAAAACCTCTTCGTTTGTATTTTCCTCGGCATATTGCGCATTATAGGTTGCACATGCATTAACACACAAAATAATAAAGCAACTCCCTATAAATCGTAATAGAAATTTCATTAATTTGATTTTGTTATTTTTGAGATAAAGATACAAATTAACACACCATATTTTTTTCATATGTTTTTTTGTAATTTGTATGATTATAGCCTTTAAATACTAGACATGACAGATATTGTAAAAAGCACACAAGCGTTTGTTTTCAATTTATTCAAGGAAAAACTCCCCAATACATTTCTGTACCATAATTATACACACACAGAGCGTGTACACAAAAGCGTTAATGAAATCATTCAACATTGCAATCTTAACGACCAAGACATCTTAGTGCTTAAACTGGCTTCACTTTTGCATGACACAGGCTATACAAAAACTACCAACGACCATGAAAAGGAAAGCGTAAAAATAGCCTCCCAATTTTTAAAAGAAAATGACGTAGACAACAAAATCATTGAGGCTGTAAACAAATGCATTCTGGCAACAGAATTTGACAACGAACCACAATCTGAACTTGAAAAAATAATCAGGGATGCAGATGCTTCACACTTTGGAAAGGATTACTTTAACGAAGCCAGTGAATTTTTAAGAAAAGAACTTGAAATACAAGGCATTAAAAATTACACTCCAACAGAATGGTTAGAGGAGAACATTAAAGTACTCACCGAAAAACATAAGTTTTATTGTGATTATGCCTTAAAAAATTGGCAGCCTGTTAAAGAAAAAAACCTTTCGAAGCTAATAAAACAGAGAAAAAAACTAAAACAGAAACAAAAAACCGAAGAACTTAAAGCCAAATACAAAGCACAATACAAAAACGAAAGTCCCGAACGTGGCATTCAAACTTTTTATAGGGTAGCTTTAAGAAACCACATCAAACTAAGTGATATTGCCGATACCAAAGCTAATATTTTACTATCTGTAAACGCTATTATAATTTCATTGGTAATTGCTAATTTGTTTTCTAAACTAGACAATCCTTCCAACAGTTATTTAATTATACCAACTATTATTTTTACCGTATCGAGCGTTATTTCTATGGTACTGTCCATTATAGCTACCAGACCAAATGTAACCCGAGGCGAATTTACCAGAGAAGATGTTGAACAAAAACGAGTAAACCTTACGTTTTTTGGAAATTTCCATAAAATGGAACTGAAAGAATACCAATGGGCCATAAACGAGCTTTTAAAAGACAAAGATTATCTATACGACTCGCTAACCAAAGACTTGTATTTTTTAGGAAAAGTATTGGATAGAAAGTACCGTATTTTAAGGGTTACCTACACTATATTTATGGCCGGCATGATTATATCTGTACTTTCTTTCGCCATATCCTTTAAAACAAACCCAAAAGCGGAAATAAAAGATGTTTTACCCTCGGTTGAAAGTTCTGAAACATCAATGCAAATACAATCTACAGATACAAACTTTACTTTTAAGATTTAATTTCAGCCATTAAATCCCCATAGGTATAGAGTTCTTTACTATTATCTGCTTTGTTGCTATACAGCAAACTCACCCTTATAGCCTTTAACCCTGTTACCCCTTGCAAGTTTTCCAGTTCCAGAATTTCTTCGTCGTTATTCAGTACTTTTTTAGACTGTAAAAACTTAACATAGCGCAAGTATTCTATTTCGTCTTCTTTTTGGGAATATACAATGGTTATTTTACCCTTTCCGGTAACGCGTTCTTCTGTGCCTTTAATGAATGCTTTATCAACGCGCTTTTTAACCACTTCGTATCTTGCATTGTATGTACCGTCTACATCAAATCGTTTTTCATCCATTCTAAACCTTATAGACAATGGTTGGTTAAATACCAATATCATGGAAGCCACATCCAGTGACAGCGGATATTCATCTTGACTGTTATAATACTCATTTTCCATTTCGCACATAACCTGCAACTGCCACAAACGAAGATTGTACAAATAGATACTATTAAAACCATCTTCTTTGGTTATGTCCTCGCCTATATACATATTATGCTCTACCCCATCGGTTTTAAAACGCTCAAAATAGTGGGGATACATTTGTTGGGCTTCAACTTGCTTTTTATCCAACAAGGAGGCCATATTTTTGTTGAACAATGCTACGGTATCGTCGTAACTTTTCCTGTGGAAATAAACCACACCTAAAGTTTCATCTATTTTATTAAAGTAGTTATCTATATCGTCTGTTAAGGCGGCATTTTTTTTCGACAGAAATTTTAACAAGGGCTCTATTTCATTTTTAAAGAACACAGAAATTGTCATTTCGGTGTCAACTTTAAAATCGGATTTCAACTCTTCTTGAAAACTCTCTATTTGAAACTTAATCTGACTGTAAATTAACAGTTCTTTTGAGTTTGTTATTTTATCGAATATTTTTTCTACCAAAGTTAATTGAAGCAATAAATCTTTTTTTGTTGCTTCGTTTCTGGCACTTGAAGACCCTGATATATCGATTTGCCCAAATAAAGGATACACATTTTCAAAAGCTATTTTACTAAAAGTAGCGCTGGGCCCTAGTTTTTGTTTATCGAACAGGAATTTTTTAGCTGCACTTCTAAATTTCCACGCCACACTAGGATGAATGGATGTACACTCCTGCTGTATTATAGCTTCAATTAAATTTTGTTCCTCTTTTTTAGAGCGCTCTACCGTAGATATTATAAACGGCATTACATCGGTTAATTTATTAGCGTTGATACTATTTAAAACCTTTGGCTTATTAGATACCAACTCTAATATTCCCAACAACTCATTATTACTAGCTATAGGCGCCAAAATAGCACTTTTAATGCCTTGATCCTGAAGAATTTTAAATTGGGGCGTGTTAACAATAGATGCCAATTTATCTACATCCGAAATAGCAAAAAACCGCTTTTCCTTTAATAGCATATTATAAGAATCCTCACATAACGAGGTTTCACAAAGCAAGGAATCGCTTCTGTTCACCAAAAAACTTACCATATCGTCACCCAAAACACGTTCGAAGGTATCTTCTTCTTTGTTGTAAAGTGAAAAACCAACCCTTAAATTTTTAAGACCCAACAATGAGCGAAAAATATTTTGGAATTCTTTTATGAAATTTTTGTCCTTATTTTTTACCTCTCCTATTAAACTGGATTTTATGTTAGATATCGATTGATCGTCTGTAACATCAAAAATATTAGAAATCACAAAACCTTTGAAAGTATAACTATTTGGAGGAAATTTTGCTTTCCAAAGTTCTATATTTCCAAAATTATCGATCAACTCATCATAATCTTCTTGGGTAATTTTAACAGCTTTTTCTGTTGGTACAATTTCGCAAAAATCGGCATTGTACATTATTTTATAGTAACGCTTAATCCCATTGGCATCAGGTATTTCATAATACATGGGACGCTTCAGACTTAAATCATAACCATAGCAAAAATTCAAAATAACTGTACAGGCTATAATGTACGTATCGTCTTCTGGCATATTTTTTATGTCCAGCTCAAACCCTTCGCCAGCAGATTCTATAATATTCTTAAACCGTTGAGACGGATTAAAAATAAGATTTTGAAAAGGCACTGACGCCGTTTTGATTTCATTGCGGGTTAACAGCGGACTAAAGGAATCCCGAAGCACAGTTTCGATTTCTTGCTTGTATGCCTCTAATAGCGAAAAATCGGTAAATCCAGTACCCAAAACAGGGTGTTTCTCCTGAATTTCCAGCACCTGCTTTGCGCGAGCCGCCAATAAAGCATCTTCACTAGTTAGCATCGTTTTATATTGCTGAAATAGCTTATTAAAGCTAATTTTTACTAACATTGGTGATTCTATGGCGTGGTACATGTGGTTGTCTTCAATTAAATTAAGCACTGTAAAAATACGAATAAGTGGTTAGACGTTTACCTCTGTGTTTTATTACACATAAAATATTTTTAATTTGTAAAAAAAATCTGTTATTTTAGATCTATGATTAGAATAAACGTTTTCCAAAATGAAAGTACGATATAAAAAAAAGCGGCTGAATTACTATTTGATTTTCGGAATACTTTGGCTCATTCTCGGAGCAGCCTCGGTTACGTTTGAGTCTGGTACTGTATTTAATTACGGGTATTTACTAATGGGATTTCTATATCTAGGCACTTATTTCTTTGAAAACAACAAACAATACTTAACAATAGAAAATGGTGTTATCTCAAAAAACCAATTGATTCCGAAAAAAATAAACCTAAACGAAATAAAGCAGATTAAAAAATTTGCTGGAGATTACATCCTAAAAGCCGATTCGACAGAATTGAGAATAAACACAGAATTAATTGACCAAAACTCCCTTTTGGAATTAAATGTTTTTCTGGATAGTTTGAATTTGAATTCAAATAAAATGGTTTCATAAATTCTTAATCAATCTATGAAAAAAATTCTGTTGATTTTAATTGCCTTAGTTTGGATAATAAACTTATCCATTTTAATTATTTCGCTTACAAATCTCTACACAGTACCCGTTTTGAAAGAAAATCGTTTTATAATAGGCATTATATTTATAACAACAACAGGGTTTTTAAAACAAATCTATAATTCAGTTATAAAAGAAAATAAATAGATACTATTATTTTGTATCCTTTTAGTGGCTTCCCAGTCTACTTGATAAAGTTTAAATTACTATGGCAAAATATTACTTGATTGGGATACTATGCTTCTGCACATACGGGCTTACATTCGCACAAAACACTTTCGAAGCAACAATTAAAGACTTAAACACTAAAGAACCGCTATTTGGCGTTTCCGTATATATTCCACAATTGGAAAAAGGAGCCGCTACCGATATTAATGGTTTTGTTTCTTTTTCTGGAATACCAGATGGGGAATATACTATAAACGTTCAGTATATGGGCTACCATACCCAAAAATTGAAAAAGACTTTTCCTTTGGATGGACAGCAACAGCCTTTTCTAATATATCTTTCTCCATCCAGTGAAGAAATGGATGAAATTGTACTTACCTCCACACGAAGTACCCGAACCATTGAGGACATTCCAACACGTATCGAATATATTGCTGGGGAAGAATTATCGGAAAAAGGCAACATGAAACCCGGCGACATACGGATGCTGCTCAACGAAAGTACTGGCATACAGACGCAGCAAACTTCTGCAACCAGTTACAGTTCGAGTATACGAATACAAGGATTAGACGGTAAATATACCCAACTTTTAAGGGATGGTTTGCCTTTATATTCTGGATATTCAGGAGGGTTAAGCTTAATGCAAATTGCCCCTTTAGACCTGAAACAAGTTGAAGTAATTAAAGGGTCTTCTTCCACACTTTACGGGGGTGGAGCCATAGCGGGATTGGTAAATTTAATATCCAGAACCCCCAAAGACAAGCGACAACTTAACTTTATGGTTAATGGTACATCGGCTTTAGGATTGGACATTAGTGGATTTTATGCTGAAAAATACGGAAATATTGGCACTACAGTCTTTGCCTCTTATAATAAGGGAACCGCCTACGATCCGGCAGATATAGGCCTTACTGCTATTCCCGATTTTGAACGTTTCACCCTAAACCCCAAAATTTTTCTTTACCTAGACAAAACAGAAGTTCAGGTTGGCTTTAATTATGTTACCGAAAATCGTCTTGGTGGTAATATGAACTATGTAAAAGGGAATAGCAATACGGGATATTTTGAGAAAAACAATACCGATCGGTTTTCAACGCAGTTGATTGCTACACACAAATTTTCTGAACATGCCCAACTTCAGCTTAAAAATAGTGTAAGCCTATTTGACCGAAGTATTGGCATACCCGATTACACCTTTGGAGGCAAGCAAATATCTTCCTTCTCAGAGGCCAATATTTCCACATCCACCCAAAATACGGAATGGATTGGCGGACTTAATGTATGGACTGAAAATTTTAATCAATCCCAAGGCGACCCCAATCAAGATCTAAGTTTCTCAAACACAACCATAGGAGCTTTTCTACAAAACACTTGGAATATTGCTAAAAAGTGGACCTTAGAAACTGGACTTCGTGGAGATTACCAAACTGACTATGGCACGCACATCCTCCCAAGGTTCTCTTTAATGTATGAGCCAACAGATTTACTTACTTTCCGTACTGGCGGAGGATTGGGGTATAAAACACCAACCGTTTTTACAGAAGATACGGAGCGCTTGCAGTTTCGTAATGTACTCCCTCTAAATGTTTCCGAGAGTAAGGCAGAACGCTCTATTGGAATTAACTTCGATATCAATTACCGTTGGCCCATATCAGGTGCTTTAAGTTTGTCTACTAACGCCCTTTTGTTTTACACCAGAATCAATGACCCCTTGTTATTATCTCAAAATGAAGATGACAACTACCAGTTTGTTCAACCAAATGGACACATTGATACCCAAGGATTGGAGGCCAATATGAGATGGGGCTATGGCGATTTTAAACTTTTTATGGGCTATACCTACGCCGATGTAAAGCAACACTATGAGAATGGTTCGTCACAATATCCATTGGTAGCCAAACACCGTTTGAATAATGTATTGATGTATGAAAAGCATGAAAATTTTTGGATAGGCTTAGAAGCGTATTATTATAGTCCACAAAAATTAAACGACGGTGCAACTGGTAATTCTTATTGGATTTTAGGAATTATGTCTGAAAAAAAATTGGGAAAACATTTTTCATTGTTCCTTAACCTAGAGAATATGCTAGACACTCGTCAAACTCGGTTTGACACTATTTATACTGGAAGTTTTGATAACCCACAATTCCGTGACATTTATGCCCCCGTGGATGGCTTTGTAATTAATGGTGGATTTAAATTGATACTATAAAATAACAACACAAAGCCTTTATTTTCATAGAGGCTTTGTTTAATAATTTTATCTACATACTACATCTTGGGCAATCGGCCTCTCCTATCAGTTTTCCATTTTCATCTATTTCATATTGACAACACTCTTTTAATTTTTTCACCAACATCATCTTTCCACGCCGCACTCTAGCTTTTACATTAGCAAGACTTATTCCAAGATCTTCCGCTGCCTCATGTTGTTTCATTCCTTCTACATAAACCAAATTTATTGCTTCTTTATAAGGCGAAGGCAAATTATTCATAAAAAAACTTAGGCAACACACATCTTCATATGCTTCAACAAAACCTTGCTTTTCTTCGTTTTGTATTTCCACGTATCGGGTTTCGTGTTTGTAGTAATTGGCTATTTCATTTCGGGCAATCTGAAAAACCCAAGGCCTTAATTTCTGTGCATCCTTCAGAGTCTCGTGATAATAATGAACTTTTAAGAAAACCGTTTGCAATATATCTTTTGCTGCCTCACTGTTCCTTACTTTTTTCAAAATAAAAAAGTAAACTTCGTCCTCAAAAACATTCCATAGTTGTTCTTTTTCCATAATTAAAAACACAAATTAGCTATCCTTGATTTTAGAGTGCACTATTATCTTATTGTTCCTCTAGGTAAGAGAAAATAAAAAAACCTGACATTTTCGAAAACATGCCAAGTTTTATTTTGTGACCGCGGAGGGATTCGAACCCCCAACCCTCAGAGCCGAAATCTGATATTCTATCCAGTTGAACTACGCAGCCTTTATTTTTTCTTTTAAAAATTCCCTTCCTACACCTGTTTTTAAAAACTTTTCCCTATTTATAGCTTCTTTTCTTGTTTCAAAACTTTCGAAATAAACTAATTCCCAAGGTATAAAACCCTTAGTTGAAAACACTTTCCTTGAATTATGCTCTAATATTCTTTTTCTTAAATCCTGACAGTGGCCTTTGTAAAGCCTTCCATCAACTTGACTTTTTAGAACATAAGTGTAATACATTATAAAATCTGATATTCCCTGCCTGCCGGCAGGCAGGTATCCAGTTGAACCCCGCCTGACGGACGGGCAGGTACGCAGCCTTTATGTTTTTTATTTTTAATTGATTATTGACTATATTATCCTAAAATATTTTAAGACAACTTAGCCTTTACAATATTAGATATGGTTTTTCCATCGGCGCGTCCAGCCAATTCCTTGCTAACAATGCCCATAACCTTTCCCATATCTTTCATGCCTTCCGCACCAACTTTATTTATGGTATTTACAACCACTTTTTCTATATCTTCTTCACTTAACGCTGCAGGTAAAAATTGACTGATAATGTCTGCTTCTGCCAATTCTGGAGCCGCCAAATCCTCTCGGCCTTGTTCCAAGTATACAGCGGCACTGTCTTTACGCTGCTTTACTTGTTTTTGTAATATTTTAAGTTCTTGTTCCTCGCTCAACTCCCCTTGAGCACCACCTTCTGTTTGAGCCAATAAAATAGCCGATTTCACAGCTCTTAATGCTGTTAACGCTGTTTGATCTTTCGCTTTCATGGCATCCTTTAAAGCCGCCATAACCTTTTCTTGTAAACTCATTTTTTAAATTTTTCTGTGTGCGAAGATACTAAGAAAAAAAGATTCCCTCCTTCAAGGGAAGGACAAAATTATAATATTAAAAAACCCGAAAAGCTGAGGGATACTTTTCGGGTTCATAACTAAGTAAGGTCAGCATATATTTTAATCGACGTTGTCATGTAAAAACGAGTTGTTAGATCGCATTTGTATATCGTCATTATCATCTGTACTTACACTCGTTCTTGAAATATCTGTTTCTGACGAATGTTTGGCTTCATCAAGATTGACGCCTTGACGCTTGTATGCTGGTATTTTTTCAATATCATCAATTTTTGAATTATTGAATTTATAATTGAAATCTTTCATTTTACGTCTGCGCTCCTGTGCACGCTCTTTCAACATATCCGAAATTGGACTATTCATAGGATCGACCTCATCGGTTGACTCTTCTACCTTATCCTGTGGCACCACTTTCTTTTCAAAAACAACATCGTAATCTTCTTCGTTTCCTAAATCATTCTTAGACGATTTTTTATTCATCGAAGACTCTACCTCCATATAATCTTCTTCTAGGGTGTAGCGTACATCTCCTTTTTCGTTAGATTCTGTAACGGTTATAAGCTCTACATAATCTTTTACCGTCATTTTCTTAACGTCTTCTGTAAGCTCGTGCGATATAATATCTTCTTCTTTTTCCTTTTTTGGTTTAGAATCCGACAAAGGCAAATCAAAAGTCAACGTTATTTGCTGTTCTTCTTCATCATCTATTGGCTCTACCTTTTTAGTCATTTTGGTAACCGGTTTGATAATGAAATCGTCTTCTTCTTTAACGTGACCTTTTACTTCTTCGTATTTAACCTTAATATTTTTTATACTATCGGTAGTTGGAATAAGATTAAAATCATCAGAAATCTTTTCTTGCTTCTGGTTTGTTTCTTGTTTTATTTCTTGTTTTTGAGTTTCTTCTTCAGCATCAAGGTCAAGTGTATGACGAACCACTTCAGGTTCTTTTTTCTCCATTTCTATAACGGGAGAAATAATAACAGGCTCGGGGTCTTTTGGACTTAATTCTTTTTCATCTACCAAAGAATGGATTACTTTTCTGGTTTCAGAATTTGTAATTTCATCCTGTTGCTCTACATTAAACCCCGTAGCTATGATTGTTACAGCAATTGATTCTTCTAAAGCTTCGTCTTCGCCAACACCCATAATGATATTGGCACCGTGACCCGCTTCATTTTGAATATGGTCGTTTATTTCTCCAATTTCATCAATCGTGATTTCATGGGATCCTGAAACAATAAGCAGCAATACGTTTTTGGCTCCTGTTATTTTATTATCGTTCAATAATGGCGAATCCAACGCTTTCCTTATAGCCTCTTGCGCACGATTTTGACCCGAAGCTAAAGCTGACCCCATAATGGCCGTGCCACTGTTACTCAATACCGTTTTGGCGTCGCGTAAATCTATATTTTGTGTGTAGTGGTGTGTAATTACTTCAGCAATACCACGAGCAGCTGTAGATAAGACCTCGTCAGCTTTAGAGAAACCTGCTTTAAAACCAAGGTTTCCATAAACCTCACGAAGCTTGTTATTATTTATTACGATTAAAGAATCTACAACATCCCTTAATTTTTCGATGCCTATCTGCGATTGTTCAATACGCATTTTTCCTTCAAACTGGAATGGCATTGTAACGATTCCAACCGTTAAAATATCCAAATCCTTAGCCATTTTGGCAATGATTGGTGCGGCTCCAGTACCCGTACCACCGCCCATACCAGCAGTAATAAAAACCATTTTTGTATTAGAATCGAGCATGTTTGAGATGTCTTCATAACTCTCTACAGCAGCTTGCTCACCAATGTTAGGATTTGCTCCCGCACCTAAACCTTCGGTTAAATTAACACCTAACTGTATTTTGTTGGGAACACCACTATTTTGAAGTGCCTGTGCATCTGTGTTACAGATGTAAAAGTCTACGCCCTTGATGCCTTGCTGAAACATGTGGTTAATGGCATTACTGCCACCACCTCCAACACCAATAACTTTAATAACATTTGATTGGTTCTTGGGTAGATCAAATGCAATACTTGTGAATTCTTTGTTGCTGCTCATAAATTCGGTTTTACTGGTTTTATACTATTACTTTTATTCAATGGTTGGTTTGGTTTTGTATTATTCTGCGTTATCTAAAAAATCTTTTACCCTTTCGGTTAATTTATCTAGAAACGAACGTCTTTCTTTTATTGGTTTTTCAATGGCTTTTTGGTCTTCATTTGGCATTTCTTCCTTTTTCTCCTGTATTTCTTTTTGTTCAGCGCGTTTTCTATCTTGGCGTTTCAATCCGTCCAACACCAAACCAACAGCTGTAGCAAATAATGGGCTCGTAATATCATCGTCACTGTCGCCCGCTAAATGCTCATTAGGATATCCTATACGGGTATCCATACCTGTGATATATTCAACCAACTGTTTTAAGTGTTTCAACTGTGCACCTCCACCTGTTAAAACAATACCTGCTATTAGTTTCTTTTTTTGTTCTTCGTGCCCGTAGTTTTTAATTTCAACATACACCTGTTCAATAATTTCAACTACTCGTGCATGTATAATTTTAGAGAGATTTTTGAGGGTAATCTCTTTGGGTTCACGACCTCTTAACCCAGGAATGGATACGATTTCGTTATCCTTATTTTCTCCTGGCCAAGCAGAACCAAATTTAATTTTTAGAAGTTCGGCCTGTTTTTCTATGATGGAACAACCTTCTTTGATGTCTTCTGTAATAACATTACCGCCAAAAGGAATAACTGCCGTATGACGAATAATACCATCCCTAAAAATGGCCAAATCGGTAGTACCACCACCTATATCAATCAACGCCACACCCGCTTCTTTTTCTTCTTGGCTTAAAACTGCGTTTGCAGATGCCAAGGGCTCTAATGTGATACCTTCAAGGTTTAACCCTGAACTTTGCACACAACGCCCAATGTTTCTTATAGATGACACCTGCCCCACAACCACATGAAAATTAGCTTCCAATCTGCCGCCATACATACCAATAGGCTCTTTTATTTCGGCCTGGCCATCTACTTTATACTCTTGTGGCAATACATGAATGATCTCTTCACCTGGAAGCATAACCAACTTATGTACTTGGTTAATTAACCTATCTATATCGGTTTCATCAATAACCTGATCGGAATTAGGGCGTGTTATGTAGTCACTATGTTGTAAACTTCGGATATGCTGTCCCGCAATACCCACGGTTACACCTTCTATTTTCATTTCGGCAGCAGCTTCTGCCTCTTGCACAGCCTGCTGGATGGATTGAATGGTTTGTGTTATATTGTTAACAACACCACGGTGTACTCCCAAACTTTTAGATTTGCCTATTCCTAAAATCTCAAGCTTACCATAATCATTCTTACGGCCAATCATTGCCACTATTTTGGTGGTCCCTATGTCTAATCCTACTGCTATGTTATGCTCCATAGTTTACAATTTGGTACATACTACTTGGTTATCGAACTGTAAATTCACTTTACTATAATTATTGAGTGCGTTCTCTTTTAAACTTTTTTGATAAAACGCCTTTAAATTGTTTATTTTTTTGTCTAAAAGTTTCACATCTCCCAATTGAACTAGAAATTTACATTGTCTAAGCTTCAAATAGATTTTTTCATCGATGTCTTGACGGATCTCAATAACATTCTTTGTTAAAAAATCATCGTTTTGAATTTTGCTCGCCACAACAAAAACGTTGTCCAAATTATTTTTCTCAACATGCCCCGTTACAAGTGGCACCCTAGCAGAATAATTAGATGACAACGGCATGTAAGAACCCTCGTCATCTATATAGTATGACGCGTTTGTACTCACTCTCGCGATTGGTCTTTTTTGTTCAATTTCAGCATTAAGTGTACCATTTACAGAAACATACACTTCAGCTGATTTTATCATTGGATTAGAATTCAGGGCGCTTTCTAGTTCATTCAAATCTAAAATTTCTTTAGGCACGTTTTTAACCTTACCCTGATTTTGTATTAACAATTTACTAACAGTTTCATAAGTAATAAAAAGATTGTCATCGCCAATAAATTGAATCTTGGGTTCTGAAATTTTTCGCGCAGCGTTTCTGTTGGATGCAAAGGCAAACAAAAAAACCACCACTGCCAAAAGCAAAAACATTTTTATGTAATTCCAATTAACTCGCAACTTTCAATCCTTTTTTTATATGTTTTACTTCTTCTCCTATATCGCCTGCACCAATGGTTAAAACCACTTGGGCATTGCTTTCGGTAATTTTATAAACCAACTCTTCTTTACTCACCAATTGTTTGTTTTCATTCGCTATTTTACCAAGTAACCAAGAAGATGTTACGCCTTCAATAGGCAGTTCCCTGGCTGGATAAATATCCAACAACAATACAGCATCAAACTGCGATAAACTTTTAGCGAAATCATCCACAAAATCGCGGGTTCTACTATACAAATGCGGTTGAAAAACAGCCAATACCTTTTTGTTAGGATACATTTCCCGAACGGCTTGATGCACTGCATTTATTTCCTCTGGATGATGCGCATAATCATCAATAAAAACTAAACTTTCTGTTTTAATTTGGTAGCTAAAACGTCTTTTAACCCCTTTGTATAATGCTAAAGCATTGGCGAGCTGTTGGTGAGGGCAACCATACTCTACAGCCATCGCCAATGCTATTAATGCATTCGACAAATTATGTCTACCAGGCAGGTTAAATCTAATATTTTCAAGCACTGTTTTTGGCGTTTTCACATCAAAAACATAGGCGCCACTTTCTATTTTTATATTAAAAACCGTATAATCTGAATTATCTTCTATGCCATAAGTGATGCCTTTTATGGGCAACCCGTTTCTAACAAACAATTTTCCGTTTGGCTTTACCTTTTTAGAAAAGTCTTCAAAGGATTTTTTCAATTCTGAAGCATCACCATAAATATCCAAATGATCTGCGTCCATAGAGGTAATACAAGCCATATTTGGTGATAAGGTTAAAAACGATCGATCGAATTCATCGGCCTCAACTACAGAAACCTCTGTACCATTTAAAATTAAATTTGAATCATAATTTTCACTGATACCTCCCAGAAATGCCGTTACAGGCACACTGCAAGAGTTCATTAAATGACCTAGAATACTGGTGGTGGTGGTTTTACCATGGGTTCCTGCCACTGCTAAGCAGAACGTATTTTCCGTTATTAAGCCTAAAACCTGCGAACGTTTCATCACCTTAAACCCATTGGTTTTAAAGAAATCCAATTCTACATGATTTTTAACAGCAGGCGTGTAAACCACCAATGTTTTTTCAGTATTAAAAAAGTCTTCTTCAATAAGTTTTAAGTCGTCTTGAAAATGAACTACAACACCCAAATCCACAAGCGCATCTGTAATGTCAGTAGGTGTTTTGTCATAGCCAGCCACGCGTTTGCCGTTGGCCATGAAATACCTTGCCAAGGCACTCATACCAATACCACCAATGCCAATAAAATAAACGTTATGTATAGTATTCAAATTCATTTCTTTTCTTCAAGTAGTTTTACCACTTCATCTACGATTTGGTTTGTGGCATTTACCAAAGCCAAACTTTTAATATTCTCTCCCAGCTCTTTTTGCCTATTAGGATTTGCAATAAGCTGTGAAAATTTATTTTCAAAATCCGCATTTAAGTCCTCTTCCTTAATCATCAAAGCAGCATTCTTATCAACAATAGCCTTTGCATTTTTAGCTTGATGGTCTTCGGCTACATTGGGTGATGGAATAAAAATTACCGGCTTACCAACCGCACACAGTTCTGACACCGAAATGGCTCCTGCCCTTGAAATAACAATATCCGCCGCCGCATAAGCCAAATCCATGTCATTTAAAAACTCGTAGACTTGAATATCTTTGGTGTGGCTGTAAATTTTATACTGTTGGTAATACAGCTTACCACATTGCCAAATTACCTGAACATTTTGGGTGCTTAAAAAATCAAGCTCTTTTTCAATCAGTTCATTAACCCGTCTCGCTCCCAAACTGCCACCTAAAACCAAAAGCGTGTACTTACCATGTTTTAAGTTGAAAAAGTTCTTGGCTTCAACCATTTTAGCACCAACATCTAAAAGTCCTTTTCGTAACGGATTGCCTGTTTTTATAATTTTATCCTTTGGAAAAAATCGCTCCAAACCATCATAAGCCACACAAATTTTATCGGCTTTTTTTGCCAATAACTTATTGGTAATCCCCGGATAAGAGTTTTGTTCTTGAATGAGTGTAGGCACTTTTTTTGAGGCTGCCGCATATAATAACGGGCCACTAGCAAAACCACCCGTACCAATGGCTACATCAGGCTTAAATTGCTTTACTATATTATTAGCCTTAACCAAACTACTAATTAGCTTAAAAGGAAACATCAAGTTTTTAACGGATAGTTTCCGTTGGATACCAGAAATCCAAAGTCCTTTTATATCATAACCAGCTTGTGGCACTTTTTCCATTTCCATTCTATCCTTCGCACCAACAAACAAAAATTCAGCCTTTGGAAAACGAGACTTTAGCTCGTTGGCAATCGCAACAGCCGGATATATATGTCCGCCTGTACCACCCCCAGAAAGGATAATCTTGTATGTTTTGTTTTCTGCCACTAGCACTATTATTAATTTATATTTTCACTAAACTGGATTCCTGCCTTCGTAGGAATGACAAATATTAAATGGTCTCCGAAAGAATTTCCAACGGATTTTCTTCCATATATTCTTGTTGTTCTTTTATTTCTTCCCTTTTGGCACTTACACTTAAAATGATTCCTATAGCCAAACAAGTCATCCAAATAGACGTCCCCCCACTACTCACCAAAGGCAATGTTTGTCCTGTGACCGGAAACAACTCCACAGCCACTGCCATATTTATCAATGCTTGAAAAATAATGGGCAAGCCAACCCCCAAAACCAAAAGTTTACCAAATACCGTATCGGCTTTTTGTGCCACAATAACAATTCTGAACAGCAACCACATATACAACACAATCAAGATAAACCCTCCAATCAAACCGTACTCTTCAATGATAATGGCGAAAATGAAATCGGATGACGACTGGGGTAAAAAATTCTTTTGAATGCTCTTTCCAGGCCCTAAACCTTGAACACCTCCAGAAGCTATGGCTATTTTAGCTTTTTCAATTTGGTAATCGGCCTCTGTATCTTCTTCATTCGCATAGTTCAATATTCTATTTTCCCAAGTGGTTACTTTTACATTTAAAGGCCCTTCTGTTAACTTAGCGGCCATAATAAAAAACGTCAAAGCCACAAGCCCCGATCCCACAATAACCATTAAGTATTTAAACGGATACCCACCAATAAACACCAACAACATGACCATAGAAAATATTATGGCTGCTGTTGAAAAATTTGAAGGCAAAATTAATCCAAGCACTAAAAAAACCGGTAACCAAAGCGGCACTATAGAAGATTTGAATGTAATATCCTTATCTTTTATTTTAGACATATACCTAGCCACATATACCATAAGCACTACCAAAGCAAATGTGGAGGTTTGAAACGACACACCTACAATAGGTATTTGAATCCATCTACTGGCGGTAGCACCCCCCATAACCGTACCTTGCATCATGGTGATTACCAACAACACCAAAACCACAGGCATCACAATAAGAGACAAGCCCCGGAAATAGCGGTACGGAATTTTATGCACTCCATAAATAATCGCGAACCCTAAAAACAAATGCACAAAATGTTTAATAAAAAACACAAAAGTATTGCCATCACCCCTATCGTAAGCGAGATCTGACGAAGCACTATAAACAGGCAAAAAAGACAATATGGCCAATAGCGCTACTATGGCCCATATTAACCTGTCTCCTTTTATATTTTGAAATATGCTCCCCATTGTCCTACGGACATTTCCCCAAAGGGGAAAATGTATTTTATTATTAATATTATATTTAACCCACAACAGTTTCTTCCCTTTGGGAAGATTAAGATGGGATTATAAATTTCTAACGGCATCTTTAAATTGACGCCCCCTATCTTCGTAATTTTCAAACAAATCAAAACTTGCACATGCTGGCGATAACAAAACTGAATCTCCAGATTCTGCTATTCTATAAGCTATTTTAACGGCCTCGCTCATAAACTGAGTTTCAACCATAACATCAACCATGTTTCCAAAAGTTTTAAAAAGCTTTTCATTATCAACACCCAAACATATAATGGCCTTTACCTTTTCGTTTACAAACGGAAACAACTCTTCATAATTGTTCCCTTTATCAACACCACCAACAATCCAAATAGTAGGCGTATCCATACTTTCCAACGCATAGTAAGTTGAATTCACGTTGGTCGCTTTTGAATCGTTTATGTATTGCACCTTATTAATTTTTAATACGTGCTCCAATCGGTGTTCTACACCTTGGAAATTCTCCAAACATTCCCTAATGGTCTGTTTCCTTATTTTTAATAAATGAGCCGCTGTTGAAGCAGCCATGGCATTTTTTATGTTGTGCTTACCTTCTAATGCTAGATTTGTTGTTGGCATAATTATTTGGTTGTTGTCTATAGTTATTATTATGTTATTATCTTTAAAATATGCGCCGTTCTCAATAGTTTTTGATAATGAAAAAGGCAGTAATTTTGATTGAACAGGATGTTGCTTTAAATGGTAATTAATCACCTCGTCGTCACCATCATAAATCAGAAAATCATCTTGGGTTTGATTCATGGCTATCCTGAATTTAGAAGCGATATAATTTTCAAACTTGTAATCATATCTATCCAAATGATCGGGCGTAATATTGGTTATTACCGCTATATGAGGTTTAAAATCAACAATGTCATCCAATTGAAAACTGCTTATTTCCAACACATAGTTTGGGTAATCTTTCTCTAAAATCTGCTTTGCAAAGCTGTCGCCAATATTACCTGCCAAACCCACATTTAATTCTTGTTTTAGAATATGGTGCATTAACGAGGCCGTTGTTGTTTTACCATTACTACCCGTAATACCAACAATGGTCGCATTGGTAAATTGGGCTGCAAATTCAATTTCAGAAACCACCAGAATCCCTTTATCCCGAATAGCTTTAACCAAAGGCACTTTATCGGGTATGCCGGGACTTTTCATAACCAAATTGGCATTCAGAATTTTTGATTCTGTATGAACTTCTTCCTCCCATTCAATCTCATTATGTATAAGAACTTGTTTATATTTTTCTTTTATTTTTCCTCTATCGGAAACAAAAACGTCATAGTCTTTCGCCTTTCCCAAAAGTGCTGCACCTACACCACTTTCGCCTCCTCCTAATATGACTAATCTTCGTTTTGTCATTCCATTTCATCAGATTCCTGCCTTCGCAGGAATGACAATTATTATCTAATTTTCAGTGTTACAATGGAAATGATGGCTAGCAAAATGCCAACAATCCAAAATCGCGTCACTATTTTACTTTCGTGATATCCCTTTTTTTGATAATGGTGGTGCAATGGCGACATTCTAAAAATGCGCCTACCTTCACCAAACTTCTTTTTGGTATATTTAAAGTAACTCACTTGCATTACTACCGATAAATTCTCGGCCAGGAAAATACCACACAACACCGGAATTAGCCATTCCTTCCTTACTGCAATGGCAATAACAGCTATAATTCCACCAATGGTCAAGCTACCTGTATCGCCCATAAATACTTGAGCCGGATAGGCATTATACCAAAGAAACCCAACCAATGCACCTACAAATGCTGCTATGTAAATAGTGATTTCTTCAACTCTGGGGATATACATAATGTTTAAATAATCTGAAAAAATAATGTTACCAGATACCCAAGCAAAAATGCCTAAGGTAAGCACAATGATAGCCGATGTTCCTGCTGCCAAACCATCGATACCATCTGTTAAATTTGCGCCATTCGATACTGCCGTGATAATGAATATGGCCACCAAAATAAAAATGACCCATGCATACTTTTCTAAACCTGGATTTACCCAAGTGATTAAATCGGCGTAATCAAATTCATTGCCTTTTACAAATGGAATGGTTGTTTTTGTTGACTTCCCTTCTTCTTTGAAAAATTTAGTTACTGGCACATTGGGATCTTCTGCTAACATTTCCTGTTGCACCTGAGCAGGCAACTTTTCCTTGATTGTCACATTGGGATTAAAATACAGTGTAGCTCCAACAATAATACCCAACCCTACTTGGCCAAGGACTTTAAACCTCCCTTTAAGACCTTCTTTATCGTTCTTGAATTTTTTAATATAATCGTCTATAAAACCAATGGTTCCCATCCAAAGGGTGGTAATAATTAGAAGAATGATGTAAACATTTTCAAGCTTTGCCAGTAACACTACAGGAATCAATGTGGCTAAAATGATTATGATACCACCCATAGTTGGCGTACCTGCTTTTTCTTTTTGCCCTTCCAGACCTAAATCCCTAATGGTTTCACCCATTTGTTTTTTTTGCAAAAATTCAATAATTCGCTTACCATAAATTGTAGATATCAATAACGATAAAATAACCGCCAAAGCCGCCCTAAAGGTTATGAACCCAAAAAGCGAGGCTCCAGGAACCTGAAACTGATTTTCTAAATATTCAAATAGGTAGTATAACATCTATTTTTGCAACTGTTTTAAAAATTCCTGAACGGTTTTATAATCATCAAAATCAAATCGCTCTCCTTTAATTTCTTGATAGGTTTCATGCCCTTTGCCCGCTATTAAAATAATGTCATTAGCTTGTGCCATTTGACAGGCTGTTTTTATAGCTTGGCTTCTATCAGTAATGGAAAGCGTTTTTTTGAAATTTTGGGGTTCCACCCCTTTTTCTATGTCTTTGATAATATCTTCTGGTACTTCACTACGCGGGTTGTCACTTGTAAAAATTACCTTGGTACTCAAGGCCGAAGCTATTTGCCCCATAACAGGACGTTTGGTTTTATCCCTGTCGCCACCACAACCTACAACCGTAATCAACTCTTCATTTTTGGTACGAATGCTATTAATGGTTTCCAACACATTCTTTAAAGCATCAGGCGTGTGTGCATAATCTACTATAGCCGTTATTTTTTCATCGGAAATAAAATATTGAAATCGTCCGCTAACACTTTCCAAGTCACTTATCAACCTAAGAATCTCAACTTTTTCCAATCCCAACAAATCGGCCGTAGCATAAATGGCCAAAATATTGTAAGCATTAAAATTGCCAATAAGTTTTGTCCAAACTTCACTTTCATTAACTTTTAGCAACAACCCACCTAATTGGTTTTCTAAAATCTGTGCTTTATAATCAGCATAACTTTTTAACGCATAGGTGTATTTTCTAGCCTTTGTGTTTTGAAGCATGACCAATCCGTTTTTGTCATCAATATTCACCAATGCAAAAGCCTTTGGCGAAAGCTTATCAAAAAACGATTTTTTTACATCCCTGTACTCTGCAAATGTTTTGTGATAATCTAAATGATCATGGGTTAAATTGGTAAAAATACCGCCTTCAAAGTGCAGTCCTTCTGTTCTATTTTGATGAATGCCATGCGAACTCACTTCCATAAAACAAAACTCAACACCAGCATCGTTCATCTCTTTTAAATACTTATTGATTGTGATTGAATCTGGTGTGGTATGTGTTGTTTTATATTGTTTATTATCAACCAATATTTTTACTGTGGAAAGCAGTCCCACCTTAAATCCTGCATTTTTGAACAACTGACAGAGCAACGTAGCCACTGTTGTTTTTCCATTGGTGCCAGTAACACCAATTAATTTTAGATTTGCCGAAGGCTCTCCATAAAAATTGGAAGCCATAATAGCCAACGCCTTACTTGAATCATCTACCTCAACATAGGTTATATTTTCCACCAAGTTATTAGGCAATATTTCGCAAACAATAGCTTTAGCCCCTTGGCTAATAGCCACATCTATGTATTTATGGCCATCGGCCACACTACCTTTTATAGCTACAAAAACATCGTTTGGTTTAATATTTTTTGAATTAAAATCAATTGCACGAACCTCAACACCCGTATTTCCAACAACTGCGTTAAGGTTCACTCTGTACAATATGTCTTTTAATGCTATCACGAATTTTTTAAAACGACTTTTTGATTTTTATTTACTTTTTGTCCGGTTGCAATAGACTGTGACTTCACAACACCTGCTCCTTCCAATTCTACTTTAAGACCCATATTTTCCAATAATGAAATGGCATCCATAACAGGTAAGCCAACCACATCAGGCATGATGGTTTTATGTTTTTGTGCCAAATCGTAATAAGACTCGAATTCTTTTTCAATTGAAGCATTTTTAACCTCCAACGATTCTACCTCATCTACAATAGGCGTATCTATAAATATTTTTTGGGCAATTGCTTTAAACACAGGCCCAGATACATCGGCCCCGTAATACCCTTTACTTACACTCGGTTTATGAATAACAACTATACATGAATACTTAGGATTATCTGCTGGAAAATACCCAGCAAAAGACGATATGTAACGCTTATTTTCTTTCCAGCCTTCCATCCAATATTCAGTTTGGGCAGTTCCCGTTTTACCTGCCATCGAAAAATATGGCGAATACAATGATTCTCCCGTACCTCGCTCTACTATATGTTTCATAATGGCCTGAATCTCTTTTAAGGTTTCATCAGAACAAATTTTATTGTTCATTCTACTTTCCTTAAAAGTTTTTTTAACCTTGTTCAATTCTTTTACTTCTTTAATAAATCTAGGCTTAACCATAACACCATCATTTGCAATGGCATTATAAAAAGCTAATGTCTGTAAAGGTGTTAATCTTAAATTGTAACCATAGGCCATAGAAGGCAATGCATTTTTACTCCAAATATTATCTCCTGGTTTTGGTATCACTGGTTTTCCCTCTCCTATAATCGGCAAACCTAAAGGCTGGTCCAATTTCCAATCCTTAATATGATCTATGAATTTTTCAGGATTTTTTGAATAGCCATCATCTATAATGGTAGCCAAACCAATATTAGAAGACACCTCCAAGGCTTTAGCTGCTGAAATTTTACCATGTCCATGTGTATCATATATACCTCTTCCGTAAAATTGTTTATATCCCAATTTGGTATCCACTACCGTAGAAGTATCTACAACCTCATCTTCTAAAGCAGCCATTAAAGCCATTACTTTAAAAGTAGAGCCCGGTTCATGGCTTTCTCCCACAGCATAATTTAAAAGCTCAGAATAATAACCCTTTTTGGTTTTTCCTAAATTTGAAATCGCACGAATCTCACCAGTTTTAGTTTCCATTACCACTACACAGCCATGATCTGCCTCATACTCTTCCAATTGTTTCAATAAGGCGTGGTGGGCAATATCCTGAATATTAACATCTATGGTCGTGTAAACATCATACCCATCTTTTGGGTCTACCTCATTAGCATCGCTTATTGGTTTCCATTGCCCCTTACCTATTTGTTGCTTGGCTCTATGTCCATTTTCCCCTCTCAAATATTGCTCCCCAAAAGCGCCATCAATGCCTGCTCGGGTAACATTTCCTTTTTCATCAAAACGTTCATATCCAATAGAACGTTGCGCTATAGCTCCCATGGGGTGCTCCCGTTTAGTGGTTTGCTCCACTATAAGTCCGCCTCGAAATGCCCCAAGATTCAACAATGGAAAATTCCTAAAACGTACATAATCCGAATAACTAATATTTCTAGCCAACAGATGATATCTGTTTTTATTAGCCCTAGCTTTTCTTATTTCATTCCTATAGTAACTGGAGGATTTTCCAGAATATTTGGACAACGAATCGCAAAGCGGATTTAAATATTTTTCAAAATTTTTAACGGAAGGCGTAACGGCATCAATACGTATATCATATTTAGGAATAGACGTGGCCAATAAATTGCCTTTTACCGAATATACATTGCCCCTATTGGCTGGAATTACAAAATCTTTCACAATACGCTGACTGGCCAAAGCCCTGTATTTTTCACCTTCTGCAAACTGAATGTTTACCAGCTTAAAAACCACACCAAGACTGAAGAGGAACATACATCCTGCCACAAAATACAATCGGTTTAATATGTTCTTTTCGTTTGTTGCCAACTTCGAACTACTTTATTCTTGTGATTTTATTATTATTTTCTTCGGAGGTATCACTGATTGCGACAACCCCTTTTCCCGCATTTTTCGAGCTATGGAAGATTCCATTTTCAGCTGCATTAATTTAGATCTGCCATCTACAAATGCCGATCGCATTTCTTTAACCTCATTATTAAGGCGCGCTATCTCATACACCTTTTTATCGGCACTATGGGAGCTTGCAATCATGATTAAAGCCAAAACAGAAATAAAAATGATGAACCTCCAATTTTTAAATGAGTCATCATTCACCAGAAACGTTCCTTTTAATATGCTATAAATGTTTCTTTTCATTAAACTCCTAATAAGGGATTTTATAATTTTTCTGCAATACGAAGCTTTGCACTTCTAGCTCTACTATTTTCTTTTATTTCTTCTTTTGAGGGCACTACTAACCCATTTATTTTTTTTAACGGCACTTCAAAATTTCCAAACACGTCCCGTTCTGGCTCCCCTTCAAACAACCCATTTCTTATAAACCGTTTTACCAACCTATCTTCTAGTGAGTGGTAAGAAATCAAACTCAATCGCCCGCCTTTCACCAACAGCTCTGGTGTTTGTTGTAAAAATTCTTTTAAAGCTTCAATTTCTTGATTCACCTCTATTCTTATTGCTTGATAGATTTGAGCCAAGATTTTGTTTTCATGCTTAGGTGACAAAAACTTTCTCAACACCTCTTTTAATTGACTACTAGTAACGATTTTTTCCAACTGCCTATTTTCTACAATCAACCTTGCCATGGCCGGCGCCGCCCTCAACTCACCATATTGCAAAAACACTTGTTTTAACTTTTCCTCCTCATAATCATTGATTACGTTATAGGCAGACAATTGATTTTTTTGGTTCATCCGCATATCCAAATCGGCTTCAAAACGTGTAGAAAATCCCCGTTCGGCTACATCAAACTGATGGGATGACACACCAAAATCACCCAAAATACCATCTACCTGTCTCACACCATAAAACCTCAAAAAGCGCTTAATATGCCTAAAGTTTTCGTGGATTAAGGCAAATCTAGAATCATCAATAGTATTTAAAAGAGCGTCTTCATCTTGATCAAAAGCAAACAACCTTCCCTTTTCCCCAAGCCGTTTTAATATTTCCTTACTGTGGCCACCACCGCCAAACGTAACATCCACATAAACACCATCATCCTTAATATTCAGTCCATCTACCGTTTCCTTTAACAAAACTGGTTTATGATATTCCATCTTCATCATCTTGTTGCCCCATTACTTCTTCAGCCAAATCAGCAAAATCGCCAGCAGCATCACTGATAGCCTGTTCATACTTATCTTTGTCCCAAATCTCAATAATATTGATAGATGAAGACACCACCACCTCTTTGGAAATACCAGCAAAAACCGTTAAGTCTTTTGGTATGAGCAAACGGCCATTAGCATCCACCTCAACCATTTTAGCTCCTGCACTGAACCTTCGGATAAAATCGTTGTTCTTTTTTTTAAACCTATTCAACTTATTCATTTTCTGCATCAAAAGCTGCCATTCTTCCATTGGATACAGCTCTAAACACTCCTGAAATACTGAACGCCTTAAAACAAAACCGTTTTCAATAATAGGCAACAACTGTTTTTTGATATTAACAGGCAGCATTAAACGCCCTTTTACATCAACCTTACACTCGTATGTTCCTATTAATGAATTCAAAACAGATTTTTACCACTTTTTCCTTTAAGCATCAAATATATCGAAAAATTTACCACATTTTACCACATTTTACCACTTTGTTGATAAATTTTCGACAAAAAACAATTTTTAACGGGAATTAAAAGGGCACAAATAACATTCGACGTATAATTTTTTTAATCCAAAAATTATTATTAACATGCCAAAAGTATTTTTAGACATTGATTATAGCCATTGAAATATCAATGAAATAACTATATTTGTTTTTTAACGAAAAGGACCAACCAATTAATGACGCATCGTTTAAAAAAAGAAAATAAATACAGCTACCTAGAAGCTGGAGAAGGCACCCCAATCATTGTACTACACGGACTTATGGGTGGCTTGAGCAATTTTGACTCTGTTATAGATTTTTTTAGCACAAATGGATACAAAGTAGTTGTTCCTGAGTTGCCAATATATACCATGACCTTGCTAAAAACCAATGTTAAAAGTTTTGCCAAGTATCTTTACGATTTTATTGAATTTAAAGGTTTTGATCAAGTTATTTTATTGGGCAATTCATTAGGTGGTCATATTGGTTTGTATCATACCAAACTGCATCCCGAAAAAGTTAAAGCCTTGGTAATAACAGGGAGCTCTGGACTTTACGAAAGCGCCATGGGTAGCGGTTACACCAAGAGAAGCGATTATGAAGTAATAAAAAAGAAAGCCCAAGACGTTTTTTACGATCCAGCTGTTGCTACCAAAGAAATTGTAGACGAAGTTTACGAAACTGTAAACGACCGAAATAAACTCGTTAAAACATTGGCTATTGCCAAAAGCGCCATTAGGCACAACATGGCGAAAGACTTGCCAAAAATGCAAACCCCAACTTGCATTATTTGGGGAAAAAATGATACGGTAACACCTCCCGATGTTGCAGAAGAATTTCATAGTTTGATGCCTGACTCGGATTTGTTTTGGATAGATAAGTGCGGGCATGCTGCCATGATGGAGCACCCAGACGAGTTCAATAAAGTCTTACATAGCTGGTTACAGGAAAGAAGATTTTAATACTTTAAACCACAAACCGCGTACAAAATATTAGCATGGATATTAAATCTGCCGAATTCGTTATGAGCAATTCTGAGATTGCCAAATGCCCTAAAGCATTGCTGCCAGAATACGCTTTTATTGGTAGGAGTAACGTTGGCAAATCATCGCTTATAAACATGCTTACCAACCGGAAAAGTTTAGCAAAAACCTCTGGAAGACCAGGAAAAACACAGCTAATAAACCATTTTTTAATCAACAAAAACTGGCATTTAGTAGATTTACCCGGTTATGGGTATGCACGTGTTTCAAAATCGTCAAAAAAAACATTTCAAAAATTCATTACGCAATATTTTAGCCTACGGGAACAATTGGTTTGTGCTTTTGTTTTGGTTGATATTAGGCACGAACCGCAACCAATTGATTTAGAATTCATGCAATGGTTAGGCGAAAACGGCATACCGTTTTCTATTATTTTCACGAAAGCAGATAAGTTAAAACCAAAAGCTACAGAAAGACACATAGATACCTACCAAAATGTTATGCTGGAAACTTGGGAAGAAATGCCCAAATACTTTATAACTTCTTCCTCTAAAAACACAGGGAAAGAAGAACTATTGGCCTATATTGATGAACTAAACAGTAACATTAAGTTATAACAAAGGCAGCCTTTTAAGACTGCCTTTGCTTTTTTCTTAAAAATTTTATTTACTTATCTTCTAAAAGAGTTACCTGTATATTCTGGGTTTTCACTCATTTTTACGATTGCTTCTTCTTCATTGGCATCCAGTAACATAAACGCAGGGTTTTCTAAGGCATATGGCTTCCAAACACCGTCTGACTCACCGTTAGGGTTACCATATTTGGCGAAATTTGTCCAATAATCCACTATTTGATTACTCAGAGCTTTATCGCCAGCGGTGAAAGGCCTCCAGCTATGTTCCATAGAATGGAAAACATACCACAAATCAGCCGAATGGAATGCACCACTCTCATCTCCAGGCAACTGTCTTTGAAATAAATAAGCATAAGCAGGCTTGTCGCTTTGCTCCGCTCTCAATGCAGAAAAATCATTAATAGGTTGGGTCATATCTCCTAAATCATTTGATGTAAACCCAAACATATAAGGTATATCTGGAATATTATTTGCAAGCGCTTCTTCGCTAAAAGTACCGTTTAAAAAATAGCCATCAATTACCGGACTCCAACCAACTCTGGTTTTTGTAGTATCGGCATATTTTTGTGACATATCCAATAGTTCATCAAACGAAAGTGCTCGCATATCTTCTAAAGTTGTTTTATCAAAGAAATCCATCATTTTTTTGTTGGCTACTTGAGCCGTATCTAAAGGATTTCCCGGTCTACCGCCTAAACCACCTCCACTCATGCTAATAGCCTTGCTAACCAAATTTTTAGATTTTGGCGAAGCTACAAGTGATTGTACACTACCAGCTCCAGCACTTTGGCCAAAAATGGTAATATTATTGGGGTCACCACCAAACTGCTCTATATTATTATTGATCCATTTAAGCGCTGCTGCTTGGTCCATTAAACCATAATTCCCAGACACGCCGTTTGGACTTTCTTCTGAAAGTAATGGATGAGAAAAGAAGCCCATTACTCCTAATCGGTATGTAACAGTAACGAGAATAACCCCTCGTGACGCCCAATCTTCACCACCATCCATTTCTGGTTCAAACGCAAAACCTTCACGATAACCACCGCCATGAATCCACATAGCTACTGGTAATTTTTCATCTACTTTACCTGCTGCCGGTGTCCAAACATTCAAATACAAACAATCTTCTTTAAATGGCACACTACCACTTGCCTGCCACTCTTTACCATAAAAACTTTCAGGATCCCAAGTTACCTGCATTGCAGCTGCCCCATAAGAATCGGCTACTTTCACACCTTCCCAAGGGACAACAGGTTGCGGTTCTTTCCAACGTAATTCTTCAACAGGCGGTGCCGCAAAAGGAACACCTTTATAAGCTATAACACCCTCGGTTGCAGTTTCCACACCTTGTATTTGACCACCTTCAACAGTTAACACAGGGTTAGGGTCGCTTTTTTCACTACATGAAACAAAGGCCAGCAGTGTTGCAACCATAAAAAAGAAAGATAATTTTTTCATAATGATTTAATTAGTTTAATATCTAGTATAAAGTTTAGTTGTAACCAAATATAACAATAAACAAGAGAATATCAACCTTTTACAAAAGTCAAGATTTGAATAACAAACATTCAAAAGAAAAGATTAATTAGAATTAAATAAACTATGCCTAAATTCTAATTCAATTTAAAAATAGCCAATGGCCTATCGTTATTAGCAATGAACAAACAAAGTTCATTCTTTATACGTACCAACTCCATTTGTTTGGCATTTAAATCGTTATAAAAGCTTATATCTTTATAAGGCTGTAAACCACCTT
This sequence comes from Marixanthotalea marina, assembly GCA_018883545.1. Lineage (GTDB taxonomy): Bacteria > Bacteroidota > Bacteroidia > Flavobacteriales > Flavobacteriaceae > Marixanthotalea > Marixanthotalea marina. Next base: position 718,454 of record JAHLEH010000001.1, on the reverse strand, counting down.
TAGAATCTCCCAATAAGACATACCCCACATTAGAATCATAACGCACCGTTTCGACCTCTGACTCGTGAATGGCACCTGCACCTATAACATCTAAATGGCCATCACTATTAACATCGGCAAAAACAAAGGCCATTGTTGGACCCAATTGCGCCATGGTAGGTAAATGTTTTAAGGCGAATTCTCCGTTGCCTTTATTTTCCAAATAAACAGACTCAAATTCCGTAACCACTTTGTGATAGGAATTTGCTATTACATCTGTACCGTAAATATCGGTTAAGGTAGAGTTTGCAAACTCTTTGTATGTTTTAATTTTTTCGCTTACAAATGGATTCTGACTTGTTGAGCATTCTTTGCCCCTTACCGGCACTAAGTTACCGTTATAGAGCTTGCTCAAAATCATATCATAATTACCATCGCCATCAAAATTGTTTCCGTAGATGTGTAAAGGCTTTTCTTTCGATGGATGAAACTTATTATTACCTCCAATATTCCCAACAAAATAATCCATATCACCATCATTATCAAAATCTATCTCTGAAATGGTATTCCACCAACCATTTGTATCGCTTAAGGAAGGCAAGTCTTTTTTCTCAAAAGTTCCATTAGTGTTTGCAAAAACTGTTATGGGCATCCATTCGCCTACAACAATCAAATCCTTATCATCATCACCATCATAATCAGATAAAATGATGTCGTTTACCATGCCAACCCCACCGAAATCTGAAGCAACTTGGTTTGTAACATCTGTAAAACTTCCGTTTGCATTATTTAATATATACGACTTGGGTGACAAAGGGTATTTACCAGGCACAACCCTACCAGCAACTATCAAGTCTAAATCGCCATCCTTATCATAATCAAATGAGATTACCGATTTGGTACTGGTTAACATTTTCGGCAAGTTATTGGACCTAACAAAATTGGCCTTTCCATCATTTAAATACAATCTATCTTGTAACAAAGCATCATTTTCATTCAATTCGTAGCCCCCACTCGCCACATAAAGGTCGAGGTCGCCATCGCCATCGGCATCAAAAAAATGCGCACCGTTATCTTCATAAACTTTGTCTTTTTCAAAAACAGTCTGACTTTTTTTATCAAATTTCCCTTGAGAATTTTGCAGATATATTTCTGAAGCTTGGTTAAGCGCTCCTCCCAAAAACATATCTTCCAATCCATCATTATTTATGTCAGCTACAGCAAAAGCAGGTCCTTGCTGCGATTGCTTTTGTGGCAGCAACACCTGTTTTGAAAAATCGTTAAATTCATTTTCATCATGCCTAAAATCAACCCCTAAAGCCTCTGGGTTTAGTCTTGTAAAGTTTGCCGGTCGTTCATAAACTGTTTCTAAACCAACTTTAGCATCCTCCTTTTTAAATGTTAAGGTTTGATTTGCTTTAACATTCTCCATTACAGATATTTCACCGTCGTTCCAAACCACCTCAATACGTTTTATAGTTTCTTCTTTCCCAACTCCAAAGTTCAGCACAGGAGAGACTGAAGACTGGTAACCTCTTGACAAAAACAGTTCTTGGTATTGCTGTATACTATCTGTATAAACCTTTATTTTTGAACCAATGGCATTTAAGTTTTTACCATCTCCAACCAATTTAACATTAAGAAAATTACTTACGGAGTTGTTTTTGTAAATATTAGCTTCATCATCCAAATTATTTACTACCAAATCCAAATCGCCATCGTTATCCAAATCGGCATAAGCCACACCATTTGAATTAACCGCGTTATCCAAGCCCCACTCTTGCATTACTCTTTTAAATGATAAATCTTTATTGTTTTTAAAAGCGTAATTCTGAAGCTTTTCAGACGGCATCTCATTTAAAATGTCATTAATAGGCATATACTGCAACGAATCTTGCTTTGCGTCCAGAAAATTACCAAAATCTTGATTGGCAATCTCTCTTTTAATGCCATTGGTTATAAAAATATCCTTATAGCCATCGCCATCAAAATCGGCTACTAAAGGCGCCCAACTCCAATCGGTTTTTGATACGCCAGCCACTTGGGCAATATCACTAAAATAACCATTACCATTATTTAGGTTTAATACATTAGACATGTAAGGATAATGGTATCCGGCCTCAACAATCCACCAAAAACCATCGGTATTCATACTTGGCATGTTTTGCTTACCCCTGCTATGGTCTTCAGCAGACATATCTAACACGAGCAAATCGGGCAAGAAGTCATTGTTTATATCCGCGTAATCAGACCCCATACTGCTATAAGTAATATGCTTTAGCTTTGTATTTATTTGGTTTGAAAACGTTCCGTTTTTGTTATTGATATAAAGTTTATCTGGCGTAATAAAATCGTTGGCTACAAAAACATCCAACCACCCATCATTATTATAATCGCCTATGGAAGCACTTAAACTAAATTCTTTATTAACCATACCACTATTCATGGTAACATCTGTAAACCTTGCACCATCATTTCTGAATAAATGATCGGAGGTTTGGGAGTAAAGTGCTTCGTCTTCAATAATTTCCTTTAGGTTAATAGAGTTTAGAAAATCGTTTCTATGATTGATTAAGTACATATCTAAATCGCCATCCTTATCATAATCAAAGAAGTAGGATTGCACCGAAAAACCATCATCATCCAGTCCCCATTTAGCAGCTTCTTCTTTAAAAGTACCGTCTTTTTGATTGACAAATAGTTTGTTTCTACGTAATACATCATTTTGTAGTGAGGCTGATTTACAAACATAAATATCCATCCAACCATCATTGTTAATATCTATCATATTAACACCTGTGGTCCAACCTTCACTATCTACTACCCCTGCCTTATCTGTAACATCTTCGAATTGGAAATCGCCTTTATTTAAATACAGTTTATTGGAATTTTGGTTAGATGTAAAATAGATATCTTCAAGTCCATCATTGTTTACATCAGCGATAGCCACACCACCACCATTATAGGCATAATAGTAGTTTAAAACGTTAAATTCTGACGTCTCTTTTACTGTGTTGGTAAAATGAATATTGGTCTCTTCGTTAGAAACCAAAGTAAAGAGGGTATTTGCATCGGTTTGTTTCTTTCCTACATTTTTATTTTCACAGGCAGATAGCAGACAAAAAACAAAAATGGCCAAAAGGCTTTTATATAATTTCATAATTAATTTACAGCTTGAGATATAGTAAAAACGATTGATTGAATAGCTTCAAATATAAAAAAATTAGGATGTTATCATCCAATATTTTTAAGTTATTATAAAACAGAGTACTACCAATATTGACAAGAACTCAATAAATTTTGCAATTGTTTTGAATGCTAATTCTTAACATCAAACGCATCGCGAAGGGCATTTCCCATGAGCATAAAGGTCATTACCAAACTCATAATGCACATGCCTGGAATAATAGCTAAATAGGGTTTCCCCAATATAATGTAGTTATAATGATCTTTAATCATAGCGCCCCAACTGGCCATTGGCGGTTGGGCACCAATACCCAAAAAACTCAACCCACTTTCAATTAAAATAGCAGACGCAAAATTGGCAGCCGAGATAACAATTACAGGCGCCATGATATTTGGAAGAATGTGTCTGGTTATTATTCTGATGTCATTAAATCCTAAAGCCCTTGCCGCTGTAACATACTGCATTTCCTTAACGCTAATTATTTGTCCGCGCACTACCCTGGCAACCTCAACCCACATGGTGAGTCCTACAGCAATAAACACCTGCCAAAACCCTTTACCCAAAGCCAAAGTAATTGCTATCACTAATAGTAAAGTAGGTATGGACCATGTTACGTTAATAATCCACATTATAATAGCATCTATTTTACCACCAAAATAACCAGCCAAACTACCCATAAACACCCCTATAACCAATGAAATAAAAACAGCAACAAATCCAATAAAAAAAGAAATCCTGGCACCAACCAAAATACGGCTTAACAAATCCCTTCCATATTTATCGGTACCAAAAACAAAGGTTTTTTCTTTTATAAATCCAGCTACAGAATTGTTTGGAAAAGATTGCAAAGGCAAAAATTTCTCCTGACCGTTCAAACCATCCGAGGCGTATTCTGTATATATCAATGTATCATTTTTAACTGAATAACCTAAAATGGGAACTTCGGTATTCGTGTTTTCTTTTCCGAAAAAAATCTTTTCAAACTTGCTTTGTTGTAAATTCAAACCCGAAGGAATGTTAAGCATTTGCACTTTAAAACCAGGCTGTTTGGAATGGATTGACAAATGCATTTGATTGGCATGCTTTGAATTATCAGGTGCCAAGACATAAGCAAAAATTGAGACAAAACCTACCAAGACTATAAAACTAAAACTAAAAACGCCCCAAAAGTCTTTTTTAAACTTTTGGAGCGCCAATTGTTTTAACGAGCTGGAATTATGACTCATATATTGTTTTACTCTTTTACTTTGGCCACCTTTTTAATATTGTATGAGGCCTTTAAATCTTCAAGAACATTAAGTGCTTCCTCTACATATACATCTTGACTTAAACTAGCATGCCAACGATCTCGTTTTTCTTTAAGCCCCGTAACATCTTCATTAAAAAGCTGCTTTTCGTATTGAGGCGACTCAAAAGTTAAATTTGTTTCATACTTAGTTAACGCATCGAAACGTTTAGATTCTTCGTCACTTAAAGCCAATTTTTCTTTATATTTTTTATAACTTAAAGGCTCTATGGTTTTGTCTATTTGTTGCTTTAACCACTTGGCATTTTCCTCAATTAGCTTTAATTGTTCATTGTTAGCCATTCTCTGATTGCTTTTTTTAATGGCCTCATCGTAATCAAAATAATTATCCCATGTGGTATAGGTCGCTGCATCTATTTGATCCCAAGGTAAAGCATTGGGTTTATCTTTTTCACCTATATCAATAAAGCTGAATTTATCTGGAACTTTCACATCACTTTTTACACCTTCAAGCTGAACAGAACCTCCATTTATTCTGTAATATTTCTGTGTTGTTAATGCCAATGCCCCTAAATCACCTGAAGAATTATTTCTTATTAGATTATTAAGGTCCAATACATTTTGCACCGTGCCTTTTCCGTAGGTTTGTTTACTTCCTATAATAATGGCTCTTTTATAATCTTGCATAGCAGCTGCCATAATTTCGGAAGCCGATGCAGACAGTTCGTTAACTAAAATAACCAAAGGCCCATCCCAAGATATGGATCTGTCTCTATCTCTATAAACTTCTTTGGGCTCTCCTGTTGAACGCACCTGAACAACGGGACCATCTTTTATAAATAACCCGGCCATTTCTACAACTGTAGGCAAAGATCCGCCACCATTATCGCGCAAATCAAGCACTAGGCCTTCCATACCTTCTTGCTTCAAGTTTTCTATTTCACGCTTAACATCGGCAGCAGCGTTAATTTTTTTATAATCATTAAAATCCACATAAAAAGAAGGCAAATCTATAACACCAAACTTATGGCCATTTTTCTGTACCATAGACGCTTTAGCGTAGGTTTCATTTATTTCAATTACATCTCTAATTAGCGTAACATCCTTGGTAGTTCCATCCATTTTCTTTATAGTTAAAGTAACCTCAGTTCCTTTTGGCCCTTTAATATATTTAATGGCATCATCAATACGCATACCTACCAAATTAACCGGAAATTCCTCATCTTCTTGCTTTACTTTCAAAATAACATCTTCAACTTCCAATTCGTTACTTCTCCATGCAGGACCTCCAGTGATAAGTTCTGTAATTTTAATATGATCCATTCTTTTTTGTAATCTGGCCCCAATTCCTTCCAATTTGCCCGACATACGCTCATCAAAACCCTCTTTGTTTTTAGGTGCCAAATAATACGTATGCGGATCAAACTCGCTCACAATAGCATCTACATACATAGCAAACCAATCTTCACGATCTTGGTCTTCAAGATTATCATTAAAGAAAATATCAATCGATTTTAAAGTAGCCTCTCTAGCTTCTTTTTCAATTTCGGCTTCAGACTTCATCTTGTAAGATGGGTCTTTTTTCTTTTTTTGCTCTTCTTCTGTAAGAATATCATCGTAGTTAGGCAAGGTTGCCAATTTTAATTGCTGTCTCCAACGTTCTTTTAATTCTTTTTTGTTCTTAGCAAATTCACTTTTTTGAAGATCGGTATCTACAAATTCATCCTTGCTGAAATCAAAAGGCTCTGCCAATACCTCTCTATAAGTTTCTTTAGCCTCGGCTATACGTTGCATAAACCGTTGGTAAGTTATATTGAAGAAGGTAATATCTGAAACCTTTAATTGGTCGTCAATTGTTGTTTTGAATTTATCAAATTCCCTATAATCAGATTCATAAAAAAACCGTTTGTACGGGTCTAATACCTCAAGATAGCTATCAAACAAATTTCCAGAAAATGTATCATTTAATTCAATAGGGTCAAAATGGCCTTGTTGCAAAACAAAAGTAATCACTTGCACCAATAACTTATCCTTATCTGGATCACTAAATGTTTTTGTTGTAAAACTGCAAGAAGCAAAAGCCAACAGCAACAACAACATCAATACTTTAAAATTCCTTTTCATCATATTTCTCATAAGTATTTATATTACATTTTTGAAAAAAACATAAATAATATGGCTACAATAAACCCATTTTTTAAGTTCTAACAAAAATACATAATATATTTTTCACTAAAATAAAGAAAAAACTATGCCAATAAACCAAGCAGCTACTAATTTTTTGTTAAACTGAACAAATTAAAACGTTAATCGGATTTTGCGTATTTTAGCATCACTTAAAACTTACTATGAAAGAAAAACCACTTATTTTGGTTACCAACGATGATGGCATAAGTGCCCCTGGCCTAAGAACCCTTATAAAATTAATGAACACCTTAGGCGATGTTGTGGTGGTAGCTCCAGATAGTCCGCAAAGTGGTATGGGTCATGCTATCACACTCGACTCGACACTTTATGCTGAGCGTGTAACACTTGACAATGGTCCTCAAAAAGAATACAGCTGTTCTGGCACACCTGCCGATTGTGTAAAATTAGCCATAAGGGAACTACTCGACAGACGTCCTAGTTTGTGTGTTTCAGGAATTAACCATGGTTCTAATTCATCCATAAACGTTATTTATTCTGGCACAATGAGTGCAGCCATAGAAGCTGGTATAGAAGGTATTCCTGCTATTGGATTTTCGTTATTGGACTATGCTTGGAGCGCTAATTTTGAAGCCTCAGAGCAATTTGTCAAAACCATTGCAAATCGTGCCTTAAAACACGGATTACCAAATGGCGTGGCACTAAACGTAAACATACCAAATTTACCCAAAAAGCATATTAAAGGCATTAAGGTATGCCGACAGGCCAAAGCCAATTGGGTTGAAGAATTTGACAAACGTAAAAGTCCGCAAGGCAAAGATTATTACTGGCTTACCGGAAAGTTTGTAAATTTGGATGGTGGTGAAGATACCGACGAATGGGCTTTAGAAAACGGTTATGTATCTATAGTTCCCATTCAATTCGATTTAACGGCACACCACTTTATTCAAAACTTAAATACTTGGCAATTGAATGATTAAAAAAGATATTATTATTGGGGTAATTGTTGGCCTTATTGCCAACGCAATTGGTTTATTTATTGTTTCTATGATTTTAGGACAAGGCGATGATTTTATTACCGTTATAAAAGCAGCCTCTGAAGAAGGCTTTTTAGGCAAACTTATTAGTTTAGGTGCTATTTTAAATTTAATAGCATTCTTTATATTTATAAAAAAGAAACAAGATTACAAAGCAAGAGGCGTTTTATTAATAACTATTATTGTTGCTGTTTTTACGTTTGTATTTAAAATGCTGTAATTGATTTAACCAATGAAGTATTATATTATCGCTGGAGAAGCATCGGGCGATTTACATGGCTCTAACCTAATGAAAGCTTTGCAAAAGGAAGATGCAAATGCCGATTTTAGGTTTTGGGGAGGCGATCTTATGCAACAAGTTGGAGGTACTTTGGTTAAACATTATAAGGAACGAGCCTTTATGGGGTTTGCCGAGGTGTTAAAAAACCTCTCCAAAATCTATAAAGATATTTCCCTTTGCAAAACCGATATAAAAAATTACAATCCAGATGCTATTATTTTCATTGATAACTCTGGCTTTAATCTTCGTATTGCTAAATGGGCCAAAGCTAATAATTACAAAACCAACTATTATATTTCCCCACAAGTTTGGGCTTCTCGTGCCAATAGGGTAAAAGCCATTAAACGCGATATTGATGCCATGTATGTTATTTTACCTTTTGTGGAAGATTTTTACAAAAAGTACGATTACAAAGTAACGTTTGTTGGCCATCCCTTGATTGACGCCATTGCTGACAGAACGCAAGTCGATGAATTTGAATTTAGAAAACAATATGGTTTAAATGACAAACCCATTATAGCTCTTTTACCCGGAAGCAGAAAACAGGAAATAAAAAACATGTTATCGGTTATGTTGGGCTTAGTTGATAATTATCCCGATTATCAATTTGTAATTGCAGGCGCACCTAGCCAAGATTACGAATTTTATGCCCAATTTATAAATTCTAAAAATGTTAAGTTTATAGACAACAAAACTTACGATTTATTAAGCGTTTCTACAGCGGCTTTGGTAACTTCAGGAACAGCAACATTAGAAACCGCCTTGTTTAAAGTGCCTCAGGTGGTTTGCTACAAAGGCAGCAACATTTCTTATCAAATTGCCCGCAGGATTATAACACTTAAATTTATTTCGCTGGTCAACCTAATTATGGACAAAGAAGTTGTTAAAGAGCTTATCCAAAATTATTTTACTACTAAAAATCTTAAAAAAGAACTGGATATTATTCTAGACCCTTATGAACGCACCAAATTTTTTATTAATTATTACGATTTAGAGAAAAAATTAGGAGGCAAAGGTGCCAGTGAAAAAACCGCCCATTTAATCTACAATTCCTTAAAATCTTAGCCCTAATGAAAAAACTATTTTTTTTGGCTTTCATTATATTAAGCTATAGTAGCTGCAAATCTTCAAAAAGAGCAAAAGGCAGTCAATCTTCCACCTCATCCTCAAAAGTGATTATTGAAAATCGTTCCGTTGAGACAAGTAATGAAAATATTACCTTATCAGAAAGCAGAAAGGCTGAAAACCTAGCGTCACCAGAATCTAAAACAGACGGCATTGTAGACTATGCCAAACAGTTTCAAGGAGTAAGATACAAATTTGGCGGCACCACAGAAAAGGGCATGGATTGTTCCGGTTTGGTTTTCGAATCTTACCGCGCATACAATGTTATTTTACCTAGAATTTCTAGGGATATGGCCAAACGGGGAGAAAAAATACACCTCAGACAAGTGGAAAAAGGCGATTTATTATTTTTTAAGACCGGCAACAGAAGAAACGACATTAATCATGTTGGTTTGGTTGTATCGTCAGAAAATGGCACTATCAAGTTTATTCACGCTACTTCTAGTGCCGGCGTTATTATCTCTTCAATAGCCGAATCCTACTGGGAAAAAGCTTTTGAAGAGGCCCGTAGAATTTTATAGGAATTTTTATACCTTTAGGTGAAATGAAAGTACTCAATTTCACCATCATTAAACTAACCATTTGCCTTGTAGCAGGCATTCTTATTGGCTATTATTTTTCATTTTCGTTAAGCCATATTCTTTACACTATTTCTATTTTATTTGTCTTATTGCTTATAACTTTTGTTATAGCAAGAAAACAATTTTTAAAAACCGTATGGTTTGGACTTTTTGCTTATCTGCTGATGATTTGCTTGGGAACACTAACAGTTTACACACATAATGAAATACATTTCAAAAACCATTATTCAAATTATATTGCAAATGAAAACGACTCTTTAAACACCACTACTTTTAAAATTAGGGAAGTTTTAAAACCAACTACCTATCATAACAAATACATTGTTGATATTTTAAAAATAGGCTCTAAAAATGTAACTGGAAAAGCCTTATTAAACGTCCAAAAAGATTCAACTTCACAACCTTTTAAAGTAAATGCTGTTCTTTTAACCAAAACGTCTTTTGAATTGGTGAACCCTCCCTTAAATCCCGGTCAATTCAATTACAAAAAATACCTTGAGAAAAAATACATCTATCACCAACTTTTTGTACAAAACAAATCACTCTATACAATCAAATCTGAAAAGCATACTCTTTTAGGGTTTGCTGATGCCATTAGAACCCATATCAATTCAAAGCTTCAAAAACAACCCTTTAATCCAGAAGAACTAGCCATCATTAACGCTTTATTACTTGGGCAACGCCAAGATATAAGTGAAGAAACCTATACACACTACACTAATGCTGGCGCTATTCATATTCTAGCGGTTTCAGGTCTGCATATCGGCATCATATTATTGCTATTAAACTTCGTATTAAAGCCTTTGGAAAGACTCAAAAAAGGGAACTTAATAAAAACCATTGTATTGCTTTTAATCCTTTGGTGTTTCGCAATTATAGCTGGTCTTTCTGCTTCAGTAACAAGGGCCGTTACCATGTTTAGTGTTATTGCCTTTGCCCAAAACCTAAAAAGACCCACAAACATTTTCAACACATTGGCTATTTCCATTTTTGTTTTACTATTAGCGAAACCTTTGCTTCTGTTTGATGTAGGATTTCAATTAAGCTATATGGCTGTTTTAGCCATAGTAACTATAGATCCAATCCTTTACAAACTATGGCAACCTAAAAACAAAATCATTAAAATTTACTGGCATACTTTAACCATTACTGTTGCAGCTCAATTGGGCGTTATGCCACTTAGTCTATATTATTTTCATAATATACCCGGTTTATTTTTTCTATCTAATTTGGTCATTATCCCATTTCTTGGTTTGGTATTGGGGTTTGGAATCATAGTCATTTTGCTAGCTTTGTTGAATTGCCTTCCTACTATTATTGCAAAAGCCTACGGTTTTATAATTAGTTCTATAAATAGTTTTGTAGAATGGGTTTCCCTGCAAGAACAGTTTTTGTTAAAGGACATTTACTTTGGTCTGCTCTACGTATTTGTTTTCTATATTTTATTGATATCCCTTATTAATTTTTTGAAACAAAAACATTATAAAAGCTTGAAGCTATTATTGATAAGCATCCTTGCTGTTCAAAGTGCCTTTCTATACACAAACTTTAAAAACCAAGGAAATCAATTCATTGTGTTTCACAAAAGCAGATACACTTTAATTGGAAATATAGAAAATAACAGGATAACTACTAGCAGTGATTTAGACAGCCTATCCCTTAGCCAAGAAAAAACCATTAAAAATTTCAATATTAAAAACCACATAAAAACCCATAAAACCCAAAAGCTGGCACCTTTCTATTTATTCAACAACAAAAAGGTATTGGTTATAGATAGTCTTGGCATTTATAATATCAAATCACTAAAACCAGATTACGTCCTTTTAAGGCAATCGCCACAAATAAACCTGAATCGTTTAATAGACTCCTTAAACCCAAAATACATTATAGCTGATGGCAGTAATTATACTTCATATGTTGAAAATTGGGAAGCTATTTGTTTAAAAAGAAAACTCCCTTTTCACCATACTGGCAAAAAAGGAGCTTTTATTATAGATTATTAATTTCTTAAATATTGTCGTCTCTAAACTGGGGTGTAAACGCTTTGTAATAAGCACTAAACTTTTCTTGAGTATCTATCTCTTTATGGTCGTCTTTCTTAAACATTTTTAAGTAAAGCTCCAATTGCTTTGGTTGTTGGTAACCACGAATAGGCGCTATCATACCTGCTTTTTCATCCAAGAATACTATAGTTGGGTAGGCACTTATTTGTAAATAACCAGTTAGTTGGTGTGCCGAATTTCTACTGTTTGCCCTAGCAGGATCGTAATTAGGATTAGAAAATGTGTGCCCGTTAAATGTAATGGTTTCTTTTCCTTCACCATTAAATTTTACCGCATAGTAATTTTCATTCACGTAATCGACCACGTCTTTATTGTGAAATGTGTTCTTGTCCAACATTTTGCAAGGTCCGCACCAATTGGTGTAAACATCCATCATTATTTTTTTTGGACTTTTCTTTTGAAGTGCCACGGCTTCCTCTAAAGTCATCCAATTTATTTCCTGAGCAATACCTTTAACCGAGACCAAAACGGCCAAAAGCAATATGTATATTATTCTTTTCATAATGTAGCTTTTTTACAAAAGTCGCCCACAAATTACAAAAAAGGCCCCAATTTATTGACATTTTAGGGGATTTTTAACCTTTTTTTCGATTAACGGACACCATGCATGAGCTTTTTCAACTTTGGACTTAGCAGTAAAATAATAACGCCGGCCACAATTGGTACTATTGTAAAAATTAAGAAAAATGTTGATAAGCTGTAAGCCTCTGTAATGTTTTCAATTTGCCCACCTAATACAGCTGCCAGCTTATTGCCTATGGCAATGGCGAGATACCACATGCCAAACATTAAGGCTATCATTCTGGCCGGAACCAACTTACTCACATAAGATAAGCCAACAGGAGATAAGCACAACTCACCAAGTGTATGAAACAAATAAGCTAATATAAGCCATAGCATACTTACTTTTACACCTTCTTGAACACCATGTGCTCCAAAAGCCAATAAACCAAAACCAACAGCCATTATTATTAAACCCAAGGCATATTTTGCTGCTGCCGACGGATTGTATTTGCTCTCCCACCATTTTGAAAATAAAGAAGCAAATACAATAATAAAGAAGGAGTTAAGAATGCTAAACCAAGAAACTGTAATCTCTGATACATCTGACGAAAACTCTCTATTTAACATCCAAACAACAATACTCCACATACACAGAAAACAAACAGCCAAAACAATATTAGAATAAGGTATTTGCTTAAAAGTTTTTTTCCATAAATCGTAGAGCACATAAGTAATAATGATAAGAGGAACAACTGTTAATATTGAATTAAAAATATTGAAAACAAGCGCCGAATCACCTTCTAAAACGCGATCTACATTATCTCGTGCAAATAACACCAATGATGACGCTCCTTGCTCAAAAGACAGCCAAAAAAACACCGTAAAAAATGCAAAAATGATAAATGCCAACATTCTATCCCTTACAACCTTAGTATACCTTAAAATCCTGCCTATAACCAAAAACAAAAATAAAGCCAACCCGAACAGTACAGCAACATATTGTCCATCAAGCGACCCTATTTTGAAATAAGAAAACATATCTATTTTAGCTATTTTAGCTAATGGATCGTTTATGGCATACCCCAACCCAATTACTGCTGAAATGAAAATCAAAACCTTATCCAAAGTCGTAAAAGGGTTCTGGTTTTCTATATCTTCCTTTGTTTTTATTTTAGCAATTGAATCATCACCATCCTGTACATCTTCGGTTTCAACAATTTTGGCTGGCTTTTTCCCTATATCACCAAATAAATTCCCCGAAAGCCAAAACTGAAGCGTCCCTAACAGCATAAAAATACCTGCCAACCCAAAACCGTAAGACCATCCTATTTTTTCTGCTAAATACCCACAAAGCATCATCCCGAAGAAGGCACCTGCATTTACACCCATATAAAAAATGGTATATGCGCCATCCTTTTTTTCAGGATGGTCTTTGTACATTTCAGAAATTATAGAGGTTATGTTAGGCTTAAAAAAACCTGTTCCAACAACCAATAAACCTAACCCTGTATATAACGATAATTCCGTTTCTAATGCCATACAAGCATGACCTAAAGCCATAATTACAGACCCTATAATAACTGCCCATCTATAACCTGTTAACTTATCTGCAATTATACCGCCAACTATGGGCGTTATATAAAGCAACATAGCATAAGTACCAAATAAGGCACCTGCATTTTCAGCAGACCAGCCCCAGCCTGGATTATCACCTATTATAGCAAAAGTTAAAAAGTTAACAAGTAATACTCGCATTCCGTAAAAAGAAAAACGCTCCCACATTTCGGTAAAAAACAACACAAATAATCCTGCAGGGTGACCCAGCACTTTGGTCTTAAAATATTGATCGGTTGAATTTTGAGTCATTACAGATGTTTTTTAATTTTAACAAAATATATATTTACTCGGCCAGCTCTGCACCTAAAACGCGTTCGTTATCTTCAGCACCGTGCGTTAATCGCTTTAATGGTTTTAAAATCAGAATAAACAAAGTTCCTACTATAACAGTAAAAACCAATATTCCAACAAACACAACATATTCACCATAATCGGAAGCAGATTCACCTACAATGCCTGCGACTTTGTTGCCCAGTCCACTGGCTGCAAAATAAACTCCCATCATTAGAGACGCATATTTTACTGGCGCTAATTTAGTTATAAACGACAAAGCTACTGGCGACAAACACAACTCACCCATGGTATGAAAAAAATAAGCCAAAACTAGCCATCCCATAGTTGATGATCCTGATTTTTCATATTCCATCGCAGCAAATACCATGAATAGAAAACCAAAGCCCATTATAATAATCCCCAAAGCCATTTTAAATAAAGAAGAAGCTTCTTTTCCTTTTAATTTACGCTTGGCCCAAACGTTCGCAACTGCTGCTGCAAACAAAATAATGAAACCAGCATTTAAACTTTGGAACATAACTGTTGGAACTTCCCAACCTAAGAGCATTCTGTTTGTTTTTGTCTCTGTATACAAGTTCATTAAACCACCTGCTTGCTCGAATGCACCCCAAAAAATAATGACCATAATAAAAGACAACAACAAAACCATAAATCGGTCTTTAAAAATTTGGGAGTCCAATTCTTTATAAATCATCATGAGTAATGCTATGATGGCTGTAAGGAAAACAAATAATAGGCCATACCCCCAATCTAGCTTATACCAACCAATGAAAGATAAACACAATAGAACAACTGTTATTATTAACTGATTAGGTGAACTAAACAATTTAGAGTAGAGTTTGACATAAGATACAGTATCAGTATCATTCTCTTTTGGCTCTATGTTACCAACACGCACCAAATATTTCTGTCCTGCTACATAATTTATCAAACCAAGTACCATTACTACACCAGCGAGACCAAACCCGGCATGCCAACCCCATTTTGCAACAACCACACCTACAAACATGGTAGCTAAAAAAGAACCGAGGTTAATGCCTATATAAAAAATGCTAAACCCCTTATCCCTTCTTATATCACCTTCTTTATAAAGTCCGCCAACCATAGTGGAAATGTTAGGTTTTAACAGCCCAACACCTAGTATAACCAAAGCCAAACCAGTATAAAAGGCCCAGATATCGGTTAAAACAAGTACTCCGTGCCCTAAACATAAAATAATGGCTCCCAAAAGTACCGTTTTCTTTTGCCCAAGTAATTTATCGGCTATCATACCACCTGGAATGGACATAACATAAACCAACATGGTATACCAACCATAAAGCGCCAAAGCCTCTTTATTGGTCCAACCCAAGCCTGCCCCCCTAGGGTCATCCCCCAAAGTTGAAGTGGTCATGTATAACACTAGCAAAGCTCTCATACCATAGTACGAAAAACGTTCCCACATTTCTGTTAAAAACAGAATGTAGAGTCCAATAGGTTGTCCAAAAAGTTCTTTTTGATGTGGCTTAATCGTCGTTTCTGCCATAAAATTGTTTTGATACGTATCGAATATTTTCCTTACAATGCCAAATTAAAACCTTCAGCATTAGAATAATCTCGTCATTTTCAAATAATTGTTGACGTATTTTTAAAAGTTTTCAAGTTTACTAAAAATTATGCAAAAATAGGGAATTTTAACAGTAAAATAAAGGTTCAAAAACAAGATATACCAAATTTTACCAATAATGGTATCTTTGTCTTGTTTTAACAACACTTCCTATGAGCAAAACAATTTCTGGTTTTTCCAAACTGTCAAAATCTAAAAAAATCGATTGGATTGTAGAGACGTATTTTTCACATTCCAAAGATGCCGAGCGCGTTTTAAAACAGTATTGGAATACCGACGAGAAATTGCAACAGCTTCACGATGAATTCATTGAAAATACCATTAGCAACTATTATCTCCCACTTGGCGTTGCGCCAAATTTTCAAATCAACGGTAAATTGTATACCATTCCCATGGCCATTGAGGAAAGTTCCGTTGTTGCCGCGGCCAGCAAAGCAGCCAAATTTTGGTTGGATCGGGGTGGATTTAAAGCCACGGTACTCTCTACAACAAAAATAGGTCAGGTACACTTTTTATATGATGGAGCCCCGGAAAATTTAAAACACTTCTTCAAAACCGTAAAGCCTAAACTTATTAGCGCAAGCAGCCATATCACCAAAAACATGGAATCTAGAGGCGGTGGTGTTATTGATATTGAATTACGCGATAAAACAAATAGCTTGAAAAATTACTATCAGCTTCACGTTTCGTTCGAAACTTTAGATGCTATGGGAGCTAACTTCATTAATTCGTGTTTAGAACAATTTGCAAAAACCTTTAAAGAAGAAGCTCTGGTTTTTGACGGGTTCTTTAAAAAAGAGAAAAATATTCAAATTGTTATGAGCATTTTGTCTAATTATGTTCCTGATTGTTTGGTGCGTGCAGAAGTAAGCTGCAAAGTTGCCGACTTAGCAGAAGGCAATTCAATTTCTGGAGAGGCTTTTGCAAACAAATTTTTACAGGCCATAGCTATTGCCGAAGTAGAGCCGCACCGAGCAGTTACACATAACAAAGGCATTATGAATGGTGTAGATGCTGTTGTATTGGCTACTGGAAACGACTTTAGAGCTATTGAAGCCGGTGTTCATGCCTATGCTTCTAAAAATGGTAGTTATAGCAGTTTAAGCCATGCAAAAGTAGAAAACGACATATTTACATTTTGGATGGAAATTCCATTGGCTCTTGGCACTGTGGGTGGCCTTACCGGTTTGCATCCTTTGGTTAAGTTGGCTTTGGAATTATTACACAAACCTTCTGCCAAAGAACTTATGCAAATTGTTGCCGTTGCTGGATTGGCCCAGAATTTTGCCGCCATACGCTCGCTTATTACAACAGGCATTCAACAAGGACATATGAAAATGCACTTATTGAATATCCTCAATCAATTTGAAGCAAACGAAGCTGAAAAGGCAATACTAACCGAACATTTTAAGACACAAACCGTTAGCTATAGTGCTGTTTCTGATGCATTGGCTAATTTGCGCGTGAAAATTGATGATTGATTTTCCAGTATGAAAAATGGCTCTTATTACAGCAATGGAAAACTACTACTTACTGGTGAATATGTAGTACTAGACGGCGCTACAGCGCTCGCCATTCCAACCAAATACGGACAATCGCTTACTATTGAATCCATTGATGAACCAAAACTGATTTGGACAAGTTTTGATGAGAAAAAGCAAGTCTGGTTTGAAAATGAATTTAAGCTAAGTGATAATGGGATGCTGAAACAAGATCAGCATGATGACATTTCTACCAGAATTATACAAATTTTAAATGCTGCAAAATCCTTAAACCCTACATTTTTAAATTCAAGTAACGGTTTTAAAATTTCAACTTTTTTAAATTTCCCCAGAAATTGGGGACTTGGCACATCTTCAACATTAATAAACAATATTGCGCAGTGGGCACAAGTAGATGCTTATTTGTTATTGGAAAAAACTTTTGGTGGCAGCGGTTATGATATTGCATGTGCACAAACCAACCAACCTTTAACTTACAGATTACAGCAAGGCAAACCCATTGTAAAACTCGTAGATTTTAATCCAACTTTTAGCGGACAACTCTATTTTGTATATCTAAACAAAAAACAAAACAGTAGGGATGGTATTGCCCACTACAAAGCAAACAAAGATAATGTTACAGCTACTATTGACTTAATAAATAGCATTACCACCAAAATGATTGCATGCCAATCGCTTCCCGAATTTGAAAATTTGATTGTTGAACATGAAACCATCATTTCTAGGGTTACAAAACAAAAAACGGTTAAAGACCTTTTATTCAAAGATTTTGAAGGTGAAATAAAAAGCTTGGGCGCTTGGGGCGGTGATTTTATATTAGTGACTTCCAAAAACAACCCAAGACTCTATTTTGAAGAAAAAGGATTCAATACCATCATTCCATTTAACCAAATGGTTTTAAAATAAAAAATCCCAACTTATTAGGTTGGGATTTTTATTACTTTATAATATTTCAAATGCTTATTGAATTTGATTTTTAGCGCGATTATCCTCTATTTCAGCGGCATCTTTTAGGGCTTGGTAAAGTTTAGTGTTTACTACATTTACTTTTTGTTGCTCTACCCTATTGGCTGCGGCTTGATAGTTATCCAATGCTACGGCAGGTTCTTTTTTAGTTACCTTAACCATATAAACACCAAAAGCGCCATCAATTAAATCAGAAGTTTCACCTTCTTCAAGACCAAAAGCTGTACCAATAACCAATGGTTCTCTACCAGCTCCTGTTAAGGTTAAATTTTTCATATTGATTGCTGATGAAGATTTCACTGATGTATTCTCTGCTGTAGCCAAAGCTTGTAAATCGGTTGCATTCACACGATTTCTAATAATTTCAGCCTTTTTCTGTTTACGTATTTCAGGTAAAGCAGTTACACTCGCTTCCTCAACATCCATAAGACCTTCTTTGTGCTTCGCTACCAATTGTACAATAGCATAACCGTTAGGTATATTAAAACGTTTTATATCGCCTACCTCAGCTTCATCACTAAATGCCCAACGCACCATAGGTCTTTGAGCTCCTACACCTGGTATATTTTCATCTAGAACTTTAATGCCATTTACAGGACGAACCGCATACTTGCTTTCTGTTGCGGTAGCCTGAAAATCAGCACCATCAGCTACTGCGATTTCAAAATTAGAGGCATCCCTAAATACTTTGTCAACTGTTTCATCTGAAGGCTCAATTTTTCTTGCAATAGTTGCTACTTGCGCTACTTTGTTACTTCCTTTTTGCCCAAGTATTTCCATAATATGGAATCCGAAAACAGTTTTCACAATACCCAAATCACCTGTTTTCCCATCAAACTCAAAATCGTTGAATTCAGGCACCATTGTATTGTAAGGGTGAAAATCGTATTCGCCCCCATTTTCTATACTACCAGTATCAACTGAATAATCTTTTACAAAATCTGCAAATTTAGAACGGTTTGCTTTAATTACTCCCAGTAAACTATCAGCTAAAATTTTAGCTTGTGCTTCGGTTTTGGTTTCTTCTGCTGTTGCCGCATTAGAACCTAAAAATGGAATTAATATATGTCTTGTTTTTACAGAGTCTGGAACTTGTTTTTCGGCCACAAGTTTAGACAATTTAAAATAGCCATTATCTTTATAAGGTCCATAAACTTCACCTACGTTTAAGTTAAAAATGCTATCAGCTGAAACTGTTGGCAATGAAGATTTGAATACAAAACGCTCATTAAACTTAATATCGGAATGTGCATTTACATACTCTTCATTTTCGTCAACATTTAAAAAGCCTTTTACGGTATCGTTCCTTTTTAATGTTTCGTTGTATTCTTCTTTATCATTCAATAAAGAAGCCAATTCTGCTTTAACAGCATTTTCATCTTCAACAGAAGCCACTTCCCTAAACTCAACATATCTAATATCTCTAGAAGCTTCTACTTCATATTGTTTTTCGTGCTCGTTTATATAACTGGAAATTTCAGATTTTGAAACAGTAACCGTACTATCTGGTATAGAAGCATATGGAATTTGAACAAATTGAACATCTACCTTGTTTCCTTCTAAGTTATGCTCTAACTCGCCTTCAGCCAATGTACCAGACAAACCAGCTTTTACCATGTTAAAATAGTTTTGCTGTAATGTGTTTGCCGCAAGGGTTTGCTCGTAATCTACCCAACTTTGGTAAGCTTCTGGCGAAGTTTCCTTAATATTTGCTATGTACTCGTTAAGTTTATTCTCGTCAAAAAGACCAGCTTCGTTTAAAAAATCTGGATTGCTTGCCATGGCTGTCTTTAAAGCATCACGCATTTGGTCCTTTTCTACAGTCATCCCCAATTTTTCAAACTGGGTTTCCATAACAGCACGTCTTACTTCCTGTTCCCAAACATTGTTCACTACTTGGTTGTTGGTAGCAGTTGCCCCAGCTTGCCTTTGTGCCAATTCTACTTTTTGTAAAAATGATACCCTATCAATTTCCTTACCATTTACAACACCTACCGTGTTTTGGGATTTAGCAGAAAATGCATTGCCATTTTGGAATAAATCTGCCAACACAAATGAGAAAAGCGCCAATGCAATAATCACAATAAGGAAAAGTGTACGCTGTCTTATTTTACTTAAAATTGCCATCTGTCATTAAAGTTTTAAAAATCCGCCAAGCGGATCTATTTTGTTAATATCAATACTAATTGAAAATGTCTTGTTTATATTTAGTTACGTTTGGTTGAAGCTAAAATATCGTGCGCGAAAATACCATTTTCTATTAAATAATAAAAGCGGAAAAGCGCATTAATTATTTTATGTTTTTTAGATTCAATCTTCTTCCAGAATTTTAAGTTCCACCAAATCTATTTTGGTGTTTGAAACTTCTAAAATAGTGAATTGAAACACATTGTTTACAATAATTACTTCGTTTTGAGAAGGGATTTCCTCCGTATGGTCTACAATCAATCCACCAATGGTATCGTAGTTTTCACTTTCAGGCAGGTTAACCTTATAGGTTTCGTTAACATAATCAACATCTAAGCGTGCAGAGAACTTAAAAAGCTTATCTTCTATTTTTTCCTCTATTAAATCAACACTGTCATGCTCGTCTTCAATTTCGCCAAACAACTCCTCCACAATGTCCTCTACCGTCATAATACCCGAAGTGCCGCCATATTCATCTAAAACAACAGCAATACTTTTACGCTTTTTTATTAAAATATTAAGCACATCATGTATAAATACGGTACCTGGCACAAACTCTACAGGCACCATAACCGATTTAATATCCTTAGGTTTTTTGAACAATTCAAAAGAATGTACATAGCCCAAAATATCGTCAATGGTATCTTTATAAACCAATATTTTTGTATACCCTGTTTCAGTAAAAAGGGCGTTTAATGTTTTTGTGTTTTCGTTAATATCTACCGCTGTAATCTCTGTTCTGGGCACCATAACATCGCGCGCCTTTACTTCCGAAAATTCTAGGGCATTTTGAAATATTTGAATCTCGTTGTCTATTTCTTCATGCTCTTCTACCGATTCCATCTGTTCACTTATGTAATTACCTAGTTCTACTTTGGTAAATGCCATTTGAATTTGGTCGCCTTCAGTCTTAAAAAAATGTTTCAGTACAAAATCTGAAATCCAGATAACAAAATCTGAAATAAACGTAAACAACACATAAAAAACATAGGCAGGGATAGCCAAAATTTTTAGCAAAGAATTCGAATAAATTTGAAAAAACACTTTTGGTAAAAACTCGGCCGTTATCAATATAAGCAATGTCGAAATAACCGTTTGCGTTAGGAGGCTTAAATCGTTAAGCATATAGTTTAAAAACCCCGAAGGTGTTGGCAACATAGACTGAAACCACGACACCAGTAAATCGCCCATAAAAAACCCATAGATAACCAATGCAATATTGTTACCTATTAACATGGTTGTTATAAATTTAGATGGTTTAGCCGTTAATTTGGCCAACACTTTTGCCAGGACACCTTCCTGTTTTTTTTCAATTTCTATATGGATTTTATTGGAGGACACATAGGCAATCTCCATACCAGAAAAAAAAGCCGAAAGCAACAAAGTGATAATGATGATTATAACATAAACACCCATTTATTTGGAATCGTTTTTATTATCGTATTTTTTAGCGAACCTTCTTCGGAAGAAAAACATAAAGATTGCTAATCCAGCCAAAAGCAGAGATACATAAGCTTTTTCCTTGCCCCAATTTACCAAACCATCATACAGAAAAAGTGCCGCAAAAACCAAATAGGCGTACTGGAAAAATTTTGAAAATTTCATGAAATTGAATGTTGTTTTATGTAAAGATAATGAAAAAAGAAATGTATTAAAGTTTGTTACTCTTCAACGGTTATGTTACCTCCCCATTCAAAAATTTCCACATTGTTGAATTTTGAATCAGACGAAAAGCCATTACCGTTAATTACGTCAGATTCCGTAATGTAAGTAAACGGTTTATTGGTAAATACCCATTCTTTTTTTTGGTCGTAATACAATTGCTCGGCTAAAAGGGTATCGTTGGTATGGGTCACTATCTGAACATTCCCCCTTAAATCTATAAGATCTGTTTTGGTATACGAGATGCCATAATCTGAAATCACGGTAGTTTTGTTATTATCCTCATCAAACAACTCTAAATTCACGCCCTCTGTAAACTCGTAAAAAGGGAAATCCCGATTTGAGTAATCGTACATTTTAGGACTTATTAAAATTGCTTTTACAACACCTGAATCTGTATATACTACGTTTATGGTATCGGCCACACCAATGGGTTCGTTTGCCGACACACCTATTTCTTGCACGTCTTTAAAGTAGTCCTCACATGAAAAAAACGTAGCCACAGTAAACACTGTGACTACGCTTAAAATAATATTATTAATTACTGCCTTGGGCATTATTGAATAGCTGGCACAGTAACAGAAGCTCCAATCCAACAACCAATTCTAATAGTTTCTCCAGCATTACCTTTGTTGAAAATATCTTCTTTTGAAGGCGCTCTACCTATGTAACTATCAACGGCTTGTTTTGATCTACCAGCCAAGGTAGGGTCTACACGGCCTGCTTTTCTGGCTTCTTCTGCCGCTAACCAATACACTGCTTGCTTATTAAAAACACTGTCTCCACAACTATTGGCACTTGAGGCGTACATTGAGGCAATCTGTAAATACGGATTTCCGTTAGAAGGATTTAATTTCGAAGACTGTCTGAAATAATCCCTTGCTTGGCCATATCTTCCTTTATTTTTTAGAATAGAACCAATTCTATAGGCCATATTTCCTTTTTTATATGTATCGGTTTGCAATTCAAATGCTTGGGTAAAATAATCTAAGGCCTCATTTTCTTTACCGTTGCTCCAAAGCACTGTACCAACAAAGTATTTGGTGTCAGATGAAGGTGCTGTTTCATCATAAGCTTTTACCATTTTCTCATATAATGGATCTTCTGTACATTCTTTATTGAACAATCTGCTTACCGCACGTTGCAACCAAACCGCATCGGTTTTATTAGCCTCGTAATTCTTTTCATAAAGCGGTATTAAGTTTTCACAATTGGCTCTAGAACCTAATTTACTGTCCATACTACTTGATACTTGATCAAAAACACGCAGAAAACTCTCGTGTTGTCTTTTATACAGACCATCTCTTCTATTTAATTCAGTACCCGCTTCTTCCTTTTCTATAAGTACATTTAATTTTTCA
Source organism: Marixanthotalea marina (assembly GCA_018883545.1). GTDB lineage: Bacteria > Bacteroidota > Bacteroidia > Flavobacteriales > Flavobacteriaceae > Marixanthotalea > Marixanthotalea marina. The sequence goes on along the minus strand of JAHLEH010000001.1, from coordinate 695,112 downwards.
GAATTGTCTTTTACTTCTTCTGCTATTTTTTCCGCAATATCATCATATTTACTGAACAACTCTTCTGCTGGCTTTTTTCCTGCATCGTACAAATCAACCATTAAAGAAAAATAGGTGTACAAACTTTTTGGGTTACTAAACCCTGCTTTATCCGCCCTATAAACAGCATCAAAGCATTCATAAAGTTCTAAATCCGTTTTACCTAACAGCTCTCTGTTTTCGTACATCAACTGGCAAGACCTGGTTTGATACAATCCAACAGGTGTTTCACTAGCAAAATGTTCAAACCTTTCTTCATATAACTTAATTTGGTCTTCTACAAATGCTTTTTTATCAGCGTCTGAAGCAGCCTTTTCAATTTTGTATTCCAAAATATCTTCTCCCAAAGTAAATATAGCCCGACTATACTTTGGATTACGTTGTCTAATTTTCATAAAAGGCTCATAAGCCGCATCGAAATTTTTTGCCTTTACATATTGGTCCACCAAAGACAAATCTGTAATGTCCTGCTCATTTTGCGAAAATCCTAAACCAACTCCTAAAAAGAGCAGCGAAAATAGCAATGTGATATTCTTCTTCATGATTTTAAATTTATTCTATAATGTTTATTTAGTTGTACTTACTCTTTTCAAACCATCTATCATTCAAAGATAAGCTTATTTGAAAATTAATAAAATTCTCTTTTATTAAATTATTGTTTGTTGTGCCTCGTTTTCCTATTTCACATCCAAAATTAATGTTAGACAGTAAACCACTTATATTATTCGTGTTAGAGGCACCCAGTGGTAATCCTAGACCAAAAGATATGCCAAACTCGTTGATAGATTCATTATTTATATTCAAACCTGTCTTTTCGAAGCGCAAACCACCCCTGTAAGTTACTCTTTTTAAATAACTTGACACAGAAGAAGTGTACGATGTATAGTCTGGTACAAAAAATCCACCTACCGAAAATGAGTAACTATCTTCGTAGGTTGTTGCACTGGTATCGTAAAGTGCATTGGAAAAATTACTGGTTTTTAAAGACGTATATTCTGCACCTACAAACCATTTTCTAGGTGCGCCAATACCAGCCCCGATAGAAAACTTAGAAGGCATGATTAAATCTGTTTCGTCAAGTCCCAATGCACCCAAATCTATATCAACCGTATTGTTTACAAACTCTTGTTCTGTACTGGATGAAATGGCAATAGTAGAAAGCGATCTTTCATTTTTTGAAGTCAGATCGGTTTGTGGCGAATAGGTAATTCCTGAAACAAACTGCAACTTTTCTGAAATCATTCCCCTATAGGAAAGTCCAAAATTAAAACTCAATCCACTTAAATTAGACCTATTGTTTTCTCTTGTTTGATTAAACAAAGGTATTCCATCATCGTCATAGAGATATAATATATTGGCATTCTCTATATTTCCAAAGTTATAATTGGCATCAACCCCAATACTTAATCCTTTTTTAATCAAATAGGCAGCAGACAAAAACACCCTATTAACACCACCTTTTCCCGTAAATCTACTTTCCTTGTCTCCTTGACCGTTCAATGTCTCTAATTTATAACCAACAGATGTGTAAGGCACCAAACCAAAACCCACACCAAATTTCCCCAAGGGCAACGACAGTGCCAAGTAATCTAATGATGTTGTAGACGCATTGTCTTTGTTGGTTTCTGTTTGCAATCCAATGCTAGAATAACTACCTCCTATAGTGTATTTTACAGGTCTACTTTCATTTCTCAACAACTGAATATTTTCTGTGGCATAGGATGCGGGATTCCTTAAGTTTACATGAATACTATCTACATATACACTTAAGCCTCCCATACTACGGTTTTCTACTGTGCTCTTAAATTTTAGACTTCCTATACCGTAAAAAGAATATGGTGAAGCAGTACCGCGCTGTTGCGCATATGATTGTATTGTTAAAACCCCAATAAAAACTAATATTAGTTTTTTTATCATTAGTCCAAATTAAATTGCAAAATATAGTTAAGTCCCTCCAAAAGAAAATTGGAGTTGGCAAATATGGTACTTTTTAATTGTTTAGACAAGAAATTACCGTCGCCACCTGTTAAAATAACTGTTAAATGTGAATATTTTCTTTGATATTCCGCTATAACACCATCAATTTCGTATACAACCCCATTAATAACACCAGAATGCATTGAATCTTTTGTTGTTGTTCCAATTATACCCTCTGGCAATTCTTTCTCCAATAACGGTAAATTGGCGGTTAAATTATTTAAAGATTTATAACGCATATCAATGCCAGGGGAAATGGCGCCTCCTAAATAGTTGTTTTTAGCATTAATAAAATCGTAGGTTATACAAGTTCCGGCATCTATTATTAATACATCTTCATTTTTAAATTGCTTAACAGCTGCCGCAACCAAAGCCATTCTATCTACCCCCAAAGTACTGGGTGTTTTATAGCTGTTATTAAAAGGCAACTTTGTATCGGCATGCAAAACAACAACATTAAAATACGCTTTTATGTATACTAAATCTTTTTGTTTAAGCTTACCAACAGAAGCTATAATAGCATTGCCAATAGCTGTATATTCTCTTCTTAAAATATCAATGTGCTTCACGAGCACATTTAATTCCACAACTTTTTTAAACAAAAGTTCATCACCCTTAAAAATGGCCAGTTTCACAAAAGAATTGCCAACATCTATTATTAAATTCATTTTATTAGGAATAAGGTCAAAATTACAAAATGAGCGGACAATAATTATTGATAATTAAATTATTATAAAAATTGTTTGGCATACACGTAAAATATGCTCAAGCAACTTAATAATCACAAAAACATTTTTTATAAATTTTAGTTTGGGAATAATAAAAAATGGATATATATTTGCAACCGCTTTGGCGAGGTACCTTAGCTCAGTTGGTAGAGCAAAGGACTGAAAATCCTTGTGTCCCTGGTTCGATTCCTGGAGGTACCACAAAAAAATCCTGTAACATTATGTTTACGGGATTTTTTGTTTTTGAGTATCTTATAAACTCACTTCCAAAACCCTGGATTTTTCTTTCGACATCAGCACCACCTGTTTAATGGCGGCGGGTAACAAAATGGTTTCACCTTTATTAAGGCTGTAATTTTTGCCATTGCACTCTAAAACTGCCGCACCTTCTACGCACATGTAAATAACAAACGAGTCCAAATGGGCATAATCCATGGCCAATTCACCTTTTACTTCCACAATATTGGTTTTAAAATAAGGCGAATGCACTAATTTGGAAGCTTCATTTTGCCCAACCTCATAATCCGTTTTGTAGGTATCATAAAAATTATAATCTATGGCATCTACGGCCAAGGCTGTGTGCAATTCCCTTTTTTCACCAGTTTTGGCGTCCACCCTATCGTAATCGTAAATACGGTAGGTTATATTGGATGTTTGCTGAATTTCCGCTAGCAAAACACCGGCACCTATGGCATGCACCCTACCGGTAGGAATGTAAAACGTATCGCCTTTCGATACTTTTTCAATATTCAAAATATCGGTTACCGTTGCATTTTCCACATGCTCCACATATTCCTTTTCTGTTACTTCTTTATTAAAACCCACTATCAATTCGGCATCATCATCGGCCTGCATAATGTACCACATTTCATTTTTCCCGAAGGAATTATGGCGTTCCCTGGCCAACTCGTTATTGGGGTGTACTTGAATAGACAATGGTGTTTTGGCATCAATATATTTAATAAGTAGAGGAAATTCATCGCCAAAATCCCTATACACTTTCGTTCCTACGAAATCTTCTTGGTAATCCTTTATCAAATCCCTCAGGGTTCTCCCTTTTAAATGGCCTTCGGACACCTCGGTTTCGTTATCTTCCACATCCGATATTTCCCAAGACTCCCCAATGCTTTCCTCTGTGTAATTTTTATGAAGAACCGTTTTTAGTTTGTCGCCACCCCACATACGATAGGTAAATATGGGCTGGAATTTTAAAGGATATAAATCGGATGCATTAGATGCCATAATTAGGGTTTATTGGTTAATTTTAACACCAACAAAGTTAACATTCACAACTGTTCTATCCTAATTACTTTTAAAAATCGCACTATATGTTAAGTTGGTTTGTTTATTCCGACTTAATCGAGTAGATTTCTATCCTTAACAAAAACTACTATCATGCAAAAAACATATTACGACCCAGCCGATTTGAAAAAGTTTGGAAAAATATCTGAATGGAACGAAGAATTGGGCGCTAAATTTTTTGATTACTATGGAAAGGTATTTGAAGAAGGTGCTCTCACTGAACGCGAAAAATCGCTGATTGCATTGGCAGTATCGCACACCATTCAATGTCCTTACTGTATTGATGCCTACACGGGCGACGGATTGCAACGCGGCATTACCAAGGAAGAAATGATGGAAGCTTTGCATGTAGCTGCAGCTATTCGTGGCGGTGCTTCTTTGGTTCATGGGGTACAAATGATGAACAAAGTGAATAAGCTAGATCAATAGTACGACAGAAGACCGAAGAAAGGAGACGAAAGACTTAAATCCATTTCATGTTAAAATCATTACACAAGCGGAAAAGCGATCTGGCAAACACCAAAAGACAGTTGGAAATATTATCCAATGGTATCTTTAAAAGTGGGGATTTACCAACTTTCAAAGAAAAAATCTCTGAAAGCGGCCATAACTTAAAAGCCAAAAAGCTGGAAATTCTTCAAATTAATGTGGGTTATATGTGCAACCAGACCTGTTCACATTGCCATGTAGATGCTGGCCCCGATCGGAAGGAAATCATGACTAAGGAAACCATGCAACAATGTTTGGATGTAATAAAAAACACAGAGGCGCACACATTAGACTTAACAGGAGGCGCCCCAGAAATGAATCCACATTTTCGTTGGTTTGTTGAAGAAGCCTCCAAAGTTGGCATTAAAGACTTCATAGTGCGGTCTAACTTAACCATCATGCTGGCCAACAAAAAATACCATGATTTACCCGAATTTTTCAAAAAACACAATGTACATGTGGTAAGTTCAATGCCACATTGGACCCAAGGAAAAACCGACAAGCAGCGTGGCGATGGCGTTTTTAACAAATCCATCGAAGCTTTAAAAATGTTAAACGCTGTTGGTTACGGCATGCCTGACAGTAATTTGCGATTGGATTTGGTTTACAACCCTTCAGGTGCCTTTTTACCAGCCAACCAAGCCGCTATGGAAAAAGATTTCAAAAAAGCGCTTTTAGATGAGTTTGGCATTCAGTTCCATAATTTGTTTGCCATTACCAATTTGCCCATCAGTCGGTTTTTGGACTTTTTAATCGCTTCAGAAAATTATGAAGATTACATGTATTCGTTGGTAGAAGCCTACAACCCTGCTGCCGTGGCGAATGTAATGTGTACCAACACGCTATCGGTCAGTTGGGACGGATATTTATATGATTGCGATTTTAATCAAATGTTGGAACTTCCTGTAAATAGCAAAGCCAAGCATATTTCAGACTATAACGAAGCATTGCTAGAAGGCAGAGATATTGTTATTTCACAGCACTGCTATGGCTGTACAGCTGGTGCCGGAAGTAGTTGCCAAGGTACAGTTGCTTAATTTTAAGTTTTCAAAATGGGTATTTTAAGCAACAATAAAAATGAAAACAACCTAGATAGGGTTGCCAACTTAAATAACCCAATCTCTAAAAAGGCCCTCATTATTTTTACTAAGAATCCCGAATTAGGAAAATGTAAAACTCGATTGGCAAAAACCATTGGCAACAAAGCTGCCCTAGAGGTATACAAGCATTTATTGCAACATACCTCAACAGTTACAGAACAAATTCAGGCCGATAAATTTGTATTCTATTCAGAGTCCATTCGCAAAAATGATATTTGGGACGATATTATTTTCAGAAAAAAATTTCAACAGGGCAATGATTTAGGTGATAAAATGAAACAAGCTTTCAATGAATTATTCCAATCGGGTTATGAAAAAGTAGTGATTATTGGCAGTGATTTATTCGACCTAGAAGTTGGCCATATCAACAACGCTTTTGATGCTCTTGATACTACCCAATGTGTTTTAGGCCCCGCACAAGATGGCGGCTATTATTTGTTGGGCCTTACCAAAATGCTCCCTTTTATTTTTGAAAACAAATCGTGGAGCACCTCTAAATTATGGACAGAAACTTTGAACGATTTAAAAGAAAATTCTGTGGCATTTACTACCTTAGAGATATTAAACGACATTGATACTTTTGATGATTTAACAGCTTCAAAAAGTTATCAATCTAATGCAGAATTACAACAAAAAATCAAACAAATACATGATTAAATATATTGAAGAAACGGTAGATTACCTTCAAAAAAAAGGATTTGAAAACCCTGAAGTCGGCATCATTTTGGGTACAGGCTTAGGGCAACTGGTTGATGAAATCGACATATTAAAAGAAGCCAGTTACAACCACATCCCCAATTTCCCAACGGCTACTGTCGAGTTCCATAAAGGCAAATTGATTTACGGTATGCTAGAAGGCAAAAAAGTGGTGGTTATGCAAGGCCGTTTTCACTTTTATGAAGGTTACACCTTGCAAGATGTTACCTATCCCGTTCGCATCATGGAAAAATTGGGCATAAAAACTTTGCTGGTTTCCAATGCTGCTGGTGCCATTAACCTAAACTTTAAAAAAGGGGAACTTATGTTGATTGAAGACCATATTAATCTTCAGGGAAATTCGCCACTCGCCTTTAAAGGAGTTGCCCAGTTGGGTGAACGTTTTGCCGACATGAGCGCACCTTATGATGTCAATATCAATTCGAAATTTAAAAACATCGCCAAAAACAAAGGCATCAAACTCCATGAAGGCGTTTATGTAAGTGTGGTTGGCCCGCAATTGGAAACCCGTGCCGAATACCGCATGCTCAAAATTATAGGAGCCGATGCTGTTGGTATGAGTACGGTACCTGAAATTATAGTTGCCAATCATTTAAAATTGAAAGTGGCGGCCGTTTCCGTTTTAACGGACGAGTGCGACCCAGATAACCTCAAACCCGTAAACATTACCGAAATTATTGAAATGGCCAAAAAAGCCGAACCAAACATGGTCACACTTTTTAAAGAATTGATTAAAACACTTTAAAAAGTTATCAATGTTCAGTCGCAGTTTACAGGGTTTATAAATTAAATCGAGTTTAACAGCTAAACGTCTAACTATCTGTCTAACAATCTAAAGATCTAACAGTCTAAAAAAATGAGCTCATATCTAGAAACCACATACAACGTTTATAAAGAAGCCGCTTTAACACCAGACGTCGGGTTATGCTGTACCACTAATCCCATTTGGGAACTCCCAGGATTGAAAATCCCAAAAATCATGCAGGAAATGAACTATGGTTGTGGCAGTACAGTGCATGCACGCGATTTAACCAACAATCCCAAAACGCTTTATGTAGGCGTTGGTGGCGGCATGGAATTGTTGCAATTCGCTTACTTTAATCGCCAAAAAAATGGTGTGGTTGGTATTGATATGGTAAATGAAATGCTAGAAGCGTCCCGTAAAAATTTCATAGAAGCCGAAACTTTAAATCCGTGGTTTAAAAGTGAATTTGTTGAACTTAAAAAAGGAAATGCACTAAATCTTCCTGTTGAAGATAACAGTATTGATGTGGCCGCACAGAACTGTTTGTTCAATATCTTTAAAACTGAAGATTTAAAAAAAGCCATTGCCGAAATGTACCGCGTTTTAAAACCACACGGCAGATTGGTTATGAGCGACCCTACCTGCGAACAGTCCATGAATGAAACGCTAAGAAACGACGAACGGCTTCGTGCCCTTTGCTTAAGCGGCAGTTTATCCATAAAAGAATATGTAAAAATGCTCACAGATGCCGGCTTTGGAACCATTGAAATCAGGGCCAGAAAACCATACCGCATTTTAGACCCAAAACATTATGCAACCGATGAATTGATTTATATAGAATCGATTGAAGTAGCCGCCATAAAAGATCCGATGCCCGCTGACGGGCCTTGTGTTTTTACTGGTAAAACGGCAATTTATTTTGGAGAGAATGATTATTTTGATGATAATAAAGGCCATGTTTTATTGAACAACCAACCCTTAGCTGTTTGCGATAAAACGGCCAATGCTTTGGGGTCTTTAAATCGGGATGATATTTTTATTAGCGAATCCACGTATCATTATGATGGTGGCGGCTGTTGTTAGGCAATAATTGCCATTTATATGCAATGGAAAAATATATAGACATCATAAAAAATGCTTATTCTGGGTATTGGAATTACCTCAAACACGAGTTGATTTCCATTAACCATTGGGATAATTATTTTTATGGTTTAATAGGCATTTCATTATTGGTTTGGTTGCTCGAGATTCTATTTCCCTGGCGCAAAAACCAGTCCATTTTCCGAAAGGATTTTTGGTTGGATACTTTCTATATGTTCTTCAATTTCTTTTTGCTTAACCTCATTATTTTAATAGCGTTATCGAATACGGCAGCAGAACTTTTTAATGATGTGTTGGGGATTGTGGGCTTATCACTTTCAGACTTACAATTATTCAGTGTAGACAATATGCCCAAAGTCTTGGGTATCCTCATCTTCTTTATCATAGCCGATTTTGTACAATGGAATACCCATATTTTATTGCATCGCGTACCGTTTCTTTGGAATTTCCATAAAGTACATCACAGTGTTAAGGAAATGGGATTTGCCGCTCACCTACGCTACCACTGGATGGAACCTGTGGTTTACAAATCGCTTTTGTACTTGCCCATTGCCATTATTGGTGGTTTTAATGCCCAAGATGTGGCCATTGTACATTTTTTCAATATTACTATTGGCCATTTAAACCACGCTAATTTGGGTTGGAACTACGGCCCTTTAAAATACATTTTCAACAACCCGAAAATGCACATTTGGCACCACGCCAAACAACTGCCCAAGCACTTAAAATACGGTATGAACTTTGGGATTACCTTAAGTATTTGGGATTATATTTTCAAAACCAATTACATTCCGCATAGTGGACGCGATATTGAATTAGGATTTGATGGCGATGAACGTTTTCCTAAGGATTTTATAAGTCAAGAAATCTATCCTTTAAATAAGAAATAATGCAGAAAACCGTTTTGGCAATGATTCTTTTGATATTTGGACTTTCACTAAAAGCTCAAAACACAGACCATTTGCAGTGGACAGCCATTTTACAAAAATATGTTTCCAATGATGGTCATGTTGATTATAAAAGTTTAAAAAAGGATAGTAGTTCCTTAACCAAATACATTAATTATTTAGGCGAAAACACACCCAAAGACAACTGGAGCAACCAAGAAATATTGGCCTATTGGATAAATGCCTATAATGCGTTGACGGTTGATTTAATTCTACGGCATTATCCTATTGAAAGCATTAAAGACATTAAAAATCCGTGGGAACAACGCTTGTGGAAATTAGGAAACACATGGTATAATTTAGACAAAATAGAACACGATATTTTAAGAAAAATGAACGAGGCCCGCATTCATTTTGCCATTGTGTGCGCATCGGTTTCTTGCCCAAAATTGCAAAACGAAGCTTATGAAGCCTCTAAACTAGAGGCACAATTAACCAAGGCTACCAAAGAGTTTTTAAATGACCCAACAAAAAATTATATTTCGCATAACGGTTTGGAACTGTCTAAAATCTTTCAATGGTTTACTAAGGATTTTAAACAGAATGGCTCGTTGATTGACTTTTTGAATCAATATTCAGATATTAACATTTCAGAAAACGCAAAAATTAAATATAAAGAGTATAACTGGAGTTTAAATGAATGATATGTCATCCTGAACTAGTTTCAGGATCTCACTAACCAAAAATGGATTCCTTCCCGATAGCTATCGGGATTCGCAGGAAATCACAGATTCGACGAAGTCAATGACACTAAATGCAGCATACAATTTCCATAATCATCCCCATACTAAATGAAGCAGAAACCATTGAAAATCTGCTAAACTACCTTATTGAAAATTCAGCAACAAAAAATATAGCTGAGATTATTGTAGTGGATGGCGGTAGTAGTGATGGTTCACAAAACATAGTAAACTCTTTTGTCACTTCGAGTGATTCTGAACAGAGTTCAGATTCTTATCGAGAAGCTGACAATCAAAAAGGTCTCGATACATCACGCTTTAGGCGTGACACTCGACCTGACGTTTTCCTGATACATTCAGAAAAAGGTCGCGCTAAACAAATGAACTTAGGTGCACAAAAAGCTAAAGGCAATATTTTATACTTTTTACATGCCGACAGCTTTCCTCCCCAACACTTTGACACATTTATTATTAACGAAGTTATAAATGGCAAACAGGCGGGCTGCTTTACAATGCAGTTCAACTCCAACCATTGGTGGTTGAAATTAGCTGGTTGGTTCACCAAGTTCAATTGGAAGATTTGCAGAGGAGGCGACCAAAGTCTTTTTATCACTAAAGAGTTATTTGACGATATTGGTGGCTATGACGAAAGCTACGTTATTTGTGAAGATTCGGTAATTGTAAAGAAACTATATGCTAAAAAGCACTTTACGGTTATCAATAAAAAATTGACAACCTCAGCCAGACGTTATGAAAAAAACGGCATTTGGAAACTGCAATACCATTTTTTCAGGATTCACTTAATGAAATATTTTGGTGCCAGCGCAGAAACACTTTTAAGTTACTATAAAAAGCACATTAATTAAGCCAGATTAAGCTTTTGTCAGTCTGAGCGCAGTCGAAGACTAAACATTTCGACAGGCTAAATGTGACTATAATAAAAACTGATTAATCCCTATTCCTACCTTTTTCGTTTGGATAAAGTGTGCGTATCTTATCACTTTGCACATAGTCTTTGGTATCAACATTCATCCCGGTAAGCTTTCCAAAAAAAGCAACGCCGGTATCGATATTCCAAACATTAGCTGCATGCATGGGTTCGAAAGAATTGAAGTTAATGGTTGGGGTATGGCCTATAAAAATTTCGCTGTAATGTTTTAAACGGTTTGGGTACAAATCGGAGTCTTCATCCAAGCCTTTATCTAGAGACACGGCCATTTCCCAAAGGGTTCTATCGTAATAAAAGGCTTCTTCTACCACTTCCTTTTCCACGCCATGCATCGAGGTAAACCCTGCGTGGATAAACAACCTATTTTCAACATCTATATGATACATTGGCATGGCTTTAAAGAATTCATAATGTTTTTGCTTTTGCTCTTTAGAAAAACCCGCATAACTTGCCATGGTTTCTTTACCACCGTGCATGTACCAAGTTGGATTGACGTAATCGGATTTTAACCACTCCTCACACCAGGCGTCATGATTGCCTTTAATAAATATGCAATTGATTTTTTCAGATAACTCCATCACAAACTGAATTACCTGAGCCGACTCACTCCAACCATCTACATAATCACCTAAAAATATAAGTGTATCGCCATCTTTTATTTCTAGTTTATTTAAAACCTGAATCAAAGCCTTTAAGCCGCCATGTATATCTCCAATTGCAAATGTTGCCATAAAATAGTTTTTGCAAAACTAAGGGATAGTGTTGAGAATGGTAAATTGTTGCGTTAAGTTTGTATTAAAAATGTGTGTTTGCCTTTTTAATATTGAGCATACCAATTTTTCAATACCTTTTCTACAGGTTTATTTTGAGGTGTAAAACGAGAATCGTTAGCACCTCCCGAGCGCTCATGGTTATGGAACCATTTCCAGACAAAACCACCAGCAAACCAATCTTCATTCCAAAAAGTTTCCATTAAGGCTTGGGTGGTATTCACTTGGGCTTCCAAATTGACTTGGTTCATATCCCGATCGCTGCGCCAAGGTTGTTTGCCCGCATAATCAACACTTCTATAGCCATACTCGGTAAACAAAATAGGTTTGTTGTGTTTTTGCGAAAAGGTGTGGATGGTATCTTTATATTTTAACCAACCCTTTCTACAATCTTCCAATGTGGGAGTTTGTAAATTGCTCACTGGGAAATAGGCATCGATGCCTATATAATCCAACTCATCCCAAAAAGGGGTTCGGGTGTATTCGTTCCAATTGGCCGCATAGGTTAGTTTTCCTTTATATATCTTTCGTATTTCGGCAATCAACCCTTTCCAATAAGCGGGTCGGTGATCTACAAAATTCTCTAATTCTGTGCCAATGCAAAAAATATCGGCCTTAACAGTTTCTGCCAATGCCGCATACTCTAAAATATAATTGGAATAGGAAGTTTCAAACTGTTCCCAAGCGGCTTCATCTTTCATTTTTATCTCTCCAGTAAACACGCCACCAACCCAAAGTTGGGGTTTCAGCATAATTTTAACATCTTGCTCATGCAAAGTTTCTATGTACTGTTTTACACCGCCTCGTGTTTCACCATACATTTGCCGGCCTCTATTATGAATTACTTCAGGATGCTCTATGTTTCTCACAAAAGCAAAAGGCATGATGGACGCATAATTGGCATGAATGCTAATTACAGGGTTTACATGCGATGTATCTATGGGCGTTCTGGACGATACAAAGCTAACCCCGTTTATTTTGGTTGGTTTTGCGGGTGTCATCGAACAAGCATTCAACAGTAAAATAACGCATATCCCTAAAATTGTTCTCATACCTAAGATTTAATGTTTAAATTTAAACAAAATGAATTTATGTTTACATTAAGGTTTCTCTAAAACCTTCGACGAACACATAACGCAAATCAATTTCATGGAACATGTTGTAATTATTGGCAATGGTATTTCTGGCGTTACGGCCGCAAGACATATAAGAAAGCTATCCAACAAAAAAATTACTATTATTTCTGCTGAAACAGATTATTTTTTTTCCCGTACCGCCCTTATGTACGTGTATATGGGGCATATGAAATTTGAGAATACCAAACCTTACGAGGATTGGTTTTGGGAGAAAAATAACATCAATCTTAAAAAAGGGTATGTACAAACCGTAGATACCAAAAATAAAGCGCTTCATTTTGCTGAAGGCGACACACTAAATTATGATAAGCTCATTATTGCTACAGGTAGCAAACCCAATAAATTTGGATGGAAAGGCCAAGATTTAAAAGGCGTACAAGGACTTTACAGCAAACAGGATTTGGACAATCTGGAAATACATGCTCCCAATAACAAGGTGTGCAAACGTGCCGTGATTGTTGGTGGCGGATTGATTGGCATAGAATTGGCAGAAATGCTGAACTCTAGAAACATTCCTGTTACTTTTCTGGTACGAGAAAGTAGTTTTTGGAATAATGTCTTACCCGATAGCGATAGTGAAATGATAAGTCAACACATAAAAGACCACCACATTGATTTACGATTATCTTCAAACCTTAAAGAAATTGTTTCTGATGAAAACGGTAAGGCAACATTGGTTATCATTGAAGAAACCGGAGAAGAAATTGTTTGTGATTTTGTGGGGCTAACAGCTGGTGTTGCGCCAAACATTGATTTCATAAAAGAATCTGACATAGAAACCAACAAAGGTGTTTTGGTAAATCGGTTTTTAGAAACCAATATGCCCGATGTATATGCAATTGGCGATTGTGCCGAACAACACGAAACCATTGGCCATAGAAAACCCATTGAAGCCGTTTGGTACACGGGACGTATGATGGGCGAAGTGGTGGCCCAAACTATTTGCGGCAATAAAATGCCTTACAAGCCTAGCCATTGGTTTAATTCTGCCAAGTTTTTTGACATTGAATACCAAACCTATGGCTGGGTACATAGCAACAGAAACAAACCAGAATATGAGACCCATTTTCATTGGAAACATAATGATAATACCAAATGCATCACCATTGCTTTTAATACCAATACCAATGAATTTTTAGGCATCAACACCTTTGGCATACGGATGCGGCATGAGGTTTTTGATCGATGGCTTACGGAAAAAAGAGAGGTAGATTATGTTATCAATCATTTAAGGGAAGCTAATTTTGACCCCGAATTTTACAGAAGCTTTGAAGCCGACATTCAAAAAGCTTATAAAAACAAAATGGCAACGGCATGAAAGGAAACAAATTAGACCACAGCCTTTCTTTGGCAAAACCGGATGTAACTGATTTTTCTGCAACTCAAAAAGCAGCCATCGCCATTGGCTTAATCGGGCTTTTTATTTTAGCATTGGCATTTTTAAATACACAATTTCCTAATAGAACATTATTTTTATGTTTAGCCTTAGGGTTAATTACTTTGGGAACCATTCTTTATTCCAACAGTATTTACAAAAACAAAACTGAAGGCATCAAAAACGATGGTGTTTGGTTTAAATCCGTATCATCCCGAGGTTTTTGGGCATGGTCAATCGGCATTATACTTACCTTGTTTTACATTGTTCTTTATTTTTATCCAGAATATCTCGGATTGGCTGCAAATGGCGAAAACAATACCGGACTCATTTCGTTATTCGATCCTTTAAGCAAATTATTAAGCGGAAACCCTGCCAGCCAATGGTTTGTTTATGGTACGCTTTACACCTTGGCCATTTTAATTTTTGGCTATAAATTTTTGTTAAAATACCGCCATAGCCGTTACCAACAACTTCGCACCTTTTCGGTGATGTTTTTTCAATTGGGATTTGCTTTTTTAATCCCCGAGTTCATGTCGCGGTTAAACGAAAGCCCCAACTACAATCTGCCCTATTACGATTTAAAAAGCATATGGCCCTTAAACTATTACCTTTTTGATAGTTGGTCGGTTAACGGTTTTCTGTCTTCGGGGACTTTAGGTTTAGCTTTATTGATTTTTGGTGTGCTTTCCATATTTGTCATAACCCCAATTTTAACATACAAATATGGCAAACGCTGGTATTGTTCCTGGGTTTGTGGCTGTGGGGGTTTGGCCGAAACTGCTGGCGACCCTTTTAGACATTTAAGCAGTAAAAAACTAGCTGCTTGGAAACTGGAACGTTGGCTGATTTACACCGTTTTGGTTTTTTCAATCATTATGACCACCGCCGTTGTGTACAGTTATTTAGGTAACGACACCAGTAAATACTGGTTAACCAAGGATGTTTTCCTATTGGGAGTAGGCATACTTTTAACGCTTGTTTTTGCTTTAACAATGCTTTTTAAAAGACACGAACTGGGTAAGGATGCCAAATTCGGTGCCATTGGTTTCTTCGTAATAATAGCGACTTTAATCATTTTACATTTCACAAGCTCAACAGACCATATATTTTTAATAAAATCAAGTAGTCTGCGTTCAGCTTACGGGTTCTACATCGGCTCTATTTTTTCAGGAGTTATAGGCACAGGATTTTATCCTATTTTTGGCAGTAGGGTTTGGTGCCGATTTGGCTGCCCGATGGCCGCCATTCTTGGATTTCAACAGCGACTATTTTCAAAATTTCGAATTACCACTAATGGCGGACAATGTATTTCCTGCGGTAATTGCTCCACCTATTGCGAAATGGGTATTGATGTTCGTGCCTATGCCCAAAAAGGCGAAAATATTGTACGTAGTAGCTGTGTAGGCTGCGGCATATGTAGCGCAGTTTGCCCCAGAGGTGTGTTGAAACTTGAAAACGATTCCATGAAAGGACGCATCAATCCAAATGAAATTTTATTAGGAAATGATGTTGATTTAATGACTTTAGTGAATAAAAATTAATTTTAAAGTAGCCATAAAGTATTATTTATGCATTTATCTTAGGTACTATTTGTGTTTTTCAACGTATTAAAAAGTGTTTTTTTAACACTTATTTAAATTAATCTTTATATTTGGCTCTTTGAAGAAAAGAATTTTTGACTCTCCAAAGGTCAAATTAATCAACAACTAAACTCTATAAAACATGGGAATGATAACTTTTGCAGCCTTCACCTTATTGGTAGCAGTTATTTCTTATTTTGCAACTCGGAAAACAGACGAAAACACATCCGACGGTTATTTTTTAGGCGGACGAAGCTTAACTGGTCCTGTAATCGCGGGTTCTTTACTACTTACCAATTTATCTACTGAGCAAATTGTAGGCATGAATGGGGTATCCTTTAGGGATGGTTTACCCATTATGGCTTACGAAATTATAGCAGCTGTGGCAATGGTATTCACTGCTTTTGTGCTACTTCCAAAATATCTTAATGTTGGTATTGCAACCATTCCCCAGTTCTTAGAAAGACGCTACGGTAAGGCTACAAAAACCATTGTGTCGCTTTTATTCTTATTGGGTTATGCTATATCGATGCTCCCTACAGTATTATATTCTGGAGCTTTGGCCATCAACACGATGTTCGATATTCCTGAAATGTTAGGCATGGGACCGAAAAGTGCTTTATGGGTTACTGTCTGGGCTATTGGGATTATAGGTAGTATCTATGCGATTTTTGGTGGACTGAAAGCCGTAGCTGTATCCGATTCCATAAACGCTGTTGGTTTAATTATAGGTGGTTCTTTAATTCCTATTTTCGGTTTAATGTATATAGGCGATGGCAATGTTTTTGAAGGCATGAAAACCTTAACCACAGCACTTCCTGAAAAATTTGATATTATCGGTGGACCTGATTCCGATGTGCCTTTTTGGACATTGTTTACAGGTATGCTGATTGTGAACTTTTATTATTGGGGAACCAACCAAGCCATTATACAAAGGGCTTTGGGAGCCAAAAATTTGGCAGAAGGACAAAAAGGACTTTGTTTAGCCGCTTTTGTAAAATTACTAGGCCCATTTGTTGTTGTTTTACCTGGTATTATAGCTTTCTATATTTTTAATGGCGATATCCCAAATGCAGATGAAGCCTATCCAATGGTTGTAAAAGCAGTGCTTCCTACCGCATTTATTGGGTTCTTTGCTGCCGTTCTTTTCGGCGCTATCTTAAGTTCATTTAACAGTGCCTTGAACAGTTCGGTAACCTTATTCGGATTGGATTTTTACAAGGAATATATCAATAAAGACGCTAGTGAAAAACAAACCGTTAGAGCTGGTAAAATATTTGGTACTTTCTTGGCTATTTTCTCTATGGCCATAGCGCCATTACTTTATGGTGTTGAAGGTGGTGTTTTCACTTACTTACAAGAGTTGAACGGTTCTTATAGTGTACCTATCTTGGCAATCATTTTAATAGGTATATTTTCAAAACGTGCCACTGGAAAAGCGGCCAATATTGCTATAGTATTTAGTGTAGTTGTTTATTTAATTGCGCTATATGTAATACGGCCAATGCGATTGGAAGCTGGCGAATACTTCCCACACTTCTTACATTTAATGGGTATCATTTTTGCACTTGTAGTGCTGTTTATATTCATATTAAGTAGAATTAAACCAAGGGAAACTGACTTTAAAGATGAATACACCAAACAGGTTGACATTACCAAATGGAAATATTTAAAGCCTGTTGGCTTTACCATTTGCGCCCTTGTATTGTTTATATATATTTACTTTTCTTAGAAATATTAAGATTGAGCATAACCAAGAAGCCTTTTGAAATTTCAAAAGGCTTCTTGGTTTTTGTGTAGTTTGTTTTTGTTTCGAAAAACCCCTATAACTAGTTTTATTACAATGGTACTAGCTTGTGTTTTTTTCTTTATAATTAAGTTCAAATTCCACAAATATTTTGTTCAATTTAGCCCTTTGAGATCCCGATATCTCATACTCTACATCGTCTAAAACTTCCTTAATCAAATAATATTCATTAAGGTCTTTTATTTTTCCTTTTTCCAATACCTTATTAGGAACATTATTAATTTGTGAAGTCAGAATATTTATTGATGGAATTTTTTTTGAAATCAAATTTTTATCCAGTTCAGTTCTTAAGTCAATCGGGAATTCTTTAATCCAAGTTAATGAGTCTCTCAACCCCTCTTTTAACCCTTTTCTTGCCAAAGACCCACTTTGCTTTTCCAAGCTTTCCAATACATTTAACGGCGAAAAGTCTGCATTTGAATCCATATTAGAATACTTTGCCTGAATTTCCCATATTACTTTGAAAATCCCTTTGTAAAATTCGTAATTTGATTTGTTAATGTTTATCATTTATCAAATGACAATTAGTATTGTTGGCAACTAATCTTTTTTATTTATAATCTTGAATCAAGACTTCAGTAGGAATGTGAAGCGTTGCATTCAGTTTCCTAATCATATCCAAAGTCAGTTTTCGTTTTTTACTTAATATTTCACTGACTCTACTTTTAAACCCGACAACTTCAGCCAAATCTTTTTGTTTCATTCCCATTTGTTCCATACGGAATTTAATGGCCTCGATGGGGTCGGGCATTCCGATTGGAAAATTATCATTTTCGTATTGGTCAATCAAGATCGAGAGAATTTCCAATTCGTCTCCTTCTTCAGTTCCTTTTTTACAATCAAAAATATCCTCAAGTCTTTCGAGTGCTTTTTGATAATCATTTTCGTTTCTAATAGGTGAAATTTTCATAATCAGATGTTATTTGCGTCAATTTTGTCGTATTCTGCATGAGTCCCGATAAATCGTATCCAGCATATTTGGTATTCAAAGTTGAATTTTACAATCAATCGATAGTTATTCCCCTTAATATTGTAAACAATTCGATTATCTTTTAGGATACTTGCACTTGGATATTCCTTTTTTAAGTCGTTAATCGTTTTCCATTCAGAATTTTCGGTTTCTCTGTACCATGATTTCAATTGTTGTTCACAATCGGCATGTTTTTCCCAAAAATCCCGTAAAGTTCGTTTCGCTATTATTCGCAAAATTGAATTGTTTGTCGCAAATATAATGAAAAGTTACCAAATTGGTAATTAAATTTATTTTTCAGCTTGTTGACAACCCACTTGGCACAATTAACTCACCCCAGCTTTTACAAAGATATCTTGTAATTCCTTTTCTATTGGGAAAGGTTTTAGCGGTGGAACATTTGACCCTCCAGGGTTGCCTAGAGGAACTTTACCAACGAACGATTTTACACCTCCAAAAACCAGGCGTGGAATTTGCCCAAGTATTTCTTTTCCACTTTTAATCTTAAAACCGAATTGAAGCATTTTCCAATGTACAAAAGTGTGAGCAATTGGATACTTTTGTCCAATTATATGGGCTCTTTCTAAATGGTTCCATGCATTTTTAAGATTTCCAGTAGCGTATTCATTTCGGTAATTAGCTAGCTCTGATTCGAAATAAGGTTTAAGCCTTTTTGGTATAGAAGTGTAAAATTTCATGTTCATTATTTTCCTAAACGCTATACATCTTTATCTCAACTCAAATATTTTATCCAAAAGTACCCATTTTTCATCTTCTTTAGCGATAGGCACTTTTTGTTGGTACTTCCACATTAATGTTTCCCATTCTTGCACTTTGGGATTATTGGCATCCATTTTGGCCTTTTCCTCGAACGAAAATGTATGGTTTACTTCCATAACCATGAACAAACGATTACCCTTGTTGTAGATTTCCATGTTTTCTATACCAGCATCTTTAATACTTTTAAGAATCTCTGGCCACACATTTTTGTGGTAGGTTTTGTATTCGGCAATCAGCTTTTCATCATCTTTTAAATCGCAAAACAGGTAATATGTTCTAGTTTTCATGTGCCAGAAATTTATTCTTGTAAACCATGATACCGTAATAGCCAATCACCAGAAAACAAGCCGCTGGTAAAATGAATGAGAAGTTAACCTCAGGCACTCCTAGAATACGTGTATCGGTATAACCAATACCGCCAATATCCAGTATCAATCCTTGCAACGTTGGCATTAAAGCTCCTCCTACTATGGCCATTACTAAAAATGCAGCACCAAATTTGGCATCCTCGCCTTGACCTTCTAAAGCAATACCGTAAATGGTTGGGAACATAATGGACATAAAAAATGAAATACCAACCAATGCATAAAGCCCTGTCATCCCCTCTACAAATATGGTGATTAGCGTACACACCAAAGCGCCTATAGAAAAATAGTATAACAATTTACCGCTATTGATGTATTTCAACAGCGCCGTACCAACCCATCTACCAGTTAAAAATATAACCAACGCGCTAATACCATAAGTGACTGCCGATTGATTATCTATTCCAATAGATTCAGCATACTGGTACAAATAAGTCCAACACATAATTTGCGCCCCAACATAAAATGCTTGGGCAATAACGCCCCAAACAAATTTTTTAGATTTAAAAAGCCTTCCAATAGATTTCCCAATGTGCACTTTCGCTTCCTGGTCCTTATTTTGTGGCATTTTAATCAGTGCAATCAACACAAAAAAGGCAATAACCACAAGACCTAACATAACATAAGGGTTACGAATAACTTGTAAATCGGAAGTACGTATGGCCGCCTTCGCTGTTTCACTTAAGGTTTCATAAATAGAAGTACCATCGGCATTTAAGTCATCTGATTGTAACGATCCTAGAATAAACTTTTGGGCAATAATCAATCCGCCCAAAGCCCCAATAGGATTGAATGCCTGAGCCAGATTAAGTCGTTGGGTGGCAGTGGCCTCATCGCCCATAGACAAAATATAAGGATTGGCTGTGGTTTCCAAAAAGGCCAAACCAAAGGTTAAAATATACAAGGCGGCCAAGAAAAACCCAAAAGCCTCGAATGCTGCTGCAGGATAAAAAAGCAAGGCGCCAACAGCGTACAACGCTAATCCTAGCAAAACACCTTTTTTGTAGGAATACTTGTTTACAAAAATGGCCGCTGGCAATGCCATAGTAAAATAACCACCGTAGAAAGCCAATTGCACCAAAGAGGCCTGAAAATTATCAAGTTCCAACACTTTTTTGAAAGCAGACACCATAGGATTCGTAATATCGTTTGCAAATCCCCATAAGGCAAAAAGCGAGGTAATTAAAATGAATGGAATGATAACCGATTTGGCAACAACTGGAGTTTTGGTGGTGGTATTCATGTTAGTTTAATTGGTTGAATTGTGAATATGATAAATTAAAAAATATCTTTACTTGGCAATAAGGAACGATCTAAATGCACATAGCCACCATCAACTGTGATAAATTGTCCTGTGGTGTGGGACGACCTATCTGAAATGGCAAACAAACACGTATCGGCTATCTCCTGTGGGGTTGTCATTCTGTTTTCTAAAGGAATTTTATCTATAATGGATTGTAGTTTTTCCTCCCCATTTTTTAATGATTTAATCCAAGCATCATACGCCGGCGTCCAACTTTCAGCGATAATGATGGCGTTTACCCTGATGCCTTCATTTATTAAATCGACCGCCCATTCTCTAGTCAAACCTAAAATACCGCCTTTAGAAGCCGCATATCCAGACGTTTTCCCTTGACCAGTAAGCGCCACTTTAGAACCAATATTTAAAATAGTTCCTTTTGATTTTTTAATAAGCGGCAAACAATATTTGGTCATTGCAAAAAAGCTTACCAAGTTTAATTGCAAAGAGTTGGTAAAATCTTCAACAGAAGCCTCTAATCCAGCGCCATCATTCACCCCAACATTGTTAATTAAAGCATCAATACGTCCATATTTATCACCAATGGCTTTCGCTGCCGCTTCTATTTGCTCGGGTTTGGTTAAATCAGTTTTTACAAATAATGCATCGATGCCCTTATCTTGAAGTTCTTTTTGATACCCAAATCCTCTATCATTTCTACATACAATAACAGGGATTGCACCTTCTTCTGCCAAAGCTTGTACTATAGTTTCCCCGATGCTTCCTTTTACACCAGCAGCTCCTGTAACTACAACAACTTTATCTTTTAAATGTAAATCCATAATTAAAGATTATAAAAATTAATGGCATTCATTCCCATGATTTGCTTTTGCTCGCTTTCACTCAATTTTAAAATAAAATCAGTCACCAAGCTTTTCACTTGTTTGTAATTTCCTGCCACCAAGCACACAGGCCAATCGGAACCAAATAGTAAACGTTCCGGTCCGAATGCCTCCAACACCAATTGCATATAAGGCTCTATTTGTTCGGGAGTCCATAAGTTATAATCAGCTTCAGTAATCATTCCAGAGACTTTACAATACACATTTTCATGCTTGGCTATTTCTTTCATTAAAACGGCCCAACCATCATAAAAACCATCTTTTATATAGGGTTTGGCTATGTGGTCTATCACAAACTTCTGATTAGGAAATTGTTTTACAAACTCTAACGTAGCTCCCAATTGGTGTGGAAAAATTAATATGTCGTAGGTGTAATTATACTTTTTGAGGAGTGAAATACCACTCAAAAAATTAGGCCGCAACAAAAAATTAGGATCGGGCTCTCCCTGAACCACATGTCGAAATCCTTTTAATTTTGGTTTGCTTTGATAGACTTCCAATTGGCTTTCCAAATCAGCCCCCCTCAAATCTATCCAACCAACAACACCTTTTATAAAATCGTGCTCATCAGACAGTTTAAGTAAAAAATCAGTTTCAGCTATGGTTTGGTCGGCCTGAACCGCCACACAACCATCCACACCATGTTCTTTATAAACCTTTGCTAAATCGGTTGGTTCAAAATCTTTGCGAATTACAGCCATCGCATCATCTATCCAAGCGTGTTTTGCAGGCTCGTAATGCCAAAAATGTTGGTGACTGTCTATAATCATTTTCCTGGGTATGCTTTTACCTGCTGTTTAGAAACCCCTAAACCTTCAATACCTAATTCCATCACATCGCCGGGCTTCAAAAAACGTTGTGGCGATAAGCCCATCCCAACACCAAATGGCGTGCCTGTTGAGATAACATCGCCTGGCAGAAGCGTCATAAATTCGCTGATATAACTCAATGCTTCCTGGATATTAAAAATGAAATCGGATGTCGAGCTATCTTGCATGGTTTCACCATTCAACTTTAACCATAAATGCAAATTATTCGGGTCTTTAATTTCGTCTTTGGTAGCCACAAACGGCCCTAGAGGTGCAAATGTATCACAACCTTTGCCTTTGCACCATTGGCCTTCACGTTCTAACTGAAAAGCACGCTCACTAATATCGTTATGCAATACATAACCAGCAATATGATTCATCACTTCTCCCTTTGGGACATATGACATTTTCTTACCAATAACCACGGCCAGTTCAACTTCCCAATCGGTTTTCTCACTCTCCTTTGGAATTACAACATCATCATTTGGACCCACTATGGCTGTAGTTGATTTAAAAAACAAAACGGGTTCTTTTGGCAATTTCATGCCCGCTTCTGCAGCATGCTTGGCATAATTTAAACCTATACATAACAATTTTGATGGTCTGCAGATTGGTGAACCTAACCTAACGTCTTCAGCGATGACATCACAGCTATTTTGGTGTATTTCTAACCAAGCTTGTAATCTTTCTATGCCATTTGTTTCAAAAAAACGTTCTGTGTAGTCCTCTGCAAAATTAGATACATCTATTCTTGTTCCGTTGTCTAGCTGCACACCTGGTTTTTCATGACCAACTGCTCCAAATCGTATTAATTTCATATTAATTGTTTAATCGTTGATTCGTTTATTTGTTTATCCGTTTAATTTAATAAATCCACCATCAATGGGGAAGTCCGTGCCCGTTATAAAAGCAGCTTCATCTGAACATAAAAAGAGTGCTAAATCGGCAACTTCCTCAGGTTTTCCCATGCGTCCTATGGGTTGCGTTTTTGAAAGTCTTTCAAACATTTCAGCCTCCCTTCCAGGATAATTTTTTTCCAAGAAACCATCTACAAAAGGTGTATGTATTCTTGCCGGTGAAATACTATTACACCTAATTCCAAAATCTATATAATCTTTAGCAACGGAATAGGTCATGGTAAGTATGGCTCCTTTAGACACCGAATATGCAAACCTATCGGGAACGGCAACTGATGAAGCTACCGAAGCCATATTTAAAATAACCCCTCCTGTTTTTTTCATATGAGGTATCACATTAAAAATACAATTATAGGCACCCTTTACGTTTACATTATACACCCTATCGAAATCTGATTCGAGTGTGTTTTCCACATTACCTACATGGGCTACTCCTGCATTGTTCACCAAAATATCAATTGTACCTTCTGTTAAAATATTACCAATCGTATTTCTAACCTCTTCTTGAACCGCTATGTTACATTGATGAATTTTAGCTTGCCCACCCTCTTTTTCAATTTCTACTTGGGTCTCTTTGGCATTGTCAATATTTAATTCCAATATATGAACTAGAGCGCCTTGCTGAGCCAACGTCTTTGAAATAGCTTTCCCAATGCCACTACCTCCTCCAGTTATTATTGCTACTTTGTTCTCCAGATTAAATTTCATTTTAAAAAAGTATGTTTTTTAAATTGATAACAATATACATTTTTACTGCATATTAAAATTTACCATGGCCTTAATAACTTTGGTTTTAGGGTCTAACCAAGAATCGAAATTGGCAATCATTTCGGTGAAGTCAACCTTGTGCGTTACAAAAGTATCCGTTGGAAATTTATCAAGATTATCGATTACAAAATTGAAATCCTCTAATGTTGCATTTCTACTGCACATGATGGTTGATTCTTTAGCATGTATGGCCGGATGGCTAAATACCAATTCGCCTTTTGACAAGCCAACCAAAACATATCTGCCACCGTGCGACATATAATCAATACCACTTTCCAATGCTTTTTTATTTCCAGTGGCATCAAAAACAGCAGTTGCCATATCGCTATTAGTTATTTTTGAAACCTCATCAGCTGCAGTTTCAGAAACCTTTACCGTGTACTTTACGCCTATTTCATTTTTCACAAATGCTAACCTCGCTTCATCCACATCCAAAGCAATGACTTCAGCGCCTTTTATTTGGGCTAACTTCATAAGTCCTATTCCAATGGGTCCACAACCTATAACAGCTATGGTTTCACCCGATTCTATATTAGCTCTTCGAATTGCATGTGCGCCAATAGCCAATGGTTCTACTATGGCCATTTCTTCATAAGACAAATGATTGGCTTTTATTAACAAATCTGTTCGAACTGCCACTCTTTCCTGCATACCACCATCAGTATGCACACCTAAAACTTTAATATTACTGCAACAGTTTGTTTTGCCTTGCCTACAAGCCACACAAGTACCACAGCTCACATAAGGCATTACAATAACATTATCTCCTTTTTTTAAGTTTTGTGGGTTATCATCAATCTCTAATATTTCTCCAGCCAATTCATGGCCCAAAATTCTTGGATATGTAAAAAATGCTTGGTTGCCTGCATAGGCATGCAAATCTGTTCCGCAAATACCTACGC
Source organism: Marixanthotalea marina (assembly GCA_018883545.1). Classification (GTDB taxonomy): domain Bacteria; phylum Bacteroidota; class Bacteroidia; order Flavobacteriales; family Flavobacteriaceae; genus Marixanthotalea; species Marixanthotalea marina. The sequence continues at coordinate 670,014 of JAHLEH010000001.1, read as the reverse complement.
GGTGTATTTTAATAAGAGCTTGGTTGCTTTCTCTTGTGGGAACATCTTTTTCCTTTAAGCTAAACTTGTTTGGTTCATCACAAACAATATATTTCATGAGTGGTTAATTTTTGTTGGTCTTTAAGTTAGAATTCAAATGTAACTATTAATACTCTATTACGAAATTGATTTTAACATCACGTAAAAAACAATTTCAGAAAAAAAGATTAACTAACAAAAAAGACACATTTTTTATATATATTATGTTCTTTTTAAAGCTAAACTAACTAATACATTTTAACATGCTAAAATCAGTCATTAAAACACCTCTTGTTTTATTGGTATTTAACTTGTGTTCATATGGTTTATTTGCTCAAATTCAAGAATTAAATCTTTTAAATGAGCCACCCGATATTAGTAAAGATTTTGTTGACTTTAAAAACACCTATTATCTGGCTGATGAATTAACGTCTTTCAATCCAGAAACAGGGAAGGGTACGATAAAATACCTGCGCCATAATTTTAACACTAACCAAGCATTCAATAACTTTTTGGCTAGGCTGACTCCCGTGAACGCTAATGAATTTCCATCAACCGAATATGCTGCTTCTCCCGAATTGCCATTTTCTGTTGAATTTGTTTCCGAAAGAACCATTCGGATTAAAACAAGTTCTGGTCCACAATTCAGAAAAGAAGAACCTTCTTTAATGCTCATAGACGGAAAGCCAAAGAACGCCAAAAATTTATGGACATACTCTAAAATCCCTGAAGGCCATAAATATACCAGCAGCAAAGGTTCAGTCGTCATTACAGAAAAACCTTGGCATGTATATATTTATGACGTTAATGGCAAACTATTAACAAGTACACTGCACATGGACGATGTAAAAAACACCTATACGCCCGTATCGCCCTTCTCTTTTGTGCGCCGTGCAGAAGATTACTCGCGCAGTATGAATGCCGTGTTTTCTATGTCTCCCGAGGAAAAAATATTTGGTTGTGGTGAGTCGTTCACCCAGTTCAATAAACGTGGCCAAAAGGTTGTTTTATGGACGGATGACGCCAATGGCGTACAAAATGAAACCATGTACAAACCGATTCCGTTTTATATGAGCAGCCGCGGTTATGGTGTGTTTATGCACCATTCTACACCGATTACAGTCGATTTTGGCAAGTATTTTAACATGGCCAATTCGATGATGATTGGTGATGATGAAGCCGATTTATTTGTTTTTATTGGAGAGCCGAAAGATATTTTGGATGAGTACACAAACTTAACTGGCAAACCAGAAATGCCACCGCTATGGTCGTTTGGATTTTGGATGAGCCGTATTACCTATTTTTCTGAAGAAGAAGGCAGAAACATAGTCAAAAACCTAAGAAAATATAAAATACCTAGTGATGTGATTCATTTTGACACAGGATGGTTTGAAGTGGATTGGAGGAACAATTATGAATTTTCAAAAAACCGATTTAACAATCCAACGCAGATGATTGCCGACATGAAAGATGAAGGGTTTAATGTGTGTTTGTGGCAACTGCCTTATTTCACTCCAAAAAACACGCTATTCAATGAAATTATAGAAAAAGATTTAGCTGTAAAAGATCACAAAGGCAACATTCCCTATGAAGATGCCGTATTGGATTTTACAAACCCAAACACCATCGATTGGTATCAAGATAAAATCGCATCACTACTAAAAATGGGTGTTGGGGTAATAAAAGTTGATTTTGGCGAAGCAGCTCCTGCAAGTGGCATTTACCACAATGGTAGAACAGGTTTTTATGAGCACAATATGTATCCATTGCGCTACAATAAAGCCGTGGCCGAAATTACCAAAGAAGTTACCGGAAATTCAATCATATGGGCACGTAGCACGTGGGCCGGCAGTCAACGCTATCCGTTACATTGGGGCGGCGATGCAGCAACAACAAATACCGCTATGGCTGCAACGTTAAGGGGAGGTCTTTCCTTAGGGCTTTCTGGGTTTACCTTTTGGAGCCACGATGTGGGCGGATTTACAGCCGCAGCTCCCGAGGATTTATACAGCAGATGGACGCCTTTTGGCATGCTGTCGTCGCATGTACGCAGTCACGGTCAACCACCTACAGAACCATGGGAATATAGCGATGAATTTTTAAAAGGGTTTCGGGAGGCCGACAATATGCGCTACCAATTGATGCCGTACATTTACGCACAATCCAAGTACGCTACCGAAAAAGGACTCCCTATGTTAAGGGCTTTGTTTGTAGAATACCCTAATGACCCCGGTGCTTGGTTGGTAGATGACCAATATTTATTTGGATCGGATATGTTGGTAGCACCGCTATTCGAAAATATTACCGAACGCTCTGTTTATTTGCCAGAAGGCAAGTGGATAGATTACCAAACCGGAACGGTTTATGAAAAAGGATGGCATACCATAAAAGCTGGAGACATCCCTATCATTGCTTTGGTGAGGGATGGAGCCGCTATTCCGCATATAAAATTGGCACAATCTACACAAGATATGGACTGGAGTTCTATTGAATTAAAAGTGTTTGCCGCCGATGCTACCAAAGCAACTGGAAAAATTTATTTACCTGATAATTCTGCTTGGCACGAATTGACAGCCGAAAAAATTGGAAATAAATTCAGTTTAAAAAACAATCCGCTATCAGCAAAAACTAACTTTAAAATAACCAACTAAATAGTCACCATGAAAAAAAATAGTTTAATAACATTTACAGCTTTAATTGTTCTAAGCTTTTTTTCTTGCAAAGAAAATGAAACCATTACCAGCGTTGAAGTAACAGAACCTGAATATGAAGGCGCTGAATTAAGTTTAGAGTTCGATCAAAAGATTGATTCTTTAATAGCCTTAATGACCCTTGAAGAAAAAGTCGGTATGCTACACGGAAACACCTTATTTACAACGGCAGCTGTTGAAAGGCTTGGCATTCCTAAACTTCAAATTGCCGACGGCCCATTGGGAATTCGTGAAGAATTGGAAATCAATTCCTGGACACCGCTAGGATTGGATGACGACTTTGCTACTTATTACCCTGCTGGCGCAGGGCTTTCGGCCACATGGAATACCGATTTGGCCTATGCCTTTGGGAACGGTGTAGGTGAAGAAGCGAGAGCCAGAAACAAAGATATTTTGTTATCGCCTGCCATCAATATTATAAGAACACCACTGGGAGGAAGAACCTATGAGTATTTTACAGAAGACCCATTTTTAAACAAGAAAATGACGGTACCATTTGTAAAAGGGATTCAAAAAAATAATGTAGCTGCTTGTGTAAAACATTATGCTGCCAATAATCAGGAAACCAATAGAAATATTGTGGATGTTCAAATAGACGAACGAACGCTTCGGGAAATATATTTACCCGCCTATAAAGCAGCCGTAACCGAAGCCAATGCATACAGTTTGATGGGCGCTTATAATAAATTTAGAGGCGATTACCTCTGTGAAAATGATTATATGCTAAATACTGTTTTAAGAGATGAATGGGACTTTAAAGGCATTATAGTTTCTGATTGGGCCGCAGTTCATTCTACAGTAAAATCTTTAAAAAATGGGTTAGATATAGAAATGGGAACCCCTAAACCATTTGATGAGTTTTATTTAGCCCAACCCTTAATCGATTCGGCCAAAACTGGTAAAATATCAGATACTGAAATCGACAAACACGTAAAACGTATTTTAAGATTAATGTACAACCTAAAAATGATGGAAGGACAAACCAACCGTGTAAAAGGTAGCATAAGCACTGAAGCCCACTTTAAAGACGCTTACAATATTGCTGCAGAATCGGTAGTGCTTCTTAAGAACGAGCAAAACCTTCTACCATTACAAACAAACAACATAAAAAGCATTGCAGTAATTGGTGATAACGCTACCAAAAAGAACTCGTTAGGCGGCTTTGGAGCAGGCGTAAAAACCAAACGAGAAGTGACGCCTTTGGAGGGTCTTCAAAACCGATTTCCTGAAAGTGTTAAAATCAATTACGCGCAAGGTTATTTGGAAAGATACTCAAAAACCTTTGAAACCCAATTTGGCGATGTAACAGTCAACAAACCTGAGACAATTGATGAATTGGACCCAAAATTATTGGAAGAAGCAGTTGAAGCTGCTAAAAATTCGGATGTAGCCGTTTTATTTGTAGGTTCCAACCGCGATTATGAATCGGAGGCTTCCGATAGAAAAGATCTGGAATTGCCATTTGGTCAAGAAGCATTGATTGAAGCCGTTCTTGCCGTAAACCCCAATACCGTTGTAGTGATGATTGCTGGTGCACCATTTGATATCAACGAAATCAAGGAACAAGCATCTACTTTAGTTTGGAGCTGGTTTAATGGTTCTGAAGGTGGTAATGCGCTTGCCGATGTGCTATTAGGTAATGTGAACCCTTCTGGAAGATTACCTTGGACTATGCCTAAAAAATTAGAAGATTCGCCAGCACATGCTACCAATAGCTTTCCTGGCAATGAAACATTGACTTATGATGAAGGCATATTAGTTGGTTACAGGTGGTTCGACACCAAAAATATAGAGCCACTATATCCTTTTGGTTATGGTCTATCGTACACAACTTTTGAATTCAGCAACCTAAAAACCGACAAACCGTCCTATACTGAAAACGATATGATACAAGTATCTTTCAGCATCAAAAATACTGGAAACATGGACGGCAAGGAAGTTGCCCAATTGTATATTACCGATTCAGAATCAAGTGTTGAAAAAGCGGCGCAAGAATTAAAAGGGTTCAAAAAGGTAATGGTCAAAAGTGGAAGCACAGTAAACGTGACGATTCTTTTACCCGCCAAAGAACTGGCTTATTACGATGTATCTAAAAAAGATTGGGTGGTAGAACCTGGTGCTTACAAGCTTAAAATTGGCAAATCATCTAGAGATATTGTAGCTGAAACAACTGTAAGTATTGAATAATTAAAATGAAAAACCAATTTCGGGTATTTTTAGTTTTTTCATTCTTGGCTTTTTCTATGGTTGCCCAAGAAGCTTCCCGCTTTTTTCCAAAAGAGCAGCTCATGGAGCTTGGTATTTATTATTATCCTGAACATTGGGATAAAAATGAATGGGAACGCGACCTCAAAAACATTTCCGAAATTGGTTTTGAATTTATCCATTTGGCTGAATTTGCTTGGATTAACCTTGAACCTTCCGAGGGCAACTATCAATTCGAATGGCTTGATGAAGTTATCGGTCTTGCTGAAAAGTATAATTTAAAAGTCATTTTAGGAACCCCAACAGCCATAGCCCCTATTTGGTTGGGTGAAAAGCATCCTGAAATATATCTTATGAATTCGGCTTACATCCATGCCGAGCATGGCACACGGGCCCAACAATCGTTAAGCAACCCTGTTTGGAGGGATTACTGCAAAAAGATAATCACTGAATTAGGTGAGCGTTACGGTAAAAATCCAACTGTTATTGGTTGGCAATTGGATAACGAACCTGAAGCAAAAGAAGATTACAGCGAATCTTCACAAATTGCATTTCGAAATTGGCTTAAAAACAAATACCAAAATATAGCTGAATTAAATACTACTTGGGGCACTTCGTTTTGGAGTCAGACTTACAGCGACTTTTCACAGGTAAAAATTCCAAACACTTCACTTGTTGGTTGGTGGGGTACAAATCCGCATGCATTATTGGATTTTAAACGTTTCTCTGCCGACACACAAGCTGAGTTTTTGGATTTTCAAGCCGATATTCTGCGTTCACTTATTTCAAAAAATCAATTTATTACCACTAATTATACGGCTACAACCTCGCAATCCGACCCATGGCGAACCAAGAGGTTAGATTTCAATTCTTTTACAAGCTATCCCAATAAAGGCAATAAAAATATAGGCGCATTGGGTTTTAGGTTGGGCGACCCAAAAGAGCTGTCGTTTGCGCTTAGCTATTTTACTTCCGAAGAAAAAATAGCTGGTGTTATGGAACTTCAACCTGGACCAACAAACTGGGGTTTCACAAACTCTCTTCTGTTTCCTGGCACATTGAAAATGTGGCTTTACCATTGCTTTGCTGAAGGCTTATCTTTCGCCTGCTCTTACCGTTACAGACAGATACCCTATGGTGCCGAGCAGTACCATAGTGCTATCACTAAAATTGACGGTCAAACACTTTCGCAGGGCGGTGAAGATTATAAGCAATTCATTAAAGAAATGAAGCTTTTAAGAAATATGTATCAGCCAACAACCAATATTCCTAAAAAATTAGAAGTGCGTAAAACGGCGCTTTTATGGAGTCACGATAACTTATGGAGTTTGAACAGGCAGCCACAAAATTCGCAATGGCATACTCTTTCATTTTTTCAAAAATATCTGGAAATAACAAAATCTTTTGGTGCACCAACGGATATAATATCTGAAAACACAGATTTAAATCAGTATAAAGTAGTGATTGCACCCGCTTTTGAAATGGTTGATAGCGACATCATCTCCAAATGGGAAAATTACGTAAAACAAGGCGGGCATTTAGTATTGACACTAAGAACGGGCGTAAAAAATAAACAGGGGCATTTATTCGACAAAGGCTGGGGCGCTCCCATTTACCCTTTGATAGACGCTTCTATTTCTGATTTTGATCAGCTTCCAACAAATGCAAACGGAGAAATAGCATTTAACAATAAAACTTATTCTTGGCACCGTTGGGGCGATTTAATACTTGCAAAAAATCCTGAAAACATACTTACAACTTACGCCAACCAATTTTATGAGGGAACAGCAGCAGTTGTAACTAATAAAATTGGTAACGGTACAGTAACCTATATTGGTGTTGACACTGACAATGGAAAACTTGAAAATGATATTTTAAAACAAGTTTATAATTCAGCTAATGTTGAAACTGAAAATTATCCTGAAGGTGTCTATGTTAATTGGCGGGATGGTTTTTGGGTAGCTGTTAATTATTCTTCAACCAATTACCATTTGGAATTACCTACCAAGGCAAAACTTATTGTCGGAGAGAAAACAGTGTCGCCCGGCAGTGCTACTGTTTGGATGGAGTGATTATAAGGCCTACAACTTCTTGTAAGCCCTTAACACATTATCAATTTTTTTATTGGTTTCTGGATTTACAACCATTCGGTCTTCTGAAGCTTGAAACCATTCCAGTGTTCTTTTAATGCCTGTTGCGAAAGGAATGGTCGCTTTAAATTCAGGTACAAAGGTTTTGATTTTGGTGTTATCGAAAATTACACTTTCCGCTTTGTCCGCTAAGATATCACCTGTAAAACTAGGCTCAAGATTACAAATAAAATCGGAAGCAATGTGTACTGCATTCAGCTCACAACCTAAACTATCGGCTAAAATTTTATAAATGGAGTTCCAAGTTAAAAGCTCATCAGACGTGATGTGGAAGGTATGTCCGATAGACTGTGTTAACCCTAATAATCCAACCAGACCAATAGCAAAATCGTCGGCATGTGTATTAACCCATACCGAAGTGCCATCACCATGAATGATAATTTCCTGGCCTTTTAAAATTCTGTCGGCCGTGGTGTATTCTTTAACGCCACCAATGGCAATGGGTATAATGGTATCATAAGTAAAGGAAGGCCTCACAATTGTGAATGGAAAACCTTCTTCACGATAGGCTTTCATCAACATTTCCTCACATTTAATTTTATTATTTGAATATTCCCAAAGGTTGTTACAAACCGGTGTAGATTCGGTAATAATGGGGTAGCTTAAAGGTGTTTGGTAACAAGACGCCGAACTTATAAAAATATACTGTTTGGTCTTTCCCTTAAACAACTGAATATCTCGCTCCATTTCTTCTGGCGTGAACGCAATCCAATTCACAACAGCATCCCATGAATGCTTACTCAATTCAGCCAATGTTTCAGGTTTATTGATATCACCAAGAATGGTTTTTACTTTTGGCATTTTCACACCTGTTAAACCTCGGTTTAAATGATATAGGTCAATGCCTTTTTCTATGGCCCAACGACTGCAAGGTGTACTAATATTTCCAGTTCCTCCAATAAAAAGTACTTTCATAATGAATTTATTTTACAATGAAACACCCCTACGCCAAGGAATGAAATCATTTTGGTTTAATAATTTGGCTTTCGTTTGAATATTACCGCTGGCTACTTCAATAATAAATTCCAGCATTTCGTCGGCCATTTCATCAATCGTTTTTTCACCTCTAATAACGGCACCCGTTTCAATATCGATAATATCTGGCATTTTTTCAGCTAACTCTGTGTTGGATGAAACTTTTATAATAGGCGCTATTGGGTTTCCTGTGGGGGTTCCCAAACCAGTGGTAAACAACACCACATTGGCACCAGAACCCACCATAGCAGTAGTACTTTCTACATCATTGCCTGGTGTACATAATAAATTCAGACCAGGTTTGGTAATGTATTCGCCATAATCCAACACATCTTGAATTGGCGACGTACCACCTTTTTTAGCTGCTCCGGCCGACTTCATAGCATCGGTAATCAATCCATCTTTTATGTTTCCAGGCGAAGGATTCATATCAAAACCTGAACCTGCATTAACAGCCGATGTCTCATAAGCCTTCATTAATTTCAAGAACTTTTCGCCTGCTTCATCTTCTATACATCTATTTACCAATTCCTGCTCTACACCACATAATTCTGGAAACTCCGACAAAATAGCAGTTCCGTTCAATGCCGCTAAAATATCTGACACAGCACCCAAGGTTGGGTTGGCCGAAATTCCTGAAAATCCATCAGAACCACCACACTCTAAACCAATTCTCAATTTAGATAATGGTGCTGGTTTACGTTGAATATCGTTAGCTCTTTTTATGGCCTCAAAAGATTCCTTAATAATAGCAGACAACATTTGGTCTACCGTTCCCATTTTTTGCTGTTCAAAAATAAGAACTGGTTTTTTAAGATTAGGATTAATGGCATCCAAAGCCTGTTGAAAAATACTGATTTGAAGATTTTGGCATCCTAAACTTAATACCGTCGCTCCAGCCACATTGGGATTATTTACATATCCCGCCAACAATCTTGCTAAACTTTCGGCATCTTGCCTTATACCACCACAACCGCCAGGATGCGTAATAAACTTCACATCGATATTATCAAAAACATCGGCTGAGCCTTCGTCAACCACAGTTTCTTGTCCACTACCCGTTACCAACGAACGCAGTAACATTTGGTGCGGATTGGGTTTATGCTTTAAGAGTTCTTTTTCAAAAACATCTTTTAAAATTTCAATATTTCGGTTTTCGCAAAACACCAACGGGAAAAACAACCATACGTTTTCGGTACCTACTTGGCCGTCTTCCCTATGATAACCCAAGAAGGTTCTATCTTTCCATTTATCAACATTAAGTGGTGTCCACGAAAAGCTATCCGTTTTACCGTTTACTTTTTCACTTTCATGCTTTACGTTTTCCGTGGTAAGTACATCACCTTTTTTTATAGTTGTACTGGCTGAACCCACTAGCACACCGTACATAAAAATACTATCGCCAGGGTTAAATGTTTGCAAGGCAATTTTATGTTTCGATTTTGTGTCTGACAGTATTTTGATATCCTCTCCTTCAAAATTCACCACTTCTCCAGCAGCAAGGTTTACCAATGCCACAGCCACATTATCGGTAGCGTTAACTTTTATAAGTTTTCTTTGCATTTTAATTTTACTAAAATTAATACTGGTTACTAAAAGCCTTGAACCCTTCCTCGATACCTTTTGTATCGATAAGTTCCAGGGCAGTGGCTATTTCATCTGTTAAGCCAGCAACCTGTGTTAAATCTTCACCCCAATAATCTTCTATGCTTAATGATTTTTTGGTTATTTCAGAATAATTATTTGAATCCCAAATATTATTAAACGTTTTTACTATCTCTTCACTATCATTCACTGGCAACGTTTGTCCCTGCCAAGTTCCTTTGTAAAAACGCAATAACGCCGCAAAAGCAAAAGTTAAATGAGTTGGAATTTTATTGTTTTTATGAATGAATCCCAATAAGCTGGGCAACACCCGCACTTTGAATTTTGAAATGGAATTTAAGGCGATACTAGATAGATTATGAACTATAAATGGATTTCTAAAACGATCGAAAACCTCTTCAGCAAAACCGTTCAATTCCGCTTTGTCCATATCCAATGTATCAATAATTTCATCAAATACTGCTTTATTGATGAATTCACCTGTAAAAGCATTATCAACCGATTGCTTTACCGTGGTGTTGCCATATAATAGTGAAAAAGGCACCATGGTGGTGTGTGCTCCGTTTAAAATACGCACCTTTCTGGTTCTGTAAGGTTGCATGTTCTTAACAATCTTAACATCCAAATTGGTTTTATGGAATGGTAATTTCGTTTTAAGAGCATCATCTCCTTCAATCACCCAAAGGAAAAATGCCTCTGCAGATACAATCAGATTATCTTTATAATCTAACTGTTTGTTGTAAGCTTCGATATCATCCTTAGGATAACCTGGCACAATACGATCCACCAAAGTATTGTGGAATGAGCAATGGTTTAAAAGCCAGGATTTAAAAGCATCACCTAAATCCCAATCAGCTATATATTTTTGAATAATATCTTTTAAGGTATCGGCATTGTAATTAATAAGTTCGCATGGAATGATGGTTAATCCTTTATTGGCATCACCATTAAAATGCTTAAAACGCTCATACAACAAGACAGTTAACTTCGCTGGAAACGAACTTGGCGGTTGCATGGTAGGTGTATCAGAAGCGACATAAGCAATCCCAGCTTCAGTAGTATTTGAAATGATGAATTCTAAAGATTCCTCTTTAGCCAATTCTAAATAATCATTAAAATGTGTATAAGGATCTACTCCTTTTACAATATTGGAAATAAGCTCTACTTCTTGAATTTCCTCGCCTTTTTTCACCCCTTTCATAAACAAGGTGTAAAGGCCTTCTTGATCGTTAAGCATGTTCACCAAACCTTTATCTATGGGCTGAACCACAGCGATACCAGCATTAAATTGAGCTTTTTTATTCAGTTCTTGAATTGCATAACCCACAAAAGCTCTTAAAAAATTGCCCTCCCCAAATTGGAGTATTTTTATAGGTGGTTTTTGTTGCAATTCAACATTTTTTCTGTTCAGCTTTATTTCACTTTTGGTAAGCATAAAATTCTTTAAAAATAATTACGAAATAGGTTTTAAATTTTCATCCAAAGGTGTCATTTTTGGCATAATCAAATGTACGAAACCAAGAAGAATAAGATAGCATGATCCTGCCAATAAAAAGGCCCAGAAAAATCCAGTATTACCAGCATTATCGAGCACAGCGCCCAAAACAAAACTACTAATCATACCAGATAAAGCACCTACCATACCACCGATTCCTACTACAGAAGCTGTTGCTTTTTTAGGAAATACATCTGACACCAATGTAAATATATTAGCTGACCAAGCTTGATGCCCTGCCGCCCCTAGACCTATAAGAAATACGGCCAACCATTTGTCTTCCGTAACGGCTACAATAGCCACAGGTAAAATAATAAGAGCGCAAATCAATAAAGTCATTTTCCTAGCTTTATTAATCGTCCATCCTTTTTTAATAAATGCACCCGACAACCATCCTCCAAAAATACTTCCAGCATCGGCCATGATGTATATAATCAAAAAAGGTAATCCCATACTTTTAATGTCTACATCAAATTTATCAGCTAAAAATATGGCGCCCCAAAACAAGTAAAACCACCAAACGGCATCGGTTATTTTCGCCGTAGCAAAAGCCCAAGTTTCTTTTTTAGGAAATACGCTAGACCAAGGCAATTTCTCTTCATTCTCAACTACCGAATCACTATTAATATAAGCCAACTCGGCCGATGAAACTTTTGGATGCTCTTCTGGTTTTTTATAAGTTCTCCACCACAAAACAACCCAAATGGCACTTAGAGCTCCTGTAATTAAAAATGGTATTTGCCAATTCATTAAACTACCTTCACCTCTTTCTCCGCCTGTCCAAAAAACGATAGCAGCAATCACAAAAGGAGCTGCAATAGCACCAATACTAGTCGCTGCGTTAAAAATACCCGTGGCAAAAGCACGGTCTTTTTTAGGAAACCATTCAGCGGTTGTTTTAATAGCTGCTGGAAAGTTACCAGACTCACCATAACCCAAACCTAAGCGCGCTATGAAGAATCCAATAAAACTAAAGCCTCGCCCTACTGTCGCATGAAGCATGCCGAAAATACTCCATATACCTATGGAGAGCACATAACCTTTTTTGGTACCTAATTTATCAATAATACCACCCATTGTTAAAAGACCAATGGCATAAGCCGCTTGAAAAGCAACTACAATTTGGGAATAATCTTGCTTAGTCCAACCGAACCATTCAATCAAGTCTGGCGACATTACGCCCATTAAACTTCTATCGAAATAATTGATAGAGGTTGCGGCAAATAATAGTGCCAAAATGCGGTATCTGTAGGTTCCTACTTTCTGTGTTTCATTCATTATAGTTAGTTTATAGTGGTGTGTGCTTAGTTAGTTAAAATTGAAATAGTTTTTGGCATTGTAATAACAAATATCTGAAACCATTTTACCAACAGATTCGATATCATTCGGGATCAATCCTTTATTTATATCATCGGCCAACAAATTACATAATATTCTTCTGAAATATTCGTGTCTTGGAAAAGATAAAAAGCTTCTACTATCGGTTAACATCCCTACAAAACGGCTTAATAGCCCCATATTCGACAATGTATTCAATTGCTTTTCCATACCATCTTTTTGGTCTAAAAACCACCAGCCCGAGCCCCATTGCATTTTCCCCGGTACACCGCCTTCTTGAAAATTGCCCATCATGGTGGCAAATACTTCGTTTTGTGAAGGGTTCAAGTTATAGGTAATGGTTTTGGCCAATTGATCGCTTGCATTTAAGGTATCGAATAACTTCGACATAAATTCTGCCATGGGATAATCGCTAATAGAGTCGCACCCAGCATCCCAACCAATTTCTTTAACCAAGCGACTGTTGTTATTTCTTATAGGTCCTAAATGGTACTGCTGCACCCAATCATACTCATTGTATTTTCTACCTAAAAAGATAAATAAACTGGATCTGTATTTATTAATTTCTAAAGCTGACAATGTTTCACCTTTCAGTCTTTTACTGAAAATTTCCGATACTTCTTCCTCGGTAAAATCTTCCATCACCAAAGCTTCTCCAACTCCAAAATCGGACAAACGACAGCCGTTTTCATTAAAATAAGCTATTGTGTTGTTTAAAGCATTTAAAAACTCTGAATAACTGTTTATAGAAACATTCGCTGAAGCACTCAGCTTTTTTAAGTAAGGCATAAACTTTTCCTGACCAATAAAAAACAATTCATCAGACCTAAATGTTGGAAGCACTTTGGTATAAAAACCTTTTGTTGCTATGTCTTTATGATATTGCAGATTATCTGTCGGGTCATCTGTGGTACAAACAACCTCTACATTCATATCCTCCAATAATTGGGCAGGTGTTTTATTTTCTAAAATAGCATTAGCCTTTTCATAAATCGCTTTAGCTGTTTTGGGTTGCAGCAAATCATCAATATTAAAATAACGCTTCAACTCTAAATGCGTCCAATGAAAAAGCGGATTTCGCAAAGTATTGGGAACCGTTTCGGCCCATTTATCAAATTTTTCTTCCAACGAAGCTGAGCCCGTAACGAATTTTTCGTCCACACCATTGGCACGCATACCTCGCCATTTGTAATGGTCGCCACCCAGCCAAGCTTCTGTAATGTTTGAAACAGGCTTGTCTTCGGCAATAAGCTTTGGGGAAAGATGGTTATGGTAATCTATTATGGGAAGTTCCTTAGCGTACTGATGGTACAACACTTCTGCTTCCTTAGAATTCAACAAAAAATTATCGTGAATGAACTTATTATCCATTAGTGTTTTTAATTTGACTTAAATGATTTTGACAGAAATCAAAAATAACCCTTAGCTAGTGGATTGCCAATTTAATTGATTACAATTTTTTTTTTAAGTATTATTCATAATAAAAAAAGCTTTTGTCCTTAGTTAAAACTAACTGAACAAAAGCTTTTTGACCGACTTAAACAAAAGTCAATTATCTTTTATATTCACCATTGAACAATCTCATTATCCCTAACGGATTGTTGGTTTTCAACTCATCTGGCAATAGACTTTCAGGGAAATTTTGATAACAAACCGGACGTGTAAAACGCAACATGGCAGCAGTTCCTACTGATGTAGATCGGCTATTGGAAGTGGCTGGGAATGGACCGCCGTGAACCATGGCATGGCAAACCTCAACGCCTGTTGGAAATTCATTAATGATTAACCTACCTACTTTTTGCTCTAAAATTTCAATCAAATCGGTATAGTTTGCCAAATCATTTTCTGTCGCAAATAAAGTGGCCGTTAAATGGCCTTTCATTTTTCTGGCAGAAGCCAATAATTCTTCTCTTGAATCAGCAACAATATTTAATGTTGAAGGCCCAAAATTCTCTTCTTCCAAAAAGGCCTTTTCTATAAAATTTTTGGCATTGGTTTCAAACAAGTGTGCAATGCCTTTATAGCCTTCTGAGCTTTCCTTACCCTTTGCCGCTAATTTTACAATATCAGGATTATTAACCAGCTCAGCAACGCCTCTATCAAAAGCGGCTTTAATGCCTTTATTTAGCATGGCTGTCGCTTCAACCTCCTCAAAGTGTTTGGCGGTTTGCTTCTGGAATTCCTCTAGATTATCATCGTTGTTCATAAATATCAATCCTGGGTTGGTGCAAAATTGCCCCGTACCAAGAGTCACGGAATCGGTCAATCCTTTGGCTATTTCTTCTGATTTTTCCTTTAAAGCTTCCGGTAAGATGAATAATGGATTGGTGCTTCCCATTTCTGAATACACAGGAATGGGTTCATCCCGCTCATTGATTGCCGCTTTAAAAATAGCCATACCTCCCCCGGTAGAGCCTGTAAAACCAATGGCTTTAACATAAGGATGAGTTACCAGTGCCATACCTACCGCAATCGAACCACCCTGCACCAACGAAAACACCCCTTTAGGCATATTGGTTTTCTCAACGGCCTTGTTTATCGCCATAGCTACCAATTCGCATGTCCCTGGGTGTGACGGATGGCCTTTTACAATAACCGGACAACCACTTGCCAAGGCCGATGCCGTATCACCTCCTGCTACCGAAAACGCCAACGGAAAATTACTGGCCCCAAATACACCTACAACACCTAATGGTTTTTGCATGTATCTAAAATCTGATCTCGGCATAGGTTTCCTGTCTGGAATAGCCGTATCAATACGGGCATCTACCCAAGAACCTTCACGTAAAACGGTAGCAAACAATTTTAACTGACCGGTTGTTCTTGCGCGTTCGGTTTCAATTCTAGCTGGTGGCAACCCTGTTTCTGCACTGCAACGTTCAATTAAAACATTCCCAAGGTTATTAATTTCATCTGCAATAGCATCTAAAAAATCTGCTTTTTCTTGTCCACTCTTTTTACGATAAACCGCAAAGGCCTCATGGCCTTTTACAGCTGCTTCGGCTACCTCTTCAGGTGTAGCCTCATAAAAAGTAGTTGGTAATTCTGTTGCATCAGAAGGATTGACCCCTTTAAAAGTTGCTGTTCCTTTGGCAGAAATATTACCTGCTATATAATTTTTTCCTGTTAATTCCATTGTTGCAATTTTTACTTCTTCATTTATTCTGATTCAAAACCAGACCACAACCATTTTAAACCCTCCGGAAGCACACTGCCGCCATGCTTGCCGTTGTGCGCACCCGTGCCTGTTACAAAAGTATAATCGTAATCCATATATTCTAAAGACGATGCCATTTGCTGATTGGCCAACCACCAATTGCCATGTTCATTATTTAAGTCGTTAGAACCATCCTGCAAATACACTTTGATATTCTTTTTTGGTGTTTTTCGAATCATGGCCTCATAATTATGGCCACCACGAATATTGGTAAAACTACCAAAATGGCTCATCACCTTACTGAAATAATCGGGACGTTCCCAAGCAGCAGTGAATGCACAAATGCCCCCAGACGACAATCCACAAATGGCTCTCATTTGTGGATTGTTACTAAGGTTATATGTTTTACTTATTTCAGGTATTAATTCATCCATCAAAAACCGTACGTAGGTATCATCTAAAGAATCGTACTCAACACTCCTATTACTAGCTCTAAAAGGCATTTCTGGCACTTCTGCACCTCGGTGGCCTGGGTTGATAAATAACCCAATAGTAACAGGCATTTCCTTTTTATGAATGAGATTATCGAACACAATAGGCACTCTAAAATCGCCTTCTTCATTTACATAGGCATGACCATCTTGAAATACCATCAATGCCGCTGGTTTTTTCGGATCGTACTGAGCAGGAACATACAGGTAATATTCTCGTATGGTACCATTAATCAAAGTACTTTTCCAGACATGTTTTGTAACTGTTCCTTTCGGAACATGATCATGTCGTTTCGAATCTTCACCTAAACTGTACTCATTCTCTTGACCAAAACTAAGGCTAACGCAAAGTAGCAGACAAAAAAACGAGACAGATTTAATAAGTTTCATGTTATCTCACATAATTGGTTAACGTACCAATAGAATCAATAGTGATGTTTATTTCATCACCACTTTGCAAGGTAAAAGCTGTAGTTGGCACAATACCAGTACCTGTCATTAAAAAACTACCGTTTACAAATGAACATTCTTTGTAAAGGTATTTTACCAAATCATCGAACTTACGTTTTATTTCATTTACTTGAGTTGCACCTTCAAAAACCACTTGTCCGTTTCTCTTAATGTTCATTGCGATTTTAGTATCTGTTGAAAGTGGCTTGTCGGTTACATAAATACAAGGACCTAATGCTGCACAAGCATCATAGGTTTTAGCTTGCGGTAAATAAAGCGGGTTTTCACCCTCAATACTTCTAGAACTCATGTCGTTACCAATAGTGTAGCCAATTATCTTTCCTGAAGATGTGATAGCCAATGTTAATTCTGGTTCTGGCACATCCCAAGTAGAATCTTTTCTAATGTTTACTTTCCCCCCAGCAGGCACAACTCTGTTATTGGTTGCTTTGAAGAAAATCTCTGGTCTGTCGGCATTATACACGCGCTCGTAATAATCGCCACCACCAGCGTCTTTACTTTCTTCTTGTCTTCCTAATTTACTGTTGTAGTAAGTAACACCACTGGCCCAAAGTTCTTGGCCATTCATTGGCACCAACAAATGGTTGGCTACAATGTCTTCTGCATTATCAATCGCCGAACTTTCTTTAACAATGCCCTCAAGTTTGCTATAAAGATTGTCATTATTAAAAAAATCATCCCAGTTTTCATTTACTAAGTAGAATGAGTTGTCGGATTGCACTAAAATTCCTTTCGATGTGTTGTAAATTTTCATCAGTTTGTATTTATTGATTTTTGTTATCGGATTAAAAAATCCGCAGTTTAATTATATATGTATTAAGTAAAGATTAAATAAGCTAAAAATAATAATATGGCGGCCGAGGTTCCTAAAACCAAAGTTCCAAATGTGTGTAAACGGTACCCCATTTTTACATCCATGCCCGATAGCTGAGTAACAACCCAAAAGTAACTATCGTTGGCGTGCGACACTACAATAGAACCTGCGCCGATAGCAATAACTACCATGGCCTTTTGAAGTTCTGTTTCAAAACCTAAACTTGCCATCATAGGCGCTATAATTGACGATACGGTTACTAAAGCCACTGTAGACGACCCCTGGGCTGTTTTGATGGCTGCTGCCAATAAAAATGGCAACCATATACTTATATTAACGTTTGACAATGTTTCCCCTAACGTAACGGCAATTCCCGAATCTCTCAACACTTGTCCAAAAATACCGCCTGCACCGGTAATTAATAATATGGAAGACGCTCCAAACAGGGCTTTCCCAATCCATCCATCGGTCGAAAACATATTGCTGCTTAACTTTTTAGGAAGGGTTAAAGATAAAAAACATCCAATTAATAAAGCAATAAATGGCTCTCCCAAAAAGGTTAAAATTTTGATAAATATCGGAAACGAGTCATAGTCTTCCTGATTGTACCCTAAAAGTGACGACAATAACGATTTAACCACAATTAATATAATAGGTACAATAATGGGTATCACCGACTTAAGAGCACTTGGTTTCGACTTCAATCGTTCTGCCATTTCTTCGTCTGAAACATCAGGAATAGGATCTATATATGTTTTTGATACATACTTTTTTATAAAAATAAGACTGATCCCTAAAGCGCCCAAACTGATAACAATACCAAGCAACATCACCAATCCTATATCTGCATTTAAGTAATGTGCTGCTGCAATAGGCCCTGGAGTTGGAGGTACAAGCGTATGTGCGGCAGATAACCCAAGAGCCAAAGCAATGGCGGGTCCCGATAATGAAATCCCTGCTTTTTTTGATAAGCTTTTGTTTAAGGGTGCTAATAGCATAAATCCACTATCAGCAAAGACGGGAATAGAAACAAACCAGCCAATGATAGACATAGCAAAAGGTATTTTTTTAATCCCTGTGAACTTCAATACCTTTTCGGCAAGCGCATAAGCACCACCAGAATTTTCTAAAAAGGCACCGATAATGACACCTAATATGATGATCATACCTATTCCTCCGAGTGTATTTCCAAAACCTTTATTTACCGATTCTACAATTTGGTTTAAAGGCATTCCTGAAATGATGCCATAGAAAATTGCCACTAAAAGTAATACCATAAAAGGATGTACTTTTAGCTTGGTGGTAAGTAAAATGATTAGAGCAACACTAATTAATAGATAGATAATGACCATTTAGTTGGTGGTTAGTTGGTTTTATAAAATGTTTAATGATTATCTCCTTCAACTACTGAACCTGATCCCCCCACAAGCACATCTAAATCGGCTCCAACATCCGCACCCTCAACATGGTCCAAGTAAATACGCACGTAGCCTCGTGTTGCTTTAGGCTCAGGAGCTTTCCAATTAGCTTTTCGCTTGGCCAGCTCTTCATCTGTAATATTAAGTTGTAATAATCTGTTTTCTACATCCAATGTTATGGTATCGCCATCTTGCACAACAGCCAAAGTGCCACCTACATTAGATTCAGGAGACACGTGTAATACTACCGTTCCATAAGCAGTGCCACTCATACGCCCATCGGATATACGCACCATATCTTTTACGCCTTTCAAAATAAGTTTTTCGGGTAAATCTACGTTACCAACCTCAGGCATACCAGGATACCCTTTAGGGCCAACACCTTTAAGTACAATCACGCAATTTTCATCAATATCCAAATCTGGATTATCTATCCTGGCGTGATAATCTTCCATACTTTCAAAAACGACGGCTCTACCAGTATGGTTCATTAATCGTTTGGTTGCTGCCGATGGTTTAATAACAGCGCCGTTTTCACATAAATTTCCTTTTAAAACCGCAATACCAGCATGTTCTTGTAAAGGTTTATCTATTTTGGCTATCACTTCATCATTATAACATTCTGCCTTGGCATAATTTTCTTTGAAAGTTTTTCCATTGACTGTGATGATATCTTGATGCAACAAATCGCCCAATTCTTTCATTACCACTGGCAAACCACCCGCATAATAGAAATCTTCCATTAAGTATTTACCCGAAGGCATAAGGTTTACCAATAATGGAATTTTACTTCCTACAGAATCAAAATCTTCTAATTTTAAATCGACACCGATACGACGAGCAATGGCAATTAAGTGAATAATTAAATTGGTTGAACCACCCACAGCTGCATTGGTAACAATGGCATTTTCGAAAGCTTTTCTGGTAAGTACTTTAGACAAGGTTAAATCTTCTTTTACCATATCTACAATGCGCCTACCGGACATTTGCTGAAATACTTTTTTACGGGAATCGGCTGCAGGGATTGATGAAAATCCTGGCAATGTTAAACCTAAGGCTTCACACATGGTGGCCATAGTTGATGCTGTACCCATGGTGTTACAATGCCCTATACTACGAGCTGCACAAGCTTCGGCTTCTTTAAAATCTTCGGAAGTAAACTCTCCTTTTTTATGCTTTTCCTTAATCACCCAATTGAACGAACCAGAACCAATAGTACCGCCCCTAAAACGTCCGTTCAACATAGGCCCACCAGGCACTACAATCGTTGGCAAATCCACGCTACAAGCACCCATTACAGTAGAAGGTGTGGTTTTATCACAGCCTGTCAACAACACAATACCGTCAAGGGGGTTGGCTCGAATGGATTCTTCTGTGTCCATACTTGCCAAGTTGCGAAACAACATGGTTGTTGGACGCATAATAGTCTCACCCAAAGACATTACCGGAAACTCCAATGGAAATCCTCCAGCTTCAACGATACCACGCTTCACTACCTCAGCTACTTCACGTAAATGACCGTTGCATGGCGTTAATTCAGACCAGGTATTGCAGATACCTATAACTGGTTTTCCTTCAAAATAATCATCTGGATACCCTTGGTTACGCATCCAAGAACGGTGCACAAAGCCCATCTTATCATTACCACCAAACCACTCTTGGCTTCGTAATTTGTATTTTTTATCACTCATATTTTAGATTAGATAATTTAAAATTTAGATTATAACTAGTTAGTATTTTTCGGTACATTCAAAATAGCTTCTACAGCTGATTTGGCTTGTTTATTTCTATCGTATAATAGCGGATAGTTGGTTCTGCCAGAAATGGGATAATCATTTTTCCATGACATACCATCGTGCAAGCCCCAAAAGGTCACCCTATCTATTTTATCTCTTTTTCTGTAGAAAATCTCAAACAGTTGCGCATATCTATCTGCCAATTCTTTTTGTTGCGCTTCTGGTAGCCCATAACGGTAAGGATCCAGAAACTCTTTAAATTCTTCTAGGTCGTATTGGGGATGCAACAAGCCTGTACCTATAATTTGGCCTTCTTTGGTTAATGGTAGAACATCTACATCCAGCTCGGTAATCATTACTTTTACACCTAAAGAGGCAAATGAATCGATGGCCGCTTCAATATATTCGATTTTTGGATAATTAAGTCCCCAATGTCCTTGAATGCCCACACCATCAATTCTAATATTTTCCTTCTGAAGCATACGTACCAAACGCATGATCCCATCTCTTTTTGTAGGTCGCCAAGCGTTGAAATCGTTATAATACAGTTCGGTATTGGGTGCATATTCACTAGCAAATTTAAAGGCGTTTTTAACCACCTCGTCACCATTGCCCACACTTTTTATCCATGCAGTTTCCGCTCTATACGAACCATCATTATCTATTACTTCATTTACAACATCCCACGCATTTACTTTGCCTGCATATCTTCCGGCAACGGTTTCGATATGCTTGCGCATTTGTTCTATTTGCGCTTCGGGAGTATTGGGGTTTCCTGCTTCATCCTGAAAAAACCATGCGGGTGTTTGGTTGTGCCAAACCAAAGTATGGCCGACAATAAAAAGGTTATTTTTTTGTCCAAATTCAACAAGTTTATCGGCTGCTTCAAAATCGTAAACACCAGGCTCTGGATTTACAACTTCGGCCTTCATTACATTCTCGGGGGTAATGGCGTTAAATTGATCTAGAATAATTTTTTGGGAAACCGTGTCTACTCCAGAAGACACAGCTTCATTAAGCGCACTACCAATTAAAAAGGCCTCTTTATAGGTATCTTTTAAAGACAAAGATGGCGGTGTCTCTTTTTTCTTTTCAACCGGTGAAGCGCAATTAGCTAAAATTAAAAAGAAAAGACCAATTCTTAAAAAGACCCTAAGAATTTTCATGATTTGATAAATTAACGCAAATGATTGGCCGTAAATATATAAAAATAAAATTCAAAGATGAGAAGTTTAACCTTCTATTACATTTATTGTTAGCTTAAGTTTTTCTGAAAAAAGAAAGATGAGATTACACTAAAAGAACTGTTAGGCTTAAAGCGCCATGCGCGCCTAAAACCAAGGATTGTTCAATGTCTGCAGTCTTTGATGGCCCTGATATGAAAACCCCAAAACCAGTTTCAGGCAAATTTAGTTTTTGATAGGCTTCATGCATAAAACCAACGACCTTATTCTTTTCTAAAACAAACACTAAATGCTTTGTGATAAAAGGCAATACACGCAAGGGCAATTGTTTGTCGTCTATCCATACAGCACCATTTTCGGCCACACCTAAATCACTTTCTAAAACCAAAACATCCAACCTTTCTAAATCTTGTGCTTGCTTTACATTTTCCAGATTCAACGTGTTGAAATGTTCCGAATTATTCAAGGCAGCATAGTTTTGTTTGGCATCTGGAAATAGTGAAGATACTTTGTCCAGCACATCATCAATTGACACGACTTCAAATATACTGCCTCCCGCCAACTCTACTTTCTTTATAAACTCTTCCAAAATAGGCTTTCTGTCATCAAAAACAGAAAAATCCATATCTGGCAACTCTATAAAATCTGGTTTGTTCGCCTTAATTTTTGAAAGTATATCTTCTTTACTCGCCATGCTTTTGTCTGTTTTTATACCAATCGTCAAAACTTTTCTTTTGCCCTGTTGGCAAGTCCCGTGATTTTCCCCAAACATTGGGCTTGGCATTAATTATTTTTTTAGGCAAGTTCTTTAATGCAAAACGCGCTATTTTTCCCGAAATCTTGAATTGCTTCGGATTTGCAAATAACTTACCCATAAGCTTCATGGATTGTTTCTTCACAAAAGGCTGCTTTACCTCTTTGGTAATTATTTGTCGCCACTTGTAAAGCTGGGTGTGTATATCTATTTTAACGGGGCACACATCAGAGCATGACCCACACAAGGTTGAAGCAAATGGCAGATCGCTATGCTTGGTTAAATCTTTGCCAGGCGACAAAATAGAACCAATGGGCCCGGGAATTGTTGCATTATAACTATGGCCACCACTTCGTCTGTAAATAGGACAGGTATTCATACAGGCTCCGCAACGGATACAATGCAAAGATGCTCTAAAATCTGGCCTGCCCAATTGTTCTGAACGTCCATTATCTACAATTACAATATGCATTTTAGCACCTTCACGAGGTTTTTTAAAATGTGATGAATAAGTCGTTATAGGCTGACCCGTTGCCGATCTAGCCAATAGCCGCAAAAAAACACCCAAGTGCTCTCGCTTAGGAATAATTTTCTCAACACCCATACATGCAATATGAACCGGGGCTAGGTGTGCTCCCATATCGGCATTTCCTTCATTGGTGCAAACTACAAATTCACCCGTCTCAGCAATTGCAAAATTGACGCCAGTAATGGCCGCGTCTGCTTCAATAAATTTTTCTCTTAGGTGCTTACGCGCTTCATTTGTTAAATATTGAGGATTGCCATCACATGGTTCTGTTCCTAAATGCTCCTGAAATAATGCATCGACCTCATGCCTATCTTTGTGGATAGCCGGTAGCACAATATGACTTGGCGGCTCTTTGGCTAATTGCACGATGCGCTCACCAAGATCGGTATCAATTACCTCTATGCCCTTGGATTCCAAAAAGGGATTTAAATGGCATTCCTCGGTTAACATCGACTTGCTTTTAACTACTTTTTTGGCCTTATGTTCATCAAGAATTTTATGAACAATTTCATTATGTTCCTCAGCATTTACTGCCCAATGTACCTGTACCCCGTTTTCTAGGGCATTAGACTCAAACTCTTCTAAGTACGCGTCTAAATTTGATAATGTATGCGCTTTTATAGCACGGCCATAATTTCTTAATGTCTCCCAACCTTGCACTTGATGCACCGATAAATCCCTTTTATGCCGAACAAACCATAGCGCTTTGTCATGCCAATCAACCCGTTTTTCATCTTCATTAAAAAGATCAGCTAATTTAGGATGGTTCATTATCTCTCACTTATTTACTAAGTTCTTTTTTGACTATTAAGTATTTCTGCTATATGCCTCACCTTTAAAGGTTGTCCTGCTCTATTTATCAACCCCTCTAAATGCATTAAACAAGACGTATCGGTTGCTGTAATAACCTCTACACCACTTTGCAGATGATCGCTAATTCTGTCTTTTCCCATTTTTACCGAAATGGCTTCTTCGGTAATCGCAAAAGTGCCTCCAAAACCACAACATTCATCATTTCTGTTAAGTGGCATGAGCTCAACATCTTCCACCTCATTTAATAATGTTTCTATAAACGAATATTTTTCTACTACCATTTCTGAACAAGAACCCAGACGCAATCCTCTTAACCCATGACAACTATTATGCACTCCCACTTTATGTGGAAAAAACGCGCCAACATTTTTTATTTTCAGCACATTTACAATAAAATCACATAACTCGTAGATATTTTTTCTAACATTTAAAACCTCGGGCGTTTGTTCTATAATATTAAAATGTTTCTTTACATGGTAGGCACAACTTCCCGAAGGCGTTACGATATAATCGAAATCCTTAAAGTTTTTTACAAAATTAGTACAAGCCCCTATAGACTTATTTTCATATCCCGAATTGGCCATTGGTTGTCCGCAACAAGTTTGCCCTGATGGATACACAACTTCAACCTTAAGTTTTTCCAGTAATTCCAAAGTAGCAATACCCACTTGGGGATATAGCTGATTGATATAACATGGAATAAACAACCCTACTTTCATGAAATACTATCTTTTATTTGAAATGAATTACAAAGACATACCACGTTTCCAAGGAATAAAATCGTCTTGGCCCAGCATTCTTGCTTTGGTTTGCTTCCCACTAGCTACTTCAATAATATAATCCAATAAAGCCTCTCCGGTTTCTTTTATTGTTGCTGCACCTTCTATGATAACGCCTGCATTAAAATCGATGATATCATTCATTTTTTCATACAATTTTGTATTTGAAGACACCTTAATTACGGGCGTTATTGGATTTCCTGTAGGCGTACCCAAACCTGTTGTAAAAAGAATTATATTACTTCCCGAGCCCGCCAAACCTGTGGTTGACTCCACATCATTACCTGGTGTACACAACAAATTCAACCCTGGTTTCACCACTTGCTCTGTATAGTCCAATACATCCTGAACTGGGGAACTACCACCTTTTTTGGCCGCACCAGCCGATTTTATGGCGTCTGTTATCAACCCATCTTTTATGTTTCCTGGAGACGGATTTGCAGAAAATCCAAAACCTAAAGCGTCTGCTTTGCTGTTATAGGTTGACATAATGCGTGAAAATTTCTCTGCCTTATCCGGCGCAACACATCTATTTATAAGTTCTTGCTCCACACCATTTAATTCAGGAAATTCCGATAATACGGTAGCTCCTCCTAAAGCAACTATTAAATCAGACACATAACCCAATGCCGGATTTGCAGAAATTCCTGAAAACCCATCAGAACCCCCACATTCCAAACCAATTACCAACTTAGATAAAGGAGCGGGTTTTCTTTCTATTTTATTAGCTTCAGCCAAACCTACAAACGTTTGTTTGATTGCATCGGCCAGAAGTTCTTGTTCCGAACTACTTTTTTGTTGTTCAAGAATATACACAGGCTTCTGCATATTAGGCGCCATTTTTTCGAGAGCATTTTGCAATATATTAACTTGGGCATGCTGACACCCTAAACTTAAAACCGTTGCACCTGCTACATTTGGATTGTTAATATAGCCCGCCAATAAATGACAAAGCGCTTCGGCATCGGATGTAGACCCACCACAACCGCCACTATGGGTTAAAAAACGGATGCCATCTATATTTTCAAATAAAGGATTTTTCCCGTACTCATTTTTACCTTTAATAATTTCTTTGCTTAAAAGTGTTTGGGAAGAAGCACCGGAGATATAAGCACTTACCAAAGCATCTACATCGTACCCTATATGTTGCTTTTTGTCGAACCCTAATTTTTCAACCAAGGCTTGTTTTAACACTTCAACATTTCTATTCTGGCAAAACACCAATGGAATTACCAACCAATTGTTTTCGGTGCCCACTTTGCCATCGGCTCTATGATAGCCTTTAAACGTTTTGTCTTTAAATTTAGTCACATCTGGAACCTTCCAATTGTGTTGGGCTTTCAATTCCTCAACACTATATTTTTCTGTATCGTGTTCTAAATTATTTGTACTTACCAAACAACCCGCCTTAATTTCTTTTTTAGTTTTGCCAACCAACACACCATACATATATACCTTACTGCCTTTACTAAGAGTTTTTGTTACAAATTTGTGCTTGGCAGCAATGTCTTCCTTTAAATCATAAATATTATTTTCGAAAGAAACTTGGGTTCCCTTCTTCAAATCTGTTAATGCTACCAATACATTATCCTTTGGATGTATTTGAAGCACTTTTTGGTGGTTTTTCATTTTAAATTATTGTAATAAATATAGATGTGATTGGTGTTATTCTAAATGTTTCTTAACGTACACAGATGGTGTACACTTCATTATCAATTTAAATTTTCTATTGAAGTTAGAAATATTGTTAAATCCAGATTCATAGCAAATTTCCGCAATATTGTATTTTCTTTCTATAAGTAATTTACAGGCATACCCAATTCTGATTTCTGAAATGTATTGAGAAAATGTTTTACTGTTTACGCGTTTAAAAAACCGGCTAAAGGCCGAGGTATTCATATGGGCTACGTCTGCTACATTTTGCAGTGTAATTGACTTGTTAAAATTCTTAAATATATAGGCATAAACTTTATCTAAAGTTTCATTTTCATTTATTTTAAACGAGTTGACATAACCTTGACTTGCCAAATACCTATAATCTTTATGGTTGGCCAATTTATCAAGAATCATTAAAAACTTTACTGATTTTTCAAATCCTTCTAATTTGGCCATTTCTTGAATTTCCTGAATCATTTCTTCATCAACTCCCAAGAATTTTATTCCAAATCGCGCCCTATTAAAAAGCTCCAAAAGGTGTGACATTTCTGGAGTGGAAAAAAATGTAGTGCCCAAATAATTTTTTTTAAAGTGAACACTTATACCTCGAGCCAATAACTTTGAGTTTTCTTTAAAATACGCTTCATCATTGAGCCACATGTGCGGCAAATTCTCTCCTATCAGTATAACTTCTCCTGGCTCAAACTTTTCTATGTTATCACCTATAAACCTCGTACCCTCACTTTCTAAAACAAGAACTAGCTCTAATTCAGGATGGTAATGCCAAATTTTCAAAAAAAAAGGCATCTCATTAACCTTCGTACTAAAAGATGTATTACCTAAGCAGCTTCTGTCTAAAAAATGAAGTTTCATAAATAAATTGTTACCTGTATAGCCGTTCGTAAAGAAAAAACGCTAATTAAAACGCAGAAAAATACTAAATAGATTTTTAATTTAGGGAAAAACGGCATGAAAAGCACTTTTAGCTTATAAAACAAAAGCAACTTATTCTTCTTCAAAAGCCTTTCTGATTTTTTTAAATGCAATGCGAACTTGCTCCTCTACAGTTCTATGGGAAATATTTAGTTTATCTGCAATTTCTTTGTACTTTAACCCTTGCTGCCTGCTCATTATTAGTATTTTTTTACATTTAGGAGGCAACTTTTCTATAATAGCTTTTAGTTTGCTAATCCTTTTTTCTAGAAGCTCATCATCTTCATCAATTGAATCACGTAGAAACGCAAGTCTCAACTCTTCTAAAAAATCACTTTTACGTACGGACTTTCTATAATGGTCTACAAATTGATTATAAGCTATGGTGTACAAATAGTTTTTAGGAGAAACCTTAAGTTTTAAATCCTCTTTTTTATTCCATAACGATATAAAACTTTGCTGTACAATATCTTCAGCTTGTTCTACATTTCTTGTATAAGTAGTAATAAAAGCAAGTAGTGGTTTATAGTAGCATTTAAATAAAAAATCGAAAGCCAATTCATCGCCTTCCCTTAAAGCCTGCACAAGTTCTTCATTATCCATAGACGGATATTTAGACCCTTGTGTTGACTTATTCTCAACACACTTTACATTTACTTTATTATGATATTTTACCTCAACCACTTTATTATTCAAGAGTATCAGTCACAATAATACAACATATCAAAGGGCGTTTCTTCCAATTATTTGACTATCACTAATACTTTTTTTGCCAACCAATACCTTAAAAGCAAAAAAAGCCAACATATTAAATCATTTCATACTATAAAAACCTAACAAAACCATCTGTTAATAGTTAAAAAAAAATTAAAAAAATTACGGGATTAAAAAAGCCTATACGTAAAGGCTATTAAACCTTTTATTTTTTGAAAAACTGAATGTATAGTCTTTTCGATAAATTTTTAAGCAATACCCTATCCTCTAAGGAAGAGGAGGCATTATCATTATTGTTAGAAAACATCAAAAACAAAAAAGCATTTGAAGTGTATCTAAAAGACCAAAAGGATATAAATGGTGCTTTACAAGAACCTGATTTAAGGGAAGCCTATAAAAAGATTAAAGGGTTTTCAAAAAAACACAAAGGTCAAACCGTACGGCTTCTTAACATAAACTGGTTCAAGTTTGTTGCTGTTTTATTTATTTCACTTTCCATGTCAAATGGAGTTTTTACAGAATTAGATAACGCATTTCCTTCAGTGTACATTGAAGGAAAAACACTTAACCAGCTTCAAGAAACTTTTAAAACCATTTATGCCTTTTAATAAAACTAAAAAAACGCCTATGACATAGACTAAGACTTAACACCAATTCAACTATCAAGGAATATCTACAGATAATTCTATAGATAATTTTTTTATTAAAAACCAAACTATATAAACTAATTAAATTATGAGAAAAAACCATTCCCATCATTCAATTTACCTAGAATTGATGATATAATATCATCACTTACATAACTATGCCTTGATTTGTAATAACGAATAGCTATTTTCAAAGCACCAATTTCCTTACCATGAATGGTTAACTCCTTTTCTGTTGACAACATCAACGCCTTATACCAATAAAAAAAGGCTTCGGGATTACTTTTCTTCAATTTGTTCAAGCGTGTTTCCAAAGGCTGTTCCAAGATATAATCCTTTACGCCCATAGGGTTCCCAAAACGCTCTATTTGACTATTTCCTTTTTTAATCAAGTTTACCAAATACGCCGCTTTGGCAGCAGGCACCATGGCTGTTTCAATATTGAAGCCATCAGAGATTATAAAGTTCTTCATTTTTTTTACCCCACTTTGTATCTCTTGGTACTCACCTTTTCCAGCTTTGCCTCTGGTACCCATCAGTAAAGCCGTTTCAAAAACATCATCCAAAACATCGTTCCCCTTTAACTTTTTAAGTCCTCTGTAAGCCAACTCCGTTTTGGCAAATTCCGAAAAAACCTGACCCACTATTGGAATATCGGAGACCATATCAAACAGGTGACCGATATCAAAAAGTTGTTTTATAATCTCCAGTTCCTTTTCCTTACCGTAAGGGACCCCTGTGGTGTTTGGTGCAAAAGCCGTTAATTTATCCCCAAGGATGGCTTCTGGTGTTGGCACCACCACACTCACATTGTCTCCCTCCAACATTAAAAATTGAGATGATAATTCAATATTTTTTACATGTTCCCCATAGTGGTTCATTTCGTAAAGTACATCCAACAAAATATACTCTGCCTCAGCCCTTGCATTGGTTACTGGAGTGTAATAGAATTTATAATGTTCCTTCTCTATGCTGGATGTTGTTTGACGTTCATCTATACTGTACTTTAAGAAATCAGAACTCTCCAAAATACCATCCAAAACTTTCCCCAAATTTTTGGGTTTATTAGGGACAATAATATCTATATCTATTGAAAACCTTTTGGGGGCTTCAAACAATAACATTAAGGCCGTCCCTCCCTTAAAAATAAAATCCAATCCACTCTTTTTTAAAAGCTCCAATAAATACAATGCCCGAATGACTTTTTCAATCAGGATGGGATCATCCTTTGTTTTGGCACCCAATCCAAATATCCATTTTTCGCTAAGTGAATCTTTATGTATCATAATTCTTCAAAGATTTGGCAATAAATCCATTTTACTGCCAAATCTTTGTATGGTTTGTTATAAAATCCTCGATAGGTTCCCTTTTATTTCTTCTATTGGCATACCTCAACATTTTTGTTTTGCTTATGGCATACTTTTCAAAGGCTGTTTGATAGACCCTGGCAAGTTCAGCACCTTGCTGTGCTGCAAACAGGCTAGGGTCACAATAAATATCCACCAACAGTTTTTCAAGCGTCTGGGTCCAAACACCTTCTATTTTTTGGGTTGGGGCTTCCGTTGTAAGCCCTGTGATGATTATAGGGTCTTCTGAGCCCACAACATAATTATTGATGACATCATCGGACGGATCCAAAAACACCTCATATCCTTGCTCCCTTAAATTATAAAAAACGGCTTCCATGACCTCTTTTTCAACCTCAACAATCGTATAGAACTTAAAAGGTTGGTGTAGCATAAATTCATTGAGCCATTTGGTAGACCAAAGGCACATATCTATGTAGGGAAATTGTTCTTTAATAGTCTGCCACAACTTTTGTAATTGTGCATTGATAAATGGCACAAATTCTCTTTTCTCACTGCCCGAAAACGAATAGGTGCCTCTACCCACCCTATGGAGTATGCCTTTATTTACAAGATCGTATATGCGCCAATCCACGGTGGCACGTTTGACATCTCCATCAAATCGTCTATAAAAATCAATTATATCTCCAATCTTTATTCTGCTTGCGCCTAAAAAGGTTCTTTTGAGCTCTTTGGTATGTAAGGTTTCTGCTGCTATATCTTTTGTTTTTACAAATATATTAAAATAATCAAAGATTTGGCAGTAAATAAAAAAATTGCCAAATCTTTGAAATTATAAATTTAATTTAGATTCAGCAATAGACGCAAATACTTTCTTGGCTTTCACCCCACCATAGGCCTTTACGGCTTGCTGCATTTTTTTAGGATCCATGGACTGTGCTTTGGCTTTGGCCTTTGAAAGTACCTCTTGGGTGTCCTCCGCCAATGCATCCAGATTATTTACTAGGTCCACCAAAAGAAACTCAGGCGTCAACTTTTTGGGGAAACGCGGTTTTAAGTGGAAAAAAAAGGTCCTGCCACCAAGTTGAAATTCTCCATGGCGTTTATGGTTATAGACCACCTGTTTGTTGTAAAGCTGTGTTGTCCCTACCCCTAAGGCATTGTAGGCATTGGGTGTGGTGACCAAAAAATCATCATCTTTAAGAAAACTTTGCACCAAGGTTTCCTCATCGGGCGGCACTGTACCGAAAACCGATTCCTTGGGGTAATAGTAGAGCCCTTGGGATATTTTTTCAAGAACCCCTCTTTCCAATAACACTCCCAAATGGCGATCCACGGCATTAGTCCATGGTTCCAGATCCGCCCTGCGATACACCTGCCCCCGTTTGAGATGCCTTAACAATTCGTTTATTTTTTTCATTACACCACTATTTTACCTATGGTATGCAAAATACATACCAAATGCATGAATTTTAAATAAAACTTCATGCAAAATTATATATAAAATATCATGTAAAGCTTATGGGCACTGCTTTTTCTTGAGAAGGAACGACCATCAAAAATCAAAGATTTGGCAATAAATTGGGTTTACTGCCGAATCTTTGGTGTTCTAAACCCTCTTCGACAGACGTTCATAAAGCCCCTTCCTCTAAGATCGCAACCATCTATCATTGAACCTTTCCCTAAAGTCGTCTATCAATTCCTCGAACCTAGTGAAGCCTTCCTTTTTCATCAATTTGGCAAACTTGGTACTTTTTTCGGTCCCAATAATGGCGGACCAATAGTACCGAAACATACCTTTAGTGTCCCGTTCTTCCATCCTCATGATGGTATAACGCACGCCTTTTTTCAATTCCTTTGAAGCTTTATCGGACTCCAGAATTGGGTTGAAGACGTTCTCCGATAAATAATCCATGATCTCTTGACCCTTCGAATCCATTCACTTGTATGGTATTTATTTGTCCTTAAAAATAGCCTCGCCCTTGACCAACCATGAAAAACCAAAAGCTTCCACTGCCAAGGTTTCCATCCAGAATGTGATATTGTAGTCATTGTAATCATCCGATGGGATAAGTTCCATGCCCCCGCCCAACAACACCACAACCAAAGCAATTACCATCAAAACGCCACACACTTTATACACCATGTTCCTCTTTACTTTTGCCTTTGTTTTACCGTGATTTTTATCAAACTTTGTGAAAAGGAACAAGCTCATGTATGCCAAACTTCCCAAAAATATACCTGCACACACATAATGGAATATAGAACGGGTTGGATTGTCCTTTATGAACGCTATACTGAAATCACTACAGATACCACCACAGTCTGTAATTATGCTATCGGTAGGAAACAGTAACAACATGATGGCCGCCATACCGGCTATGGTCGATAGATAAAAATCTATGGGTTCCTTTCCCTTATAGATCATAAGAAAAACGGCCATCAAGCTCACAACGATGATGAAGATCACATTGGACCTTGTAAAATAATAATGGCTAATAGAATCTAAAATTTCGTAATGTTCACTGATTATGGCGAGAAAAATATATAATAATAGAGGCAATAGCATACCCAGGACGCCAACCATTTTCCGTAATGTCTTACTACTTGTAAGCCATATGGAATCTTCCTCGCTAAACTCCAAATGCAAAGCCTGTTCTATTTTGTGGATTTTTTCGTGTTTATTTTTTTCCATAATGCTATGATTTAATCCTGTTTATACCATTTCTGGTTGGATAGGTTCTGTACATAGGACAACCTTTTTAAGTCTACCGATTAAAGTGACCTTCCCTGAAACTTCCCAATACGAACTTTACGTTAAAAAAAGACATATAAAATCGTCCATATTTTTAAGACGTCTCATTCCATTTTACTTATGCTGAAAATAAAATAATTAAATTGGGGGCCAGTCCTTGAATCCACTTGACTTACCAACTGACCATTTGCCCTATTGAAAACCCATTGGGACCAATCCCAGGCGTTGGCATGATCCACTTGGACCACTACATAACTTCCCTCAGCCATTTTGGGCCTCGTGGTGGTTTCGGTAAAATCCAATCCCAAGAAAATATCCTGTACTGGAATATTCTTATGCCTATTGGCAATGGCTTGGGTGAACCCTTTAGAGAAATCCGACAGGACTGGTGTTATGGGATTAACTTGATTCAACAACTGCAATCCCGATTTAAAAATATCGCCCTCCAAAAACTGAACAAGCATTTTATCATTCTTATTTTCAACATTCACCGTGTAGCACTTAAATTCCACACCCTCCTTACCTACGTTTAGTCCAACAAATACAGGGTAACCCGATATACCGGCCTCTTGGCCTTCCATAATGCGATACACCTGATTGAAATGGACATGCTCCGTTTGTGTCGCAAGTTGGTTTTTTGCATAAAAGTCCATTAGAACACTATGCTCACCATTGCCGGGATAATCCATAACGACGAGCCGATCCAAGGTCACTTTGACCCTTGAACCAATCAGGGATTTATCGGCGCTAATTGCATGGGCATCAGTCAAGGCTACCAAGCCACTTCCAGAACTGGATGTTGGTATATAACCAAACACATGTGAGGAATATTTCCAAACATTTTTCAATGCTGCTACATCTTTAAGTTGCACATCTGTATTGGGCATTTCATTCATCATGAGTTTGTTCAAATCCTTGTCATTGATAATACTCTTTAATTCCATAGCTTCCATCAGAGTGTAATTTGCGATAATACTATCACGTGAAAACCATGTTGCTGCATTCGTCTGATCATACAGAATACCGTTATAAATCAATGTCAATGAGTCCTGACTGCTATCCACATCAGAAACCACGAGCGAATCCTTCTGTGTTACCATGTCATGCTGGTCTTGATTGATTTCACTTGCCTTTTTACATCCCGTAATCAAGACAAAAATTAAAAGTAAATACTTCATAATTGGTTGGTTAAAATTAGACATTCCTACGTATCACCACAGACACTGGTTTATGGTCACTGGTATGGGCATATTTGGGGTTGTTGGCATTGACCAGGTCATGGATTTCATGTTCCACAAGGCCTGCCTTGCTTTCGATGATGATCGGCAGGGACCCGTTCACCAAACCCTGTGTAAACAGGATATGGTCCAAGAGAATGTGTGGATCCCTGTTTTCGTCAATGAAGTCCTTAAAATTGACCGACCACCGTAAATTGCCCTCAAAATCGAACAGGGCATGGTTCAGGAACCTACTGGCTTCAAAGACATCGCCTTGGAGGTTTGACAAAAGGTCAAAAAAGATATATTTCTGTTCTATAAGTTCTTTCCCAGGCCCATCATTGAGATCGCCCATCACGACAATGGCTGGGTTGGGCACTTGTTCGAATTTGGTGTTGATGTAGTTCCTGACATTAGCCACTTCCGTGGTCATTTTGATACGTGCCTTGATAGCTTCCCTTACAAATGCGTTTCTTCTGTCCCCACCTGCCTTATAATCAGCTTCTCCATTTTGCACAAACTTGCTTTTGGTGTGCAGGCCTATAAACTCCAGTCGTACTCCATTCCAGTCCAAAACCAACACTTGGGGGTGACGATAGTGTCGATGCATGGTTGACTCAAAATCCCCCCAGTAATGCACCTCCCAACCACTTTCAGAGAATTCATCATAGATCTTTGTAGGTAGTAATGACGCTTGCCCTGCCAGTTCAGGTTTCACCAAGAACCAAATCCACTGGCGTCCCTGTAGCTTATAATCCGCATCCTTTGCCTTGATGGCTACATATTGGCCGTCCAATATATCATGGCAAAAGGCATCCATTCGATCCTCGCCTTTGGCACCTTCCAAAATACATATGATATCGGCATTGATGTCCAATAGCTCCTTTTTGATGGCTTCCAGTCGCTTTTGCTTTTTGTCATTTGTGTTGTCAAAAAGTTTGTCCAGCCATTCCACGTTCCAAGTCGTCACTTTCAGAGAATCTCCCATAATTTTAATTTTTAATATTTATCAAAAGACAGACATCTATTTAATCATAATCAAACGAATAGAAGGATAGGAAAGGAGGATTTGGTTAGCATAATTCAGCAAAACAAGACTTCGGTTAGTACTTGCATTACTATCAATTTAGGATACTGCCGTTCAGCAGTACCCTAAATTTAGTTCAGATAATGTGCTATTAATCTACGGATCCGTCATTGGAATCCTATAATCTTAGAGGAGAGCACCTAAGATAGTAAAAAAAATCATACGTAGTTATATATTTATGAAAATCAATATATTAAGTTTTTGTTAAGCCATTTTTGGAGATTCCGTTACATCAGCATATTCAACATTGAAACCTTCAATAGATCTTATAGACTATAAATCAAATAATAACCGTACCTCACGATGTATCGCTTCAAAATTGATTCTCAAATCCTCATCACTATAATGTTTTGATGGCACGGGTCGGCTACGTTTTATCCGTTGCCTTTTGAACCATACCTTCCGGTCCTTCCCATCGGCAAAGGCGATGAACTCCCCTTGACGCAACCTAAAGAAACCGCTGGCTCGCCGCTTGGACACTTCCCGTTCCCCTTTGGTGATGCGGCTCTCCAGGCTCAGTCCACTGGATCGGCTCACACTATGGGTGGGTGTCTTGATCATTTCAAAGAACTGCTCATAGTATTTGGCGGTATCGGGATCATTGGCCTTCCCAAAGAACTGGTAGGACAGGTTACTCAAAATGGCCTTACTGCCCTTATCCCCATAGAGTAGATCATTCTGCACCTTGTCCTGCATGACATATACAGTGGCAATGTCATAACTACGGAGCGTTGCAGGGATACGCTGCATATTGGGCAGTTTGATGGTCGGTGCCTCCTCCATGAGTACAAAGGCACTCTGCTGGAAACGCACGCTCATCTGTTTGATGGCCGTATGCATGATGGTGGCGATGATTGGGGCATAGGCCGCCTCATATTGTGGATTGTTGACCACCGCTATCACAGCAGGGTTTTCAGTACTGTTCAGGTTGAGCGGCACCTCATCCGCTGAGAGCACCATAAAGAGTTTTTGGGAACTGATCTTCTTAAAGCCATTGGCCAGGGTACTCTTGACCCCTGCGGTCTGCTTTTCGGACTCGATCCCATTGATAAAGGCACTGGCCATCCCCTTGGCAATAAGGTTTGAATTTAAAAAACTGACTAGTTTTTTGGTATCCATACTTTGGAACAGGGCAATCAGGTGCGGGAGGGTACAATATTTGGGGTAGTCCGTGCGCAGTTTCCAGATTAGCCCTGCGAGGAGCCCTTCCACAGCATCATTGAAAAACCTGGTTGTCGCATTGACAGACTCGCCCTGTTCCAATAGGTTCTCGATGAGCACCCGTGCCAGGGCATTGACACTTTCCTCGTGGGGCAGATACCGGGGCGCAATGGGATTCACACGACTGTGGACTTGGTCAAAGGCAATGGTATGGAAGCTGACCGAGGGATGATCCTTGAAAAGGGTATAGGCCATTTCGGTGAGCTCAAAATCCTTATAGTCGTGGATAATCCCACAGAACCCATGGTTACTGAAATGCCTTAAAAGATTACAGACCACGCTTTCGGTCTTACCACTGCCTGCTGACCCTATGATGGAGACGCCCCGCTTGACATTGCCTATGGACAAACGTCCATGTCTTAATTTTAATCGTACACGGTACTTTGTAGGCATGGTACTGGTATCATGTCCAAACACCAGATACCCAAGCATCACCAATACCAAGATGGCTAAACCCATATACAGGACCGTATGTAAAACCACGTTATTCATAGCCCAATGGATCCTGATTCAATGGCCTTGCCCATGCCCCTACGCAGTTGCTTGACGGCCTTGAGTACGAGCTGCACCTTATTGGTAGGGATGTTTGCCAAGGGCATGTGTAGCCCCGCCTTACCGAGCATCTTGAAGGCCGCGGTCCGCTCGTTGGTTGGCAGTCCCATGATTTTTGCATAATAGTGGGACGGATTTTTAACCAAGACTTTTCGGGCTTGGTAGCTCTCTACATAGTTTCTGTTGTATTTGAACATGGCATCAAAAGTTGTTTCAGCGGTTTTGAAAAAGGCATCCCTATCAAAGCCCCGCTTGACGGTTTTACCGTTCAGGACTACCTCCGAGGCTTTATATTTACTCCCAGGTGATAGGCTGTAACGGTTGGATTGGTCCTTTCTGCTCACGATGATATGGACATGCGACTGCGACCCTTCCTTGGACATGCCCTGAACAATCATTTTGCCGTTATTCTTATGGGGCGCGTCCCGTTCCAGCTGTGCCACCAATTGTTGCTTTTCGATGATGTCCCCAACAAGCTTTCCACTTTCGATTTTTTGGATCTCGTTCTTCAAGGCTACGATTTCTTTGTAGAATGGAGCATTCTCCCTGATGGCCTTATCCGTCCCCTTATAGGTACGCTGATGCTCAATCTTGGCATAATATGTAATATCATCCACGGTGATGGGTCGCCCCTGAATCTCCCTGTTGAAGGCTTTGGCATATACTTCCATGATCTTTCGGGTATAGTCCTTTAAGGCATCGGTACTGTTTCCGATATGTGCGAGTTCCCGTTGGCTAGGATTCAGGGTCACACTATAAAACTTGGGTTCTGTTTTCTTGAGCTTGGCTGTATTGGCATCGATGCCGTGGATAACATCCTTGACCTCGATTTGCTCGCCATATTGATCAAAGAACGGTTCGATATCTTCGAGGGATTTCCCATCATTTTCCTTTTCGAGGTAAGCCACGAAATCGGCTACACTCTGTCTATAGCTGTCGTCCAGTTTTTGGGGAGTTATGGTGATGTACATGGTTATTCCAGTTTTTGTTTCAGTGTTTCCAGTTCTTCATTGGTCACGTTCAATCGGTAGTGACGGATGCCGAAATTGTTTTTTACATGTTTTACTTTTTTAAGTAGGTCCGTCATTTCCCGTTTTAAACGGCCATGGGCTTCCTGCGATTTAAAGTAAGCCTCTTTGTAATAGGAAAGCTCCTCATTTTCGGATATGAGTGCAGGTGTTCCAAAATCAAGGGATTCCTGGGCTTTTTGTTCATTTTCCAAATGGGCCGTTTCTTCAAATAAGGATTGCAGGATGGCCGTGGTTGGGTTGTGGTGCTTCTTTTCTATGTTTTTGATAATGGCTATTTGGGCATTGGAACGCTTGCTTATAAATCCTTTTAAATTGGCGATGGTATCCCCTAAATTATCTTCGGGCGATATGCCGTTCATCTCAAAAAAGCTGACCATGTGGTGCAAGGCCATCGATTGCGATTTAGAGATTGTTTTGCAATACGCCCTAAACTGCTGCACCACTGATGTTTTTATTTTGATGGTTTCAAATCCTTCATGTTCATAGCCTTTGTCCATTTTTTAGTAAAAAATTTGTTGGTTTTATTGGGTGACAGCGGTTTTTTAGTAAAAAGCGGGTATGCCCCTCCAATCACCATCCTTTGGTATCCCTTCACCAGAAAGGGATACCGCCTACATTCGGCTATTGTAACAACGCATCGCGTGTTACCCTCTTGCTTTTCCTTTTTCGGCCCGCAGGGACCAAAAATTCCAAACCATACGATGGAACATCTGATGGCTTTTGGGTCTCCCTTGTTCCTTAAAGTTATGGAATAGCCCTCTACTGGTCAAAACCGTTTTGCTTGCAAATGGTCTGTTTTGCGGGCATGGAATATGAAGTTTTGACGTATGTGAATTTTGAACGCCAGAGGCTATGGTGTGGCACAAAAAAGACCCTTGGCATAGGGTCTTTGTGGTTCAAACCATGTGGTGGGTTTCAGATATTGAACACATAGTGGTAGCTGTAGAGGTTCTTGATGGCTTCCTCTCCCAGTAGCGTGTCGTAGTCGAGGTGGTTCTCGATGGCATAGGCTTTGAGGTCGTTGCCTATGCGATGCTCGACATCCTCTTTGGACACTTCAAGAAGTCGGGTCTGGGTTTCGGCATCCAGGTTGTTATAGTTCAAATAGACCATTGCGTTCCGTTTAGGTGTTAGAGCAGTCCGTTATCGGCAAAACTGAAATAATCGCCATTGGGCACGATAATCAGGTGGTCGAGCACCTTGATGTCCAGCAGTTGGGCAGCCTTGCAAATCTTCTCGGTCAGCTGTTTGTCCATGAGGCTGGGCTTGAGCGTTCCCGAGGGGTGGTTGTGCAATAGGATAACACCCACGGAGAGGGTCTTGATGATGACGGCGAACAGCAGGCGCACATCGACGGTGGTGCCTGTGATACCCCCTGTGGAGACTTGGTAGATGCCCTTGACCTTATTGGAGTTGTTCAGGAGCATGACCTTGAAGGATTCGTGGACACCGATGGCATCCTTGTCCCATTGACGGTAGGCGGTAACGGCTGCTTCCTGTGACCCTTTGATGGGCTGGCTATCGAATAGACGTCTTTTTTCGCGGTAGCGTATGGAAATTTCGTTAACTTTAGGATTCATTGTAATGCGTTTTAGGGTTACGGTGAAAACGGGCGGGAAAGGGATCGACGACAGTCTCCCGCCCTATTATGTTACTTGTTGTTATCAAGGATGAGCAGTTCCTTGGCAATGATTTCGGTCACGTAGTGCTTTGTGCCGTTGCTGTCTTCGTAGTGCCGTGAGGTCAGTTTCCCGACCACGGCAAGTCGGATGCCCTTGAAGACATAGGTTTCCATGGTATCCGCCAGTTTTCCCCATGCCACGATTTGGTGCCAGTGGGTATTAGTCTGTTTCTCACCATCTTTGTCGGTGTAATGCTCGTTGGTCGCCAAGGGCAGGCGTGCCACTTTTTTGCCACTCTCAAGGGTGGTGATGGTCGGTTCCTGTCCAGCATTTCCGATGAGTTGGACGTGGTTTCTTAATGTACTCATTGTATTAAAATTAAAAGGTTCATTATTCCCCCTTTTTTAAATGCCATCCATACTTTTTTATGGAATTGTGGATGCCATTTTAAGGGGCGTTTGTTCTATTTCTCTCGTGGAACGATCTAATGGAGGGCGTGGGTTTTGTCAAGGCTTTTATAAAAAAATCAGGAGTGTCTGCGACATAGCAACATCCTTGGATTTCCAAGACTGTAGAAACCTTATTTTTTTATAAAACTTGTATAGCCTTGACAAGTTCCACAAGGGCATTAGCAATCATTTAAAACCTGTTTATGTTGGAGTGTACAGGCAGTTGAGATCCATAAATAAATAAGGTTTTATTTAGGAGTGCTTAAGCCCTGCCTGTTTTTCGATGCCCCGGAAAACAGACCAAAGCGCCCTCCATTACCAAACCCCTTAGAATGGTGGGAGACCAACCGTTAGTTTTTAGGCATTATCCAGTAAAGTATCGAGAAGACTTTACAGATATAGCCGTTAAAAAAATAGACGGTTGGACGATTCCTATGGATTGGAAATGAAGGCTGTCGCGGATAAGGCACAAGCGAACGCTATTCCAGAATTTTATATGGATCATGAAGGCTTCTAACATCTTTTTAAATAATTATGGGGTCATGGCAAACGATCGTGGCCATATAAAATTCTGGGATTGTGTTCAAGGCCTTTACTGAAGCTCTTTTCACAAAATGGGGCACCCCCATTTTGGGGAATGTGCTGCAAGGTATTGTTCATTAAAATTGATTTTGTTTCCAGCAATCATGGGAATGTTTTTTGGTTATACCTAATGTATCCATGTTAAAACAGGGTTTTCTGATTTATGGATGGTTTATCCGTTTTAGGTTTTTCCAAGTCTTTCAATCTAGCTTTGAGGGCTTTCCGTCTCTGCCTGTATATCCATTTTCTGAGATTTTCCAAAAGCCCGGTTTCGTAATCGCTTAGTTCTTTAGGTGCTATGTCCGATAGGACTTCTACCTGTTCCTTGTTTTTGTACTGCATGGCATATTGAAGCCCCAACCATGTATAGATATTGACCCATTCGTAAGGCAAAGGGGCTTCATAGGTCCTTGGCATCATATAGACCAAGGCCTCTGTCAAGGATGCCTTGTCCTCTTTCAGCATCAAGGCCCATAACCTTGATAGCTTTACATTGGCAAGGAGGTCTTTTGGTATAGTATCCTTCCAAGCGGATTCAAAAACGATAATGGGGCTGGACATCACGTCCACGAGTTCAAAAACGGCCTCCCTAGTTTTCTCTTTTTTGGGTTGAAATTCCTTTTCATTATGTGGTATAGGTTCGATATCGAAACCAAATCTTAGTTGTAAAAAATCCTGATTTTCCATAATAAATAATATTTAATTGAACAAAAACGTTTTATTACCTCCTTAGCATTGGATGTAAAAGGAAAGGGCCGATACGCATACCGCCCCTTCCCAAAACAACAAAAGCTAATCACCCGATCCATGAATCTTCATTTCGAGGAGAGCGATGCGCTCTTTCAAACGTGCTTCACGTTTGTTCCTTTGTTCATCATAGGATTTTTCGATAGCTTCCACATCCGATTTGAAATACCCCTGTATGGCCTTATAGAAGGCTATGTTCGTCAGGTTGTTGACGTGATTGCATTCACCAAAATGCACTTGTTTTGTCAGTATGTAACGCATCAATTTGTAGAAAGTTTCCTTTTTGAAGTTTTTCCTGAATGCTTCCACCATCTCGACCTGCGACATCTGTGAAGCATTGCCCAAGAAATCTGAAAAATAGGTTCGGCGGGCCGTGTGGTCTACATGGTTCTCAAATAGTGCTATGGCGATCGCCACCATTTCATCGACCGATAGGGTCTTTTTCAAAAGGATATAATCGGTATCCCAAACCATCCGAACCACCTCCTCGAATTGCTTGTTGGCCTCTATCTGGTTTTTACGGGTCTCCCTGTCGTTCATTTTGATGATTTGTTCCTCAGGGGTACAGTCTGCCATTTTTCGATCAGCAAGTGGTACGGCATGGACAGGCTGTTCATTTGCAACAGCTTCCGCAATTTTTACAAACACCTCCTTTTGTCTATAGGTCTCTGGATGGAAAACAATGCCATGTCCATACCCATGTTCCTTGGCCGATTGAAAGGCTTCCAGTTTTTTATGGTACAGATCCATAGCTTCCTCCAGCGCGGATTTGAAATCATCCTCGGTATAATCATAATATTGGTATTCCACCTTGATGGATTCCAAGGTCGGTTCGATAGGGTTTGATAGAATGTCCACGTCATCGAGCAGGTAAATCTTGAAACCTTCAATCTCCAATTTGGAAATGATGGCCTGGTTGTTTTCCCCATCCAACCAATACCTACGGATCTCGGGGATCAATAGGATGTTTTCCTTTTTCGATCTGGCTATGAGGTTCACGAGTGCTTTCTCCTTTTTCATCCCATAACAAGAAGCTTTGGTACAGATCATTTTGTGATGGCCAAATAGGTCGCCCTGATTGGCGGCATTGAACGGACAATCACCACAGGCTCCTGCTTTTGCCACCAATACTTTATCTGAAATATCAAACGGCGCCTTATTCAAATCGTA
Source organism: Marixanthotalea marina (assembly GCA_018883545.1). Taxonomy (GTDB): domain Bacteria; phylum Bacteroidota; class Bacteroidia; order Flavobacteriales; family Flavobacteriaceae; genus Marixanthotalea; species Marixanthotalea marina. The sequence goes on along the minus strand of JAHLEH010000001.1, from coordinate 627,681 downwards.
ACTCTGGTCCTTGACCATCCTGTCTATCTTATGGGCATTAAATGCCTCGCCCATAGCTTCCAGCATCATCTGTTGTTCCTCTGGCTCAAAAAGTGCCACGGCCACCCCCAACGAAATGGTCATGTCACCACTGCGGACGAACTGTTTGAACCCATCGATCAAACCAGCCAATTTCAATCGCTGCCTGATGAAGTTGTCCGTTCTTCCCAGTCGTTTTGCGATATCCGAAGGTGCATACCTTGTACTCAGATATGCAATGGCCTCAGCCTCTTCCGTGGGTTCCACATCCTTACGCTGTAGATTTTCGATGATCTGGACTTCCAGTACATCACCGTCATGATAATCGCGGACAATGCATGGCAGGGTCTTCATGCCAGCCAATATACTGGCCCGATACCTACGTTCACCCATAACAATGATATACTTGCCATCGGATGCCCTAACCGTTATCGGTTGCAAGACGCCGTGCTCCCTAATGCTTTCGGAAAGTTGGCTCAGCAACAGGTCATCAAATGTTTTTCTGGGCTGTCCAGGATCGGTATGGATGTCCTTGATGGATAGGTTCAGGATTTCCAATGCGGGAATTTTAGGGGCAGCATCCACCCTTGTCCGTCTTTCTTGTTTGGTACGTGCTTTTGTTGTCATAATACTCAAATTTTAGATTAAACAATATTTGAGCGGTGAACCAAACGGTAGTCAAAATTTTGGCGCGGAAAGGAAACGGAATAAATGGGCAAGGGATACAGTAATGGCTTTATGCCGTCCCTTTTCCAATAAATATTTTGCGACGTTTAACTTTGTGGCATATTGTATGGATAAATTAAACCATACCTTTTATCATGTTTAGCTTCATATTTACGCTGTGACAAAGATTTTAACCGTCTAGGGTATTACTGTGTATACCACCATGTTTAGTAAAAGCCAAATACCTTGAATACGTTTTGCCTAATTGGGCTTTGACTTTGAAACCATGACAATACCAGCATATTTACAGTCATATATCGTCTCTTTTTTGACAAATTAATGAAGCAAGGCAGTTAAAAAGCGAAATACCATTCGAATGGCTTATTCACAAACGCCATGGAATGGCCCAAAGTTTTGGCTGTCACCAAACATTCCCCAATGTAGACTTACTTCAGCCACAATAAGTGGCTATGCTCAATCCTGATGGTATTACAATTAAGAACAAAAAATGCTTAACAATCAGATACAGCTATGTAGTATATTCCTTTTAAAATCCAAAAAAACAATATATTTAGTTCAAAATAAATGTATTTGTACAATGAAACATGTAGGATTACTAAATGGCTTGATCATGAGATTATACCTATTTTTAGTGGTGGCAATGACCTTAACTCCACCCATACAAGGCCAGCAAAATGACAAAACATCCCTTAAACCACGTATCATTGTTCTCACGGATATTGCCCCCAACGACATAGAGCCCGATGATATGGAGTCTATGGTGCGTTTGTTGGCCCATGCTGATCTGTTTGAAATTGAGGCTTTGATATCCACAACGGGATGGAACAATACTGGTGGCAAAGAACGTCTTGATCTCATTTACAAAGCATTGGATGCCTATGAAAAAGACCTGCCAAACCTAAAAAAGCGCTCACAGCAACTAACCTTTGAAACAGATGAGTCCAGCCAAAAAATCGGCTATTGGCCTTCCCCAGATTATTTAAGGTCCCGCACCGTCATGGGCAGCACCAAAATGGGCATAAATTATATCGGCAAGGATAATCTCTCGAAAGGGAGCGAACTTATTATAACTTTGGCCAGCGAACAGGATGACAGACCGATTTGGGTAACCGTCTGGGGTGGTGGAAATACTTTTGCCCAGGCTTTGTGGGAAGTTCAGCAAAAACGGTCTCCAGAGGATTTCAAGACATTCATGAAAAAGTTTCGGGTCTATACCATCACCGATCAGGATAGGCCATGGTCAAGGGGCGATACCATCACCTATAGCACAAGTTCCCACCAATGGATGCGCCAATGGGGCAAGGATCTTATGTTCTTTTGGGATGAATCTGCCTGGAAGCACCAAAACAGTATTGGCAAGGACAACTGGATGCAATACGAACGCCATATACAGAACCATGGCCATCTTGGTAAGCTCTACCCTAAGTACAAATGGGGTGTGGAAGGTGATACCCCTTCTTTCATGTATTTGGTGCCTAATGGTCTGTCAGACCCCAACGTTCCAACACAAGCCAATTGGAGTGGTTATTTCGAATTTGGCATGGGTCGTGACAGTCTAACCAAATCCTATACCAATTATAAGGGCAAGCCTTATGAAATCAGCACAACATATTTCAACTATTTCTACCCTGCACTTTTCAATAATTTTGCAGCACGCATGGACTGGGCGTCCGATGGGACCGGAAACCGAAATCCCACTGTAGTGGTGAATGGAAGTAAGGATTTATTACCTATGGAGATTAAGGCAAGAACGGGTCAGGAAATTGTTTTGGACGCCTCGCAATCAACGGATCCCGACGGCGACCCATTACATTTTAAATGGTGGGTGATGCCAGAATCGGGCACCTATAACAAAACCATTCAGATCGATGCCGCTGAGACCAACAGCATCGCAATCAAAATTCCAGATGATTCAGAAGGCCAAAGTTTCCATGTGATTTGTGAGGTTACCGATCATGGAACGCCACAGTTGACAAGTTACCGACGTATTATAATAACACCAACTGAACCATAAAATCGAATGACCAATTTTATACATGGATTATTGGGTATGCCCATCATTTCAATATATTAAAAATAGCCTTATCAAATTGTTCAATTCCCGTTATCCCATGCAGATGGTTTACCGATACCCAAGGTAGCCAACTGCGATGCCCTCCATAGCCTCTTCTGGGGCCCATTTGCCAGTGTTCCTGTTGCCAACCTGGCCCCAAAAGGTCATAGGTGCGATTGGGCAGTGCTAGCATGGCCTTGGTATTATGCAATAGGATTTTTGCCACCTCAAGATAATGCGCATCATTGGTATACTTATATAATTTTACGTAGGCAGGAGCCGACCACGCCATATATTGGTCAACACCACCAACGGCGCGCGCCGTAATACCCTGTACCCCAACTGTAGGAACCCCTCGTTTCCAATTTAGGGTCGCATCATCGGCACCAATGGGCATTGGCACGTTCCATATCCATATCCATGTTTCCGCATAGTTGGCTGCGGCTTTGGCCCTATCAAGCCATTTACTGTCCTTCGTCTCCTCAAAAAGGATTAGGTACGCCTCAAGCGAAAGCATCCCGGCTTCCTTGTCCACTATATTGGGATTATCGGTAGCACCACCTATGAAAATCCCTTTGCTGCCATAATGTTCCCAAACATATTCAGACGCCTTAATAGCGGCATTTATATACTTTGTATCTTTTGTTTCTTGGCTTAATTTTACCAAAAGTGGCACAGGATTATAACTACTGGTTCCAGACGCCTCCCTAACCGTTCCTAACCCAGCATGCCAGCTTCTTGGAAAAGAACCGTCTTCATTTTGCTGCAGAAATAGCCAATCGGCAAACCCTACGCACCATGCCAACCAATCAGGATGGTCAACCCCTTGGGCCTTTTCGCGTCCGTAAACATCCATTAATGTTCGCATGCCTTCGGATGGTGCTCTCAAGGTGACAACGCCTTCCCCTGCAGATCCACAGTCGGGCTGTCCCGTATAGAGACTAAATCCTTCCCCAGAAGGTGGCGACATAGGCACGCGCTTTACAAAGCTATTTATAATCTGTAGTCCCAACACACGCATATTATCACCCCTGGAAGTTGTATCCAAGACACTTTCCAACAACAGTTGGTCTGCAGTTTCAATGCCCTTTGACACAAACCCCATAGCTATCTTAGGCCAAAGTAGAAGTTCATTGGCCTCAGTATCCAAATCAATATTGTACTTTCCGGCCCAATTAGCCAAACGAATGGCATCAGCAGGTTCCAAATCATTCCGTCCTCTCCTCACTGGAATTGTCGCATTTTGAACCGTAGGTCTTCTGTCCCTACCTCGATACGATCCCGGTTTTCCGGTAACGGCATCAAACAAAAAAGGGATGCCTGCCATATCATCTACTACAAGAACCCTATCAGCCAAATGGTCAATCAATGTCTGCTTTACTAGATTTAGGTCGACATAATTTATTTCAGGATTAAGATTGCTCCAAGCCCATCGCCAAACATCGCGTTCCATATCGAGTAATGTCTCTCCTTTTCCGAAACGAAACACCACTTGATAGTTTTGTTCAAATCCCTCGGAAACTGGATTGTAGCGCCTGCGTACTATGGGATTGGATGTCCCTCCACCAAAGCCTACACTAAATTCATCTGTGGTACCTGGCATCCAAAAGCCCAATTCTATAGCACCAGTCCCAAGTTCCTTGGCTCCCAAAGCTCCAAATTTTATGTTACCGTCAATCACTGTTCTATCCGCTGGTGTATTACTCTCCTCAAAGGTGGTACCGCCATCTGGGTTGCCATCCATGACAGCTACCCAATTTTTATCCTTAATGGATAGCCCAAATAGAGGTGCCGACATCAAATCTTCCCTTATGGAAAATCGCTTTGCCTCATAATTCAGTGTTCCTCCTGGCGTGTTGGATCCTCCGTAAGTAGGGTCGCCGTAGAGCAAACCTGGTGCCAGGCAGTCGGTATCAGCCCAAGAAATCTTGTTTTGTGTTACCAACTTAATTGCAGAGTAAAAACCTGTACTGTCCAAAGTACTCTTTACAATAACTTTTCTATCAACGTACAGTGCATCGTTTTTTAAATGCCATTTATCTTCGACATCAAAAATGGTTTTATCCTGGTAACTAACCTTGGCCTTGGCCATCAATCCCCCACCTTCCTTTTCAACTGAGCTATATGCAAGCTGTAAATCCGTGATACTATCTACCTCACTGAATAATTGCAGTTGTACCGGTTGCCTTTGTTCCATAGGCACTATGGATTCTCCTGTAATTTGTAATCCCCATCCATTCAAGGAATCGGGAACAAACAAAATCCTTTCTCCAGTACTTGTCTCCCCAAGTAACAATGCTTTGTCTTTTGAACAGGCCGTAAAAATTAAAATATTGATTAGGGCGAAAAGAAGGGTTGTGGGTTTTTTCATGGTTATTTAGTTTCGTTGAAGTCCTAAAGCTAAGAATTAAATAATTAAGTTGGTTGGGAATCCAAAAATAAGGGAGAACTCTACCCTAAGGACTAAAACAGACTTGTCGATGGGGCTGTCCCCTTCAAAATTTGCGATATAGCATTTAGAGCTGGATTCATACCAAAGAACTATTATTATCATCCTTACACATGCCTACTGATTATTTTGTGTGTTTTTAATGTTTATGCTAAACAACACAACTTTTTAAACCAATTTACTATCATCTGGGATTTGTGTTGCAACTTCCTTCTTTTGTGTTAATGAAACTCTTATGGCATTCGCATCTTTGCATTGTAAATAATAAAAAACTTAAAAATTAACACAATGAGCAAAGTCATTTTAATCACAGGAGCAAGTTCCGGAATGGGCAAAGAAACTGCCAAAACCCTAATACAAAAAGGGCATACAGTTTATACTGTGGCAAGAAGAATCGAACAGATGGAAGACCTAAAATCATTAGGCGGACATCCCATCCAAATGGACGTAACCAACAATGGGGACATCCAACATGTCGTTGATACAATTATCAAAGAACAAGGCAAAATTGACGTTCTTTGGAATAACGCAGGTTACGGTCTGTATGGTTCGGTAGAAGACATTCCATTGGATGACGCACGTAAACAAATGGAAGTGAATGTTTTTGGAATGGCAGCAATGACCCAAAAAGTAGCACCATTCATGAGAAAAGCAAAATCGGGAACCATCATAAACACATCTTCTATGGGTGGCAAAATGTACTTTCCAATGGGCGCTTGGTACCATGCCAGCAAACACGCTGTGGAAGGATTGAGCGACTGTTTACGTTTGGAATTGAAACCATTCGGAATTAATGTTGTGGTGCTTGAACCAGGATTTATTGCTACCGAGTTTGGCTCTGTACTCCTTGAGCAATTCGACAAACTTCCCAAGGAAAGTGCCTACCGAAATATGATGGACAAAATTGCAGAGGGCACAAAGAAAGCGGCACAAGGGAACGGATCTTCAAAACCTTCGGTTATTTCGGATGCGGTTGTAAAAATCATACATTCCAAAAAACCAAAGACGCGTTACAGAGTTGGAAAATTTGCTAAACCCATGGTATGGATGAGAACTTATTTAGGCGATAGACTTTTCGACAACATTGTAATGAGCCAAATGTAATTCATCAGAAAAAATTCAATCAAATTATAAAATTCCAAACATCATAAAATGAGATCTCTAAAATTATTCGTATTACTTTTCGTAATATTAAGCACCAAACTATTTGCACAAACCGAATCTGAAATTATTGGAAAATGGGAATCGGATAACAAAGACGTCCAAATTGAAATCTTCAAAAAAGACGGAAAATATTACGGAAAATATCTTTGGGGAAAAGAAATCGTGGAAATCGATGGAAAAACCTCTAAAAAAGATACGGAAAACCCAGACCCTAAATTACGTTCCAGAAACGTAATCGGAATCACAAGTTTAACGGACTTGACATGGAACGGAAATGAATACACCAACGGTAAAATTTATAACGCCCCAAGTGGCGACACTTATGGTTGCAAAGTTTGGATTAAAAATAATAAGCTAAATTTACGAGGCTATTTGGGTTTCTCATTATTGGGACGAACCGCAACTTTTCATAGAATGCATTAACAATGGATTTTTATCAAAACACAAATAACTGGATAAAAGGCGAACTTTTTGAATCGAAATTGATAATCGCCTTTGGAGTTTTAACTGTAATTATTAGTGTATTGCTTTGGAAAATGGGCAATACACCTAATGCTAAAGCCCTATTGTTACCATTAATAATTACTGGTGGTATTTACACTGCAATCGGAGGAAATATACTGTATTCCAATCAAAAAAGTATGACAGAAATGCAACTAAATTCCCAAGAAAACCAAACCGAATTTGTTCAAAACGAGAAAAAACGTGTGGAAGATTTCCAATACCAATACAACATTTCGAAAGCTGTGGCAACCGTATTTTTCATTGCTACAATCTTGATTTTTTGGTTAACTAAAAGTCCAACTTGGCAAGGAATCGGCATCGGACTTTCATTGTTTGGATTGGATGGTTTGGTGGTTGATTATTTTTCAGAAGAAAGGGCTTCAATATATTATGAGAAAATTATAGAATCATTAACGTAAATTCCTGATCATTATGGGCCATAACATCCAACATATAAAATCGATAAGTCAGCTGCACAATATGCAGGGATTTACAAAGCCTACACATCCTTTGATAAGTATCATTGATGTTTCAAAATGGGAAATTCCAGAGGAATGGATTGGCATAAAATCGACTACCGATTTGTATTCCATCGCGCTGAAAGACAAAAGCTGTGGCATGCAGTATGGTAGAAATGCGTATGATTTTGACGAAGGTGTCCTGATTTTTACGGCACCTAACCAGGTACAATCTGTAACCAAAGCCCAAAAACTGAATGACATTAACGGGTGGATGCTATTTTTCCATCCCGATCTCATACGAAACACCCCACTTGGCAAAACCATTGACCAATACCAATTCTTTTCGTACGATGTCCATGAAGCGTTGCATTTGTCCGACAACGAACAAAAAACCATAACGGATTGTGTGAATATGATAAAAGCCGAAATTTCGGAACGCATAGACAACCATAGTCAAACCGTCATTTCATCGTCTTTGGAATTGCTGTTGAACCTTTCAAACCGCTATTATGAAAGGCAGTTCCATACACGTTCCGCCCAAAATTCGGGTATAGTAAGCCAGTTTCAAAACCTATTGAAAACCTATTATTCAGAGGGCAGTTTTGTAACAACCGGGATTCCGTCCATCGACTATTTCGCGGACAAAATCCATCTTTCCCCAAGCTATTTAAGTGATTTACTGAAAAAGGAAACAGGTTATGGTACCAAGGACCAAATCAATAATTTCATCATCGAAAAAGCCAAAGACTTATTGCTTGGTGAAAATGAATCTGTAAGCGAGATTGCTTATGCGTTGGGTTTTAATTATCCGCATTATTTCAGTCGCCTGTTCAAATCAAAAACAGGAAAAACACCACAGGAATATAGGCAGTTGAATTGAGAAAAAAAAGCTAGCTTACAATAGTAAATTACAGGCCATTTGGTTTATTACAAACATTTATATTGTATATTCGTTATCCCCTCTGAACTTTTTAGCAGGGCTTTACCAACTATATTAACACAAATCCAAATATGGCAAAAATCTATTTATTTACTTTGGTATTGGTTATTGGGTTTATTCGCCTTTCTTATGGTCAGAGCCCACAACTTTTTAATTCGGACTGGAAATTTATTTTGGGCAATCAGGAAGGAGCCCAAGCCAAAGACTATAATGATAGCCATTGGGAAAGTGTAATTCTTCCGCACGACGCTAGTGTTGGGGGTAAGTTCGACCATGAAAATTCAACCTCTGCTAATGGTTGGCTACCCTATCAAGAAGGGTGGTATCGGAAAAAATTCACCATTTCAGAAAGCAATAAGCATAAAATGGTATTTATTGATTTCGATGGTATTTACCGTGATTCCAAAGTATGGATCAATGGTCAGTTGTTAGGCAGAAATTTAAATGGATATTTAGGTTTCGAATATGATTTGACACCCTATTTATACTATGATCAGGAAAATGTCATAGCCGTTCACTACGACAATCGAATTAAGGGCACATCACGTTGGTACACTGGTGAAGGCATATATCGTGACGTATGGCTAAAAGTAGTAGGGCCGATTTACATACCAGATAATGGCATATACGTCACCACTCCGTTTATAACCAAAGACCTAGCAAAGGTACATATCGAAACAACGGTTATGAACAAAACTGGTGCAGAAGGAAAAATTACTTTGGAAACAGAATTAATTGATTCAAAAGGCAATATTGTAACCACCAAAAAAGATATAGTATATCTTGAATTCTTTAAAGATCATACCTTCAATCAGGAATTAAAAATAACGAATCCAGAATTATGGAGTACCCAAGCCCCTAACCTTTATTATGCAAAAACAAAACTATGGTTCAATGGGGCGTATCAAGGTGATTACCAGACCCGTTTTGGTATAAGGACCGTCGAGCTCACTCCCGAACAGGGCCTTTTATTGAATGGTACCAAAGTGTTTGCCCAAGGCGGTGACATACACCATGATCTTGGTTGTTTGGGTGCTGTTGCCTTGAAAGAAGGCTACCGTTACCGTTTACAGCAATTGAAAGATATGGGGTGCAACTCCATTAGGTTGAGCCACAATCCACATGCCCCTGTTTTGCTAGATCTATGTGATGAAATGGGCATTTTGGTTATACCTGAGGCCTATGACAAATGGACGTCCCAATATTATGGGGGTGAAGTCCCATTCAAAGAGATGTGGAAAGAAGATATGGAGCGCTTCATAAAAAGGAATCGAAATCATCCATCCATTTACATTTGGAGTGTAGGCAACGAAGTTGACCAGCAACGCAGATTGGTTTACAGAAAATTTGAAACCAGAGAAGCAGCAGATTTCCAAGGTGCCGATATTTTAAGGGAACTGGTATCATTCGTCCATATACTTGACCCCAGTAGAAAAGTGACCGCAGCACTGTTCCCCGCCAGAAAAGATGTTAAATTTGAATGGGACAACTGGGCAACGCATGATGAATTCATGAAAACCCTGCCTCCTGCCATGGCATTTAATATGGATGTGGTTAGCTGGAATTATACGGGCAATTTTTTTGACCTGGATTTTAAAAATTACCCCCAAATGATGTTCATAGCATCGGAGACCGGAACGAATCTTGACTTTGGAATTCGAAAAAACTCTTTGCTGGAGTTTAACAAGGAACATGTCATTGGCCACTATTACTGGACAGCTTTGTCATATTTGGGCGAATCCCAGTGGCCCAACAAAAGTTGGGACAGGGCTTTTTATGGCATGGATGAACTGATGACACCTGTGGGGCATATCTACCAATCCCTATACAGTGAAAACCCTAAACTTAAAATAATGGTTAAAGAAACTGATACGGTTAAGTACAACGCATGGAATAAACATTATGCCAACAAGCGATGGAGTTGGTACCCGATGCTCGATCATTGGAACTTTGAAAAAGGTACTGTATTGGAGGTTCAGGCTTTCACCAACTGTGACGAAGTGGAACTGATATTAAACAACACATCATTGGGGAGGAAAAAACTTGCACAGGGGGAAGAACCTGTTCTTTATTGGGATGTAAATTATGTATCTGGAGAATTGATTGCGATTGGGAAGCGAAATAACACCATTGTTGCAAGGGACACCCTGGTCACATCAAGCAAACCTACCCATATTGATCTGTCGCCCAATAAAAACACATTACAGGCCAATGGATCCGATTTGGTTTATGTTCAGGTCAGCTTAGAGGATGGTAAAGGGCATGTAGTCCCCTTGGACACCATGATTACTTTTGAAATCAAAGGACCGGCAACAATAGCAGGTGTTTCCAATTCAGACATATTTTCTGATGAATCCTGGCAGGGCAGCAAACGAAGTACGATCAACGGCAAATGTCTTATTGTGTTAAGAACAACCAACAGTATGGGGAATATCGAATTGATTGCAAAAACAAAAGGACTAAAAACAGGAAAAATGACATTCAAATCATTACAGAACAATTAAATAAAATGTCGCTTATTTCGATAAAAAAGGTTTGTGGGTCTGCATATATCAATGCCAATCCCTATAATCGACATCGAGATTAATAACCAGATTAAATTTCGAGACACTCTTGACAAGCCTATGCCTTGCTATCAGCCTTTACACATACAATAAATGAAAGCAAAAACTTGACCAACATACGTTTTCCTGTTAAGAAACATTGGCAATACCCATAAAGATACCTATTTCCTATGTGCTACTGAAAAAGCATCGTCATATTTAATTAAAAAGATGAATGCCCTTTGTCCATGATGTTTTATATTTGACCCTTAACTATGGTTTGCAGCAAAGGAATTTTGGTTAAAAATCAGATACAACAAGTTTTCAGCAATTCCCTAAACATAAAAGATTAAAAATCAATGGTATCAAAACTTAAGCTCCTATTATACATCACCCTTTTCCTAAAATTAACACATACGGCACAAGCACAGCAAATAGGTGCATTGTCCCAAGACTTCATCATTGATACCCCGGGAGCAATAGATGATTTTCCAATAGTTACAAAGGAGGGCATGGCAACCCCCATCAATTACGACATATCAGACCATAAGGGTGTAATAAGGGCTGTGGGCGACTTACAGTCCGATATCGAAAGGGTCACTGGTAAGGTTCCAGAGCTTACAATGGCTTCTCCAACGGATAGCCCAAAAATTATTGTGGGCACTCTAGGAAAGAGCAAGGTAATTGACAACCTTGTTGCCCAAGGAAAACTGGATGTAAAGTCTATCAAGGGCAAATGGGAAAGTTTTATTATCGCTACAATAAATGATTCAAAATCCAATTCCAACAAATCACTTGTTATCGTAGGTAGTGACAAACGTGGAACTATCTATGGTATCTATGAACTTTCACGCCAGTTGGGGGTATCTCCATGGTACTGGTGGGCAGACGTTCCTGCAAAACAACGTGCATCTGCCTACGTTGTGGCAGGCCGTTATGTTTCCGAAGAGCCCAAAGTGCGTTACAGAGGTATTTTTATAAACGATGAGGCCCCTTGTTTTACAGGTTGGTGTCGTGAGAAATTCGGTGGTGTCAACAGCAAAATGTACACGCACATGTTTGAATTGCTTTTGCGATTAAGAGCCAATTATCTATGGCCGGCAATGTGGGGCAACGCCTTCAATGAGGACGATCCCCTTAACCCCAAACTGGCCGATGAGTATGGTATCGTGATGGGCACTTCCCACCATGAGCCCATGATGCGTTCCCAAAGGGAATGGGGCAAACACAGGAAGGATTATGGAAATGGCGAATGGAATTACAAGACCAATGCTGAAGGTTTACAAAAGTTTTGGCAGGATGGCCTTGAGCGCAACAAGGACTACGAACAGGTGATAACCATGGCCATGAGGGGTGATGGTGATTTGCCCATGGATGATACAGGAAGCGCCGAGGAAAACTTTAAGCTCATAGAGCAAATTATGGCCGACCAAAGAAAAATCATCAAGAAAGTTACCAAAAAGCCTATTGATGAAACACCCCAGATATGGGCATTATACAGTGAGGTTTTGGAATATTATGACCAAGGGATAAAAGTACCGGATGATATGATTGTCCTATTGTGTGACGATAATTGGGGCGATGTTAGAAGGTTGCCTGAGTTGGATGGCAAAAAGCACCCTGGGGGCTATGGGATTTATTACCATGTGGACCTACATGGCGCCCCAAGGGCCTATCAATGGTTGAACATGACCCAAATCCCCCATATGTGGGAGCAGTTACAGTTGACCTACAGCTATGGTGTCGACAAAGTATGGATACTGAATGTTGGCGACCTAAAACCCAATGAATATCCTATGGACTTCTTTTTGAATATGGCCTGGAATCCTACAGCCTTTTCACACGATAACCTCGATACCTATGCCTTTAAGTTCTGTGAAGACAAATTTGGCAAGGAAGCTGCCAAGGAAGCCGCGGGGATTTTGAGCCTTTACTGTAAATATGCCAGCCGTGTAACGGCGGAAATGCTGGACGATAGAACCTACAACCTGGAAAACGGTGAGTTCCTTCAAGTCAAGGATGCCTATTTGGCTCTGGAGGCCAAAGCAAGAAGACAGTATGAAACCCTTCCCAATGAGTATAAAGACACCTATATGCAATTGGTACTTCATCCCGTTCGAGCCATGGCCAATCTCTATGATATGTATTATGCGCTGGCCATGAACAAAAAGCTGGCTGCTGAAAAGGATTTAAGAGCAAACGATTGGGCAGACCAAGTGGAAAAATGTTTTGCCATAGATGCCGAATTTACGAAAGACTATAATTTGAATGTTTCCGAAGGAAAATGGAACCACATCATGGACCAGACCCATATCGGTTACCGTTCCTGGGACGAACCAAGGGGTGGCAATGTGATGCCCAAGGTGGTACGCATATCACCGGAAGAAGCCAAGACGGGCGGTTATGTGTTTTCCGAAAAAAATAGGGTAGTCGTTATGGAAGCGGAGCATTATTATGGAAAAAGGTCGGAAGGCAATACGAGTTGGACGGTCATCCCGGATTTGGGAAGGACCTTATCCGGTATCGCCTTGATGCCCTATACGGAAAAAACGGAAGGCGCCTACCTTAGTTATAGGATCCACCTGGATTCTCCCCAGGACAGTATCAAAATAAGATTGTTTTTTGATAGCACCCTGCCCTTTAAAAAGGGGGGGCATCATGTATCGGTTTCTGTGGGCCAATCCGAAGAAAAGACCATCAACATTAACGAAGATCTCAACTGGAAGCATAATTATTCGAAAATGTACCCTGCAGGGGCAGCAAGAATCATTGAAACAGACGTGTCGTTTCCTATCGAAAAGACCGAAGATGGTTTCTATACAATACAGATAAGACCATTGGACCCAGGTATTGTTTTGTACAAAGTCATTGTTGACAATGGCGGCTATGAAAACAGTCGTCTTAACCTGCGTGAAAGCCCCTATACCAAAGAGTAATGTATTTAGTTCACACCATATTAATTGAAGATCGCATGAAAGTTTTACGAAGCACATTGTTATTTTTTGTTCTATTGTCGACTGGAATTTCTTTAGCACAAACAGGGAATGAAGCCAACAAGAAAACCCAGGAAGCCATACATGTTTTTGAATATACCAATCCCATCACGCGTGATGCATCCATATCCATGCGCGACCATTTCATCATCAGGGATGGTGCTAAATGGTATGCGGTTGGAACCTCTGAACCTGTTTGGACAGGCCCCAATCCAGGGGTTAGGATGTTGGTATCGGACGACATGGTTAATTGGAAGCAACATTCGTGGTTGATCGATGCCAGTAAATTACCGCCTGATTGCCCGTATAATGGGCGTTTTTGGGCACCAGAAATCCATTTGATTAAAGGAACCTATTACTTGACGGTCAATAGCGGTAAAGTGACTGCAAAAGATCCAAAGGGCATGGATACCCATAGCATATGGCTGTTTAGTGCCAAACACGTTACAGGCCCCTATACCTTATTGAACGGCCCCCTGACTCCCCAGTACAATAATGATGCAACCCTGTTTGAGGACACAGATGGCCAAACCTATTTATATTGTAGTGGCAACGGTCTTTTTCAGGCCAAAATAGACCTAAAAACAGGCAAGTTAACCACTCCTATTGAAAAATTCCTGGACAAGAAACAACCAGGTTGGCCAGAATGGATGGTCGGTGGCATCGAAGGTCCATTTGTCATCAAACGTGACGGCACCTATTTTATGTTCTTTTCAACTTGGACCCGTGGCTATGAGGTAGGATTATTAAAGTCCAAGACACCTTTGGGACCTTGGGAACTTGTATCGCAAGAACCTATATTCGGCACAAGAAAAAAGGGCTACCGTCCAGAATTGGCGATTGGTGGTGGCTACGACCACTTGCAATTTCAGGACACCGAGGATCCTTATCAGGAAACAGGGCATAATGCGCTTTTTGAAGGCCCTGATGGCCAACTATGGAGCTCATGCCATTATTTCATGTACGAAAACAGGCCCTATCCCTACAGCCAGACATTTGAGCCTTGGGAGAAAACGCCCCAAATGGGCATAGAACCCGTATACTATGAAAACGGCCGATTTTACATCAAGGGGCCTACATGGACAAAACAGACGGTCAAGTATTGAACAAGGTTGTAAGGTGGTTATCCGTGCACCGATATCAGTCCAGTTTAAGCAAAGAAACACCCTGTCTCGGCAAACTAAATTTTATTATAGCTTCGCCATTGACAACCTTGATGTATTTTGGGGCTTCAAAAAGTTCCAACTGGCCGGCTCGTTCCAGTTTTTCACGCTGTTGTCTTGAGATTTGCTGTGGTGCTCCCATATCCAACCAGATGGTATATGAATTGCTATGGGTTTCGTCTACCCGATAGTGGTGCAACAGCATATTGCCGCTGGGAAGGCCTGTCAATTTTACTTCAACGGTGGCCTCTTCATCTGAAAGAATGTTGTCATCGTGGTAATTCCAAACCATGACCGCATGGGACGTTCCATCCTTGGATGCCATGGCATTGATATCCATTCCATCCCTTACACTCTTATCTCTTACACTTGCAAAATCATAGGCAAAATCTCCAGAGACCTTAATTCTATCGCCTTGCATCATTCCAAACATCCGGAACACATTCAGCACAGGCTTATCCACTCCATTGGTGGCCATATCCCTAAATCCTGCAAACCATTTTTGGTCCTCAAACTCAAAACCCCAAGTAACCGCTCCCAATAAATTGACCCCATGGAAATCAGCCAAATCGTATTTACGCGCGAAAGATGCAGCGGTATAGCTGGAATACATGGTCCCGTTGCGATAGGCATTATGGGGATAGTCATCCTGTGAACAGGCAGCACACCCTTCAGGGTCAGATTCCCCGATGATAATTGGTAGGTTCTTTAAGGTTGGATAGGATGCAACGATTTTAAAACCTTGATCGATATCCCGTAACTGTTTGCCCATATCCATCTGCACCACGCCATCAACCACTTTTGGATTTCCCTTGGCATGGAAGGTAATAAAATCCAAAGGAGTTCCAATTTTTCCAGTAACATGATTCTTTCCATTCACAGCATGATCCAAAAAAGTTTTGAGAAACTGTGCAGCATTACTAGAGGCTGGACCTGTAGTTTCTGGACCTCCGATTCGAGCGGTTGGAAGTGCTCGTTTCACAGCATCGGCCGTATAATCATACAGTTTTATATATTCCTCCGTTGTTCCTCGCCAATAGCCTATATCTGGTTCGTTCCATAATTCCCAATACCATTGCTCGACTTCTTTTTTTCCGTAACGCTCAACACAGTGCTTAACCCATTGATAAACCAGTTCTGCCCATTTGTTATAATCTTTAGGTGGATAGGCCCACCCCAAAAAAATATCGCCATAAGCAGCTCCGGGCTGCCAATGATGCCTATAAGGTTCAGGTTTGGATGACAGGGCTTTTGGCATAAACCCTATTTGGGCTAGGGGCTTCATGCCTCTCTCTATATAAGTATCAAAGATTTGATCCACAATGGTCCAATTGTATATTGGACGACCCGACTTGTCCTCTGTGTACATGTTGGTTGAACCCCATTTGAGTGCCGCACGTGGTCCTTCGTCCGTTACCATCAGACTATGTGCACGGACAAATACTGGGACTGGACTTAAATCCGCTATTTCACCTAATAGTTTTTTTCCATCTTTCATATAGGTGTAATTGGGTTCATCATAGCCCCACCATGCCCATATGGGCTTCATAGGGCCCACTGATTTATTGAAATCCACAGCAATTTGGGTCATATTCTGTGATGCGGAAACAAAACATGCCAACCAAATCCCTACCCTAGCGGTAGCCATTACTATCTTCTTAAACATCCTAAAAAATTGTAAATTATCCATACGTCCTTTATTTATATTTAACAGCTTGACCTTAGCCATGATCTTTATTCATTAGTTTACCCATTGTCTTCCTATCCATCCACAGGTAAGGGCAAGACCATAAAACTTTAAACTTTGGTACTTGCCTTCCTGCACATTTACTCAGTCCTGTGGAGCCAAACTAATCCTTCTCTATTTTATACAATCCAGAGGCATGCGGTGCCAAATTTTGCGTAAATTTACCTTTAACTGTTCCCAATACCTCATTTGTCCACATATTGGATATTTTAACGGGACCTTCCATTCCCATGTCGGATAGATTTACCCACACATCTGAAGGTGCGCTATCTGAAAGATTGAACAGGGCAAGGTAAGTCCAATCCTCGTTTTCATTTTTGGAGGTAATGGCTGTTTTGTCTTCATCATAGTACAGACTTCTGACCTGGGAACTTTCAGCGTGCATTTTTAGCACCTCTTTGTTGGTCAATAGTGACAGGGTAAAATCATCATTGCTAGGCAAATCACCGCCAAACATCAAGGGCGATCTAAAAATGGTAAAAAAGGTCATGAGTGTGTACTGTTCATCTTTAGTAAGGCTGGTCATTCTATCATCGCCCCTTTCACCTCTAATGGAAAGCCTTCCGAGTGGAATCATATCACAGTCAGGCCAAGTTCCTGGTTTGATGTAACTGAACCAATCCTGGCTTACCCCAATCAAGTGATCCAAGTGCCTCCAATGATCCCAGACATCATTTACCATTCGCCACATATTGGCATGTTCACTAACATGTGGTCCTGCCGTCACAGGTGTAGCACCCGGTGAGGTGCTGAGTACTATAGGGCGACCGCATTTATCGATGGCTTTGCGTATCAAGTTGATTTCATCTTCATGATATATTGGAGCCGAGAGATCGTCTATCTTTACAAAATCCACGCCCCATTCCGCATAAAGTTCAAAAATGGAATCGTAATATTCCTGAGCCCCAGGTTTGTCGGCCACAATAGTATAGTTGTCCTTAAGCCATTTGCATTGGTTTTCGGTTGTATAGACCTGATCGGCAGTGATACCGTCCGTCCCTTTAATGGGAAGCTTTCTTTTGACCGCTTCCGTTGGGATACCTCGCATGATATGGATACCGAACTTTAGCCCCTTTTGGTGTACATAATCTGCCAAAGCCTTAAACCCAGAGCCGTCAGAAGCTGAGGGAAATCTGTTGGTCGCTGGCATATACCGTCCATAAGCATCCAGCACATAGCGGGGATCGATCTGGTTATAGCCATGCCTTTTGGTATTTTCAACAAACCATCTGATATCAACAACCACATAATCCCAACCATAGTCTTTTAGATGGCTTGCCATATAATCGGCATTGGCCTTGACTTCATGCTCTTGCACGGTGGGACCATAACAGTCCCAACTGTTCCACCCCATTGGCGGTGTTTGTGCCCAATCCTTAAAACGATCCTTTGCTGCCTGCCCTACACAAAAGAATGAAGTAGCAAGGAACAAAACGACCATGTAGTGTTTCAATAAGTTTATCATGGTTCAAGTCTAATATCTAAACATCCTAAAATACATTTTTTATCCGTTTCACTAGGATTACTGAACGTGAATCACCGAAACGGACTCAGGTGCAACCGTCAAAGTCAGTTGGTTCTTCGATGTCTTCACATTAAGAGGCTTTGGTGCCACCGTATCTGATTTACCAAACGTATTGATGGCATCGATGGTTGGTGCATATAGTGTTTCTCCTTTAACATTTTTAAATGTATGGCCAGACAGGTCCAAATTAATTGTTGCAGGATTTTTTGGGTCTATATTAGTGACGGCTATAGCGATATGTCCATCAACGGTTTTAGCTGCAATGACATCGATTTGTGGTAAACTGATAGTGCCTTGTTGGTAAGTCCCTGCATTGTAATCAATGTCTAGTCTTTTGGCATTTTGAAAAGGCACATACATCCTAAAGGCATGGTACGTAGGGGTCAGCACCATTTTTTCCTTATCAGTCAATATCATGGCCTGTAACACATTAATCATTTGCGCAATGTTGGCACCTCGCACACGTTCTGCATATCTGATAAAAATATTGAAGTTCAATGCTGCCACGATGGCATCCCTTTGGGAGTTTTGCTGTTCAAGGAAATCAGGATCCGTTCCTTTGGTAGGCGCATACCAGGTGCCCCATTCATCCACCAAAATCGCCACTTTTCTTTCGGGATCATACTTATCCATAATTTCCATATTATCCTTTACAAAAGTATCCATGCCCATGGTCTCTTTTATAACGGCTGCATATTGACCGGCATCAAACCCCGTGGCTATGATATTTGGAGGCCATCCATTTCGTGTGTAGCGGTGCAGCGATAACCCCTGGATATCCCACGCCCAGCTCTTCACGGCCCATTCCTTCATTATGGCTTCGGTGTACTCCGGATATCCATCACCATCCGGCCCGACAGCTATCTGTTTCGTTGGAACATTTGGGTTATAGTTGGTGCTGAAGTTTGAAAATAGTTTTAAATCCTTGATGTATTCCTCAACCGTCAAAGGACCGCCACAGCCCCATGTCTCATTGCCAATACCAAGCAAGGCAACCCCATAAGGTTCTGGGTGACCATTTTTAGCCCGTTCCTTTGCCAAGGTGGACTCTTGGGCGGTTAGATATTCCATCCAGTCCGCTGCCTCCTTCACCGTTCCAGAGCCCAGGTTTACGGATATATAGGCATCAGCCCCTATCTGGTCCAAAAAATCAAAATATTCATGGGTACCAAATGTATTGGGTTCAGGTCGACCCCAACTCGCATTGATACGGATTTGTCGTTGGTCAGCACTTCCTATACCATCCCTCCAGTGGTATTCATCTGCAAAACACCCTCCCGGCCAACGCACATTGGGTATTTTTAATACCTTCAGGGCAGCGACCACATCATTCCTAATACCTCTTGTGTTTGGTATATCAGAATCCGGCCCCACCCAAACACCTTCATAAATGCCGCGTCCCAAATGCTCCGCAAATTGGCCAAAAATATTTCTTTCGATCACAGGGCCCTCCGTTTTTGCGTCGATAGTTACTTTAAGGGCGTTACCATTTTGTGCCGATACCCATGTACCGAAACAAAGTATGCCCATTAATAAATAAAGCTTGATACTGTTTGCTTTCATTGTTTATGTTTAAAATTTAATAGTTATTGATGTTCCATTTGCATCTTAAAAACCAATGCTATGCTGTTTGGCACACGCTTTGGTTTGGATATTGTGAGACTTTCGGCCGTTTGTGACCATTTCAACTTTTCACTGCTACCTAATAATTCAATATTTTTAATTTTGGTTGAATTCACGGACAATCCTAGGTTTTTGATGTTAATAGCGTCCTCTGGAGCACCTAAAATAGTGGCATATAACACCTGTCCATTTTGATTGAAACGAATATCCTTAGCTGTAAACTTGATACGGCCCTCATTGAATCCCTGCGCCCTGATTGGGTTTGATGACTCCACAGCAGGTCCCTCTCCATGAATTTTCCATGGCCTTGTATCGTATATGCTTTCCTTGTTGATATCCATCCATGCAGTGATGCCCTCAAGCACGGCCATTTCCTTTTCATCTATACTGCCATCCCCTTTGATGGGAATATTGAGAAGAAGATTTCCATTCTTGCTTACCACATCCACAAGGAGGTGGATAACATCCTTCGCGGACTTATAGCGGTCATTTTCATAAACGTTGTCATTATAATGCCAATCCCCAATGCACGAGCATGTTTGCCATGATTGCTCCTGAATGGTTTCCGGAGCCCCACGTTCCACATCCCAAACCAAACATTCCTTCTGTTCATCCGTAAGTATCTTACCGAAAAGCACGGCCTTTAGTTGCCCATGGTTCTTGGCCATATCACTGTTATAATAATGTGCGGCAATCTTTAGGCCTGCATCACTAATAGGATAAAGCGGGAGTGCCGTATCATCAAAATAGAGCAGGTCTGGATGGTATTGGTTGATCATGTCCATGGTGCGGTTGTAGAATGCCTCAACATAGGCCTTGGAGGGCATCGTTACCCCATTGCCCCATCCCCATTGGCTATGGATACCGTTTATATTTTCCCAATTTTCACTCAGTCCATGATTATTCTGTTGGTAAAGTTCATTCGGATCCAGACCTTCCCACCAAGTTCCCTTTCCATCCTCCTTGGTCAGTGTTCCGTCATAAGCCACACCTGCTAACGGCCCTTCTTTATCCGATTGTTGCGACGTTTCCAACCATGACCAAGCATGGGCAGCATGTACACTTAATCCCAAAGGCAGGTCGTTATGCTTAGCGGCAGCAGCCCAACCAGCCAATATATCCTTTTTGGGACCAACGTTAACGGAATTCCATTCTTGGTATTTACTGTCCCACATATCTAGGTTGTCATGATGGTTGGCCATCGCGAAAAAATATTGTGCGCCCGCTCGCTTGTAGAGTGCCACCAGTTTTTCGGGATCCCACTTATCAGCCTTCCAGATATTGATGACATCCTTGAACCCAAACTTTGTGGGATGTCCGTAATGTTCAACATGCCAATTGTATTGTCTGCTACCCTGCCTGTACATAAACCGGGCATACCAGTCTCCTTGCCCAGGTTGGCACTGGGGACCCCAATGGGCCCAGATACCAAATTTGGCATTTTTAAACCACGTGGGCACCTCATACTGGCTGAGTGATGTCCAATTGGCATCAAACTTTCCGTCAGCAACGGTTTCATTGTTTGAACCTACAGGTACCTCAAACTCCACTTGCTGTGCCCAAACCCCAAATGGCATGGTCATTATAAAGGCAAAAAATAATCTATTTAAATTCATAAGTTTTAATTTATTGGATAATTCATTTTTTAAAAAGTTCCTGGGCATAACTGTGGAACGAACGCCGCCAACTTTGCCATTCATGGGCGGTTAATGGCGACAGGTAAAATACGGCATTGAACCCTAGGTTTTTTAAGGTTTTTACACTTTCCTCGGGATATCCCTTAAAAAAGTCAATGCCTTCCTTTCCATCAACGCTGGATCTGGAGGACCCCAATCCTCCGCTCAATTCGCGAGTACCATACCCATTAAAATACAATTTGATATTATTGGTATTGAATCCTAGGGATCCCGCAATATCCTTTTCTGTTATACTCCCCCCACTGAACATGCCAATATGTGAAAAAACTTCCGGTACCGCCAGTGCAATTAACCTAGTTTCCATACCCCCCATGGACCATCCTGCCAAACCTCGGTGAAGATGGTCTGGAATAGTGCGATAGTTTTCCTCTATAAATGGAATAATATCTTCCAAGAGTGTCATTCTAAACTTATCTGTCCATCCCAAAGGCAAGCCATCAGGACCATTGGGTGTGCCAGGTGGCATACTCCAAGTCCCATTATCCATGACTATGATAAAGGGGTTGATTTTGCCTTCATCAAGAAGATTATCCATAATAAGATTCACCTTACCTTGGTTTGGCCAACCCGTTTCGTTTCCGCCACCTCCGTGCTGAAGGTAAAGCACCGGGTATGTTTTCGTGGGGTCTTTATCATAACCCGGAGGGGTGTAAACAAAACATCGTCGCCATGTTTGGTGCACTTCCGAATAATAAAGGTTTTGACGTATTTGACCATGGGGAACATTTTTGATGGCATAAAATGCCTCATCTTCAGCCGGAATCTCAACAGCACTGCCCCAATGGCCATCGTCGTAAAAAGAATAAGTATTGAGATCCTGAACCCTGACACCATCCACCACAAAATGGTACATATGGAATCCTTCGTCCAAAGGTTTCGACATCCCTGTCCAAATACCTTCAGCGTCTTTTTTTAAATCGTATTTGACACCTCCTACCTGTAATTGGACCCATTGGGCTTCCGGGGCTGGCAAACGCACCAACATACGTCTCTCTGAATTGACCTTTGGGAATGCCTTACCAGATTCATTGGCTGTTGATGGCTTAAAATCATCCACATAGGGCTCTTGGTTGGTCTGGGAAAAAATTAAACCGTGGAAAAATAGGAGCACGACAAATGTTAACCAGTGTTTCATTTTTATATTTATTTAGTTAGTTGTAATTATACTTAAACCCATCCGCCCATGCAATGACTGCTTGAATGCATCCATTGGGTTTTGCCATGCCTAATAGGCTTCCTTGAACATCACCTAATCTTTAAGAGGCAAAAGATGTTAAATTTATGCTAAAAAGTTAATTTTCATCCTTCTGTTTACCATAAAAAGACTGCAATGTCAAAAAAAACACTATTTTAGCAAGTGTAAATTTAACACTTTATTTTTAGTTGTCCGATTTTGAGAGGTTTATTTTTAAATAAAAATTAAATTATGGATCAACCTTGATAAGTAATTTTGATCTTACTAAATTTATAATAGAGTGACAATTTATATGTAACAACCAATTCTAAACTAATGCAAAATAAAAGATTTTGGCTGCCTTTAGCCTTTGTGATTTCCCTATCCGTCCTATTCAGTGCCTGTAACAACAAGAAGTCTGAAACGGCAGATAACACGCCCAGAAGAATGGAAATTCTATTATTGGGCCATCGAAACAACACCAACCACAATTCTTTGGAATTGGGTGGTATATTGTCCCGCGAATACTTCAGGAGCGGCATCAATATTTCCTACACCGACAACCCAGACGATCTTAATAAGGAGAATTTGGCCAATTATGCCGGGTTGATCATTTATGCCAACCATGATACCATTACACAGCCCCAGGCCGATGCGCTTTTGGATTTTGTCAGAGGCGGTAAAGGGTTGATTGCTTTGCACTCGGCCTCTTTCTGTTTTAGGAACAATGATGAAGTGGTTGAGATGATAGGGGGTCAGTTCAAAAGCCACAAATTTGATACCATCCAAAATGTTATTTTAAAACCCGAGCATGAGGTCATGAAAGGTATCACGGCGTTTAAGACATTGGATGAGACTTATGTTCATGATAAAATTTCACCCAACATTGAGGTATTGGCCGAAAGGATTGAGGGCGATCACCACGAGCCATATACCTGGGTGCGTCCCTATGGTGAAGGACGGGTATTTTACACTGCCTATGGCCACAATACCAGCACCTTTACCAACCAAGGCTTCTTGGATTTGGTAAAGAACGGTATCTTATGGGCCGTTGGCGATGAGGCTAAGGCCAATTTGGAAAAAGTGTATATCGCACAGCCTGAATACTTTGATGGTTTGGTACCCAACTATGAAAAAAGGGATCCGGCCCCAAGGGTGCAAGCTCCATTAACTCCTGAAGAATCCATGTCCCTAATGCAGGTACCTGTTGGTTTTGAGCTGAAATTATTTGCTTCGGAACCGATGATTTTCAATCCGATGTACATGAACTGGGATGAAAAAGGCCGCCTATGGGTCATTGAAACCGTTGACTATCCTAACGAGGTTAAAGAAGATGATTTAGGTGATGACCGTATTAAAATACTGGAAGATACCGATGGTGACGGCAAAGCGGACAAAGTCACTACTTTCGCTGAAAAATTAAACATCCCAACCAGTTTTGTGTTTTCAAATGGTGGGATTATTGTAAGCCAGTCACCATCCTTCCTATTCTTGAAAGATACCGATGGCGATGATGTGGCTGATGTCCGTGAGGATATCCTACCGGGTTGGGGCAAAAACGACACGCATGCCCAAACTTCAAACTTACGCTATGGTGTGGACAATGATATTTGGGGCATGGTGGGGTATTCCGGTTACAATGGTTTGGCCAAGCAAAATGGCACGGATTCCATTTCCTTTAACAATGCCATGTACAAGTTCGACCCCAACACAAGGGATTTGGAGCATTTGGGCAATGCCTCTAACAATACTTGGGGATTAGGGTT
This sequence comes from Marixanthotalea marina, assembly GCA_018883545.1. GTDB lineage: Bacteria > Bacteroidota > Bacteroidia > Flavobacteriales > Flavobacteriaceae > Marixanthotalea > Marixanthotalea marina. The sequence goes on along the minus strand of JAHLEH010000001.1, from coordinate 603,174 downwards.
TTCTGAGGAGTTCGATATATTTATATCCACGGCAAACAATACACATACGGCCTTTTTCGGTTTACCAAAACGTTATTTTGAAAAGGTAAACCTTGATGAAAATGGGGTTGTAAAATTGGATGCCCATTACGACATGCGCTATGCGATTAAAAATTTACGTCAGGTGGATGTAATGGGCGGCTTTACCGCTGCAGCAGGTCATAGTTTATATACGGCTAGGGAATTCCCTAAATCCTATTGGAATAGTGTGGCCTTTGTAACCGAACCAACAGGTAGATTGGTGCACAAGGTAAACCTTAAGCAGGAAGGCGCAGGCTTTATTGAAGATGGCGATGGCTGGAACCTGCTAACCAGCGGTGATGAATGGGCAGGGCCCATTCAAGCTGAAGTGGGGCCTGACGGTGCCGTTTGGATTGCCGATTGGTACAATTTCATCATTCAACATAATCCAACACCTTCCGTAAACTCTTCGGGTGTGGAAGGAAGAAACGGTTATGGTAATGCCTATGTGAACCCATTGAGGGACCGATCCCGTGGACGTATCTATAGGGTTGTTTATAAGGGGCACGATAAGAAAAGTACCTTGAAATTAAGTAAGGACGATAAAGGAGGCCTTATCAAAGCACTCTCAAACAACAACATGCTATGGAGAACCCATGCGCAACGTTTATTGGTTGAAAATCAAGATACATCTGTTTTTTCAGACTTATATAACATTATTAAAAATGAATCCGTTGACGACATAGGCATCAATGCACCTGCCATTCATGCACTATGGACATTACACGGTTTAGGGGCCTTTGATGGTAAAAACAGTGACGCTGAAAACGTAGCCATCAAAGCATTATCGCACCCTTCTGCTGGTGTAAGGAGGGCGGCGATACAAGTATTGCCCAAAACGGTTAAGACGTTTAATGCCATCAATAAAGCTGGTCTTTTTGATGATGCGGATTACAGGGTACGCTTGGCAGCTGTTTTGGCCACAACGGAAATGGAAGGCTCTGATGCCATAGGAACAGCTTTGGTAACCATGGCTGAAAAAGAAGAGAATTTTGCCGATATGTGGTTAAAATACGCTTTGACTATTTCCAGCAAACTACACGAAAAAGACTTCCGAGCTGAATTTGCCAAGAGAGGTTATAATATGAACCCTTCCTTAATGGACGCATCCCTAGGTCAAAAACTTGCCTTTGGCTCGAGCCTGAATGTGGTTCCATTACGCAGGACGTTTAGGCGTGCTGCGCCATTATCGCCTGAAGTCGCCAATAATGAATGGGTGGTATCCGGTGATATTGAATTTACTGGCAATAACGCGGGAGGCCCAAGGCAGCCTGCGGAGTATTCCGGTGTTGTGATGGTTCAGGGTAATCGAAGGGACGGATACGGCCTATATTTTATGGATAATCAACTGCATTTTGTAGTGAACCAAAACGGTAAGGCCTATGTAATTACTACTACAGAGCGCCTGCCAAGAAAGTTCAGTTTCTCTGCTGGTTTGCAACAGGGTGGCATGATGAAATTGACCATCAATGGCAAAGAGGTCGGTGCTGTAAAAACCCAAGGGCTTTTCACGAAAAACCTAGATCCTAATCTTGGTGTCAGGGTAGGCTTTGAGAGAAGTACTGGTAATGATAAGGTTGCCAATTATCCTGACAATTATTTTTCAAGAACGACTGCTTTTGATAATGGTAAACTTGAAATTTTGAACAATGCTGCAAACGCTGATGCCTCAGGCCCAGTTGATCAAGTTATTGAACTAAACACACTGAAAGATGTGATGAAGTATGACAAAGAAGTCTTAACAGCCAAAGCGGGAACCACGATTCAGATAGTACTTAAAAATCCGGATTTCATGCAGCATAACCTAGTATTGGTAAAACCAGGAACGAAAGAAAAAGTAGGTGCAGCTGCCGACAAATTGGCGGGTGAGCCCAATGGACAGGAATTAAATTATGTGCCACAAATGCCAGAGGTACTTGCGGCCACACCACTTATAAATTCTGGAGGTAGTTATACATTGACCATTAAATTGCCCAATACCCCAGGCGATTATCCATACATCTGTACCTTCCCAGGTCACTGGAGAATCATGCAAGGTGTATTGCGTGTGAATTAATTTTATAGTCAATAAAAAACATTAATATATTCCATATGGAGAACACTTCAGTTTCTGACTCGAATAGCCCAGACAGGCTATTGTTCTTGACCTGTTTCATAGCCATTGTTACTACTGCTTTTGGTTTCATACTGCGAGCTATTGTATTGCCAGATTGGGGTGTGGATTTTAATCTTACCCAAACACAATTGGGTGAAATATCAGGGGTTGGTTTATGGCCATTCGCCATCAGTATTGTAGTTTTTAGTCTTGTAGTAGATAAGATAGGTTATAAAACTTCTTTAGGTTTTGCGTTCATCTGCCATGTTACATCGGTAATTTTAACGGTTACCGCCAATGGTTATAGTACCTTGTATTTAGCCACTTTTATTGGTGCTTTGGGTAATGGTGTTGTTGAGGCAGTTGCAAATCCGGTGGTAGCCACCATGTTTTCTAAAGATAAAACGAAATGGCTGAACATGTTGCATGCTGGTTGGCCAGGTGGATTGGTGCTAGGTGGGATTATAGCATTATTAATGGGTGCCGATGTAAAATGGGAATATAAAATAGCTTTAACGTTAATACCAACAATTGTTTACGGTGTTATGATGTTACGACGCAAATTCCCATTGAACGAGCGAGTTCAGGCAGGTGTTTCATATAAAGAAATGCTTCAGGAAGTTGGGGCAGCTGGAGCATTAATTATTATTTCTATTGTGGTGTTTCAACTAGGCGAAGTTTTTGCTTGGTCGGTTTGGTTGAATGTTGCTATTATTATGTTAATCACGCTTTTCTTCGGTTTTTACACGAAAAGTTTCGGTCAGCCATTATTTGTGATTCTTTTGGTAATCATGATCCCTCTAGCTATTACTGAGCTTGGAACCGATAGTTGGATAACCGATTTAATGACACCTGCTATGAGTCAAATTGGGCTTCAGGCCGGATGGGTTTTGGTTTATACGTCAGCGATTATGTTTGTGTTGCGATTATTTGCAGGCCCTATTATCCATAAAGTATCTCCGCTTGGATTGTTGGCAATATGTTCACTTGTAGCGGCCGTTGGTTTGTTCTTCCTTTCGCGTTCCGTTGGCGTTATGATATTGGTAGCAGCCACTATATACGGATTTGGTAAGGCATTTTTCTGGCCAACCATGCTAGGAGTTGTAGCAGAACGCTTTCCTAAAGGAGGAGCGTTGACTCTCAATATTATAGGCGGATTAGGAATGATAGCCGCAGGTGTTATTGGAGCAGGCATTATTGGTTTCATTCAAGATAGTTCCATTGAAAAAGGTATTAGGGAATACGATATGGTTCAGAATACTGAATTAAGCCAAAAGTATATAACCGATGAAAAAACCAGTGTTTTTGGCGATTATAGGGCTTTAGATCAGCAGAAATTATCAAATGCATCTGAAACTGAAATAGATACAATTAGAGAAGTTCAGCATCAATCTAAAAAAGAGGCTTTACAATACATCGTCATATTTCCTCTTTTAATGTTTGTTAGCTATTTGGCTCTCATCTTTTATTTTAAAAAGAAAGGAGGTTATGCCGCAGTGGCACTAACTTCGCATGAATGATAATTGAAAAATAAAGAATTTAATGGCTTTAAATAATATTAAATTTGGAGCAAGTACTTGGTTGTGGGCATCACCTTTTAAAACACAGACAATCGAGGAGCTTTTTCCAAAAATTTCAAAATTGGGGTTTGATGTTGTTGAAATCGCAGTTGAAGACCCTAGTCTGATAGATGTAAAAAAAGTAAAAGAAGGTTTAAATAAATACGGATTGGATGTCACAATTTGTGGTGCCTTTGGAAGTTCAAGAGACTTAACTAATGAATCAGTTGACATTCAAAAAAATGGACTTTCTTATATAGAATCTTGTCTAGATATTTGTGCTGAATTAGGGGTTCCCTTTTTTGCAGGTCCAATGTATTCCGCAGTGGGTAAAGCTAGAATGCTAAGACCTGATCAACGAAAAGCTGAATGGGATTTGGCCGTGAAAAATTTGCAAACCGTTTGTGAAATGGCTGATATGCGAGGGCTTAAAATAGCATTGGAACCGCTTAACAGATTTGAATCGGATTTAGTAAATACTACAGATGATGCCATTAGAATTGTGAAAGATATTAATCATCCAGCAGCGAAGGTAATGATTGATAGTTTTCATATGAGTATTGAAGAGCGCGATGTGGAAAGTGCTATAAAAGCAGCTGGAGATAATCTTATTCACGTTCAAGTATCTGAAAATTACAGAGGAGCACCGGGGAGCGGACAAACACCTTGGCATGCCTATAAAAAAGGACTTGAAGCGATTAATTACAAAGGTGTTATTTCTATCGAAAGTTTCACAACGAAAAATGTGGAATTGGCTGGAGCTGTTTGTTTTTGGACACCGAAAGCAGATACACAGGACGATTTTGCTAAGGACGGACTTAAATTTTTAAAAAAATGGGCTTCAGAATAAGAAGTCTATTTGTTCAAATTAATTAAAATATAAACTATGAGTAAAAAAATTAATGTGGCCATTGTAGGCCTTGGTTTTGGTGCAGAATTTATTCCCATTTACCAAAAGCATCCCAATGCCGTATTGTATGCCATTTGTCAGCGTAATGAAGAAAAAATGAATGCGATTGGTGATGAATTCGGAATTAATGTTCGTTACACGGATTATGATGAATTATTGAAAGATACCAATATTGACGCTGTACATATTAATACACCAATACCCAACCATGGAGAGCAGTCCATCAAAGCTTTAAAAGCAGGGAAACATGTGGCTTGTACCGTCCCTATGGCAACGACTGTAGAGGAGTGTAAACAAATTGTCGAGTTGGTTAAAGAAACAGGGTTGACCTACATGATGATGGAAACCGTGGTTTATGCAAGAGAGTTTTTATTCATGAAAGAACTTTATGATAAAGGTGAATTAGGAAAAGTACAGTATCTAAAAGCCAGTCACCAACAAGATATGGATGGGTGGCCAAACTATTGGCCAGGTTTGCCACCTATGCACTATGCCACGCATTGTGTAGGCCCTGTATTGGCATTAACAAGAGCAGAAGCGGAATACGTGTCTTGTTTTGGGTCGGGGACAATAAGAGAAGAACTTATTCCTATTTATAATTCGCCATTTGCTGTGGAAAGCACACACATTAAATTTAGAAACTCCGATTTAAGCGCACACGTTTACAGATCGTTATTTGATGTGGCGCGTCAGTATCGTGAGAGTTTTGAAGTGTATGGCTCTAAAAAATCGGTAGAGTGGCCACTTATTGAAGGTCATCCTTTGGTGGTTCATACAGCTAAAAAGCCAGAACCTGAAATTCCAGAAGAGGTAGAATCGCCAGATTATGCGAAATATTTACCTGAGGAAATTCAACGATTCACAACAAAGGGTGTTTATGATTCTGATGACAATCAGCACTTATCGTTTACGCAAGGTGCGGGCCACGGTGGTTCACACCCGCATTTAGTGCACGAATTTGTAAATGCTTTGGTGGAAAGTAAAGAGCCTTATCCTAATGCTAAGCAATCTGCCAATATTACTTGTGTTGGTATTTTAGCGCACGAGTCGGCCTTGCAAGGAGGAAAGCAAATACCTTTGCCGGATTTTACTCTAAGTAACAAATAATGGTTGAATATTATTAACAATTAAAGCCCCAATTAAGATATTGGGGCTTTAATTGTTTACATTTTTAGGCTTTTAGAATTAGTCAGCGTACTACCCATTAACATTACGATCTTGGAAAAGCATGCGCGTTTTTAATTTTTCAATTGGAATGATAACCCTAAGGCTGCCAAAATAAGTCCTAAAAATTCCCGAGTCCCTTCTAAATACGGTTTTTCATATACCATCTCTCCAAAAATTTCATTTTTATCTTCAATTTGAAGCCAGTCTATAAAATATCCTAAATGAAAACCAGAATAGATTAACAAACCTATGACAAGAATCCACATCAGCTGTTTTGGCATATTTATGAAATTAGCCAATAACGATATAACGGCTACTGCCCCATAAACTAAAAACCAGTGAATTGGGTCTGGATCGTTTAATTGTACTACAGCAAAAAGGGCAAAAACAATGAATAATATAACATTTATTAACACTCTTAATTTGGATTGTTTGGTCTTAGAATTCATATATTTGTCCGCTTTGTTTAAATCAAATCTAAGTAAAAAACTCAACTTCGCCATAACCAACTACTTAATCAATTCACAAAATTAATAGCTAAATGAAAAAAATTACCAAACTTTTATTCTTAGTAATGGGTCTATTATTTTCAAATTTCTTAATAGCCCAAAACAGCTTATCTGGAGAAATTAAAGACAGCAATGGCAACGGTATAGAAGGTACAAGCATTGTTTTAAAACCTTCTAACAAATATGGCATTACCAATAACAATGGTTATTTTGAGATTCATGAAATTTCTTCTGGAAGTTATTCTGTAACCATAAGCCATTTAGGCTACAAACCTTTAAATGATACAATTGATATTTCCAGCGAAAACACCAAGATAACCTACACTTTAGAAGATGACTTATTAAGTTTAGGCACCATCGTTGTTACGGGAACTTTCGACCCCAGGGAAAAATTACAATCCAGCACCTCCGTAAGTACATTAAGCTCTAAGAAGTTAAATGAAATTGCACCAAGAGGTACTGCCAACATTCTTCAAAATGTACCCGGCACCTTCACAGATGCAACAGCGGGCGAGGTTTTTACCAAAGTTTACACCCGTGGCATTTCTGCCGCAGCTGAAGATGATTTGGGCTGGTATTATGTATCGTTGCAAGAAGATGGCTTGCCTGTAAGTCTTGCACAACATTCTTATTATTCGCCAGACCTATTTTTTAGATACGACATTACAACCGAAAGGCTCGAAGCTATTAGAGGTGGGAGTTCTTCCATTACAGCCATGAACGCCCCTGGAGGTATTTATAATTTTATCTCAAGAGGTATTCGTCCACAATTTGGTGGTGATATCCAGTTGCAATCGGGCATTCAAGGTAATGGCAATGTCCTTTACAGAGTTGATGCTTCAATTGGAGGCCCACTTGGCAACAATTGGTTTTTGAATGTTGGTGGCCATTACAGACATGATGATGGCGCTAGAAATACCAGTTTCCCATTCAGTAAAGGAGGTCAGATAAAATTCAACTTAACTAAAGAATATAACAGTGGTTATTTAAAATTCTATGGTAAAGTTTTAAATGACAAGACCAACCGATGGAATGGTGTGGCAGCTACCAATTGGAATAACCCAACACCTGCTTTTGGACAAAATTTTAGAAATACCTCCTTATTGATGCCAGAGTTTCATGCCAACATACCTGATGGTAGAAATTTAGATGGGAACGCTACAAACGCTTTCGATCCATCTCAAGGTGTTCATGCACAAGATTATGTTTTTGGGGTGGATTTCTCCCAAGATTTAGGAAACAATTGGTCTATTAGAAACAATATGAAATTCTCTTCTAAAGATGCCAATTGGCAAACATCTATCAGCAATGTTTTTGTTTCTCTAAATGACCCTCTGGCTTATTTTATAACTGGTGCCGATTTCCCAATCGGTCAAGTGGTATTTCGAGATACACGTTCAGGTTCTGAAGTTGCTAGAATTGACAATAGCCCTATTTTAGGCGGTGGTTCTTTTCAGTATTTAAACAATGGGAGGTTACCAAATGATGCCATCATGGGCACCTCTGCTTGGTACAAAGAAAACGAAGCCGATGAATTTATGCAGCAATTAACTTTTAGAAAGGAATGGACTAACCATGATTTAAATTTTGGTTTTTCTTCTGGCTTATCAAATACTTCTTTATTTACCCAAGGTAGTTTTGCCTTCGTAACTTACGAACCAAGTCCAAGAATGCTTCAAGTAACTTTAGAAAACCCTGGAGATCCAACCGTTGCACTTTCTGACACCAATGGTGTAAGTAATTATGGAGGATTGTTTTATGTGAATGCTGAAGCCAAAATTTCACAATTTGCTGGTTTTGCAAACGACCTTTGGAAACTTTCCGATAAAGTTCATTTAGATTTAGGGTTAAGATTGGAATCCATTAAACATAATGGTAGTAAAGATCGTTTTGCTCCTTTTAGCCAAACGGGCGGTTTAGATGGCGACCCAAATACAGCTTATGACAATGGCATTTTGGCATCAACTGGCGATCAAGATAAATTCAATTACAATTACACATACTTATCTTATTCCGCAGGTATTAATTTTGAAATCGCAAACAATGCAGCTTTGTTTGCCAGGCTTTCCAAAGGAAACAAAGCGCCTGAATTGAACTATTATTTCAATAATTTCTCGAACGTGCCCATTAATGGCAAAGGAGAAGTTCAAAAAATAAATCAGATAGAATTAGGTATAAAATCAAATTTGAAAAACTTCTCGTTTACCAGTACTTTGTTCTGGAGTCAACTTAAAAATATTGGAATTTCCAACTTTGAATTTGACCCCAACACCAATGATATTTTTTACACACCTATTCAATTCAACACTTCTGAAACCATTGGCTTAGAGTGGGAATCTGTTTATTCTCCATTACAAAATTTAAGATTCCTTTTTAATGGTGTTTTACAAGATACCAAAGCCAAAACTTGGACTATTTATGATGCAGCAGGTTCTGTTGATACAGCAGACGATTCTGTTCAAGATTATTCCGGAAACAAATTGCCTTTCAACCCAGCGATTATGTTCAATTTGAGTGCAGAATATCAATTTAAAAAATTCTCATCTTTCCTTAAATGGCAATTTATGGGCGAAAGAGAGGGCAACGTTGCCAACGCATTTCAATTGCCTTCGTACAGTATATTCGATTTAGGTTTAGGTTATGCTATTAATAAAAATTTAAGTGCTAATGTATTGGTTACAAATCTTCTCAATTCTGAAGGATTGGCGAACTTTTTTGGAGCAAATAACTTTGGGGCTAACGCCAATGGAGCTACGCAAGAGTTTATACAAGCTAACCCAGACGCTAGTTTTGTGGTTGTTCCTGTATTACCTCGAGGCACCATACTAAAATTGACTTATTCTTTTTAAGAGAAAAATAAACCAACAAAAAAGGCGGCCAAATGGCCGCCTTTTTATATTCTAAAGAAAATTTACTCTACAATAAATTTACCTTTCATAATAGCGTAATGCCCAGGAAAACTGCATAAGAAATCGTATGTTCCAACAGCTGGAGCATCAAATTCAATAGTTGCTGTTTGTCCACCACCAATTAAATTGGTATGCGCAATAATATCGTTTTCTGAACCCGCTGGAATATAGTTTGTAGCTTGAGATGAAGCTGCTTTGGTAGCAAAATCTACCATATCAACACCACTGGCTAATAATACAAAATTATGTCCCATAACATTTACAGCCATTTTGCCTTTATGCCTTAATGTTAATTTTACTTTTTGGCCTGCTTTTACTTTAATCTCAGATAAGTCGAATCTCATGGTATCATCGCCCACTATCACTACCTCGGCAACATTACTATCGGCTTCTTCAACAACTGGCTCTTCTTCTTTTTGAGCCCCGATTTTAATTGTTTCTTTTTCTTCTTCTTTTTTCTTTTCTCCACCACAACTTGTTAAAAGCGCCAATGAAAAAATAGTTACCAATACATAATTAATGTTTCTCTTGTTCATTCTTAAAATTAGTTTTTGTTTTATAAAATAGATGTTAAAAATAGTCATTATTAGTAAATTGGCTAATCCTATTGGATTGATCTTTTATAAAAAATGAATGTTACACATTCAAAATAATAGAATTCCAAATCAAACAATAAAAAAACTCAATGAAGCACAAATAAGCCTTCTTTATTACAATTAAAACGAGTCTAATTTGAGGCAAAATCATTTTTATTTTAAGCGTTTTTACAAAACTATTAATACCAAAACGATGCACCATCGTCAATAATTCAATAGGATGGATTGGTGCCAATTCCTTGTCAAAATATTTATCTTGCAAGAAAAGGCATTGGTTTTGGGTTGTTAATGAAAATATTGATCCATACAATAAAGTATCAAAGGTTACTTGAAAAGTGGCATGCGGAGCCCTAAAAAAGGAAATGCATTGAGGACATTTAAGCAAATTGCTTTATATCTGAAGATCCATTTTGCCGGATAATCAAAACCTCCTTTTCATAATCCGTAACATACTGTAGCACCCACAGGTTCACACCAAGAGTCCATCAAGTGTTAATTTTTTTGTCAACCGATGCTGCCTGTAGGTAGGAAGCTAGACTAGTCCAAAATAAAATCACTGGAAACCCGAAAATTGGTAATTTATATTTTAATAAACTATTCTGAAATTTGATCACTGATGTGGAAATAGTCAAAATCGGCATACCCTCCTGTATTCTTCGTTGCATAGTTGAACAGGCCGAAACGGTAGCCCATAAAGTGTTCCATAAGTGTATATTCCATTTTCAGTTCACCACCAATCTGCCTCCAGTCTTTTCCATCAAGGCTGTAGAAGAATTTAGCTATATCGATTTTGTTTCTGAAATCGCACTCAATTTTCAGGTAAACGTTGTTCTGTGCTAGTGGTATGCTTTGCAGTTCGGTTGGCTTATCGGTTTTATTGCTCACCATGAAAAGCTGTTTCTGACCATTAATCAATTTCACTCCAACCTGACCGAACTTACGTTGGAAGGCGGTGAGCCCTGCATAGTCTCCTTCTTTCATGTTCGAAACATCGAGCAAGGTAGACCCAGAACAAACGGGACCAAAAGTTCGCTGTGTCAAGGTATTTTTTGATTTTAGGAAAAGTGAGTCAATACGACCCGTTTTCAACCTCAAAAAGCCTTTCCGTTCGGTCAACGACCAAAGTGAGTTGTCTGGGTTGTGGTTCCATTGCCAAACCATTGGCAAAGCGGATTCACCATCTTTTCGGTCAAATTCGTCGTTGTTCACAATGTTTGGGATCAAACCTTTGCTCGCAGGCAGATCGAGCGTTTCGGGAACTTTTCCATCAACACCGATAATCGGCCAACCATCTTCCCACTTGACGGGTACAAGGTATGGAATGCGACCCACAGAACCATGGTCCTGAAACAGATAGGCAAACCAACGGCTATCGGGTGTGTCTATGATACCTCCCTGAGCAACGCCCTGATCCATAAAGCCAATCCTGCCTTCCCATGGCCCATTGATATTATCGGCCCTGTGGATCACAACGGTACGCATTCCCCCTTGGGGCCAGCAAATATTGAACAGGTAATATTTTCCATTAACTTTAAAAAGTTGAGAACCTTCACCTAGACCGACATTTTTTCCAGCTGGCGCATTGGCATCTTCTATGAGCACCCTATCTGTACCTTCTTTTATTCCTGAAAGATCGTCTTTTAATTCAGCAATCATAAGCTTACGTACACCCCAGATGATGTAGATTTTGCCATCATCATCAAAGAAAATGGAATGATCGTGATATTGAGCATCTATTGTAATTAAATTCCAAGGACCCTTTTCAATATCAGGGGTTGAATAGATATAGGTTTTATGGGTAGTACCTGAAAATGTTGATACGTAATAGGTATTATTGTGATAGCGAATACAACTTGCCCAACTACCACGTCCGTATTCGCTCTTCCCGTTTTTCAGGTTCGCTTGGTCAATATTGGCAAGCGTATCATAGGCATAGTTTACCATTTCCCAGTTCACTAAATCTTTAGATTTCATAATGGGAACACCGGGGTTCATATGCATGGTAGTGCTACTCATGTAATAGGTATCGCCAACCCGTATCATCGATATATCGGGCACATCGGCAAAAATGATTGGGTTTTGGGCTTTTGTGGCTTGCGCTATTATGGTTGAAAACGATGCCGAGATGAAAAGCAAGGCAGTAACGACAAGTAATTTCTTCATTTTTATCTTTTATTTAATATTCAATTGTTTTATTATTTTGCAGGAACTGGACCTGTCTTGTATTGAAATTTGCCAACAGATTAAACTTAATTTTACGCTATAAATTATACAGCATATTTGGCGTTTAAAAATCCAAAGATAAGTCTAATCTTATTTTACGATACAAATTAATTGCATTTTTTGTTATTCTTTCTGCCCATTGCGCATCCGTAAAGGTCTGGTTGGGACAGAATGATCTTTTGATATTTGCCAAGGCATTCTATAACTGTGGTTTATGCCGTCATACTAACCATACGTTGTTACCTTTAAGTTGTAAGGGCACATATTACAATCGTATATAGCCATATCAGGTTATTGAACAAGGCCATTCGCATTTACGGTGTGATATATAGCTTTGCCCAAACCCAAACAAGACCTTTAAGCTTGATCCTGCTACTCCATTACTATAAGAATGGCTTTTAAAATTCTTAGTCAAAAACTTCAAGATAAACCATTACGTTTCTTCTTTCTATTATTTTGGTTAAAAACGTTGAATACGAAAACAATAAATCCAACAGCTAAAAAAAACTATTTCAAATAAACTACGAAAAACACTAAAACACATAAAACTTATTCCATGATTCAACATAGGATTTTTGACAATTAACTAAAAACGTTACATTTAGAAACAAAAATGCGGTAACTTAATTGGCCAATCACTAATGTCTCCTATAATTCCAAATCTTTCATTATATTTAAGTGAATGGAATTCAGTTTGTTAGCTTATAGATATAAAAAAAACCTCAAAAGAGTTGCAGCATCATGGTCATAAATTTTTCACATAAATAATATAAGTATGGATAGCATAAAAAATTCAAGACGCGTATTTCTAAAACAAACCATGTTGGCATCGGCTGCGGTTACCGTTGCACCTTCGTTATATGCAAAATCCAATAGGACGACAGCAAACGATCGGGTAAATTTAGCGGTGATTGGCATTGGAAACCGTGGAGGACAAATCATTAATGATCTTTATGCTACTGGCTTATGCAATATCGTAGCTCTTTGTGATGTAGATATGGGAGCACCCCATACCGCAGAAACTATTAAAAAATTCCCTAATGCTTCCCGTTTTCAGGATTTTAGGGTCATGTTTGATAAAATGGGGGATGACATCGAGGCCGTTTCCATCGCAACACCTGATCATTCCCACTTTCCCATCACCATGCACGCCATGAAATTAGGCAAACATGTATATGTGGAAAAACCATTGGCCAGAACATTCATGGAAAATGAACTATTGGTAAAGGCTGCAAAAAAGTATGACAAGGTAGTAACCCAAATGGGCAACCAAGGGCATTCAGAAGCCAATTATTTTCAATTTAAAACATGGGTAGAAACGGGAATAATTAAAGATGTTACGGCCATCACGGCACATATGAATTCACGGCGTAGATGGCATGGTTGGGATCCCAACATCAACAGCTACCCCCCTACGCAACAAATTCCCCAAACACTCGATTGGGAATTGTGGCAGATGGCCATTGCAGAAGAGCATGGTTACCATAAAGATTTTATCAATGGTCAATGGCGGTGTTGGTACGATTACGGCATGGGCGCATTAGGCGATTGGGGGGCACATATTATAGATACAGCTCATGAGTTTTTGGAATTGGGACTTCCCTATGAAATAGACTGTACAAAAGCGACCGGACATAACCCTTTCTTCTACCCTATGTCTTCAACGATAGTATATAGATTTCCTGAACGAAAAGGCATGCCTGCTTTGGACCTTACTTGGTACGATGGCTTGGATAATTTGCCGCCAATTCCAGAAGGGTATGGTGTTTCCGGTTTAGATCCCAACATTCCGGCAGCAAGTACTGGAAAAATTGAAGAAGCCAATTTAAACCCAGGAAAAATCATCTACAGTAAAGATCTCGTTTTCAAGGGAGGATCCCATGGGAGCACACTGAAAATCATCCCTGAGGAAAAGGCCAAGGAAATGGCATCAAATTTACCCGAAATCCCAGAAAGCCCTTCCAATCACTTTGCCAATTTCTTGAAGGCATGTAAGGGGGAGGAAAAAACCAGGTCACCTTTTGAAATATCTGCCCCCTTAAGCCAATTGTTTTCTTTAGGAGTGCTATCGCAACAATTGCATGCTAAGTTGGTTTTTAACAGAGATACAAAAGAGATAACCAACAACCCTTTGGCCAATAAACTTTTGGTAGGAACACCACCTCGAAAAGGTTGGGAAGCATATTACAGCATTTAATCTTACTAACAAAAAATATCACTTACAAAAACAAACATAAGCATGAAAAAAATATTGATTTTAATAGCACTTTCCTTAAGCACACTTACTTTGATAGCTCAAAATACCTATTCGAATACCTTAACAGAAAATGAAATTCGGGAAGGATGGGAACTGTTATGGGATGGAAAGACAACCCATGGCTGGAGAAGTGCCAGAACAACCACATTCCCGACTAAAGGCTGGAGTATCGTGGACGGAACTTTAAAAGTTCACAGCAGTGATGGAGGAGAGTCTACTAATGGAGGAGATATAGTTACCGTTAAGAAATATAAAAATTTTATTTTAAAAGTTGATTTTAAAATTACAAAAGGAGCAAATAGTGGTATAAAGTATTTTGTGGATTCTGATATGAATAAGGGGGCAGGGTCAGCCATTGGTTGTGAGTTCCAGATTTTGGACGACGAAAACCATCCTGATGCAAAGAATGGTGTTAAAGGAAACCGTACGCTGGGATCACTATATGACTTAATAACCTCAAAACGAGGCGAAAATTTTAAGTTTGACAAAGATGCTTTTAATACTGCAATGATAGTAGTTAATAACAATCATGTAGAACACTGGCTAAATGGAACCAAAATTGTGGAATATACCCGTAATAATCAAATGTGGAACGCTTTGGTAGCTTACAGTAAGTATAAAGATTGGCCAGACTTCGGAAATTTACCTGATGGCCGTATTCTATTACAGGATCATGGCAATGAGGTATACTTTAAAAATATTAAAATTAAAACTTTAGATTAAGCCAACCGTTTTAAATTTAATTAAAAATCCTTTAAGGGAATTAAAATGTTCAAAAATATAATCCAATCAAACTTTTTATTATTTTCTTTTAATGAACTCGGTGTATCAAACTATGTCCAAAACGTTTTAAATAAAAAAATGGTTTAGTATAAAATTACCTAAAAAATAACATTTGTCTAAAACGTCTCTACTTTTTCAACATGAGTAATTTTTATTGTTACCATAAATTAATGAATGCTATCAAACAAAATTACCTTTAAAAATATGCAAAATGTTGTACCTATGTTGTACCTGAAGAAAAAAGCCCCTCAAAATTGAGGGGCTTTTTAACATTTATTTTAGATTTTATTCGATTCGTTAAAGTGCGGGCGGGGAGACTCGAACTCCCACACCTCGCGGCACCAGATCCTAAGTCTGGCGTGTCTACCAATTCCACCACGCCCGCTTTAACAAAATTTTAAGAACTTTTATTTGGTATTCTCCTAAGTCTAGCGTGTCTACCAATTCCACCACGCCCGCAAAAGGACTGCAAATATAAGCAAGATTTTTTAATGGCAAACTTCTGTTATTAAAAAACACGCATTTTTTTATACTTTTGAACAAACCTTTTCAACTACACCATGAATCAAATTCAATCTTACATAAAGGAACATAAAAATAGGTTTATAAATGAACTTATTGAGTTATTGAAAATCCCTTCCATTAGTGCCGATTCTAACTATAAAATTGATGTCTTAAAAACAGCTGAAGCGGTAAAAAACAGTCTAGAAAATGCGGGGTGTAACCATGTGGAAATATGTCAGACCAATGGACATCCTATTGTTTATGGTGAGAAAATTATTGATACCGGTTTACCCACTGTTCTGGTTTATGGTCATTACGATGTGCAACCAGCCGATCCCATAAATTTGTGGAACTCACCACCGTTTGAACCAGTTATCAAAAAAACCGATATACACCCTGAAGGCGCTATTTTTGCCAGAGGTGCTTGTGATGACAAAGGCCAAATGTACATGCATGTAAAAGCCTTTGAGTATATGGTTTCTAACAACCAATTGCCATGTAATGTAAAATTTATGATTGAAGGCGAAGAGGAAGTCGGCAGTCCCAACCTTGGGCCTTTTGTAAAAAACAATCGAGACAAGTTAAAAAATGATGTCATTTTGATTTCAGACACGGGAATGATTGCCAATGACATTCCTTCCATCACCACCGGTTTACGCGGGTTGAGTTATGTGGAAGTAGAAGTTACCGGACCCAACCGCGATTTACATTCGGGGCTTTACGGAGGGGCCGTAGCCAATCCCGTTAACATTCTTGCTAAAATGATTGCATCATTACATGACGAAAACAACCACATAACCATTCCAGGGTTTTATGATAAAGTGGAAGAACTATCAAAAGAAGAACGTGCCGAAATGGCCAAGGCGCCCTTTAATTTAGAGAACTATAAAAAAGCATTGGATATTGAAGCCGTTTACGGTGAGGCTGGCTACACTACCAACGAACGCAATGCCATAAGACCAACTTTAGACGTCAATGGTATTTGGGGTGGTTATATTGGTGAAGGTGCCAAAACAGTAATTGCCAGTAAAGCCTATGCTAAAATATCGATGCGCTTGGTACCGCATCAGGATTGGAAGGAAATTACAGATTTATTTACCAAACATTTTACCAGCATTGCACCTAAAGGTGTTAAGGTTAAAGTAACACCGCATCACGGCGGACACGGCTATGTGACACCCATAGACAGTATTGGTTTCCAAGCAGCCAGTAAAGCTTACGAAGCCACTTTTGGAAAAACACCCATACCACAGCGCAGTGGAGGCAGCATCCCTATTGTGTCTCTTTTTGAGCAAGAACTAAAAAGTAAAACTATTTTAATGGGCTTTGGGTTGGATAGTGATGCCATACATTCGCCCAATGAACATTTTGGTATTTTCAATTATTTAAAAGGTATCGAAACCATACCCTATTTTTACAAGTATTTTACCGAACTCTCTAAATAGTTTTTGGTATTAGTCAATCATTAAAAATGAAAAACCAACATACCAAAAACCTTATTTTCCTTTTTATCGCCACTTTGTTTGGCAGTACCTCTGGCGCATTGGGTAAATTTATTGATGTACCGCCGCCAGTAGTTATTTGGTGCCGCTGTGTTATTGGCGCGCTGTTTATTTATATTTTTTGCCTGTTCAATAAGACCAGCTTAAAAATCAATTCTAAAAAAGATATTTTTACAATCTTTATAAGTGCTTTGTTTTTTGGCGCCCATTGGATTACCTATTTCTATTCGCTTAAACTCTCCAATGTCGCCATTGGTATGTTATCGCTATTTACTTACCCTATGATAACCGCTTTAATAGAACCGTTCTTTATTAAAGTGAAATTCGACCCGATGTATATTGTTTTAAGTTTAATGGTATTGTTAGGACTTTATATTTTATCTCCAGAATTCAATTTAGAAAATTCGTATGTCGGCGCTATTTTGGTCGGTGTGCTTTCGGCCCTACTCTACTCTATACGAAATATTATGTCCAAAAAACTAACGACCAGTTATACCGGTACCAGTATTATGTTTTATCAAATTGCCATACTAAGTGTGGTATTGTGCCCTGTGTTGTTTTATATGGACACTTCAAACATTCCTAGCCAGATGCCCTACATTGTGATGCTGGGACTGTTAACAACCGCCATTGGGCATACCATGCTGGTGAGCAGTTTTAAGCATTTTTCGGTGAGCACAGCAAGTATTATTTCGGCCATCACACCCATTTTCGGGATTTTCATTGCTTTTATTTTTTTAAATGAAACCCCCAACCTAAACACCTTTATTGGGGGTTCACTTATTTTGGCGACCGTGATTATCGAGAGCGTGCGTTCAAAAAAGAAAAATTCATAAAACTCACTATTCACACTGTCAGTTCGAGTGTCCTGCTTTAGCGGGATGTATCGAGAACTACCACTAAACTTATTGTCACATTGAGCTTGTCAAAATGTTTTATCTAATGTCTTCGACAGTCCCGATAGCTATCGGGACAGACTGACATTCCATGTAAAAATATTTAACTCTACACTTGTAGAATTAAATATTTATTCTATATTTGTAGAACAAACTCTAAAAATATAGATTATGCAATTGCCTAAAGCCGAAGAAGAATTAATGAACTACCTCTGGAAACTTGAAAGGGCATTTATGAAAGATTTATTGGAAGCCTATCCTGAACCTAAACCAGCAACCACCACGGTGGCCACGCTTTTAAAACGCATGATAAATAAAGGCTTTGTGGCCTATGTTAAATTTGGTAATTCTAGGGAGTATTTTCCATTGGTAAAAAAGGAAGACTATTTTTCCAAACACGTTAACGGACTCATAAAAAACTTTTTTAATGATAGTGCCTCACAATTTGCCTCGTTTTTTACCAAAGAGACCAATTTAACCAAAGCAGAATTGGAAGACTTAAAAACACTTATAGACAGCCAACTTAAAAACAAGTAATATGGAACTCTATATTTTAAAATCGGGGGTTTGTTTGGCCATATTTTATGGTTTTTACAAACTGTTGTTGGAAAAAGCCAGTTTCCACAACTTTAAGCGTTTTTATTTATTGGCAGCATTGGTATTAGCCTTTGGCATTCCGTTTATCACATTTATAGAATATGTGGAACCTGTACCAATGGCGCCTGTGCAAGAGTTTACAGTTTATGAAACTCAAATACCTGCTATAGACGAAGCCCCCAAAACAAATTACATTCCTACGCTGTTATGGACTGCCTATTTTTCAGGTGTACTGTTCTTTGGTTTTATGTTCTTTAAAAACCTGTTAGGGTTGGTAGGCAAAATAAAACGAAACCCAAAATTAAAGTCCAAAAGTTTTATAAATGTGTTATTGAACGATTTAGTGATACCGCACACGTTTTTCAGTTACATTTTTTTAAACAAACATAAATTTGAAACCCAACAGATACCCAAAGAAGTACTCTTGCACGAAGAAACCCATGCCAAGGAAAAGCACAGTTTGGATATTCTTTTAATAGAACTGCTTCAAATTTTCTTTTGGTTCAACCCCTTTATTTACCTCATTAAACACAGCATAAAGTTAAACCACGAATTTTTGGCCGATCGCGCCGTTTTAAAACAAGGTATAGCCTCATCAACTTACCAAAACATATTACTGGCATTCTCATCCCCCGATCCCGATAGCTATCGGGACTATCGGGGTGCCTCAGAACCACAACTGGCAAACGCCATCAATTATTCATCCATCAAAAAACGATTTACAGTTATGAAAAAACACACCACAAAAAAAGCTCTTTGGCTTCGCAGCCTTATTTTATTGCCTTTATTGGCGGTATTGATTTATAGTTTTAGTGAAAAAAAGGTTGTTGAAAAACCGCAGATTTACCAGATAGCTAATGGCGAAACTAAAGTTCATATTTCCAAAGACAAAAAAGTTACCATTGGTAAAGAAACCTTTGACTTTAATTCGCTTTCAGAAAAACTAATTGAGTTGACTAAAAATGAAGAAATAAAACCATTCGTTTATATTGAAGTAGAGGGACATGTTAATTCGGAATATCTTGAAACTATTAAAAATGAAATACTTAAATCAAATTTAAGTGTTTCTACCATAAGAGCCAATTCGCTATATTTTAATGAAAACACCTATGATGAAATGAAAAGACATTTTGAAAACATCCAATATACGGCGGACACTTTAACTCTAACAAAAAAAAATGGTGAAATGATAAAAGGTATCTCTGGCCCCCAAATTATTGCAGATACAGTAAAAGCTAAATTAAAAAGTAAAGAAGATGTGGACTACGATATTATTACATTAAAAGTCCCAAGAAGCAAAAATCATGTTATGAGTAGCAACGATTTAAAAAGCCTAAACAAGTATGTTCAAGAAACGTATTATAATGATAACAATCAACAAAAAGCAACGCCTGAGGAAATTGAAGAATACAATACATTGGTAAAACAATTCAATTCAAATAAAGAAGGCGAGCGGATTATTAAAGTTAAAGACAAAAATCGCATTGAATCCATCTATGAAAAGATGAATGCAGAGCAAAAACAAGAAAACGCTACTTTCCCAGATTTTTCAACAATCGCTCCTCCGCCTCAACCTTACCAACAAAAAGCAACGCCCACTAATTCTCAAAATAAATATGAAAAAGATTATTTAAAATACATTAATGAGAGAAATAAAACCATAAGCTTTTTAGAAAAACATAAAGTCGATTTACCCTATGGATACTTAGAACTTAACGAATCTGAACAAAAAGAGTTTGATAGTTTATATAGCAGTATGTATTCTGCTTACAGAAAGTTAACTGAAGAAGACAAAAAATCCGCTCCAAAAATATTACCGCCACCACCAGACCCAAAACAGTATAAATTAGAAAATGGCAAACTTATTAAGAAAGAGTATGGATCTACTAACCAACAAAAAGCAACCCAAAATATTGTAGAAGAATACAAGAAAAAATACAATGAATTAGAGGTGCTTAAAAAAACACCACCGCATTATGTGTTTAAAACTGAAACAGAAAAAGAACAAATAGACCATCTGTTCTCTGACCTCGGCGGCATGTATTTTAGAATGACTAAAGCTAATAAACAACGTGTTTCAAGACCAATAACTCCAATTCTACCTTATGTAAAACTGGTAAGAGATGGAAAAGTAGAATATAAAAAAAGAAGCGAATTAACCGAAGAAGACAAAAAACTATTACCTCCGCCTCCACCACCACCAGTACCAATTATGCCCCAAAATCCTTCAAAAGAATTATTGAAAGCCAAGAAAGAATTTGAAGAAAAAGGTAATGCTTATGGTAGAGCTACACAGGCTGCCATAAAAGAGGGAAAAGGAAATTTTACTCATTTAAAAACACAATACGATGAGGTCATGGAATTGTACAATGCTTTTAGAGAATTAGCAGAAAAAGAAAATGTAAAAACACCTCCACCTCCACCTCCGCCACCAGCAAAAAAATAAAATTGCAGCTCAAATGACTTTTAAATAAAACAGGTAAAAATTTCCTGCCAATAGACAGGCAGGTATCAGTAACACATTCTTGAGTTTCCTTTCTTTCCCGTTAAGCATCATTTAAAAATATAACTAAACTAAGCACTGTATAAAAAGAATTTATGAAATATAAATTGACCTTTGTAATTGGATTGATACTATTGTGCACATCTTGCAAAAACAAGACGCAAAACAGTAGTGAAAAAACTAAAAAGGCTGATGTTGAAACTGTTGTCAACTTCAACGAAGTCATTTCTGATTATAATACTTGGTGGTCTTATCATTACTACAACATAAATTTATCTTCAGATTTCATTCCTGTCAATACAAATTCAGAAATTATTGATAAAGGCATATTTCTTAAGGACTTGACATCGGGAAACTACATCCCTTTAGAATTGAAGTCCAATAATAGTATTCCGAAGTATAAATTATTCAAATTACCAGAAGATGCCCTTAAGTCTATAGTAGGTACAATTAAGAGCACTTCTGAAGTGACATATAAATATTTCAAGATGGAAGGAATGGAATTTCCTGAATTTAATTTCATAGATATTGATGGGAATGAATATAATAATGACCAATTCAATAATAAAATTACGGTATTGAAAACTTGGTTTATTGCTTGTGTTCCATGTATCCAGGAATTTCCAGAATTAAATCGATTAGTGGATAAATATTCGAATAAAAAAATTCAGTTTGTAAGCTTGGCAACGGATAATAAAGAGCGATTAGAAAATTTTTTAAAGGAAAAAGAATTTAAATATGCTGTTGTTCCAAATCAGCGAGAATTTATTCAAGAAACCCTGAAATTAAATATATATCCAACACATATAATTATTGATGAAAAGGGGATTATTAAAAAAGTTGTTAATAAAGCACCACGTATGATTTCATATTTAGAGAATAGTACGGATTTGCCTGATAGTCAAACCAAAAAAAAATTACCACCGCCTCCACCGCCTCCACCACCAGCTCCAGCAAGAAATTAAAATTGCCCGTTTAAGTAAATCGAATCCATTATCTTTAAATCATTTCCAAATAATAGTTTTCAAAATATGACTTATAAACATCTAATAATATTCTTAGTATTACTATCAATTTGGTCTTGTAAAAAAGATAAAGTAATTAATGATGCTAAAGAAATTAAGCCAAATAGTATTGTTTTAATTACAAAAAACGCTCCTTCTAAATATGTTCATTTAATAAAACAAGACAGTTTAGGCAAAAAGCTAAATGATAGTTTAGGCCCTAAAATGATGTCTAGCAAAAATGGATTTACCTATTTGGACTATATGAATATTGTAAGAACTTGGACTCCAAAGCCAAAAATTAATGATACTCTAGTTATTGAATGCTATACTGATTATTTAGAGCTATCCACTAAAAACCCTTTTACCTCTATTAACGAAACTTTTCTTGTGAAAAATGGAGATACGCTGATTTTCAATTATGAGAACAATATTCCTCAAGCTACAATTACAAATAGAGACGTAAATGATATTGAACTAAATTATAATAATTACAGGCTTAAAAAATTATTCAACAACAAGTATACAAGTCATAGCTTAATTTTATTAAACCCTTTTTTTAATGATGACATTAAAGATTTTGAAACAAATTCAATTGCTTATTATAACAAGTCTAAAAAAGATTATGAAATAGAAAAACAACTTTTAGATTCATTGTTTAATGCCAATATACTTACTGAGATAAATTATAATTACAGAAAAAATGCCTTAAGCATGCTTATGGAAAAGCACAAAAATCTTAAAAACATCAAAAAATGGTTGGAACAGAATAAAACATCAAAAAACAAAGAAGTTATTGAAAAAAGCTTTGGATTCGATTTATCTAAAACAGATTCTTTAATGAAATTTTCATTCTTCAGGGATTATTTGGGTTATATCTCAGAATACAATTTGGATTTCATTGAAGAGAACAATGGTAATTCTGGTGCAATCTATGTAGACTCTAGAGTTCGTTTCGATTCTATATTACAAGATAGACGATTTAACCAAACCGCTAAAAACTATCTTCTTTTCGATGCCTATAACGGAATAGGGCAAAATTTCAAAGTTAAAGACAAAGAAAAATATTTTAAAAAACTACAAGAGAATGTAACAAACACAGAACAATTAAATAAATTACAGAAAGATTACAAATTGGACTTTAGCAAATCTGATAAACTTCTCTTAACCTCTTTAAGTAATGAATCAACTACCTTTCATGAGGTCTTAAATAAAAACAAAGGAAAATGGTTATATATTGATTTTTGGGCCAGTTGGTGCTCACCTTGTAGAGAAACCATGCCAGAATCCAACAAACTTAAAAAAGAATTGGAAAACGAAAATATAGATTTTGTTTATTTGAGTTTGAACGATAAAAAAGATAAATGGCAACAAACCATCAACACATTTGGGATTTCCAAAAGCCAAAATTATTTTATAGAAAACGGAAATGTTTCAAAAGTAATTGAGGATTTGGGCATTAAAACCATACCTCATTATTTAATTTACAACCCAAATGGCGAATTAGTAAATGGTTATGCAAATAGACCTGGAAAAGGAGCAAAAGAACAGCTAAAGACCTTAATGGACGTGAAATAATCTAAAGCGACTTTCAAAATAAACAGATAAAAATTGGTTTCAATTTTTTTTTAAAACCATATAACTAGACTAAACTAAAAGTTTAGTTATATTTACGCCCATAACTAAAACAGCCCCATAATTAATATAGAACAGAAGCATAAAATTATTAAAATAATGCGTAAGGATATCAAGGCGCTGTTTAAAGAATATTCGGAGTCGGCTAAAAAAGAATCAGAAAACCCAGCCACAGCTAAAGAGGTTGCAGAATATAGGCGCATTGTAAAAAAACTCAAAAAGTATAAAAAGGAAAAGCGTGTTGCTAGTCTAGAAGATTGGCAAAACATAATGTGCATTGCCAGTAAAATGGGTGAAGAACAAAAGGCTTGTGTTGAAGACATCCCTTTAATGCCCCCCGGCGCATTACCGCTCACAGATACACCAATAAAACATGTAACTCCAGAACTTTTTGAAGCTAAAAAAAGTTTTGATGAAAAATCGATAGTATATTACGAATTGGTTGGCGCTTACTTTGAAGCCAAAAAAGTGGATCCGAAAAAACTTTGGTCGCTTTACGATGAATGCCTAAGTCTTTACGATAACTACATAAAAAGATACAACGCGTTATCTAAGCCTTCAAAAAAATAAAAATTGTCAGTTCAAGTGTTCTAGAATTTATTAGACTAAAGCCTTCTTAAACTGACAATTTTCCAAGCTATGGCAAGAACGAATAGCCCTTTCTGGTTTTCCATAGGAAATATTTTTCAAACAATACTTTAGAGAAATCGTAAAACACATTGGGAATCATAATGGCAAAATTCCTTGGCTTAAAGAGTTTATCGCTTAGAATAATAACTTCTTTTTTACCAGCATCCATCACACAGATGCCAGGTATTTTACCCCAAGCTTTTTTCTTCAAATCCTGTTTTCCTTGAGTGACCCTAATAATATTTTCTGCCACTATTTTACCAGTCTCATCGGATGGGTATCCTGTTTTAGGTCCAGAAAATGGCACCTTACCGGGTTTAAAGGGCAATTTCACATCCACAGCAATACCAGCAGCCCAAACATTTGGCAAATCAATATGTCTGTAATCATCCGTTACGGGAATGTAACCTGCAGCAGTTGCTTTTAACCCAGGAGAATTTTTAACAAAATCCACTCCCACAAACGGCGGCATTAACATGGTAAACTTGCTAGGTAATGTTTCACCAGAAGTCAAAAGCACTTTATCTTTAAAGACTTCCTCTACTCCTACCTCAGTTCTATAATGGATGTTGAACATTTTCATAAACGATTTCAACATGGTTTCGCCACCGGTCATACCATCAATACCAAAATGGCCTAAAAAGGTTTCTGGTGTAATCCAATATAAGTCCACTTTCTTTCTAATATGTTGCTCTCGAAGCCATTTTTCAACATTGAATAAAAATTCGTAAGCGGCTCCCATACACCCCGCATTTTGGGTAGCCCCAATAACAATGGGACCGGGATTGTTTTTAAAGGCTTCAAGCGCTTTACGGGTTTCCATAGCACCATTGGGCGTACCAATGTAATGGGCATATGCTTTAACACCGGGTGCTACATCGAAATTTACTTTAGGCCCTGTGGCAATTACCAAATGGTCGTAATACACATCTCCTTTATCGGTTGCCACTATTTGTTTTTTGGTATCGACTTTTATAGCTTCAGCAACCATAAAATCAACACCTTTACTTTTAAGTATTTCATCTTTTCTAAATGAAATATCTTTAATGTCTCGACGCCCAAAAGGCACCCAAATAAGTGACGGAATAAACAAAAACAGGGGTGATTTATCTATTACAATTACTTTGTGTTGGTCTTTGCCTTTGCGTTTTACTTCTAGGGCTGCAGTCATGCCTGCAAAGTTCCCTCCTACTACTACTGTTGTTGTCATGGCTTACTTATTTAACTAATATAAAGGTAATTACAGCTAACAAAACAGCTAGCAACATTTGTTACACAAGCGCTTGTAGTGCAAACATTTAACTAAATAAAATGTAACAAATTGCAAACTTTAACGTTCTAATAGACAGGCTGTGTTTAGCACAGTTACAAAAATCAATCAAATCACAACCGTTATGTTAAAGCATTTTTTTATTATCTGCTCTGGAGCCGATAGCGATATTCTAGAAAGTTGTTCTAAAGGCGAACAAAACAAATATGCTGGCATTGGTGCCACCGTTTTCTTTACGGCCGTTATGGCTTTTATAGCTTCCAGCTATGCCCTTTATACCGTTTTTGACAATTTGTACACGTCCATTTTTTTCGGACTCGTTTGGGGCTTTCTTATTTTTAACCTAGACCGCTATATTGTTTCTACTATTAAAAAATCTGATAATTTTATTGATGAACTTTTACAGGTCACGCCACGAATTTTATTGGCTATTATTATAGCCGTAGTGATTTCGAAACCTTTGGAACTTAAAATATTTGAAAAGGAAATAGACCAAGTATTGTTGGAGCAAAAGAACGATTTAACATTGGCCAACAAAGAACAGATTGCCCAACAGTTCAATCCAACCATAAACAGCCTAAACGACAACAACAAAGCACTGCAACAACAAATTGAGGCCAAAGAAGCCGAAGTAAATGAACTATACAACACCTACATTGCCGAAGCCGAGGGCACTGCAGGCACCAAGTTGGTTGGCAAAGGCCCTGTTTATAAAGAAAAACGTGATAAGCATGACGCTTTATTGGCAGAATTGCAACAGCTTAAACAGGAAAACAAGGCCAAAATAGAGGCCAACGAAACCCAAATAGCCCTGCTTAAAAACGATTACGATGCACAAGTGGTAAACACGCAACCCATTATCAATAATTATGACGGCCTCATGGCCAGGGTTAATGCTTTAGGTGAACTACCATGGCTACCTTCTTTCTTTATTTTTCTTTTGTTTTTAGCTATTGAAACAGCACCAATTTTTGCCAAATTGATGTCTCCCAAAGGTGCTTACGATTTTAAACTGGAAGACCAAGAGGCTACCGTTAAAACAACCGTGCTTCAAAACAAAAACCAAAGAGACGCGTTGCTTAAAACCGATGCCGCGATTAATGATCGCATTTACACCGATATTGAAAGCGAAGAAGAGCTGTATACTTACAAGCGTAAAAAAGCCCGAGAACTCATGCAACTGCAAGCAGATGCCTTCTTTAAGCAACAAAAAAATGTATTGTAAATACGCGACAAATAGACTGAGTAGCGTATTAAATGTTAGATTTTGTTATTTTTACTTTAACAAAACCTAAAAACCCTACCATGAAAAAGTTCTTAATACTGTTTTTTGTGATGCCGTTTTGCTTTATATCGGCACAAACAAACCCCGAAAAAGACCAAAAGGAAATCAACGCCGTTTTAAAGGCCCAGCGAATAGCGTGGTCTAAAAACAATATAGATGACTATATGGAAGGGTATTGGAAAAGTGATTCTCTAAAACTATACAGTAAAAATGGTATTATACAAGGGTGGTACAATGTATCTGCCCATTACAAAAAATTTTATCCAGACAAAGATTATACTGGTGTACTAAGCTACAGAATTAACGATATATCCCAAATTGAAGAAGGTGCCTATTACGTTTTGGCCGAGTACCATGTAAAAAGGGATGCAGGTAACCTTGATGGTTACTTTATGCTCATTTTTAAAAGGATTGGTGATGAATGGAAAATTATAGCCAATACAACTACCTAGACTAATTTACGGCCGGACAGTTACAATCGTACTTCACAGGTTTACAACCAAAATTAAAACCAAGTGTTAGCTGATGGAATCCGCCATTGGTAAATACCACCGAATTGGTTTGGTGCGTATAATTATAAGCGAACATAAATTTACCGTAGTTAATACCTAATATGGGCGTAAAATTTTGAAGCCTTTGGCTATCTACTGCACCAGAATCGGTTGTGTATTGCGCGCCATCAAAACTATTTCTGTACGATAGTCCTGCCCAAATACTTCCAAACTCCATTTGTTTGTAGACCTTGGCATTAATGTCAATAGCAGCTTCTTGTGTACTTTCTCTGTATTGGAACATAACCGATGGCTCATAGCTCCAATCGCTTCCATAAGCGCCAAACACATAACCTGTGGAAAACAAATAGCGTCTTAAATTGCTTGTGATGCCAATATCTGAGTTGATTCCAGAATTATTCAATACGTTTTTTACAGTACCGTGTAGGTAGAAATCCAAAAAGTTATAGGAAAACCCAAAATCCATATTAAAATTGGTAGCACTTTGAACAATACCATCTATAAGGGGGTCTGGGCCATCTTGGGGAAATGACGTTTCATCCAATTTATATTGAATGACCCCAACACTTAAACCAAAAGACAACTGGTTTAGATCGACTTCCGATCTTGAAAACATGATATGGTGGGCATAGGTTACATAGGCTCCATTTTGCGAATGATAACCGTTTTTGTCTGCAAACAAAATACCGCCGATTGCAGAAGGAGTATCGCCAATTCTGCCATTGGCACTTAACGTTAGCAATTTTGGTGCATCTTCATGTCCAAACCATTGTTGACGCCCTGTCATTCTAATTTTTGCACAATTGGCAGCTCCAGCCATGGAGGGGTGAATTAAATAATAGTTATCCGTTAAATAATCGGTATAAATTGGTAAACCTTCTTGAGCTAAAATCTTACACGAACTTAAGGCCGTTATCATTAAAATAAAACAATATTTAAACTTCATAAACTATTATTAAGTAGGTTCTTATATTTTCAAGTAACTCAAAACAAACACATTAAACAAATAATGTAGCAGTTTTCTTCGTGTTTTAAAAAAACAACTAAAGCCAAATATATACATAACTATAGTTTTCTTTTAGTATTTTTGAAAAAAAAAGCTAAAATGAGTACTTTTTCCGTTTCAATACAAGAAACTACCAATAACGCCATAATTAAATTTGAGCTTAATCAGTTCATTACCAGAAATCAAAGTTTTGAATTCAATAACATAGACGAAGCAAAGCCATCGCCATTGGCACAGCAATTATTTTATCTGCCATTTGTTAAAAAAGTTTACATAACCAGTAATTTTATAGCAGTTGAACGCTACAATATTGTAGAATGGAAAGACGTACAGGGTGAAGTAGCCGAACAAATAGAATCTTACCTAAACAATGGAGGCCTTGTAATTGAAGAAACCGCCACACCTAAAAAAGTACCTGTAACCGTTTATGCCGAAAGCACACCAAACCCTGCGGTTATGAAATTTGTGGCCAACAAAAAATTAGTAACCACTTTATTTGAATTTACATCTATAGACGAAGCCAAAGCATCGCCCTTGGCTACCGAATTATTCCATTTTCCGTTTGTAAAAAATGTATTTTTAGATGAAAACTACATATCCATTACCAAATACGATATTGCGGAATGGCAAGATATTACCTTACAACTTCGTGAGTTTATTAGAAGCTATATTGAAAACGGCAAAGAAATTGTTTCACAAGAGGCCGCACAAACACAACAAAAAACCAATAAACAACTTGATTCTCAGTTTGATTCGCTTGACGACACCTCTAAAGAAATTGTAAACATCCTGGAAGAATATGTAAAACCGGCCGTTGCAAGTGATGGCGGAAACATTCAGTTTATTTCTTATGATGCCGACACCAAAAATGTGAGTGTGTTGCTTCAAGGGGCTTGTAGCGGTTGTCCTTCTTCAACCTTTACATTAAAGAGTGGCATCGAAAACATGCTTAGGGAAATGTTACATGGCAAAGTAGAAACTGTAGAAGCTATTAATGGCTAACTCAATTTATTTTCTTATATTTAGGTATTAACGAATTTTTAATTTAAAAAACTAAACTTATGCCTGTACTAAAAGTTATTGAAGTATTATCAAATTCAGAAAAAAGCTGGGAAGATGCCACGAAAAAAGCAGTTGCCCACGCTGCAAAAAGTGTTAAAAATATACGTTCGGTTTATGTTCAAGAACAAAGTGCTACCGTTAAAGACGGAAACGTCAACGAA
Organism: Marixanthotalea marina; assembly: GCA_018883545.1. Lineage (GTDB taxonomy): Bacteria > Bacteroidota > Bacteroidia > Flavobacteriales > Flavobacteriaceae > Marixanthotalea > Marixanthotalea marina. The sequence goes on along the minus strand of JAHLEH010000001.1, from coordinate 573,539 downwards.
TTTAGAGTTAATGTAAAAATTACATTTGAAGTAGATTAACCCTTAACAATATTAAAAAGAAACCTGAGCGTTCATGTTTGAACGCTTTTTTTTCAACATCTATCCATAAAATGCAAAAAACGTTCTCCCTATTGCTGCTATTGGCAATTTTACTTTTTAGCTGTAAAAGTGAAACTTCAAAAGACATGACACATCCATACACTAACGACCTTATACACGAAACGAGTCCGTATCTATTGCAGCATGCTCACAACCCTGTTAACTGGAACGCTTGGAATGACAAAACATTGGCTAAGGCAACAGACGAAAACAAACTTTTGCTCATCAGTGTAGGTTATGCATCCTGCCATTGGTGCCACGTTATGGAACATGAAAGTTTTGAGGATACTTTGGTAGCACAAGTAATGAACGAAAATTTCGTAAACGTAAAAGTAGATAGGGAGGAACGCCCAGATGTAGACCAAATATACATGAACGCCGTACAGCTTATGACGGGTAGTGGCGGTTGGCCTTTAAATGTAGTGGCTTTGCCCGATGGCAGACCTGTTTGGGGCGGTACTTACTTTAAGAAAGAACAGTGGATGGATATCTTAAAGCAACTCACCAAACTTTACAAGGAAGACCCAAATAAGTTACACGAATATGCCGATAAACTTTCCCAGGGTATTAAATCGCTGGATGTTGTTAGCCTAAATACCGATGAGCCCGTTTTTGAAAGGGCCTTTATAGAAAATGCCTTAACCAATTGGGAAAAGAATTTTGACCATGCCTTTGGAGGCATGAAACAAACCCAAAAATTCATGATGCCAAACAACTATCATTTTCTAATGAGGCACGCCTACCAAAACAACGATAAAGAATTACAGGATTTTGTAAACCTAACACTTACCAAAATGACCTATGGTGGTGTTTTTGATCAAATTGGTGGCGGATTTTCAAGATATTCGGTAGATGAAAAATGGCATGTTCCACACTTTGAAAAAATGCTGTACGATAACGGTTTGCTGGTAAGCTTGTATGCTGATGCCTATCTCATTACAAAAAATGAACTCTATAAAAACGTAATTAACGAAACGTTAGAGTTTATAAAAAATGAAATGACCGCCAATAATGGTGCCTTTTACTCGTCGCTTGATGCGGATAGCAATAATGCCGAAGGCACGTTGGAAGAAGGTGCTTTTTATGTTTGGACACAAGAAGAATTAAAAGCACTTTTGGCTAACGATTTTGATTTGTTTGCCGACTACTACAATGTGAACGATTTTGGACATTGGGAACACAATAATTACGTGCTTATAAGAAACGAAAGTGATGCTGCCATTGCTGAAAAACACAATATTACCGAAGCCGAATTAGCTACTAAAAAGGAACAATGGAAAACTAAACTTTTAGCCACACGAAATAAAAGACCAAAACCCAGATTGGATGACAAAACCCTTACATCTTGGAACGCTTTAATGTTAAAAGGATATGTTGATGCCTATAGGGTTTTAGGCAACAAAACCTATTTGGAAGCTGCAGAGAAAAATGCAAATTTCATAGTAAACTCACAATTGCGTGAAGATGGCGGCCTTAACCATAACTATAAAGATGGTAAAAGCACCATTAATGGTTATTTAGAAGATTATGCCGCTACTATTGATGCCTTTTTAGCACTCTACGAAAACACCTTAGATAAAAAATGGCTAACCACCGCAAGAGATTTGGCAAACTACACCTTTGATCATTTTTACGATGATACCAGTAAAATGTTTTTCTTTACTTCAAACAGTGATGCCTCTTTAGTATCCAGAAGTATAGAATACAGAGACAATGTAATTCCCGCCAGCAACTCCATTATGGCTAAAAACCTATTTAAACTATCACATTATTTTGATAATGAGCATTTCTCTAAAACAGCCATGACCATGCTTAATAATGTGAAGCCAGAAATGAGCGAATACCCGTCTGGGTATTCCAATTGGTTCGATTTAATGCTAAATTACACCAATCCGTTTTACGAAGTCGCTGTAGTGGGCGCAGATGCCAAACAAAAAATAGACGAGTTGAACACCCATTACCTTCCCAATAAATTATTGGTTGGCAGTACTACCGAGAACAATTTACCATTACTGGCAAATAGGTACAACCCGCAAGATACCTTTATTTATGTTTGCGTAAACAAGGCTTGTAAATTGCCTGTAACCAAGGTAGAAGACGCATTAGATTTGATGTGATTAAAAATTTAACTTTCAATTTACCTGTTATTTAAACAAAAAGTTTATTATTAGGTAAATTCTTAAAACTAAAATATAAGATTATGGATTTAGAAAATGTAGATGCAGAAAAATGGCTAGAATTAGCCACAAAATATGGATTAAAAATTATTGGTGCCATTGTTATATGGATTATTGGTTCTTGGCTTATTAAGAAAATATTGAATGCCTCCCGTAAAATAATGACCAAAAGTGCTTATGAAGAAAGTCTTCAAAAATTTTTAATAAACCTATTAAATTGGTCATTAAAAATACTTTTAATAATTACCTTACTTGGTACTTTAGGGGTACCAACCACCTCCTTTGCTGCTGTTATTGCTGCTGCCGGTTTGGCCATTGGTATGGCGCTACAAGGCTCTTTAGGTAATTTTGCGGGCGGTGTTTTAATCATGGTTTTTAAACCCTTTAAAATAGGTGATCTTATTGAAGCACAAGGTGAAATTGGTGTGGTTAAACACATAGAAATTTTTACCACTAAACTAACAGGACTTTCAAACAAAGAGATTATCATTCCAAATGGTGCATTGTCTAATGGCAATATCATTAACTATACTACCGAAGGCACCCGCCGTGTAGATTTGGTTTTTGGAGTTGATTATGATTCCGATATTAAAAAGACTAAAGAAGTTTTAATGAGCGTCCTAAAAAGTCACCCAAAAGTTATAGATACACCCGAACCCACAGTTAATGTTATGGAATTGGCAGACAGTTCTGTAAACTTTGCCGTAAGACCGTGGTGTAAATCGGAGGATTATTGGGCTGTTTATTTTGAGGTAACCGAAAACGCCAAAGAAGCCTTAGATGCTGCTGGTATTGAAATTCCATACCCACATCAAGTGGAAATACGAAAAAATGCTTAATTAAGTTAAGACTTTGGCTTTAATGCCACAAAGTCTTTTAAATAATAAGGTTCAAAATAAGCGACATCTTCAAAGTCGCTTATTTTGTATTTATTAAATGCCAACAATCCCATTTCGTTTGCAGAAGGCAATTTATCATTTATAAAAACCGCATTGGGGTGCTGTATAAGCTCTTTTGCCTTATTGACACCATTACCAATAAAGTAAACTTTACTCTTATCTAAATAAGTCCCAAAAGAATTGGAATCTAATATTTGTGCCTGTGTTTCCCTAACAAGGTTATGGTTTTTATCAAAAATCGCAGAATACACTTCCATACGTCTGGCATCTAACATTGGTACAATCAAGCCGTTTTCCGTCATCACTTGATGCGCCAAGGCCTCCAAAGTAGGCACGGAAATTAAAGGCTTATTCAATGCAAAACACAACCCTTTAGCAGCAGAAACACCAATACGCAAACCTGTGTAAGAGCCAGGCCCTTTACTGACAGCAATAGCATCAATAGCATTTAAAGAAACTCCAGACTCTTTAATTGCTGTATCTATAAACACATGCAAGCTTTCGGCATGCGAATAGTTTTTGTTATTATCTTCCTTTAAAAAAAGTGTTTTGCCATTCTTAGAAACAGACACAGAACAATTGGTTGTTGCTGTTTCAATATTTAGTATTAAAGCCAAATTAATCTATTGTTATTGTTTTTCCCATGTAAAAGTCTAAAACTTTTGTCTTAAAAACAAAATCATATTTGGCGGTTATCAAAGACGATTGTGCATTTATGTATCGAACTCTGGATTGTTCCAATTCAAATGCGTTCATTGCTCCAATGTTATAGCGCTCTTGGGCATTTTCAAATGCCAACTCTTGCGATGCCAAAGATTTTTTTGCTGCTTCATAAGTTTTAAATGCTGCTTGTGCATCGGTAAAAGCAGCTTGAATATTCGATTCTAATGTCAGCTTGGCTTGTTCTAAATCCAATTTGGCATTTTCTTCTTGAATCAACGATTTGGCAACATTGGTTTTATTCTGAAATTGAGAAAATATAGGAATGTTCACACTTAAATTAAAGTTATGTCCCAAATTGTCTTCCAATTGCCTAAAGAACGGATTTTCATTATCATTTAAGTTTGTATAGAAAACATTGGCTCCCAATGAATAACCAAAATTAACGCTTGGCAAAAATCCCGCTTTTGAAATCTTCGTGTTTAATTCTGAATTCTCAATATTTTTTTCAGCAATTCCAATTTCGCTTCTGTTTTGCAATGCATACTCTAATATGGGCGAAGCATTGTTGTAAAGTAACGCTTCAGAAGGGCTGTCAATTTCTATCACCTCAATATCAAAACCTTCAAAAGGCACTTGCAACAATTGAGATAGTGATAACAACGCTAAATTATAGTTGTTCTCAGCTACAGTTACTGCTTGTTCATCATTAGCCAAAGTAGCTTCAGCATCATAAATATTGACTTTCGGCTGGGTGCCTGCCTCAACTAAGTCCTTTACTTGGCTCAACTGTTTTTTTGAAAATTCAAATTGGGTAATGGCTGTTTCCAATTGCTCTTTATTAAATAGGGCATTTAAATAGGAATTAGCAACATTTAAGGAAATATCATCTTGAATTCTACTTAGCTCCAGTTGACTGGTTTCTAAATTCAATTTTGCTTGTTCATATAAATAAGTGTTTCTAAATCCATTAAAAATGTTTTCTGAAACCCTTACCCCAAAGTTTGTTGAGTTACTGGTTCGGTTTACAAAAGCCCCCTCAAACAATTGACTTTGCCCTAAGCTAATGCTGTGTGAAGCACTACCAGACACCGTTGGCAAAAAACTACCTTTAGCGGCTGTAATGTCCTCATCGTTTATAAGCAATGTATTTTCAGCTTTTTTTATAGTGATATTGTTCTCTAAAGCATGGTTTATACTCTCTTGCAGTGTCCATTTTTTTTGGGAAAAACCCAAAGCACCCACCAAGAATACACCTATTGTAAAAGCTCTTTTTATTTGTTTCATATTTAACATCATTTTATCTGCGCCCTCCTTGATTTGCATTTACTATATCATCTTTGGAAGCCTTATTCCAAACTTTAATCTTATCACCTTCTTTTATACCTTCAAGCACTTCAACATTGATACCGTCTGACAATCCTATCCTTACATCCTGCTTTTTGAACTGCCCCTCTCCTGTTTGAATCTCAACAAATGGTTTATCGGTAATTCTATCATATTGAAGCAATGCTTCCCTGATACTGAAAACACTGTCTTTATTTTCGAGCTCAATTTCTGCATTGGCACTGTAACCAGCCCTAATGTTTGTACCTTGATCAATATTTACATCGGCTTTAATGGTAAACTGAACCGCTCCATTTTCTTCAACCCCTTTTGGTGCTACAAAAGATAATTTGGCAGGAAAGTCTTTATCTTGAATGGCGCCCAAGACAATTTTAATGTCTTTACCTTCTTTTATTTTACCAACTTCGGCTTCATCAACCTTACCTTCAAAAATCATCAGGCTCATATCTGCAATGGTTGCAACGGTTGTACCATCGTTCATGGTATTACTCTCAATTACTTGGTCACCTTCCCTTACCGGAATTTCCAAAATGGTACCAGAAATTTGGGCTGTAATACTCGTATTGGCTGTAGCACCTCCAGAAAGCGATCCTTTCTTTATTATTTGATAATCATTTTGGGCTTGCCTTAAAGTTTCTTCTGCTTGATCGTAATTAAGTTCTGTAGTTTCAAAATCTTGTTTGGAAATCACACCTTTATCAAATAAAGCCTTATCTCTATCGTATTGGGTTTTAGCATTGTTAAAAGACAATTGTGCTGTTTTTATTCTACTCTGCGCTTGTACCAAAGATTGTTCGTTAGGCACTACCCTAATAGTTGCTATTAAATCGCCTTTTTTCACAACATCGCCTTCTTCCACAAGAATTTGGTCAACAATTCCAGAAATTTGTGGTTTTAACTCCACTTCTTCCTCTGGGTTCAGTTTTCCAGTTGCGACAACCTGTGTGTTTATAGTAGTATAGAAAGGTTCTTCCACATTAAAATCCTCGATGGCTTTTGAATTGGAATCCATAAAATACTTTAGCACAAATATTAACAATAATACCGTTACTAATCCTAAAATAATTTTTACTGTTTTGTTCATTTCTTTGATTGTTTATTCTTCTCTTAATGCTTCTATTGGTTTTATACTTGTAGCTCTAAACGCTGGTATTAAGCCTATTAATGTGCCTAAAATGGTTAATATGGTTATGGCAATGAATACAACTGCTATTGATACTGAGGCGTTGACTATAACGGCGGAGTCTCCTTGGCCAAAAGCGGCATCCAACCCTATTAAAATCCAACCTCCTGTAATAATTCCGAATATTCCAGCTAACAAAGTTAAAAAGACGGCTTCTACAACAATTTGTCTTTTAATTTCAAACGGAGTGGCACCCAGTGCCCTACGTACACCTATTTCTTTGGTCCGTTCACGTACCGTAATCAATAATATGTTTCCAATGGCAAAAACTCCCGCAATTAACGTTGCAATACCCACAAACCAGGTTAAAAACTGCATCCCTATTAAAAAGCCCGTTAATCTAGAAAATTCGGTTCCCAAATTAAAACCACCAAAAGCTCTTTGGTCGTCTGGGTGCACATTGTTTAAATTTCTAAGTAACAATTTAGTGTCTTTATCTATTTGGGCGATATCGTACTCTGGCTTACCGGTTATCATCATCCAAGCAATCTGGTCGCCTTGGTTGTATACTTGCTGAAATGTTGTAAATGGAATATGTATCTCTGAAGAGGAGCCAATGTTAATTTGGCCAGCTTCATACATGCCAATAACAGTATAATTGATATTATTAATTTGGACATATTGTCCCACAGGGTCTTCATCCTTATCGAATAATTGCTGATAAATATCTTCTGATAAAACAGCTACTTTTTTATTATTATCAATATCATTCTCATTGAGAAAACGGCCATATATCAACTTTTTCTTCTGAACCTTATCCAACAAAGGGTAATCACCAGATATTTGAAATGTTCCAGAAAGAAAGTTTCTAGTAACTTCCGATTGTGTTTGGTTTCTTGGCACTAAAAACTCAATGCCTTCTACATTTTCTTCAACCTTTTTTGCATCACTAAGCGTTAACTTTACGCGTCTGCCTTCCTGAAAACCCTTAAACGGTTTACTTGTATTTCCTGACCATATAAATACACTATTGGTAGCCAAATCGCCAAACAAACGATTAAATGCATTTTCTAATCCCCTTGCGGACCCTAGCAGACCAATTAATAGTAAAATACCCCACCAAACGCCTACCATGGTAAGTATAGACCTTAACTTATTTTTATTAAAGCTATCAAAAACCTCTTGCCAAGTATCTCTATCAAATAAAAATTTAAACATAACTAATCATTTCTTAGGGCAACAATTGGTTTAATTTCAGAGGCTCTTTTTGCTGGTAAATAGCCAGCTATGGCTCCCGCTATAATTAATGTTAAAGTAGCCCCTATTAAAAGACTATAACTGACGCCTGGGTTTGTAATAAAATAAACTTCTAATTTATCTCCAACTACAAGTTCCAAAACGCCCACTCCTATTAAAAGACCTACATACCCAGCAATAGTCGTTATAAGTATGGATTCTATTAAAATGATTGATATTATTGATCTTGGTGTTGCCCCAAGTGCTTTTCTAATACCAATTTCTTTGGTGCGTTCCCTTACGATAAAAATCATAATATTACTTATACCTACAATACCTGCTATTAACGTACCAAAACCAATAACCAAAATAATAACGGTGAGCCCCAAAGTCATTTGATCGACTTGTTGTGTGCCTTCGGCCATATTAAATACCCTGATAGCTCTTTGATCGGTTGTAGCTACCGAAAAACGGGTTTTAAGTTTTCTGGTCAATAAACTACTAAAGCCTAAAGCTTCATCGTAATTTAAATCGGGACTGTAGGTTAAATTTATTCTATTAACATAATCGTTATTGCCATAAACACGTTGCGCCGTAGTAATGGGCATATAGATGATACGCTCTTCGTTATCGCCTCCTTCATCCATAAAAATACCAACTACCTTATATTGAATGCCATTTAGGTTAATGTATTTCCCAATGGCCGATTCGTTTATAAACAAATCTTCCTCCACCAACCGGCCTATTACTATAACTTTTGTTTCGTTGTCGAGGTCGTTTTTATTTATATAGCGCCCTTCAATTATTTCGTTTTTCTCAACAAATTGATAATCGGGATAAACGCCAACAAGGTTATAGCTATTTTTCTCATTTCTGTAGGATGCATTGGCATTTCGCATTACCACAGAGGTAATAAACTCTATCTTGTCTTTGAATTCTTCTTTAATGTATTCGTAATCTTCGTTCTTGAACTGTATTTGTCTCCCTGCCTGATAGCCTTCATTGGCTACGGTAGTTCTTCCAGACATAACAAAAATGGCGTTTGTAGCCGTGTCGGCAAACTCTTCTTTAAACGTGTTTTTAAGGCCATTGGCAATACCAAAAAGAATGGTAAACAACAAAATAGCAAAAGCCACAGTAAACCCAGACAGCAAACTTCTGGTTCTGTTTTTATTGATACTTTGAAATATTTCCCGCCAGAGGTCTAAATCAAACATGCTGTTCGGCTCTTACTTGTTCTACTTTGGTATCTTCTATAATAACGCCGTCACGCAAACGCACAATACGCTTGCACATATTGGCAATATCTTCTTCGTGGGTTACCATTAAAATGGTTTTACCCTCATCGTTTAACTGTTGAATAAAAGCCATTATTTCGTGGGAAGTCACCGTATCTAACGCTCCTGTAGGTTCATCGGCCAACAATAGTTTAGGGTTTGCGGCCAAAGCTCTAGCAATTGCTACACGCTGTTTTTGACCACCGGACAACTCTTTGGGTAAATGATGCGCCCAATTGGCCAGTCCTACTTTTTCCAGATGATACATGGCCAATTCTTGACGTTCCTTGCGTTTCATGCCTTGGTAATATAATGGCAATGCCACATTTTCAAGTGCATTTTTATAATTTATAAGGTTGAAGGACTGAAAAATGAAGCCTAAAAACTTATTTCTATAAACGGCTGCTTTTTTCTCTGTAAGATCTTTAATTTTTAATCCATCAAGAATATAATCACCAGAATCTGCTTCATCAAGCATTCCTATAATATTCAACAATGTGGACTTTCCTGAACCTGAAGACCCCATTATCGCTACCATTTCACCTTCTTCAACTGAAAGATCAATACCTTTTAAAACATGCAAACTGGAATCTCCTATTGGGTAGGATTTGTGTAATTGACTTATTTGTAACATTTAAGTTATGAGTTGGGTTTAAAACTTTACGCTCAATCCTTAGACTACCGAAAGACAGAAAAGTTACATTTACAATGGTAAAAATTTGTTATTTATTTAACTCGGGCTTTTTTCTGTAAAACTTTCGGTATATAAAATAGCCAATTCCTGCTATTAAAATATAAGGAAAAGCCATCAGGTAAACTATACCATCGTTTATGCCTTTAGCAGCACCTTGACCCTCTTCGCTTTCTAAAACCGCCCGGCACATGGCACATTGGGTAAAGCCTTGAACAGAGATGACCAAGAAAAAAACTAAAACTATTATTTTTCGTTTGTATTTATGCATAATAGGGCGCTATCATAATATAAACCACCACACCGGTAACGGCCACGTACAACCACAAAGGAAATGTGATTTTAGCAATCTTTTTATGCTTTTCTATGTTGTTGGTAATGGCTCTTACATAAGTAATAAGCACAAAAGGTATTACAGCTATTGATAATACAATATGCGTTAACAGTATAAAATAATATAAATATTTTACAAAACCTTCTCCCCCAAATTTTGTAGAGTCACTCGTCATATGATATGCCACATACATTACCAAAAAACAAACTGATAACACAATGGCTAACTTCATTAAACGTTCGTGTAATTTTATTTTTTTATTTTGAATAGCCATGAAAGCCAATACCAATACCAAAGCTGTAACCGCATTAATAGAAGCATAAATAGGTGGTAAGAAAACAGGAAGCTCTACATCTAGCTTTACACCAAACAAAATAGCCACTACTAGCGGAATGGCAACGGAAAGCACTACAATTAACTTATTGTACTTTTTATCATCTAGAATCGTGTTTTCTTGGCTCATCATCTGGTTAAAGTGGTATTTATTACTTAATAATTAAAAAGGTTATTCATTCAACAGTTTCTTAATATCTTCTTTCAACAGGCTTATTTCTTCTGTTTCGCCATCACTGTTTGTCCCTTGTTCTTCTGAAATGATACCCCTATAATATATTAAAGGATTTCCAAACTCATCTTTTCTAGAACGGATAAAGCCATTTTTATCAATTAACGCAAAATTTCCTGAATGCTCGAAGCCGCCATCTGCATTAGCATCTTCCGCTGTATATAAATTAAAGCCTTCGTTTGCCAATTTATAAATGGCCTCTTGACTGCCCGTCATTAAATGCCAATTGGTGTTTTTAATACCATATTTTTGGGCATATTCTTTTAACACTTCGGGGGTGTCATATTGTGGATTTATAGTAAACGATGCTACACCAAAATTTTCAAGCCCTTCAAATTCATTTTGAATCTGTACCAAGTTAGCATTCATAACAGGACAAATAGTTGGGCAGGTAGTAAAGAAAAATTCAACCACATACACCTTACCTTTATAATCTTCGTTGGTTATTACGTTTCCATTTTGGTTTATAAATGAAAAGAAAGGCACTTTTTTAGGTTCGCCATTAATTTCTATAAATGCTAATTCTGATATATTCTCTTCTCGTTTTTGGTCACTTCTACTTTCTTGCCGAGAAACATCGTTATTACTGATTCTGTCAACGATTCTTGGAATAAAATAAATACCAAACACCAGAATAATAAAAGCAATGCCTATGTACGAATAATTAGTTTTCTTCATAATGCTCTTTTAAATCATTTGCCCGTCTCGTTTCAGAATCAAATTCCCCTTTACGTTTCTGCCTATATTCAGTAAATAAAATACGCATGTCTTCGCTCATTTTGTTTTTAATTTCCGAAACCTCAATACAATTATAAGAATACAACCCATAAACCTGTTTTGCCTTTGCTTTTTCATTATCGGTTCTATCGTCTATACGCCCTCTTTGATTTAAATCTTGGTCTACAACAAACACGTGGTCTGTTGACAGGTTGTTGTCTAGCTTGACTTCAGACTTCAAACTAGCAAAAACTTTTTCAATGTCTATTTCGTCTGCAAACACGAAATGCCAAAACCGAATATCTTCATAAGAAGCAATTTCCTTTTTTAGGTTTTCAACTTCTGTCTCTGTGTTTTTTGGCACTATAATTACAACCTGAAACCGTTTAAAACCTTTAAATTTATCGTAAACAAGTTCCTTTAAATTGGAAGCTGTTATTACTTTTTCCATAGGCTGCTTTCCAAAAAAACCAACAACAGTAATATGCTCTTTAAAAACGATTGGATCTTGATTTGAAACAGGTTGAAACCCATCAATGTCCTCCACAGACTGCCTTACAATATCTAAAGGGGTATAATTATGTGTTGCTGGATACAAAAACAGCAAAAAAGTAACGGGAAGAAAGAATAGAATTCCTAAAACCACATAGCGACCAACCTTTTTGTAATCCATGAAACAAAGAGTTTCTGTTAATTAAAATTGTTTTGCAAAAATAAAAAAGGCGGTTCAAATAACCGCCTTCCATATATGTTTTAACATTAAAATGTTATAGCTGTTTAAAAATCTTTCCTTATAAATCCAGATGAATAAACCCCTTCTATATATCCACCTTCCTGTAATAGGATAAACACTAAATATAATATTAAAAATATTGCAGTCCATACCACCATGCGTCTTAACGCTTTTACTTCGTCTCGCATGTGCATAAAGTCCCAAGTAATGTAATAGGCCTTTACCAAGGTTAAAATTATGAAGATCCAATTCAGAAGTTTCATGCCAATAAACTTAGCCATCAACATTTCTGGTTTATAAATACCTAAAACAACCTCCACTGCTGTTACAATAGACAAGAAGATTAATACCCCCCAAATTTTTTGGGTGTTGGATTTAAATTTAACTAACCCTCTAAATATTTCTAATTTATGTTCGTGTGCCATTTTTTAGTTTATTTTTATTTAGATTCCCGTCTTCACGGGAATGACAATTTTTTATTTTGTTACCGCGATGTTATGCAATCACGGAGCGATTTTCTAATTAAACTAGGTAGAAGAATGTAAAAACAAATACCCAAACTAAATCTACAAAGTGCCAATAAAGCCCCACTTTTTCGACCATTTCGTAACTTTTACGTCTTTCGTAAGTTCCTAATACCACATTAAAGAAAATAATAATGTTAATTATAACACCCGAAAATACGTGGAAACCATGGAAACCAGTGATAAAGAAAAAGAAGTCGGCAAATAAAGGCGAACCATATTCGTTTTCATGCAAATTAGCCCCTTCAACAACATGGGTACCATAGCTTTTCAGCTGATTTAAAGATTCGGCTCTAGAAAGCACGGTTTTTTGTCCGTTTTCATCCAGCAATTGTGTTCTAACCAAAACATTATCATGCGTTTCTAAACCATGAATAACTTCTTCCACTGTATATGTTGGTAAGGTACCTTCGCTCACAAACCATAATCCGTTTTTACGCTCTTGTTGCACTCTTTCATGGCCTTCTGCTACTACAAAATCCCTTAAAGCCACACGATGACCTTCGGCATCTACAAACTGTAAAATATTACCACCTTTTGTTTGCACCGCGCCGTAATCACCTTTAATAAAAGTAGCCCATTCCCAAGCTTGTGACCCAACGAATATTAAACCACCGATAATGGTTAAAAACATATATAAAGTAACCTTGGCCTTATTTAAATGATGCCCAGCATCAACAGCCAAAACCATTGTTACAGACGACATGATAAGTATAAAGGTCATGAATGCCACATAAATCATTGGCAATTCCTGTCCGTGTAAAAACGGCACGTGGGTAAACACCTCATCGGCAATTGGCCAATAATCTATAAACTTAAATCTTGAAAATCCGTAGGCAGCTAAAAAGCCAGAAAATGTTAAAGCATCAGAAACAATGAAAAACCACATCATCATTTTGCCATAACTTGCGTGAAGTGGTTCATTTCCACCTCCCCAAGTCTTACCTTCCGTTCCAGTAGATACAACTGTAGTAGTACTCATATATGTTGGTCGTTATTAAAAAAGTTGCACAAAAATAATCATTTTATTTATCTAATAAAATATAAAAACAAAAAGAGATACACCCAAAGTAGGTCTATAAAGTGCCAAAATGTTGATGCTAGTTCAAAACCAAGCATTTTCGATGCATTATACTTTTGTTTAAAATGATTATAAATTACCACCAATAAGCAAATTAGCCCAACAACCACGTGCAAAATATGCACAATAGCTATTAAATAAATGTAAGACATCGTTACATTACTGGTAGGGCCTGTAAAATTATACCCTAGGTCTATTATTTGTTGAAAGCCTGAAAATTGGTTAAAAATAAACACACAACCTAAAACGAATGTTGCCATTAGCCAAATGGTTGTTAATTGCCTATTGTTTTTTCTTAAAGCCTGTTTGGCCAATAAAATTGTAACACTGCTTATAATAATAACCACGGTACTATATATAAATGCATTTGGCAATTGAAAATCCTTAAGCCAATCGGGTCTTGAGCTACTAACCACAAAAGCACTCGTCCATCCTGCAAACGACATAATCAACGAAATGATACCAAACCAAAGCATCATTTTTTTTGCCCTGTTATTTTTCTCTTCTAAATTACCTTGTGTTAAATCCATGGCTTATCTTATAAATTTATCAATCACATAAACAATTTGCACCAAAGAAATGTAAGATACACTCACCAACATAAGTTGCTTTGCTGCTTTCTCTGTCATTATTTTAAACAGTCTAACGGCATAGTACAACATCCACAAACCTAAACCTAAAACGACAACCGCAGAAACAACGGATAATTGTAACCGCCCAGTAAATCCAAAAACAGGAATTATGGATACTAAGATTGTCCAAATAGTATACATAATGGTCTGTACAGCTGTCCCTCTATCTTGTTTTCCTGTTGGTAACATAAAGAAACCTGCTTTTTTATAATCATTATACAAAAACCAGCCTATGGCCCAAAAATGCGGGAACTGCCAAAAAAATTGTAATGCAAATAAGGTGCCCGGTTCAATACCAAAATCGTCCGTAGCGGCTACCCAACCTAACATAAACGGAATCGCCCCAGGAATAGCTCCCACAAAAACAGCTAAAGGCGTCTTAGTTTTTAGTGGTGTATACACACAAGTGTATAAAAATATTGATATGGCACCAAACATGGCCGTTTGCTTGTTAATAATGTACAACACAATAACCCCCAACAGTGTAAACACACTGGCAATAACAAACGCTGTAGTTACCGACATACGCCCTGAAGGTATAGGTCTGTTTTTAGTACGGTCCATTAATGCATCCAAATCCTTTTCTATTATTTGGTTATAGGCATTAGAAGCCCCCACCATAAAGTACCCTCCAAAAGCCAATAAAATCAATGTTTTAAAATCTACCGTTTCTACACCCAATAAATAACCAGCCAAAGAGGAAAATACCACACTTAATGCCAATCGCATTTTTGTGATTTCCTTGAAGTCTGAAACAACAGAATACACTGTTAATGAAGAATTTGAATCGCTCAACGTTTTGTTTCTAAATGGGCTTTTTAATGCGAGGGCAAAGATACTTTATTAAAGCGTTTTGAGCAATGCTTTTAAGTGGTAATTTTTTGCCCCTTAAAAATCGAAGTACCAATTAAACAAATCGGTTCGTATGCCTAAATTGAACCAAACAGTATTGCTCTTAAATGTTTGTGACGTTTCTGTTTCTGGATTGAAATTTCTAAAAGTAATATCGGCAAATACTTTTAGGTTTGTAGCCGGATTTATTAAATACCCTCCTTGCAAGTTGGCGTAAAATGTTTTTGTTTTTATACCTTGGCCTATTCCCACACCTGTATCGTAAGGTCTTTCATTATAGTCTCGGTAAATATCGCCTCCGTAACTAAAATTATCAGTACCGTCGTTATAATCAAAGCCTCTGGTTCCAAAAACCAATTTTGCATTGGCAAACCAGCGTTTATAATGGTAACGCCCAATAAGTATGGCCTCACTTAAATTGGCTCCCCATAAATGCGCCATCGATTGGTTGTTGTGGCCGTAATTTAAAACAATCGTATTGTGCGAATAGGTATAGGGCCTTATTCTATTGTATTCAAATTGCAGCAAGAGATTATCTACTCTAAAGGCATCAAAATACTTAATACCTAATTGATAACCGAACTTATTCCTCCAGCTTTTTTCCCCAGCTTTTACATCGTTTAGCGCAAATTCATCTAAAATAAACTGACTGTATAGATTGATGTTGTCATTCCACTTGTATTTTGCGGAAGCTCCCAAAATGGCATTACCCGCTCCTTGGCCAGTTTCGAACTCTATAGCCCTATAAAATATAATTGGGTTTAAATAATTAATATCAAAACCTCGATTGTTTGAGTTTGTCCATAACACAGACTCAAACAACCCTAGGTTAAAACGTTTGGATACGTTCCAACTCAAATAATGGGTTGCCATATATTTGGTTAAAAAGGCCTTGTCTTGTTCTACTTCTGGCCTCACATCTTTAAGCCACATCCATGTATTGGTATATTTTATTTTCCAGAATGTTGTATTTAACTTTAAAAAAGGACGCGGACTGGCCACATCACTTAAAAACAATGAGCGATAGCCATCTCCTATAAAATTCTTGCCATGCCCAAATTGAATATTTAAAAATTTGGCTGGCGAATACGATAAATACGCTTCGGCTACCGGATAATCGTAACTATCGGTTTTAAATCTTTTAGCTATACCTCGTCCGGGAATAATAGCTGGGTCTGGACCAAAAGCCTTTAAACTTTCGGCATAGTTATTTACATATTGCGCAAAACGCCCCTGACTTTCAAATACCGATGTATAAAAATTAAAATTTTTGCCCAATCCACCTTGAACCAGAATACCACGCGTGTTGTTATAGATAGAACTAAAATCAGCTTCTGTATCTTTCCCTACCTGCAAATCGAAAATAGGGTCTATGGTAAACCAGTAATCTTTTCCTTGTACCTGCACCAAATGTTCGTTCCAAAGTTTCTTGCCCGCCCAGGTTTCTTTTTCTTTTTTTAACGCTTTCTTTTCTTTTTCAAAATCGTAATATCTGGAGACATCTTCATAAAGAAACGGTTTAGAAGCAGTATGGCTATTGGTGCCAACCCGATTCATATTCATATCAAACCTAGCATATTCACTATGAACAAACGGAATGTTTAATTGACTTTTGTATGCTTTAGGGGTAAATTCTTCTAGGTCTTTATTAACATTGTCAAATTCCATTTTAGCCTGTTGCTCTAATACAGATATTGTATTTGTTTTTGAAACGGCTTCATTTGAACCCATATTACCATCTAATGGAATATTAATTGTTATGGAATACTGACTGAAAGTAGGCTGACCATTATAGGTCGCTGGCTGTATGTGTGGCAACAGCGAAAACACACGGTTTACCTCATCTTTAAGTTCATCGTATACAGCATCTGAATAAATTACTTTGAAGACTCCTTTTTCATCAACTTCAAAAACAACAGCTATCTTCCCCTTGTAATCTTCTTCAACAACCTTTTCAGGTACTTCAAAATTTGCATAAACAAACTCATAAACCTTTGTGTTAAAACAGTTTTTTAGCTCTGAAAACAAAACACTTTCACAATCGGTAAAAACAGGCGGTCTTTCACTAAAAGTATTATCTTGAGAGAATAAGGCGTATTGAACAAACAGAAGACTTAAGACAAAAAATCTTTTTGACATAGCAATAAAAGAAATGTTTTAAAACCGAAAGATACTATATTTTTAAGAATGAACCCATTAAAAAAAACCGTTATCGAAACGATAACGGTTTATAAAAATAAAATTCTTAATGCATTAATTAACCTCAAAAATTATGGGCAACGAATAAATAACACCAACTGGCTTATTTCTTTGTAGACCAGGTTTCATTTCTGGTATTTTATTGATGACACGCTCGGCTTCTTCCTGCAATTTTGGGTGTGGCGCTCTTGACTGAATTTCTGTTACGTGCCCAATATTGTCTATTTTAAATTGAGTTAAAATGGTTTGCCGTCCTGTTAAACCCAAATCATTTGCTAGATCAGTGTTAAACTGTTTTTGCACCAATTTGGTGATTTTATCGGACATACATTTTCGCTTATCATCGTTGGTTTTTTCATTTTCACAACCTGGATAAACAGGAACTTGCTCTATAATTAAGATAGGTATTGGTACTTCTTCTTCAATTTTTATGTCAGGAACAGCGTCTGGCGTTAATGGTGTTGCGTCACTTACAGGTGCTTCGTTAATAAACTCGGGAGTATCAAAAATAGGATCATCTTCTTTAATTACTGGGGCTTTGTAAGTAAGGGTCCTTTTCTTAACTTCTTTCCGCTTCACTTCTTCTTCATAAGTTGTAAATTGTTCATCAAATACGTACAAATCCTCATCCTTCGGGATGTAAAAGTCAGCAATTGGCTCTGCTTTGGTTTCAAATTTCATTTCGAACAGGCCATACGCTGCCAGTAAACACACTATTAGCCCCACCTGAAAATAAAGGGTTGTGTTTTTTTGTAAATTTGCGTCGTGCTTTTGTGGTTTTTTCACGACATTACCATTTTGCCGAATGGTGTCGTGGCTCTTTTTTGGAGTTTTCATAATGATAATAGTTTAAATGTTAATATTATCTTAAATCACAATAAGCATACCAAAAAAGAAATCCCGTTACAAAACTGTAACGGGATTTTATATTTATAAGGGTGTTAAGAATTAGTCTACAACTTGGAAAATAATTGGCAGCACGTATTGTACAGTTACCGGCTTACCTCTTTGTTGTCCCGGTTTCATTTTTGGAATGTAACTAACCACTTTTTCTCCTTCTTTAGAAAGTGCTGGGTGCGGACCTCTAGCCATAACCTCTGCAATGTTTCCACTTTTGTCTATTTTAAACATTACATTGATTCGTTGTATTCCTGACAAACCTAAATCGGATGCTAAATCCTTATTGAACCTTTTCTGAACAATGTCTGTAATTTTATCAGACATACATTTTCTTTTTGCATCATTAGATTTCTGGTTTTCACAACCAGGGAATACTGGTACGTTTTCAATAACTGCGAATGGTACTGGAACGTCTTCTTCTACTTCTTCTACTACCATTTCCTCTATCTCAACAATTTCATCATCTTGGCTAGATTCTGTAGATTCAATAATGGTTTCTTCCACTTCTTCATCATCTTCCACAACCTCGATAACTTCAGGAGCTGGCGGCGGCGGCGGCGGTGGTGGTGGTGGTGTTATTTTATTTTCTATAATTGGAATTTCTTCTTCCAATTCATCGTCCAAATTTAATTGCCCTATGTCTATATCAGACTTGTCATAGGTCTTATAATTAATCGCAAAATTTGTTAAAAATAACATTAAAGCCAACCCTATTGCGAAATAGAGTGCGCTATTTCGACCAACATTAGCTTTAGGATTCTTTTTAGGTTCCATAATTTATTCTGTTTTTAGAAGATTGCTAAAATAACTATTTATTTATCAAAATTGCAAGTGTTTATAATTTTTTAACTTGTAATTCTATTTTTTAACATGATTAGGAATGCCGAAAACAAGACACCCACCGTATTGGCAACTACATCCATAACATCTGCCTGTCTTGTAGTTGTAAACACTTCTTGAAATACCTCAATAACCATACCAAAAAAAATGGAAAAAACACAAGCCCATAACAAGGCTTTTCTTGAATTGAATTTGCTTTGGTAAATAAAGGCAGCGTACCACAAAAAAGCCAACACAACATAAGCTAAAGTATGAAGTACTTTATCGCCAAAAGACACGCCTAAATTAGGCAACTTTAAAGGCCTTAAACATACCACCAACAAAACAATAGAATAACCTATTGCCGCTGGCATTGCCATTTTTTTAAGCACCCACCAATGTTTTATATGCTTCGGCAGAAAGCAAATTTTCTACCTCTGCTAAATCTGAACATTTTACTTTTATCATCCAACCATCGCCATAAGGATCGGTATTTACTTTTTCAGGTTCATCTTCTAAGGCTTCGTTAAATTCTATGATTTCTCCAGAAAGCGGCAAAAACAAATCTGATACTGTTTTTACGGCTTCTACAGTTCCAAAAATCTCTTCTGCCTGTAGTGTTTCGTCTAAAGTTTCAACTTCTACGTATACAATATCGCCCAATTCACTTTGCGCAAAATCTGTAATGCCAATGGTTGCAATATCGCCGTCCATTTTAACCCATTCGTGGTCTTTGGTGTATTTTAAATCTGATGGAATATTCATGTTTTTATTATAATGTTAGTTTCGGACAAAAGTATTTATTCAAACGTAAAATTCAAACAGATACTGTTAATTTCCAAAATTATATCTTAAAGTAAATCCTGAGCGAATGGTTGTTTGCGGAAATGCCGTAGAAATGGCGTATTCAGAGAATGAATAATCAAAATAAAACAAGGCTGTTAGATTTTTGCTGAAAGCATAATCAGCTGAGTACTTCACACTCCAAATGGTTTGCCCCGAAGTTACTTGATTGTTTTCTAAATCAAGGTATCTAATAATGGTTTTATTGTCTCTTATTGAAACATCGGCTTTCATATTCAAATCGCTCACAATACGTTTGCTTGGACCTGCCAAATTAGAACGAATACGTAAATCTTTAATTCTATAGCCCAAACCTACTATGTATTCGTTTCCTTGAATTTCGGTGAGCAGGTTATTATCAAAACTAAGCGACAGTAACCTATCTTTTCTAATCTCAATGTTCGTCCTAATGGAATTTTGCATTTCCATTTCTATCCTGATTAATGGACTAAACATCTCTGCCAGGTTTATGTTACTGTATAATTTCTCATTTTTGAAATTGCCAGATTGGTCTAAATCTTCTAATGGTTGCGAATTATAATCCAAACCATAATTAATCCCATTAAAATCCAAATTGGTCCTAAATTGATTAATGGTATAAGTAGAACGGTAACCATGATTTACAGAAAAACGTCTAAAGTTCTTTTTAAACCAGGCAAACTTCATAAAACCTGTATATTTTAAATCCCAATTTGGGATTGGGAAACTCCTAAACGCTCCCAACTTCACATTATTGGCATCCTGCCCTAAATAAGCCGCCATAAATGCTGGCAATAATACGGCTTGGCTCTTTTTACCAAACCCTCTTGGGTAACCATCGGCATCTACATCGTTTACATTGGCGCCTCTTTCTTGAGCCAGCCTTCTGGCTATAATTAATCTGTTTTCCCTAAAATCGTTAAAAGCATCTGATGTGTTTTCGTCACTTTTACTAAAAGCTGTTTTAATTAATACAGTTGAAATATTGAAGTTTCCAAAGGTATTTGGTGTTAACGATTCGTATTCGTAACCATTGCCCACTGCGTTTACCCTAAAGTTTTCTGTATAGTTCTCGTAATAGGTTCTATTTCCAATTACGTCAATTTGTAAATCGCTCATCGGCTGAATACTCGCAGAAATATCTAACTGTTCACTATGTGTTTCTGTATATTGCTGGTTAAATTCTGGGTATAATGTTAACCAACCTCTATTGGCCGCTAAATACCTAATGTCTTTCTGACTTCCAAAGGTATAGCCCAAGGTTGGTTTTAGAGTGCCAATAAATCCTGGCGTTTGTAAATAGCCAGGTAAAAACGTACCACTATTCTCTGTATAATTGAACTGAATTCTCTTAATGCTAGTCAATATATCTATGCCAGCATTCATTATTTTAGTGCCCGTTTGTTTATTACTGTTTGTTTGCGACGCATTATTGTCTTGGCCAGCTGCTGGAGGCCCACCCCTACTTGTATTTGTGGTTCTAGCTCGTGTAATTGGTTTTTTAACCAACCCTAAATACCTATAGAGTCTGGTCATATCCAGATTAGAATTGAAGTTGTGGGAATTTGAGTTTTGAATGTTATTCCCTAAATCATACGTCTGCCCATCAATTTCTAAATTACCATACAAGTCCGAACCTTTTTGCCATAGGAAATCACCTGTGTATTGGTATGTTGCATCAATAAATTCAAACGTTGGTATTTTATTGATGGGTAGTTGGTATGTAACACCTAATGTTTGCATTTGCCTATTAGGGTCTCCAAAGTCTAAGAAGCCATCCCAAACATCTAACTCAGGGTCTTGTTCGCCATTAAGAATACCATCCTTAAAATAATTTCTAACAATGTTGTTATTGGCTGCCGTAAAATTAAATTGTAACGAATTTGTGAGAGCATAGTTAATGGTATACTGGAAATCGAAAGTATAATTTCTGCGGAATAACTCTTCAATACCAATATTATTACCGCCCAAATCAATATCCCTAAACTTTTGTCTATTGAACTGTCTATTAATATTAGAATTAACTGTAAAACTAGTGGGCAGTAAATTAAAATTAAAATCTTTTAAAAATCTCCAATATCTACCAGTAAACAAAGAATCATTCTTTCTAAAGGGTTCCACTTTCACCTGATTGAAATTGAAGGCATAGTTGGCTCCTACCCTTACCGTTTTGTTAATGGAATTCTCAATTTCAAAATCGCGGTGCTCTACTTCGTTATAGGAATAATTAAGGGTTAAATTCTCCACATCGTAAAAACGTGGCGTAGCTTCAGTAGTTCTGGTTTTTCGCACACCAATAAAATTAATGCTTTGGCGTTTGGTATAGTCTTCCGATTGTTGCCTTATGGTTTCTTTTTCTTCACTGCTATTTGCAGCATCCAATCGTGACTGAAGTGTTAAGTCTTCATAAAACTGATCGAACTTAGGCGTAATCAATTCTTCGCTTTGCGCATAATTAAACGGGATTTCTATGCCCCATTTCTTTGGAAGCAGTTGTCCCACATTCACATTGGTTACCACATCATACTGCTGTACATCCTCAAGGCTACGTTGCGTTGGCCCTTGGTCTAAACTACCAAATCCGGATGTACTTTGGCGGCCAGTGGCGCTAATGTTTGCAAAATCGGCTAAATTAGAATCCATACTCACTACAGCAGCCCAACCGCCTTCATTGTCCATATCAGACAACCGCAATTCATTAAACCAAACTTCCCCACAAATGTCATCATTGGTTGTGGCATTTTTCACCCCAACCATCAAGGTTCTAATATCTCCAAAGTTAGGGTTCCCTTTAACACCTATACGGTGTTGCCCAGCCACATAACCCGAAAATGGATCTGTTACTGCCAACAATTCGCCATTTACCACATCATAAAATGTAGGGTCTTCATTGGTTAAAGTGCCGTCTGAAATACCATTGGATTTTATCTGCCCCAAGAGTTCAATAGGTAAATTAATTTCATTGGCCTCTGGCCAAAGACCTTCTCTGGAATTTGATGTAGACACTTGAAGTGGAATTTCAATTTGATAATAGTTTTGGGTTAAATCGTTACCCATCCTTACAAAACCTACCAACTGATTGTCTATTAAATTGTTTCCAGAATCGCCCTGTCCAGCATGCATAAACATTCTAAGACGTTTAAACTGGCGCATATCGATACTGATGTTTTTATACACTCCTTTGGCGTCTTCAGACTCTAAATCACATACTTTTACTACCAACGATTGCTCGTTTTGCCTAACTACCGTATTATTATTGAAAAGCTGTTCCGGTTCTATGCCTGGTGGCCTTTGGTAACTACCCTCATTTTCTAAAGTACCTATAACGCCCACTGAAAAATCGGTTTGGGGATCGTCTGGTGTTGGGTCATTTTTATCTAAAGCTAATTTATAACGTCGCCAATCGCTTCTTACCAAATCGAGCGTTCCAAATCGGAAGACTGTATTTTGCGTAAACTCCTTTAAATACATACGCACAAAGCGAACCGAACGCAAATCGGTAATACCTCCAACAGCAGTAACATGACTTCCCTGTACGGGGATTCTAAGTAAATACCAACGTACATCTTTGGTATCTCCGTTAGGTAGTTGCCTTGATTTTATTTTAAAATCCCTCAAGAATTCCTTTAAAGGGTTACTATTTGGAACATTGTCAAAACTTGCTTGATCTTCTGGTAAATTTTGTCTCGTAATATCGAGTTCATATTCGAAATAGCTATCAATCGTGTTCATGGTGTTATCACGATTAATGTCTTCTACATCCGGTTGGGTATTGGCGCCTCTATCTGTATTGCTAAAAGTATCAGGTGTATTACCTTCCACACCATTGTATTTTTTATACCTTTCAAAAATGTTTCCATCGGCATTTAAGAAATAGGTGTAATTATCATTGGCTGGGTCTGCTCCAAATTGCGCTCCAAAAACCGCTGCCTCTTCGGTATCATCATAACCATCGTAACCAACATCTTGATTAATTCTCTCTTGTCCAGAACTATCAAAGGCATACACCAACGATTGGTTTTGTGGTACCACCGACCCCCAAGCTGTAGTTGGCAACAAACTAACATCGCCGTTTTTGGGTAATCCATTTTCGTAGAGCTTTCTGCCATCTTTAATGATGTCTTCTGAAATATTACCCAAGTTAAAAACCAGTTTTCCACCTGGATTGTTTGGACTTTCCTGAAAGGGGTCTTGCAACCAAAATTCAATATACTCTACGTTGGCCTGCTCTAAATCGGTTGATGTTAACTGGCGTGTAATACCTGCCCAAGAATCTTCAGGATTACTAATAACACCGCTTGCAGCATTAGGGTCAAAATTGTATGGACCACGCTCTGCTGGATAGTAAGCTAAATCTAAAGTATTTAAAACTGAATTTTGCCCCTGCACCAAGTCCCGTTCTGGAAATAGTTCGTTAATAAAAACCCTACTGGTATACAAGCCTGATAAGTCATCGTCAGAAATACCATTAGGTCTCTGGCTGGTATAAAAAATAGGATCGATCGTGTACCAGTTCAACATGGCTCTTTGATACCCATTTTGAATGCCATTGGCATCTTCATTGGGATTACTAGGCACACCTAAACCAATAGGCCTACTGGATAAATTCCATGATAATTGCGACCTCAAATCGATAGCATTTTGGGTGCCTTCAAAATCATCAACATACGACGTTACCTCTCCATTTAAGTTAGTTCCCTTTGGTGCTCCTGGCAATAAATAGGCAAATTCCCCACGTAAGGATAAATTAGATTCTACATCGGTATCTATATTGGGCAATTTGTTTACCAAACGGGTTAAAAATGGTACTTTGGTTGCATAATTACCATTTAAGCCAAAAATAGTATTGTTAATCGGTTCTGTTCCGTAATTAGCCTTTTGGGTTATGGGGCGTTCATTAAGATTTAAAAGCGTACCTCCCAAAACAAAATTTTCATTGAATTGATGTTCAATGTTCAACCCTGTAAACCGTCTAGTTTGCTGATTAAAAAAAGTGTTGCTTTCAGTTGAAATATTTATAGGCGTATTGGAAGCTTTCAACGCTTCATCTAAAATATAAACACGTCCTAATTGGTAATTTACGGTATAATCGATTCCTTCTACCAAAACACGCCCACCAGCTGTTACTTTTACCGAACCTTGAGGTGCATTAAAAGCCCCAATTGGTATACCATCAGCACCAGTTGACTTATAACGCCCTTTTAACAAAAACTTATTTTTCTCAATTTCTTCTAAAGCTGCCGTTTTGGTACTTTTGTAAAGCACATCGTAAACATACTTAGCTTGGTTTTCGTTGTATGTAGAAGTATCGTTATAATCTTCAGTGGCATTTAAGGATAGTTTGTCAAAAAGATACGCCCCAAACGGTTCTGCCTTAGTAAAAATAATTTTCCCGTTTTGTGGCAAGACTGTAATACCCGAAACAAAATCGAAAAAGCCATCTCCTCCAGATTGGGGGTCGTTATTATAATTCAACTTATCTAAACCAAAAAATCGCAGCAAAGGTGTGTCCTCTATTGGCTTTTCATTAGGCCCAGGCGTTGGAAAAGGCGTTGAACCAACTGGCGTAATGTAATTTAAAGGCGATGCTTCGTTGTAGAAAATATTTAATTTGAAGTCTTCTGGTGTTAAGTTATAAGCCCCAATATCATAAATATTTTTCATCATTAAATCCCAAACCGGAAGCGTTACATTTGTAATGCTACTTTTAAGCATTTTAAGCACCAAGCTTGTATTAACCACATTGGTTACCTGACCAGAGCCGTTGGTAGTAACATCCGTGGCATCAACACCATCGTTGGCAAACTCACCCACTTGGTATACCTGCCCGCCAACTGTAAATTGGAACGCCACTGCCAAAACCTCATCGTTATTTAAACGTTGGTTTAAGGATATATAACCTAAATCTTTATTCAAGATATACTCTTGTCCTTCAGTCAGCTTTCTGGCATTTTCCAATTTAGCATAATCGAAGCCCTCATTAACCCCTGGTACTAAAATACCCGATTGTACGGTTGCAATATCCCTAACAGCATTGGTTAATTGCGACCCCGCCCCTCCAATATTGGTAGGGTCGAGCCCGTTATTTTTATTACTAGGGAATGCTCCTGGACCTGCAAACACATTAACGCCCGGATTCCCTATTTTTTCGTTTTCACCCAAATCCTGTAGCGCTACAATGTTTCTAACGTTCTCC
The DNA here is from genome assembly GCA_018883545.1 of Marixanthotalea marina. Classification (GTDB taxonomy): domain Bacteria; phylum Bacteroidota; class Bacteroidia; order Flavobacteriales; family Flavobacteriaceae; genus Marixanthotalea; species Marixanthotalea marina. The sequence continues at coordinate 547,656 of JAHLEH010000001.1, read as the reverse complement.
GTTCTATTGCTTCTGTTGGTAATCCAAACTTCCAACCTTGTAATTTGAATACCCCTGTTATTGATAAATGGATATGTTTCTAGGGCTTGGTCATAATTATCCCTAAAATACTGCGATAAAAAAAAGTGCCTATTTTCGTCGTATTCCCTAATAAACATTTCAAAATCTTCAACCGTACCACCGCCTTGTGCCACCACCGACGTTGATTGGGATTTTTGCTCTGAAAACACACCCGTAATGGTTGTTTTACCAAATTGCAACTGCGTTTTTACACCAAACAAACTTTGGGCTCCAGATATTAAGGAACTATTTAAAGGCATACTTACGTTACCCACCTCAATTTTTTGGATGATATCATCTTCTGTGGGTGTGTATTCTAGTTTTATTAAGTTCTGGAAATCGAAACTGGCCTGTGTATCGTAATTGGCCGTTACCTGAAGCCGTGTCCCAACTTTACCCAACAAACTTAAACTAATACGTTGATCAAAATCGAACGTAAAATTACTGCGGTTTCTAGGTGAAAAGGAAGGGTTATCCTGTTTCGAAAAAAGCACTCCTAAATCCATTTCTACAGTACCCTGTGGCACTACCTGTATGGTATCGCTACCAAAAATAGATTTAAAAAAATTGTTGTTTACATAGAACTCTGGCAATAGGTTTTTTTGTCCATCCTGCGTGCCATCTTTTCTACCATCGAAAGCATCTATTTTTTCTTTGTAATAAGACCGCCGACTTTCTTTAAGCACCAAATCCTGATACTCTTTTGGTGTTAAAATTAGTGGATAATTAATATTGTAGTTTCCTATTTTCTCTGTGTAAATATATCGGTTTGTCTCAGGATCGTAGGTATACTTAGATTGTACACTATTAGGATTGGGAATTTGTAAGTTTCCCAAGCTAAAACCTGTTTGAACTGAATCTTGAGCAGGTTCTTGGGACCAAGCCATAAGAGAGAAAAAAAGAACTAAAAATAAAAGAAAATATTTTTTAGTGTCTTTATAAAAATTTTGGTTGGCTGTATTCAAATCTTTTATAAATTTTTTAAGGCCTGTTTTATAATGGTTTCAACATTAGCATCTGGTTGTGAAATCAAAATTTTGTCCACAACACGTTCTGCTTGCTTTTTCACAAAACCAAGTACTTCTAATGCAGATAACGCTTCATTTTTGTTGGTATTGCCTTTCGAAATTGAAACTTCATCAATATCATAAATTTTCAATACCTTATCTTTTAAATCGATAATAACCCGCTGTGCTGTTTTGGCCCCAATCCCCTTAACAGATTGTATAAGCGCCACATCTTCTGAAGCTATGCCTTCTCTAACCTGCACGGGTGTTAATGACGAAAGCATAGTTCTGGCAATATTGGCACCTATACCACTAACGGAAATTAACAATCTGAAAATTTCACGCTCGGCCAAAGACGAAAATCCATAGAGTGTATGCGAATCTTCTTTAACCTGTAAATGGGTAAATAATTTTAAATGTTCGTTATCTGGAATTTGCGAAAAAGTATGTAGTGAAATATTTATGTGATATCCCACACCATTACATTCAATAACAACATCGGTTGGACTCTTAGTTACTAATTTTCCTTGAATGTGTGTTATCATTTGGGGTTTTATTTATTTCAATATTAGCATTTAACTTAAAATTTATTGGGCACTGCCCTTTTCTTTTTCCCATTTTTCTTTTTGTTGGGCATCGATAACAGCAATAGCGGTCATATTCACAATTTCGTCTACACTAGCACCCAATTGTAAAATATGTACAGGTTTGCGCATACCCATCATAATAGGCCCTATGGACTCTGCTTTGTTTAATTCCTTAAGAAGTTTATAGGTAATATTAGCAGATTCTAAATTAGGAAAAATCAAGGTATTGACTTTCTTACCTACCAATTTTGAAAATGGAAAGGTACTTTTAAGCATGTCGCTATTCAATGCAAAATCTATTTGTAAATCGCCATCTACCAACAAATCGGGATTTGTTTCGTGCAATACGGCAACAGCTTCTTTCACTTTGGTTGTTCTTGGACTTGAAGAAGACCCAAAATTAGAGAATGTTGTGAGTGCTACCACAGGCTCCAAACCAAACATTTTAATGGTTTTAGCCGTCATTTGGGTAATTTTCACCAAATCTTCACTTGTGGGATCTATGTTTATAGAGGTATCACTCAAAAACATAGGGCCGCGCTGTGTCATCATTAAATTGGTGGTTGCTACTCTTTTGGCATTTTTTGCCAATCCAATTAACTCTAACATTGGTTTTACAACCGATGGATAGCTACGAGAGTATCCAGATATAATAGCATCGGCATCACCCTCATTAACCATCATAGCAGCAAAATAGTTGCGCTCTCGCATGATACGCTCAGCCGCATAGAGTGTTACACCTTTACGTTTGCGTTGTTCCCAATAAACCTTGGCATATTTATTTTTACGAGCCTCTTCTTCATCCGATTTAGGATCGATGATTTGTATATCTGCATCAAATTCAATTTCGGCCATTAATTTTTTGATTGTTTCTCTTCTTCCCAATAGGATTGGAATGGCAATACCTTCATCGTGAGCAATTTGTGCTGCTTTTAAAACATCCAAATGGTCTGCTTCAGCATAAACAACCCGTTTTGGATTCATTTTCGCCCTATTGGTAATCAATCTTACCATTTTATTATCAGACCCTAAACGTTCTAATAGCTCATCCCTATATTTATCCCAATTCTCAATTGGACTGGTAGCCACACCACTTTCCATAGCTGCCTTTGCCACAGCTGGTGGCACTTCAGCAATTAAACGTGGGTCGAATGGTTTAGGAATGATATAATCCCTTCCAAATGCCAATCTGGTTTCACCATAAGCGATGTTAACTTGTTCTGGCACACTTTCTTTAGCCAATTTTGCCAATGCTACAACCGCAGCCATTTTCATTTCCTCATTTATTTTTGTGGCGCGCACATCTAGCGCCCCTCTAAAAATGAATGGAAAACCTAGCACATTGTTAACCTGGTTAGGATGGTCTGAACGACCTGTTGCCATAATAATGTCATCCCTTGTATCGATGGCCAACTGATAATCTATTTCAGGGTTTGGATTGGCCATAGCAAACACAATTGGGTCTTTGGCCATAGACAACAACATGTCTGGGCTTACAATATTTGCCATAGAGAGACCAATGAAAACATCGGCATCGACCATAGCCTCTTCCAAAGTATCTATTTTTCTATGAGTTGAAAACTCAGCTTTTTCAGAAGAAAGATTTTCCCTGTCATTTCTAATAACACCTTTACTATCCAACATAACCATATTTTCGCGTTTGGCTCCAAATGATTGGTACAAACGTGAACATGAAATGGCTGCTGCTCCAGCACCACTAATCACTATTTTTGCCTCTTCAATTTTTCTGTTGGTAAGCTCTAAAGCATTCAACAAAGCAGCGGCCGAAATAATGGCGGTACCATGTTGGTCGTCGTGCATTACAGGAATATCCAACTCCTCCTTTAAACGTCTTTCTATCTCAAAGGCTTCAGGTGCCTTAATATCTTCTAAATTAATACCTCCAAACGTAGGGGCTATGTTTTTAACGGTCTTTATAAACTCGTCTACATTTTTGGTGTCTATTTCAATGTCAAAAACATCAATATCAGCAAAAATTTTGAACAGCAGGCCTTTACCTTCCATTACCGGTTTAGAGGCTTCTGGTCCAATATCTCCCAAACCTAAAACGGCTGTCCCATTAGAAATAACAGCCACTAAATTTCCTTTGGCTGTATATTTGTAAACATTTTCCTTTTTCTTTTCAATTTCCAAACAAGGTTCTGCTACACCCGGAGAATATGCCAATGATAAATCTCTTTGGGTTGCATACTTTTTTGTTGGTACTACCTGAATTTTTCCTGGTGTTGGTTTTGCGTGGTAAATTAGTGCTTCTCTACGTTTAGTCTGTTTACTCATAAAGTTAGGTTCGCTTTTCTGTTTAAGAAACTTGATTTTAAAAAACAATCCCCACACAGTCACAATGAGGGATTTAGTTATTTAAAGACAAATATAACAATCCTATTAAGGAAACAACTAATCTTTTAACAAATTGATATTTCTTTTTTAAGTTTGATTTTAGATAAAGAAGAAGAAATTTAATCGAATTACAAACAAGGCCATTTATTTTAAAATTCTATTTTTCGGTTGATACCATCTTCAGTGAAGTTAATACTAAACGCTAGTGTTTGGAGATTTACTTTTAACTGAGCTGAATTATTCTGATTTACCCATAAAATATCAATCTCACTCTCAGTAGATGGATTTATTTTTACGGATCCCGAAAAGGCATTTAATGTATTTCGTAATCGAATTAATTCTAATTGATTTTTGACAATATCTTTCTTTAAACCTTCCTCAACATCATGCAAAGTTAAAGTTGTGCGATTAATTTCTTTATGCCCTGCACTTCCACCTTCATCGGCTGCTTTGTAATTATTTTTACCAGCAAAAATATCCAGATACCAAACCTGTGGTATGCCTGGCATGAACATTTGAATTGCCCTAGCCACTAAGAGCTTTTGTTTATCTTCACCCAATGCACTGAAAAAAGTAGCGTTTACTTGATAATAGGAAATCTTTTTGCCAGCTGCATCGTAAATGTTTTTAACCCGACCTCCTCGCTCCATTATTTTATTCATAATGCTTTCAATCTCAACATCTTCAAGCAATCCTTTATTATAGACACCGTTGACTTCTTTTCCTTTTAGATCTAAAACAGGAATTCCGTCATGACATCCCAGCATATTTACTGTTTTATAATCATTATCCATAATTTCTTGAGCCCAGCTTAAAAGTGCTTTACTGTTTTTGTTTTCGATGGTATGAATAGTTAATCCAGGCAAGAAAAAATCGTAGATATAATAGCCTTCGTTTGCGACTTCATCATGTAAATGAAGACCATATTCGGCATGAATTTCTGGTAAAAGTATTAAGCCATAGGTATCCGAAATTTGCTTAATACGCTTTAAATATTCCCAAGTTCCTGGTTTATTAAAAAAGTTTGATTGTCCAATTTCTTTGTGTAAATAAGCGAAGGCATCCAATCTTAAAATTTTACCACCGTAACTACTTATTTTTTTTAATGTTTGTTCATAAAATTCCCAAACCAACTCCGATTTCGCATTGACATCCATTTGGCCTAAAAAACTTTTATCCTCATTTACTTTTTGATAAAATGTATTCCAATATGGTTTTTCATTTCCATCAGGGAAAGGTACTTTCAGGATTGGGAGTCCAGATTTTCTCATGAATAATTTATCCAAAAATTCTTCTTTGGGAATGATGATACCATCATCCCCCATCTCGCCAAAACCTTCCCAAAACGCATTCCAGTTAATAAAAAAATCCTTGTATTCAGATTGCTCCCCATTTTTTAATAAGTCTTTAAATTGTGGCGATGCAACAGATAAATGATTTAAAACAATATCAAATTTGAGTTTTATATTCAGTTCATTTAAAGCTTTTAAATCTGCTTGAGAAACTAATTGTTTATTCAAGTTGTAATCTATTATTGAAAAGCCCCTATCCAAATCACTATTAAAAAAAGTTGGCAATATGTAGAAATATGAAAAAGCATTTTCAAATTCTGGCATATTGAGCATTTTTACAATATCAGCTAAATTACTCCCTATGCTGTCTGGATAAGCATTAAGCATAGCGCCATTACCAATAGTATGTTCTTCTAACATGGGACGTTCTTTATAAAAGTTCTGATAAAATATTAATATTGTCTGGTAACCTACCTACGTTTTGCAATTTCAAGGCTGCCAACTTTAGGGCCATCTGCAAACATTCTTCAATGGGCTTTTCCTTTATATAGGCAAATAGAAATCCTGACCAAAACGCATCACCAGCACCTGTAGCATCCATTATTTTATCCACTTTAATAGCTGGCAACGAGATTATTTTTTCACCTTTTTGTGACAGTTTAACGCCCTTATCACCTAAGGTTAAACAAATAGTTTGGACCCCTTCCGAATGGAAAAAATCAAAAATATATTCATGAGGCATTTCCTTTTCAAAAAGCCTAAGCATATCATCTTCACTAATTTTTACTAGCGGATTAAACTTGCAATAAGCTTTAATAACTTTTAAGGCTGCATCTTGGCTTTCCCATAACTTCTTGGCATAATTTACATCGATACTTAGTTTGCAACCCAAATCAAACGCCTGTTGTGCCTTTTTTAAAATGGTCGTTTGCGCCGGCTCTTTACTTAAAGCAAAACACGTTGTGTGGTATATTTTTGTAGCCGAAAGCAACTCCCCACAAATTTGATCTTCAGTTATGTATGCATCAGCTTCCCTAAAAGGGATAAACTCTGGGGTGCCTCCTGTTCGTGATACAAAAATAACACTAGTGGGTTTGTTTTGAATTTTATTTATCTGATTTGTAGCTACATTAGCTTCATTCAAACGTTTAAAAATATATTCTCCAAAGCCATCGTCCCCAACCGTTGCCACCATAACAGATTTCAGTCCCAATCTTGAAGAATTTATAGCTACATTAGCTGGCGAGCCTCCCAAATATCTATGGTAGTCCCTAGTATTATTAATTTGAACTTCTTGCTGATGACCAATAAAATCAACAAGTACTTCACCAACACATAAAATATCTATTTGTTTCATTAAAATTTCAATTAAGTTGATTTAGTGAATTGGAGAAACAAAATTTATTTCATTAGTCACTTTTTTACTTTTAATTAAAAGCGTAAGTATGGCACTTATAATTAAAAGCACTCCCGCAAATGTTATAGCATTTCGTGGGTCATTATTTAAAAAATGCTTTAAAATATAACCAAAAGATAGGGTTTGAATAATCATGGGTATAACAATCATCATGTTTATGATTCCCATATAAACACCATAACGTTCTTTAGGTATATCTGACACAACCATTAAATAAGGTATCCCCATCATACTTGCCCATCCAATACCAAAACCAGTGATAGCAAAAAACAATAGGTTTTTATTTTCTATATTGGGAAATATTAAAAACCCAATCGCAGCAACAAATAAGCAAAAGGCGTGCACTTTTTTGGCACTATACTTTTTTGCAAACCCAACAAGGGCAAATGCCACTAAAAAGGTAACCACATTATACCAACCATTAACCAAACCTGTCCAACCCACGGCTTCACTGTAGGCCTCATTGTCTAACGGAGTTGTTTTCCAAACTGAAAGGGCAACACTTTTAGAAGAATTTTGCCAGTAGCAAAAAAGCGCATACCACTGAAACAAGTAAACCAAAGCCAATTGCCACATAACTTTCGGCATATCTTTTACAGCTGCAAATATTTCCAACAATGGTTCAATAAAACTTCTCTTCTCTTTAAGCTTTAAAAATTCTTCTGTTGTTGGCGGATTTTCTTTTGTTTTACTAATGCTCCACAAAATAGAAGCTATTGAACATATAGCACCCAAGAAAAATGAGGCATAAACCCATGTTGGCAAAGACCCTATTGCTCCTATAAATATTAAGGGAAAAACAAATAATGAAATGTTTGCTAACACTTGTCCTAAACCTGTAAAAAAACTTTGCATTTGAAAACCTAATGGTTGCTGTTCCTCATCTAATTTATCAGCAATTAATGCCCTATAAGGTTCCATAGCTGTATTGTTCCCAATATCCAAAATCCATAATAAGCCTGCAGCCATCCATAATGTACTACTAAAAGGAAATGCCAATAAAGCCAAACTACACAATATGGCTCCTATTAGAAAAAAAGGTTTTCTTCTTCCAAATCTGGGAATCCAAGTTTTATCGCTCAAAGCCCCTATGATGGGCTGGATTAGCAATCCGGTAACTGGCCCTGCTAAGTGTAAAATTGGTATTTGGTCTGGGCTTGCTCCTAAAAAATCATAAATAGGAGTTACGGCACTTTGCTGTAAGCCAAAACTATATTGTATACCAAAAAAACCAACATTCATGTTCAATATTTGCCAAAAACTTAATTTTACTTTACCGAACATTTTCATGTCTTATTATTTAGTTATTCTTTTTAGAAACGCTTCAAAATCTTCTCCATTTGTAAAAAGTTCTCCCCTTTTATCAATAACTGGCAATGTTAAAGTTTCAATTGAAATCTTAGCTTTTTGCAATTTAATGAGCATTTCTTGCTGTTTCTCTAAATTTACATCTACGTCAAAATAAATGAAATCTACCTTTTTTTCTTTTAAATAGGCCTTTGTTTCCATACAATAATGGCAAGTATCGCTACCATAAACAATGATAGCTTTATTTTCTTGAAACCAACTTGTTTTTAGAAAAAGAAAAAAGGTAAGACAAAGACATACTACATATTTCATGATAAAACAATTTAAAAAGAGTTGACATAATGCTGACATAACATCAACCCTTTTTTCAATTAAAAACCAAACAAACTATTAACTACTAACTAATCACTTAAAATTTATATTGAAGGGAAATTGTTGATGAACGACCACTGATAGATCTTGCCCTAACCAAACGGTCTGAACCAAAAGCACCATCACCATTGCCTTCTACTTCTGTAATACCAACGGTATCAAACATATTGTTAACATTAAGAACTACTGAAAGACCTTTAGTTAAACCAACCTTAGCAAACAAGTTAAGGTAAGCATAGCCTGGCATAACCAATGCATTATCATCTTGTGCATAGGATTTTGATGTGCCCAACATACTCAAGCCCAACAAGTGTTGACTCATTTTACCAAAACTATAGGTAGGTGATACATTATAAACGAAATCTGCCTGTCTTCTTGGCGTATTACCCTTATTTGTATCACCATCAATTTCAGCTTTAGTCCAAGTAACTGAACCATTAACCGAGAAGTTATCACCAAATGCCAATGCAGTTTCGGCTTCAATACCAAGGGCTTTAAATGGATTTCCAACAGATCTATTAAGCTCATTACTTAACCCTTCGTCAGTTTTACTCATAAATCCTGTTAAATTAAGTATGCCATTATTAAGTCTTTTTTTGTAACCCACCTCTAGTTGAGATACTTCGTCATATTGAACATCTGCTTTACCATCGGCTCCATACGTATTTCTATCGGCTGCTCTTCCTGAAGCTCCAGAACTATAGCGTGCAAAAACCGCAGCACCTTCATTTAACTTGTAGTTAAGACCAGCAGAGTAAGAAACAAAGTTGTATTTGTCATTAATGATTTGCCCTGCATTACCTGTAATCACTGGCACCACTTCTTCAATTCCTTGAATTATACCATCACCATTATAATCAAAGCTACCTTGGCTTGTTGGGCCTGCTTGTATATTACCATTTACCTTAACATTCTCAAAACGAATACTACCATCAAAATTTAATTTTTCAGTAATATCTGCATCAACACCTACATAAGGAGAACTTACATTATGTACTGTGTTATATTTTCTTTGGCAACAGTTACCCCAAACAGGCGTACCGTAGGAGTATTGGCCATTTCTAGAAAACCCATCAAAATCTGCCAATCTGGCTTGTCCGCCTCCTTTCACTTCAGAAATGAAAGAACTCCATTGCCATCCAATTTTAGTATTTTGAGTAGCGGTAAACAACCCAGCAGTTACACCTACGTTATCACCAATTTTCTTAGTTACTTTAAAATCACTGAAAAAGTTGCTTAAATCGTCAACTGTAACATCAAACATATGTATAATTTGTGCTAACCCGTTTACTGGAGCAAAAACTCCTCTGTTACCATCTGAATAAACAAGCGAACCTGTAGCATTTGATGCATTTCTTGCAGTTGTTTCAATTTCTGAAACTGTTCCTACAGCAGCTGTAAATGGTGCAACCCATTCCCCTGAATTATTAGAATACCTAGCTTTTCCATTAACTTTCCAATCATCACCTAAATCAAATGAAAACTCTGCCCCTAAAGCTTTAGAAATTGGATTATTTCCATTTCTCACATCATTAACATGTCTTTCGCCAGTAAAGGGAGATGTTCCAGCACTTTGCTGTAAATAAGCAGACTGTACGGCATCAGTAGTAATATCGAAACCCGGAAGATTTGCAAATGTTGGATTGGAATTACTTCCCTTAAGTAACATTGGCATTGGTAAATACATAACCGATTTATCGTTTAAGAACTTAGTGTAAACTCGCACATAACCATTCTCAAAAGTCTTAGTTATATTTGCCTTAAATTGTCCACCTTTGTTTCCTTGGTAGCCAATTTCTCTTGGCCCTTCTCCAGAGCGCATAAATCCACCAATGTGATAAGACAAACCATTTCCAATAGGTGTACCATACTCAAAATCCAATCTGCTAGTTTGGTAGTCCAATCCAAAAGTTGTACCCAAAGAACCCTCCTCTTTAGAACCTGTTTTACTAATCATGTTAATGATACCTGCAGGACCGTTAGATGTTTGAGTTGATGCAGAACCCCCTCTTATGGCCTCCACTCTACTAATGTTTGAATCAATTCTTAAAAAGTTATCAGAGTTACCAAAGGATGTATCACCAAACAAATTTAATGGTAAACCATCTTCTTGTATTTGAAAATATCTTGAGCCTCCTGAAGAAATTGGCACACCGCGAACATTAAAATTGGCATTACCTTCACCCCCAGATGATTCAGCACGAATACCGGGAATATTTCTAAAAAGCTCACCAGCACTTCTAGGAGACGCTTGTTCTATTAGTTCTATATCCATCGTTGAAACAGATACACTGGATTCCAATTTAGATTTTGGGTTAACAACCCCAGTGATGACAATTTCGTCTAATGAGGCAGCATCTTCAGCCATTGTGAAATCCAATGTTATATCAGTACCATTGGCGGTGATACTTTGAGTGTATTTCTTATACCCTATATAGGTAGCCAATAATGTATAATTTCCGTCTTCTACATTATTAATTGCATAGTTACCATCAAAGTCTGTAACCGCTCCTTTAGCAGTATTTTCTAAAATAATATTTACACCACCAAGAGGCACTCCATCTTGATCACTAACATTTCCAGAAATTGTGGTCTGAGCACAAACCACAGATACTGAAAACATCATTAAAAGTGAAAAAATCCATTTTCTTTTTGTTGTATTCATTTTGTCTTTAATTTAGTTATTTAATAAAAATGCTTTTGATTACGTAGCAAATTTATATTTAAAGACCATTTAAAATATGAAATTCTTATCGAAAACGTTTTCGATTTTACCGAAAACGTTTTCGATTTCCTATTTTTCGTTATATTTAAAGTTCCATAAAATGAGTTTTGTATGAAACAAATCACCCTCAAACAAATTGCGGAACACTTAAATATCTCAATTACAACTGTTTCAAAGGCATTAAAAGATTATCCCGATGTAAGTCCTAAAACCAAAGCTCTTGTTAAAGAACTTGCAAAAACTTTAAATTATAAACCAAATACCTTTGCTGTCAATTTAAGAACAAAAGAATCTAAGACCATTGGCTTGATTATTCCCGTTATTGTTCATCATTTTTTTTCAAGTGTTATAAAAGGTATTGTTTCACAAGCCGAAAAAAAGGGTTATTTAGTTATTATTCTACAGTCCAATGAATCGTACGAGCTTGAAAAAAAGCAAATTGATTTATTGATGAGTCAGCGGGTTGATGGCATTTTAATTTCATTAGCAAACGGCACAGCAGATTTTAGCCATTTGAAAGAGGTCTTATCCCAAGATAAACCTTTGGTTATGTTTGATAAAATTGCCAAAATAGTAAAATGTTCTAAAGTAATAATTGATGATAGAAAAGCTGCATACTTAGCAACACAACATTTAATAGATACTGGTTGCAAGCGTATTGCTCATTTTAGAGGGGCATTATTACCTCAAAATTCAATCGATAGATTTCTTGGTTACAAAAAAGCATTACTAGATAACAATTTTCCTTACGACCCTTCCTTAGTTTATATCTGCGAATGTGGCGATATGAGTTTTGAGGAAGGGAAAAAAAACGCCCAACAATTATTAAAGGATCACAACGATGTTGATGGTATCTTTATTAACACAGATTTAGTAGCTATAGGCGCTATGACAGAATTTAATAAACAGGGGGTTAAAATACCAGAAGACATCTCTATTGTTGGTTTTAGCAATTGGTTTATGTCTTCAGTGATATCTCCAACACTCACCACCATTGATCAACCAGGTTATGAAATGGGCAAAGCTGCTTTTAAACAACTTTTTAAGGAAATAAAACAGCGCAAAAAAAGTAAACCCGTAGTATTCAAAGAAATTGTTTTAGATACTAAACTTGTTAAAAGAGAATCTACTAAAGAAATGGTAGTATAAGATTATTTTAAAAAATCAATGTTCCGTTTTAAACCGGAAAACTTGGTACGCTTTACTGCTGAATTTTTGAATAATTTTTGAAAAACCTCCCCTGTGATTTCCTCCCAATCTTTTTTGGTCATGGACAGTAATTCTGGGTGCGGATTAAACAACGGTTCGTTGTGTGATTTTGAAAAGCGGTTCCAAGGACACACGTCTTGACACACATCACAGCCAAACATCCAGTCATCCATTTTACCTTTAAACTCGGTCGGGATATTATCTTTCAATTCAATGGTTACATATGAAATGCATTTACTGCCGTCTACCACATAAGGTTCCATAATTGCCTCTGTTGGGCAGGCATCGATGCATGCGGTGCAGCTGCCACAATGATTGGTAGTTGGGGTGTCATATTCCAGTTCTAAGTCGACAATTAATTCAGCAATAAAATAAAAAGAACCCACTTGCTGAGTTAATAAATTGCTATGTTTCCCAATCCAACCTAACCCACTTTTAGCAGCCCAAGCTTTGTCCAGCACAGGTGCAGAATCTACAAAAGCGCGTCCATGAACCTTGCCAATTCCTTCTTGAATAAAATTTAAAAGTTCTTTTAATTTATCTTTTATCACAAAATGATAATCGGTGCCATAAGCATATTTGGAAAGCTTATAGCTATCAACCGTTTGCTCTTGGTTGGGATAATAATTGAGCAATAAGGAAATTACACTTTTGGAGTCTTCCACCAGTTTGGTTGGATCTAGCCTTTTATCAAAATGGTTTTCCATGTACTGCATTTGGCCGTGCATGTTGTTTTTTAACCATTTTTCCAATCGTGGGGCTTCCTCCTCCAAAAAACCAGCTTTGCTAATACCACATGATAAAAAACCGAGGCGTTTGGCTTCGGTTTTTATTAGATTGGTATTTTTTTGTTTATTATCCATCGATTGTAGTGTCACACTGAGCGCAGTCGAAGTGCAAACTTAACTTTTATATTTATAATGAGTTGCATTTCTACATTCTGAAAGCATTTGAAGCATATCAAAATCACCATCTATCAAAGCTTTCTTTTTAGATCTAGACCAGCCTTTTATTTTCTTTTCAAAATAAATAGCTTGCAAAACATCATTAAATTCTTGATAAAACTCTAAAGATAAAGGCCTTCTATTAAATGTATATGAATCTTTTTTTAATCCAGACTGATGTTCAACGAATCTTTTTTGAATGTCATTTGTAATTCCAGTATAGTAGGAACTATCTGAACATTTCAATATATAAACGTAGTAAAAGTGCATAGTATGTGATATATAGGCTTCGACTGCGCTCAGCCTGACATAAGAACCGAAATTAAAACAATCCCCCTTGAATATTCCCTTTTATTTTTCCGAGATGCTTATATGCTAACTCGGTTACTTCCCTACCTCTAGGCGTACGCATAATAAAGCCTTGTTGAATTAAAAACGGCTCGTAAACTTCTTCAATGGTTTCTGGACTTTCACTCACTGCCGTGGCAATAGTTGTAATGCCAACAGGGCCCCCTTTAAATTTTTCGATAATGGTTGAAAGTATTTTATTATCCATTTCATCCAAGCCATGAGCATCAACATTTAGGGCTTCCAAAGCGTATTTCGCTATTTTGATGTCTATCTTTCCATTACCTTTTATTTGGGCAAAATCGCGTACCCGCCTTAACAGTGCATTAGCGATTCGTGGCGTGCCTCGACTTCTTCCAGCAATTTCAACAGCTGCTTCCATAGAAATGGGCACGTTTAAAATGGACGCACTACGCTCTATAATGGTAGTAAGCAATTCTTTATTGTAATATTCCAACCGACTTTGAATACCAAAACGGGCACGCATTGGTGAGGTTAACAAACCAGAACGTGTGGTTGCTCCTACTAGAGTAAATGGGTTCAAATTTATTTGAACGGTTCTGGCATTAGGGCCAGACTCGATCATAATATCAATTTTATAATCCTCCATCGCGGAGTACAAATATTCCTCTACAATGGGACTTAGTCGATGAATCTCATCTATAAATAAGACATCGCGTTCTTCCAGATTGGTAAGCAATCCTGCCAAATCGCCAGGTTTATCCAATACGGGACCCGAAGTGACTTTAATACCAACATTCAATTCATTGGATAAAATATGAGCCAATGTGGTTTTACCCAAACCCGGAGGGCCATGAAACAAGGTGTGGTCTAACGCCTCATTACGCAGGTTAGCCGCTTTTACGAAGATTTGGAGATTTTCCAACACTTGATCCTGGCCCGTAAAATCATCAAAAGATAAGGGTCTTAGCTTTTTCTCTACATCAAGTTCTTCCGGAGAAAAATTATCGTTTGTTGGATCTAAGTTTTCGTTCATATGGAGAGACCCTTCGACTGCGCTCAGGGTGACATTTCGTTTCAAATTTTTAACAGATTCCTGCCTATACTTCGACTGCGCTCAGCATAAACTATGGAATGACAATGTAATCATTACTTAGCAAATATAAAGAAAAAGCCTTTCTATTTCTAGAAAGGCTTTTTATAGTTTTATAAGACCCTTCGATTGCGCTCAGGGCGACTATTACTAGTTCAAAATTTTGAATTCGCAACGTCTGTTCACATCGTACTCTTCATCGGTACACATATTAGGCTCTGTGCAATTATTAAGTGGTTGCATTTCGCCATAACCAATGCTTTTCAATCGGTTTCTCTCAATCCCTTTACTTACCAAATATTCTAATGTTGAAGCCGCCCTACGTTTCGATAAATCTAAATTATATTGGTCGTTACCTTTCGCATCGGTATGTGCAGACACTTCTACTTCCATAGATGGATACTTGGTCATTAAATCTACCAACACATTTAAAGTGGTAGCTGCATCGTTTCGGATGTTGGATTTATCAAAATCAAAATAAATTTTATCCAATTCAATTTTAGACTCGCCCGCATCATCTTTTTTAACGCGCTCTTCAGCATCGGCAAAAGACTCTAAAGACAGGTAAATATTATGTTGTACCTTTCCATCGCTATCGGTTGAAAACTCTACATCCTGCGGAATGTATGCTTTGCGTGTTCCTCTTACTTTATACTTTTTGTTTGGTTCAATTTTAAACAAATAATACGCTTTATCACCCACCAAAGTATCTTGAAGTACATTGCCGGCATCATCAAACAATGTAACTAACGACCCCGTTAAAAGTTCTTTACTATTTTTATCCTGCACAATACCTTCTACCTGATATTTAGTTAAGATATTATCCTCTCTGGCAAAGGCCATCATTCTATCAAAACCAGACCTATTGGAAGACACAAAACCTTTATTGTCTTTTTCCCTAATCACATAGGCAAAATCGTCCAGGTTACTGTTTATGGAGCTTCCTAAATTTACCGGTTTATCAAAAACACCATTAACCATATTGCTTCTAAAAACGTCCAAACCTCCAAAACCCTCATGACCAATCGATGAAAAATAAAGCACATCCAAATCACTTACAAAAGGAAATTGCTCCCTTTGTTTGGTGTTAATAGTAGATCCTAAATTTTCAGGTTCACCATAAGTACCATCCTCATTGATGGCCACTTTATAAATATCGAAACTACCATAAGTTCCTGGCATATCACTGGCAAAATACAATGTTTTTCCATCTTTGCTCAAAGCTGGATGTTCAGTACTGTAAGCGTTTGACGTAAATGGCAATGCCGTTACATTGGTCCAATTACCATCCACCAATTCTGCTTTATAAATTTTTATATGGGCTATTTTTTCTTCGTCACCCTTTTTTCGGGTGGCGTTGGTTCTATTGAAATACATAGTTTTCCCATCTCTTGTAAACACCGCATTACTTTCGTGGGTATCTGTATTGATAGCATCAGAAAAAGGCGTGACGTTTTCCAGCTGACCATTTGGTGAAAGCGTAGCACTGTACAAATCCAAATAAGGCTGATCGTTCCAAACATAATTAGGACTCTCCGTATTCCTTGTGGACGCAAAAGCTACTTTATTATCTCCATAAAAAGACAGTCCAAAATCGCTGTAAGAATCCCCTATTTCAACTTGTTTTAAATTGAATACATGGGGTGTGGTTTTAGTATTTTTTTCAATAAACGCTTTTGTGTTTATAGCTTCTTTATGGTATATACTCAAGTATTTATCGGCTTCATCATAATTTTGAAGGCCTTTAAGTGCCTGTCCATATCTGAAATAATAATCCAAATCCAAAGAATCGCCATAGGTTGTAAACAACTCCCTGTAAGTTTTAACGGCTTTCTGTAAACTGGCATTATAGTAATAACTATCGGCCAGGTTTTGCAACACGTGCTGAGTTCTATCTTTGGTTTCATAAATCTCGGCCGCTTGACTGTAAGCTCTCATCTCAAAAAGTTTATCAACTCTTTTTGAATTATCCTTTTGAGCCAATGAAATTCCACTAACTAATAAAAGGCCTGCAAGTATGTATTTATTTGTGTTCATAATTGTCGTCATTAAAAATTAGAAGAATCTAGGTGAACGATCGTAACCGCTTTTCAATCCAAACAAATCCACGTCGAACAAAATAAATATTTCGTGCGAACCTGAATTGTAATTGCTCAAGTTGCTTGTGGTATAATCGTAAGCATAGCCTATTCGTAACTGTGGCGTTACTTTAAAGTTGACCAAGGCACTTACAGCATCGCCCAATCTGTAACCCAAACCAGCTTCCAAACGTTCTTTTATCAATACATTAGCCGTAAGGTCGAGTGCTATTGGAGCGCCTCCAACGCCTTTTGCCATAAAGGCTGGTTTCAATTTTAAATCGGGATTGATGTCGAACACATAACCACCCGTTAGGAAATAATGCACACTTTCAACCCCTGTTGCCTTAATACCATTTTCGGTTTCCAAATGTTTTGTAGATAACATATTGGGAGCCGACAGACCTATGTAATAGTTGTCGGCAAAGAAAAAAGCGCCAATTCCTAAATTGGGGAATGTTCTACTTACATTTTCATTAAAGGCAATATCGGTATTTGGTCCACCCGATTGTAAATTAAAACCATCAAAATTGGTGTCGAAAATGGTAAAACCAGCTTTGATACCTAAAGAAAGTTTGCTTTCCAAACCAACGGGCAATACATAGGCAAAATCGGCATAAATGTTATTTTCATTTACAATATCACCAATATTGTCGTTGGTAAACGATATGCCAAGTTCTATTTTATCATTCACTGGTGTGTGGGCAAAAAAGGTAGCCGTTTTTGGGGCTCCTTCAAATCCTACCCATTGGGTTCTGTATAAGCCACCAAGATTTAAAATACCTTGGTCGGCCGTTGCATAAGCTGGGTTAATTACACTCATGTTATACATGTATTGTGTGAATTGTGGATCTTGCTGCGCGAAGGTTTGGTATGACAAGAACGTCAATCCTATTAAAGCAGCTATTTTTTGATATATATTTAAATTTTTCATCGTTTCTAAATTTTGAGTCATCTAAAAATTATCTGCTTAAGTATAAGCGTCCTTGTTTTGGTTTGTTTTCTCCGTCGTTGAAATTGAAGATGTAAAAGTAAACTCCAACCGGCAACTGTTTTTTGCCTAAACTGCTCTGAT
Source organism: Marixanthotalea marina (assembly GCA_018883545.1). Lineage (GTDB taxonomy): Bacteria > Bacteroidota > Bacteroidia > Flavobacteriales > Flavobacteriaceae > Marixanthotalea > Marixanthotalea marina. The sequence continues at coordinate 529,822 of JAHLEH010000001.1, read as the reverse complement.
TGGAAGAACCATCAAAACGTGGTGTATTGGCATTACCTTTATAAACAACCGTTCCATATCTGTTGAAAATTTCAATGTTGAAATTCGGATATAAAATATTTAAGTTGTTATAGTCGTACGTATCATTTACGCCATCTCCATTTGGTGAAAATCCATCTGGCAACACCAACTCGCCACACGATGTGAGATCTGGTGTATAAGAAAGTCGTACACTACTTTCGCATCCCGTTGAAGCATCGTATAAAGAAGCATAGTAAGTAACGCCGTAAACTAGTATATCTGTACTGTTAAATGAATTTCCTCCCGTGGCAGCATCATACCAAATAACATTATCTAAACTTGAATCGTACTCAACAATATTTTCAGTTAACTCTAAAATGGTCGGATCGTCATTAATACACAATTCTAAATTTGAATTGACAAGTGTTGGTGTAGCAACGTCGTTAACGGTTGCTGTTATCATCACACTTTCTGAAGACTCACAACCCGTTGTAGTGGTTTGTCTTGCATAATAATCTATGCCATCCACCAACGCCTCTGTTAGACTTAATGGTGATGCTAGCGTGGCATCAGCATACCAACTAATAGTACCAGTCGCTCTTATTGATGCATTTAAATCTGAAACCGTGGGATTGTCTGCTCTACAGAATTCTGGATTGGCATCCAAAACCACAGGGGCTGGACTGTCACTAATGGCAACCGTTATTTGCGCACTGGCATCCGCTGTACATGGTGAAACCGCTGTGACTGTATAGGTATAAACACCTGCCGTATCTACCAACGGATCGAATTCACCAGTGCCACTGGCTAAGGCCGGTGACCATGTACCTCCTGTTTGTGCCGATGTTCCTAAAGATGGGAATAAATCGGTTATGCCATCAATCACACAAACAGTTACATCATTATCTGAACCTGCATTGGCGGCTTGTGTTACCGTAACCACCACATCACTTGAAACAGTTCCGCAGGCATTATTTAAAGTGTAAGTATACGTTCCTGAAGTATCAATCAATGGATCAAAAATACCTGTGCCACTTGCTAAGGCTGGTGACCAAGTACCTCCTATATCAGCACTTCCAAGCAATATGAACAAATCGGTTGTTCCGCCATCACTACATATATCTAATGTAGTACTTGTTCCTGTACTTAACGGGGCTTCCACAGTCACCGTTATTGTTGTAGCATCGTCTGTACAAGGCGCATTCGCAGCAACATAGTACGTAAACTGATAATTTCCAGGAGCTACCGCCGAAGCGTCAAAAGTATTTCCTGAAACAGCTCCCGTGCTATCCGTGTCTTGCCAAATACCTCCTGTATCTTGTGTACCATCTAATCCTGAATTCAAATCAATATTCGTATTAGTATTACAAGCTACTATTGGTGTTGCAGGATTACCTGCATTTGGGGATTGGTAAATGGTTGCAATCACTTGTGTTCTAACAGACGATTCGCAACCTGATGTAGCATCTGTTTGAGTTGAAAAATAATCTTCACCGTCTACTAAAGCATCTGTGCTAGCTAAAGGCGCTCCACCTGTTGCATCGGCGTACCATTGGATATTGTTCCCTGTTGCAATCAATTCGCCCACTGTTGCCGTGTCACAAAATTCTTGTGGTGTAGCAGCCGTTGGCGCTGGTGTATCATTTATAACGACAGAAACGGTTACATTTACATCGTCGCAAGACCCTATGGCAGCAACATCGTATGTGAAGTTGTAAGTGCCTTGAGCTAAACCATCCAGTGTTAATGTATTTCCTGTTAAGGCACCTGTAGCATCATCGTCGCTCCAAGTTCCGGTTTGGTCTTCCCCTGTTAACAAATCATACAAATCATAAGTTTGACCTGCTGTTATATCCGACATACAAAATTCTACTGGTGCATTCGCCGTTCCAGATTCTGGTGCATCCTGAACACTTACAATCACCGTTGAACTGTTTGTACAACTATTTGGGTCTGTAATTGTGTATGTAAAGCTATAGCTCCCTATAGTTAATAAAGTTAAATCTACATTACTTCCGCTTAAAGCGCCAGTAGCATCATCATCTGTCCAAGTACCTCCTGCATCTTCACCTGAAAGTTGCCCGAATAAATCAAGTGGTGAATTACTAACCAAATCGTTTTCACAGAAAACAGCCGGCGTAGGTATGCCTGTATTTGGCAAAGGGTTTATGGTTACCGAAACGGTTACCAATACATCATCACAACTTCCTATGGCATTAACATCAAACGTAAAATCGTAGGTGCCCGCCGTATAAGCAGATAAATCAACTGGGGTTGTTATGGTAGAACCTGTATTATCTGTACCCACATACCAAGTTCCTGTTTGGTCTTCACCTTCCAACAAATCGAATAAATCATAACTTGCTGGGGCACTGCCTTCGCAATATTCCGGAAATGTTGCCACTGGCGTTCCAGATTCGGGTGCTGGCTGTACTGTAATTGTTATTGCTTCGGTATCTGAACAAGTTCCATTATCTATTGTATAATTAAAAGTGTATGGGCTTCCTGTTACCGTTAGCGTTGTTAAATCTAATGTGTTTGAAATGGTATTGTCGCTGGCATCCGTCCAAGTACCACTATTATTATCTTGAGAACCATCTAAAGCATCAAATAAATTAAATGGTGAATTGGTTGCTAAATCATTTTCACAAAACGTTTGATTTACCGCCATTCCTGCATTCGGATCGGTTAATATTTCTACTTGTACCGTTGTAGATTCCTCGGTACAAGGTGTTGTTAAGTTTTGTGTATATGTGAAATTGTAAGTGCCCGGCGTAAACCCTGATAAATCCAAAGCCGAAGGCGATGCCACCACAGGGTCTGAACTGGTTGTGCCTTGTGTCCATTGACCACCTGTATCATAATTTTCTATGAGTGTAAACAAATCGAATGAAGCAGGTGCACCAGATTCACAGTATGAAGCTGGATTTAATGTTGAGGGGTTTCCTGAAGTGAACGTTTCGTGAATAGTAATTGAAATGCTGGCTGAACTTTCTGGACAAGCCCCATTGGCAGGCACTGTATAAGTAAACGTATACGTTCCCGGTGTTGTTAAAGTTGAAATATTAACCGTGCCTTGATAACCATTAGATGTTGTTAAAGGTCCAGACCAAGAACCAACGTTATCTGGTGTGCCTCCTAATTCATCAAATAAGTCAAAATCGGAAGCTGGTATGTTATCATCACAATATTCCAATGGTGCATTTGTACCTGGATCGTAAGGCGAGCTAATGGTTACTGTAACTGGTATCGCGTTACTATCACAAAAAACATCATCGATCTGCACATAATACGTATTACCATCTACTAATAGTGTAGAGGCAGATAATGGTGGTTGTATTGGGTCTCCAAAAGCATCTACACTTGCATACCAACTATAACTTAATGCCGTTGTACCTGGGTTTAAATCTGCAACCGTAGGAGTAGCGTCCGAACAAAACATTTGGGTTGAATTAGGTGTTGGATCAGCTGGAGACATAAATATGGCTGTTTGGCCAATTTCAATTTGACTTTCACAAGTACCACTATCAACAAAAACAATGTAATAGGTTTTTCCTCCATTGGGAATGGCATCTGCCGGAATTGCTTCATCTGTTAAAGCAAAATCATTGTAAACCTTAACAGATCCTCCAGATGGAATACTAGACTGGAGTGCCTCATTAATATAGCTTTGAATGGTTGGGTTTTCGTTACTACAAAAAATAGCATCTAAATTCTGGCCAGAAACTGGAACAGTAAAAGTGACTGTTATTGAATTTCTAGTGCCACAAGAACCCGAGCTATCATCTGCATAATAAGTTCCTTCATTTACTAATTGTGATGGATTAAAAGCTGTACCTCCCGAACTTTGGTCGTACCAAACTATACCACCTCCATTATCGGTTGCATAATCTGCACTCAAATTTGAAAAGGTATATCCCGAAGCATCACAAATTATTGGGTTGGGGTCATTTACTGTTGGACATTGCGCATTGGCCATGTTTGTACCCCATAAGAAAACCATAATATAGACAGCAAATAACTTTGCATATCTAAACACGTAATTTGTTTTCATAACATTGGTTAGTTATTGATTTGGTTAATAGACATTTATATTGATAAAAAAGCCTTAAAAACAGGTTTTTGATATCATCAAATTTATTTATTGTCGTGCAATTTAACGAATTTATTTGTATTTCATCGATATTTTTTAAAATATTTTTATAAAAAAACTTACACCAACAAAAAACCCACTTGATATCAAGTGGGTTTTTTGTTTTATATGTCTTTAATAACTAATGCTGTAATTCTTCTTCGCCTTCCTTTAACGGAATATTTTGAGGCACAAAATCTACATCGTGCCCTGGCTTGCTATAATCGTAAGCCCAACGGTGTACATGAGGTATTTCGCCTGGCCAGTTACCGTGTATGTGCTCAACAGGAGCTGTCCACTCTAGAGTTGTGGAACGCCAAGGATTCTGAGGCGCCTTTTTTCCAAAGAAAATACTAGAAAAGAAATTATATAAATAAATCAATTGTACCACACCTCCTATTAACGCGAACATAGTAATTACTACATTCACATTTGCTAAATCGTCAAACAATGGGAAATTACTGTTTGTATAATATCTACGCGGTAAGCCTGCCATTCCAATAAAATGCATTGGGAAGAATACGCCATATGCACACACAGCAGTAATCCAAAAATGGATATAACCTAAATTTTTATTCAACATTCTTCCAAACATTCTTGGGAACCAATGGTAAATACCTGCAAACATACCGTATAGTGCCGATATACCCATTACTAAGTGGAAGTGTGCAACCACAAAATAAGTATCATGTACGTTAATATCCAATGCACTATCTCCTAGAATAATACCTGTTAAACCTCCTGTTATAAATGTAGATACAAAACCTATTGAGAATAACATAGCAGGGTTCATTTGCAAATTACCTTTCCATAGGGTGGTTATCCAGTTGAAGGCTTTAACGGCTGATGGAATTGCAATTAACAATGTTGTAAAAGTAAATACAGAACCTAAGAATGGATTCATTCCAGAAATAAACATGTGGTGACCCCAAACAATAGTCGATAAAAATGCAATGGCTAATATTGAAGCAATCATCGCTCGGTAACCAAAGATTGGTTTACGTGAGTTTGAAGCCATAATTTCTGAAACCAGTCCCATCGCAGGTAAAATAACAATATATACCTCTGGGTGGCCTAAGAACCAAAATAGGTGTTCAAATAATACCGGCGAACCTCCTTGATAATGCAACACTTCCCCTTGTATGAATATATCTGAAAGAAAGAATGAGGTTCCAAAACTTCTATCCATTATTAATAAAAGTGCCGCTGATAATAATACTGGGAATGAAACAACACCAATAATTGCAGTTATGAAAAACGCCCAAATTGTTAACGGAAGTCTAGTCATAGACATTCCTTTGGTACGTAAGTTAATAACGGTAACAATATAGTTAAGCGAACCTAGTAATGATGAAGCGATAAATATCGCCATAGACACCAACCAAAGTGTCATACCCATACCAGAACCTCCCTGTGCCATAGGCAGCGCACTCAATGGTGGATAAATTGTCCATCCAGCTGCAGCCGGACCTGCTTCAACGAATAGTGAAATAATCATAATGACACTTGACAAAAAGAACAACCAATATGAAATCATATTAAGAAACCCTGATGCCATATCCCTTGCTCCAATTTGCAATGGAATCAATAAATTACTAAACGTACCACTTAATCCCGCAGTTAATACAAAGAATACCATGATGGTACCATGTATTGTTACCAATGCCAAATAAATATCTGCATCCATAACACCATCTGGCGCCCATTTACCTAATAAGGCTTCGAAGAGTACATTTGGTTCTTCTGGCCATGCAATTTGCATACGGAACATTAAAGACATTAATACACCAATAACACCCATTATAGTACCTGTAACAAGGTACTGTTTGGCTATCATTTTATGATCTTGACTAAATATATACTTTGTTACAAAAGTTTCCTTATGATGATGTCCGTGATCGTCGTGAGCTTCGTGTGCGTGATTATCTTCGTGTGCTGACATAATCTTATATCGTGTTTATCTTTTTTTAATAATTTAGTTTACTAGAGAATTTTTGAAAGTTTTTTGTTCTTTCAACCAAGCCTCATATTCTTCCTGAGTCTCTACTACTATTTTCATTTGCATATTGTAATGTGATTTTCCACATATTTTATTACACAATAACAAATAGTCAAACTCATATCTTTCAAGAGCATCCTCTCCACTAGCTATCAAATCTTCACTCTTTTCTGCTCTAATTTTATTAATGTTAGCTACTTTTTCGACAATATCAGGCGTTTGTCTCATTTCTTCAGTAGTCACTGTAGGCGTAAAACCAAATTGGGTTATCATGCCAGGAACACAGTTCATTTGCGCTCTAAAATGAGGCATATAAGCCGAGTGTAAAACATCTTGCGAACGCATTTTAAAAAGTACTGGTTTTCCAACTGGCAAATGCAATTCTTTAGTTATAACATCATCTTCTGCATAAGGATCAGACTCATCGACACCCAATACATTGGCTCTGTCTATATCGATTAAACGTACATTGGCTTTACCTAAGGTATTATCGTCGCCTGCGTAACGAGCTGTCCAGTTAAACTGTTGGGCGTAAAGCTCTACTACCAATGGATCGTCGCTATCGTCAACACCCATAATATTAATCCAGTTTGCAAGTCCATAAATAATAAGACCAGCTAATACAATTACAGGAATAATGGTCCAAATGAACTCCAGTTTATTATTGTCTGCAAAGAATAATGCTTTTTTACCTTTTTCACCTTTGTATTTAAAAGCAAAATAGTGCAATAAAAACTGTGTAATTGTTTGCACGAAAAAGATAATTACCAACGAGATTATCATTAGATTATCTATACCTGGACCATGCTCTGAGGCCGAGTTAGACAACAACGGTAAATCGCCCCATTTAATAAAACATACAATGGTAATAATGTAGATAAAAGCTAAAAAGCCCATCATTAAATATCCATTTATAGTATTGTCTTTATCTGTAGCAACACCTGAATTTTCAACTTTAGCTTGAGCCAAATCAAATATCTTGACCATTTGCCAGATAGCAACTAAAATGAATATTAAAACTATAATTGTTAATAAAGTAGTCATCGTTATCTTTCTTCTTTACTTATATCTTATTAATAATGGAACTCTTCACTCTCTTTTAAAAGTGGATTGCCTTTAGCGAGTAATGGAGCTTTAGTTAAAGCTGTAAATACTACAAATATGAACAATCCCGCAAATAATAATACCGAACTGATTTCAGGAATACCAATAAACCATCTATCGCCTACTGTTGCTGGCATAATCATATTGAATATATCTATATAATGCCCTGCTAATATCACCAAGCCTGCCATAACCACAAACCAAGGCACACGTTTGTAATCTGCATTCATCAACATAAGTATTGGGAATACAAAATTCATAACTACCATGCCTAAGAAAGGTAATTTGTAATCGTTAAAACGTGTTATAAAATAAGTAACCTCTTCTGGTATATTCGAATACCAAATAAGCATGAATTGTGAGAACCATAGGTATGTCCAGAAAATACTGAATGCGAACATAAACTTAGCCACATCGTGCAAATGGTTTTCATTAACAAACTCTAAATAACCTCTAGATTTTAAATAAATAGAAATTAACGCAATCACTGTTATTCCACTTACAAACATAGAAGCAAAAACATACCACCCAAACAATGTACTAAACCAGTGTGGGTCTACACTCATAATCCAATCCCAAGACATCATAGATTCTGTATAAATGAAGAATACCAAGAATGCTGCTGAAATACGGAAGGTTTTTTTATAATTACTTATGCCTTCAGCACTGTCTTGAGCAATTGAAAATTTACGGGAAAAATGTCTGTACAGACACCATCCTGCAATAAAAATCAATCCTCTAATTACAAAACCTGTCAAATTTAACCATCCTGATTTACCTTGAATCAATTTATCATGTGCTACTACTTCGGGATCCATCCAAACAAATAGGTTATAATGTCCGATAGTTCCGGATGCCAATGCAATGGCTAATACTATTAAAGCGCCAGGTAATAAATATGCTGTAATACCTTCCATAACACGGAACAATACTGGCGACCAACCTGCTTGGGAAGCAAATTGAATGGCGTAAAAAGCCAATACCCCCAATGCTATCATCATAAAGAAAAACGCAGCTACATAAAGAGCGGCCCAAGGGCGATTACTAATTTGGTGCATTACATGTTCGGCATGTGCATCGCCATGAGCTTCCGTTTCATGTCCTGCTTCTGCATGTGCTCCATGTGCATCGGTAGCAACAGCCTCGTGTGATGCTTCTTCTGCACGACCACCTCCATGATGCGATGCTTCTTCAGCTAACATTGTTTTTACATCTTCCAAAGATTTATGGGATGTCATAAAACTATAACCAACTCCTAAAGCTCCTAAAATTATTAGAATGATGGATAATGTCTTTAATTTATTTGAAAACGTGTACATATCTAAATAACCTTACTTTTCTAAATCTGCTTTTAACTTTAATACATAAGCCACAACTTGCCAACGCTCTTCGATACTTAGTTGGTTTGCATAAGACCCCATGGCATTCTTACCATAATGAATGGTATGGTAAATACTACCTTCTGTTATCGCTCTTCCGGCATCGTCATAAGATGGAATACCTAGAATTTTTTCCCTTTTTACTAAATTACCTTGGCCATCACCTTTCGTACCGTGGCAAATAGCACAATAAACATCGTAAAGCGCTTTACCTCTATCCAGGTCTACTTGAGTAGAATCTAAAGAACTTTTTAAAGTTTCTTTAGCCAATTCGTATCCTTCCAACGTGTTTTCTATATCAAATGGCACATATCCTCTTGGTACAGATCCTTCTACTGGTGTTCTGGCTTCCATACCATTTTCAAACATTGCATTTTCTCCGTATGTTTCATATCCTACAGATTCATACATATTTGGCATGAATTGGTAGTTAGGTCTTGTATCTTTTTTACAAGACACAACAGATATTAAAACGATTGCTACTGCTGTTATTTTAATTAAGCTTTTCATCTGTATATTAATGTGCTTTATCAACTAAATTAATTTCTACCGCACCCGTTTCTTTTAACAAGCTTTCAAGTTCTTTCTCATTGCCATCAACAGCTATTTCCATTAAAAAATGATCGTCTGTTGTTCTAGGGTCTGGGTTTTCTGCTTTTTTAAACGGCCACATTCTACTACGTAAATAAAACGTAATTACCATTAAATGGGCTGCAAAAAACACGGTTAACTCAAACATAATTGGTACAAAAGCGGGCATGTTCTCTAAATAACTGAAACTTGGCTTTCCACCTATGTTTTGAGGCCAGTCTTTTATCATGATAAAATTCATCATAACAATTGCAACTGTTAAACCAACCAATCCATACAAAAAAGATGTTATTGCAATACGTGTTGGTGCCAATCCCATAGCCTTATCTAAACCATGTACAGGAAAAGGTGTATATATTTCTTCGATATGATGTTTCTCTGACTTTACTTTTTTAACAGCAGACATTAAAATATCATCATCTGTATAAATAGCGTGAATAACTTTTGAAGATGCTTCCATACTACTTGTTAATGTTTGAGTTATTATCATTTCCACCAGAAGTTCTTTCGTCTGCTCCAGCACCTACTAAGCTACCTCCAGTTTCTCTTATCTTTTTGTATTTCTCTCCAGAAGATTTTAAAATGGTTTTAACCTCTGCTTGAGCTATTACTGGGAATGTTCTTGAGTACAATAAAAACAGTACAAAGAAAAATCCGATAGTTCCAATAAAAATACCTATATCTACAAATGTTGGTGAGAACATCGTCCAAGAAGATGGCAAGTAATCCCTGTGCAACGAGGTCACAATAATTACAAAACGCTCAAACCACATACCTATATTTACTACAATAGAAATAAAGAAAGAGAACATGATACTAGTTCTAAGTTTCTTAAACCACATAAACTGTGGCGAAAACACATTACAAGTCATCATCGCCCAATAAGCCCACCAGTAAGGTCCAGTTGCTCTGTTTAAGAACGCATATTGCTCATACTCTACTCCAGAATACCAAGCAATAAACAACTCGGTAATATAAGCCACACCAACAATAGAACCTGTAATCATAATGATGATGTTCATCAATTCTATGTGCTGAACTGTGATATAGTCTTCAAAATTACACACCTTTCTCATAATAATAAGCAGTGTGTTTACCATAGCAAAACCAGAGAATACCGCACCAGCAACAAAGTATGGTGGGAATATGGTAGTATGCCATCCTGGTATAACCGATGTAGCAAAGTCGAACGATACAATAGTGTGTACAGAAAGTACCAAAGGTGTTGCTAAACCAGCAAGTACTAATGATACTTCCTCAAAACGTTGCCAATCTTTAGCACGGCCAGACCATCCAAAACTCAATAATGAATATATTTTCTTTTGGAAAGGTTTAACAGCTCTATCGCGAATCATAGCAAAATCAGGTAATAAACCAGTCCACCAGAACACCAATGAAACCGATAGGTATGTTGAAATTGCAAACACGTCCCATAATAATGGTGAGTTAAAGTTAACCCAAAGTGACCCAAATTGGTTTGGAATTGGCAATACCCAATACCCTAACCATGGACGGCCCATGTGTATAATTGGAAATAATCCAGCTTGTACTACGGAGAAGATAGTCATCGCCTCTGCAGAACGGTTAATTGCCATTCTCCATTTTTGACGGAATAATAAAAGTACTGCAGAAATAAGTGTTCCTGCGTGACCAATACCTACCCACCAAACAAAATTGGTAATATCCCAGGCCCAACCAACGGTTTTATTCAAACCCCAAGTACCAATACCCGTAGATATTGTATAAATAATACATCCAATTCCCCAAAGAAAAGCGGCTAGTGAAATTGAAAATACAATCCACCACTGTTTGTTGGCTTTCCCTTCTATAGGCTTTGCCACATCTACAGTAACATCGTGATACGATTTATCGCCTGCAACTAAGGGTCTTCTAATAGGTGCTTCGTAATGAGACGCCATAATCCTCTATAAGTGTTTCTTAATTAATTTATACTTCTGTTGTATTTCTCACTTTTGTTTGATACATCACATTTGGTTTAGTTCCCACATGCTCTAACAAGTGATACATACGATTATCTTCTTTTAGTTTTGCCACTTGGCTTCCCTTATCGTTGATGTCTCCAAATATCATGGCGCCACTGCTACAAGCTGCAGAACATGCTGTTTGGAATTCACCATCTTTTACTGGGCGACCTTCTCGTTTGGCATCTAAAATGGTTTTTTGTGTTTTTTGGATACACATTGAACATTTTTCCATAACACCTCTTGAACGTACCACAACATCTGGATTCAATACCATACGGCCTAGATCGTCATTCATGTGGTAATCAAACTCATCATTGCCGTTGTATAAGAACCAGTTAAAACGACGTACTTTATACGGACAGTTGTTTGCACAATATCTAGTACCAACACAACGGTTGTATGCCATGTGGTTTTGACCTTGACGACCGTGCGATGTTGCCGCTACCGGACAAACTGTTTCACAAGGCGCATGGTTACAGTGCTGACACATAACTGGCTGGAATGATACTTGTGGGTTTTCAGAAGCATTTTCCATTTCACCAAACTCACTTAAAGAACTTCCTAAACCAGAAATATTGTCTTTCTTTTCATTATCTCCTTCAAACGACGCTTCAGAAGAATAATATCTATCGATACGCAACCAGTGCATATCACGGCTCTTTCTTACTTCGTCTTTACCTACTACTGGAACGTTATTTTCAGAATGACAAGCAATAACACAAGCTCCACATCCTGTACAAGCATTCAAATCAATTGACAAATTGAAATGATGCCCTATAGATCTATCGAACTCATCCCACAAATCAACTTCTGGAGAAGTTACTGGTGTTTCTTCATGGTTTAAAGATACTTTTGGCACTTTATTCCATCCGTGTTCCTCATCTTCCCTATCGTAGGTATTGAAGATTTCCAATGTGGTTTCCTTAACAATATCGCCACGCCCCATCAAGGTATTGTGCAACTGGATACACGCAAATTCGTGCGATCCAGCTACTTTTTCAATGGTTACATTTTGAACGTTGTTAAAGTTTTGATATAGTGGGTAGGCATTAACACCTACTTGCATTTCTTCTTTTAAGCCTTTTGTTTTTCCGTAACCAACAGCAAGACCTACAGAACCTTTTGCTTGACCTGGTTGGATGATAACCGGTGCAGTAACCGAAACGCCATTCACAGTAACTTTGGCATAACTACCATTTAATCCGCCATTGGCTACATGCGAATTTTCCAATCCTAATTCATCTGCATCGGCTTTAGAAATGGTTAAATAGTTATCCCAAGTCGTTCTTGTAATTGGATCTGGAAACTCCTGTAACCAAGGGTTGTTGGCTTGTTGTCCATCACCCATACCGGTTTTGGCATAAAGCACCAATTCAAGTCCGTTACTTTTTGCTGAAGCGGCTAAAGCTTGGGCTGCATTTCCAGACGGCATCTCTTGGGTAGTTTCACCTTCTTCTGAAACAGTAGTATCTTCGGTCTCGGTTGCTATAGTTCCAACAAAAACACCATCGTGTAAGGCTTGGTTAAATGAACTACCACCTAAAATAGTGGTTCCCCAAGCTTCCTTGATATAATCATGGTAAGACACATCGTTTCCTGTCCACTTTAATAAAGCTTCTTGAAATTGTCTTGTATTGAACAACGGACGAATAGTCGGTTGTGTTAAGGCATAATGGCCTTTCTTAAGTTCTACATCTCCCCAAGACTCTAAATAATGAGGAGCAGCAGCAATATATTGTGTTTCAGAAGATGTTTCATCCTCTTTCAATGAAAAGGCAATCGACAATTCTGTTTTCTTTAATCCTTCAGCAAAATCTGATGCATTAGGCAACGTGTAAATAGGATTTACACCACTCATGATAATTGCACCTACGGTTCCAGATTTCATATCTGCAACCAATTTGGCTACTTCTTTATCATTACCTTGTCTTACCTTTATTGGTGTAGACGGATTGAAAGCTTTACTACTTAAAAACGCATTGATTTCTAACGCAACGGTTTGAGCATTTACATCTTGAATACCCGTTACAACAACTGCATTACTTCCGGCTTTTTTAATTTCATTAGCGGCACTTTTTACAGCGCTCTCAACGGCTTCTGGCAAACTTCCAGAAACAGAACCACCAACTACATAACTATACAATTTAGCAAGCGCCAATTTTTGCTGACTAGGTGTTAAAGGCACACGCTTATCTGCATTAGCACCAGTTAACGTCATATTAGATTCGAACTGAATATGACGTGACATTTTTCCATGGTCTGGAATTCTTTTTTTAGAATATCCTGAATCGAAGCCGCCACCTTGCCAATCACCTAAGAAATCGGCACCAACAGACACAATGGTCATAACTTTAGAAAAATCGTAATCTGCCAATCCACGTTCACCATATTTTGCTTGGTAAGCTTCCAAAGCAGCAGATTCAGAAACTGCATCATATACTACATGACGTACGTTTCCGTATTTTTCTTTAAATTCAGAAATCAACTTACTTGTTGAAGGACTGGCATAAGTTTGCGTTAACAACACAATAGCTTTGCCAGATGCTTTTATATCTGTTAGTTTTTGGTTTGTCTCAGCATCAAACGTACTCCAAGAAATATACTCCCCTCCTTTTTTAGGCCCTTGTACTCTTAAACTATCGTACAAGCCTAAAACCGAAGCATTCACCCTAGCATTTGCACTACCATTGACAATCGCCATGGTATTTCTCTCAATCTTAATTGGACGCCCCTCTCGGGTTTTAACTAAAACACTCGCAAAATCGTAACCATCTGCAATAGTCGTTGCATAGTAATTAGCAACACCTGGTACAATTTCCTCTGGCTGTACAACATAAGGTATCGATTTTACCACTGGCCCTTCACAAGCCGCCAATGAAGCAGCAGCTGTACTAAAACCAACAAATTTTAAGAAATCGCGACGTGTAGTAGAGGTTGACTCCAATATGTTTTTATCACCTAAAAACTCATCGGTTGGCAATGGTTCTACAAACTCGTTTTGTTTTAGCGTCTCAACAATAGAGCTATTCTCGTTTAGCTCTTCAACACTTTTCCAGTATTTCTTGTTTGATGACATATTATATAATTGAATTACTTCTTTAATAAATTAATAATGACACTTGCCACATTCCAATCCACCCATTTGAGCTTCAGTGACTTCGTCAACTCCATATTTCTTAGCCAATTGCTCATGTATTTTTGCATAATAAGCATTGTCTTTCATATTTACGTTGGTTGTTCTATGGCAATCAATACACCAACCCATAGTTAATGGCGCAAATTGCTCCACAACTTCCATTTCTTGAATTTGGCCATGACAAGTTTGACATTCAACACCCGCCACAGTAACGTGTTGTGAGTGGTTAAAATAAACAAAGTCTGGTAAATTGTGGATTCTAACCCATTTTACAGGTTGGGTTTCTCCAGTATACTTTTGAGCAGCATCGTCCCATCCAGCAGCTGCATATAATTTTTTAATTTCACCATCATAGAACTCTTTTGAATGCTCTGGAGTGGTTTCACCATTGTATTCATAAATAGATTTATGACAGTTCATACAGACATTCAATGATGGAATACCAGAAGTTTTACTAACTCTTGCTGAAGAGTGACAGTATTTACAATCAATACCATTATCACCTGCGTGTATTTTATGCGAAAAGTGAATTGGTTGTACCGGTTGGTACCCTTGATCTACGCCCACTTGCATTAAATAACCATAAACAAAATACGCACTTGCCAACAAAAAGAAAATGGCTGTAACCAACATTAAAAATTGGTTTTTAACAAAGGCCTTCCAAAGCGGTGTTCTTTTAGTTTCTTCTGGCAACTCAATATTTTGGGCCGTAGCAAAACGACGCAACGTTTTATTAACCAAATACAGTCCAGCCGCCAATAGAATAAATAAAATAGCAAGAGCTCCTAAAATAATTTCATTAGAAATACCACTAGACCCTCCACCGTTTTGGGCTACCGCTCCTACACCAGCTTCTGGTGTTGGTGGCGCTGCTTTTTCTTCTGCTGTATACGCTAAAATATCACTGATATCTTGATCTGACAGCTGTGGAAAAGCAGTCATGGCTGTATTATTGTACTCGCTATAAATCTTATTGGCATAAGCATCCCCAGACTTAATAAGCCCTGCACTGTTATGAATCCAATCGGTCAACCAAGCTCTGTCCAATCCTTGCTCGTCCGCCAATCGTTGCTCTATATTACGCAAAGCTGGCCCTGTCATTTTCTTGTCTAATTGGTGACAAGCAGCACAGTTGGCATTAAATAATGATTTTCCTTTTGCTGGATCTCCTTCTTGTGCAGAAAGTGAGGTTGTAAACGCTACTACTAAAATTAAGATTAAACGAAGAATGCTTTTACTTAACTTACGGTGAATCACCTGTTTCATATTGTTGGCTAAATTAACTTCTAAACTTTGGTACGATTTTTTCTGTAATAAACGGAAAAAACACAGTTATATAATCTCTGGCAAAAGTAATATTAAAAGTCGATTTTAGAAACGCTAGATAAGCGTTAATTATTAATTTAGAGGGATTCTAAATAATAAAAATACACTAATTTAAGTTTATAACTTATACATTTGTACTAATATATTTGAAAATGAAAACATTGAATTTGAAAACCATCCGATTGGCTCTTTTTTGCATCATTTCTACATCTATTTATGGCTACGCTCAGCAAGGTAATGTTACCGTAAACCAAGATAAAAGGATAACAAAACTTCTGGAACTGAAAAAGGAAATGAACAAAAATGCTTCAGATCGCTATAAAATCCAAATTTACTCTGGAAATCGTGTAAGCGCAGAATCAACTGAATCTGATTTCAAGTCTAAGTTTGATAAATTTCCCACTATAGTAGAATTTGAAACGCCGAATTACAAAGTTTGGGCAGGAAACTTTAGAAACCGTTTAGAAGCCGACAGAGCCCTAAAGGAAATAAAATTGAAATTCCCTAATGCCTTTGTGTTTCAGCCTAAAAAATAAAACCTTAAAAATTATTCATAAAAAAACGGCGGTTCCAATGGAACCGCCGTTTTTTTATTATCAAGTTAGAAATTAATTATTTCAATTTCTTTTTAACCTCAACTTCTTGGAACGCTTCTATAATATCGCCTTCCTTAATATCGTTAAAGTTTTTTATCTGCATACCGCAATCGTACCCTTTCGTTACCTCCTTAACATCATCCTTAAATCGTTTTAATGATGTAAGTTCACCTGTATGCACAACCACGCCATCCCTAATTAATCGGATACCTGAGTTTCTTAGTATTTTTCCGTTGGTTACCATACATCCTGCAATACTACCAACTTTGCTAACCTTAAATATCTCCCTGATTTCTGCAGTTCCGGTAATTTCCTCCTTAAGTTCTGGAGACAACATACCTTCCATAGCATCTTTAAGATCATTTATGGCATCGTAAATAATGGAATAGGTTCTGATATCAATTTCCTCTTTATCAGCTACAGATCGGGCATTGCCAACAGGACGCACATTAAATCCAACTATAATAGCATCTGACGCCGAAGCCAACAATACATCACTTTCTGTAATGGCTCCAACACCTTTGTGTAATATATTCACTTGTATTTCTTCAGTAGACAGTTTTTGGAACGAATCTGTTAACGCTTCTACAGAACCATCCACATCACCTTTAAGGATGATATTTAGCTCTTGGAAATCGCCCAATGCAATTCGACGGCCAATTTCGTCAAGCGTAATATGGCGTTGCGTTCTAACGGATTGCTCTCGCTGTAATTGCGCACGTTTAGTTGCAATTTGCTTGGCTTCACGCTCGTCATCAAACACTGTAAACTTATCACCTGCTTGTGGTGCTCCGTCCAAACCTAAAATGGATACTGGCGTTGAAGGACCCGCCGCTGCAACATCGTTACCACGTTCATCGTGCATAGCCTTCACCTTGCCACTGTTCTTACCTGCAAGCACGTAATCTCCAACTCTTAACGTACCAGCCTGCACCAATACTGTTGCCACATAACCTCGCCCTTTATCCAAAAAGGCCTCAACTACAGTTCCTATCGCATTTTTATTAGGATTCGCTTTAAGCTCCAATAATTCAGCTTCTAGCAATACTTTTTCCAACAACTCTTTTACACCAGTACCTTTCTTAGCAGAAATATCGTGGGATTGTATTTTCCCCCCCCAATCTTCTACCAACAAATTCATTTGCGCCAATCCTTCCTTAATCTTATCAGGGTTGGCATCTGGTTTATCAATTTTATTGATGGCAAAAACAATAGGCACTCCTGCTGCTTGTGCATGGGCAATGGCCTCTTTTGTTTGTGGCATGATATCATCGTCGGCAGCCACTACAATAATGGCTAAATCCGTTACTTGAGCACCACGAGCACGCATAGCGGTAAATGCCTCGTGACCCGGAGTATCCAAAAACGCAATCTTTTGTCCATCTTCAAGCTCCACGCCATAAGCCCCAATATGTTGGGTAATACCTCCGGATTCTCCAGCAATTACATTTTCTTTCCGGATATAGTCTAATAAGGAGGTTTTACCATGATCCACATGTCCCATTACTGTTACAATGGGCGCTCTGGTCAATAAATCTTCTTCTTTATCTTCAATTTCTTCAATAGCCTCTTCAATATCGGCTGTTACAAATTCTACCTTATAACCGAACTCTTCCGCAACTATTGATAATGTTTCGGCATCTAAACGTTGATTCATGGTTACCATCATACCCAACGACATACAAGCCGATATAATTTGGGTTACGGGCACATCCATCATGGTTGCGACCTCACTGGCTGTAACGAACTCGGTTACCTTAAGAATTTTGCTTTCTGCTGCTTCCTGTTCAAGAGTTTTTTCTGTTTGATCACGGTGATAATCTCTTTTCTCTCTTCGGTACTTAGCTCCTTTTCCTTTAGACCCTTTTCCTTGTAACTTTTCAAGCGTCTCCCTTACTTGTTTTTTAACATCTTCCTCGCTTGGCTCCTCTTTTAGAACAGGACGTCTTTGACCTGATTTTTTCCCTTTAAACCTATCATCTCTATCATTAGACCTGCCTCCTTCGGTTCTACTTTGAGGACCACCAACCTTGCTTATTCTACGACGCTTTTTCTTATTGGAAGATCCATCTTGCTTTGAATCTCCTTTTTTATCTTCTTTAGCTTTTTTAGGCTTATTAAATTGGCTTAAATCTATTTTATCTCCAGCAATTTTAGGCCCTGTAAGCTTTTGGTATTTGGTTTTAAGTTTTTCGTCCGTTGTAACAGGAGCTTCTTTCTTATCCTCTTTTCTCTCTTCTTTTTTTGAAGGCTTAACCTGCTCCACCTTTTTTACTTCAGGTTGTTTTACCTCTTCCTCCTTATTAGCAACTTCTTTAGCTTTTTCTGGTTCTTTTACAGGCTCTGGTTTTGGTTCTTTCTTTTGCGGTTCCAAATCTATTTTACCTACCTGTTTAGGCCCAGAAAGTATTTTGGTAGCTTTTAAGACCTCTTCTTTTTTGGCTGCTTCTTTTTGTTTCTCTTCGAGTTCACGCTCACGCTGTTCGCGCAACACTTCCTTTTCCTTTTGCTTTGCCTCACTAACTTCTAGAGATGCTACTTTTTTGTTTGCATCTGTTTGAAATTCGTTGGAAAGAAGTGAGTGAACTTCCTCTGATATTTTGGTATTAGGACTTTTTTCTATCTCAATGCCCTGATCTTTCAAAAAGTCAGTTGCACGGTCTATAGAAATGTTTAACTCTCTTAATACCTTATTTAATCTTACTGTTTCAGCCATAAATTGCCTTTAAAATACTCAAATATAGTTATTCTTCAAATTCTTCTCTAAGAATTCTAATTACTTCATTTATTGTTTCTTCCTCTAAATCTGTTCTCTTAACCAAATCGTCCACATCCTGTTCTAAAATACTCTTGGCCGTATCTAATCCAGCTTTGCTGAATTCTTGAATAATCCAGCCTTCTATTTCATCGGAGAATTCAGAAAGCTCAACATCTTCTTCAGCACCTTCTCTAAATACATCTATTTCATAACCAGTTAATTGACCAGCCAAACGAATGTTGTGTCCGCCTCTACCAATGGCCTTACTAACCTCTTCCGGTTTTAGGATAACTTCGGCGCGTTTGTTTTCTTCATCTATTTTAATAGAGGTAACACGTGCCGGACTTAACGCTCGTGTGATGTACAACTGTAAATTGTTTGTATAGTTGATAACATCGATGTTTTCGTTACCCAATTCTCGAACAATACCGTGAATTCTGGAACCTTTCATACCAACGCAAGCACCAACAGGATCTATTCTATCATCATAAGAATCAACCGCCACCTTGGCTTTTTCTCCAGGAATTCTAACCACATTTTTAATGGTGATTAGGCCGTCGAAAACCTCTGGGATTTCTTGTTCAAAAAGTTTCTCTAAAAACACAGGGGAACTTCTAGACATGATAATGGTAGGCTTGGCACCTTTAAGCTCCACATTGTCTATAACCCCTCTTACGTTGTCGCCTTTTCTAAAGAAATCTGACGGGATTTGTTTTTCCTTTGGCAATACAATTTCATTGCCTTCGTCGTCCAATAAAATAACGGCTCTATGACGTATGTGATGAACTTCTGCCGTATATATTTCGCCAATTAAATCTTTAAATTGCTTATAAACAATAGTATTATCGTGCTCGTGTATTTTAGAGATTAAATTTTGACGCAGTGCTAAAATAGCCCTTCTTCCCAAATCGGCCAACTTAACTTCTTCAGATACATCTTCCCCAACTTCAAAGTCTGGCTCTATCTTTCTAGCTTCAGTTAATGAAATCTCTTGGTTTGGGTCTTCCACATCACCATCGGCAACAACCACCCTATTTCTCCAAATCTCCAAATCACCTTTATCTGGGTTAACAATGATATCAAAATTATCGTCATCTCCAAATTTTTTCTTTAGTGCGTTTCTAAAAACATCTTCTAAAATAGCCATCAGCGTAACACGATCTATTAGTTTATCGTCTTTAAACTCTGAAAAAGATTCAATTAACGCAATATTTTCCATAACTCTCTTGAATTAAAATTTAATCATCACTTTTGCTTCTACTATATCATTATAAGCGATATTCGCTTGTTTTTTTACGGTTACCTTACCTTTTCCAACAGGCTTGGGCTCCCTAGCTTTCCATTCTATTAAAATTGCATCCTCGGTTGCATCCACAAGTACACCCTCAACAGTTTCAGAATCTGTCTTCACTTTCAAGATTCTGTTCTTGTTTTTGGCGTACTGTCTTTTATTAACCAATGGCGACGCTGCTCCTGCCGACATAACATCCAATGAAAAATCCTGTTCTTCCCTATCCAGATTATGCTCTACAGCTCTGCTTATAAAAATGCAATCATCTACGGTCACGCCATTATCTCCATCAATCACCACTTTTATATGATTGTCTGCTTGTATAGAAAAATCTATTAAGAACAAATCTTTTCGTTCTTGCAATGCTTTTTCCAATAAATTCTCAACGGTAGCTTTAAACATTTTTATTATAAAAAGAGGGGACTTCTCGTCCCCTCGTATTACTGTTTTCCCTAACAACGCCGCAAATATATGATATTATAATTGATTATTAAAGCAATAATTCATAAATTTATAAAAAACCATAGCCCTTTAAATATGAAAAAAATACTTGTTCCTACTGATTTTTCTGAACAGGCCGATTATGCTCTTGGCGCTGCTGTTCAATTGGCCAAAAAACATAATTCTGAAATACACTTACTCCACATTATAGAGCTGCCGTTACAGCAAGTTGATGCCATGAGCACTTATAGCGAATTGCCAGAGGCTATCTTTTTTATGAAACTGGCTCAAAAACATTTTGAAAAACTGGCTCAAAAAGACTTTTTAAAAAACATAAAAGTACATGAACATGTAGAGTTTCATGAAATATTTAGGGGCATTGCCGATGTTTGCAAAAAACAAAATATCGACCTCGTCCTTATGGGCTCACAAGGCGCCAATGGACTTAAGGAGCTGCTTATTGGCTCTAACACTGAAAAAGTTGTTAGAACCTCTGAAGTGCCTGTTTTAGTAGTAAAAAAAGAACATCCCGTTTTTGATATTAAAAGTATAGTTTTCGCTTCCGATTTTAATGAAGAAAGTAAAAGCACCTACAAAAAAGCCGTCGATTTCGCCAAACTACTAAAAGCAAAATTACATTTGCTTATGGTAAACACACCCAATAAATTTTTAACCACCATTGAAGCCGAAAAGCAAATCGAAGCTTTCACAAAAAGTTCGGATTTTAAAAATTACACAGTTAACATTTATAACGATGAAACCATCGAAAAAGGCATTATGCATTTTTCAGAATCTATAAATGCTGATTTAATCGCCATGAGTACCCATGGCAGACAAGGCATTTCGCATTTCTTTAATGGCAGCATTAGTGAAGATTTGGTAAACCATGCTCATCGTCCTGTTATTACCTTTAAGATTTAAAAACACTTAAAAACAAAAAAAGACCTAACCAAAAGTTAAGTCTTCCTCTTCAATTTTTGTTGGCCTACTAGGGCTCCCTTCGGCTACGCTCAGGATAAACTTCTCGCCCTAAGCGAATTCTTATTCAAACAAAAAAGACCTAACCAAAAGTTAAGTCTTCTTCTTCAATTTTTGTTGGCCTACTAGGGCTCGAACCTAGACTCTTCTGGACCAAAACCAGACGTGTTGCCAGTTACACCATAGGCCAATACCTTATTGAGGGTGCAAATTTAGCACAAAGTTTTGTTTGCACAAGAATTTTTTTAAAAATAATCTACAAACCTTAACGTTTACTTAAAAGCATTATGCTATAACATAATAATTAGTAAATTCGCCGTAGTAAAATAACAAAATTCTTAATGACACCATCTATCTTTAAAAAATGGAACACCATATTAGGGTGGTTCGCTTTTTTAATAGCCTTTATAACGTATAGCCTTACCGTTGAGCCTACTGTAAGTTTCTGGGATGCCGGGGAATACATTTTAACCTCATCAAAACTGCAAGTTGGCCACCCTCCAGGAGCTCCTCTTTTTCAAATGCTAGGAGCATTCTTTTCCATTTTTACTTTTGGCAATGGCGAATTGGTTGGTAGAATGCTCAACATGATGAGTGCAGCTTCCAGTGCCTTTACCATTTTATTTATGTTCTGGACCATTACTTTACTTCTTAAAAAATTGGTTAAGAATGATGGAGACATAAGTCAACAAAAAGCTTTGGCAATACTTGGAAGCGGCTTGGTTGGTAGTTTGGCCTTTACATTTACCGATTCGTTTTGGTTTAATGCCGTTGAAACCGAAGTGTATGCTATGGCCACCTTTATCATGTCAGTTTTGTTTTGGTTAGCACTACGTTGGGAACAAGATATGGATAAACCACGAGGCAACAAATGGCTTATTTTAATAGCCTTTATTATTGGTTTGTCTTTTGGCGTACATTTTATGGGGCTTCTTACAATTCCAGCTATTGGCTTGATTTATTATTTTAAGAATTACAAAACTATTACCGTAAAAAACTTTATTGTTGCCAATTTGGTTTCGGCGGCCATATTATTATTCATTTTTAAACTATTGGCACCAAATATTTTAAAAATATTCAGTGCTTCCGAAATCTTTTTCGTAAATACCATAGGCCTTCCTTTTAATTCAGGTTCTATTATTGCCGGTATTGCTTTAGTAGCCATCATTTATTATGCACTAAAATATACCCGTAAAAAGAATTTTGTGCATCTAAATACGGGCATTTTATGTATTACTTTCATTATAATCGGTTTTTCGACTTGGCTTATGCTGCCCATTCGTGCTAACGCAAACACGGTTATAAATGAAAACAATCCCTCTAGTGCCAGGGAATTGTTGGCTTACTACAACTTAGAACAATATCCTGAAACACACTTGTTTTACGGCCCTCTGTTTACAGATATCTACGCTTCATTAGATGAAGAAAATCCGTATTCCGACGAAAAACCTAAATACGAAAAAGACGAAGACCTAGGCAAATATGTTATTGTAAACGATTACAAAAACGCCAAACAAAATTACAATTCAGACCATGCGGCCATTTTGCCTAGAATGTGGAGTGCCGAACACGCTGAAAATTACATGCAGTTGTTTATTGGTTATTTGGACTTTAAATTAAGACCTGAACACCAAATGGACAACAACTTCAGAGCCTTAATATCCGATTTCAAATCGCAAATGGCCCAAGGTAATGTGGATTACGAACAATTCAATGCTTTTTTAAAGCGCTACAGCAGTATACTTGATATTGAAAAACCATCTTTATGGGATAACATCACCTTTATGTTCCAATATCAGTTAGGTTACATGTACTGGCGTTATTTTATGTGGAATTTTTCTGGAAGGCAAGACGACATTCAAGGCAGGTACGATACCCACGGTAACTGGATTACGGGTATTAACCCTTTAGATGAAATCCTTTTAGGCTATTCCCAAGACAATTTGCCAAGTGATGTAAAGAATAACAAAGCAAGAAACACTTATTATTTGTTACCTTTTATATTGGGCTTAATTGGCTTTTTCTTTTTGTTCAACAAAGACAAAAAACTGTTCTGGACCATGTTGGTATTTTTCCTGTTTACAGGCTTGGCCATTCAGTTTTATACCAATGTACGTCCATTTGAACCAAGAGAACGTGATTATTCGGTTGTAGGCTCATTTTATGTCTTTGCGCTTTGGATTGGGTTTGGGGTTTATGCACTTTATGATGCTTTAAAAAAATACATCCCTTCTAAGTTCTCGGCTATTTCCATAACACTTGTTTGCTTGGTTTTAGTACCGGGCATTTTAGCTGCCAATAACTGGGACGACCACGATAGGTCTGATAAATACACTGCCAACTCTATGGCCAAAATGTATCTGGATTCCTGTGCCGAAAATGCCATTTTGTTCACCATAGGCGACAACGACACCTTTGCCCTGTGGTACGCCCAAGAAATTGAAGGCTATAGAACCGATGTACGTGTGGTAAACACCAGTTTGTTCCAAACCGATTGGTATATAGACCAAATGAAACGTAAAGCTTACGAAAGCGACCCTATTCCATCACAGCTTACGCATGATGATTACAAGTACGGAACCAACGAATATGTTAGAATTGAAGATTTCATACAAGACACCATTAGAGTAAAGCAATTATTAGATTTTATTCAAAGCGACAACCCAAACACTAAATATAAATATGCCCTAGAACGGGAGGGGTACGATATAAACCAAGTGAGGTCACAAGATTTAAATGCAAGTTATGTGCCTACGCGAAACCTCCGTTTGGCAGTTAATAAAGATAATGTTCTTAAAAGCGGTATTGTTAAACCAAAGGACAGTAGTAAGATTGTGCCTTACATCGACATCACTCTTACTGGCGGTGCTTTGCTAAAAAACAGATTGCTTATGTTGGATATTGTTGCCAATAACGATTGGAAACGCCCTATTTATTTTACTGGCGGTAGCTTTGGTGATGATGATTATATCTGGATGAAAGATTATTTACAATTAGACGGATTGTGCTACAAACTGGTACCTATAAAAACACCTGTTAGTGAAGCCAACCCGTTTGATATGGGCCGTGTGGACAGCGACCTCATGTATGAGAAAGTTAAAAACTGGGATTGGGGCAATAGTGGTGACCCAAATATTTACCACGACATAGAAACTCGTAAAAACTCTATTACTTACAGAGGCAATTTGGCAAGGCTTATAGAACAGTTAATTAATGAAGATAAGGTAGAAAAAGCGGAAGAAATAGCCGATATTGCCATGACCAATATGCCAGTTGATTATTTTGGATATTATACCCTTTTAGAACCATACATAAGTGCCTATTACGAAGTTGGAAACAAAGAAAAGGCCGTAAAACTGTTCCACCAGCTGGCCGAAAAATACCAGGAAAGTTTAACTTTTTACGCAAACTTATCCATAGAAAACCAAGAGCTCTTTTTTGAAGACATATATGTAGACATTCAACGTTATAAAGCTTTAGTAGATGTCTTGGTTAAATACGACCCCGAACTGGCTGAGAAAGAAGGCGATATTTTTAATGATAATTTAAGCATGTTCAAACATTTTCTAGGAGGGGAAACTATTGAAGAAGAAGAATTGAATGATGTAGACATTCCGTTAGACAGTGGAACGATAGAGATTGAACCGATAGAATAATGTGGGTATGTTAACACCCATAAAAACCCCTTTAGTTGCAAAAAAAATGTTCCCAAACTATGTTTGGGACATAGCAACTAACGAAAAGGTACTGTATTTAACTTTTGATGACGGGCCAACCCCCGAAATCACGAACTGGACGCTCGACACTTTAAACAACTACCAAGCCAAAGCTACTTTTTTTTGTATTGGTAAAAATATTGAGAAACATCCAGATATTTTTAAGGCCATTTTAAACGAGGGGCATGCCATTGGCAATCATACCAACAATCACTTGAAAGGCTGGAAAACATTAACCAGCGACTATCTGGCTAACGTCACCAAAGCCCAGAATACCATTGATGCTATAATACCCAAAGATTTTTCGGGAAACACCCAACTATTTCGTCCGCCTTACGGACAAATTAAACCCGCTCAAGGCAAAGCATTGTTGGGTCAAGGTTATAAAATAATAATGTGGGATATAATTTCTTTTGATTGGGATAAGAATATTAGCAAAGAAACCTGTTTAAAAAACGTGACCAACAAAGCCACCAAAGGTAGTATTATCGTGTTTCACGACAGTGTGAAGGCTTCCAAAAATATGCAATACGCGTTGCCTAAAGTTTTGGAATATTTTAGTGAAAAAGGTTATGTTTTTAAGACATTAACTTAAAAATAGTTTTCCAAATTCACATAATTTTATTGGTAAAAATGGATTCTTGCCTACGCAGGAAATCGAAGATTTGACAAAGTCAATGACAGAAAACTAAATGTACTGCTGAATAATGCCTATAAGTGTATTGGCATCCTGTTCGCCACTTTGGCGCCATTTCATTTCGCCATTCTTGTAGATAATTAATGTCGGCAATCCTTTCACCCTCAAAGCTTCGGCAAGCTCCTGGTTCTTTTCAACATCAATTTTTATCACTTTGGCTTTATCTCCCAAAGCTGCAGCTACATCCCTTAACACAGCGTGCATGGCGGTAGATTGCTCATTCCATTCTGTGAAAAAGTCTAATAAAACCGGAATGTTAACATCTATAAGCTCCCCAAATTTTGACATATTTTATTGTTTATGAGTCAAATATACTTATACAAACCTACATTTTTTTTTCATATTACAAATATTTGCAATATTTGAAAAGGAAATTCACAATGTATTGACATAAAAATACATAAATTCTCTGTAAGAATAGCAATTATGCCACCTTATTACGCTTTTTAAGCTCTATAACAGTTATTTCTGGCCAAATACCAACGCGACCAGGAAATGCCAAGTAGCCAAACCCACGATTTACATTAATATATTCTCCATTAACATTATATATGCCTGCCCAATATTTGTAACGCCATTTTGAAGGACTCCATTTTATCCAACCTGGTATTTCTATGCCAAACTGCATACCATGTGTATGACCACTCAACGTTAAGTGGTAATGGTATTTATCTTTTAAAACTTGGTTTTCCCAATGGGTTGGGTCATGACTCATCAATATTTTAAAATCGTTCTCACTAATGTTTTGGGATGCTTTTTTGAGATCTCCTGCTTGTTTAAACCCACCAGAGCCCCAATTCTCTACACCAATTAATGCAATTTTTTCACCATCTTTCTCTAAGTACCTATTTTCATTAAGCAACAAATCGAAGCCCAACTTTTTTTGAATATCTTTTAAATTTTCAAGATTTTGGTGTTTGGCTTCCTCCGATTCCCAAGACACATAATCCCCGTAATCGTGATTTCCTAAAATGGAAAACAACCCGTCCCTTGCCTCAAGCTTACCAAAAATATCCATATAATCATACATCTCTTCGGCTCTGTTATTTACCATATCGCCTGTGAACAAAATAACGTCTCCTTTTTGTTCGTTTATTAAGTTTACTGCATAGGCTACTTTTTCTTTATCATCAAAACTCCCAGAATGTATATCACTAATTTGTGTGATTTTATAGCCATCAAATGCTTTTGGTAAATCATCAAACTCCAAAGTATATTTCAGTACCTTATAATTATAGCGACCCTTATAAATTCCGTAAAGTACAGATGCCAAAGGTATGGCAGCTAAGCCCAACGCAATTTTACTAATAAACTCACGTCTTGCGGGAAAATAATTGCCCTTGGCCATTTCGCCCACTGTAAAATAGCGGTACAAAGCCATAGGCACCCTAAATACATCCTCAGCAAATACAGTAAAAAGCAAAATCAATTTAGGAATAAGAATTGCTATAAAAAAACCTACTGCATAGGAGTTAGCATGTGTGAAACCATCCCGTCTACTAAAATCGTAATAGTTATAAACAAAATTACCAACTACCAATAAGGTAACAATCCAATAAATGGCCAGTATCCAATTGCTTTTAAAAATGGTTTTAAACGTTTGGAATGCATAGTAATCAAGTATTCCAAAAATAACTAGAAAGATAATCCAGCGCAGCATAGGTATTTTTTTCAAATATAATAGTATCCTAAGTTAATAGCCAATAAGCCAATTTTATTTAACGCTTAGTTAAGATTTTAGCAGAATACTTACAGAAATAATAAAAATTGAAAGTAATAGTACTTTTCAATTATATCCATTTTACCATTAACTTTTTGTAGCTTTGGTTCTCTATCAAAACAAACCCAATGTCACATCAAAAACGTCTTTTTTTAGTTGATGCTTATGCTTTAATTTTTCGCGGCTATTATGCCTTTATAAAAAACCCTCGAATAAATTCTAAGGGAACAGACACCTCTGCTATTATGGGATTTATGAATTCCCTTTTAGATGTTATTAAACGGGAACGCCCCGACCATTTAGCCGTTTGTTTTGATAAAGGTGGCAGTGCCGATCGGGTTGAAATGTTTGAAGCCTACAAGGCCAACCGCGATGAAACGCCCGAAGCCATTAAAATAGCGGTTCCCTATATTGAAAGCATTTTAAAGGCCATGCACATTCCCATTATGGTGAAAGAAGGTTACGAGGCCGATGATGTTATAGGTACGCTATCCAAACAAGCCGAAAAAGAAGGCTACCAAACCTTTATGGTAACACCCGATAAGGATTTTGCGCAATTGGTTTCCGATAATATTTTTATGTACCGACCTGTGTTTGGCGGTGGATACGAAACTTGGGGTATTGAGGAGGTTAAAAAGAAATTTGAAGTTGAAGACCCTTTGCAAGTGATAGACTTTCTAGGCATGATGGGCGACTCGAGCGATAACATTCCCGGACTCCCAGGCGTGGGTGAAAAAACAGCCAAAAAACTATTGGCGCAATATGGCAGCATGGAAAACCTTTTGGCCAATACCCATGAACTAAAAGGTAAAATGAAGGAAAAAATTGAAGCCAATAAAGAATTGGGCATGCTCTCTAAAAAATTGGCAACCATTATGTTGGATGTTCCTGTAGATTTTGACGCCAAGGATTTTGAATTGGAACAACCCGATATTCAAAAAGTAACCGAAATTTTTGAAGAACTGGAGTTTAGGCAATTGTTAAACAATTTCGTAAAAACCTTTGCGGTTGAAACTTCTAACGCAGTAGAAACACAAACCGATACAGCCTCAAATAAATCAGAAAAAATTTCCCCCAAGGGGAAAACGTCCGAAGGACAAAAGGGGACCGCTGGTGCAGGTCAGTTTTCACTTTTTGGTGGTGATGATAATACAGAAACCGTTGCCAATTTCAGCAGCAGGGATACGGCCGACAACACCTCTCATTTTTACCAAAGCGTGGCACCGGGCATGGCCACAAAACTGTTCATTAAAAATTTACTAGCTCAAAAAAGTGTGTGTTTTGATACCGAAACCACCAACATAGACCCCATTGTTGCAGAATTGGTGGGCATTGCGTTTTCTTGGGAAACCGGTAAAGGGTATTACTTGCCTTTTCCTGAAAACAAGGATCAGGCCCAAGACCTCATCGAACAACTACGTCCGTTTTTTGAAGATGAATCCATCCAAAAAATTGGTCAGAATTTAAAATACGACATTAAGGTACTTCATAAATACAATGTGAAAGTAAAAGGCAAATTGTTCGATACCATGTTGGCGCACTATTTAATTAACCCCGATATGCGCCACAATATGGATGTACTGGCCGAAACCTATTTAAACTACACCCCCATTTCCATTACCGAGCTTATTGGCAAAAGTGGCAAAAACCAATTGACCATGCGTGAGGTGCCTTTAGAAAAGCAAACCGAATATGCCGTAGAAGATGCCGACATCACGCTTCAGCTTAAAGAACATTTTGAAAAAGAACTGGGCGAGGCCAATATCCAAAAACTATTTGATGAAATTGAAATTCCGCTATTGCGGGTTTTGGCAGCTATGGAACTGGAAGGCATTAGAGTAGATATCAATATAATTAACTCTTTATCTGAAAAAAATCAACTAGAAATTAAAAGCCTAGAGTCAAAAATAAAAACATATTCTAAAAATGAGTTCAATTTATCATCACCTAAACAATTAGGTGAAGTATTATTCGATGAATTAAAACTAGTTGATAAACCAAAAAAAACCAAAACGGGACAATATGCTACTGGAATTGAAGTTTTGACTTCTTTGAAAGGAAAGCATCCGATAATTGATGATTTGATACTTTGGAGAAGTTTAAACAAATTGCAAACATCATATTTAACACCTCTCCCTAATCAAGTTAACCCAATAACAAAAAAAATACATACTGAATTTAGTCAAATTGTTGCTGCCACTGGTCGTTTAAGCAGTAATAATCCTAATCTTCAAAATATCACCATTAGAACTGAAGAAGGCAGAAAATTAAGAAAAGCATTCATATCAAGAAATGACGATTATACCCTAATGGCCGCCGATTACTCGCAAATAGAATTACGTATTATTGCCGCTTTAAGCAAGGAAGAAACCATGATTGACGCATTTAAAAACGGGGAGGACATTCACGCCTCAACCGCTTCAAAAGTATTCAATGTGCCTATTGCCGATGTTACCCGTGAGCAACGCAGCAATGCCAAAACGGTAAACTTTGGTATTATCTATGGCGTTTCAGCCTTTGGCTTAAGCAATCAAACTAATTTATCACGTAGTGAAGCCAAAGAGCTTATTGATACCTATTACACCACTTACCCTAAATTACGAAGTTTTGTAAGCGAACAAATAGATTTTGCCAGAGAACATGGTTATGTACAAACCGTTTTGGGTAGGCGCCGTTATTTAAAAGACATCAATTCACGCAATGCCGTGGTTCGTGGTGCGGCCGAGCGCAATGCCGTAAATGCCCCCATACAAGGGAGTGCGGCCGATATTATTAAAATAGCCATGATTAATATTTACAATAAATTAGAATCGGGTAATTATAAAACCAAAATGCTGCTTCAAGTGCATGATGAATTGGTGTTTGATGTATACAAGCCCGAATTGGAAGCTATTAAAACCTTGGTAAAAACCGAAATGGAAAACGCCTATACATTGGAGGTGCCTTTGGATGTCGATTTAGGCATAGGCAACAATTGGCTGGAGGCGCATTAAGATAGATTGAAATGAATAATATACTAATACTAAACTAAATACGATGAAAAAAACACATTTACTATTGACCTTTTCAATTTTTGCAATGGGCTTTATTTCTTTTACCAATGCACAAGACAAACCAACTACCAGAGTTATTGAAGATGGCGGCACGGGCCCGTACAGCGCCCTGATGATTCAGGAAGCCTCATTGCCAACCCATACTGTTTTCAGACCACAAGACCTCAGCGAAATTGGCGACAACAACAAACTCCCTATTATTGCTTGGGGCAATGGTGCTTGTGCCAATTCGCCTTGGGAACACGTTAATTTCCTTTCGGAAGTATCGTCTTATGGCTTTTTGGTCATTGCCATTGGCCCTATGCCGCAAGAAGGCGAGCGTGGCAGAGGGCGGTCAGAATCTAAACAACTTATTGATGCCATAGACTGGGCAATTGCACAAAACAATGACAGTTCCAGCCCTTATTACAACAAAATAGACACTTCTAAAATTGCCGTAAGCGGTATGTCTTGTGGCGGTTTGCAAACGTTGGAAATGGCACCAGACCCCCGCATTACTACTGCTGTTATTTACAACAGTGGCATTATTGGCGATGGCGGCGGTATGCCCGGTATGCCCGCTTTGGTTAAAGACGATTTAAAAAAATTACATACCCCTACCCTTTACGTTTTGGGCGGTGAAACCGATATTGCCTATAACAACGGTATGGACGATTTTAACAAAATAAATCATGTACCTGTTTTTGTTGCCAATATGGACGTTGGCCATGGCGGCACATACAGCAAACCACATGGTGGCGAATTTGCCAAAGTTGCTACAGCTTGGTACCAATGGCAACTAAAAGGCGACGAGCAGGCTGCCAAAATGTTTAAGGGCAATCCCAGCGGTTTATCAAAATCGGATATTTGGACAGTTGATAAAAAGAACATGCCTTGACCATGAAACAAACCTTATTTCGCCAAAAAAAGAATATATAGAGAAACTTCTCTGGGAATAATAAACCATATTTTTGGTGATAATTACTACAATCGTTCGTTTGTAACGGGTTTAGGCATTAACCCACCCATGCACCCACACGACAGACGCTCAGGTGCCGATGGTGTTGAAGCACCTTGGCCTGGTTATTTGGTTGGTGGTGGCCACACTGCTACCGATTGGATTGACGACCAAGAATCTTACAGCCATAACGAAATAGCCATTAATTGGCAGGCATCTTTAGTATATGCCTTGATGGGGTTTGTTGATTAAAAATGTTTAAAATTTTATGTTCAATTTCAAATTAAGAAATGTGATACTATAAATATGACAAAACCTATTTAATTACCACTTTAAAATCGGCCACAAATATTATTAGTTCTCTATTTGGTAATCAAATATATAATTGTAAATTTGCAAACTCTTTTTGAGAGAGGAATGTTTAATTAAGAAAAAATTAATAACTGTGGACACATTAAGCTACAAAACGATTTCGGCAAACAAAGCTACTGCAGATAAGCAATGGGTTTTGGTAGACGCTGAAGGTCAAAATTTGGGACGCTTGGCTTCTAAAGTGGCAAAATTGCTAAGAGGAAAGCACAAGCCTAGCTTCACACCACACGTTGATTGTGGAGATAACGTTATTGTTATTAACTCAGAAAAAATCAACTTAACAGGTAACAAATGGAATGACAAAACGTACATTCGTCACACTGGTTACCCTGGTGGTCAAAGAAGCTTATCAGCTACCGAAATGTTTGGAAAAGACCCAGCAAGATTGGTAGAAAAATCGGTAAAAGGTATGTTACCTAAAAACAAATTAGGTGCAGATTTATTCCGTAATTTAAATGTTGTTGTTGGTAGCGAGCATAAATATGCCGCTCAAAAACCAAAAACCATTAACTTAAACGAATTCAACTAATGGAAGTAATTCACAAAATTGGCCGTAGAAAAACGGCAGTTGCTCGTGTATATGTTGCCCCAGGAAAAGGCAATATCACAGTAAACAAAAAAGATTTAAACGCTTACTTCACTACATCTACTTTACAATATAAAGTAAACCAACCATTGGCAATGACCAATAACGAAGGTAACTTTGATATTACTGTAAATGTATTTGGAGGCGGTATTACTGGTCAGGCAGAAGCTGTTCGTTTAGCTATCTCTCGCGCAATGTGTGAAGTAGATGCAGAGAACAGATTAACACTAAAACCAGAAGGCTTATTAACAAGAGATCCAAGAATGGTAGAGCGTAAAAAATTCGGTCAGAAGAAAGCGCGTAAGAAATTCCAGTTCTCTAAACGTTAATATTATTCGAAATGTTATGCTGAGCGCAGTCGAAGCACTTTCATTTCAAACAAAAATTTATAACCAGTTATTGTTGCCCAGTTTTTAACCGAACGGGATTTAGTTTAGCATCTAAATGAAGCCTAGAGCAAAAGCGAAAGCTAACAGCCAAAAGGAACATTGCTAATTCAACAGAACGTAAACTATTACAAAATGGCAGTAGAAGTAAAAGAATTACTTGAAGCAGGTGTACACTTCGGTCACCTTACACGTAAGTGGGATCCAAATATGGCTCCTTACGTATATATGGAGCGCAACGGCATCCATATTATTAACCTTTACAAAACAGCGGCTAAAATAGAAGAAGCCAATGCAGCACTTAGCAAAATTGCAAGTTCTGGCCGTAAAATTTTATTCGTTGCAACCAAAAAACAAGCAAAAGACATTGTTGCTGAAAAAGCGGGAGCTATCAACATGCCTTACATCACAGAAAGATGGCCAGGCGGTATGTTAACCAACTTCGTAACTATTAGAAAAGCTGTTAAAAAAATGGCTTCTATCGATAGAATGAAGAAAGATGGTACTTTTAACACCTTATCTAAAAAAGAACGTTTACAAGTAGACCGTTTAAGAGCTAAGTTAGAGAAAAACTTAGGTTCTATAGCAGATATGACCCGTTTACCAGGCGCTTTGTTTGTTGTAGATATTAAACGTGAGCATATCGCGATTAAAGAAGCTCAAAAATTAAACATTCCAATTTTTGCAATGGTAGATACCAACTCAGACCCTCGTCAAGTTGATTATGTAATCCCTGCAAACGATGACGCTTCTAAATCGATCGATAAAATTTTATCTCACGTAACCTCGGCTATCGCTAATGGTTTGGCAGAGCGTAAAGCTGAAAAAGACAACGATGATAACGCTGAAGAAGCTGCTCCAAAAGCAAAATCTAAAGCAAAATCTAAAGTTGTAGCTGGAGACGAAGAAGAATAAAACATAACATTAATACAACATAATTAAGTCGTTTAGTTCTTTTCTTTGTTGAAAATAGATTGAACGACTTTTTTAAATTTAAAATACTATGAGTACTACAGTAAAAGTAACAGCAGCTGAAGTTAACAAACTGAGACAAGCTACCGGAGCCGGTATGATGGACTGCAAGAAAGCTTTAGTTGAAGCTGAAGGAGACTTTGATAAAGCCATTGAAGTATTACGCAAAAAAGGACAAAAAGTAGCAGAAAAAAGAGCCGACAGAGAGTCATCTGAAGGTGCAGCTGTTGCAAAAGTAAATGCAGATAACACTGCTGGTGTTGCCATCGTTTTGGGTTGCGAAACCGATTTTGTTGGTAAAAACGAAAACTTTGTGGCACTAGCTAACGATTTGGCAGAACTTGCTCTTAACTACAATACTAAAGAGGAATTTTTGGCTGCCGATTTTGGAGGTATCTCAGTAGCTGATAAATTAACTGAGCAAACTGGTGTTATTGGTGAAAAATTAGACATTACCGCTTTTGAAAAATTAGAAGCACCTTATGTTGGCTATTACGTACACATTAACAAAATTGCTGCTTTGGTAGGTTTATCTGCAAAAGTAGACAATGCTGAAACTTTAGTTAAAGACGTAGCTATGCAAGTTGCCTCTATGGGAGCAACTACCCTTTCTTATAAAGATTTTGATCCTGCATTTATTGCTGCAGAAACAGAAGCTAGAATTGCTGTTATTGAAAAAGACAATATCGAATTAGGTCGCTTAGGAAAAACATTGAAAAATGTTCCTAAATACATTTCAATGGCACAATTAACCCCTGAGGTTTTAGCTGAGGCTGAAGAAGCTGCTAAAGCTGAATTGAAAGCTGAAGGTAAACCAGAACAAATCTGGGATAAAATTTTACCTGGTAAAATGCAACGCTTTATTTCTGACAACACGACGTTAGATCAAGAAAAATGTTTGTTAGATCAAACTTTCATTAAAGATGAAAAAATAAATGTTGCTAAATATGTTTCTTCTTACGGCGATGTTGAAATTACAGATTTCAAACGTGTTTCCGTAGGGTAACATCCAACACATATATCATTAAAGGCCGCTAACTCTAGCGGCTTTTTTTATGCAATTCATTTCATATAAATTCAAAAAATAAAAAAAATATGTAGCTTTGCTAAACTTTAAAATTTAAGATGAAGTACAAAAGAATTCTTCTCAAATTATCAGGCGAAGCCTTAATGGGAACTCGCCAATATGGTATAGATCCAGAACGTTTGGCTGAATATGCCCAAGATATAAAAACAATAACCGATAAAGGTGTAGAAGTGGCCATTGTTATTGGTGGTGGCAATATTTTTAGAGGTGTTGCTGGTGCAAGCAAAGGCATGGATCGCGTACAAGGCGACCACATGGGTATGCTAGCTACTGTTATTAACGGATTGGCCTTGCAAAGTGCCCTTGAAAATGCGGGCATTCAAACCAGATTGCAATCTGCCATTAAAATAAACGAAGTAGCAGAGCCTTTTATTAGAAGAAGGGCCATTCGCCACCTCGAAAAAGGACGTGTTGTTATTTTTGGAGGAGGTACCGGAAACCCATATTTCACAACAGATTCGGCTGCTGTATTAAGAGCTATTGAAATCGAGGCTGATGTTATCTTAAAAGGCACCCGTGTAGACGGCATTTACAATGCTGATCCTGAAAAAGACAGCAATGCTGTTAAATTCAACTTTATTTCGTTTGATGAAGTTTTGAGCAAAGGCCTTAAAGTAATGGACTCAACAGCTTTTACGCTTAGCCAAGAAAATAATTTACCCATTATTGTGTTTGACATGAACAAAAAAGGAAACCTGCTTAAAGTGGTTTCTGGAGAGAAAGTCGGTACCGAGGTAAACATATAGATTTGGCTTAATTTTTGCCGTACCTTTAACTATAAAGTTTTAAAAAATGGAGGAAATAGAATTTATATTGGACACTGCCAAAGAGGCTATGAACAATGCTATTAAGCATTTAGAAAAGCAATTGGTAAACATTAGAGCTGGAAAAGCAAGTCCAGCTATGTTGGGAAGTGTACTTGTTGAGTATTATGGCAACCAAACACCTTTAAATCAGGTTGCAAATGTTAATACCCCAGATGGTCGAACTATAACCGTACAGCCTTGGGAAAAAGGCATGCTTCAAGAAATAGAAAAAGGCATACAATATGCAAACCTAGGTTTTAACCCTATGAATAACGGGGAAACCATCATTATAAATGTGCCCCCTTTAACAGAAGAACGTAGACGTGATTTGGCCAAACAAGCCAAAGCAGAGGCCGAAGACGCTAAAATAGGTATAAGAAGTGCTAGAAAAGAAGCCAACAACGACATTAAAAAAGTAGATGATGTCTCTGAAGATGTAAAAAACAATGCAGAGATAGATATACAAGAAATGACAGATAAATACGTTAAGAAGATTGACGAAATGTTCGAACTAAAGGAAAAGGAAATTATGACCGTATAATTTTAGAAGCGACATTTGTTTGTCGCTTCTTTTATATACAATCTGTTTATACCATAAATTAATGCCTAAATTCTGTACGTTAGTTCTATTTGTGCTGTTTTCAATTTTAGCACAATCGCAAGACAGCTTTAAAATCCCTCTTGAAACAGTACAGGATTCAATTAAAAAAGATGAATTCCTTAACCATTTAGGCAATGGCTATTTACCTACTAAATACTTTAATTTCGATTTAAGGTACTTGGTTAAATACAACCAATATGAAGCCTTAAGAACAGGTATTGGTGGCACTACTAACGAAAATTTTTCAGAAAAATATAGACTTAACGGTTATGTTGTTTATGGTTTCAGGGATCATCGGTTTAAATACAGCTTTGGTGGCGGGGCTCGATTATCCGAAAAAAACAATACTTGGCTAAACATTTTTTATAAGGATGATTTGGAGGAAACCGGCAGTTCTACTTTTTTGACCGACAAGCGCTTTTTTCAATTTTTTGAGCCACGATTACTCAATATTAGTTTATTCCATAAAATCATTACAAAATCTATTTCTTTAGAACATGAAATAAGTCCAAAACTACTTGGAGAAATTCAATTTTCTGTAAATGACATTAACCCTACTTATGATTACAGCTTTCTACTAAACGGAGAAAGTTACAGCTCATTTAATTTGAGTATGGCTAAAATTGCCATCCAATGGAGTCCGTTCAGCCTTTTTGAAGTTACCGACAATACAATTGAAGAAACCAAAATCGGCTATCCTAAATTCACCTTCCAATATACCAAAAGCTTTAAGGATGTATTTAATAGTGATTTCAACTTTTCAAAATTGGAATTTAAGAGCATTTATCAACTTCAGCATAAAAATGAAGCACTTTCTGAACTTATTATGGTTTCTGGTATAGCAAGCGGTAATGTACCATTAACCCATTTGTACCACACCTACCCCAATAACATAAATAAGGAGAAAATTTTAAGGCGTTTTTCGGTGGCAGGCAACAATAGTTTTGAAACTATGTTTTTTAATGAGTTTTTTTCAGATAGGTTTGCAACATTTCAGTTAAAACATACCTTAAAACCATTCAATATTTCTGCGCGCTTTAAGCCTCAGTTGGTGTTGATTAATCGCTTTGCCATAGGCGATATTGGCAATATAGAAAGGCATCAAAATATCACCTTCGGTTCCCTTAGTAAAGGTTATACAGAAACTGGTCTTGAAATCAACAAACTGCTTTTTGGGTTTGGTTTAAGTTTTGCCTACCGGTATGGTGCTTACCATTTACCAAACATTGATGATAATATTGCAGTTAAATTCACATTTAACGTTACATTATAAGGCTTTTAACTATATATTTCTACCTTTGCGCAACTTTTACCTAAAGCATGTTTAAGCTATTCACAAAAAATTTCTGGGAAGTTACCGCAAGGCTTATTTTAAGAAATAAAATTGGCATTTTAATAGGTATTATTATTGCGACTTTACTCTTTAGTTCGCAATGGAAAAACATGCGTTTTACCTACACCGAAGCCAATCTATTACCAGACGACCATCCTGTTAACCTGACTTACGAGGATTTTTTAAAAACTTTTGGTGAAGAAGGTAATCTTATAGTGATAGGTGTAAAAGATTCTACCCTATTTACTACAGAAAAATTGAATGCATGGAATGCATTGTCTGATGATTTTAAAAATTATGACGCTGTAGAATCGGTTGTATCCATAAAAGAGCTTCAAAAGCTTGTAAAAGACACTTCAAATAATAAGTTTACCCTGGAGCCTTTTATTAAAGACTCTATCACTTCCTTAGAACAGGTTGAAAAACTTGAAGACGAACTATTCAACAAATACCCTTTTTACGATAATTTTCTGTTCAACAAAACAACAAAGACGGTACGTTCTGCTATATATTTAAAAGAAGATATAGTAAATACGGCCGAAAGAAAAGATTTTGTTTTAGATGTCTTGATGCCTAAAATTGAGAGCTTTGAAAACAAAAATAATCTAGATGTTCGTGTATCTGGTATGCCCTATGTAAGAACACTTAATGCCCAAAACATTATTGATGAAATTGGCAAGTTTGTAGTGGCCGCCATTTTGGTAACATCACTTATTTTCTTTTTCTTTTTCAGATCGTTCAGAGCCACCTTGATTTCTATAAGTGTTGTTTGCGTTGGTGTTATGTGGACTTTGGGAATTATTGGTTTTTTAAACTACGAAATAACAGTACTTACTGCCCTTATTCCGCCACTTATTATTGTTATTGGCATTCCCAATTGTATTTTTTTAATAAACAAATACCAACACGAAGTAAAATTGCATGGCAATAAGGTTAAGTCACTTCAAAGGGTTATTACCAAAATTGGTAATGCTACCCTAATGACCAACTTAACGACGGCCTCTGGTTTTGCCACCTTCATTTTTACCGAAAGTAAATTATTAAAGGAATTTGGTACGGTAGCTTCTTTAAGTATTATTGCCATATTTCTGCTTTGTTTGCTCATCATCCCAATTATATATTCGTTCTTGCCGTTCCCAAAAGACCGCCATTTAGAGCATCTTAACAAACGTTGGATTGGCGGCTTTGTAAATTGGATTGAGCGCATGGTTAAACATAAGCGTATTACCATTTACACAACATCGGTAATATTACTAACAGCCAGTATTATTGGTATTTATAAAATTAAGATTTCTGGTAGCCTCATCGAAGACATGCCTAAAAAGACTGAATTTTTTGAGGACATTCGTTTTTTTGAAAGTGAGTTTAATGGCATTATGCCTTTAGAGTTTATGATAGACACCAAGAGCAAAAAAGGTGTTATGAAACTATCGACTTTAAAGCGCATGAACGAGCTGGAGGAATTGATTGAAGAAACACCTGAACTATCCAGACCAATATCGGTTGTAAGTTTGGTTAAATATTCCAAACAAGCCTTTTACAATGGCAATCCTGCATATTATCAATTACCAACATCTCAGGAAAGCAGCTTTATTTTATCGTATGCAAAAAACTCTACGTCTAATATGGACTTGCTAAAAAGTTTTGTTGATAGTACCGGCCAGTATGCTCGCATTACAACGTTTATGAAGGATATTGGCACCGATAAAATGGAACGTATTGAAGAAAATATCAAAGCCAAGGTAGATAAAGTATTCCCAAAAGAGCGTTACAATGTTACCATGACTGGAAAAGCCTTGGTATTTCAAAAAGGCACCAAATACTTGGTAAATAACCTTGTGGTTTCACTATCGCTGGCTATTTTACTCATATCGCTGTTTATGGCCTATATGTTCCGTTCCTTTAGGATGATAGTTGTTTCACTTATTCCAAACTTATTACCACTATTAGTAACAGCTGGTTTAATGGGGTACTTGGGCGTGCCAATTAAACCATCAACCATATTGGTGTTTAGTATTGCTTTTGGTATTTCAGTTGACGACACCATTCACTTTTTGGCTAAATACAGGCAAGAATTACAAGCCCATAATTGGAAAATAAAAACCTCTGTTTACCGGGCTTTAAAAGAAACTGGTGTTAGTATGTTTTATACCTCTATAGTCTTATTTTTTGGGTTTTCGGTATTTACTATTTCCAATTTTGGAGGTACCGTTGCGCTAGGCGCATTGGTATCTGTAACCCTATTGTTCGCTATGTTATCTAACTTATTACTATTGCCTTCGTTGCTATTGTCTTTAGAAAGAAGCATTGCCAATAAGGAAGTACTTAGAGAGCCTGCCATAAACATTATCCCTGAAGAAGATGATGATGAGGCTGATATTATTTAATCTGCTTTCATAAAATTTTCAGTAAACTTTTAAAGAAATAACCTGTTGGCAATTGATAGCCACATGGCATTTTTTTATCTTTACCTTTTAAATCATTTATATATGAAATTATATACTGTTTCAGAATTATTGTCCCAAAATAACTTTGCCCAAGAAGTAGAAATAAAAGGTTGGGTTAGAACCTTTAGGGCCAATAGGTTTATTGCATTAAATGATGGTTCTACGCTCAATAATATTCAATGTGTAGTAGATTTTGAGAACACTGAAGAAGCCATTTTAAAGCGTATTACCACAGGAGCAGCAGTACATATAAAAGGTGACTTGGTTGAAAGTTTAGGAAAAGGACAAAATGTAGAAATTAATGTCTCTTTCATTGAAATATTGGGCGATTCCGACCCTGAAACATACCCAATTCAACCTAAAAAACATTCGTTTGAGTTTTTAAGGGAAAATGCACATTTACGCACCAGAACCAACACGTTTAGTGCCGTAATGCGCTTGCGTTCTGCATTGTCATTCGCTATACATAAATATTTTAATGAAAACGGTTTCTATTATGTGCACACACCAATTATTACCGGAAGTGATGCCGAAGGTGCTGGCGAAATGTTTAGAGTAAGTAGTTTAGATAATGAACACCTTCCTAAAGACGATAATGGCAAAGTAGATTATTCTAAGGATTTCTTTGGAAAAGAGACCAATTTAACGGTATCTGGCCAGTTAGAGGCCGAAACCTATGCCATGTCTTTAGGCAAAGTATATACTTTCGGACCTACTTTTAGAGCCGAAAACTCCAATACATCCAGACATTTGGCAGAGTTTTGGATGATAGAGCCAGAAGTAGCCTTTATGGATTTGGCTGGCAATATGGATTTGGCCGAAAGTTTTTTAAAGTATGTTATCAAATACATTTTGGATAACAATCGGGAAGATTTAGAGTTTTTAAATCAGCGTTTATTGGACGAGGACAAAACTAAACCACAGGCTGAAAGAAGTGAGATGAGTCTCTTAGAAAAATTAAACTTTGTAACAGAAAACAACTTTACACGTTTAAGTTATACAGAGGCCATTGATATTTTAAGGAACAGTAAACCCAACAAGAAAAAGAAATTTAAATATATTATCGAAGAATGGGGCGCCGATTTACAAAGTGAACACGAACGTTTTTTGGTAGAAAAACACTTTAAATGTCCGGTTATTTTATATGATTATCCAGCAAACATAAAAGCGTTTTACATGCGTTTAAATGAAGATGGTAAAACCGTTAGAGCTATGGATATTTTATTTCCCGGCATTGGCGAAATTGTTGGCGGTGCCCAACGCGAAGAACGTCTGGACATTTTAAAACAAAGAATGGCAGCCATTAACATTCCTGAAGAAGATTTATGGTGGTATTTAGATTTGCGCAAATATGGTACAGCTGTGCATTCCGGCTTTGGATTGGGTTTTGAGCGCTTGGTTATGTTTGCTACGGGCATGAGTAATATCAGGGATGTTATTCCGTTTCCAAGAACACCTCAAAATGCAGAATTTTAATGCTTAATCATAAATAAACCTATATAAAACCTTACCTAAATAGAAATTTTATACATTTATAACAAACCAAATCACTTAAATGCTTAAACAACATTTACAATTCAAATTATCGCAGAAACTGTCGCCGCAGCAAATTCAATTAATGAAATTGATTCAGTTGCCCACACAAGCTTTCGAACAACGTATAAAACAGGAACTGGAAGAAAACCCAGCGTTGGAAGGTGGTAAAGATGATTATGAAAATGATGAATTTGATAGTGATTTTGATAATTCAGGGGATGATTTTAATGATAGCGAAACCATAGGAAATGACGAAATAAATGTTGATGAATACTTAAGTGACGATGAGATACCCGACTATCGAACTCAAGCCAATAATTATAGCAGCGATGACGACGATAAAACCATGCCTTATGCTGCTGGCACTTCGTTTACACAACACTTAATAAACCAATTAAACACTTATAGATTAACGGATGAAGAGTACAGTATTGCTGAATTTTTGGTGGGCAGCGTCGATGAAAGCGGTTATATACGCAGAACTTTAACAGACATTATGGACGATTTGGCTTTCACACAAAACGTCTATACTACTGAAGATAAGATTAAGCATGTTCTCAAAATTGTTCACCAACTGGATCCTGCTGGTGTTGGAGCACGCAATCTTCAAGAGTGTTTAAGCATTCAGCTTCATAGAAAAGAGAAAACACCTGACACCGATTTGGCCATAGATATTGTAGATAATGCTTTTGAGCTATTCACTAAAAAACACTACGAAAAATTACTTCAAAAGTTCGACATTACAGAAATTCAGTTAAGGGATGCCATACGTGAAATAGAACACTTAAATCCAAAACCAGGAGGTTCCTACTCTGGTAACAACAGAATTGTAGAACATGTTGTACCCGACTTTGCCATAAAAATTATAGATGGTGAATTGGAGTTGACTTTAAATGGTAGAAATGCGCCTGAACTTCATGTGTCTAGGGAATATAACAACATGCTTAAGGGCTATAAAGAATCCAAAGACAAGTCGAAATCACAAAAAGATGCAGTATTGTTTATAAAACAAAAACTAGATGCTGCCAAATGGTTTATAGAAGCCATTAAGCAACGTCAACAAACACTTTTTGTTACCATGAGTGCCATAATGCATTATCAAGAGAAATACTTCCTTACAGGCGACGAGCGCAATTTAAAGCCCATGATTCTAAAAGATATTGCAGATGAAATTTCTATGGATGTTTCCACGGTTTCTAGGGTGGCCAATAGCAAATATGTTGATACACCTTATGGCACCAAATTGATTAAGGATTTCTTTTCAGAATCTATGAAAAATGACCAAGGCGAGGATGTGTCCACCAGAGAAATCAAAAAAATTCTTGAAACGGTTATTGAAGAAGAAGATAAAAGAAAACCTTTAACCGATGAAACATTAGCATCTATATTAAAGGAGAAAGGTTACCCCATTGCTAGGCGTACCGTTGCCAAATACAGAGAACAACTCGATATACCTGTAGCCCGTTTACGCAAAAAAATATGATAGATCGTGTCTTAACCAGTATTTCATATATATTCCACCCATTAATAATGCCTTTAATTGGAGTAGGGTTTTATTATAAGCTAACTCCAAATTTTGTTCAAAAAGACATTATATACAATAAGTTTATTCCCCTTTTAATATTAACAATAATACTTCCTGTTCTACTTTTTTTAATTCTAAAGATTTTGGGAAAGGCAAACTCAATACATTTGGAAAGCACAAAGGAACGTATCGTTCCATTAGGGGTTTATTGCTTTGTTTTAATTATGGTTTTAGAGCGCGTAATAACATCCGATCAAATTCCAGAACTTTATTATTTCTTCTTGGGCATTTTAATAGCGTCTCTAAGCTGTTTAATAATGGCCTTGTTGAAAGTTAAGGCCAGTATCCATATGATTGCAGTTTGCGGACTATTCATGTTTCTTATTGTCCTTAGCATTCATTTTAGCATAAACATTAA
This sequence comes from Marixanthotalea marina, assembly GCA_018883545.1. Taxonomy (GTDB): domain Bacteria; phylum Bacteroidota; class Bacteroidia; order Flavobacteriales; family Flavobacteriaceae; genus Marixanthotalea; species Marixanthotalea marina. Next base: position 485,914 of record JAHLEH010000001.1, on the reverse strand, counting down.
TGGCCTTTTAGCTTTAATGAGTATAATAACCGGAGCTGTGGCAACATCGCGGCTTCACTTAAAAGCCCATAATTACAAAGAGCTTTTATTGGGGCTTTTTATTGGTGCCATTCCGCAATTAATACTTATAAATAACTGGTTATTATAAAACATAAAACATTAACCCTATTTTTACAGCATTCATTTTTAATGGCTCTAGCCCATATTTAGCCTCATTGTTAAAAATAGGATTTAAAGCGTAATAAAAATAGAGATTCCACGTGTTATAACCAGCACTTAAACTTAGACCGTATTGGAAATTATTGAAGTTATCCAGGTTTTTATATTTGTACTCCCCAATGCTTCCAATAAACTTTGATGTATTTGTAAACACATAACCAATTCTTAAACCTGCATAAATTCTCCAAAATTTATAATCAGCAGGGGTAGATGTTCTCCATCTAAATTCTAAGGGCACTTCTATAAGATGCTGGGAAAACTTGTTTTTAGAAAAAGAAATGTTTTCATCATCCAATACACTATACACAATATCACCCATATCGTCTTTATATATAAGCATGTTCTGGTTAAATGAATTGGTAGAATATCCCAAACCAATACCAATCGCAACGTTCCTAGCTTTGTTTATAGGTATGTCCCTTATAAAACCCGCATGAAATCCTAATGAAAATCCATTTTGCGATAAATCCCTAGGCTGATTTCCCAACACATTATAAGTAACGCCGAGATAAAATTGGTCTTCCCTATATAGAGAATCCAATTCTGTACTGTTTGTCTCTTGTGCATATATAACATAGCTAAACATAACCAACACGAAGAGACTTAACCATTTCATATTTAAAGTAGATAAAGAATTAATGAATAACAAATATACCATTTTACTATATGAAAATATAATACAAAAAAAGGTGCCCATTGGGCACCTTTTTGATCTATTAAGATAAAAGATTATTTGTCCATATTGGATAAGGCATCACCCGAACCAGTACTATAGTTAATTTTTAAAGCATTAGCTTCTCTTAACTCTTGTTTTACATCGCCTACTATACCCATATTAGATTCTCTATCTACTTTTAACGATACTGTTAAAAAAGGTACTAATTCTTCCCTTAACGCTGCCCTTTCGGCATTGATAAAGGGAATAATTTGATCTACATCTGCAAAATCATCATTTAACTGAATTCTTGCTTCTGTTCCAAATTTACTAGTGTAATTACCACTAGGTTTGCCAATGTAAATATAACTGATAGGCTTACTCTTATCTAGCTTCTCTATTTGGTTTGCCAAAGGCAACGTATTAGTTATTTTAAGGGTATCTTCCCTCATAACTGTAGCAACCATAAAGAAGAAAAGGAGCATAAATACAATATCTGGCAATGCTGCTGTATTTACTGGAGGTAAACCACCATCCTTTTTCTTATTAAATTTAGCCATAATTGTTTGTTTTTTTGTTTTTAATTGGTACCTGCTACTTCTGCTAGTTTTTGAGGTATTTCTTCTTGAATTTGTTCGATTACCTCTTTCAACTTATCCTTATCACCAACCCATTGTACATTATTGGAAGCTTCTTGCATTTCAACGAAATTCATATTTGGAAAACCTCTTTGCGGCCCTATTTCTAAAGCTCTTCTGTTCCTTAATTCGTTATATGCTGCCACCAATTCGTTTTGTACGGCTATATAAGCTGCATAAGTTGTTTCACGGTTATTTTCCAGTGATATAACAGCCTTGATAGGATTATCGGAAGACGCTGGATCTCTTTTGCCTTGACAAAATTCGCAACTGCCGTCTCCATTATTGTCTAAAAACTCTACGGCCGCTTGTCTAAGATCTTTAATATCCTTTATTTCATCTTCTACCAATAACTGGTCTCTACGGTTGATAATTACCTTGAAGATATTCTTTTCTCTAAGAATAGGAGGCTCTTGGTCACTATTATCTATAGGAGGTAACTTTCTACTAATACCAGAATCTTTAGGAATGGTAGTAGTTACCAAAAAGAATATCAATAATAAGAAGGCAATGTCGGCCATGGAGCCTGCATTAACTTCTGGTGCTGCTCTTTTTGCCATAATTACTTAGATATTTTTTTAAATCCAGAAAAGACCATTGAAGCAATTGCTAAAAATGCCAAGATATAAAAGGCTATTAAACCTGTACCTACGTTCTTAGATATGGCCTCAGTAATACCTAATCCTTTTTTATTGAATGGTGTTAAATCTAAATCTGTTCCAGATGATAATATATATGATACTAAAATGATTGCGAAAAACGCACCAGCCGACATTAAAGTCCTTTTGATGTTTCCTGAAAACAATCCTTTAATAACAAATATTACTACTAGTGCCAGTACAAGTGCTAAAACTATGTAAGCTATTGCCAACATATTACCGCTCATACTTCTTGCAGTGTCTTCATCTCCAGCAACAATTGTTAGTGCTAATGCTGCCCCAACAACACTAAGGATGATAGCTACAATTTTTAATATTTTATGTAAACCCATAATACTTAAATATTTGTTTGTTTGTTTGTTAATGATTTGGTATTCTAATTACTTCTTTTGTCTGATTAACAGATCCATAAGAGTAATAGAAGCATCTTCCATATCATTAACAATACTATCTATTTTAGCAATAATATAGTTGTAGAATATTTGAAGTATAATAGCCACGATAAGACCAAATACTGTTGTTAAAAGGGCGATTTTAATACCACCTGCAACTAACGCTGGGTTCATATCTCCTGCTGCTTCAATTTTATCGAAGGCATCAATCATACCAATTACCGTACCCATGAATCCTAACATAGGGGCCAAAGCGATAAATAAAGAAATCCAAGACACGTTTTTCTCTAACTGTCCCATTTGCACACCACCGTAAGCTACAACAGCTTTCTCAGCAGCCTCTAAACCTTCATCGGTTCTATCCAATCCTTGATAGAAAATAGAAGCTACAGGCCCTTTAGTATTTCTACAAACTTCTTTTGCGGCATCAACACCACCAGAAGCTAAAGCGTCTTCTACTTCTTGAGTTAATTTTTTAGTGTTGGTTGTTGAAAGGTTTAAAAAGATAATTCTTTCTATAGCGATAGCCAAACCTAGTATTAAACATAATAGTACAATACCCATAAAACCAGGTCCTCCCTCGATAAATCTCTTTTTCAATTCTTGGTGAAATCCAAGCTCCTCTGCTGCGGGAGCATCATCTTGAGCTACACTAGCTACCGTGGTTACAGCTGTACTTGTAGTCGTAGTTGCATTTGCATTAACAGTTCCAAAAGCCATCATTCCTGATACGGCTAGGATAGAAAATAATCTTTTCATGTTCAAATCTTAATTTATTAGTTAAAGTGTTAAAGATATAAAAAAAATGTAATTAAAAATAAAAATATCAGCAGAGAGGAAGGGATTCGAACCCTCGATACGCTTTTGGCGTATACACACTTTCCAGGCGTGCGCCTTCGACCACTCGGCCACCTCTCTTTATACTGTACTTTTTAATTTTGGTGGAGCAAATAACAAAAAATTTGTTAAATCCTAAAACTTTAAAAGTTAATTTTATGACAATTCTCCACATAAAGCCTTTTCATAGTGCGCTTTAAACTGTTTAATAGTTACTTGCTGTCCCAGAATAAGCATTAACTTACAAATAGCAGACTCGGTTGTCATGTCTTTTCCAGAAATAACACCTATTTCCTTTAGCTGACTACTGGTTTCATAATGTCCCATATTTATAGTACCACTAATACACTGTGTTATATTGATTATATGAATTCCTTTGGAAATAGCATTTTTAAGCAACTCAATAAACCACGCTTCCGTTGTGCAGTTACCCGCACCAAATGTTTCCATTACTACAGCCTTTAAACCTATGGTATTTAAAACAGACTCCATAACGGCCTTACTTATACCCGGGAATAACTTAACAAGTGCAATATTGGTATCCATTACCTTATGTACTTTTAAAGGCTTATTTGGTTTAGGCTTTAATAAATAGGTATTGTTTACTTTTAAATGAACACCAGATTCTGCCAATTCTGGATAATTTGGAGACGCAAAAGCTTCAAAGTTTTCGGCATTAATTTTTGTGGTTCTATTAGCTCTGTATAACTTGTACTCAAAATATAGGCACACTTCTGTAATAATGGGTGTATTGTTTTCTTGCAAAGATGCCAATTGAATGGCGGTTATTAAATTTTCTTTAGCATCGGTTCGCAAGTCCCCAACAGGCAATTGTGATCCGGTAAAAATAATTGGCTTTGTCAAATTCTCTAGCATAAAACTCATAGCTGATGCTGTATAACTCATGGTATCACTACCGTGAAGCACTACAAAACCTTCATATGCTTTATAATTGGTTTCTATTATTTCTGCCAACTGCACCCAATAACCAGGATTCATATTACTTGAGTCTATGGGTTTTTCAAATGAAACCGTATCTATGTTGCAGTTTAGCTGTTGGAGTTCTGGAATCTTGTCTAGAAGGTTTTCAAAATTAAATGCCCGCAAGGCATTTGTTTTGAGATCTCTTACCATGCCTATAGTGCCTCCTGTGTAAATTAACAATATAACGGGCTTGTCCTGTTTCATATAGTTATAAGCCAAAAATATCTTGGGAGTTTTGGGTTGTTATCGAAGCTATTTCCTTTAGACTTACACCATATATATTAGACAATTTCTCTAAAACATGAATTATATAAGCGCTTTCATTTCTTTTTCCTCTAAAGGGCACAGGTGCCAAATAAGGCGCATCGGTTTCTAATACAATATGTTTTAAATCTATTTGGGACAAAAATTGATCTATTTTACCATTCTTAAAGGTTACAACACCACCAATTCCTAATTTCATATTATACGATAAAGCTTTGTGGGCTTGCTCTAATGTTCCCGTAAAACAATGAAATATACCAAACAAATCGCTTCCTTTTTCTTCCTCTAAAACTTCAAAAATTTCATCAAAAGCATCCCTACAATGAATTACTATGGGCAATTGGTATTTTTTAGCCAACTTTATTTGGTGTTTAAATGCTTCTTGTTGTATTTCAAGTGTACTTTTGTCCCAATACAAATCAATACCAATTTCGCCAACTGCATAAAATTTTCTGTTGCCAAGCATGCTTTCTACATGGTTGAGTTCTTCCTTATAATTTTCTTTAACATGTGTTGGGTGCAAGCCCATCATTAAAAACACATGCTCTGGAAAATCCTTTTCAAGTTGAAACATAGATTCTGTGTAGGTAGAATCTATAGCAGGTATAAAAAATCTTGACACCTTTTCATCTAAAGCTCTTTTAATCATTTCAGCCCTATCATCATCAAACGCTTCGCTATATAGGTGGGTGTGTGTATCTGTTATTATCAAACTATCTTATTAAAATTAATACCGTAAAATTAATTGTTTTACATCATTATCTTTGCCTAAAAACCAATAAGATGCAATCACTTCAGCAATTTCTTCTTGACAGAGGCTATGTAAAAGTAAAATTACACTTAACCAAAACCAACCATTTTGAAATTAAAGCTTCTATTAATGGCAAAAAAGGTCTGTTTATTTTAGATACAGGAGCCTCTAATTCCTGCGTTGGCTTTGATGCTGTTGAAACTTTTAAGCTGGATGTTGAGGATTCTGATATTAAAGCTGCCGGCGCGGGTGCTTTGGACATGGAAACCAAATCATCCAGTAAAAACAAAGTTAAAATTGGAAAATGGGAGCACAATAAGGCCGTTCTTGTACTATTCAACTTAACCCATGTTAACACCGCGCTTAAAAACCACAACTCCAAACCAGTTCACGGTATTATAGGTGCCGATATTTTAAATAAAGGCAAAGCAATAATAGATTACGAAAAAAAATACGTTTATTTGAAACCATAAGACTTTACTTTCATAAAAAGTGTTACTTTTAAGGCTTTTTAGCAATTAATCCTTGAAAAGTTAATGAGTTTTAGTATTGTAATAGCAGACGACCATCTGCTCATGTTAAAAGGTCTGGCTCACTTTTTGGCATCCAAAAAATACAATGTTGTTGGAAGCGCTAAAGACGGTAATACTGCCTATAACCTTATAGTTAAGCACAAGCCAGACATCGCTATTGTTGACATTAAAATGTCTGAAAAAAATGGCTTGGAAATAGCCGATGCTTGCCATAAAAACAACATCGCCACAAAAGTAATTTTAACAACATTTGATAAAGATGAATCTCTTTTTTTAAATGCAAAAAATTATAACATATATGGTTATATACTTAAGGAATTTGCTGTTGAAGAAATTGAAATCTGTATAGAAAACGCCTTAAAAAACAAGCCTTATTTTAGCAAAGAAATTACATCTCATAACAGTTCTGAACAAAATGGAAAACTTAAACCATTAAAATCTCTCACCAAAACAGAACTGAAAATAGTTAAAATTATAGCTGAAAATAAAACCAGTAAAGAAATAGCCGACGATCTTTCCATTTCAATAAAAACGGTTCATAAGCACAGAAGTAATATTATAAGCAAGTTAAACTTAGACAATAAACCAGCTTCATTGCCTATTTGGGCCAACTTAAACAAAGATTTTCTGTAAAAAATACGCATAAATGCGTATTTCAGACAAAAGTCTGTTTGCATATATTTACATCGCTATTAATTAGTTCTTAGGGAGAATTATTGGGAGGCTCTAGGTTGCTATTATCTAGGGCTTTCCTTTTAGAACTAGCTAGTTTCCAAATCAATTTTCACCTAAAACTTATCTGTCTTCCAACGTTTCAACGCTTTTTGAACATAATAAGCTGAAAGGGAAACTACGTTCTTATTGGAACTTTAGTTTCTTACGTTATTGCAAAATGTTTATAAATAAAAAGAGCACCCTTATAAGGGTGCTCTTTTTATTGTTTGCAATATTTAATTTTTATTAGAATGAAGCTTTTAACAATTCCCTGTTCATTCTAGCAATGTTTTCTAAAGAAATACCTTTAGGACATTCTATCTCACAAGCTCCAGTATTTGTACAGTTTCCAAAACCTTCCAAATCCATTTGTGCAACCATATTTCTTACACGATCGGCTGCTTCAACCTGTCCTTGAGGTAACAATGCATACTGCGATACTTTTGCACCAACAAATAACATAGCACTAGAGTTTTTACACGTAGCTACACAAGCACCACAGCCAATACAGGTTGCAGCATCCATTGCTTCATCAGCAGCATGTTTAGAAATCGGAATGGCATTAGCATCTTGCGTGTTACCTGATGTGTTTACGGAAATATAACCTCCAGCTTGTTGAATACGGTCAAAAGACGTTCTGTCAACAACCAAATCTTTTATAACAGGAAATGCCGCTGCCCTAAATGGCTCTATAGTAATGGTGTCGCCATCCTTAAACATGCGCATGTGCAACTGACACGTAGTTACGCCTCTATCTGGACCATGTGCCTCACCATTTATATACATAGAACACATACCACAAATACCCTCACGACAATCGTGATCGAAAGCTACAGGTTCTTCTCCTTTTGCTACCAACTGTTCGTTCAAAACATCCATCATCTCTAAAAAAGACATATGCTCTGAAATATCCGAAACCTTATAGTCTACCATTTGACCCTTAGATTTCGAGTCTTTTTGTCTCCAAATTTTAAGTGTTAAATTCATAATACCTTAATTATTTGTATGAACGTTGTTTCAGTTCAATATCTTTAAACTCTAATTCTTCTTTATGTAAAACAGCATCCGCAGGTTCTCCTTTATATTCCCAGGCAGCCACATAAGCATAGTCTTTGTCATTTCTTTTTGCCTCTCCTTTTTGTTCTCCTTCCAACTCTACAGATTCTTCCCTAAAGTGTCCACCACAAGATTCATTTCTGTTCAATGCATCTTTGGCAAACAATTCTCCTAACTCAAGGAAATCGGCTACGCGCCCTGCTTTTTCTAGTTCTGGGTTCATTTCATTGGCACTTCCAGGAACCTTCACATTTTTCCAGAAATCTTCACGCAATGCTTTAATCTCAGCCATTGCCTCTTTAAGTCCTTGCTCATTACGCGACATACCACATTTGTCCCACATAATCTTACCTAGTTTTTTATGGTAATAATCTACAGAATGCGTGCCTTTATTATTTATGAAAAAGTCTATTCTGTCTTTAACAGATTTTTCAGCTTCATCAAATTCTTTGGAGTCTGTTGGTATTTTTCCTGTTCTAATATCATGCGACAAATAATCTCCAATGGTATATGGCAAGACAAAATAGCCGTCTGCCAAACCTTGCATTAATGCCGAAGCTCCTAGCCTGTTAGCGCCATGATCTGAGAAATTGGCTTCACCAATGCAATACAAACCATTAACGGTGGTCATTAAATTATAATCTACCCAAACGCCTCCCATGGTATAATGAGTTGCTGGATAAATCATCATAGGTGTTTTATACGGGTTTTCGTCTACAATCTTTTCATACATTTGAAAAAGGTTCCCGTATTTAGCTTCTACAATAGCTTCACCCAATTCTGTGATTTTTTCTTTAGAAGGGTTTTCTATTCCTTGTATTTTGGCCTGCTCTTTTCCATAGCGTTCTATAGCTGAAGCAAAATCCAAATAAACAGCCTCCCCAGTTGCATTTACGCCATAACCCGCATCACAACGTTCTTTTGCTGCACGCGAAGCAACATCACGTGGCACTAAGTTACCAAAGGCTGGGTAACGACGCTCTAAATAATAGTCGCGTTCGTCTTCAGACAAGTCGGTTGGTTTCTTCTTACCTTCTCGAATTGCTAAAACATCATCCATGTTTTTAGGCACCCAAATACGTCCATCGTTACGAAGTGACTCAGACATCAACGTTAATTTTGATTGATAATCTCCTGAACGTGGGATACACGTTGGATGAATCTGTGTATAACATGGGTTGGCAAAAAAGGCTCCTTTTTTATGTATTTTCCAAGCGGCAGTGGCATTACTTCCCATAGCATTTGTTGATAGGAAATAAACATTACCGTAACCACCCGAAGCAATAACGACGGCATGTGCCGAATGACGCTCAATTTCACCTGTTACCAAATTACGTGCAATAATACCGCGCGCTTTACCATCAACGATTACAACATCTAACATTTCGTGACGGTTAAACATTTCAATTTTACCTCTTGCTATTTGCCTGTTCATTGCTGAATAAGCTCCTAACAATAATTGCTGACCGGTTTGTCCTTTGGCATAAAAAGTTCTAGAAACCAAAACACCACCAAAAGAACGGTTGTCTAACAATCCACCATAATCACGAGCAAATGGTACGCCTTGTGCCACACATTGATCTATAATATTGGCCGAAACCTCAGCCAAACGATACACGTTAGCTTCTCGGGAACGGTAATCGCCTCCTTTTACAGTATCGTAAAATAATCTATACGTAGAATCGCCATCTCCTTGGTAATTTTTGGCAGCATTAATACCACCTTGGGCAGCAATTGAATGCGCTCTTCTTGGTGAATCTTGATAAGCAAATGCTTTAACATTATAACCTAATTCAGCTAAAGTTGCAGAAGCAGATCCTCCAGCCAAACCAGTTCCAACAACTATAACGTCTATATGCCTTTTGTTGGCTGGGTTAACTAAGTTAATGTGGTCTTTATAGTTAGTCCATTTATCTTTAATTGGACCTTGTGGTACTTTTGAATTTAAAGCCATATCTTTTAAGATTAATGGTTAAGGTGATGATATAGCGCAATAAAAATAAACCCAAGAGGGATTAAAATTGCATAAGCCTTGCCTATATCTTTCATTGTTTTTTTTCTGCCTGCAGTTGCTCCTACAGATTGGAATGCCGAAGTAAAACCGTGCAATAAATGCAACGCTAAAAACACAAATGCAATAACATAAGCTCCTACGCGAATTGGGTTTTCAAACTTATGGTGCAACTCACCAAAATAACGGGTTGGATCTTCGGGCAAAAACGCAATGTACTTATGGTTGATTTCTGGAATCCAAAAATCTATAAAATGTAAAACAATAAATGCCAAAATAGCGGCACCACTGTAAATCATGTTTCTACTCATCCAAGTAGAATTGGCATTGCCATTATTACTTACATAAGAAACTTGTCTGGCTTTTTTATTCTTAATTTCTAGCACAAAACCCATAACAAAATGAAACACAACGCCAAAAATTAAAATAGGCTGCATTACAAATTGAATTAACGGATTGGTTCCCATAAAGTGAGACGCTTCGTTAAATGCATCGGCACTAAAAACCGACAAAAGATTTATCACAAAATGCTGAAGCAAAAAAATCATAAGAAAAAAAGCCGAAAGTGCCATGGCTACTTTTCTTCCAATTGAAGATTTAAAAAATCCACTCATTTTTTAAAGTTATTTATATCGTTACAAATGTATATTAGGATGCAATTTTAGGCAAGAAACTAAGTATTTGTTTTTACTATTTAGAATGGTTTTAAGTAGATATTAAGTATTTAGTTTTCTTTTTTTACATATATTTTATTTGCCCACCTTAGAAATTAAAACGTGGGTTTACTATGGTATTGTAAATAGACCCAAAGGAATAACTTACACCCACACTTAATGAGTATTCATACCCTGAAGCAAGTTGTTGTTGGCGTAACAGCAAATCTTCTAAAGACACATCGCCTGCAGGCAAATTAACTTGGTTGCCAACTATACTGTAATCACCATCAATATTAAAATTAAACCCCTTAAACAATCTAATACTAGCACCCAAATAAAATCTAAAAGCATTAAGAGTTGTATCATGCAAGTACTGCTCAAAAGAAGCTTCCCCATAAATATTCCCCCATCGTTGTTTTACAGTACCTCCTAAGTTTACTTCATGTTCCCATAAATATTCATCTTCTTCTGCAAAAACGGAAATTTCGATATAATCGTTATATACCACTCCATTTCTGTATGACAAAACCAGTTGTTTTTCGGCAGACAAAGAATAGTCAAAAAAATTAAATTCGACAGCGGGCTTTAACTGCCAATAAAAATCCAGATTTCTATAAACCGAAGAACCTACATTACCGAACGCACCTGCAGACCAATTGCCACCAATGCTAATTACATCACTAACCCTTATATCTTTTGATTGTCTTAATGATATAATATCTTCTTCTTCATAACTAAAGGTTGACTTGTTTTCACTAAAGCCAGCTCTTATGGAAAATTTATTTTTCTCTGTAACGCGTTTGGCCGAAGCACTTAAATTCACATCCAATCGTTTTCTTGATTGTTCTCCATCAATGTTACCTCTGGCATTTAACTGAAAAACCCAATAGTTCCAAGGGTCTTTTACCTCTTCAACTGTTTCTTTTCCTTCTCTTTGCCCTACCGATATAGTAACCACATCTGTATGCCCAACTTTCAACCAGTATCTTACAAGTCCAAGTTTTATAAAATCTAATATCCTATTGCGAACATCATCATCGGTCATGTTCGAATCTGTAGAAAAACTGATCTTATCCGTAAGGTCTTTAAACTCATTTTTTCCTATAAAATCAACTTCGTACAAACGCCCTCCACTGCCATTGGTTTGCCTTAAAAAAAAGAGGTGCACATCGGCAAAATTCTGATCCCTTACAAATTGCACATTGTTAAGGTTTTGCTTTATATACGTGTTATCACAAAAATTACAATCTAAAAACACCCTAACACTGGCATCATCATTATTTTGGGAAAAGGATTGAATTGTAAAAAGAAAAATTAAAAAGGTTGGTATTAGTTTAGTCATGAAAATTAAAAATTTCCCAAAGCTATATAATGCTTCATCTTTAGCAGTACCAACAAGAACTTTTTAACATAAAATTAAGTTAATTAGCATAAATTAACAAGTAAATAGCATCAGGCACGTTCATTAATAAAATATATTGATTGGCTTTTTTTTAACTTTACGCTAAATAACCATTTTTATGAAATACGATCCTATTAACAGTTCCCTTTTTGAAAAAACCCGTAATAATTTTACAGCTAAAATGAAGCCAAACAGCTTGGCTGTTTTTAATTCTAACGACATATACCCAATTAGTGCCGACAGTACTTTACCGTTTGAACAACATCGAGATATTTTTTACCTAAGCGGTATAGACCAAGAAGAAAGTGTATTGGTTTTATTTCCAGACTGCCCAAAAGAAAAGCATCGTGAAATTTTATTTCTTAAAGAAACCAATGAACATATTGCCATTTGGGAAGGCGAAAAACTCACAAAAGAAAAAGCTTTTAAAACCAGCGGCATAAAAACCGTTTATTGGTTACAGGATTTGGAAAAAGTACTCCATGAACTCATGACGCAATGCGACACCGTTTACATTAACACCAACGAGCACTATAGGGTTTCTATTGAAACAGAAACACGTGAAGACCGGTTTACAAAATGGCTGAAAAATAAATATCCGGCACATAGTGTTGCCAAAAGCAACCCCATTTTACAAAGACTGCGCTCTGTAAAAGATCCCATAGAAATAGATTTGATACAAAAGGCCTGTAACATAACCGAAAAAGGCTTTAGACGCATTTTAAGTTTTGTAAAACCTAACGTTTGGGAATACGAAATAGAAGCAGAATTTATACATGAATTTATTAAAAACCGATCAAAAGGGTTTGCCTACACACCCATAGTCGCCTCAGGAAGCAACGCCAACGTGTTGCACTATATTGAAAACAACAAACAATGCAAAAGTGGTGATTTGATACTTTTAGATATAGGAGCCGAATACGCCAACTACGCTAGCGACATGACTAGAACCATTCCTGTTTCAGGCAAATTTACCAAAAGACAAAAAGAAGTTTACAATGCCGTAAACCGTGTTAAAAATGAAGCTACCAAAATGTTAACTCCAGGTACTTTATGGGCAGATTACCACGTAGAGGTTGGCAAAATAATGACTTCAGAATTACTTGGTTTGGGCTTACTTGATAAAAGTGATGTGCAAAACGAAAACCCCGAATGGCCTGCCTATAAAAAATATTTTATGCATGGCACTTCGCATCATATGGGATTGGACACGCACGACTACGGTATATTAACCGAGCCCATGCAAGCCAACATGGTTTTTACCGTAGAACCAGCCATTTATATCCCTTCCGAAGGGTTTGGAATTAGATTGGAAGACGATGTTGTGATTCAAGAAAAAGGAGACCCTTTTAATTTAATGCAAAATATTCCTATTGAAGCAGACGAAATAGAATCTCTAATGAATGCATAAAAAAAGGCCGCTAATTGAAAGCGGCCCTTTGTGCTAATTTACTAAATTGATAAGTAATTTACAGAGTGACTAATTCAAATAAATAATCGTTTAGTTTAGTTAGCGTGGTAATTTTATCTTTTGAATTCACCAACAAAGATATGTTATTATTGCTACCTCCGTAGGATATCATTCTAATTTTAACATCTTGAAGTATTTGGAACATTTTATAGGTATCCTCGTGTTTTACAACAGAGTGGCCTACCAAACATATAATACTTTGGTCTTTATCTACCTCTATGGAAGCAAATTTTTCCAATTCAGAAACTATTTTATCAAGGTTTTTATCATCATCAATTGTTAACGACACAGCAACTTCGGAAGTGGTTATCATATCGATTGACGTTTCGTAAACTTCAAAAATCTCAAACACTCTCTTTAAAAACCCATGGGCTTGTAACATTCTACCAGATTTAATTTTTATGGCAGTAATGTTATCTTTAGCTGCAATAGCCTTGATACCATTCTCAGTCGTATCACTTGAAATCAATGTTCCGTGCGCCTCTGGATTCATGGTATTTTTCAACCGTACTGGAATATTGTCTTCTCTAACCGGCGTTACCGTTTGCGGGTGCAATATTTTTGCTCCAAAATATGCTAACTCAGCAGCCTCATCAAATGAAAGATTTGATATTGGCCTCGTGTTTTCAACATATCTTGGGTCGTTATTATGCATACCATCTATATCAGTCCAAATCTGCACCTCATCAACTTTTAAAACAGCTCCAATAATGGTTGCAGAATAATCGCTACCACCACGTTGCAAATTCGATATATTCCCTTCGTTGTCTAAACAAATAAAACCTTGAGTTATATAAATATCTGCATCAGGCCCAGCATCCAACACGCTGGCTATTTTACTCTTTATGTAAGTTATGTCTGGATCCTTGGATTTGTCTATTCTCATAAAATCCAAAGCAGGTAGCAAAGTAGAGCTTACCCCTTCTTGTTCCAAAAAGCAATTGAACATAAAAGTTGACAACAATTCTCCCTGAGCTAAAATAGTATTCTCTATAACTTTAGAGAAAGTCTTATCTGTGCATTCAACCAAAAGATTGAAAACAGCAGACACATAATCTTTCGCCTTTTTATTTAAACTTTCATTGGTAAGAAGCCCATCGACCACATTAAAATAGTTTGAATGTAATTTATTTATGACATCCAACGCTTCGTTAGGCTGATCTTGTTCTATATGTTTAGCGATGGAAACCAAAGTATTTGTAGTACCCGACATAGCAGACAGTACAACCACTTTTTTTTCACCATCGTTAATGATGTTTTTTACGTTTTTTATATTTTCAATGGAACCTACCGAGGTTCCCCCAAACTTTAATACCTTCATCTTCATTAAAAAATTCGATGCGAATGTAAATTTCATTTTCTATTAACTCTAATTTTTATAAAAAAATGTTTATTTTAGCACAAATTGTTAAATAATTAACATGAAAACCGTATCTAACTGTGTAGAAGACATTTTAATAACACAACCATACCTTGAAGAAGCACTCTCCAGAAACATTATAAATTTTAGTGCTTTAGCCTTGGAACTAACCGAACCTATTAGCAAAATGCTTAAAAAAGAGGTGAAACCAGGCGCGGTAATGATGGCCTTAAGAAGGTATAATCCGCCACCCACTTTGTCGGCTAATTCTGTTAGAATGAAAAAATTCATGCAGGGTTTGGGAGATATTACAGTGCGTTCGAATTTAACGGATTTTACAGTAAAAAACTCCGATACACTTATAGACAACCATGCTAAGGTATTAGAAAGAATAAATGCAGAACCCAAACTTTTTTATGCATTTACAAGGGGTATCCACGAAAGTAATCTTATCATATCGAGTAGCCTAAAAGATTTTATAGTAGATCATTTTAAGCGGGAAACTTTTTTAGAGGTACAGGATGGCCTATCGGCTGTTAGCGTTAACCTACCTCAAGATAACTCTAAAATAGCGGGGCTTTACTATCATTTTTTTAAACGCTTGGCTTGGGAAGGCATTGTACTTTACGAAGTAATTTCTACCACCAACGAATTTACTATTTTAGTAGAAGATGAGTTTGTGGACAAAGCTTTTGCTGCCATTAAAAAGGTTAAAAATTAATGATTTTAGAACATAAGGGAATTCCCATTTTTTATACAGATACTGGTTCTGGAAAAAAAAATATTGTATTACTACACGGTTTTTTAGAAAACAGCTCTATGTGGAATAATTTGACTACTGTATTGTCTAAAACCAACCGAGTTGTTTGCATTGATTTATTAGGACATGGAAAAACAGGCTGTTTAGGTTATATACATACTATGGAACTTATGGCAGAAGTGGTTGAAGCTGTGCTGAATCATTTAAAAATAGAAACATCTATTTTTATTGGACATTCCATGGGAGGATATGTATCTTTGGCCTTTGCAGAGAAAAATAAAAGTAGTGTAGAAGGTTTTTGTTTAATGAATTCTACGGCACTTGCAGATAGCAAGGAAAAACAAATCAATAGAGACCGAGCTATTGAAGCTGTAAAGCAAAACCACAAAACATTTATTAGGTTAGCCATTGTTAATTTATTTCGCCCGAAAAACAGAGCCATCCATTCCGAAAAAATAAAACAACTTACCGAAGATGCCTTAAAAACACCCTTACAAGGTATTATTGCAGCCTTAGAAGGCATGAAAGTTAGGAAAAATAGAGAAGCTTTGCTGCACAATACGACATTTAAAAAAATGATGGTTATTGGAAAAAAAGATCCGGCTTTAAACTACGACACTTTAATTAATCAAACCAAAAACACGAATGTTAAAGTTGTGGAATTTCCAGATGGCCATATGAGTTTTATTGAAAATGAAAGGGAATTATTTCAAGAAATAGTGCATTTCATCGAATTTTAATAACGTTTTATCGTTTTTAAGGTTTTTTTACTTAAGTTTATTTACTCTAAAATAATACTTATGCAAAAAACTACCAATAAAACGCCATTTTTACCAAAAATGTATTGTAGTATTTTTGGTCATGATTACCAAGTAACCAAGAAAGTTACTTATTACGTAAAAGAATACACTTGCAGTCATTGTAAAAAACAATTGACCACAAACAGTAACGGCAACCTTATTGAGTTAACACCTAAATTTAAAGAGATAAATGCTATCTTGGAACGTATCCATGAGAAAAGAATACAGCGTTCAAAGATGAAAACAATCACTTCGTCGATTTATTAAGCAATCTTTCGAAAAGAAAGAATCATATTGATAAATTAACAGTTCCTAGGCTAATTAATTATAAAAATATGAGAAATATTCAGTGCAAAATGTTCGGACATGATTACCAAGTAACTAGAAATGTTACCTATCATGTTAAAGAATATACCTGTACACATTGCAAAAGACAATTAACCACAAACAGCAATGGAAGTTTAATTGAATTGACTCCTAAGTTCAAAGAAATAAATGACGTTTTAGAGCGTATACATCACAAACGAATAGTTAGAAAACAAAGAGCCGAATCTAAAACAAGAAGGAGAACACTTTCCAAACACCGACTTGTTTCTGCTTAATCATTAAAATTTTTCCAACCTTGTGCCTTTAACGGGATTCTTGAATCTCCCCTGGTTATTAAATGCACTCCTTCTGTTTCCTCTTTTATATAACCAATAACTGTTAAATTGGGATTTGCTTTAATTTTTGGATAATCATCCTGTGCTATTGTGAACAAAAGTTCATAATCTTCCCCGCCACTTAAAGCCACGGTTGTACTATCAATGTTGAATTCTTCACAAGCAGCAATTACCGTTGGATCTAACGGAATTTTATTTTCATACAAATCACAACCCACTTTACTTTGCGTACAAATATGTATGACTTCAGAAGATAATCCATCACTTATATCAATCATAGACGTTGGTTTTACACCCAAATCCCCCAGCAATTTAACAATATCCTTTCTTGCCTCGGGTTTTAACTGACGTTCTATAATATAAGTATAGGGTTCTAAATCTGGTTGCGAATTGGGATTTACTTTAAAAACTTCCTTTTCACGTTCTAATACTTGCAAGCCAAGATAAGCGCCACCTAAATCACCACTTACAACCAAAAGGTCGTTAGGTTTAGCGCCCGACCTGTAAACAACATCATTTTCGTTGACTTCTCCAACCGCTGTTACCGATATTAACAAACCCGTTGTAGACGATGTCGTATCGCCACCAACCACATCTATATTGTAAATATTAGCTGCAGTTTCTATCCCTGCATACAATTCCTCAAGTGCTTCTAATGGAAATCTGTTGGAAACGGCTATTGAAACTGTAATTTGTGTTGGTATTGCATTCATGGCATACACATCGGATAAATTCACTATAACCGATTTATACCCTAAATGCTTTAACGGCATGTAACTTAAATCGAAATGTACGCCCTCTACTAACAAATCGTTAGTAACTACAACCTTTTTCCCTTTAAAATCTAAAACGGCGGCATCATCACCAATGCCTTTGATTGTTGATTTATGCTGTAGTTTGAAATTTTTTGTTAAATGCTCTATAAGCGCAAACTCACCTAAGCTACTTAATGGTGTTCTTTCTTGATTTTTATCTTCTATCATGCTGCAAAAATAAGAAGCCTAAATTACATATTGCACAAACAATACAAATCAATAAGAAAATACTATAAAACTATATGCTAATATAATGTTAGGTTATATTGAATTCCGTGACATATATTGTATATTTGCACTCTATTTAGACGAAATCTACATAACGATTATGATTAAAGTTTCAGAAATTGCCAAAAATAAAGTCGTTGAGCTCATGCAAGATGACGGCTATAACCCTACTACAGATTACATTCGGGTAGGTGTTAAAAGTGGTGGTTGTTCGGGTTTGTCTTACGATTTGAAATTTGATAAAGAACAACAAGAAGGTGATAAGGTGTTTGAAGATAATGGTGTTAAAATTATAGTAGACAAAAAAAGTTTTTTATATTTAATAGGGACCACCTTAGAATATTCTGGAGGATTAAACGGAACAGGTTTTGTTTTCAATAATCCCAATGCCAACCGAACTTGCGGTTGTGGTGAATCATTTTCATTATAAGTTATAAAGATAAAAGTTGAAAAGTTTTTAAAGTTGATGGCTAAATTTAATTCTTTTGAAGAAATAATATCATGGCAAAAGGCACGAGAATTAAATAAAGAAATTTATAATTTAACTAAAGAAAATAAATATTTTAAAAATGATTTTGGTTTAAAAGATCAAATGAGAAGGTCGAGCATTTCAATTTCCTCGAATATAGCTGAAGGTTTTGAAAGAGAGACAACAAAAGAGTTCATTCGCTTTTTATACATTGCAAAAGCTTCATCAGGTGAGTTTCGTTCGCAATTATATTTAGCATATGACATAGATTATTTAAATTCAGAAGAATTTGAAAAATTAAAGCTTAAAGTAAATGAAGTTTCGAAATTAATAAGTGGTTTAATAAAATATTTAAACTCAACTTTATAACTTTTTACTTTACAACATTAAAACTATTATGAGTAAATATACAGAGGACGATTTAAGGGAAGAGCTTAAAACCAAGGAATACGAGTATGGTTTTTATACCGATATTGCTTCGGACACGCTCCCTGCGGGTTTAAACGAAGATATTGTAAGAGCCATTTCTTTGAAAAAAGGAGAACCGGAATGGATGACCGATTGGCGCCTGGAAGCTTTTAGGGCTTGGGAAAAAATGACCGAACCAGAATGGGCTAATGTTAAATACAAAAAGCCAGATTTTCAAGCTATTTCTTATTACTCGGCACCAAATAGCAAACCAAAATATGATAGTTTAGACGAAGTAGACCCAGAATTACTCGATACTTTTAACAAACTAGGCATTTCTTTGGACGAACAGAAAAAACTCGCTGGTGTTGCTATGGATGTGGTTGTAGACTCTGTTTCGGTGGCAACTACCTTCAAAAAGACCTTGAGTGAAAAGGGTATTATCTTCTGCTCTATTAGTGAAGCAATTAAAGAACATCCTGAACTTGTAAAAAAATATATTGGAACCGTTGTTCCTAAAAAAGATAATTTTTACGCCGCATTAAACAGTGCTGTATTTAGCGACGGTAGTTTTTGCTATATCCCAAAAGGCGTTAAATGCCCAATGGAACTGTCTACTTACTTTAGAATAAACCAAGCAGGAACTGGACAGTTTGAAAGAACTTTAGTCATTGCCGATGAGGGTAGTTATGTAAGCTACCTTGAAGGTTGTACCGCCCCTAGCCGTGATGAAAATCAATTGCACGCAGCCGTGGTAGAATTAATTGCACTTGACGATGCCGAAATAAAATACAGTACCGTTCAAAACTGGTTTCCAGGAGACTCTAAAGGCAAAGGTGGTGTTTACAACTTTGTAACCAAACGTGGTTTGTGCGAGAAGAATGCCAAAATCTCTTGGACACAAGTTGAAACTGGTTCTGCCATTACTTGGAAGTATCCAAGTTGTGTACTAAAAGGCGATAATTCGGTTGGAGAATTTTACTCAATTGCTGTGACCAATAATTTTCAGCAAGCAGATACAGGCACTAAAATGGTGCATTTGGGAAAAAACACCAAATCGACCATTATTTCCAAAGGTATATCTGCAGGAAAATCTCAAAACAGTTATCGTGGCTTGGTAAAAATCAGTCCAAATGCCGATAACGCCCGTAATTTTTCGCAATGCGATAGTTTATTAATGGGCAACGAATGTGGCGCGCACACATTCCCTTATATAGAAGCTAAAAACAAAAGTGCCAAAATAGAACACGAAGCCACTACCAGTAAAATTGGGGAAGACCAAATATTTTACTGTAACCAACGTGGTATCGATACCGAAAAGGCCATTGCTTTAATAGTAAACGGCTTTAGTAAAGATGTATTAAATAAGCTCCCTATGGAATTTGCCGTAGAAGCACAGAAATTATTGGAAATAAGTTTAGAAGGTAGCGTAGGCTAATCAAAATATAATTTTAGAATATCAATATGTTAAAGATTGAAAATTTACACGCACGTGTTGAAGATAAAAGCATTTTAAAAGGTATAAACCTAGAAGTAAATCCTGGTGAGGTACATGCCATTATGGGGCCTAACGGTTCTGGAAAAAGCACCTTGGCGTCGGTTATTGCTGGTAAAGAGGATTATGAAGTAACCAAAGGTAAAATTATCTTTAATAATGAAGATATTGACGATTTAGCTGCTGAAGAACGAGCGCACAAAGGTATTTTTCTATCGTTTCAATACCCAGTTGAAATACCAGGCGTTTCTGTAACAAACTTTATGAAAACAGCTATAAACGAAACACGTAAAGCTCAAGGTTTAGAGGAGATGCCTGCTAAGGATTTATTGAAACTCATCCGTGATAAATCTGAATTGTTGGAAATCGACAGAAAGTTTTTGTCACGTTCGCTAAACGATGGCTTTTCAGGTGGTGAAAAAAAGCGTAATGAAATCTTTCAAATGGCTATGCTAGAACCACAATTAGCCATTTTAGACGAAACCGATTCTGGTTTGGATATTGACGCATTGCGTATTGTAGCAAACGGTGTAAACAAACTTAAGAGCAAAGACAACGCTGTTATTGTAATTACCCATTACCAGCGCCTGTTGGATTATATTGTTCCAGATTTTGTACACGTACTACACAATGGGCGTATTGTAAAATCTGGTGGTAAAGAATTGGCTCACGAACTGGAAGAGAAAGGTTACGATTGGGTAAAAGAAGGTGTGAATGCTTAACAAAAAGCAAATGGACTTAAAAGACAAATTACTTTCATCATTCTTGGTATTTGAAAATCAGTTGGAATCCGACGATTACTTGAATAACCTAAGAAATGATGCCATAAAAATATTTGAGGAAAAAGGCTTCCCTTCAAAAAAGGAAGAGGCTTGGAAATACACGTCTTTAAATAGTATTTTAAAAGAAGATTACACCGTATTCCCAAAACAGGAAAACGCCTTGCAGTTTAACGATGTGAAAAAATATTTCATCCACGATATAGACGCCTACAAAATAGTGTTTATTGATGGAAAATATTCTTCGTATTTATCTGAAACCACACATGATGGCATGGATATATGCTTGATGTCGGCTGCCATGGCTAAACCAAAATACCGTTTGGTGATAGAAAACTATTTTAACAAAGCTGCTACCAAAGATAGTTTACCATCGTTAAACACGGCTTTTTCAACCGAAGGTGCTTTTATTCATATTCCTAAAAACAAATTGGTGCCCAAACCAATTCAAATCATACATTTTTCAACAGGAAATGAAGCGGCGTTGATGTTGCAACCGCGCAACTTAATTGTGGTGGATGAAAACTCGCATTGTCAAATTATAGAACGTCACCAAAGTTTAACCGGCAACCCTGTGTTAACTAACAGTGTGACTGAAATTTTCACCAACAAACGGGCTATTGTTGATTATTATAAAATTCAGAACGACAACTTAAATGCGTCCTTACTAGACAACACGTTTATTAAGCAAAAACAGGAAAGTGTCGCATCGGTTCACACCTTTGCTTTTGGCGGTAAATTGGTACGTAACAACCTTAATTTTTACCAACAAGGCGAACGCATCGATTCTACCTTAAAAGGGGTTACCATTATTGGCGATAAGCAGCATATTGATCACAATACATTGGTACACCATATAGAACCCAATTGTGAAAGCCACCAGGACTATAAAGGTATTTTTGGTGACGGTGCCACAGGCGTTTTTAATGGCAAAATAATAGTTAACAAAGAAGCCCAAAAAACCAATGCATTTCAAGCCAACAATAATATTTTAATTAGTGACAAAGCTACCATTAACACAAAACCTCAGTTAGAGATTTTTGCTGATGATGTTAAGTGTTCGCATGGCTGTACTATTGGTCAATTGGATGAAAGCGCCATGTTCTACATGCGTTCACGTGGTATTCCAGAAAAAGAAGCCAAAGCACTTTTAATGTACGCGTTCAGTAATAACGTAATGAGTTCTGTAAAAATCCCAGAAGTTAAACAACGTATTACCAAAATTATTGCCAATAAATTGGGAGTTAACTTAGGCTTCGATCTATAAAAACCTATTAAATCATAGCTTCAATAAAAATGTTCGACGTAGAAAGCATACGAAAAGATTTCCCCATTCTTTCCAGAAAAGTAAATGGCAAGCCTTTAGTATATTTTGACAATGCTGCTACGTCACAAACACCCAAACAAGTGATAGATACCATTGTTGAATATTATTCAAAATACAATGCGAATATTCACCGCGGTGTGCACACATTGAGTCAGGAAGCTACCGATAAATACGAACAATCAAGAAAAAAAATTCAAGCCCATTTTAATGCCAAGTTCTCCCATGAAATAATTTTCACATCGGGAACTACGCACGGCATTAATTTGGTTGCCAACGGATTTTCTTCCATTTTAAAAAAAGGCGACGAAATTATTGTGTCGGCTTTAGAGCACCACAGTAACATTGTGCCTTGGCAAATGCTTTGCGAACGCACAGGTGCCATTTTAAAAGTTATTCCCATGGATTTGGAAGGTGAGTTAATTCTATCCGAATACGACAAACTCCTCTCTCCTAACACCAAATTGGTATTTGTAAACCATGTATCGAATGCACTTGGCACCATAAACCCAATTGAAACTATTATTGAAAAGGCACATGCCGTAGGCGCTGCCATATTAATTGATGGCGCTCAATCGTCCCCTCACATTAAAGCCGATGTACAAGCGCTGGATGTTGATTTTTATGTGGCCTCTGCCCATAAAATGTGTGGACCAACAGGTGTTGGGATGCTTTACGGAAAAGAATCGTGGTTAAAAAAATTACCTCCTTATCAAGGTGGTGGCGAAATGATTGCCGAAGTAACGTTTGAAAAAACAACCTACGCCGAGCTTCCTCATAAATTTGAAGCCGGCACGCCTAACATTTGTGGTGGTATTGCTTTTGGAGCCGCTATAGATTACATGAACACTATTGGTTTTGAAGCCATTGCCGCTTACGAACACGAACTTTTAGAATATGCCACTGCAAAACTTCTAGAGATTGAAGGTTTAAAAATTTACGGCCCTTTAAAGGACAAAGCTTCTGTGGTATCGTTTAATTTAGAAGGCATCCATCCTTATGATGTTGGTAGTATTTTAGACAAATTGGGCATTGCCGTTCGTACAGGCCATCATTGCGCCCAACCCATTATGGATTTTTACAAAATTCCAGGTACCGTACGTGCTTCTTTGGCATTCTACAATACCAAATCTGAAATTGACGCGTTGGTTGAAGGCGTTAAAAAAGCTAAAATGATGCTTTCTTAAAAGCATTAATTCTTACAGTTTGTTTTGGCTTATTTTTTGTTACTTAGTTAATAAAAAAAATCATGCTATGAAATACGCTTTTATAATTTCTCTTGTAATGTCTTTAAACACATGCAACAATGTGACAAAATCTTCAATGCAAGAAAATGAAAATAATTTGGCCAATTTAACCGGTTTATTTAATGTTGAAATATTGAATGGAAACAATGTAATTTCGAACAAACAGACGCTAAATTTCGATACAGAAAATCATAAAATTTTTGGCTTTTCTGGTTGCAACAGGTTTACCGGAAGCTATACTTTGAATGAAAATGAAATAAAAATTGGCCCTTTGGCAAGCACCAAAAGGTTATGCGTTGATGATAATGCAAACCAAATAGAAACTAAGTTTTTAGAAGCACTGTCAACCGCTGACAATATTAGCTTCAAGAAAAATAAACTAACACTTTTTAGTGGAGAAAAATCAGTTTTAACAGCCAACAAACAAGAAGTAAGTGACTCAATAGCCTTTAATTATTCTGCTATTTCAAGAGGTACGTTTTTAAAAATCAACATAAACGATTCCACAGTTATAGTGGTAAAAAGTAGAAAAGACAAACCAATTTCAAAACCGCTTTCTGAAGAATCAAAAGAAAAATTAAAAGCCCTTCTAAACACTATTAATCTAGATAGTTTATCGCAGTTTAAAGACCCAACACAAGCTCGATTTTATGATGGTGCTTCAATTGGAACATTGGAAATCTCCAAAAATGGAAACACCTATGAGTCAACTAATTTTGACCACGGCACGCCTCCTAAAGAAATTGAGGCACTTGTTAAAGAAATCTTATCTATTTCAGAAAACGTTGAATAAGAACGTATCTTATTGTATTTTTGTTTAAAATTATGATTGTGACCATAGAAGAAATTCAAAACGAAATTATAGACGAGTTTTCAATGTTTGAAGATTGGGAAGAACGCTACCAATACATGATTGATTTAGGGAAAGAACTTCCTTTAATTAACGACAAATACAAAACCGACAGCAATATTATTAAAGGCTGTCAAAGCAAGGTTTGGGTACACGCCGAAATGAAAGACGACAAATTGGTCTTTACGGCCGATAGCGATGCCATCATTACTAAAGGCATTATTGCCATTTTAATACGTGCGTTTTCAAATCAGCACCCAAAAGATATTATTGATGCCGAAACCGATTTTATTGATAAAATTGGGCTAAAGGAACATTTATCGCCAACACGCGCCAATGGCTTATTAAGCATGGTAAAACAACTTAAATTGTATGCCATTGCATACCAAACACAGTTGAAATAGTTTAGTCGTTCGTCGTGGAGTTGTTTAGAAGACTCACCTCAACAACAAACAACTAAACAAATTAACAAATAAACATTAAAAAAATGAGCGAACAAGAAGATAACACTTTAGGCGATAAAATAGTTAGGGTTTTAAAAACAATTTACGACCCAGAAATCCCTGTAGATATTTATGAATTGGGATTGATTTACGACGTTTTTGTTAACGAAGATTACGATGTAAAAATCTTAATGACCTTAACAACGCCTAACTGCCCGGTGGCGGAAACTTTACCTATGGAAGTGGAAGAAAAAATCAAATCTATTGACGACGTTAACAGTGCCGAAGTAGAAATTACCTTCGACCCTCCTTGGTCTCAGGATTTAATGAGCGAAGAAGCCAAATTAGAATTGGGCATGCTTTAATTTAGTATAGTTGTTGGTCGTAAAGTCGTTTAGCTGACTTTATTGATAACAACTAACAGTCAACTCAACAACAAAACACCATTGGAAGACGAGATTTTAAATCGCGTAGCGAACAGTCAATTAATTACGGTAAACCTTGAGGACTATTACCCTAAGGGAAACCGTGTACTGTTTGATATTAAAGATTGGCTATTGGAAGGTTTAGTATTGCGCGAAAAAGATTTTAGAAAACAAGCGCTAGAACATGACTGGAGTCAATACCAAGATAATTATGTTGCATTAACCTGCTCTACCGACGCTATTGTTCCCGCTTGGGCTTTTATGCTTATTTCCATTCATTTACAACCTTATGCACAAAAAACAGTCATTGGCAATCTTGATACATTAGAAAGTTCCATTTATCAAGATGTTATAAATAACTTAGACATTACAGAATTCAAAAACAAACCCCTAATTATAAAAGGGTGTTCTAAAAAACCTGTACCACAAAATGCCTATATCATGTTAGCCAATAAATTAAAACCCATAGCAAAGTCTATAATGTATGGTGAAGCATGTTCATCAGTCCCACTTTATAAAAACAAATAACTACAATAAACTTCATTCAAATTATAATAAAAAAACAACATGTGTAGTTATATTTGTACAAAAGCTATCAAACTTAAATTATGAAAAAATTACTATTACTATTTTGCCTTTTATTTGGGTTCATTAATATAAACGCCCAAACTTTAGAAGAATTAAAAGCAACTTTGGCTGTACAAAAAGATTCGCTTAAGGCAGCACAAAGCCGTGTAGATGATACACAAAGTAAAATTGATGCGTTTCCAGGTTGGAAGAAAGGGGCTTTTGGAACTATTGGTGCCAGTATCTCTAACTACAATAATTGGTATGCACAAAAAACACCCAACAACAGAGCTGGCAATATAGGTTTTACAATGAATGCCTTTGCTAATTTAGACACTGATGCTTTCTTTTGGAGAAATTCTGGGTTTTTGAATTTATCTTGGGTGAAGTTTGATGATAAAGACGATCCAAACGACAACACACAATGGCGTGAAGCTAACGATGTATTTAATATATCTTCTTTATACGGTATGAAATTAAGCAACTCATTTGCTCTTTCAGGTTTGGGGGAATACAGAACAACTATTTTAAATAATTTTAATAACCCTGGGTATTTAGATATTGGTGTAGGTGCCACTTGGACACCCATAAAAGACTTAGTGGTTGTGGTACACCCCATAAACTACAATTTAGTGTTTAGTAGATATGATGCTATATTTCAATCATCGTTTGGTACAAAAATTTTGATTGATTATACTAGACAAATTAAAGACATAAGTTTTAAAACAAATTTAAGTATGTTCCAAAGTTATAAGAGTTCGGATCTTTCAAACTGGACATGGAACAACTCTTTTGGATACACACTTTGGAAAATGGTTGGCGTTGGTTTCGATTTTGGCTTAAGAAGTAACAAACAGGAAGCCCTAAAATATTTTGTAGATAATTATGATGCTATGAGTGGCAACCCCGCTCCAACGTTTGATAATGTTGACAATAAATTGCAAACCTATTGGAGGATTGGTTTAAGCTATAAATTTTAAAAAACATATCCCTTAATAAATAAAAAAAGCCGCTATTAAGCGGCTTTTTTTATTTATTCTCAATTTCATAATCTGGATACAGAAAATGATTGTACGGAAAACGCTGAATATGAATCTTTCTAACCTCATCATAAACCCGCTTTTTAAACTCTTCTAAATTCTCCTTATTGACGGCCGAAATAAACAAGGCGTTTTCGCCAATTCTACCCATCCAGGTACGTTTCCATTCTTCCAATGTATAATTGGCCGTTGTTTTTTCAGAAGTTAAATCGTCTTCATCAAATGGTTCTGGTTTATAGGCATCAATTTTATTGAATACCATAATTGTAGGTTTATCATTGCTTTTTATTTCATCCAAAATCCTATTAACTGAATCAATATGCTCTTCAAAATTAGGATGCGAAATATCTACCACATGCAACAGCAAATCGGCTTCCCTAACCTCATCTAAGGTACTTTTAAAGCTCTCAACCAATTGTGTTGGCAGTTTTCTAATAAACCCAACCGTATCACTCAACAGGAATGGTAGGTTTTGAATAACCACTTTTCTAACCGTAGTATCTAATGTGGCAAACAGCTTGTTTTCAGCAAACACCTCACTCTTACTAATCACATTCATTAAGGTAGATTTCCCCACGTTTGTATAACCTACCAATGCCACACGAACCATAGATCCCCGGTTGCCACGTTGTACCGACATTTGTTTGTCAATCGTCCTAATACGTTCTTTTAAAAGCGCAATTTTATCACGCACAATACGTCTGTCGGTTTCTATCTCGGTTTCACCAGGGCCGCGCATACCAATACCTCCTTTTTGACGTTCCAAGTGCGTCCACATACCTCTTAATCGTGGCAACAAATATTCACATTGCGCCAACTCCACTTGGGTTCTGGCATAACTTGTTTGGGCTCGCTGGGCAAAAATATCGAGAATTAAATTCGTCCTGTCCAGAACCTTACAATTTAGAATCTTGCTAATGTTGCGTTCTTGTGCTGCCGAAAGCTCATCATCAAAAATGGCAGTCCCCACTTCATTATCTTTTATAAACTGTTTTACTTCATCCATTTTGCCAGACCCTATAAATGTTTTAGGATTAGGCATATCCATTTTTTGGGTAAAACGGTTTACCACATCACCTCCAGCCGTATAGGTTAAAAACTCCAGTTCGTCTAGATATTCTTTAGATCTATCCTCATCCTGATCTTTAGTTACAATACCTATTAAAACGGCCTTTTCTAAACTAATATCTTTCTTTTCTAGCATAAAAAAATTTAATGCACAAAGTTACACAATTGTATCCATTTTTAATTTTTATATTTTTAGGGCTAATTTTGATTTATGACCCATTCTTCAGAAAGCATTTCTGTAAAGCACAATATGCAAACCATTGCCTTTTACAACTGCGAAAACTTATTTGATGTTTATAACGACAAACGAATAAACGACGACGATTTCCTTCCAAATTCGGTTAAAAAATGGACCTATCCTCGCTATGAAAATAAACTAAGAAAATTGAGTTTTGCCATTAGTAACATTGGGCATGATGAAACTGGAAAACATCCTGCCTTGGTTGGCTTGGCTGAAGTTGAAAATGCTAAAGTGGTTAAAGACCTAATTCAGCATCCCCATTTGGAGGATTGCCATTACAATTATGTACATTTTAACTCTTTAGATGAACGTGGTATTGATGTCGCCTTAATTTATGATAGAACTGCTTTTGAAGTAACCCATTCCGAAACATTCTCAATTGATTTAACAGATGATGATGGCGGATTGGATTTTACACGAGATATTTTACTGGTAAGTGGTTTGTTAGATGCCGAACTCATTCATGTAATAGTTAACCATTGGTCGTCTAGGCGTGAGGGCGAAAAGGAAAGCGAACCCAAGCGTATTATTGCTTCTAACAAAGTTAGTGAGATAATACAATCATTACGATCCGATGAAACCGACCCTAGAATAATTGTAATGGGCGATTTTAACGATGAGCCTTTTAATACCAGCATTAGAACAATGGTTGACACAAATAGCCTATACAACCCGATGGCAACGCTGCGCTCGTTTAGCAGGGGCTCTGTTTACCATGACCGAAAATGGAATTTGTTTGATCAAATTATGCTTACTACCAATTTTTTTAAAAGCTCTAAAAACCAATTTGAATTTTTT
This sequence comes from Marixanthotalea marina, assembly GCA_018883545.1. Lineage (GTDB taxonomy): Bacteria > Bacteroidota > Bacteroidia > Flavobacteriales > Flavobacteriaceae > Marixanthotalea > Marixanthotalea marina. The sequence goes on along the minus strand of JAHLEH010000001.1, from coordinate 456,893 downwards.
AAGGCCAATATCTTTGATGTTGATTTTCTAAAACTCTTTAGAGGCAAATACAAAGGTTCACCTTTTAGAACTTATGTAGGCAAGAAATATGTGGGCGGTTATAGCGACCACTTTCCCGTGTATGCTATTTTGAAGAAATAGATTGATTTTATATTCTTAAATCTCGATAACGAAAGAGGTAATAGATTCTACTTTAGTGCCTTTTGCTCCCGTAAATTCGTAAAAATCTGAAAATGCATAGTGCTTACCGTTTTGCATTTTTGTAACACCGCTGGCAGCACCTTCTTTTCCATGTGTTAGCACACGGTCTAAAATTAATTCTGTTATTTTTTCTGCTTTCATTTGGTTTAACTCTTCCCTGAACCTTTCTTTTCCTTCTATTTTTTTGTCGCCAACAATGTTCCAGACAATATTATCGGACACACTCTTTATCAAAAAATCGTGATCTCCTTTTACAAAAGCAACATTTATGTTCTTTAGAAATTCCCTTTTGGGTGCATTTCCACAATTTGTGCTTATGGTGATTTTTGTCATTTATCTGATTTTTTATTTTTCATTTATTTAATTACAAAAAATAAGTAGCTGATTATAGCCGGTTTTGTGGTTTCGTCACTATTCGTTCGCAAATTTATTTTTAATTGCTTTTTCAACTCGTATTAATAAAACTACGACCATTAATATCATTAACCCTAATCCTAAAAACATTCCGATTTTGCCATCGGGTTTATATATTAATCCAATAATTGAACTTAAAGTCAAAAGTGCTCCAACTTTAATCATTTCATTGGAAGCGTATTTTTGAGAAAAATCCCATCTTTCTTGATTTTTCATTGAACTTGAAGTTCTATATCCATAAAGGCCATTTATTTTTTTTGGAGGAAATTTTAGCATTACAAAACCTGCAAGTATAAAAATTAGTCCTGACGATGATGGAATTAAAAACAAAGGATTTTCAAAGGGTAAATTCATAGCTAATTTTTGATTTTTAATTAAATCCAATTTCCGAGTAATACCATCTTTTGTCCAATTGTACTATTCTGTATGATGCTCCAATAATTTTATCATTTCCGAAATTCCGCGGTTTTATATTAAAATCATAGATTATCCGTTTTTCTTGGTCAATTATAGTTCCAGCCCTTTTTATAAAAATAATCAGACTATCATTTTCCTCGACAAAACCAGAATAGCTTGGGTTTTTCTTTTCATCATTTTTTACAATTAAGTCAATATCCAAGTTTCGAACATCTTCGATTATGAATTCGTCTATTTCGTCTCTATCATAAGTTCCGTTGTCATATTTGTCAATTTTTGAAGTCAAATCGGTCAGTTCAGTTTTATAATCCAAAACTCTTTTTTCATCGAATGGATTACACGAAGTAAAAACTATTGCTAAAATGACAGGAATGAGTTTTTTCATATTATGCACAACTAGTTATACCCTCACTAAAATACACATCATTATACATTTAAGGCACATAATCTATACTCACCTCATCCAACTCATACACGCCATCAAAATTTTCCATACCGCTGCCCGAGTATTTAAAAGCGATGTGGATGGTGCCTGAAATACAAGATAAATCGACCAATCCCGAATTAAACCAAGGCACAAACGAATCGGTATCTTTTACCACATAGGCGGCAGAGAGCATGCCCCAAGTGGCCGAGGTTATGTTTTCTTCTGTGCCATCCCAATCCAAAGAATACAATACTTCCATATAACTACTATCGGCCAAACTGTTGGATGTTTTAAATCGGAGGGTTTCGCCATCTTGTGCATCTAAATCTATCGCAGGCGTGATTAACCACCCAATATTGCTTCCATCACCAGAACTGGCCGATTGAAATCTGGCCGAGCGTCCCAAAGATGCATTGGATGACGTAGAAGAATAGGCTTCCCAACCTTCTGAACCGGTCTCCATATAATTGGTCCAGCCATTACCTTCAATTAACTTATTGTTTTTTTGTGATTCAAAATCTTCATAAAACAGATTTTCAGAACCCAACACACTGGCCAACCCACAATCTAATTCCAATGGGTCGCAACGCTCGGTTTGCTCAAACTTTATATCGGCCGCACTGTTCATAGCTAACACATTAAAATCGTCACTAAAATTTCGGGTGTAAATACCAACTAAACTTCCTTTGCCTTGCGGAACGATTAACGATTTAAAGTCTGCAAACGTGCTGGTCTGTAAAAAAATGGAAATTCCCGAATCGCAATTCTCCAACAATCTAAAGCCATCATATTCATCGATGGCTTCGGTAGCAAAGGTAGTTCCCAATTCAAAACGATTCAACTGCATATTGTCTAATTGAATTAAGGTGTTCTCATCGGCTTTGGTTAAATTTTCCAACGAGGCCACTTTAGGCATTATGGTATCTACTTCTGTCGTTCTAATAACTATATCCCGATATTCGTAAGCCTGTATTTGTTCCAAACTTTGGTCTTCACCCTTGGCTAGGGTAAGTACTCCGTTAGACTCGCCAATGGTCAAACCATTTAGTTTTACATACACTTTTCGGCCGAACTCATAAGTTTCAGATAAACTCCCTACATTAATTTCCAAACGAATGCCCAATCTTGGGTCGTTATCTGGATTGCTATCGTCTTTTTTATTTTGTATGATAAGCTCTTCAAAAAAGTTGCCTGCATGATCACTAGACACTACATAGCCTTCAATATATAAATCTTCTGTTTCATCAATAATGGCAATGGCATTCCCGTTATTGACAGCCTGGGCATACCTTTGGTGGAGTGCCTTAAAAGTGATTAACTTATTTTCTGGAATGGTAATGTTTTCTTGTTCATTTGGTATAGGAATACCATAATCGCCATCATCTACACAAGACGAGACCAACATTAACAATAAGATGATTAAAACTTTAGCTTTCATATTTTTAGTGTTAAAATCTAACATATACATTCACAAAATAATTGGCGCCTCTGCCATACCAATATTTGGGACCAAACACAGGTTTGGCTAATGCTTTATCATCTCTTAGCTGACGGTAATTGGCATTACGCCCTTGTTCAAATCCACCCGATTTATAAACCTGATCCAATAAATTATTTATGCTTGCAAAAAAGCCAATGTAATATTGGTTGATTTTCCATGATTTACCTCCAACCAAATTCACAACCATATAATCATCAAACCGTTCTTGTTTCAGTAGAATACGTGCCAAATCTTCATCATAATCTATAAAAAGCTGGCCATCGGTATCGGTATAAAAATTCTCTGTTCTAATAAGCGGACTCACATCTACATAAGTGTTTTTAAAGAAATTGGCCGTAGCACCAAACCACCAATAATCGGGGTCTCGGTATTCAAACCCAACAGAATAGGCTTCCTGCGGACCAACTGACAGTTTGTAGTTCTTTAAATAAGATTTACCTAAATACACATTTTCAAACCTATCGGAAGACAGATATAAATTAGGATTATTGGCATAAGTATATTGTCCCACAGCAGCTACACCTTTTAATTTAATGGTTGGTGTTACTTGGGCTTCAATGCCAAACTCTGTTCCTAAATGGGTTTTATGGATGCCTTGTAGAATTTCCTGAATAAACTCGGCATCATCAATTCCAGATTGTTGTGTGCCAGAATCGGCTATTACTTTGCCAATACCATCAGCGAAGTAAAATGAAATCTCATTGGCATTTTTAAGCTGGGTATAATACCCTGTTAGTTTTGCTTTTACATAGGCAGAACGGAAAATATAACTGGCATCGACAGTACTTATGTTTTCTTCGGATATATTCGGGACAATATTATGGTTAGACCTCGCATTGGTATAGCTATTACTTATGGAAGGGGCTTGGGTGATATAACCCAAATTCACATCGAACACATGTTTACCAGACAGTTTATAGGTGAATCCAGCTTTTGCAGCGATGCCCATAAAAGACAATTTCTCCCCTTTTCCAAAGGAATTATCTGCAAAATTTTCTGGTTTGAACAAACCCTCACGCTGATAGCTGGTATTGGTTAAACTCGCCGAAGCATAAAAATCAATTGTATTGTACTTAAACTGCACTTGGGCAAAACCTGAGAAAACGTTTGCAAGCATATTGTAGTGATAAGAATATTTACCTCCCTCTTGCAACACAGTATTAGGGGCATTTAAATTATACTGAACACCATCAAAACCTTCAACATTTAAAAACCCATTTCCTCCTAGAAGGTCTAAAACCGACGCATAGTTTTCTGATTGTAATTTTTTGTAACTAAGGGATGCATCAATTAAAAAATGATTGTTGATTTGCCCATTTAGAATGGTATTTATGCTAAGTTGCGAATCGTCTACCCTATCCTCATACAACATATACGTGGCATTTTTTCCTTGTTGCGCATTGGCCAAATTAGCTTGGTACATTTCAATCCAATTTATTTGACCATTCTCCAAAAATTCCTGCTGTGCTCCATAGGCAAATTCTAAATCGTCTGGAAAATTCCGCTCAAAATAACTGGGCATTTTTTGATAGTAAGCGGGGCTCGGGTTTTTGCCATTGCCTTCAAAAGAGTCCTGGCCATCAAACGTAGAGACCCTTGTAACGCCACCATAGGCCAAACGGCTATTGCCTATTTTCCCAAATTGATACCCTATGTTTGTGCTAAGAGCGAGTTTATTATTTACATTCCATTTGTGATTTAACATTAAAATGGGTTCGCTTACTTCTTTTATTCTTGAATTTCTTTTTTTACCGTCTTGCCATCCCCAATATTCGTTGTATTTAATTCCTTTTAAACTGAAAACTTCATCCGTGTTTGGTGACGATTTTCCTCGCCTGTTTGATGTATAAATGCCTGTAAAATTCAAACTATGTGTGTTGTTAAATACTTTTTCAACCGAAACCAAAGCAGAATTTGCATCATACAATGAGGCATCTTGATAGCCTTCGTTTCCCCATCGCCTTCCCAACGAAATAGCATAAGCCCAGTTACCAGGTAAAAGTCCAGAGCTGTAGGTTGCTATCACCCGATTGGCATAGGTTCTATTACTCGAAGAATAAGTTATACGTCCGCTTTCATCCATTTGTGATGCTCTAACGTTAATATTGTTTGTACCTAATAAACCTCCAAATGTATAGCTTGAGGGTTTTAAACCAGAAGATAAATCTTGCTTACGCAACACATCATTCAACCCGCCCCAATTGCTCCACTCTGGTCTGCCATTGTATATTTTGTTCATTTCCAAACCATTTATCAATAGGCTGCTATTATCTGTATTTAAACCACGTAGCCTAAAAAATGACGGACTAAATTCAAATGCTGCAGTACGCTGGAAAACATCTAAAGAGGATTGTAACAATCCAGAAATATTGCCCAAACCACTTTCATCGGTATCCAATTCATCTTCAGACAGCGTAATAGTGAATAAATCCTGTAAAACCGTATTGTCTTTTTCTAAGAGCATATCGGTAATGTTTACAATTTCAAATTCATTAACAATAATGGGGTATCTGGTTGTTATGTAACCTTCTTTTGAGATTCTTAAAACCTGCTCACCTAAAGGAATGTTCTGTATAAATTCAAATGTGCCTAACGCATCTGTGTTTACACTTTGATTGGTTGATTCAATAGTAACCAACACATCTGCCAACGGTTTAAACGAACTAGACTCCTTTACACTACCCTTAATTACGGTTTGTTGTGCAAATGCAGAAACCGATATTAAAAACAAAAAAGCAAGCCCAATTCTTTTCATTTTACAAACTAAATTGTGGCTTAAGTTATATAAAATTTATTTAATTGAAAGAATTAACTACTTTTATATTAAGATTTATTATATGATATATAAAAGTAAATTAATACATGATCAAAGCTCTTATTAAAATTAGCATTCTAATAGCCCTGTTCATAACAGGTGTTTTGCCTGCACAAGAGAAAAAGGTTTATAATATCCACACCATCGCTTTTTATAATCTTGAAAATTTATTCGATACCATAAACGACCCTTCTAAATTTGATGAATCGAGTCCAATAATGGAATTAAAAACCAACAAGGGAGATGCCTACAAAAAGAAAATAGAAAATATGGCAAAAGTTATTGCGGATATTGGTAGTGAGGTCACAAATAACGCTCCTGCAATAATTGGCGTTTCTGAAGTTGAAAACAAAGTCGTTTTAGAAGACTTGGCTAACAACCCTTTATTGATTGACAAAGATTATGGGATTGTACATTACCATTCTCCAGATGCCCGCGGTATTGATGTAGCATTATTGTATCAAAAAAATATATTTACACCTGTTACAACAAGCAGCCATGAACTGAAAATTCTTGATACCGATACAGGAAAAAGGAAATACACACGGGATCAATTGTTGGTAAGCGGCTATTTAGATGGTGAACTTATACATGTCATGGTCAATCATTGGCCTTCCCGAAGTGGTGGTGAAGCTAAAAGTAAAAACTACCGCATTGCAGCCGCTAAACTGAGTAAATATTTAGTTGATTCGCTACAAGTTATTGACCCCTATGCCAAAATATTTATAATGGGCGATTTAAACGACAACCCAAATAATACAAGTATTAAAAGGGAATTAAAAACTCAAAGAAACAAAGACAAGGTTGGTTTTAAAGGTATTTATAATCCTTACGAAAATTTCTTTAAAGATGGTTTAGGTACAACTGCCTACCGAGATTCTTGGAGTTTGTTTGATCAGATAATGCTAACAAAACCACTATTGGAAAATGATTACAACTCTTATCAATTCTATAAAGCCGGCATTTTTAATAAAGACTATTTAATAACCCCTCAAGGCACCTATAAAGGCTACCCTTTTAGAAGTTGGTCGGATGGTGGTTTCTCAGGAGGTTTTAGTGACCATTTTCCCGTATATGTCTATGTTATTAAAGAAGTCCCCTCTGCCTTTCAGGCATCTCCCCAAAAGGGTGAAAATTAATATTTCTATCCCAGCCAAGTATTCCAAGGAATTCTAGACAACAACAATACTAAGGCCAATGTATAAAAAACAGCAATGGTTTTTAGTTTGGCATTAGACGTTAATTTCTTTTTATGTTTTGAATAGCCAATAGTTATTAATGCAATGGCAATGATATTTACCAAAGGATGTTCTACAAGGTATAATCTGTTTACAGCATCTTTCATAACGCCTCCCATGCCTAACTCGCTAAAAACCTGAAATCTTGGCGACACAAAATATAATACCAAACCTATCAACAACTGAAGGTGAGAAACAATTAATGTAAATAATGATATCCTAAAATCTTTAGCTTCGTATTCTTTATCGCCAAATGTCTTTATTAAAGCATTAGCTACTGCTACAATTAAAATTAACAACACTAAATACGCCCAATAAGAATGCAGATTTTTTACAGCTTCGTACATGATTAATCGTTTAAAATTACAATAACAAATGTAATGATTTAAAACCATAAAAAAACCGCTTCCAAAGAAGCGGTTTTTTTTATTTAATTAAAATGTAATTTAGAAGTTATAGCGTAAGCTAAAATTCCATGTTCTTCCATATCCAAATCTACCAGTATTATTAATATTAACACCTTTATAGTTTTGTGACGAATCACTTGAAGCTGCTAAATTTCCATCTACAGATTCTAGATACACTTCGTCAAAAACATTGTTCAAGTTAAATCTTAATTGTAAAGACTGTCTAGAATCTGTCCCTAACAACATTTTGTAACTAATACCAGCATCAAATGTATCATAAGACGGCATGGCAATAGTAGGTTGCGTTAAAGACCCTGTAGAATACATGTCGTTATACCAGTTCCAAGCACCGTCTACGCTGAATCTTGGTAAAATCATATAATCAGCGTTGATACCACCAGTTACTTGAGCAGCACCTCCAACATTAAAGCCATCTATTTCTACTTCTACGGCTGTACCTATTTCATTACCATCTTGGTTAAAAGATCTTTGGCTGGCATTGCCTACAAATTTCCAATCACCTAGAGACAAGAATCCATTAAGTCTTAAGTTATCAAAAGGGCGCGTAAAAACCTCAAGTTCTATACCCATGTGTACTTGCTTAACACCTTGTGTTTGGAAACCAACATAAGCTGCATCCTGCTGTCCGTTATCGCTTAACAACGTTCTGTTATCCCAAGTGGTGTGATAAACGTTCAAGTTCGCTGAAAAACCATAGCCTCCAAGTTGGTACCCAGCTTCAAGCCCTGTAATTTTTTCATTCTCAACTTCTGGCTTCAACAACTCATTGCTTCCACGATTGTTTCTAAATAGCACATCATGGAACGGTTGACGTGAATAATATCCAGCATTGGCAAATAATTTATGGTTTTCGGCAATTTCATAAGCCGCACCTACTTTCATATTATAGCCTGGATTGTTAACTTTTTCAGATTCTTCCGATTGCCCTAATTGGGATACATTTAAAAACTCTGTTCTTACATGTGATTGCGTGGATAACGCCCCTTGAAAAAATGCTGAAAATGCATCATTTGCATACTCCAATTGCCCAAAAATACCCGCATAGTTTATTTGTTCTTCATAATCATATCCAAATCTTTGGCCATGATCTGTATTTGGGTTAAAAAACACACTCCATGGGTTAATACCACCAGCTTCAGTTAATTCATAACTGCCACTATACCCTGAACTAGCACTTACAGAACTCACAGTTATAAATTCCCTAACATCTCTAAAATGAATACCATTATAGAAACGCATATCAGCTCCTAAGTTTAAGTTAAAGTTCTCACTTAGCTGGTTGTTGTAATTTGATACCAGACCATACCAATTGTGGTTATTATTAGACCCTCTAGCATATGTCACTTCATCACCTGATGTTCTAGCTTGGGCAAAACTCCCTCTACCCATTGAGCCATAAAGCACGGTAGACAAGCTTGACTTATCATTAATAGTCCAATCCCAACTTAAATTGGCTACTGGTTTATGATAAATATTTCTACCACCTGGATATACGTTATTACCGCCATGCAATGTGTTTGGACTGTTTACACCTGAAAAATTCCAAGAATTATAGCGTCTGCCGTTTTCCAGAAAATCTCCTATGCTACCACTACCCGCAGCAGCATGCCACTGAGGCGCTCCAGTTACCAAGAAATTTAAAACGTGGCTATCGCTAGGTTTGTACCCAACAGATAAAAAATATGTTTGGCCTTGCCCATCGGTATAATTAACATAGCCATCGCCTTGCCAATGTCCTAACATAGCTGCAAAAGACCACCCTTTTTCATTAACACCAGTAGAATAATAAGCCGTTGTTTTGGTATAATTGTCGTTAGCTACCATTTGCTGAATAAAACCACCTTTTTTATTATCGATGGTTTTGGTAACAACATTTACTGTACCACCAACAGAAGAAATTGCCAGTTTTGAAGCCCCTAAACCTCTTTGTACCTGCACAGCATTGGCCACATCTAAAACTCCAGACCAGTTAGACCAATACATTTTACCATCTTCCATACCGTTAATAGGTTGTCCATTTAATAGAAAAGCAGTGTTAGTTTGGTCAAAACCACGTAAGTACATTGCACCATCTCCAAAACCACCAGCCTTGATATTCTGTACAGAAGGTGTCGATTTTAATAATTCTGGTAAATCCCAGTTGGCTGCTTTTTCTCTAATCTCATTAGATTTTATTGTTGATACGGCCACAGGGGTTTTTCTATCCTCGGCCAAATCGATAACACCACCAGCCGTAATTACAATTTCTTCTAATGAATTGTCTGAAGTTAATGTAATACTTCCTAAATCTGCATTACCATTAAAAGATATAGTTAATGTTTCATAACCAACATAAGAAATAACAAGCTGTCCTGAATTAGATTCAGTTTCCAACATAAAGTTACCCTCAAAATCTGTAGAAGTCCCGTTTGTGGTCCCTTTTTCTACAACATTTGCACCAGGCAATGGCATATTAGTGCCAGTTTCCAAAATTTTACCCTTTAAGTTACTTTGGGCCATAATAACCGTAGTAAACAAGAATGCCACGACTATTAATAAAGATTGAGTAGTTTTTCTCATAACTTTAAAAAATTAATTATTTAAATTTGAAATTAGTCAGTGCAAAAGTACACAGATTTAAGGTATAAATATTACGTTTTTGTTAAGAAATTTAACATTTGTTAATAAAAAAATCGTTTCGCTTTTTAAATAAAGCGAAACGATTTTTGTTTTTCGTTAAATATTATATAGTGTTTTCGACCTAACTCTTATAATAATTCAATAAATTTTCAGTTGATGAATCGTGCTCGTTGGTTACTGAATTGTTAAGTTCCTGTAAAATTTTAGTTGCTAATTGTTTGCCCAATTCTACCCCAAATTGGTCGTAGCTAAAGATATTCCAAATAACACCCTGTACAAATATTTTGTGCTCATACATAGCTATTAATTTGCCCAAACTTTCAGGTGTCAATTTTTTTATAAAAACCGTGTTTGTAGGTTTATTGCCTTCAAATATTTTAAAAGGCACTAAAGCATTAGGTGTTCCCTCTGCTTTTACCTCAGCTTCTGTTTTTCCATTTAACAAGGCTTCCGTTTGCGCCAAAAAGTTTGAAATGAGCTTGTCTTGGTGGTCTTTATTGCCATGCAAAGATTCTACGAAACCTATAAAATCAGCTGGAATTAATTTGGTGCCTTGGTGAATTAATTGAAAAAAAGCATGTTGCGAATTGGTGCCAGGTTCACCCCAAATAATAGTACCTGTTTGGTAATCTATTTTGTTTCCATTTCTATCAACACTTTTACCATTACTTTCCATAATGCCCTGCTGCAAATAAGTGGCAAACTGACTTAAGTATTGCGAATAAGGAATAATGGCTTCGCTTTCGGCATTAAAGAAATTGTTGTACCAAATGCTTATTAAGGCTAATACAACTGGAATATTTTTATCAAAATCTTCATTTTTAAAATGCTCATCCATTTTATGAGCTCCCAATAACAGACTTTCAAAATTTGTGTACCCTACAGCCAAGCTTATACTTAAACCAACAGCACTCCAAAGCGAAAAACGGCCACCAACCCAATCCCACATTGGGAAAATATTGTTTTCGTCAATACCAAAGGCTTTTACATTTTTAATATTGGTTGAAACTGCCACAAAATGCTTTGCTATGTCTGCTTCTTTTCCATATTTTAAGAACCATTCTTTAATGGTATTGGCATTGGATAATGTTTCTTGGGTAGTAAATGTTTTTGAAACAATAACAAAAAGGGTGGTTTCTGGATTCAGTTTTTTTATAACCTCATTTACATGATCGCCATCAACATTACTTACAAAATGCGTGTTTAAATGATTTTTATAAAATTGCAAAGAATCCACCACCATGGCCGGTCCCAAATCGGAACCACCAATACCAATGTTCACAACATCTGTAAACGTTTTCCCTGAAAACCCTTTTCTTTTCCCACCAACTACTTCGTTGGTAAACGCTTCTATTTTTTGCTTTACTTCATAGATTTCGGGCATAACATTTACACCATCTACACTAAAATTAGCGGATTTTGGTGCTCTTAGTGCTGTATGTAAAACAGCCCTACCTTCTGTTTTGTTGATTAATTCTCCTGAAAATTGACTTTTTATGGCATCTTTCAGTTTAACTTCTTCTGCCAACTCAAGAAGATATTCTAAGGTCTTTTCTGTGATTCTATTTTTAGAATAATCTACATAAAAATCATCCCATCGAATGGTAAACTTATTGGCGCGCTCGGTATCTTGAGAGAACAAATCTTTCATGTGAACATTTTGCACATCGTTATAGTGTGTGCGCAATTGTTTCCAAGCATTTGTATTTGTTGGATTTATAGAAGGTAAAGCCATAAATTAATGTAGTTATTGGTTATGGTTATAGGTAATCATATTTTCATTTGGAATGTCTTCCTCATGTTCTTCTTCAATAAGCAAACTGTCTAACTGCTCCTTGATGGGCCTGATAAACGTTAAATACTCTGTTTTTAAACTTTCTGAAATGGGCTCTGCCTGAGGCAGTTCTTCTTTAAAAGGATCTACTTGCCTGCCATTTTTCCAAAATCTGTAACATACATGGGGGCCTCCGGTATTGCCTGTCATACCAACCCATCCAATAACATCGCCCTGCTTTACATGCTGCCCTACTTTTACCTTTCGCTTTTGCATATGCAGGTATTGCGTTTCGTACGTACTGTTGTGCCTTATTTTTACATAATTGCCATTACCACCTTTATATCTGGATTCGGTAACAACGCCACTTGCTGTTGCCATAATAGGCGTACCAACAGCAGCCGCAAAATCTGTACCTTTATGTGGCCTTAAAGCATAGCCGTAATACGCTATGCGTCTATTTAAATTATATCTTGAAGAAATCCTTATAAATGAAATGGGGGACTTTAAAAAAGCACGTCTTAAATTTTTGGCTTCATCATCAAAATAATCATAAATCCCCTTTACACTATCTGTTTGGAATTTAAAGGCGTAAAAAGGTTCGCTATTGTGATTGAAATAGGCCGCCTTTACATCGTGAACACCCGCATAAATAGTATCGTCTATATATTTGTCTGTATAAATAACCTTAAAACTATCGCCTTTTTGAAGGCGACTAAAATCGATGGTCCATGCGTAAATATTATCTGCTAATTTATTGGTTAATACTGGACTCACTCCTTTTTCATCCAACGTTACAGAAATACTGTTGTTTATAACTCCAGTAACAGTTCTCTCAACATATTTTATAGGTTTTCTGCTGGTATAAGCATGAATGGAGTCTTGGAAATTTACAACCACATATTCTTCTAAATTTGGCTGGTAAATAAAGCATTTTGGGGTTTGCAAAGAATCTTTAGAACATAAAATAGTATAAGGTTTACCTATTTGCAGCTTTCTCACATCAAAGGAGTCTTTTGCAGCTGTTGCTATTTCATAAATTTGAGGATACCCTATTTTGTTTTTCTCTAAAATTTTACCAAAACTATCGCCTCTTCTAACTGTATCCCTCTTTACAATGAAATCCTTGATTTTAAACCCAAACTCGTAAATTTCTGGTTCAACAATTGCAATTTCTTCTGTAGTTTCAATAGACTCTTCTTCTTTTTCTTTACAGCCAAAAATCAATAAAGATACAATGGCCAATAATACATATTTGCTATTCAATCTTACGCTATTTGTAAAGTTCACTAATGTAGGTTTTAATAAATTTCGTAAATCTAATAAATTCCTGATTGGGTTTAACCTCAAAAAATGTTAATGTGACACATTTTTTTAAATTTTTGCCATATTTCAACTTAAAAACCCTTTTTCATTTAAAAAAACAAGGCTTTATTAATTGTCAACAATAATTTTAAAAGGATGTTTTAGCCCTTTAAAAGCTTCTAGATCAGCTCTAAGAGAGCCTATTCGCAAATCGGCTTTAATACGTAATGGTATTTTGTTTTTATCGTTGGAAACCCAAAGGGTTAAACTTTCTTCTTCTTTAAAAACACGACCTGCCATTACGTAAGGCCTAAACATAAGGGCATCAACTTTTCCAAAATCGGTACTTATGGTTTCCCTTCCCAAATACTTGAGCTTAAAACCGTAGTTTTCTTCATCAAAAAACATATCGACACGTACTTCATCACCTATTTTAATGTTTTCTGTATCTAGATGATTTCGTAGGTAATAAAATGTAGATACCATATCTTGTATATTGGGTTTGGTATCGAACACTTTTTGGGTCTTGTCTTTCTTGTTATTTATATGGGCCTTGTTATTTACCTGATCGAAATCTATCTCCAAGTCCTTGGTATAACCGCCTTCGTCTATATTTCTTATAAATTTGTAGGGAACGTTCGTTTTCTTATCAAAATAAGATTCATATCGGTCTTCAACCTTAAAGAACCATTTAATCATTCCGGTAGTCCAGCCTTTGCCAACAACGTGGTAAACTTCTTTGCCGTTAACTTTATTATCATTTACCGTTAACGTAGCGTTTCCAGCCTTGAGCCAATTGCTGTAGCTCATTTTAAATTTAAACCATTCACCCACACCAAATGCAGAGTTCTCTTGGGCAAAAAACATCTGTACAGAAAAAAGGGCACATATTATAAGTAGATTTCGTCTCATGTTCATGTAGTTAAAGTAACTGTAGGTTTGTTTATTTATTGTAACACCAACAAAAGAACAATTACTGTTCCAAAAGTATTAAAACAAAAAAACTCCATCAAAATAAAATTTAAGGGTTTTCTTATTAAAACAACAAATTAATGTTAAAAATTGTGCTTAAAACCAGAACCCTACATTAAAAAACCAAACATTGTTTCTGGCTTCTGGGGACCATGAATACTTAACCTCAATGGGACCTATAAATGTTTCAAGAGCATAACCAACGGCATAGCCTGTATAATCTATGGTTGAAAGCCAATTGGTGTTTCCAAACAAATGGTCGCCAACATTAGCAATGTTAACTGCAAAATTCAAATGGTTTTTCTTAAAAATCTCATAATCGAGGGTTAAAGCAGATTTTACATAGCTATCTCCAGAAATGGACAAAAAATCATACCCGTAAAATGGGGTATAATTATTAATTAAATGGCTTCCATAACCTCCTAAAACAAAATTGAGATAAGGATTTGTTTTTTGTCCCACCCTAAAACCGGCTTCGGTTGTTATATTGGCAGAAAACCTTTTTGAAAAAGGCTGTGAATATCCAAAAGAGGCCTTAGCTATTGAGAAACTCTTAAAATCTTCCCTAAATTCTGAAGCATAAAGGTAGGTATGTAAATCTGCATTGAACAAAACCCCTTTTTTGGGGAAATACTTATTATCGTAGGTATCAAATTTCAGTTTGCCAAATAAACTCACGTAATCACTTTTCTCAAAAACCGATTCTTCTTGGTTGGTATCGTTCAAAATCGTTTCCGAAGTGATTTTTAATCGTTTGTATTCTGCTCCCAAAGTCAACGAGAAGTCTTTTCTAAACAACGTTTGCAAATAAAACTGGCTGGTAAAATCCCGTACCTGTATGGCCAACTTGTTTACATTAATGGAATTTAAATCTTCCGGAACCATTACGATTTCTGGCGATACATTTTTATTGAACCTGTCGTATCTGGCATTAAGCCCAATACTCCAATAAAAACCCTTATCGATATAATATTCAAAGTTATACCTAATGTTATCACCTAATATAAAATCGAAAGAAACCAAGTCGTTATTAGTTAACAATTTCTTCTTGGTGAAATTTACCAAGGCAGAGCTTTTGTATAAATCGTTGTAATGTACACCTAATTTTAAAAAAGTGGTTTCCCTACTTTCGTTCAGCTCCGCTTTCAAGTCATATCCAGAAATCGTATCCGAAGGCTCAAATTCGAAAAAAAAGCTTTTAAAATTATTAGTGGCAATCAAATTATTTACGCCTCTATTAAAATCTTTATAGCTTATTTTACCTTCTGTTTTTAATTTTAGTTTCCCCAAAACATACGCTCTGGTATAATCTGTTTTCCCCGTTAATTCGATAGAATTTATTTTAATACTGTCTACTGGTTTTATGACAGCATATCTTTTTTTATTGGTTTGCTGATTGCTAATTTCCGTTAAGGCGTTTACTTGATCTAAAGTTGCCCTAGCCCCAGTATCAATAATTTTTTTGAGCTCACTAAATGAAATAACCGAAAAATCCACAATATTGGGCTTTATGTAAACATCTGTGTTTTTTACTTTTTGCTTCATGTCGTTAATGGTTCTAAAGTTATTAACCTGAAGTAAAACATCTGGTGCCGAAGTAAGTTCTTCACGAGACATTAAACCATCCTGAACATCTACGCCAATAATTACATCTACGCCTTTTTCCTTTAACTCATCAATAGGGTAATTATTTACCACACCACCATCAATTAAAACCTGATCGTTAATAACAACAGGTTGAAACAAAGAAGGAAACGCACCACTGGCCATAACTGCCTGAGCCAAATTACCTTCATCTAAAATCACTTTTTCTCCTGTTTCTACATTGGTGGCAATGCAGAAAAAGGGTATGGGCAGTTTGCTGAAATCTTTAACGGTATTTACATGCATCGTTAACTTAGACATTAGCCCATAAGCGTTCTGTCCTCGTGACAAAGCCGAAGGCAATTTAATTTTAAAATGATCGAACGGAAGTGTAACCGCATATTTTTCATAATTATCACGCTCGTAAAAGGTCTTGGAAGCCCTAGGTAAGTTATCGTTTAAGATGTCATTAAAATTAACGGACTTAAAAATAGAGTCCAATTGTTTTCCCGAATATCCCGAAGCATATAATGCCCCTATAATAGCCCCCATACTGGTACCTGCCACATAATCTACCTGGACCCCCAAACTATCGAGCACTTTTAAAACACCAATATGTGCCAAGCCTTTGGCGCCACCACCACTTAACACCAAGCCCACTTTAACATCCTTTTCCCCTAGTTCCTGAGAAAACCCAGAAAAACAGACAAAAACTATTAAAATGGTTAAAATGTATTTCATTTATTATGGTAATGGTTATATACTTTTTCGGCTCGAGAAGCTCCAACAACGGTTTCCAGTTCGTCTAATTTTGCATTGGCAATGCGTTTGGCCGACTTAAAATGCTTCAGTAAATCGACCACCGTTTTTTCACCCACTCCAGAAATGGTTTCCAGTTCGGTAGTCAAGGCACTTTTACTGCGTTTATTTCTGTGGTGCTCTATTCCAAAACGATGTGCTTCGTTCCTTAATTGTTGGATGACTTTTAAAGTTTCGCTTTTTTTATCTAAATATAAGGGAATTGGATCATTTGGATAGTATAATTCTTCTAAACGTTTTGCAATTCCTATAATGGCAATCTTTCCCCTTAATTCCAGTGCATCCAAACTTTTCAATGCAGACGATAATTGCCCCTTACCCCCATCTATAATTATCAGTTGTGGTAATGTTTGCTCTTCATCCAACATACGTTTGTATCTTCTAAAAACCACTTCTTCCATAGACGCAAAATCGTTGGGGCCTTCAACAGTTTTAATATTAAAATGCCTGTAGTCTTTTTTGCTGGGTTTACCATCTTTAAAAACCACACAAGCCGCTACTGGATTACTGCCCTGAATATTGGAATTATCAAAACATTCAATATGCCGTGGTTCTTTGCTTAGGCGCAAATCGGTTTTCATTTGTGCCATAATTCTGTTCACGTGCCTATCGGGGTCGGTAATTTTTATCTGTTTAAAGCGCTCCATGCGGTAGTATTTGGCGTTGCGCTCCGATAGGTCTAAAATATGTTTTTTATCTCCCAATTTAGGAACCGTTACTTTTACAGCTTCCCCTAAATCTACTTTAAACGGCACATAAATTTCTTTGGATTTAGAATGGAAACGTTGCCGTATTTCGGTAATAGCCAATTCCAATAATGCTTCGTCGGCCTCATCCAATTTCTTCTTGATTTCCAACGTATGTGAACGAATAATGGAACCGTAAGATAACTGTAAAAAATTCACATAACCATAGCTTTCATCACTCACAATAGAGAATACATCTACATTGCTAATTTTGGGATTTACAATGGTAGATTTGGCTTGGTAATTTTCAAGTACCTCTATTTTCTCCTTTATTTTTTGAGCTTCTTCAAAACGCATTTCCTCAGCATACTGCTTCATTTGTGTTTTGAATTGGGATAGCGAATCTTTAAAATTTCCTTTTATGATTTCCTTAATGGCCTTAATGTTTTCACTGTACTCCGCTTCGGTTTCCAAACCTTCACAAGGGCCTTTGCAATTACCCAAATGATACTCCAAACATACTTTGTATTTACCAGCCTGTATTTTTTCTTCCGACAAATGGTAATTACAGGTTCGCAAATGGTACAGGCCTTTTATTAAATCTAACAACGTAGAAACCGTTTTCATGCTGGTATAGGGCCCAAAATATTCACTACCATCTTTAATGACTCGGCGTGTAGAAAACACCCTTGGGAAACGTTCGTTTTTTATGCAAATCCACGGATAGGATTTATCGTCCTTCAACATCACATTATAACGGGGCTTGTGCTTTTTTATCAGGTTGTTTTCCAACAACAAAGCATCCGTTTCCGTAGCAACCACAATATGCTTGATGTTGGCAATTTTTTTAACAAGCACTCGGGTTTTTCCGTTATCGTGCGTTTTGGTGAAATAAGAACTGACCCGTTTCTTTAAATTTTTGGCTTTCCCGACGTATAAAATCGTCCCTTCGGCATCAAAATATTGATATACCCCAGGCTGTTCGGGCAAGGTTTTAAGCTGTATTTCCAAATCGGGGTGACTCATCACTCAAAGGTAATTATTTTAATTTTTTATTGTTAAATTAACCCTACATTAAAACACAAAACTTTTTATAACAAAATGTTTTTAGATTTTAACTAATCATTACCTTCGCGCACTTTTTTTACGCTAACGTTATGAGCAAAAAAATTATAGGCAGAGTAGATAAAGTAGACTTCCCAAAACTGGGATTGTTTGGTATTGATGTAAAAATCGATACCGGTGCCTATACGTCTGCCATTCATTGTTCAGAAATCATTCAAGAAGAAAATGGCTTGCGCTGTACCTTTAACAGCGAGGTGCACCAAAATTTTGGAAAGACTGAAATTGTCTTCAACGAGTTTTCCAAAACCAATGTAAAAAGCAGCAACGGTTTCAAGGAAAATAGATACAAAGTAAAATCTGAAGTTGTATTTTTTGGAAAAACCTACAAGATTAACTTAACTTTAAGCACGCGCGACGACATGAAATTTCCCGTGCTTATTGGCCGGCAGTTTTTAAAACGGAAATTTTTGGTTGATGTAGATGAAGAAAACCTTTCTTATAACTCAAAAACACTATGAATATAGTTATTCTATCTCGAAATTCCAACCTTTACTCCACCGAAAGACTCGTTGAAGAAGGCGAAATAAGAGGTCACAAAATAGAGGTTATCGACCCTTTAAAATGTGACATTATTATAGAAAAAGAAAAGCCTACCATCTATTACAAAAACCGTTATTTAGACTATGTAGATGCTGTTATCCCTAGAATTGGCGCATCCATTACCTTTTACGGTTGCGCTGTGGTAAGGCAGTTTGAAATGATGAATGTTTTTGTGGTGGCTTCCTCTGATGCCATTCAACGTTCGCGCGATAAACTGCGCAGTTTACAACGCCTGAGCAAAGCTGGTATTGGTATGCCAAAAACGGTGTTTACCAATTACTCCCGCGATGTGGAAGAAGTGATTGAACATGTTGGTGGCGTACCCGTAATCATTAAATTGTTGGAAGGCACCCAAGGTTTAGGTGTAGTTTTGGCCGAAACCAAGAATGCGGCTGAATCCGTTTTGGAAGCTTTTAATGGACTCGAAGCACGTGTGATTGTACAGGAATTTATCAAAGAGGCCAAAGGCGCCGATATTCGTGCGTTGATTGTGGACGGCAAAGTAGTTGGCGCCATGAAACGCCAAGGCAAGGATGGCGAATTCCGCTCTAATTTACACCGAGGTGGTTCTGCAAATGTCATTAAACTAAATGAACACGAATTACGACTGGCTATGAATGCCTCTAAAGTTTTAAAACTGCCCGTTTGTGGTGTAGACATGTTACAATCGGCCAGAGGGCCATTGCTTTTGGAAGTGAATTCAACACCCGGTTTGGAAGGTATTGAAGAGGCTACAGGCAGAAACATAGCTAAAAGCATTATTACTTACATTGAGAGAAACCGACGCATAAAAAACCATTTTTAAATGATTATTAAAGCCAAAAGCGATCCGTTACACATTCTTGGTGTTACCGTTTTACCGGGAGAAAGCAAAGAGGTCAGTTTTGATTTAGCAAAACTACATACTACCTCAACGGTTGATGTTCCCATTATTATTGAACGTGCCAAGCAGCCTGGACCTACTATTTTATTTACGGCCGGTATTCATGGCGATGAAGTAAACGGTGTGGAAATTGTGCGTCAACTGGTATCGCATGGCATTAACAGACCTAAATGCGGTACGGTAATCTGTATTCCCATCATCAACATCTTTGGATTCATTAATTTAAGTAGGGAGTTTCCTGACGGCAGGGATTTAAACCGTATGTTTCCCGGCACCGAAAATGGCTCTTTGGCAAGTCGCGTAGCCTATAAATTGGTAACGGAAATTATTCCGCATGTCGATTTAATAATCGACTACCACACGGGTAGTGCAGGCAGGTTTAATGCTCCCCAACTACGCTTAATAAAAGAGAACAAACAGCTAAACGATCTGGCCAAGGTGTTTGGTGCACCATTTGTTCTGTACTCCAAAAATATTAACAAATCGTTTCGTAATACCTGCCAAAAATTGGGTAAACCTCTGTTGCTTTTTGAAGGCGGCAAATCGTTTCATTTAGACGAATCGGTTACCAATGCAGGCATTAAGGGCGCCAAGCGCATCCTTAAACATTTTGGGATGCTGCGCTCACAGTTTAACGTGGCCAAACCTCGCAAAGAATCCATTTACATTACCGAAAGCAATTGGAAACGTGCCAAATATTCAGGCATGTTCAAAGCGTCTGTTAAAGTGGGTTCTAAAGTGAACAAAAAAGATGTACTGGGCACCATTACAGACCCTTATGGCAAATTTAACCATTATGTAAAAGCCAACAATACCGGGTATATTATTAATGTGAATGAAGCGCCCATTGTGTACCAAGGCGATGCGCTGTTTCATATTAGCACCAAACTAAAGCGGTAATTTTTATGCTGAAAAAAGACTTACGCAAAAAATATAAAGCACTTCGAAAGCAAATCCCCATAAATGCGATAGACGATTTAAGCATACGCATTGCCAACCAATTGTTGAAATTGCCCATTTGGGACGCCACATTTTACCATGTGTTTTTAACGATTGAGGAACAACTAGAAGTAAATACCGATTATATTTTGAACATCCTTTCCGGCAAGGATAAACACATCGTGATTTCCCAAAGTGATTTTGAAACTGGGCTTATGACGCATTATTTACTCACAGATAACACGATTATAAAAAAAAACGCCTACAACATTCCCGAACCTGTGGATGGTATTGAAATTACCAACAACAAATTGGAAGTGGTGTTTGTACCTTTATTGGCTTTTGATGAACAAGGCCACCGCGTGGGCTATGGCAAAGGGTTTTACGACGCTTTTTTGGCCGACTGCAAACCCGACACCCTAAAAATAGGCCTTTCTTTTTTTGAAGCCGAAGACACTATTGATGATGTATATAAAACTGACATCAAACTAGATTATTGTGTAACACCAGAAAGGGTTTATGGGTTTTAAATACTGGTTATTTCATTAATTACATTCTCGATTTCTTCAATTGATAAATTGACTCCTAGAATAATTCCATTTTCATCAATCAGATAATTGAATGGAATGGCTTGAATTCCTAATTTATCACTTACTTCCTTGTTTATATCGAGTAGATTTGTCCATCCAAGATTGTCTTTTTCAATAGCTTTAATCCAATCACTCTTTTTTTCGTCTATTGAAATACTTACAATATCAAAATTATCTTTATCAATTTTATTTTTAAGATCAACTAAATATGGGTGTTTTGCCCGACAAGGCTTGCACCATGAAGCCCAAAAATCAACTAATGTGGTTTTACTTAAAATTGATTTAATTGCAATTTGTTCATTATTCTCATTAGGTAATTTAAATTCTAACAAGGATTTTCCAACCCCATATTCATCTAAGTTTGCAATTCCCATTTTGAACATTTCCAAATCATCTTTATTTTGATAAGTAGTATCAATTTTAGAATAAAGCTGCAGAAGTTCCTTTTTTGTTAATATAGGGTTTATTAAAGCAATTTCTCCTAATATTGTCCCACTAAAGGGATGCTTTTTGTTTTTTGCAATGAAGTCTTTAAGTTTTGTATATAGTAAGCTTTTGAAATTATCTTTATCTTGGTTAGCTTGATAAAACTCTTTATACTCCTTTTGAATATCAGCAGAATGCGAACCTTTAATATCTTTAATTTTCAATATGTTGAATGGCTTTCCGTTTTGAATTCCCTTTTCGTAATTTGTTTCAACTATTATATTGCTATTTTCAACGTACAACCAAGCTACATTTGAGTCTAGCTCTAAGTTTAGCCAACCTTGAATTGGGTTTTTAACAATTCCATCGAATCTAAAACTATTATTTTTGACTTTTACACTATCCTTGCTTTGACCGTAATTCAAGTAAATAAAACCAGAATATTTCCCATTAATAGTTCCTGAAATACTAAACGATTGCTTTTCAATTTTTTTTGGGGGAGTTTGTTTGCAACTAACAAGTGTAATAATTGTAAGAATTATAAAAGTTTTTTTCACGAGTGTTTCCTGTTATTAAAAATTAATTTACATATTCGCCGTTTTCGTAAATATAAGTCTCTAATAATTTACCGTCAATATCATAAATTTTTACCGTTCCGTTTCCTCTAGTAAAACTTCCCTTATCTAATTTATTGCCATTTCCATCATAACAGCTAATGATTTCAACTAACTTCCCATCAATCCAATTTCTTTCTGTTTGAATTTGACCGTTATTAAAAAACCATTTCCAGACACCAATTCTTTTCCCATTTTTTAATGTCCCAACTCCAGATTGTACTCCATTATCATGATAAAATTTCCACAACCCTTCTTGTTCGTCATTCAAATATTCTCCGATTTGTTCTAATTTGCCATTTTGATAAAACCATTTCCATTGTCCAGTTCTTTTTCCTTTTAAGTATTTACCCCCACCTCGAAAATTTCCATCTGAAAAATAGTACTTCCATTTTCCATTTTTTAATCCATTAGTAGTCTTTCCGATTTTTTCAATTTTACCATTTTCATAGTATTCTTTACTAATATTACAGGAAACAAGAGATGCTATCAAGACAAATAAAATATATTTTCTCACTTAGATTTTATATTTACCAAAGTATTATACAAGTAATAAATATAACAACTATTCCAATTAAAACTAAAGAAAATAAATACAATTAAGCCTGTACTTAAGATTGTTACATCCTACTTAGAAACCTGCCACACTTGTATTTTCAAGCATTTGGAGGAACTTCGTTTTATCAATCTTTCCAACAGCGTAATCGATTACTTTACCCTGAGGATCAGTAAATATTGTTACCGGAGTAGCGCCAACTTGATAATGTTTTACGATCTCATCCATATTAGGGTCATCAATATCAATCATTATTGGCACAACTTTCGAATTAATGGTTTCCATGACTTCCCCATCCGCAAAAACTTCACGCTTCATAATTCGGCATGGTACGCACCACTGCCCTGTGAAAAATAGCAGCATATTTTTACCAGAATCGTTAGAAAGTTGTCGAGCAGAGTCCATATTGTTAGCCCAGGCCACATCATTGGAAGGCACATAGAATGAATACCACGCATAAGCAAGAGAAACTACAAGAAAAGTGAGCCAAAACCACTTCCAAATTGGATTAGACTTTTTTCTAGCAAGTTTTTTGGATGAATTATCTACTTTATTCATTTAAATCTTAGTTTTTGTTTTTCAATTCAAATTTCAGTAATAATATTCTGTAAGTTTAATTTTTGTTACTCAATTGTTGTTTTTAGGTAATGAGCTGTTTTATATTGGCATTAACGTGTTATATATGCAATAAATACAACGACTATTTCAATAAATCGTTCAACCCTTCTTTATCAAATAGAATTTGACCAACTTTTATATCAGACCATCCCTTTTTTAACTGGTAGTTAAATGTTGGTTTATTTTCAATCAATTCGCAATTCAAATAATAACTCCCAACTTGTTCGTTCGATACATTTTTAAGTTCTTGTATGTGTGAGGAAATGAAAAAATACGAATCGTCAAACTTGCTCAATCCATTTATGGTTGTTTTACAAATTTCAAAAGCATCATCTACATTAGTACCGCTAAAAAGTTCATCAAAAATAGCAAAACACCTATTTCCATTTACTGCTTGATTAGCTACGTTTTTAAGGTTCAAAACTTCAGTCATAAAATGGCTATACCCATTTAAAATATCGTCCGTTTTATTTATTTTGACAGAAAAAAAGTTACAAAAAGGCACTTCTCCTACTGAAGCTGGTATGCCGAGTCCTAAATGACTAAAATAAATGCAAATTCCAATTGCTTTTAGCAAGGTCGATTTTCCAGACATATTTGGTCCATTCAATAAAATCACATTTTTATCGGTCTCAAAATTATTCTTGACTGGCTTACCAATAAGAGGATGATAAAAACCCAATAGCTTAATATGATTATGAGTAAAGCTTGGAAAATTAAATCGGTGTTTTAAAATGCCAACATGAATGGAAAGGTATGCTTCGAACAGAAAAAAATTGTTCCAAAAATCCTTCACAACGTGCTCCTTTTTCAGCTCATTAACCTTTTTAGTTAGTTCTATTATATGTTTATCCTTTAATCTTTTCTCTCTAACTATATACTCGTATTTATAAAGTTCAAAATTTGATAAGAACTGCAAAATCTGTTTAATATTTGAAGCATATGCTTCAGGGAAAGCATTTAAATTTAATCTGGTAAAATACCTTGATTCCAAGCGATGGAAAAATAAAATCAATTGGTTAAACTTACTTCTATATCTGGTTTTTTCTTTTTTGGAAGCAAATAATCTATACTTAAATTTTTTATAAGATAAATCCTTAATTTTTTCATCATTTAAGAAAAAATGAACTTCATTTAAATACAAAACCGTGTATGAGTAATTTTCCAGTACCTTATGGTTTTCTGAAAAACCCTTTAAAATATTTTGGCGCAACAGAATGTCATCAATAGATTGCAGTGGATTCTCTAAAATTTCTAGAATTTTTTGCTTGGCGAACATATTCAAAGAATAGTTGAACATTGATAAAATTTCTTTTTCTATGTTCAAATCTTTTAAATTGTTCATATTTACAGTTGCTAGGTTCAGCCTAAAGGCCCCATGTTGGAGTTATAAATATAACAACTATACCAATAAAAACTAAAGAAAATAATTACAGAGAGTATTATTCGGTAGCTTCTGCTTTTGGAAACGCTTTTCTGTTAAATACAATAAGCATGATAAACCCCGTACTAATGGCCATATCGGCTATGTTAAAAACGGGTTCAAAAAACGTGAAGAACTGACCGCCCCAAATGGGCAACCATTCAGGCAAATAGCCTTTGTATAGTGGAAAATACAGCATATCTACCACCTTACCGTGCAATAAGGTATCGTAACCTCCACCTTCGGGCAAAAATGTGGCCACTTGCATGTAGCTGTCGCTAAACAAAACTCCGTAAAATACCGAATCTATAATATTACCCATAGCCCCAGAAAATATAAGGGCAATGGCAATGGTTAAAATTTTAGAGCCTTGTTTTTTGGTAGCATCATACAACCAATACCCAATGCCAAAAATGGCAATAATCCTAAAAATAGTAAGGGCTATTTTAGCGGTTCTTTCAGATACAAAAGACACAAAATCACTAATTCTGGTGCCCCAGGCCATACCTTCATTTTCAATAAAAAAGATTTTAAACCAGCTGAACACCTCCACACTGTCTTGAAGTCTAAAATGTGTTTTTATATAAATTTTACTGGCTTGGTCTATCAGTAAAATAATGATGATAAGTAGTATGGATTTTTTTAACGACATTCGTTTTAAAATAGACTCCTGCGAAGGCAGGAATGGCAAATAAAAACGTCTCGACCCCAATAGTTATAGGGAGAGACGCTAATTTATAATTGTAACAGAATTATTGTTGCATGTTTTTAGCCTCAATACTTAAAGTGGCATGTGGCACTAATTTTAAACGCTCTTTATTAATCAATTTTCCTGTAACACGGCAAACACCATAGGTTTTATTTTCGATGCGAATCAATGCATTTTTTAAATCGCGAATAAATTTTTCCTGCCTAATGGCCATTTGCGAATTGGTCTCCTTGCTCATCACTTCACTACCTTCATCAAATGCCTTAAATGTTGGCGATGTATCTTCGGTACCATTACTAAGATTGTTCATATAGGCACTTTTTATAAGATCTAAGTCGTGTTGCGCCTTCTCTATTTTCTCTAGTATAAGTGCTTTAAATTCTGCTAAATCTTTGTCTGAATATCGTACTGTGTTCTCCATAGCCGTAATTTAATGTTTTTGAATAAACAACTTGGTATTTACGTCATCAAAGGCAATCTCAATACCTTGGTTTATTTGATCTATAATTTCAAGTTCTTCTGTTAATGTTTCCGTTTTTATATATTCTAAATTCGAATGGACTGCTTGCGCTATTTTATCATCTTTTTGAAGCTTCACGTCAATACGGTCTGTCACTTCAAAACCAGAATCCTTACGCAAATTTTGGATACGGTTAACAAGTTCCCTTGCAATACCTTCCTTGCGCAAATCGTCTGTAATGGTAATATCTAGCGCTACTGTTATACCAGCTTCACTGGCAACCAACCATCCCTCAATATCCTGAGATGTAATTTCCACATCTTCAAGGCCTAAAGTAATGCTTTTTCCATTAATTTCAAGGTCTAAATTCCCTTTTTGTTCAATGTTGGAAATATCTGCCGCCGTTAAGGTATTTATTGCGTTGGCAATCAGTTTCATATCCTTTCCAAAACGTGGACCCAACACTTTAAAATTAGGTTTTATTTGCTTCACCAAAATATCGGATGCATCTTCTAAAAGCTCAAGTTCCTTTACATTAACCTCATGCTTTATCAAGCCAGAAACTGCCAATATTTCTTCTTTTTGCTGTTTCCCGGTTATAGGTATCATTATTTTTTGAAGCGGTTGACGTACTTTTATTTTCTCTTTAGCCCTTAACGACAATACCAAAGAGGATATTGTTTGGGCACTTTCCATTTTATGCTCCAAACTTTTATCTACAAATGAAGCATCGTAAACAGGAAAATCTGCCAAGTGCACACTTTCAAAAGCTTCTTTTTTGGTAACGGCATTTAAATCTAGATACAGCCTATCCATATAAAACGGTGCAATAGGCGCTCCCAACTTGGCAATGGTCACCATACAGGTATAAAGCGTTTGGTAAGCCGAAATTTTATCTTGTTGGTAATCGCCTTTCCAGAAACGCCTTCTGCTTAGGCGCACATACCAGTTACTTAAATAATCTTGTGTGAAATCGGATATGGCACGTGCCGCCTTGGTAGGTTCGTAATCGGCATAATAGGCATCTACCTTTTGAATGAGCGTATGCAATTCCGATAAAATCCAACGATCAATCTCTGGGCGTTCTTCCAATGGTATATCGGCTTCACCATAATTGAAGTTATCTAAATTAGAGTAAAGTGAAAAGAACGAATAGGTATTGTAAAGCGTTCCGAAAAACTTACGCTTCACTTCTTCAACCCCTTCTAAATCGAACTTTAAATTGTCCCAAGGGTTGGCATTGCTTATCATGTACCAACGGGTCGCATCGGCGCCGTAATTACCCAATGTTTCAAATGGATCGATGGCATTGCCCAAACGTTTGGACATTTTTTGACCATTTTTATCCAACACCAATCCGTTAGACACCACATTTTTATAGGCTACAGAATCGAAAACCATGGTACCGATAGCATGCAGCGTATAGAACCAACCACGGGTTTGGTCGACACCTTCTGCGATAAAGTCTGCTGGGTACGATGTACCATTATCTACCAATTCCTTATTCTCGAACGGATAGTGCCATTGTGCATAAGGCATGGAGCCCGAATCGAACCAAACATCTATTAAATCGCTTTCGCGTTTCATTGGTTTCCCTGAAGCAGACACTAAAATAATGTCGTCTACAATGTTTTTATGCAAATCGATTATTGCATAGTTTTCTTCGGAATTGTTACCGACTTCAAAATCGGCAAAAATATCTTTTGAAAGTACACCAGCTGAAACCGCCTTGGCCATTTCCGTTTTCAACTCTTCTACCGAACCAATACAGATTTCTTCTTTACCGTCTTCGGTTCTCCAAATAGGCAAGGGAATGCCCCAATAACGTGAGCGGGATAAGTTCCAATCGTTGGCATTGGCCAACCAGTTACCGAAACGGCCTGTTCCCGTAGCTTTGGGTTTCCAGTTGATGGTTTCATTCAATTCGAACATACGCCCCTTAACATCGGTCACTTTAATGAACCAAGAATCCAGCGGATAATACAAAATAGGTTTATCGGTACGCCAACAATTGGGGTAACTGTGCTTATATTTTTCAACCTTAAAGGCTTTGTTTTCTTCTTTTAACTTAATGGCTATTTCTACATCTACCGAACGTTCTGGGGCTTCGCCTTCGTCATAGTATTCATTCTTCACATATTTACCAGCAAACTCTTGCATCTCTGGCCTAAACTTACCTTGTAAATCTACCAAAGGCACTAAATTGCCATGTTCGTCTTTCACCAACATGGGTGGCACTTCTGGCGTAGCCTGTTTAGCCACCAAGGCGTCGTCTGCACCAAAAGTTGGTGCTGTGTGCACAATACCCGTACCGTCTTCTGTGGTTACGAAATCGCCCGCAATCACTCGGAATGCATTCTCTGGATTATCGTTTGGCAAAGCATAAGGCAGTAATTGCTCATAAGTAACACCCACTAAATCAGTACCTATAAATTCTTTTACTACGTAATATGGTATTTTTTTATCTCCTGATTTATAAGTCAATAAATCTGATTTATTCTCAACCCTTTTGAATTTTCCATCAAATTGATAGTTGACCAACTTTTTAGCCAAAACCACATTAATGGGTTCGAAGGTGTATTGATTGTAGGTTTTAACCAACACATATTCAATTTTAGGACCAACCGTTAAGGCTGTGTTACTTGGTAAGGTCCATGGGGTGGTCGTCCAAGCCAAGAAATAAATATCGCCTTCATTCTGCAAAAACTCGGGCAACGATTGTGGATTGGCTTTAAACTGAGCGACCACCGTTGTATCAGTCACGTCTTGATAAGTTCCAGGTTGGTTCAACTCATGTGAACTTAAACCAGTTCCTGCCTTAGGTGAATATGGCTGAATCGTGTAGCCTTTGTATAATAGATTTTTATTGTAAATCTGTTTGAGCAACCACCAAACACTTTCCATGTATTTGGGTTCGTAGGTAATGTAAGGATCATCCATATCTACCCAGTAGCCCATTTTCTCGGTAAGATCATTCCAAATATCAGTGTAACGCATCACTGCTTTGCGGCAAGCGTTATTATAATCTTCTACAGAAATTGTTTTTCCAATATCCTCTTTGGTGATACCCAATTCCTTTTCAACCCCCAACTCAATAGGAAGTCCATGGGTATCCCAACCGGCCTTACGTTTTACCTGAAAGCCTTTTTGGGTTTTATAGCGACAGAAAATATCCTTAATGGCTCGTGCCATGACATGGTGAATACCAGGTAAACCGTTTGCGGAAGGCGGGCCTTCAAAAAACACATACGAGTCGTGGTTTTCTCTGGTTGAAACACTTTTTTCAAATATATTGTTTGCTTGCCAATAGCTTAGAATTTCTTCTGCTACTTTTGGCAAGTCAAGTCCTTTATATTCAGGAAATTTACTGTTCATTATATCCATTTTCTTTTCGATGCGCGAAATTAATAATTTATCCTGTAAATGAGCCCTTTTAGGATTAAAAAAAGCTAAAACGATTGTTCTAGCCTTAAATAGCATATTTTAATGCTCAAAAGGTAACGTTATCTTACCTTAAAATAAATTCGAACTTTTAAATTAAAATATCAACTAAGTCCTCAATTTTAGAAATCATTTGAATTTTTATAACTGTATTTTTGAGCGACATTTTGTTGTATTTAGACACGAAAATGGTTGAAAAACCTAGTTTTTCGGCTTCCAAAATACGCTGTTCCACACGTTGCACTGGGCGAATTTCACCAGATAAACCAACCTCAGCCGCAAAACAAATGTCCTTTTGCAACGCCACATCTTCATTTGAGGATAAAATAGCCGCCACGACGGCCAAATCGATTGCTGGGTCATCAACCGTAATGCCGCCGGTAATGTTTAAAAATACGTCTTTGGCGCCCAAACGAAATCCTGCACGCTTTTCTAAAACAGCCAAAAGCATGTTCAATCGTTTGGCATTAAAACCCGTGGCACTACGTTGTGGCGTGCCGTAAACGGCCGTACTTACCAAGGCCTGAACTTCAATCATTAACGGGCGCATACCTTCTAAAGTAGCGGCAATGGCATTCCCAGAGAGTTCTTCATCTTTTTTAGAAATCAGTATTTCTGATGGATTTGAAACTTCACGCAAACCACTGCCCTGCATTTCGTAAATACCCAATTCGTTTGTAGAACCAAACCTATTTTTATGGGCTCTTAAAATGCGAAACACATAATTTCTATCACCCTCAAACTGCAAAACCGTATCGACCATATGCTCTAAAATTTTAGGTCCGGCAATGTTACCATCCTTTGTGATGTGACCGATTAAAACTACAGGAGTCGCCGTTTCCTTAGCAAATTTGATAAGTTCTGTGGTGCATTCCTTAATTTGGGAAATACTGCCTGAAGACGATTCTATATAATCGCTATGCAAGGTTTGAATGGAGTCAATAATAACAATATCGGGTTCTAAACCTTCAATTTGCTTAAAAATATTTTGGGTTTTGGTTTCGGTTAAAATATAACAATTGTTATTGTTTGGGTTGATGCGCTCGGCACGCATTTTTATTTGTTTTTGGCTTTCTTCACCAGACACATACAGTGTTTTGTAAGGTAATTTTAAAGCCACTTGCAGCAAAAGGGTACTTTTACCAATGCCAGGTTCACCACCCAAAAGCGTTAATGACCCGGGCACAATGCCACCTCCAAGCACACGATTTAATTCACCATCAAAAGTGTCTATGCGAGCATCGTTTGATGTATCAATATCCTTGATTTTTAATGGTATCGAAACACGCTTAACCTTAGATGTTTCAGATTTCCAATCGCTCTTTTCCGGTTTTTGAACCACTTCCTCAACAATGGTATTCCACGCTTTACAAGCATTACATTGTCCCTGCCATTTCGCGTACTGTGTGCCACAACTTTGGCAGAAAAAAGTAGTTTTAAGTTTAGCCATTTAAATTTCTAGAATTAGAATTCATCTATAAGTTAATATCCAAAATCTGCCTTAATGGCATCGGCTTTTTCCATCATTAAATCTTTGGTAATACCAGCTACTTCTTCTAAAATATAAGCAGATTGATAGGTTTTCATTGCTTTTTTAGGTTCACCCGTTTCTTCATAAAAACGGGCTGTGTAATAGCTCCCCAAAATTGCATCTGGATAAGCTTTTCTGGCCATTTTGCCTAATTCTTCAAAGTATTCGAATTGTTCGGTTTTTTCAATAGCAGCAGCTATCGCTTTAAAATCGTTAATCAGAATGTTTTTTTCAATCCCAAATAAATCTTGTATGGTTTGGTATTTTTCCTGTAAATAAACCACAGGCGATTCATCTAACTTCAAAATAGTTTCCTGATATTCCTTTTTACTGATAGGCTGATACACATGAAAAATACTTTCAAGAGCATTTGGTACGGCATGTGTAGGTACCGAGTAATGCGAAGGGTTTTCAAACACATCGGACTTGTACAACACGTTTTTATTGTCCATTGCTTTTAAATCACTGTCCAATGCTTGGGCCATAGATTTAATTGATTCTGTGTCATTATTGGTTATTGCCAAATAGTAAAATGTTTTCGATTGAATATTGGACAAGCGCTCAGGCAAATAATCAATCATTTTAGGAGCCAATTCCGGACTTACGGCGATATACGCTTGAAACAACGGCTGCTCTTTCAATAAAAAATAATTGATAAAATTAGCCGTTTCACCATGACCAACAGCTACCCTAAATGGGCCTGTTCTATAAGTGCTTTCTATATACGGAATAAGTTCTGCCCCAATAAACTCAAAAAAAGCCGCTCCTGTTTCTATGGGTAATGAGTTT
The DNA here is from genome assembly GCA_018883545.1 of Marixanthotalea marina. Lineage (GTDB taxonomy): Bacteria > Bacteroidota > Bacteroidia > Flavobacteriales > Flavobacteriaceae > Marixanthotalea > Marixanthotalea marina. Next base: position 425,049 of record JAHLEH010000001.1, on the reverse strand, counting down.
TGCCCAGAATACAAGCAATCGTCGTATCGGTAATCATATTGATTGATGCCCACAACAATGGCATCGGGCATGTCTTCCCAATAGGTGTAATAATCTACATTTCCCGCAACGGCTTCAAACAGATAATCGCCATCTAAAACAACAACTAAAGGATAACTTTTTTCTTTGTCGTTATCGTAACCTCTTGGCAATTGAATTTTCAGTTCTCGAGTCGTTCCTAATTTTGAAGATTCAAATGGTTTATAAGTAACTTGGGCATTTACATAACTAAACGCACATGCAAAGAATAGGAGGAAAATGGTTGACTTTTTCATTGTGAAAGTGATTTGAGATTTTATCTATGGCAAGGTAAGAAATAAGACCTAACTTTTCAAAAAGTTGAAAGTTGAAATCTGCAACGTGAAATCAAACTTGTTTTTGAGTCTTGTTTCTATTATAAATAGGCAAATAGATTAATGAAAGTCCACCACAAATAATTACCATAAGTGTTTGAGACGCCCACATAATCCAACCCAAGGCAATACTGGGTGCTTCAGCAATATTAAAAATGGATAAGGCGGCATAAATAGCCAATGGGTAAGAGCCAACACCGCCGTTTGTAGCGGCTATACTAAAACTTCCAGCAATGAAAGCCGTTAAAACTGCTCCCAAAGAAAGCATTCCTAAATCTTCAACCGATAGTGAAGTTACATAAAACATGAGCACATACATAACCCATATAAATACAGTATGAAAAACAAAAGGCCACTTTTTTTTCATTTTAAAAATACTGAAAGCACCTTCAATTAAACCACTTATAAAAACCTTTATTCTCACAGCTATTTTAGAATCGCTTTTTTTAACATACTTAAAAAACAATAATGCTAAAAACCCCAAAGCCACAAAAGCAATTAAAATATTTAATGGGTTGAATTTTTCAATTAAAAATCCGTAGATAAAATCGAAATGGAGAAAGAGTGTGATTGCCATTATAAGCATAAGCATAATAAGGTCGGCTATCCGTTCTGCCACAATGGTACCAAATCCCTTTTCAAAAGGAACACGCTCATAATTTGTTAAGATAGTTGCCCTTGCCACTTCTCCAGCACGCGGAATGGTATAATTAATTAAGTACGTAGAGAAAACAGCCATCATACTATTACCAAACTTAACCTTAAAACCCAATGGTTCCAGCATAAACAGCCAACGATAGGCCCTAGATAAATGGCTTAATAAGCCTAACACCATCCCGAGAAAAATCCAACTGTAATCTGCCTTTTGAAAATAACTAATCAACTGGTCTAAAGACACCTTACTGAGTGAATACCAAACCAAAAAAACTCCCAGTAAAAGTGGGAGTATTATTTTTAATGATTTCGATATTTTCGGATTCAAACGTTTATTTTAACAAATTTGTGCTCTCATCTGGAAACACCAGAGAAGGTTTAAACACTTTGGCTTCTTCTATGTCCATAATGGCGTAGGTAATTAATATAAGCGTGTCGCCTACCGATACTTTTCTGGCGGCAGCACCATTTAATGTAATTTCGCCAGAATTACGTGGCCCTGGTATTACGTAAGTTTCAAGTCGCTCACCGTTATCGTTATTTACGATTTGGACTTTTTCCCCTTGAATAATGTTGGCAGCATCCATTAAATCTTCATCAATAGTAATACTACCAATGTAATTTAGGTCTGCGCCTGTACATTTTACCCTATGTATTTTAGATTTTACTACCTGAATTTGCATGGTGCAAAGATAATTAATTTAGTGCGATATTATCAATCAGTCTAACATCCCCCGCATATACTGCAATAAACGCTCTATATTTTTTGTTTTTAGTTTTTCTGGTAGAAACTTTTAAGGTATTGGCATCTGCAATTATGAAATATTCTAGTTCCAACAAAGCCTGTCCTTTAAATTGATTCTCTACCCATTCGGTTACATTATTAGCACTTTTTGTGCCAAAACGCTTTTTAGCAACTTTTAATGTTTTGTATATAAAAGGCGCTGCTTTTAAATGTGCATCCTTTAGTCGTGCATTACGTGAACTCATTGCAAGACCACTAGGTTCTCTGTAAATTCTGCAACCTATTACGCTTACAGGGATTTGATATTTTTCAACTAATTTCTTTATAATCTGTAATTGTTGAAAGTCTTTTTCCCCAAAATAGGCGTTATCTGGTTTTAAAATCTCAAAGAAACGCTTCACAACAGTAGCAACCCCGTTAAAATGCCCTTCTCTAAAGCGCCCTTCCATTTCATGTTCCAAGCCATCAAAATCGAAATGTTCAGATTCTGTTTTGCCTTCGTAAATATCAGCTACTGTTGGAGCATAAACCAAAATATCATTAGAAAGGGTTTCTAGAAGTTTCACATCGCCCTCCAATGTTCTGGGGTATTTTTCTAAATCATCTGGATTGTTAAATTGGGTAGGATTCACAAAAATACTAACCACCACCGCATCATTTTCGTCTAAAGCTTTTTCAACCAAAGCCAAATGACCTTTATGCAAAGCCCCCATAGTTGCTACATAACCAATGGTTTTATGATTTGCCCTAAAAGTATTAATTACAGGTGCTATCTGTTTCTTTTCTGAAAAAACTTTCACTGCTTTTTGTAAAATTAATGGGGGCAAACTTAAGATTTTACAACCAATCTGCATAAATTTTTGTACTTTTGCGTGTTTTTTATTTTGAATTTTCAAAAGCCAAACAATTATAAATCTCGTTTTAATCGTTTTTTTGATAGGAAAAAACTAAAGGGAAGTCATTAAAATCATCAAAAAACGGCAAAAATAAACCTATGAAAGATAAGAGGATATTGTACGTATCATCTGAAGTAGTACCTTATTTACCTGAAACCGAAATTTCTTCAATGTCATTTGAAGCTCCTAGATTGGTAAACCAACAAGGCGGGCAAATAAGGATTTTCATGCCCAGATACGGAAATATTAATGAAAGAAGACATCAACTACACGAAGTAATAAGATTATCGGGAATAAATTTGGTAATTAACGATTTAGATATGCCGTTAATTATAAAAGTAGCGTCCATACCAAAAGAACGTATACAAGTTTATTTTATAGACAACGACGAATACTTTAAAAGAAAGGCAACGCTTACCGATGAAAACGGCGCCCTTTTTCCTGATAATGACGAGCGTGCCATATTTTTTGCAAAAGGCGTAATAGAAACCGTTAAGAAATTAAATTGGTCGCCAGATGTTATACATGTGCATGGGTGGCTGGCATCGTTGCTTCCTATTTATCTAAAAGATTATTATAAAGACGAGCCCTTGTTCAACGAAAGTAAAATTGTTACCTCTGTTTACAATCAAAGTTTTAACAATACGTTAAGCAATGATATGTTTAATAAAGTTAAATTTGACAATCTTAATGAGGAAGCCATTAAAGTTTTGGAACAGCCATCGTATACAAATTTAATGAAGGTTGCGATTGATTATTCTGACGCCCTAATTGTTGGATCTGAAGAAATACCCAAAGATTTAACCGCTTACATTAAAGATGCAAATAAACCTGTTTTAGAATATAAAAGTAGAGATGAATTCGGTGAAGCTTACACAAAATTTTTAAACACAGACGTTTTAAGCTAGTCGATTTCCTTGTAAATATATATGAAAAAGATATTAAAAGCCCTTGAGTTTACTGGTGTAATTCTATTTTTAACCGTGTTTTTTATTGCCTGCGATAAAGATTTCAGTTCTGTAGAAAGTGATGTATTAGGAAGTGGCAACTCGAACATTTTAGACAATAAATTCACAGGAAAAATAACAGCATACAATAAAAAATTAGACTCTTTACAAATTAATAATTTAACCTCTGCACTGTTAGGTTTTTACAACGATCCTGCTTATGGTTCTACAAGCGCTAGCATCATTACTCAAGTAGACCCTGCAATTGACAATCCATCTTTTGGCACCAATCCAAAGATAGATTCTGTAGTGTTAACCATCCCTTATTTTAGCAAAATAATAGGTCAAGATTCATTAGGAAATGCAATATATTCCATTAAAGACTCCTTATATGGTAATGCCCCTATTGATCTAAAAATATACCAAAACAATTATTTCTTAAGAGATTTCGATCCTAGTTCACCAACAGACGCTCAACAAAACTATTTTTCGAAAGCTGATGGTGCTATTGTTGGAACAGACAACCATGCCATAACAGGTAGCTCTACCATAAATTTCGATAATTTTAAAGGTGATTTAATTTACAGGGACTCTCTTTTTGTTCCAAGTAACGAAACGATTGTGCTAAAAACTTTGGTGTCTGATGGTAATGATGAAATTACCAGGTCATCACCAAGACTTCGTGTAAAATTAGACACTACATTTTGGCATAATACCATATTTGAAAAAGAAGGACAGATTGAGCTAAGCAATGATAACAATTTTAAAAACTATTTCCGTGGCTTGTATATCAAAGCAACACCTGTTAATGACCAAGGAAATATGATTTTATTGAATTTTGGTCAAGAAGCTTCTACTATAACCATATATTACACTAGTGGAGAAACCGATCTTAGAACCAAAGATTCCTATACCTTAAATTTAACAGGAAATAGATTAAACACTTTTATAAACAATTATTCAAAAGTCGATTTATCTAATACAAATGATGATAAGCTTTATTTAAAAGGTATTGAAGGCTCTATGGCTGTTGTTGATTTATTTGGTGGCTTGGTTGATTGCGATGGTGACGGAAATGTAGATGATGATGCCCTGGAATGTTTTAGAAAAAATTATCTGAAACTTGATGATGGCGGAAATTATTTAGATCCAGTAAACGGCAGGCGTCCTTTAAAAAGATTGATAAACGAAGCACAATTGGTTATTTATGAAGACGAAACTCTTAATGATGAAGCCCACAAATATGATAGAATTTATGTTTACGATGTTAGAAATAATCTAACAACCACAGACTATGATTTTGACCCAACATTGAACAGCAGTGACCCTCTAAGTTCTAAAGTCATAAGCCTTGGCCAGAGATCTACTAACAATGGTGGGCCAAAATACAAAATACGACTTACAGAATACCTAAACAATATATTAACCAGAGATTCTACAAACACAAAAATTGGCCTAGTTTTATCTCCAAACGTCAATAACACCAGTTCTTCTAGAATATTAAATAGCAACGATACTGTTACTAGAGTACCTTCAGCATCCATGCTTATACCAAGAGGAACCATTTTATATGGTGCGACCGACAATGTTCCAGAAAATAAAAGAATGAAACTGGAGATTTATTATTCCGAACCTAAAGAAACCAATTAAGCTTTAATAGCTAATGATAATAGCTATTAAAGCTTCAAGAAAGTCTACCCTTTTGGGTATTTTATCGTATAAATAAAACTTTCATATAATAATTAGTTTCATTTATTGTTTATTTTTACATATTTACTCATCATTTTTAACCCAAATCAATTTTAATTATGTGTGGAATTGTTGGATATATAGGACATAGAGAAGCTTACCCAATTATTATAGAAGGTCTAAAAAGATTGGAGTACAGAGGTTACGACAGTGCAGGAATTGCTCTTTTTGATGGCACCAGTTTAAATGTTTCCAAGACTAAAGGCAAAGTTGCCGATTTAGAAAATTGTGTGCAGCAAGAAATTCCTAATTTAGGCCACATAGGTTTAGGCCATACAAGATGGGCTACTCATGGCGTTCCTAATAGTGTCAACTCACACCCTCATATTTCAAACTCTGGCGAATTAGTCATTATTCATAATGGTATTATAGAAAATTACGCCGCTCTAAAACAAGAGCTTATTTCTCGTGGCTATACTTTTAAATCAGATACAGACACCGAGGTTTTAATTAACCTTATTGAAGATGTAAAAAAGAAAGAAAATGTAAAGCTAGGAAAAGCCGTTCAAATCGCATTAAACCAAGTTATTGGTGCTTATGCCATTGCAGTTTTTGACAAAGCTAAACCTGACGAAATCATTATAGCTCGCCTGGGCAGTCCACTAGCTGTTGGTATTGGCGAAAATGAATTCTTTATAGCCAGCGATGCTTCTCCTTTCATTGAGTTCACAAAAAATGCCGTTTATCTTGAAGACGAAGAAATGGCCATTATACGTGAAGGTAAGGATATTAAAATTAGAAAAATAAAAGATGATTCTTTAGTCGATACTTATGTACAAGAACTTCAAATAAATCTTGAGCAAATTGAAAAAGGTGGATTCGACCATTTCATGCTAAAGGAAATCTTTGAACAACCAAAGGCAATTAACGATACTTACAGAGGTCGGCTTTTAAGGGAAGAAGCCATTATAAAAATGGCCGGTGTTGAAGATAATATGAAAAAATTCCTGAATGCCAACCGCATTATTATTGCTGCTTGTGGGACATCTTGGCATGCAGGTTTGGTTGCCGAATATATTTTTGAAGATCTTGCAAGAATTCCTGTTGAAGTTGAATACGCATCAGAGTTTAGGTATCGTAACCCTGTTATTACCGAAAATGATGTTTTAATTGCCATTTCGCAATCTGGCGAAACAGCCGATACACTGGCAGCTATAAAATTAGCCAAGTCGAAAGGTGCTTTTGTTTTTGGTGTTTGTAATGTTGTTGGTTCGTCAATCGCTAGAGAAACCCATGCGGGAGCCTATACGCATGCAGGACCAGAAATTGGCGTTGCTTCAACCAAAGCATTTACAACACAAATTACGGTTTTAACATTAATGGCCTTGCGCTTGGCAAGAGCAAAAGGTACTATTTCAAGCTCAGACTTTAGGCATCATTTATTAGAACTTGAAATGATTCCGAAAAAAGTAGAAAAAGCATTAAAAGCCGAAGCTTCAATTAAAGAAATTGCTTATACATATAAGGATGTTTCAAACTTTTTATATCTAGGAAGAGGCTATAATTTTCCTGTAGCCTTAGAAGGCGCTTTGAAATTAAAAGAGATTTCCTATATACATGCCGAAGGCTACCCAGCTGCTGAAATGAAACACGGTCCAATAGCATTAATTGACGAAAACATGCCTATTGTTGTTATTGCAACAAAAACACCACACTACGAAAAAGTAGTGAGTAATATTCAGGAAATAAAGTCAAGAAAAGGAAAAATTATAGGTATTGTAACAGAAGGAGACAAAACCGTTAGAGAACTAGCGGACCATGTTATTGAGGTTCCTGAAACGTTAGAATCGCTATCGCCATTATTAAATACTATACCCCTTCAACTTTTATCGTACTACATAGCTGTTATGCTTGGCAAAAATGTTGACCAACCAAGAAATTTGGCTAAATCTGTAACGGTCGAATAAAAAGCGTAAAATTTTATCTTATTTAAAAACCCATAATAACAACCCTGTTGTTTTGGGTTTTTATCATTTATATAGTAGATTTTTATCAATAAATCAATTAAAAAAGCTATTTTTTGATAATTATATTATGCGTGCATAGTTTTTTTGTTACTTTTGTATATATTTTCACAAGTTATTTATTAACTTAAATTGCTAAAATTAAATTTTTACCAAGCCCATGAAAACAATTTTCAACCTTCTTTCGTTATTGTTTTGTGCTACTTTGTATTCACAATCAACAATTTCAGGAACTGTTACCGACGATAGTGGTCTACCCGTTCCTGGTGCAAATGTTATTGTACTTGGCACCAACACCGGTGCTATTACAGATTTTGATGGTAATTTCACCATTACATACAGTTCAAACCCGCCGTTTACAATTCAGGCAAGTAGTGTAGGTTTTGAAACAGCCAGTATAGATATTACAGACAACAATCAAGTTGTTAATATTGTTCTAAAAGTTGGAACTTCTTTAGACGAAATCGTCATTTCTGCATCAAGAACTCCAGAACGTGTTTTTGAGTCGCCCGTAACAGTTGAACGTTTCGGATTAAAGGAAATTAAAAACACGGCATCGGCCGATTTCTATGATGGTTTGGAAAATTTAAAAGGTGTTGATATTAACACTAATAGCTTAACATTCAAATCATTAAACACCAGAGGCTTTGCTACGTTTGCCAATAACCGCTTTATGCAATTGGTAGATGGTATGGACAATTCCTCTCCAGCTCTAAATTTTCCTTTAGGAAATTTATTAGGCATGGTTGAAACCGATGTTTTGAGTGTTGAGATACTTCCTGGTGCTTCATCTGCACTCTATGGAGCTAATGCTTTCAATGGTATTCTATTCATGAGAAGTAAAAACCCTTTTGATTTCCCTGGTATTAGTGCTACCATTAAAAGAGGGGTAACTTCCCAAAAAGCAGCAGGAACCAATGAATATACGGATGTAAGCATTAGAGCTGCTTATAAATTTAGTAACAAATTTGCTGGAAAAGTTAATTTTGGTTACCTAAAAGGAACAGATTGGGCAGCTAATAACCTAACTGATAAATACAATCCAGGAAAAACTAGAGCCAATCCAGACTATGATGGCATTAATGTTTATGGCGATGAATTGCAAGTACCTATCAATTTTGACCAAATTGCCATAGGTCTTGGTCTTTTACCTCCAGGTACCGTTTTAATGGGTACACAAACTGTTACTCGTACTGGATATAATGAAGGTGATTTAACCAACTATAATGCAGAAAGTGTAAAAGCAGATTGGGGATTGTATTATCGTCCTTGGGAAAATGACTTTGAAATATCTTATGTTGGTAAGATTGGTGTTGGCTCTACAATTTACCAAGGCACCAATAGGTATAATATTAATGGCTTTTTTCAAGAACAACATAAACTAGAAGTTAAAAATGATCATTTCTTTTTAAGAGGTTACGTCGTTGCCGATAAGGCAGGTGATTCTTATGACATGGTAGCAACAGGTGTAAACATCAATAACGCTTGGAAATCTAGAGAAGATTGGTACACACAATACACCCAAGCGTATATTTCTACTTTTTTAACCGAATACGGTAGTGGCGGAAATCCAAATCCAGCTATCATTCACCAACAAGCTAGAGCCTTTGCCGATATAGGAAGATTTGAACCTGGCACACCAGAATTTGAAGCAGCTTTTAACAGAAGTATAAATGACCCAAATTTATTAACAGGCTCCAAATTTCAAGACCAATCAAAATATTACCATGTTAACGGAAATTATAATTTTAGTCATTTAATCAATTGGGCTGAAATTCAAGTCGGTGGTTCGTACAGACAGTACAGCTTAAATTCTTCTGGCACAATTTACACAGATTTTGATGGTCCAATAGATTACGAAGAATTCGGCGTCTATTCTCAAATTCAAAAAAATATTGAATTAAATGATGTATTAGACTTAAAGCTTACAGGTTCATTACGTTATGATAAATCTGAATTCTTTGATGGTTTCTTTTCTCCAAGGATTTCAGCAGGCTTAACGCTAAATGAAAATCATAATTTCAGAGCATCTGTGCAAACAGGTTTTAGAAATCCTTCAACACAAGATTTGTTTATAGGGTTAGATGCAGGGCTGGCTGTTTTAGTTGGTGCAGCTCCTACGAATCTGGATCGCTACGTTGGAAATTACAATATTAGCTCAGCTGGACAACAATTGGGCGTACCCGCTCAAATTAGCCAAGCAGGACGGTCTGCTTACGAAAACTCATATACCTTAACAGCTTTGCAAACTTTAGGTGCAACTGGAAATCCTGCAGTTTTAGCAGACCCCAACGCCATTGCAAATCCTGATTTGGTAAAACCAGAGCAAATTACTTCTTATGAAATTGGATATAGAGGAAAGTTTAACAACTTAATCATAGACTTTAGTGCTTATTATAATAACTATAAAGATTTTATTTCACAACCAGTAGTAGTTGCTCCTTTTTATGGTACTGTAGGCGACAACTCGCTTTCGATAGCAGCAATAGCAAACGGTGATTATAAACTTTATGGTACTTACACCAACTCTGATGCAGATGTGAGTTCCTATGGTGCCTCTATTGGCATATCCAAAAAAATATTTGGAGATTTCGATTTAGAAGGTAATTACACTTTTGCCAAACAAGAATTCGATAAAAAATCAAACCCCGATTTCCCAACTAATTTTAATACACCCGAACATAAAACCAAAGTGAGTTTTGGAAATACCGAGTTATTTAAAAACTTTGGGTTCAATGTAGCATGGCGATGGAGCGATAGTTATTTCTGGGAAGCCACCTTTGGAAATGGAGACATACCTTCATATCATGTGGTCGATGCCCAAATTAATTACAAAGTACCTTCTCTTAAATCTATTTTTAAAGCAGGGGCTACAAATCTAACAGGGGAAGAATATTTTACAGCATTTGGCACGGGATACATAGGTTCTATGTACTACTTATCATGGACAATTAACAATCTGTAAATCAACAAAAAGTAATTTAAAAAAACGTCTTGAAGTTCAAGACGTTTTTTATTCTAAAAAAGCACAAAAACAACTTTCTTTTTAAATTAAAAAAATTATCTTTGCACGCGAAAATAAGAACCATTTTCACACAATTAAAAAGCATAATATTAAACATATAAGTAATGTCTAAAGTTACAGGTAAAGTTGCACAAATAGTTGGTCCGGTTATAGATGTCGCATTCGAAGCTGGGTCTGACCTTCCAAAAATCTATGATTCATTAGAAATTAAAAGACCCGATGGTTCTGTATTGGTATTAGAAGTACAATCGCATATTGGCGAAGACACTGTACGTACTATTGCCATGGATTCATCAGATGGTTTAAGTAGAGGAACTGAAGTTGTTGCAACTGGAGCACCTATACAAATGCCTATAGGCGATGATGTTTATGGCCGTTTATTTAATGTAATTGGAGATGCTATTGATGGTCTTGGAGATTTGCCAAAAGCTGGTAAGTCTGGTTTACCAATTCACAGAGAAGCTCCTAAATTTGATGAATTATCAACTTCTACAGAAGTATTGTTTACAGGTATTAAAGTAATCGATTTAATCGAACCTTATGCTAAAGGTGGTAAAATTGGTTTATTTGGTGGTGCCGGTGTAGGTAAAACAGTATTGATTCAGGAGTTGATTAACAATATTGCTAAAGGTCACGGTGGTTTATCGGTATTTGCCGGTGTTGGAGAAAGAACCCGTGAAGGAAATGACCTTTTAAGAGAGATGTTAGAGTCTGGAATTATCCGTTACGGCGATGACTTTATGCACTCTATGGAAGAAGGCGGATGGGATTTATCTAAAGTGGATAAATCTAAAATGAAAGAATCTAAAGCGACGTTCGTATTCGGACAAATGAACGAACCTCCTGGAGCACGTGCGCGTGTTGCCTTGTCTGGTTTAACTATTGCTGAATATTTCCGTGATGGTGCTGGCGACGGACAAGGAAAAGATGTTCTTTTCTTCGTAGATAACATCTTCCGTTTTACACAAGCTGGTTCAGAGGTATCTGCACTTTTAGGCCGTATGCCTTCTGCGGTAGGTTATCAACCAACATTAGCAACAGAAATGGGTGCGATGCAAGAGCGTATTACTTCAACAAAAACAGGTTCTATTACTTCTGTACAGGCGGTTTACGTACCTGCGGATGACTTAACAGACCCTGCGCCTGCTACTACGTTTGCCCACTTGGATGCCAATACGGTATTATCACGTAAAATTGCAGAGTTAGGCATTTATCCTGCGGTAGACCCATTAGATTCTACCTCAAGAATTTTAACACCAGAAATCTTAGGAAAAGACCATTACGCTTGTGCGCAACGTGTTAAAGAGTTGTTACAACGCTATAAAGAATTACAAGATATTATTGCCATTCTTGGTATGGAAGAACTTTCTGAAGATGATAAATTGGCCGTAGGACGTGCAAGACGTGTACAACGTTTCTTGTCTCAGCCATTCCACGTAGCAGAGCAATTTACCGGTATTCCAGGTGTATTAGTTGATATTAAAGACGCTATTAAAGGATTTAATATGATTATGGATGGTGAATTAGATCACCTACCAGAAGCTGCTTTCAACTTGAAAGGTACAATTGAAGAAGCTATCGAAGCTGGAGAAAAAATGCTTGCTGAAGCTTAAAACAAGTTGTTAGTTGATGGTTATTAGTTGTTAGCAGAGTGTTTTATTCTGAATTTCAAATAACTAAAAACCATTAACCAAAAACCAAAAACCAAACAAATGTATTTAGAAATTGTATCACCGGAAGCCACCTTGTTTAGTTCAGAAGTAGATTCTGTAGTAGTTCCAGGTGTTAACGGTGAGTTTGAAATGCTAAAAGACCACGCTCCTATTGTATCTCTTTTAAAAGAAGGAACGGTTAAAATAAAAACACACTCGCAAAGCCATTTGGTATTTGACGAATTACACACACAGGTAGTTCCTCATTTTGACGACAAAAAAGTGCTGACAGTAAAAATCACTTCTGGTACTGTTGAAATGAAAGACAACAAAGTGATTGTTTTAGCAGATTAAAAAATCCAATATAAAAACCAAAAAAGGTACGCCATGGCGTACCTTTTTTTATACAATTTTTTTCCAATTTCTAACTAATAATACACCACATACAAAAGCTAAAACCGATAGCCCTACAGCTTGATACGTTTTTCCATAGATAAAATAACCTGTGGCAAACAAAAAACTATAAGTACCAATAACACCCAAGAAGAAAGCCAATATTTTATACCCAATATTTTTAAATTTACTCTCCTCGCCATATACCAAAGCTTCAAATTTATTCAACGTCTTTTCATTAGACTGTTTAGTTAAAAGGGTAATTAAAACCCAACCTATAGTAGTTAATAAAACACCAAACACAAGTTGCAAATACCCTGGCAATTCAAAAAGTGGGTTTTCTAATTTTCCATTCACAAAAAAGATTACGGCTATTACAAAAGAGATTACCATAGCGGCTATTTCACTATAAGGATTGATGCGTTTCCAAAACCAGCGCATAATAAACAACAACCCTGTTCCTGCCCCTATTTGTAACAACAAATCGAACACATCTTTGGCCGATTTAATATAAAATGAAAAAAGCGCGGCACATAGCATTAATAAAATGGTAGAAATCCTACCTACCAAAACTTTTTGCTTTTCGGTAGCCGATTGATTAATAAAACGGGCATAAAAATCATTAACCACGTACGAGCTGCCCCAGTTTAACTGCGTAGAAATTGTGCTCATAAACGCCGCAATTAAAGACGTTAAAACAATGCCAATCAACCCCGCTGGCAAATAAGTCATCATAGCTACATAAGCTACGTCATGACCCCGCATTTCTTCACTTAAACCAGGAAAAGCAACTCCTATACTTTCCAAAGTTGGAAAAATAACCAACGATGCCAAACCGACAACAATCCAAGGCCAAGGACGTAACGCATAATGTGCAAAATTAAAGAATAGTGTTGCCCAAGTAGCGTTCTTTTCATCTTTGGCGGCCAACATGCGCTGCGCAATGTAACCTCCTCCTCCAGGTTCTGCTCCTGGGTACCATGTACTCCACCACTGCACCGCAAACGGAATAATGAACAAAGTGATTAAGGCTTCTTTATTTGAAAAATCAGGTAAAATATTAAGCTTCTCCACTACATTTTCGTGGGATAGTAATGAGGACATACTGCCAATTTCTGGAAGATTAACAATATAAACAGTTGCCCAAATAGAACCAACCATAGCAATAATGAATTGGAAAAAATCGGTTATCAAAACACCTTTCAAACCGCCTAGAGAGGAGTAAATAACTACAATAATTGAAGCATATAGTAGTGTTTCTTCTTGGGAAAGTCCCAATAAAATATTGGCGATTTTAGCTCCGGCCAAACAAACACCAGCCATGGTAATAATATTGAAAATAACACCTAAATAAATAGCCCTAAACCCTCTTAGAAAACTTGCTGGTTTGCCGGAATAACGCAGTTCATAAAACTCCAAATCGGTTGATATGCCCGATTTACGCCAAAGCTTTGCGTAGAAAAACACCGTAAGCATGCCTGTAAGCAGCATGGCCCACCAAACCCAGTTTCCAGAAACGCCGTCTTTTCTAACTAATTCTGTTACCAAACCAGGTGTATCAGCCGCAAAAGTGGTAGCCACCATAGACACTCCCAATAACCACCAAGGCATATTTCTACCTGACAGGAAAAATTCTGTTGCATTTTTTCCTGCTTGTCTGGAAACCCAAACACCTATAAATAAGGAAACAGCAAAAAAAGCAATAATAATAATGAAATCGATGGTAGATAAATGAACCATGAAGTAATGTTTTTAATATACTTTTTTAATCACGTTGGTAACGATGCCCCAAATAACAAAGTTGTTCTCTTCTGTTACTTTTATGGGAGCATAATTGGGGTTTTCAGGTTGCAGCCAAACTTCACCTTTGTTTACTTTTAGTCGTTTCACGGTAAATTCACCATCTAAAAAACAAACAGCTATCTTATTATTTTCGGGTTCAAGACTTCTATCTATAACCAATAAATCATTATCGTCTAAGCCTGCGCCAATCATAGATTGTCCGCTAACACGCGCAAAAAACGTAGCTTCTTTGTTTTTAATGAGTTCTTTGTCTAAAGACAATCGCTGTTCTTTAAAGTCTTCTGCGGGTGATGGAAATCCTGCCGAAATTCCGGTATCAAAGAAAAAAGCCCCTAAATGATTGGTTTCATCTGGAGAAAAAAATGTTAGGGGTTGAGAGGTTCGTGGTATCATTTCACTTTAATAATATCATTTATATTGGTGGTGTATCTTGGCGACAAACGTTCCTGACGCATTTTCCAGGTACGTTTTAAATCTTGATTTGCCAATTTAACTTTATAATCGGCATATTTTTTATTTAAACCATCGATGGCATGCATTAACGGTTTATGCTTGGGGTTTTCTGTTTCAAACAAGTCCATTTGATGGTTGTAAGTAGGCACCAAACCCATAACAATAACACCTGCCCGCTTGTATTTTATGCCCTCTTTAAAAATAGTTGTTACAGCTTGCACGGCTTGTTGACTGATAATTAACGAGGAATCTGTTGGGTAAGGTAAGCTTATTATTTTACTTGCCTTATGTTGTTCCAATTCTTTTTTGTGCCTATCACTGCTTAACATAACATAAATCATGTGGCAACTAGATCCTTGTTTTCGTAATTTTTCGGCACAACTGGTTGCAAAGGTTGAAATGCGCTCCTTTATATTTTCTATATCTGAAAATGTATATTCAAAACTTCTGGTGGTGGCTATGGCACGTTTTGTCTTTACTTCATCCAGCATGATGGAAGGGATTCCTTCCAAATCCTTTTTTAATTTCCATTCGGTGATTGAAAACGTTTTACGAACCCAATCATCCGAAAGCTGCACAAAATCGAATGCCGTTTTACAGTTTTTGGCTTTCAACCGTTTTTGCAAGCCCCAACCTATGCCCCAAACATCTTCAATTTTCAGCCATTTTAAAGCTTTTATTCGTTTTTCCTCGGAATCGATTACATAGACACCTTTGGTTTGCTCTGGAAACTTTCTAGAAATCTTATTAGCAACCTTACTTAGAGCCTTCGTTGGCGCAATACCAACGCCTACAGGAATACCCGTCCACTTTAAAATACGTTGGCGAATCTGATTTCCGTAATCGTTAAAATTGAAATTCTCAAACCCTTTAAATTCCAAAAAAGCTTCGTCAATACTATACACCTCAACATCAGGAGTAAACTGTTTTAAAATAGACATAACCCGACTGCTCATATCACCATACAGAGGATAATTGGATGAAAATATTTCTATATCATTTTCTTTGCAAAATTTTTCCCATTTAAAAATAGGCGCGCCCATAGGCAAACCTAACGCTTTGGCTTCATCACTTCGCGAAATAACACAGCCATCGTTATTGCTTAAAATAGCAATGGGTTTGTTGTTTAAATTGGGATTAAAAACACGTTCGCAAGACGCATAAAAGTTGTTACAATCTACCAGGGCATACATAAGAGTAAATATACGGAGAAAGGCCTAAAAATAGAAAGCAACTATAAAAGAAATAACTTAAAACTGAAGGAAACCATGGTTTTTTACAATGGTATGTCCTGTTCTTTTATAAGACACTTTTGTGCCATTGGCACAAAAATTATAAATGCCTTTGGCTTTACTTTCTGAAACAGCCAATAAAATAACATCTTCTTCCTCACAATTGTTATCCTTAGCAACTTTCCTCTTAATGTCGTCAATGGTAGCACGTCCTTTTCTTAATTGCAGTTGCAATCCCTTGTCCAATTCGGGCTCTTCAAAATCTGCTGCCAAGTTGCATGTATTTGTTTCGCTGCTCTCAATAACCTGAGTCGCTTTTTCGGGCTTTGCTTTTTCTTCAGCAGGTTTTTCCAAATCGATGTATTCCCAAGTATAATCAGATTTCAACAAAACCCGTCTGCCATCTTCTGTTTTTACGATGTAATTATTTTGCGCAAAACCAATTGACGATATTAAAAGCAGTAAAATTAAAAGGGAATTTTTCATAGCAAAGGTGTTTTTTATGTATTCCAAAAATACATTTTTTAATGGAAAGATTTAAAGCTAGTCTTCAACATATTCTAAAATATCGGCTGGTTGGCAATCCAAGGCTTTACATATAGCTTCTAAAGTAGAAAAACGAATGGCCTTTGCTTTTCCTGTTTTTAAAATAGAAAGGTTTGCTGTAGTTATGCCAACAATATCGGCCAATTCGTTACTTTTCATATTCCGCTTTGCCAGCATTATATCTAAATTTACCAGTATCGACATGAATTATATTGTTAAATCATTTTCCTCTTTAAAATTTTTAGCAAATAACAACGCTTCACTTTGAATGACAAAAAACAATCCGACTATTCCAATGAAAAAAGGCAGTGCTATCTCCGTCCCATAAATTGCATTATAATTAGCTTCTAATCTTAGAATCCAATTTATAATAAAACCCATTAAACCTAGAACTCCCGAAAAAATCAAAAAAACACCACTTCTTTTAAGGTTAGATATTATCTCGACGGTAAAATAACGTTTTGACAATAAATATCTTCCAACTTTTCTTAAATGATAAATTCCAATCATAAACATGATATATGCTATGATTCCCAACAATAGCAAAATCCAAAAATGTGTTGGCCACTTATTATCGGCTAGATTTACTTGATTTATTTTAGCTATTCCAAAAGGAGCAAGAACAAATGCTCCAAAAATTCCAAATCCTTGAAATATAAACAGTATATCTATAAGTGTTTTAAAAATAAAGTTTTTTGCCATAATTACACTGTTAAATCGTTTTCTTCCTTCAACAACAACCCTTCTTTAAAAATTTCGGCCATTATAAACGCCAAAAGCACAAAAACTAAAGGTGTAAATGATATGTCAAGCCAACTAAATCCTCCTTTTTGAAACCTTACAGAAATATAGCCTGTCAATAGAAAAAACACAAAAAGATATTTTCCAATTCGTCTAAAAGAGGCCACATTTTCTTTTCTAAATGTTTGAAAATTTTTAACTGAAAGCATTACTTTTTGAAACTCATTTATACTTAAAAACAAAAACACCAAGACACCTACACATTGAAAGTATATTATATAAAGTGAGGTTATTTGGATATTCTTAAGACTGTATACTTCTTCATCCTCTCCTGCATTTTCCATCTTCCACTTAGTAGATTTATTAACACGAAAGCCATTGACTTTATAATTAAACGATGTTTTATTGTTCTCAACGTTATTAACGTAAAACTCTTTATCTATTTGAAAATGGATAAATACCGTTGTTAACACAATAAATAAAATGATATACAACCCTTTAATTATTCTACAAATATTAACTGCAATATTTAAAAGTCTATTTTTTGTCATAATTATATGGTTAAATCGTTTTCTTGTTTTAATGTTTCAGCATTCTTGAAGCTTTCGCTAAACAGCAAAAAAAATAATCCAATAATAATTAAAAATGTGCTTTTTAAATCTATAGCTGCAGCTAATAAGTTTAAAAATGATATAATCATATTTGGTTCTATAATGTTTTGAGTAACATTTTGAACATATATAGTTGAAATAAGCTGTATTAATATTGTTGACAAACCAATAAAAACAAACAGAATTCCACTCTTTTTTAAATTCTTAGTAACAACTTCGGTATAAAAATCTGAAACTATAAAAGGCTTAATACATTTCCTCAAATAAAATATTGAAAGCACGAATAATATAAAATTAATGGCTGTAGATAAAGGGACTAAAAGAAATTTCCAATCAAATAATGTGCTAAATGAGTTTAGTATCATTCTAAATCCCTGTAAATAAAAAGGCAATGAATCACTGTAGAAATACACAATTGGCCAAAATAATAAATGGAATATAATTACAGCAATTAGTGTAAAAAACAAGACATTAATAAGCAATCTTAATGTTTTAATAGCTTTCATATTTACCTAAAATTATCGTTTAACAATAACAAATATATATTAAATTATCGAAAAACGATAATTTCAATTAAGAAATTTCATCTTAACTAAAACAAAATCATTATTTATATTTGTTTGAATGAAAAACTTCCCTAAAAAATTACAACAAAAGCTTGAAGACCGCATGCAAGCCAATGCCCTACGTGAACTAGGCACAAATATTGGCATTATCGATTTTTCATCGAATGATTATTTAGGCTTTTCAAAAAATGAAACTATTTTTAAATTTACCCATGAGTTTTTACTGAACCATAACCTTAAAAAAAATGGTGCAACGGGCTCAAGACTACTATCAGGAAACCACGCTTTATATCAAATTGTAGAATCGGCCGTCTCTAGTTTTCACAAAAGCGAATCGGCACTTATTTTCAATTCTGGGTATGATGCCAATACAGGTTTTTTTAGTTGTGTTCCACAGCGGGGCGACCTCATTTTATACGATGAATACGTTCATGCCTCCATAAGGGATGGCATAACAATGAACAATACCAAGGCCCATAAATTTAGACATAATGATTTGGAAAGCCTTGACGAAATGTTGGAACGCCTAGATTATGATACCGTTTATGTAGTTACAGAATCTGTTTTCTCTATGGATGGTGATTCGCCTAATTTGAACAAATTGGCTGAAATTTGCAAAAAACATAAGGCTTTTTTAATTGTAGATGAAGCCCATGCGGTTGGCGTTTTTGGAAAACGCGGTGAAGGACTTATTCAACATTTGGGGTTGGAAAAAAATGTGTTTGCTCGTGTTGTTACCTTTGGCAAAGCTTTGGGATGTCACGGTGCCGCTGTTTTAGGAAGTCATGATTTAAGACAGTTTTTAATCAATTTTTCGAGAAGTTTTATTTACACCACAGCATTGCCACCGCATTCTTTGGCAACTATTCAATCTGCTTACAACGAATTACTTTTAACCCATAGTAAAGAACGCTTACATCAAAACATTCAACTTTTTAAGGAAGAACTTATTAAAAATGGACTTAAAGATTCTTTTATAGAGAGCGATTCCGCCATACATTGTTGTATTGTCCCTGGCAATGAACGGGTAAAATTAACTGCACAAAAACTTCAACAACATAATTTTGATGTAAAGCCCATACTTTCACCTACAGTACCAAAAGATGAGGAACGATTACGATTTTGCTTGCATGCGTATAATAGTCCAGAAGAAATTTCGGAAGTCTTAAAACTACTTGCTACTTTTGTAAAATAGACAGCGTCATCCTGAACTCGTTTCAGGATCACACAAAAAAATGCAAAAAAGTTTTGTTTACATACTAACAAATAAATATAGAACAACATTTTACATAGGTGTTACTGCAAATCTTTCTAAAAGATTGGAAGAACATTATGATGAAAAAGCTTCTGTTTTTACAAAAAAATACAATATTAAGGACCTGATTTATTTTGAAGAGTTTTCAGATGTTAAGCAAGCTATTTCAAGAGAAAAACAATTAAAAAATTGGCATGAAGAATGGAAATTGAATTTAATTAAACAGTTAAACCCAACTTTAAAAACTTTAGAATATTAATATCAACTCTTCCAAAATTATGAGATGCTGAAACAAGTTCAGCATGACGAAAACAAAAAAATGAAAACATATTTCATCACAGGAATTTCTACCGATGTGGGAAAAACCATAGCGGCCGCTATTATAACGGAAGCTTTACAGGCAGATTATTGGAAACCCATACAGGCTGGCGATTTGGATAATTCTGATTCCCATAAAGTTGAAAAATTGGTTTCTAATAAGAAATCTAAATTCCACCCAAACAGTTATGCACTCAAAACACCCATGAGTCCGCATGCCGCTGCTGAAATCGATGGAATTTCCATTAAAGCATCAAAAATTATTCCACCTAAAACCAAAAATAATTTGGTGATTGAAGGTGCTGGCGGTTTATTGGTTCCTATAAATGATTTGCAAACTATTTTAGACCTCATTAAACCAACTTACAAAGTAATTGTTGTGTCTAGGCATTATTTGGGCAGCATAAACCATACGCTTTTAACCGTTAATGCTTTAAAAGACAAAGGTTTTGATGTTTCTATCATTTTTAGCGGAAAGGAGCACCCAACCACAGAAGACATTATTAAAAAAATGACCCAAGTTCCTGTTATTGGACGTATTGACGAAGAACCCTATTTTGATAAAAATGTAATTAAGGAGTATGTTGAATTGTTTAAGGATAAATTGTAGTTGTCATTCCTGCGAAGGCAGGAATCCAAAATAAATTAAAAAAATAGATTCCTGTCTTCGCAGGAATGACAAAATCATGACACTAAAAGATCGCGATAAAAAACATTTGTGGCACCCATTAACGCAGCACAAGTTGCACCCTAACAATATAGCCATAACCAAAGCCAAAGGCTGTGTATTAACCGATGAAGATGGTAACAATTACATTGATGCCATTGCTTCTTGGTACACCAGTATGTTTGGCCATTGCAATCCATTTATTACGAGTCGGGTGGCTGCGCAAATGCAACAATTGGATCAGATTGTTTTTAGCGGGTTCACCCACGAGCCAGCTGTAAAACTTTCGGAAGCTTTGGTAAAAATATTACCCGAAAACCAAAACAAAATTTTCTTTAGTGATAATGGATCAACCGCTGTGGACGTAGCCATTAAAATGGCCTTACAATTTCACTTTAACCAAGGCGAAAAACGCAATACGCTTATTGCTTTTGAAGATGGGTTTCATGGTGATACGTTCGGTTCTATGAGCGTTTCTGGGCTTTCGGTTTACAATGGTCCGTTTGAAGACTACTTTTTGAATGTTGTTCGTATTCCAACCCCTAATGGCAATAACCACGATATTATTATTCAAAAGTTGGAAGCCATTATTTCTGAAAACAAAGTAGCTGGTTTTATTTACGAACCTTTGGTACAAGGAGCCGCTGCTATGAAAATGCACGACTCTAATGGGCTTGACTTAATTCTTCAATTCTGTAAAACCCATAAAATTGTAACCATAGCCGACGAGGTTATGACCGGTTTTGGCAAAACGGGAAAACATTTTGCTTCTCAATATTTAAAAACCAAACCCGATATTGTTTGCTTGAGTAAAGCATTAACAGCAGGTTTAATGCCCATGGCCTTGACTACCTGTTCCCAAAAAATATACGATGCGTTTTACAGTGACCAACTAAGCAAAGGCTTGTTTCATGGTCATACATATTCTGCTAATCCACTCGCTTGCATAGCAGCTTTGGCAAGTATTGAATTGCTACAAACCCAAGAAATTCAAGATAGAATAAAAGCAATTACTGCCTCACATCAAGTGTTTGATGAACACATCAAAACACATCCCAAAGTAAAATCAACCCGTCAATTGGGTATTATTTATGCTATCGATTTAAATGTAGAAATGGAACGCTACGGTAATTTACGCGACCGGTTGTTTAAATTTTATATGTCGAAAG
Organism: Marixanthotalea marina; assembly: GCA_018883545.1. Taxonomy (GTDB): domain Bacteria; phylum Bacteroidota; class Bacteroidia; order Flavobacteriales; family Flavobacteriaceae; genus Marixanthotalea; species Marixanthotalea marina. Next base: position 403,271 of record JAHLEH010000001.1, on the reverse strand, counting down.
GCGTATTTCTACGTCCGCTTGGTAATACCGTTTACATACAGGCACCTTATGTGATTTCTAAAACCGAATTGGAAAAAGTCTACAAAACCATTGAAGAATCTTTGGCAATCATCTAACTTTGTCACCAAACTGAACTTTTGCAAAAACCAATCTCCATAACGGCACTGACTTCAATATCTCCTCTAGGTAAAACCTTAGATGAAGCATGGAAAAGTTATCAAAATAAACACCATTGTATTGTAGAAAAATCGTTTGGAGAAACTACTGCTTTGGTAGCAGAAATTCCGCAGCATGCTAAAGAGGCCATATCCGAAATAAAAGAATCTGACCCAAAATACAAATCCTTAGATCCATCAGTTTTATATGCCATATATGCTTCCAGAGAAGCGGTTAAATTAGCTGATTGGAACGCTTCAGATAATTTTGGAATCAATATTGGATCCTCACGTGGTGCCACAGAACTTTTTGAAACCTATTACGACGATTTTTTAAAAAATGGCAAGGCACAAACTTTAAGTTCCCCAACTACCACATTGGGTAATATTTCTTCCTGGGTGGCACACGATTTACAAACCCAGGGTCCCGAAATTAGCCATTCCATTACCTGTTCAACAGCTTTACACTCAATGTTGAATGGTATTGCTTGGATACATGCCGGTATGTGTAATAAATTTTTGGTTGGTGGCAGCGAAGCCCCATTGACACCTTTCACCATTGCACAAATGCAAGCCCTAAAAGTTTACTCGAAAGTCAAATTAAACAATGATTGTCATTCTGAGCTTGTCGAAGAATCTTTCCCTTGTCGCGCATTGGATCTTATCAAAAAACAGAATACCATGGTTTTGGGCGAAGGTGCTTCTATGGCTTGTTTGGAATTAGGTATTAAAGAAAATGCACTCGCCACCATAAAAGGCTACGGCTATGCTACCGAAATTTTAAAACACAACATCTCCATTTCCAGCGATGCCAAATGTTTTCAAAAATCCATGCAAATGGCTTTGGGCGATTTCAATCCAGACGATATTGATGCCATAGTAATGCACGCTCCTGGCACTATTAAAGGCGATTTAAGTGAATACAATGCCATAAAAAAAGTGTTCTGTAACAAAACACCTGCTTTAACTACAAATAAATGGAAAGTAGGCCATAGTTTTGGTGCCTCGGGTATGCTAAGTATCGAAATGGCAGTATTAATGCTAAAACACCAAGCATTTATAAAAGTGCCTTTTTTAGAAAACCAGAATGATCCAGAACGACTTCAGAATGTATTGGTTAACGCTGTGGGATTTGGCGGAAATGCGGTTTCTATATTGCTTTCGAAATAGGAATTATGCCAAATCGAGACGTCTATACAAAACATCTCTATACCGCCCGCTAATGGGAATTTTTTCCGAAGCAATGTAAACCTGATTATTTTCTATTTTATCAATGTGTTCTACATTAACTAGATAAGATTGATGCACTCGCACGAATTTAGAAGCGGGCAGTTTTTCAACCATTTCTAAAAACGTCATTCGGGTGGTAAGGGTTTTAGCTTTGGTAACAATATCCAAATAGTTTCCAGAACCTTTAATAAATAAAATCTCTTCAAAGGCTATTTTTATGTTTTTAAAACCGTCTTTGATGAAGCAATATGAATGCGTTTGCTTTTGCAATTCCAATCGTTGCTCTACTTTATGGATTGCCTGCTGAAACCTGTCGAATTCAAAAGGTTTTAATAAATAATCTACTGCATTATAATTATAACTTTCAACTGCAAATTCTGAATACGCCGTTGTAAAAATAACTTGAGGCTTCAAGTGAAGATTATCTAAAAGTTCCAAACCAGAAAGGTGCGGCATATTGATATCCAAAAAAACTAAATCCACCGGATTTTCCTTTAAGTATTTAAGCGCTTCTTGTGCATCCGTAAAACTTGACAACAGATTTATGTTTTTTAGTTTATCGGCATGATGTTGAATCACTTGAATGGCTTTGGGCTCATCGTCTATGGCTATGGCTGTAATCATACTTTTTTATCTGTCATTGCGAGGCAAAGCCGAAGCAATCTGTTCAACATTTAGTTCTAAGCATTATGAGATTGCTTCGTCGTTCGTACCTCTCTTCCTCGCAATGACGCTAATTTGTTTTAATACTCAATTTCACCGAAAAGATATTATTTTCTTTTTTAACTTCAAGCTGGTATTTTTTAGGATACACCAATTCCAAGCGCTGTTTGGCATTTTTAATGCCAATGCCAAAGCCTTGTTCTTTATAGTAGGTTTCAAAACTATCGTCATAACTATTCACACATTCAAAATGAATGGTGTTTTCATCACAAACTACAGACACAGATAAGCTTGACGGCTTTGATGGGTCGATACCATACTTAAAGGCATTCTCTACAAAGGGAATCAACAGTCCCGGACTAATAACTTGATTTTCTATATTTTCAAACTTCGTTTCAATTTTAGGCGTTACCGAACAACGTAATTTTTGAATGGTTATATAATCTTGCACATACTTTATTTCGTTCTCCAAAGGAATGAATTCTTTGTTGATGTCCTCTTGCATATAACGCAACAAATTGGCCAATTTAGCCGTGCTTTCAGCTGTTTTGAGAGCTTGTTCTTCCAAAGCAGTAGCATACAGTGTGTTTAGAGTATTAAATAAAAAATGGGGATTGACCTGTGATTTTAAGAGTTGAAGCTCAGTTTCTTTGGCTTCTAATCTTTTGTTTTGGTTTTTGATTTTAAAACGGACATAGCCATAAATAAAAGACAATAGATAAATTGGAACAAACCCCAAAATAAAAACTCTGAATAAATGCAATGGGGCTAAAAATATTTCAACAAACCTATTTTTATAAGTGCTTTCCGTAAAATAATACTGAATCAAAAAGAAAGTTATGTAATTTCCTAAAAACCAAACTAATGACATGAGAAAAAACTTCTGTCTTTTATTATCTTTAAATAAAATAGGCGTAATAAGAAACGTATTTGTGTAGAAAAAAATTAAAAACGTTAAAACTTGTATAACTTCATCAGTAGTATCTCCCTGAGGCATAATGTAAACATAAAATATAATCAGAATGACGACGACTATATTAACCGTCCTCTCTATATTTTTCGCAAAAAAAGAGGTTTTTAATTTTTCCCAATCGTAGACAAACAAAAAATACAACCATGCCAAAACTCCAAATGGTATGATGGTCATAAAAGAGCGAAGTGTAAATTCTAAATCAAAATATCGCATCGGAATAATTGAAAATGCATCGTTCACAGTAGTTACACCACTTTCTGAAACAGCATGTAACCAACCTAATGTAAAAGTGTAAAAAGCCAAATAGATAATTGCCCAGGCAATATGCATTTTCCAATTCTTAATCAATAATGGAAAAAGCATAAACACTAAAAAATAAATTGTGACGTTAAATAATATTGTTGCAATTAAATCCCTGCAAAAAGGACTCACTTCATTTTTTATTCCACAACTTTCCAAAGTCACTACGATGCTCATTATTGAACTCACTACAGCAATTAGGTGTATTAAAATCTTATACTTCGGTGTAATAAATGTTTTTAGTGCCATATTTAATTATTTTCAAGTAAAGCTATAGCCACTTGAAATCTTAAAAAAAGTTATGTTACAATTTAGCCCATTGGTGGTATAAAACCACCTTTTAAAGTTAAATTTATATTCCCTATTTTTATGTTTGTTAGGCATAATACCTATTTTTGCCCTAAATTCATCTTCATATGAGCGAGACAAGACACAACTGGACCAAAGAAGAAATACTAGATATTTACAACAAACCGTTTATGGAACTGCTTTACGAAGCGGCCTCCGTACACAGATTGCACCACGACCCGAATACGGTACAGGTGTCAACATTGTTATCCATAAAAACAGGAGGCTGTCCAGAAGATTGTGGGTATTGTCCGCAAGCAGCGCGATACCATACTGATATTGAAGGGAACGATTTAATGAGCGTTCAGCAGGTAAAAGCGCAGGCGTTACGCGCTAAAGCCAGCGGTAGTTCACGTGTATGTATGGGTGCCGCTTGGCGTAATGTGAAAGATGGTGAGGAGTTCGACCAAGTATTGGAAATGGTACGTACCATTAACAAGTTGGATATGGAAGTATGCTGTACCTTGGGCATGCTTACCGAAAACCAAGCCCAACGTTTGGCTGAAGCAGGCTTATATGCCTACAACCATAATTTAGATTCTTCGGAAGAATATTATAAAGAAGTGATTTCCACTCGTGGTTTTGAAGACCGTTTACAAACCATCGATAACGTTCGTAAGACCAATGTAACGGTTTGTAGTGGTGGTATTATTGGCATGGGTGAAAAAATAGAAGACCGTGCTGGGATGTTGGTGGCTTTATCAACTTTGAATCCACAACCAGAATCAGTGCCGATTAATGCCTTGGTAGCTGTTGAAGGCACGCCATTGGAAGACCAACAACCCATTTCTATTTGGGAAATGGTACGCATGGTCGCTACTACCCGTATTGTGATGCCCGAAACCCAAGTACGCCTAAGTGCTGGTAGAACACAGATGACGCGCGAAGGGCAAGCCATGTGTTTCTTTGCTGGCGCCAATTCCATTTTTGCTGGCGATAAATTATTGACAACACCGAATCCTGATGTTAATGAGGACATGGAAATGTTCAAACAATTGGGCTTAAATCCACAAAAACCTTTCATTAAAAAAATGCAACCACAATCGGTGGAAGCTAAAGATTCGCAATACCAAGCCTTGGGCGAAAAACCAAAATGGAGCCGTCCAGAGCATAAGATTGAGCGTAACGAGGCTGCCAAAGAAAAGGCTAAAGTGGTAAAGTAACCATTATTGCGAGGCACGAAGCAATCTGTCGTTCCTGTGAAAGCAGGGGCCTTAGTAATTTACGGAACACTTTTTTATTGGTGGATTCCTGCTTTCGCAGGAAATCAAAGATTCGACGAAATCAAGGACAGTCCAATATAACCCTTTTCGAAAATCATTCTAAAAGAGATAGCTTTTTATATACTATTTCACATTTGGTAACGTTTTCTTAACTTTGGAAACTAATTTTATTTGACCTTGGCGTTGAACCTACAAGACATTCCTCGGGTAAAAACCATTACCAAAGAGGACTTTATAAAACTCTATTTTAAACCGCAAAAGCCCGTGGTTATTGAGCGTTTTATTGAAGATTGGCCTGCTTATACGAAATGGAATTTAGATTATATGAAGGCCGTTGGGGGTAGTTTAACTGTGCCTTTGTATGATGACAGACCAGTAGATTATAAAGATGGTTTTAACGAACCGCATGCCAAAATGAAATTGGCCGATTATGTGGATTTACTGAAAAAAGAACCCACTCGTTACCGCATTTTTTTGTGGAATGCCATTAAGGAAATACCTCAGCTCCAAAAAGATTTTTCGTTTCCTGATTTTGGATTGAAACTTATGAAAGGCATCCCCATGCTGTTTTTTGGTGGTCGCGATTCGTACACGTTTATGCACTACGATATTGACTTAGCTAATATTTTTCATTTTCATTTTGAGGGCAAAAAACAGATAATTCTGTTCGATCAAAAACAGAATAAGTATTTGTATAAAATTCCGCATTCCTTAATCACCCGTGAGGATATCGATTTTGCCAATCCCGATTTTGAAAAATGGCCCATGCTAAAAAAGGCTGAAGGTTATAAAACCGATCTCAATCATGGAGAGGTGCTATACATGCCCGAGGGCTATTGGCATTATATGCGTTATATAACCCCTGGTTTTTCTATGAGTTTGCGAGCCATTGCCAGAAATCCGAAGAACTTTAGCAAAGCCATTTATAATTTGGTGGTAATGCGAAATTTTGATAATGTGATGCGCCGCGTGAAGGGCCAAAAATGGATTGATTGGAAAAACGAACAGGCTATAATTAAAACGCACAGAAATAATAAAGTAGCTTAATTAGTCGTTGTGAAACCTTTAGGTTGTGGCAATCTGCTTGGTTTTCCATTAAAAAAGTTGAGATTACTTCGTCATCTCAATTAGTATTGAAATTCCTCGTAATAGACGTTTCATTTAATCAATTCATTGGCCTTATCATAAACCAAATACGATTCCCACCCAAGACGTAAAAAATAATCTACAAATTTCCTTTTTTTCTTCCATTTGTCGGTTTCTTTAATCGCATCAACCTTTTTTTTGGCTAAACTGTTAAAAACTTCGATGTATTGTTCGTCGGAAATTTCATCAATAGCTGTAATAATATTAACTTTGGAAACGTCTTTTCGCTTAAGTTCATAAGTTAATCGGCTTTTCCCCCAGTTCTTCATCTTGAACTTTCCACTTACATATGCTTTGGCAAAACGTTCTTCATTAAGAAAGTTATGTTCCAAAAGATGAATAATAATTACATCAATAGCTTCGGGTATCATGTTCATACCTTCTAGCTTTTGCCTAACTTCTTGATGGCTTCGTTCTTGGTATGCGCAATAATGCTCCAGTTTTTTGGTAGCCTCTTGTAACGTATATGTCTTTTTGGGTGGCTGCATGCTTTCCCAAAAATAACAACTAAAATTTTGAAACAACCAAATCTTAAGGATTTAAATACATTTGTATGGTTTGTAAAACAACTTTAAAAACTTTTTTTTCTTTTTTTATTATAAGCCTTTTGGCCAGTGCCTTAGGGTTTGGGCAGACCATACTTACAGAAGGAGATATTGCAATTACTGGTGTTAATTCTGAAGGCACTTCTGATCAATTTTCATTTGTTTTATTGACCGATGTTTCAAATAACACTGAAATTCACTTTACAGATCATGGTTGGTTAGAAGATGGGGGCTTTAGGAACCCCAGTGGTGAGGGCATTGTTACTTGGACAGCCACTAGTGATTTAACGTGTGGTACTGAAATTATTATAGAAAACATTGCCACTAGCACATTTTCCTCATCTACTGGCACCGCAATTCAAACTTCAGGTATTTTTTTGTTAGCTGGTACTAATGGAGATCAAATCTTAGCTTTTCAAGGTGCTTTGTCTGAACCAACATTTTTATATGCTATTCATTTTGGAAATGCTAATAGCTGGACGGATGCCGACGATACAAATAATAGTGCTGTTCCTGCTGGTTTAACCGATGGAGTAAATGCAATAGATATGGGTAATTATGAAAATGGCACATATAATTGTACGGTTACTACCAACCTTACCTTGATATTGGAAGCTATTGCTAATGTATCCAATTGGACTACTCATAATACAACAAGGCAAACCTTAGGAAATTGCTCATACACTGTTTGTGTAGGCTCTTGTGTTTCAACAGTTACATGGAATGGCACATGGAATGGCTCACCTGACTTAACAACAGAAGTTATAATTGATGCTCCATATAATACGGCTACAGAGGGCAGTTTTAAAGCTTGCAGTTTAACTGTGAGTTCTGGAATAAGATTAACCGTAAATAATGGAACCTATGTCGAAGTAGAAAACAATGTAACAGTTGATGGTGAATTATGGGTTGAAACACAAGGCAATTTTGTACAAAATGAAAGCAATGGAACTTTCACGGTTAACCTTGGAGGAGAATCCAGAGTCAACAAACAAACGGCTACCAAAAACGCTTGGTATTATTATACCTATTGGAGTTCGCCGGTAATTGACTGGACTATAGCAGAGGCTTTTCCTGATGCTCCTGCCAATAGACGATTTTTGTTTAATGCATCCAACTACCTAGATACCGATGGTAATGGTATTGATGATAATGGAGACGATTGGCAAATTGCCTTAGCCGGTGATATTATGCAACCTGGTGTTGGCTATGCAGCCACTGAATCTCTCTTTTTTATACCAGGAGGTACCGGTACTGCCACTTTTGTAGGTAATTTTAATACTGGAGATATTGAAACATCAATTGTTTATAACCCAGCCAATATTTCTGGAAGCTGGAATTTAATTGGAAACCCATACCCATCAGCAATTGACTTTATTGCTTTTCAACAAGCTAACTCAAGTGTTATAGATGGAGCCGCTTATTTTTGGTCGCAAGCCTCTCCTCCCGATGCTTCTAATCCCGGAAACCAAGTTTTAAATTTTAGCCAAAATGATTATGCAGTGTTTACAGTTGGTAGTGGCGGAGCCGCAGGAGCTAGTGGTATTACACCAAATAAATATATCCCTTCAGGCCAAGGCTTTTTTATAGCAGGTATAGATAATGGTAATGCCACCTTCACCAATGCCATGCGTATGGCAGATGGTTCCAGTAATAATCAATTTTTTAAAGCTTACACTTCAAAAAACAATAAACTAGAAAATAAACTTTGGGTTAATTTAACTTCGGATAATGGGGTATTTAATCAAATTTTGGTGGCTTATGTAGATGGTGCCACCAATGATGATGATGGCTTATCTTATGATGCTCCTAGAATATTTATTCAGGATTTACCAAGTGCATTATACACTGAAATTGAAAACTCAAACAAAAAATTCGCCATTCAAGGTAAAGCCGCCACTAGTTTAGGCGAAACTGAAACTATTAAGCTTGGTTTTACCACCAATATTGATTTAGCAACTTTATACACTTTATCTATTGCACAACTACAAGGTGATTTTTTATCCCATAATGCTATTTATTTAAAGGATAACCTCTTAAACAAAGTGCATGATCTAAAGGCATGTGATTATACATTTACTTCTGAAGTTGGTGAATTTAATGAGCGCTTTGTAATTATGTTCAATAACACCACCCTATCTGCAGATAAAGTTTCTTTGGAAAGCAACACTCTTAATATTGTAGATTTAAGTAATGATCTTGTGGAATTTTCAACTTCTAATAATTTAAAAATAAACTCTGTTTCTATTTTTGATTTAATGGGTAGAGAACTTTATAAGTTTAAGGGCCAAAACAGTACGGAAATCTATAACCTCTCTAAACTGAAAACAGCTTTTTATGTGGCTAAGGTTAAACTTTCAAACGGAGTAACAGTTTCTAAAAAAGCGGTAAAAAAATAGCTTTAATTAAAAACTTGGTGTAATATTTCCAGCGATTTAGGCTTTTTAAAATTGCCTAAATGCAGTTCATAATAAAGCAGTAGAACATTTAAAAAGGATTGTCTTTGTTTTGAGCTTATTTTCACTTCAGTCAAAATATCGAAAGTGGTTTCCAATAACCTTTTTAACACGGTTACATTGTCACCAGAAATGGTATGTCTGTCTATGGCTTTTAATTCAAATTTTCCATCCTGAAGATTGAAATATTCGTATTCCAAATGAGCCACTTCGGGATAAAATCCGAGATACTTGGTAAGGTTCAGTAAAAACAACAAATGAAAGTTAGCATATTCGGTATATGAATCAAACCACAAAAGAGTCGTTTCAATATAGCTATAAAGCGTTTCGTTTGGTTCTTCTTCTTGTAATGCCCCTGACAAAATTTCTGAAAGAAACATGGCTACAGCACTTTTTACAACATTAGAATGCAGACTAGAATATAGATGGTTCAGTTTCACCTCTCTTATATGCTGAAGCGAGCGATTGTTTTTGTAATCCATTACAATTTGCAATTGGGAAAGCATTTGAAAATATGCTGCCTGCACTTTCCCTTTTTTGCTCTTTAGAACACCTCTTAATAGAAAACTTTGAGTGCCATAATCTTGGGTATAACATTTTACAATAAGGTCGTTATCACCATACTTTAATTTAGAAATGACAATGGCGTTTGTAGAAATTAACATTACCTAACCACCATTAATTTTAGCACTTTAGTTTCGTAGGTATCCAAATCGGACAACATGACCAGGTAAACACCAGACTTCACCACATTGTTAGCAAGGTTTTTTCCATTCCAATAAGCAGTACCTCCATCAATTTCAAGATTGTAGCCCCGATACCTTAAGTTAATTCTAGATTGGGCTTCGGCAACTAAATTGCCCTCTATATCGGTAATCTTAATATTCACGTTTTCTGAAACCCCTTTTATTTTAACTCGCTCTTCAGCAATGTCAAAATTAGGCCGTACTGGGTTTGGATAAGCATAGGCATTTTCAAGAGTCTCTAATGTAGCCGAACTACCAGAACTAAAGGAAACCAAACCTTTAGAAGTTGCTATATACACTTTACCATCACTTTCATCTAACGCTATGTCAGTAATTTCATTTGATGGCAATGGCGAATTATCTTTTGTAAAATGATAAATGGTCTGCTGCCCATTGGATGACACATAAAAAATACCAGAACTTACCGTGCCAATCCATTTATTATTAGAACCATCAACTTCTATATCTGTTATAATTTGCTGAAAAAGCAACTCTTTAGCAATACCATCTTCTGAAATAATAATGTCATCCACTTTTACATCATCTTCTTCAAAAAAATTAGAGGTGTTGTATAAAACCCTTAACCCTCTATAAGTGCCTATCCAAAGTTGGTTTCTTTTATCTATGGCCAAAGCTGTAACACGATCGGATGGCATATTGTCTTCTTCACTAAAAACTTTCTTAATTAAAAACCCATTGCTATTTTCTTTAAAGCCTATAAAACCGTTGTAACTGGCAATCCATTTGGCACCATCATTTCCAATAACCATATCACCAAAACCCGGGTTATTGTTTTGAATTATACTTGTAAAACTATAAGATTTCCATTGGTTATTTAATGGGTTATAAGATTTTAATGGCCTATCCACTCTACTCGTTAAAGTCCATAACAAACCATTACCGTCAAATAAGTTTGGCCCCACTCTAATATCAGAAACATTGGCATTTATAACAAAAGGTTCCAAACCACTGTTGGTGTCGTCATATAAAATCGTGGGCACTCCGTCATTTATCTCTAACAAACCATCTACAAATGAACTTATAAACACTTGATTGTTGTTGAAAGGATTTATGGAAATAGCATTTAAACATCTAGCTGTTAACAGTTCACTAAATGGGGTATTTATCCATTCCTCTCCATTTAAATGACTATATCCTAAGCTGTTTAAAGGATACGGATTGAAAAAAATATCATAATCGCCATACGTAACCCATAAATTATTTGGTGTTGTCTGCAAAGAAAAGGGCGTATTCAACAAAGGCCCTTCGGGATGAATTTCTTCAAACTCAACTAAGTTTGCCAATGGCGTTTTTAAAACCCCAAAATCTTTGGTTCCGATATAAATATACTCAGTATCTATCGTTGCAGATGAAAATTGGGTAGAAAATGACGGATTTACACCAGCTTGAGAAATCAATACAAAATCACTGTTATAAACAAAAGTGGTGTTAATAGTTGTTACTACTAAATTACCATTAACTTCTTTTAAGTCCAATGGTGGATTGCTATATTGAAAACGTTCTGATAGGACGTTGTTCTCTATTTGAAAAATCCTTCGATCTGTTCTGGTTGTATAAAGCTTATCGGATACCGTTTGAATAGCAGAGAAATTACCCGAAATAATTGTTTGCCAATTTTGATAATCTATTAGATTTGGACTAGAAACCGGGGCTTTTCTAATACCATTGCCGCCCAAGCAAGAAGCGTAAATTTCATCATTAAAAATAGTGGTTTGGGTAACCTGTAACTGGTTTCCAGTATCACCAATATAATAAGTATCTCCAAATTCCAATCGATCTAAATCGAAAACAGAAATACCATAATTGGTGGCCACATATACCACATTATCAATGGCGTTAAAATGATTAACCCTTTTGTTGTTTGGTGGTATAGTTACTTTGTCAACAATATCGCTTACTGTAAGCACGTCTTCATCATTTTCAAAAACAATTTCTATCAAGCCATTTTCATAGCCTATCATTAATAACTCATACAAATCACTGTAATAAATGGTTGAAATGTTTTCTCCAGACAGACCCTGAACGGTTGTAATCTGCTCTAATTCGTTGGTTTGCTTATCGTAACTAAAAACTGCATTCTGAGCCGCTGCATAAATTTTAGACTCGCTTTCAACAACATCTTTTATGTTATTAAAAGAAAAATGACCTTGCCATAAGGTTGAGAAATCTTGTGCAAATGGTAAAAAAGGAAAAAGATATAAGACTAAAACAACTATTCTTTTGAACATAGGCTATTTTCTAACTTCAAATATATTTATATAAAACGAGTTTTATTTTAAAAAAATATGTTTAATAATTAAAAAGCTCCTAACAAGAGGAGCTTTTTATTCTATTCTAATTTTATACTTTTAAACGATTCCTTGAGCCAACATAGCATCGGCTACTTTTACAAAACCAGCTATATTCGCCCCTTTTACATAATCCACATAACCATCTTCTCCCTTTCCATATTTTATACATTCATCATGAATGTCTTCCATAATTTCCTGCAACTTTTCATCAACAGCTTCCCTAGTCCAATTAAAACGTAAAGCATTTTGTGTCATTTCAAGACCAGAAGTGGCAACCCCTCCTGCATTAGAGGCTTTCCCTGGGGCAAACAAAATTTTAGCTTTATGGAAAACCAAAATTGCCTTATTGGTTGATGGCATATTGGCGCCTTCACTCACGCAAATACATCCATTTTCCACAAGTGTTTTAGCATCACTTTCTCCTAGCTCGTTTTGTGTGGCACAAGGAAGCGCAACATCACATTTAATTCCCCATGGTGTTTCTCCTTTAATAAACTTAGCCTCAGGGTATTTATTTGCATATTCACCTATTCTGCCTCTTTCAACATTCTTTAAGTGCATCACATACTTTAATTTTTCAGCATCTATGCCTTTTTCGTCGTAAATATACCCTGAAGAATCTGATAACGTTAAAACCTTACCCCCTAATTGTAACACTTTTTCGGCGGCGTATTGGGCCACATTGCCTGAGCCTGAAATAACTACCTGCTTTCCTTCAATGGCATCTCCCTTTGTTTCCAGCATTTTTTGTGCAAAATACACATTGCCATAACCTGTTGCTTCTGGCCTTATAAGGGAGCCTCCCCATGACAAACCTTTTCCCGTTAAAACTCCTGTAAATTCATTTTTCAGTTTTTTATACATCCCAAACAAAAAGCCAATTTCTCTCGCACCAACTCCAATATCGCCCGCCGGGATGTCTGTACTCGGCCCTATGTGCCTAAACAATTCACTCATAAACGCATGGCAAAAACGCATAATTTCGCCATCACTTTTCCCTTTGGGATCAAAGTCACTACCGCCTTTACCACCACCCATGGGCAACGTTGTTAAACTGTTTTTAAAGACCTGCTCAAAAGCTAAAAATTTTAAAATACTCTGATTGACTGTAGGGTGAAACCGTAAGCCTCCTTTATATGGCCCAATAGCAGAATTCATTTGGATTCTATAACCTCTATTTACTTGAATTTCTCCAGAATCATCAACCCAACAAACCCGAAAGGATATTACACGTTCTGGCTCTACCATTCGCAATAAAATGTTCTTACCATAGTAAATATCGTGTTTAACAATATAGGGAAGTACTGTTTCGGCAACCTCTTCTACCGCTTGTAAAAACTCTGGTTCATTAGGATTTCTTTGCCTTACATGACTTAAAAACTCATCTATTGTTTGCTTCATAAGTATAATTATATGATTTATGTTTATTGTATTTGTAATTTTATATGTTAAAGATACGTTTTGTTTAAAAAAAAATTAGATTTTTTTGATAATTTCATAATTGATAATTTCAATAGCTTATCAGTTAAACCGATTAAGTTTGTTTCTTTAATCCGTTTTTATATATTTGTCTGTAAATTGCCTCAAAAACAGGTGCTTATTATGCTTAACTTGAAACGTTTAGCTTTGCTTTTTTGCTTACTTGCTCTCAATCAAGTTGCTTTCTCTCAATTAGGGTTCTCCCACGAATTAGGAGTAATTGCTGGTCCAGTAGAATTCCGTTCAGATTTTGGTAGCAGAAATGAAGAAGCTACTAACTTAGGTAACTCTGGTATTGGCATTGGTATTATTCACTATATAAGTTTTGCTTACAGTGCGGACTGTAACTGTTACACTACGGACACTTACTTTAATGATCATTTTAAACTAAGAAGTGAAGTTTCTTGGAATAGAACTAGATTAGACCACCATGGATTTTGGGTTCAGTCGGATAAAGTTAGTATTCAGGCCGACCAACTCAGAGCCCATTCTGGAGTAGCCGAGAATTTCGACATTGGTATGCAGTTGGAATATTTTCCTTTAAGTATTCGATCCTTTCAGGCTTTTGCTTATAGAATTGCTCCTTTTGTTAGTTTAGGAGCACACTATACCACATACAGTCCTAAAGCAAAAACCACTTTTGCTAACCCAAACCCTAATGCATATGGAAATATTTATGATCCTTCTAATTTTTATTCATATTGGTTCGATCCTCAAACTTATACTCCTGGCGTAGACCCTTATCCCATAAGTGAACAAAGTGGAAGTGACTGGTCTGTTGTTGCTAGCGTAGGGTTTCGATATAAACTTACCAAACTTTCAGATTTGATGCTAGATTTAAGGTGGCAATACTATTTTAGTGATTGGATTGATGGCCTTAATCATAATTGGAGAAACTTTGACAGATATAACGATTGGCTAGTATGGCTTAATTTTGGGTATGTACTTTATCTGTAATCTACCCTAAATTTATTTCTAATATTCAACACTAATTTTTCTGAATTTAAACCTATTAGTTATACCTTTATGGTACAAATTAATGGCATGCATTATAAAAACATCTTAGCAAACTTTCTTTCTGTTCTATTCTTACTTTCTTGTAGTGAAGAATCAAAATTGATTTTTAATGAAACCGATTTTTCTAATGACGAAAATGCGGTGGTTGAAGTTATAATCCCAATGGCCAGTGGAAACGACAACACTGTTGTTAACACAATCAATTCAACCTTATCGTCTTATGTTATTAAATCACTAAAAATAGGTGACCAAGAAACTCCAAATGCTAAAACCATAGAAGAAGGTATTGCTAATTTTAATGCTGATTTTGAATCTTTTAAAAATGGTTTTCCTGAAGCACTACCTTGGGACGCACAAATAGATGGCGAGGTAATGTACCAGTCGCCAGAAATAATAAGTATTTCGCTTTCTGCCTATTTAAATACCGGCGGTGCACATGGCAATTTAACTATTACCTTTTTAAATTTTGATGCCGTAACAGGTAAGCTCATAAAAAATGAAGGGTTATTCAATAACATGAATGCCTTCAAAAAAATAGCGCAAACTAACTTTGATGACACCATAGAAGACAAAAACGTTCTGTTCGACCCGCAATCGTTTCAGTTACCAGAAAACATAGGGTTTAACGAGGAAGGAATCATTCTTTTATACAATACCTACGAAGTAGCTCCTTATGCTACGGGTATTATTGAATTCACCATTCCTTTTAATGAAGTGAGCACTTATTTAAATTTTAATGGCTCTTAACAACGACATGATGTAGCCAGTGTGCAATCCTTCGTGAAGTAGATTAAATTTCAGGGCGTCTTCCACATTTTTCAATGTGTTGCCTGTTGTTTGCACTGTGTATTCATGAAACTGTTTAAAAACCCCATTTTCGTAGTCTTCCTTAGTCTTAAAAACTGGCGGCAATATCAAACTTTTAATCTCATCAACTTCTTTTTGGGTAACAGGCCCTTCTGGCTTTGTGCCCTTTTTATATTTTTCTATCAATTCATCATTTATCATTGTAGGCAAACCCGATAGTTTATATACCAATACTTGTTGCGAAACTACAATATGGGCAATATTCCAAATAATATTGTTGTTAAATCCTTTGGGAATTTTATTTAAATCTTCCAGAGAATTCTCTTCCAATACTTTAATTAAATACTTTCTATTATTTGGTAAAACTTCAAATATAAAATCCATTATTTATTGTTTATTAATTTTCGATAAATATACTTTTTATGATTCTATTTCTTTTATATTGTGATTAAATTTTCAAAGATTGAACAAATGAAAAAGGTATATTATCTCAAAACATGCAGTACTTGCGTTCGTATTTTAAAAGAATTGAATCTGCCTTCAGATTATATTTTACAAGACATTAAAACCGAAGAAATAACTGTGAAGCAACTGGAGGAAATGAAGGCTTTGGCTGGTAGCTACGAGTCTCTTTTTAGTAAACGCTCAAAACTTTACAAGGAAATGGATTTAAAAAACCAGAATTTAACCGAACGTGATTTTAAACATTACATCTTAGAGCATTATACTTTTTTGAGCAGACCAGTAATAATAAGTGGTGACTCCATTTTTATTGGCAATTCAAAAAAAGTGGTTGAAGAGGCAAAAAAGAGCATTGGCTTTTAATGGCAACCACAGTTGTCTCCACTTCCACACCCTTTTTCAGAAACAGGCTTTTTCCAGAAGAATTTTTTAACTAAATACCCCACCGCTATAACCATTGCAGAAATCACCAATATATTTTGAATGACAGTGTTCATGTCCTTTTTGTCGATTTTATTTTAATTTCTTAACAGATTATTTTAAAAGCTGAAAAGCCACCAACGCCACCAAATAGGCAAAACTACTCATAATAACCAACTGTAAAATAGGCCATTTCCAGCTGTTGGTTTCCCGTTTCACAATGGCCAAGGTACTCATGCATTGCATAGCAAACGCATAAAATAACATTAAGGAAACTCCCGAAGCAAAAGTAAATAAAGGCCCGCCTAAAATAGGGTTAACCTCTCCTGCCATTCTATTTTTTATTGTTTCTTCTTCATCACTTCCCACACTATAAATAGTGGCCAACGTACCCACAAAAACCTCACGGGCAGCAAAACTACTTACTATGGCAATGCCTATTTTCCAATCATAACCCAACGGACTTATTAAAGGCTCAATGGTTCTTCCGGTTAAGCCAATAAATGAGTATTCTAATTTTTGCGATGCAATTTTACGCTGCATCTCTTCTTCGCTTAAGTTTTGGGAAGCATATTCACTTTTTACAATTTCCTCAGCATTATTAAATTCTGGCCCAGGCCCATAAGAAGCTAATACCCATAGCAAAATAGAAATGGCCAAAATTATTTTACCAGCTCCAAGAACAAACGATTTTGTTTTTTCAATAACAGTTAAGGCTACATTTTTAAACAAAGGCAAC
Source organism: Marixanthotalea marina (assembly GCA_018883545.1). Lineage (GTDB taxonomy): Bacteria > Bacteroidota > Bacteroidia > Flavobacteriales > Flavobacteriaceae > Marixanthotalea > Marixanthotalea marina. Next base: position 386,250 of record JAHLEH010000001.1, on the reverse strand, counting down.
TTATAATTGGGCATTTCTACCACAAAAAATGTTTTACTTCTAATTTTCAATACTTTATTTAAAATGTAAGCCGATAAAATGGCGGTTCCAAATCCTATTAAATACAAAGCCATAAGTGTTAGTGCCTGATACCCCAACCCAAAAAAGCGTCCTTCAGGTATTACCAAGGAAATGATAATTAGATACACAGGAAGCCTTGCCGAACATGTTGTAAAAGGCGTAACCAAAATAGTAATCAACCGTTCCTTCCAACTTTCTATGTTTCGGGTAGCCATAATAGCAGGAATGGCACAAGCAGTACCCGAAATAAGCGGCACCACACTTTTACCACTTAGTCCGAAGCGGCGCATAACCCGATCCATTAAAAATACCACACGGCTCATATAACCGCTTTCTTCCAATACAGAAATAAATAGAAAAAGAAATGCAATTTGCGGAATGAAAATAACAATCCCTCCTAATCCCGGAATAATACCTTCCGATAACAAGTCGGTAAACGCGCCACTAGGCAGCTTACTATTTGTCCACTCACTTAATGAAGCAAATACACCATCTATAAAATCCATTGGCACACTAGACCAGTCGTATATTGCTTGAAAAATAGTAAGCAAAATGATAAAGAAAATAACGTAGCCAAACACTTTATGGGTTAAAATTCTATCTAGCCTGCTTCTTAAATCTTTTGCTTTTAAAACATCTATTGTTTGTCCGTTTTTGAGCACATTATTGATAAACTGATAACGCTTAATGGTTTCTTTTTGCTGTAAGCGTTTCAAGTCTGCTTTACTCTTAGTTTTAAAATTAGCAACGGCATCAATTTCATGCCTATCTGTTTTACCAAAATTAACGTCTTGGGTAATTACTAACCAAAGCTTGTAAATTATCTGATTAGGAAAGGCCTTATGCAAACTATCAAAATATGCTTTGTCAATTTCAGAAGTGTCAACACAGGGTTCTACAGATATATCCTTAAAATTTGTAATCAGATTTTTTAATTGGTCTATACCCTCTTTCTTTCTGGTACTTACCAATGCCACCTTGGTTTTTAGGTGTTCCTCTATATATTCAATATCAAGCGAAATACCTTTATACCGCATTCTATCGGCCATATTGATGACCAAAATAGTGGGGATCTGTAAATCTTTTATTTGTGTAAAAAGTAATAGGTTGCGTTTTAAATTTTCAACATCGCTAACTACAACCGCCACATCCGGGAAGTCTTTATCATTTTTATTGAGCAGTAATTCAATTACCACGTTCTCATCTAGCGAAGAAGCATTTAAACTATAGGTGCCCGGTAAATCTATAATATGGGCCTTAACGCCTCGCGGCAATTTGCAAATACCTTGTTTTTTTTCAACGGTAATACCAGGATAATTGCCCACTTTTTGGTTTAATCCTGTTAACGCATTAAAAACAGATGTTTTCCCTGTATTCGGGTTGCCTATTAAGGCTACGTTAATTTGCTTGCTCATACCCCTACTTTTTCAATTAGAATGTGAACCGCTGTTTCCTTACGGATAGCAAGATGTGTTCCATTAACGTTTAAATACATAGGGTCTTTGAATGGTGCCAACTGAAGCAATTCCACATAATTCCCTGGTAAACATCCCATTTCAAGTAGTTTTAAAGGAATGTGAATAGACGAAACATCTGTAATAATGCCGCGCTCTCCCCGTTTTAAATGTGCTAATGTAACCTGCAAGCTTATTTAGATTGATTTTAAAGAAGCAAAAGTAAGGTAAAAGTTTATAGTTACAAAGTTAGTAGGTTACAAAGTTTCAAAGTAACAGAGTTTTTAAGTTTACAACTCAACAACAAACGACTTAACAACAAACATTTATTTTTCCTTTTTTAGAATTTTAATATCTGCTAGCAACCGTTCTATCTCGTCTGGATTTGTGCCATCGTAAAACCCCCTTATTTGTCTATTTTTATCAATAAGCATGAAGTTTTCCGTATGTATCATATCGTAAGGTCCTCCGTCTCCATCGCTTTTCACCGCCAAATAACTTTTTCTGGCCAACTCGTATATTTCTTTTTTATCTCCCGTTACTAAATTCCATTTAGAATCTACCACTCCCTTTTGTTTTGCGTAACGTTTTAATTGGGCCACCGTATCTATTTCTGGCGTCACCGTGTGCGAAAGCAACATGACTTCATTATCATTTAAAATCTCCTTTTGCACATTTGCCATATTTTTTGTCATAATTGGGCAAATACTCTGGCAAGTCGTAAAAAAGAAGTCGGCCACATAAATTTTGTCTTTATAATCGTCTTGAGTAACCGTTTTGCCATTCTGGTTTATAAAGCTAAAATCAGCAATTTTATGGTACTTACGCTGCCTCTGCACCGTGCTATCTACCAATTCAGGACTTACCATGGCCGGTTGGTAAATCTCCAAAGGTTTATAAACATTCAATTTATTATAAATTAATGTAACGATTACAACAGAAATGATACCAAATACAATAGCAAAAGTTTTGTATCCTTTAAAAAATGAACGCATTGTAGCTTAAATTTTAATTGTACAAAAATACAAGGAAATTAAAAGATAGGTCACAATATAATGACCTAAATTCTTGTTAAAACAAAGTACTGGCAACAAATAGCTTTTTAAAGTTGGCTTAAAAGATTACTTTTGTGCGGTTATAAAAAATCTGAACGCAGATATATGGAGTTTGTTATTAAAATATCACAGTTTTTATTGAGCCTTTCATTGCTCATAGTTCTTCACGAGTTAGGTCATTTTATCCCTGCAAAGGCATTTAAAACACGTGTTGAAAAGTTTTATTTATTCTTTGACGTTAAATTTTCCCTATTTAAAAAGAAAATAGGTGAAACAGTTTACGGTATAGGTTGGTTACCGCTTGGCGGTTATGTGAAAATATCCGGAATGATTGACGAAAGTATGGATACCGAACAAATGGCGCAACCAGCACAACCTTGGGAGTTCCGTTCGAAACCAGCTTGGCAACGACTAATTATTATGTTGGGCGGTGTTACTGTTAATTTTGTGTTGGCATTCATCATTTATATTTTAATGGCTTTTGCTTATGGAGATGAAGATATTTCGGTAAAAAGCATTAAAGATGGCTATTGGATAGAAAATCCTTTGTTAGTCGATTTAGGGTTTAAAACGGGCGACAAAGTAATAGCTATTGGTGATTCAAAAGTGATAAATGATTCTGATATAAAAGCGAACATATTAGCAGCAAAATCGGTAACAATAGAACGAAATGGCTCGCAAAAAACTATTGATTTGCCAGAGGACTTTTTAGGTCAACTTTCAACAAGCAAAGACCGTAGTTTATTCGAAATTAGAATTCCTTTTATGGTTGGTGCAATCCTAGATAGTTCAAAAAACAAAGGAATCGATTTAAAACAAAGAGACATTATAACCGCTATAAATGGGAGAGAAATAAAATATTTTGATCAGTTTGCTCCCGTTTTGGAGAACTTAAAAGGACAAACCGTTACCGCAACTGTTTTGCGTGGCAACGAAACCTTGACTAGAGAACTACAAGTAGACAATAATGGGGAATTAGACATTGCTATTGCCAATGATCCAAGACGTTTTAGTGAATTAGGATACTATGATATTGTAAAAAAAGAATATTCTTTTGGCGAAAGCTTTAGTGTTGGCTATAATAGGTTTACTGGCCAAATAAGTTCTTATTTTGAACAGTTAAAATTAATCTTTAGCCCAAGTACGGGTGCTTACAAAGGTGTGGGTGGTTTTAAAGCTATTTTTGATATATTCCCTAACACCTGGAGTTGGCAAGCATTTTGGTCAATTACAGCGTTTTTATCAATCATGTTAGCTGTGTTAAACCTATTGCCTATCCCTGCATTAGATGGCGGCCATGTGATGTTCTTACTTTATGAAATGATTTCTGGCAGAAAGCCAGGCGATAAGTTTATGGAGTATGCCCAAATGGTTGGATTTTTCATATTGATTGCCCTAGTTCTCTTTGCTAACGGAAATGATATTTTCAAAGCTTTTTTTAATTAATATTTTTTGAAATATATGTTTGCAGAGTATAAAAATATATATATATTTGCGCTCGCAAAAGCGAAAAAGTAACACTCCTCCTTAGCTCAGTTGGTTAGAGCATTTGACTGTTAATCAAAGGGTCCTTGGTTCGAGCCCAAGAGGGGGAGCAAAACTGGAAAACCATCTAAGAAATTAGGTGGTTTTTTTATGCATTAAACTCTAGTAATTATTGCATTTACTGCATTAATTGCATTTTCCTCTAAGAATCAACTTTATCAAGCTTTTTGAATAAAAAAGGTAGTTTTTAAGGTACCCTTCTTAAAAGAAAAGGTAACCTTATTCATTCTTCAAAAGAATATAATAGAAAAGTCTAAAGAATTCCATAAACAATAGACCTGAACAACCTAACCCAATCAAGTAAATTATAAAATAAATATCATAGTTGTTTATAGATTGAAATAAAGCCCATAAAGCAATAAATAAGCTTAATAATCCTAATAAAAAGTTATAAGGTTTACCATTGTTTATATATCTGTTTGATTTATAAATAAATGTATTTTTCCAGTTTTTAAATTTAGGCATTTTCAAAAGCTTAATTATTTTAGTATGAAAGGCATAGTCTAGAAACCCTAATTCATGCGGATAAATAATAATGGTTGGTATATCATTTTTAATTAAGACTTTAGTTTTTAAATCATAATTATTCCTACTCGCTTTGTCTTTATTGTACCATCCATAATATTCAACATATATGTTTAACCTTGGTAGATAAAAATCTATATCCCTATATTGATAATTATCATCTCCTTTTAGCTCATTAAGTCTATACTGAGAAACATATTTAATCCTATTGTTTTCTAAATAGTATTGCACAAACCTTTCTTCATTGGAAGGGGTGTAGGAACTTTCCTTTTTCAAAAAACTTAGCATCATAAAAAAATTTAATCATGAACGAAAAATTAAATATAAGATATATAAATCTAAACTGAACTCAGTTGGAAAAACAGTAATCCAAGTTAGGTTGACTTTTTTAAATAGTAGAAAACAATTCTCTACTGGGTTATTTATAAAACCTAAAAACTGGAATAGGAAACAACAACTGGTAAAACCTCCTGAACCAGACAGTGATTACATCAATACAACCTTATCTTTTTTATAAATAATAATCCTTACACGCTTTATGGCTTCTCGTTTCATCCTGTCCAAGCGTATTATACTCACGAGGAAAATCCTGTGTATATAAAAAAGAGCCTTCTGAACAAGCGTGTAAACATTCTAAAAAACTACAATTCGTAATAAAGTGTCATATATTTAAAAAAAATGACTGATTCGCGGATAAATGGTTAAATAAATTAATAGTTAAAAAGCACGAATAGCACGAACCCTAGCTGTGGTGACCTTATTGTTGGTGCCCTGGATATCATTGGGGAAGTACTGTACATAAGCACGTTCGTTAGTGCTCTCGGTAGAACTCCAATAGTTAGCACTAGCAAAACCACCAACCACAGTTCTTTGTAGATACAATAGGCTAAGCTCATATTCTGATGGTAAGTACCAATCGCCATAGGTAACACCACTAACAGTAACTGAATAATCTGCACAAACTTTTGCGGCAAAATTCCCTGTTTGGTTATCTGCTATTTGTTCAGCTATTATCATTGTTGTATTCATTGCACCAGAATACAAACCATCACCGGCAGTACCAGTATATCTATATGTTCCATTATACCATTGTATTCCTGAGCTTTGGTCTGTGGTAGCTGCTATTAATCCATGTTGTCCAGTGGCATCTAACCAGAATATGATGCCGCCTTGGTAGCTCTGACCAACTGTAAGAGTTGTTGCTCCTGTAAATGATTCAGCCGTTTTTGCATGCAAAGCATATGGCACGCTCAATAATTGGCTTGTGCCTGTAATAGTATAATTTGTACTACCATTTAAATCCGTTTCTGTTTTTATAAAATAGGTGTCAGTTCCCCAATTAATATTACTGAATACTCCAGAGATTACAGAACCACCTCCAATTTCAATTGTAACCAATCCGTTTGAATTTGTTGTAGGAAAATGTTGCTCAATGTAAACTGCCGTTCCGCTTGCCGAGCCTTGCAAAATGCTGATTTGCATACCAATATTGGTGTTCGTTACCAAGGCATCGCTGCTGTTGTGTATTACTGCCTGATAACTCATTTTTTCGGGACTCTGTGCCCATAGTGTTGCAGTTAGTACAACTACTGCTAAAAATGTATATACTCTTTTCATAATGTTAGTTTTTAATGATTTTAAACGTTTTTGCTTCATTGTTTCCTTGAACTACTTTTACAAAATACGTAGCAGGCACAAGATTACTCATAACAATGCTTGTTTGGTTGCTAATGATTTTCTCACTTTGTAAAATTTTTCCGCTAAAATCATATAATTGATATGTCATTGATTGGATGCTAAGGATAGTCAAAGCATCAACTTCCAATGTAAGATAGTCAGTAGTCGGATTGGGATAAGCCGAAACCGAAAGATTGATGTCTTTTGCCTCTTCAATCATACTTAATGTCGAAATTTCATAGGATTGCTGTACGCCTTGTGTCACATACCCGTTTGTACCTGTGTGGGTAGTATAAACAAGCTGCCCAACAGACCAACCAGCAGAGCCGCCACTGCCCAAAGCATTGCCACCTGTAGCGTTAGTGCTTGTTTGTGCCTGCAATCCTGTCAGTCCAAGTCCTAACAAGAGAATTACACTTAATTTTTTGTACTTCATTCGTCCTCCTTTTTTAAATTATGAATGTTCATTTTATTAGTTTGTTTTTGTTACTGTTTCTTCTTTTGCCGTGTTTCCCCCACTGAATTCTAACAACTGGCTAAACGCAGTTAAGGTTTGAGAACGAAGATACAATAAAATGGATAACGGTGCCATGATATACATCGATTAGGGGGAGCAACAAAGAAGAAAAGCATCAGTAAACACTGGTGCTTTTTTTGTTTCCACAATTTAAGAAATATGGTCCTTCAACTTAATTCATTGAACCTCAAATAATCAAATAAATTACATCATAATCTCTTGTCCAATAATCTTTACCAAAGAAATATTTTAACAAATAAATCCATTTCTTATCTTGTGTTCAAATAACACGAATGTCAAATCCGATTCAGCACAACTTTAGTCCAGGGCCCGCCGTTTTACCAAAAGCCGTTTTTGATCAAGGAGCCCAAGCGTTGGTTAATTATAATGAATCAGGTTTATCCATTGCCGAAATCAGCCATCGCTCCCCTATTTTTGAATCATTGCTAGAAGAAGCAACACAATTAATAAAAGACCTTTACAAGATCCCATCCCATTTTGAAGTCATTTGGGTTCCAGGTGGTGCCTCTTCCCAATTGGCCATTGCACCTATGAATTTATTAAAAGAAGATGAAAGCATGGCTTTTATTGACTCTGGCTATTGGGCTAAAAAAGCCATTGCAGCAACAAATGAAATTAGAGTGGTTGAGGTTTTAGCGTCATCAAAAGAGAATCAATATAAAAAACTACCAGAACTAAGAGTTACTGAATGCCTTTCCAGATATCTGCACCTAAGCTCCAATGAAACCATAGAAGGCCTTCAGTATTCAGAATATCCCGATATTGGAAAACCGCTGGTTTTGGATATGACTTCCGATTTTTTAACTCGAGATATTCCGTTTAATCGTGTTGCCCTTGCTTTTGCATCCGCTCAAAAGAATTTTGGAATTGCAGGCATAACCTGTGTATTGGTCAATACAAACTATCTGCGCGATGAGAAAGATTTGAACATCCCATCAATCTTTAACTATCGTACACACATTACAAATAAATCGCTTTATCATACCTTACCAACTTTTCCACTGTACATGACGTTATTGTCTCTAAGGTGGATTAAGAACAATGGAGGTATAAAGCAAATGCAGGCTAAAGCCAAAGAGCGTTCCACCCTACTTTACAAGGTGATAGATGAGCACCCTAAATTGACATCGGTAACACTAGAAAATAGGTCGAGGATGAATGTTTGTTTTAAAACAAACACGGCTAATGAAGAGGAACAGCTAAAAAACCTTTTTAAAAAAAATAACATAACAGGAATTAACGGATTCCCAACCATAGGTGGCTTTCGAGCATCCATGTATAATTTTATGCCTATAGAATCTGTTGAATTACTCTGCAAAACACTAAACGAATTTTAATAGTATGAAAATAATCATTGCAGGCGGTGGTATTGGCGGACTTGTTGCCGCAATAAGCTTGCACAATGCCGGTCACGATGTAAACGTTTTTGAATCCACAAAAGAAGTTAAAGCTTTGGGCGTTGGCATAAATTTGTTGCCACATTGTGTTCGTGTACTCGACAATTTAGGGCTTTTAAACGACTTAAAAGCGATTTCTATTGAAACAAAAGAACTTGTTTATGCTAACAGACACGGACAATTTTTTTGGGAAGAACCCCGAGGTGTTTATGCCGGTTATAAATGGCCTCAATTTTCCATTCATAGGGGCGAATTTCAAATGTTGCTTTGGAACAAGGCAGTTGAACTTTTAGGGGATGATTCTTTACACCCAGGACATCATATTTCATCATTTGAACAAAATGAAAATGGCGTTACGGCCCATTTTATTGATAAAGATACCGAAGACATTATTCACACGGAAAAAGGTGATTTATTAATTGGTGCCGATGGTATTAATTCCCAAATTAGAAAACTGCTTTATCCAAATGAAGGCCCCGTTGCTTATTCTGGGAATGTTCTTTACAGAGGCACCGCGGTAATGAAACCTTTCTTGACCAAAGCCTCTATGGCGATGATTGGTTCTTTACATCAAAAAATGGTTGTGTACCCTATTAAAGATACTTTCAATGAAAACGGAAATCAGCTTATTAATTGGGTGGCTAATCTAAAAGGCGGATTGGGAGAAACGCTTACCGAGCGTGATTGGAATCGGCAAGTAGACAAAAAACAACTATTGGAAAAATATGCAAATTGGAAATACGATTGGTTGGATGTTGCACAAATGATTGAAAACTCGAATACAGGCATTTTTGAGTTTCCTATGTCCGATAGAGACCCGCTAGACCGTTGGAGTTTTAATCGCGTCACTCTTTTAGGTGACGCCGCGCATCCCATGTATCCAATTGGATCCAATGGTGCTTCACAGGCTATTTTGGATGTCGATGAACTAACAAATTGTTTAAATCAATTCAACAGCCTTTCTGAAGCATTAAATAAATATGATAGTGTTCGCATTGAAGCCACAGCTAAAGTGGTGCATCAAAATCGAAAAAAAGGGCCAGACATTATTTTAGATTTAATGGAAGACCGATTTCCTGATGGCTTTACACCCGATGAAATTCCACATGAAGAGCTTGAAACCCTTATGGAAAAATATAAGAAAATTGCTGGTTTTGATAAAGAAACCTTAAATGCGAAGTCATGAATTCAAAGCCCGAATTAATTCCTGTTTTTGAAGCTAAAGTAAAAATTGGTGACGCCCAATTGGTTGGATCTGTTCATGGGTATCAACGCAGGATAGTACCTGTTTTAGGTGGTGAGGTTTTTGGGGAAAACATTCGCGGAGAAATTCTAGAAGGCGGCAGTGATTGGCAGCAGATTCACGATAATCAGGTGCGCATTGAAACAAGATACACCATTAAAACTTCTGATAACCATTTGATATATATGGTAAATCGAGGCATACGGTTGACAAAACAAAATGAGACTAACACTCCTGAAACTTACATGAGAACTCACACGTTTTTTGAAGTGGAAAAAGGGCCTTACCAATGGCTTAATGAATCACTGTTTCTATCTACCTCCCAAAAAACAAATCAGGGAATACACCATCAATTTTATCAATTGACATAAGCAATCAATATGAAAAACAACATTTTTAGAAGTTTAACCCCCTATCAATATGTAGTGATTGCCATTTGCTTTCTGTGCAATATGCTAGATGGTATGGATGTGCTAATCATATCCTACGCTGCACCTGCCATTGCTAAAGCTTGGAGTTTGTCCCCAGAAGCATTAGGCGTTATTTTTAGCAGTGGCCTTATAGGTATGTCGGTTGGCGCCGTCATTATTGCTCCTTATGCAGATAAACTTGGCAGAAAGCCCATGATGCTAATTGCTCCGTTTATTATGGGGCTTTCCATTTTTCTTACCTCGTACGCATCTTCCATCAATCAACTGATGTTACTTCGTTTTATTAGTGGTATTGGAATTGGTATTATGATGGCCACTACAGCTTCCATCACCGCAGAGTATTCTCCTAAAGAAACCAGAGGGTTTTGGGTAAGTTTTGTGGTGGCAGGTTATCCTGTTGGCGCTGTCATCACTGGATTGGTTTCAGCTTCAATTATTAGTAATTATGGATGGGAATACCTTTTTAAAATTGCTGGTATTGTTTCATTCATTGTATTGCCAATTATTGCTATATATTTAAAAGAGCCTACCATTGAGAAAACAGCCTCTGAACCCAAAAAAATTGCTGTAAATGCACTTTTTGAAAAAAATTATCGAACAAACACAATACTTTTATGGTCTGCTTTATTCCTTTGTTTTACAACACTTTATTTCTTGATAAACTGGATTCCAAAGTTAGCTTCTGACGCTGGACTTTCAGATAAATTAGCCATATATGCTGGAACGGTATTTAATTTTGGAGCCATTGTTGGCATACCAATTCAAGGATGGTTATCTACACGTTTCGGACTCAATAAAACGGTAAGTTACATATTGATTATTACCTCTGTTTTCCTAGTCACCTTTGGTTTTTTTAAAGGGTCTGACCTCATGATTGTAAACCTTTTTTTATTGGGCTTTGGCGTTCAAGCTGGGTTTGTTGGCTTATATGCCATAGCAGCAAGTTTATACCATGCCAAAATAAGAACCACAGGTGTAGGTTGGGCGGTAGGACTTGGAAGAATAGGCGGTATTATAGGCCCAGTTTTAGGCGGTATTTTAGTGGGTTTTGGATTTGGTATGATTGAAAGTTTTATTGCTTTTGCATTACCGGTTCTCCTAGCTGGAATTCTTACCCATAGAATTAAAATGTAAATAAGACTTGACATTTAAAAATATTTGATTACATTTGTCAAGTTAACTTTACATACTGTATTATGAAACCTGAAAGAAAAAAAAGAATTCGCCAATTAGCACTTTGGACTTGGAGTTGGGTCGCTACTTTGGCTATTGCTACATTTGGACCTAAGTTTATTTGGGACAACCATTCCTTTTTAACCACTTTTGCCGTGCTAATAAATGCCGCTAACGGTATTTTGATGATTATTGCCAACAGACATTTATTTAATGATTTCGATGAATTAGAACGAAAAATCCATTTAGAATCACTTGCAATAACACTTGGTTTAGCAGTAGTTTTTGGCATTACATATTCACTTCTTGACATTACCAACATTATAAGTTTTGATGCCGAAATTAGTATTGTCATATTTTTTATTGGTATTACCTATCTGGTATCTCTAATGGTTAATTCAAGACGTTACAAATGAAAAATAGAGTAAAAGAACTGAGAAGTCTACAAAAAATGACCCAAGAAGAGCTAGCAGATGTTATTGGGGTTTCTAGACAAACCATTAATGCCATTGAAAAAGAAAAATTCGATCCCAGCTTACCAACCGCTTTTAAGATGGCCGAACTTTTCAACTTAAAAATTGAGGATATATTTCTATATGGTGAATAATAAAAGAACGGGGTTTCTAAATTTAGAAACCCCGTTCTTCATATATTAAAACTTAATAAATTGTATTTATTGAATTACAAACTTAGTGTTTTGCGTTTTACCATTAGCACTAACATTAAGTATATAGATACCAGATGCATAACCAGATGTATTCCACACCTTAGTAAAAGGACCAACTGATTTTTCTTCATTTAAGAGTGTGGTTAATTTTTTACCTGTGATATCGAATACGTCCATTTTAACTTTAGCACTTTCAGTCAGGTTTAAATTAATTTTAATAAACTCTTTAGTATTAGGATACACAACACTAACAGTACCTATATCCAAACTTTTGGTTTCAGAAGATAGTACGTTATCTGTTTTTGTCATCTCCATAGCACCTATATAATAAAACCCATAAAAATTATTATTATTAACTCCTTTTTCTACTTGAATGGTAATCACACCACTATTTGGTTGTATGTTAAGTATGGTTGCCACATTTGATGTATTTTCCGCTGCATCTAAAGTTGCTGTTTGAGGTGCCGCATTACCAGTTATAGTGTATAATGTTTCCCTGTTTTCTCCGTTTGATCCAATCCTTGATGCAAAAATGTTAAACGAATAATATTTCCCATCTTCTAAACCAGAAAGTGTAAAGCCTCCTGTGGGTTCATTGCTCAAAGTTGCGTCGGTAAAATCTTCGTCTTCCCCAAAGAAATTATCCCCTGTAGCTGTATCAGGTGCCCAATCTGAAGCTGGAGAACTAGGTGACGTTGTTCCCCATCCATTGATATCATCATCAAACGCATCTGTCAATGTAAATATCCCTGAAGCATTACTATTAGTATCATTTAGAGATATATCTACACCTGTTGTAGCTGGGTCTGTAATATTATTCCAACTACCTCCAGTAGTTTGTCCGGGTAACCCAAAATCTATTAGGGTTATATCTTGCGCATATATAACACAAGTAAAAGTTATAAGAATTAAAAAAAGAGTAGTTTTTTTCATGTATGTTTAATTTTAAAATTAATTGGTTGTTTTTTTAATAATTTTCTCACTAAAAATTTCACGGAATGAATTTTCATAAAAGTATCAAATTTTGATAAAAAACAAAATATTTTTTTGACAAACTCCCACTATTAACGATCTAGAAACCTTACATTTAAATAGCACTATTAAACCATTATTTTTTAGTTACTAAACTTAGTTTAAAAATGGAAAAATATTCTTTGAGTAAAAAATAAAAAACTTAGTTTTGCCAGACATTTTTAATAGAAATTCGGCTCCATAGTTCAAGGGATAGAACAAAAGTTTCCTAAACTTTAGATCCAGGTTCGAATCCTGGTGGAGTCACTATCAAATTTTTTTGGTGTCCTTCCTAACTATCAATTTAAAAATTAACCCAAGGCCACATCCAACGTCATCATAATAATAAATCCACCGATAAAGCCCAAAGTTGCTACATCGGTATATTTATCGCGTTGGGTTTCTGGGATTACTTCTTCAACCACTACAAAAATCATTGCACCCGCTGCAAAAGCCAGCGCATATGGCAGTATAGGAATAAAAAACGTAACAGCTACAGCGCCTATAACTGCTGCAATGGGCTCTACAATGGCTGACATCTGTCCATACCAAAAACTTTTAAACTTACTAACCCCTTGTCGTCTTAGTGGCATGGAAACCGCCAAGCCTTCTGGAAAATTTTGAATACCAATACCAATGGCCAATGCAACCGCACCACCAATTGTTGCTTCTGGAATACCCGCCGCTACGCCTCCAAACAACACGCCAACAGCCAAGCCCTCCGGAATATTATGAAGTGCAATGGCTAAAACAAGCAATGTGGTTCTGTGCCACGGACTTTTAATCCCTTCCTTTTCGGTTTCCTTAAAATTGATGTGTAAATGTGGTAGGACTTTATCCAATCCGAAAATAAAAAATGCCCCCAAAGCAAAACCTGTAGCTGCTGGAATGACTTTTACAAAACCCTCACCCGGACTCATTTCAATACCGGGGGCCAATAAACTCCAAAAACTCGCAGCAACCATAACACCTCCTGTAAAACCAAGCATGCCATCTAGAAATGCTCTGTTCATCCCTTTAATCAAAAAAACAAGCGATGCCCCTAAAGCAGTCACTATCCAAGTAAACAAGGAAGCATATAAAGCTCCCAAAATAGGATCTATAGACTCAAAATAATCAATTATTCCGTTCATATTACTAAGCTTTTTTTACATAAATATTATTGGAAACTATTTTTGAAATGTTCAAAAGCGCATTATTCACTTTAATAGTCATTGACTCATCAAATGTTTCTTTTGATATGATCTCTATCGAGGTTCCTAACGCTATTTGATGCTTATCTAAATATTTTAAAAAATCGGCTGAAGAATCGCTTACACCTATACATATACAATGGTCATTAGGATTAAGTTGAGCCAAAAATATTTTATTCATTTTACCTATATTTCCATGTTTATCGGGAATGGGGTCCCCATGAGGATCGTGGGTGGGACAACCTAAAAAGGCATCCAACTCATCAACCAACTTTAATGATTTTATATGCTCTAATTGTTCCGCAATATCGTGAACCTCATCCCATGAAAACTGAAGTTTTTCAACCAAAAAAACCTCCCAAAGTCTGTGCTTCCTTACTACCAAAGCAGCTGCTAAACGACCTTCTTCTGTTAAGCTCACGCCTTGGTATTTTACATAATTAGCCAAGTTTTTATCTGATAATTTTTTAAGCATATCGGTTACCGAAGACGCCTTTGTATCCATTTGTTCTGCAATGGCATTGGTTGTTACAGCAAGCATGCCCTGCTTACCTAAATGGTATATTGCCTTTAAATAATTCTCTTCAGATAAAGTAACCATGACCTTTTTTTGAATACAAATATATAAAATATATTTACGTGTATTTAAATATATTTTTAGTCTTGTCTAAATTATTATTTATATTTGTAAAAATAAATTTTAAGAAATGAGGTTTTTAACAATTGTGTTCTTATTAATGCCTTTGATCATCAATTCACAAAATACTTTTAGTATTAGCGGCTCTGTAACATTTAAAAATGAACCATTAACCTATGTTAATGTCTATTTACAAAACACTGAAAAAGGAAGTGTCACAAATGACAACGGCATTTTTTTAATAAACAATGTAACTAAAGGAGATTACACTATTATAGCTTCCTTTACAGGATTTAAACCTGTAAAAAAGACAATTCATATCTCAAATGAAAACATACAAGTAAACTTTAGTTTAGAGGAAAGCGAATCACTAAACGAAATTGTAATAACCGGCACACTTAAAGCAGTATCTCGTTTAGAAAGTGCTGTTCCTGTAGAAATTTACACGCCTACCTTTTTAAAGAAAAATCCAACTCCTAATATTTTCGAAGCTTTACAAAATGTTAATGGTGTAAGGCCACAAATTAACTGTAATGTTTGTAATACTGGCGATATTCATATTAATGGTTTAGAAGGCCCTTACACCCTAGTTTTAATTGATGGTATGCCCATAGTAAGTGGCCTATCTACAGTTTACGGCCTATCGGGTATTCCAAATTCACTTATTGAACAGATAGAAATTGTAAAGGGTCCTGCATCATCACTTTATGGAAGTGAAGCTGTAGGCGGTTTAATTAATATCATTACAAAACTTCCTGAAAACACTTCAAATCTATCTGTTGATGGTTTTGTAAGTGGTTGGGGTGAAGCAAATTTAGATCTTGGCTTTAAAACCAATTTAGGTTCAAAAACAACTGCTTTAACAGGTGTTAATTACTTTAATTACAGTAACCCCATAGACAATAACGGCGATAATTTTACGGATGTTACCTTACAGGATCGCATTTCAGTATTTCAAAAATGGACTTTTAAGCGTTCTGAAAACAGAACATTTTCCCTAGCCGGCAGATACTTTTATGAAGACCGCTGGGGTGGCGAAATGCAATGGAACAAAACGCATCGCGGTGGTAATGACATATATGGTGAAAGCATCTATACCTCCAGATACGAATTGATAGGCAACTACCAATTACCGGTTTCTGAAAAAATGAATTTTCAGTTTTCATATTCCGACCATGACCAGAATTCTGTTTATGGAGACACCCCGTTTTTAGCAAAACAGCGCATTGGGTTTGGTCAGTTAGTTTGGGACAAGCAACTTAAAAACAACGATTTGCTTTTTGGGCTAGCGGCGCGTTATAATTTTTACGACGATAACACAACTGCTACCGAGAACCCAGACGAAGTAACCATTCCTTCCGTATTTGCACAGAATGAAATAACACTTACCCCAAAACAAAACCTTTTATTGGGAATGCGCTACGATTACGATAAACGCCACGGAAACATATTTACGCCAAGAATTGCATACCGCTACAAACCCTCTGAAAATGATATTATCCGATTGAATGCGGGTACAGGATTTAGGGTGGTCAACTTGTTTACTGAAGAACATGCCGCACTAACTGGTGCCCGAGATGTTATTATTGAAGAGGCCCTAAAACCAGAACGATCGTATAACATAAATGTAAATTACTTAAAAAAAATATACTCCAAAAGTGGCATGTTGTTCACTCTTGATGCTTCCGCTTGGTATACGCATTTCACAAATGCCATCATTCCTGATTATAACACCAATCCCAACCAAATCATTTATAGCAATCTTGAAGGGCATGCTACTTCTAAAGGCATAAGCCTTAATTTTGATGCTGTTTTTGCCAGTGGCATTAGAGGTATGATTGGTGCAACATTTCAAGATGTTACTAAAACAGAAAATAGCTTAACTACCAGACAGCCTTTAACCGAATCTTTCTCAGGAAATTGGTCAATTTCCTATAAAAATTATAAAACCAACCTAACCTTAGATTACACAGGAAATATTTACGGCTCCATGTTATTACCAACATTGGGAGAAAGAGACCCCAGAAGTGACCGCTCTCCCATTTGGAGCATACAGAACATTCAACTGACTTATGACGGTTTTAAAAACTTTGAGTTTTATTGCGGTATTAAAAACATTCTTAATTGGACACCTGGAAAAAATGAACCTTTCTTGATTGCTCGAGCCCACGATCCTTTTGACAAAGATGTAACCTTCGATAATGAAGGAAACGCCATGCCAACTGCCAACAATCCCTATGGTTTAACTTTTGATCCTACCTATGTATACGCTTCCAACCAGGGCCGACGCTTGTTTTTTGGTATGCGCTTTAATTTGTAATTATCGTTTTTGGAAAATTATATAACTTAGCTTTATGGCCCAACACAACGAACTAGGCAAAAAAGGCGAACAATTGGCAATCGATTTTCTTTTGGAAAATGGGTATGTTATTTTAGAGCACAATTATAGGTTTGAAAAGGCTGAAGTAGACATTATTGCCCTTAAAGAAGATACCCTTGCCATTATTGAAGTAAAAACACGCTCGACGGCCGACTTTGGCAATCCCCAAGATTTTGTAAAGCCAAAACAAATTCAACGTTTGGTAAAAGCTGTAGATGGATATGTTATTACCAACAGTTTAAATGTAGAAGTACGCTTTGATATTATTGCTATTTTAAAGGAAGGCAAACATTTTAAAATTGAACATTTAAAAGATGCCTTTTACCATTTTTAATGGCTTTCAAAAAATGCCTTCACGTCTTCAATTTCTTCCGGTCTGGCAATAATTTCCTTGTCTCTATTTAATATAAAATATGTTGGCGTGGCTGTAACGCCATAGGTATCACCAATAGGATTATCCCATTTATCTTCGCCAAACACATGGATAAAATCAGGCAAATCTTTTATAGCTCTTTTCCATGGGCCTTCAATATTCTCCAACCCTATTGCTACAACTTTTATTTTGCCTTCTTGTTGGGTTTTTACAAATGATGCCAACTGTGGAATCTGCTCCAAACAATGCGAACAGGTACTGCTCCAAAAAACTACAATATAGCTATTAGATATTTGTAAGTCGCTTAACTTTTTGGTTACTTTTTGGCCGTTTTCTTCAACTTCAAATGAAAAATCAGGAGCTTTATGGCCTAATGAAATATTTTTAAACACGGTTAACTTTGTAACCAGCTCTTCATTGTTTTGTGCTTTGGCAATCGCAATCAAATAGTTTTCAGCAATAAAGTTGGCCACTTCTTCAAAGCCCTCGTCTGCCATATATTGCCATAAATCTAAAAGCAACCCTTCTTTTACCTTTATAGGCGCTTTAGCCATAGCCTTATAAAAATCGTCTGTATTTCTTTTATAATTGGCTTCTTGATCTAAACCTTCGTGCTTCATGTTCAATACATAATTAAACATACGTTCGTTAAAAAAATTCGAAGTTTGCAGTACTTCATTTGTAAAATCTACATGATCAAAAAAATGGGTTTCAATGTTGTTCATATAGGTTTTAACATCCTCTACCGTATCAGGAATATAAAATCGGTTTGCCTTTATAAAATTTAAGGCTAGTGTACCCATAGCTGCAGCCTCGAAATTTTCTTGGGTTTCTTTTTGTGTTTTAAAAATAGCTGCTAAAGCATCTTTATCTTGACTACCCTTTGAAAAATAATTATTTAAGCTTTGCTGTACCAAAGACATGCTATGGATATAAGAGGCTAAAAGTTTATTCTCTCTAGATGATTGATAAACCACGCCATTTTCAATATCGAAGGTTAATTCTATATCTTCTTCTCCGTTGTAAATAATATCAAAATTGTTATCTTCTTCGGGCAAGGCGTAAATTAATCGATACATTCCTGGAGCAAGGGAAGCATCTAATTTTAACTCGAAGCTACCATCATTTTTAAGTCTTGCATTATCAATATAATTAAGCTTTGAAGGTTCAATTTTGTATAATAACAAGGCTTTAAAATCTTCCGCTGGCATAAAAGTTCCTTTTATGGCATGCTGGCCAAAAAATATATTCGGAATAATAGCAAACAAAAAAATGAGTCGTTTCATGATGTATATTTTTAAATTTAGCCCAATAATTAAGCCAAAATAGGTTCTAACACTTTAAGGGCATGCTTTACAGATTTCACCTGCTCGAACGTTAACAACAATCTTAACCCATTACGTGTTTGTTTCTCTTTAATTTGGCAGGTTTTAGGATTGGTTTGAACATACTGTAACACCTTTGTAAAATTGTTGCTTTGATAAAAACGACTTTGCTGGTCTGTTATAAAATACCCTATAAACTTACCTTGTTTCATGATTATTTTTTCGAAACCAATTTTGGTGGCCAACCACTTTATACGAACGCTATCCATTAAATCCAACACAGGTTTGGGCAATTCGCCAAAACGGTCTACAAGTTGCGATTCAAATTTTTGCAATTCCTCTTCGGTTTTTAAATCGTTTAATTGTGTATACAAATTTAAACGCTCAGCAATATTGTTTACATAATCATCAGGAAACAACAATTCAAAATCAGAATCAATCGTTACATCTTTTACATAAGTTTTCTTTTCTGTATCCTCATTATACAAATCTTTAAACTCGTTTTCCTTGAGTTCTTCTATTGCCTCGTTCAATATTTTTTGATAGGTGTCGAACCCTATTTCGTTGATGAATCCACTTTGCTCGCCACCTAACAAGTCCCCCGCGCCACGAATTTCCAAATCCTTCATCGCAATATTAAAACCACTGCCCAATTCTGTAAACTGTTCCAACGCTGTGATTCGTTTTCTGGCATCATCTGTCATGGCTGAATACTCAGGTGTAATAAAATAACAAAATGCTTTTTTATTGCTTCTACCTACCCTACCGCGCATTTGGTGTAAATCGCTTAATCCAAAATTATTGGCATTGTTTATAAAAATGGTGTTGGCATTGGGTACATCCAAACCACTTTCTACAATGGTGGTGCTCACCAACACATCAAAAGCGCCATCCATAAAGGCCAACATGAGTTGCTCTAATTTTTTGCCTTCCATTTGTCCGTGACCTATACCGATTTTAGCATCGGGCACCAAGCGCTGAATCAACCCGGCGACTTCTTTAATATTTTCAATACGATTGTGTATAAAAAATATTTGGCCACCACGTTGAATTTCATAACTAACAGCATCACGGATGGTTTCTTCATTAAACCTTATTACATGGCTTTCAATAGGATATCTATTGGGTGGAGGCGTTGTAATAACAGACAAATCCCGTGCTGCCATTAAACTGAATTGTAGCGTCCTGGGTATGGGTGTTGCCGTTAAAGTTAATACATCTACATTTTCTTTAATGGTTTTTAGTTTTTCTTTAACAGCAACGCCAAATTTTTGTTCTTCATCTACAATTAAAAGACCTAAGTCCTTAAACTTTACATTTTTGTTTACCAATTGATGCGTCCCGATAATGATGTCGACCGAACCGTTTTCCAATTTTTCGAGTGTCTCCCGTTTTTCTTTAGCCGTTCTAAAACGGTTTAGGTAATCGACTGTTACCGGAAAATCCTTTAAACGTTCAGAAAACGTTCGGTAATGTTGATAAGCCAAAATGGTGGTTGGCACCAAAACGGCCACTTGCTTACTATTATCAACTGCCTTAAACGCCGCGCGAATGGCTACTTCGGTTTTACCAAAACCCACATCGCCACAAACCAATCGGTCCATGGGGCGTTCACTTTCCATATCGACTTTAATATCGGCTGTTGCCGTGGTTTGGTCGGGCGTATCTTCATATAAAAATGAGGATTCCAACTCCAATTGCATATAACTATCAGGATTGTACTGATACCCTTTTTCGGTTTTCCGCTTTGCGTAAAGCTTAATCAGGTTAAACGCAACATGCTTAACCCTCGATTTTGTTTTTTCCTTTAAAGTTTTCCAAGCACTGCTTCCCAGTTTATAAATTTTGGGCGGCTTGCCGTCTTTCCCATTGAACTTGGAAATTTTGTGTAGTGAATGGATGCTTAAATACAGCACATCGCGCTCGCCGTAAATCAATTTAATGGCTTCTTGTTTTTTGCCCTCCACATCAATTTTTTGCAAGCCCCCGAAACGCCCAATACCGTGGTCTATATGCGTTACATAATCGCCCACATCTAAATTGGTGAGTTCCTTTAAGGTAATGGCCTGCTTTTTAGCGTAGCCATTTTTTAAATGAAATTTATGATAACGTTCAAAAATCTGGTGGTCGGTATAACAAACTATTTTATTATCATGGTCCACAAAACCTTGGTGTAACGACAGCGTAATGGTTTTATAAGGTTTGACCTCCAAGTGGGAATCGTCAAAAATATCATGGAACCGTTTGGCCTGTTGCTCACTTACACAAGCAATATAATTGGTATAGCCTTTATCGTGATTCGTGTTTAAATCTTCAATTAATAGATTGAATTGTTTGTTGAAAGATGGCTGGGGCGTGGTGTTGAATTCTATAATATGTGATGTCTCGTCCCGATAGCTATCGGGAGCGCTCGACATGACAGCAGAACTTCCAAACTCAATCACCGAAAAATCCAGTAGTTGTTTTTTTAACAAAGTCGAATTACAAAATAATTCTTCGGGCTCGGCATGCTTAATATCTTTGGAAAGTGTTTGAAAAGCTTCTTCTGCTTTACCAAACAAATCTTCTATTCTAGAAAAAAGCAAATCAGCATTTTTTAAACATATTACTGTTTTGGAAGCAATGTATTTTAGGAAACTGGAGCGTTGTTCGTTTAAAAACTTATTTTCAACATTGGGCATAATGTTGATTTTCTTCACCTGCTCTAAAGACAACTGGGTTTCCACATCAAACGTTCTAATGCTATCTACCTCATCGCCAAAAAATTCAATACGGTAAGGTTCGTCGTTAGAAAAGGAAAACACATCCACAATACCTCCTCTTACCGAAAACTCACCCGGCTCGGTAACAAAATCAACACGCTTAAATTGGTATTCAAACAATACTTCATTAACAAAATCGATAGAGAGATTATCAGCTACCGAAATTTTGAGCGTATTGCGTTCCAATTCTTTCCTCGTGACTACTTTTTCAAAAAGCGCATCGGGATACGTAACAATAATGGCTGGTTTTTTTTGGGAATTGATACGGTTTAAAACCTCAGCCCGAAGCAATACATTGGCATTATCGGTTTCCTCAATTTGGTAAGGCCTTCTGTAACTGCCCGGATAAAACAGCACGTCTTTACCATTAATCAATTGTTCCAAATCGTTTAAATAAAAGGCGGCTTCTTCCTTATCATTAAAAACAATTAAAAACGGTTTATCTGATTGGTTAAAAATGCTCGAAATAACAAACGAAAATGAAGACCCTACAAGTCCTTTTAAATGCAAGCGCGTTTGATTTTTGGCAATAGCAGCCTGCAGATTTTGCGTTTCTAAAATCTGTGCATAAGCTTGCGAGAGAATGGTTTTACTCACGAATTCTTGAATTAAGGTTACAAATATAGTATTTGATATCTTTTTTAATAATACCTCGCTTTTTAAAATTGTTTTACACTCATTTTTTTCAAAAAAACAGCCTAAAAATTTACAGAACACTAATTTAGAATTGGTTTAAATAAAATATTATAAAAATTCTATTTTTATTTGGACTTAGTCTAAATAAGTTTAATTTTGCTGAAAAATTTATTAAATGCCAACCAACTTTAAATATTCTATATTCTTCTTGTTCCTTATTAGCTGTACTCTTACTGCACAAAATGGAAACTTGAAAGGACTTGTTAAGTTTAACAATAACGAACCTGCAATAGGATCCTACGTTGCTTTAAAAGGTGATTCAACAAAACTGGAAACCGCAACTAATTTTGATGGCATCTTTTCTTTCGATAATATTCCTTACGGTAATTATACTATAGAAATTCAATCGTTGAATGCCAAAACGAAAATCATCCAAACCTCTATCAACGCCTCACAACAAAACATAACCATTTCCTTAGAAATTACAGACCACCAAGACTTAGAGGAAGTTTTGGTTAAAGCGAAAACCGAAAAGCGAAAAACCGAAGATAAGGGCTTTGCGGTGAATGTTTTGGAAACCAAAGAAGCTAGTATTAGAAACATTCAAACTAATGAATTACTCAATACAACTGTTGGAGTAAAGATTCGTCAAAATGGTGGTTTGGGCTCTAATGTAGAATATATGTTGAATGGTTTGTCCGGAAGTGCCGTACGTGTTTTTATTGATGGAATCCCTATTTCCATGTACGGTTCCTCGTTTAGTTTAAACAGCATCCCGCCTTCAATGATTAAAAAAATTGAGGTTTACAAAGGTGTAGTTCCAGGACATCTGGCAGATGACGCTTTGGGAGGCGCCATCAATATTGTGCTACAAAACACTACAACAAACAACTTAAATGCATCGGTTTCTTACGGATCGTTTAACACCTTACAAGCAAATGTAAATGGCTTATACCGCTTAAATAAATCCGGATTTACCGTAAAAGCTTCTGCTTTTTATAATTATTCTGATAACGATTATAAAGTTAGTGGCAGGAGTGTTGTAGTAACGGGCATAGGTGGCGTACAAACGCCAATCACCGCAAGAAGGTTTAACGATGCTTATAAATCTACAGGTGGCATGGCTCAAATTGGCTTTACCGATGTTAAATGGGCAGACCAATTTTTAATTGGCTTTACGGGCTCTGACGATTACAAAGAAATACAACATGGTGCTTTTATGACCATTATGCCTTACAAAGGCAGATTTATGGAATCGGATGCGCTTCTGGCGAATTTAACCTACCAAAAGAAAGACCTTTTTACCAAAGGGCTCGATATAAATATAAATGGCCTACATGGTAAAAGAAATCGTATGGTTAACGATACTGTTGCTTGGGCTTACAGTTGGAATGGCAAAAGAGCTATTGACTTTAGAGGTAATGAATACCAATATTCTTGGGGTTCCCAACAAGAAGGTGGTCCAACTTTAGCTAAAATTAATAGAAATGTAACATCTATTAGATCGGGATTATCTTATGCCATTAACGAACATCACAAAATCTTACTAAACCATTTGTATAGTCGTATAGATAGAGAGGACAGTGATGCATTGCGGTCTCTTTTAGAAAACACCTTTAGAGGCACAAGAGATCTGCACAAAAACATTCTATCTTTTACATACGAACTAAACGCTTTCGATGACAAACTTCAAGCGAGTGCGTTTGGAAAACACTATCAGCAAAAAACAGTAAATATAGATCCTACTATAGAAAAAGATGAAAATAACAACGACATCGTAGTAGATGAAATTATAAGCAGTAATAAAACTTATGAAGGGTATGGTTTTGCCCTTTCATATAGCATTTTTCCCAATATTACCTTGCTAACCTCAGCCGAAAAGGCCATACGCTTACCAAATGAAACGGAGGTTTTTGGTAACGATGGCGACAATGTTGTGGCAAACCCAAGCATCAACCCAGAACTAAGCAACAATTACAACCTTGGATTTAGGCTTGGAACATTTAACATAAAAAAACACGGTTTCTCAATTTCCACCAATTTTTTCACCCGAAACATTAAGGACAGAATTGGTTTGCCTATAGAAACTTCTTTAAATGTTGATGATGAGCTTGTGCTCTATGTAAATCAAGGCAGTGGAACCTCTAAAGGAATAGATGCACAATTGAACTACACTTACAACAATAATCTGTCATTCAATTTCAATATGTCCCGTTTCAACTTAAACATTGAAAACAGAGGGGTAAAAGTTGCCGTACCAAACACACCCTTTTTTACCATGAATGGAAACTTGCGCTATTCATTCAAAGATATCATTCAAAAAAACTCGCAATTAAACCTGTTCTACACCATGTATTTTACCAATGAGTTCTCGTACCTAGTTCCACAAGGGTCAAACACCGTAGGGGATGATTTTTTTAAAGTCCCACAACAATTAGCACAAGATTTTGGACTTAGCTACAGCTTTCCCAATAAGAAGCTCGTTTTGAGTTTCGATGTTAAAAATATATTCGACAAACCAGTGTACGACAATCTATCCGTGCAAAAACCGGGCAGGGCTTTTTACCTAAAATTAAATTACTTAATCAATAATTTTTAATCACCTAAATATAATAACAAATGAAACGTCACCTATTAAATTTAAATGCTTTTGCAGCCGCCATTTTAACCGTTGGCCTTACCGCATGCAGCAGCGATGATAACACTATAACCCCAGAACCAGAGCCAACTGAAAGCAGATGGATAACCATTGCTGCCGCCAGAATGGGAGAAAACCCAGGAGATGGCAACGGGGGCACCTTAATTTACGCCCTTAGTGCTGAAGATGCCAAAGACCCTACAAAATCCATTGCGCCTTTCGATAATGGCTTCATAGTACCATCTAACAGAACAGCTCGTTTGCAGGCTTCTGAAGATGGCAATACTATTTTTAACATTAGCTACGCAGGAGATACTGGTGGCAACTATTCTAAATACCTTGTAAAAGGCGGACAAAACTTTGTGCAAACTGGTACCGAAGTTAGTATTGCTCCTTACGTGGGTAATGCTCCAAGATGGATTAAATTGTTCGATGGCGATAAAACTGGGGCCGCTGTTTATGTATCTACCGAACATCAATTTGATGATAACGGCACACCAAATGATGCAACAGACGACACTTATTTGCGTACCGAAGCAACTATGGGCGTCGTTACTTTAGATTTAGAAAATTCATTAATAAAAAACTTCGAAGAGCAAAGTATTCCTTTAAGTGCCGAAGAAGAAGCGAACGGCTACTATATTTCAAGAATAGATATGCCAACTTTGAATGCCGCCGGTAACAAATTATATATTGGAGCTCGCTTAAGTAAAGTTGACCCTGCTACTGGTGAAACCGACAGAAATGGTGAAGTTTTAGGTTCTAAAACCATTGTATTAGATTATCCTTCTTTGTTAAATCCAACAATCATAACATCTACTGTAGGATATGGAAATACAAATGGCTATCGTAGTATTAATGCGTTTCTTTACAATGGAAGTGTTTACCAAGCCAATCAAGGAGATCCTAACGGGTCACACATCTTAAAAATTGATGCAAATAACCAATATGACGATTCGTATGTGTTTAATTTGGATGCTGCTTTGGGCGTAGAAGACGCCTATATTCTTGCTTGGAGACCTGCAGGAAACGGTAAGGCCGTATTGGCTTATAGGCATGCTGGTTCAGCAGAAGGTGTAGCCGGCGCGCAAGGCTTTTTTGCTCTTGTAGATTTAGAAGCTAGAACCGCTACAAAAATAGAAGACATTCCATACGACCCAGATTTCTATTTGTTCCAATACCAAGGCTTCGCTGTTGATGGCAATGAAATTTACTTAACCCAAGCCCCTGTTGGTAAAAATGGAAACATATACGTTGTAAATACTGAAACTGGTGAAGTAACCAAAGGTGCTGAATTGGTTAACGTAGCAGGAAGTCACTTCATTGGTGCTTGGTAAAAGCAAACACCTTTCTCTTAACATTAAAAAAGTTGCTGAAATTAGCTTTCAGTAACTTTTTGTTTTTACCAAAACAAATTTCAAATTGAAAACAGATAAGAAAATTTTACAAACCAACTTTTATTAATTAACTTTATATGTTATACTTTTTATTGTTTTAGGTTTTTTTTAGCCTATAAAAATGAAAAAAATATGTAGGTTTGCACGACTTTAAAAATATATAATATGTCAATTTCAGATTTATTTGATAGTGGTTTTAAAAAACGTAATGAAGACCACTTTGCTGCTATAGTTCGCGTGGCTATGGCCGATGGTGTTATTACCGATGACGAAAAAGCATTCTTGGACAGATTGGCCAATAATTTGGATATTAGCGAAAGTGATTACAAGATTATTTTGAAAGATTACCAATCACACCCAATCAATCCACCTGTTGAATACGATAGACGCTTAGAGCGTTTGTACGATTTGGTAAGAATGGTACATATAGATCAAATAGATGGCGACCCAGAACACAGACTTTTAAATAAAATTGGTGTTGGATTAGGTTTCCATGCGGTTAATGTAAAGTATATAGTAGATAAAGCTTTAACCTTGGTATCCAATGGTGCTGACTTAGATACCTTTGTTCATGAAATTAAAAATATGAACAAATAAAATCATATTCTTGAAACCAGAAAAGGCTCCATTCAATTTGAATGGAGCCTTTTTCTTTTATTTAAGTGTTATATAATGTTAATTGCTTGCTTCCTTTTTTGCATCTTCTATCATTTTCTCATTTGGCAAAATAGCGATGTTCACCCGTCTGTTTTTAGCGCGCCCTTCTGCAGTTGTGTTATCATACATAGGTTGTGTTTCACCAAACCAATTTGTTGTTAACCTACTTCCAGAAATACCGTGGCTTGTTAAATAATTGGTTACAGCATACGCACGATTCTTAGAAAGTGTCATATTATAATCTTCTGAACCTTGGCTATCTGTATGCCCAACTACCAATAAATTAGTGTCTGGATATTCTTTAAAAACTCCAATTAGTTTATTTAAAGTTGTTTCCGATGCAGAATTAATGTTATACATGTTCGTTGCAAAATACACCCCACTGCCTTCGTCAAAAGTCACCACAATACCATCATCTACACGTTCAACTTCAGCACCTGGTATTTCCTCTTCAATGCGTTGCGCCTGTTTATCCATTTGGTTTCCTATAATTACACCTGCAGTACCCCCAACAACACCACCTATAACAGCTCCCAATTCTCCATTGCCTCCTTTACCTACATTGTTACCTATAATGGCTCCCAAAATAGCGCCTCCAGTGGCACCAATAACCGCTCCTTTTTGTTTGTTGTTTGCATTTTGTACTGCTTTACAATTGGTAAAACCAATAGATAAAACAACCGCTAAAACTAAAATTGCTATTCTATTTATAATTGTTTTCATTTGTTTTTATTGTTTAGTAAAATTCATATTTATTGTAAGGGGACTTCCGGCAACATTTACAGTTTGTTGCCATTGCATGGCCATATCGGATAAAGCTGAAAGTTTTAACCTAAACCCTTGATTGGTTTCCGATTTGTACCTCTCGTTTGTAGGTTTTAGCAAAAAATTATACAGCCCTGTCTCTGCATTAACTTCCTGTATGGTAAACACAAAATATCTTTCACCTGTTGAACAATCGGAATCGTTAATTGTATAGATTCCCGTATTGTTGTTCGGAACAAACTGCCATGTACTGCCTTCAAAACATTCTTTTGAAACATCACTAAGCAAGGCTGTGTTATAAGTTCCTGATTGACTGTACATAATTGAGCTTAAAACCCAATTACCTTTTATGGTTTTTTCTGATGTTCTTACGATTTTTGAAGATCCACAGGAGACCGTAATTAAAAGGGCGCATATACTTAATGCCGATATTATTTTTTTCATACGTTAATTAATTTAATAATTATACGTACAAAATTACCACAATGGATGTTGCCAATAATTACAAAATTCAATATTAATATTATATAATTTGTGGATAAGGTTATTAAACTAGTTGTGTAGTTTCAACTGAATTCGTTTTCTGGTTTTGTCGACCTCCAAAACTTTAACGATAACTTGTTGATGCAAATGCACATGCGCATTAACATCGGAAACGAAACCATCCGATAAATTCGAAATATGAATCAAGCCACTTTCCTTAATGCCCACATCTACAAACGCCCCAAAGTTGGTAATGTTATTTATAATGCCCGGCAGTAATTGTCCTTCACGCAAATCGTCAATGGTTCTTATATTTTGATTAAAAGTAAAGACCTTAGCCTGTTCACGAATGTCCAATCCTGGTTTTTCAAGTTCTTTTATAATGTCTTCCAAAGTAGGCAAACCAACAGTTTCGGTACAGTATTTTTTTAAATCGATTTGTTTGATGATTGCCGAATTACCGATAAGCTCTTTAACCGTTTTACCCAAATCGCTAGCCATTTGTTCAACAATAGCATAACTTTCTGGATGTACCGCTGAATCGTCCAATGGATTTTCAGCATCTTTAATTCTTAAAAAAGCAGCACCTTGTTCAAAAGCTTTATTACCCAATCTAGAAACCTTCAAGATAGTTTGTCTGCTCTTAAAGGCACCATTTTCAGAACGATAGTCAACTATATTTTCAGCTAGTTTTTCTCCAATTCCAGACACATAGCTTAACAAACTTTTACTAGCGGTATTAATATTCACACCCACGGCATTCACACAACTTTCTACTACCCTATCGAGTTCGTTTTTAAGTTTAGTTTGGTCTACATCGTGTTGGTATTGACCCACACCTATACTTTTAGGTTCAATTTTTACCAATTCGGCCAAAGGATCTTGCAATCGGCGGCCAATAGACACAGCGCCTCGCACTGTAACATCGTAATTTGGAAATTCCTCTCGGGCAATTTTAGAAGCAGAATAAATACTGGCACCCGCTTCACTGACCACAAACACCTGAATGTCATTTTTAAAATGAATACGCCTAATTAAGCTCTCCGTTTCCCTGGAAGCCGTTCCATTACCAATGGCAATGGCTTCAATTTTATAGGCTTCGGTTAATGTGCTTATTTTTTTAATCGCACCAGAACTGTCATTTTGTGGCGGATGCGGATAAATAGTTTCGTTGTGCTTTAAGTTGCCTTGCGCATCCAAACACACCACTTTACAACCGGTTCTAAAACCGGGGTCGATGGCCAAGACTCGTTTTTCACCCAAGGGTGAGCCCAACAACAATTGCTTTAAATTTTTGGCAAATACCGAAATAGCTGCTTCATCAGCTTTGGCTTTGGCATTTTGTAGTGCTTCGTTGCTTAGTGATGGTAGCAATAATCGTTTGTAGGCGTCTTTTAGAGCCTGTTGAATTTGCTCAGCACAATCGTTATTGGAACGTATTAAACGACTTTCCATTTTGTTTAAAGCACGCTCGTCATCAATCTCTATTTTGGTTTTTATAAAGCCTTCACTTTCAGCACGTAGAATGGCCAACAAACGATGCGAGGGTATACGACTTAACGATTCATTCCAATCAAAATAATCGCGGAATTTTTGGGCGTCTTCTTCGCTTTCTTTAGCTTTCACGACTTTGGTTGAAATAACAGCAAAGCGTTCTAATTGATAGCGAATTTGATTTCTAAAATCGGTGCGCTCATTAATCCATTCAGAAATAATATGGCGTGCACCTTCCAAGGCATCATCAACAGAAGTTACATCTCCTTTTACATACCGATACGCCACCGATTCAATGTCGTTCGCATTTTGGCTCATGATGATTTTAGCCAACGGTTCCAACCCTTGCTGTCGTGCTTTTTCGGCTTTGGTTTTTCGGCTTTTTTTATAAGGAAGGTATAGATCTTCCAAAGTAGTTATGTCAACTGCTCCCCTTATTTTTTGCTCTAATGCTGCTGTTAAAACCTCTTGCTCCGTTAAGGCTTTCAAAATGGTTTCCTTGCGTTTTTCCAAAGCTTCAAATTGCTCTTTGTACTTTACAATATCAGCTATCTGTACTTCGTCTAAATTTCCCGTGCGTTCTTTTCTATAGCGTGAAATAAAAGGGATAGTGCAATCTTCTTTCAGTAAAGCAAGGGTATTCTTAACGGAAAGTTCCGGTAAGTTGGTATTGGAAACAATGTATGAAATCATGGTCTAGCTTATCTTCAATCCGTTAGACACATCTGCATCATCTGGATTAACAAATACCAATTTACCATCAGCGGTTTCGGTCATTAGTATCATGCCTTGGCTTTCCACTCCGCGTAACGCCCTAGGTGCTAGGTTTACTAAAACTGTCACTTTTTTACCAATCACTTCTTCGGGCGTAAAGCTTTCGGCAATTCCTGAAACGATGGTACGCGTATCAATACCTGTATCGACTTTTAAAACCAACAATTTTTTGGTTTTTGGCATTTTTTCAGCTTCTATAATGGTGCCCACACGCATATCCAATTTCGCAAAATCTTCATACGTAATGGTTTCTTTTTGAGGTTCTACTTTTTTATTGGCCGCTTCATTGGCTTTTTTACTGCTTTCTAATTTATCCAATTGAAATTGAATGGTTTCATCTTCAATTTTAGAAAATAACAATTCTGCTTGTCCTATTTGGTGCCCTGATAGCAACAGCATCTCTTTTGAAGCAATGTCGTTCCAAGTGGATTCCGCATCAAGTGAGGAATGACAAAGGATATTTTTAAGCTTTTCAGACGTAAATGGTAAAAACGGTTCGCTAACGGTTGCCAAACCACTGGCAATCTGCAAGGCCACATACATAATGGTTTTGGTACGGGCTTCATCTACTTTTATAACTTTCCAAGGTTCTTCATCAGCTAAATATTTATTGCCCAAACGCGCTAAATTCATTAGTTCCTGTTGGGCTTCCCTAAAGCGGTAACGCTCAATGGAACTGGCAATAACCTCTGGATACGCTTTTAACGCCGCCAAGGTTTCTTCATCTGTTTGTGTAAATTCAGCTGGCTCTGGCACAACGCCATTGTAATATTTATTGGTTAATACCACCACACGGTTGATGAAATTTCCAAAAATAGCCACCAATTCATTGTTGTTTCGCGCCTGAAAATCTTTCCATGTGAAATCGTTATCCTTAGTTTCAGGTGCATTGGCAGTTAACGCATAACGCAATACATCTTGTTGGTTGGGGAATTCTTTTAAATAATCTGGCAACCATACCGCCCAGTTTTTTGAAGTTGATAGTTTATTGCCTTCTAAATTTAAAAACTCATTGGCAGGCACGTTATCGGGTAAAATATAACTGCCTTCACTTTTTAACATGGCCGGGAAAATAATACAGTGAAATACAATATTGTCTTTCCCTATAAAATGTACCAATTTGGTATCGTCGCTTTTCCAGTAGGGCTCCCAATCTTTGCCTTCACGTTCTGCCCATTCTTTGGTAGAGGAAATATAACCAATAGGCGCATCAAACCATACGTACAACACTTTGCCTTCGCCGCCTTCAACGGGAACAGGAATGCCCCAATCTAAATCACGGGTGACGGCACGCGGACGCAAACCATCGTCAATCCACGATTTTACTTGTCCGTACACATTGGGTTTCCAATCTTTTTTGTGGCCTTCTAAAATCCACTCTTTTAAAAAGGCTTCGTGCTTATCTAAAGGTAAATACCAATGCTTGGTTTTCTTTAAAGTTGGCACATTCCCTGTGATGGCCGACTTAGGGTTGATTAAATCGGTAGCATTTAAACTGGAACCACATTTTTCACATTGGTCGCCATAGGCTTCTTCGTTTCCACATTTCGGACATGTTCCTGTTACAAAACGATCGGCCAAAAATTGATTGGCTTGTTCGTCGTATAACTGTTCTGATGTTTCTTCTATAAACTCGCCTTTATCATACAAGGTTTTGAAAAATTCAGACGCCGTATCGTGATGGATTTTAGCCGAGGTACGCGAATAATTATCGTATGAAATACCAAACTCTTCAAACGACTTTTTAATGATGGCATGGTATTTATCTACCACATCCTGCGGGGACACACCTTCATTTTTAGCTTTGATGGTAATAGGCACGCCATGTTCATCACTTCCACCAATTAAAACCACATCGTTTCCTGTAAGGCGTAAATAACGTGCATAAATATCGGCCGGCACATAAACGCCTGCCAAATGACCTATGTGAATAGGACCGTTGGTGTAAGGTAATGCCGTAGTAATGGTGTATCGTTTTGGTTTGTTCATTATATCATTTGAATTAAATCGTCATTGTGGAATTTTTTATAGAAAATTGTGGCAATCTGCTAAATTTGGAAAAATTACCACGTCGCTTTGCTCCTCGTAATGACGCTTCTTTTTAACAAGTCACAAAAGTAATCAATTAACAACCGATTTAGAAAAAAAATGTACATTTACATTATGTCAAGAAACCTACTAATTATTGCATTATGTTGTGTTGCTTTTTTCTTTGGAAAAATCCCCTTGCAAGCACAGGATAACCAAACAAAACATACCAAAACATTGATACAACCACACTATTTACAAGCAGGCGATACCGTAGCCATTGTGGCGCCCTCTGGCATTTTAAAAAACCGCACCCAAGAGATTGAACAAGCCAAAGCACTTTTAACAAGTTGGGGGTTGCATTATGTGGTTGGCAAGCACGTTTTTAATCAGAACCATCATTTTGCCGGTACGGATGCCGAACGTTGCGAGGATTTCCAAAAAGCATTGGACGACCCTACCATAAGTGCCATTTGGTGTGCCCGTGGTGGTTATGGGTCCGTTAGGATTTTAGATAAATTGGATTACACCAAATTTAAAAAGAAACCCAAATGGGTGATTGGTTATAGTGACATTACGGCCATACACAACCAATTGCATACACTAGGTTTTGAAAGTTTACATGCCATGATGTGCACCAGCATGGAAAACGATACTACCCCAATAAAAGAAACAATAGCAACATTTAAAACGGCGCTTTTTGGCGAACCTTTAAGCTATACACTTGAAGGCTCTAATTACAACAAACCGGGCACCGTAAGTGCGCCTTTGGTTGGTGGCAATCTATCTATTTTAGCCAGTATGTTGGGCTCTAAAACCAGTATAAACACTTCTGATAAAATCTTATTTATTGAAGAAATTGGCGAATACCGCTATAGCATTGACCGTATGCTACAAAGTTTAAAGCGTGCTGGGTATTTTGATAACTGCAAAGGGGTTGTTGTGGGTGACATTAGCAAGGTTAGAAAAAATACAACCTATTGGGGCAGTTCTACCGAACAACTTATTATAGATATGTTGGCCGAGTATGATTTCCCCATTGCTTTTAATATGCCCGCTGGCCATGAAAAGGATAACCGTGCCCTAATTTTGGGCAGAACCGTTGATTTAACGGTTGGAAAGGATAAATCGACTTTTGTGTTTGAAAATAATTAAATAGAAAGCCTAGTTTTTAATTCCTTTTTTACTTCTTCATCTGTAGGATCGATTGCTAAAATTTTACCTTTTTCATCAATTAAGAAAAGACCGCCGCCACCACCATCTACACCGTATTTTTGCCAAATAGCATTTTCTCTATCCAATTCTACTAAATTCAACCACGGCCATTTTTCTTTTTCTAAAAACTTAAAAAGTCTATCTGTATTTTTGAATTCTCCTGCAACACCAACAATGGTAAAACCTTTGTTTTTGTATTCATTATATACTGGTAACATGGTTCTACTTTTAGCAATACATGGTCCGCACCATGTAGCCCATAAATCCAATAAAGCTATTTTCCCATTTATTTCATCCGATAATCTTACTTCATTACCACTTAAATCTGAAGCAGAAAAATCAACATAATCTTTACCTATTTTGATATTTTCAATGGCACTAATTAAATGGTATGCTAAATCATTGTATGGATGGTTTGGGATTGCTTCATATAATATTTTATAATTCCTTTTGGCCAAGTCTACATCTATATACTCTTTAAAGTAAACCAAGTGTTCTAAAAATAAATAATAGGAAATTAGACTAGGATTCTTTGAAATATAACCTTCTTGCCATTTAAGCTGTTCCTCAAAAGGCCTACCTTTCAACAACGAATCTGTTTGGGTTTTGAAGATTTGATACTGTTTATTCAGCGTTCCTCCTTGAACACTGTTTTTATCAAACTCTTGTTCTGAATGAATGGTCAAATCAATTTTTTCGTTTTCTAAAAATAATGGCATCGTTCTTCCTCCTCCATTTTCCTTGGCTTCTCCTAGCATTAAATTTACCGCTTCTGGATGTTCTAGCCTAGCTTGGTAATGAAATTTTCCATCTTTAACTGGAATCTCTGTTAATGAATCGAATCTAAAATCTTGGGCTGGCTTTAACAATAATATAGATTTTGTATCAGTGTTAATTACGGTTCCATTGATTTCTAAAATTTTTTCTTTATTTGATGAACAACCAATAAAAGCAACTACTATTAACTGCAAAAATATTTTTACTATATATTTCATTTTATGATTTTTATTTATTCAAATAGCTTATTCAACTTCTTTAACTCATCTTTCAATTCTTCAACCGTCACTTCTTTAAAGTTGAATTGTATATCTGGGTTTTCTTGGGTATTGGTTTCAACCGTATCAAAATATAATTTGTCAGTATCCTTTTTGATGGCTACAAGTACAACATTTTCATTTTTCCCAACCGTACCAAAACTGTGAACGCCATTTATGTTTCGGCTTGGCAACACTGAGTTTATGGATTTAAAAATCATACTCACCACCGTTTTATTGTCATCAGCATCTTTTATACTGTATTTAATCCTTTGGGTTCTAACATTAATGAACCGATCACAATTAATCCAGCCCAGATTCAGGGTTCTTAAAATATAACTATTAACATTGGCAGTTCTATTTCTAACAGAACTTTCTTTTGTTAAGCTTTTCTCAAAATCTTTAGAGACAATGGAATCTATGGGTATTGAGCTAACTGTAACATTATTATCTATAGAAGCCGTTCCAGAATTTCCATCTACCTGAAAAACAATAGGTAGGTTATATTGAACCGTAACTGCCTTACCTCTTTGTTTCCCAGGCTGCATTTTAGGCATTAACCCAACTACCCGATCCGCCTCAGCCTCTAATGCTGGATGAGCACTTCTTGATTGAACAGACACAATGTTTCCTTCCTCGTTTATTTTAAAAAAACTTGTTGTTCCTAGTCTTCCCCTCAAACCTAAGGCATCAGCAATACCAGTGTTAAAATTATTCATGACAAAGTTGCTAATAGCATCTCTAGTACATTTTATTCTTTCAGTTTTATTAAGGTTTTCACAACCTGGATATACTGGTGGCTCTTGAATAACAGCAAAAGGAACATCTACACGTTTTTCAAATTCAATAACCTCTTCAACTTTCAGAGTTTCTACAATAGGTTCTTTACTTCTTTCAGGTGCATTCTGTTGCAGTTCCCAATTAATACTACCATCTTTCCATTCTCCAGAAAACAATTGCATATTCTCTTTTTTGGCTTGTGTTGGAAAATAAATTTCAACACTCGCATTTTCTTTTAACTTCAATTCTGAATTCCCATGTTTAGCCTCAATGTAGAGCATACCGCCTGTTTCCAATAATTTGCCGTTTGACGTGGTGGTTAAATTGGCCAATAACATATCCGAAAGTTTATAATACTCGGTAACACTCAAATCAATAGCTCCTTGAACTGGCTCATTATCAGCATCTACAAATGAATTCGCTTTAATAACCAATTGGTGCCTTCTTTACAAATAAGGGCAGTGTCTTTTAACGTGCTAATGGCAAATAATTCTGGCGATTTAGTTAAATCTTCTTGGGTAATCGTTTTTGTCTGGGTTTTTACTTCAACAGTACTTTCTGCTTCTTTTGCTATTTCAATATGCTTTTTCGACAATGAATCTTCAGTCACCTCAACTGTTTTCACCTCTTTTTTAGGAGGAATAGTGTCTAAAATAATCAGTGAATTTTCCGTTTTATTGGGGACAGTTTCAACTTCTTTATGGTTTGTTATTAAGACATAAGCCACTATTGACGCTGCAA
Source organism: Marixanthotalea marina (assembly GCA_018883545.1). GTDB lineage: Bacteria > Bacteroidota > Bacteroidia > Flavobacteriales > Flavobacteriaceae > Marixanthotalea > Marixanthotalea marina. Next base: position 350,162 of record JAHLEH010000001.1, on the reverse strand, counting down.
TTATTACCACTGAAATAACACCGAACTTCAGCCATTTGGTTCTTATAAAATGCTGCCTTGCTGCTTTAATTTCAGCTTTTAGTGTTTGCCGCTTCAACCCTTCCAAAAAAATAAGGTGTTCGTCGTAGAGATTTTTAAAATAACTGTCCGTTTTTAGCCTATTCAAAAAGATGTCGGACTCTTGGGCCGAAAGCGATTTGTTTAGATACTGATTGATGAATTCTATGTTTTGAATGTAATTTTCCATGACCTGCCTGATTTAAGATTGATGATTGTTTTTACTTGCCTGATAAATATCTTTGGCTTTGGCCAAACACTTGTACTTCTGGTTTTTTGCAATCTTTTCAGATTTAAAACCCATACGATTGGCAATGGTTTTAAAGGACATGGCTTGATGGTAAAACAAGCGCAACAGTTCTTGGCATCGTTTTCCCAATTCTAAAAAAGCACGTTCGGCGAGCTGGTATTTTTTCTCTTCTAAAACACCGTGAAAATGTTCGATTTCTTGATTATTGAGTTGATGAAGCTCCTTTTTTGAAAATTTGTTTTGTGCATCTTTCCAAACAAATCGAGATACCGAATACAAATAGGTGTAAAATGAAGACGTAAGTTTGAAATCGGATTTCTCCAGATTCCGATTGAGAATAATTAATGCTTCTTGAAACACGTCGGAAGCATCTTGCCTGCTGCCGCCTTTGGAAGTAATGAGTGCTTCAATTTTAGGGTAAAGTGAATACAGTTTACTGAAAGCCTTTTCTCGCTGACCATTCTTAAAAAGTTCTAAGATGTTTTTATCGTCCATAAAACCTGTTTCTTACTTAATGGTCATTTTTACAAAAGGTCTCCTATTTTTTTTAATTTTTAGTCATATCGAAATGAGGCGCGGCTGAAACATCTCATCTAAAATGATGCCAAAATCGCACAAATCAACTTTTTTCGAAAAAACAAAAAATTAAAAACCGCGTTCCTTTTGCAACTGCTCGTAAGCTTCTTGGACTTGCCTGAATTTTTCTTCGGCGCCTTGTTGGTGCTCTTTACCCAAATGGGTTAGTTTATCGGGGTGGTATTTTTTAACCATATTTCTGTAGGCTTTTTTAATGGCATCGTTAGAGGCATTTTTATCAACTTCCAAAATTTTATAGGCACTATCGGCACTTTTATAAAACATGGCCTTGATACTTTCGTAATCGTTATGGCTAATGCCTAAATACCCCGCAATGGTATAAATTTGTTGCACTTCATCTTCTGTTACCATGCCATCGGCTTTGGCAATTCCGAATAAAAAGTGAATCAATTGCAAGCGCGAGGCATGTTGCATCATCTGCCTAATTTGCAAACAGACTTGCCTTGTAGAAATATTTTGTTGCTTGTTTATTTCCTTAAAAAGCCTAAAGGCGTGGTTAGCACGCTCCTTACCATACATTTGTACAAATTGCATACGCACAAAATCCAATTCCCGCTGGTCTTGTTTACCATCTGCTTTTATAACTATGGAAGCGAGAATCAATAAACTTACTTCAAAATCGCCCGGTTGTGTTTGTGGTCGCTGTTGCGTATAGTCGCCGTAAACTGTGTTTCCATTTCCGTTAGACATCCCATCAACAACACTTCCTAGTGCCAATCCTAAAATAGCCCCAATAGGCCCTCCAAAAGACCAGCCAATCGCTGCTCCTATCCACTTCGAAAAACTCATGTAAGTATAAATTTTATTTATCGTCAAATATAGTATTAGTTTGTAGAACGCCTTACTAATTTGTTACACAATTGGTATCTTTGCAGTCTAAAATTGTTAATTATAAAAATTTAAAAATATGTATCCAGCAGAATTAGTAAAACCAATGCGCGAAGATTTAACCAGAGTTGGTTTTGAAGAATTACATACTCCCGAGGCTGTTGATGCTGCCTTGGCAAAAGAAGGCACTACATTGGTAGTGGTGAACTCCGTTTGTGGCTGTGCCGCAGCAAATGCGCGCCCAGGTGCTAGAATGAGTTTGCAAAATGCAAAAAAACCAGATCATTTAGTAACCGTTTTTGCCGGCGTTGATTTTGATGCCGTAACAAGGGCAAGGGAACTTATGGTACCATTCCCTCCAAGTTCGCCAAGTATGGCTTTATTTAAAGATGGTGAATTGGTGCACATGCTAGAGCGTCATCACATAGAAGGCAGACCGGCCGAATTAATTGCAGAAAATTTAGTTGATGCTTATAACGAGTATTGCTAAACCTCACTCCCAACACTCTCTCCAAAGGAAAGGGGCTTGATTTTGTGAAAACATAAAATTACAATCATAAAAAACCACGATTAAATCGTGGTTTTTTAATTTAAATGCGCAACCTTTTTTGAGTTTAATCATCTTCTTATAAAATCAGTATTCATGAAAAGGTTCTTATCTATCCTACTTGTAATATTTTGTTTCATCACAATATATAATTGTGATAATGGTACTATTTCTGATAAAGAAAAAGATCAACAAGAACTCATTGATTTACAAAAATCCATTGAAGATTTGATAGCTACGTCCGTTTGTAATGAAAATACAGAATGTAAATTTATTGGATTTGGCAGTAAATCCTGTGGCGGTTATAAAAGCTACTTAATCTATTCTAATTCAATAAATGTTTCAGAATTGGAAGATATGGTAGAAACCTACAATAATAAAGAATCGGCTTTCAATAATAAATATAGAATCATATCTGATTGTACAATGGTGATGCCTCCCTCTTCTGTAATATGTGAAAATAACACCTGTGTTGCTGTTTATTAAACATTAGTTTTTGTGTATTTTTGGGGCATGGTTAAATTGCTTTCATACCCAATATCTATAGTTTATTATCTGTGCTTTTTTTTAACGCTGGTAGTATTCCACCCTATTCAATGGGTTTGTTTTAATTGGTTTGGTTACAGTGCACATAAAAAAAGTGTCGATTTTTTACAGTGGTCTTTAATGCGCTGTGCCAATATTTTAGGCACCCGGTTTACATTTAAAAACCCTTATGAAATAGAAACAGGCCAGCCATTAATTATTGTGGCGAACCATCAAAGTTTACACGACATATATCCCTTAACATGGTTTATGCGCAAGCACCATCCAAAATTTATAAGTAAAATAGAATTGGGAAAAGGCATTCCCAGTGTGTCGTATAATCTACGCCATGGTGGCGCTGCGTTAATTGACAGGAAAAACCCGCGGCAATCCTTACCCGCCATCATGAAATTTGGCGAATATATTGAAACCAACAAACGTGCAGCCGTTATTTTCCCCGAGGGTACAAGAAGCAAAAATGGTACACCAAAACCTTTTCAAACCAAAGGGCTGGAAATATTGTTTAAAAAAGTGCCTTCTGCTTTAATAGTACCAGTTTCTATTAACAACTCTTGGAAAATGTATAAATATGGAAAATTCCCTATGGGCTTGGGAAACCATATCACTTTTACAGTACATAAGCCCTTAAAATTGTCTACCTTTGCATTAAGTCAAGAGTCTCTTATAAATAACATAGAGACCACGATAAAAGAACATATAAATTACTAAAATAAAGTTATGTCGTTGAAGAATGTGAGATTGGAAGTTATGCAGTTTTTGGAAAAAGACGTAGATGCCCTTATAGAAAAATACCTCATCCCTATAGATACTATTTGGCAGCCTACCGATTTTTTGCCTAATTCTGAAGGCAAGGACGAAGCCTTTTTTGAAGAAATTAAAGAAATAAGAGAATTGGCCAAAGAATTACCATACGATTTTTGGGTGGTATTGGTTGGCGATATGATTACCGAAGAAGCCCTACCAACCTACGAATCTTGGTTGATGGATGTAGAAGGCGTTGATCAAGTTGGGGAAGGCGGCAATGGCTGGTCTAAATGGGTAAAACAATGGACTGCCGAAGAAAATCGCCATGGCGATGTGCTTAACAAATACCTATATCTGTCTGGTCGTGTAAATATGAAAGAAGTTGAAAAAACCACACAGCATCTCATTGCAGATGGTTTCGATATAGGTACCGATAGGGATCCTTACAAAAACTTTGTCTATACCAGTTTTCAGGAATTAGCCACTTACATATCGCATAATAGGGTTGCTAAAATAGCCAAAAGCAAGGGCAACAAAAGGCTGGCCAAAATGTGCCAAATCATTTCTGGTGACGAAATGCGCCACCACCACGCCTATTCAGAATTCATCGAACGCATTTTTGAGGTAGACCCCAACCAAATGATGATGGCCTTTTACTATATGATGAAGCAAAAAATTACCATGCCTGCTCATTTTTTAAGGGAATCGGGTGGTAAAATAGGAACTGCTTTCGAAGAGTTTTCCAATACGGCACAACGCATTGGCGTTTACACTTCAAGGGATTATGTTGAAATTCTAGAGAAATTGATTGCCCGTTGGAAAATTGACACCATTACCAATTTGGATGACGATGCTGAAAAAGCAAGAGACTACCTGATGAAATTACCACAGCGCATGTACCGCTTGGCCGATAGGATGAAAATTCCTGAAAACTCATACCAATTTAAATGGGTAGAGCCAGCGGTTTCAAAATAAAAATATTTTTTGATGTATTAAATTCCTTTCCTACCGAAAGGAATTTTTATTTTTAGCCCATGCATCAAAAAGAACAAATTGATAAAACCATAACTTTTGTAAAAGAAACCTTGACCAATGCCGAAGGTGGCCACGATTGGTTTCATACCCAACGGGTTTACAAAAATGCTTTGCTTATTGCCAAAACAGAAAACGTAGATGACTTTGTGGTATCACTTGGGGCATTGCTACACGATATTGCCGATAGTAAATTTCACCATGGCGATGAAACTGTTGGCCCTAAAATAGCTCGGGAATTCTTGTTTAAAATTAATGTGGATTCTACCATCATAGAGCATGTGGTAAAAATTATTGAAAATATTTCCTTTAAAGGCGGCAATGAAGCTCAAACGTTCAATTCTCCAGAGTTGGAGGTCATTCAAGATGCTGACAGATTGGATGCCATCGGAGCCATTGGCATTGCACGCTGTTTTAATTATGGTGGTTTTAAAAACAGACCGCTTTACAACCCAGATATTAAACCCAATCTTAATATGAGTAAAGCAGAGTATAAAGCATCTAATGCCCCGACAATCAACCATTTTTACGAAAAATTATTGCTTCTAAAAGATAGGATGCACACCAAAACCGGGAAAGCCATGGCATTAGAACGCCATAATTTTATGCTACAGTTTCTTGATACTTTTTATAAAGAATGGCAGTAAAAGTAATTTGTATGAAAAAAATGGCTTTTAATCGTAAAAAGTACAATACAATCAATTCTTTGAGTTAAGTTGCGTCCGCAAATTGGAAATGCTATTATGTTGATTTTTAACCTAGTCTTTTACAAAAAAACAGCCCTTGTCTTTTTGTTATTTATATTTTGCCTACCTGTATTTGGACAAAATTTAACCATTACCGCTCCTAATGGAAGTGAATTTTGGCAAGTTGGTAAAACACCTTCCATTACTTGGGATAGCAGTGGTTTAACCGCTAATATTGTATTAGAATACTCAACAAACAACGGTAGTACATGGAATATAATTACCACTGTTTCCAATGCAACAAATAGTTATGAATGGACAATTCCCGATGCGGTTTCTACACAATGTCTCGTTCGAGCCACCAGTAATGCAACCACAGATATTAGCGATGCCGTTTTTGAAATATCTGATGATGCTTCTACTTGTAAAATTGTTGTTTTGGGCTCTTCTACAGCCTATGGTAATGGCGCTACGTCTTCAGAATATGCTTGGGTAAACTTATATGCCTCTGCCATTTTCCAAAAAAACACAAAGCTTGAGGTCGTTAATTTGTCTTATCCTGGTTATAATACATTTCAAATTCTACCTACAGGCTCAACCGTACCAGGCGGTGAAACTATTGATACAAACAAAAACATCACCAAGGCTATAGTAGACTATAGCCCTGTGGCCATCATTATAAATATGCCTTCTAATGATACTGCCGATGGGTATTCCACAAGCACGCAAATGGAAAATTTTGCCACATTAAACACCTATGCAACCAATAATTCTGTGCCCTTATGGATAGCAACAACACAACCTAGGAATTCTTTTGATGCTTCACAAATTCAAACGCAAATTGATGTAAAAGACGCTATTATTTCAACATATGGCAACAATGCCATAAATTTTTGGGAAGATATCGCTGATACTGACGGTAAAATTTTAAGTAGTCTAGATTCTGGAGATGGCATCCATGTAAATAACGACGGCCATGCTATTTTATTCAATAAAGTTTTAGATAAAAATATAGATGAGTTAACCTGTTCAGGTGGTTCTTTAAGTTTAGACGAAACCTTAAATAGTTATAATTCCTTAAAAGTGTATCCGAACCCCGCTCATGATTATGTTCTCATCGATTTTAACTCTGAATTTTCTGGAGACTTAAAAGTTGAGTTTTTTAATGTATTAGGCAGAAAACTTTTTGAAAAAAATACTGCCTTTAATACAGGGTTTAATTCCATTTTTACGTTAACTAAAGGGCAAAAAAACCTTAAATCCCAATTTATATTTGGAAAATTAACCTTTAAAACAGATAACCAAACCGTTCAAAAAAGTATTAAACTTATAGTTCAATAAACTTTATTGAATGATCATCTTTATTTCTTTTCTATAACTAGAAGCACTCTTTCCGGTTATTTCATTGAATGTTTTGTTGAAATGCGAAAAGTTGTTAAATCCACATTCGTAACAAATATCCGTAATACTCATCTGGCTCTCCAACAGTAATTTAGTGGCATGTACCACCCTGTACTCATTTACCAATTGGGTAAATGTTTTGCCCGTAGCCTTTTTGAAATATCTACAAAAAGCAGGCACGGTCATACTGACTTCATCTGCAATTTCATCCAAAGAAATATGGTTTTGGAAATTCTTGTTTACATATTTAAATATAATATCAATTTTAGAACTATCCTGAGCCTCTGTTTCAAAAGCAAACCCATCAGCATTAAGCAATGTGTAATCATCTGTTAATGCTAGATAATTTAAAATTTCCAAGAATTTCAAAACGCGTTCCAACCCCGTATATTCCATCAAACCTTCAATTTTGGGCCCAATGATGGCTTTTGTTTCAATTTTAAAGCGTATTCCTTTTTTTGCCCTTTCAAATAAAGAAGCAATAGCGGTCACTTCGGGAACATGCAGAAAATCATCGCCCAAAAAGTTAGATTTAAACTGAATAGTCGTTTCCGTACCATTGGCCGTGAGTCTATCTGTAAATCCGTTATGCGGCAGATTAGACCCTATAAGTATTAACTGGCTATTATTAAAGTACGATAAATGGTTTCCAATGTGCGTTTTACCTTGGCCCTTATTGATATAAATAAGTTCTAATTCTGGATGAAAATGCCAATAAGCCCCGTCTTTGTCTACGGTATCAACATGTTGTTTTACCAATATGGAGCTACCGAAACTTGGGGTAAGTTTTCTAAAAGTAGGTTTTTTAATAATCATATCATAGCTTTTTCTAACACAAAATTACAACATATAAACTTTAAAACATATATTTTATTGCCCCAAATGTATGTTATTTTAACTTAACATTGATTTAACATTGTGTTAACTGATAATATAGCATACAAATTGGTCAATCTGGATGTTTTGCAAACAATGCATGCATACTATATTTGTACTATAATTATTAAGCAACCCAGATTAATGAAAAGCCTAATTAACATACTTAAAAATTGTTCACTAGATTTTCCTGTTTTGCTTGGTAATTTTGTTAAAGAATTCTGTTTTTATAAGTAATATAAAGAGTTAAAGAAATTCATTAATAATTAGTTTAATGTCTTATTTAGTTTAGTTGGTAAAAGTGAGCTGTGGTGGCTCACTTTTTTTTTGTGCCCCTACTTAATATATTTTGCCCTTTGTAAAAGCCTTCTGCACAACATTTACTCTTGACAATAATAAATGTATATACAATCTTTTCCCTTCTATTTTATAGTAAATAAGCCAAAAACACTATTAAATATATTTAATTAACACAAATATATTCTATTTTAACCCATCTATGGCTTTAACATATTATTAACTGGTAAAATAGTGTATAAATTGGCCAATCTGGATGTTTTGTAGGGCTTAAATCTGACATACCTTTGTAGTGTTGAATGTTAAAAAATCCAAATCATGAAAAAAGTAATTGAAAACACCAAAAAAGGAATCTTAATAGTAGCTATGCTAGCTGCTTCATTTAGTTTCGCAAACGAAGGAACGCCATTCTTTAAAGTGGTAAACGATGTTAAAAAAACGGCACTTACCATTGCCAATGTAAAAAAGGGCAATTTATTATCTATTAAAGATGCATACGGCTCAGTATTATATACCGAGACAATTAAAGAAAATGGTACTTATGCCAAAGGCTTTGATTTAACTGCACTGGAAAACGGATCTTACCTATTTGAATTGGACAGCGATGTTGAACTTAGAACCATCCCTTTCAGTATAGAAGGTAATACAATAAAATTCCACAGAGACATTGCCAAAACAAGTTTCAAACCGGTTACCAGAACAGAAGGTAATTTGGTCTTCATATCTAAATTGTCTTTAAATGGTGAACCGCTTAAAATTGATATCTATCACGATGCCGAGCTTATGCTTACAGAAACCGTTAAGGATACCAAAAACATTGAGAAAGTATACAAACTGACCGGTTTAGATAAAGGTGAATACAAAATAGTATTGAACACCGAAGGAAAAACATACACAAAATTCATTAATAATTAGTTTAGTTAATGTCTTAATTTAGTTTAGTTGGTAAAAGTGAGCTGTGGTGGCTCACTTTTTTTTGCATTCTATTTTCATACTTCATACACTCATATTAAATATGATTTCATATTGTATCTAGGAAAACCTTCCGCCAACACTAGCATGGACTCAAATGTAGGCTGTTTCGTATACTATACACAATTAACAGCAAATTATACAAAATTGACTTAACCTAAATATAACTTAAATTTAACGGGTAAAATAGCATATAAATATGTCAAAATCAGTGTTTTACAAAACGAAGATGTAACATACCTTTGTAGTGTTGAACGTTAAAAAATCCAAATCATGAAAAAAGGAATTAAAAACATCAGAAAAGGAATCTTAATGGTTGCCATGATGGCTGCCTCGTTAAGTTTCGCAAACGAAGGAGCACCATTTTACAGAGTAGCAAATGATGCTAAAAAAACGGCACTTACTTTAGCTTATGTTAAAGAAGGCAGTGTTTTATCTATTAAAGATTATTATGGTGAAGTACTTTACAAAGAAAGTATCAAGCAAAACGGACTATACGCCAAAGGTTTTGACTTAACTGCATTGCCAAGTGGTTCGTATTTTTTTGAATTAGACAGCGATGTTGCATTCAAAGTGATTCCATTCACCATTAAATCGAACACCATTGTTTATAACAGGGATGAAGCTAAAACCATTTACAAACCTATTACACGCGTAAAAGGTGACTTGGTATTTGTTTCTAAACTTAACTTAAGCAAAGAACCTTTAAAAGTTAACATTTACTACCAAAAAGGCGACAGTTCTGATCTTATCATGGAAGAAACCATCAGTGATAGTGAAAAAGTAGAACGTGTTTACAAGTTAACCGGTTTAAAAAGTGGCGATTACAAAATAGTGATGAGCACTGAAGGTAAAACATTTACAGAATACATTAATAATTAGTTTAATGTCTTATTTAGTTTAGTTGGTAAAAGTGAGCTGTGGTGGCTCACTTTTTTTTTGCATTAAAATAATCTTAACTGGCCTTCTTTGTACTGGTCGTGTAATGTCAAATTTAATTTTGGCATTTTTTTGTCCTTAAAATATTGTCGCCGTGCCAAGCTTACCAAGTTGTTTATTTGCTCGGCTATTTTACCTTCACCATGCATTCTTTTGCCATAACGGCTATCGTTTAATGTACCGCCGTGGCAATTTTCTATTTGGTGCAGCACTTTATCGGCCCTATCGGGCATGGTTTTTTTTATCCAATCGGTGAAAATTTCGCCAATGGCGCCATTCAATCTTACAATAGTGTGGGCGATGGACAATGCACCGTGCTCTGATACTGTTTTTGCCAAAGGCAATATTTCGTGGCTGTTTATGGACGGAATGATGGGCGCCAACATCACATTTACTGGAATCCCATGTTCACTAAGCGTTTTAACGGTTTCCAACCGTTTTTTAATGGTGGTTGTTCTGGGTTCTAAAATCCTGCGAATGTCTTCCGATAATGAAGTAATGGAAACATTAACGCCTATTAAATTATCTTTAGCCAGTTCTTTTAAAATATCCAAATCGCGTAAAATCAAGGCATTTTTGGTAATAATGGCCACGGGGTGCTTGTACTTCAAAAAAACCTCCAAACATTGGCGGGTAATTTCAAATTGCTGTTCGGCAGGTTGGTAACAATCGGTGTTGCCCGATAGTACAATGGGGTGTGTTTTCCAACTTTTCTTTTTTAACAAAGCCTCTAAAAGTTTTGGGGCATCCTTTTTTACCAAAATACGGCGCTCAAAATCCAACCCAGCACTATAGCCCCAGTACTCATGGCTATTACGGGCATAGCAATAAATACAGCCGTGTTCGCAACCTTGGTACGGATTCATGGAATAGGCCATCCCAATATCGGGGCTTTCCACTTTGTTCACGATGGTTTTGGGGAACACCTCCAAATACAAGGTTTTGTTTTTGTCGCTTGCTTCGCCTTCTTTATGGCAAAACTCCAAGAAATCGTCGCGCATTTCGTGGCTAAGTTCGAAGAAACGGTTGGGCACATTAAGCTGTGCGCCCCGACCTTTTATAACAGATTTGGGATTCATAACTATGTAATTGATTAAAATAAAGTGCTGATTCCCTAAAATTAACCATTATTTAAAACGGAAATTGTTAAAGTGCGTACGGGTTATTAACATTAACAAAATAAGTTTACATTTTGAATAAAACCTTCAAAATGCACAACGAGTTATTTACATATTATTCGTTAAGAATTTCTAAAATGGCTATGAAATCTAATAGTCTATGCTTATATTTCGTAACAAGCATTTAGTGCTTGGTTTTGTGATGTTCTTCACCTTCTTAATCAGTCCTAAAATCCTCTTTGAAAAAGATAAATTAACAATAACAAAAAAAAATTCATGGCGTTTAAACTAACGACAAAACAAATTGACAGTGTATTAAAAGTAGCAGAAAACCTTCAAAAACCCAGGCGTAAAGCCCCCGACAATCCTTTTGCAAAAAGAATTGGCCCTATTATTAAATCCCCTAAAGGGAAAATATTTTTAATTCGCTTAATGGATGTTGCGTTTAGAAGTAAAAATTACGCAAGGGTTTCAACTTATGTCCACAGACTTTTTAAAAGTACAAATGCTCATGAAAAGCTATTTAATACCCAAGAAAAAGCGATGGTGCGTTTGTTTAATATCATAGGGTATAAATTGCCATCCGTTAGTGTACCCCTAATGTTACAACAAATACAAGAAGTTACTAGCCCCGTTGTATATTTTATAGGAGATAAAAAATTTAAAGAACATTACGAGAAACGTAAAAAACAAAAGATTCAATTAAATGTTAATCTTATTGGAGAAGCCTTAGTAGGAGAAGAAGAAGCTGCCGATCGTATCGAGCAGTACTGTAAACTTTTACGCCAAAAAGAAGTAGATTATATTTCCATTAAAGCATCGACTATTTATTCTCAAATAGAATCTATTGCCCACGACCAAGTGGTTGATGTTTTGGTAGAGAAACTGTCCATAATTTACCGTGAAGTATTACGTATAGAAAAAGAAACTGGTGTACAGAAGTTTGTGAATATGGATATGGAAGAATATCGTGATTTATCCATAACCCTAGCAACGTTCAAGAAAACACTTGAAAAGGAAGAGTTTAAATCCTTACGTGCTGGAATTGTTATACAAGCGTATTTACCGGACTCCTTCAATGAAATTTGTAAACTACAAAAATGGGCTTTAGACCACGTAGAAAAAGGTGGTTCGCCAGTAAAAGTACGAATAGTTAAAGGTGCTAATATGGAAATGGAACTCACAGAAGCTTCCATGAAAGATTGGCCGTTGGCCACTTACAGCACCAAACTCGATACCGATGCCAATTACAAACGTATTTTATTACAGCTTTTGGATTCCGACAAGGTGCAAGCGCTTAATGTTGGCGTGGCATCCCACAATATTTTCGACTTGGCATTTGCCTTAAAAGTTGTTCAAGATCAGGGCATAGCATCTTATGTTGATTTTGAAATGCTGGAAGGCGTGGCTCAAGGTACCGTTATGGAAATTGTAAATAAAGGCATGAATGTGCTCCTTTACACACCCATTGTAAAAACTGAAAATTACAACAACGCCATAGCTTATCTCGTTCGCCGATTGGATGAAGGCACACAAAAAGGTAATTTTTTACGTGAAGGATTTAATTTGGATGTAAACTCAGATAAATGGGAAAAATTACAACAGCATTTCCTAGATTCTTTAGGTAAAATGGATGTTGTAAAAACCACACCCAACCGAACCCAAAATCGTGCTACACAAAAGGTAAAACCCCAAAAGAAATTTAAAAATGTACCCGATACCGATTGGACGCGAGAAGCCAATAGACATTGGATGGAAACCGTAAAGAAACGCTGGGAGAACCCTACGGATGTATTGGGTGATTATGTGCCCGTTGTAACCGATTTTCCATCACCACCAAGAGAACGTATTACGCAAGAAAATTGGAAAGGAAAGATCGCTTGGCAATATGAATTGGCTACAGAAGCCGATTATAAAACATTTATTGAAAGCGATTCAGAATGGTATGATTTACCAACATCTAAAAAAGTAAAGTTAATCCGTGAAGCAGCTGTTATCATGGAAGAACGCCGCGGTGATTTAATTGCAGTTGCCATAGAAGAATTAGGTAAAACAGCTACCGAAGTTGATGTGGAAGTCTCAGAAGCTATCGATTTTGCTAATTTTTATTCTAAATCATTAAAAGATATAGAAAAAGAAGGTGTTGCATTTGAATGTTCGGGTGTAAACCTTGTATTGTCACCTTGGAATTTCCCAATCGCCATTCCCATTGGTGGTGTTTTGGCCTCCTTGTGTGCTGGTAAAAAAGTTATTTTAAAGCCTTCACAAAATGCAGCAGCATGTGCGTATCTCGTTAGTAAATGTTTATGGGATGCGGGTGTGCCAAAAAGTGCCTTTGCCTTTTTACCTACCGAAGAAAAAAATCTCGATCCGTTCTTGTCGCAAGGCAATACATTTGATGCTGTTATCTTAACAGGCGGCACAGCTACAGCGCAATTTTTATTAAAACGCAATCCAAACTTAAATTTATATGCCGAAACAGGCGGTAAAAATGCAACGATTGTAACAGCGTTGGCAGATCGTGACCAAGCAATTAAAAACGTTGTGCAATCGGCTTTTGGTAATACAGGACAAAAGTGTTCGGCAACCTCATTGCTTATTTTGGATGAAGAGGTGTTTCATGATAAACACTTCAAAGCATTATTAAAAGATGCCGCCCAAAGCAGAGTGTTTGGCGATCCATGGAATTTCCATACCACTATTGGCCCTTTGGCTGTTCCTATTAATGATCGAATAAAACACGTTATTGAAAACACAAAGGATGAAGATTGGCTATTAAAACCAGAGCTGGATGAGGAATATCTTTTGAAGCCTGGCATTAAATGGGGTATCACAACAGAAGACTACGGCTATAAGAATGAACTTTTTGGCCCGATTCTTTTCGTAATGAAAGCCAATGGGTTACAGGATGCCATCGACAAAGCAAATGGTGTGGAATACGGTTTAACAAGCGGTATTGAATCTTTGGCACGGGAAGAGGTACGTTATTGGAAAAACAAAATAATGGCCGGTAATTTATATGCCAATAGAAGTACAACAGGCGCCATCGTTATGCGTCAGCCATTTGGCGGCATGAAAGCGTCATGTTATGGATTTGGTATGAAAGCCGGAGGCTTTAATTATGTGCGCCAGTTTATGACTTTAAAACCCGCTACCAAAATAGATATGGACGACATTCAAAATAACTATTTATTATATTTCTTATCACATTTTAATAAAGAAATCGATTACGCACATATTCGCGGTCAGCACAATACATGCAGATACCTTAAGCCTAATAAGGTTTTTGTTTTGGTAGGATCTGATACGACACAGGAGCATTTAGATATGGTACTCATGGCCTGCCGTGTACTAAAACTAAATTCAGAAATATACACAACAACCAAAGTGAATTTAGAAGCAGATGCTATTAAAGTGATAGATTCTTGGGATGACCTTGTACCCGATATTAATTTTGAAACCAGAATACGCTGTATCACCAACACCGTTGATGACGCATTTAGAATAGCATTACACGAAAAACACATTAATATTTTTGATCGTGAACCGAGTACTAATGGCCGATTCGAACTTCTTAATTATTTAACCGAACAAAGTATCTCTATTAATTACCACCGTTACGGTAACCAAATGGGAGAAAGTTCTAAAAAATAATAGTTTTCAATGACTGTTTTAAGGTTTCCAATCGGTTTTTAATGGTGGCTGCTATAAGGTTCTAAAACCAAAAAGCCATTATTTATTTAAAAACATGTTTATGGTGCCTTCCCTATCGTCCTCTAGCATGTTTGCAAATTGCTTGGCGGCATCGGAAATATGATGGTTTAGGTATTTATGGCTCCACAGTACCAAATCGGCAATCACGGGGAACAAATCGTAGCCTTTGGTAGTCAGTTGGTACAAATACACCTTTTTATTACTGCGGTGCTTTTTCTTTGTTATAATGCCCAGCGACTCCAATTTTGTAAGGCGGTCTGATAACCGGGCCGATGAAATGCCTTCAGCGGCCTCAGAGAAGTCTTTGAAGGTACGCGCACCAAAATATACCATATCACGTACCAAGAGCAGCGACCAGGTATCGCCAAAAAGATCTAAAGCAGAGCTAATCGGGCAATCGGACCTAAATTTTACCGGTTTATTTTTTGCTTTCATTTTGAAAGTTATTTTTTATTATACTTTCATTTTGAAAGCAAAAATAATAAATAAAATCATAATCTATTAAACTTATATGACACAAAAATATCGACGAAAAACATTGAGTACTTATTGATTTTGTAAATATTTTCAACTAACTTCGTTTAACTGCTGATGCAAAATCATTAAAACGATACCATATCTTCGCGTTAGCTGTAATGTTGACGAACCAAAATTGCAAATGAATGAAGTAACCTCTCATATAATCAATATCGATAAAGCCATATGTAAAAACATAGAAAAATTCGATGCAGAGGAAAGAGGGTTATTATCACAAAATATATTATCCCAACTTAGGAATTTCGTTGAGCACATTGGATTAAAAATTCTTGAAGACGTTCAAAATACAGAGCTAAGCAATGATTACGCGAACATCCAGGATGCTATTGAATATATAAAAGCAAGAGGCGACTTAAAATTCTTATCAAGGTTTCATAAACTCTTACAGATTACAGCTTCTCATTACACATTAAATGAAGAAAGTTCAGAAAGACTATTGCTAAAATACTATGAGTATTTAATAAAAATAAAATCTTTCCTAAAGGACTCATTTAATTTGGAAGTCCTACATAACCTTGAAGAATTTCCAATTCAAACAGATTCAAATCTTAAAGAATATTATGAGAAAATATCCCATCTAATAAATCTACCTAAAGAAAGTCGAGTTAAAAGTGATTATAAAGACAGATATTATATTCAAAAGATAAAGCCGTTTTTTATCAACGGTGGAATATATTATGAAGTAACTTTTAAGAGAGCGAACGATTATACTAGCAAGTTTGACAGAATTATAGCGTTTACAAATATTGACATTCTTGGTAATTATGCGGTTAAACTATCCATTAGTATGGACTACATTGAGATTTTGGATAAAAGAATGCCAATAAAAATAATAGATGAATGGGAAGTTTCAATTCGACCCTGCGAAATAGACAACTTCGCAAAAATATTTGGCATAAGCTCTAAAATAAGTAGTGGTAAAGAGTCATATGAGCTAATGAAATACTTAACTTCTTCAGGATTAAACTTGATTGAAGTCATAAACTTGAATGATTGGTATTATAACTATGTAAAAAAGACTGTGACTGAAAAAGCAAGGGTTTCTCGCATTTTCAAGCTTTTAGATAAATGCCGAGAAATGAGCAAAAATAAAAGTGATGGCTCTAATGTTATTAGATATTTACTACTTAGACTTAATAATAAAATAATTAAGAAGCAGTACA
This sequence comes from Marixanthotalea marina, assembly GCA_018883545.1. GTDB lineage: Bacteria > Bacteroidota > Bacteroidia > Flavobacteriales > Flavobacteriaceae > Marixanthotalea > Marixanthotalea marina. The sequence goes on along the minus strand of JAHLEH010000001.1, from coordinate 333,858 downwards.
ATCACGCTTCTTGTGAGCTGTTATCAAATCTAAAACTAGAATATGGTTGCATTCCTTTTGACCAAATGCCGTTCAATTCGGCTTTAATCAATCATAACCCTAAACTCAGTGACCTATTTGCATCTATTAATACTGATGACAGAAAACATGAAATCTTAGCTAGACACATTAAGAACAATACTGAGCAAAAGGGACAATTATATACTAAAATTAGTGAAATTGAAAATTTTGAGAATATTGAAGAACTAATTGATGAATGGAATGATAATTTATATTGGAAACACAAAAATAGACGCATTGAAATTTACAAAAAACATGCATTCATAAAAGGTTATGAAGCCGACACCTATAGTATCATAGAAAAGTTGAAAGAGGTATCATCGGATGGTATCAAAAATTACAAAAATTCTATAGAATCTTGGCTTCAATCGACTTCATACGGTATAGATTGTGACGAAAAAAAATTAGCTCTTAAAAACTTGTTTGAGCATTCTAAAGTTGCTTTGATTTATGGTGCAGCAGGAACAGGTAAATCAACAATGATTAATCATATTTCTAACTTTTTTGATAAAGAAAGTAAACTTTATTTAGCAAACACAAATCCTGCTGTTGACAATTTAAAGAGAAACATAAAAGTTGCAAACTGCACTTTTAAAACGATAACGAAATTCTCTTGGAGTCATGATAATGAATACGATATTCTAATTATTGATGAATGTAGTACAGTCAGCAACTCTGACATGCTTAAAATACTTAATAAAGCAAAATTTAGGTTGCTTATATTGGTTGGAGACGTTTTTCAAATCGAATCTATATTGTTTGGCAATTGGTTCACCTTAATTAAATATTTCATTCCAGAGTCATCTGTTTTCGAACTAGAAAAACCCTATAGAAGTAATAATCAAAATTTACTACGCCTTTGGCAAAGAGTTAGGAACATTGAAGATTCGATATTAGAAACTTTAACAAAAAATCAATACTCAACTACTCTTGATAACTCGATTTTTCAAAGTACAGAAGATGACGAAATAATTCTTTGCCTCAATTACGATGGCCTTTATGGTATTAACAACATAAACTCATTTCTTCAAAGTAGTAATAACAATCAGGCTTTTGTTTGGGGAACTCATACATATAAGGTTAATGACCCTATCATTTTTAATGAATCAGGTCGATTTTCACCCTTAATTTATAATAATCTAAAAGGTAGAATTTTTGGTATAGAATTACTTGAAGATAAAATTCAATTCGACATTGAAGTATTTCTTGTACTTAATGAATTCGATACTGAATGGTACGATTTTGAACTTTTAGATAATGCAGAGAGTGGTTACTCTGTCATTCGATTCAAAGTAGACAAATACAAGAGTACAGATGAGGATGATGACGACTCTAGTAATATCATACCTTTCCAAGTTGCATATGCAGTTTCAATTCATAAAGCACAAGGATTAGAATATAATTCTGTGAAAATTGTTATAACTGACGAAGTGGAAGAAATGATTTCGCATAATATTTTTTACACAGCAATTACAAGGGCAAAAGAAAAACTGAAAATTTATTGGACACCAGAATCTGAAAAGAAAATTCTTGGGAGTTTCAAAACCAAGTTTAATAGAAAGGACTATTCTTTGCTGAAGAAAAAGTATAGTCTGTAAAAGAATAAAAAAGGCCAGTTGCTAACATTGTGTATAAGTAATAGCGGTTTAAGTGATAAAACGAAAGTATAAACATAAAACAAAGGTTAGTACAAAACCGAAAGGTTTGTGAGCAGAAATCCGCACTACGCATAGCCGAGACCGTTAAACGAACCTTAAAATCAATCCCCAGAAAAATCAGCCTTGCGTTTTTCCAAAAACGCCGAGGTGCCTTCGGCAAAATCGTCGGTTTCAAAGCTTTTACCAAACAGGTCTATTTCAACCGCATACCCATTAACGCCTGCTTTAAACCCCGCATTAATGGCTTTAATGGCAGTACCAATGGCCACTGGCGAGTTATTGGCTATTTTATCGGCTATTTTTTCGCAGAATGGTAGTAATTCCTCTTGGGTGGTTACATGGTTTACCAAGCCGTAAGCCAAGGCCTGTTTGGCATCAATCATCCCGGCTGTTAAAATAAGTTCCATGGCGCGGCCTTTACCAATCAATTGCGGTAAACGCTGTGTGCCACCATAACCAGGAATTACACCCAACGATACTTCGGGCAAGCCCATTTTGGCATTGTCGCTAGCCACCCTAAAATGGCAGGCCATGGCCAGTTCGAGTCCGCCACCCAAGGCAAAACCGTTTACGGCTGCAATGACAGGTTTGGATAGGTTTTCTATAAAATTAAACAGTAATTCTTGGCCTTGGGCAGCCAGTTGTTTGCCCTGTTTTTCGTTAAAATCGGCAAATTCGCTAATATCGGCACCGGCCACAAAAGCTTTATCCCCACTGCCCGTGAGGATAATGACTTTTGTTTTTTTATTCTCGTTGGCTTTTTTAAGTGCGTGGTGCAGCTCCTTAATGGTTTCAATATTAAGCGCATTGAGCTTTTGGGGCCTATTAACTGTAATGGTTGCAATATGCTTGTTTGCTTCAAATAAAATAGCCCTATATCCCATAAATGCCTAAAATTTTAAACCCTTACAATACCCATATCGCCTAAATCGAGCGGAATGGTTTTGCCGCCTTCTGCTATGGATTTGTATATGGCCTCTACAATGATTAGATCACGTTTACCCATTTCGCCAGGCGCATAATTAGGACTTCCTGTAAGTACGTGTTGAGCATAGGCGTCTAATTGTAAGGTTTGTTGGTATTGTCTTTGAAAAGGAAATTTAATTTCTTCACCTCTAGATGTACGACCAGACAATGGCCCGTAACTGTGAGCAGGATTCAATTCAACCCAACCCCTTTCGTAACTTACAAAGAGATTGTTCCCGTTGGCATTATATGAAGTAAACACATTACCAATAACGTCATTCGAAAACTTCATCTGTGCTGTAATGGTTTCATCTACATCTATAAAATAATCCGGCTTAGTTTTAAATTCTTGTGCCGAAATAGAAACAGGATTGGCACCAGCCCCGTAAATACAACATTGAATAGCATAAACCCCCATATCCATCAGAGCGCCCCCTCCTGCGTATTTTTTTTGTAAACGCCACGGTGTAATCCAACTACCGGCTATAAAACCAGAATCAGACCTTACATATTTAACATTTCCAAGTGGTTTTTCTTTGCCATAGCGCTTAATTTCCTGTGTATATGGATCTGTTTGCATACGGTAACCAACTCCTAGTTTCACACCGTTTTCCTTACAAGCATTAATAATTGCATCACATTCAGCAACACTTGTCGCCATTGGTTTCTCCGTAATTACATGTTTACCAGCCCTAGCAGCACGAATACAGAATTCAGCGTGCATGCTGTTCGGCAATACCACATATACCACATCGATTGCATCATTCTTTGCAATGCTATCAAAATTTTCGTAGTTGTATACATTTTCACGAGGAATGTTGTATTTATCCATCCATTCCTTTTCTTTGGAAGGAGTACCTGTTACAATACCTGCTAAATAACAATGTTGAGCATTTAGTAAAGCCGGTGCAATTTGGCCACCAGCATATCCACCAAGCCCCACTAAAGCGATACCTAACTTCTTATCTTGCTTACCAGAATTAAGTCCGTAGCTTAAAGGCATGTTCGATAATAAGGCAGCGCCCGCAAGACCTTGTGTTAATTTGATATTAAATGTTCTTCTGTTGATTTTTTCCATGATATTGTTTCTTAATTAGTTAGTAAAGTTCTTAAAATTACAATTATTTTCAAATAGGTCTACAACATTAACATGTTGTAAAGAAAAATTTATGAAAAAACTAATTTAATAGTCGTTTATACCCTAGGAAAAACAACCCTAAAAGTAGTCCCTTTATTTTTTATACTTTCAAAAGTGATGGTGCCATTATAAGTTTCTACAATATTTTTTACCATAGCCAAACCAAGACCCATACCACTTGTTTTGGTTGTAAATTTGGGTTCAAAAATTTTACTTTTATACTCATCTGAAACTCCAGAACCATTGTCGGATACAGTAATTACCACCTGATTATCTGGCGCATTGCCCACATGCACCAATATTTCGGGCCCATTGTCTTCTGAAATGGCCTGTATGGCATTCTTTACCAAATTGGTAACCACCCTTATAAGTTGGGTCCTGTCGAATTTTGCTATGATTTCTTCACTATCGGAAGTAAAAACAATATAGTCTTCATTAAAAATGTCCAAGGCCAACTTCACGATTTTGGGCACGTTCAAGGTTTCATTCTGCTGTGCCGGCATTTTGGCAAAGTTTGAAAACGCCGATGCAATAGAGCTCATGGTGTCTATTTGCTGAATCAAGGTTTTGGAGTATTCCGCTAGTTTAGAATGTATGTTCGGGTCATTAGGGTCGAACTTCCGCTGAAAATTTTGAACGGTCAATCGCATGGGTGTTAACGGATTTTTGATTTCGTGCGCCACTTGCTTCGCCATTTCACGCCAAGCCTGTTCGCGTTCACTGGTGGCCAGTTTTACGGCACTTTCCTCAAGCTGGTCTATCATGCTATTATAGGAGTTCACCAAAGTTGATATTTCCTCACTCGTATCTTCTACTTCTATGCGTTCGTTTCGCTTTTCAAGCCGGGTAGTGTTAATTTTGTCGCTAATGGCCTTTATGGTCTTGGTGATATACTTAGACAACACAAAAGCAATGGTAATGGCCATGATTAAAATAAGCAAATAGGCATAGCCAATGCGTACTAAAAATTGGTTAAGCTCGTTGGAAAAAATATCGTCATTTTCCAAATAAGGCAAGTTGATAATGGCTATGGGCTTAAACTTAGAATCGAGAATATAAGAATAGGACGATTGAAAGGTTTCCCCATTTTCAACATGCTTATCTACATACCTGTGCGACGCCGTATTGGAAATGGCATTTAATATTTCGGCTTCCAAACATTTATCTTTTTGGTCGGGTTTTAAATTGGCCTTTGATGATATTAAGAGCGACCCTTCCAAATCGTACAAATTAATTTGAAGCTCGTGGATATCGGCAATATTGCTCAATTCTTCCTTAAAAATCAACGGAATATTCTCGGTGGTCACCTCCCAAGTATTGTTGCGACCATTGAGCACACGGTTAATATGCGTTTTAATATTATCCTCCTTATTCGCCAAACGCTCTGTATGGTAATCTTCCCTTTCACCTTTATACTGGTAAATGGCCACATAGGCCACAAGCACAGAGGCCAATAACACCAAAAGGATCATGGCTATGAAGATACGGGTGCGTAAGGATAGTTTTTTTAATCGCATGCGGATGAATAATGCATAAATATAGCAATAATCAGTCCAAATTGAGGTAATGGAATAAAATTGCGTAATTAAGCTGAAATGGTAAGTTTAAGGTTATGCTTCTGGATTTTTCTCCCTAATATTCTTGTAGAGTTTAAAGCCCAACATGATGAGCACCCCTAAAACAATAATGCCCACAACACCAAAAACCCAATCGAGCGCACTTTTTAAAATCACCAGAAACACCACCGCGAACAAAATAAACGTGGCGCCTTCGTTCCAAATGCGCATAAAATTGGATGATTTTTTAACCACATCGTTTTGAAGCTGTTTAAAAAATTGATGGGTTTTTAAGTGGTAGATAATCAACAACAACACAAAAAATAATTTTACATGCATCCAACCTTGTTGAAGCCAAAACGGATTTATAATTAGTAACCAAACGGCAAACAAAGTTGCCAAAATGGCCGAAGGCCACGTAATGATATACCACAAGCGTTTTGCCATCAATTTAAGCTGTTTGCCTAAAATTTCCTTTTCTGGTGATGGTTTATGGAAAGCCTCAATTTGATAGACAAACAGGCGTGGAATGTAAAACAACCCAGCAAACCAAGTAATGACAAAAATAAGATGAAGCGATTTTACGTAATAGTATGTCATGGCTTATGAAATTGAATCGGTTATCTGAACCTCATGCTTTAATGTTTTTACCACTTCCCTATTTAAAAAATAAGCGGTCACTAAAGTTGAAAGTACATCGGCAATAGGGAATGACATCCAAACGCCTAATTCACCATAAAATTGGGGCAAAATTAAAATTAACGGGATAAAGAAAAACCCTTGTCTGGTTAACGTTAACAATAAGGCCGGAATGGCTTTACCAACCGCCTGGAAATAGGCCGCACCAATAAGTTGCACCGCAATAATAGGGGTTGCCGCAAATACCCAACGCATGGCACTAGGCGTTTCTTTAATAACATCAACATCGGTCGTGAACATTTTGGTAATGGCATCCGGAAACACCATTAAAACCAAAAACACCAACGTCGCCAAAATGGAGGCGTATTTTATGGCTGTATTGATACTTTCACGAACCCTTGGGTAATTTTGGGCACCATAATTGAATCCGGCGATGGGCAAAAACCCTTGTGTAATCCCCAAAACGGGAAACATGGCAAACATGAGCATACGCCCAACAATAGCATAAGCTGTTACTGAGATTTCACCACCCAAATTGAAAAGAATATTGTTCATAAACAAATAGGTGATGCTCACAACCGCTTGTCTGGCTAAGGTTACAAAACCTAATGACCCAATTTCTTTAACAATGCCCTGTTGAAGTCCGAAATGTGAAAACCCTATTTTTAATTCGGAATTTTTGGAAATGAAAAACCAAAGTATGAATACAAAACAAACAAGATACGAAATGGTTGTTGCCCATGCAGCACCTTCCATACCGTAACCCAATAAATTGATAAGGATATAATCTAACAGTAGGTTACTAACCGAAGGCAACATCATGGCATACATGGCAAATTTTGGTTTGCCTTCTGCTCTTATTACGGTATTACCCATCATACACAATGCTAAAAAGGGCACACCATATAATACAATTTTATAGTAAATTTTGGCGGGAGCAAAAATAGCACCTTTACCTCCAAAAGCGGGGATAATGCCATCAATAAACCATAAACCAAAAACAACCATGGTGATAGTTAGCAACAAGGTTAATGTGATTTGATTACCAAAAGTGTTTAATGCTTTTTCTTTGTTTTTAGCCCCCAAAGCACGGGAAATAATAGACGAGCCACCAATACCAATAGCCATTCCCAAGGCCGCAATAAAAAACGACACAGGAAGCACCACATTTATGGCCGCAATGGCAATAGAGCCTATCCAATGCCCCACAAAAATGGTATCGACCAAAATATTCAACGACATCACCAAAATACCTATAGAAGCGGGGACAGCTTGTTTAATGAGCAATTTGCTAATAGTCTGAGTCCCTAAATCTTCTGAAGTTACTTTAGCCATTACACCAATTCTTTTTTAGAAGATTCCCATGCTTCAATCCATTTTGAAAGGAGCGCCACCCATTCGTCATCATCGTTCAAACAAGGCACCGTGGTAAATTCTTTGCCTCCCACTTCATGGAAAATTTCTTGACCTTCCATAGCTATTTCTTCCAAGGTTTCCAAACAATCGCTCACAAAAGCAGGCGTTACAATGGCCATATTCTTTACACCGCTTTTACCCAAGCGTTCAATAGTTCTATCTGTGTAGGGTAACAGCCAAGGGTCGAATCCTAGTCTAGATTGAAAAGATGTTGAATATGAGCCTTCCTTAAGCTGCAATTTTTCAGCCACCAATCTGGTAACCTCCAAACACTGGTGGCGGTAGCAAAATGCATGTGCTTTTGATGGCGTTACACAACATTGACCATCTATTTTACAATGTGATTTAGTAACATCACTTTTCCTGATATGCCTTTCGGGAACACCATGGTACGAAAACAATAAATGCTCATAGTTTTTCCCTTTTAAATGATTTTTTATTGAATTTGAAAGTACTTCTATGTAATCTGGCTTGTTGTAGAATGCGGGAACCGATTCTATTTTTAAATTAGGGAAAGACTCCTGACGAATTTCTTCGGCCAAAACCAAAATGGTCTCCGTAGTTGCCATGGCAAACTGAGGATATAATGGAAAAAGCAAAACCTCTTCTACCCCTTTATCTACCAATTCCTGCAAGCCTTTTTTAATGGTCATACTGCCATAGCGCATGGCCAGCGCCACAGGCACTTCAACTTGCTGTTGGATTTTATTTTGAAGCTTTTCTGAGATTACAATTAAAGGAGAGCCTTCTTTCCACCATATTTTTTTGTAGGCTGCCGCCGATTGCTTGGGCCGTGTTTTTAAAATAATACCCTTTACCAGGGCTGTTCTAGCGACTAAGGGAATATCGATAACACGCTCGTCCATTAAAAATTCCCCTAAATATTTTTTTACATCTTTTGGGTCGTAGCTATCTGGCGACCCCAGATTTACAAGTAAAACGCCTTTTTTCATTTGCGATTTTATAATTTCTTTTTCAAACAATACATAATGCCCCCTAATAAATGTTGCCTAAAAGTAGGGTCTTGGTAAGATTCTTTGGTATGCCCCAAACCTGTGTAAAACATGCGTCCGCCATCAAACTCTTGATACCATGCAATGGGGTGGAAATCACCATTTGTGCCTCCTCTATAAGAAGTCTCATCTAATTCCAACAGCACATTAATATCGCTACTTATAGATTTGAAATTGTACCATTCATCAAAATGCTCCCATACTTCTGACAAATGTTTTGTAGAAGGGTGACTACTGTTTACTACTTTAAGTTTGGCTTTTGCTGGCCTTGGGTGGTTTACAAAATAGGCCCCAACCAATTTGCCATACCATTCCCAATCGAATTCGGTATCAGTAGCCGCATGAATACCCATAAAACTACCGCCATTATTTATGTAAGCCTTAAAGGCTTTTTCTTGGGTTTCGTTTAGAACATCTTGGGTTGTACTTAAAAATACAACCACCCCATATTGCTTTAAAGTTTCTATATTAAAAAGGTTAGCGTCTTCTGTTTGTGTAACTTGAAAATTATTATCCTCCCCTAATTCCTTTAAAGCTTGAACACCTGTTTCAATAGACTCGTGCCTATAGCCTGCCGTTTTTGTGAAAACCAATACCTCTTCCTGTGCATGGCTAACAGTTGCAAAAACCGCAATGGCTAAAATTAAAATAACTCTCATAAATGTTGATTGAACTTTTTATTCGTTCTCTTTTTCTATTTTCTGTTGATGGTATAATTGAGGCCGTGCTTCATTATAATCGCAGTCTTGAAAAATACCGCAAGAAACGTTTGGCCTGACCAACGATTTAGAATTGGCACTTTTAGATAAAGCTTCAATTTCTGGGGTTAAATATTTCATTTGCTTAATTATTTAAAGTTTAATTTAAGGATAAAATATATTTTTTTGGCGTGGTGCCGTATTTCTTTTTAAAAGCTGCAATAAAATGACTGGCCGTACTGTAGCCGACCTTTAAACCCACTTCGTTCACATTGTTTTCACCAGACTCCAACAATTTTCTGGCTACTTCCATTTTATAATCGAATAAAAAACTAAATACCGAATCGCCATATATTTGCTTAAAGCCTTCCTTAAGTTTCTTTAGGTTTAAACCAACCTCATCCGAAAGTTCCTGTAAGGTAGGCGGTTCGGCCATTTTGGCTATAATAATTTCTTTTGCTTTCCTTATTTTAATAACATTTGTTTCATCTACTAAAAACGGGCATTGCTCCACATCGGCCTCTTCACTTCTATTAAAATAAAGACTTAGTAACTCGTAAGCCTTACCCCTAAAATAGAGTCCTTTGATAGACTTATTAAGATTGAAATTAATCAATTGATTAAGAACTATGGCCATTGAAGGCGAAATAACGCCATCTTTATAATACTTTTTATCTTTATTGTCTTCATTTAAAAATGAAATATAATCGGCTTCTTGAGAAAACAAACTGTGGAATTTTTTAATGGAAATCAGAATAGAAACCATCCAAGAATTGGCACTTAACTCTAAATTTATGGGCAATTCCCTTTGTGGATTGTAAAGCAACAACGAGTTTTCCTCTACAATGTTTAATGCATATCTGCCTTCATTAAAAACAAATTTACTAGAGCCTTTTACGCAAAAGTGAAATTGAATAAAATCATTATTTACCTCTTTAACAACAGTTTGCGGAAATGCTTCGTCGTTTTTATAAGTTAACACCAAAAATCCTGCATCTACTTTTGTTTCATCAAAAGTACCTATAGCGTTATTTTTTATGTCTCTGTTTTCTACAATCACAACTTTGTTATTTAGATTCGTTTTAAATTAATACGCCGAAAACCCCCATTTTATATGCTAAAATATGACAAATATCATATTTTCACTATAAAAATACCTAAAAAACCACAAACGACACTAAAAGTTCTTTCAGCGTTATTTTTTTTATAAACATCCCTATACATTTGCTTTCGCAATTTTCAGGTAGAGCATGCAAAAATACAATATATCAAGAAGTAATTACTTTTATGCCATTGGTTTAAGCTATAAAAAAGCCGATGCCGACATAAGGGGACGCTTTAGTTTAGACGAAGATGCTAAAAAAGCATTACTCAATCAAGCCAAAAATGAAGGTGTTGAAAGTTTGGTTGTTACCTCTACCTGCAACCGAACCGAAATTTATGGTTTTGCGCAACACCCCTACCAGCTTATAAAATTGCTTTGCGACAATACCAAAGGTACGGTTGAAGAGTTTCAGGAATTTGCCTATATCTACAAAAACAAAGAAGCTATTGCGCACATGTTTCGTGTGGGCTCTGGATTGGACAGCCAAATTTTAGGAGATTTCGAAATTATAAGTCAGCTAAAAATAAGCGCAAAACTTTCAAGAAAGAACGAATTATTAAACCCGTTCTTAGAACGCTTGGTTAATGCTGTAATTCAAGCAAGCAAACGTATTAAAACAGAAACGAATTTGTCGTCTGGAGCAACTTCAGTATCCTTTGCTTCTGTTCAATACATCTTCAATACTGTTGAAGATATTAAGAACAAAAACATTTTACTTTTTGGTACTGGTAAAATTGGTAGAAATACGTGCGAAAACCTTGTGAAGCATACTCAAAATGAACATATTACCTTAATAAACAGAACCAAAGGTAAAGCCGAACAAATTGCCGGAAAGTTCAACCTGATTGTAAAGGATTATGCCGACCTACAAGAGGAAATAAACTCATCCGATATTTTAATAGTAGCTACAGGCGCACAACGACCAACCATAGACAAACATATTGTCCAGAACAAAAAGCCACTTTTAATATTGGATTTGTCCATTCCAAAAAATGTGGATGAAAATGTTGAGGATTTACCTAACGTAAAACTCGTTCACCTAGATCATCTTTCCCAAATAACAGACGAAACTTTAGAAAAAAGAAAGGCGCACATACCAAATGCCGAAGCGATTATCGAAGAGGTAAAAAACGAGTTTAATGATTGGTTAGAAACCAGGAAATTTGCTCCCACCATAAAGGCTCTAAAGTATAAGTTGCTCGATTTTGCTTCATCTGAATTGGATACCCAACGCAAGAAACTTTCTGATTTTAATGAAGTTCAGGCTGAGTTAATAAGCAACAATATCGTTCAAAAAATCACCAATCATTTTGCCCATCATCTTAAAAATGATGATATGTCTACAGATGAAAGCTTAGAACTTATTAAAAAGGTATTTCAGTTAGATGATAAGAAAACAACTGTTTAAAATTAGTTAATGAATGTGATTGTCTGTTTTTTATCGCTTTTTGATCTTGACTCTATAATTAACGACAACTCCAAACCATATTATCTGCTTATTTTTTTTGCACTCGTTTTTACTTTAATTATACTTAATCTGGCTAAAATTTCAGAAAAACGATTAGTTTTATTAACAATTTATGGGCAAATGAACTTACTAACATTAAAATTAGAACTTTAATAAATGTCTAACATTATAAGAATAGGTACCCGTGATAGTGAATTGGCTTTATGGCAAGCCAAAATAGTACAAAGCCAACTTGAAAAACTAGGACACAAAACACAATTGGTTCCCGTAAAATCTACCGGCGATATTGTTTTAGACAAACCACTTTACGAATTGGGCATTACTGGTATTTTTACCCGTACACTAGACATTGCCATGCTAAACCACGATATAGATATTGCGGTACATTCCCTAAAAGATGTGCCAACTATGTTACCCAAAGGCATTGTACAAGCTGCCGTATTAAAAAGGGGCAATGTAAACGATACCTTGGTTTTTAAAAACAATGAAGAGTTTTTAGCATCCCAAGAAGCTGTTATTGCTACCGGAAGCTTACGCAGAAAAGCACAATGGCTTAACAGGTACCCAACCCATACAGTTGTAGATTTAAGGGGCAATGTAAATTCACGCTTGCAGAAACTGGAAGATAACGATTGGAACGGTGCTATTTTTGCAGCTGCAGGCATAGGCCGAATAGGCCTCCGCCCTGAAGAAGCCATCAATTTAGATTGGATGATTCCTGCGCCTGCACAAGGTACCATCATGGTGGCTGCCTTAAAGGAAAATGAGGAAGTACTGAATATTTGCAAGGAACTGAACCACGAAGAAACAGAGATTTGCACTAGCATAGAACGCGAATTTTTAAATAAACTGGAAGGTGGTTGTACAGCACCTATTGGGGCGTTGGCCTATATTAAAAATGAAGAAGTTAATTTTAAAGGTGTTTTACTAAGTACCGATGGCACAAAACGAATTGATGTTACCCGTGTTAAAAAATTAGGAGAACATAAAGATATTGCCAACTATTGTGCTAATTACATTATAGAACGTGGTGGCAAACGCTTAATGGACACCATCAAAAAATCGCAAATAAAAACCAATATTTATTCTACAAAATCGCTTACCGAAGGTCAAAAATCTTTATTCGATGAAAAAGTTAAGACAGATAGTAGTGACTTTATTAAAATTAGCTTTAATAGAATTCATCCCCGGTTTTTAAAAAATGAAATTAAAAACGTTATCATTACCAGCAAAAATACCGTTGAGGCATTGTTGACAAACTATTCGGCTATCGAGCTTCAGTTTAAAAACATTTATTGTGTAGGCAGGCGCACCAAACAATTGGTGGAAAAAAGAATTGGCAAGGTGACCCATTCAGAAAAAAACGCAAAAAAATTAGCCCAGTATCTCGTTGAATATATGGAAGGCACAGAGGTTACTTACTTTTGCAGTAACTTAAGATTGGATGACCTGCCAACCATTCTAGAAAAAAACAACATTAAAGTGAATGAAATAGAGGCCTATCAAACTAAATTTGACGGCATTAAACTTAATGATTCTGTTGAAGGTGTTATGTTTTACAGTCCTTCAACCGTACAAAGCTACGTGAGGGAAAATATTGCTAAAGGCGTTGCATTTTGTATTGGTGAAACCACCGCCAAAGAAGCAAAAAAACATTTTGAGGATGTGAGGGTAGCAAAAGTACCAACGGTTGAAAGCGTGATAGATTTGGTTAATGAATATTATATTGGCCATTAGCTGTTGGCTGTTGGCTGTTGGCTGTTGGCTGTTGGCAAAAATAAAATATGAGAGATTTTAGAAAACTAGATATATGGAATAATGGGATTTCGCTTGTAAAACAAGTTTATAAAATTACTATTATGTTACCCGTTGAGGAAAAATTCGGTTTAAAAAGTCAAATAACAAGAGCTATCGTTTCAGTTCCTTCAAATATAGCAGAAGGCTGCAGCCGAAACAGCGAAATAGAGTTTAAACGGTTTTTAGAAATTTCTTTAGGTTCTTTATTTGAAGTTGAAACACAGCTAACTATTTGTCAAGAATTAGGATTTTTAGAAACAAAAGATTTAGAAGTCGTTTTTGAATCCATCGAAAGAGAAGCAAAAATGATAAACAGTTTAATTAATAAAATAAAAAACAGCTAATAAGCAGGCTAAAAGCCAATTGCTAATAGCGAATAGCTAAATATGAAAAACGATTTATTTTTAAGAGCACTAAAAGGCGAAACTGTTGAACGGCCACCTGTTTGGATGATGCGTCAAGCGGGGCGCTATTTACCTGAATTTATGGCTCTTCGTGAAAAATACGATTTCTTTACCCGTTGCCAAACGCCTGAGTTAGCAAGCGAAATAACAGTGCAGCCAATTCGTAGGTATGGTATGGACGCTGCCATTTTGTTTAGCGATATTTTGGTTATTCCTCAAGCTATGAATATAGAGGTACAGATGAAACCTAATTTTGGACCTTATCTGCCAAACCCTATTCGTTCTGCAAAAGACGTGGATAATGTGATTGTTCCAGACGTTACCGAAGCACTTGACTATGTATATCAAGCCATCAAAGCAACCAAAGAATTGTTGAATGACGAAGTACCTTTAATTGGTTTTGCAGGCTCACCATGGACTATCTTATGCTACTGTGTACAAGGACAAGGCAGCAAAAGTTTTGATAAGGCCAAAGAATTCTGTTTCACCAATCCAGTGGCAGCCCATTTAATGCTTCAAAAAATAACCGATACTACCATTGCCTATCTAAAAGAAAAGGTGAAAGCAGGGGTTGATGCCGTTCAAGTATTCGATTCTTGGGGTGGTATGCTATCCCCAGTAGATTACCAAGAGTTTTCATGGCAATACATCAACCAAATTATTGAAGCCCTAAAAGACGATGCCCCTGTTATTGCTTTTGGAAAAGGCTGTTGGTTTGCCCTGCACGAAATGGCAAAATCCAATGCTTCTGCTCTAGGAATTGATTGGACTTGCTCTGCAAGGAACGCCAGATATTTAACGGGTGGAAACATAACATTGCAAGGTAATTTTGATCCTGCCAGATTGTTGTCCCCTCCTGCAGAAATCAAAAAAATGGTGCATCAAATGATTAATGATTTTGGTAAGGATAAATACATTGTTAACTTAGGCCATGGCATTTTGCCTAACATTCCTTTAGAAAAAGCCAAAGCATTTATTGATGCTGTAAAAGAATACAAAAGCTAAAACCAATTAAACATGATACCAGAAAAAATCTTATCGCCTTTTCAAAAATTTGTAAAGATTGAAAGTTTTAGTGGTATCCTTTTGATGATAGCAACTATTCTTGCATTAGCATGGGCCAATTCGCCTTTTTCAGAAAGCTATCAATCACTGTGGCAATATAAAATTGGCTTTACGACCCAACATTTTGAATTGCACAAACCATTGATTCTATGGGTTAACGACGGTCTCATGGCTATTTTCTTTTTTTTAATTGGCCTAGAGATTAAACGTGAATTTTTAATCGGTGAATTAAATTCCGTTAAAAAAATAGCCTTCCCTCTCGTTGGTGCTATTGGTGGTATGATAATACCTGTTGCACTATTTTTTATTTTGAATAAAAACCCTGAAACCCTAAAAGGGTGGGGTATCCCTATGGCTACAGATATTGCTTTCTCACTAGCCGTCCTAAAGCTTCTTGGAAACAAAGTGCCTTTAAGCTTAAAAGTTTTCTTGATTGCTTTTGCAATAGTTGATGACCTAGGTGCTGTTTTGGTAATTGCCTTGTTTTATAGCGGTCAAATTAAATTTTCATTGCTTTTAATAGCTCTTGCCTTGCTAGCTTTTCTTTACCTTGTTTCATACAAAGGATACTATTCTAAATATCTAGGTATTGCTTTTGCAGTTGTTATTTGGACATTGTTCTTAAAAGCAGGTATTCATCCTACACTTGCGGGTGTTTTATTGGCTTTTTCAGTTCCTATAAACCAAAAAATTAAAACAGATGAGTTTATTGATAATTTAACCGTTATTACAGATAACATTAAAAAGGCAACTGTTTTACAAAAACCACTTCTGTCTAAAGAACAAATACAGGAAATTGATAATTTAGAAGATTGGACCAACAAATACCAATCGCCATTACAACACCTAGAGCATAATTTGCACGACTGGGTTGCCTACTGGATTATTCCCATATTTGCCCTGGCCAACGCAGGTTTTGTGATTGACAGTAGCGTTCCTTTAGATTTAAATTTAATTGTTAATATAGCTATAAGCTTGGTTATTGGTAAAAGTGTAGGTATTTCACTCGTGGTTTTCTTGGCAAAGAAAATCAAGATAATCACTATCCCTAACAATATTTCAACAAACCATATAATAGGTGTTTCGTTTTTAGCTGGTATTGGTTTTACCATGGCTATTTTTATTTCAACTTTAGCATTTGCAGATAGTCCAAAATACATTGATTCTGCCAAGATTGGGGTTTTAATAGGCTCTATTGTATCGGCCATTGTTGGATACCTTATTTTATTATTGAAAAATGAAAGACAAGTTTCTTAAATATATTGAAAACCTACAGGATAGTATTACGTCAAGACTTGAAAAGATTGATGGTAAAGCACATTTTAAAGAAGATTTATGGGAACGCCCAGAAGGTGGCGGCGGTCGTACACGCGTGATTGAAAACGGAAATGTTTTTGAAAAAGGTGGCGTAAATATCTCGGCCGTTCATGGCAAATTGCCCAAATCGATGCAAGCCTATTTTAAAGTGGGTGATGTCGATTTTTTTGCCTGTGGCTTGAGTTTGGTGATTCATCCCAAAAATCCTTTTGTACCAACCGTTCACGCCAATTGGCGGTATTTTGAAATGTATGATGAAAGCGGCACAATCGTTGACCAATGGTTTGGTGGCGGGCAGGATTTAACGCCCTATTATCTGTTTGAAGAAGATGCCATTCATTTTCATAACACCTGTAAAACAGCCTGCGATAAACATAACCCCGAGTTTTATCCTGAGTATAAAAAACGTTGTGACGATTATTTTTACAATGCACATCGTAACGAAGCACGTGGCATTGGTGGATTGTTTTTCGATTATTGCAAAGCCACGGAAAACATTACCATGGAAAACTGGTATAGCTTTGTAACCGATGTTGGCAACAGTTTTTTGGAAGCCTATGTGCCCATTGTTGAAAAACGTAAAGACTTGCCTTATACAGAAGCGCAGCGCACATGGCAGGAAATCCGTCGTGGCCGTTATGTAGAGTTTAATTTGGTACATGATAAAGGCACCTTGTTCGGACTTAAAACCAATGGCCGTATAGAAAGCATATTAATGAGTTTACCCCCGCATGTACAGTGGGTTTACGACCATCATCCAGAGCCTGGTAGTGATGAAGAAAAATTATTGGATGTTTTAAAAAATCCGAAAGATTGGATTAAATAAATAATTTAGTGTCACTTCGAGTAATTTTGTCTTGCAAAATTGTATCGAGAAGTTATACTGAGTTATTAAAAGTTCTCGATACATTTCGATAAATCGAAATACTCGAACTGATAATATTAAATAAAATACTATGTACCCACTAAGAAGAAACAGACGTTTAAGAACCAGCGAAGCCATACGTTCGTTGGTTCGCGAAACCATTATATCTCCCAATGATTTTTTAGTACCCCTTTTTGTGGTTGAAGGCAAAGGCGTTAAGGAAGAAATAAATTCCATGCCCAATTACTATCGCTATAGTTTGGATTTATTGGAACAGGAAGTCAAAGAACTTTGGCAATTGGGATTAAAGTCGGTGTTGCTTTTTGTAAAAGTACCCGATAACCTAAAAGACAATAAGGGAACCGAAGCTCTAAATCCTAACGGACTTATGCAACGTGCTATTAAAACGGTTAAAAATGCTTGTCCGGATATGTTGGTCATGACCGATGTGGCTTTAGACCCCTATTCTTCTTATGGCCATGATGGTATTATAGAAAACGGCATTGTTGTAAATGATGCCACATCTGAGGTTTTAGCCAAAATGAGCATTTCTCATGCTCAAGCGGGTGCCGATTTTGTAGCGCCAAGCGATATGATGGATGGCCGCATTTTATCCATTCGCGAAGCACTTGAAAGTGAAGGCTTCATCAATACAGGCATTATGAGCTATTCTGCAAAATATGCTTCTGCTTTTTACGGGCCATTCCGCGATGCATTGGATTCTGCTCCTGTAGATATGGTCGACGTTCCTAAAGACAAGAAAACCTACCAAATGGATTATGCCAATCGTATTGAAGCTATCCGTGAAACTGAAATGGATATTAATGAAGGTGCAGATATTGTGATGGTGAAACCAGGCCTATGCTATTTAGATATTGTTCGAGAAATTAAAAACAATGTAGAAGTACCAGTGGCCGTTTACCAAGTATCTGGCGAATACGCCATGGTAAAAGCCGCCGCCGAAAAAGGTTGGCTAGATCATGATTCTGTAATACTAGAGCAAGTGACCGCCATTAAACGTTCCGGAGCCGATATAATTGCTTCTTATTTTGCTAAGGATGTTGTAAAATTGATTTCGTAAATTAGCGTAAAACCAAAACCTATATGGCTCTACTCATTGTTTATGCACTTATATCTATTTTCTTTTCTTTTTTATGTTCCATTTTAGAAGCGGTATTACTTAGTGTAACTCCTACTTTTATCAACCTTAAAAAAAAGGAAGGAAAGGCTTATGCCACAACTCTAGAAACATTTAAACAAGATATTGATAGGCCTCTTATTGCCATACTTACCCTAAATACTATTGCACACACCGTTGGTGCGATTTTAGTTGGTGTACAAGCCAAGGCTGCTTACGCCGAAATGTATGGAAATACAACCCATACCGTTTTAGGTATTCGCCTTACAGAAGATTTAATGGTAGGTGTTGTTTCGTCTGTAATGACAGTTTTAATATTGGTAGCTTCAGAAATCATTCCGAAAACCATTGGAGCTACCTATTGGAAACAGCTTACCAACTTTACGGCAAAAACATTGCTTATTTTGATTTTCCCATTGAAATGGACAGGTATTTTGTGGCTGCTTCAACTTACAACCAAACTCATAGGAGGTAAATCGCACGCCAGTATTTTAAGCAGGGAAAGCTTTATGGCCATGACCGATATAGCCCATGAAGAAGGGGTGTTCCACGAATCCGAAAGCAAGGTCATAAAGAATCTTTTAAACTTTAAAACAATTAAAGCCAAAGACATTATGACACCGCGAACGGTTATAAAAACCGAAAGCGAAAAAATGACCATTTCCGATTTTTTTAAGGAAAACCATAATATAAGATTTTCAAGAATTCCCGTATACACAAACGACCCAGATAATATTACAGGTCTGGTTTTAAAAAATGACGTATTCAAGGAAATGGCTTTTGATAACGGACATAAAAAATTATCCGATATAAAGCGCAGTATTATAATTGTTAGCCGTAGTTTGCCCATACCAGATTTGTTTGAAAAACTTATTGAAAGTAAAAACCAAATGGCTTTAGTGGTTGATGAATATGGAAGCGTGAGCGGTTTGGTTACCCAAGAAGATGTTATAGAAACATTGCTTGGTTTGGAAATAATGGATGAAACCGATAATGTGGCCGACTTACAATTACTGGCCAGAAAAAGCTGGGAAACACGGGCAAGGAACTTAGGGCTTTACGATGACACAAAAGAAATTAACTGATGAAAAGCTGCATTATAAATACACCTTTGGGCTTCACTAGAATTGAAGGTGATTTAGATGGCATAACGACTGTTACCGTTCTTGACTCCAATGAAAACCCGACAGATATCATCCCTATAGAGCTTGAAGACTGTGCCTATCAATTACAGGAATATTTTCAAGGCATTCGAAAAAATTTCAACTTAAAATTAAATCCCCAAGGGACGCCATTTCAGAAAAAAATATGGGCCATGCTACAAAATATTCCGTATGGAAAAACGGTTTCTTACCTTGATTTAGCCAAGCAATTGGGTGATGTTAAAACCATTCGTGCCGTAGCCAACGCCAATGCTAAAAATCCGTTATGGATTATTGTACCCTGCCACCGTGTTATTGGTACCGATGGCAGTTTAACAGGTTATGCTGGTGGTCTGCACCGTAAAGAGTGGCTACTAAACCACGAAAGTCCCTATAAGCAACAATCGTTGTTTTAAATCTTAATTAACATATCATAATTAGCTGCAGTTCCCATCACTTCATTAATTATAGCTTCGCTGACAGAGTTTTGCTGACTGTTTTCAGTGTCTTCTGAAATACCGACCGTTTCAAAAAACTGTCTAAAACCTTTAGGACTGTGAATATTAACCCACTTACATGCACTATCACTTTTATTGCTGAATGTGTGGAGTGTGTTTTGGGGTAGATTTATGCTCTCCCCCGCTTTTAAAACGATAACCTTACCGTTAACAAAAAATTCCATTTCACCTTCGGTAATTAAAAAACTTTCTGTGAAATTTTCATGTAAGTGCGGTGGTGGCCCAGGTACTCCAGCTGGCGTTTCACCAAAAGCCAAATCGTAATCGCCAGATGTATCATGTAGCGTTACTTTATGGCCTAAAACCCATTTAGTGTTTGCTTTTTTCATTTTATGAGATTTTCGTCTCACAAATATAGAATTAATTTTGTATCCTCAAATATTTATAAGATATTTGTCTCATGAGTAATATTTCATTAGAAACAGGCCGTTCAAACCAAAAACAGAAAACACGCCGCAAAATTCTGGACACAACCAAAGAACTATTGCAACAGGGCAAAAGCTTAACTCTTGAAGATGTTGCAAAAGCTTCCAACATATCGAGAGCTACCATATATCGTTATTTTTCAAATATAGATATATTATGTTCAGAAGCTGGTTTGGACATATATACACATTCTACTGAGTCTATTTTCCAAAACACTAAAGACCTTCCAATCATCGAACGTATTTTATACATTCAAAATTATTTCAATGATTTAGCCATAAACAACGAACCCGCTTTTAGGAAATACCTAAGTATTTATTTAAAAGAAGATGTTTCAAATAAAAAAGAGTCTTTGCGTGGCTCTCGAAGGACTGCTTCATTAAAATTAGCCTTAATTCCTTATAAAAATGAATTGGGTAGTGATGTTTACAACCATTTAATCACTGTAGCAACCTCGCTCATGGGTATTGAAGCCATAATTGCTTGCAAGGATGTGTGTAATTTAACTAATGAAGAAGCAAAAAAATCATTGGCTTGGGGACTGAACAATATACTCGAGTCCATTTTTAAAAAGGCGTAGGTGCTTATAATTTTATTACTATATTTAGTTCTGTTAAAGAATACTTGTAATGAAATTTTTAATCAAACTCCTTAAATGGATTATTCTTAGTATTGCCATTATTATCATTTTACTTTACATTACCGGCTATGGCTACATTTTAAGAGGAGCCCGCATTGTTTACTTCACTGGCCATACCACAGCTTTTATTGACGATTACCCTTATTTTGAAAACGACACTATTAAAAAAGGAAATAATCCGCAGCCTTGGCCCATTCATAAGGATTATAATACCGTTGACGAAACCGAAGAACTCAAAAAAGCCAATCAAGATTGGGGCACCATAGCTTTTGTAATTATAAAAAATGACAGTGTTTGGTTTGAAAAATATTATGACGGCTTTAATGCAGAATCGAAAACCAACTCTTTTTCTATGGCCAAAAGTATTACCACTTCGCTACTCGGTAAAGCCATTATGCAAGGCCATATAAAGGGATTAGACCAACCAATAAGTGATTTTTATCCCGAATACAGTTATGCCAATACTACTGTGGGCGATTTGGCCTCCATGGCATCAGGTCTTGATTGGGTAGAGAATTACACGGGGCCTTTTTCTGTAACTGCACGCGCCAATTATGCAGCCGATTTAGAACAAACCATTTTAAATCAAAAAATTGTAAAAGAGCCCGGCAAATCATTTGAATATTTAAGCGGTAATACCCAATTACTGGGCATGATTATTCAAAAAGCCACCGAAAAACCTTTGGCTGATTACCTTTCTGAAACATTCTGGAAACCAATGGGGGCTACAGAAAATGCGCTTTGGGAACTCGATGATGAAGACCACCGTTTAGCCAAAGCATTTTGCTGCATTTCTAGTAACGCTAAAGATTTTGCCCGTTTTGGAAAACTTTATAAAGATTATGGCAAATGGAACAGCGAACAGATATTAGATTCAGCCTTTGTGGTAAAATCCATTACCCCACGTTTTAAGGAAAGTCCACAGTACGGTTATGGTTGGTGGCTAAAGGATATAGGCAACAAACACTTTTTTATGATGCGAGGCCATCTAGGGCAATACGTATTTGTTGAGCCAAACGACAATATAATCATAGTGCGTTTGGGGCATAGAAAATCGCCTGAGAATGGTATTGGAAGATTCACTAACGATATTACCCTATATATTGAAGAAGCTTATAAAATGCTAGAAAATGATTAGTAAATTGAACCTTGAAAATATATTATTCCTGGACATAGAAACCGTTCCAGAACTCCCCACTTTTTCAAATCTAGATGAAACCAAACAAGCCCTTTGGGAACTTAAATCGCAATACCAACGAAAAGAGGACGAAAGTGCCGAGGATTTCTATGAACGTGCCGGTATTTGGGCCGAATTTGGTAAAATAATCTGTATTTCGGTGGGGTATTTTAAAATTCAAAGTGAAGAAAATCGACAATTTAGGGTGACGTCCTTTTATGGAGATGAAGTCACCATTTTAAAAGATTTTAAAAACCTTCTCATTTCCCATTTCAGTGAAACAAAACATTTGCTCTGTGCCCATAACGGTAAGGAGTTCGACTTTCCATATATTGCCCGCAGAATGATAATCAACAACATCGAACTTCCTTATAAACTTAATCTTTTTGGTAAAAAACCTTGGGAAGTTCCGCATTTGGATACCTTAGAACTTTGGAAATTTGGCGATTACAAAACCTATACCTCCTTAAAATTGCTTACCAATGTTTTGGGCATTCCGTCACCTAAGGACGACATAGATGGCAGCGAGGTTTACAGGGTGTATTATGAAGAAAATGATATCGATAGAATTATTACATACTGTGAAAAAGATACGGTGGCCGTTGCTCAAATATTTTTGCGCTTACGCGGTGACGCTATTTTAAACGACCATGAAATCATACATATTTAATGGCAAATAAACCGATTTTAAATATTGAAAACCTGTCCATCTCGTTTGGCAAAAATGAAGTAATCCATTACATTTCATATAGCTTATATGAAAATGAAATATTAGGCATTGTTGGCGAATCAGGCTCAGGGAAATCGGTATCTTCTTTGGCCATTTTAGGGTTGCTTCCAAAAAAAATAAGCACTATAAATTCTGGGCAAATTCTATATAATAGTTCAGACTTAACCAGCTTATCTTCCAAAGAATTTCAATCCATTCGGGGCAAAAAAATAGCGATGATTTTTCAAGAACCCATGAGCTCCTTAAACCCTTCCATGACCTGTGGCAAACAGGTTCAGGAAATGTTGTTGAAACATGAGAATCTTTCTAAAAAAGAAGTGAAGGTAGAAACCCTGGCGTTATTCGAACAAGTAAAATTACCCGATCCGACCCGTGTTTTCGATGCATATCCACATGAAATTTCAGGAGGCCAAAAACAACGCGTTATGATTGCCATGTCTATTGCTTGTAAACCCGATATTTTAATTGCCGATGAACCAACCACAGCACTCGATGTAACCGTTCAAAAAAATATCATTGAATTATTAAAGGAATTGCAGACCAAAACAAAAATGAGCATCATTTTCATTACACACGATTTGGCTTTGATTTCAGAAATTGCCAATCGGGTTCTGGTAATGTACAAAGGTGAAATCGTGGAGCAAGGTAAGGTTCAAGAAATATTTAATGATCCCCAAAACAATTATACCAAAGCACTTATTAATTCAAGGCCTTCTTTAAATACACGATTAAAGCAATTGCCTACCATACAGGATTATCTAAACAATACAACCTCAACCGAAATTGTAACTCCTGAAAAACGTGCCGAAAAGCATAAAAAACTGTATGCTAAACCGCCTTTGTTAGAGGTTATCAATGTAGAAAAGGAATACATTTCTAAATCTGGTTGGTTAGGCAAGCCACAAAAATTTAAAGCGGTAAACGACGTAAGTTTTAAATTGTATGAAGGTGAAACGTTGGGATTGGTTGGTGAATCTGGCTGCGGAAAATCAACCTTAGGAAATGCTATTTTACAATTGGATAAAGCCACTGCTGGAAAAATTTTGTACAAAGGCGTTGATATTACCAAACTGACAAAAACGGAAACTAGAAACTTACGAAAAGACATTCAAATTATTTTTCAAGATCCCTATTCGTCGTTAAATCCAAGAATTCCAGTGGGTGAAGCGATTTTGGAACCTATGAAAATCCATAAGCTTTATGCTTCTGATAAAGAGCGAAAAGAAAAAGTTATTGAAATTCTTAATAATGTCGGTTTATCTGAAGAACATTTTAATCGTTACCCCCATGAATTTTCGGGAGGCCAGCGGCAACGTATTGGCATTGCCAGAACCGTAGCATTACAACCAAAACTAATTGTATGCGATGAATCAGTTTCGGCACTCGATATTTCAGTGCAAGCACAAGTTTTAAACTTGTTGAATGACTTAAAGGAACGCTTTGGCTTTACCTATATTTTTATTTCGCACGACTTAGCTGTTGTAAAATATATGGCCGATCAATTATTGGTCATGAACCAAGGACAAATAGAAGAATTGGACGATGCCGATGTGATTTACAAGCATCCAAAAAAAGAATACACAAAAAAACTTATTCATGCTATTCCCAAAGGGTTATAGCATGAACAGTTTTTTGGTAATGTAAAACAAACTCTTAAAAAACCTCAAATTCTCTCTTAAAGTTTCTTTGAATTTGCTTTCTTCATTTGTAGGTAGTTCAGGTAGATTTGCAGCATAATTCATACGTCTTAAGTTTAAAGTAGATTTGGGGAAATCTATAAATTAATCTTGGTTTATTTAGGGACTGCTAATATGTGAAATTAATTTTTAATTCATAGATAAAAAACATATAAAATCGATGAAATGCACAAAATTTTAAGTTATTCATCGATTTTCACCTGTCACCCTCAAATTAATTTATTTCAGACTCTCCTTTTATACCCTTCTAAATGCGTATATTTATGTTATGAATGCAATACCTCTTTGGAAACCTTCTGAAACTTTTAAACAGTCCAGTCATTTATCACATTATAGACATTGGCTTAAAGAAAACCATCAACTGGAATTTAACTCTTATAATGAATTATGGCAATGGTCTATAGACCATATTGAGGATTTTTGGGAGAGTATTTGTAATTATTTTGATGTCATTTTCCATACACCTTACCAAAAAGTATTGTCATCCCATAACATGCCTGGGGCAAAATGGTTTGAAGGCGCTACTCTAAATTATGCCGAGCATATTTTTAGAAATTACGAAGCAGACAAAACAGCCATTATTTTTGGAGATGAATCGGGAGCTGTTAAATACATGCCTTGGAAAGAACTCAAACATAAAGTAGCTGCCATGGCATCATATTTAAAATCACTTGGTGTTACCAAAGGTGATCGTGTGGTTGCCTTTTTGCCCAATGTTCCTGAAGCTACTATTTGTTTTTTGGCCGTTAATTCTATTGGAGCCATTTGGTCCAGTACATCACCCGATTTTGGTGTTGATAGTGTTGTAGACCGCTTTTCACAAATTAAACCTAAAGCTATTATTGCAGTAGATGGTTATTACTATAACGGCAAATCATTTGATAAAGTTGAAGTTGTAAAAAATATTGTCTCGGCTTTACCTTCTTTGGAAAAAGTTATTGTGCTACCTTACCTAAATGAAAATGCTGCAGACAGCTTTCCAAACGACTTTGTAAATATCAATGCCATTTGGGAAAACCCCGCTTCTGAACTTACTTTTGAACCTGTTGATTTTAACGATCCTATTTGGGTGTTGTATTCATCTGGAACGACTGGATTGCCAAAACCTATTGTGCATTCTCATGGAGGTATTCTGTTGGAACACCTAAAATATATGGCCTTTCATAACGACGTGCATCAAGATGAAAACTATTTTTGGTTTTCTACAACAGGTTGGATGATGTGGAATTTTGTGCAATCGGCCTTACTAATGGGCGCTTGTATTGTGCTTTACGATGGTAGCCCTACTTACCCCAATTTTAATGCCCTTTGGCAGTTTTCGGAAAAAGTGGGCATAACACATTTTGGTACCAGTGCGCCTTTTTTGGTGGCTAGTATGAAGAAAAGCATAACACCAAATACAGCTTATAATCTCTCTACACTACGTTCAATTGGTTCTACAGGAGCTCCGTTACCTCCTGAAGCTTTTCGGTATGTTTACAATGCCATTAAAGAAGATATTTGGTTATGTTCTATTGCTGGTGGCACCGACATGTGCACGGCTTTTGTAGGTGGTTGTCCTGAGTATAATGTTTATTCTGGTGAAATTCAATGCCGAACTTTGGGTGCCTCTTTATTCGCCTATAATGATGCAGGCATTCCTGTTGAAGATGAACTTGGTGAAATGGTAATCGACAAACCCATGCCTTGCATGCCCATTTACTTTTGGAATGATACTGACAATAAAAGATACAAAGCCAGTTATTTTGAACATTATCCCGAAAAATGGCGACATGGTGATTTCATCAAGATTAATTCCCAAACGCATGGACTGGTTATTTATGGCCGATCGGATGCGACACTAAACCGTCATGGTATTAGAATAGGTACGGCTGAAATTTACAGGGCTATTAATAAAATTAAAGCCATAGAAGATTCGTTGATTGTTAATCTTGAACTGAATGAAGGTAAACATTATATGCCGCTGTTTGTTAAAATGAAAGCAGGTAAAACATTAAACGATTCCATTAAATCCGAGATTAACAATCAATTAAAAAAAGAATATTCGCCGCGACACGTACCAGACGACATTATTAGTGTTCCAGACATCCCTTATACCATTAGTGGTAAAAAAATGGAAGCGCCAATCAAAAAAATACTGCTGGGCATGCCCATTGAAAAATCCATTAATTTCGATGCTATGCGAAATCCTGAATCGGTGGACTTTTTTATTGCCTTTGCTAAAAACATTACTTAAATGAAAAAGCCATTCCTTTTCAGAATGGCTTTAATTTTTTATCAATTTAAAAATTAAAATAAATCGTCAGCGCCATCATTTAAATCATCTTCATTCCTATCTATCTCTGAAGCATTATTAGAACAATCAACCCTAATGGATAAGTCTTCTGGCGCTTCAAATTCATCTTTAGAAACATCCAATTCATCATCGGCATAACAGCTTTTCATATAAAGCCCCCAAATAGGCAATGCCATTGTCGCTCCTTGACCGTAGTCAATCCTTTTAAAATGTACTGACCTTTCTTCGCCGCCAACCCATACACCTGTCACCAAGTTAGGCACCATACCCATAAACCAACCATCACTCTGGTTTTGCGTGGTTCCTGTTTTACCAGCAATGGGGTTTGTAAACTCATAAGGATAGCCTGTTATAACTTCTTTATAAACTTGATTATTAACCGCCCAACTATGCCTTAGTCTGGTTCCAGACCCTCCTTCGGTTACTCCTTCCATAAGTTTTACCGTTACATAAGCAGCTTCGGCACTTAAAACATCACGCGTTTCTGGCTTAAATTGGTATAATATGGTACCGTTTTTATCTTCAATACTGGTAACCATAACGGGTTTTGTATAAACACCTTGATTTGCAAACGCCGCATAGGCTCCTACCATCTCGTAAACGCTCAAATCTGCTGTTCCCAAAGCAATGGAAGGTACAGCAGGAATATTAGATTCAACACCTAACTTTTTTACCATGTCTACAACCGGTTGCGGCCCTACTTGATCCATTAACCTTGCTGTAACGGTATTTACAGAATTTGCCAAAGCATTTTTTAAAGTCATTGTCCCTCCATAATCGCCGTCGCCACCAGAGTTTTGTGGACACCAATCTTCTACATTTCCGTATTTGCCTTTTTCAATACAGAAAGGCGTATCTGGATACACATCACAAGGCGATGCATGCAATTGATCTATGGCCGTTGAATACACAAACGGTTTAAAAGTAGACCCTACTTGGCGTTTTCCTTGCTTTACCATATCGTATTGGAAATGTCTATAATTTACACCACCAACCCAAGCTTTTACATGGCCTGTTTGGGGATCCATAGACATCATACCCGCACGTAAAAACGATTTATAGTAACGAATGGAATCTATAGGTTTCATAATAGTATCTTTTTCTGAAGCTACCCCATCTTTCCATTCAAAAACAGTCATTGCTGTCGGCTCATAAAAAGACTTTTCTATTTCTTCATCAGATTTTTTTAAATCGTATTTCATGTGACGCCTACGCTCAGAATTCCTCATAGTTTTTCTTAACAAAGTATCTATAGCTCCTTTGGTTAAATCCAAAAAAGGCGCTGTTGGATTCCGTTGTGGCGTGTTTTGATTAAAAAATTCTGCTTGCAGTTTAGGCATATGTTGGTTAACGGCTTCTTCGGCATGCTTTTGCATCCGTGAATCTATCGTAGTGTACACCTTTAAACCATCGTTATATAAACTCCATTTGGAACCATCTGGCTTCGGGTTGTTTTTTATCCAATCTTTCATAAAACCTTGTAAATAGGTTCTAAAATAGGTTGCTATTCCCTCTCGGTGTGACTCTGGCGTATAGTTTAAGTCTAATTCTGTTTTTTGAAGTGAATCCTTTACCTTTTTATCTAAGTACCCATATTTTACCATTTGAGATAAAACTACATTCCTTCTAGTCCTTGTTTCTTCTGGTCGTACTCTAGGGTTGAAATAAGATGAATTTTGAAACATTCCTACCAACATGGCAGATTCCTTAATACTTAATTCCATCGGCTCTTTACCAAAATAAATACGAGCTGCACTTCGTATACCATCACCATTATTTAAAAAATCGTAAATATTAAAATACTGTGCGATAATTTCTTCTTTGGTATACTGTCGTTCCAAACGCGTAGCAATAATCCATTCTTTGGCTTTTTGAAGAATGCGTTCAATCAAATTTGTTGCACCTTCCCCATGAAACAATTTTTTGGCTAACTGTTGTGAAATGGTACTGGCTCCACCTTTACTTCCTAAAAAAACGGCAGCCCTCAATGTCCCAATAGCGTCAATCCCTGAATGCTCATGATAACGAGCATCTTCGGTAGCAATCAATGCGTTTACCATATGCTCTGGTAAATCATCATAACTTACTGGTGTTCTATTATCATCAAAATAAAATTTACCAAGGGTTTTGCCATCAGAAGAAATAATCTCGGTAGCAAGATTTGTTTTGGGGTTCTCTAAAACAGTATGGTCTGGCATTTCACCAAACACGCCCCAAGAAGCCAATAAAAAAATGAGGATTACAAAAAGGATACCTCCTGTAAACAACCACCAAAACCAACGAATGTATTTGGAGAAATCTTGGGTTGCTGTTTCTTTACTTTTTTTTGCCATGTATAATAGGTTTAATACATCTCGATTCTATTTCGCTGCACTTCGCTCCGATAGCTATCGGGAGCGCTCAGTGTGACACGAAACCACTCGATGTGACAATTTGGTTATTCTTTATTATTAACTTTTTCAACTCTAAAACCAACATCGGTTATGCCTTTTAAATCTACAACGCCATTTACTTTACCGTTTTCCCGCATGGCCTGTTGAATGCTTACTGTATAAGTACCCTCTTCATTAAATACAACGCCTTCTTTATACCAAAGCTTGTTCTCCTTTACATCTGTTAAACCCGTTCCCAAAAACTTACCTGTTGGATCGGCCATTCTATACTCTAAGGTATCTGTTATTGTTTTACCATGGGGAAATGCCATCTCTACAATTAAAAACAGATTGCTATACTTGTACTCACTGGTATTTCTTAAATTAACAAACAGGTTGTAAGGGTTTATCGAATCGGGAGGGTTTACTTTAAAATTTACTATGGAATCTTTATGCCAAGCATTGGGCAACGATTTATATTCGTCGTAAACGCGATTCGAGTCGCAAGAGACTCCAAGCAAAACAGAAAAAATTAAAGCAAATAAAACTCTATTACTTCGAAACATTTTTACTTCCTTGCTTTTTTCTATTGTTGTTTTTAGACCTCTTGTTATTTTTCCTTCTATTGTTTTTACGTTTCCTATTGGATTTTGGACTATCGAAACGTGTTAAACTATCTTGACCTACAACGTTTCCAAAATCTGTTTTAGTATCTTCTGTAAGTTCTAAGGCATATTCTTCCAGGCTTTGAACAGTTTGGTCTTTTTTGTTTAGTGCGATGATTTCATTGGCTTGCTCGGCTGTTATTTTGTGCCAATTCATCCATTCGCCTTCATAAGCATACCACATATGCCCTTTGAAAATATCCGTTTTTTGGCAAACGGCGATCCCTTTTTCAGTTTTTAACTTTATGTCTGTTTTTGGAAACCCTTTTAAGGCATCTAAATACGTGTCCAATTCATAATTCAAGCAACACTTCAGTTTACCACATTGCCCCGCCAATTTTTGCGGGTTTAATGACAATTGCTGGTATCTTGCCGCCGAAGTACTTACCGAACGGAAATCGGTTAACCAGGTAGAACAACACAATTCCCTACCACAGGAACCAATACCACCAAGTCTTGAAGCTTCCTGACGGAACCCAACCTGTTTCATTTCAATACGGGTTCTGAATTCGCGGGCAAATACTTTTATAAGTTCCCTAAAATCCACACGCCCTTCGGCCGTATAATAAAACGTCGCTTTACTGGCATCGCCCTGAAACTCGATATCCGAAATTTTCATTTCCAGATTAAGATCAATGGCGAATTGACGGGCTTTTACCTTCATAGGTTCTTCCCTATCGCGTGCTTCTTGCCAAATATCTATATCTCTTTGGGTAGCCTTTCTGTATATTTTTAAAACCTCTTCCGGGTTTTCGGAAACCTCTTTACGCTTCATTTGAACACGTACCAATTCACCCGTTAGGGTAACCATACCAATATCGTGGCCAGCCTGTGCTTGCGTAGCCACAATATCGCCGATACTTAGCGTTAAATTTTCTGTGTTTTTATAATAATCTTTTCTTCCGTTCTTAAAACGTACCTCAACCCAATTAAAGGGTTCTTCTCCATTGGGAAGCGACATATTGGCAAGCCAATCAAAAACAGTAAGCTTATTACAGCTATCTGTTCCGCAAGTGCCATTATTTTTACATCCTTTAGGCTGTCCGTCTTTTCCAGTTGAACAACTGTTACAAGCCATATTTATATATATTGAATTCGTTAATAATTAAATTATTACGAATGAAGGTTCGCAAATCTTTTTAGCTTCCCGCATTCGCGGGAATGACAATTTAAAAAGGAAATTTTGAAACCGAGTTTCAAAAAAGCCTTCTCGATGTAAATATAAGATTATTCTAAAGACTTAAAAATAATGAGGCTTTTTAGTTTTATGTAAAATTTACACGTTCTTTTTCTGTAAAACCTCAAAAATATTCCTTAAATCCTTTTTATAAGGAAGGTGGTCTGCACGCCCCTTTTTAAAGATGTCGTTACTGTTTCCTTGCCCTTTTCTGAGGGCTTTTTGCTCTTCATAAGGCAAATGGATGATTTCCTGACAGGTGGCTGAACAACAGTTTTCCATTTCCTCTTTACATTTTGGACATTGAATAAACAACAAATGGCAGGCTTCGTTGGCACAGTTGGTGTGCACATCGTAAGGCTCGCCACATTGATGGCAACAAGCAATTACATCGTCACTGATGCGCTCTGCCCTTCGATCGTCGAACACAAAATTCTGGCCCAAATATTTGTTCTCCAATTTTTTATCTTTAACCTGTCTGGTGTATTCTATAATACCGCCTTCCAACTGATACACATTTTTAAACCCTTTGTGTTTAAAATAGGCACTAGCTTTTTCGCAACGAATACCACCGGTACAATACATGACCAAGTTTTTGTCTTCTTTGTGGTCTTTTAAATCGGCTTCAATAATATCCAACGATTCGCGAAATGTATCTACATCGGGCGTAATGGCGTTTTTAAAATGCCCTATTTCACTTTCATAATGGTTACGCATGTCGACCAAAACAGTTTTTTCATCTTCTATAAGTTGATTGAAGGTTTCCGCATTTACGTGAACGCCTTTATTGGTCACATCAAACGTGTCGTCGTTTAAGCCATCGGCCACGATTTTATCGCGCACTTTTACTTTCAGCTTTAAAAATGATTTATTGTCCTGCTCTACGGCAACATTCAAACGAATACCATTTAAAAAATCGATGCTATCCAGGTGTGCTTTAAATTCATTGAATCTATCGGCTGGCAACGATAATTGGGCATTTACGCCCTCGTTGGCCACATAAATTCTGCCCAGAACGTCCATACCGTTCCAAGTGATAAACAAATGATCTCGTAAAAGTTGCGGATTGCCAATTTTGGCGTATTGGTAAAAAGAAAGTGTTAATCGATTTTTTCCTGCTTTATCGATTAATTCAGCCCTTTCTTTTGCGCTTAATTTATTGTACAGTTGCATGCTATACTAATGTTTTAAGGGTTAAGAAATTATTTTAAAGCACAAAAGTACACAATTTAGGAGGCATCCAAAATTTAAGGCATAAAAAAAGCACTTTGCAAAAACAAAGTGCTTCATAGACTAACCAACCAATTTTTGATATTTTACTTTTTCATAAAGTTGCTAAACATGAGTTAGTCTTGAAAAGGCCAACATATACCATCAAACCTCATAGTATATGAAATGCCAAAAGCGATAATTAAAATTCAATTATGGTGTCTTTTCATAGCAAAAATTTCCCCACTTTATATACTAGATACAAATTGTTCATAAAGGTTGCGTGAGAAAATTGTAAGATGATAAAAGATATAGTATTTTAGCAAGCAAAACTTCACAGAAATTTAAAATGAGTAACGAAAAAGAAGCCAAATTAAAAGCGCTAAAGCTTACATTAGATAAATTGGATAAAGCCTACGGAAAAGGCACCGTAATGAAAATGAGCGACCAAGCTGTGGTTGATGTTGATGCCATTTCTTCTGGTTCTTTAGGATTGGATATTGCTTTGGGTGTTGGTGGTTATCCGCGCGGACGAGTAATTGAAATTTATGGCCCGGAATCCTCTGGTAAAACAACCTTAACCTTACACGCTATTGCTGAAGCACAAAAAAGTGGCGGTATTGCTGCTTTTATTGATGCCGAACATGCGTTTGACAGGTTTTATGCCAAAAAACTGGGAGTTGATATTGACAATTTAATCATTTCGCAACCCGATAATGGTGAGCAAGCTTTAGAAATTGCTGATAATTTAATCCGTTCTGGCGCTATTGATATTGTAGTAGTCGATTCAGTAGCGGCTTTAACGCCTAAAAGTGAAATTGAAGGTGAGATGGGCGATTCTAAAATGGGGTTGCATGCGCGTTTGATGTCGCAAGCCTTAAGAAAACTAACGGCTTCTATAAGCAAAACCAATTGTACCGTTATTTTCATTAACCAATTGCGTGAAAAAATTGGTGTGATGTTCGGTAACCCAGAAACCACAACCGGTGGTAATGCGCTTAAATTCTATGCTTCTGTAAGATTGGATATTCGCCGCTCTACACAAATAAAAGAAACCGACGGTTCTGTGGCAGGAAATAAAACCCGCGTGAAAGTGGTGAAAAACAAAGTGGCTCCACCGTTTAAAACTGCCGAATTTGATATTATGTACGGCGAAGGTGTTTCTAAAGTAGGTGAGATTCTAGACATTGCCGTAGAAAACGAAATCATTAAAAAAAGTGGTTCCTGGTTTAGTTATGAAGACACTAAACTAGGGCAAGGTAGAGATGCTGTTAAATCTCTTATAAAAGACAATCCCGAACTGATGGAAGAGCTCGAAGCCAAGGTTAGAAAAGTAGCCAAGGCTGCTACTTCATCAGAAGATTAATACAGAATCCCGATTTATTCGGGATTTTTTGTTTCCACACGCAACCTTTAAGCAACTTAAACATCTTAGTGAAAAATGCTATAAAAAGTTAAATTCATTAATTTGTTATGAGAAAAGTTTTAATTCTTAGTTTTATACTAGTTTTAATGGGGTCTTGTAGTTTAGATAACGACGGCCCAGTTTTTAGAGATGATATTTTACCTATAGAAAGTGTTGATATTCCAGACTCTTTCACCATAGGTGAAGTGTACCCAATAACCGTTCGTTATTTTAAACCTACCACTTGTTATTTTTTTAATAGGTTTTACTATGCCAAAGAAAATAATATCCGTACCGTAGCCGTAATAAACTATCAATATTTACAAAATAATTGTGAAGAACTTGAAGATGAATTGGTAGAAGCTACCTTTGATTTCCATGTAACCAGTAACGGAAGTTATATTTTTAAATTTTGGCAGGGGAAGGACACCAATGGCGAAGATCAATATTTAACTATTGAAGTGCCAGTAACCGATTAAACCAATAAAGTAAGCGTTAATTAATTCATGTTTAATTTGAGTTTAAACCAACTCATAGAAAATTGTAAAATTAATGATACCAAAGCACAAGGAGAACTCTATAAGCTTTATGCGAGTAAGTTGTTCTCTATATGCTTGAAGTATTCGCGTAACTATGCAGAAGCCGAAGATAATCTGCAAGATGCGTTTCTAACTATTTTCGATAAAATTAAACAGTATAAAGGCAAAGGTTCTTTTGAAGGCTGGATAAAACGGATTACTATAAACACTGTGCTACAGCAATACAGAGGCGAAAAGGTTTTTGATATAGTAACCGACACTATAAGTGAAGAAGCAGAAATTGAAATAGAAAACGATGACATCTCATTAAAATATCTGCTGAAAATTATACAAGAGCTACCCGGTAGGTACCGCCTTGTATTTAACTTATATGTACTGGATGGCTATTCGCATAAAGATATTTCTGAAATGCTGAATATTACCGTAGGTACTTCAAAATCTAACCTAGCAAGAGCCAGGCAGATTTTGAAGCAAACTATCGAGAATTACAGAACACAACAACAGTTACAGTCATTATAAAATGGGTGATAAAAAACATATAGACAGATTGTTCCAAGAGGCATTCAAGGATTTTGAAGAAACACCTAACGACGCTGTTTGGGAACATATTGAAGCCAAATTAAAGGAGAAAAAGAAACGCAGAGTCATTCCTATTTGGTGGCGTTATGGTGGTGTAGCGGCCTTGTTAATGCTCATGCTTAGCGTTGGCATTGGTTTTTTTAACAACGATGCGTCTGTTGAAACCCCAATTCAAGTTGTTGACAGTGATGAGAACACTGATTCAAATGAAAATACCGACAATAATTCAAATACTAATCCCATTAACAACGCACTTGAAAACAAAGATGCCTTAACAGATACCAATAGTTCAGAAGATGATTTAAAAAACACTTTAAATTCAAAGGAAAACGCTTCTTCAGCTAAAAAAGAAACTTTATTTAATAACAACCGTTCTTCATCCATTGCTACTGCGAGTTCTAACGAAGACAAGAGCAGCAATCCTTCAAAAGAAAATAAGCTACAACAACTAAAAAATGCTAATGAATCCTCTGCTCAAATAGCAAATAATACAGAAGAAAATTTTAATAGCTCTTCTAATACAAACGACGCAACAATAGACGAAGAGAGAGTAAAAGATGCTATTAAAAACACAAAGTCCAACGATGCTATTGCAGATACTGGAAACGAAGAAAAAACAGCTGTTTCAAATAAAGAAAATCAAAAAACGATAGAAGAAGCCATAGAAGCATCTAAACATATTGATGACGAAGAAAAAGAAAAATTAAACAGGTGGCGTATTGCCCCAAATGCTGCTCCTGTGTTTTTCAACACTTTAGGACAAGGTTCCTCTATTGATCCTCAATTCGACAAAAACTCTAAAATTTCTGAAACCAACATGAGTTATGGTGTTATAGCCAGTTATGCCATTAATGATAAATTACGCGTTCGCTCTGGTGTAAACAAAGTCAATTTAGGTTACAGTACTAACGATGTGGTTGTTTTACAGTCGTTAAGCGGGCGGTCTAGCATTAGTTTTTTAAGCAACGTAAAACCTGAATTAAGCAATTCACCCGACGACATTTCTGTTTTAAGCAGTCAAAACTTTGCCAATAAAAGTTCGGAAGCTTTTGCAACAACTTCTGGCATTAATACGTCTATTAACCAATCGTTTAGTTTTATTGAAATTCCCTTAGAAGTTGAGTATGCACTATTAGACAAAAAACTGGGCGTTAACGTTATTGGTGGTTTTAGTTCCTTCTTTTTAAGTGATAATGAATTGACTTCCAATTTTGGCAGTGGGGAAACCTCTATTGGCGAAGCCAATAATATTAATGACGTGAGTTACAGCGCCAATTTTGGTTTGGGATTGAACTATAAGTTTTCTAAAAAAATAAATTTGAATGTAGAGCCTATGTTCAAATATCAAATAAACACTTTCGACAATACTTCTGGTGATTTTAAACCTTATTTTATTGGGGTTTACACAGGTTTCGGAATTAAGTTTTAGGTTTTTGGTTAGATCTGGATATTGCTTTACCAAACCCAAAAAGTAACGCAATATCAAAAGAGGCTGTCTTCCCCCGAGGACAGCCTTTATTTTTTAAAAGCCATCAATTCATTGTAAATAACTTTTCTGGCATTTCCATTTAAATGCTTTGTATCTTCTACTTTTAAACCTTGGGTATTTAAAAACGCATGGATTTTAACCCGCATAATTCCTGGACTTCCACTGAAAAAAGTAAAAGGGAACCGTTTTTTATTGTCAGGAAACGTTAATGGTACAATGGGAATTTGATGGTTTATAGCCAATCTAAAAGCACCATCCTTAAATTCATCTAATTCTATATGTTCTTCTGGCACACCACCCTCTGGAAAAATACAAATGCTTAGTCCCGATTTTAAACGCTTTTGTGCTCTTAAGAAAACGGCCTTTCTGCTTTTCTCAGAACTTCTATCAACCAAAATACAAGTGCGTTTATAAAAAAATCCGAAAACCGGGATATTGGCCAGCTCCTTTTTGCCAACAAATACAAACGGATTTTTTACGGCAACCAACATGAGCATGATATCGGCCATGGAGGTATGGTTGGCAATAAACATATAACTTTTATGCATTTCGGGCGTTTCTTCTTTTTCAATTTTCCATCGAAAACCCATACCTACTAAAATAAATTTGCCCCATAGCCTCGCCAATTTAAAAAAGAACGGGTACCAAGATTCTTTTAAAATGGAAATTAAAAGAATAGGGAAAGCTACAAGTATTGGCAAAGCCACCAAAATATAAAACCAAATGCGGTACAACAGCCAAAAGGCATACTTAAAAACTTTCATAGATATCAAAAATACGCAATTGTATTGAGCTATTTTAACAAAACAATTACCTTTGCTTTTTTGTTCAACAAAAGCATTATGGCAAGAATATTAACAGGCATACAAAGTACAGGAACACCCCATTTAGGAAATATTTTAGGCGCTATTATACCCGCCATTAAAATGGCCGAAGACCCAAAAAACGATTCCTATCTTTTTATAGCCAATTTACATACACTTACACAAATAAAGGACGCTGAAACCTTAAGAACGAATACCTACTCAACTGCTGCAACTTGGTTGGCTTTTGGATTGGATATTGAAAAAACGGTGTTTTATAGACAGAGTGACATTCCACAGGTAACCGAGCTGTCTTGGTATTTAAGCTGCTTTTTCCCTTACCAACGCTTAACGTTAGCCCATAGTTTTAAAGATAAAGCCGACAGACTAGAAGATGTGAATTCTGGGCTGTTTACTTATCCAATGCTCATGGCTGCTGATATTCTTTTATATGATGCCGAAATTATCCCCGTAGGGAAAGACCAATTACAACATATTGAAATGACCCGAGATGTGGCTTCGCGTTTTCATGCCAAAATGGGTGATACGTTTGTATTGCCGGAAGGAAAAATTCAGGAAAACACGATGTTAATTCCTGGAACGGATGGTGAAAAAATGAGCAAAAGTAGGGGCAATACCATTGATATTTTTTTAGATGACAAAAAACTGCGAAAGCAAATCATGTCCATTCAAACCGATAGTACGCCGCTTGAAGAACCTAAGGATTGGAAAACCTGTAATTGCTTTGCTATTTATAGTTTGTTGGCCAATGATGAACAATTAAAAACTATGAAAGCTAATTACGAAAATGGCGGTTATGGTTATGGACATGCCAAACAAGCTTTGTTTGAGTTGATTGTGGATAAATTTGCCATAGAACGAGAGCGTTACCATCACTATATGAACAATTTGGGGGCCATTGACGAAGTATTATCCATGGGAGCCGAAAAAGCCAAATTGGTTGCTAATGACGTTTTAAATCGTGTTCGGGAAAAGGTTGGATATTAATTTTGTCATTCCTGCGTAGGAAGGAATGACAGTTTTAAACAACCTCAAATAATTTTCCTGGCAAAGGTCTTATAACACCTTTCAATTCCATATTCAATAAAATACTGGCCACCTTAAAAATGGGCAGATGGCAATTAATGGCTATAATATCCAACTGTTGTTTCTCGTTGTCTTTTAAATAGTTATAAATTATTTTTTCTTGTGCATCCAGTTCTACAAACAACTGTTTTTGAATAATTGGTTTATTATCTGCTTCCAATTCCCAATTTAATATATAAGGCACATCCAATGGGTTGGTGAGCATGTGTGCTTTTTGGTGCTTTATTAAATTATTACAACCCACGCTTTGTATATCTGTTACCCGACCAGGCACGGCAAATACATCCCTATTGTACGAATTGGCAATATCGGCCGTTACCAAACTACCACCTTTTTCGGCCGACTCGATGACAATGGTTGCTTCGCTCAACCCGGCAATGATTCTATTACGTTTTAAAAAATTATTTCGGTCGAATGTGTCACTGCTCCAAAAATCGGTAAAAAAACCACCGTTTTTTTCCATATCAACCACATACTTTTTATGCACTTTTGGATACACTTGGTTGAGCCCGTGCGCCAAGCAACCTATGGTTTGTAAATTGTGTTTTAATGCGGCTTTATGGGCCGTAATATCGGTGCCATAAGCAAATCCGGAAACAATGACGGGATTAAAAGGCACCAGAGTTTCTATTAATTCTTCGCAAAACGCCATGCCGTTTGTTGTTATTTTACGGGTGCCAACAATGCTTATAACACGCTTGTTTTTCAAATCAACATTACCCGATTGAAACAATAAAATGGGGCCATCTATACAATGTTTTAATTTTTCGGGGTAACCATTTTCTTCAAAATAAGAAACATCAACATCGTTTTCTTCTATAAATAATATCTCCTTTTCGGCCTCTTTTAAATGAACTGCTTCATACAGACCTTCCAAAAGAATAGCACCAACCCCATCAATTTTTAACAAGTTACGTTTCTTTTCTTTAAACACCGCTTCAGCTGAACCGCAATGCGCGATTAGCTTTTTGGCGGTGATATCTCCAATTTTAGGCACATGCTGCAATGCCAACATATAAAGTAAATCTGTTTTAGTCATTGTAATCTAAATCAAGGTGTAATTAAAGAAATTTTTTACTGTTAATAAATAGTTAAGATGAAATTTTATCCATACCCCTTTTTTTTTAACTTTGTTTTTATGCAACTAGAAACCTACATAAGCGATTTACTTTATAGATATGAATGTGTTACGGTTCCTGATTTTGGGGCTTTTTTAGCACAACGCGTATCGGCCAGTATTAATGAGGCCACGAATACATTTTATCCGCCAAAAAAGAAAGTATCTTTTAACGAGCAAATTCAAAAAAATGATGGCCTTTTGGCGCATTATATCGCAGATGTAGAAAAAATTCCGTTTGAAGTTGCCAGCAGTAAAATTGAAAAACGCGTAAATAGTTTAAAATCCTTTTTAACCCAAGGAGAAACCGTTGTATTTGAAAATATTGGCGAATTGGTTTTAAACAATGAAGGTAAAATTCAGTTTGAACCAACTTACAACCTAAACTATTTAACCGATGCCTTTGGCCTATCACAATTTGTATCTCCTGTTGTAACACGAGAAGTTTACAAGCAAGAGGTTGAAGAGATAGAAAAAGTCATCCCAATAACTGTGACCCAAGAAAAACGTAAATCTAGACCTTATTTAAAATATGCGGCAGTTGCCTTGATTGCTTTAACCCTTGGCGGATTTGCTGCTTCCAATTACTACGTAAATCAAATTGAGGCCTACAACCAAATGGCCCAAGAGGAAGCTGCCCAACAATTAGATACTAAAATACAGCAAGCAACTTTTAATTTAAATGCGCTTCCAGCTATAACGCTTCCGGTTAAAAAACAATCTGGCAATTACCACATTGTTGCAGGTGCCTTTAGAGTTGAGGAAAATTGCGATAAAAAAATTGCTCAATTAAAGGCCTTAGGCTACAAAGCTCGTAAAATAGGCGTAAACAAATACGGGTTGCATACAGTTGTTTACGCTAGCTACGAAGACCGTATTGAAGCTTTAAACGCTTTAAGAAGCATCAAAAAAACCAATAACCAAGATGCATGGTTATTGGTTAAAGAGTTAGACTAAGCTTATTTACTAGTATTTTTTTTATTGCCTACTGAAAATATGGTGCTGCGTTGCCGTAAAATAATCCTTAAAAATATGGTTCAGCACATGGTTTTCACTACATCCTTTAATACCCAATAACGGATATATTTTAATAATGGCTTCTGAAAGTTTCTTAACCGACATTGAAGCGTTTTTATGAATTTCGCTAACCCATATTTCGGGTAAAGGGTTTCCTGAATCTATTGTCTCTTCTATCTGCGACGCGTATTGATTGATTTTGGCATAGGCATTTTCTATTTCAACAACTAAAGCCCCTAACTCCTTTTTGGATGTGTTTACTTTTTGTGCTTCTTCAAGGAAATGTGAAGCCACACCAATATAATTTACCCAAAGGGTTAAATCCGCAAATACCGAAAAATCAATCTTAAAAATAGCATGGTCGTGA
Source organism: Marixanthotalea marina (assembly GCA_018883545.1). GTDB lineage: Bacteria > Bacteroidota > Bacteroidia > Flavobacteriales > Flavobacteriaceae > Marixanthotalea > Marixanthotalea marina. The sequence continues at coordinate 293,083 of JAHLEH010000001.1, read as the reverse complement.
TATTGCTTGTTATAAATAAAACGGAATTTTTCATCCACCCATTTTTCCTTTACCTGAAACGAATGGGTAGCAGTAGCTTTTAGTCCCATAGCGTTCCAATCTTCAATGATTTCCACATCCTTTTTATCAATTACAAATGAACGGACAAGACAATCACCTTTTTCATCTTTCAATTCCTTACCATTTTCTACAATCTTGGCGTTTAAGGTAAAGTGTGAAAGGTAAGGAGCGCCTGTAGCATATTTCCATGTTCCTGAAATGATATACCCTCCATCTTTTTTTTCAGCGGTGCCAAACACGCCGCCACTACCACCAAAGCAAACAGGCGTTTTAGGGTTTAAAAAAATACTATCGGCAACATGTTCTTGTAAATTCCCCAAGAAAAAATTGGCACCGCTGCAAAGTGTTACGGTCCATCCTAAACTTCCGTCTATTTCCGCCAAAGAACGAAGTTTTTCCAAACCTTTACTTAAAGGCATTTCCAATCCGCCATACGATTTGGGTATCCAAAGATTCCAAAGGTTTTCTTCAGCTATCCAATCTAAAACCTCTTTCGGAAATTCATTTTGGTTTACACATAAACTTCTAAGCTTGTGCATAGTCTCTTCCATTTTCATTAGCTAGTATTTTTCTCCATTTCAGATATCCAGACACTGCGACCATAAATAAGAAAATAGTCAATCCTGCATAGATATAAAGTCCTTTGTAAAACAGTAATGGTACAGCTATAAAATTACTGATATTCAAATACACCCAATTCTCTATTTTACGTTTCGCCATGAGCCACATACCTGCCCAGGCAAAAGCGCATACAATGGCATCCCAATAAGGCACATCAGAATCGGTATGTTGACTAAGCCAATAAGCCATCAATAAAAAGCAGCCTAAAACAATGCCCAAAGCTATACTGTGTTCTTTTTTGTCTGAATATGAAATAGGTGCTTCTTCGTTTTGCTTGCCCAATTTCCAATAAAACCAACCATAAATACTCATGATTAGATAATAAAGGTTCAATAAAATATCGGCATATAAACCAGACTGATAAAGCACCCACAGACTTATTAGAATGGAAATAATGCCAAATAGGTAATTGTTACTATTGTTCTTTCTTGCCAGAAGCACTTGAACCACACCAAAAGAGGTGCCAAGCCATTGCATAATTACAAGAGGTGTGAATAATTCGTCTATCATCAAAAGTTTTTTAATCTAAAAAAAACAGGTGATGATCCCTTAACGAAAAATACGAAAGTGTACTTTTATTAAAAATCCCTACGTTGGCATTATCCAAATCAGGTATGGAACAAAGTTCCTGGGTATCATCTCAGCCCTATTAACAAAGCACCCCATTTTATTCAATTGCAAAGGTAGGCAAAGCAAAACAATTAGATCGCTTTGGGTGTTGATAATATTATGGGATACGTTTTAATTATCTGTTTTAAAGTTTAAAAACCTTTATCTTTATAGTATCATTTCAAAAAAAGAATAATGCAAACAAGAACCCCAGAGCAATCTAAAACAACCCTTACCGATGTGGTTTTACCCGGCGAAACCAATGCCTTAAACAGTTTATTTGGAGGCGAACTATTAGCTAGAATGGACCGCGCTGCCAGTATTTCGGCCAGCCGCCACTGCAGGCAAATAGTGGTTACGGCTTCTGTAAATCATGTGGCATTTACACGTTCGGTGCCCTTGGGAAGTGTTGTAACAGTGGAGGCCAAAGTATCCCGGGCTTTTAAAACCTCTATGGAAGTTTTCATTGATGTTTGGATTGAAGACCGTACCTCCGGTGAAAAGATGAAAGCCAATGAAGGTATTTACACCTTTGTAGCCGTTGATGAAACAGGTACGCCTGTAGCTGTGCCAGAAATAGTTCCCGAAACCACTTTAGAAAAACAACGTTTCGACGCGGCCTTACGCCGTAAACAATTAAGTTTGGTATTGGCAGGCAAAATGAAACCTAGTGAGGCTACCGAATTAAAAGCTTTGTTTGTGTAATATCCGCTTAGAAAACAACATTACTCTTACAAGGCATTTAATTTAAAAGTAATTTATAAATCCAAGAAGCAGGATTTTCTGTTTGGGTCTCTTTAAAAATTGAAAAGCTTAAAACGGTATCACCATCAGCAGGGTTTGTGAAAACTTCGCCAATAGCTTGTTTTGTTGTCACTTTATCCCCTTCCTTAACATAAACCTTGGAAAGGTTTTTATATACGGTAATATAATTTCCATGACGAATCATTACAATAGGATTAGCATTTCTTATCAAGACTACACGACTCACTTCTCCATTAAAAACGGCACGTGCTTGAGCCCCTTTCTCTGTAGCAATTCTAACACCATTACTTTTTATAGTTAATGACCTGTCTATAGACGATGGCTGGGTACCATAACGCACAGTTACACGGCCTCTTTCTAAAGGCCACGGCAATTTACCCTTATTGGATACAAAATTTGAAGCCAAGACTTTTTCCTCAGCGGTTAATGCAAACCCCGACGACGCTGAAACGTTTGTGTTTCCTGCTTTTCTGTTAGAACTGGCAATGGCAGCTTTTATAATATTTTCTATCTCCCTATCTATTCTATCGGCTTCCCGTTGTTTTTGTTTTATTTGCGACGCATACTTGCTTATGTTCTTCCTAATGGAACTCATAATGCTTTGATGTTGCGCTCTATCTTTTTCCAAAGATTTTTGCAGCTCCCTGTTTTCGGCAATAAGCTGTTGTTTATCTTCTTTTTGTTTTGCAAGTTCTCTGTTGGTTTGTTGTAATTCGGCCGTTTTCGTCTTTATGGCTTCCCCTTGCTGCTTTTGGTAGTCTGAGTACTGTTTTATGTACTGTAATCGCTTGTACGCTTGTTTAAAGTCGCTTGACGACAATAAAAACATAATCCTGCTTTGCTGATTCTTGCTTTTATACGACTTAACTACCATGCCTGCGTAATCTTCCTTGAGCGTTTCAAGTTCTTTGCGCAGATTAGTAATTTTATTCTGGTTATTATTTATATCGCGGGTTAATAGGTTGGCTTGTTGGTTAGTAACTTTAATTAAATTATTAATGATACTAATTTTATAATCATACTCCTGGATTAAGGATAACTCTGATTTTTCCTTGGATTTGTTTTCGGCCTGAAGTGTGTTAATTTTTTGGATTTCCTGTCTTAGTTCTTGCCTTCTAGACTCCAATTCCTCCCGCTTATTGCCTTGGGAAAAAGCAAACATACCACTTAAAAAAAACGTAAGTAGAAAATAGGGTCTTAGTATGTTCTTAAAATAAATCATTTCAGTTTTATTTCATCAAAACCAGAAGGAATTTTAAAGGGGAACCTTAAATCTTCATTCAAAGATACCGATTTGAATTCCAGTTCTACAACTAATTCTTCGTTGGTCTCAACGGCAATAACTTTTACTTGCTCCGGTAAAGCTTGTTTGTTTACTTCTTGATAAGCCAAATAGTCTATTTTCAAAATCTTACCTTCTTTGGTTTGAGAAATTTCTTGAGATTTTATTTTGAAAAGCTTAGGACTTAGTATAAAAAATATTTCAAAAAGTTCTTTTTGCTTTTTTGGTTGGAGGACATATTCCTTATCAATAACTGAAGCATTGTAATCATTGTCATTTAATTCAAATAACGCTTCTCCCAACAGTAAATTTTGAACCATTTCAAAATTTAGTTCTGTTCCCAATAAATCACTTAAATATTGATAGTTTCCTTCAAAATAAGTGTTGTCCAATTTATTGTAAAAACTCACCTTATCAGGCGTTATCATAGCCCTAATAATAGAAAAAGCTGAGTTCATCCAAATTACCTCATCCTTTTTCATTCTGAATGTCACAGAATTTGTTTGCTCAATATTGCCATCGCTGTAGGATATTTTGAGTTTGGATTGCAGGGTTTTAAAATTTGGCGATTGTTTTTCATATGCTTTAAGAAGTTGCTTGGTAGATAAAGAAAGGTCTGCTTCTCCCGAAGCCAATCGCTTGGTAGATTTACAGCTTTCTACAAACACAAAAACAATAACTAATAAAACAAAGGTAATTAAGGGCTTCTTTTTCAAATGAATTATATTTTATTCTCAAGCTGTTTGGCTTTATCACTAAACGTTTTTGCCTTCTCTGTATTGTTCAACAATGTGTAAGCTTTACTTAATTGACTGTAAAAATCGGTTTCCATTTTAACATCATCAATAATCCAATCCAACCCTGCTTCTAAAATATCAGCAGCTTTTTGGGGCTGGCTCATTTCATTCAATGCCACACCATTTATTAAGTAAAAAATGGGCTGTGTTGGGTATTTGCCTATAGCTTCGGCACTATTCTTAACAGCCATGTCGTACTGTTGGGAATCTAAATACAGTAGTAAAACATTTTTTAACAACCCAAAATCATCTGGCTTTAGTTTTAAAGCTTCCTCAAAATATTTAAGGGCATTTTCCTTATCGTTCTTCGATAGGTAATACTGCCCCAATTCCAATAAAGTTTCTTCATCATTTTTATCACCAACCAAAGCTGTAGCTTCTACCAAATCGGCTTCATACTCTGGGTGTTCTTTTACAAAATTTACGAAATCGGAAAGCACTCTTAGCTTGGCATTTGGACTTATTTCTGAACTGCTAACCACAATCTTCATCGATTCAATAGCTTTTTCAGCATCGTTTTCATCTAAATAAAATTTGTATAAAGCTAAATGAACCACTTGCGAATTGGGATTTATTTCTAGTAGTTCTTTTGCTGTTTCGAAAGCCTTTTCTTTTTCATTGTTTTCACTGTAACGAAATATAAGTGCGATATAATTGGATTCTTTATCGGGATTGTTCTCTATACGATTTTCAAGATTTTTTATCTGGTCTTCCTTTCTACCCGTTACTGCATAAATACGGTTACGCAACACATCCCTTGACACCGAAATGCCAAACTCAGCATCAAGTTCGTCCAAAATTTTCAGTGCTTCATCAAAATGCTCCGTTCTAAAATAAAGCCCTGCCAAATCTTCCTTATAATCTGGGTGATGCTCAACCAATTGCTTCACCGTTTTTATAGCATTATCATGGTCATTCTGCTGTACATAAAATTCGTAAAGGGCATCTAAATACCATTCATTGTCTGGGTCTTTTTTAACCGCTTCTTTAAAGGCATCTTCTGCAGCACCGAAATCTTTTAGTTCGTTATAGTTTTTGCCAAGTTCAAAATAGACTACGGAAACAGAATTGTCAAGTTCCTTGCACTTTAAAAGGGCTTCAATGGAACGGTCGTAGTTTTCAATGGCTTTTTGCTTTAAGGCTTCAAAAAAAGATTCTTGAAACTCGTCTTCAACATTACCCAGATCGTCCGTTGGTTTATTATTGAAATCAACTTGGGCATAGCTTATCTGAGGAAAGAAGCACATTCCGCATAAAAAAAGCAATATGTATATTTTATGATTCATAAACTATGTGATGCCTCACTTTGTTCGACATGACAAATACTATTCCAAAACAGAATAATCTCCAATGCTAATACTTGTGAAATCGCCATTGTACTGCACATTATTTCCAATCATGGCATTGTCTAAATTAGCATTTTTTATAACGGTATGGGTTTGAATTAAACTATTTTTAACAGTTGAATTCTCCACAACACAGTCATTTCCAATAGACACATTAGGGCCTATAGTTGTATTTTTTAACACCACGTTTTCACCAATAAAACAAGGCTCAACGATTTTTGAATTCTCACTTTTTACCGATGGAGCAATTAACTGTTCTTCACCATCAGCTTTTAAAAACCCTAACATTTTGGTGTTGGTTTCTAGGGTAATGTTTTTATTGCCACAATCCATCCATTCATCGACCGTTCCGGTTTTAAAAACCCTGCCTTCGGCCATCATGCGCTTTATACCATCGTTAATTTGGTACTCGCCTCCATTCATAACGTTTTCATCCAAAACTTCTTGTAATTTGTTCTTTAAAACCGCCACATCCTTAAAATAATATATCCCTATAACGGCTTGGTCGCTTGCAAAAGTTTTGGGTTTTTCTACCAATTCAATGATTTCCTGCTTATCATTTAATTTAACAACGCCATAAGCTTCGGGATTATCCACTTGTTTGGTCCAAATAACACTATCGGCATCGGGATCTAAGTCGAATTCAGCCCTGATTAATGTATCGGCATAGGCAATAACCGCAGGCCCTGACAATGATGGTTCTGCACACATAATGGCATGTCCAGTACCTAAAGGCTTATCTTGTCGGTAAATAGTTGCTTTCGCTCCCAAGTCATTAGCTAACTTTTCCAAACTTTCCACGACCTCATCGCCAAACCAAGCCGGGTCACCTAAAACAAAGGCCACTTCTTCAATAGGTTGTTTTAAAACTTTGGCGATGTCTTTTACCAGTCGGTGTACAATGGGTTGCCCAGCAACTGGAATTAAAGGTTTTGGGACGGTTAAACTATGTGGTCTTAAGCGGGAACCACGACCGGCCATGGGGACTATTATTTTCATTGTTAAAGTTGATTCGTTTATTTGTTGATTCGTGTATCAATACTTGCCACAAATACACTAATATTTATTGTTATCCTGAAATCGAAAATCGTTAATCGTAATTCGTCGATTAATTAGTTCCTGTACTTCCAAAACCTCCTTCGCCTCTTTTGGTTTCTGAAAGTTCTTTTACTTCAATCCATTCGGCGCGTTCGTGTTTAGCTATAATTAATTGGGCTATTCGCTCGCCATTTTCAATGATAAAATCTTCATGCGAAAGATTAATCAAAATAACTCCTATTTCTCCTCGGTAATCCGCATCTACAGTACCAGGTGCGTTTAAAACAGTGACTCCCTTTTTTGCAGCCAAACCGCTTCTTGGGCGTACTTGGGCTTCATAGCCTATGGGAAGTTCTATAAACAATCCCGTTTTTACGATGGTTCGCTCTAAAGGTTTTAAGGTAATTGGCTCTTGTAAATTCGCTCTTAAATCCATCCCCGCCGATGCCAAGGTTTCATAACTAGGTAAACTGTGGGTGGATTTGTTTATTATTTTAATATGCATTCTTTATTATTTAGAAATGCTTCGACTGCGCTCAGCATGACATTCGTTATCTATTTATTAATTGTTTTAGTTGTTTCTTTTCTGAAATAATGATGATGCCCAAAAATACTAAAACTAAAACAGTATTAATGTAATAGTTCGCATTGGTATTTATAGCAACAATTGACAAGCCTATTGAAATGACCAAATAAAAAAGTATTTGTTTTAAATTATAAGGAACTGGATAATGTCTTTGTCCAAAAAAATAAGAAAGTACCATCATGGAACCATAAGCGGCTAAAGTTGCCCAAGCAGCTGCAATAAATCCAATTTTTTCTATCAAAATCAAATTAAGTGCAATTGTAATGATTGCTCCAACAACTGAAAAATACATACCATAAATAGTCTTATCTGTAAGCTTATACCAAATGGCTAAGTTAAAATAAATGCCTAAACATAGATTTGCCAACAGTACTATCGGGACTATTGTAATTGCTTCCCAATAACTAGCATCTTTAACTAAAATTGATTTAAAAAAATCTAAATATGATACTATAAAAACCAACATAAAACTTCCTGCTATAACAAAAAATTTCATGATTAAAGCATAGGTTTCTTTAGCATTCTCTTTCGTAGCATGAGAAAAGAAAAAGGGTTCTGCACCCAACCTGAATGCTTGTATAAAGATTGTCATAAACATAGCAATTTTGTAACAGGCACTGTACGCACCGTTTATATCCTTATTCAATAAATAAGGTAAAATCCATTTATCAAAATTATCATTAATAACATATGCTAGTCCCGCCACCATTATAGGCCAACCATAATTTAAAAGCTGCTTTAAAATTGATATACTAAATTTTATTTTAGTTTTGAAGAAATACGGCAGCAAAAGTAAAAATGTTACCATGCTGGCAATTAAATTGGCTACAAAAATGTAATAAACCAAGTCTGTGTTATCAAACCATAAAAAATTAAATTGAAAGTATGGTATGGCCCAAAGAAAGAAATAGTTAAGTATTACATATATTAAAATATTGGAAATCTTAATCGCTGCAAATTTAATTGGCCTACCTGTTGCCCTTAAGTAAGCAAAAGGCGCAACAACCAGTGTGTCTAACACCAATAAACCTAATAATATTTTTAAGTATTTAGGCGCAATATTAAGCCAAGTTGCAAGATGTTGACTAAAAATTAAAACACCTATTAAGAATAAAACTGTTGTACTTATCAAGCTTATAAACACTGTAGAAAACACTTTGCCTTTTTGCTCCGATTTATTAAAAAACCTAAAAAATGCGGTTTCCATTCCGTAGGTTAAAAGTACGTTGAAAAATGCCGCATACACGTAAAAGGTTGTGTTGTCTGAATAGCTAGTTGTTTGTAATTTATCTGTATGAAGAGGAACCAGAAGGAAATTCATTAGGCGAGGCAATACCGTTGCCAAACCATATATTACAGTGTCTTTGAAGAATTTTTTTAGTACATTCAACTATTTGTAATTTTATATGCTAAAAATAAACTTTTAGCAAATACCATACAAAGATATATAATTGCTAACTACTGTTAGTTAACGATTAAATGATGTTTATGGTTTTTTAACGGCTCTTATTTTAAAATACTTTGAAGCTAAATTTTCTTTATAACTAATAATGCATTCATCTTCTTTTAAGTCAAACTTTGTCTTTTTAGGAAGTTTAGGCGCTTTATTGCCATATTCAGCATAAGGTTCGTTGCTCATTATCATATCAGGCTTCTCAACAGATTCTTTTATAAATCTGCCTACATAAGTTTCTTTTTCTAATACCAGTTTTGCTTTTTTACCTTGAAAATAAATACTGTCCAACACGATATTCTTTGGGTTCGATTTTAAGGGAATGAAAACCGTTTTACCTGAATTGTTTTGCTCATAATACACATCGCCTATTGCAAAAGAAACATCATTTTGAAGTTTTTTTGTGCTGGAACACTGCGAAAAACTTAACGTTAAAAGTGGCATCAACATCAAAAACGCTATTTTACTGAAGGTTTTCATTGTAATAAAATTAAGCTTTAGTTATAGTATTTCAAAAGTGATGCCATAAAAAAACCTCACTATATAGTGAGGTTTTTTTATTTTGAGATGCTGAAACAAGTTCAGCATGACAACCTTTAATTATTTAATGCTTCTGCACCACCAACAATCTCTAAAATTTCGTTGGTAATTGCTGCTTGACGTGCTTTATTGTAAGTTAATTTCAACTGATCTCTTAACTCTTTCGCGTTATCGGTCGCTTTGTGCATTGCCGTCATACGCGCACCGTGCTCGCTGGCAAAAGAATCCCTTACGCCTTTATACAATTGCGTTTTTAAAGACTTTGGAATTAACTGCTCTACAATTTCTACTTTTGATGGTTCAAAAATATAATCAGCCGCATTGCTTGCATTTCCTTCAACAGGCACTATTGGCAAAAACTGCTCAGTCATTACCTCTTGGGTCGCCGCATTTTTAAATTTATTGTAAACAATCTCGATTTTATCGTAATCGCCTGCTACAAATTTATCCATTAACATTTGTGCGATGTCTGCAACATTGTCAAATGTTAAATCATCAAAAACATCACTTTTATTGGCAATAACCTTGTCCGTCTTTTTAAAAGCATCATTGGCTTTTTTTCCAATAGCAATATAAGAGACATTTTTGCTTTGGTAAACTTGTTGGGTTAATCTGTTAACTTCTTTTATAATATTAGAGTTAAAAGCACCACATAAACCTCTATTAGAGGTAATAGCCACTATTAAAACGTTTTTAACCTCACGTTGTGTAGAAAATTTACTTCCAGAATCGGCATCTAATGTAGCACTCAAACTTTGTAAAAGCTCGGTTAGCTTATCTGCATAAGGACGCATTTCAGTAATGGCATCCTGAGCCTTCTTTAACTTAGCAGCAGATACCATTTTCATGGCACTGGTAATCTGCATTGTTGAAGATACCGATGTTATTCTGCTTCTAATTTCTTTAAGATTCGCCATTTTTTCCTCTCCTAACCTCTCCAAAGGAGAGGGGTTTTTAGTTAAAATTAAAATTTCATTCTTAATTTCTCCCCTTTGGGGAGATTAAGAGGGGCTTACGCTTTATATTTTCCTGATAAATCTTTAGCCACAGCAGCCAAAGTATCTGTTACTTCATCAGTTAATTTACCTGATTTTAAGGTTGCCAATACATCGCTATGTTTAGCTCTTAAAAACTCTAGATAATCTCTTTCAAACTCTTTTACTTTCTCTACAGGAACATTTCTTAATAAGTTTTTAGAACCTGCATAGATAATCGCAATTTGATCTTCTACAGTAAACGGATCGTTTTGTGCTTGTTTTAAGATTTCTACATTACGTTTACCTTTTTCAATCACGTTTAATGTAGCAGCATCTAAATCGGAACCAAACTTAGCAAAGGCTTCCAATTCACGGAATTGTGCTTGGTCTAATTTTAAAGTACCAGCTACTTTTTTCATAGATTTAATCTGAGCATTACCCCCCACACGCGATACCGAAATACCTACGTTAATCGCTGGACGTACACCTGAGTTGAATAAATCAGATTCCAAGAATATCTGTCCGTCTGTAATAGAAATTACGTTTGTTGGAATATATGCAGAAACGTCTCCTGCTTGTGTTTCAATAATTGGCAACGCTGTTAACGACCCGCCTCCTTTTACGATTGGTTTTAAGGATTCTGGCAAATCGTTCATGTTTTTAGCAATAGCATCGTCATTAATCACTTTAGCAGAACGCTCCAATAAACGCGAGTGTAAGTAGAAAACGTCTCCAGGATACGCTTCACGTCCTGGTGGGCGACGTAACAATAATGATACCTCACGGTATGCTACCGCTTGTTTTGATAAATCGTCATAAATAATTAATGCTGGACGGCCAGTATCTCTAAAATACTCACCAATAGCAGCACCTGCCATAGGCGCATATACTTGCATTGGTGCAGGATCTGATGCATTTGCAGCAACGATAGTAGTATAAGCAAGCGCGCCTTTATCTTCTAATGTTTTAGCAATATTTGCAACTGTAGAGGCTTTTTGGCCTACAGCAACATAGATACAGTATACTGGGTTTCCTGCATCGTAAAATTCTTTTTGATTTAAGATGGTATCGATACAAACGGTTGTTTTACCAGTTTGACGGTCGCCAATAACCAACTCACGTTGTCCACGACCTACAGGAATCATCGCATCAATAGATTTAATACCTGTTTGTAGTGGTTCTGTTACTGGCTCACGGAAAATAACACCAGGCGCTTTACGCTCTAATGGCATATCGTAAGTATCACCAGAAATGGCACCTTTACCATCAATAGGATTTCCTAAGGTATCAACAACACGTCCTACAATGCCTTCTCCAACTTTAATAGATGCAATACGAGAAGTACGTTTAACAGTAGAACCTTCTTTTACACCTGTTGACCCACCTAGTAATACAATACCAACATTGTCTTCTTCAAGGTTAAGTACAATACCTTCAAGGCCTCCTTCAAATTCAACCAACTCGCCATATTGAGCGTTTGCCAATCCGTAAGCACGTACAATACCGTCACCTACAGTTAACACGGTTCCTATTTCGTCCAAAGAAGCACTTGCTTCAAATCCTGAAAGTTGTTTCTTTAAGATTGCTGATATTTCAGCTGGTTTTACTTCTGCCATCTTATTATTTATTTATGTATAAATACCTTAATTTATTGAAAATTCCCTTTTTAATTTATTTAACTGATTTGAGATACTTGCATTATACTGCACATCGCCAACACGCAAAATGAAGCCTCCTATAATGCTTTCATCCACTATATTCTCAACTTCTATATCTTTACCCGTTAATTCTTTTGCTTTAGCAAGTACTTTCTTTTTTAAATCAGCAGTTAAAGCAACTGCGGTTGTTACAGTAGCTAGCTCAACACCTTTTGATTCGTCAAATAACTGTGTGTATTTTTTAGCAACGTCTTCTAGAATATCAATTCTATTGTTACTTACCAATACGTTTATTAAATCTAAAGTTGTTTTGTTAGTATCTTTAAAAGCTTCCAACAATACAGCCTTTTTCATTGATGCATTTATTATAGGGCTTTTAAGCATATTGCTTAAATCTTTGCTATCTGAAACGGTATTGACAATAAGTTTCATATCGTCATTTATTCTCTCAGATGAATTTAATTCTGAGGCCAAACTTAATGTTGCTTTTGCGTAACGTATTGCTGCTCTTGCTCCCGCCATAATTTACAATTAGTTTAATTTAGCTTCACCTAACATCGTGTCAACCAATTTTTCTTGCTTGTCTTTGTTAGATAATTCCTCACGCACTACTTTCTCTGCAATTTCTATAGATAAACCAGCTACTTGGGCTTTTAATTCTGAAATAGCAGCTTTTTTCTCGCTTTCAATAGTTGCTTGCGCCTGCTCTATTATTTTATTTGCTTGATCTTGAGCTTCACCTTTAGCATCTTCTATCATCTTGTTCTTAAGATCTCTAGCATCTTTAAGCATTGCTTCTCTTTCCATTTTAGCCTCATGCAATAACCTTTGGTTATCCGCCTGAAGGTTTTCCATTTCTTTTTTAGCCTGTTCGGCAGAATCTAAAGCACCTTGAATACTTTCTTCTCTTTTTTCAACTGCACCAAGTATTGGTTTCCATGCAAACTTTCTTAACAAAAGTACTAGTCCAACAAACAAAACCAATTGCCAAACGAATAAACCTAGCGAAAAATCTTCAATTAACTTTTCCATATATAATATATTACAATAATCTTAAATTGCTTTAGTTTAAAATGAACAGCTGCAACCAACCGTTACAGCTGTTCATTAATTTTTTAAGCTGCGAAAAGAGCAGCAAATCCAATACCTTCAATAAGTGCAGCTGCAATAAGCATAGCTGTTTGGATTTTTCCTGAAGCTTCTGGTTGACGTGCAATAGCTTCCATTGCTTGACCACCAATTCTACCGATACCTAAACCAGCACCGATAACAATTAAACCAGCTCCTACGATTTCTGGGATTTCCATGATTTATATATTAAAAAATTAAACACTCAACTTATTAATGATCGTCGTGATGTTCCTCAACCGCCGATCCAAAATACAATGCCGAAAGCATCGTAAAAATATATGCTTGTAACGCAGCTACTAGCAATTCTAACAGAGATAGCACGAACGCCAATCCAAAAGATAACGAACTTCCTATCCAATTCTTGAAAATAAACATCAGCCCAATAATGCTCATTAATACTATATGTCCTGCTGTTATATTAGCATACAAACGGATTAATAATGAGAATGGCTTAATAAAAGTTCCTAAAAGCTCTATGGGCGCAAGAATTATTTTCATCGGCCAAGGCACACCTGGCATCCAGAAAATATGCCCCCAATAGTTTTTGTTAGCTGTAAATGTTGTTATTAAGTAGGTTAACAATGCTAAAGCAAAAGTTACCGCAATATTATTGGTAACATTAACTCCTAGTGGTGTTAACCCCAAAAGGTTAATTATCCAAATAAAAAAGAAAATAGTTAAAAGATAACTCATATATCTTTTGTAGTGTTTTTTGCCAATATTTGGTATCGCTATCTCATCGCGAACATATAAAACTATAGGCTCTAAAAATCTCCCTGCACCTGTTGGCATACTGCTTTTTTTATAAGATTTAGCCATAGAACTAAACAAAAGCAAAATCAACAACCCAACTATTATAACCGTAAAAACATTTTTGGTAATAGAAAAATCCAACGGTTTATCATTAGCCGCGTGGTGCTCCTCATCCAAAACTATTTCTCCTTCCGGACCGTCTACTTTGTAGATTTTACCATGATGAACTTTATAAAAGTTACCATCTACCTCAGCCACTTCTTCGCCATGATGAAATTTAGAAGAAGAAAACACCTTTAAACCACTGTCCCAAAGGATTACTGGCAATGGGAATCCAACGTGTTTTTGCTCACCTGCCTCTGTTTCATAGGAAAAAAGGCCGAAATCATAAGAATCCTGAAGGTGATGTTGTATATATTCCTTTATCTCCGTTCTTTTATCGGTTGTGTTTTCACCTTCTGCGTGGTGTTCTTGTGCAAAAGAAATAAAGTTTGTAAAAAACAGTAATAACGTTAATGTCTTTAAAGCTATTTTTAGTCGCATATCACTCTTTATAATAGTGGCTTAAAAATTGCCGCAAAGGTAGGTTTTTAAATCAAAAACAAAAACAATTTTTTATTTTATTTACTTAGATAATAAACCAAGTAAAAAAACATGCATTAGGTAAGCTTATTGAACCACTTTGCGAGATACAAAGTTTCTGTAAATAAGCCAATTACATAGGGTATAAAAAATGCTGTAAATTCAAAAGTAGTTATGATGCCATCGGCCTTGTAATGTGGTTGGAATAGAACGAAAAAAACTGAAAATTTCAGCAAACTGCCTATTAAAAACAAATACCCTAGCTGATCTTTGTATTTTTTTCTTAGCAGATATAATAACCCAAAAACAAGAACAATTAAAACATAGTTAACTATATAAGATAGCAATAACCTATCTTCAAATATGGAGTGCCCCACAGCAAATAGCACGCTAATATGACATAAAAAAAGAATGCTAAAAACAACTATTGTCGAGACGGAAAATTTATAAAAAGGATTTGACATCCTAATAGTTAATACGATTTACCTGCTTAAGTACAACATAGAGGGAAACTGCAACACCCAAAAGAGTTGAGATTATAATAAATAGTTTGTCGCCTTGGTTAAATTTATTGTCTAACCACTTGCCCAAAACAACAAACAGGTAAATAGTAACCCCCATTTGAGCCGCTATACCTGTTAGAATTGCTACGTTTTTAAGCTGTTTTCCCGGCTTCTTGTCTTTGTTTTTGTTCACCTTTATTCATTTCCTTTACAGTACCCTTCATAACACAGGTTACGTTAAAATTGGCACCAGGCTCCACGGCCAATTTACCAGCTACGACCTCTCCATCTATATTTGCAGACGATTTTAAGGTTAATGTGCCAGAAAGTGCCAACTTACCAGAAAACTTACCTTCAAAATAAGCATCGGTTCCTTGCAATGTGCCTTTAATAAAACCTTCTTTACCTACTACAACTTTTCCTGTAGTTTTTATATTGCCTTCAACAGTTCCGTCTATTCTAAAATCGCCTTCACTATTAAAATCGCCAACAATTTTTGTGCCTTGGGCTATGATGTTTTGACTCGATGAATTTTCTACCATTTGCTTTTCTTTTTTGTCGTTAGAAAACATAACATAAGTTTTTAATGATTATTACTGCTTAAAAAACTGTCCAAGTTCTTATGTATTTGGACGATTTGATAATTTGTAGATGATATTGCAAAATAGGGCTCTACTATTTTCTTTTTATCATCTTTGGTTAATAACTGGTCGAATGTTTTGGCCACTTGTTCATTATTTAAACCATGAACTATGACCAAACTTGTATTGGGGCTATATACATCTGTTGATGCGTTAAGATTGTAATATTTAATGTTTTTCAATATGGTGTCTAACGTATTTTTAAAGGCTGCTATCTGCTCTGCTTTAGAACTATCGAACTTAAAAATCACTTTATAATTATCGACTCCATTATCTGCAACAAACTCTTTGCTTGCTATTCTTGGCAAAAGATTGGTCTCGATATCTTGAGCTTGTTTACCTTCTTCTGTGTTGGCATATGTAATTGCAATGTAGTTAATTGCTTTGGCGTATGCCTCGTACCCATTTAAACGACCAGAAGCACTTGCCTTTAAAAGCTCCAGTTTTGGCACTACAGGATCTCCTTCAAAAACATTGATGTATTCATCACATTTTGAAATTACCTCCTGGTATGCTTGATTATTAAATTGCTCATATAGCACTTCATACAAACTTTCCGGACTGTTATCATCCCTAATCGACGCTAGCTCTGGATTGGTTAAAATGGTTGTGTAACGTGAATCTGGATAATTGGTAATAATCTCATTTCTAGCAATATTAGCCTCATCTGTCTCGCCCAATAATTCATAAATTTTATATAAATTATATTTTGCAGGCAACACCAAACGCTCTTCCGGATTACTTTCCAAAAGATTTTGAAATTTGCCTTTTGACAGTTCGTACTCCTTAAACTTTTCTTTATAAATAAGACCTAACTGATAATAGGCATAATTACGTTCTTTGGAAATGCTGTCTATTTCTTTCGCTTCGGAGGGGATTTTGGACAGGTAAAAATTAGGGTCAAATTTCTCTTCGTCAGACGCCGAAGCCACTAAATCGTTATTGGAAGTTGTTGTAGTTGCTGAACTGGAATTATTTTTTGATGACCACCGCCAATTATCTTCCAAAGCGCGATTGCCCCAAATATTTTTAAATTCATTTTTTCCATAGGCCACTGTGGTTGGATTGTAAAAATAAAAGGATGTTGGGGCATTAGGAGCTCCTCCTATTCTAGTTGGTGTTACATTGCCAATGTTATTATTAACCGTTGCCAAACCTTGGCTCCTTTCTTGCATTTCCAATTTTTCCTTTTCTTCTTCGGCTTTCATTTTAAGCTTTTCAACAAACGATTCAAAATAAGCCAACCTATCTGCCTCTGACAAATTAACCAGATTTAAAATACTATCGTTTACTTGGGCTATATTTTCATAATATATAACATCTTCTAGATTGTCCCTTTTGCGTTTAATGGTTCTGTACTCCTTAGAATCCAACACCAATTTGCCCATGGTACTATCGAAATATTGGCCGGCATCACGATAAAGGGATTTATCAAAATTCATATTACCAAGCGTTTCATAGTTTTTGGCCATTAAAATGTTGTCTTGTGAATTAGTACGCAACGACTCGTTATAATACTTCTTTGCTAAGGCTTCAGAACCTGTTTTGCGATAAAATTCGGCTATTTGATGGTATATTTTATCGAGGTAAGGACGATTCTCCCTATTTTCTTCCAATTCGGTTAAGCGCTCTAAAAGTTCTACCTTATTGCCGTTTTGGTAATCAAAATTTTTAATCTTTTCTATATGGGCGCTTATCATATAGATTCTAGGTGTTTTTCTATTCAGTTCAATAATTTTGTTAAAGGCAATATTGGCACTGTCTTTATACCCTAAACTGTTATATAATTGGCCTTGTATAAAAAGATACCTGCCTCTTTCATCATTACTTTTGGTAGCGTTGGCTGCTATTTTTAATTGTGTGATAGCGGTATCTACCACCTTAATATTTAAATAGGCTTGGGCCAACATGGAAGT
Source organism: Marixanthotalea marina (assembly GCA_018883545.1). Taxonomy (GTDB): domain Bacteria; phylum Bacteroidota; class Bacteroidia; order Flavobacteriales; family Flavobacteriaceae; genus Marixanthotalea; species Marixanthotalea marina. The sequence goes on along the minus strand of JAHLEH010000001.1, from coordinate 275,825 downwards.
AGCATCTGCCAAATCTTGGCCTTCAAGTTGTTCTTGCTCCAATAAACGTTTTAGGTTTTCAATAGCGAGTTTATTATTATCTAAACGGATATTGGTTTTCTCTCTCCAGATTTTGGCCTGATTAATTTTATCGCTTGCTGCGTATTTGTAAAGAATATAATTGAACGCTTCAAGGGCAGGCACAAACCTTTGGTCAAAATACCTAGCTTTTCCAAGCAAAAGGTAAGCCTCATCCATTTGTGGGTTTTTCTCCTTACCATCAATATCCATACTGTGTTTTTGGATGGCTTTTACCGCTTTTTCCTCGGCATATGAAAACGATTCGTTTTGCGATTGCCCAGGCAACACCACTTCTTCAAATACCTCCATGCGCTCTATGGGAAGAATTTCCCAATAATTATCAAAATAGCTTTCGTTTAAGTTGGCACGGCCTTCTTCTAATGCATTGTAGCCATTAAAAAGTGTGTTGTATTCTGCAGTTATGGCATGAAAATTACGGCTTAAGAATTTATCCTTTTTTCTGGAACAACTGGTTACGAAAAAAATCAGAAATAAAAAGAATGCTGTTATTTTAAAAACTGTTTTCAATACCCTTGTAGTTAGTTGTATACATAACTAAAAACCAACGTTTATAGTATGTTTCTGGGTAAAAATAAACATCTTTTTTGATTAACTTGTAAAATAACTTGACTTTTAGACAAGTCGCTAATTTGAAAAATGTGCTTCTAATTCCTTTAATGTAGCTGCATTTGTAACCAAGTCTTTTACAATTTCACCTTTTTCGAGCACTACTATACGTTCGCAAACATCGGTAACATGCAATAAATCGTGACTGGATATTAATACGGTAACGCCTTGTTTTTCTGCGAGGTCTTTAACAATGCCTTTAAGCCTGATTTGGGTAGTAGGATCTAGGTTTGCAAAAGGCTCATCTAAAATCACCACTTCTGGATTGCCTATTAAAGCTGCTACAATACCCACTTTTTTCTGGTTACCTTTGCTTAAATCGCGCAGATATTTTTTCTGGTTTAAAATTTCACCATGAAAAAAGTCTTCAAATTGAGATACCAAAGCATCGACATCTGCCTTATTTTGGTTTCTTAATTCTCCTATGAAATAAAAATATTCTTCAGGTGTTAGGTAACCTATCAAAAAACTTTCATCTATAAAAGCAGAAGTAAACGGTTTCCACGCTTCGCTTTCATTTACTTGAATATTATTGTTCTTTATATAACCTGTGGTTGGCTGTATTAAATCTAAAAGCAAACTAAAATAAGTGGTTTTACCCGCTCCGTTATTGCCTACCAGTCCGAAACTTTGTCCTTTGGGTATATCAAGCGATTCAATATTTAAAACCACATTGTTATTATACTTTTTTGAGATGTTATAAGTCGTTATCATTGCTTTGATTGTTTAATTATCCTGATTGAAAGCGGCTATCATTTTATGTTTGGATTCTAAATATTTTGCGGCGATAATTTTCATTAGCTTTTGGTGGAATACAATACCAACAATTCCCAAGGCAGCCAAGATTAAGCATGCCATTTCAAAACCAACAAGGAAATAAAATGCAGTAAACAGCCCCATAGGCAATAATAGCAATGGGATACCAATAAGCCATTGCACCGCTCCAGTGCCCTGGTAATTAAAAGCTGCCTTTTGACTTAAATCTATTTTCTTTCGGTTAAATGAACCGCCATACAAAATAACATGGGTATTAACACCAACATTGTAAATGGCCGCCACAAAGTGCGCCAATAAAATTTCCCAGCCTAAAAACACATAAGGAATTCCCAATACAAATAAAATGGCTACACTAAGCGCCATTAGCGTGAATTTAGATTTTAAATACTGTTCGTATTTAATATTCTGACTCATTAATAATTTATAATAACCACTATCCCAAGCAGGAATAAACTGTCCGAAGTTGATTAAAAAGATACCTGTTGAAAAAACACCTACAAAGGGATACAGCCAAAACTCATTTTGAAATTGAGGTTGTGGATAAAAAAACAGGCCATACAACAGTCCTATTAAAAGCATCCAAACCGAAGATTTCGTCCGTTTATTACGCCATATAAGTTTTAAATCCAATTGCATAAAAGGTGCAATGTCACCAAAACTCTTTGTCCATTCTAAATTTGAAGCTTGCACCTCTTTTACTTTGGCTTTTAAACCAGCGTCTAAAAACAGTTTTTTCTTTAACAATTTAAAATTGTAAAGATAAGTGCCTAATAAAATTAATATGGGAATTACAATTAAGACAGGTATTTCATAAATGGCATTGATTCCATCTGAAAATAGCTTGCTAAAAGAAATTATGCTAAAATAGTTTAGTCCGTAAAGACTAGCAACAATTAAAATAATGGGCAAAAAGGACATTTCTGCTTGTGCCGAAAAACTCTCTATAATAAAATTTAAAAAGTTTATTATTAGAACAATGATAAACATTGTTACCATCCAAGTAACTACGGATAAAGCAGGATAGCCTTCAATAATAAGGGTGACTCCAAATGGAATGATGGCAAAAAGGGGAAGAAAGTTGAAAAAGGAAAGTGATGACTTTCCTAAAACATAATTTATGATTTTGCTTCTTTTAATGGGCAAAGTTAAAAGTGGCTTCACCACCATAACCGGCAATTTCTGGAAGAAAAACCTAAAGATTAAATCGAACAAAACCCAATAGAAAAGCACATTATTAACTACCTGTAAAGGATCTGCATCAGGCATGGCCTTTTTAAGAGCTGGATACAAAAAAACTCCTATGCTTAAAAAAATGGCTATAAAATATAGTGCCAAAAAGCCCATTAATATTTTAATAGCTAAGCTTTTACCAAAACTGGCCGAACGCAAAAAAGATTTCCACTCTAACCTTACAAAGTGTTTTACCATAATTGTGGTTAGTTATATTTTTGGGCTATACCTTGTACTTCCATGCCCCAAGTTTGGCTGAGCATCATCGCTTTTTGGGAAAGCCCTAATTGTTTTTGTGCTAATTTTTTTCCTAAATCGGAATGATAAAAAGCTGTTAATTCTTCTATTTCGGCTTCGGTGAATTCATTCATATACAATTCTGCAAGTTTATCGTATAACCCTTCAAGCGTTGCGTTGGCTTCCTTTAAATATGCGTCTTTGCTTGCTTCCGGAACAGTTGCTCCTAATTGGGTAATGGCAATATCTAGAGCATTTCCTGAGCCTGTAAGCTTTATAAACTCAATGGTTTCTTCTTTATAATCCGTATTGTCCTGGGCTTTAACTATAAAAGCCGTAAACATTAAGCATAAAAATAAGATGGTTCTAATCATGGTTTTTATTTGTATTATGTGGTTATAAGTGTTTTAATTATTGCTATTAGTAAAAAAACATGGTGAATTGTTACACTCAAAATTTAAAATTACAAATCTACTTCCCTACTTTTGCAAAAATTCATAATTAAATGTCATCATTTCATAAACTTACCGTAAAAGAAATTAAAAAAGAAGCAGACAAAGCCATCAGTATTCTGTTTGATGTGCCTGAGGATTTAAAATCGTTCTACACTTTTAAAGCAGGCCAATACATAACCTTAAAAAAGGAACTTAACGGTGATGATATAAGGCGCGATTATTCCATATGTGCCTCCCCAAAAAGCGGTGAATTAAAAGTAGCTGTTAAAGAAGTTAAAGACGGAACCTTCTCGGCCTATGCCAATAACACACTTAAAGAAGGCGATGTTATAGACGTAGCGCCTCCCAAAGGACGTTTTACTTTTGAACCGAACGACAAAAAAACCAAAAACATTGCGGCCTTTGCTGCAGGTAGTGGCATTACCCCTGTACTTAGCATTATTAAATGTGCATTGGAAGAAGAAATACATAGTAAAGTGATATTGGTTTATGGCAATAAAACCACCGCCGAAACCATGTTCTTAAACGAACTTATAGAACTTCAGCATCAATACAAAGAGCGTTTCTCAATTCAGTTTGTATTCAGTCAACAAGATAGTGGTGCCGATTCTATTTTTGGTCGTATTGAAAAAAGTACCGTAAACTATGTGATGAAAAACAAGCACAAACATGTTGATGTAGATGCTTACTATTTATGTGGCCCCGAAGCTATGATTCATACGGTTAAAAATGTTTTAACCGATAATGGTATTGATTCTGAAAGAATTCATTACGAGCTTTTTAAAGCTGCTAAAACGGTGGGAATTGAAGAAGCTGTCGTTGCAAGTGGAAAAACGAAAGCGACCATAATTGTTGATGATGAAGAAACTACCATTGAAATGTCGCAAAAACAAACCATTTTGGAAGCTGCTTTAGACGAAGATTTGGATGCTCCTTATTCATGTCAAGGCGGTATTTGCAGCAGTTGTTTGGCTAGAATAAAAGAAGGCAGTGCCAAAATGCGCCAGAACAATATACTAACAGAAAAAGAGGTAGCCCAAGGTTTAATACTTACCTGCCAAGCACACCCCACAACACCTACCATTGTGGTAGATTACGATGATGTGTAAAATCATTTGTCTGTGATGTTTAAATTTTTTGATTACATTTAGTCACTCATTTTTTTGAGTGACTAAATGTAATCAACTTTTTTAAACCCATGCAAAAGTCTTTATTTTCGCTAATCATTATTGCCTTTTTATTCAACAGTTGCAAGCAAAACAAAGCTTCTAAAACAGAAACTGTTGAAAGTACACCGCCTAAATTTAGAATTGAAATTGTAAACGATGAAGCCTTTAAGGTAATTGACCCTAATGCTGAAATTAAAGTCTTGGCAAGTGGCTTTACATGGACAGAAGGTCCTTTATGGGTTGAAGATGGCGGTTTTTTGCTTTTCTCAGATATTCCAAATAACAAAGTGTATAAGCTGTCTGGTAATGACACGGTTACCTATTTACAACCTTCCGGAAGTTTCGATCCAGAATTTAAAGGTTTGGAACCTGGCTCTAATGGTTTATTGCTTAATGAGCAGGGTGAATTAATATTACTTCAACACGGCGAAAGAAAAGTGGTGAAAATGGATGCGCCTTTAAACAATCCGAATCCCGAATACATCACTTTAGCCGACAATTACAAAGGCAAAAAACTCAACAGTCCCAATGATGCCGTTTATGATTCTGAAGGTAATTTATATTTTACAGATCCGCCTTACGGCTTACCCGAATTAATGGAAGATCCAACCAAAGAATTGGATTTTCAAGGCATTTACTGTTTATTGACATCGGGCGAATTAATCCTATTAGATAAAAGTATTGAGTTTCCTAATGGCATTGGGCTTTCAAAAGACGGCAAAACACTTTATGTAAGCCAGTCAAATCCGCTTCAGGCCAATTGGTACAAGTATGACGTTACTGGTCCTGGAAAAGTTGAAAACAAACAATTGTTTTACGATGTTACATCTTTTATAGACAAAGAAGGCTACCCAGGAGCACCCGATGGTTTAGAAGTTAATAAAAACGATATTGTTTTTGCTTCCGGCCCTGGTGGTATCTGGGTTTTTAATAGTGAAGGTACGTTATTGGCTAAAATACTTACTGGTGAAAGAACTTCTAATTGTGCGTTTGGAACCGATGAAAAAACATTGTTCATCACCGCCGATGATTACATTCTTTCGGTAGATTTAAAATAACTTTTTTCTTTAAAATTATCCGACGACAATTGATTCTATCTTGTCTATAATGGTTTTTGGCGAAATGCTTTCAGCGGCTTTTTCGTAGCCTTGAGGATATTTGTTGCCATAAACAGAAGTTGGTATTTTAGGGTATTGATTTCTATTGGCAAGCAAGGCATAATCCTCTGGTTGATTAAACGGTGCAAAACCCGCGAAAGGGTGTGTAACGCCCCAAATAGTGACTGTTTTAATACCTAGCATGGCCGCCAAATGGGCATTTCCAGAATCCATAGATAGCATAACATCCAAATTGGAAATTACATCCAATTCTTCATCAAAGGTTAATTTACCCGCCACACTTATGCAGTTTTCAAACTTACTTTGCATAGTATTCAAAATATCTATTTCCGTTTTGCCACCACCAAACAATATGATTCTATACTTTTTTGATAATGTTTCTATGACTTCTTCCATTAAATCCAGTGGATACATTTTGCCTTTATGGGCTGCAAAAGGCGCAATGCCAATCCATTTGGTTGCTTTTTCACCTAACAACCAAACAGTTTTAGCATTTAACTCTTTGGGTGCGGGAAATGAAGGTTTACTTAAATCTATATTGAATCCTAGTTTATTAAAAACCTCTGCATAACGCTCGTGCGTCGTTTTTAACTGCACAAAAACTTCTCCCGAAACCAATGCTTTTTTTTCTGCCCGGCCTTTATCTATTTGAATAGTTTTGATGCCGAACAAAAAATATTTCAGCATATTACTTCGCAGCACATTGTGCAAATCGGCAACAGTATTAATTTTTAAAGCCTTTAATTCTTTCGATAATTTTAAAAGGCCAAAAAAGCCTTTGTGCTTGCCTTTCACCTCAACGGGAAATACAGAAACGTTTGGTAAATCCCTAAACAACGGTTTAAAAAATTCGCGAGTTAAAACGGTAATTTTTAGCTGAGGATGCTGTTTTGTTAGCAACCGTAAAACAGGCACCGTCATCGCCACATCGCCCATTGCTGAAAGCCTTATGACCAGTATGTGCTGTGGGTTGGACATTTTAGATTAATAAGGATAAGATTCCCGCCTTCGCAGGAATGATAAATTATTTTTGGGAACGAAGCACTGGGTTCAGTTCATCGTCGTTGTACATTTTCATTTGTTTGTAAACCTTCATGTACTTGTCGCCATTTTCAATATCGTAAAGCAAGGTATCAATTGCTGTAGATAAATCCACACGCTGTTCCAACAATACATCCAATTTGACTTTACAAGCAGCCCTGTGCGCTTCAGAAGCATCGGTACGGGTTGCTTCTTCGTTCATGTGATAAATTTTCAAAGCCAAAATAGATAGCCTATCAACGCCCCAAGCTGGGCTTTCTGTATTAATAGTGGCATTTGCCTTTGGCGTTACCTCCTTATATTTTTCTAAAAAATAGCTATCTATATACTCCACCATATCGGTTCTATCTTGGTTAGACGCATCTATTTTTCGCTTTAAGGTCAATGCAGCAACAGGGTCGATGTCCGGATCGCGAATAATATCTTCGTAATGCCATTGTACTGTATCAATCCAACATTTTCTATATAACAAATGCTCTATCAAATCACTTTTAGGATAGGCATTTTCAAAGGGTTGGTCTACACTATCAATTTCATGGTATTTTTCAATAACTTCTTGGAAAATTTTATTCGCTTTACTGGTAAACATAATGAGTAATTTTTAAAGCGTAAATATACAGCTAATTAATTAACTTTATAGTTGAAAATTGAAAGTTTAAACCCTATGCATATTCATAATTTATCGCTCCAAAACTCAGTTTTGAATACGTTTGTTTCAGAAATAAGGGACAAACACATTCAGAAAGACAGTATGCGTTTTAGGCGTAATATTGAGCGCATTGGTGAAATTCTAGCTTACGAGATGAGCAAGGTTTTAAACTACAAACTAAAAACCATTGAAACACCTTTAGAAAATACCACAACCAATTTAATTGAAAACAGCATTGTGCTTTGTTCTGTTTTACGTGCAGGTATTCCGCTTCACAATGGTTTGCTTAATTATTTTGACGCGGCAGAAAATGCTTTTATTTCGGCTTACAGACACCATAAGGAAAACTCCGAAGAATTTGAAATTATTGTAGAATATTTAGCTTGCCCAGATTTAAATAACAAAACCCTTGTTTTGGCCGACCCTATGTTGGCAACTGGGCAATCAATGGTGTCAACTTTTGAAGCCCTAAAACCATTTGGAAAACCCAAAGAAGTCCATTTAATAAGTGTTATAGGCTCTATGCAAGGAATAGATTATGCTAGGAAACATTTCAACAATGACACCCATTTATGGATTGCCACCGTAGATGTACAATTGAATAATAAAGGCTATATAGTGCCTGGTCTTGGCGATGCTGGCGACTTGGCTTTTGGCGAAAAATTACAGAAATAGCAAAATAAAAGGCACAATAATAAGGGTTAGCACAAAAATTTCTCGAAACCATTTTTCTTGAATAGTCTCTATGTAATTGGTAATAATAATGGCCAACGGCGCAAACAAAAACAAAAATTCTGCACCTGTTTTATTGGGCGCCAAAACAGCAATAATAAACGCTATTAAAACAGCAAATAATACAATTTTGAAAGATGGTCTAAATGCTTTTTTCTTACCCTTAAGGCTTTTTACATAAAACAAAGAGGCCCATAGGCCAAAAGAAAATAACATTGTAGTAGCAATTAAAAATTGCGCTGTATTATAATTGTTAAAATCATAACTTACATCAGGCAAACTTTTAAAAACACTAAAAAAATCACCATTAACAAGAACCGATACACTAATGGCAATAATAAATACCGTTAATATCCCAACAAAAGGAATAATCCAATGTTTTACTTTATTGTCTGTATACAAAAGCAAGGCAATGAATATCAATACAAAAAATAATGATGACCAAAAAAAGAACAAGGTTGCTATACCTATCCAAAAAGCAGCATCAAACAGTTTTTTGTCTGGCGAAATGAAAGACCTCAAACTTATTATTCTCCTTAAGGCCAATAGAATAAAAAAGTTGGAAAAGAGGATATTAGTATTGGTTGTTGTTTGGTTTATTGCTAATAAAAACAAACTGAAAAGCAAGATTTCATAATTGCTTTTTTTTGTTAAACTATGCTTACTTACAATAAAGTTAACCACCAGAATAGACATGTAACAAAATAAGAACAATCCTATTTGCTTAAAAATATAGCTGGCAGTTAATTCTATTGGCATCCCCAATCTTGCCGTTAAGAAAGCCAAAAGCGTAATAAAAAAAACAATAACAAAATTTATTGGTTTAGATTTATTAAAAATGCTTGTTATCATTAACCGTTTTTGTATTTTTGCCTTGTAAATATACTAACTATGAAAGATTTCTTCTACGCCATACAAGATTTATTTGTTGACGTGCTTTTTGCGCCTTATGATGCCTTAAGAGCATTAGAACTTGAAAATTGGTTTTTGGCCAATACTATATCTTGGATTTTTATGATAGTTGGCTTTGTTGCCATGGTTTATTGGATGATTCAGCTTAAAAATTTCAATGATAATAACGAAGAAGATAAAAGCATTTCTTCGCATTCGTTTTTATAAGTCAAATCCAATATCCTTACGATAATACATCTTATCAAAATGTAGTTTTTCTATACTTTGGTAAGATTTTTTTATGGCCTCTTGGTACGTATTTCCGTAAGAAGTAATTGAAATGACACGCCCGCCAGAGGTAACCACTTTACCCTCTTTTAACTGCGCTCCCGCGTGAAATGGGATGGATTCCGTTATAGCATCGATTCCTGTTATTTCCTTGCCTTTTTCATAAGCTTCTGGATAACCACCAGACACTAACATAATGGTTGTAGCTGCACGTTTATCAATCTCTAAATCAATTTTATTCAACGTACCGTTAGCAATTGCCTGAAGAATCTCCACAAAATCATTTTTCAACCTTGGCAAAACCACCTCCGTTTCTGGGTCTCCCATGCGCACATTATATTCAATAACCTTTGGGTCATCACCTACTTTAATCAATCCGATAAACACAAACCCTTTATAAGGCAAGTTGTCTTTTTTGAAACCTTCAACAGTTGGTTTTACAATACGTTCTTCAATTTTATTTAAAAAGTCGTCAGTTGCAAATGGCACTGGAGATACGGCACCCATACCGCCTGTATTGAGTCCGGTATCACCTTCACCTATTCGTTTATAATCTTTAGCCGTTGGTAATATTTTATAATTTTCACCATCGGTCAATACAAAACAACTGAGTTCAATACCATCCAAAAACTCTTCAATCACCACTTTGCTGCTGGCATTTCCAAATTTTGAATCCACCAACATACTTTTAAGCTCCGCTTTGGCTTCGTTCAAATCATTTAAAATCACCACACCTTTACCTGCTGCCAAACCATCGGCCTTTAGAACATAAGGCGGGTTTAAGGTTTCTAAAAAGATACACCCTTTTTCAACGGTGTCTTTTGTGAAACTTTCATAAGCTGCTGTTGGAATGTTATGTCGGAATAAAAATTCTTTGGCAAATTCCTTACTGCCTTCTAACTGCGCAGCAATTTTTTGAGGGCCAATAACCGATACATGCTTAATGGCTTCATCATTTAAAAAATAATCGTGAACGCCTTGTACCAAGGGGTCTTCTGGGCCCACGACAACCATGTCTATTTGTTTGTCTAAAACTAGTTCTTTAATAGCATCAAAATCGGTCACACCAATATCTACATTGGTAGCTATAGCTGCTGTTCCTGAGTTTCCAGGGGCAACGTACAAATTTTTACATAATGGACTTTGGGCGATTTTCCAAGCGAAGGTATGTTCCCTTCCACCAGAACCAAGAACTAGAATATTCATTGTGTTTAATTTTGTGTCGTGCAAAAATAAAATTAATGGTTCGAAATCACGAATATTTTTTAGTTACTTTACAAAAATTAGCTTTGCGTGAACTTATTCAATCTCTCTTTAAAGTTAAATGGCTTTCCCATTGAGGAAGCAACGAAGCTTCTTAAACAAATCCAAAACCAAAATAAAGAGGAATATAACAACTACATTAAAGCTAAAAGGCGGGAAATTGTTGACTATCACTTAAAACACAATCCGTTCTACAAAAATTTCGCTAAAAATATAGATATCACAGATTGGAGCAGCATTCCTGTGATGACCAAACGCGATTTACAGCAACCCTTGTCCAATAGATTATCAGAAGGATTTTCTAAAAAAAATGTTCATCTTCACAAAACGTCTGGTTCTTCGGGCGACCCTTTTATTTTTGCCAAAGACAAATTTTGCCATGCTTTAACTTGGGCAAAAATTATGGACTATTACAATTGGCACGACATAAATGCCGCCACATCAAAACAAGCCCGTTTTTATGGTATTCCTTTAAATAAAACAGGCTATTATAAAGAACGACTTAAAGATTTTTTAAACAATCGTTATCGCTTTTCGGTATTTGACTTAAGTGATGAGCAACTAGAGAAAAACCTCAACAAATTTAAATCCACCAACTTTGAATACATGAATGGCTATACCAACGCCATTGTACAGTTTGCTAAGTTTTTGCATCGGAAAAATATTGTTTTAGCTGATGTTTGCCCATCACTAAAAATCTGTATCGTAACTTCCGAAATGCTTTTTGAGGATGATAAAAAATTATTGGAAAACACTTTGGGAGTTCCTATTATTAATGAATATGGTGCTGCTGAATTGGGGCTCATTGCTTTTGAAAACCAACAACATGAATGGGTTGTAAATACTAGTGATCTATATGTTGAAATTCTGGATGCCGATAATACTGTTTTACCTCATGGTGAAGAAGGTCGGGTGGTAATCACCTCTCTATATAACAAAGCACATCCTTTTATTCGTTACGATTTGGGCGATGTTGGAAAACTATCTGGAAAAAGCACTTTCAAAAACCCGATACTTGAAAAACTAACAGGGAGAACCAACGATGTCGTGTTACTGCCCAGCGGAAAAAAAGCGGCAGGACTAACCTTTTACTATGTGACCAAAATAGTTATAGAAGATACAGCCAACGTTAAGGAATTTATTATAGAACAACTTAAAATAGATACTTTTAAAATTAGCTATACCAGCAATCAAAAACTTACTGAAACTAAAAAAGAAAAGATAATCAAAGCTGTTGAAACCTATTTAGAATCTAGTTTAACCATTTTATTTGAACATAAAGAGCAACTGGACCGAAGTAATAGAGGGAAATTAAAACAGTTTACATCTTACTTATAACAACCTGTCTAGATTTTACAAAGACATGTTCAATTAGAAAAATGAGCATTCGGTAAACAGATGTTAATGTTGAAAACCCCAACCCTTTTTTATAAACCCAATAATTATACTTTAATAAATCCCATTTGTTCGATGACAAGGAATCTTTTCTAACGCGGTAATACGCTAAAGGTTCTTGAATACCGAAAGCCGGTTTACTAGATTTTTCAAGAACTTTTAACCATAACAACCAATCTTGGCGTTTCATTAAATCAGGCGATGTAATTTTCCCCAATACTTTGACATTATAAATGCCTGTTAAATTACCGACATAATTGCTCTTTAAAAGTTTATGGTAAGAGAGAGCTTTTAAAGCCTTAATCATTTTATTTAGTGGCTCCCCTCTTTCGTTTATTAAATCATAACTGCTAAAACACATGTCACAATTATTGGTTTCCATAAAAGCAATTTGCTTTTCCAACTTCTTAGATTTCCACATGTCATCTGCGTCCAAAAAAGCGATATAATCGCCTTTAGCAGCCTGAATACCTTTATTTCTGGAAATGGCAGCACCTAAGTTTTCTTTATTCTGAATAAGTTTTATGTTGGGATATTCTTCCAAAAAAGGGGTAACAACTTGAATAGTTATATCTAACGAGCCATCATCAATCAATAACAATTCCCAATTGGTGTAGGTTTGGTTTATAACACTTTTAATGGTTTCTGAAATAAAAGCTTCAGAATTATACATAGGGGTTATAATCGAAACGAGAGAATTCATTAACAGTGCGACTTTTTTTAGATATGTGTTTAATTATTAATATACCTTGAGAAATCTTTATGTTCACTTTTATACAGTTCTTCTTTAGACAAGGACTTAAAAAAATCGAAGGTTTTTTTCATGCCTTCTTCCCTCCCTATTTTTGGTTCCCAATGTAACAGTTTTTTTGCTAGACTGATATCTGGTTGCCGCTGCAAGGGATCATTAACTGGTAGTTCTTTATAAACTATTTTTGTTTTTGTACCTGTTAACCTTATAATCTCCTCGGCGAAGGATTTAATCGTAATCTCGTGTGGGTTTCCAATATTTACTGGATATACGTAATTGCTCATTAACAAACGGTAAATGCCTTTCACTTGGTCATCTACATAACAAAAAGAACGTGTTTGCAGGCCATCACCAAACACGGTTAAATCCTCTCCTCTGAGTGCCTGACCCATAAACGCAGGAATGACACGTCCATCATTCAATCGCATTCTAGGTCCATAGGTATTAAAAATACGCACAATTCGGGTCTCAAGGCCATGAAACCGATGGTAGGCCATGGTAAGCGATTCTTGAAAACGCTTGGCCTCATCGTAAACACCTCGAGGCCCAATGGTATTCACATTGCCATAGTAATCTTCCGATTGTGGGTGCACTAAAGGGTCTCCATATACTTCTGAAGTGGAAGCAATTAATATACGTGCATTTTTAGCCTTTGCCACCCCCAAAAGGTTATGGGTGCCCAAAGAGCCCACTTTAAGGGTCTGTATGGGTATTTTAAGATAGTCTATCGGGCTTGCTGGCGAGGCAAAATGGAGAATGTAATCCAAATGCCCTTTAATCTCAACAAACTTTGTAACATCGTGCTCGATAAACTCAAAATGGGGATGATTTTCTAAATGCTTTAAGTTCTTTTTATCGCCCGTAATAAAATTGTCCATTCCAATAACATAAAAGCCCTCATTTAGGAACTTATCGCATAAATGGGAGCCTAAAAAACCCGCTGCACCTGTTATTAGAACTTTCTTCATTTTTTCTTTTTAACCATCTTCTTACCCTTATCTTTTACCTTCTCTATTTTTTTCTTAAACCATATTTTCTTTTTGATGTTTGAAAAACTGTAATCAAATCTGTAAAAAAAATACCCTAAAACAATTACAGTAATAACTAAAGTTGTTGTAAGCCAAAAATTATAAGAGGCACTTCCTAAAATGAGGATTAGATAAACAAAAATTAAATTAAATCCTCCAATAATAAAACTGGCCTTTTGGTGTGATATTTTAAAATAATCTATCATTATATGATGTGTATGGTTTCTGTCTGGTGAAAAGGGGCTTCTTTTATTGGCCAATCTTACTGCAAAAATTCTGGCAGTATCAAACAGAGGAACTATTAATATACTTATTGCTATTAACGGGATATTTTCTATTAAAAAAGGAAGGCTATCATATTTTTCTGGGGATAGTGCCAAAAATTTAAGTGTCAATACGCTTATAACAAAGCCTACTATTAAAGACCCTGTATCCCCCATAAATATTTTTTCCTTTGTGTCTGATAAATTATACTTCAAAAAAGCAATTAAGCATCCGTTTAAAGTCAAACACAATAAAGCAAAAAAATACTCTTTTGTAATATAAAAGATTGTGGCATATATTATAAGAATTACGATACCCACAATTGCTGCGAGCCCATCTATACCATCAATTAAATTATATGCATTTATAATAGTCAGTATAATGAATGCTCCCACGATGTAATAAGCATATATTGGAATATCATAAATGCCAAAAAAGCCATTTAAAGAATATATTATAAACCCTTCGTTACTCAAAACGAATAAAGCAGAAACTAACTGGGCAATTATTTTGGCACGGGGTGATAAAACTGAGATATCATCTTTTAAACCAATGATAAACAAAATTGTTAATCCAGGAACTAAATGTATAGCTTCACTATTTTCTCCCCAATTTTTTAGAAAAAAAAGAGCAAGAATTAGTGTGTAAAAAAAAGAAAGCCCTCCAAATGTTGGTGTTGACTCTGAATGGGAACTTCTACTGTTAGGATCATCCATCAATTTTTTATACTCAACTAATCTAATTATTTTAGGGATAGTGAAGTAAGTTAGTAGGTAGGCACCCGCAAAAAAAAGTATTGGAAAATAAATTGCCACTATTTATTTTTTTTTCAAAAGTACCAATTTAATATATAAATCGAGCTTACTTATTTATTATTTTCTAATAGTTATTAAGCTAACACGGCTCTTTAAAAAACTTTAGATTAACTTTTCTTCATAACATAAAAAAGTCAATAATATATTCCATCTTTACAAGAGAGATGATAAAACCTAACTTTTAGAAAAATCAAAAACATATTTGTAAATATTTAAATCAAATTTGTTATTTAATTGAACTTCCACTTTAGAAAATACATAAATATTGATTTAAAATGAATTAATAAAAGCTTTATTGATTTTTTTGAGCCATATTCAGAATGGTGATAGGCTACAACTTCTGGAACATAAGTAACAAATTTATTTATACCCTTAACTTTTCTACAAACATCAATATCTTCCATATACATAAAATATCTGGTGTCAAATCCGTTGATTTTAATAAAAGTATCCGTTCTAAATAATTGAAAACATCCAGAAACAGCTTGAACGTTTATTGGTTCTTTGTTAATAATATTTAAATAGTTTAAGTTGTTAAAACTTTTTTCAAATAGATTTTTGAACAAAGGTATTCTCCTTATAAAGAAATCATATATTTTGGGAAACCTGCGAACAGAATGTTGGTATTCTCCATTTGGATACAATATCTTAGGAACTATAATACCTGTTTCTGGTTTATTTAATAAATGTTCTATTAGTAGAGGTATTATGTCTTTTTCAAAATAAACATCTGGATTTAAAACAAGATGGTATTTCGATTTATTTGATATTTCATTCAAAACTAAGTTATGGGCTTTTCCAAAACCTAAGTTTTTCCCCGTATGAATATAAGTTATTTCTTCAGACTGATAAATGTTTTTTAATTTATTTGTTTCTGAATTATCTATTAAGTAAAGCTTCTTGTTTATAGGTGTATCAAGAAAACTTTTAATGGCATTCTTTAATTTGTTTTCATCATTATTGTACAGTACAATTGCACCTGTTAACACTATCCTTGTCATATAAAAATTTTATAAAAAGCGTATTCATTAAAGAAAAAAAGATTACCCCGTGGTTTCTACTTAAGAAATTTTCAAAAAACATTACTGTAATCATCATAAGCAATAGACTTAAATAAACAAAACTATTATTGCTATACACTATTTTAAAGAAAAACACAAATGAGTAAATAAAAAAAACAAAACCAATTAACCCACAAGATAAAACTATATGAAAATAATAATTATGTGAATTATATGTTTTTAAACTATATGCGTCAGTATTATAAGATTCATAACATGAGTCAAGCTTATCCTGTGTGTCTCCAACACCAACTCCCAAAAGTGGGTTTTCTTTTATTATTTTAACAGCACATTTGTATATTCCTACCCTAATATTAATTGAATTATGTCTTTTTCCTTCTGGAGGTAAAAGTTCTGTTTTTTTAAACTCTTCAATAAACCTAGCAGACACAAAAGAAATGTTTTTAAATAAAAGCAACAAAGTAGTCAAAAAAAACATAAATAAAATAAATCTAGTTTTTTTTGAAAAAAACACGATAAAGTAGGTTGCAAATACAATTATAAGAGAAACAATTCCAGCTCTTGAAGATAAAATTATAATAGTAAAAATGAATGCTGATATTAATATTATAAAACTTAAAAATTTTAATTTTTTATTAAATGTATTTATATTTTTTGGGATTTTTTTGAGTAAAATAGCAATTGATAAACTATACCATATTGAGATATATGTTGGATGTAAGGGTTGGTACTTTAAACTTAATATGCTTACTCTAAAAGGTAAGTCGTAAAATTTAGCTTCTCTTAAATTTTTATATAAGCCTTGATTGAAAAAATTAAAATGAATGTAGATTAGTTGAAACAAACATGCTAAAACAAAAACACTTAACAAAAAACCAAGCTCATCATCATTTATTCTTTCAATAAACAAAAAACACACAACAGGAAAAATTAATAATGCAAGAATATGCTGTAAAGACTTTAAGCCTGTATTTATATCGTTAGTATAGATTAAACTTAAAGCAAGCAAAAAAAAAGTTAAGACCGAAACCAAAAGGGGTTTTCTATATTTTTTAAATCTTTTTAATATTTTAATCCTATTTTTTTTTGTTTTAAGACCATTATAAAGACAAAAAACAAATAAACATAAGATTGTGTAAGAATTATAATTAATCTTAAGAATAGGAAACAAACTAACTAAAGCAAGCAGAATTATACTTGTATTAAATTTTAGAAAAGGGTTTATCATGCTTGCAATATTTTATCAAAAAGCATTTGCCATCCTTCTGTAAATGGTTCTTCCACTTTAACCGCACTATTTCCTTGATAAACAATTGAACCGTCTATAAAAGACATCATTAATTTTTTTAACTTTTCGCTATTATTTGAATTAAAAAAAGCCACTTTTTCATAATTACCCAAGGTTTCTATCGCATATGGCTCTTTAGCTAATAATATAGGTTTTTTTGTTGGCTTAAATTCAGTTATTGGCAAACCCCAAGTTTCAAGTTTTGATGGAAATATTAAACAATCAGAATTATTGTAGTAATCAAACACTTCGCTTCTATTTAATATCCCAACAAAATTAATTCCTTTAGTATTTTCAAAGTTCTCAACTATTTTTTTTGAATATTTGTTTAGATTTTTGTTAATAGTTAAGTAAACCTTAGACCTTTTTCTGTAGTAATCAGGCATAGATGCATAAGCTTCACAAATAATTTCAAAATTTTTAAATGGTCTCGGAAAACTTGGGTAGAAAAAATTGATATTGTTTTTTTTTGAACTATTAATGTAAGTCCTCAAATTACAGTTCGTTTTTGTATTTATATCAGGATAGGCTACTAAAATGTTGTTTAGATTCCATGCCTTATTAAATGCCTTCCTAATCCAATCTTGCTGAACAATTACATAGTTGTTTTTTCTTATGTTGATTTTATACAAAAACTTATAAAAATTTGTGAACAAATAAACTTTTGGACTCAAAAAAAAGTCTTTTATTTTAACCTTATTAAATGGGGCTGGATTATGACAATAAACAAATTGCTTATGGCATCGGACATTTGGAGTGATATCATGTAGTGAAAGCCAATAGTTAGGCTTTACTTTAATTGAAAAAAACCAAAAATAAATATATTCATAAAACAATCTGAAAAACCATGACTTTTTTGATAATGGGAACTCGATAAATTCAATATTGTTAATTTTTAACAAAGATTTCTTATTTACCAAAGCTATTACCTTAAATTCATTTGCGTAATTTATTGAAAGCTCATTTAAACAATCTTTTAATATAGAAAGAGGCCCTCCTGAAGTAAAATTTATTGCAGAAATAACAATTATTTTATTCATACTTTTCCCATTTTTTAGTTTTAAGATTAAAACGCTTTATAATTTTCCCTGGATTCCCAACAATCATTGAATACTCTGGATAATCACCTTTTACTAATGCCATAGTGCCTACAACACACCCTCTACCTATCCTAGAGCCTGGTAAGACGACTACATTCTCCGCCAACCAAACATCGTCCCCTATCTTTATTTCTTTTCCATAAATAGGGCGAATTGAAGGTGCTATTAATATAGATTTGCCGTCTTCATATGAATATTCTCCGTGGTCATGATCGATAATCAATACATTACTACCTACTAATACATTATCACCTATTTCTATACCATAAGCACATCCTATATGGACATTATTGTTCATCATGATATTCTCTCCTAAAATAACTCTAGGAGGCTTTTTTTGATTTACTATTTCTCCTTTATAATAATCTTTTGTTATAACTTCGATTCTTAAATTTGAACCTGAAGTAAATCCTTTTCCAAAAGAAACAAACTTCCTGTTTATGAGCAAAACCGGCCATCTAATTTTCCTTAAGCTTCTCCCTATAAAAAGCTTTGTTAGCAGTATATCCTTCAAAACCCTTATAGCACCAATAAAGGAATATGCTTTTACAACCCTAAGAAACTCTTTTAACATAAAACTTGTGTGTATAATAAAAGATTAATGTAAAGAAAAGGAAACCTAACATAGTATAATGGCCTTGTCTTATCAATCTAAGTAATATAAGAACAAAAATACCATTATTAAATAGCCATATGATTTTATTTTTATCAGACACTTTGCTATAACTAATTTTATTTAAAAACAAAAAAGATAAAACCAAAGACAGAACAAATAATCCAACCTCTGACAACAACCTCAAAAACAAACTATTTGCGTCTTTTTTGTTTAAAGAATAATTATCTCTTAGTGTAGATGAAGGGATGACTTCATTTATGTGCTTATTATAATTATCTTCATAAGTCCCTAACCCTGTGCCAAAAAACAAGTTGCGCGAAGCAACTTCCTTCGTAACTCTAAAGTTGCTGTATATTGCATACGTACTTAAGTTTTTTGAATCTATGTCTTTTTTAGTAATAGACTCATCCATAAAAAGTTGATATGTATCATCTACTCTAAGTTTTATGTCTGGTATGTTATAAAAAAATATAGAGGAGAATATAAAAACCAAAACCAAAACAAGCATTATCCTAGGCTTTTTTATTATTGAATATTTATTGAAAATAATGATTAACAAGCTAATTATTAAACCTAAATAACCTATTGAAGAAAAGGATAAAAGTAGAACAATCAAAACGGCAATAGCTTTCTTATAGCTTATAAAATCACTTATCTTAAAAATTTTTCCTAATGATATAAAAACCGCAGGCATAATTGAATAGGCTAAAAAAGAAGGTTCTTGAAACCACGCCTGTACTCTTATTGTTTTGGGGTTTAAATTTCCCATATCAAATCCTAGATAGCTGAAATCAGCCCCATAAGAAAACCTGATAAAATAAGAGACATATTGAAAAACAGCAACAAAACAAATTACCATTACAATATCTAAATAGTCTTTTATTATTTTTTCAAATCGAAAATCATATGAATTTAAAAGAAAGTATGAAAAAACCAAATGATATATAATCAATACGCTCTGCTTAATATATAAACTTATTGAACTTTCTTTTATATGTGATACTAGAAATAAAATGATAAAAACTATACCTATGTAAAAAATAAGTTTGATATCAATTTTAATTTTTTTAACAAAAAAACAGTAGTAAAATAAAAACAATAGATAAACCAAATAGTTTAATCGAAATTCAAAACCAAAGTTAAGGGGCAGAAACAGATTGTCTAAAAATATTGTGAATAAGGTTATCTTATTTACGAATTGCTTCATTATAGGTTAAAGTTGGATTTATAATTAATTTGAAAACCATTGGAATTCTATCTAATTGCCTTCTTGAAATCCTATTAAAAAGAAAAACAGTAAAGGATAAGTAAAGCAAAGGCAATAGAAAAGGGAAAAATTTTCGAGTAAACAATATTTTACTTCTTATGCCATAAAAATCTACTATTTTACTAGTTGATCCCTCTGTACTACTACCACCTTTATGATAAACAATTGTATCTAGTAAAACATAAGAAGTATACCCTTCTTTATTGCCCCTAATTACCCAATCGTATTCCTCAAAGTACAGAAAGTAACTTTCTTCCATTAATCCTACATCTTTTAAAAAATTAAATGTTAAAAACATAGAAGCGCCAATAGGGTAATCATATTTTACCTTTTTTAAATTTTTTCTTTTCCCCTTTCCTACAAGCTTTATTCTACCAATCCAAGGATTATATTTTCCTCCTA
Organism: Marixanthotalea marina; assembly: GCA_018883545.1. Taxonomy (GTDB): domain Bacteria; phylum Bacteroidota; class Bacteroidia; order Flavobacteriales; family Flavobacteriaceae; genus Marixanthotalea; species Marixanthotalea marina. The sequence goes on along the minus strand of JAHLEH010000001.1, from coordinate 255,340 downwards.
TTGCCTGAATTTCATTGGGCTCATAGTATTCTAATAACATACTACCAACTATTCCTGGCCTTTTCGTTTTGTACGTTTCAAAAAGAAGTTGACTTAAAGTATTTTTTGGTACTACTGTATCGTTATTAAGCAGCCATATTCTAGCTTCGTTATCAGCAACATTTTTTACATATTTTAATGCAATATTGTTAGCAGCTGAAAAACCTTTATTCTCTCTTGCTTTAACTATTAATATTTTTTGATCAAATACCTCCCCTTTTTTTAAATCTTCTTCACTAACAAGAATATTAGGTAGCGGTTTACTTTCTAAAGGAAATACCAACTCTTCAAAATTAGTTGAAATATTCTCAAATTCGCCTAAATTCCATGCTGATAACTGATGAATTGATTCATCAGTTGGAGAATTATCAACAATAATAATTTGAAAATTTTGATATGAAGATTTAAGAACACTTTCAAGACATTCAATAGTATCATTCCACGATTTATAATTGACTAAAATAATGTATACTTTAGCTAATTCTTTTTCTATTTTTGATTGAAATGATTCCATTCTTCTAAATTCCTTTTTAATAATCTTTTAAGTAAGCCTACATCTTTTTCAAAAAACTTTTTTAAATATATTTCTTCTTCTTTATTCATACCCTGACTGGGAATTTTTTTAGTCTTTAAAAATTTATGTTTCTTTTGTTTGAGTAATTCTTTAAATTTTTTGGGCAAGAATTTTTTAAATAAAGTTTTTAAACGATTAGGCTGAGCTAAAAATTTAGATAATATCCCTTTTTTGTATATCCCTCCTTCATTAAATTTTTTATTAATATTACGAGGTATAAAAGTTTCATCTACATCTAAAAAATTAAAAATTTCTTGAGTCGTTGCTATAGGGTTTTGAATTAAGTTTTCAAACAAAATAATTTTTATTTTATTTGGGTGAAGGCTGTTATATACTTCTTGTAATAAAGGTGAGTAAAGAGAATGAGTTTTATAGTACCAAATATCGCCATATGCATTCTTTTTTCTTCCTTCTTCTTTATTTAAAGCTATTTTGAAAGTAAGATTTTCATATCCTAACCTTTTTTGATGCATATATTGTGAATAGGTTCTACTTATTGGGTTTCGAATCACAACAATCACTTTAATGTCTTTTCCTAATATTTCAAATATTTGACTTTTTATCTTTTGAAAATAGAAAAGATAAGATGGTGATATTTCGCCTATAGCTTTATAGTTTTCTGAATTTTCAAATAATTTTAAATATTGTTGTTTTTTTCCTGTTAATTCTCTTAAAACACTTTTATCTCCTGGGCCGTTAGTTCTTTGTTTTAACTCATTATAAGAAAAAAAATGCAATTCCTTTTTTTCAGGTAAAAATATTTCAGGATGCTGTTTTAAATATTCATAAAGAGAAGTAGTTCCTGCTTTAGGCACTCCTAAAATAAGAAAGTTAGGCTTTTTCTTCTTCTGAAGTTTTCCCATAATTACAAATTATTATATCCTAATTCCTTCACTAATTCATCATCTTTTATTTGATTATAAAATTTCATTAAAGAGATATTTTCTTTAAACGCATAACCTCTATTAGGGTCTACTTTACTGGCAATTTGTGAAATTAAATGTTGATCCGTTTTTATTTCAAGAAAATGAGATAAGTTTTTTAAAACTATTTCGGGGCTTATTAAAAAATCTTCATACTTAATATGAATAGTATTAGAAAATAATTCATCAGCTTTAAAAGCCTCTTCAACATAAAATTTCCACAAATTATATCCCTCTTCTAAATTGATTGCTTTAGAAGAAGTAAATAATATTCTATGAAAATTCATAATATATATACGTTTTTTTTCAAAAAAACTAAGTTTTTTCTTTATCCTATATTTCTCTTCTCTTACCTTTAAGCTTTGAGCCACATCAATAGGATTACGATAAATATGTATTATTTTAGCATTGGGAAAAATATGTTTCCAAACTTTAAGGGTTAAAGTAGTTCGGGGATCTTTCCACCCCCATACCTCATTAATATTAATCACCCCTCTATATTTTAAAAATTTAAAAAGCCCTAAAAAGTTTATACTCCAAAAAGACTGTAAAAGCATTTTAACATGTGGTGTTATTATGCTTAATGAACTATCATCAAGGTATTTCACAGCTTCTGGAGAGTCCCATGTCGATCCTAATTGATATAAAATCCAATTGTTAATTTTCTGAAAGAAAAATGCTTCTTTGTTTACTTTGGCTTTCTTTTTACCAATAAAAACTCCTTTTTCTTCTATAAAGCTAGTTAACATTGAAGTTCCTGATCGATGCATCCCAATAATAATAATAGGTTGCTTTTTCATTTTTTTAAATAGTCTTATAAGATATTAATATTTAATTTTCGTTTTACTATAACCAATAGTAAAATATTTTTTAATGCTACACATAAGCATGTAGCATAAGCTGCTCCCAGAATTCCAAATACACTAACAAAAAGAAAGTTTAAAATAATTGCTAAGACAAGTATCAATAAGGTAACTTTCATCAAAATATATTGATTGCCGGTCATATTTAATAAAATACCAACAGGTCCACAACATGCATTAATTAATTGACCAGTAGCTAATATTACAAGCACATATTTTCCTGATACAAATTCACTGTTAATAAAGGTTATTATTGGCTCTGAAAAAAAAGCTAAGATTAAAAATAAAGGAAACGACAGGAAACAAATAAATTTTGTGCTTTTTGATATCATTTTTGAGAGTTGTTCAAAATCTTTTGCCCAAAATAATTCTGAAATTTTTGGTGCTAAAACAGTATTTACACCTATTAAAACAACACTTATAAATAATGAAAGCTTTAATGCAAGTGCAAAAATGCCTACTTCATAGGTAGACAAAACGATTTGAATTACATATATGCTTATATTTTGAATAATATATGAGCTTAAAGCAATGAACATCATAGGGATAGATGTTTTTATTAAATCTGAGATTTTAAGCTTTTGAATGATGGGTTTAGAAATATTTTTTAAGCGTATATATATATATATAAATGAGGCTAAAGAAATTGACATAATTACTCCTGCTAATACATATATAAGTACTTGAACTTCATTAATGTTGGGGAATAATATTAAAACAGATATACATAATAAAGGAATTAAAACTGTTCTAAATATTTCCGATAACCCAACTTTTTTCAATCCACGAAGATATTCAACATTAATTAAATTAAGAGTAAAGAAAGGGGCCATTACACTTACAATTTGCAGTGCTTTTATATACGATTTATCATCAAATACATACATCGCAATTTCTTCAGAAAAAATATATAAAAAAAAAGAGAGAAAGATACTGGAAATAAATATCAGCCATAAAGAATTAAAATATAACCTTTTTCTTTCAAACAATTCTTCCGGTCTAGAAAATTGTCCAATAAATCTTAATATTGAAGTATTTAAACCTAAAGAAGCTATAAGACCAAATAATATTAAAGTTGAGTATGCAATACTATATGTACCCAACCCTATCGGCCCGAATCTTCGAGAGATAATAATTGTAAAAAAATATCCTACGAGAATTCCTATGCCTTTGAGAAACATAGTAAGTATACTTCCTTTAACTATTTCCTTGTCATTTCCCTTATACAATATTTTCCATAACTTATTCAATTCTCCTTATACTTCCATAACGTTAAATCCAAATCTAACATTTCTTCAAGATATTCAACCTCTTCTTTGAAAAATGAATTGAATATAAAAGATAAATCTTCATTTTTTAATTCTGTATTATTAATTTCTTTAAAATTCCATTTATTGATGTTATCAATAATTTTTTTTTTGGTTTGAGGTTTTAAAAAAAGTCCAGCAACGTATTTGAATTTGTTTTGTTTGTAAATGGCATCTCTTAATAAAGAAAATTTTGGTTCTGTGGCAGGATTACTTTTCTTTTGATATGTATAATCAAAATGCTCGAGTCCTAAAAAAGAATTAATCTTATCAATAGTTACTTCTAGGTTTTTAATAAAATCTTCTTCAAATCGAACAAATAAAAAGTTTTCTTTATTAAAATAGTGAAAGTATTTTTTTATTTGTTTGCTGTAATACCCTCTTTGTATATAACTATAATGAATGTTACCAAAATCCTCGTATATCCTTTTTGACTCTGAGTTAATTGCATTTAAGAAAGTTTCTTTCTCATATCCTCTTCTCTTGCTCATTAAATAATGAGAATATGCTCTTTTTACTGGATCTCTTAAAATCATAATAAATTTAACATCACTGCCGAATGAATTAAAGATACGTTTAGGAGTGTCTTTAAAATATGAATAACTAGGATCTATTTCGCCAATTATTTTGCAAGCGGATAATTCACTTTCATTAAAGAATTTTTTAAAATATGTTTCCATGCCCTGTTCATAATTCTTTTCTTGAGAAAAAAAATGTGTTTCTTTATCAAAAGGTAAAGCTATTTTATTATTTTGGGCTAATATTTCATGAAGAGTAGTTGTACCAGCCTTTTGGGAGCCGATACAAAAAAAAATTTTTTTTTCATCAGAAAGAGATGTAATCATTTAATGTGAAATTTATTTTTTTGTTATTAAAAAACTCTAATAAAATTATTATACAATCATCCCTGCCGCAACCGTTTCATTTGTTGCATCATCAACCAAAATAATACTACCAGTAGTTCTGTTTTCTCTATACGAGTCAATCATTAAAGGTTTTGTGGTACGTATTTTAACTTTAGAAATAGAATTCATACTCAATGTTTTGTCTTCACTATTACGCTCTAAGGTATTGATGTCTATTTTATAAACTACTTCCTTAATCATTGCTTTTTGATCGTTAGACGTGTGTTTAATGGTATATTTAGCGCGAGGTTTTGCATCAACATTATTTAACCAGCAAAGCATGACCTCAATATCCTGAGAGGCTTCTGGTTTATTGTTAGATCGTACTAACATGTCCCCGCGACTAATATCGATATCGTCTTCTAAAGTAATGGAAACAGACATTGGCGCAAAAGCTTCGTCTAATATCTCATCGTAAGCATCAATAGATTTAATTTTAGAGGTGAAACCTGAAGGCATTACGGTAACCTCATCCCCTGTTCTAAACACACCACTTGCGATACGCCCAGCATAGCCTCTATAATCAATAAATCCTTCTCTTTGAGGACGTAATACCGTCTGAACAGGAAAACGCGCATCGACTTTATTTATATCGCTACTTATATGCATCGTCTCTAAGGTGTGAAGCAAAGGTGCGCCTTGATACCAATCCATATGTTCCGAACGATTTACAACATTATCGCCTAATAAAGCACTCATAGGAATAAATCTAACATCTTTTACTAAAAGCTTTGATGAAAACTCTTCAAACTGACTTAAAACATTATTATACGCCTCTTCCTTATAGTCCACTAAATCCATTTTGTTTACGCAAACAATAATGTGAGGAATTTGTAATAACGAAGCGATGAAGGCATGTCTTCTTGTTTGCTCTATAACACCATGACGGGCATCTACTAAAATCAATGCCGCATTAGCCGTTGATGCTCCCGTAACCATATTTCGGGTATACTGAATATGGCCTGGTGTATCTGCAATAATGAATTTACGCTTTGGTGTTGTAAAATACCTGTAAGCAACATCAATAGTTATGCCTTGCTCACGCTCGTCTCTTAAACCATCTGTAAATAAGGCTAAATCGACACCTTCATGACCTTTTCGCTTACTGGTATTTTCTACAGCTTCTAACTGATCTTCAAAAATAGATTTAGAATCGTATAATAAGCGACCTATTAATGTACTCTTTCCGTCATCTACACTTCCTGCTGTTGTAAAACGTAATAATTGATTATTATCTATCATAATATTGCTTTAGGCCATACGCCATTCGCTTTATGCAAATAACTATAGCTTTGTATTTAATGTATATAATTTTCGTTTTATAATATTTACTTTTTCAGATAAACTATTGAAGTCATCTTCTGAAATATAATTTAAATCCTTGGAAAGGATAAAGAAGTATTCCAATTCATGAGCTGAACCCAAGCATATTTGAATAAATCTTGAAAACTCTTTATCAGACTTTCTTCCGCAACCCTCACTAAAATTTGAAGGTACACTATATGCGGCTCTTTGCATTTGAGAGACTATTTGAAACTTTTCTTTATCAGGAAAAGTTTCTGTTTGGACATAAACTTCTAATGTAAGTTCATGACTTAACTTCCAAACATCATATTTTTTAAAATCTCTCAATTTAGCAACAATTTTAAAACGCATACAGCTTAAAGCCTACTGCTTAAAGCTTACAAATTAAAAATACCCCTGCTTTTTACGATCTTCCATAGCGGATTCCGATCGTTTATCATCACTTCTGTTTCCTCGCTCGGTTTGTCGCATAGCTGATACTTCCTGAGCTATTTTTTCAACCGTATCGGCATCCGATTCAATTCCTCCTGTTATAGTGATATCACCTAAGGTTCTAAAACGTATTTTTTTTGTAACAACTTCTTCGTTTTCTTCGAGATTTAAAAACTCTGAATTTGGAATCCATGAATTTTGACGCCAAACCACTTCTCTTTCATGAGCGAAATAAAGTGATGGTATTTCTATATTTTCTCTTTTAATATAATTCCAGACATCCATTTCTGTCCAGTTACTAATAGGAAATGCTCTAAAATGTTCACCTTCAAAATGTTTTCCATTAAAGATATTCCATAATTCTGGTCGTTGGTTTTTAGGATCCCATTGCCCAAAGTCATCACGATGAGAAAAGAATCGTTCTTTAGCTCTTGCTTTTTCTTCATCTCGTCTTCCTCCTCCAATAGCACAATCGACCTTGTTCGATTCAATAGCATCTAAAAGCGTTGTAATTTGAAGCGCATTACGCGTAGCATTCTTTCCTTTTTCTTCTGCCACACGACCTTCATTAATAGATTCTTGAACAGAACCAACGATAAGATTTACACCAAGTTCTTTTATTAAATCATCTCTAAATTTTATGGTTTCCGAAAAATTATGTCCAGTATCTACATGCATTAAAGAAAACGGTATTTTAGAAGGATAAAAGGCCTTTTTGGCTAAATGAGTAACCACGATAGAATCTTTTCCTCCAGAAAATAAAATTACTGGATTTTGAAATTGTGCCCATACTTCTCTTAAAACGTAAATTGCTTCAGACTCTAATTCGTCTAAATAATTCAAATAATACTTACTCATGTGTGTTTAATTCTAATTTATCTTTAACCGCTTGAAATATGATTTCAACAGATTCCTCTAGAGTATTTAAGTGAGACACCTCAACATCAGGACTTATAGGTGCTTCATAAGGCGCTGAAACACCTGTCATATTTTTAATTTCTCCAGCTCTCGCTTTCTTATACAAGCCTTTTACATCGCGCTTTTCACATTCTTCTAAACTCGTATTTACAAAGACTTCTATAAAGTTTTCTGAACCAACTGTATCGCATATAGATTGACGGTCTTTTTGATATGGCGCAACAAACGCCGCCAACACAACAATACCGGCATCTATAAACAACTTGGAAATCTCGCCGATTCTTCTATTGTTTTCAGAACGATCTTCGGGAGAAAATCCTAAATTCTTATTGATTCCTCGTCTAACGTTATCGCCATCAAGGACATACGTATGTATTTTGGAAAAGTTTAATTTTTCTTCTAAGGCATTTGCCAAAGTCGATTTACCTGAACCTGATAAACCTGTAAAAAACACTAAAAAAGAATTATGGCCATTTAATTCCTGACGTTGTAATCGTGTTATTTTATATTCGTGGGCTGTGATGTTTTTTTCCATTCTTTTAATCGTCTTCGTTTTTCTAAACCAAAATCTATTTTATACCAAACTCTTTCATGTAAATAATACAAAACCATTTTTGTTATCACTTCTGCTATGCCTATGCTCAAACCTGTTAAAGGATTTCCAGTAATAACCCAAGCCAACAACATGGTATCTATGGTTCCTAATATCCGCCATGTGATTGTTTTTAATAAATGTCTCTTTTTGCTTTCTTCAATGTTTACCTTAAACCAAATTTGTTCATGGCAATAATACAAAAGCATTTTGGTAACAACCTCAAAAGCACCTATTTTTAAACCAATAAATGGGTTTCCCGAAATCAACCAGGATAACAAAATGGTATCGATAGTCCCAACAATGCGCCAAGTAACTGCTTTTGCAATATGTCTTTTATACAAACTTTTACGCATTACTTAGTTACAAGAAAATAATTATTTAAAAGATTTTCTCTATTGTAAAGCATTGGTTTATTTGTTTTCTGGTCAATTACCTTTAACCCAGCCGCTTCGCAAATAGCTTGTCCCGCCGCTGTATCCCACTCCATGGTGGGTGCAAATCTTGGGTACACATCTGCTTTTCCTTCAGCTACTAAACAAAATTTTAAAGAGCTTCCTTTCGATACGATTTCGACATCCTTACCATTATTTTTAAGTGTTTCAACGAAATCTAAAGTATCCTGATTCATATGAGAGCGACTCCCCACAACTTTAATTTTAGAAGATTTTCCAAATGAAGGTTCAAGTAGGTCATCTTCACTACATAAAATTTCTTCTAAATTTTGGCCATCGTTAATGATCGTTTTAAAAGCTTTAGTGCTTTTTGAATTAGTATAATACAATTCCTTAGTTACGGGGACATAAATAATACCTATTTTGGTTGCACCGTTTTCAACTAAGGCGATATTTACCGTAAACTCCCCGTTTTTTTTTATAAACTCTTTAGTGCCATCTATAGGATCAACAATCCAACATTGTTTCCAGTTTTTCCTTACACCATAATCAATTTGCTTATTTTCTTCACTTATAATTGGAATATTGGTTGTTTGTAAATAGTCTACGATTATTTTATTGGACTCTAAATCAGCTTCAGTTAAAGGTGATTTATCGTTTTTGAATTCTACATTAAAGTCTTTGTGGTAAATTTTTAAAATTTCTTCTCCCGCTCTTAATGCTGCCTCTATGGCGACTTTTAATTTTTCATCCATTTTTTTAATACTTTTTTTAAACTATCGTTCCAATTTGGGATTTCAACAATATTGAAAGCAGTTTTTATTTTCTCTTTATCCAAAACACTGTATCTCGGCCGTTTGGCTGCTGTTGGATAGCCCTCAGTAGCAATTGGATGTAGCTTTACTTGCTTACCAGACAACTCAAAAATGGCCTTCGCAAAACCATACCAATTAATTTCTCCTCCGTTGGTGAAATGATAAAGACCATAATTGGTGTTTTTGCTTGCAATGGTCTTTAAAATAATCTTGGCCAAATCTCCAGCATAAGTTGGTGTCCCAATTTGATCTGAAACTACATTTATTTTATCTCTAGTTTCAGCTAATTTCAACATTGTTTTCATGAAATTATGGCCATGCTCTGAATACAGCCAAGAAGTTCTAATAATAAAGTGTTCCTTCAATATGTTTTGTGTTTCAATTTCCCCCTGTAATTTTGAAGCTCCATATACACTCAGAGGATTTGGAGTATCGGTTTCCAAATAGGGCTCTTTTTTTCTACCATCAAATACAAAATCGGTGGAAATATGAATTAAAACAACACTGCTTTCTTTACAGGCTAGTGCTAAATTTTTGGCTCCTTCAGCATTTATTTTGAACGCTATATCTCGCTCCGTTTCAGCTTTATCAACCGCCGTATAAGCCGCACAATTGATACAGTAATCAATAGCATGGGATTTAAAAAACGATTGCACTTGACTTAAATCACAAACATTCAAGTCTTGCGAATCAGTATAAATAATGCTTAAATTATCGTATTTAATCTCTACATCCTTTATACAAGACGCTAACTGCCCTTGCCCTCCAGTTACTAAAACTGTCGTTATTTCTTTATTCATTACCTCTTTTTCTCCCTATAAGTACTTAAACTCATCACTGATAACTACATTGAGATTCCTGCCTTCACAGGAATGACAACACGTTATACCCTTTATAACCAAAAATTATATCTTCCTCTTAAATCTATCAATTGTTATTGTTTTTCGAACTACAATAAGTTTCAAATGTTGGTAATACTAAATCTTTCTCTGAAATCAGCAATTCTTCCTTTGGCAATTGCCAATCAATGTTTAAATCAGCATCATTAAAAATGATTCCGTTTTCCGAATCTTTATTATAGAAATTATCACATTTATAGCTGAAAATAGCCGTATTACTTAAAACGACAAATCCGTGAGCAAAACCACGGGGGATAAATAGTTGCTTTTTATTCTGTTCTGATAACTCAACAGCTACATATTCTCCAAACGTTTCGGATTCCGTTCTTAAATCTACAGCAACATCTAAAACACTACCTTTAACCACTCTTACTAATTTAGCCTGTGCATACTCTCCTGTTTGGTAATGAAGTCCTCTAAGAACCCCCTTTGAAGAAAACGACTCATTGTCCTGAACAAAATTCACATTTTGACTTGTGGCTTTATTGAATGTATTTTGATTAAAACTCTCAAAAAAATAACCTCTATTATCCTTAAAAATTTTAGGCTCAAAAATAAAACAGCCTTTTAATTTCGTTTCTTTTATAACCATTATTTTTTATTCAATATCCCTAATAAATTTTTACCATAACCACTTTTTAACAAGGATTCAGCCAAAGCTTTAAATTGCTCTTCATTAATATACCCCATCTCATATGCAGCACTTTCAATAGCTCCTATTTTTAACCCCTGACGCTCCTCAATAACCTCCACAAATTGAGATGCTTGCATTAAGGACTGAAATGTACCAGTATCTAACCAAGCCGTCCCCCTGTCTAGTATACTAACATTTAATTTTCTGTGTTTAAGATACTCTCTGTTTACGTCTGTAATTTCTAACTCACCTCTGTGACTTGGTTGTACGTTTTTGGCTATTTGCACCACAGAATTATCATAAAAATAAATGCCTGGTACAGCAAAATTAGACTTTGGTTCTTTGGGCTTTTCTTCAATAGAAATGGCTTGTCCGTTATCATTAAATTCAACAACACCATATCGTTCAGGGTCATGCACACGATATGCGTAAATAATTCCTCCATCTGGATCATTATTAGCCTGTAATAAATTAGCCAAACCCGTACCATAAAATATGTTATCACCAAGTATCAAGGCAACTTTATCATTTCCTATAAATTCTTCTCCAATTAAAAAAGCTTCTGCTAAGCCATTAGGAGCTTCCTGTATAGCATATTCAAACCTACAGCCATACTTTTCTCCATCGCCCAATAAATCTTGAAACAATGGCAAGTCTTTTGGTGTAGAAATGATTAAAATTTCATTGATACCCGCATACATTAAAGTCGACAACGGATAATATATCATCGGTTTGTCATAAATAGGCATGAGCTGCTTACTTACCGATAAAGTCAGTGGGTGTAAACGTGTCCCTGAGCCTCCTGCTAGTATTATTCCTTTCATTGTTTTATTGCTTTGTTATATAGTTTTGCTGTTATCTTGTTATGTAGATATGCTTTTTATTAACTTAGAAAGCATTCGCCTTATATAAACAATCATCTCACTTATTTCTTTCTCGTTTACCGTATAATTTAATCTTCTGGATATTTCAAATTGGGTTTCCAACTCCGACAATGAGCCGATTGCAATATATAGAAAACGTGTAACCTCTTTATTTCCTTTTCGCCCTGCACCTTCAGCAATATTGGATGGAATAGATATAGCGCTTCGTCTCATTTGAGATACTAAACCAAACAGCTCGTTACTAGGAAAGGTATTTGTAAGTTGGTAAATTTTTTCAACTAGCCCCATGGATTCTTGCCAAACATTTAAGTCTTTATGTGAATTGATACTCATATTGCCTTTTGTTATGCTGTTATCTTGCTATGATGTTTTGTTTTTTTTCTTGATAACTCCATCGCTTGATAACATCATCACTGTTTTCCATACTGCTTTTCATAATAGCGTTGATACGCACCTGACGTCACATTTCTTAGCCAACCCTCGTTATCCAAATACCAATCAATTGTTTTACTTAATCCTTCTTCAAATGTTACAGATGGACTCCACTCTAATTCTTTGTTAATTTTTGAGGCATCAATGGCATATCTTAAATCGTGTCCAGGACGGTCTTTCACATAAGTGATTAGTTTTTCCGAACTCCCTTTTTCTCTATTAAGTTTATCATCCATTAGTCGGCACAACAGCTTTACTAAATCAATATTTTTCCATTCGTTAAAACCGCCAATGTTATAGGTTTCTCCTTGTTTTCCCTTATGAAAAACTAAATCGATAGCCTTAGCATGATCTTTAACAAACAACCAATCTCTTGTATAATTGCCATCACCATAAACAGGCAGGGGTTTATTATTAATAATGTTATTAATAAATAACGGAATCAACTTTTCAGGGAACTGGTTAGGTCCGTAATTATTAGAACAATTGGAGATAACATATGGCAAGCCATAAGTTTCTCCATAAGCTCTTACAAAATGGTCGGAGCTGGCTTTTGAAGCCGAATATGGAGAATTCGGGTCGTATGCTGTGGTTTCAGTAAACAATCCGGTTTCTCCCAATGTACCATACACCTCATCGGTACTGATGTGGTAAAAAAGTGTATTTTCAAAATTACCCTCCCATACTTTCTTAGCAGCATTTAATAAATTGACTGTACCAATAATATTCGTTTTCACAAAAGCCAATGGGTCTTTAATAGATCTGTCAACATGTGACTCTGCTGCTAAATGAATGACGCTTTCAAACTTAAATTTTCCAAACAACTCGTTTATTAAAACTTCGTTTGTAATATCGCCCTTAACAAATGTATAATTGGGTTTGTTTTCAATATCTGCAAGATTCTCTAAGTTCCCTGCATACGTTAGGCTATCTAGGTTTATAATATGGTCGTTTGGATATTTCTCGACAAATAACCTAACAACATGCGACCCAATAAAACCTGCCCCTCCTGTTATAAGAATAGTCATTCCTTAATTTTTATATTTCTCTAAAAACTTAATAAAATCTAAAGCCAACAAAACCAAAAAGGCAATTGATGTCAACAAAAGTCCATAAAACAATTTGACTCCCACCAAAACACCAAAAAAGTTCATCTTGTTATCTATAGAACCACTTTCTTGTTTACTCGACATAATTTCAATGACCTGTTCCTTATCGGCTATTTGCCTTTCAATATCAACCAACTCCCTCCTTAATTCTATGTCATTTAAATACAAGTCAAACTCTTTGGTTTTATCTTTTTCGTTATTGCCTTCAAAAGTAATCCCTATTTCTGAGCCATTGTTAGGAAGGTTGCTTTCCAAAACTTTTTTATAAGTGGTTTGTAAAGAATCTGATTGTGCCAAAGCTTCCCCCAACACTTCTTTTCTTCTATTTAACTGATTTATTTCTTTTGTTCGCTCTCTTTCAAAATAATCGTTCGATTCAACATTGTTTATAATATTGTCAAACATTGTTTTAAAATTGTTTCGCTTTTTGGCTTTAATGGTTATTTGTTGGTACTTATGAACATGTTCTACATCATTTTTTAGAAACATTTCATACGTAATTATTTTGGCCACTGCCGTGTCCAACGTTTTTAAATAAGCATCGTATTCTTTTAACTTATCATTTTCATTGACCACCGATTGAATATCAAATTCAGAAATAGATTGTGCTTGGCTCGCTTCAATACCCAAAACATTTTCTAACGTACTATAATCTTTTTGCTTCACCAAATCGTTGTAATAGTTGATAGAATTATATAGATTTTCACCTGTATCATAATTCTGTTTTATGGTAACATACGATTTATACACAGGATCTGATACTTTTTGAAGCATAAAGCCAAAACCAATACCAATAACGCCCGCTATAACCAGTTTTAAAATGTGTTTCTTAATAAAGAATACAAACCATACAAAAGCTAAAAACAGCTTGTAAAAAATACCCCCTATAAACTTAAAAAAGCGCTCGAAGGCATTACCTATTAATTTGAATAATTGTCCTAAATCGACTTCTTCAGATGGTTGTGGTTGTGGCGACTCTTTGCTCATAGCTAAATTTCAATTAGTTTAATAATTGTTCTAATATTTTTCTAGTTATTAAATAGGTTGGTCTCACACCAGAAGTTCCCAAGCCTCCTGAAGCCAAGGTACTTCCTGTTTCCAACGGATTATCGCTAGCGTAATAGGCATATCTTACTTTGACATCTTGACGGATACTCCTTCTTACTTTTGATGCTGCCTGAATGGCTTTTTGGTAGTGGGCGCCTTCCATTTCCAATCCGATTACATTCCATGTAGAATTGTAAAAAAACTTCAAAATATCTTTGTTTTGAAGTGATGTGCCCAAAACAGTTATCATAGAGCCTTCATAAACACCTATGCCCTGTCCTTCTAAATCTCCTTTTTTAAGTTCATTTTTAAACGGATAATTATCTGCCGTGCCTTCAAAAATATGAGCTGACGGAATCATAATATCACCTTTACTTCCTTCTAAAATACCTGCTTTTCCCATAATGGAAATAGACTCTACATTCATATGAATTTTGTTTCCTTTTACTTTATAAGGTTTTAAAAGTTCATCAATCGTTTCATAGGCCTGCTCACCAAAAGCATAATCCATCACTAAAATAATAGGTTTTTTTGATTTTAAAACCCCTTCTTCATCTGCTTTTATATCAATGTTATTAACATCTAATTTACTGGTATCAAAAATTTGAACATCAATATTAGCTCCAGAAGTATCATTAATGAAAAACATTCCATTTTCTAACGCTACTTTTGAAACCTTATTTCGAAGTTCTTGGCTTTCTTTTTTACTTAACTGCTCGTAAACCTCAAAAATATCCTTTTTTGCTCGTAAATTTTTCAAAGCCATTGGTGCAAACAACGTATTCATCACACTGTGCATATTCGCACTGATAATGTGAATAGGACGTTCTAAAAACCCATTTTTATAAAGTGTTTCTTTAATGGTTTCTGCCCATACCTCACCGTGTATATGATGCCCTATACGCTCCCTTAAAACGGGGCTAAAGGTAACGGTTCGTTTTATATTTTCCAACTGCTCTTCGGTGGCCAATTTGCCTAACCAATATACAATATGCAATAAACGTTCGGGCTGTGAAGGTGTTGCAAACTGAGAATAAACAGACATGAGTTCGTTAAAAGTTCTCCCTAAAATATTGGCAGTGTGCGTAACAGCCACCTCCCGTTCCGCTTGTGTAAGTTTCTTTTTTGATAAAACCGCCTTTTCTAACTTTATCCAATCTCTAGTAGTAGTACCTTCTTCGTCAATAAGTACGCGATTACTAATCTTATGCGACTCTACAAAAAGAAATGTTAAGTGCGTTAAAATATCATAGATTTCCGAGCGACCTCTGGTGATTTCAATATTCATTTGCTCGTCATCAATCCGATAACAATTACGTCTTCTTTTTTCGGGAATAATAGGTTTAAAATGGGAGCTGGAGTACCCTTCATCACTTGTTAAATTGATAAAAGTACATTCTTCGATACCTTGTGGCAATCTATCTACCACATAAAGTAGGCCTGCCAATTCAGCTTTTTCTTCGCCAATGGAACCATAAATTTCAGGTCTTAAAAGCAGTAGTGATTGCCTTAAGGTTTCGCCAGAAACACCCATAGGTTTATAAAAGCCACGGTTAAACAAGTGGCGCATAGTAATATACATCCGCTCGATAGCATTCGAGCTCTCTTGAGCTCTTGTTCTTTCGTGATTTTTCTTCTGTTTCATGGGGTCTTAAACTGCCGCAAAGGTAATACTATTTATACAAACTTGATAACGGAAATGCCTCAACAATTTTCCTGTCATTCGATAAACGGGGTATTTTATTTTGACCCCCCAGTTTACCTATGGATTTCATATAATTTTGAAATCCGTTTTTCTTGACTTTTGTAATTTTTAAAGGTTGTAGCACCTTGCCTTCTATTAAATCAAAATAATAGACATTCTGTTTTTGAAGTAATTTATCAATTTTATCCGCAAGTGTCAAAAGATCGTCTGGTTCCTTTTCAAACTCAATAAACCATTCATGGTAAGGCAAACCTTCTTCGGGGTTTATTTGAGGTGCTACCGTAAACTCAGTAACACTTATGTCTGTGTTTTCTATGGCTTCTTTCAAGGCTTGTTCTACTTCTTTACCAATAACATGCTCACCAAATGCTGAAATAAAATGTTTTATCCTTCCGGATACTATAACTCGGTAAGGTTTGGTTGCCGTGAATTGAACCGTATCACCAATATTGTATGCCCACAATCCTGCGTTCGTTGAGATAATCATGACATAATTAACGCCTACCTCAACATCTTTAATCGTAATTCGTTTTGGATTTTCATTGAAAAACTCATCGGCCTTTACAAACTCAAAAAACATTCCCGAATTGAGCTGAAGCAGCATACCTTTTTCATTTTGCTTGTCTTGATAAGCAAAAAAACCTTCGCTGGCTGGATAAAGTTCAATACTATCTACTTTTCTGCCGATAAGGTTTTCGAATTTAGCGCGGTAAGGTTCGTAGTTAACTCCTCCAAAAATAAACAGACTGAAGTTTTTAAAAACATCACCTACTTTTTTTCCTGTCTGCTTTTGAATCTTCTCAAAGTACATTTGCACCCAAGACGGAATCCCTGAAATGACCGACATATTTTCTGGTAAAGTCTCGTCCACAATGGCATCGACTTTAGTTTCCCAATCTTCAATACAATTAGTTTCCCAAGAAGGCATACGGTTTTTTTGAAGGTATTTGGGCACATAATGTGCTACAATGCCCGAAAGGCGACCGACTTGTATACCATTTTGGGTTTTCATAATGGGGCTTCCTTGTAAAAAAATCATTTTGCCATCCACAAACTTGCTATTTCCCGTTTCGTTAATATACATCAAAATAGCATTTCTAGCTGCTTCAATGTGAAATGGCATGCTTTCTTTGGAGATGGGAATGTATTTTACGCCCGAAGTGGTGCCCGATGTTTTCGCAAAATAAAGTGGTTTGCCTTTCCAAAGTATGTTTAATTCTCCAGCAACTACTCGTTCTACATAAGGTTTTAATAATTCATAATCACGTATGGGCACGCGTTCAACAAAATCTTTGTGCGATTTTATATTCTTAAAATCATGGTCCTTTCCAAACTGGGTGTTTTTAGCTTGTTCTATTAATTCGGCAAAGACCTTTTGCTGGGTTTCAACAGGGTTATTTGCCCATTTTTGGACGTTATTATATACAACTTTAGCAAAGGGTTTTGCAAGTGCCGACTTAATTGATAGCATTAGTTAAAATCTATAAAGTTTGTAGGATTGATGGGGTATCCGTTATTCCATAATTCAAAATGCAAATGGGGACCCGTGGTTAAATCGCCCGTATTACCAGATGTGGCAATAACTTCACCCGCCTTAACCAAATCGCCTTGTGATTTGGTTAGCGACCCATTATGCTTGTAAACAGAAATTAATCCTTGGCTGTGTTCCAAAATAATAACATAGCCTGTTTCGGCAGTCCACTCTGCAAAAATAACAGAGCCATCGGCCGTAGCTTTTATTGGTGTATTTTCAGCAACCACTAAATCAACTGCGTAATGTTTTTCCTTTAAATTATAAGGTTCGCTAATCGTTCCGTTTACTGGAGGAAACAACACAAAGTTTGTCCCGGATGTTGCCGACTCAAATAAATTATACTTATCCTCTTTATCTACTTTTTCCCTTAAAACGGAATCTTCAGGAATGGGTTTTAGGTCTACCTGATCTATTTCAAACTTAACGGCCTGTACAATGGAGTCTTTATTGAAATCTTGAACACTAACATCGCCTTGAAGTACTTTTTTAATCGACTCGTAATACCTTTCATTCATAGCCAATACCTGTTGAATAGAATCTGTTTTGAATTCTAAACTAGTGGCTTTCTTTTTTAATGCTGTTGAAGAATAGCCAGGAATATATTCCCTAAGCGGTGTAAAGGCAATTAATAACAGCGTGGCAATTACCAAAAAAATTCCCGACAAAGACACTAAAACAAAAACATTTAACCTGTTAAGCTTTAATGAAATACGTTCTTCAAAAGTGTTTTCATTAAGTACCACCAAACGGTACTTATCGAGCAACTTCCTTTTGATTTTCTTTTGTCTTTTTTTCTTCTCACTCATGCCAAAAACAAAATTAAATAAAATTATATCAATGCCTCTCTTTTCTTTATGCTAAAGTTATGTTAGAAACGGTATAATTAAAGTTAAATTATTAACTTTGCTTTCTAAATAAATTCATTATGAGCTTATATATGTTACCGCTAGTAATTGGTGCACCACAAATTATCTTGATTGTGGTAGTTGTTTTGTTGTTATTCGGGGGGAAAAAAATTCCTGAATTAATGAGAGGTCTAGGAAGTGGCATCAAAGAATTTAAAGATGCTAGTAAAGGTGAAGATGAAAAAAGCGACGATAGCAAAAAATAATATTATTAATTACTCATAAAAAAGCCCCAACGTTGTTGGGGCTTTTTTAGTTTTAGGAAACTAAGTTTTTATTTAATCTCAATGGATTTTATGATGGCCTCTAGCTCAAATACAAAATCCCTTTTTTCTACACCTGGAGCAAAAACAAACCCTTCTGCAATAACCCAACGGTTGTTTTTTTGGTCTTCAATGGCATAATTAATAAATGGCCCCGCCATAACGTAATTCTCTACGTCCCACATACCCTTGGTTTCAAGTGTCGGCTTGTTATCTAAAACAATTTCAGTATTAAATGGCGTGTAGGCGTCTTCAGTATCCATATAAGACCCTTCTATCGGCCCCTTAATATATTTCTCGCCAATGGAATCCCTTATTTTTATTATTTGGGAAATAACACTGGTGCTATCATTCCTTTTTATAGCATCGTATGGTAATTCATAAAGCAAAAGGCACAAAAAACCTGTTTCAGTATCTCTTCGAATCCAAAAAAACCCATTATCCTCATTTACCCTTATACTGTAAGCTGTTGTAAAATCTATATCTAAATTCAATTGGTCTTGAATGGCTTGGGTATTGAACAATACTTTTCGTATTTGCTGTTGTTTATGGTGCAATTCAATATTTCTAAAAGTGCTTATTATTTTAGAGGCATTTTCATTAATTAAGTCTATAATTTCTAAATTAGTGTTCCCAGAAACTGTAATAACCCGTTGAGGTCTTGCATATATATTGTTGTCAAAAGAAATTGAAGGCGCTTTACCTTTTTCTATTTTTAAAACCGTTCTGTTTTTAGTAACAAATCCTGAAAAAACCTGAGGAGGTATTTGGTTAATATTAAAGCTAGGCTCGTCTTGAGGTAATCCAAAAACCGGCAATGTTAGAACATAGCGTATTGCTTCACCAACATTACCGCTCCATAACTCGTTATCTACAACAACAGATACATCGTTAATTTTTCCGGTGGCATCTAAAAGAAAAGGTTCGTCTTTGCTAGACTTGCCATCTTTGCACGAAAAAGCCAGTAACAATATAGTTGTAACTAAAAGAAATTTTTGCATAATTATGTTTACGTTTTAGGAACTTAGCCCTTAGATATTTTAAGTCTCATTCCTGGTTTCAATTTAGTACCACTAATATCGTTCCAATCTTTAATATTTTGGACAGAAACTCCAGGAAATTTTTGGGAGATGCTCCAAAGCGAATCTCCACTTTTAACAACATAGGTTATAATATCATCAGATATAGAGGTTTTTGTAGCAGAACTTGGCGTCGTTGCTTTGTTTGCGTTACTGCTTGTTTGTGCAACAAAATTTCTAGGATATATAGTCAATCGTTGGCCAATTCTAATATCATTGGATCTTAACCCATTCCATTGTTTTATCTGACTTACACGTACCCCAAATTGTCTCGATATTTTACCTAAATAATCACCAGACCTAACAACATAGGTCCTTTTATCATCAGAATCAAAAAATTGTGGCAGCGGCTTTTCCCTCTTATCAAACTCGGCTTTAGCATAAGCATAAATGGAATCTTCGTTGGTTACAAACCCTCCAATAGCCCATCTTGGCAAACGCAATGTGTAATTTTCATCTTTAATATACGGAATAATATCTAATTTATACGATGGATTTAAAAATTGCAATTCTTCAATATTAACGTCTGTTACTTCAGAAACTTGGTCTAAAGTTATCATTTGTTTTACATGAACGGTATCTGTTTCAATATACGTGAATTCAGGTTTTATATTTTTAAAACCATGCTGTTCGGCATATTCAAAAATATACATGTTTGCTAAAAAAGCAGGTAAATAACCCGCTGTTTCACGAGGTAAATTATGCCTAATGTTCCAATAGTTTTGATATCCTCCTGAACGACGGATAGCCTTCGTTACATTGCCTGGCCCCGAATTGTACGCGGCTAATGCTAAATCCCAATCTCCAAAAATCTCATACAGCTTTGCCAAATATTTCGCTGCTGCTTCGGTTGATTTAATAGGGTCGCTACGTTCGTCTACATAACTGCTAACGTCCAATCCATACAGTTTGCCTGTACTAAACATAAACTGCCACAATCCTGTAGCCCCAACTCTTGATTTAGCTCTTGGTTTTAAAGCAGATTCTACAACGGCCAAGTATTTTATCTCCAAAGGAATATTGTAATTATCCAACTCACGTTCAAACATTGGAAAGTAATACGAACTTAAAACCATTAGTTTTTGAAGCGTTTCCCTTCTATTTTTTAAATATGATTTTATAACACTTTCCAAAGACGGGTTGTACTCCACATTAAAAGGCGTTTTGGCATTAAGTTCCTTTAATCTAGCTTTTAGTGTATCGGTAGGAAGCTCTGGGTAATCTACTTCTTCAAAATTAAGATCGGTAACCGATTGGTAAATGGTGTCAAAAAGTGTGTTGCTATACAATTCTTCCAACCATTTGCTATCCAACGCAGCTGCATGCTCATGATCTATATTGGCCTTAAAAACCGTGTCTTGTGCTATTTTAAGCTCTTTGGCTATTTGAGAACTACTGTCAACCAAAGTTAGCTGTGTGGTTTGTTTGCTCGCAGGCATAGGCGCAGGGTTTTGAGAAAACCCCGCCCAACACATAAACAAAAAAATTATAGAAAAAAATTTAGCCATATACTTCGTTTCTTTTTGTGGAACGAACATATGGCTAAAATCGTATTTTTTACGATAATTTAAAAGCTAAAATTAAATTATTCTAAAATAGCTGCTATACCCGGTAATGTTTTTCCTTCTAAACTTTCTAACATGGCGCCACCACCAGTACTTACGTAACTCACTTTATCTTCAAAACCAAATTGCTTAACGGCTGCTACGGAGTCGCCCCCACCAACTAAAGAAAACGCACCATTTTTAGTAGCTTCTGCTATAGAATTTCCTAAACCTATGGTTCCTTTAGCAAAACTTTCCATTTCAAAAACACCCAACGGGCCGTTCCATAAAATAGTTTTACACTGTAAAACAACCTCATGGAATATCTCTAAAGATTTTGGACCGGCATCAACGCCTTCCCAACCATCTGGAATTTTATCAATATCAACAATTTGTGTATTAGCGTCGTTACTAAAAGCATCAGCTGCCACAACATCAACTGGAATATGAACCTGTACATTCTTAGCTTTGGCTTGTTTTAAAATATCTAATGCCAAATCCATTTTATCATCTTCGCAAATAGAGTTCCCGATCTTTCCTCCTTGGGCTTTAACAAACGTGAAAGACATACCACCACCAATAATTAAATGGTCTACTTTGTCTAAAATATTTTCTATGATGGTTATTTTTGAAGACACCTTAGCACCGCCAAGCACTGCTAAAACTGGCTTCTCTCCAGTTTTCATGACTTTTTCAATACTTTCAATTTCTTTGGCCAATAATATTCCGAAGCATTTATTATTTGGAAAAAAATCAGCTACAATAGTAGTTGAAGCATGTGCTCTGTGCGCTGTTCCAAAGGCATCGTTCACATAAATATCGCCTAGTTTAGATAATTGTTCTGAAAACACTTTATCGCCTGCCTCTTCTTCTTTATGAAAACGTAAATTTTCCAATAATAGTACTTCTCCTGGTTGTAAGTCTGCAGCCGCTTTTTCAGCGTTTTCACCCACACAGTCGTTTACGAATTTAACTTCAACACCCAATATGTCCTGAACTTCATCAACAATATGGCGCAATGAAAATTCATCCTGAGCGCCTTTTGGGCGACCTAGATGCGACATTAATATGCAACTACCTCCATCTTCCAATATTTTAACAATTGTTGGTTTGGCTGAAACTATCCTAGTATTATCGGTTACTTCAAATTTTTCATTAAGCGGCACATTAAAATCTACACGGATTAATGCTTTTTTATTTTTAAAATTAAAATCGTTCAACGTTTTCATATGTATTGTATAACTAATTAATACTACAAATGTAACTAATAAAACACATGTATAAAATTGGTTTTTAAACGAAAACGATTGAGGTCGCACAGAATTTTAGAAAAACTATAGTTGCTTTGATTCTTTTCAATAAATAAAATTTGAAAAAACGAACCTATAAAGAAGATTTGTATTCATATGAGGCACTATTAAATAACAAAAAATATGTAGGTTTGTAAATGCTTTTTGAAGACATAATTGGTCAAGAACATATTAAAAACCATTTAAAACAAACTGTTGATAATGGTAGAATTCCCCATGCCCAATTATTTGTGGGCAATGAAGGTTGTGGCACGTTGCCTATGGCCATCGCTTACGCCCAGCACATTATTGGTTTTGGCAAAAATGAAGTGGCAAAAAACGAAAATGCCATTAAGTTTAAAAACCTTTCCCATCCCGATTTGCATTTTGCTTTTCCGGTAACAACAAGTGATAAGGCCAAAAGCCATCCTGTATCCAGTCATTACTTGGAAGAATGGCGACAACTTATAAAAGAACAACCCTATGGCAATTTATTCGATTGGTACAAGTTGCTCGGCGTTGATAACAAGCAAGGACAGATTGGGGTTGATGAAGCTCAAGATATAGTTAAATCATTATCCTTGAAATCTTATGAAGGCGGTTATAAGGTTATGATTATTTGGATGGCCGAAAAAATGAACACGGCCTGTGCCAATAAACTATTAAAACTTATTGAAGAACCGCCCAATAAAACGGTTTTTATCCTCATTACTGAAGACGAAGAGCAAATAATAAATACCATAAAATCACGCTGCCAGATTTTACATTTTCCACCATTGGCAGAAAATGATATTAAAGAAGCCCTAATAAAAGATTATGAATTAGACACCGCTGTGGCAACTAAAATAGCACATCAATCTAACGGTAATTATAACAAGGCCTGTGATTTGGTATATCAAGATTCTGAAGATTTACAGTTTGAAGAATGGTTTGTTTTTTGGGTACGAAGTGCTTTTAAGGCCAAAGGCAATAAAGCGGCCATACACGAGCTCATCTCATGGAGTGAAACCATCGCAAAAACAGGACGGGAAACCCAAAAGCAGTTTTTACATTTTTGTCTGGATTTTTTCAGGCAGGCCCTTTTGCTCAACTATAACGCTAACGATTTGGTGTTTTTAGAACCCAAAACAGAATCATTCAAATTAGAAAAATTTGCGCCTTTTGTGCACAATGCCAATATTCTTGAAATAAGTGACGAACTGCAGGATGCCATTTATCATATAGAGCGCAATGGAAATTCTAAAATTATTTTAACCGATTTATCCATTAAACTTACACGCCTTTTGCATAAAAAAGCGGAGTAAGTTTATTGAAATGTGTACGTTGCTTTTACAACTTGTGTTACCCTAAAATACCCAAAAGGGTAATGTGCTTCATTGGTTGTATTTATGCAATTGCCTTTAATTTGGGCTGCATTAGACGAAAATGGGTCGCCACCACTATCGTATTGTTCAATTAACAAACGCATGTAATTGTAATACCGCTGTGAAATACCATATAAGCTAATTGCAATATTATCTCCAGCCTCAAAAGGTTTTTCATTGATATCTTCATCGTCTTCCTTTTCCCAAAAATCATGAATTTCGTTGCCGTTTACGAATTCATCGGACATATCTTCAAGCACCGGAAACAAATCACCTTCTTCCATATATCTCATAAGATAAAAATTGTCTTCATCTGCTGGATCGCTGTAATACACATTAACTTCTAAAAGTTCGTCATCAAAACCACCTTCCACAGATTGGGTAATCCTATTAATATCTGTAACAGACATCATTGTTTCTTTACCTGTATAAGTTTCGCCATCGTATATAACCTCTAAAGTATAGGAGTGATCAATAACGGGTATAAAGTTTGAAATGGTATAGGTGCCATCGTTTTCGTCATTGAAAATATACGTTGTTGAAGTATCATTATCCGTCACAGTTACTGAAGCACCGGTAACATTATTGTTTGTATTGTTATCAAAATAAGGTGACGACTTGCTTAGTTTTATTGTTTGTTCATTTCCAGAAGTACCTTTTTCCCAATCTAAGGAAGCTTCAATAACGAGTCTTTCTTTTCCTTCAGAGACTTTAACGTCTATAACATCTTCACATGAAACGAAAATTAGAGTAAAAAGGAATATGATAATATTTATATATGTTTTCATCTTCTTAAAATTTAAAATTGTAGGTTATTGAAGGAATAATGCCAAAAATGGATAGTCTAGTGGCTTCATTTTGGCCCGTTACTTTATTTTGTCCAAATGTTAAGGATGCCGCATTTCTACGATTGTAGGCATTGTAAATACCAAACACCCATTCCCCTCGCCATTTTCTATCAACATTTGCTTTGGGCGTATATGTAGCGGAAAGATCTAACCTGTGGTAAGCGGGAAGCCTGTCTTCATTTCTGTTTGAATAACCTGCTATGGACAAGCCTTCGTATTCGTATTGCGTATTTGGAAACGTTACCGGTCGCCCCGTTTGAAACACCAGGTTAGAACTAAAGCTCCATTTGTCACTTAGTTTATAAATACCTGTTATGGAAATATCATGGGTTCTATCGTAAGGCGTATTATACCAATTACCGTTGTTTATCCCTGGTCCTCCTGCACTTCCACCAAGGGTACGTTGCTCTGATTTCGATAATGTATAGGCTAGCCAACCTGTAAAATTGCCTTTGTTTTTACGCAGCAAAATCTCTAGGCCATACGCTCGGGCTTCGCCATTTAAAATTTCGGTTTCTATGGTGTTATTTCCTATTAAATCGGAGCCATCAACGTAATCTATCCTATTGTCAATAGTTTTATAATAGGTTTCAACTTCCAAAGAATACACACTATTTTTAAAGTTTTTGAAATAACCAACGGCATACTGATTGGATAGTTGTGGTTTGATGTATTGTCCACTTGGAGTCCAAACATCCAACGGTGTTACGCTAGAGGTGTTCGACAATAAATGCAAATATTGTGAAGCTCTGGTATAACTTGCCTTTATGGAAGACGATGTATTTAATTGGTAGGAAAGTCCGAAGCGGGGTTCAAAATTATCAAAGGTTTTAATGGCTTCACTTTTTTTATAGTAAGTTTCCCCAATGCTTTCGCCCTCTTCATAAATACCCAATTCATTGTTATAAACTACTGGTTGGTTATTCTGGTAATTAACCATGCTTTGTCCACCTAGCCTCGAAAAAGTACTGTAACGCAGTCCGTATTGTAGACTTAATTTATCTGTCAAAGACTGTTCTGCACTTAAATAGATACCGCCTTCAAATGCCCTTTTTTGATCAAGCTTTAAGTAGTTAATTGGTGAGGTTGGTGAAGTCGGTTTTACTTCGCCCGGATTTAAATTATATGAAATACCACTAACCCCAAAATCTAACTTAAGCTTGTCGTTTACATAATACCCAAAATCGTACTTTAAATTGTAGTTTTTAATATCTGCAATCCAATCTAGCTCAATAAAATTCAATATAATTTGATAGTCGTACTTACTATAAATAAATGAAAGGTTTGAGAACAATCTATCGTTAAACACATGGTTCCATCTTAAATTGCCCGAAGCGTTACCATAGTTGTTTTTTATAATTTTCGACAAATCAAACACATCCCTACCGAAATAACCTGATAAATACACCCGATTGTTTTTATTGATTTCATAATTCGTTTTTAAATTCAGATCGTAAAAGGAAATCTTATCCTCCTTTAAATCCTCAATCCCTTTCATAATTAAATGCGCATACGATGTTCTGCCAGCAATTAAAAACGAGCCTTTGTCTTTAAACATGGGGCCTTCTGCAGCCAATCGGCTCGATATTAATCCGATACCTCCTGTTAAGCTCAGATTTTTACTGTTTCCGTCTTTTTGGCGTACATCTAAAACTGACGACACTCGGCCACCAAATTTCGCCGGAATATCGCCTTTGTACAGTTTAATATCTTTAATGGCATCCGTATTAAACACCGAGAAAAAACCGAAAAAGTGAGATGTGTTATAGATAATGGCTTCATCCAGCAGCACCAAGTTTTGGTCTGCAGCCCCACCCCTAACGTTAAACCCTGCAGAACCTTCGCCGTTATTTGTAACACCTGGTAGCATTTGAATCGACTTTATAACATCAATTTCTCCCAAAACGGCAGGCATTTGTTTTATGGTACTGCCGTTAAGTTTAGACACGCTCATTTGTGGTTTTTTTATGCTAATACGTTCTGGTTCTTCGGCTGTTACAACAACAGCATCTAATTGGGTGGAAAGCTCCTCGATTTCTAAATCTAGAACCTTATCGGAATCCAAGGTTATATCTTGGGTGATTTCTTCATAACCAACGTATGACACCACCAAAGTGTAAGTGCCTTTTGCAGCTGTTAAAGAGAAGAAACCGTACTCGTTAGTTACTACGCCGTTTGTAGTTCCTCTTAAATAAACACTGGCACCAAACAAGGTTTCCCCATTTTGCTTATCCTTTAAAGTTCCCCGAATGCTAAAGGATTCTTGAGAGACTGCATGCAGACTAAAAAATAGACTTAGGACTATTAGAATGTACTTCATTTATTTTGTTCGTTTTTGAATTGATTCTGTATTTATAAGACAACCCGCAAAATAAAAGGTTGCGTGAAAACATTTTAAAGGCAAAATAAAGTCTAATTATTTGATCTTGCTTGCCTAATTTGTCCTTTGGAGTAAAATTTAATGTCTTTGGAGTGAAAAAACCGAAACATTAACACTTTAAAGTCAACACTAAGGACTTAATATTCGGTTTTTTATTGATTCTAGGTAAGATTTTGATACAGGTATGTCCTTTTCCTTTAATTTTTCCATTATTAAAAACGTTTTCCTTTCCCGTTTAATCAATGTTTTTACATGGAGTAGATTAACAACAAAAGATCTGTGACTCTGCTCTATTGGAAACTGTTTAACTGTTTTTAAAAACGCTTTTAAACGTGTTCTAACCAAGTGTTTTTTAACATTGCCCTCATTAAAATAGTATATTAGAACATACTGATTACTGGATTCTGCAAAGAGAAAATCTGTAAGACTGATTTCCAATTCTAAATTGTTGTTTTCATCATGAATAAACAGCTGTTCTTCACCATGTAAATTGGTGGATTTATAAAGATTCTGAAATTTACGAATCTCATTTTCCAGCACTTGTATTTCTCGGTTCAAATCTTTAATCAGTACATAAATTATAGTGCCAAAAAAGGGAAAAAGCAACACAATGAGTGCCCGAAAATAATTTTTTATTTGAAAGGAAAGATGCAGTTCATTTTCAAAATCATTTCCTAAATCGGGAATAAAAAATGAAAAAATAAAATATAGAAAGGTGATTAAAAAAGCTTCTAAAAACAAGAAAAAAACATACCGCCCATTAGACACCTTATTAAATTTAAACAAAGGCCTTAAAATAAACTGGGAAAAGCTTAAGCCCAAAAAAGTACTGAAAGAAATGGTAACAAAAAACAGCGCAATACTGTGGCTAGAATTGATTGGACTTGTTATTTCTTCTGAAATCCCATACGGCTGAAACAAAAACAAAAACAATAAAGCAAAAACAGAAGAGCCTATTACGTAAATCCACCTGCTTTTTAGGTTGTCTAAATAAAAAAATGGTTGATTAAAAAAGACTTGCAATTTCATAGACCAAACAAAATCCTCAAAAAAACATTATTGATTATATGTGTGAAAAACACTTCAAATATAACTTATATTATAAATTAATATTGCATAAAAAAACCAGCTATATAAGCTGGTTTTTGATAATGTCATATTTATAAATAAGATCTACTTTTTATAAGTGTCGTTTAAAGCCTTTAAAATCTCTTCTGTTAAATTTGAAGACTCTTGTCCATAAAGCACTGATGAGGCCCCTTCACTGGTTCCCAAAACAAAATTATACCCGTTTTTCTTACCATAATCTTTCACAAACTCTTTGATATTAACTATAATCGTATCAATCTCCGTTTGAAATTCTTGCTGAAACTGTTGTGCTTCAACTTGCTTTTGTTGGTCGATCATTTGCTTTTGACCCGTAAGCTGTTGGTATTTTTCTTGAGCAGTGGTTTGCGCCATTCTAGGTGCTTCTGTTTGGAATTTTTGTGCCTCTACCTGAAAAGCAGCATCTATACTGTCAAACTTTTTAATGAAAGCCTGTTCCTTCACTTGAAATTTAGCTTCTAAATCCTTCTTCTTTTGATATTCGTTAACCAATTCGCCATTATCTACATAACCGATTTTAAGTTGCTCTTGGCATGCTGTTAAAATTAAAGCGCCTATTATTAAATAACCTATTTTTCTCATTTCTTTATTTTTAGTTCTCGCAAATGTAATGAAGTAATTGATTTTTAAATTAAAAATGTTGGAATTTTGAAGTATAACAAAAACTTATGTGCAAAACAAATTCAATAACTATACATTATTAAAAACCGGTTTGTTAGAAACGATTTAAGGCAAATAAAATATTTCTGAATGGTTTAATATGGTTTCTTGCAGATTTCGCTTGAATTTAGGCTTAAAATCAATTTTTGGTGTTCTTAACCACGTAAATCATGGAAGAAGCCTCTTTTGAAGATAAAAATTTTATGTTTGATTGCAGTCCAACCCAAAATCCTTTAAAAACATTCATTTTTCCTGTTTTGTATTTATCGGAAAGCAAACTGACATAAAACGCATCAAACCACATTGGTTTAATTTTTTCAATATGCATATTTTGTTTAGTCACCAATTTTGAAATAGCTGTTTTTGAAAAATGCCATAAATGCCTCGGCACATCGTAAGCTGCCCAAAATTCTTTATAATGCATCGCGTCAAAACTTTTATAGTTTGGTACCGCAATTATTAAAACACCTTCGGGTTTCAATAACTTTTTAAAAATTGCGAGGTCTTTCCCTGGTTCTGGTAAATGTTCTAAAACATGCCAAAGGGTAATAACATCAAAAGTGTTTGGCTCGAGTTGATGAAGCTGTTCCGAACCAAAAACCTTATCCCCTACTTTTTGGTTGGCAATAGATCTTGCGTCTTCATCTGGTTCCACTCCCAAAACATTCCAGCCATTAATTTTACAAACGTTTAAAAAATCGCCCGTGCCACATCCAACATCCAAAAGATTTTCTTTTTCGTTAGCTAACGAATTCACAAGATTTAATTTTCGTTTTAACGCAAACTCCCTAACCAAATGATAAATCCTTTCGAAAAGATTTCGTTTAGCATCTGTATGCGAAATATAATCTTCGCTCTTATAATAATGAGATAATTTTTCTAAAGCAGGTTTTGGTTGTGTCTCTAATAAATCAAATTCAGAATCATAAATCAAATCGAACGTCTCTCCAGAAACTGAATAATCTTTTACTTTTAAATAGATGTTTTCTTGATTTTTTTGAGTCACGAACGCGGTATTTTTAATCCTGTTTTTGATCGTTCCACGTGGAACAAAATTTTTATCTGCCCATGTAAACTAATAAAACAGAAATATCATTTGGAGACACGCCACTAATTCTTGAGGCTTGAGAAACCGTTGTTGGCTGAATTTTTTTAAGTTTTTCCCGGGCTTCAAAACTCATGGATTTGATTTTAGAATAATCAAAATTTTCAGGGATCTTTACATATTCTAGCCGGCTTAACTTATCGGCATTGTTTTTTTCCTTTTCAATATATCCGGAATACTTCACTTGAATCTCAGCCTGCTCTATAACCTCATTGTCTAAATTATTTTCGTCTATATATTCTTCAACACCACTAAACTTCCTAACATCATCTATGGTAATATTAGGTCTCGAAAACAACTTAAACATTTTGTCTGATTGTTTAACAAGTGAAGACCCTTTAGATTCCAAAACCGGATTGGCCTCTTCCGGTTTCACACTAGTTTCAGCAAAAAACTTAACAAATCTTTCGGCTTTTTCATGCTTCTCTTCCATACGCCTTAAACGTTTTTCACTTGCTAAACCTAACTCAAAGCCTTTAGGCGTTAATCGCAAATCGGCATTATCCTGGCGTAAAAGCGTTCTATATTCCGCCCGAGACGTAAACATTCTATAGGGCTCCTCTGTGCCTTTCGTTATTAAATCATCAATCAAAACACCGATATAAGCTTCATCGCGTTTTAAAGTAAACGCTTCTTTTTCCTGAACTTTTAAACTGGCGTTAATGCCTGCCATCAATCCTTGCGAAGCTGCTTCTTCATAGCCAGTGGTACCATTAATCTGACCTGCAAAATACAAGCCTTCTACAAGTTTTGTTTCTAAAGTATGTTTTAATTGTGTTGGCGGAAAATAATCATATTCTATAGCATAACCTGGCCTAAAGAATTTCACGTTTTCAAAACCGGCAACAGAACGCAACGCTTTAAACTGAACATCTTCTGGAAGCGACGTAGAAAACCCATTAACATAAACCTCCACTGTATTCCACCCTTCTGGTTCAACAAAAAGTTGATGCCTATCCTTATCCGCAAAGCGGTTAATTTTATCTTCAATAGACGGACAATATCTTGGCCCTAAACTTTTAATTCTTCCATTAAACATTGGTGACCTATCGAACCCTTCACGAAGCAAATCGTGCACCTCAGGACTTGTATAAGTCATATGGCAAGAACGTTGCTCGCTTAGTGGTTTTGTAATATCTAAATACGAGAATTTCTCGGGATTATCATCTCCTGGCTGTTCTATCATTTTAGAATAATCTAAAGACCTTCCATCAACACGCGGAGGAGTTCCTGTTTTCATTCTGCCTGAATCAAAACCCAAATCCACAAGCTGTTCTGTAATACCAGTAGCGGCCCTTTCGCCTGCTCTTCCACCTCCAAAATTTTTATCGCCTACATGAATCAACCCATTCAAAAAGGTGCCGTTAGTCAATACCACCGTTTTTGATTTTATCTCTATACCCAACGACGTTCTAACGCCTGTAACTTTTCCATTTGTAATAAGCAGCCCAGAAACCATTTCTTGATAAAAATCAAGATTAGGCGTGTTTTCCAGCATTAACCTCCAATCTTCAGCAAAACGCATGCGGTCACTTTGTACTCGCGGACTCCACATAGCTGGCCCTTTTGATTTGTTGAGCATTTTAAATTGAATGGCCGAAGTGTCAGATACAATGCCACTATAGCCTCCCAACGCATCAATCTCTCTTACTATTTGCCCCTTAGCAATGCCTCCCATAGCAGGGTTGCAAGACATCTGGGCTATATTTTGAAGATTCATCGTTACTAGCAATGTCTTACTCCCCATATTGGCAGCTGCTGCAGCGGCCTCACTGCCTGCATGTCCAGCTCCAACCACAATAACATCATAAACATCGTTAAACATAAATCTAAATTTTATAAGCGTTCCACGTGGAACATTAAATCAAATAAATTAAAAAAGTTTGCAAATATACAACGAATAAAGAAACTATTGGAAACGCTCTAAATAAAGGTTTTCTTTTTCGCGCATAAGTTTTTCTTCAGCTTCAGACTTGTCTTTGTAGCCACAATAATGCAACACCCCGTGAACCATAACGCGCCTAAGTTCTTCGTCAAAACTAACATTAAATTCATTCGCGTTTTCTTGCACTCTTTCAACAGAAATAAAAACATCACCTTGTATGTTTTTTCCTAATGAGTAGTCAAAACTGATAATATCTGTTAATGTGTCGTGTTTAAGGAATTCTACATTCAGGTTATATAAATATTCGTCATCACAAAAAATATAATTAACCTCTTCTTCTTTACAACCTTCGGCTTGTATTACTGAAGAAATCCAATCTGCTAAAGCTTTTTCATTATTTAATGAAAACTCGGTTTCGTAATTAAAACTAATCATTATCCGTTTTAAAATATTCCTGTACTTTTCTTTTATAAACAGGCTGCAAAGGTAATGCTTGCTTGTTTAATATTTCAGTTGTTTTAAAATATTCTTTTGCAGTTGGTATTTGATTATTAGATGTATTATTAAACTGTTTTCTATTGGTTTCAGACTCTCTCTTGTTATCTTCTCCTTGTTGAAAAGTTGCGTTTTCCAACTTCAGCAATTGATGCTGTAACTCTAACATTTTTTGAAGCGTTTGGTTGGTAAATCCATTATTCAAAAGATCCATTTCAACCTCTTCCATATCGTTCAGTAAATTATTCTCAAGTCCATTTTGATCATCACTAATTTTGTCCTGCAATTGTTGCTCTAAAGCCTGCCTTAGTTGTTGCTGCTGTTGATAAATTTCAAAAAGTTGTCCATTTTGCTCCTCAGACATGCCGTTGCCCTCTTGCTGCTGTCCATTCTCACCTTCATTTTCTTGCCCTTCTTCAGATTCTTTTCCTTCTCCTTCCATCATTTGCATATTCTCTTCCATCATTTTGTTCAACTCTTCCTGTCCCATTATAATGTCTGGCAACTGCATATCCATGCCTTGCCCTTGGCTTTGTGACATTGACATTTGTTCTTGCATGTTATCTAAAATATTGCTTAAAAAATCTGCTAAATTATTAGCTGCAGTAATGGCAAATTGCTGGTTAGACACCCCTTGAAACGTTCTGCCTTCAGCAAACTGGCTTAACGCTCTGTCTATATTGAAATATACCTCTGAAATTTCTTTATTAACCGTTTCAGATAATTTTGGCTGCCTTAACGATAATGCGAAAAGGCTATCATCTATATGTTCAAAATTCTCTCTTAAACTATTTTGATTTCGCAAGTAATCGGCATATTTGTTATGCCCAACATCAACAGCGCCTATCTTATCCATTAAACTTTCTTGATCTAAAGAATAAATCACCAAATTATCTAGCACTTGACGTAGCATGGCCACATCTTCCTGTAGTTGCTCTCCAGCACCCGCTTCCATAGCCTTAATCATTTTTTGAGCCATATTGCGCATTTTTTGTGCGGCCTTTTTCTGGTTTTTTTGCGCCTCCTTTAAATTTTCATTATTAAGTGGGGTATTATCTTCCTTATCTGAAGCCTGTTGTTGCTCTTGTTTATCCAATTCTTGAGATGCCTTCTGTTGAGCATTTTTGATTTCATTTTCATCCAATTTATCCCTAGGAATATCCATTGGTTTTTTTAAAGTCTTATTCTCCTTTTGAAGATCTTCCATTTGTTTGGTAAAGTCTTCAAACGCATCATTCAATGGCTCTTGCTTTTCCTTTGTGTTTTCTTCATTGGATTCATTTGATAACTTTTCCTGTTCAATCGCAGTTTTCAACAAATCCTCCTTAAGTTTATCTAATTTCTTTTCAATATAAAATCTCTTTGTCAATTCTAAAAGTTGTTCTAAACTCCGCTTTTTATTGGCATTTTGTTTTGATAGCTCTTCAAGTTTACGTATTAACTGTTCGTTGTTAAATTTTTCTTGAAGCTCCTGTAATTCCTTCAAAAGCTCTTCGTCTTGCTCAAGTTGTTGTTCATTCTCTTGTAAACGTTTTTGCAAGTCTTCTTTGAAAGCATCAGGTTCTGTTTGGTCATTTTGAAATTCTTCCAAATTATCCTTTAATTTTTTATTGAAATTTTTCATCATTTCATCTTGCTGCCGCTGACGCCTAAGGAAAGACTCTAGTTTCTTTTGATCGTTAAAATTTAAACTGGATTTCTCTCTTTGGGTTTGTTTAAGCTCCTTAAGGTTTTGCTCTTGCTCACTAAATTTATCTAATGATTTATTTAAATCATCAATGGTTTCACTTTGTTCTTGTAGCTTCTTTTCCGTTTCCTCTTCTGTTGTTCGTTTTCTGTAATTAAAAACACTGCTTTTGGAACTTTTATAATTGTTAACTTCATCATTATCAAATACTTGAAAATACAATTCATATGGAATCCCTTCAGAAATCTCTAAATTATTTGGAAAAGCAGATATAAACTCTGTAACATTTGAAGCGGGCACAGGAATTACTTCTCGCTTAATTTCTGAGTCATTGCCTGACGGGTAATACACAAGCTCTAACCTATTGAAGCCATAATCGTCACTTGCCTTACCATAAAAATAAAGTGTTTGGTCGTCTATAGTATCTTTCTCAACTTTAATGTTAAGCTCTGGGTACTCATCTTTAACTACATCTATTTTAAAGGCCAAATTTTCGTAATTAGCAAGGTTATTATTGCTTGTGCTGATGCTATAATCAAAATCTCTGAACAGCTTTTTAGCGGCTTTAAAAACGTCTTTTTTTTCGGAATCAAACCGAATAGTATCTGAAGCATAAAGAAACACATTGTCGGTTGCTTTGGTATTAAGATTCCAAGATACTTTTGTGCCTTCTGGCACGACAGCGTTACCAGTACCTTTTAGTACTTCTTTGTCCCGACTGGTATAGTTTGGATAGTCCAAAACCATTTCAAACCCCAATAAAGATGGTGTTTCAACAATTGACAAGCTATAAGGTTTAGAGGTTACGCCATTTGCTTCTAATTGGAATTCTGTTGTTTCTTTAGGTTGCGAAAAAACATATTCGAACTCCCCTACTCCCGTTTGTTGCAAAAAATAGGTTTCGTTATTGTATCTAATTTGTGCATTTTCCGGCACTACATCGCCTGCTGTTTTTACCAATAACTTAAAGTCTCTGTTCTCTAGAGCACTTAGGTTATCATTTACAACGAAAAATTGAAATGGTGCAGGAGGTTCGTATGCCGTTTTGTAATGAACCACCCTTTTATAGCTATCACTAAACCAACTGAAGCCACCGAAAAAATAACTCAAAAGCATGATTATAATCGGAATTGCAGCGTACTTTAAATAGGCTAGACTTTTCTTAAAATCTATAGCGAGTTTAAAAGGTATGGGGTTTAATTCTATTGATTTCTGTTCGATACTAGCCAATAACAATTCCGATTGGGAGTGCTCTCTTTGTAATTGCAGTACATTTAAAAGCTTATCGTTAACCTCAGGAAAATGATGTCCAATTATTCTAGATGCATCTTCATAATTAATCCCCTTTTGAAGCTTAAACAACTTGGCCAATGGTAATAAAATAAATTTACCCAACAACACAAGCTCAACCAAAACAAATAGCCAAAACAAAATGGCTCTGGCGGTTGTGCCCATCCATAACATATATTCCAAAAAAAGCGTAAACAGAAAATAAAGCAATCCTATGGCAAAAAACAGAATCGTCCCTTTAATAAGCTCATTGGTATAATAGCGCTTTATAAAAGCTTCTAGTTTATTTTTTATGATTTGGAATTGGCTCATTCGTTATATATCAGCATAATAACACACTAAACTACAATTTTATTCAGTACAAACTTTATAATAATGTGTTAATTGTATCTTTGCAGACAAAATTAAGGAATATGTCACAAAATATTCGCGTTCGATTTGCGCCCAGCCCAACAGGCCCTTTACATATAGGTGGTGTACGTACGGCTTTGTTCAATTATTTATTCGCTAAAAAATACAATGGAACCTTTATATTACGTATTGAGGATACCGACCAAAACCGCTATGTTGAAGGTGCCGAAAAATACATTATAGATTCATTAAATTGGTGCGGCATTCCTTATGATGAAGGCCCTGGCAAAAATGAGACATTCGGTCCTTACAGACAAAGTGAACGTAAAGAAATTTATAAAAAGTATGCCGATGAATTGGTTGCTTCTGGTAAAGCCTATTATGCTTTTGATACTGCAGAAACATTGGATTTTCACAGGAAAGACCATGAAGCTAAAGGCAAAACGTTTATTTACAACTGGCACAATCGCTTAAAGTTGAGCAATTCGCTGTCGCTTTCTGCTGAAGAAACACAAGCTAAATTAGATGCTGGCGAAGAATATGTGATTCGTTACAAAATGCTTGACACCCAAAAAGAAGGGGCGCACGGTATTATTTCAACAACTGATATTGTAAGAGGACATGTATCTTTTAAAAAAGAATTATTAGACGACAAAGTTATATTCAAAAGCGATGGCATGCCAACCTATCACCTAGCCAATGTCGTAGACGACCATTTAATGGGAATTACTCACGTGATTCGCGGTGAAGAATGGCTTCCTTCTCTTCCTTTACACTTATCTTTATATCTGGCTTTTGGTTGGAAAATTCCTGAGTTTGCGCATTTACCCCTAATTCTAAAACCTACGGGCAAAGGCAAACTTAGTAAACGTGATGGAGATAAATTAGGCTTTCCTGTATTTCCGTTGGAGTGGACAGATCCACAGTCTGGAGATGTCTCTAAAGGCTATAAAGAAGATGGTTATTTTCCTGAAGCCTTAGTGAACTTCTTGGCTTTTTTAGGTTGGAATCCAGGAACCGAGCAAGAAATTTTCAGTTTGGAAGAACTTATTGAAACATTCGATTTAGAGCGTGTACATAAAGCAGGTG
Source organism: Marixanthotalea marina (assembly GCA_018883545.1). Classification (GTDB taxonomy): domain Bacteria; phylum Bacteroidota; class Bacteroidia; order Flavobacteriales; family Flavobacteriaceae; genus Marixanthotalea; species Marixanthotalea marina. Next base: position 218,687 of record JAHLEH010000001.1, on the reverse strand, counting down.
CCCGATTTGATCCAGAAAAAATCAAGTGGTTCAACCACCATTATATGCAAGAACAAAATGATGAAATACTTGCAGATCTTTTTAAATCGCAACAACCCGAACTGGCTGATATTGACATAAACTACATTGCCATTGTGGTTGGGTTGATAAAAGAACGTGCCACATTTGTGAGCGACTTTTGGGATTTGAGCCATTATTTCTTTGTAGCTCCAAATAGCTACGACGATAAAGCCGTAAAAAAAGCCTATAAAGAAGATACTGCCCAGTTGCTTAGGGAATTGGTTAATATAATTCAACATGTAAACGATTTTACGGCCGCCAACTTACAAACCGATATTAAAGAATGGATTACCAAAAACAACATTGGTTTTGGCAAGGTAATGATGCCTTTGCGATTGGCGTTGGTTGGTGCCTTACAAGGCCCAGATGTTTTTGAGATTATGTTTCTAATTGGTAAAAACGAATCGGTTACCAGAATAGAAAAGATGGTTGCTTCTTTAGGCTAGAATAAAATCATAGCGCCCAAAACCAGCATGTTTTGATTGCCTTTAAAGCGGCTATCGCCACCAGTTGTGTCAATATCCTGTTTTTCCAATTTCTTTAAAATATTGGTAAACCCGTAGATGTATTGGGCTTTCAATTTAAAGTTCTTAAACCCTGCAGAAGCGCCTATTGCACCATCAAAGTTAAACTGGGATATATTTGAAATATCGCCCGATGTTAAGTTGGTGTAATTGTTAATGAAATACCCTTCTTTACTTTTATCCTTAAGCTCCATTTTACCATTGTACTGAAGCATGGGGCCCACATCGATGGTTAAATAGGTTTCAATAATTTTAATATGTGCTAAAAGGGCTATTTGGGCGGCAAATACTTTATAATCTATAAACTCATTTGTGGTACTAGCAATGCTTGGTCGGGCCAAAATACCCACATTATTCTCGGAAAGTTGAATATCATAACTTATGTTATACCACTTAAAGGGAATATCAACAGTTGCAGAAAATCCTCCCAAAAAACCATTGCCTTGGTTGGTAACAAAATTATCTGTGGCTATATCAAACTTTGTAATTCCCCCAAACACACCTATCCCATTTGTTATCCTATAATTACCCCGTTGCGAAAAACTTTTTGTAACAAAACACAATAAGATAACTACTAATAGGGTGAAGGATTTATATTTCATTTGATTGTTTAAAGGATGTTCAAATATAATATAATTTTCGTATCTTAATTTTCTTAACCATTTTTAAAAACTTCATCATGTCACAGTTCATCTTATTTCCAATTCTTTTTATAGTATTGGTTATTTTTTTCTCGTCATTTTTTATTGTAAAACAGCAAACTGCAGCTATTATTGAACGCTTTGGCAAATTTCAAAGTATTCGCCATTCGGGTCTTCAATTAAAAATACCTCTAATAGATAGGATTGCAGGAAAACTAAGTTTAAAAATACAACAGTTGGATGTTATTGTAGAAACAAAAACTTTAGACGATGTATTTGTACGCATAAAAGTGTCTGTACAATATAGAGTACTAAGCCAAAAAGTTTATGACGCATTCTATAAACTGGACTATCCTCACGAGCAAATAACCAGCTATGTTTTTGATGTGGTACGTGCCGAAGTACCTAAAATGAAGTTGGACGACGTGTTTGTGAAAAAAGATGATATCGCTCTAGCTGTTAAAGCCGAATTGAACGATGCCATGCTCGAATATGGTTTTGATATCATTAAAACCTTGGTGACCGATATTGACCCAGATGCCCAGGTAAAAGCCGCCATGAACCGCATTAATGCCTCAGAACGTGAAAAAATAGCCGCGCAGTTTGAAGGTGATGCTGCCAGAATTCTAATAGTTGAAAAAGCAAAAGCCGAAGCAGAAAGCAAACGCTTGCAAGGACAAGGTATTGCCGATCAGCGTCGTGAAATTGCCAGAGGCTTGGAAGAATCTGTGGAAGTATTAAACCGTGTTGGTATTAATTCCCAAGAGGCTTCTGCTCTTATTGTTGTTACGCAGCATTACGACACACTACAATCTTTGGGTGAAGAAACCAATAGCAACTTAATATTGCTGCCAAATGCACCACAGGCTGGTAGTAACATGCTAAACGAAATGGTAGCCAGTTTTACAGCCAGCAACCAAATTGGTGAGGCCATGAAAAATGTCAAAAAGAAAAAAGAATAGACAATTTAAACATAAAACCCCTCATTTTGAGGGGTTTTTTTATGCCTTTTTATTATTATATTTTTCAATTAAATCTTTTAGCGAATCCCTATAAGTTGATAGTTCTTCGTTATTCAGCTCACCGCTATTAGTATTACCCTGGTCCAACGTATTTCTTCGTTCATCAAGATACTTTTGCAACTCTGGATATTTGTCTTCAATAGTTCGTGTTAATGATGCTATTTCGCCTAATATGTTCTTTTTTAATGTTTCCATATTTATAACATAACAAATTCTGGTCGCAAAGTATCTTAAAGAACTATTAAAATTTATATATCAAAAAATACTGGTTAGTTTGATTTATACATCACAATTATTTGAATTACAATGGCTAAAAATATTAGAATACCTATTTCAATCTGGGTAAACAGCTCTACAGTGCTCAGCGCTTTCTTTGTGATAGACATTTGTCTTCTGCCTTCAATTAACTGTATTTCAGATAACTCATCTAAGTTATTGTTAATTTTTGCAATTAAGGCCTCTGGATTACTTTTGGTATTATAGTGCGACTCCATAAACGTCTTTTCTGCACGTTTAAGGGATTCTAAATTGTCTTTTAAATCATTAAAAATTGATAGCTCTTTTGTTGTAAGCTTTGTATTCTCGAACCTAAAAACTAAGTCGTTAATACTCGCGTTTATCATTTCATTTTTATGGTTATAAAATGTTGTATCAGAAAGTTTTGCAGCAACTTCCTTTTCTTTAACCAATTTAAACATTTCAAACACAATATCGCTGGCTATTAGCCTATCTTCATAAATGGTAACTACAGAATCCTTAACTCTTGTGAAATTATTTTTATCGACCAAATTGGTAATTAGTATTAAAATAAATACCAACAAAATACCCAAAACCCATTTAATTTTATTGTAAAGTGCCATAACTTAAATATGTTGGTTTTATTAATAAAAATGCTGTTAAACCTCTCGGATTAACAGCATTTCTACTTTTTAACTGATAAATTTAAATTCTATTCCTCATTTTTAGCAATATAAGGACTAGATACTTATTCGTTTTCTTTATTATCTCTCCATGGTTTATAGTTTTTGTGTGCTGGCCCTGTTAGTTTAGATTTTTCAGAACCAAACGCTATTGTTGTATAGGTTTTATCTGAAGTATTTTTCCAAGGCTTATGGTTTTTATAAGCTGGCCCTGTTAATTTTTCTTCTTTGGCTACCGTATACACAGCAACTGGTTCACTCTTTTCTTTTCCAGGCTTATAATTTTTGTACGCTGGTCCTGTTAAATCACTTCTCTTTTGAGCAAAAGCAGAAGTTGACGCAACAAGTATCAAGGCTAAAACGATGGTTATATTCTTCATGTCTTTTATAATTTTAAAATTATACTACAAAAATAAATACAATCAGAGGTCTTTGCTGATACTTGAAACCACGTAATATATATCCGTATAAATACGGATATTTACCTAAATATTGACCAAAATTCAGGTATAGATGTATACAGGTTAATGTTTTACAACAACTTTACCTAAAGCTAAATTAAATTGATTTGCGTGGCTTTTTTAATTAATTCGGCCGTATTTTTTACCTCCAGCTTTCTTAAAATATTGGCTCTGTGGGTTTCGATGGTTCTGGTACTTACAAAAAGCTTGGTAGCAATGTCTTTCGTGGTGAACCCTTCGGAAATCAATCCTAAAACTTCCTTTTCTTTTTGGGAGAGAATATTTTCGCTAACCTTCTGGTCGGACATAAAGTTTATCATTTTTTCCGCAATAGTTGGACTAAAATATTTTTTGCCTCCATTTACTATGCGTACAACCTTTACCAATTCATCTTCATCGGTATTTTTAAGTAGATAACCGTACGCGCCGCTTTTGGCGCATTTTGCAATATAATTGCCATCATCATGCATAGATATGATTATTGGTTTCACAGCGGCGTTTAAGGTTTGTATTTCCTTTAATACCTCAAATCCATCCATGTTTGGCATGGTTATATCCAATAAAACAATATCTAGGTCTTTTGTTCTTTTTAGTTCTTCTATAAACGCTTTGCCATCAGCCACACTTTTAATAACATTTATATCATCATGCTTTTTTAACAATTCTGTTAGGCCATTTCTAAAAAGCTCGTGATCGTCAGCTATAATTAAATTAATTCTGCTCATTGTTTATTGGTAATTCTATTTCGAACGTAGTGTGCCCATTTTTTGATTTAATATCAATTTCCCCATTGCAAATTTCAACACGTTCCTTTATGTTTATAATTCCTGAACCTAGTTTTACAGTGTTAATGTCGAAGCCCTTACCATCATCAAAATAAAAGAATGATACAAAGTCGTCAAACTCAGAAAGCGTCATTCTAATATTTTTAGCATTGGCATGTTTCAGCGCATTATTAATAAGTTCTTGTCCAATCCTAAAGATATTGATTTCCTGTGTTTTGGTTAGCTTACTGTTAGCTTTATTTGATAAATCCTCAAATTCTATAGAAATATCCGACAACTTTTTTATACTGTCAACAAAATTGGTAAGGGCAGCCCCTACACCAAAATCGTCAATAGTAGTTGGCATTAAGGCATTAGACATTAACCGTATTTCAGCAATTGTACTGTCTACTATTTTAATCATTTCCGTTCTTTGTTCCTTGCTTTCAATTCGGTTTTCAATATAAAATTTCAACGAGGTTAAAAGCGGACCAATGCCGTCGTGAAGTTCACGCGACAACCTTTTTCGTTCCTTCTCTAAACCATCAACCAGCAGCCTTTTGGTGTTTATCCTGTTTTTATTTTCGTTATTCCTAAACTCCAACAATTTATCCCTCATTTTTAAAAGGCTTTTTCCCAACAAATCGTTTTGACTTTTAGGAACATAATGCGTATTAAGGTTCATTTTTCCTATTTCGTTGGAAAAATTTACGGCGCCCTGCAATGATTTTTTAAGATTTGCCAAGGCCTGAAACATTTCCTCGATTTCATTAGAGTTTTTTATAAATTCATTGTTTTGGTTGTAGTCGCCATCTGCCATAATTTTAAGGCTCTTCTTCATGTTGGTAATCGGGTTGGTTATTATCCTGGTTAAAAACAACGACAAGATTATGGCAACCAACATTGTAATTAATGTTAAACCCAAAAGTCTCTTTTTTAGTTGTTGTAAAGGTGCTATAACTTCACTTTTATCTATTTCGGAAAGAATTGCCAATTTGAGATTTGAAATTTGAATTGGACTGTAAACACTATAAACCTCAACGTTTCTATAATCATTAAAAACACCCCTACCCGATTTTCCAGCTAAAGCTTCATTAACGCCTTTTGTATCCACCATTATGCTGGATGGGACTTTACTTGGTAAAAAACGGGATTGCGACCTCATGTAAAAATCGCCTCCAACCAAATAAGACTCCCCTGAATTTCCCATACCGGTTCGTTCCAATAAAATCGCTTTTATTTTTTCGTAATCAATAATACCGATTCGAGTTCCGCTTTCGTCTTCTGAAACCAGCCCTATGGAAGTTTCTCCTTGTTCGTTAAACTTGGTAAAATCGTAAATTCCTGAAGATTTATATGTGTTTTTGGGTATCTCAAAATCAAGACTATCAACTGTTGTATTCGAGTTTAAAAACGAATGCCATTCACTATTGATTAAGTTTTCGACCTGTATTTGTTTCAATGTTTTTATGGAATTTAACTGAAGTAAAATTCTATCGTCTAAAACTTTAGAGAATTGATTGTAAAAAGTGATTGAAAGCATTAAAATAACAAGAAAAATCAAGCTATTTATAATGATTAGTATGAGAGTTTTTAAACTCATATGTTGCACTTGTAAATATTAATATGGCGACTTTTGAAAATAAATTTCATTTCAAAAATATACGAAATAAATTTTCATTTAAAAGGATGTCGCTCTACCCATTTTTGAGTTGGAGCCATAAATTTAAATAACTGTTTTAAAACTGTGTTTAAAACACCATTCGTATGTTTTACGTACATAACCATAGCCTTTGGCAAGGCACCTACAGAGCTTTTTATTTCCATAGCCGTTCTAGCATAAACAATGGTTTTAAAGTTATTCTCTATGCCATATTTTGCCATATCGTATAGCATGTTTAAATACAGTTGGTTGGGGTATTGGTGCTCGGCGTCGTAACCTAAAAAGTACGTTTCTAGATTTTTCCCATTAAGAATGAGCGTGTAGAACCCTATTAGTTCGTTATTTAAAAAATACCCAAAAACCCTGAAAGAGTCTTTCAAATTGACTTTTAAATTGTAAAAATGGTTTTCAGGAAGAATAAACGTGTTGAACTTGGCATTATTAGATACATTTAGGTATAAATCATGTAGTGTTCTAGAGTGGTTTTTAAGGTCTTCTTTCTGCATTTCTACAGGTTTAATTCCATTTAGCTTTCTACGCGCTCTTTTGTATCTGTCTTTATATTTTTTGTTGAAACTGTTAACATAATCGTTAACGGATGCCCAATTTTTGCGGACATCCATTATCATGTTAGGTTGTACTGATACACAACTAAACCGATGCTTTTTAAAAAATTCCTTTTCAAGATGAATACTATCATTCTCAAAAAAATCCTTAAACATAATAGCTCTTATTTTTTTACGGTATTGCAATTTAATGTCTTGTTCTATTTCGGTAAGGGCCAAAAAAACCGCATCTAAATAGGTACTAACAGATATCTTTTCAGTATTGAAAAAAATACCGTGTTGACCTGTATGGGTTAAATTACCTACCACTAAAACATTGCCCTTAACAATTCTGGAAATAGTGCTTCTAAAAAACTCCTTCGCGCAAGAAACTTCTATTTGCCTAAACATATCCTTTAAATACAATTGAACACGCTGAACAACTGCTATACCAACTAACTCATGCTCTTTAAAAACACCAATATAATATAGGTTAATATTGTTAGGCAATGCTTCTTCAAGAGCCTTTAAATAATCTGTTTGTAAAAAAATATCATGTACGGCAAGGTTGTCCCAGTCTTTAGGAAGTTCATTATACGATTTGTAAATACAGAAAGTTTTCAATGGAAAAAGAAAAGACCGAAGTTAAAACACTTCAGTCTTTATTTCTTTAAAAAGCTACAAAATTTATTTCCAGCCACAAATGATGCCGCCCATAATACCAAGAGTAACAATCCAATAGCCTACATTAATAAAAATGTATTTGGCGCTTTTGCGCTCAAACAAGGCATTGGTTCCCAAAATGGGTAAGGCTATAAAAATACCGGCTAAAACACCGTGAAATACACCATGCTTAAAGGTTCTAAAGGCATCACCGTAATCATCTAAAAAAGCATCGTAAGAAGGTAACATGCCCAAATCACCCTGGGCCAAACTGTAAACACCCATTTGATGTACCACAATAGAAGACATGGTTGAAGCCAACATAAAAGCAAACAATAATGCCAAACCAAAAATTTTGAGCATATTACCGCCTTTTATTTGTTCATCTGTCATACCTGCGGCGGCCATCCAAGCGGTTCCAAAAACTTTGGGATTGTACCATACAAATCCCACAACCATTGCCGACACTGCGGCAACTACAATTGCAATAGGGTTAATAAAATCCATAGTTATTAGTGATTAGTTAGTGTATAAATATAACCAATTTTAAAATAACTACCTCTTTTTTAGATACATATAAAATTTTTAAATATAAAATGAACCTTTTTTACAAATAGGTGTATTATATTACATATTAACCTTAAATTTAATTTATGAAAAGAATAACTTTCAATCTTTTGTTCGGAACATTTGTCCTTTTGGGGCTATCGTTATTGTCATTTTCAAAAGGAGAAGACCAGAAAATTAAAGGATGGATTTTAGCAGGAAGTAATCCCGAGTCTTATACAATTGGGGTTGAAAAAAATGCTGATAGAAATGGCAACGTAGCCTATTTAAAATCTACAAAATCTAAGATTAAAGGATTTGGCACTATAATGCAAAGTTTTAGACCAACAGACTACCTAGGAAAGAAAGTAAAACTTACCGGTTATATTAAAACAACAGATGTAAAAGACTGGACTGGTATGTGGATGCGTGTTGATGGCGAAAAAAGAGGCGAGGTTTTAAGCTTTGATAATATGGGAGATCGGCCAATAAAAGGAACGACGTCTTGGACTAAATATGAAATCATTCTTGAAGTGCCAAAAACAGCAACAAATATTTCTTACGGTGTTTTAATGTCTGGTACTGGTATTGCGCTAATTGATGATTTTAAATTTGAAATTGTTAATAGTAATAATGGTTCGACTGGTAACACTATTATGAACCTTACCGAACCTACCAATACAAGTTTTGAAGAATCTAATTAATTCTTTTCATATTGGATTTTTTTTTTAAAAACAATTATGAGAATAAACCGGATGAAGAGTTAATAGCTTTAATGGTTAAGGGAAAGGAAAGAGCTTTTAATGAAATTTACAATAGGTATTCTAAAAAACTATTTTACTTTTTTTACCAGAAACTCTACCAAGACCATAACAAAGCAGAAGATTTTTTACAAGATTTATTTTTAAAGCTTATAGAAAAAGCATATTTGTTCGATACATCTAAGGTCTTTTCTACTTGGTTTTATACTATTGCCTATAATATGTGCAAAAACGAATATAGGCAAAACACAAACATTGTTTTTACAAGAGAAAACAATGTAAAAAATTTAGAGCTTTCACAGGTAACCTATTCAACTGCTCCAGGTGATTATGATACTAACGTATTTAATAAATTTCTAGCAAAAGAACTTTCTAAACTGAATGAAGATCAACGTGCAACTTTTATTTTAAGGCACCAAGAAAATTTAACCATAAAAGCTATTGGCGAGATTATGAACTGTTCTGAAGGCACTGTAAAATCTCGCCTCTTTTATGCTATTGAAAAATTGTCAAAAAAATTAAATGCATTCGACCCAATAAAAACCGATTAATAAATGGAAGATAAACTTGAAAAATTATTATTGGAAAAACCTTTTTCTGCTCTCTCCCTACAGGAAAAGGAATATGTACTTTCTCAAATAACTGAAGTTGACTACCATAAATTTCATTTCTTATTACAGGCTTCTAAAAAATCGTTTGAAGAAGAACGTCAAAAAATGAATGTAAATAATACTGTTGGGGACACAGTAAATTTAGCTTTCAAAAAGAAATACAAAAAGCAGTTTTTCAAGAATCTTGAACTAAAAAAACGCTTTCAAAAACATTTTTATAAACCTGCGTTTGCTTTAGTAGGAATCATTGTTTTAGGTATTGTTTTATTTGGAAAATTTCAAAAAAACAATAACTCATCCATAGAAAACGTTACTACTTTTTTACTTAGCCAAAAAATTTATAACAACATGGACTTAACAAAGGCTGACTCCATAAAAAATAGTTTCATGGAAATGAATAAATATATGCAAATAAGAACCCAAGGCTTTGATTCTAATTTTGAAGAGACTGCTTCAGAAACATCTCTTAATATCAATTAAACCTTAATGTTTTGCGCTTCTGCCTTCAATAATTCATTGTGATCTACCAACGCTTTTTCTATAAAAGCCTCAACAGACTCATCGCGTTTTAAACCGTTTCTAAGTAAAACTCCAAGCACAATCATTACCGCTATACGCGTACCTACTTTTTTTGCAGCTGTATTGAACAACGGCTGTAATTCTTCATAACTAACCTCTTGTGCCAATTGCTGGATTTCTGCTTTAACCTTTTGCTGTTTTTCTTCTGGCAAATTGGTGTATTTTTTACCTAATTGCTGAATAACATCAATGGCTTTTCGTTTAGGTTGTTGTTTGTTGTTTTGAGGTTTATTTTGGTTTTGGTTTGAATTGTTAGACGGTTTTTGTTTTTCCCAAGAATCCCTTAACCCCACTGTTTTGTTGAATACTAATTTATCCTCAACACTATCTTTATCAACACAAAAATACCCGATGCGTTGAAACTGAAACCTCTCGCCTACTTTGGCATCCTTTAAACTGGGTTCTACATAAGCCTCTACCAATTTTAGGGAATCGGGGTTTAAAAATTCCATGAAATCCTTTTCCGGATGTCCGTCTGGGGCTTCATCCATAAACAATCTATCATATTCCCTCACCTCTGCTTTTATGGCATGTTTAATGGATACCCAATGTAAGGTGCCTTTTATTTTTCTGGACGTATCTTCAGAATAGGTACAATGAATCTCTTTAATTTCGCCATTGGCATCTTTAACCACCTCTTCAGCTTTAATGATGTAAGCATTTTTAAGACGTACTTCACCGCCAAGTTTTAACCTAAAAAACTTATTGCCGGCCTGTTCTTTAAAATCTTCTTTTTCAATATATAATTCCCTTGAAAAAGGCACTTTTCTAAATCCGGCACTGTCGTCTTCCTGATTGTTTTCAGCATCCAACCACTCTTCCTTACCTTCTGGATAATTTGTAATTACCAATTTAACGGGGTCGAGCACAGCCATTACACGCGGTGCCGTTTTGTTTAAATCCTCACGAATGCAAAACTCCAACAAAGACACTTCAATGACATTGTCACGTTTGGCAACACCCACCGTTTCCACAAACTTACGTAACGAATTTGGCGTATAACCTCTGCGACGCAATCCCGAAATAGTAGGCATACGAGGATCATCCCAACCACTTACAATACCATCCTCAACCAATTTGAGTAGTTTGCGTTTGCTCATAATGGTATAGCTAAGGTTTAAACGGGCAAATTCACGCTGTTTTGGCAGCATTGGGTAATCATTTTGACTATAATCATAAACTTGTTCCTTAAACCAATTATAAAGCTCTCTATGGGGTTTAAATTCCAAAGAACACAAAGAATGGGAAACCTGTTCAATATAATCGCTTTCACCATGGGTCCAATCGTACATTGGGTAAATACACCACGTATTACCCGTTCTATGATGGTGCTTTTTCAAAATGCGATACATTAACGGATCGCGCATGAGCATGTTCGTGTGTTTCATGTCTATTTTAGCACGTAACACATGAGCACCTTCATCGAACTCACCATTTTTCATGCGTTCGAACAAATCTAGATTCTCGGCTACGCTTCTATTTCTGTAAGGCCCATCAACGCCCGGGTGGGTGGGTGTTCCTTTTTGTTCGGCCATTGCTTCACTGCTTTGGGAATCAACATAAGCCTTTCCATCCTTTATCAATAGAATAGCCCAATCGTAAAGCTGCTGGAAATAATCTGAAGAATATAATTCCTTGTCCCATTTATACCCTAACCAAGACACATCTTCTTTAATGGCATCTACATATTCCTGTTCTTCTTTGGCGGGATTGGTGTCATCAAACCTTAGGTTAACCGGGGCATTGTATTTCTCGCCCAAACCAAAACTAATGCCAATGGCTTTAGTGTGCCCTATGTGCAAATAGCCGTTTGGTTCTGGTGGAAATCGAAATCGCAATTTGCTCTTGGGCAATCCGTTAGCTAAATCTTCTTCTATTATTTGCTCTAAAAAATTTAGTGGCTTTTTTTCTTCAGACATTCTTAAAATATATTTCAATCAAATAAACTTCAAAATTACGCAAATTCAACTTATTTTAGCCCATTGTGTTGTTGATAAGCGTAACAAATTTTGTTTTTTCATTACCTATATTTTAAAAGTTATTAACCTAAAAACATTTAAAATGAAACCACTCAATTATGTTTGCCCAAAATGCAACCACACAGAATACGAATTAAGTGAAATGAGAGCTACTGGCGGAACACTTTCTAAAATTTTTGATGTACAGAACAAAAAGTTTTCATCTGTTACCTGTAAACGCTGTACGTACACTGAATTTTATAAAACTAAAACCAGTGCGCTAAGTAATATTTTTGATTTTTTTACAAGTTAATGGGAACCGTAAAAGTAGAGAACATACGCATTTTTGCCTATCATGGCTGCCTAAAGGAAGAATCCAAAATTGGAAGCAATTACCGGGTAGATTTAGAGGTTGATACCGATTTACAAACATCGGCCAAAACAGACAAACTAAGTGATACGGTTGATTATGTGTTTTTAAACCGCATTATTAAAGAAGAGATGAATAAGCCGTCGCATTTGCTGGAAACGGTATGCAGACGCATTTTAGATAGAATCTTTAATGAAGATGCTTTGGTTAAAAAAGCAACCGTTTGGGTTAGCAAACTAAACCCCCCAATTGGCGGCGATGTAGAGCGTGTAACGATTAAAATGACGGATAAGCGTAAAAAATAATTTTAGGTGTTGTAAAGTCTTATTTTTTTTTACATTTGCACAAGAAATAGGGCGTCGTGGCCGAGTGGCTAGGCAAAGGTCTGCAAAACCTTGTACAGCGGTTCGAATCCGCTCGACGCCTCCAAAAAAGCTTCCTGTTTATACTGGAGGCTTTTATTTTATAGGGCTCATCTGCTCTATTCTTTCCTTTAGCATTTCCTTTTCTTTTGGAAAAAACCCTTGTACTAAAAGCAAAACTCCAAAGCCCAGGATAATTAAGGCGATGATTTTCTTTGTTTTGAAAATTCGTTTTGGCGTTAATCTATTTTTCAGTTTTTTGGCAACGGCCATTTTTACCAAATCTACCAAAAAGTAAACAACAAGAATGGTACTTAAAAAAGTAATAACGCCTTGCTTTGATTCAGTTAATGAGTTTGCTATGACTATAAAAGCAACCCAGCCCAATAACACGCCAATGTTTATAAAATTGAGCAAAAACCCTTTTAGAAAGAGTTTGCCGTATTTTTTTTGAATGTCTATTTTATGGTACTCCTTTACTATGTCCCTAAAGGATTTTGATGTTTTAATAAATGAAATAACACCATAAACCACGAGTAAAACCCCTCCGAAGATTAAAAAATTAGGGTCGTCCTTAATTTTATCAAGCAATTTATTGGTACTAAAAAAAGCGACCAGAATGAAAACAATATCGGCCAACATAACGCCACAATCGAAGATAAGCGCACTACTAAACCCTTTAGTGGCACTAGTTTCTAAAAGCACAAAAAAAACAGGCCCTATGGTAAAAGCCAGAATAATACCAAACGGAATGGCTCTTAAAATATCATGTAGCATCATTAGTTTAGAGGGTTTGCTACAAAGTAAAGAAATATTTTAAACAAAAGTCTTTTATAGACTACTACCTTATAACAAAAACCCACGACTTGTCGTGGGTTCTATAATTAATATTTGATTTTGTTTTTTAATCCATTCTTTTTATTCTACCTCCCAAAACCTTACTTTCATTAACAGTTTCTGGGTTTCCATAAATAAACACATCACCACCAGCCCTGATTTTAATGTCAGCCACTTTAGATGCATTTATATAAGCTTCGCCAGCTGCATTTATAGATACTTCGGAATCTTCTGATTTTAATTTTTCTCCGTTAAAAACACCACCTGTCAACAATTTAACACTTTCCTTTTTTGCTGTTCCCGAAGCGGTTATTATACCTCCTGTTACGGCTTTAATGTTTGCGTAATTAACATCAACAACAACATTAATACTGCCGCCTTCTTGGGCTTTTAAATCTATTTCAAATTGTTTTATTTCATCTTTGGAATGAATTTTAACACCTTCATTTGCATCGATAATATCTACAGTTGTGTAATACAATTTAACTTTTGTGTTGTTGCCATCAAATATTTTTGATAGTTCCATTTTTATTTTAAGCGTTCCATTCTTGTTATTAACAAGCACGTAATCTGCATTATCTCCTGTAATAACCACCTTATTTTCATCCGATTTAATTAATTCTACCTCAATTAAATCGTAAACCTTCAATTCCTTAAAATCTCCAATATTCTTTTCAATAGGTTTTTGGGCATAGATAACAGAAGCGGCAAAAACTGTAAATAATACAAGTAAATTTTTCATTTTGATTGTGATTTTATTATAGCTAACGTAAAGTTATCAATAATTATTCCTCTTTTCTTCCAATTAAAAGAAAATCTAAGTGTTTTTTCACCAAATCAGTCCCTTTTACCTTCACAACAACCTCGTCGCCAAGTTGGTACATGTTTTTTGTGTGACGTCCTATTAGTGCATATTGACTTTCATCAAAGGCATAATGATCGTCCTTTAAATCGCGAATGCTTACCATACCTTCGCATTTATTGTCAATTATTTCCACATAAATACCCCAATCGGTCACACCAGAAATAACACCTAAAAAATCCTCGTCTTTATGATCTTCCATAAAGCGTATTTGCATGTATTTTATAGAATCGCGTTCGGCCTTAGTTGCTAAATTTTCCATATCGCTGGCATGGTGGCATTTGTCTTCGTAAGCTTCTTCACTAACTGACTTTCCACCATCTAAATAATGTTGCAACAAACGATGCACCATAACGTCTGGATACCGCCTAATGGGCGATGTAAAATGCGTATAATAATCAAACGCCAAACCATAATGACCAATATTTTGGGTAGTGTATTCGGCTTTGCTCATGCTTCGAATGGTTAATGTATCAACCAAGTTTTGTTCCTTCTTTCCAACCACATCTTGCAACAAGTAATTAAGAGACGATGTCGTTGATTTTCTATCTTTAAAATTCAGTTTATAACCAAACTTAGAAACAATGTTTTGCAAACTAGCCAACTTAGAAACATCTGGTTCGTCGTGAACACGATACACAAATGTTTTTTTAACTGATTGTTTACCGATAAATTCCGCCACTTTTTTATTGGCCAGTAACATAAATTCTTCAATTAGTTTATTGGCGTCTTTACTGGATTTAAAAAACACCCCTATTGGATTATTTTCTTCATCCAGATTAAATTTCACTTCTACTTTATCAAATGAAATAGCACCAGCACTCATGCGTTTGCTCCGCATTTTTTTTGCCAAGGCATCCATTTTTAAAATAGCTTGCGCTACTTTTGGTGACGTTTTATATGTTTTACCTGTTAAAGAAACTTCTTGAGGAATTTCAGTATTAATATCTTCCAAACTATGGATTCCTGCTTTCGCAGGAATGACAAGGTTAGCATTGTTTTCTATAATAGCTTGTGCTTCTTCGTAAGCAAAACGGGCATCACTATACGTCACCGTTCTACCAAACCATTGGTTTTTAACTTCTGCCTTATCGTTAATATGAAATACCGCCGAAAACGTAAATTTTTCTTCATGTGGACGTAAAGAACACGCATTATTTGATAAAATTTCAGGTAACATCGGCACTACGCGATCTACCAAATACACCGAAGTTCCGCGTTGGTAGGCTTCTTCATCCAATATCGTATTCTCTTGAACATAATGGGATACATCGGCAATATGAATGCCTATTTCATACAAACCATTTTCCAATACTTTAAAAGACAAAGCATCATCAAAATCTTTTGCATCTTTTGGATCTATTGTAAAGGTCAAATCTTTACGCATGTCCCTACGTTTTGCTATTTCTTCTTTGGTAATGGACGTATCAATTTTATTGGCAAAGTCTTCTACTTCATGTGGAAACTCGTAAGGCAAGCCATAATCCGCTAAAATGGCATGAATCTCTGTATTGTGTTCACCTGGTTTACCTAAAACCTGAATGACTTTACCATAAGGAGAATCGGCTTTCTCTGGCCAATCTTCCAATTTTACCAATACTTTATCACCATCTTCAGCTTTATTGGTTTTATTGATTGGAACAAAGATATCTTTGTACATTTTACTATTATCGGCAATTACAAACGCATAATTTTTATTGAGTTGAATAACACCAACATATTCACTTTTAGCACGTTTAATGATTTCGGTAATTTCACCTTCCATCCTGCCATTTTTACGTCGTTTGTACACGTAAAACTCTACTTCATCGCCATCTAAGGCACGATTGATATTATTGGAAGCTATAAAAACATCTTCATCAAAATCGTTGGAAATAACATAACTAGAGCCTCTACCCGATACATCTAAAATACCTGTATGGTACTCTGCTGTAACAACTGCTTTGTATTTACCGCGCTCTACTTCTTCTATTTCTTTTTTAGCGTGTAATTGGTGAAGCTTTTTTATAATTTGGTTTCTACTGCTGGCATCATTAACACCAAGAATAGCGGAAATTTGTTTGTAATTGAAAGTTTTCTTTTTCTCTTTTTTTAATATACTTAAGATTGTATTTGTAAGGTTGGAAATTTTGTTATTGGATTTCCTTTTTTTCTTTCTTGTCATTTAATTTCGTAATCATATTTATTTCCTAAGATACTGGAAATTTTGTTATTAAATAGCTCTTAATTAATGAGAAGATTTGCTATTTATCTTATACAAAGCTACAGTTTTAATATTAACTAGTATTTTTTTAATGTTATTTATAGTTAAATTAACTTATCCACATTATATATCATATTAATTATTTCTTTTTAAAATTTTAAAAAAATATTATGATTATTATAGGCTGTTAATATGTTGAATAACTTTTTTAAATTTTATTTTGATTACAATTAATTTACGTTCTATTAATAGTTAATTAACAATTTAAATTAATTTAATAAGTTCATTTTTAATGATTTTTATTTTTATATAAACAGTTGTTAACAACGTAAATCTAACCTCTTTTTCGCATAAGTTTTTTAAAATAACTGTTCATTTTTCTTTGTTTTGGTTCTTATAAAAAGTCAAAAAAAAGCGATTAAAAAATTTGGAATATTAATGTTCATTCTTGCTTATAAAAATCATCCAAAAATCCTCATTTTATTTTTATAAACATATAAACACTTATTAACAACTAATGAGTCTTTTAATACACAGTTAACATTAAAACGATTTTATATATAGCTAAATATTTGTTCTGGTTATTTCGTAACTTTGTATTATAAATTAATATAGAAAATATGACAATCTCTATAGGAAACGATCACGCTGGAACGGATTATAAAATTGCTATTTTGAAATATCTTGAAGAAAAAAGATATACCGTAATTAATCATGGTACAGATTCTACTAGTAGTGTTGATTATGCAGATTTTGTACATCCAGTTGCTGAAGATGTTGAGAACAAAAAAGCAACCTATGGTATTTTAATTTGTGGAAGTGCCAATGGAGTTGCTATCACCGCAAATAAGCATCAAAAAATTCGTGCTGGCTTGGCTTGGAACAAAGAAATTGTTCAATTGGTAAGAGGCCATAACAATGCGAATGTTTTGTGTATTCCTGCACGGTTTACTGCCATTCACCAAGCGGTAGAAATGGTAGAAGTCTTTTTAAATACCGAGTTTGAAGGCGGCCGTCACCAAACCCGTATAGATAAAATACCGTTATCTTGTTAAATGTCTCATTCGCACAGCCATACGCATCATCATTCCCATAAAAATACAAAGGATAGAAACCTTTTTATATCCATACTTTTAAATGTTTTAATAACAACGGCCCAAATTATTGGTGGTATTGTTTCCGGTAGTTTAGCGTTGTTGAGTGATGCACTTCATAATTTTAGTGATGTACTATCGCTTATTGTGAGTTATGTTGCTTCAAAATTAGCAAAGAAAGATGCATCACCCGATAAGACATTTGGTTATAAACGTGCTGAAATATTAGCGGCTTTTGTTAATGCCTCTACTTTGGTTATTGTGGCTGTATTGTTAATAATTGAAGCGTATAAACGATTTAAAAACCCAGAAGAAATAGAATCTGGTTTGGTTATTTGGTTGTCTATTATAGCCATTATAGCAAACGGTTTAAGTGTATTGCTTTTAAAAAAGGATTCTGAAAATAACATTAATATTAAATCTGCCTATCTGCACATGTTAACAGACATGATGGCAAGTGTAGCGGTTTTAATTGGCGGATTGCTTATTAAATTTTATGGAATTTTATGGATAGATAGTGTGTTGACATTTTTAATAGCACTTTATTTAATTTGGGTTGGATTTGATTTGTTGAAAACATCTACCAGAGTTTTAATGTTGTTTACACCAGACCATATTAATATTGAAGAAGTTGTTGAAGCTGTTAATAAACTTCCTAAAGTTAACCATTTACATCATGTGCATATTTGGGGATTGAACGATGATGAATTCCATTTGGAAGCGCATTTGGATTTTTCTGAAGACATTACCATTTCTGAATTCGATTTTATTTTAGAAACAATAGAGAACATATTGCGAGAGGAATTCAACATAAACCACGTTACCATTCAACCGGAATTTAATAAAGAAGATCCAAAGGAAATCATCATTCAAGATTAATGCTAAAAATCATTATAAAACCTTTTGATGCACTAACTAAACAGGAATTGTACTCTATTTTACAATTGCGCAGCGAGGTTTTTGTAATGGAACAGCATTGTATTTACCAAGATGTTGATGGCAAAGACCAAAAAGCGTTTCATTTAATGGGTTATAAAAATGATGCGTTGGTGGCTTATACGCGTATTTTTAAACCGGGTGATTATTTTAAGGAAGCTAGTATTGGTAGGGTATTGGTTAAAAAAAGTTTTCGAAAACATCGATATGGTTATGCCATTATGGAGGCTTCGGTTCATTTTATAAAAAACGAATTAAAGCAATCTAAAATTAAAATATCAGCCCAACTTTATTTAAAATTGTTTTATAATAATATTGGTTTTAAAGAAGAAGGAGAAGATTACTTAGAAGATGATATTCCGCATATAGCTATGATTTTAAAAAAATAAGTAAAATGATTTATTTAACCATGTTTATTTTTATCAAGGAAGGTAAAGAAACTGTTTTTCATCAATTTGAAGATTCAGTATTACCGATACTTGATGATTACAAAGGTAAATTGATATATAGATTAAGACCTAACAATGAAGCTTATATTAGTTTTGAAGAAGAACTTCCTTATGAAATACATTTTCTTTCTTTTGAATCAGAACAAGATTTTATAAACTTTGCAAAGGACGAGAGAAGAACATTGTTTTTAGAATTAAAAGAAGATTCTATAAAGTCAACTTTTTTAGTGAAAGGGATTAAAATTTAAAACTAACGTTTCAAGGTAAAATGGCCTTTTATAATGTCTCCACTGTTTAAAGTAATGGCATACCAATAATCATTGCTTTCCATTAATTGGCCATTAAAGATACCATTCCAACCGTCGCTGTTTGGTAACAGTGATTTTAATAGTTTTCCATATCTGTCATATATGTGGATAAAATTTATAGCGTTACTATTGTCTAAAACTTGCCAGGTATCATGGCTCCCATCATTGTTTGGTGTAAAAAACTTTGGAATATAATAATCGTTTTGGGTTATTATCACATTAAAACTTGTCTCGTTAGTATAACAACCTGTGTCACTAAAAACATAAATGGTTTGCGAAATGTTAATAACGTTTCCAGCATAAAGTGCAGTACCATTTCCCCCAGATTCAGTAAAATAATTACCATTACTAAGAATAGGAAGCGTATAACTGGTTCCTATAAAATCATTTAATGTATCAACAGGCGGTGTAGAATTTCCATAAGCATCGCATTCCGATTGTGACGTAACAAAATTCGAAACAGGATCTACACGAGACCAATTAGAATTACTGTATACAACATTATCAACAAAAATACATGAAAGGTTGGGTGTTTCAATACTGCTATAATTAATAATGCTGTTGTTGTTTCCGTTTTTAAGATTCACATAACAAATAGGGTTATAATCACATTCAAACTCTCTTAAGTTTTTGTTTTTAGTAAGGTCTAATGACCTTAAGTTGTTATGAGCACATAAAAAACTTTCTAATAGTAAATTATTGCTTAAATCTAATTCAGATAGAAAGTTTCTAGCACACCATAATACTTTTAATTTTGTGTTTTTGCTTAAATCTAATGAAGAAATTTGGTTGTCGCCGCTAACAAGTTGCTGTAAATTTGTGTTTTTAGTAACATCAAGGCTACTAATAGGTATTCTAGCACAAAACAAATATTCTAAGCGTTGATTTTTAGTTAAGTCAAGTGATGTTATTAAATTATCACCACAGGCTAAACTTGTTAATTCAGTGTTTTTAGAAACATTTAGAGTGGTTAATGAGTTATAGTTTACATTTAGATAATTTAATTTTATATTTTTAGAAACATCTATAGCGTTTAACTGATTTCCTTCACAAGAGAATACATTTAATTCAATATTTTTAGAGATATCTAGGGTATTCAATGGGTTGTTATTTGTTATTAGGGAAATTAAATCAATATTTTTAGAAACATCTAGTGTGGTAAGTTGATTTTCGTCTACCCAAAGTATGTTTAAATTAGTATTGTTTGAAACATCTAAACTTGTTATGCTGTTATATCTACAATATAATTGGGTTAAGTTAATATTTTGACTAATATCCAAACTTGTTAAGTTGTTAGTATCACAATTAAGATTAGTTAAAGCAGTAAAATCTTCAATACCTGTTAAATCTGAAATACTTAAGTTTTGAATATCTAAATTGGTAACACCAACTATATTTGCAGTGGGTACATAATCATCTAAAGGCTCGGAATCGTAACCCAAATCTATTAAAGCCTGTTCAAAATTATCATCTGGAACATAGGTGTTTTGGGAAAGGCCAATAAATGAAACCAGCCAAATAAAGATGAGAGAAAGGATGTATTTTTTATTCAATCAAAAGTTGGTTTATTATTTACACTATTCATCTACGTAATTTATAACAATTTCCACACGCCGGTCAAATTTTGGGTCACCGCCCAATGGAAATCGTCTTCGCAAGCCAATATAGCGCATACGTTTTTTACTTAAGCCTTTTTTTGCGAAGTAATCGTATACAACTTTTGCCCTAGCTTCGGATAGATTTTGCAATTTCGTTTCTCTATCTACAGCATCCCGACTGAATTGCGTACAGCATACATGCCCTTGAATGGTAAAAAATATATCCTCTCGCTCTAACAAGGCATTGGCTATATTTTCTAAAACTTTTTTAGATTCAGGTGTCAATGTGGTATAACCAGTTTTAAATAGTAAATCTTTAAAAACAATTTTATCGCCAACTTTTAAATCCCCTTTAATGAGTTCTATGGCATCCTCCTTTTTTTCTTCAACTATTTTTGTTGTGTCTACTGCTTTTTTTGGCTTTGGTGGTTTCTCTTTAACAATTATCTCCACTTTTCTGTTCAGGCCCCTTAGTTTTACAACATTGTCTTCCTCTACAATATTAAGCAAAACTTCTCCCTTTCCATCAACATTAGAAATTAGGGATTCACTTATTTCATTTTCGGCGAAAATAGCTTTTATAGCATCTGCGCGCTGTTGAGACAGTTTTAAGTTATAGTCTGGCGCACCAACATCGTCACAAAATCCAAAAATGGAAATGGATGCTATTTCTATATCAGATAATGAGGAAATGAATAACAATAAACGGCTTTCTTCAGTAGGGAGTATTTTGTATTTGTTAGTCTCAAAATATACTTCTTGTTTTAATTCTCTTTGCGGAAAAACAAACATACTGTTGAGAGCCACTAAAATGATTACAACAAGCCTTTTCATCTAATTTGGGAATAGATTATCTTGATAAAGATACTATTTTTAGGAATCTATCTCAAATAATCCATATATTCAGTTGGACTGCTTAGTATTTCGTCGGCTTTTTTAATGCCAGGGTCATGGGTTTTATAATAATCGTATAAGCCTTCCCTGTAAACATAACGCTTGATGATTTCTTCGTTCAATAGATTTAATATTAAATCTTTGTTTTTATCTATGGCGTTATTTTTTGAGGCATCTAAACTAGATAGTAAAGCACTGTAATCTTTACTTATGTTATCGTTTAAGCCTTCTTTTTTAGCCTCGTCAAAAGCTTTGGCAAAAGCCTTTTCGGTACTGGTTTCAAATGAGAAGTTATTGGTTTTTAAGTAGTTTTTAAAATCAGCAAAGTCGGCATCCGATAATTTAAACTTACTTACATCCGAAATATTATGAGAGTAGTAATATTTGGTAGCGAAATTAAAAATTAAATCGTCATTAGTAATGGCTTTGGTGATGGGGGTGTTTTTACCGAGTTTCAACTCTTCATCTGGAAACACACCACCGCCATCAAACACTTTTCGGCCGTTTTTGGTTTTAAATTCGTTGTAGTTTTCTTGGTTTATGCGAACCGCTTCACCATTTTCATCCCGATGCCAATAATCCAATGCTTGTATACAGCGCCCTGAAGGCGTGTAATATCTGGAAATGGTTATTTTTACCTGCGTGCCATAAATAAGTTCTTTTGGGCGTTGTACAAGTCCTTTTCCAAAGCTTCTGGAACCTACAATAACAGCGCGGTCTAAATCCTGAAGCGACCCTGATACAATTTCGCTGGCAGAAGCACTGTTGCCGTCTATCAATACAACCAACGGAATATCGGTGTCCAAAGGTTCTCTTTGGGTGTAATAGGTTTTGTTGTACTTCTCTACTTTTGATTTTGTGGTTACCACTAATTGACCTTTAGGTACAAAAAGGTTTACTATTTCTATAGCTTCGTTAAGCAAACCTCCTGGATTACCGCGTAAATCTAAAATAATGCGTTGGGCGCCTTGGGCTTTTAAATCCCTAACGGCATATCGGGTTTCGGCCGATGCTTTTTGATTGAATTGGCTCAATACAATGTAGCCTGTTTTATCGTTTACCATCGAAAAATAAGGCACGGCCTTAATTTCCACTTCGGCTCTTTTAATGGTAGCCGTTTGTGTTTTTCCTTGTCTTAAATACGTAACTTCTACCGAACTATCGGGGGTGCCTTTTAATAAATCGCCTGCGTTTTCTTTGTAATCGCTCACTAGGGCATTGCCTACTTTTATAATTTCATCGCCGGCTTTTAGGCCCGCTTTATCGGCAGGGTAGTCTTTGTAGGGTTCTACAATTACCAACTTATCTTTTAGGGTTTTTACCTTTGCCCCAATACCTGTATAATCGCCTGTATTGTTTATTCTGGCGGCCTCTACATCCTGTTCGTTCATAAACTGCGTGTAGGGATCTAATTCTGTGAGCATGCTTTTTATAGCGGTATCCATTAAATCACCTGGATTGGTTTCATCAACATAATTCATGTTAAGCTCTTTATACAAAGAGGTAAAAATTTCCAGTTGTTTGGCTATTTCAAAAAAGTCGTTTTTAAAGGCGGTTGTTGAAAAAACAACAAGCGCTAAAACCGGAATTAAAAAGCGTTTTTTCAGAAACTTTTTCATTTTTTAGTGCTTTTATTTATCCATTTTTTTAAGACAAAAAAGATAATGATTAGTATGATGATAAATGGCCAAATGTACAGTACGCCCAAGAAAAAGGACGATAGTGCATCGAAACCGGATTTTATGGCATTCCACATTTTGGAACCATAAGAAACGGTAATGCCGGTTTCGGCCGATTGTTTGTAAAATTCAATATTTATGGTGCTTAGGGACACTCTGTCTTCAAGATATTTTAAACGCCCTTGTTTGGCTTCAATTTCTTCACGAATGGCGGATAATTCACGCTCTATTTCTAAAATATCCTTTACGTTGTTGGCTTTATTAAGCAGTTCCAAATATCGTTTTTCTAAAGTTTGCTTTGCCTTTAGGCGCGCCTCTAAATCGATGAATTCTTCGGTGACATCCCTTGCGGAAATATTTTTAGAATCAAAATAACTCACATGTTTACTAATAGAATCTAAGGTATTTTGGAAGGCACTTGTTGGTATTCTTATGGTTAAATGGCGCGTTGTGGTATTGTACGATTTGTTGGTATTATCGCTTTGTATAAAACCTTTATTTTGAAGAACAATCTGTTTTATTTGGTTGTAGGTCTTTTCTAAATCCTGTGTTTGGAAACGTAAATACGACTCTTTGATTATTTTTTGATCGACATCTTCTAGAGCATTTCCAACCGAAACACCATCATCCATAACGACGCGCTTTAAGCTGGAGGCATTTGGCTCAATGGCCATTTCTTCTTCAAGATAAAGGTGTTCAACCGTTTCGTTATCTGAACTACTTTGGGAACAGGCCAAGGGAAGCACCAACAAAAATAAAGCGATTAGGGATTTCATAGAGCCGAATTAAGATTTAGAAATTTTAGCTATAAATTTTTCAAACAATTGATCCATTTGCGTTTCCACTTGCCCAAACGTGGGTTTGTCTTTGCCAATGTACAAAATCATTAACGCAAAAGGTGTTGTAATGTTGTTAAAATAATTGGACTTATTTAAGCGGTAAGATTCTCTTAATAAGCGTTTTATTCTATTTCTATCTACTGCTTTTTTAAAGCTTCGCTTGCTAACGGAAACCCCCGCTTTTACCTTAGAACCATCATCAAAAGTAGTGCCAATATACACCATGCGAAGCGGATAAGCCGTAACGGATTTCCCTTCAGTAAAAAGCTGATCTATTAATTTTTTGCTCTTAAGCCGGTCTTTTTTATTAAATGTAAATCGCAATGGGATTGTTTTAAGCAATCAAAGGTAATAAAATATAAAACCCACATAACGTAGTTAAGTAGCATCTTACAAGTAAGCACTCATCTACTATTGCAAATGTGTGTCGGTTCGAGTGATTTTTCTTTTGAAAAATTGTATCGAGAACCAAACAATCTAGCTAAAACCCTGTTCTCGATACAAAACCGCTGGGTTTTTACTCGAACTGACGGGTTTCGTCATAAAGTAATCTTTTTTATTTACTATTTTTAGCCATTTCTATATCATTAAGAACATCATTGCGCAACAAGGCCCAATGAAATCTTAAATGGTCGTTTTCCTGCCACGTTTTCCCTTCGTTTTCATTGTAATGTACCAGTCGCATATTGTTGTATATGGGGCGAGTTATGTCTATTATGTTGTCCCAATAGGCCAACCCTTTTTCCAAATGTTCAATAGCTGTTTGCTTTTTTTCTACATCTCCATTAAGCCTATAGGTTTCCAGAGCAATGCCCGCTTTTATTTTTTCGGCCATATACAGCCCCATATGAGCCCAAGTTTTAATATCGGCTACTTCATACATTAAATCAGCATTATCGGTAGGAATATCTTTTACCAACTCAAGCGCTTGGTTGGCATCTTTTTCAAGGTCGGCAGCAAGCTTTACTGGCGTTGTATAATCTTTAGGAAACGTTTCGTTATTGGAAACCGACTTTACATAATTGGCTATCGATACAAAAGTAGTGTCTTGCGGCGGTTGTTTTATAAAACGGTCGATATCGATGAACTCTACATTTTCAGTTTCTGGATTTCTATAGGTAAAACCTTCGGCATACATGGTAAAATCCCAAGTAGAGTCGAAAAACGACACCAAACGTAACGGTGTTTTTCCTGCTAGATTGGAAGCTTTAAAAAGGGTTTCGGCATAAGCTTCGCCATATTTTTGTTCGAATTCGTTAATAAAAACCGAATTGGGTATTTCCGGATTATAAAGCAGTCGTCCCCAAATTTTGTAGAACAACCATTGGCGCTCAAAAGCGTAGTCCCAACTCACTTTATCTTTGTATTCGGGACTTGTAAAATAATCCTTTGCGGGAATGTAGGTTTCCGAACCAATAAAATAACCCCCAACATAATCGGGCGTATTGGCGTTAATGTGAGCGCGGGCAAATTCCTCCACACCCCAACGCAAACAGAAAAAATCTTCGTTTCTAACGGTCCACACAATTTTAAAATCTTGAGGCACAGGATTAAAATATTTACCATATAATTTACCACCATGTACCTTAATGAGCTTTGTGGTAGAGTGGGGGTGCGACCAATTGAATTTCATACTCGCCCAAACGGGTTTTTCAATGGCATCCATAGCAGCTTCCTCTTCAATGCCATCGCGGGTAATTTGTTCCATTTCTATGGAGGTGGCACCCAACGATTCTGTATTGCCAGAAAACGGAATGCGGTGTATTAATTTTGAAGTACGGTCGGCCTGTTGCATACCCGCAATAATGGTTTCACGTATCCATTTTTCACGTTCAAAAGGGGTCATGCCGGCCATGCCTTCACCAAGGGTTAATCCGATGCCCGAAAGGTCTGGGTATTCATTCAATAGTTGTGTTACGCTTTCGCGGGTGTAATCTTTAACCACTTGCGAGGTATCGCCTTCCACATAATGGTGATGTTCTAAATTTTGGGCAGCAATGCCACCATGCTTTTTAGCGAAAGAAGCTGGTACAAAAATATTAAAAGGCATCACATAAGTATCGATACCACGCTCTTTGGCCATTTTAAAGATGGAACCAAACAAGTGTTTCCATTCCTGCATTTCTTCGTCGGTCCATTCGGAGGCTTCCGGGTAATTTTTAGATTTAATCATAAAATTAAAAGGGTGCAAGTTCCAAACCGTTAAGGCATTAAAACGGTTGTAACTAAGCATATCCAAAAATTCTTCCCAATAGCCTAAATCTTTGCAGACTTCTTGGTGCTGATACAAGGCATTGCTGTGGCGATAAGTATCCCAAGGCAAATCATATTTAATAGCGCGAAAGGCGAGTTTTGGACTTTCAGATATATCTTCAATATTTTTTAACTGTACACCATTTTTAAGGTTTTCAACAATGGTGTTGGCGGCATAAATTAAACCTGTTTGGTCGCCACCTTCCAGCAAAATGGTTTTTCCTTGATTTTTTAAGCTGAAGGCTTCTTTGCCCAAGGTTGAATCTAACTTAAATTGAATGGTGGTTGCTCCATTATTGTTAGCTAATGTATAGCCATGTTCTTGAAGGCTTTCCGAAAGTTTTCCCGTGGCATATTGCTGTTGAAGTGACGTATCGTCGTAGTTTAATTGTACCGAATTGGTGTCTGCACAGCTTACGGTTAAAATAAGCAGGGACAGGTAAAAAAAGAATGTTTTCATTATAGTTTAGTTTGGATGGCTAAAGGTAATGAAATAAAAAAATTCAAAGAGAAGGTTTTTTGAGGATTCGTTTCGTTTAGCTTATAAGTAGTTGCGGAATTTTATGCTTTTACTTTTCGGTTAAACACTACCTTTTTTATAATTTCTCACTTTCGTTTTTAGTGAGCAAAGCCCTATTATTTTTATAAATTGTTAGTCATAGGATTTATTCCAATTTACAAGTAAATTTTATGTTTAAATCCCTTATGAATTCAAAATCGTCAATCCATTTAACATTCATATTATCGCAAACGTGAGGAATTTTGATTTTAGTTTGTTTCTTAAAATAGTCCTTCGTTTCTTTTGTCACTACAACCGCATTTTCTTTAATTGCATGTGCAATTACCCAAGGGTCAGCTTTTGAGTGAATTCCGTTGTTTGAAACTAAATATTTATGACTTGGATTAAATGCATATATTTCTTTTAAGCAGTTTGTTACTTCTCCGTCAATTTTTCTAATTGGAATATCGCTATTTTTTAGCCATTCAAAAAGATTGTCTTCACCTTTTTCTATTTCTTCATAAACTAATTCGGGAATAAAAATCACACCTTTTTTACCCAATTGGTTTAAAACTTCCCAATAAGAAGGACAAATTTCTGGTGAGTAATATTTTTGCCAAGCTTGAATAAGAATATTGGCATCAATACAGTATATTACTTTTTCATTTTCGAACATTATGCAAGTAGTTTTTCAAAATTTTGGAATTTATTAATCTGTGTGTTAAGAAGATTACTTGCAATCGATGGTGACAACGAACCGTTATTAAAAGAATCCATTACAATTCTTGTGAATAGTTTGCTGTTTTTATTTAGTCGAAGAAGGTAAGCATCTGGTCCGCCTTTTCTTTCTCTTTGTTTTTCCTTTTTTATTTTTTCTCTTTCCAAAAACCTCTCAAATTCATCTTCTGCATCTTGTTTTAGAATTTTATATTGAGATTGAGAAATTAAATTTAAGTTTAGAGCACGAACCAATAATGCAAAAGAGCTTATTCCGAGTTCTTTAGCTTGCTTATAAATCAAATCATTCGAATGAAATGTGTCTGCGCCCAATTGGGTAATTAATTCCCTAGGCATTAGTGCATTAGCTGCAACTTGGTTGCAAAACAATTCTACAGGATGAAATTTTGATTTAGGCTTATCAGTAAAATCAATATCTACTTCATTTGAAATACCTGATTTAGCTATCCAAATATGTGCTAATTCGTGTACTAAAGTAAATAGTTGTGGTGCATTCCAATTTTTTGAATTAACAAATACAAATGGAGCGAATTTGTCAGCAATCGCAAACCCTTGAATCAAGTCCCTATCAAGAACCAAATGTGAATTTAAGTAGCTTGCACGAGATATAAATATTCCAGCCGTTTCTGCTTTTTCAATCCATTCATTTATTGGTGTTTTCTGATAATTATTCGGACTAATTTTCAAGGTTTCCAATATATCTCTAGCAACAATTTCTGGATTATCATTAATGGAGTATTTTCCAACAAAGGGAAGTTTGTCTTCGCCAATTTCTTCGAATAATTCACTTATCCAATTCTGTTTTTCTTGAACATCACGAATAATAAATAATGAAGCTGTATCTAATTTTTGCGCATCATCTCTTCGATAATCTTGTAGTAATTGAAAATCTTTTGGTATTTCTGGTAAAAAGAAAATAGAAAATGGTCTTCTGAAACTTTTTGCTAAGATTTGAGCTTGTCTAATTGTCGGAAAATCACTTGCGCTCTCCCAAGTTAGATATCTTTCAGGCGATACAGAAACCTTTTTGGCAGCATCTTCCACAGAGATATTAGCGGACTCTCTTGCCCACTTTAAAATCTCGGATGTTATAAATGCTTTATCGGCCATTATTTTTTCTACAAAGGTAAAATTTTAGTTCAGAAAGTAATTTTTTTAAGCTTGCAGCTAACGCCATGATATAATATCGTTTTAATGATTTATATCAGTCCCGATAACTATTAGGACAAACGAAGTTAGTTGTTTTTTCTGGTAAATTCAATCAATGTGTAAAAATAAACCCCCACTTTATCAAGCGGGGGTTTTAGTGCATTTATTGAAATTATAGTTGGTTTGTATTGTTTGCTCTATTTACATCGGTCATACCTTGTTTGGGGTCTATCTCCACCTGTTGTATGGTTTTAGTGGTTTCCAAAGTATAGGTTGGGAAAGCCCACGGCCAATCTTCTTTTATCGTTGCTGTTGTGGGTTTTTTGCCTAACATCATCCTTAAAGGGATGTAAAAATCTTCGGTAGTGCCATCGGTGTATGTTACCCTTAGGTCAATAGGCATGGGCATCAAGCCAATGCGTTCCAGTGTTACAGTGTTGCCTTCAACGCTTTTAACGCCATAATCAATTTTATTGGTGGTTTGTGCAAAATCGGTTAAATACCAATCCAATTGCAACCCAGATACTTTTTCGGCAGTGCGAATAATATCTCGAGGCGTGGGGTGTTTAAAGGCAAAATCGGTAAAGTATTTTTTTATGGTTTTCTGTAAGTTGTTTTCACCCATAATATACCCCAATTGGGCCAAAAACACACAACCTTTATAATAGGAAGCTATACTGTAAGCGGCATTAATATCGTACCGGTCACCTTGTGTGGTTAAGGGTTGCTCCCTGCCGGAGTTGGCCAAATAGATATAGTTTTTATATACATTTTCCAACGGGTTTTCTTTGCCTTCATTAAAAATGGTATTCACCGCTCTGTACTCAACATAGGTAGCAAAGCCTTCGTCCATCCAAGGGTGTTTGGACTCGTTAGTAGCCAACAAAAACTGAAACCACGAATGGGCCATTTCATGCGAAATGGTGCCTTTAATCATGCCTTCATAGGTGCCTTCACCTAAAATAAGGGTACACATGCCGTATTCCATACCGCCATCGCCCCCTTGGATGATGGAATATTGTTTATAGGGATATTTGCCAATATGCTCACTGTAATACTGCATAAACTCGACAGCTTTGGGCTGGATTTTTTTCCAGTTTTCCAACTTTTCCTTAGGCATGGTACCTTTATAAAAGAAATGCATTAAAGGGCCATCGGTCACTTGTATGGTATCATGAATGTAATCGGGGTCGGCGGCCCATGTAAAGTCGTGTACATTGGGTGCTACAAAATGCCAAGTGAGTTTGTCGGTATTTGGCCTATTTACGGGGCCTGTTTCGTAGCCATGGCCAATTTCATTGGGGTTTTGCAAGTAACCAGTACCGCCAATAACATAATTTTTGTCAATGGTAATCTTTACATCAAAATTACCCCAAACACCATAAAATTCGCGTGCAATATACGGGTGGGTATGCCAGCCTTCGGTATCGTACTCGGCCATTTTAGGGTACCATTGCGCCATAGATAAGGCAACGCCTTCTACATTATTTCTACCTGTACGGCGTATTTGAACCGGTACTTGGGCATCAAAATCCATATCAAACGTTACTTTTTCACCAGGCTGTATGGGTTTTGCCAAATCGACCACAAGGATGGTTCCAACGGTTTTATATGTTATATCTGTTCCGTTTTGTTTTAAGGCATTTACATTTATATACCCAATTTCATTGGGTTGTAATTTGCTAATTCTGTCGCCCATGCGTTTATCGGGGTCTGCAATGGTTCTGGCCCTTACGTCCATTTCACTACCAGGTTGAAACGCATTGAGGTATAAATGGTAGAAAACTTTATCCAACACATCGGGTGAATTATTTGTATAAACCAGTTGTTGCGTTCCTTTGTACTGATAGGTATTTACATCCATATCAATGGCCATGGTATAATCAACATGCTGCTGCCAATAACCTGATTGATTTGAGGACAATTGTGTTTCCGTTGGTTGGGCAATACTTTTACAGGATGTAAAAAGCATTGCCAACCCAACAGTATAGATAAAAAATTTATACATTAATATCTTATTTAGACAATTGAGACGCCATAATCAATGCATTGTAAGCATTAACCATTTTGCCAGATTTGGTTAAACTTGAAAACGGTTTTACATTGTCATCGTCGCCTGCAACCACCACATTGGTTTTTATGGGCAGACCAGATTCCATAAGTACTTTTTTAACTTGTGAAGCCGAAAGTTTTGGATAATAAGAACGAATTAATGCAGCCACACCAGCTACACCAGGAGCAGCCATAGAGGTACCGCTTTTAGAATCATATTCATTTTCGGGTGTGGTAGAGTATATTTTTGCTCCAGGCGAAAACACATCCACATTTATTTTTCCGTAATTTGAAAAACTGGCCACCATATTAGGACCATAGTCTGGAGCCAAAGCACCGATCGTTATAAAATTATCGGATACTTCGGGGCCATTATCCACTTGATCGTTAGGATACACGGCTTTTTTATCTAAATCCTCACCTTCGTTACCGGCAGCATTTACAAAAAGTACGTCGTGTTTACCCGCATAGGCAATGGCATCGCGTACCCAATCGCTGTGGGGTGAATAGTATTTTCCAAAACTACCGTTAATAACCTTAGCGCCATTATCTACAGCGTATCGAATGGCCAAAGCAACGTCTTTGTCGTACTCGTCGCCATTAGGTACAGCGCGAATTGACATTATTTTTACATTATTGGCAACACCGTCTGCGCCCTTACCGTTATTACGAACGGCTGCAATAATACCAGCTACGTGCGTGCCGTGGCTTTCATCTTTTTCACTTGGCCTCACATTATTGTTACCGTAATATTTTGTAGACATATCGTCTGGGTCGTCTCCTGTGGTACGGCCTTTAAAGTCTATATTTAAATTATAGTTAAGACGCTCTGTGTAGTATTTAATGCCTTCGGTGAGTTCTTTTCTAACCTCATCTGCAGTGTCCATATCTAAACTATAAACGTATTGCATAAGTGCTACCGACTGCTTAATTTTTTCATCTTCGGAAGTAATATTATTAACGTCTTCTTGGGTGTAGTCTTTTTTGTTTAAATGTGTTATGATGGTTTCATCTGCTATGTTCAATTGCTGTAAAAACTGTTCGTAATTGTTTTTTAAACCTGTGTATTTTTCATATTCTTCTTCGTATTCGGCTTTGGCTTTTGCATATTCGGGGTGATTGGTGTCTTTGCTAGCTAAAATGCGTACAAATTCCAACTGTTCGTTATAGGCATCTCCCAAAAAGTTCCAACCGTGCATATCGTCTACATAACCGTTTTTGTCGTCATCAATGCCGTTGTTTGGTATCTCTTTTGGGTTGTTCCAAATAACGCTGCTTAAATCTTCATGGTCAATATCTATACCCGTATCAATCACGGCAACAATTACGGTTTCGCCCTTGTTGTTTTTAATAATTTCATCATAGGCCTTGTTAACGCTCATTCCAGGAATAGTGTCCTTAGCCAAATCTAAATGACCCCAAGTGTGTTGCTCCTCTTCGGTAAGCTCTGAAACTTTTAAGGGAGAGGAATCTATATTTTCAATAGGGGTTGAAATTATGGGAGCTGTACTTCCACAACCATAAATAAAAACGGCTGCAAAGGCCGAAACAAATAATGATTTAAATGTGTTCATGTTTATATATTTGAATTAGTCTCTAATTTAGGTACCGAAAATGTCCTTGGCGGTATATACTTCATTTAATCTTACGCCTTTTTCGGTATGTTTTACGGTTATAATCTCGTTGTAGGGATCGTGCTCTAAAAATAAATAATAATTGTTATTTGCTGCCAAATTGAGAAATGATTCTTTTTCATTTAAGGTCAGCAATGGCCTTGTATCGTAACCCATAATAAAGGGTAAAGGCAGATGTCCTACGGTTGGCAATAAATCGGCCATAAAGCAGATGGTTTTGCCTTTATAATTTATTACTGGAATCATTTGCTTTTCGGTATGTCCGTTGGCAAAAAAAATGTCAAAGCCAAGTTCCGAATTTTTAATCATATCGTCTTGCGGTAAAGCCGTAAAGTTAAGTTGGCCGCTTTCTTGAATGGGTAAAATATTCTCTTTTAAAAACGATGCTTTTTCCCTTTTATTGGGCTTTGTGGCCCAATCCCAATGGCTTTTGTTGCTCCAGTAACGGGCATTTTTAAATACGGATTGGTAACCGGTATGGTCTTTATTCCATGTTATGGCACCACCGCAATGATCAAAATGCAGATGTGTTAAAAAAACATCGGTAATATCATCTGGCGTAAATCCATAGTGTTTCAGGGATTTTTCCAATGTGTCGTTTCCCCATAAATAATAATAGCCAAAAAATTTATCCGATTGCTTAATCCCCATACCGGTATCGACTAAAATGAGCCTTTTTCCGTCTTCAATCAATAAGCAACGGGCGGTAAGGTCTATCATGTTGTTGCTATCGGCAGGATTGGTTTTTTGCCAAATGGATTTTGGAACCACACCAAACATAGCGCCTCCATCGAGTTTAAAATTTCCAGAATTTATAGGATATAATGTCACTAACCAATTTTTATTTAATGGGGTTTTAATAAAAACCAAAAAGTATTGCAAATTACTAAAAGCCTTTGTAGAAGCCTAAAAATCACCGATTTTATTAGATATTTTTAACATAAAATAAGGGCATTTTTTGAAACTATTAAAAAATCGATTAAATTTAGATACGTACATTCATTTTTAACATGGAAATAAAAAAAATCATAGAATCACCACTTAAAATCAAAAAAATGAAACTTTTGAGATTTGGACGGGATTTTAAGCCCGATGAAGAGGTTATTTTAAGGGATTATTTAGCAATAGAGCGTACCCGCTTGGCAAACGAACGTACCTTGCTTTCGTATATTCGGTCTTCGTTATATTTGTTACTTGGAGGAATCGCTTTTTTTCAATTGGAAATTTTTCCAAATTTTAGGTTTTTGGCCTATATTTCCCTCTTTTTTAGTGTTCTTTTTTTTGTGATTGGAATTTATCGTTTTTCCTTGTTGAAGAAAAGCCTAAAAAAATTGTATTACATGTCTGAGGCCAACAAAAAGGAAGATTAAGTACTTAATAATTCTAAATAAGCTTGGCAAATGGGCATTGATTTAATTATTACTTTCTGCATTATAGGGGTTGGGGTTTTTCTCTTTGTAAAGGATTACTTTTCAATAGATACCACGTCTATTATAATTATGGCACTTTTTATAGTTGCAGGCGTGCTTAACCCAGAAGAAGGTTTTTCGGGGTTTAACCATCCAGCCACTTTAACATTGGGCTGTATATTTGTTGTGAGTGGGGGTATTTTCAATTCGGGAGCCTTAAATGGACTTAGCGACTATGTTATAAAACTTGCAAAAATACACTATACAGTAGCTCTCACAGTGTTTTGTATTCTCACAGCTTTCTTTTCAGCATTTATTAACGACACGGCCGTTGTTGCTTTAATGTTGCCAATGGCACTTACAGTTTGTAGGGAAACGAACATTAATCCTCAAAAGTTATTAATGCCCATATCGTTTGCTGCACTTTTTGGAGGCACCTGTACACTAATTGGAACCTCAACCAACATATTAATAAGTAGTTATACCAAGAAATTTGGTTTGGAAGCGTTTGGAATGTTCGAATTTAGTGCTGCCGCTCTTTGTTTGCTACTTATTGGGTTTCTATACCTTTTTTTTATTGCCCCCATTTTATTGCCTAAACGTAAAGAAGAAGATAATAAGCTTACCAAGGAGGTTGAGAAATATATCATAGAAATTGTAGTTGAAGAAGGCTGTGCAGATATCAACAAAGCCATAGTTAATTCTAAATTGGTATTGGATTATAATGTTAATATTTTATCGATAACCAGGGAAGGTGAATTAAGGCACGATTTGGGGCCTGAAACCATTATTTTGTATAAAGATATTTTAAAGGTTGTTTTACCACCACAAAAAGTACATAAGCTTTTAGGTGTTTCGGGCTACAAGGTAAAGGGGAGCAAATTCTTAAACAGTACAAATGCTAAGCCCGATAATTACAATATATATGAAGTAATTATTCCTTTTGGTTCTGGATTGGCACAAGAGTCCCTAAAATCCATACGTTTCAATAGACGCTACAATCTGTCGGTATTGGCCATTCGCAAGCGGGACGAAATCTTGTTCGATAAATTATCAGCCGTAAAGTTAAAGGAGGGCGATATGCTCTTGGTTTTGGGACAGAAAGAGGAAATAAAAAACCTAGAAGCGAAGAAACTGGTAGTAACACTTTCTGAATACCAAAAACAGCGCGTTGAGTTAAAAAAGGCAATACCAGCGGTATTAATTGGTATAGGGGTTGTTTTGGCAGCTTCTCTTAATCTTACTACCATATTGATTAGTGCCATGATAGGCGCCTTACTGATGATTATGACCAAAATTTTAAGTCCGGTAGAGGCATATAATGCCGTAGAGTGGAAGGTTATTTTTATGATGGCTGGGGTACTGTCTATGGGAACTGCTTTGGAAAAGGTTGGAGGAGACCAACTTATAGCAGATTTTATAAAAAACTCATTGGGCCAATATAGCCCTCAAATTACGCTAAGCTTATTGTATTTAGTAACCCTTATATCAACCAACCTTATATCGAGCAAGGCTACGGCAGCATTGCTTACCCCAGTTGTTATAAGTTTGGCCTCTATAATGGGCATTAGCGAACGACCATTTTTGATAGCCGTTATGTTTGCGTGTTCCTTAACATTTATGACACCTATGAGTTATCCAACAAATACCATGGTATATGCTCCTGGTAATTATAGATTTAACGATTTTTTACGCGTAGGAACACCATTAAATTTACTTATTTGGTTGGCAGCTTCTTTTGTTATTCCATATTTTTTCCCATTTTAAAATCAAACCACCAAAGCTTAGAATAGTAAGCAAAAAAGCACCATCAGTATCTTGGTAGTCCCAATTAAATAGAATAAAATTGTAATTTAACAGCAAAATATAGTTTATGATAGAATTAGCGGGTATCATTATTTTAGGAATATTGGCACAATGGGTTGCATGGAGATTTAAAATACCGGCCATTTTACCTTTAATACTTATAGGTCTTTTAGTAGGGCCTATTGCCTCCGAGTTCTTGTCTACAGATGGAAGCAAGTGGATTGAACCTATGTGGAATGGTAATGAGGGCCTTTTTCCAGGCGAAAGCTTGTTTTACTTTGTATCGTTGGCCATAAGTATTATTCTGTTTGAAGGAGGCTTAACATTAAGGTTCAGCGAAATTAGAAATGTAGGCCCCATTATTACCAAGCTTATTACCATTGGGTCTTTGGTTACCTTTTTTGGAGCTGCGATAGCAGCACATTATATATTTTACTTAAGCTGGGAAATATCGTTTTTGTTTTCTTCCTTAATTATAGTTACGGGTCCCACTGTAATTACACCCATTTTAAGGAACATTCCTTTAAAGAAGGACGTGTCGGCTGTTTTAAAATGGGAGGGCATCCTAATAGATCCCATAGGTGCTTTGGTTGCGGTACTTGTATTTGAGTTTATTAGTGTTGAAGGAGGTGGCGAGTTTACCAAAACAGCCTTGATTGAGTTTGGTAAAATAGTTTTATTTGGTTCTACTTTTGGATTTACGTTTGCCCACACATTAAACTTTTTAATCAACAAAAAATGGGTGCCACACTATTTACTTAATGTATTTGCGCTAGCGGCTGTTTTAGGGGTGTTTGTATTATCCGATGCTTTTGCCCACGAATCTGGTTTATTGGCGGTAGTAGTAATGGGTATGGTGTTGGGAAATTCCAACTCACCATACCTAAAAGAGCTTCTTTATTTTAAAGAATCGTTAAGCGTATTGCTTATCTCTATTCTGTTCATTTTATTGGCAGCTAATATTAACATGGACGATCTATTGCTAATCTATAATTGGAACTCGCTTATTCTGTTTGCCTTGGTGGTATTCTTAATACGCCCATTCGGAGTATTTATTAGCACGTTTGGTTCTAATTTAAAGCTCAATGAACGATTGTTTATAGGTTGGGTAGGTCCTCGCGGTATTGTTGCTGCTGGTATCGCATCGCTTTTTGGACTTAAACTAGCTAAGAATGGCGTTTTAGACGCACAATACATAACGCCATTGGTTTTTATGGTGGTATTGGGAACGGTTCTTTTTAACGCTACCACGGCCAGAATGTTTGCAAAAGCCGTGGGTGTTTTTCTAAAGAGGTCGGAGGGTATTTTAATTATTGGTGCTTCACAGTTTTCCAGGTTAATAGGTAATTATTTAGAAGACAATGGAAGGCATGTGGTGCTTATAGACAGTAACCAAACCAATATTAAATTGGCTAGAGAATCTGGTTTAGAGGCTCTTAATACAGATATTTATTCGGAAACCTTAGAAGATAATATAGAACTTAACGATGTTGGGTTTTTAATGGCCTTAACAGCCAGTGCCGATATTAACAAATATGCTATTGAAAAATTCAAGGATCAGTTTGGTGAAAACGGTTCGTTTAGGCTCATTACTGTGGATGAAATGAACGATCCTGAAAACAGTCCAAAAGAAGGTCTTTTTTCCCATACGGACGATTTTATACAGCTTTCTGAAGTGGCGCGGAAGTTTCCTAAAATACACGAAACTGAAATTGAAAGCAGAAAGCATTATGAAGAATTGATTGAAAAAATCAATAAGGATGAAGATATTATACCGCTTTTGGTAAAAGATAAGAGGGGAGTTTTGGAAATTATATCTTCCAATAACAAAGCTATTGAAAATGTAGAAAAAGGCTATAAACTGGTTTATTTAGGAAAACGCATTAAATAAAAAAAATGGCATCCTAAAAAAAGAATGCCATTAATTAAGCAAAATGCTTAGGCAACGTTCTATTTACCTGTTATACGAATTTCTCTAAAGTTCTTATCTACCACAATAGATGTTTCTCCATTAAGCACAATATCCTCACACACAAAACCTTCTTTGTCTATGCTCACCTTTTCAATTTTGAAAGGGACTCCGTGAAATTCTAATTTAAAGGATTGGTAAGGGGCATCGTATTTACCAGATTTGTACTGTTGAATGATAACTTCCTTATCTTTTCCTATTAAATTAAAGTCACGTAAACTGTAGCGTCCTTTAATATAATCGAAGCCATCATGTGCGTCTTCATACAATTGGGAAGATTCTTTACCCAATTTAAAATACACATCAAAGGTAACTTCGTCAATTTCTTTTTCGCCAACGTATTGTTGTACTGGATATTTAGGAATCATGGCACCTTCTTTTATAAAGATGGGCATAGTGTCTAAATCGGCATCAACCCAAAGTTCCTGTCCGCCTTCAACCAATGCGTCAGTCCATAAATTATACCAATTACCTCTAGGGAAATACATGCGTCTTCCTCTAGAATTGGGGGCGTTTACAGGGCAAACCAATATTTTTTCACCAAAAATAAATTCGTCATTTCTGTGGTGTGTATGTCTGTCCTCTTGGTCAAAAAGCACCAAGGATTTCAAAATAGGAATACCTTCGCTGGCATACCTCCAAAAGGCGGTATATAAGTAAGGCAACAATTGGTAACGAAGTTCAATAAACTTCCTAACAATATCTGTAATGTTTTTTCCAAAAGCCCATGGTTCTTGGTCGCCATGGTCGCCAGAAGAGTGTGTTCTACAAAATGGGTGGAAAACCCCTAATTGTATCCATCGGGCATAGAGTTCGCCGTTTGGTTGTTCGGCAAAACCGCCAATATCAGAGCCTACAAATGAAAAACCAGACATAGCCATACGCTGCGCCTGAACGTTGGCAATATTTAAATGTTCCCAAGATGCCACGTTATCGCCTGTCCAGCTAGATGTATAACGTTGGGTTCCAGCATAAGCAGCGCGTGTAATTACAAAAGGTCTTTTAGGGTATGAGAATTTTTTAAGGCCTTGATAAGTGGCTCGAGCCATTTGCATGCCATAAATATTATGCGCTTTTCTGTGGCTACAGCGGTTGCCATCGTAATCGTGCCTTACATCATCTGGGAATGTTTTACCAGGTACATCCATAACGGCGGGTTCGTTCATATCGTTCCACACGCCTTTTACACCAATATCTTCTACAAGTTCCTTAAATAAATCGGACCACCAATCGCGTACTTTGGGGTTGGTAAAATCTGGGAAATAACATTCACCAGGCCAGACCTTTCCTTTCATGTAGGGGCCATCGGCACGTTTGCAGAAATAATCGTTTTCAAGACCTTCTTGAAAAACCCAATAATCTTTATCTATTTTAATGCCGGGGTCTATAATAACAATGGTTTTAAACCCTTGATCTGCCAATTCTTTAACCATTCTTTTGGGTTCGGGAAAATACTCTTTGCTCCAAGTAAAACACCTAAAACCCTCCATGTAATCGATATCCAAATAAATGGCATCGCAGGGTATTTGAAGTTCCCTAAACTTACTGGTTATTTCCTTTACTTTGGATTCTGGATAATAACTCCATTTGCATTGGTGGTAACCCAAAGTCCAAAGCGCAGGCATTTCATGTGGTTTCCCTGTTAAATCGGTATAATTTGCCACTACATCAGACATTTGTGGCCCATAAATAAAATAATAGTTCATGTCGCCGCCGTGAGCCCAAAAACTAGTAATGTTTCGTCTTTCCTGACAAAAATCAAACTCAGATTTAAAAGTATTGTCAAAAAAGATACCATAAGATTTATCATGGTGCAATGCTGTGTAAAACGGAATGGCTTTATAAATGGGGTCTGTATGCTTACCAAAGGCGTAAGAATCGGTTACCCAGTTTTCAAAACGTTTTCCTTTAAGGTTATTGTCAGTTGGTTTGTCGCCCAAACCATAATAACTTTCGCCTTCTTGTGCTGTTTTAGACATTTTTACGATGTCGCCGCCAAAATGATAGCTTTCCTCCCAATGAAAGCCCAATTCGTCCTCACAAATCAAGGTGTTGTCTTTGGCGTCATAAATCGCACTTCTTAAATCTATTTTATGGATATGACAGGTTAATTTGGAGGTTTTTATTATGTAATTGGTGTCATCTTCGGTAACCTCCAAAAAATTGTAACCTCTGCTGGCATATTTTGTAATGGCGTACGAGAAATCTTTTTCAAAAATGGATGTTGTAGAAAATCGAAACCTTAAGACACTATCCCGTATAACGGTAACTTGAAGTGCGACGTTATTCTCGCAGGTAAAGGTTAAAGTGTCTCGATTTTTTTCATAGGATATTATTTTAGAAGGAAATAGGTTTCCTTTATATTCTAGCTCGGTATTTAGTATCATACTATTTCAATTTGAATGATAAACGAAAATACTAAAATAAACGTCCTTAAACAGCCATTTTTTAGTAAAAATACCGTTCATAATTTGTGGCGTACACAATTTATGAACGGTATAATTGTATAAATGTTAATGGCCTTAAGCTTTAATGCAAAAAGCAATCATTCCCAAAGGTGGTAGCGTAACTTTCGCTGAATAGTTTTTGCCATTCCAAGAGGTTTTTGTAATAGCGATTGTTTTTTTATTTTTAACGTCGCTGCCACCAAATTCAGCAGCATCGCTATTAAAGACCTCAACCAGTTTTCCTTTGGTTGGAAGACCCAATC
Source organism: Marixanthotalea marina (assembly GCA_018883545.1). Classification (GTDB taxonomy): domain Bacteria; phylum Bacteroidota; class Bacteroidia; order Flavobacteriales; family Flavobacteriaceae; genus Marixanthotalea; species Marixanthotalea marina. The sequence goes on along the minus strand of JAHLEH010000001.1, from coordinate 178,319 downwards.
TGTAATTTTTATGTACGGTTGGGGTTAAGTTACAGGATACAACCACAATATCTTCAGATTTGTTTCCTTTTCTTATGTAACTGATTACACAGTTTTGGTGGTCGTCATAACTGATCCATTCAAAACCGTCATGGTCAAATTGTTTTTCAAACAAAGCGGGATGCGATTTATAAAACGTATTCAACGCTTTAAAATAAGCCTGAAAATCTTGATGCGGTTTAAAATCCAATAAGTTCCAATCTAAACTGCTCTGGAAATCCCATTCATTATATTGTCCGATTTCATTACCCATAAATATTAATTTGGTACCTGGGTGTGTAAACATGTAACCGTAAAGCAATCTTAAATTGGCAAAGCGCTGCCATTCGTCACCAGGCATTCTGCCTAAAATAGAGTTTTTGCCGTAGACTACTTCATCATGCGATAACGGCAACATAAAATTTTCGGTAAATGCATAAGCCAAACTAAAGGTAATATCATTTTGATGATATTGTCTGTAAATAGGGTCTTTTGCATAGTATTCTAAGGTGTCGTGCATCCAGCCCATCATCCATTTCATGCCAAAGCCCAAACCGCCCAGAATGACAGGTTTGGAAACACCGGTGAAAGCTGTAGATTCTTCTGCTATGGTCTGCACATCGGGGAACGACTTATAGACTTCTTCATTCAATTCTTTTAGAAAAGCGATAGCTTCTAAATTTTCGCGGCCGCCATACATATTGGGTTCCCACTCACCATCTTCCCTGGAATAATCTAAAAACAGCATAGATGCTACGGCATCTACACGCAGGCCATCTGCATGGTATTGCTCCAGCCAAAAAAGCGCATTGCTAATTAAAAATGACTTTATTTCGTTACGACCATAGTTAAAAATTAAACTTTTCCAATCTTGGTGGTACCCTTTTCTTTTATCTGGATGTTCGTACAGGTGTGAGCCATCAAAGAAGCCTAAGCCGTGTGCATCTTCTGGAAAATGCGAGGGCACCCAATCTAAAATAATGCCAATGTCATTTTGATGGAGTTTATCCACCAAATATTTAAATTCTTCGGGATACCCATATCTTGACGAAGGCGCAAAATAACCTGTAATTTGGTAGCCCCATGAAGGGTCGTATGGATATTCCATAATGGGCATAAGCTCAACATGGGTAAAATTCATATCCTTTACATAATTGACCAACTCATCTGCTAATTCGTAATAGGAAAGAAAACGGTTTTCTTCAACGTGTTTTTTCCAAGAACCTAAATGGACTTCATAAACAGAATAAGGCGCATCCAAAGCATTGTGTTTTTTTCTGGATTTCATCCATTGAGCATCTTTCCATTTATAGCTGTCGTCCCAAACAATGGAGGCCGTTTTTGGCGGATGCTCACAACGTCTGGCATAGGGATCGGCTTTTTCGGTTTTAATACCGTTGTTGTGGCTTTCAATTTTGTATTTGTATAAATTGCCCTTTCCAACAAACGGAATAAAGCCTTCCCAAATACCACTGCTGTCCCAACGCACATTTAATTCGTGTTCGCCTTCGGTCCAATAGTTAAAATCTCCTATCACCGAAACGCGTTTGGCGCTAGGAGCCCAAACGGCAAAATAAGTACCTTCTATGCCATCTACCGTAGCAATGTGAGAGCCAAACTTCTCGTATAGTTTATAATGCTTTCCTGCTTGAAAAAGGTTGATATCAAAGTCTGTAAATAAGCTGTATACTTTTACGTTTGCCATATATTAAATTACGGAACCATTAGGTATAACGGCTCCTTTTTTTATTACCACAATACCGTCTTTTACGGCATATGTTTCGGTTTCTGTATCTTGTAAGTGCGAGCCGCCTTCAATTCTAACATCGTCACCAATGCGACAGTTTTTATCTAGAATAGCATTTTTAATAAAGCAACGCTCACCAATTCCCATTAAAATTTTAATTTTCTTTTCTTCAATTTCCTGAAGGGTTTCATAATAATCGCTACCCATCATATAGGTGTTAACAACGATTGAATCGACACCAATTCTGGAACGAATACCAATTACAGAGCGTTCAATTTTAGCGGCGCTAATTAAACAGCCCTCTGCAATTACACTTTTATTTAATGTAGTTCCCGCTAATTTTGTTGTAGGTAACATGCGGGCGTGGGTATAAATACGTTTGGTTTTGTCGTATAAGTCAAATTTTGGAATGTTGTCTGTCAAACCAATATTGGCCTCAAAGAAAGAATCTATGTTTCCTATGTCTGTCCAATACCCTTCGTATTGGTAGCTTAAAGTTTTATGTTTTTTAATGTTCTGGGGAATGATTTCCTTACCAAAATCGATGGTTGAGGTATCATCCATTAAATTTACCAAAAGCTCCCGATTAAAAATATAGATACCCATAGAGGCTAGATAATTACGCTCCTCTTTTTTCATTTCGTCACTTACATCGGACGTCCAATCTGGTAATAAACTGGCATCTGGTTTTTCAATGAATGACGTGATTATGTTTTCATCGTTCGCTTTTAAAATACCAAACGATGTGGCGTCTTTGGCATTTACAGGAATGGTGGCTATGGAGATTTCTGCACCACTTTCTTCATGGGCTACAATCATTTTATCGTAATCCATTTGGTATAGCTGATCGCCCGATAGAATAAGTGCATATTCAAAATCATGTCTTAAAAAATGGTGCATACTTTGGCGAACGGCGTCGGCTGTTCCCTGAAACCAACCTTTATTGGCTGGCGTTTGTTCGGCGGCCAATACATCAACAAAAGCACTGCTAAAAAAGCTGAAATGGTAGGTGTCTTTAATATGGCGGTTTAACGAGGCCGAATTAAATTGCGTAAGCACAAACATGCGTTTAATATCTGCATTGATACAATTGGAAATGGGAATGTCTACCAGCCTATATTTACCTGCAATGGGTACAGCGGGCTTAGATCGTTCTTCTGTTAATGGGTGTAGTCTTGAACCTTGGCCACCACCTAAAATAATGGCTAATACCTTGTTGTTAATCATATCAATCAGTTTTAATGGATTTATATAAATTTAAGTATTCTTGGGCAGAAACATCCCAAGAATGGTCTATTTTCATAATGTCTTTTCTTAATTTTTTGTACTTGGTTTGGTCTTGGTAAAGTACAATACCTCTATCCATAGCATCGTTTATTTCTGGAACGGTTACATTTAAATGAGAAATACCAAAACCGTTTTCTTCAGAAATATCAATAACGGTATCCTTTAACCCTCCAATACTTCTTACAATGGGAATGGTACCATATCTAAGTGCATATAGCTGATTGAGTCCACAAGGTTCTACACGGGAAGGCATGAGCAAAAAATCGGCACCGGCATAGATAATGTGAGAGAGTTTTTCGTTATAGCCAATAAATGCATTGTAGGTGCCCACAAAATCTTTTTTCAAGGCTTCCAATTGGCTTTCAACAAAAGGGACCCCAGAACCCAACAGTAAAATGTTGAGGTTGTTTTTTTGCAAAGCATTTTTGAAAACCTCAGGAAATAAGTCGGAGCCTTTTTCATCAACCAACCTACCAATAAAGGCAAAAAGCGGTTTGTTGCTATCTAGATTAAACGTCTCGCACAAATATTTTTTATTGGCAGCAGCACCAGAAGCTACGGTTTCAATGCTGTAATTTTTTTCCAGATACGTATCGGTCTCCGGATTCCAAACGCTCCAATCAATACCGTTTAGAATACCAGAACATTTGGCACTTTCGGCACTTAACAAACTTTCCAAACCGTTGGCAGCCTGCTGTAATTCGTTCATATAACTAGGCGAAACAGTTGTAACCCGCCAAGCACATTTTATGCCGGCAGCCAAAGGGTTTATGCTGCCACCCCAATCGAGAAGCCCAACATGGTCGAAATTAAAAGGCGGTATCAATCCCACTTTTTCATGCGAAAACCAGCCTTGGTATTGCGCGTTGTGTATGGTTAAAATATTAGGTGTTTTTCTAAACACTTCATATTTATAACTTTCCTGAAGCATAAACGGAATGAGTCCTGTATGGTGGTCGTGGCAATGGATTATATCTGGTTTTTTGTCTAAAGTAAGCAGCCAATCCAATGCAGCGATTTGAAAGGCCAAAAACCTATCGGTATCGTCCATGGAGTACACGTAGTCTTTAAACACTAAATCGGGTACATCAACAAAAAATACTTCAAAATCCAAAGGTTTTTCATTCAACACCAAAATGCGGAATTCAAAATCTTGATTGCCTAAATCTATCTTAGATTCGTAGATGGTTGAAAAAGAGTTCTCTTTGGTAAATGTATTATTGTAAAAAGGCATGATAACTTGAGATGTCACACCCTCTTTATTTTGATATTTTGGTAAAGCTCCTACAACATCTGCCAGTCCGCCAACTTTAGCGATTGGATAACATTCTGCACTTATGTGAATAATAGTCATGAATACTTTTGGTTTGTTATAAACATACAAAAATATTAACCATTATTTTAGCAGATTTTTATTTTTGAGGATAATATTGCGATATTGATTTTAATCAAAAATTTCAATAAAAATTTGATATAAAATGGCAAAGTGAATTAGGAAATCCTAATCGTTTCGCCTTTTTGCAACCTAAATATTTGTTTTGCAATTTAAACGGTTCGGCGTTTAATAAGCGTGAAATCCCATGATGCGAAATTTTTAGTTTCTATATTTGTTTGGTTCGTTATTAAAAATATGCACAAAAGATATCTTTATTTATTTCTATGGCTTCTAAGTTTTGGCTTAAATGCTCAAAACAGTGTATTCCAAAAACAGTTGGATAGCATTCATAAATTGAGAAAGTTGTCAAGAGACTATGAGTTGGGTTTAGAAACCAGAATAAACTATGCAAAACAAGCTGTTGATTTATCGAAAAAAACAGATATGGACTCTATAGTTTTAAATTCTGATATGGATTTGGCGTGGGTTTATTTACATGATGTTAAATACTTTGATAAATCCAAAAAAATACTTCACAGAAGTTTAAAGCCAGTATATAAATCTAAAGATTCTCTAAGTATTATTTATATTAATTATTTATTAGGATACATACATTCCATAGCTGGAGAAAAAAAGGATAGTGCCTATTATTATTGCTATAAAGCACTAGGATATTATAAAAACGCTTCTTTCTCTAGATTAGATAAGCATACATTAAGACAGGCTAGCCTTTTACGTATGATTGCCAGATTACAAATGGATGAGAAAGATTATTTAAGTAGTCAAACAAAATTGATACAGGCCATTAATTTGATATTATCGGTTCCTGAAAGTGATCACAGCAGAGAAGATTTATCAGACACATATAATGCTATGGGTTTAAACCTAAAAAACCTCAAAGAATATGATAAATCCTTAGATTATTTTCAAAAGTCGTTAGAACTAAGTAATAAAATATCAAATAAATTTCAAAACAAGTTGTTTGTTGAAATCAACAAGGCAGAATTATATAAAGTGCAAGGAAAATACAAGGAAGTTATTGAAATATATAATAAATTACTTAAGGAACCTGAGTTATTTAATAAAGACCCAGCTTCATACGGGGCTATTCTTTGCAATATGGCCTATACAATGTATTTGGACAAAGATAGTAATATAGCAAAAATTGATTCTCTTTTTAATGAGTCCCACGCAATTTTTGAGGATTTACAATTAAGTTACGAGCTATCCGCTAGTAGCAATGACATGTCCGAGTTCTACTATGCAATAAACGACAAAGAAAAAGCCCTTTTTTATGCAGAAAAGGCCTATAATATAGGCAAGGATATTCGAAAATACGAAGAGGAATTACGTGCTCTCAAGCAGCTTTCCAGATTAAAGGAGGGCGACGAAGGCAAGGAATACCTTTATAAGTATATTGCATTAAATGATAGTTTGATTGCTAACGAGCGGAACAACAGGAACAAATTTGCCCGAATACAGTTTGAGACCGACCAGTACATAAAGGAGACTGAGCGCCTAAGCACCCAGAACATATTGATATCCATCATAGGAGCCTCACTGTTGCTAAGTTTAGGGCTGCTCTACTTTATAAGGCTTCAAAAGGTAAAAAACCAAAAACTACTTCTTGAAAAAGAACAGGAACAAGCCAACCAGGAAATTTATAGCCTGATGCTCAGGCAACAGGGCAAGCTGGAAGAAGCTAGAATGCAAGAACGCCATAGAATAGCAGAAGATTTACACGATGGAATATTGAGTCAGTTATTGGGGACTCGAATGAATATGGGTTTTTTAGATTTAAAGGGTAATGATGATGCCTTAGCGGATTATTACCAATATTTGGAAGAAATTCAAAAAATAGAAAAGGAAATACGTGCTTTGTCCCATGAACTTAAAGGCGATGATTTACTGGCAAAAACAAATTTTGAAACTTTAATGGATCAATACTTGAAAACCCAAAGCCAGATAGGTGGTTTTAAATATGAACTTGTAAATAGAGGTGTTCTGTTTCACAATATTAAAGATGTTATAAAAGTTAATATTTACAGAATCCTTCAAGAGTCTGTTCAGAACATCATAAAACACGCTAAAGCCAAGCACGTTTGGGTCAATTTTTATTTAGAAACTAAAAACCTAAATTTTATTGTGGAAGATGACGGTGTGGGTTTCGACGTGAAAACAGACAAAAAAGGCATTGGTTTAAAAAACATGAAATCAAGGGTTGAAAAATTTAACGGGTCACTTACAATAGAGTCCGTTCCAAATAAAAAAACCACAATCCATATCATTATCCCTGTTTAATTTTTTAGTTATGAATACATATCGTGTTTTAATTATTGAAGATCATCCGCTAATAACAGAAGCGTATAAAAAGGCATTTTTAAAAGTTGACTCTAAAAACCCAGAATTAGATTTCAACATTAGTACCGCCAATAATTGTGATTCGGCCTACTCAATAATTAAGGAAGCTTCAAAACAACAAGGATTGGATATTGTTTTTTTGGATATTAAACTACCACCGTCTGAAAATGGAATTATTTTATCTGGAGAAGATTTAGGGGTGAAAATTTTAGAGCTTTTACCTAATACTAAAATAATAGTATCTACAACCTTTAACGATAACTATAGGATTAATTCTATTTTCAAGAGCCTGAATCCTGAAGGGTTTTTAATAAAGAATGATTTAGATCCCAAAGAATTGGTTTTGGCCATAGAATCAATAGTTGATGGCAAACCGTATTATAGTAAGTCTGTAATAGAACTCATGCGGAAACAAACAGCAAACGATTTTTTAATAGATGCTATAGACAGAAAGTTGCTTTATGAATTGTCCCGAGGCACAAAAATGAGTCAATTGCCCGAAATAATACCGCTATCCATTTCAGCATTAGAAAAGCGAAAACGTGTGCTTAAAGAAATGTTTAATTTAGCTGATAAAGATGACAGAGATCTTTTTAGAATTGCTGAAGAAAAGGGATTTATTTAGTAATTAGATATTTACAAACCACAATTACGACATTGCCTTACTTTTTTTGAGGGAAAACCTTTTACCTTGCAAATATGCCCTCTTTATATTTGAAAAGCTATTAATAAATCGAGAATAGAACTCTCGGACCTTGCTTTATAAGCTTAAAAATAAGGGGATTAAAGAAAGCGGCATGGTAATTTTACTGTGCCGCTCTATTTTTTAATCGTTCAACTTTAAAACAGCCATAAACGCCTGTTGTGGTATTTCAACATTACCTACTTGACGCATACGTTTTTTTCCTTTTTTCTGTTTCTCAAGAAGTTTTCGTTTACGTGAAATGTCGCCACCGTAACATTTGGCCGTTACATCTTTTCTTAGTGCTTTGATAGTTTCGCGCGAAATAATTTTAGCACCCACAGCAGCTTGAATAGGGATATCAAACTGTTGTCTTGGTATAAGCTCTCTTAGCTTTTCACACATTTTTCTTCCAATGCTTTGTGCGTTATCGGCATGAATTAAAGCAGACAAGGCATCAACGGGCTGTGCATTCAACAATATATCCAATCGTACTAATTTTGAAGGCTTCATGCCTATGGGGTGGTAATCAAAAGAAGCATAACCTTTAGATACGGTTTTTAGCCTATCATAAAAATCGAAAACAATTTCGGCCAAAGGCATTTCAAAAGTCAACTCTACCCGTTCTGGTGTTAAATAGGTTTGGTTGGTAATAATACCTCGTTTTTCAATACAAAGCGACATTACGTTACCAATAAAATCGGCTTTGGTAATGATGGAAGCCTTAATATATGGTTCTTCAACACGGTTTAGTGTAGAAGGTTCTGGTAAATCGGATGGGTTATTAACAATGATTACGGTATCGGGATTTTTATTAGTGTATGCGTGGTACGAAACGTTGGGGACGGTAGTAATAACCGTCATGTCGAACTCACGTTCCAAACGTTCTTGGATAATTTCCATGTGTAGCATACCTAAAAAACCACAACGAAAACCAAAACCTAGCGCTGCCGAACTTTCTGGCGCAAAGACCAAAGAAGCATCGTTTAGCTGTAATTTTTCCATGGAATTTCGCAATTCCTCGTAGTCTTCGGTGTCTACGGGGTAAATACCGGCAAAAACCATGGGTTTTACATTTTCAAAGCCCTCCACCATATTTTTGGTGGGGTTGGAAAAATCGGTAATCGTATCACCTACCTTTACTTCTTTGGCAGTTTTAATACCTGTAATTAGATACCCAACATCGCCTGTTTTTATAGTTTGTTTGGCAACTTGATTAAGTTTTAGTGTACCTACTTCATCAGCATAATAATCCTTTCCTGTTGCTATAAACTTAATATGCTGCCCTTTTTTTATTTCCCCATGAAATACCCTGAAATAGGTTTCAATACCTCTAAAGGAATTGTAAACAGAATCGAAAATCAAGGCCTGTAATGGCGCTTCAGGGTCGCCTTTGGGTGCTGGGATGCGTTCTATAATGGCCGCTAAAATGTTATCGACACCAAACCCTGTTTTTCCACTGGCATGAATCACATCATCAGGATCACAGCCCAATAAATCAACAATATCATCGGTTACTTCTTCGGGGTTGGCACTGGGTAAATCCACTTTATTAAGTACAGGAATAATTTCCAAATCATTTTCCAAAGCCAAATATAAATTGGAAATAGTCTGAGCTTGAATGCTTTGTGCTGCATCAACAATCAATAAAGCGCCTTCACAGGCAGCAATAGACCGCGATACTTCGTAACTAAAATCTACGTGACCAGGGGTGTCGATTAAATTCAAAACATAGTGTTCATCATTGTAGATGTAATCCATTTGAATGGCGTGCGATTTTATGGTAATACCACGCTCGCGTTCCAAATCCATATTGTCCAAAAGTTGATCCTGTTTTTCCCTATCGGTAACTGAACCGGTGTAATCCAATAAGCGATCTGCCAATGTACTTTTTCCGTGATCTATATGTGCAATGATGCAAAAATTCCTAATATTCTTCATAAAGTAATCTATACCCAGATTTTGATTTGCAAATATAGATGTTTTTATCTGTATTATTTATTGATTTTAAAGAGACTGAATTATATATTTTAAGGTAATTAAGGGGAGCAGAGCAGATTAAATGAAAAAACACTAATTTTGCGCAAAAATTATTGACTTGGTAAAAATAGACAACATAGAACTTCCTGATTTTCCGTTGCTTTTAGCACCCATGGAAGATGTGAGCGACCCGCCGTTTCGTGCTTTGTGCAAAGAGCAGGGCGCCGATGTGGTCTATACTGAGTTTGTATCTAGCGAAGGACTTATCCGCAATGCAGCCAAAAGTGTGATGAAGTTGGATATTTACGAAAAAGAACGTCCTGTAGGCATTCAAATTTTTGGGGCGAATTTAGACAGTATGCTCCAAACTATTGATATTGTAGCCGAATCGAAACCTGATATTATAGACATCAATTTTGGCTGTCCCGTAAAAAAAGTGGTAAGTAAGGGCGCTGGTGCAGGCATTTTGAAGGACGTTTGCCTAATGGAAACACTTACTGCCGAAATGGTAAAACGTACCAACATACCCATTACCGTAAAAACCCGCTTGGGTTGGGACCACGAGTCCATTCGCATAGTTGAGGTGGCTGAACGGCTTCAGGATGTTGGCTGTAAAGCCATCGCCATCCATGGGCGTACCAGAGCGCAGATGTATAAGGGCAATGCTGATTGGAAGCCCATTGCGCAAGTGAAAAACAACCCGAGAATGCACATTCCTGTGTTTGGAAATGGTGATGTCTATACACCTGAAAGAGCTGTAGAAATGAGGGATGACTACGGATTGGATGGTGCTATGATAGGTAGAGCGAGTATTGGTAACCCTTGGTTTTTTAAACAAGTAAAGCACTTTTTTGAAACGGGAACGCATCTAGAGCCCATTTCAATAGAAGAACGGGTAAATGCTGCCAGACGCCATTTACAGATGGCCATCGACTGGAAAGGTGAAACCTTGGGTGTTTTTGAAACGCGCAGGCATTACACCAATTACTTTAAAGGGATTCCGCACTTTAAGGAATACCGAACCAAAATGGTTACGAGCGATGATCCTAAAGATGTGTTCGCCACTTTTGATGAGGTTCTTGAAAAATTCTCAGATTACCAGTTCGCCGAATAGATAAGGTTAATGACTTTCAACAAGGTTTTTTGTGATTCGCACAGAAGCTATTTTGGATGCCAAAATACCCAAAACAGAAATCGTTATAAATACAACAAGTAAGTTTAAGGCTTTAATTGTAACAGGATAGGGTAAAGTAGGAGTAATATAAACTTTTAAAAATTCAGGGCCATACAATTGGTTGACTGCCAATAACAATCCAATGGCAATACCAACAATACCACCCAAAATACTCATCAAACTTCCCTGAAAGAAGAAAACACGACGGATATCCTTCAAGGTTGCACCAATATTATATAAAGTATTTAAATTTTTCTTTTTGTCTAAAATCATCATGATAATAGAACCGATTACGTTAAACAAGGCGATAATCAATACCAAGGTAAAAATTAAATATACAGCCAAGTTTTCAGTATTCAGCATTTTATAGAGCGCACTGTTTAATTGCTCTTTGTTTTTTAAAATAACCTTATTGCCTAAAACCGATTGTATTTTATTAATGGCTTCTGTTATATCAGCGCCTTCGGTTAACTTAAACTCTATATTAGAAATTTGGTTTGACTTATAGTTTAGTAGATACACCATTAATTCAATAGGGGCATACACATAATTATCGTTCAGAGTTTCATTAACATCAAAAACACCAACGTTATAGGCATTTATAGAATTATAAGCACTTTTAATGGACGTTATTTGTCCCTTTCCAGGTTTGGGCACATAAATATTAACGGGTTTACCAAAATCGGAAACACCGATGGATAAATTTCTGGAAACGCCCCAACCCGATACTATTTGCCGGGTATTGGGTTCAAACCATGCGCCCTGTACAATAACGGAATCTATGGCGGTTACATTTTGAAAATTTTCATCAACACCTTTTATGGTTACCAAATAATTTTTGTCATCCAGCGCTACAATGGCTTTTTCTTCAATAATCTTCGAAAATGAAGCAATCTCACTAATATTCTGTAGTTTGTTGGTTTCTTCTTCGGTTAATATAAAGGATTTTCCTGTTGAAGGTTCCGCCCTTAAATCGGGATCTACAATGGTTGAAAACTGAAGCGTGAAGTCTTTTAGGCCTGCAAAACCCGACAGTACAATAAACAAGGAAGCGGCACCCAAAACCACACCAACAGCGGCAATTATGGTAATAAAATTAATAGCATTGTTACTGCTTTTGGAACGCAGATAACGTGATGCTATGTATAGGGAAACATTCATAACTATAATATTATGAAAAAAATAATGATTTTATGAATGTTCAATCTGTCCATTAAAAAACAATATGAACCACCAGATTAAAAATTCAATTACGATTTTTTTCTCTTGTCTAAAATGGTAGGATCCTTAATAGGATTTTCTTTTCCTTTTAAAGACTGCTCTATGCGGTCTATGTACTCCAAAGAATCATCAATAAAAAACTCCAATTGGGGCATACGTCTCAGTTGTTGCTTGGTACGTTGGGCTAGTTCGTGCCTAATTAAAGGAGCATTCGATTTTATGCCCGCCAAAAGATCTTTAGCTTTATCGTTTGGAAAAATACTTAAATATACCTTGGCAACCGATAAATCGACCGTTACTTTCACCTTAGTAACCGATATAATAATGCCGTGCATGCCGCCTTGGGTGGCTGCACTTTGTAGTACATCAACCAAATCGCGCTGTAATACAGACCCTATTTTTTTTTGTCTTTGACTTTCTTCTGTGTTGCTCATTTTATACCCATTAAAAGGTTAATTGGTGCAAAAATAGGTGTTATTTAAAGATTAGCTTACATTTAGCTGTAAAATTTGTACCTTCATTAAAATTGGATTTAAATGAAAAAGATTGAACATATTGGGATTGCCGTTAAAAATTTGGAGGAGGCCAATGCGGTGTATGCCAAATTGTTCGGTAAGCCGCATTATAAAACCGAGGAGGTAGCAAGTGAAGGTGTTAAAACCTCTTTTTTTAAGGTTGGCGACAATAAAATTGAATTGTTGGAAGCCACCAATGAAAACAGCCCAATAGCTAAGTTTATTGAAAAAAAGGGCGAAGGCATGCACCACATAGCCTTTGATGTTACAGATATACATGCTGAAATGGCACGTTTGAAAACGGAAGGTTTTGTAGTTTTGAATGAAGAACCTAAAAAGGGAGCTGACAATAAACTTGTTGTGTTCTTGCACCCAAAAAGCACTAATGGTGTACTTGTAGAGCTTTGTCAAAGCACTGATTAACTAAATGAAAAAAGGTTTGCAGTATAATAAAAATAGTAGTAATATTGCACTCCAATTTCGGTTCTATACTTGGCAGAATGGCAGGCAGGACTCAGTTGGTTACCTGCCTACCTGCTGGTAAGCAGGCAGGGAGTATCTGACGAAAGACTTTAAATATGTTCGTTTACGTTCTTAGAAGTAAAAAAGATGGTCGGTTCTATGTTGGAATGACAGTTAATGTTGAGAAACGTTTAAAAGAACATAATTCTGGAAAAACAAAGAGCACTAAAGGTTATATGCCTTGGGAGTTGTTTTTCACTGAAAGCTTCAACTCTAGGGAAGAAGCTAGAAAGCGAGAAAAGTATTTAAAGTCAGGATACGGTAAGAAGTGGATAAAAGAAAAGTTTCAACGGTCCTATAACTCAGTTGGTTAGAGTATCTGACTCATAATCAGAAAGTCCCTGGTTCGAGCCCAGGTGGGACCACATATTTAGATTGTAAAGCCTTGTAAATGTTGAGTTTATGAGGCTTTTTTGTTTCTAGGGGACGAATAAGGGGGCGGACAATTTGTGTTCTTCTTTTATCATTTAGTATTGAATGGTATTTAAATTTTCTTACTTTTATTGATGATTTGAAAACACATAATGGATTTATTTAATATTCTTAAGATTAATTTTAGAGATTTTGCTATTTACAGAGTAAAGACTTTAATTTTTTTAACAATAGGTATTTCTTTCATTTTTTTAACATTTTTAAATCCCTTACTTAATGATTTATTTCAAACTAATGTTATTGGAATTATTACTTGGGGTGTTTTAGAGTTAATAATAATAGTTTATTGGTACTATGTAAGAACTATTTTTCCAAAAGTTCGGTCAAAAAAAAAGAATATTGTAATTGCTATTACTTCAGAAGATGATGAATCAGAGAAAAGACTGAAAAAGGATTTTTCTACCAGAATTAAAAAGCAGTTAAAGATTTATGGTTTAAGTGATCAATATGACATAGTAGTTTTACATGATTATCTTTCTATTAAGGCAAAAAAAATAATAGATTCTTATTCTGATAAAAACAGAGACAAACAAAGTATTAAAGAGCTCTTTGATTTATCATATAGATTGAATGCTAGTTTTTTTGTTTATGGGGATATGATGAAAAGAAATTCTAGTGGGAATGAGACATATTTTCTTGATATTGAAGCCTTAATTCTGCACTCAAATTCAAATCCTGATGTCTCAAAAGCCATTATGAATGATTTTAATAACTTATGGAAAAGAGAGATTACTTTTTTAGAAGAAGATGAATTAAATGGATTTAGAGACAATGCTGAAAATGTCTTTTTTACGGCAACTTATATGATAGGCTTAGCTACATTTTCATATAATAGTTATGAAAAGGCATTAAACATTTGGAATAAATTAGAAAGGTTCATTAGGGAAAACAAAGGAATGGAAAAGCATGCTCCTAGAATTAACCAATTAAAACTTGCATCATTGGTACTAGCAGCTAGGTTTTGTCATATAAATGGAGAAATTGAAAAATCAATTGAGTATAGGCGACAACATTTAGAAATTTCACCAAATGTCTACAATAACCATTTAAATGAGTCAATTAGGTGTGTTATACAAAAAAAGTATGATTTAGCATTAAAGCATATTGAGAAGGCAAGTGAATTTTCTGAAGGGGAAGGAACATGGAGGTATAATAAGTTATATATTCTACTAAGAAAAAAAGAAAATAAAAAAGCATTAGAGGTTCTTGATGAAATCTTAGCTAACAAATATAAATTAGAAATAGAGGATACTTTAGAACAAGTAATGGCTTATAATTATAATCAATTAATTGTCGAACCTGAATTTATTCAAGCTCATTTTATTTTAGGGGTACTTATTTTTAAGAAAATGAATAAACCCATTCTGGCTTACGATGATTTAAATTATTTTGTTGAACGGGCAAAAGAGGATGAGAGTTTGATTTTAATTAGGGAAAGAGCACAAAATTATTTAGAAGAAATTGATAAAATAATAAATGTGGAACCTAAACAATAAATTTTCAAGGACGTAATGGGACCACTTCTAGAAATTGAAAAACCCTTTCAAATTTTTGAAAGGGTTTGTTGTTTAATGTAGTTCCTCACAATAAAATCCGCGTTTGTTTAATAATTGCGATACAGTTTCCGCGTTTACACGGTTGGTTTCCACCCTTAAAATATTGTCGCAATCTTCTAAATCAACATTCCAATAGCCATTTTTCAGCAATAATTGGTTTAAAAATGGTTTCAAAATATTAATGTCGCGCTTTCTTTCTATGGATGTTTTAAATACTAAAACGGTAGTCATACCCAAGGGTTTTAGCGTTCGTAGAAAAAAGGCGGCTCAATATCTAAGGAACGCAAATACACATATCCTTGCCCTCGGTGGTGGATTTCATTATCGATAAAATAAAAAATGGACGACCAAACCGTGCCTTCGTACTGCCCAAAACTTTTAATAGGCTGCTGGAATTGCTCGGGTTTAATCTGTGGCCAATAGGTATTAATGTCTTCGGTAGCTTGATCCCAAAGCTCCAATAGCTTGGCTTTTTTATTACCGTGTGCGATATCTTCATTAAAGGTAGCCGTTTTGCCCGTCATCATTTCTTTAATACCGGGTGCTGCAATGGCCAATAATTCTACCACCATATCGGCAAAAGGACGCATCCCACCAATAGTGTGGTTAAAAAGCGCTTCTTCGGGAAAAGCTTCAATTACCCGCCGTGTTAACGCCCTGTGGCCTTGCCATTGGTTTAATAATTGTTCGGGTGTAATAACTTGTAAAGTTTCGGTTGTAGTTTCCATAATGTTGATTTTTTAAGTGATTTTTATTTCTGAACCAAAATTAAAAGGAGCAAGTGACAGCCTTGTGTCAGTAGTAAAATCAAAAACCTAAAAAATTTATAAATAATTGAAAAACAAAATATTGAAATAAAAATTAAATGTGGTTTTTGACTGTTGACAAGCCTTTGTCACTCGCCCTATGTTTATTTGTATCTAGAATTTTTGGTAATTCGAAAAACCAAAAGTTCTAAAAGATATTTTTTATGGTTAAATGGATTCCAAATAGAGGTTTGTACCTTAGTATGAAGTCTTATCTTTGGGATATATGTTATGCAGTTATGGGTACAGATTCTGTTAAACGGTTCGATCGCATTGTGGCGATATTAATTCAATTGCAATCCAAACGTATTGTGAAGGCACAGGAGTTGGCCGACCGTTTTCAAGTAAGTTTACGCACCATTTACCGCGATGTGAGGACTTTGGAAGCTTCGGGCGTGCCTATTGTGAGCGAAGCTGGTATTGGTTATTCCATTATGGAAGGGTATCGATTACCACCTGTGATGTTTACCCGTGAAGAAGCGGGCAGTTTTGTGGCCGCCGAAAAATTGATGCAAAAGTTTGTGGATAAGTCATTGGGGAACTACCACGAATCGGCGATGTTCAAAATAAAATCGGTGTTGAGGGGTCGTGAAAAAGATTGGATTTCTGCTTTGGAATCACAAATTGTGGTGGACCCTTCACAGCAATTATTTAACAAAAATTTACCCGATGCCCTGGAAATTTTGTTTGAGAGCATTGCCGAGAAAACCCAGGTGTTTTTAAAATACCAGTCGTTAGATAGCGAACATCCATCCGAACGCTATATTGAACCCATTGGTTTGTTCCACGAAAATGGTTTTTGGTATATGTTGGGCTATTGCCACCTTCGTAACGATTACCGCCAATTTAGAACTGACCGTATGTTGGGCATTAAACGTACGCAAACTTCTTTTAATTTGGAGCATGGCAGTTTGGACGATCACTTAAATAAATACAAAGAATTACCTAAGACCAAAATTCGGATTTTAGTTGATAAAATGGTGGCGCGTTACATAAGTGGCAGTAAAAAACATTATGGTTTTGTTTCTGAAAAGCTAAAAGGCGATAAAGTGGAAATGACCTTTATGGCCACCGATTTAGAACAAGGTTTCCCAAGATGGTACCTTATGTTTGGCGATTATGCCGAAATTTTGGAACCTGAAAGTTTAAAGCAACGGGTGAAAACCATTTTACAAAACACCATGACAAACCTTTAGGGATTCGTTTTCAACGCATTTTTTAAAATGCTTACAGGGTGCAAAGCGTTGCGGCTTGTGCCATCTTTGATTTGGTGGCGACAACTGGTGCCTGCTGCTGCAACGGTTATTGTATCTTCCATGCTTCTTATTTTTGGAAACAAGGTGTCTTCTCCCACTTGCATGCTCACATCGTAATGTTCCTTTTCATACCCAAAAGAACCCGCCATACCGCAGCAGCCCGAATTAATGATAGAAACCTGATAATTTTCTGGAAGGTTTAGCATAAAAAAAGTAGGTTCCATACTTCCCAATGCTTTTTGGTGGCAATGTCCGTGGGCTTTTACAACCTTTCTTTCGTTGGTAAATTGGTCTTTGGTAATATGGTCTTTCAAGGCTTCCCGCTTAATAAACTCCTCAATAGTAAAGCTGTTTTTTGATATGTTAATGGCTGATTCTTTGTCATCGCACAATCGTAAATATTCATCCCGAAACGATAAAATTGCCGATGGCTCGATGCTCACCAATGGTATTTCTGTAGAAATTTTGTTTTTAAAAATAGCCACATTTTTATTGGCAATTTCCTTGGCTTCGTCTAAAAATCCTTTGGAAATCAAACTTCTCCCACTTTCTTCGTGCTCAATTATAGTTACTTTATAGCCTAAGTTTGTGAGCAGTAAATAGGTGTCTATACCAATTTCAACATCGTAAAAATTGGTAAATTCATCAACAAATAAGTAAAGCTCTCCATTGGAAGAAGCCAAAGGTTTTTGTGTTTTAAGATGGTTTTGGTGCCAACTTCTAAAGGTTTTTTTTGCCAATTTCGGTAAGTTTCTTTTTGGGGCAATACCCAGAAAGTTTTTGGTTAATGCGGTATTTAAAAGCAGATTGGCCATAGTTGGAAACTTGCTGGCCATTTGGTTGTACTTGGCATTATTCGCCAAAAGCTTGGTTCGAAACGAGGGTTTGTTTTCCTTTTGGTATTGGTACAAAAACTCGGCTTTAAAACTGGCCACATCCACGTTACTGGGGCATTCACTGGCACAAGCTTTACAGCTTAAGCATAAGTCAAAAACCTCTTTTAATTCGTGATGGTTGAATTTATTTTTTTCATCGGAATTTGTTAAAAATTCACGTAACGTATTGGCTCTGGCACGCGTGGTGTCTTTTTCGTTTCGGGTAGCACGGTAGCTTGGGCACATGGTACCGCCAGCTTCTGGAAGTTTACGGCAATCGCCAGACCCATTGCATTTTTCAGCAGCGCGTAAAATACCCATGGAATCTGAAAAATCCATAAGCGTAGAAACTTCAGGTTCTTTTCTTTCGGGTTCGTAACGCAGCGATGTATCCATAGAATAGGCATCGATAATTTTGCCTTTATTGAAAATGTTATTAGGGTCGAATGTCTGCTTAATGTGTTTTAATAGCACATAATTCTTTTCGCCAATCATAAATGGTAAAAATTCGCCACGTACAATGCCATCGCCATGTTCGCCACTCAAAGAACCTTTATATTTTTTAACCAATTTGGCTATTTCGGTGGTGATGGTTCTAAAAAGCCCCACATCAGTACTATTCTTTAAGTTTAATATGGGTCTTAAATGAATTTCCCCTGCACCGGCATGGGCATAATACACCGCTTTTTGTTGGAAACGATCCATCATTTGGGTAAACTCGGCAATATAATTAGGCAAACCCTGAAGGTCTACCGCAGTGTCTTCAATACAGGCCACGGCTTTGGCATCGCCCACCATGTTGCCCAATAAGCCAAGACCGGCTTTCCGCAATTCGATGACTTTTTTAATATCGTCTTTATAAAGTTTTGGGAAGGCATAGCCTAATTTATGGTTTTCCAAATCTTGTATGAGCTTGTTGGCCAATGTCTCAACATCATCTTCCGTATCGGATCGCAATTCCAACATTAAAATAGCTTCAGGGTCACCTTCAATAAAAAACCGATTTTTAGCTTGCTCCCGATTATTTTTGGTGCAATCTAATATGGTCTTATCCAATAATTCACAAGAGTACAAGTTGTGCTTCATGGACACCAAAGTGGCTTCCAAACTTTTTTGTACACTAGTAAAATGGGCTATAACAAATACTTCCTTTGGTGGTGGTAACGCATCCAATTGCAAGGTAATGGCAGTAGTAAATGCCAACGTGCCTTCGCTGCCGCAGAGTAATTTGGCAACATTCATATTTTTTGAAAGTCCGTCGGATGTTGTTTTATCCAACAGCGCATCTACGGCATAGCCTGTGTTTCTTCTGTGGATGGAAGGTTTGGGGAATTGTTCATGAATTTCTTCCTTAACTCCAGGCTTAGAGAGTTCTGTTAAAATTGTTTTGTAAATAGTGCCTTCGAGGTCATTTTGTTGTTGCTTTTTGTTTATATCTTCGGAAGAAAGTGCTTTAAAAGTTGCCTCATTTCCATTAGATAAAATAGTGTCTAATTGAATGATTTTATCACGTGTTACACCATATTTTATGGAGGTAGAGCCCGATGAGTTATTGCCCACCATACCGCCCAACATACAGCGGTTACTGGTAGAGGTGTTGGGAGAAAAGAAAAGTCCGTAAGGTTCTAAAAAGCGATTGAGCTCATCTCGAATAATGCCAGGTTCAATCGTTATGGTTTTGGCTTCGGTGTCGAGGCTTAAAATATTGGTGAAGTGTTTGGAAACATCAACAACAATGCCTTTGCCAACACATTGTCCTGCTAGAGAAGTTCCTGCCGTTCGCGGAATAAGCGTTGTTTTTTCTTTGGTTGCAAAAGCGATGAGTTTTTTAATATCCTCTTTATTTTTAGGGAAGGCTACAGCCAAAGGCAACATTCTGTATACCGATGCGTCGGTGGCATAGATGCTTTTGTGCAAGTCATCAAAATGTAAATCTCCTTGCAATGTTTTACCTAGTTCGGTTAGTTTATTTTTTATGGTTGGTTCTAACACAGATTATCCTATTTTTTCAATAAATATATAATTAATAAAATTCAACAGGAAAATAAATTATCTTTTAAAAGAGGTAGAGTTTACTGCGCTTTAAAAGATGTAATGAAACGAAAACTAGCTCGACTGACTTGTTTTGTTTGTTTTAACAAAACTTTAATACCATAAAAACCATTCTGTTGACTATTTGTAATGCAAATATTTGCTTTTAAAGCAATTATTAAGGAATTTTGGAAATTCAGAATAAAGTATAAGAAAAACAACTAAATATTTTAAACAAATGGAAATTATAACCGACAATTATGTAGGATTTAGTACAAGTGCTAAAGGAAGCTCAACGTTTCAGGCGTTTGCTCCTGCTACTAACCAACATATTCCTGGTAACTTTACCAGAGCAACTAAAGAAGAGTTTGATGAAGCCTTAGCTTTAGCTCAAAAAGCGTTTCCTGTTTACAGTGAGTTGCCAGTTGAAAATCGCGCTAAATTTTTAGATGCGATTGCAGATGAAATCATGAATTTGGGCGACACCTTGCTAGAGCGTTGTTCATTAGAATCAGGGTTGCCTTTAGGTAGAGTAACGGGTGAGCGCGGTAGAACTTGTGGTCAATTAAAACTGTTTGCACAGTTATTACGCGAAGGATCTTGGGTAGATGCCAGAATTGACACCGCACAACCAGACCGTCAGCCACTTCCTAAATCAGACATTAGAAGAATGTTAGTGCCAATAGGCCCAGTTGCTGTTTATGGCGCAAGTAACTTCCCATTAGCGTTTTCTACGGCTGGTGGTGATACAGCTTCAGCATTAGCTGCTGGATGTCCTGTGGTTGTAAAATCACATTCATCGCACCCGGGTACCAATGCGTTGGTAACAAGTGCTATTGTAAAAGCCGCTAAAGCAACGGGCATGCCAGAAGGAGTGTTCTCATCGTTGTATTTAGACCATGAACATTCTGTAAAATTAGTAGAGCATCCAGTAATTAAAGCAGTTGGATTTACAGGGTCACAAGCTATTGGTATGACGTTATTCAATGCGGCAGTAAGCAGACCTGATCCGATTCCTGTTTATGCTGAAATGAGTTCTATCAATCCAGTTGTGATGATGGAAAATGCATTGAAAACCAAAAAAGATAAAATTGCAGCAGGTTTAGCCGGTTCTGTGAATTTGGGTGTTGGACAATTCTGTACCAATCCTGGTTTGATTTTATTGGAAGATAACGCTACAAGCAAAGCCTTCTTAGAAGCGTTTGCTGCGGAGTTTAAAAAATCGATTCCTGCAACTATGTTGAACAAAGGCATTCACAAGGCTTGTATTTCAGGAGTTAAAGAACTTTATGATAACAATAACATTTCTTTGGTGGCTACAGCCGACCAATCTGCCGATAATGAAAAGAATGAAGCGCAGCCAGTAGCTTTCAGTATTGATGCTAAAAGCTTTATGGCCGATAAAGCGTTGCATGAAGAAGTTTTTGGTCCAGTAACTTTATTTGTTCTTTGTAAAGATAACGCTCAAATTGTAGAAGTATTAGATTCTTTGGAAGGCCAGTTAACAGCTACCATTCATGCAGACGACTCAGACCAAGGCCAACTTGGTGGAATCGTAAAATCTATCAGTCAAAGAGCAGGCCGATTGATTTACGGTGGTTTCCCAACAGGTGTTGAGGTATGCCACTCTATGGTGCATGGTGGACCATTCCCAGCGACATCGAATGCAAATTCAACATCGGTAGGAACCGGAGCTATTTTACGTTTTGTAAGACCGTTGGCGTATCAAGATTTTCCAGAGGCTTTCTTACCAGAGGCTTTAAAAAACGGAAACCCTTTAAATCTTATGCGTTTGGTTGATGGTGTTTATACCAGAGATAAAATCTAAGACAGAATAGTTATAAATTGAAAAAGGCATGGTTATTACCATGCCTTTTTTATTGGTTGCCTAAAAAGGATTGATACCATTTACCTGAAGATTTTACAATCCGTTCTTGGGTTTTAAAATCGGTATATACCAAACCGAATCTGGTTCGGTAGCCTTCGGCCCATTCAAAATTATCGGTAAAGGTCCATACAAAATAACCGTCAACATTCGCACCTTCTTTTTTAGCTTTATGAACCTGCTCTAAGTGTGCTTGTAAATAATGTTTTCTATCCGTATCGTTTACTTCACCATTTATTAGTGTGTCGGGAAAGGCAGCGCCGTTTTCGGTAATGATGATTTTTTTAACGCCTTCGTATTGGTTAAACTGTTTAATCATATTGTAAATACTGGGTGGAAAGACTTCCCAATCCATTAAGGTAGATTTTACCTTTCGTTTGGAAGCGGGTACAATTTTAGCACGTAAATAAGGTACAAACCAATGGTGTTTTACCATTTCGCGTGTGTAATTCTGCACCCCAATAAAGTCGAAATCGAACACCATATTGTTTTCGTCTTCGGGATTTATATAGTGTTCAATACGTTTTAATACAGGCACGTGCTCTGTGGGATAGCCTAAACCTAATATGGGTTCAATAAAAAGTCGATTTAACAAAGCATCCGCTTTTTTAGCGGCCAAAATATCCCTTGGAGTATTTCTGTAAGGCGTAATTTGTGAACATGAAAAGGTTGTGCCTATTTGTGCATCAGGCAGCAATTTTCGCAATACCCGACCGCCTATGCCTTGGCACAATACAGCATGGTGAATGGCGGGTAAAAGGTTTTTTAAACCTTTATCTCCAGGAGCGTGTACACCTAAAAAATAGCCAGCTCCGGTAAACACCATGGGTTCGTTCAAGACCATCCAATGTTTAACACGATCGCCAAAATGTTGGGCGCACACCTGTACATAATTTTCAAACCAATTTACAATATCCCTGTTGGTCCAACCGCCTTTGTCTTGCAGAGCCTGTGGTAAATCCCAATGGTACAGTGTAACCCAAGGTGTGATGCCACATTTTAAACAGAAATCAATCACCTTGTTGTAGTAATCAATTCCAGATTTGCTCACTGCTCCAAAACCGTTGGGAATGATGCGCGACCATGCCAATGAAAACCGAAAGTTTCTAATGTTCATAGATTGCATTAGCAGAATATCTTCTTCGTATTTATTGTAGAAATCGCAAGTTATTTGGCCGTGATGGTTTTTAAAAATAGCGCCCTTTTTTGATGTGAACGTATCCCAAATGGAGGCACCTTTATCGTGAATACTATGGGCACCTTCAATTTGATAAGCTGCTGTAGAGACACCAAACTCAAAGTCTTCTCCGAAGTCTTGGGGCTTTAGGGAAAATGCTTTTATAGTAGGTTTTGGTTCAGTAAAATTCATTCATTAGTTGTTCTCGATACAGTTTTTTAATTGACTTCGACTGCGTTCAGTCTGACAAAATCACTCGATCTGATATATTTTTTAAAGGTTCTCTTTTAAAAGCTGATCGATGATTTGTTCTGTCATGTCTGGATAATCAACCTTAACAATAATGCCATTTTCCAACCAATCGGCAATGGTTTTGAGGTGTTTCTTTTTAAGCGATTTAATAACGGGTACACCCATGTCTTTTAAAGCGGCTGCATTGCATTGTTGTTCATATTGTCCTTTCATAGGAATCACCAAAAGCTTTTTTTGCATAAAAAGGACTTCGGCAGGTGTTTCAAACCCGGCACCGCACAAAATCCCTTTGCTAGTGGCCATACTTTTTACAAACGCTTCGTTGGTTATAGGTTGAATATTGATGTTGTCTTTTAAAATGGTTTTTTTGTTATGTTTGGAAAATACCTCCCAATGAGCCTGAGGCAATTTCGATAATAACTTCAGTATTTTTTCATCATCATAGGAAGGCAAATAAACGGTGTAATGGTCGCCTTGTTTTATTTCGGCATTCCGAATATCTTGACGGATTACAGGTGTGAAAATAGTATCGTCATAGGCTTTAAAATGAAACCCATATTGTTTGGTTGTAGGGGCGTATTTTTTTAAAATAAGTTTACCTACGGCATCCTTTTTTTTTGGTTTTGGTGCACTAGATGAAAGTACAGCGGCCTGATGGCTTAAACTAATACAGGCTTTCTTTTTCAACTTGCAGGCCCATGCCGATACAGGTTCAAAATCATTAATGACCAAATCGTATTGTTCAACCGGAAGGCTGTTGATTTCTTTGTGCAAACGCATGGTTTTGGCCTTAAAGTAGGTTTCCCAAACATCCACACCGCCTTTTTTTCCAAAAATAAAACTCAAGCCTTTTAGCTGGTATTTAATCTCAAAAGGCAAATTTATATCGGCTTGGGTACCGCTCACCAAAATATCCAAATCGATGTTCTTTTTTTGAAGTATGGGAATAATATCACGGGCGCGGCTTAGATGCCCATTGCCTGTACCTTGAATGGCATAAAGAACTTTCATGATTATAATTTGTTGGGTAATTTGGCTTCAGCCTGAAACTCTTTTATTAAGTTTTGAAACAGCACATTGGTTTCCAAAATATCTTCTTCTGCATCTATATCCGTTTCATCCTCAAGTATTGTATGATCTTTAAAGCTGAATAAATGCCATTGGTTATCGTAATATTCTAAAGCGGTTAAATTCTCTACCCAATCGCCTGAATTTAAATAGGTAACATTGCCTTTTTCAGTTTCTATATCTTTAATTTCCGGTTGATGGATGTGTCCGCAAATCACATAATCGTATTGGTTTTCTATGGCTATATCGGCGGCAATTTTTTCAAAATTATTAATGAATTTCACAGCCGATTTCACACTGTTTTTTATTTTTTTGGACATAGAGATAGGGCCCTTACCAAATTTGGAAGCAAAAAAGTTGATGGCACTATTTAGTAAAATGAGTGAGTCGTAGCCCACAGCGCCCAACTTGGCAATGTATTTGGAATGTTGCATGGTAACATCGAACACATCGCCGTGGAACACCCAGGCTTTTTTGCCATTAAGGTCTAACAACTCTTTGTTGGAAATACTAAACGTACCCAACTGAAAGCCAACAAATTTCCGTAACATTTCGTCGTGATTGCCAGTAATGTAACGTACCTCTACACCTTTTGAAATCCATGAGGTTATGATTTTAATTACCTTCATGTGCGACTTGGGCCAGTAGCGTTTACTGAATTGCCAAATGTCTATAATGTCGCCATTTAAAATTACTTTTTCGGGTTTAATGGATTTAAGGTATTGTAAAAGTTCTTTGGCGCGACAGCCATACGTGCCCAAATGCACATCGGAAATCACCACGATATCAACGGCTCTTTTTTTCATTGAAATGGGGTTGGTATTTGGTTTTTAAAAGGGGTGGAAATCTGTAACCACTTAAGTGAATTGATGAAGTGGTTGTATAATTTGGATGGTATAAAAAATACCAATGTTAATTTAACTAATAAGGTTTGCAATCAAACAATATTTATTAATTAACAAAGGTGCGGCAAGAATATAAAATGTAGGTTAAGGGTTTGTTATCAATAAATTAAGGTTGTGTTGGATAATTTAATAAAGAATAAATTAAAGGTCTAAAATGCCAAAAGTTTCAGTATACGGAATGTTAATCGTGATTATATCGAATTTTGGATTTGTGACTTTTTTCAATGTTTCAAAAGTTTGTTTTGATCGTATGTCTGAAGTCACAAAATGGGTAATGGTCTTGTCTAAATCTGATTGGGCAAATAGTTTAGAATCATTTGGTATTATTGCACGAGGGGATAATTTTTCATCACTAACTTTATTTTCGGAAAAAATTATTTTAGCAAATTGCCCTGTTTTTTCAGCTTCTTTTAAATTAAAAGGCATTATTTGTAAATTCTTTAATGGTAAATCTACGAGCTTACCTAATACACAGTATTCTGCGATTGATACAGTAGAAACTTTTAGTATAATATCGTTTTCCAAAAAATATTTAAAATAACCTAAAGCATTTTTGTGAAGAGGGTCTTCATCATTGAGTAGCCGGATGAAGAAGCTTGTATCAAGAAGTACACTATGCTTCATATCCACCTCTTAAATTAAGTAGCCATTCGTCAGGATTTACATTTTTCCAACTTTGTTTGGCTTTCTTTATAAGTGAATTTAAATACTCATTGTCAAATTTTGGCTGATAGTCAATTAATTCGATTAGATAGAGTGATTTTGTGTCAATTTCACCAGTCTCAATATTCTGTTTTCCTTTGGCTCTGACACCAAATTTTTTGTAAAGCAAATTTTCTTCTCTTTCTTTCAAAAATTGTTCTCCGGTTTCAATTGATAAATATCCAAAGTCATCTGTATCTAAATGTATATTAGCTTTGCTTTTGCCTCCAGCATCTTTCAATATACCATAGAAATAGAATTCGGCATCAGCCCAAATGTTTTCTGTTCGAACAAACTTAGTTGAAGGATTAATTGTCAATTCAGAATTATCATTAATCGATGTCTTTATTTGAAATTCATAATTTTTTTGTCGGGATAGATTTTGGATGTTTTCTATGGCTCTAGCTGTTTTTAACTCTAAAAAATCAATGGATTCATTAGCTTGAACTTGGGATAAAACAGCACTAAACCCAATCACAGTTTGAATTGTGGTTTTGAATAAATGCCTTACAGAGCCTTCTTTAATATCATATGTTATTATTGGCCTGTCCTTTTTATTTGTTGGATATAACAAATCTTCTATATTTTGCAATATTGATGCAATATGTTTTATATCATAGTTGTCTGGGCTTAAATCTTGGTTACCAGATTTACCTATAACTCGAATTTCTATTTCTCCAATTTTCTCCACAAATCAAATATACAATTTATTCGGATTTGTCATGAAATTTCTTTCTAGTCAATGATTTTACAATTGAGTTCAAAAAAAATTTACGGTTTACTTCTCCGTCAACTTACTTAATTCTTCAGCAAACTGTTTGCCAAAATCAATAAACCCAGCACTGTCGTAATGCCATTTATCGGAATAGTTGTAAAATTTAGTGGTTCTTACTATGGCTGCATTACCATCGGTTCTGGCAAATTTCTCTTGGGCGTATTGTACCAAATCGCCATAATCCCAAACCTTGCCATCGGCATCGTTAAACGAGTCGCTTATTTTGCCAATAACCACAGGCAAATCATCGGTCAATAAACTGGCACGCATTAAGTCCATCAGGCGTTTTAAGTTGTCGTAATAGCGTAGTGCTATGGCTTCGGTTTTATCGCCATCCGATTCGCCTTGCATCCATAAAATACCCGAAGGTACCAACACATCTTCTTTGCCATCGTTGTTGATGTCTTTAACCTTTAAAGCATTTTTTATGGTTGTTAGGTAATGGTCGTATTGGTTAATGCCGCCTTTGCCATTAAAATCGGCTTCCCAAGAGCCAAATGAACCAGCGGCCAAACTATCAATACCAGAGCCATTTCTGGAATATTTAATTAGGGCAATTTTATCATTTGGATATAGTTCTTGCATGCGTTTGGCGAACGATAATTCAATACCAAAGCGATCTGAAAGTTGGTTGTTTTTCCCATCAGTTTGAAACCCTATGCCATGACCGGGCTTTAAATTATCCCAATAGCCTAAACCGCCAGATGTATCACCATCTACTGCAGAATTTCCATGGAAAATAAAAATATCTTTAAACTCTTTGTTAAGCTCTTTTGGTAAGTCTTTATTATAGCCAAAACCTTCCATGTTAGATTGCCCGCCTAAATAAAACACCCGAATGGTATCTTTGGCTTTTTGAGCAAATAGGGTAATAGGTAAAACAAACAGAACGGCAAGAAATAGATTTTTCATTTTATTTAGTTGTTGGATTGTACTTAAAAAATGAAAAGTAAACAAATTCCCTTATTTATAGAAATTCATTTGGTCTAAATATACCCAAACATCGTGTGGCAACATAGGGCGGATGTTAATGCCTTTTTTGATGGCACTGCGAATGTAGGTTGACGACAATTCCATAATAGGCGCATCGATACGATGTACTTTTTTATGGTTGTCGAACTGTGTTTCAATAGGACCTTCTGAAATTCTTGGGTACACGTAAATATGATGATTTTCTAAAATAACCTCGAAGTTTTTCCACTTGTGGAAACCTTTTAAGTTGTCTTCACCCATTATTAATGAAAAATCATGCTTGGGATATTTTTCCTGTAAATAAATCAGTGTGTTGACCGTATAATTCGGTTGGGGAAGATTAAACTCAATGTCGCAAGGTTGAAGTTTTGGGTAATCTTTGGTCGCGAGATACACCATTTCCAAGCGCTGGTAATTATCTAATAGCGTGCTCTTTTTTTTAAAGGGGTTGTGTGGCGTCACCACAAACCAAACTTGGTCGAGGTCGCTTTGTTCGGCAATGTAATTGCCAATGACCAAATGCCCAATGTTTATGGGATTGAAAGACCCAAAATATAACCCAACCTTCATGTTTTATGAATTTACAAAATTGTCTACCAAGGTTTCTGCTTTTTCAAGGGCATTTTCCAAGATATCGTTTTCAATAATCACATCGAACAAAGGCGCTGTGGCCAATTCGGCGGAGGCTTTGGCAACGCGCATGTTTATTTTGTCGGCACTTTCGGTACTGCGTTTTTTAAGGCGGATTTTAAGTTCGTCGATGCTTGGGGGTTTTACAAAAATGGCCAAAGTCTGTTCGGGAAATTTACGTTTTATGCGCAAACCTCCAGAGACATCAATATCAAAAATAACATGTTTACCCGTGGCCCAAATGCGTTCTACTTCAGTTTTTAAAGTGCCATAAAAATTATCGCGGTATACTTCTTCCCATTCTAAAAATTCTTCGTTTTTAATTTTCGATTTGAATTCTTTTGCCGATAGAAAATAATAGTCTTTACCATCGACTTCGGTGCCACGTTTTTCTCTGGACGTAGCTGAAATGGAAAATTCTAAATTCAAACGGTCTATGCCCAATAAGTGCCTAACAATGGTGGTTTTTCCAGAACCAGATGGTGCCGAAAATACAATGAGTTTGCCTTGTTTATTATGATTGGTCTTTTCTATCGCCACGAATACACAAA
Source organism: Marixanthotalea marina (assembly GCA_018883545.1). GTDB lineage: Bacteria > Bacteroidota > Bacteroidia > Flavobacteriales > Flavobacteriaceae > Marixanthotalea > Marixanthotalea marina. The sequence goes on along the minus strand of JAHLEH010000001.1, from coordinate 149,564 downwards.
TAATTTTTTACTGATTACTGATACTGGTTGCTGAGACTTACTTAAAGTACGTTCAACAACTGTTCTTTTATTTTTTCCAGTTCGTCTTTCATTTGTACCACCAATTGCTGCATGGGTGCATAATTACTTTTAGAACCTATGGTGTTGATTTCCCTGCCAATTTCCTGACTGATAAACCCTAGTTTTTTTCCGTTGGAATCGTTCGAGTTTAAAGATTCTGTGAAATATTCCAAATGATTTTTTAAGCGGACTTTTTCTTCGGTAATGTCAAATTTTTCAATGTAATAAACCAACTCTTGTTCAAAACGGTTTTCATCGTATTTTTCTTTGAGTTCTTCAACACCTTTCAATAAACGTTCCCTAACGGCAGTAATACGCTCGGGATCTATAGCAATGACTTGCTCTAACAATTTATCAATAGCTTTTATACGTTCTTTAAAATCTTTTTCAAGCACTTTGCCTTCGGTAAGTCGGTAGTCGTTTAAAAGGTCTACGGCGGTTTTTATACCCGATTGTATGGCCTGCCATTCTTCTTCATCTATTTCTTCGCGTACGGTGCTTATGGCATCGGGAAAACGCACTGCCATTTTTAAAAGTTCTATTTCGTCACCGTCAACCACTTTTTTTAACTGATTGATATACTGTCTCACCACAGGGTCATTGATTTGTGTAGAGGTATCTTCGGCGGTCATTTCAACAAAAATTGAAAAGTCTATTTTACCACGTTCTAATTTGTCGGCCAGCATTTTTCTGATGTCAAGCTCCTTTTCCCTATAAAGTGAGGGCATCCTTGCGTTTAAGTCGAGGTTTTTGCTGTTTAGGGATTTTAACTCGATGGTTATTTTTTTGGTAGGTAACTGTAAAACAGATTTTCCGTAACCCGTCATTGAATGTATCATATACGCCGTATTGTGTTACGCAAAGGTAATTAAAACCTTAAGTTTATTAAATTATTTGAAGGTTGTTTCTAAGGGTTTTCATTCATAACATCCAAACCACATTGCAAAAATTGCGCATATTCGTCCTCATCGGGGGTGTAGCCAACGGGAGCATTCAATACTTCTTTGCCATCGGGACTTAAAAGCACATAATACGGTTGCGAATTGGTTTGGAAAAACTGGGTTTGGAAATGGGCCCATTTATGGCCATAGTTTTCCAGTTTTCTGGTGCCCCCGTTTATGCGATTTACAAGCACTTGCTGGTCTTCTGGAAGCGGTTTTTTATCATCAACATATAATGAAATAAGCACATACTCATTCCTTAAATACTTGTCAATTTTTGGTTTAGACCATACGTGTTCCTCCATTTTTCTACAATTTACACAAGCATAGCCTGTAAAATCGAGCATGATGGGCTTGTTTACTTTTTGGGCATAAGCAACACCTTCCTTTAAATCCTTAAAGCAATCGAGATTATTTGGGCAGTCGTTAGGCAAGAAAAAGCTATAGCCTACAGGCGGCGCCAAACCACTTAGTAAAGTTAAAGGCGTAAACGTATTGGTAGCTTTATTAACTCTAAAACCTGAAGCCAAATAAATAACAAAAGCAAGCACTAAAATACCTGAAGCCACCCTAAAAAACGATAATTTTTGAAGAGGTGAATCGTGTGGGAACTTAATTTTACCCAAGAGGTACAATGCCAATCCGGCGAAAATGACAATCCATAAACCTAAGAAAACCTCAATTTTTAAAATGCCCCAATGCTGTACCAAATCGGCATTCGATAGGAATTTAAAAGCCAAAGCTAATTCCAAAAACCCTAAAATCACTTTGGTCGTGTTTAGCCAACCTCCAGATTTTGGTAAGGCATTCATCATATTAGGGAACATAGCAAACAATGCGAAAGGTAAACCTAGTGCCAATCCAAAACCACCCATACCTGCCGTCAATTGCCAAGCGCCACCATCAGCTGTTAAAGAGCCGGCTAATAATGACCCTAAAATAGGGCCGGTACATGAAAACGATACCAATGCCAAGGTAAGCGCCATAAAAAAGACGCCTAAAAGGCCGCCTACATTTTCGCCCTTAGTCGTTTTGTCCGTCCAACTGGCGGGCAGTGTTAGCTCGTAATATCCAAAAAATGAAAAGGCAAAAAACACAAAAATCAAAAAGAAAATAACGTTCAGAGCCACGTTGGTTGATATTTCATTGAGAATATCGGGATTTATGCTATCCAATAAATGAAAAGGAATACTTAATATTAAATACACTGCTAGTATAAAGAAGCCGTACAAGATGGCTTTAGAAACACCAGCACTTTTATTATCACCACTTTTTTTGGTAAAAAAGCTAACCGTTAAAGGAATCATAGGAAACACACAAGGAGTTAACAAAGCTAATAAACCACCTAAAAAGCCCAGTCCAAAAATACTCCAAAGTGTTTTTTCTTCATTGGTTTCGGAAGGTGAAATGGTAGCATCATTACTGCAATTTTGGTTGGTATTGGCAAGGTCTATGTTGGATAAACCGTATAGAAATTCATTAGAGGTATTGTTGTCTATATCACTGGGATTAAGATTTTCCGATACCACTTCTTCATTTAATAAAAAGGTAAAATCCTCATTGATTTGAATACAAACTTCTTTACAAACCTGCCCTGTTAAGTTCAGTGTTACTTTGGTAACATCGCTGTTATTTAATAAAATGCGTTGTTTTAAAACTGCTTTATGGTCAAAAAAAGTCTCAACAACTTCAAAAACATCATTGTACTTTTTTATGGTGTCACTTTCAACAGCTTTTCCAACAAGTTCATAATCATCATATGCTTTTTCGCCTTCTTTTTTCTTAATTTCTATTGGTAGCGAACCACCTTCGGCGGTATATTGTGAATACAGATGCCATTCTTTTTCAATGTCGGCTGAAATAATTAAATCGTATTCCGTGTCTGATATTTTTTCAAAAGAAGTAGACCATTTTACTGGATTTAATAATTTGGAGTTCGGATTGAAATTTTGGGAAGAAAATTCAAAAACCAGTTCTTTTTCTGTTGGCGGCAAACATCTGGAATCATCACATACCATGAACTCAACAGTTCCTTTTACAGTTTCGGGCGAGTTTTTAAAAGACACCCGTTGTTTAAAAACAGCTTTGTCTTCAAAATACTTAATGCGCATCATAAAAACGGGGTCGTCTATCTCGTGGCCTTCGTCTTCTTTTGTTTTATCAATCAGCATAAAGGCTTCAGATGTTTCAAATGTAAATGTAGTTGGAATGGGGCCATCTTCTGGTACATTTTGGGAGTATAAGTGCCAGCCAGGTTCTATGGTGGCCGTTACGACCAAATCGTATTCGGTATCGGAAATTTTTTCAACGGACGTCGACCAATCAACAGGATCTAAAATTTGAGAAAATCCGTTTAGGCCAAAAAACAAAAAAGCCAGTAATATATAATGCTTCATTAAAAGTGTATTTTGTTCAAAATAAAGGCTTGCAAGTATAAACTGCAATGCTTTTAACACGATTCTAGCAAAATAGTCGTTAAAATATGAATTACCTAATTTAGATTATCAAAAAATAAGGACAATCAAATTTTTGTTTATTACAATTCATATAAATGTTTACTTTTGTATCTGCTTTATAAAACCCGCAACTATGAAAAACATATTAGTGCCCATAGGAACTTCTAAAAACTCATTGAGCCATTTACAGTATGCCATTGATTTTGCCAAGAGTTTTAGTGCTAAGCTTTTTGTGGTTCAGATTTATGATTTTTACAGCCCCAAAGCTGGAACGATGATTAATGTGGATGCTATTTTAGCAAAGGAAAGTAAAGAAAACCTTGATAACCTAGTAGCACAAGCCGATACTAAAGGCGTTAACATTATAGTGAAAAGCTTGAAAGGGGAGTTGATTGATACGTTGGAATTGGTAAGTAAAGCAGCCGATATTGACCTGATTTTAATTGAACCAAGAACAAACTCTATTAAAGAAGAGGTATTCTTAGGGAAAACCTCAGGAAAAATTATTAAAAGAAGTCAAATACCTGCACTTATTGTTCCGGAAGCCAGTGTTTTCAAACCTGCAAAAAACATATTGATGGCAGTTAAGTCGGCCATTACTAGAAAGGAAGGTGTGTTAGAGCCATTAAAACAAGTGAAAGCGCATTTTGATGCCACTGTTGAATTGTTATTGGTTAAAACCCATTATTACAATGAAGGTGACTTTGAGTTGAATGATGAATTAAAATCTTTAGTATCTAACACTATTTATACCGAAAATTCTACTACCTTTCAGGGCGTTTTAGAACATTACAGAGAGCACAATCCAGATATGTTGTGTGTGGTAAGACGTAAGCGCGGATTTTTCAGCAAAATTTGGGAAAAGAATGAAATCATGAAACAAGATTTCAGTAGTAATATTCCCGTTTTGGTGTTAAGCGGATTGAAATAAAATTATGATAAGGCCCCAATAATAATTTGGGGATGCCCGCCCGTACCGAACGGTACGTTCGGGTGGGTAGCTCAGTTGGCTAAACGGTCTTTTAAATTTATAAACAATGAAAAGTGATATTTGTTTATATTTTGTATAGTAAGGAATTTGATAGGTTTTATGTTGGTATGACCTATAATTTAGAAAATAGGTTATCACAACACAATACCGGACAGGTAAAGTCAACAAAACCTTTTTTGCCTTGGAAGATAATTCATCATGAAAGCCATCCAAATAGGCTTGAAGCGAGGAAAAGAGAAAAATATTTAAAATCTTCTGCTGGTAGAAGATGGCGAAAAAATAATTTGGGGATGTAGCTCAGTTGGCTAGAGCGCTTGGCTGGCAGCCAAGAGGTCGTCGGTTCGAGCCCGATCTTCTCCACCAAAAACCCCTAGAAATCTTCTAGGGGTTTTTTTGTTAATTCACAAATAGAAAAAAACATCCTAATTCAAAAAGCCTATTCGTAAGAAAATAATTATATTAGTCTGAAATTTCTAACTAACCAATTTAATTAACATGAGAAGAGCAATTATTATTTTTTTTGCATTTGTTTATTTATTTCCTCAAAAAATTAATGCACAAGACAATGGTGCTGCAATTGCCGCCGCAGCTGGTGGTTTGCTTGCCATTGGAGCAGGTATTGCAGCGATTGAACAAATGAAAGAACAAGCAGAATTGACTGCAACGGAATGGTTACTTACAAATCACCCAGAGTTTAATAAGTTTACACTTAAGACATTAGATTTTGATGGGAAAAAACTAAAGGATATGTCTGCAACGTCCGTTATTACTTTTACTATTAAAGAATTTGAATTTAAAAAAGATGAACCAGAATTTGGTAAAAAATATGTTTTATTCGGGTTTACAAGTTTTGGGTGGATAAATGAATATGGTATTGATTTCGACAAAGTAAAATGGTTTCTAATTGACAGTGACGAGTGGCTGAAAATGATGGTATCTTATACAAAAGTAGCATCTGGTGAAAATAGTGATAACATACTACGCGAAGCTTTACTTAATGGCAAAGTAGTTAATAGAGGTATAAGGGCAAAGAAAGGTGATAATATTGACTTTTATAAAATTGACGGAGATTCTTATTTAGTTACTGATTATTCTCCCGAAATGAAATTTATCTATAATGAGCGATCTTTGGGTATTTATTTAAAAGAAACTATGAATCTAATACAAATTGGAAGGGGCGACATTATTAAAGTTCATGATTTCTTTTTTGAAGAGTAGCTAAATTATAGCATTTAATATAAGTAAATACTTGCGAGTTTTTATCTTCAGTAAAAAATTGTCAAAAATAAAACCCTCAAGACACTGTCTTGAGGGTTATTTAGTTTAGTTAGTAGTTAGTGAGCTACTCAAAAAAGTTTTAAATAGTTATTTAATAGGTTGCTAATATAATGGTTTTATAATATAAACGTAATTATAATCTTTAAAATCTAAACGGTATTGCTCTAAAGGCCATGTTCCCCAAGAATCGACACCTGCTAAGCCCATTTGGGCGTAATCGATATGCAATTGGGTTTGCTTCCGAGGTTTTAGTTCGCCAGCATGGGCCTGTTTTTTTTCATCGCCTGTAGATAAATCGGAATCCAAAAAATGCAGGGCACTCATACTTAGAGGCATTTCCGAAGATGTTATTTCTACACCCTTACCTTTTTTATTCAACAATTTAAACCAACGCACACCCGTTTTATTACCTGTTTCTTGCGGACGAATGTACGGGTAAAATTGTTCTGCTACCGTTTGTTTGTAAATACCAGTATGGGCCGCATAGTTTCGATCCTGGTAATTTTCAAAAGGGCCGTTGCCATAGTATTCTACCGTTTCAAAACCTTCGGGTAAAACCATTTTCATACCAAATCGTGGTAACATGGGCACGGCTTCCTTGGTAGTTTGTTCGCCACCTCGCGAAGGCATGGTTACGGAAACTTTAGCCGACGTATCGGCCACTAGTTCCTGACTTACAGAAAGCACGCCTTTTGCGTTAACTTGGTAGTTTATGTTTAATACAGCAGCGTCTTCAGGCAAGTTAAAGGTTGTTTTAACAGACACTAAATCGTTTTTTTCTTCAGCAGATATTGACGCCAAGTTTAGGTTTTCTTCGGCTTGCTTCCAATATTTTAATTTGTATTGGAGTGAGGCACCCATGTCGTTATCGGTTGGCGCACGCCAAAACGATGGTTTTAACTGAAAGCCTTCATCCAACAGATTTAATTTTTTTACGGTATAGGCTTCCAATAATCCTGTTTGTTTGTTGAAACGCATGTTTAAAGAAGGAGAAGTTATTGCGTAAGCATCATTGGTCTCTTCAAGGGAAATCGTTCCATCAGCCTTTACACCTGTATTGCCTTTATAAGTACCTGAAAGGTGTAATTGCTCTTCGGCTATGACATGTCCTTTAGGAACCAACAAATGAGCATTTTTTGTTTTGTAGGCAAGGTTTAAAAACACTTCACCATTGTTGAAGGTTTCAATTGGTAAGCTAATGGTTTTTGTTTCGTGTGGATTTATCTCTAAATTTTGAACCGTCCCCGATTGCTTTATTGTACCATCTACAATAACATCCCACGCTAAGTAAATATTAGATAAATCTTCAAAGAAATTTTCGTTGTAAATGGAAATGCTGGATGGACTTTCCAATTTGGTGTGGATGTTTTGGTATACCTTTTTCATTTCCCAAGCATGGGGATTCGGGTTTCTATTTGGATAAAACACGCCGTTGGCCAAGAAGTTGTTGTCGCTTGGGTCTTTAGGGTTATAATCGCCACCATAAGCGTAAATAAAATCACCATTTTCGGTTATTTTTTCAAGCCCTTGATCCACAAAATCCCAGATAAAACCACCCTGAAAATGTTTGGGGTTATTTCGAATCACATTCCAATAATCCTTAAAGTTACCCATAGAATTACCCATGGCATGGGCATATTCACATTGTATAAACGGCTTTTCAGGATTAGGCGTGTTTTTGGCATATTCAATCATTCCGTTAATGTGTCCGTACATAGGGTTTATAATGTCTGTATTGAACTCGGTTGAGAAATTCCTGTAGTTGTTAACGGCCCTTTCATACTGAACGGGACGCGTTTTGTCCCGCTCCTTCAACCATAGGTAACATTCGTAAAAATTATAACCGTTGCCAGCTTCGTTACCCATGCTCCAAGTTACTACAGAGGTGAAATTTTTATCGCGTTCAACCATGCGTTTTAACCTAGTAAGGTGCGCATCTTTCCAAGTAGGTTTGTTACCTAAAGTTCTAGAAAGATCGTATCCAAGGCCGTGCGATTCAATATTGGCCTCATCTATCACGTAAATACCATATTCATCACATAATTGGTACCAATATTCGTCGTTTGGGTAATGAGAGGTACGAACGGCATTAATATTGAATTGTTTCATGAGTTGAATGTCTTTCAACATCGATTCTTTTGAAACCACGTGACCCGTTTTTGGGTCGTGTTCATGTCGGTTAACGCCTTTTATTAAAACAGGTTGGCCGTTTACTAAAAATAGGCCGTCTTTAATCGCGACTTCCCTGAAACCTCTACGCTGCGGAATGACTTCCAGCATATTGCCGTTTTTGTCTTTTAGAGTTATGATAATATCGTATAGTTTGGGGTTTTCGGCCGACCAAAGTTCGGGGTTTTCAACAGTGAAGGAAATATCTTTTTCTGCTTCGTTATTAAATGAAACGGTTGTTTCTTTTATTTGAGTTTCACCATCTTTAAGCTGGATGATTGCTTCTGCAACTGCAGGTTTGTTCAATTTCAATTTAGCCTTTAAAACAGCGTGTTGGTAGTTGTCATCTAAATCGGTAATAATTTCATAATCGTATAAATGGGTATCGTTTCGGGCAACCAAATAGCAATCACGGTGAATACCACCAAAGCGCCAAAAGTCCTGTCCTTCTAGGTAAGACCCATCATTCCAACGCATGAGTTTTAAACAAACTAAGTTTTTGCCGGGTTTTAAAAAGGGTGTAACATCAAATTCTTGAGGCAGTTTGCTGTCTTCGCCATAGCCTACATATTGGCCATTTACCCAAACGCTGAGGTTGGATTTTGCCGCTCCTACATGCAGTATAATTTGTTTCCCGTTCCAGTTTTCATCAATGGTAATTTCACGTCTGTAAACTGCAGTTGGATCGTAAGATAAGGGCACAATGGGCGGGTTTGGCCGCATGATATTTTGAAATTCAAAACCGTAGTTAACATAAATGGGGTCGCCATAACCGTTTAATTCCCAAACCGCAGGTACTTTAAAGGTGTCCCATTGGCTATCGTTGAAATTGACTGCTTCAAAATTTTCGGGAAGGTCTTCTGGTTTCTCTACCCACTTAAATTTCCAATCGCCATTTAAATTTAAATAGTTAGAAGATTGTTTCCAGTCGCCTTTTTTTGCTAATGCTTCATTTTCAAAAGTAAAATATGAAGCATGCATGGGCATTCTGTTTTCTTCGCTAACAGATTCATCTAGCCAAAAAGGCGTATTGTTTTTGGTTTGTGCATTTCCAAAGGTTAATAGTGTTAAAAACGCAAAAATTGAAAGTATGTTTTTCATTAAAATGATTAGTTTATTGGTAAGTTTAAATGGTGTTTTTTTATGAAGCTCTATAAATTTAGAGGGTTAAGATTTAATTTTTCTGGTTGCTTATTTTCTTCTAGCTTATAGAAAGTGTTTAATTCAATATTGTTGAAGACTTGTTCGGTTAGACTACCTGCCCAGATGACCTTTACCTTTACAATTTCTGTGCTTTTACCAAGTCCAATTTCAGCTCGTAAAGTAGAACAGCCAAAACTGCCACCAGAACTTATTGTATGGTAAAAAGTACTTTTTTCACCATCTTCCATTGTGGTTACTTCTATTTTACTTCCTATAGCAGAACGATTGGATTTTGTGCCTTCTAGTCTAATGGAAAGCCAGTTGTTGTCATTTTGATAGGGGTTTTCAAATAAGGAGTTAAAATAAACGTCGCCTTCAAAAGCACCGCCCATAACAATGTAAATGTCTTGGTCGCCATCATTGTCAATATCCGAAAAAGATACGCCATGCCCTTTTTGAATATTTCCAAAACCGCCAGCGGTGGTAACATCTTGGAATATTTTGCCCTGACTGTTTCTAAAAACCCTATTGGGGATGATGGAATTAAAACTTACTTCACCAGTGCTTAAATAGATATCTGGGTAGCCATCATTATCTAAGTCGCCAAAATTGGCACCCATGGCATAGCCTATTCTGTCTAAGCCGACTTCTTTGGAAACGTCTTTAAAAACACCTTGATTATTTTGGTAAAGTCGCATGGTTTCTGCTTGGAAAGGCTTGCCCAAATATTCATGCACAATATCGCCTGTAATGGGGAAGGTTAGGAAAGGCTTGTAACCAGCGGCAAAAATATCTGTCCACCCATCATTATTATAATCGAAAGACCAAGTGGGAAAGGTTGAAACTTCTTCCCCCAATCCAATGCTTTCGCCTATCTCTTCAAAAGTTAATTTACCAGATTGATCTGTGCCCTTGTTCATATACAAGAGATTCTTACTGTCGGGATGAAGTGTAGACACATAAATATCCATCCACCCATCGTTATTAAAGTCGGTTGCCGTAACCCCTTTAACGTAATAAGGCAAATTAGGTTTGCTTACAGAAAGCCCAGCACTTTCCGTTTGATTTGTAAAAGTACCATCGCCTTTATTAATATAAAATTCGCATTCGTTAATGTTTTCTGGTTCAGATTCGTTTCCAACAAATAAATCAATCCATCCATCATTGTTAAAGTCGGCCCAAGTAGCGGTTTGGGTTGGATGAAAAGATAGTAAACCAGCTTCTATGGTTACATCGGTAAACGTGTTGTCGCCATTGTTTCTTAAAAGGGAATTGGGATGTTCTCCATAAGCTCCCATCCATGCACCTCTTAGAATATAGACGTCCAGAAACCCATCGTTATTATAATCGGCCTGAACCATATTGAGTCCGCCACCAGTTTCCATAATGCCCGCGGTTTCGGATTTCTCTGTGAAAGTACCGTCGCCATTATTTACAAAATACCTGAGGTGGTGTGAGGGGAACCAGCTTGACATTATAACATCCAATAGATTGTCGTTATTAAAATCATCAACCACAGCACAGCCAGACAATTCGTTTACATTTAAGCCTAATTTGGGTGCAACGTCTTCAAATTTTTTCAAAGGGAATTCAGATTCAAAAGCACTTTCTGGAATCAGCCATTTCTCTGGAACGCCTTCAGGGTATTCACCTAAAGTCATGTAAGCGACATTTAACAACCACCTACTGGTAAAATCGTGTGAATTACGTTCTAAAAACTGTTCGTAAAGGGCAATAGCACTTCTAGAACCTTCGGGCATGTGATGGTATCCGTTTGGTTCTATAGGCACAATACAAGAAGCTGATGCGTCGTGGTGGTGTAAACAGTTTTCCTGTTCACCCAAGCGCATATAGGCGATTGCCAATAAGGGACCTATTCTTGCTTCTTCATCAGCCTCTAACGTATATCTTAATAATCCGTTATCGCTTTTTTCCATTAAATTCTTTAATACTTCAATAGCACCTCTTGTTTGTCCTGCATATAACAAAGCATCGGCTTTTTCTAAGTTATATCTATCCTTTTGGTTTTCGGGTGCTGTTTTCAAAAGGCTATCGTAAAAAACCACCCTTTGTGAAGCACCATAAAAATTTTTATGCACGAAAAACTGTTCCTCTGCTGTTTTTTTTATGAGTTCTGCCATTGTTGGTTCTTTTTTTTTGCAACCAACGAGTAGTATTAAAGCTATTAATAAGGAGAAATTTAGTGTACGTAACATATTTTTGAATTAATTGCTTTTTTAAATTTAGCAGAAAATAAAAGCCTTTAAAATTAATAAATATTATATGAAAATATTGCTAGAGGGCGTTTAAAATGGGTTTATAAATGTGTTAATTTCTGCATTGGAAATTTTTGGATTAGCGCCTTCATTTTGAGCCACTAAAGCCCCAACGGCACAAGCAAAATCTATAGCTTTTTGAGGAGGCTCATTGTTTTGAAGTTGACTTATTAAAGAAGCCAAGAAAGAATCGCCTGCACCAACGGTATCAACGACTTTAATTAAATAACCGCTATTGTAATAAAGAGAATCATTATAAAGTAAAACAGCACCATGTTGGCCTTTGGTAACACATATATGCTTTGTGTTTGTTTTTTGTGAAATGAACCATAAGTTCTGTTCCAGTGAATTGTATTTAGACCCCAAATAGCCTGAAATTTCATAGAGTTCGTCATCGTTGAATTTGATAAAATGAGCTTTTTGCATGAGGTGCTCCAAGATATCTTTGGTATAATGGGGAGGTCTTAAATTAACATCAAACACGTTGTATTTAGCAATGTCTATAAGGATGTATAGCGTATCTCTTGAAACACTATCTCTTGCAGCTAGGCTTCCAAACACAAAAGCATCCGAGTTTTTAACTGTTGCTTTTGATTCTTCTGTTATATTTATCTTATCCCAAGCGCTTGGATGTTCAATGATATAAGAAGCAGAACCTTTTTCGTTTAGGGTTACTGTTACTTCGCCTGTTTTATAATCATCTAGTATTTGTACACATTGGGTGTTGATGTTATTGTCTTTTAAGTATTGCAATATGCTATTGCCCATTTCATCTTTGCCAATGGCACTTACCATATTAACGGTATGATTGAAAGATTGTAATCTACTGGCAACATTTAAGGGTGCTCCGCCAATTTTTCTATGCGTAGGAAATACATCCCACAAAACTTCTCCAAAACAAGTAATCTTTGCCATACCTATCAAATTTCATTATACTTCCTTTTCTGTAAAATCAACATTGGGATTACAGATTTCCAATATAAGATTTTTAAGCTCTAATTGAAAGGCTTCTAATGTTTCTATTGTAATTAAGGAATCTTTTTTGGCGTAAGCCCCAATTTTGTCTTTGATTGAAAACTTTAAAAATCCTGAATTCAAATTTTTGAAAGAGATGATGCCCGCTTCTATAGGGAGTTTTATTTTGTTTGAATTTTGCATCATAAGGGCATACGATAAAACCTGAAAACTTTTGCTGTATTTATTATAATCGGTTGTAATGTCTTCCCAATTAATTAATTCCACTTGGTTTTGTTGAACATTGCCCGTTTTATAGTCGATAATTCGAGTAACCCCGTTATATTCATCAACTCTATCCACCTTTCCTGTTAAATGAACGGGAAAACCTAATTCAGGAATGGCAATAGGGCTAATGCTGTTAGACTCTATTGCCACGATTTTTATTTGTTTTCCAGCTTTCAGTTCCGATATTTCCAAATCTAAAAAATTAGAAACGTAACGTTTGGCAATTTCAAAAACAATGAGGTTTTTTCCTTTTGTAATATCGCCTTCTTTGTAAACATCCTTAAAGTGTTTTTCTACTGTTTTTTTTATGTTAGGTTTTAAATTTTCTACAGTTTCAGTTGAAAGATAAGTGCCTTCCAAAGGTTTATAGAAATCTTCAAGTGTATTATGAACAACAGTCCCTAACGTATTTGCTGCTATGGTTTCTTCAGCGTCTTCATATTCTTTAATGCCCAATACTTTTTGGTTGTAAAAATCTATTGGATTTCTAATATAGTTGGTTAGCGATGAAGGAGAAAATCCTTTTTCAGCAATTTCTTTTAATCTTGAAATGACATTTTCGTCTTTTGAAATAACTGTTAAAAAAGGTTCTATTACGGGCACATTTGGCACAATAATTTGATGGTTGATTTTATGGATGCCTTCCAGTTCCAATTGCGTGATAAACCTACTTTTTTCGCCACCGGTTAAAACATCTGCTTCAGTATTGTACAAGATGTAAATATTTTTGGCGCGCTGCAAAAGTCTGTAGAAATGATAGGTATAAACAGCATCTTTTTCTTTGTAAGTTGGTAGGTTGTTTTCTAATTTAACATCAAAGGGAATAAATGAGTTGTTGCTTTTTCCTGAAGGTAAAATGCCTTCGTTTACAGAGGAAATGATAACGGTTTCAAAATCCAATACACGAGACTCCAGCATTCCCATAATTTGAAGTCCTTCCAGAGGTTCTCCCTTAAAATCCAGAGTTTCAGAACTTAAAAGCTCCTTGTATATTTCATGTAGGGTTTGAATATTTTTTATATGGTTGTATTCTGAATTCAGCCTTATTATTTCGTTAAACAATTCTTTAAAACGGAAAAGATATTCTAAGGCCAAAACATTGGCCTTTTTGTTTTTATCTAAGTAAGCTTTAATGTTGAAAATTAATTGAATACAATTATTTAGTGCTATATCAACTAAAGCATTGTTGTTGGCAAACAATAAATCTATTAGCGAAGTGTGTTCTGTTGCTATAGATTTTAATTTTTCAGTCGATAGAAATATTAAATTGTTTTCGTGTATGGTTTCAATTATTTCTGAAGCAAAATCTGTATTTTCATAAAGAAACAATGGCCTAATAAATGGATGTGAAATAATAGTAACAACAGATTTATAATAGAGTTGCTCTGACGGTTTTTTATGAAGATTAAAAAATTGTTCAAAAAGAGATGCTAAAGGGATGGATTTAAGAGGGAATCCCATTGTAATATTCAAAGCATCAATGCTTTCTGGAAGAGAGTTTAAAACAGGCATAAGTAAGCTTTCTTCACTTAAAACAACAGCCGTATTATTTAAGTTCCCATTTTTACCTTTTATTTTACTTAGTAAATCCCCGATGTATTTAGCCTGTCCTATGTTTTTAGGGATACCAAACACCGAGATGTCTTTTTCTTTGGTGTAGTTGTTAGTTATCCATTTAAAGGGATTATTCTTAAAATAGTGCCATTTAAATTGGTGTTGTCTAGTAAATAAAGCCGCATCATGCATTGGGTTTTCAAAAAATACAGCATCAATATCCCAATAAATGGATGCCATATCATTCTGCAATAGTTCCTGCAATATGGTTTCTTCGGCAGTATTTAAAGCATTAAAGCCTAAGAACACGTGCTTTTTTCCATGATTGCTTTGGATATAAGATTCGATGTTTTCAACAGCTTCTCTGTAAATAAGTCCTTGGTAGCCTATTTGTTTAGATAATAGATGTTCGGTAAAGTGGGTGTAATAAGTGTAAAGTTTTTTCCAAAAGGACAAATAGTTTTTAACGAACGCTGTCTTGTTATCGTCAAAGGACCAATGTTTTAAATCTTGGATGGCGCTTAAATAATTGAATATTTTTTCTTGGTGAATTAGATAGCGGTCTATTTCGTTAAAATCCTGAAGCAACACTTGTGCCCATTTAGAGAATAGATCAAAAGGCTCTTGCTTATCTTTTGGGGTTAAATCGCAGTAGGTTTGGTAAAACTCAAAAAGAAGCTCGGTATTGGATATGTCTTTGAGTTGGGATAATTCTTGAACAAAATCTTCAATACTTATAATTTCTGGCGAAAAGATAGGATATTCAATTAGCTTGGAAAGCTCATGCTTTAAAAAAACACCAGCGCGTTTGCTTGGTAAAACAAAGGTTAAATTAGAAAACCTTTCCTTATTGTTTTTTAAATCGTTTAGAACATCAAAAATAAAACTTGCCATTGCATAAAAATAAAAAACGCTTCGGATATCCGAAGCGTTTTTTAATCTATTTTAATATTAGCTAAATACTATAAAATTATTTAGCTAAGTTGATTTCAACACGTCTGTTGTTAGCTCTACCTTTACTAGTAGCATTAGTGTCGATTGGTTTAGATTCACCATAACCTAAAGAAGATAATCTAAAGGCATCGATACCGTGTTCTACTAAGTATTCTTTTACGGCGTTAGCTCTAGCATCAGATAATTTTTGGTTTAGTTCATCAGAACCAGTGCTATCTGTGTGTCCTTCAACAGTAAATTTAGAATTTGGATATTCTTTAAGGATTTTGATGATATCCTCTAATACTGCAGCAGACTGCGCTTTGATGCTTGATTTTCCAGTATCAAATAAGATAGTTTTAGCGTATTCATTTAAAGTTGCTTGAACTTCTTCTGATACTTCTGGACAACCATTGTTAGCAACAGTACCTTTAACGTCTGGACATTGATCGTCTTTATCTAATACACCATCACCGTCTGTATCTGGCCAAGGACAACCACCGTTAGCAGCAGGACCAGCTTGGTTAGGACATTTATCATCGCCATCAGCTACACCATCACCGTCAGCATCTGGACAACCTTTAAGTGCTTTAAGACCAGCAACTGTAGGACAAGCATCGTCTTTATCAGCAACACCGTCACCATCAGAATCTGGACAACCGTTAAATTCTGCAGTACCAGCTTCGTTTGGACAAGCATCTTTGCTATCTTCTATACCGTCACCATCAGAATCTGGACAACCGTTAAACGCAGCTAAACCAGGAACGTCTGGACAAGCGTCGTCTTTATCGTAAATACCATCACCATCAGTATCTTTTCCACCAAATTTGATAGAGATACCTGCTGAGTGTTGGAAATGTGTGTTTAAGTAATCTTCAAATGCATGCTTGTAAGATGATTGAAGCGTTAAGCCAATATTTTCTGTAAACCAAAGATTAACACCTAAGGTTCCATTAACTGTACCAGCACCAATATCGTCAATCCAAGTGTAACCACCACCAGCACCTATGTAAGGCTCAAAAGTTTTCCAATCTAATAACTCGCCTATACTATACTTGATAGTACCATCAATGGCGTAATAAGATAAATCGTCAACTTCGTTAGTGGTGTCAGGATTCATACTGATATCTCCCCACTTAGTGATTTTGTTGATAGATCCACCAACACCTAAAGAGAATCCGTCTCCTAAATATCTAGAAACGGTAATTGCAGATAGAGAAGGAAGGATATTCCAATGATCATCTACGTTAAAGTATTCATCAAAAATAGTTTCACTAAACAAACCACCATCTCCTGAAGGGTAGGCATCAACCGCGTTTACTGAAAGGTTGATTTGCCATGGGTTATTTGCATCCTGTGCGTTAACATTGCTGTAAGAAACAACGAGCAACATAACTAGTAATAATCGGCTAAGATTTTTCATATTCAAATAGTTTAATTTTTAAGTGTTAATTAAAACAAAAGTAAGTTGTTAAATTTTATTAACAAAGACAAATATATAAAAAAATGATGATTTACTAATATTCAAGCGCAGTTCAAAGGGGTTTAAAGAAATATTAGGTGCGCTAAAACAGATTAAAACCCTTACAAATAAAGGAAGTTGGTTGATTAAAGTATTCTTACTAAAATTGTGTTATTTGTGTAAACAAGTATTTTTTTAATTACCTTCTTACCCATTTCTTCCAAAACAGCTTGGTAAGTATGCAGTTGTTCTAGGTGTTTGTTGCTTTCTTTTCCTGATTTATAGTCAATAATCACCGCTTCATTTTTAGAGTTAACAACCACCTTATCTGGCCTTAAAACAATACCATGAGCATTAATAATGTCTATTTCATTATAAATTTTCAAGCCATCACTAAAATATTCAGCAAGCTCAGGATGAATAACAATATCCTGAACTTTACTTTTTAACTCGGTTGCCTGTGTTCTATTGATAACAGACTCATTAATAAATTCATCTATAACAAAATCAATATCATTTTTTGTTTGTATACGTGACATGATATCATGAATGAGATTTCCTTTTTCAATGGCCTCTTCTTGTGTTGAATCCCATAAATAGCCTGATTTTGTAATTATTTTAATATTATGATCTTCTTTGGCGGTTGAAATAAAACTATTACAAACAATTGTTTTTGCATTGGGTTTGTCATAGTCCAGCTGTCTTTTTTGATTGCCAAAAGAATAACTTGTAGTATCGTCCCAAAGGTTAAGATGCTTAAGATAGTTTACTAACAATCCCGAATATTTTTTATCGCTAGCCTTTCCTTTAGAAGACAAATCTTTTGCACTAATAATGTAGAGTGCGTTTACAGGGCGTGTCAAGGCTACGTAAAGCAGATTAATATTATCTAATTCCAATTCCGCTTGGTGATAATTGTAAATTTGAGTGCCATCTTCACTGTAATGTTCAAAATCGCTATTGTAATTAAGTAGGGTGTGGGTAAAACCGTGATATTCTTCAGGATTTAAGCTATACCAGGCTTTTGGTTCCCGTTCCGCATAAATATCTAAATCAGCAAATGGAAAAATAACAACGGGAAACTCAAGTCCTTTCGACTTGTGAATGGTCATTATTTGAACGGCATTCTCATCTTTGGCCGATACAATGCTTAGTGTTTCTTTTTTCTTTTCATAATATGCTAAAAAACCATGCAAATCCGCCCCATTCTTTTGTGAATACTCTAAAACAAAATCTAAATAAAACTGAATGTAGGCACTAGGCGTTTTGGCTAAATTAAATGCACGCACTATTGCTTCTACTGTATCGTATAGAGGACTTTGAAGTAAAACAGCAGCGTTTATAAAGACACCATAGGTTTCCAAGCTTTTAAATAATTGAGATAATGGTAAATCTATGTGTTTTGAAAAAAATTCATGCTTATTGTTAATGCCCAATAAATGTGTCAAATAGGTTAAAACCTTAATTTTTATGTCATTGTTTTTTGGTTGGGCAAGTAATGTTAATATGTTGTTTACAAAGGTAACCTCTGAGGCGTTTTTAATTAGTAAGGTTTCTGAGGAAACAATATTAATATTATTTTGACTTAAATAGTCTGCAATTACAATGCCTTCTTTTTTCTTTCTAACCAAGACACAGATATCGCATAGCTCAAAGCCATTGTCTAAACAGTTTTGAATTGTTTCCAGAACTTTTTGGGAGTATAATTCGTTTTTATCGTCTTCTTTGTTGATTTCCAAAAAAGTAATATTTACATAGCCTTCAGATTCAGTTTTGGGTTCTTGGTAGGCATTGGCATAAAGATTTTGATGGTCTTTGTTGTTAAAGACGGTACCAGACAAATAACTAAAAAAAGAATTATTGAAATCAACTATTTCCTTATGGCTTCTGTAGTTGAACTCTAAATTTTCCATTTTCTGCTCGACCACAAAAGGTTGCGATTTTTTGTTGAATAAATCAATAAACTGTTCGGCCTTACCGCCACGCCAACGATATATGGACTGTTTGGCATCGCCAACCAACATGGCCGTACCTTTTTCGGTAGACAGAGAATTATCAATTAGTGGTATTAAATTCTCCCATTGTAACTGTGAGGTGTCTTGAAATTCATCAATAAAATAATGGTTGAATTTCTCGCCAATACGTTCATAAATAAAAGGGGTTGGCTGATTTTTTATTTCGCTACTTATGATGCTATTGAATTCTGAAATGAGCATTTTGTGCTGCTCTTCTTTTAGAACGGCGAGTTCATTGTTTATTGCATTTAAAACAGATAATGGCGTAATGTTCTTGTAAAAGTTTTTCAGAAACTTGTAGTGGAAAACTGCTGTTTTTATGGTTTCGTAATAAATTTCAATTTGTGGTAATATTGAATCTATAATGTTTGCTATGTCCGGTTTTAAAGTTTTAGTGTAGATGCCATTGCGTTCTCTAATATTGTTTTCAAGGTTGTTTTCGTATAGGCCGTTTAAAAGGAGTTCAGAGGCCTTTTTGAAATGGTTTGGGAGTGTGCTTCTTGAAAAATTGGAATGCTCTAGGCCAGCTTCATTTATTAAGGTTAATACACATTTGGCATTTTCAACAATTGTTGTTTCAGTTGTCTTTATGGTTTTTTTTAAATGGGTTTTTAAAACCTTAAAATCCCCCAAAGTTTTATCTTTTAAAGCATTAATGAAGGGCAGATCATTTTCGTTTACCAATAGTTTTGCTATTTTATTGAAATCGTATGAGACATCCCAGCTTTTGTCATCGTCTGCTTTTTCAATAGCAAAATCAACTAAAACCTTTGTTAGTTCTATGTCGGTTCCTGCTTTCGCAATTAAAGAATCAACAGCTTCATTAATAAGTGCTTCTTGGTCTAATTCAACTTCAAAATTTAAAGGCAGTTTTAAATCGTGTGCAAATGTTCTTATCAAGTTATGGGTAAAACCATCGATGGTAGATATATTAAACGCAGCATAGTTATGTACAATGGTATTTAATACTTTTTTAGATTTATAATGAAGGGTTTTGGGCTCAATATCCAATTCTTCTGAAATAAGCTTAAACATGCTGTTATGCGAATCCAAAATAGAGGCATCCGAAAACTGTTTTAAGGTTTCAATAATCCGTTCTTTCATTTCGGCTACTGCCTTATTTGTAAAGGTAATAGCCAAAATATGTTTAAACTGGTTGGGATTATTCGATTTGAAAAGCACTTTTAAATATTCCTTTACCAGAACAAAGGTTTTGCCACTTCCGGCAGAGGCATTATATATGGTAAACGTGTTTAATTCTTGCATGAAAAGGAATTTTTACACAAGATAAAAACTATCGATGATTTCATAACGATTAATTATTTTTAATTGATAGGTATTATCCGTAAATTTGAGGGAAATTAATTATTAATACATAAAACATAAAATTATGGCTTTCGAATTACCGAAATTAGGATACGCATACGATGCTCTAGAACCACATATTGATGCTCGCACTATGGAAATACACCACACCAAGCATCATCAAGGATACACTAACAATTTAAACGCTGCTATTGAAGGCACCGATTTAGCAGGTAAAACCATAGAAGACATCCTTACTAATCTTGATGTAAATAATGCAGCTGTTAGAAATAACGGTGGCGGGTTTTTTAACCACTCGTTATTTTGGACAGTAATGAACCCAGAAGACAGAGGTTATTTATCAGGAGAATTAAAAGATGCTATAGAAGCAGAATTTGGTTCTAAAGACGCTTTTATTGAAGCATTTAGTAAAGCTGCTGCAACACGTTTTGGATCGGGTTGGGCATGGTTATGCGTTCATAAAGGTGGAAAATTAGAGATTTGTTCTACAGCGAACCAAGATAACCCACTAATGCCAGGAATTGGATGTGGTGGCACACCAATTTTAGGGTTGGATGTATGGGAACATGCTTATTATTTGAACTATCAAAACAGACGTCCAGATTATATTAATGCATTTTTTAATGTTATTAACTGGAATGAAGTTGAAAAAAGATATGCTGAAGCAAAATAAATGACATATTCTTTTTTTAAAAGAATAAATCGTCTGGGGTTTTCCTAGACGATTTTTTTATGAGATAAACCCAAATAAAAAAGGTGAACGGATGTTCACCTTTTTTGCCCCAAATCTACCATGAACTTAACCTACTTATGTTATGGTGAGTCAAATATATGTCGGCACAACAGTTGTTTGAAAATTTATTAGTTAAACTACACATAATTTGGCTTAAACGTAAAAAAAGGGATTGTTTTTTAGAAATTGGCAAACGCAAGGTTTAGAAATAAAAGCGCATAAAAAAAGGCGAACAGATGTTCACCTTTTTTTGCCCCAAATCTACCATGAACTTAACCTACTTATGTTATGGTAGAGCCAATTTATATGTATTTAACATAAATTGCGTATTTTTTAGACGAACGGCATTTATTTCGGATTAAACGCTGTTTTTTGAGGATAAAACGTTAAAATTTTAATTTATACCAATTAGTAAGCACGTTCCTTATTGCCTTCGTAAAAGTTTATAAATGCGCGGTTTACAACGCGGTTACCACCTACAGTTGGGTAGTTGCCCGTAAAGTACCAATCGCCCAAGTTTTTAGGACAGGCTTTATGAAGGTTTTCAACAGATTGGAATATAATCTTCACTTCAGCCCGCACGCTTTCACCACTTAACAATTCTGCTATCTTATCAGAGATTTGTTCGTCGGTAAAAGGCGTATAAATCTCTTTTACAAAGTTTTGTACATCAGCATCATCAAAATCTTCTTGGGCTTTACATTTCTGATATATGTCTTCAACAATATTATATTGATTGTTGTCTTTAAGCAATTCAAGAGCTGCTCTAAAGGCAATTAAGCTTTCCAGATTTGCCATGTCAATACCATAACAATCTGGGTATCGTATCTGTGGAGCAGAAGAAACAACAATTATTTTTTTTGGGTGTAGCCTATCAAGCATTTTAATAATACTCTTTTTTAGGGTAGTGCCCCTCACGATACTGTCGTCAATAATAACTAAGTTATCTGTGGGTTTTACAACACCATAGGTAACATCGTAAACATGGGCCACCAAATCGTCCCTACTACTGTCTTCGGTAATAAAGGTTCTTAGCTTGGCATCTTTAATGGCTATTTTTTCTATGCGTGGTCTTTCCGATAAAATTTGTGTTACTTTTTCAGCAGACAGTTTATAGTTGCCTTTTAAGATGGCCGCTGTTTTCTTTTCGTTTAAGAAATCTTCAACGGTTTCTACCATACCAAAGAAAGATGTTTCGGCTGTATTGGGAATATAGGAAAAAACAGTGTTTTTTGTGTCTTTGTTAATGGCTTCCAAAACTTTGGGCATTAGTAATTTACCTAGCATTTTACGCTCTTTGTAAATTTCGGCATCACTTCCCCTAGAGAAATAAATACGTTCAAAAGAACAAGCTTTTCGCTCTAATGGCTCCAGTATTTTTTTGATTTTAACCTCCCCAGATTTTTTAGTGATGATAGCATGGCCAGGTGCCAATTCCTTTACGTCTTTGTATTCTACATTAAATACAGTTTGTATTACGGGACGCTCGGAAGCAATCACTACAACTTCGTCATCCTTATAGTAAAATGCCGGACGAATACCTGCCGGATCACGAATAACAAAGGAGTCACCGTGCCCAATAAGTCCAGCCATAGCGTAGCCACCGTCCCAGTTTTTGGCGGCACGTTTTAATATCTTGGCAACATTTAAACGCTCGGCAATTAATGGCGATGCCTGCATTTTATTGTAGCCTTCTTTTTTTACGTTCTTGTAAATTTTGCTAACGGCATCATCCAAAAAATGACCAATCTTTTCCATCACTGTGATGGTATCGGTATATTCTTTTGGGTGTTGCCCCAAATCTACAAGATTTTTGAACAGTTCTTTAACATTGGTCATGTTAAAGTTGCCAGCCATGATTAGGTTTCTATGCATCCAATTGTTCTGCCTTAAAAAAGGATGTACACTTTCTACACTATTTTTTCCAAAAGTACCGTAACGTACATGGCCTAATAGTACCTCGCCAATATAAGGAATATGTCTTTTTTGAAGCGTAACGTCGTTTGCGTACTCAGGATTCTCCGTTAGTTCTTTGTTTATCCTTTGGTTAATTTGCGCAAAAATATCTTGAATGGGTTGTTGCTGTACAGAACGAATTCTACTAATATAGCGTTCGCCTGGTTTGGTATTTAGCTTAATGCTGGCAAATCCAGCGCCGTCTTGTCCACGGTTGTGCTGTTTTTCCATCATGAGGTACATTTTGTTTACCCCATAAAAAGCACTGCCATATTTTTCTTTATAATACTCTAGTGGTTTTAGAAGCCTAATAACGGCGATTCCACATTCGTGTTTTAAAGCATCACTCATTGTATATTCCTTATAATTGACATTCTGTTATTAAACAGAAACTATTTAATTAAAAAACGCGCTCTTTAGTGAGCGCGATGTTACGATAATTTTATTTCAAATTGAGTTAAATCCTTAAACTGTAATAACCTTTTATGCAGGTTTTCTTTTGTTAATTTTTCCATTTGAACAGTTCCAAATTTTTCCACACAGAACGAGGCCAAAGCAGAACCATAAATTACAGCTTTTTTCATATTATTAAAAGAGACATCGTCTGTTTTTGCTAAATAACCTGCAAACCCCCCTGCAAAAGTATCACCAGCCCCTGTTGGATCAAAAACTTCTTCCAGCGGCAAAGCTGGTGCGTAGAACACATCGCCATTATGAAACAGAAGCGCTCCATGCTCTCCTTTTTTTATAACTACATATTTTGGTCCCATTTCATGGATTTTCCTTGCAGCTACAACAAGAGAATATTCTTTGGTTAACTGTCTTGCTTCTTCATCGTTAATGGTGATGACATCAACTTTTTTAATCACTTTATGTAAATCTTCTAAAGCACAGTCCATCCAAAAATTCATGGTATCTAAAATTACCAATTTGGGTTTTTGGGTCATTTGCTCCAGTACACTTAATTGGACGAGCGGATGCAAATTTCCTAACATGACGATTTCGGCATCTTGATAGTCTTTAGGAACTACCGGTTTGAAATCTGCCAATGTATTTAATTCGGTAACAAGCGTATCTCTGGAGTTCATATCGTTATGATAGCGTCCGCTCCAAAAAAAGGTTTTTCCTTCTTCAATAATTTCAACACCCGAAAGATCAATATTCTTGCTTGAAAGGAGATTTAAATAGTCTTGAGGAAAATCGCCACCAACAACAGAAACTATAGCAGCATCTACATTAAATTGAGAGGCAGATAAACCAATGTAGGTTGCGGCACCACCAAGGATTTTATCGGTTTTTCCGAAAGGCGTTTCAATAGCATCAAACGCTAAAGTGCCAACAATTACTAATTTACCCATGAAGGACTAATAATTTTTGTGCAAATATAAGGTATTCAACTTGAATAAACGAAAACCATTTTAGGGTTGTATACAAACTTAAGAGGTCAAATTTTTATAAAAGTTATATATATCCAAATCTTATAGCATTAGCGACTAATTCCGTAGTGTTTTTAAGATTGAATTTTTCGAGCATGTTTCTTCGGTGGGTTAAGACGGTTTTGGAAGATATGGTAAGACTACTGGCAATTTCATCGGTGGTAAGGCCTTGGGCCAATAATTTAAGGATTTCCAATTCCCTTTTTGTGAAACTGATGGTTTCAACACTGTATTTATAAGGAGAGAAGTTTTCAAAAACGTTGTCATCAAACACATCAATTTCGTAGTAGGATGGTTCCCCGTTTAAACCAATTAAAGACAGTTTTCTGTTGTTTTCTGAGGTAATGTGGCTTATGTCTGTATGTACGCCAAACACCTTGAGCAGTTCGCCCTTTTCACTGGTTTTTAAAGTAATGGTCTGCATTAAGAACAGTTTGAAGTTTCCTGTGCTGGTTTTTTCGCGCAAGCAGTAGTTTATTTTGTAGTTTACCATTTTTTCTGTAGGGATGCAGTTTTTCAGAAAAAAGCCCACAATATCTTCACACCGCATAAAAAAAGGAACATCGTCGGGGTGTATAATGTCTACAAAGTCTTTAAGCTCAAAGTTGGAAGAGTCAATGCCCAAAATGGTTTTCATGGATTCACTGGCAAAATCCAGGGTAAGTGATGGCGAATCTATAACATAATAGTAAAAAGGACCGGGGCAAAACATATTGGCCAGATAATCGGTGATGTTAACGGCTTGAAGTGCTACAGATTTATTGCCAATGTAATTGGGGTGCGATTTCCAAATATCAACAATAATGTCTCTATGGTCTTTCATTTGGTGCTTTTAAAAATGGCTGACAGGCTAAATTTAACTATTTTCTCCCAAAATCTGCAGGAATTTCTCCCCAGGCTTTGGTTTCCCACTTTACAATTACGGTTTGATATGTGTTTGTTTTTAACCAATTTACTGCACGTTCAACCAATTCAAATAAAACTTCATTTTTTTGGTTGCGTGCCAGTTTTGTATTGCAGTTTTTCTTTTTTACCCAACTTATGGCCGTTTTAGAGTCGGTATAGATAATTTTGTTGCTATTGTGCTTTTTTAAAAATGCTAAACCATGAACTATGGCCAAAAACTCACCTATATTATTGGTACCCTCTTCAAAAGGGCCCTGAATGAATAACTGTTTTTTTGTTTTGGTGTCTACGCCACGGTATTCCATTTTTCCAGGATTTCCACTTGATGCGGCATCTACCGAAATGGAATTATAGTTGGGGTTACCTATTTTTTTGAGTTGCTCTGGAGTTAGTGCGCTTTTAAAGGACTTGGTTTTACCAATATAATCTTTGTAATTTCCCTTTAGTGCTTGTTTGGCGGCTTCAAACGTTTCAAAAGATTTGTAAATAGCGCCTTCAAAATTGGTTATTTGGGCTTTGCAATCGTCCCAAGTTTTAAAAACACCTATGTGGTGGCCTTTCCAAACAGTATAATATTTTTTCTTTTTTTTTGACATTTTTGTCATTCCTACGGAGGCAGGAATCTAATAATTTTAAGATTTAGTTATTTTGAAATGCTTCGACTGCCTGCCTGTCGGCAGACACGGCGCTCAGCATGACATTTAAACTACTATTTTAACAGCCTTTCAACCACCTTAGGAAAATGCTCCATTTCAAGTTCATGAATTTTTGCAGCCACATCTTCGGCAGAATCTGAAGGGAGCACATCGCATTTTGCTTGGAAAATTACAGCGCCCTCATCATAATTTTCATTGACATAATGTATTGTAATACCAGTTTCCGCCTCCTTATTGGCAACAATGGCTTGGTGTACATGCATGCCATACATGCCTTTGCCGCCATGTTTTGGGAGTAATGCTGGATGCACATTCACGATTTTATTTGGGAATTCATTTAAGATAAACTCGGGCATTTTCCATAAAAACCCAGCCAGTACAATAAGGTCTGGTTTAGCAGCCTTTAATATATTAAGGACATCATTGGTTTTGCTAAAGGCCATTCTGTTGAAAGAAAATGCACTTACCTCTAGATTTTTACAACGATCTAAGACCTTAGCTTGCGAATTGTTGGAAAGTACCAATGTTACTGAAGCATCTTTGCTATTTTGAAAAAACCGGATTAAATTTTCGGCATTGCTGCCACTTCCAGATGCAAAAATTACGATGCGTTTCATTTAGCAGTTACTTTATTAAGTTAATTTAAGGTTATCAATTTTAGAAATCGATAAAAATGTGCCACAAAAAAAAGAATAATAATCAACAATTTAAGGTTAAAATAAAAATAGTTAAAAGTAATTTTAGTAAATTACAATCACATTTTTAAATTAAAGATGTGTTTTAAAAATAAAGTTTTTTATTTTTGCCAACTAATTAAAACCTTAAATTAAAAGATTATGTCAGACATTGCATCAAGAGTAAAAGCGATTATCGTAGACAAATTGGGAGTTGATGAGAACGAAGTTGTATCGGAAGCTAGCTTCACTAACGATTTAGGAGCAGACTCATTGGATACTGTAGAATTAATCATGGAATTCGAAAAAGAATTCGATATTCAAATTCCAGACGACCAAGCTGAAAACATCGCAACAGTTGGTCAAGCTATTTCTTATATAGAAGCGGCAAAATAAGCATCGTATTTTTATGGAATTAAAGCGAGTTGTAGTCACAGGTTTAGGGGCTTTAACACCAATTGGTAATACCAAAGAAGCATATTGGGATGCGCTAATTAGTGGGAAAAGTGGCGCTGCGCCTATAACATATTTTGATACCGAAAAGTTTAAAACAAAATTTGCTTGCGAGTTAAAAGACTTTAATGCAACAGACTTTATAGACCGAAAGTTGGCCGGTAGAATGGACAAGTTTACGCAGTACGCTATGGTAGCTTCCGATGAAGCAATCGAAGATGCAAAGCTAAATTTAGACTCTATCAACAAACTAAGAGTAGGTGTAATATGGGGCGCTGGCATTGGAGGACTGGAAACATTTCAAGATGAAGTTTTAAACTTTGCAAAAGGTGATGGTACGCCAA
This sequence comes from Marixanthotalea marina, assembly GCA_018883545.1. Taxonomy (GTDB): domain Bacteria; phylum Bacteroidota; class Bacteroidia; order Flavobacteriales; family Flavobacteriaceae; genus Marixanthotalea; species Marixanthotalea marina. The sequence goes on along the minus strand of JAHLEH010000001.1, from coordinate 122,560 downwards.
GATTCAATCCGTTCTTTATTCCTAAAATGATTGCAGACATAGCCCCGGGAAATATTTCCATAAAACATGGATTTATGGGGCCAAATTATACCACGGTTTCTGCTTGTGCTTCTTCAGCAAACGCTATGTTCGATGCGCTAAACTCCATTCGTTTAGGGCACTGCGATGTAGTTATAACTGGTGGGAGCGAGGCAGCAGTAACTATTGCAGGAATGGGCGGTTTCAATGCCATGCATGCTTTGTCAACAAGAAATGAAAGTCCAGAATCTGCATCAAGACCTTTTGATGCCACAAGAGATGGCTTTGTACTTGGTGAAGGAGCAGGTGCATTAGTGCTTGAGGAATATGAGCATGCTAAAGCAAGAGGCGCAAAAATTTATGCAGAATTTATTGGAGGCGGGCTGTCCTCTGACGCGTACCACATGACAGCACCACATCCTGATGGTAAAGGCGTAGTAGCCGTTATGAAAAACTGCTTGCAGAATGCAGGACTTAACCCAAAAGATGTAGACCATATAAATACACATGGTACCTCTACACCTTTAGGTGACGTGGCTGAGCTTAAAGCAATTTCTGAAGTATTTGGTGACCACGCTAAGCACATAAACATTAATTCAACTAAGTCGATGACTGGTCATCTGCTGGGTGCAGCTGGAGCCATTGAAGCTATTGCCTCAATTATGGCAATGGAAAATGGCGTAATTCCACCTACAATAAACCACACAACAGTTGACGAAAATATTGATCCAGAATTAAATTTAACTCTAAACAAGGCTCAAAAACGCGACATTAAAGTAGCAATGAGTAATACATTTGGATTTGGCGGTCATAACGCTTGCGTGTTGTTCAAGAAAATAGATTAAACACCGAATGAGTTACATTCGAAACATATTAAATTCCCGTTTTAAACGCAACGGGAATTTTTTTATGGAATTAACCAAAATCTTGGGGTTTAAACCAAAACATATAAAGTTTTATAAAAAAGCTTTCACTCACCGTTCCATGAACATTAAGGACAGTGAAGGTAATGCTATTAACTATGAACGCTTAGAGTTTTTAGGCGATGCTATGTTAAGTGCGGTTATTGCATTGCATTTGTACCAAGAAGTACCCAGTGGCGATGAAGGTTATTTAACCAAAATGCGTTCAAAAGTTGTAAGTAGGGAACATTTAAACGAATTGGGCAAAGACCTCAACTTAATAAAGTTGGTTGAAAGTAAAATACCGCCAGGCCAGTTTGGTGATAACATTCACGGAAATTTGTTTGAAGCCCTTGTTGGTGCTATTTTTTTGGATAAAGGCTATAAGTACTGTGAAAAGTTTATATACAAACGTGTTATCATTCCGTATGTTGATATAGAAACGCTGGAAGGTAAGGTGATTAGTTACAAAAGCTTGCTTATAGAGTGGTGCCAAAAAGAGAAAAAAACCTTTAAGTACTATGTCTATGAAGACACAGGCAACGATGAGGTTAGACATTTTTCGGTAAAACTTTCAATAGACGATAGAGTGGTGGCGAAAGCAAGAGCTACTTCAAAAAAGAAAGCAGAAGAAAAAGCATCAAAGCGCGCGTTTTTTGCTTTTCAGAACAGGATATCCAAATTAATTTAAGAAAGTTATGCCAAAATAATAAACTATAACGTTTTAGTTGGTTTATCTTTTTAAGATTAGGTAAAAGAGTTTACTACTAAATATTATTAGTGCTATATTTACGCCAATTTATATAAGCTATGGCTGTACATAAACTTATTTTAGATGATGTTTTTGACGAAGCTTTATATACTTTAATAGCAATTCATTGTACTGTTGAAGATTATAGGTTGGCTTACTTATTAAATAACCATTTGGGAGTACGTTTAAAGAAAAAACCAGCAGATTTAGATTTTAATAACGGAAAATCTACATTCTCTATTTATGACTGGGAGGATAATAAACAGCAAACTATATGGAGCTTGGTGGTAAATGTGTGTAAAAAAGAGACAGATCAGCCAACAAATAATAGCTCGCTGTTTAGTGCAGAAAGCAAAATAGTACAAAAATCTTATCTTGTGCCAGAATATAAGCAAGTAAATTATTTTTTGAAAATAGATAACGAAGTCAGTGCCAAAAAAGAAAGACATATTATAAATAACATATTAAACATATCCCAAGTTTCAACAGCCTATCTTATTGATGCAAATCAATTAAAATCCAAGAACAATTTAATTTTTAGCTAATGCAATCAAGAAAAAAAACCAAAATAGTAGCAACATTAGGTCCGGCAACGAGCAATAAAGAAGTCTTAAAAGGAATGCTCGAGCAGGGAGCGAACGTTTTTAGAATAAACTTTTCCCATGCTGATTACAATGATGTGGCCGAACGTATTAAAATGATACGGGAGCTAAACGACGAGTTTGGCTTTACGGCAGCAATATTGGCCGATTTACAGGGGCCAAAACTTCGTGTTGGTGTGATGAAAGAGGAAGTAGAAGTAAACCCGGGAGATGAAATCATTTTTGCAACAGGTGAACGTTTTGAAGGCACAAAAGATAGGGTTTACATGACCTATGATAGATTTCCTCAAGATGCCAAACCGGGAGAGAAAATATTGTTGGATGATGGAAAATTAATATTTGAGGTAGTTTCCACTGACGGAGAAAAGGAAGTTAAAGCAAAAGTAATACAAGGAGGGCCTCTAAAATCTAAAAAGGGGGTTAACTTACCAAACACCAATATTTCCCAACCTGCACTTACAGAAAAAGATATTGAAGATGCCATTTTTGCTATTAAACAACAAGTAGATTGGATAGCACTTTCTTTTGTGCGTCATGCTGAAGATTTAATGCAGTTACGGGATTTAATAGCAAAGCATAACGACGAAAAAATACCTATCATTGCTAAAATAGAAAAACCAGAGGCGGTAGAGAATATCGATAAAATTGTGGCACATTGTGACGGATTAATGGTTGCACGTGGCGATTTAGGAGTTGAGGTGCCTGCCGAGGAAGTGCCATTAATTCAAAAACAACTGGTATTAAGGGCAAAAAAAGCAAGAATCCCAGTTATTATTGCTACCCAAATGATGGAAACCATGATTTCCAGCTTAACACCTACCAGAGCGGAAGTGAACGACGTAGCAAACTCTGTAATGGATGGAGCTGATGCCGTAATGTTGTCAGGAGAAACGTCGGTTGGTAAATACCCTGTTCAGGTTATTAAACAAATGGCCAATATTTTAAGAAGTGTCGAAGATTCATCACTTATCAAAGTGCCAGAATTACCACCTCATATTCGTACCAACAGATACATCACAAAATCCATTTGTTACCATGCCGCAAATATGGCCAATGAAATTGATGCAAAAGCCATTTCAACACTAACTAATAGTGGTTATACGGCTTTTCAAATTTCAGCTTGGAGGCCTTTATGCCATATTTTGGTGTTTACCTCCAACAAACGCATATTAACTAGGTTAAGCCTGCTTTGGGGAGTTCGTGCTTTTTATTACGATAAGTTTGTAAGCACTGATGAAACGATTGATGATGTTAACAATATAGCTTGTAAAATGGGTTATTTGGAAGAGGGTGATATGCTTATAAGCTTGGCTGCCATGCCAATTCAAGAGAAAGGAATGGTAAATACGTTGCGTGTTACGGAAATAAAATCATGCAATTACTAACCAATATATTATTCGGTAAAAAAAGCCTGCAACAATTGTTGCAGGCTTTTTTTATTTAAAGCAAAAACGGCCGAATCTAACCTCGTTTTCTGTAATTTTTATTAATTCAACTTCCGTTAAGCTATTCATATTTTTATTATATTTATGAATACCAACTAATTAAATAAATATAACAATGAAATTTTTTTCTTCTTCTTTTAATCAGAAATCCTCACGTCGTTCCTTTTTGTCTAAAACCACTCTGGGTATTACCGGTGCTATGTTGGCCTCGTCCTATAACGGGCTGGCAACTTCTGTTGACAGAACGCCAAAGTCTTCAGCACCATCAGATCTTAAGATTACTGCAGTAAAATGTGGATTTATCCGAAACGAGCATAGCCTTTTTGTAAAAATCTATACAAACCAGGATATCGTTGGTCATGGCCAAGGTGTCGACGGTGTTTACGGCACTTATTATGTGGTGAATCATCTCGCCCAAAATCACTTGATCGGGAAAAACCCACTAAACATTAATAGATTGCAGGAAGAAATGCGCAGAGGAGGCCTTTTTAAAGGTGCTCAAGCGGGTATGTATGTGTGTGTGATGACGGCCATAGAAACCGCATTGTGGGATTTAGTAGGCAAAGCTTTAGGCCTGCCTGTTTACCAATTAATGGGCGGTAAGTTTCGAGATAAAATACGTGTTTATTGTGATACTGCTGGCAGCAGGTTGGCTCCGGATGAAATGGGCAGAAGAGCAAAAGAAGATGTAGATAAATACGGTTTTACCGCTGTAAAATTTGACATTGACGATCGTCAGGATCCTAACAAATTAGACCCTTATAACTGGAGTGTTAGTATTCCGGAATTAAGGCGTATGGAAAACCAAATTGCTGCAGTTCGTGAAGCTGTTGGCGACAACATAGACATTTGTGTAGATTGCCATGGCCGTTTTGATGAAGCTTCGGGCATGAAAATAGCAAAAGCATTGGAACCCTATAATTTGATGTGGTTGGAAGAACCTGTACCAGCAGAAGTTCCAGAATCCTATGCGCGTATTCGTGAATCAACCACCACGCCTATATGCGGTGGCGAAAACTGGTACTTGACATATGGATTTAGGCATCCCTTTGAAATCGGTGCAGTAGATGTTATCATGCCAGACCTGCAAAAATGTGGCGGATTGGGTGAAGGCCTTCGTATAGCTAATATGGCGAACACCTACAATGTGCCTTTTGCACCACATATGGTTGCTTCTTATTTAGGGGCTGTATCTTCAGCACATGTTTGTGCAGCCGTACCAAACTTCCTCATACTTGAGTGGCAGATTTATTTCCATGAAAATGAAATGTATAAGGAAATTATAAATTTTGATGGCGAATTTTTAACCAAAGACGGCCACATACCACTACCAGACAAACCAGGCCTTGGAGTAGAAATCAATGAAGAGGGTATGCGTAAGTATGCCACTCCAGGCATACCGTTTTTTGAATAGGATTTAAGTTATACATAATTAATAGCAAAACCCACAACAAATGTTGTGGGTTTTGTGGTCAACGAGAGAACAATTAAGAGACTTAATAGAAGGAGACAAACGATAGCCCTAAAATGTGAACCATGCAGAATATTAATCAAATTAGTTAACTTCGTTGGTGTGTTGAGATAATTAAATAAACATATTCTTTATAACTTAAAACTAGAAGAAATTATGCACCCTAGAGCAACAATACCACTAGAAATGTTGTCAGAAAGTTTAAATGAAATATTGATGACGGTTAAATTTAGTATGCAATATCGCAAAAGCTATGATTCTGAGTTTTGGGGCGTAACTCAAAATAATGATGGTATTTTAGGGTTTCCATCTTGTATGTTGTTATTTTGTGTAGTTGATACGTTAGGGGGATATTTTGAAGGTAACTCAGAATTTAAAATAAATATTAAAGGACTTTCTGACCCACAAATAATTAACAATGAGAACTGTTCTCATTTTTACATACTTAATTCTGATTTATTCAATTTAAATTTGTCAAATGGAGAAATCAAAAGGTTGTATGAATGTAGATCTAGTTTGTTACACAATAGTGTTTTAACCGATGGTGTAATACTAAGAGAAACAAACAAAAAGGATTTTATAGAAAAGGTAAAATATGATGGCAAAGCATTTTTGTCAATAGGTATTAAAGACTTTTATTATGCTTGTGAAGATGCTGTTGAAATGTTTTTTAATAGCCCAGTTGTAATAAAAGAGGGTCTAAAAAACAGGAGTAATTTTCACTATAAGAGCATTAATTATGAGAAAGGATTATGTGAATTAACTGATGGAGAGTTTTGGGGCATGAGGACATCATAAATAAAAATGATACAACTTAAATTAAAAAATAAACTTTATTTATTATTAAAATCAGCATTATGTGTGCTACTTTGTTATTGCTTATAAAAAAAATCCCTTGTTAATCAATGTATTAACAAGGGATTAGTACTCAAGGTGGGAATCGAACCCACACTCCCGAAAGAACTGGATTTTGAATCCAGCGCGTCTACCAATTCCGCCACTTGAGCCTATTTTTGAGAATCCCGAAGTTTTCTCAACTTTTCTTTACCGGCACCAGATTTCCAATATTTTTCTCTAATTCTTGCCTCTGGTCTGGTTTCGCATACTTCTGAATAAATTAATTCAAAAGGTTTGTAATGTTTTGTAGTTCTTTCTCTACCGTCATTATGTCTTTTTATCCTAACCTCTAAATCATGTGTTAATCCAACATAAATATAGTTATGTTTTTCACTTGATATGGCATAAACATAATACATAATATTTCAAATCGTATAGATTCTTATCCTTAATTTAAGAACGAACCTTCATGCCAGCGCGCCTGCCTGTCGGCAGACAGGTCTACCAATTCCGCCACTTGAGCATTTCGGACAGCAAAAATAATTTTTTTTTCTGTATTTCATATAAAAATACGAGACAATATCCTTTTTTGGTAAAAATAAATGCATAAATTTGCACCTCGTTAAAAAATAAGGAGTCTTTTAGACTATTAAACAACTAGTTAACCATGCCAATTGTTATTACAGAAGCTAAAATTTTTGCTTGTACCCAAAGTAAGGTACTTGGTGAAAAAATAGCCAAAGCCTTCGGAGCAACGTTAGGGAATGTAATAACATCAACATATAGCGATGGGGAATTCCAGCCTTCTTATGAAGAATCTATTCGTGGTACAAGAATATTCATCATAGGTTCAACAAACCCAGGGCCAGAAAACCTTATGGAAATGTTGTTAATGGTTGATGCTGCAAAAAGGGCATCGGCAAGGCATATTACGGCTGTGTTACCTTATTTTGGATGGGCAAGACAAGATAGAAAGGATAAACCAAGAGTGCCAATAGCGGCTAAATTGGTAGCGAAAATGTTGGAAACGGCTGGTGCAACGCGTATTATAACAATGGACTTGCATGCCGACCAGATCCAAGGGTTTTTTGAAAAACCAGTAGATCATTTATTTGCGTCAACCATTTTTCTACCTTATCTAAAAAGTTTAGGCCTTCCTAATTTAACAATGGCCTCTCCAGATATGGGAGGTTCTAAAAGGGCGTATGCTTATTCTAGGGCTTTAGAAAGCGATGTGGTTATTTGTTATAAACAACGCTCTAAAGCCAATAGTATTTCGCTCATGGAATTAATAGGCGATGTTACGGGTAAAAATGTGGTATTGGTAGACGATATGGTAGATACTGCCGGAACATTAACCAAAGCGGCCGATTTAATGATGGAACGAGGTGCTTTAAGTGTTCGTGCTATTTGTACACACGCTTTGTTATCGGGAGATGCTTATGAAAGGTTGGAAAAATCAAAATTAGAGGAGTTGATTATTACAGATTCCATTCCTTTAAAAAAGCATAGCGATAAAATTAGGGTGTTAAGTTGTGCAGATCTTTTTGCCGAAGTCATGCATAAAGTACATAATAATAAATCCATCAGCTCAAAATTTGTGATGTAGTTCAAATTGCTGTCACAAAACAAAAGTGAATTTTTAATTAATATTTATAAATAAAATGAAGTCAATTACAATCAACGGATCTCAAAGAGAAAGCGTGGGCAAAAAGTCAACAAAAGCCTTACGTAATGCTGGTCAGGTTCCTTGCGTATTATACGGAGGAGATACACCAGTTCATTTCTCTGCAGACGAACTAGCATTCTCTAAACTTGTATACACAGCCAATGCGCATACAGTTGTGATTGCTCTAGAAAACGGAACATCTTTCAATGCAATTTTGCAAGACATTCAATTTCACCCAGTAACCGATAGAATTTTACACGTAGATTTCTACCAGTTATTTGAAAACAAAGAAATAACAATGGATATTCCTGTGTTATTTGTTGGAAACTCAAGAGGTGTTAAAAATGGAGGTGTTTTACGTAAAAACAAACGTAGCTTAAGAGTAAAAGCATTACCTGCTAACTTACCAGATTTTATCGAGGCCGATATCACGCCTCTAAGAATTGGTCACAAACTTTACATTACAACTTTAGAAAACGATGCTTACAAATTTATGCATCCAGACAATACAGTTGTTTGTCAAGTAAGACGTTCTAGAACTTCTGTGGATGATGAAGATGAAGATGAAGAAACAACAACTGCAGAAGGAGCTGAAGCTCCAGCAGAAGCTGCTGCTCAAGAATAGCAAATAGCTTATAATTAAATAAAAAAGCATCCTGTTTATTTAGGATGCTTTTTTATTTTTACCAAAACAAACTTTTATGTGGTGGTTTTTAACTGAGTTATACAGGAAGAAATACAAAATAAAAGATCAAAGCACAATGAAAAAATACCTTATTGTTGGTTTAGGAAATATTGGGTCAGATTATAAAAATACACGCCATAATATAGGGTTCAAAATTTTAGATCATTTGGCCGAAAATGAAGATTTGACTTTTGAAACCCAAAAGCTTGGCGATATTACCACATATAAACTTAAAGGTAGAACGTTTATTTTATTGAAACCAAGTACTTATATGAATTTAAGCGGAAAAGCAGTACAATATTGGTTGGCCAAAGAAAATATTCCTTTAGAGAACCTATTGGTTATTACAGATGATTTAAATCTACCTTTTGGAAGCCTTCGTTTAAAAACCAAAGGGAGTGATGGCGGACATAACGGACTGAAAGATATTCAAAGTAAATTGGGAACTACTAGCTATAACCGTTTTAGGTTTGGAATAAGTGACGCGTTTAGCAAAGGCAGACAGATAGATTATGTGTTGGGCGAATGGACCGAAGAAGAAACGAACGGATTAAAAGAACGATTAGATAAATCTATAGAATTAATTAAATCCTTTGTGTTGGCTGGTGTAAATAATACCATGAACACCTTTAATGGGAAATAAACTTAATTAACGATAATCTTTTTTGTTGCTTTTATGTTACCATCGTTAATGGTTAGCACGTACATACCAGACTGTACTTTGTTTAAACCTATGCTTTCCTGAAAGTTTCCTCCAACATTATTGTAATTGTTGTTTAAAACCAAACGCCCTCTAATATCAAATAATTTAATATTAATTGGGTTGCTGGTTACAGAGTTGAATGCAACCCATACATTATTGTTAGTTGGGTTTGGGTATACCCTAAGTCCTTCAATAACCACTGGTTCTTCAATATCAGGATCCGTTAATGTTGTTGTTTCGGTGCAAATATCCAAACTCCAAGAATTTAAGGTGCCATTGTCACCAGAAACCAAGTCTTTTACATTAATTTGCCAGTTACCAGAAGCGTCCAAACCTTCAAAAATATCCAAAAGTTCTGAAGGAGCAAAGGTGCTTCCGTTATTTGTTTGAGCACAATTTATGTTGTCTGCCCAATTTTCAAACGTTATTACAATGTTGTTTTCGCTGGAACAGTTTCTGTTCCAAATTTTCGAGGCAGAGGTACCATTTGGGTGCGTTAAGGTAACTACTAAATCATTTACCCAAGTATGTGAAATATTAACACTTACAGAAAGGCCACTAATAATACCAGAATCAGGCACATTGATAGTGTGGTTGGCGTCCAATCCATCGCTTATGGGAAGATTCAAATTAGAACCGGATGCATAAGTGGGTTGACAAGTGGTGTTAACGGTATAGTTAATGGCAAAATCTTCATCATTTATAGCATAGAAAATATTGTTTACAGCCTCAACCATAATTCTACAATGCGGTGCACTGATAAAAGGGATGTCGATATCCTCACTACCATCATTTGGAGTGTTAGCCACTAATGTTGTTGTGTAGGTATAGCCGCCATCAGTAGACAATAATATATTAACATTAGAGACATTAACACTGCCAGAATTGGTGTTGGCAACATCCCAAGTAATAGCTTGGGTAGAACCTGGCGTTAAATTAATATTTGATGTGTTTTGCGAAGTCACCCGAAAGGGCCCCGCACTGGCGTCTACCGTAATAGCCATAGTATCATAACTTGTCTGCCCGTTTTGGACCACGGTTAAAGGGCCTCTGTCACGTACTGTCAACGCCCAGTTGAGTGTTCTTGAAACAGAAGAAACAGACTCCCAAGAACTCCCAAGTACAGGATTACTTTCCGTTAGTTTTCCATTAAGAACGCTTTTAAGATTTGGGATGTACCTATTTGACGAAGAAGAAGGGGGTAAAGAACGATTTATAGAACCAGTTGCTAAGCTAGAACTAAAATTACTGCTGTTTACAATACCGGTGTCCAATTGTTCCCAACAATAGGTTAAATCATCACCGCTGTCAGAATCGGTTGCACTGCCTCTTAAAACATAAGGAGTGTCTCTAGGAATAGTGTGGTTGTTTCCAGCATTTGCAATAGGAGGGCTATTGGTAATTACTGTAGTTGTTTGGCAGCTTTTGGTAGCTAAATTATCTAATATTTGTTTAATGCTTTGATAATGAAAATAAGGGTCGCTGTTAAGTTGTACATTATCAGATTCTGTAACGCCGGCATAAGCCATGATTGTGCTACCACTTCCAGGTTCAGATTGTACATTGTTGCTGCTTTCAGAGGTGTAAGCCCAAGTATGTCGTGCACCCATTTGATGCCCTATTTCATGCGCCACAAAATTCAAGTCGAATGTATCCCCTTCAGGAAAATCGCCGTCGGCAGGAGACGTATATGCAGCACCTTTGTTTTTATCGTTTGGTGAAGAAGTGTCGTTTTCACAAACACAACCGATACACCCTGAATTTCCACCGCCACCAGTGGCTCCAAACAAGTGCCCGATATCATAGGCATTGTTGCGTTCGGTTAAATTGTTTCCTAAAGCATTTGAAGTTGAAAGTGTGTTTTGTAATTGTAAGCTCCAGCCATCTGTATTGTTAAGGTTAGCATCAGCCGTTCCGTCATCAGCGTCAGAATAAGGATCAGTATTGGGGTTTGTGTAAATTAAACCAGGAGCATCAACCAATTCAAACGTAACAGCCATATCAGTCTCAAAAATTTCATTAACTCTATTTAGGGTTGCATTAATACCAGCTAAAGCACCTGCGACAGTGCCACCAAAATATTGGGTGTATTCTCCAGTAACCGAAATGGCTATTCTAAATTTTTGAAGGGTTTGGTCATTGGCATCTAATGATTTAGACGTGGCACTCGATTTGTTTAAAACATTATTTAAATCTTCAAGGGTAGAACAACTAAATGCACTACTATTGCTATTTTTGGAATTTTTACTGTAAAGAATGTATTCTTTGGAATTTATTGTACTAGGCTCCATAAAAATAGTTGATTTGCCAGGATTGGAAATCATCGTTTTTACACCTAGAGGCGATACACTCATGCGTAGTCTTGCCTTTGGGTTGTCTATTCCATAACCTACATACGATTTAATATCGGGATATTTTGCAGAAAGTTCAGGCGAAAATACAGGGGCTTCAAAAATTTTAAAGTTCTCAAATCCCGAGTCTTCAACTGGAATGCTTATAATAGTGCCTTCATTTATTTTTGCAGAGCGTAAAGGGGTTTTCTCAATGCTTTTTTTCAGTAAATTAATGTCCAGTTCAAAAAAAGATACACGTTCTTTATTTAAATGGTATTTAGAAACTTTTTCGGCATGTTTTATTTTTTCAACTTTCTTAAACAAAGAATTTTGTGCATTTGTTGAAAAGACAAACAAAAACATTGCAATTGAAAAAACATACCGTAGTTTTGCTCTCATAAAATTAGTTAGGGCAATTTTTTTAAAGTTGTAAACAAATCTAATTTTTTTAATTCAGATTAGCAATTTAATTCTTTGTAATGGGCATTCTTCAAAGCATTGAAACATATACTTCTAAGGAACCAACAGTAGTAACCATAGGTACATTTGATGGGGTACACATAGGGCACCAAAAAATAATAAAACAGTTGGTAGATACTGCTAATGGTAGTCATTTAAAATCGGTTGTGCTTACTTTTTTTCCACATCCTAGAATGGTGCTTCAAAAAGATGCTAGCATTAAACTGATTAATACCATAGATGAGCGTAGTGAAATTTTATATGCTTTGGGACTTGATTATCTTTTGGTTAAAAAGTTTACCAAAGCGTTTTCTAGATTGTCTGCTGAAGATTTTGTGAAGAAAATATTGGTTGATAAACTAAATGCGAAAAAAGTAATAATTGGTTACGACCACAGGTTTGGAAGAAATAGAAATGCAGATATAAACGACCTAAAGCTTTTTGGAGAGAAGTACGGTTTTCAAGTAGAAGAGATTTCGGCAGAAGATATAAACGACGTTTCGGTAAGTTCAACAAAAATAAGAAAGGCGTTAGACGAGGGTAATATAGCTAAGGCAAATGCCTACCTAGGTTATCCTTTTATGATTAATGGAAGCATAAAGAAAGGAAAAGGACTGGGTAGACAATTAGGGTTTCCTACAGCTAATGTCGCAGTTGAAGAAACATATAAACTAATTCCTAAATATGGAGCTTATATTGTAAATTCTGAAATTGATGGACAGCAAGTTTTTGGTATGATGAACATTGGTTTAAACCCAACGGTAAACGATAACAAAGAAAGTATAGAAGTCCATTTTTTCAACTTTGAAAAAGATATATACAATAAAAAAATTCAAGTTAATTTGTTAAACCGAATTCGTGATGAACAAAAATTCGAATCGGTTGAAGCTTTAAAACAACAATTGCTTTTAGACAAGAATACATCGCTCGATTATATAAACAACTATTTAAAATAGCATATAAACTAACTGGATTTTACAAAGAATTACAACCGAACTATATTGGTAATTCATTAAATTTGTCGCTTAAATTTTCAACACATGTTACAGGTTCCCTTTATAAGAGAAAATAAAGAATTGGTAATTGCAGGATTGGTAAAAAGAAATATTGATGCTGCAGGTATGGTAGATCAGGTTATTTCTTTAGATGAAGACAGAAGACGTATCCAAACCGAATTGGATAATACTTTGGCAGAATCCAATGCACTTTCAAAGGAAATAGGAAACTTGTACAAATCTGGGCAAGTACAGGAAGCCAATGAGTTAAAGGATAAAACGAGCAAGCTAAAGGAAACTTCAAAAGAGCTGGGCGAAACCCTTAACAGTAAAATTGAAGAACTTAATCAGTTACTTTATAAAATCCCGAATGTTCCAAACAGTATTGTTCCTAAAGGAAGTACTGACGAAGATAATGAAGAAGTGTATCGGGAAGGCGATGTGCCCGTTTTATTTGATGGTGCGCTACCGCATTGGGAATTGGCCAAGAAATACGATATCATCGATTTCGAACTTGGCAATAAGATTACAGGTGCTGGTTTTCCCGTTTACAAAGGCAAGGGAGCCAAATTACAACGCGCTTTAATAACGTATTTTTTAGATAAAAATACAACGGCTGGTTACACCGAATATCAATTACCACATTTGGTTAATGAAGCGTCTGGTTTTGGTACAGGACAATTGCCAGATAAAGAAGGCCAAATGTACCATGTAACTGAAGATAATTTGTATTTAATACCTACTGCCGAGGTGCCAGGAACCAACATTTTTAGGGATGTTTTGTTAAATGAAAGTGAGTTGCCTATAGCCATTACAGGGTATACACCATGTTTCCGTAGGGAAGCAGGTAGTTACGGAGCGCATGTGAGAGGATTGAATAGGTTGCACCAATTCGATAAAGTTGAAATACTAAGAGTTGAGCATCCAACACAATCTTACAAGGCTTTAGATGGTATGGTAAGCCATGTGAAAGACATTTTAAAAGAACTTAAACTGCCTTACAGGATATTACGACTTTGTGGTGGTGATTTAGGTTTTACCTCTGCATTAACTTACGATTTTGAAGTATTTTCTACGGCACAAGACCGTTGGCTGGAAATATCTTCGGTTTCTAATTTTGAGACTTTTCAAGCCAATCGTTTAAAACTGCGTTTTAAAAACAGTGAAGGCAAAAACGAATTGGCACACACATTAAATGGTAGTTCGTTGGCCTTGCCAAGGGTGCTTGCCGGAATATTAGAAAATTACCAAACTGAAAAAGGGATTGTGGTGCCAGAAGTCTTGCGACCATATACAGGTTTTACAATCATAGATTAACAAACAAAAAGAAGTATAAAACTTACATTTACAATGTTTTAAACAACAAAACATCGATAAAGTGTATAAAACAAACGTTTTTAAACGATTATTTCTTGCTTTTTTTTGCTAATTACAAGATATTTCCCAAGTTAGCGTAACCAAATCTATTTAACCTGCTAACCATGAAAAATCTTAAACGCATAATTTTATTAATCGCTTTGGTTTTCTTCGCAAGCAAAGTTTTATTTTCTGATTTTGAAATTGTAAAAACAGAACATAAAACAGCTGTAGTTATAAACGAATAACAACTTATTTAAGGTTGTCCCCAATCGAGTGATGCCACCGTTTTACATAACGATGGTTATAAATAGTTAATAGACATTTATTTTTGGTTGGTTGTGCCCGGATTTTTATTCGGGCACTTTTTTATAAAACCATTCACACTATCAACAATCTACATTTGCTATATTTACAACATGAGAATTATTTTGCTAATATTCTTTTTGTTAACGGTCAATGCATTTTCCCAAAATGATGCCTTGGCCAACGAGTATTTTAAGAATGGCGATTTTGAAAAGGCCTTGGTCGAGTATAAAAAACTATATGCCAGATCACCAAATAGTATAAGTACTATTTCCCAGATTGTAGCTACATACCAGCAGTTGGAACAATACGATGAGGCCGAGGTTTTCTTGTTAAAACTTTTGGATAGAATAAACTATCCGCCTTTCATGATAGAGCTTGGTTATAATTACCAACTAAAAGGCAACTTAGAACTGGCTAAAGTATATTACGACAAAGCCTTGGAAAGCCTTGATGAAAATGTAGCCCAAGTGGTAACCATTGCGAGAAAGTTTCAAGAGTATTCCCTTTTGGACGAAACCATACAAGCTTATGAAAAGGCCATGGACATAAGACCAGAATATAATTTTAAACTTCAATTGGCACAAATATATGGTGAGCAGGGTAATATTGAAAAAATGCTTGTTAGCTATGTAGATTTTGTGCAAAATAATCCCATTGCACTTAGCAATATAAAAAGGTATATCAATGCATTTATAAGCGATGACAGCACTAGCGAAAATAATATGTTGCTGCGAAAAATATTATTAAGAAGAATGCAGCAAGAACCAGATATTATTTTTAACGATTTGTTAAGTTGGCTGTTTATTCAACAAAAAGAATTCGACAAAGCATTTGTTCAGGAAAAGGCCATTTTTAACAGAAACCCTGAAACCTTACGCAGAATTGAGGAACTTGCTGGGATTGCCATAGACGAAAATCAGAATGCCATAGCTAAGGAAATTTTAATGTACATAATTGATACTGCCCAAGATGTAGAAACCTTATTAATTGCGCACTCCAATCTATTACAATTAGAAACAAAAACAAGTACAAAAGAAAACTATCCAACTATTGAAGCGCAGTATTTAAGTCTATTTCAAACCTATGGCAATACGCCACAAACCTTAAGTCTTCAAATAGCATATGGTCATTTTTTGGCATTTTATATGAATGAAACAGATAAAGCCGTAACGTCTTTAGAGAAAACTCTTGAGCTTCCCATAACCGAATTGGAGAAAGCACAGGTAAAGTTAGAGTTGGGAGATATTTTAGTGCTTCAAGAAAAATTCAACAAAGCACTTATTTATTATACCCAAATTCAGCGTAATCTAAAAAACAGTACCATTTCCCAGGAAGCACGTTTTAAGGTTGCTAAAGCCAGTTATTACAAAGGTGATTTCGATTGGGCCGAATCGCAACTTAAAATATTAAAGTCCTCAACCTCGCAGCTTATAGCAAACGATGCGCTTGATTTAAAACTGCTTATTTCAGATAATAAATATGAAGATTCTTTGCATGTGGCGCTGAAACTATATGCCAAAGCCGATTTATTGGCTTTTCAAAACAGAAATGATGAAGCCATTATACTTTTAGACAAAATATTGGAGGAACACAAAACAGATCCTATTGTCGCCCAAGCTTTGTTTAAACAAGGCCAGCTGTACGAAATAAAAAAAGAGTATAATAAAGCAGAAACCAATTATAATACCATTATAGAAAATTATAGAGAAAGTATATTAATGGATAACGCGTATTTCGCTTTAGCCGAACTATATGCCAATCATTTAGCTTTGCCCGAAAAAGCGAAAGACATGTACGAACAGATTATTTTTAATTACCAAGACAGTATTTATTTTGTGGAGGCCAGAAAAAAATTCAGGGCACTGCGTGGTGATGCTATTAATTAGAGTACTAGATTTTTAGATGGTTAGATTTTTAGAACATTATACCAATAACTATTTACTATAAACCAACAACCAATGATAATATACAACGTCACTCAAAATATAGACGAATCCATTCACGACGAATGGTTGGTTTGGATTAAAGAACACATTCCGCAGGTATTGGCAACTGGAAAATTTGAAAAAGCCACATTAACACGTGTTTTAGTGGAAGAAGAGATGGGAGGCATTACCTATTCGGTTCAGTACAAATCCTATTCGCGAGCCGCTTTAGATGCCTTTTATAAAGAAAATGCACCCGCCTTTAGAGCTGAAATTTCAAAAAAATTTGGGGACAAATTGTTGGCTTTTAGAACCGAACTGGAAATTTTAGACGAATACTCCGTAGAGTTCAAATAATTAACTTACCAAGATTGTCAGTTGGCTTGTTTAAGTTTTATATCTTCGTATAACACTTAAACTGGCTTTAATTCGTGGCAACTAATTCCAACCAACATCAAGTAAAAGCAAAAAAGCATTTAGGGCAACATTTTTTAAATGATAAGCAAATAGCTGAACGCATTGCTGATACACTTTCTTTAAAAAATTACGATACGGTTTTGGAAATTGGGCCGGGTATGGGCGTATTAACCAAGTATTTGCTCAAAAAAGATATTACTACCTATGTCATTGAGATAGACACAGAATCTGTTGACTACCTTAAATCTAGCTACTTAAATCTAGCGCCTAGAATTATAGAAAAAGACTTTTTAAAGTACGATTTAAACCTAGTTTTTAAAGGAAAGCCTTTTGCCATTATCGGCAATTTCCCGTATAACATTTCAACCCAAATTGTTTTTAAAGTACTGGAAATGCGCGACCAAATTCCAGAATTTTCGGGGATGTTCCAAAAAGAGGTAGCTGAACGTATTTGCTCCAAAGAAGGTAGTAAAGTATACGGTATTTTATCGGTTTTGGCGCAAGCATTTTACGACGCCGAATATTTGTTTACGGTGCCGCCTACGGTTTTTAATCCACCGCCAAAAGTAGATTCGGGTGTTTTAAGATTAACTAGAAAAGAAAATTACGCTTTGCCTTGCAATGTAGACTTGTTTTTTAAAGTGGTTAAAATGGCATTCCAACAACGCAGGAAAACCATCCGTAACAGTTTAAAAACATTGAATTTAAGCAATAATTTAAGAGAAGATAGTATATTTGGCATGCGCCCAGAGCAGTTAAGCGTTCAGCAGTTTATAGAGCTTACGCAACGTATAGAAAGAGATCTTTAAAAACCTTTCAATTTGTCTGAAGAAAAAGAAAACATACAATTCGAACTTACCGATGAACTCATAGAGCAAGTAGAGCAACTTATCGAAACCCAAAACGATAAGGAACTCAAAAAGTTAATGGATGAGTTTCATTATGCCGATATTGCCGAAATTCTGGATGAACTCAATCTAGAAGAGGCTATGTATGTGATTAAGTTGCTGGATTCTGAAACGACCTCAGATATCTTAATGGAGCTTGACGATGACAATAGGGAAAAGGTCTTAAAAAATCTGTCATCAAAAGAAATTGCCGAAGAAATTGAAGAGCTCGATACGGACGATGCTGCCGATATCATTTCGGAACTTCCAGAAGAACGCAGGCAAGAGGTTATTTCGCATATTGAGGACGAAGAACACCGGGCCGAAATCAATGAATTGTTGTCTTATGAAGAAGACACCGCAGGAAGTTTGATGGCCAAAGAGCTAGTAAAAGTTTATGAAACATGGACGGTTGCAGGTTGTTTAAGACGTATTAGAGGGCAAGCCAAAGATGTTACCAGAGTGCATTCCATTTATGTGGTCAATAAACAAGAAAAGCTTATTGGACGTCTTTCTTTAAAAGATTTGATTGTTGCCAAAAGTGATCAAAAAATAGCAGATATATACATATCAAATGTGGATTATGTAAATGTAAATGAAGATGTGGAGGAAGTGGCTAGGCTTATGGCAAAATACGATTTGGAAGCTATTCCAGTAATAGAAAGCGACGATAACATGGTATTATTAGGTCGTATTACTATTGACGATATTGTGGATGTAATGAAAGAGGAAGCCGATAAAGATTATCAATTGGCCGCAGGTTTAACAGGAGATGTTGAAGCAGATGATAGTATTTTGCAACTTACCAGAGCACGGTTACCATGGTTGTTTTTAGGTTTGGTAGGTGGCGTTGGAGCTTTTTTAATTATGGAAGGTTTTCAGGAGGCTTTCAGTAAATATGCTGTTTTATTCTTTTTTACACCACTAATAGCAGCGATGGCGGGTAACGTGGGTGTGCAATCTTCGGCCATTGTGGTACAGGGTTTGGCAAACGATGATGTAAAAGGAAGTATTAATAGCCGTTTGATAAAAGAAATGCTACTTGCTGCGTTAAACGGTATTATCTTGGCCATATTTTTATTTTTGTTCGTATTAGCATTTCAAGGAGAAGTTAATACGGCTCTTGCGGTATCGGTGTCTTTGGTTGTTGTGATTGTTGTTGCTGGCTTAATAGGGACTTTTGTCCCATTGTTTTTAGATAAACGCGGTATTGACCCAGCCATTGCCACAGGGCCTTTTATAACCACAAGTAACGATATTTTTGGCATCCTTATTTACTTTTCAATTGCCAAACTTATATTAGGAATTTAATATATCCGTCATGCTGAACTTGTTTCAGTATCACATAATAATAGCTACATTTGGTTTTTGAAATGCATAAAATGAAAATCCTCCATCTCGATACCAACCACGAACTTTTAATCAACCAACTAAATGATTTAGGGTTTAAAAACGATGAAGATTATAAGTCGTCTAAAGAAGCTGTTGAAGAAAAAATATTAGATTATGATGGTATCATACTAAGAAGCCGGTTTGCCATTGATAAAGTATTTTTGGATGCAGCTACAAACCTGAAATTTATAGGGCGTGTTGGTGCCGGACTTGAAAATATTGATTGCGATTATGCTAAAAGCAAAGGTATTCATTTAATTGCAGCACCCGAAGGGAACCGCAATGCGGTAGGCGAACATGCTTTGGGCATGCTATTATCACTTTTCAATAAATTAAACAAAGCAGATGCTGAGGTTCGTCTTGGTAAATGGCTGCGTGAAGCCAACAGAGGCATCGAATTGGATGGCAAAACCGTTGGTATTATTGGTTATGGTAATATGGGCAAAGCCTTTGCCAAAAAATTAAAAGGTTTTGATGTTGAGGTACTATGCTATGATATATTGGATGGCGTAGGCGATGAAAATGCCCAACAGGTTCCATTAAAAGAATTACAACAAAAAGTAGATGTTTTAAGTCTGCACACACCGCAAACACCTTTAACTTTAGGGATGATAAATTCAGACTTTATTAATCGGTTTGCGAACCCTTTTTGGTTTATCAATACGGCGCGGGGCAAAAGTGTGGTGACAGCCGATTTAGTTTCAGCATTAAAATCGGGTAAAATTTTAGGTGCTGGACTAGATGTTTTGGAATATGAAAAAGCATCGTTTGAAGCTTTATTTACTGCCGAGATGCCTGAAGCGTTTCAATATTTAATACAGGCAGAAAACGTTCTTTTAACGCCACATGTAGCAGGATGGACTGTGGAAAGTAAAGAAAAATTAGCACAAACCATTGTAGATAAAATCAAAGCTAGGTTTTGTTAACTTAGCCAACTAAACGTAATTACTTATGGATATTTTAAGCTTTTTAGGAGGTAACGGACTCTTTCTTATTCTAGGAATAGTACTTATTGTTATTTATTTTATAAACAGAAATAGAAGAAGATAATCATCGGGTTTTTAGCCAGCCTGTAATGCTCATGCGTTCTTTGTTTACAGGTCTTACTTCGTGTTCAATAATTTGGCTTTCAAAAATAACCACGCGCCCTGGAAACGGATAAATAATTTTTTCGGATTCTTGGCCGTTGTCATTTAAATATAAGGCCAATTCACCACCATTTTCAGGTTGCCAATCAGCTTCATTTAAATAGCATACAAACGATAACTTTCTGCGGTCGTCATTTTGAAACGTATCTATGTGGCGTTTATAATAAGTGCCGATAGGATACAAAGCATAATGAAACTCTTTTTGTAAAATACCTAAAAAACAGGTTCTGTTTAGGTAATTTACCAAGTTGTTCAGTTTATTGAAAAATAATTGTTCGGAAGCATTTGCCTTGGTTTCGTCCATCCATAAAATCACATCGCCTCGAATGGATTTTATAATGGTTTCTTCAAAACGGTTGCCAATGGCTGCTTTTTTAAAAGCATCATCTTCATGTTTTTTAATCAGTGATTGTCTTAAAAGTTCAACTTCTTTAGTTGAAAAAAAATTTTCAACAACACTGTACTGTTGCGATAGAAGGTCTGCTATAATTTTTTCATAAAGCGGATTTTCAACAAAATCAATAGTGTCAAAAATGGCATCCATAAACTTAAAAAACATCAATTTCTCAAGTCCACCACGGACAAAAGTGCGCAAATGTAATCTAAAAACCGATTGCTTTTACAAAATGAATATCTTTGCAACATAAAAAGTGATTAATGAGCAACATACGTATTACTAAGCAATTTTCTTTTGAAACGGGGCATGCCCTTTATGGGTACGATGGTAAGTGCAAGAATGTGCACGGTCATAGTTATAAACTTTCGGTTACCGTTATTGGCCAACCAATTACCGATACTACCAATGTGAAATTTGGCATGGTGATAGATTTTGGCGATTTAAAGAAAATTGTGAAGGAGGAAATTGTGGATGTTTTTGACCATGCCACGGTTTTTAATAAAAATACGCCACATGTGGAACTGGCCAAAGAATTGGAAGATAGAGGGCACAATGTGTTGTTGGTTAATTACCAGCCAACCAGTGAAATGATGGTCATAGATTTTGCGAAGAAAATAACCAAACGATTACCACAACATATAAAACTGCATTCATTAAAACTACAGGAAACTGATACCTCGTTTGCTGAATGGTACGCTAGTGAGAATTAGTTATTAGGAGTTGTTTTCCAAAATGAAAGATTTTTTTAAAAACATATTCGATTACCACCATTATTTTAACCAAAAGTTGGTAGACGTTTTTGCCGAACACCAAAAGCAGCTTACCGAAAGAACAGTCCCTTTGTTCTCACATTGTTTAAATGCCCATCATATATGGAATTCTAGAATTTTAAATACTGAACCATCTTTTGGAGTACATCAAACACATGTGATTAGTGATTTTAAAGTTATTGATAAGACTAATTACCTAGAGACCTTAAAAATTATTGATACTTTTGATTTTCATAAAATCTTTAGTTATAAAAACTCAAAGGGCGCTAAGTTTTCTAATTCTGTAAAAGATATTCTGTTCCATGTGGCAAACCACCATACCCACCATAAAGGGCAGTTGATTTCAGATTTGAGACAGCAAGGTATTGAGCCATTAGTAACAGATTATATTTTTTATAAACGATGAACATCCCGAAAGGAAAAAAAATATACTTTGCATCCGATAACCACTTAGGGGCGCCAACAACTGAAGCATCGCGTCCGCGTGAGCAAAAATTTGTGGCTTGGCTGGACTCTATTAAAGAGGATGCGGCTGTTATTTTTTTGTTGGGTGATCTGTTCGATTTTTGGTTTGAATATAAAACCGTGGTGCCAAAAGGCTTTACCAGAACATTGGGGAAGTTGGCAGAATTGAGCGATAGCGGCATTCAAATACATTATTTTGTGGGTAACCATGATTTATGGATGAATGGGTATTTTGAAGATGAACTGAATATTCCCGTATACCACAAACCCAAAGAATTTGTGTTCAATAACAATACCTTTTTTATAGGGCATGGCGATGGTTTAGGGCCAGGCGATAAAGGCTATAAGCGTATGAAAAAGGTATTTACCAATCCGTTTTCAAAATGGTTGTATCGATGGCTGCACCCAGATATAGGTGTAAAATTGGCACAATATCTTTCGGTAAAAAATAAACTGATTTCTGGCGACGAGGATATTAAATTTTTGGGAGAAGAGAATGAATGGCTGGTACTATACAGCAAAAAGAAATTAGCCGAAAAGCACCGTGATTATTTTGTGTTCGGACACAGACATTTGCCACTTGAAATACCATTGAGCGAAACCTCTAAATACATCAACCTGGGCGATTGGATTTCCTATTATACCTATGGGGTTTTTGATGGCGAAACCTTTGAATTGAGAACATTTTAGTCTTTTTCGTGCGCTTCCATATCCTTTGTTAAATCCAATTTCCTAAAGGAAGGCGATACCAAAGCCGTTGTTACAACGGTTATTAAAGTCATTGTCCCACCAAAAACCACAGCAGTCACCGTTCCCATTAATTTGGCTGTCAACCCACTTTCAAAAGCACCTAATTCATTGGAAGAACCTACAAACATAGAGTTAACGGATGATACACGACCACGCATATTATCAGGGGTTTTCAATTGTAAAATGGTTTGGCGCACTACCATGGAAACGCCATCGGTAACACCGCTAAAAAATAGGGCAACTACTGAAATCCAAAATATAGAAGAAAGTCCAAAAACAATAATACAAACTCCAAATCCAAATACAGCGGCCAATAATTTCATTCCTGCATTTTTACTGATTGGAATATAGGCTGTAATAAGCATGGTTATAAATGCGCCTACGGCGGGTGCAGCGCGTAAAACACCAAAACCTTCACTGCCCACTTTTAAAATATCTTGTGCAAAAACGGGTAAAAGAGCGATGGCACCACCAAATAAAACAGCAATCATATCTAAAGTCAACGCGCCTAAAATAGCTTTGGTTTTGAATACAAAACGAACCCCTTCTTTTAAACTTTGCATTACAGGTTCGCCTATTTTAGGATTTAAAATAGGTTTGGGTTTTATTTGAAGTAAAATTAAAAGCGATAAAATTACCAACCCGAAAATGATGCAAAGTGACCAGTGCACCCCTATCCAACCGATAGCAAAACCACCAAAAGCAGGACCCAACACGGCGGCCATTTGCCATGTAGAGCTATTCCAAGTGGCAGCATTGGGGTAAGCTTTTTTGGGTACAATAAGCGCAACCAATGAAAATATTGTAGGACCAAAAAAGGAACGTAAAAAACCGCCAAAAAACACCAATGCATAGATGGAGTAAAGAATGATTTTTGTAGACCATCCTTCAATAACTTTTGGCCAAGTGAGTAAAAATAAACCAAGGCTAATTAATGAAAAAGCAGCGATGCATTTTGCCAATAAATTTCGTTTTTCATTTTGGTCTACAATATGCCCCGCAAAAAGAGCCATGGTAAAAGCGGGGATAATTTCCATTAAGCCAATAATACCTAAGGATAAAGGATCTTTGGTTAAGCTATATACCTCCCATTCTATAACGATAAACTGCATCGTCCAGCCAAACACCAGAAAAAAACGAAGCAATAAAAACACCTTAAATTCCTTGAAACGCAGAGCTGCATAAGGATCTGTTTTTGCCATAGCTTATGCTTTTATATCCCTTAACTTTAATTGAAGGGACACATTGCCTTGCCATTCATTCTCGTCAATGGAATACACGGCACTAAATGTTTTGCCTTCCGAAATAAGGTTCAGTTTGTCGCCCATGCCAAAACCAATACCCACAAAACGGTTGGATTGTGGCTGTTGCACCGTTATTCTTAAATGGGTTTTGTCTTCGCCCACACATTTGCCATAACCTGTATCTTTTAAGTTATCAGTCATAAAAACAGGTGTCATGTTCTCTGGGCCAAAAGGTGCAAATTGTTTGAGGATTCTATAAAATTTAGGCGTAATATCGTTCAAATCAATTTGGGTATCGATTTTAATTTCGGGAACCAATAAGTTTTTATCAATGGTTTTTTGAACCTCATCCTCAAAAGCCTGTTTAAAGGCTTCGTAGTTTTCTTCTTTTAAGGTGAGGCCAGCGGCATATTTATGGCCGCCAAATTGCTCAATATGTTCCCGGCAATTTTCCAAGGCATTGTAAATGTCAAAATCCCTCACAGAGCGTGCTGAAGCAGCTAACTTATCCCCGCTTTTGGTAAACACCAACGTAGGGCGGTAATAAGTTTCAGTTAGTCTAGAAGCCACAATGCCAATAACACCTTTATGCCAATTTTCATTGTAAACAACAGTAGTAAGGCGGTTCTGTTCCTTTTGGTCTTCAATTTGTTTAAGAGCTTCTTCTGTAATTTGCTTATCTGTATCACGACGGTCTTGGTTAAAATCATTAATTTCTGAAGCCAGTTTTTCAGCAACAGTAACATCGGTTTCTGTCAATAGTTTAACGGCAAAATTTCCGTGTTCCATACGACCGGCGGCATTAATTCTGGGAGCCACAATAAAAACCACATCGGTAATTGTAAGTTCGGTTTTTTGTATCTGATTAAGAATGGCTTTGATGCCCGGTCTTGGATTAGAATTAATTATTTGCAAACCAAAATAAGCCAACACCCTATTTTCACCAGTGATAGGAACGATATCGGCGCCAATAGCTGTAGCCACTAAATCTAAATAGGGCGTTAAGTCTTCAGTGGTTTTTCCATCTTTTGAAGCCAAGGCTTGAACGAGTTTGAAACCCACACCACAACCGCATAATTCTTTATAAGGGTAGTTGCAATCATTGCGTTTTGGATCTAAAACAGCGACAGCATTGGGAATTATATGCGATGGTCTGTGGTGGTCACAAATAATAAAATCGATGCCTTTGTCTTTGGCGTAATCTACTTTTTCAACAGCTTTGATACCACAATCGAGGGCGATAATAAGTGTAAAATCGTTTTCAAACGCAAAGTCGATACCTTTGTATGACACCCCATAACCTTCATCGTACCTATCGGGAATATAGGTGTAAACCAATGGGTGTGTGGTTTTTAAATAGGAAGCCATTAAAGATACGGCCGTTGTACCATCTACATCATAATCGCCATACACCAAAATGTTCTCTTGGTTAGCAATGGCTTTTTCAATGCGTGCCACGGCCTTATCCATATCCTTCATTAAGAACGGATCGTGCAAATCGGTTAAACTGGGCCTAAAAAAGCGTTTGGCTTCCTCATAGGTTTCTATGCCGCGTTGTAAAAGCAAGGTTGCCGTAATATCGTCAACTTGAAGCGCCATTTTTAATGCGTCCAGTTTTTCGGATTCGGGTTTTGGTTTGATGGTCCAACGCATAGGCCGTTTGTTCCTGAGGAATTATTAGTTTTTATGAAAATGGGTTTCAACTTTCACCTCGGCAAATTGGCGGAACATTTCCATAACGCCACAGTATTTTTCAACCGATAAATCAACGGCACGTTGTAACTTTTTTTCGTTTAGATTGTCGCCATAAAAATGAAAGTGCATACCAACTTTATCGTAATATTTAGGGTCTTCTTCCGTAAGATTGGCTTCGATTTCAATTTTAAAGTCGGCCACCTCTAACTTCATTTTTTTGATAAGTGACGCGACATCCAATCCCGAGCAACCAGCCAAGGCAGAAAGCATCAAGGCTTTTGGTCTGTAGCCTTCGGCTTGAGAACCATCTTCTGGGGATGCTTCGATAAATAAGTTGTTTCCAGAGGGGTTAGTGCTTTCAAATTTCATACCGCCCAACCACGTTGTTGTTATGTTTAATGACATTTATATGTTCTTTTAATTAATTGTACAAAATTACGGATTAATTGGGGAATAATTGATTTGTCATTTTTGTGAAGACAAGAATCTTTTTTGCCACTAATGCACGAATAATATATTAAAAGAGACCACCTTGCCCAATTTTTAATAAAATAATTTGGAACGATTGATATAGCATATTTGTTAAGAATCATGGTGTTTTTTAGGACAAAGGAAGATAATTTGGAACGGTATGAAAAAAATTTAAGCTATTTATTAATTAGTTTCGATTTGTAGTTCATGTCTAAAACCGTTTGAAAAGGCTGAATTACTTTAGTTAAAAATATTAGAAATCATGGAATTCTGGCAAATTGTTGTTTTGTATTGTTTAGCGCATAGTTTTATACAATTGGGTTTAATTGTTAGGAGGGGAATGATAGAGAAGAATAAGCTTAAAAGAATTGATAAACTGAAAACATTACCTAAATCTAAAATAAAACAAATAGGTGATTATGAAAAAAAGTCGTCTTTTATACTTTTTAGAAAAAGAAAAGGTAGATGAATCATAAAACCAATCTTTTAACTTCTTTTCTCAACTCCGGTACCACTTCTTTTTCAAACCATGGATTTTTGGTTAACCAAAATCGGTTTCTGGGCGATGGGTGTGGTAATGGCAAAAATTTTGGTAAATATTCCTTATAATTTTTAACGGTTTCGGTTAAGGTTTTCTTCGCTTGGTCTTGTAGGTAATAGTTTTGGGAATACATACCAATTAAAAGCACCAACTCGATATTGGGTAATTGGTCAAACAGCAAGCTGTGCCATTGCGGGGCACATTCAGGGCGTGGGGGCAAATCGCCCGATTTTCCTTTTCCCGGATAACAAAACCCCATAGGGATGATGGAGAATTTGGTTTCATCGTAAAAATCGACGTCACTTACTTGCATCCAATTTCGTAATTGTTTGCCGCTCGCATCGTTCCACGGAATGCCCGAAGCGTGTACTTTCGTGCCTGGTGCTTGACCAACAATAACAATTTTAGAATTAGGATGGGCAGATAACACCGGACGCGGCCCTAATGGCAAATGCTTTTCACAAATGGTACAGTTTCTTATGTGGTTGAGCAATACGTCCACAATAGGTTATTTTTCTTTAAGTGGTTGGCCGCTAAAGACTAAGCCATCAAACCCCGTTTTCATAAAGTTTCTAATATTTTGATGTCCTGTGCCATTGGGGTCTTTTAAAACATCTTCAAAATAGAAAGCACTAAAACAGGCTAAGGTTTCTTCTTTAGAAAACCCTTGTAGCTTGGCAAATGCCAATAATTTACAAGAACCAGAATTTTCGCCAGCATTATTTTGTAAGTCCCCATTTTTAAAAGCGGTTGGGGTAAATTCATAGTACGTTTCTATCACAGACATGGTTTGGTTAAAAGTAATTGATTTTGGGTTGTTTTTTAGTGTATCAATAAAGGTATTCAGGGTCATTTTATTTGTTTTTTCCAGCCACCACAATAACGATTTCGCCTTTTGGTGGTTTGTTGGTGTAATGGTCTAAAACGTCTTTAGCCGTGCCGCGTATGGTTTCTTCGTATAATTTGGTGAGTTCCCTAGAAACGGACACTTGCCTATCCTCACCAAAGTATTCACAGAAATGGGCAAGTGTTTTCAATAATTTATGTGGACTTTCATAAAAAATCATAGTGCGGGTTTCTTCAGCTAACAATAAAAGTCGGGTTTGGCGTCCTTTCTTTACGGGCAAAAAGCCTTCAAACACAAACTTATCGTTTGGCAAACCAGAATTAACCAAAGCAGGTACAAACGCAGTGGCGCCAGGCAAACATTCTACGTCTATGTGTTCATCAACACAGGCTCGCGTTAGTAAAAAACCAGGATCTGAAATGGCTGGTGTACCGGCATCGCTAATCAATGCAATATTAGCACCACTTTTTAATTTTTGAATAAGATTTTCTACCGTTTTGTGCTCATTATGCATATGATGCGATTGCATATGGGTTGTGATTTCAAAATGCTTTAACAGTTTTCCTGAGGTTCGGGTATCTTCAGCCAAAATTAAGTCAACCTCTTTTAAAACATCCAGTGCACGGAGGGTGATGTCTTTTAAATTTCCAATGGGGGTTGGTACAATATAAAGTTTGCCCATTATTTAAACTTGCTTTCAATAATACCTATAAAACGCTCTTCAAATTCTTCTTTGCCAGTCCAATTGTTATAATCGGGCTTAACCATATTTTGAATAAAATTAATAGCCTCGTTATAGGAATTAATGGTGTTTAGCTGCGAGATTACGCGATCGTAATCTTGATGCTCCCCATTGAATAAATGCTTAATAAAAGCAATTTTGTCGTTAAGCCCAATGGCCAAACCACCCGTTTTTAATTTGTCGTTCAGTGATTTTTTTTCTGTACCATTTTGCGATTTGGTAACAGGCTCGAAAATGGGCATGTCTTTAAATCCAGAAGTGATATCGTCAAAATCATTATTGGGTTTTTCTGGAGATGTTTCCGTGTCAACTACAACATCAATATCGTCAGTATCATCGGGCATTTGAGAGACCATATCTTTTATGGTATTTATACCAGGTTCCATAATGGTATCGCGCTCAACATCATCTAAGTTTACATATATTTTGTCTTCGACCTCTATGGAATCGCTTATTTTGTTGTTGAAAGAATCCTCCAGCATATCAAAAAATGAAGAATCGGTACCTATGGTTGGCATGTCGTCTTCAAAATTTTCATGGGCAAATTTAAGAACGGATAATTTTTCAAAAAGCACTTTTACTTCCTCATGCATTTTAACTACATCTTCTTTACCCTTTAACTTAAGAATACGGTGGGCAATACTTACCAGCTCAGATTCTAGCTTCTTTTTCATGTGTTTTTTGTTATTGATTTTAATAGTCACATGTAACATCCATACAATCCTTTTGCAAGGTATATGTTGTTTTTAGTAATGGATGTTTCATTTGATATTTTTTTAATTAATGCAACAAAGGCTTTTGTTTTTTGATAAATTTACGTCACCTTTATACGAACGAAAAAAGTTTTCGTTCTAGTGTTAAAATTACGAAATGTTTCTCGAAAATACGGTAAATCATAAAGAACAATTTGGATGGATTGAGGTAATCTGCGGCTCTATGTTTTCTGGAAAAACGGAAGAATTAATCCGAAGGTTAAAGCGGGCCCAATTTGCAAGACAGAAAGTAGAGATTTTTAAACCGGCTTTAGATGTGCGCTATGATGAAGACAAAGTAGTATCGCATGATGCCAATGAGATTCGTTCTACAGCAGTGCCTGCGGCAGCAAACATTCCCATTTTGGCCGATGGTTGCGATGTGGTTGGCATTGATGAAGCCCAGTTTTTTGATGACGAAATTGTACGCATTTGTAACGATTTGGCAAATAAAGGCGTTCGTGTAATTGTGGCAGGATTGGATATGGATTTTAAAGGCAATCCGTTTGGGCCAATGCCTTATTTAATGGCTACAGCCGATTATGTAACCAAAGTACACGCTGTGTGTACCAGAACGGGTAATTTGGCACAGTACAGTTATAGAAAATCCAAAAACGATAGTTTGGTGCTCTTGGGGGAAACCGAAGAATACGAGCCCTTAAGCAGGGCGGCGTTCTATAAAGCCATGATGCGCGATAAAGTTAGAAACATGAAAGTAAACGACCCAGAAGAAATTCAACCAGATAATAAACCCAAAGATACCAATGCCTAAAGCGCAAGAAACCGTTCTGGAAATAGATTTAAAAGCACTTACCCATAATTTTCAGTATTTAAAATCTAAACTAAAAAATAACACTAAAGTACTGGCCGTTGTTAAAGCCTTTGCTTATGGCAGTGATGCCTGTGAAATTGCCAAACATTTACAAGGATTAAATGTAGATTATTTTGCTGTGGCGTATGTAGATGAGGGTGTTGCGTTAAGAAATGCTGGAGTTACCAAACCTATTTTGGTGTTGCATCCTATTTCAGTGAATTTTGAATCTTTAATTGAATACAACCTAGAACCCAATCTTTATAGTGCTAAAATTTTAGAGGCCTTTATTAAAGTTGCTGAAGCGGAAAACCAAACCCATTACCCAGTTCATATAAAATTCAATACAGGACTGAACCGACTTGGTTTTGAAGAAAAGGACATAGATTTTATAATAAAAAAACTCAGCGAAACAAAGGCTGTAAAAGTGACTTCCTTGTTTTCGCACATGGCGGCCAGCGAAGATTTAAAAGAAAAAGACTTTACATTAAACCAGATAGAAACTTTTAAAATTTGCGCAAATGAAATGAAGAAATTGTTGGGCTATAGCCCCATGCTTCACATGTGCAATACTTCGGGGATTTTAAATTATCCCGAAGCCCATTTCGATATGGTAAGAACGGGTATTGGCCTTTACGGTTTTGGCAATTCGATAGAAGAAAGCAAACACCTAAAACCAATAGCCACTTTAAAAACCATTATTTCCCAAATACACAATATTGAAGAAGGGGAATCGGTTGGTTATAATAGGGCTTTTATTTCCAATTCAATAACAAGAACGGCCACGCTGCCATTGGGGCATGCCGATGGCATTAGTAG
Source organism: Marixanthotalea marina (assembly GCA_018883545.1). Classification (GTDB taxonomy): domain Bacteria; phylum Bacteroidota; class Bacteroidia; order Flavobacteriales; family Flavobacteriaceae; genus Marixanthotalea; species Marixanthotalea marina. The sequence goes on along the minus strand of JAHLEH010000001.1, from coordinate 91,952 downwards.
GATTTATGGCAAAGGCAAAGGGTTTGTTACCATACAAGGAAAAAAAGCACCCATCGCGGGGAATGTTTGTATGGACATGATTATGGTGGACGTAACAAATATAGATTGTGAAGAAGGTGATGAAGTTATTGTTTTTGGCCCTGAAACCGTCACGGCAGAAACTTTGGCAGAATCAGCCAAAACCATATCATACGAATTGATAACCGCTATATCCCAGCGTGTGAAGCGAATCATTATAAAATAAAATTAACATTCATTAATTTTTGTTTATTTTAGTACATCACTAACCATTAAATTTATTTCAATATGGGAATGCTTAAAGAGTTCAAAGAATTTGCAATGAAAGGCAACTTAGTCGACATTGCTGTAGGTTTTGTAATGGGTGCTGCGTTTAAACAAGTGGTTACTTCGTTTACAGGTGGTATTGTTTCACCTTTAATTGGGTTGATTTTCAATTCAGACTTCAACGATTTAAAATATGTTATTACACCTGGAACACTAGATGATGCAGGAAATTTAACAGGAGAAATCGCGGTACTTTACGGTGAATTTTTAACCAATGTAATCGACTTTATTATTGTGGCCTTTGTAATGTTTATGGTTGTCAAAGGCGTTAATAGAATGAAGAAGAAAGAAGAGCCCGCGCCAGAAGCCCCTAAAGGACCTTCACAAGAGGAATTACTAGCTGAAATTAGAGATTTGTTGAAAAAATAAACAATATGTTAAATAAATAACATTTTGTTATTTGTTGTTAAAAAGCCTTTGATTCCTGAAAATCAAAGGCTTTTTTTTCGTTCTAAAGTGGAATTATAATTAGTTTTGCGCCATAATTTTATAAATGTAAAAAAATGAAAGTAGCTGTAGTTGGTGCCACTGGAATGGTTGGCGAGGTTATGTTAAAAGTATTGGCAGAGCGTAATTTTCCTATTACGGAGTTGTTGCTTGTTGCATCTGAGCGTTCGGTAGGAAAAAAATTAACGTTTAAAGATAAAGAATATACCGTTATTGGTTTGGCCGATGCTGTAGCGGCAAAACCACAAATCGCCATTTTTTCGGCAGGTGGTGACACGTCTTTGGAGTGGGCGCCTAAGTTTGCTGAAGCAGGTACAACCGTAGTGGATAATTCATCAGCATGGCGTATGGATCCTTCTAAAAAATTAGTGGTTCCAGAAATCAATGCCAACGAATTAACCAAAGACGATAAAATTATTGCCAACCCAAACTGTTCTACCATACAAATGGTTTTGGCATTGTCGCAGCTTCATAAAAAATATAAAATGAAACGAATAGTGGTTTCTACTTACCAATCGGTTTCAGGTACAGGTGTGAAAGCCGTAAAACAACTGGAAAATGAAATTGCTGGTGTTGAAGGCGAAATGGCATATCCATATCCTATTGGCAGAAATGCATTGCCGCATTGCGATGTGTTTTTAGAAAATGGCTATACCAAAGAAGAAATGAAATTGGCCAGAGAGCCTCAAAAAATATTTAATGACAAAACGTTTTCGGTAACGGCTACAGCGGTAAGAATACCTACAGCTGGCGGACATTCAGAATCTGTGAACGTTCAGTTTGAAAACGATTTTGAATTGGCCGATGTTAGGCAAGTTATAAGCGAAACACCTGGTGTTGTTTTACAGGATAATACAGCAACAAATACCTACCCGATGCCTATTTTTGCACATGACAAAGATGAGGTTTTCGTTGGGCGTTTACGTAGGGATGAAACCCAACCAAACACATTGAACATGTGGATTGTGGCCGATAATTTACGTAAAGGGGCGGCTACCAACGCTGTTCAAATTGCCGAGTATCTAGTTGAAAATAATTTAGTGTAATCAACTTTTAAATATCTTAGTTTTAAAAGCTTCTGTAAATACAGAAGCTTTTTGTTTAATTTTAGGCACTTAATTTTTTCCTTTAATATATAAAAACGATATTTCCAGACATAAATTTATAAGTTGAATTATCCAAAAACAAAAACGGTTGCTGTTCAAGACACTTACTTTGGAATCAAAGTAAATGATCCGTTCCGTTGGTTGGAAGATGACCGCAGTGAAGACACCAAATTCTGGGTTAAAGCACAGAATAAATTCACCAATACCTATTTGAAAAAAATCCCATACAGGGAACAACTAAAGGAAAGGCTATCGGAACTTTGGAACAACGAAAAGGTTAGTGCGCCGCGCAAAGAAGGCAATTATACCTATTATTCAAAAAATAACGGCTTACAAAACCAAAGTGTTATTTATAGAAAGAAAATAGGTAATGATGTTGAAGAATTATTTTTGGATCCCAACACCTTTTCAAAAGATGGCACAACATCTTTGGATGCTTTAAGTTTTTCAAAAGATGGTAGTATTTTGGCATATTCAATTTCCGAGGGCGGTAGTGATTGGAGGAAAATCCATATCATGGATGTTGAAACCAAAGAAATTATTGAAACGCCTCTTATCGATGTAAAATTCACTCAAATTTCCTGGTATAAAAACGAAGGTTTTTATTATTCCAGCTACGACAAACCAAAAGGAAGTGAACTTTCGGCAAAGACTGACCAGCATAAAGTGCATTACCATAAATTGGGCACTCCTCAAAAAGAGGATGATTTAATTTATGGTTCAAAACCGGAAGAAAAGCACCGCTACATTTATGCCCATGTAACCGAAGACGATAAGTATTTAGTTTTAACGCCTAGAATTTCAACATCTGGAAACAAACTTTTAATCAAGGATTTATCAGTTGAAAATGCTGAATTTATAACTGTTTTAAACCATACAGATTGTGATACTTCCATTATTGAAAGCGAGGGCAGCACTTTGTATTTAATTACCAATTTAAAGGCTCCTAATAAAAAAATTGTAAAGGTAGATGCTGCAAACCCACAACCAGAACATTGGGTTGACGTAATACCAGAAACCAAACATGTACTGAATATTTCAGTTGGTGGTGGTTATTTTTTTGCTGAATATATGGTCGATGCCATTTCTAAAGTAGAGCAGTTTGATTATGATGGAAAAAGGATTAGAGAGATAGAATTGCCAGGTCTCGGAACCGTGCTTGGTTTTAACGGCAAAAAAGAGGATGTCGTTTTATATTATTCTTTCACCAATTACTGTACACCTTCCAGTATTTATTCGTTAAACCCTACAACGGGTGAAACGGCTTTATACTGGTCACCAAAAGTCGATTTCAACAGTCAACAGTATCAAAGCAAACAGGTGTTTTATAAGTCTAAGGATGACACTAAAGTCCCAATGATGATTACCTATAAAAGGGGATTGGAATTAGATGGAAAAAATCCAACCATCTTATATGGTTATGGCGGATTTAACATTAGTGTAACGCCTGCATTTAGCATTACCAATATGGTATGGATGGAACAAGGCGGTATTTTGGCTGTGCCCAACATTCGTGGCGGTGGTGAGTATGGAAGAACATGGCACGAAGCAGGCATACAGAAGAAAAAGCAAAATGTATTTGATGATTTCATTGCAGCTGCGGAATATTTGATAGCTAATAATTATACCTCTTCAGATTACTTAGCTTTGCGTGGTGGCTCTAATGGTGGGTTGTTGGTAGGGGCAGTTCTGACCCAAAGACCAAATTTGGCTAAAGTGGCTTTGCCGGCTGTTGGGGTCTTAGATATGCTTCGCTATCATACGTTCACAGCTGGTGCTGGTTGGGCATACGATTATGGAACAGCCGAGGACAGTAAAGACATGTTTCAATATTTAAAAGGCTATTCGCCTGTGCATAATGTGAAAGAAGGTATTGAGTACCCAGCTACATTAATAACAACCAGTGATCATGACGATCGTGTAGTACCTGCCCATAGTTTTAAATTTGCAGCCATTTTACAACAAAAACAAGCTGGCAACAATCCTATTTTGATTAGGATAGAAACCGATGCCGGCCACGGTGCGGGTACACCGGTTAATAAAATGATTGAACAATACGCAGATGTTTTTGGTTTCACGCTTTTTAATATGGGCATTAAACAATTGAAAAGCGTTTAATAAGGCCATTTAATTATGTTATTTTTGCGAGATGCTTCAAGTAAAAAACATTTCTTTTAATTACGGCAAAGAACCTGTCCTAGATAATATTAGTTTTAAGGGTAAATTAGGAGAACACATTTCCATTATTGGTGAAAGTGGATCGGGAAAAAGTACCCTTTTAAAACTACTTTATGGTACTTATGATTTAAACCAAGGACACATTTTTTGGAACGATCAAGAAATTTTAGGGCCGAAATTCAATCTTATTACAGGACCATATTTCATGAAATATGTGGCTCAAGAATTTGATTTAATGCCATATACTTCGGTTGCTGAAAACATTGGAGAATTTTTGTCTAATTTTTATCCTGAGGAAAAACTGGAAAGAACAAAAGAACTTTTAGAGGTTGTTGAACTAACTGAATTTGCAGACAAAAAAGTGAAGAATTTAAGTGGCGGACAAAAACAACGGGTGGCCTTGGCCAGAGCTATAGCCAACGAACCAGAAGTACTTTTGTTGGATGAACCTTTTAGCCATATAGATAATTTCAAGAAACATTCGTTGCGCAGAAGTTTGTTTGAGTATTTAAAAGATAAAAAAATAACGTGTATTGTAGCCACACACGATAAAGATGATGTTTTGTCGTTTTCAGATCAAATGATTGTCTTGCATCAATCTAAAATTATTGCCAACGACACACCAGAAAACCTATATAACAATCCAAACAATAAATTGATCGCATCTTTTTTTGGTGAGTTTAATGAAGTGGAACCTTACGGCATTGTGTATGCACATCAATTAAAAGTCGTTGAAGCATCTGATTTGAAAGTCATTGTTAAGAAAGCCTATTACAAAGGCAATCATTATTTGATTCAAGCAGACTTAAATGGAGAAAAGGTGTTTTTTGAACACCCAAACAAAATAGAACCTGAAATAGAAGTTTGCCTTTCCAATCAGTAAATAGATTGAATTTTGAAGGCCTGTTCTCTAAAGTTTACAGTATCACCAACCGTTTTACCAATTAATAATTTACCGATAGGAGTGTTGGGTGAAACAGCAAAAAAACGAGTGTTTTCAGCAGTAATTTCACCAGCACTAATGGCAATAAAATAATTTGATTTTGAAGTGAAAACCATGCTGCCAACGCCTATGGTCTGACTTGTTTTTTCAAAATTTATTTTAGAAAAATAGCTTTTTGTTTTTAATATTTCAGCCAATTGATTGCCTGCCTTTTCACGTTCCAGTTGCAACATGGCTCTGCCCGTTTCGTGTTTATCGCCAGCGCTGCTTTTGGTTTCAGACGTTAAAGACTCTTGTATTTCTTTAATGGTATTTTGAATGGTTTGCAGTTTGTTTTCAATGAATTGCAAACAGTGTTCTTGTAACTTTACTTTAAGTTGATGGCTATTTTTCATTCTTTGTATAATCCAATTTTCCGAAATAACCCATTTGAGTCACAATCCAGTTTTGTCTACCTTGTATGTAAGCCGAAGCAGGACTTGCCCTATAGCGCCTTGGGTTTGGTAAAACAGCAGCTATGGCCGCTGCTTGGTATTGGGTTAATTTTGAAGCTGGTTTTTTAAACCAATATTGTGAAGCGGCCTCAGCGCCATAAATGCCGTTACCCATTTCAATGCTGTTTAAATACACTTCCATAATGCGTTCTTTAGGCCAAATGAGTTCTATTAAAAAAGTAAAATAAGTTTCCAAACCTTTTCGAATCCAACTACGTTGTGGCCATAAAAACACATTTTTAGCTGTTTGTTGGCTTATGGTACTGGCGCCTCGGGTACGTTTGCCTTTTTTATTATGCTCGATTGCTTTTTCAATGGCTTTTAAATCGAAACCATGGTGCGACAGGAAATTTTGATCCTCACTGCAAATTACGGCTAATTGCAGGTTTTTGGAAATAGCATCAATAGAAACCCAATCGTGCTTCCAAATTTTTTCTGTATTGCTATCGGTTTTTTCAAAATACCGTATCACCATTAAAGGGGTAATTGGCACCGGAACCCACCTAAATATAACAACTAAGGCTATAGAAATAACCACAAACCACAAGGTGGTTTTTAAAATAAATTTGGTTAGTTTTTTGAACATTATGGCTAGAGAATAACTTAAATGTTTAAAAAAAGTCCCGATTAATTAATCGGGACTTTCTATTTATTCTTCTATTTCTTGTTTTTTCATTACAAAATCCTCCATAAACTTGGTGGTGTAATTACCAGCAATATAATCGGGATGTTCCATGAGTTGTCTGTGGAAAGGAATGGTGGTTTTTACGCCTTCAATCACAAACTCATCCAACGCACGTTTCATTTTACTGATGGCCTCTTCTCTTGTTTGCGCCGTTGTTATTAATTTGGCGATCATAGAGTCGTAGTTTGGCGGAATGGTGTATCCTGCATACACGTGCGTATCCAAGCGCACACCATGACCACCTGGGGCATGAAGTGTAGTAATCATGCCAGGTGATGGCCTGAACCCATTATAAGGGTCTTCTGCGTTAATTCTACATTCTATAGAGTGAAGCTTAGGTGTATAGTTTTTACCAGAAATTGGCACACCTGCTGCAACCAATATTTGCTCACGTATTAAATCGAAATCAATTACTTGTTCTGTAATAGGGTGTTCTACCTGAATACGTGTATTCATTTCCATGAAGTAGAAATTTCTGTGTTTGTCTACAAGAAATTCTATGGTTCCGGCACCTTCATATTTTATATATTCGGCAGCTTTAACGGCTGCATTGCCCATTTTTTCACGAAGTTCGTCGGTCATAAATGGAGAAGGAGTCTCCTCTGTTAATTTTTGATGGCGACGTTGTACAGAACAGTCTCTTTCAGACAGATGACAAGCTTTCCCTGTAGCATCTCCAACCACTTGAATCTCGATATGTCTTGGTTCTTCAATAAGTTTTTCCATATACATATCGTCGTTACCAAAAGCGGCTTTACTTTCTTGTCTGGCAGAATCCCAGGCATCTTTCAATTTTTCGGGTTTCCAAACAGCGCGCATGCCTTTACCACCACCACCTGCTGAAGCTTTAAGCATCACGGGAAATCCAATTTCTTTTGCTACTTTTTCGCATTCTTCATAATTCTTAAGAACACCTTCGCTACCAGGCACACATGGTACGCCCGCAGCTTTCATAGTAGCCTTTGCGTTGGCTTTGTCTCCCATCTGGTCAATCATTTCAGAAGTAGCCCCAATAAATTTTATATTGTGCTCTTCACAGATTTTTGAAAATTTGGCGTTTTCTGATAAAAATCCGTAACCAGGGTGAATAGCATCTGCATTGGTTATTTCTGCAGCCGCTATAATGTTTGATATTTTAAGGTAAGAATCTTTACTGGCAGGAGGGCCAATACAAACGGCTTCGTCGGCAAATTTCACGTGTAAACTCTCGGCGTCGGCAGTAGAGTAAACAGCAACCGTTTTAATGCCCATTTCCTTACAGGTTCTTATAACACGCAAGGCAATTTCGCCTCTATTGGCAATCAATATTTTTTTAAACATCACATATTTGAATTAAAAATTACAAATTCCAATCTCCAAATACCAATGGTTGGATTTAGGGATTTATGTACTGGAATTTTTAACAGATTATGATGGGTCTATTAAAAATAATGGCTGATCGAACTCTACAGGAGAAGAATCTTCAACCAAAATCTTAACTACTTTTCCTGAAACTTCAGATTCAATTTCGTTGAAAAGTTTCATGGCCTCAATAATACAAAGTACATCGCCCTCTGCAATGGTTTGTCCAACCTCTACAAACAAAGGTTTGTCTGGAGAAGGTTTTCTATAAAAAGTACCAATAATGGGCGATTTAATTGTTATGTATTTAGACTCTGCTTTACTTTCGGCAGCAGCTGGTTCGGCTTGTTTAGGTGCTTCTACTGCGGCTACTGGAGGTGCAGCAGCAGCTTGTGGTATTTGTTGAGGAGCAACAGGAGCATAGTGTACTGTGGTATCTGACTCTTGTCCGGTTTTAATGGTGATTTTTATATCATCCATTTCTAATTTAACCTCGCTTGCCCCTGACTTGGCTACAAACTTGATTAAGTTTTGAATCTCTTTAATATCCATAATTTGCTATTTAATTATTTTAGGTTTGGTTAGTTAAATCAATTATAGGCCCATTTTAAATAGATAGACCCCCAGTTAAATCCGCCACCAAAAGCGGCAAATATTAAGTTGTCTCCTTTTTTTAGTTTTGATTCGTAGTCATTTAATAACAAAGGTAATGTGGCAGATGTTGTATTGCCATATTTTTCAATATTGGTCATTACTTTTTCTTCTTCCAAATCGATGCGTTGGGCTGTAGCATCAATAATGCGCTTATTTGCTTGATGTGCTACCAACCAAGACACATCTTCTTTTGTTAATCCGTTTCTATCCATGATTTTTACAGTGGCATCGGCCATGTTAAAAACAGCATTTTTAAAAACAGTTCGTCCTTCTTGAAAGGCATATTGACCGCCTTTTTCTATGGCCTCAGCAGTTATGGGATAGGATGAGCCACCATAGGTAGCTTGTAAAAAATCCCTACCAGAACCATCACTTCTTAAATATTCATCTTGTAGACCTAAACCTTCTGTATTGGGTTCAAATAAAACGGCACCTGCACCATCGCCAAAGATGATACATGTGGCTCTATCTTCATAATTAATAATTGAGGACATTTTATCTGCTCCAATCAACAGCACGTTTTTATAGCGTCCAGATTCAATATAACTGGCGGCTACGGACATGCCATATAGAAAACTGGAACAAGCGGCATCCATATCAAATGAAAATGCATTTGTAGCGCCAATTTCGGTAGCCGTAAAAGAAGCAGTTGAAGCTGCTTTCATATCTGGAGTTGCAGTGGCTACAATAACAAGTTCTATGGTTTTGGGGTCAATGCCTTTTTTGTTGATGAGGTCTTGGGCAGCTTTAATAGCTAAATAAGAAGTACCTTTGCCTTCATCTTTAAGAATTCGACGTTCTTTAATACCCGTACGTGTGGTTATCCATTCGTCGTTCGTGTCAACCATATTTTCAAGCATTTTATTGGTTAACACATATTCTGGTACATAAGCACCTACAGCTGTAATTGCCGCAGTGATTTTACTCATAGCTTTATAATTGATTTGACCAAAAATTCATCAAAATTTGAAAAAAATGGTAAAAATTTGTTCAAATTAATGATTTTTGGTCTAAATATTTCACAAATTAAGTGGTTTTTGTTTTCTTATAAAAATATATCATAAAAAAAACGCTCAAGTCTGAGCGTTTTAATATATGCGTGCATATAAGTATTATGCTAAATTTTCTACTTCTTCAGAATTGTCGATTAAAACCTGACCTCTGTAGTATAGTTTTCCTTCATGCCAATGTGCTCTGTGAAATAAGTGAGCTTCACCAGTTGTTGGACATGTAGCAATTGTTGGCGCAGTTGCTTTATAATGGGTTCTTCTTTTGTCTCTTCTTGTTTTAGAAGTTTTTCTTTTAGGATGTGCCATTTTTTATGTTTATTTATCCGTTAATAGTTTTTTTAATGTATTCCAGCGAGGATCTATCTCCTCTTCGTCTTTTGTTTCTTCCTCTTTGTTTGTTTTTGGACTTAATTCTTCTAATTTTTTGAGTATGTCTGAATTTAACGTGCCGTCTTCAACCCCAGGGTGTACGCGTTTAATTGGTACTGAAAGTACAATTAGCTCATAAATATATTGTTGAATGTTAATTTCGTACTCGCCATGTGGAATAATTAAGATGTCTGTATCTTCATCGTTATATTCCTCGCCAAACTTAACCACCAAATTAAAACTGTTTTTAATTTTTTGGTCGTAAGGCTCGTTGGTTAAATCGCAATTAACATTAACGGTTCCTGAGATTTTAAAATGCAGATCCAGCAAAGTTGTTTTTTTGTCTAAATCTACTTTTACATCAACATTTACATCATTAAAGTCTTCATATTCAAAATATTCAAAGAACGTTTTTTCAATTTTAAACTCAAAGTGATGTGTTGCTATTTTTAATCCTACAAATGGGATTGTGAATTCTTTTAAAGGCTTCATTATCACATCTATTTTGAGCCTGCAAATATATAAATTTTTATTTAAGGCACGTTACTAATAAACTTTTTTTTCTTGGCAATGATTGCTAACCTGTATAAATGACTTTTGAGTTTGATTTTAAGTGCTTTATCAATCTAATTTTAATCGTAATCTTTTTTGTCTGCTTTACGCGATTTTTTTAATGGGTTGGCCGTAAGTTCTTCGTAATCCAATCGATTTTTATAAATATGTATAGCGGTAAAAATGGCTTCTTTAAATGAATTTTCGTCGGCCTCGCCTTTACCAGCAATTTCGTAAGCGGTGCCATGGTCTGGAGAGGTTCTAACCTTGTTTAAACCAGCAGTATAATTTACACCTTGGCCAAAAGACAAGGTTTTAAAAGGGATTAAACCTTGGTCGTGGTAAGAAGCTATAATGGCATCGAAATTTTTAAAATTGCTAGAGCCAAAGAAACTATCGGCGGCATAAGGGCCAAAAACGAGTTTGCCGCTTTCCCTAATTTTTTTCAACGTAGGTCTTAAAACCGTATCGTCTTCATTGCCTATAACACCATTATCACCAGTATGAGGATTAATACCAAGCACAGCAATTTTAGGTTTATTTATTTTAAAATCTTTTTGTAACGATTGGTAAACGGTGTCTAATTTTTTCTCAATCAATTTTGGTGTAATGTGGTCTACAATATTTTTTACGGGCACATGGTCTGTTAACAATCCGATTCTTAATGAATTAGATACCATAAACATTAAGCTTTCGCCTTTTAATTCCTTGGCTAAATAATCGGTATGACCAGGAAACTTGAAGTCCTTGGACTGAATATTGTGTTTGTTTATAGGAGCCGTTACCAAAACATCCACATCGCTTTGTTTTAAAGCATTGGTTGCAGCTTGTAGCGACTTTATGGCATATTTTCCAATGGTTGGGTCTTCTTTGCCAAAATCGACCATCACATTTTCGTTCCAACAATTAAACACATTAACCTTTCCATGGGATAGCTGGTTTATATTGTTTATGTCGTTAAAGCTGATTTGGGAATTGAAATGGTTTTTAAAATAGGTCATCACTTTAGAAGAAGCGAAGATAACCGGCGTGCAAAACTCCAAAATTCTATCATCTTCAAAGGTTTTTAAAATCACTTCCCCACCAATGCCGTTTATATCGCCAATTGATATGCCAACTACTATATTTTCTGATTTCTTCATTAAAAATGATAACTTTTGTTTGTAATTTTGATGCTGCAAATTTAAATAAATAAACAGATAATAATATGTTTACCGGAATTATTGAAGATATAGGCGTTGTAACTAATTTAAAAGAAGAACAGGATAATCTTCATATAACCGTAAAAAGTACTTTGACCAATGAATTGAAAATCGATCAAAGTGTGGCGCACAATGGGGTTTGCTTAACGGTGGTTCATATTAATAATGATGAATATACTGTTACTGCTATAAAGGAAACATTAGATAAAACCAATTTAAAATCTTTGAAAGTTAAAGACAGGGTTAATCTTGAACGCGCTATGAGGTTGGGCGACCGGTTAGATGGTCATATTGTGCAAGGTCATGTAGACCAAACAGCTGTTTGTACGGGAATTGACCAAGAAAATGGCAGTTGGGTGTTTACTTTTAAATACGATTCCAAGTTAAATAATATTACCATAGAAAAAGGCTCTGTAACCGTAAATGGCACTAGTTTAACAGTGGTTAATTCAAAGAAAGATAGCTTTAGTGTAGCCATTATACCTTATACCTACGAACATACTAACTTTAACACTTTTAAAGTTGGAACCGAAGTTAATTTAGAATTTGATGTGTTAGGGAAATATGTTTCGAGGCTTTTAGAATTAAAAAACCTTTAATTGTTTTTTAAAATTTTTTTAACCCCATAAAATAAACCTACTACGAGCCCAACTAAAACACTACCATCTATAGGAAGGCCAGGAGGAGGTGTGGGGCCAGGAGGCGGAAGACCATCGCCTTGAGCCAAGCAGACCGTACTTATTATTAATACAAATAAGATTGAGGCAATTTTTCTTTTCTTTTGTATCATCATGGGGTTCAAATGTATAAAAAAAAGAGAGTCGATAAAATTTTATACAGTATTTTCGCTCATAAAAAATAGATTAAAAGCAAAAATAATCGACAAAATACACTTTTGAGAGTTCATTTTTTAAATGAAAATGCGGTTTTTGTCATAAAATATCATGAACATGTTAAATCAATCCCTCTAACTTTTATTTCATTTTTCAAATATATTAAATCTAAATTCTAATAAATCATAGACTTATAAAATTTTATTAATAATTCGGATTTTTCATTTTTTAAGAGTTATACTGGTTTTCTCAAAAATAAAGAATAGGAGAAACCTTTTAAAATTCAAACTTTAGCTGTACGCTTACTGTTTTGTTTTCTGGCTTTTTCAAGGCTTCTGTATTTAGGTTAGAAATAGAAATACCCAACAAGCGAACCGAATTCTTTAACTTTTCCTGAAACAATAAATCTTTGGCAGTTTCAAGAATTATGGATTTGTCACTTATATAGTATGGAAGAGTTTTACTTCTGGTTTGAAGTGTAAAATCACTATACTTTATTTTTAAAGTAATCGTTTTTCCAGAGACCTTGCTCTTTGCTAAACGTCTGGAAACTTCCTCTGAAATATGCTCTAGTTTTTTAAGCATAAAGATTTCACTAGATAGGTTTTCATTAAATGTACGCTCGGCAGCCAAAGATTTTCGTATTCTGTTTGGCTTTACTTCGCTATTGTGTATACCTCTAACAATGTAATAGTAATACCTGCCAGATTTTCCGAAATGCTCGTTTAAATACTCAATACTTTTAGATTTTAAATCCTTACCTGTAAAAATGCCCATTTTGTACATGCGATCTGCGGTAACTTTGCCTACGCCGTAAAATTTCCTAATATCTAATTGCTCTAAAAACGAAATAACCTCTTCAGGATTCACTGTTTTTTGTCCGTTGGGCTTATTATAATCGCTAGCTACTTTGGCTACGAATTTGTTTATCGAAATACCTGCTGAAGCCGTTAACCCTATTTCATTAAAAATGCGTTCTCGAATTTCTTTGGCAATTAAGGAGGCGCTGGGGTTTCCCTTTTTGTTTTGGGTAACATCTAGATAAGCTTCATCTAAAGATAACGGCTCTACCAAATCGGTGTAATCAAAAAATATCTTTCTGATTTTTTTCGAGATTTCGGCATATCTCTCAAATCGAGGCCTTACAAAAATTAAATCAGGGCACAATTTTCCTGCTAATTGACCCGCCATAGCACTTTTAACCCCAAATTTTCTGGCTTCATAACTAGCGGCACTTACCACGCCACGTTTACCCCCACCGCCAACAGCAATGGGTTTTCCCTTTAATTCGGGGTTGTCCATTTGCTCAACAGAGGCAAAAAAAGCGTCCATATCTACATGAATAATTTTTCTAATTGGTAAATCGGTTGACATACTGTAAATTTAGACATTTAAAACCTATAAAAAATAGTATATATCAACAGAAACGAATAGCTTGATGATTGAAATTGAACGAAAATTTTTAGTGACTTCAAATGCATTTAAGCAGGAAGCCAATAGGAAATATAGGATAACCCAAGGGTTTTTAAATACAGACAAAGAGCGTACGGTTAGGGTTAGAGTGAAAGGTGATAAAGGAGTGCTAACTATTAAAGGGCTTTCTGAAAATAGAGGTTTGTCCCGATTTGAATGGGAAAAAGATATAACAGTCACCGATGCTGAAAATTTACTTAAAATTTGCGAAAAAGGTGTTATTGATAAAATACGCTATGAAGTAATGGTTGGAAACCATATTTTCGAAGTCGATGAATTTTTCGGTGATAATAAAGGCTTGGTAATTGCTGAAATTGAGTTGGATAATGAAAACGAATTCTTTGAAAAGCCTATTTGGTTGGGAAAAGAGGTTACCGGAGACGTGCGCTATTACAATTCACAATTAAGTAAACAGCCATTTAAAACTTGGAAAAAATAAACAGAAAATGAAAAAGACACTATTTTTAAGCATGTTATTAATGTTTTTTATGGCATGTAAAAAGGAAACAAAAACATCGATAATAGATGTAGAAACCGATTCATTATCTGTTTCAGGTGTGTCAAAAGACACTATAGAAACTGAAAGGGTTGTTGAAAAATCCGTGAGTCAACTAAAAGAAGAATTAACTGCTAAAGGATTTCAAACTTTTGATTATGTAGATGAAAAAACGCAGGATACTATTTTAATGCAGCAATATTTCATTGCATTTTTAAAGTCCGGGCCCATTAGATCACAAAATGAAGAAGAAGCTGAAATTTTGCAGCAACAACATCAGGAACACCTCGGCAAAATGTATGAGCTTGGCTACGCTGATATATCTGGTCCCTTTGGAGATAATGGTGATATTCGAGGCATAACAGTTTATAATGTGCCTACACAAAAAATGGCAGATAGTTTAGCGAATTCAGATCCCATGGTAAAATCAGGAAGATTGGTTGTAGAAATACACCCATGGTGGGCAGCCAAAGGTTATTCTTTGAGATAATGCTTAAAGTATTAAAAGCACTAATTTTAATAGTTAATGTTGGTGTAATTATAGCACTGTTAACTATTCACTTTATTATTAAGGATAGTGGTTTTAGGCAATCGCTATTGTTTTACACACTTCCTTTACCAATTATCATTGCAATTGTTTTATTTCTATCCTTATTTGTTGGAAAAAGAATAAGGAAATATAATTTAATATTGGCTGGAGTTTTAATGCTGGTTTGGTTGGTAAGAAGTTTTAGGCTGCATTTTTTTGCAGATGTTACCAGTCCTAATTTAGAAATAGTATTCTGGAATGCCTCTAGGGATCAAGGTTTTGAGGAGGCTTTTAATGAAAATGGAAACCTGCCGGATGTTATGGTATTGGTAGAATCTAAGGTTAATGATCTTAATGCCCTAACAGCTAAATACCCTAATTTTTTCTTTTACAGAATAAAAAAGGAAGTGTATATATCCTCTAAAACGCCTATTAAAATATTAAAGAAGGAAACCTCAAAACACAAGTCAGCGGTAATAAAGTTTAATACAAAAGGTATTGATTTTTTTGTGGTTGATGCTCAAGGAAGTTTTGGTGTGCCAAGAAGAGTTGAAATGGCATTTATTGATTCACAAATAGATGTTAGTAAAAAAACTATTGTGTTGGGCGATTTTAATTTACCCTACGAATCTGTGCTTTTCAAGAAAATTAAAAAGAATTTCAATCATGCGTTTACAAAAAAGGGCTTAGGTTTTAGGGAAACGTGGTTTTATGGATGGCCCTTACTTTCTATAGACCATATCTGGGTATCTAAAGACGTAGAAATTCTTAAAGCAGAGAAGTTAAATACGCAAGA
Source organism: Marixanthotalea marina (assembly GCA_018883545.1). GTDB lineage: Bacteria > Bacteroidota > Bacteroidia > Flavobacteriales > Flavobacteriaceae > Marixanthotalea > Marixanthotalea marina. Next base: position 76,499 of record JAHLEH010000001.1, on the reverse strand, counting down.
ATCAGATCACAGCATGATAAAAACGTATTTGAAAATAGAATAGAAGTTTATTTTTTTGCCTTAAAGTCGTATTCTCGTACTACTTTGCATATTTTAACATTGTACCAACTATACCAATCGGTTTTGCCTTTTTGTTGGGCTATTAAATGTTCGCTTTGCTGTTTCCAATGTTTAATCGCATCTAGATTTTTCCAATAACTTATGCTTATGCCAATAGTATTTCTGGCACTATCAAAGCCCAAAAACCCTGGTTGTGTTTTTGCCAAAGTTTCCATTTTTTCAGCCATCTCAAAATAGCCTTCATCATTTGTTTTTAATGTTGAAGTAAATATGACGGCGTAATATGGTTTAAAATATTCAATTGCTTTCAAAATGATAATGGAATATGGATAGACGTTATATTCAAAAATAAATATTTTTTACTGGAATATTGATTAAGTCAGATTTTTAGGAAAATAAAAAAACCTTGCCATTTCCAAAATTAGTTAGGTCGTGACAAGGTATATGTAAAAAGATTAATAGCTCAACAAAAGTAACTAATATTTGGTTAAAAGAATAGTTTTAAAAGAATTACAAAGTTAAATTTATGTGAAATTTAAATGAGGGTTAACTATATTTTACTTTTCTTAGAATTCGCATGGTTTCTTTATAAATATTGTATAGATCATCGCTTAATACTTTCATGTAAGGTTTTGCTTCATAGAGTTTATCAATAGCCTCATGAAATAAATTAAGGTAGCAAATTAAATAGGTGCCAGGTAAATTTTTTAAATCATTCTCTTCGCCCACTGTTAGCGCTAACCCTTTTTTTAGCTTTTCCAAAATAGCATTGTTGTTGTTGTATATGTGGAATAGGGTTTTTTTGTCAAATTGAGGAGGTTCAAATATTAAGGTAGTATCTATGTTGTAATTGGCATTGTCTTCAAAACTAATAAGGGTTACTTCCAATGGATAAAATTTGTAATTGTTATGAAAACCCAGCTGCACGTATTCTATAATCTTAAAAGTATTCTCGTTGTAGGTAATTGAAACTTCATCTAGGGTAGAGAAAAAAAGCCTTACCTGTTCATTAATAAGTTCTATATCAACTCTAGAATAATACACCTCGTCTTTCACGACTTTTTTTTGTCCTGCCCAACACAACACAAAATATTCTTTGAAAACTTTGTATTGTGGGTTGAAATCGACACGTTTTTTCATAAAATCGAAAACGCCATTTAAGGTGTGCTCTATATTGTTTTGGGCATTGTTTTCAATGGCCTCAACAATTTTAGAATTAATGTCTTTTATCTCAATATCAAATACCTTGGGCATGCTCATGCTGCCGTCCCTAAAAAACACCGAACCTCCATAATATTTCCAAATGTTTTTTCTGAGTGACGTTATTTTACCAGTTGGCCTAATAGTTACCAACCCAACTACTTTATGGTCTGGTAGGTGGGGAAAAGGAATGTTTTCATACTGAACAATAGGGGCATTAGTTAAATAAGCGTTAATGAGGTTTTGTATTTTACTGTCATCAAAAAAATCGACACCAATAATATCGTTATTAGAATCGTCCACACCTATAACAATGTAAGAGTTGTTTTTTGGATTACTATTGGAGAGTGCGCAGATATGTTTTAAAAACTTGGCTTTGCCTTCTTTTTGGCTAATATCTATTTTCAGTTTTTTATCGTAAAAACTGTTTTCGTCATTATGGGCCAAAAGATGTTTTATAAGCAGGCGTTTGTTAATCATATATTTATTTTCTTTTAGCCCTAGTTATCTATATGCTTCTTAATAATAGTTGTATTCGCTTGTGCATTAGGGTATACCAATACATCGGCTAAGTTTACATGATTGGGTCTTGATACCATAAAATAAATTATTTCTGCAATGTCTTGAGATTGTAAAGCATCAAAACCTTTATAAACATCATTAGCTTTTTTGTCGCCTTTAAATCGTACTTCTGAAAATTCTGTTTCTACAGCGCCTGGGTTTATGGCGGATACCTTGATTCCGAATGGGTTTAAATCGATGCGCATGCCTTCGGTAATTGCCAAAACAGCATGCTTGCTGCCACAATACACATTTCCTTTTGGGTACACTTCTTTACCAGCAGACGACCCAACATTTATAATATGTCCAGATTTGCGGGCAGTCATTTGTGGAATAACGGCTTTGCTAACGTAAAGCAATCCCTTTACGTTTATATCCATCATCGCATCCCAATCATCAATGTTTCCCTCATGAATTGGGTCGAGACCATGGGCATTTCCGGCATTGTTTATTAAAATATCGATGTGTTTAAACGTTTCTGGTAAAGACGCAATGGCATTGAATGTGCTTTCTTTGTCTTTTACATCAAAGCACAAAGTGTACACATTGGTAATGTTTTCTAAATCTTTTTTAATGGCATCTAAGCGCTTTTGCCTCCTTCCGCATAGAATTAAATTAATATTATGCTTGGCAAACTCGTAAGCAGTTGCTTTACCAATTCCACTCGTTGCGCCTGTTATAAGAGCTGTTTTAGTCATTATATCTTAAAGTTTTGTTTTACAGAATATAGACAATTTATGCATTTCATACCTAAAAATACTTAAAACAGTCATAATATCGTAACATTGTTATTTGTAACAGTCTAAAAAACAGATATGTAAGAATGGGTTTATTTATTTCTAAACACTTACTTACAGATGTTAAAAAGCAAATAAAATATAGATGTCTAAATGTTAGGAATTTAACAAAAAATGAGGCTAAAAGACAGGAAAATATAATCTAAAGTTTGTTAAGCAGACGTATATAATACTGTATGAACTTTTAAAAACGAAAAACTTATGAAAACATTTATGAAATTAAAACTTGCGTTTTTTTCATTTTTACTAATCACTTTTTTTTCATGTGATAAAGACGAATCTGGAAGCAACCCCAATGCTTCAGACCCCACAATAACAGTTAGGTTGGTTGATGCCCCGGGCGACTATAAAGCTGTAAATGTTGAAGTCGTTGACGTTATGATTAAAATGGATGATGAAAGTGATGACGAAAATGGTTGGATATCGCTTGAAGCAGAAAAAGAAACCATTAATCTTTTAGATTTTACAGGAGGTGTTAGTAAGGTTTTAGTTGAAGACTTTCCAATTCCTGTTGGAACCTTAACCCAAATGCGCTTGGTTCTAGGCGATGGTAATACTATTTTAATTGAAAATGACCAAGAAGAGGACGAAGAATTCGATCTTAAAACACCTAGTGCGCAACAATCGGGTTTAAAGTTAAAAACCAACTCAGTTATCGAACAAGGTTTTACATATGATTTTGTTCTGGATTTTGACGTAGAGAAATCCATTGTAATGGCAGGAGATTCAGATAATATTATCTTAAAGCCTGTTATTTATATGAGTGCTGAGGTTAATTCTGGAATTATAGAAGGAACTGTTACGCCTAGCGATGTGCCTTCAATAGCATCCGTTTTGGTTGATGATATGGGAACTCCAGAGACAGAAGATGATTTCGTTATTTCAGCAGCAACCGATGAAACAGGTGCTTTTGCATTATGGGGCGTGCCTGCAGGCACCTATGAGGTTATTGTAACACCACAAGATGAAACTTCCGATTATGATTATGGCAGTGCAGAAGGTGTTGTGGTTACTAATGGTGAAATTACAACCATTTCAGATCCAATTGAATTAATGTTAAAACCGGGTTCTATAAGTGGAGATGTTACAAATGAAAATCTCGTAGTTTCTGTAACTTTAAAGGATAAAGATACTGAAGAAGAAATAGCATCAATGGATTCTAATGAGGATGGTGAATTCCTATTTGAAGATGTTGCCCCAGGTGTTTATATTGTAACTATTGAAGCAGAGACTTTTGTTTCTCAAGATATAGAAGTAACTGTAGAGCCAGGGTTGGAAACTGCAATGGACGATGTTACTTTAGTGGCTGAATAATATATTTAGCAAAAGCTAAATTTAAAGGAGCGTAAACTTAGTTTACGCTCCTTTTTTTAACCTATAATTAACGTTGTTAAATTTTAACATTTAACCAATTGTTAACAGCATTGCAATAAAAATTTTAACAATTTGCATTGCTCGAATAAGCTGATTATATTCGGGCTTTAATAAATTTAGATGCAATGGAAGAAACAAGTACAATTGATATTAAGGCAATTAATGAAAAGATAGAAAAAGAAAGTGCTTTTGTAGACTTGCTAATGTTAGAAATGAACAAGGTGATAGTTGGGCAAAAGCACATGGTAGAGCGTTTATTGATTGGGCTGCTTGGGCAAGGGCATATTTTGCTTGAAGGTGTTCCCGGTTTGGCAAAAACATTGGCCATAAATACTTTGGCACAAGCTGTACACGGTAGTTTTAGCAGAATTCAGTTTACACCAGATTTATTGCCAGCAGATGTTGTAGGAACATTGATTTACAATATAAAAGAAAACGACTTTTCAATAAAAAAAGGCCCCATTTTTGCCAACTTTGTATTGGCAGATGAGATTAACCGGGCGCCAGCAAAAGTGCAATCGGCATTATTGGAAGCTATGCAGGAAAAGCAAGTAACCATTGGCGACGAAACCTTTATACTTGACAAGCCTTTTTTGGTAATGGCAACCCAGAACCCTGTTGAACAAGAAGGGACGTATCCATTGCCTGAAGCTCAGGTAGACCGTTTTATGTTAAAAACCGTTATAGACTACCCTAAAATTGCCGAAGAGCAATTAATTATGAGGGCTAATATGAAAGGCGCTTGGGATAAAGTGAATCCAGTAGTATCTACAGAGCAGATTATAAATGCGCAAAAAGTAGTTAGGGAAGTCTATATGGATGAGAAAATTGAAAAATATATTTTAGATATAATCTTCGCAACCAGATATCCTGAAAAATACAAACTTGCAGATTTAAAACCATTAATTTCATTTGGGGCATCACCTCGTGGTAGTATCAATTTGGCAACCGCTGCTAAATGTTATGCCTTTATTAAACGTCGCGGTTACGTTATTCCAGAAGATGTTCGTGCCGTAGTTTACGATGTTTTAAGGCACAGAATAGGGATTACCTATGAAGCTGAAGCCGAAAATGTAACTTCGGTAGACATCATCAACAAAATTGTAAACGAGATAGAGGTGCCATAATCCCATCCTAAATCCTTCCCTAAGGGAAGGACTTATAGTTAGGATGATTATCAAAGTGTTGAATTATAAGGAAAAGAAAAGTCCCCTCTGGGGATTTAGGGGAAATGGATACTAAAGAATTACTAAAGAAAGTACGCAAAATAGAGATTAAGACACGTCGGTTGTCTGATCATATTTTTGGAGGGGAATACCATTCTACCTTCAAAGGGCGCGGTATGACTTTTAGTGAAGTGCGCCAGTATCAATTTGGTGACGATGTTAGAAATATAGATTGGAATGTTACCGCCCGTTATAATGAACCATTTGTAAAAGTTTTTGAAGAAGAACGCGAACTAACCATGATGCTCATGGTAGATGTTTCGGGTTCTGAATTATTTGGTACTGTAGAACAATTTAAAAACGAAGTGGTTACAGAAATAGCTGCTACGTTGGCATTTTCGGCTACCCAAAATAATGATAAGATTGGGTTGATTCTCTTTTCAGATAAAATAGAGTTGTACATTCCACCAAAAAAGGGGCGTTCACATGTATTACGTATCATTAGGGAACTTATAGAATTTGAACCAGAGAGCAAACAAACCAATTTTGCCGAAGCTTTAAAATTTTTGTCAAACGTCATGAAGAAAAAGGCTATTGTGTTTGTGCTGTCTGATTTTATTACTGACGATTACCATCAAACTATGAAAATTGTGTCTGGGAAACACGATGTAACCGGCATTAGGATTTACGATAAACACGAAGAAGAAATGCCTAATCTTGGTATGGTGCAAATGCAGGATGAAGAAACCGGGGAGTTGATGCTGGTAAACACCTCTTCAAAAAAAGTGCGATTAAATTATGGTAAGTATTACCAAGAACGGGTAGATTATTACAAAGACAGCTTTACAAAAGCCGGTGCAGGAACCATTGATTGCCGTGTTGATGAAAGTTACGTAAAAAAACTATTGGGATATTTTAAAAGAAGAGGATAAACGAATGATGAATAGCGAATTCAAGAATCAAGAATCAAGAGTCAAGAACCAAGAGGCTAGGCTAAATTCATCGATGAATAAATTTACTTTGTCTTGTATCTTGTTTCTTGTGTCTTTATTTTCATTTGGTCAGGTAAAATCGTCAATCGATTCAACCCAAATTAAAATAGGTGAGCAAATCACCTATAAAATTGAAGTAGAAAGCAATCCTGATAATCTGGTTGTTTTTCCGGAAGGTCAAACATTTACGCCTTTGGAAATGATAGATTCCTACCCAATAGACACTATCAAAAATCAAGACAAAATTAACCTCATAAAGAAATATGGTTTAACACAGTTTGATTCTGGTTCTTACACTATTCCGAGACAAAAAATAATTATTGCCGATAAAACATTTTTCACGGATTCTTTAAAAGTAGAGGTCAATAACATAGTTGTAGATACTACCAAACAAGGTCTGTATGATATTAAGCCTATCATTGAGGTTAAAAAAATAGGCAGTGATTGGTGGAAATATTTGCTTTACACAATTTTGGCATTAGCCATTGTTGCAGGCTTATTATATTGGTTTATATGGCGAAAAAAACCACTAACCCAAGAAGAAAAGGAGGCGTTGCTACCGCCTTACGATCGTGCCAAATTGGCTCTAATAAAATTAGATGAAACCAATTATCTTGAAACGCAAGCTATAAAGGATTATTATTCTGAACTTACGTTCATCATAAGAAAATATCTTGATGAAAAAGTATACGACAGAGCTTTGGAAAGTACAACCGATGAACTAATAAGTCGATTGCATTTGTTGAAAGAAGGAAACCAAATAGATATCAGTAAAGAGGATATTAAAAATCTAGAAAGCATACTGAAACGTGCAGATTTGGTGAAATTCGCGAAATCGGCTCCCGATATAGAATTGGCCAGAATAGACCGAAATACCATTGATGTTGAAATAGACCATGTAAAAGAAGCTTTGCCAGAGCCAACAGAAGAAGAAAAACTTCAAGATGAAAAATACAAAGAAGAACTAGAGCGCAAGGCGAAACGAAAAAAAGTTATAATTACTGTAGCTATAAGTGTTTTCTTGATATTGGCAACCATAACAGGATTTTCTTTAAAATATGGTTTTGGGACCGTTAAAGACACTATAATCGGACACGATTCTAAAGAACTTTTGGAAGGTGATTGGGTAACGAGTGATTATGGTTTTCCACCGGTAACTATTAGCACACCAAAAGTTTTAAAGCGCGTGCAATTACCAATGCCCGACAATGTAAAAGCACAGGCAAACCAAAATACCTTTATGTACGGTACTTTGTTGGATGTTTTTAGCATTATGGTTAACTCGGTTAATTACAATGCCAATAATTCTGATAATAAAATTGACTTAGAGCAGTTATCCGAGCAAGGTTTAAAAAGTATGGAAAGCCAAGGAGCTCAAGACATTGTTGTTTTTAGGGATAAATTTGTAACACCTAACGGGGCTGAAGGTTTAAAAACCTATGGATCGATGAAGCTTAAGCATCCTGTAACCCAAAAAATTGAAAATATAAATTATGTTTTATTGCTTTTTGGCGCACAAAATGCATTAAGACAAATACTTGTTACAACTCCAAAAGATGATGCATACGCAGACCAAATGTTAGAGCGTATTTTAAATTCTGTTGAACTTAATAAACCCCAAGAATAATGTTTGAAGGTATTGAGTTTGCAAATAAGACTTTTTTTTGGTTGCTATTGCTTTTGCCCATAGCGATAGCATGGTATATATTAAAAAACAGACAACAAACGGCAGAACTTAAAATATCGAGTATAAAAGGGTTTAAAATAGCAAACTCATCGTTGCCAAAGTTCAAGCATGTACTGTTCCTATTTCGTTTATTGGCATTAACTTTATTGATTGTGGCTATGGCCAGACCGCAATCGGTTGATGTAACCACCAAAACAAAAACCACTAGGGGTATAGATATTGTAATGGCTATAGATGTCTCTGCCAGTATGCTAGCAAAAGATTTGGCTCCTAATAGGTTGGAAGCCTTGAAAGATGTCGCATCCGAGTTTATAAAAGGACGGCCAAACGACCGGATCGGAATAGTAGAATATGCTGGTGAAAGTTATACCAAAACACCCATTACAAGTGATAAAGCCATTGTGTTAAGATCATTAGATGCTATTAAATACAATACCATCATTGAAGGTGGCACAGCCATTGGTATGGGGTTGGCGACTTCAGTAAACAGGCTTAAAGATAGTAAAGCTAAAAGCCGTGTGATTATTTTGCTTACCGATGGCGTTAACAACGCGGGATTTATCGACCCGAAAATAGCCAGTGAATTGGCCGTAGAATATGGCATTAAAGTATATACTATTGGCTTGGGTACAAATGGCATGGCTTTAACTCCCGTTAGATTGGATCCGAGAACTGGAGCGCTTCAGTACGAAAGGCGTCAGGTGGAAATAGACGAAGAGCTATTAAAGGAAATAGCAAACGTAACAGGAGGGCAATACTTTAGGGCCACCAACAACCAAAAACTAGAGGAGATTTACAACGAAATAAATAAATTGGAAAAAACAGAAATAGAAGAGTTTAAATATTCCAATTATGACGAAAAATTCAGGCCTTTGGTAATTTTGGCATTGGCTTTGCTTATGTTGGAATTATTATTGCGCAACACATTATTTAAAAGCTTTGTTTAATAAAAAATAGAAGGAAGACAAAAGAAGTTAGATAAATGTAAATAGAACATTAGTTGATAGACAACTAATCAACTTTACAAAAAACAGATAAACAGTAGTGTATCAATTAGAAGAGAAAATATGGTTTTGGGTGCTTGGGGTTATTCCATTTATAATCCTCATGTTTTTATTGCTTCAATATTGGAGGTACAGAACACAGAAAAAATTTGCCAATAAAGAATTGCTCAATAGACTTAGCCCTAACAAATCGGTATTCAAAGCTGTTTTAAAAGTAGTGGTGTTGAGTTTGGCCGTTGCTTGTTTAGCACTTGCTCTTGTAAATCCAAAAATAGGCACAAAATTGGAAACCGTTAAGCGTGAAGGTGTAGATATAGTTTTTGCTATCGATGTTTCCAAAAGTATGTTGGCAGAAGATATTGCCCCCAACCGATTGGAAAAAGCAAAACAATTGGTTACACAAATTATTAACAACTTGGGGAGTGATCGCATAGGTATTATTGCCTACGCTGCTAAGGCATTTCCACAATTGCCTATTACAACCGATTATGCCGCTGCAAAAATGTTTTTGGGAAATATGAATACCGATATGCTGTCATCACAAGGTACTGCCATTGATGAAGCCATAAAATTGTCTGAAACCTATTTTGATGACGACCAACAAACCAACAGAGTGCTTATCATTATATCCGATGGTGAAGACCATAGCGAATCTGCCATTCCAGTAGCAGAACAGATTAGTGTCGAGTCGGGCATTCGAATTTTCACTATTGGTGTGGGTGATATAAAAGGAGGGCCAATTCCCATAAAGAAGAATGGCATTGTTTTAAACTACAAAAAAGATAGTAATGGCGAAACGGTTATTACAAAACTTAACGAAGAAACCCTTAAAGGAATTGCTGAGGTTGCAAATGGGGCTTATGTTAATGGCGAAAACACAAACAATGTTGTAGAAACAATTGGAGATATACTAAACCAAATGGATAAAACAGAATTTGAAACCAAACAGTATGCCGATTTTAAAGATCAATTTCAATGGTTTTTAGGCTTTGGCATTTTCTTTCTGTTTTTAGATGTTTTCCTACTGGAACGTAAAACTGGTTGGTTGAAAAAGCTGAACCTGTTTAACGAAGATTTTTAATTTTGCAGGCCAATAACCCTAACAGAACATTAAACAGTTAGGATATTTTATAAATTTTTTAACTATCAAAAAAACAAGGTTTTATATCTTGGTATGGAGAATAAAAGAAAAATGAAAAAATCAATCTTTACTTTAGTTATAATAATGATGGCTTCGTTTTCTTTTGCACAGGAAAAGGAAGATTTAAAAGCTCTAAAAAAAGCCAACAACTATGTTTATGAAGGCAATGAATTGTTGGCTGATAAAGAAGACTTTGTTTCGGCGGAAATGGAATACAGAAAGGCCATTTCAGAACAATCTAATACCGTAGCGGGCATTTACAACTTGGGCAATGCCTATTATAAAAGTAAAAACTACAACGAAGCGTTATACCGTTTGCAGGAAGCGGCAAAAGTAGCTACTACAAAAGCAGAAAAACATAGGGCATTCCATAATATTGGCAATATTTTAATGGAAAACAAAAAATGTAAAGAAGCTGTAGAAGCCTATAAAAATGCATTAAGAAATAACCCAACAGATGATGAAACCCGCTATAATCTAGGGCTTGCAAAAATATGTGCTGAGCAACAAAACGATGGTAGTGATGGTGATGACGGAGACAAAAAAGACGACGAGAATAAAGATAAAAAAGATCAGAATCAAGGTCAAAACAAAGATAATCAAGACCAAAATAAGGAGAACCAAGAGAATCAGGATAAGCAAGAGGGAGACGATCAGAAAGATGAAGAAGGTGAGCCTAAAGATGAAAAAGAAGACCAGAATAAAGGAAATGGCGAAGAAAATAAAAAAGAACAACAGCAACCAAAACCTCAGCCTGGTCAGTTATCTCCACAACAAATAAAAAATATTTTAGAGGCTATGAACAACCAAGAACAGAAAGTTCAGGAAAAAGTAAATGCCGAAAAACAAAAAGGAGTAAAGGTTCAAACAGATAAAGATTGGTAGATTTTTACAGTTGTTAATAACCATCATGAAGTCGGATAAATGAAACTAATAAAGCATATAACATTTTTACTTGTAATACTAGCAACAAGTTTAGTTTCTTCCCAGGTAAAGTTTGAAGCAAAGGTTAGCAAAAACAAATTGGGGGTTAATGAAAAGTTACGTATTGATTTTGAAATGGATCAAGACGGCGATAATTTTAATCCTCCTAATTTTACAGATTTCACAGTAGTTGGTGGGCCAAGTCAGTTTGTTCAAAATTCCTGGAACAATGGTGTTCGATCTTATAAAAAAGTTTACACATACTACTTAGCTCCCAAGCGTCGAGGAACATTTACTATAAGTCAAGCTACAATTAATGTTGATGGAGAAACCTATAAAACCTCGCCCGTAAAAATTGTGGTTACCGAAGCTGTCGAGATACCAAAAGACCCCAACGACCCCGAGTACCTTGCTCAGGAAAATATCCATTTGGTAGCCGAAATTTCAAAAACAAATCCTTATTTAAATGAAGCTATAACAGTAGTTTATAAGCTTTACATTTCAACATCAACTGGTGTTGATAATTGGAGTGAAATAGACAGTCCCAGATACAATGACTTTTGGAGCCAAAACATAGAAATTCCAGGTATGAAAGTACAAATGGAGAGTTATAATGGCGAAGAATATCGAGCTGTTGTACTACGTAAAACGGTTTTGTATCCTCAAAAAACAGGGAAGTTAGATATTGAACCATTAACATTGGATGTTGCAGTACAAGTACCAACTAGTAGGCGTGATATTTTTGGGGGTCGTTTAATGGCTAGGGTAAATAGAACTATATCTGCTGGTAGAAAAACAATCAATGTTAAGCCGTTGCCAGAGCAAGGAAAACCGCTTGATTTTTCGGGAGCGGTTGGTAGTTTCGATTTTAAAGTCACTACAACAAAAACCCAATTAGACGCTTCAGAGTCTTTACAGGCCAAAGTTGAGGTAACAGGTAATGGTAACATGAAATTATTTAATTTACCAAAATTAACCTTGCCAAGTTCTTTAGAAGTTTACGAGCCCGAACACAACGAAAAAGTAAGTACGGATTTATCTGGCATGCGGGGAAGTATTTCAGATACCTATACCGTTGTGCCCCAATTTAAAGGAAAATACCCTATTCCTAGTATTTCATTTTCATATTTTGACCCTAAAACAGAAACCTATAAAACCCGCAGTTCTGAAGAAATTGTGATTGATGTTTTAGAAGGACCGGTTTCTGGAGCTGTGGCCACTACAAATCAAGTGCCTCAAGGCGAAAAGCAACAGGTGGTTTTAAATAAAGACCAATTTGCATTTATTAAAACCAAAACTAATTTTTCTTCAACAAAGACAACGTATTTTTTCAAAACACCATTGTTTTGGAGCAGTTTGTTATTGCCTCTATTGGCTATTCCATTGGCTATTGTTATTAGAAGGAAAAAAGCAGAAAGGGATGCCGATGTATATGGCAATAGAATTAGAAAAGCCGATAAGCTGGCCAAAAAATATTTAAGTCATGCCAAAAAAGTACTTGGTAAAAAAGAAGCATTTTATGTGGCTATGGAAAAAGCCCTCCATAATTATTTAAAAGCTAAACTTCATATAGAAACCAGCGATTTAAGTAAAGACAAGATTAAAGTATTGCTTTCTGAAAGGGGTGTAGAGCCAGAAACAATTGCAGATTTCAATAGTATAATGGAAAATTGTGAATTGGCACGTTATACACCCATAACTGCTGTTACTATGCAGGAAGATTATCAAAAAGCTGCAAAAACAATTTCCTTAATAGATAAACAAGCCCGTTAAGATGAAATATGTCATATACATTCTGGCCATTTTTTTCAGTATTTCTGGAATAGCACAAAATAATGTGCTATTTGAAAAAGGAAATAAACTTTATAACCAAGGCAAATATCTGGAAGCTATAGAAGTGTATAAGCAGATTTTGGACTCAGATAATCATTCTGCTGAATTATATTTCAATTTGGGTAATGCCTATTATAAATTAAATGGTGTGGCTCCTAGTATTTATTATTACGAAAAAGCTTTGCAATTAGACCCAAACGATAAGGACATACTGAACAATTTGGCATTTGCAAAAAATATGACTATTGATGCTATTGATACAGTGCCTGAAGCATGGACCACCAAATTAATAAACAACATTGCCAATTACATGACCTTTGATGGTTGGGCCAAAACAGCAATAGTTTTTGTAATCTGTTTTGTGCTGCTATTTATATTTTATGATTTTGCCTATACTTCGGTAAAAAAACGAGTGGCTTTTATAGGCAGTATGGCTTCGTTGGTTTTTATAATTGGCTCCTTAGTGTTGGCATTCCATAAATTCAATTTAGAGAAAAGTGATAGACCTGCTATTGTTTTTGCACAAGAAAGCAAGGTTAAAGCAGAGCCTAATTTAAGAAGCGAAGAAGCCTTTATGCTTCATGAAGGTACAAAGGTGCAAGTTTTGGATACCATTAATAACTGGAAAAAAATAAAGCTTTCCGATGGTAAAACAGGCTGGATTCCTAGTGCAGATATTAAGACTCTTTGATTATTATTTTGTGTATCTTTATCTAATAGCAATCTCAGCAAATGGATATAGATAAAGTATTTAAAAACAACCAATCTTGGATTGAGGAAAAACTAGAACTTAACCAAAATTACTTTGAAGATTTAGGAAAAGGGCAAACACCAGAGCTTTTATTTATTGGATGTTCTGATAGTCGCGTAACGGCTGAAGAGCTTATGGGCTTGGGACCGGGCGATGTATTTGTACACCGTAATATAGCCAATATGGTGATTAGCATCGATTTAAATGTGATGTCTGTTATTAATTATGCTGTAGATCATTTAAAAGTAAATCATGTAGTTGTTTGTGGCCATTATGAATGTGGTGGTGTTAAAGCAGCCATGCAATCGGCAGATTTAGGTATTTTAAATCCTTGGCTACGCAATATTCGTGATGTATACCGGATTCACAATAAAGAGTTAAATGCCATAGATAATGAAGAAAAAAAATACGAAAGGCTGGTAGAACTTAATGTAAAAGAGCAATGTGTTAATCTTATTAAAACAGCTGTTGTTCAAAAAGCTATTAGAACCAAAGGCTTACAGGTGCACGGTTGGGTGTTCGATGTGCACACTGGTAAATTAATAGATCTTAAAATTAACTTCACAAAGTATTTAAAAGATATTATGGAGATTTACCATTTAGATTAATTGGCTATTCTTCATTTTCCAGAGTATCGTTTTCATTATTTAAATCTTCACCTATAGGTTTGCCATTCACTATTATATTGGGAAAAATGGTCGGTACAATCGATTTTATTGGCTTGTAAAGAACAGATGCTTCTTTATCCTTCTCCTTAACAAATAAAATATTGGCATTCATCTTTTCCAAAACAATTAAAAGTACACTTAAAATCAGAGCTATTTTGAGTCCGCTAAAAAGCGCGCCAAACAGTTTATTTAAAAGCCCTAACATGGCAAAATCGGCTATTTTGGTAAGCGCTTTTCCTGCCAAAGCAATTACCAATACAATAATTATAAAAGTAGATACAAAAGCCAATATATTAATGGTATTCTGATCCCAATCTACCTTTTCTTCAAAAAAAGAAGCGGCATAATTACTGAAATGGAATGCACCATAAACACCAGCTATTAAAGCAACTAAAGACGCCAACTCAACAAAAAAACCACGCTTAAACCCACGTGCCAAACCTAAAATTAAAAGCACAAGTAAAGCAATATCCAAAATACCCATATTCTAAAGATTTTTATCAAATATAAGTTAACTTTGCCATTTTATAACCTTTCACGTTATTAAGTAATGGCAAGAGATGAACAGTTAAAAGAACGATGGGATTTGGTGGTAACGAAACTATCAAATCAATTTGCCGATGGGGATACTTTAGATTTGGATGCCATTATTTATCTTATAGGCATACAAGAACTTGGGCAGTTGGATAGAACTTTTAAAAAGGACCAAAAATTAGATTTGATGCATATTGCCATTTGTAAGTTGCTACAACCTTACGGTTATTACGAACTCGATTTTGTTGACAATGAAGGCTGGCCACATTATAAAGCCTTGGCAAGTTTGCCCCATTTAAAGGCGGGTGAACAAGCCATTTTAATGAAAGAAGCCATTGTGAATTACTTTTTGGAAACGGAATATATCCGTTAATTTCTACGTCACTGCACAGCAAATTGGTGATTTTTTGGGGCAATCTGTTTGTTTTTTTAAAGATTAGTTTGTTGCCAGCACCTCGTAATGACGAGAATTTAATTAAATTTGCCATCATTTTGAATTGGAATTATGATAGATAAGATAAAAGAACTCATTGCAGAAGCCGAAGCTTTTAAAGCACAATCGAAAGAGGAAATTGAAGCTTTTCGTATAAAATATTTAGGAAAAAAAGGCTTGCTTAATGATTATTTTGCTGAGTTTAAAAATGTAGCGAACGACCAAAAAAAGGAATTTGGACAAGTTATCAATAAGCTTAAAAAAACAGCGGAAGATAAGGTGAATACCTTAAAGGAAGAGCTAGAAAGTAAAGAGGAAATTAAGGGTGTTTATGGCGATTTATCTCGTCCTGGAGAACCCGTTCAAATTGGGGCTCGCCATCCTATATCTATAGTTAGAAATCAAATCATTGATATTTTTTCACGTATTGGTTTTAATGTGAGTGAAGGACCGGAAATTGAAGACGATTGGCATAATTTTACAGCCTTAAACTTACCAGAATACCATCCAGCGCGTGATATGCAGGATACGTTTTTCATCCAAACTGATCCCGATATTTTGTTGCGTACACACACCAGTTCGGTACAGGTACGCTATATGGAAAATAATAAACCGCCCATCCGTACCATATCACCGGGACGCGTGTATAGAAACGAAGCTATTTCGGCGCGTTCGCACTGTTTTTTCCATCAGGTAGAGGGCTTGTATATTGATAAAGATGTAAGCTTTGCCGACTTAAAGCAAACCCTTCAATATTTTACCACAGAAATGTTCGGCAAGTCTAAAATACGTTTACGTCCGTCTTACTTTCCATTTACAGAGCCCAGTGCTGAGGTAGATGTATATTGGGGCTTGGAAACAGAAATTGATTACCGCATTACCAAAGGTACAGGCTGGTTGGAAATTATGGGTTGTGGTATGGTAGATCCCAATGTGTTGGAAAACTGTGGTATCGATTCTAAAGAGTATTCTGGTTTTGCTTTCGGTATGGGCATCGACCGTATTACCATGTTATTACATCAAATAGGCGATATTCGTTTATTAAGTGAAAATGATGTTCGGTTTTTGGAGCAGTTTAAGAGTGCGTTTTAGCATTATAAAGCCAAAGAACTATTATAAGAAAAGCCGATTTTAAATCGGTTTTTTTTATTTAACACTTATTTAACTTCGTTTAGTTCGGAATAAAACGAACCTTTAGTATTTTTGCATCCAAATTTTATTGAATATGAGTGATGCTGTATGCAAACAAAAACTAGCCTTAGTTGAAAAATTGGGCGTTTTTTTAGAAACCAAGGAGCAATTGGCTCCTGTAGCTGCCAGAATTCTATCGTACATTATATTAACTGGCAAGAAAGGAACAACCTTTGAAGATTTGGTAACTATTTTATGTGCTAGTAAGAGTACCATTTCAACCCATTTAAACCATCTTCAGGATCTTAATAAAATTGTCTATTTCACTAAGGTGGGCGACCGTAAAAAATACTTTATGATGAATCCAGACAACATTATTCAAAGTATTGATAATATGATTAATACATGGTCTGTTCAGAAAGAATTGCATATAGAAATTAAGGAGTATAAAGAACAGGTTAATTCTAAAACTACTGATGAGAGTTCAAAATTCGACTTGGGATTTCATGATAACTATATACAGTTTTTAAACGAAGCCACCAATTCTATTTTAGAGCTAAAAACAAAAATTTTGAGTACCATAAATAAACTATAATGTTATAAAAATGAAGAATATCAATTATAAATTAGTAATAATATCATCTGCACTATTATTGGTTTTGGCGAGTTGCGGTAACAAAGAAGCAAATCAAACTGCCTCAGCACAAACAACAGCCCTCCCATTCCCTGTAGCCCAGTTGGAAAATAAAACGGTAACTGGATATAAAGAGTATCCAGCCAATATAGAAGGGGTTGTAAATAGTGATGTTAGGGCAAAAACATCTGGCTATATCCAAAAAGTATATGTGGACGAAGGACAGAAAGTACAAAAAGGACAGGTGCTGTTCAAGTTGGAAACACAATCGCTTAACGAGGATGCGGGAGCAGCTAAGGCTCGCATTAATGTTGCCCAGGTTGAGGTTGATAAACTGATTCCTTTGGTAGAGAAAAACATTATTAGCGCTGTGCAGTTGGAAACAGCCAAGGCAAATTTAGCCCAAGCCAAAGCAAATTACAGTAGTATTGTAGCCAATATAGATTATGCCACGGTAAAAAGTTCAGTAAATGGGTATGTGGGTGCTATTAATTTTAGGGAAGGTTCTTTAGTAAGCCCTAATGATGCTACACCATTAACGGTTGTAAGTGATATACAGCAAGTATATGCTTTTTTTACGATGAATGAAGCTGATTATTTAGACTTTTTGCAGCACACAGAAGGTAAAAGTTTAGATGAAAAGATTGCAAACTTTCCAGAGGTCAATTTAGTCATGGCAAACGGAGGTATGTATTCTGAAACCGGTAAAATTCAAACAAGCTCGGCACAGATAAATCCAAATACGGGTACGGTAAGTTTTAGGGCTATATTTAAGAATCCCAATCAATTATTAACCAACGGGAATAGCGGTAAAATACAGGTTCCTACTGTTTATGAGAATGCCATTGTTATTCCCCAAGAATCAACATTTGAACAACAAGGACGTGTTATGCTATTTAAAGTAGCGAACGATAACACCGTTTCATCGTCATTGTTAACCATAAAGGATAACATAAATAATTTATACGTGGTAGAAACAGGTATTAAAAAAGGAGATAGAATTGTTGTAACTGGAGCCAATAAACTACAAGACGGAATGCCAATTTTACCACAGGAGAAGCCGTTTGACAGCGTTATAAAGCCCATTGAAGTGTTGTTCAAAAATTAGAAACTCGTAATTATGTTAAAAACATTTATTGAAAGACCGGTACTTTCAACGGTTATTTCTATCATTATATTAATGCTTGGTTTCATAAGTATTTCAAGCTTACCAATAGAGCAATATCCAGATATAGCCCCGCCAACCATTAAAGTGGCGGCTTCTTATCCTGGAGCTAATGCTGAAACGGTTTTAGAGAGTGTTATCATTCCTATTGAAGAACAAATAAACGGTGTGGAGGGAATGACCTATATTACCTCAACAGCTTCAAATAACGGTGGTGCCGACATTACGGTATATTTCGATCAAAACGTTGATGCCGATGTGGCCGCTGTAAATGTCCAAAACAGGGTTGCACGCGCCAATCCGTTGTTGCCACAAGAGGTTAAGCAAACTGGTGTAACCACCCAAAAGCAGGAAACAAGTGCTTTAATGTTCCTGTCGCTTTATTCAGATAATGAAGATTATGATGCAACATTTATTCAAAACTACTTAAGGATTAACGTTATTCCTGCCCTTCAAAGAATTAATGGAGTTGGCGATGTTAGTGTTTTTTCGCAGCAGGATTATGCCATGCGTATTTGGTTAAAACCAGAGAAGTTGGCAGCATATAACTTAATACCTTCAGATATTACCGCTGTTTTAAAAGAACAGAATCTAGAGGCTGCTGCTGGGTCTTTAGGAGAGAATAATGGCGAAGCTTTTTCGTATGTTGTTAAGTATAAAGGACGTTTTAAGGAAGAAAAACAGTATTCGGATATCATAGTAAAAGCACTTGATAATGGAGAGCTGTTGCGTTTAAATGATGTTGCTACTATAGAGTTAGATGCACAATCTTATGGTTCTAGCGCTATGAGTTTAGGAAAACCAGCTGTTTTTATGGGGGTTTTCCAAACAAAAGGCTCTAATGCACAAGAGATAATCGAAAATATAAAAATAACGTTGGATGGTATTAAAGATAAATTGCCCAAAGGACTGGATATTTTCATTCCGTATGATACAAGCCTATTTTTAAATGCATCCATAGATAAAGTAGTAAGTACTTTAATAGAGGCCTTTTTACTTGTGTTTTTGGTTGTATTTCTTTTTTTACAGGATTTTCGGTCTACTTTAATCCCGGCTATTGCAGTACCGGTGTCTATTATTGGAACCTTTTTCTTTTTAAATTTATTTGGCTATTCTATAAACCTACTTACTTTATTTGCTCTTGTTTTGGCCATAGGCATAGTTGTAGATGATGCTATTGTGGTGGTAGAGGCCGTACATGCCAAGCTGGATCATGGAGAGAAAAATGCTAAAAAAGCAACGCTTACGGCAATGCATGAAATATCTGGAGCCATTATTTCCATAACACTTGTAATGGCTGCAGTATTTATACCAGTTACTTTTGTACAAGGGCCAACAGGGGTATTTTATAAACAGTTTGGTGTTACATTAATTATTGCAATTTTAATATCTGCGGTAAATGCTTTAACATTAAGTCCGGCATTGTGTGCCTTGTTTTTAAAATCCCATGATGAAGAGGCCTTACAAAAGAAAGGTGCTTTACAGCGTTTTTATACTTTATTTAATCGCGGGTTTAACGCAACCGTTGAAAAATATGGTAACTCACTCCGGTTTTTATACCAAAGAAAATGGATTTCAGCTGTATTGGTAATATTGGTTGTAATAGGAATTTTATGGTCTTCTAACACAACACCTACGGGGTTTGTGCCTAATGAAGATAGAGGATTGATTTTTGCCGATATTGAATTGCCTGCAGGTGCATCGTTAGATAGAACCCAAGAAGTTGCCCAAGAACTTTACAACAAAACGTATAATTTACCAGGTGTTGAAGGGGTTTCACTCATAAGGGGAAGAAGTTTGCTTAGTGGTTCGGGAAGTAATTATGCCATTGGTTTTTTTAAACTTAACGACTGGAGTGAAAGGGAAGATGAATCTCTATCAACAGAGGCCATTACCAACCAGTTGTTTGGTATTGCGGCAACTATTCCTGGAGCCAACATTATTTTCTTTGCGCCTCCTAGTATTCGTGGATTTGGTAACTCTGCAGGATTCGAGGTGAATTTATTGGACCAAGTGGGAGGTGATTTTAAAACGTTGGATAAAACCACAAAAGAGTTTATTGGAGCTTTAATGAAACATCCTGAGATACAGTATGCAAAATCGGCCTTCAATACAAATTATCCACAATATGAAATGGAAGTAAACGTCCCCTTGGCAAAGGAAAAAGGAGTACCTGTTAACAGTATTTTTTCAACGCTTCAAGGTTATATTGGAGGAATATATGCATCAGATTTCTCAAGGTTTGGAAAACAGTTTCGTGTGTACATACAATCCTTACCCGAAGATCGGGCTGATGTTTCGGCTTTGAATAGTATGTATGTTAGAACAGATAAAGGAGAGATGACGCCCATCACCCAGTTTGTAACCTTAAAAAGGG
This sequence comes from Marixanthotalea marina, assembly GCA_018883545.1. Classification (GTDB taxonomy): domain Bacteria; phylum Bacteroidota; class Bacteroidia; order Flavobacteriales; family Flavobacteriaceae; genus Marixanthotalea; species Marixanthotalea marina. The sequence goes on along the minus strand of JAHLEH010000001.1, from coordinate 56,067 downwards.
CATATGGTCCCCAATCGGTAACACGTTTTAACCTGTTCAATTCAACTACTTTAAGTGGTGCTACTAATCCAGGATATAGTACAGGCGATGCCATTAGGGTGATTGAAGAGGAAGTTGCCAAGTTGCCAAATAACTATACGGTAGCATATTCGGGGTTAACTCGAGAAGAAGTTAATGCTGGAAGTCAAACGTTGTACATCTTTGTGTTGAGTATTCTGTTCGTCTATTTCTTGCTATGTGCTCAATACGAAAGTTATATTTTACCTCTAGCTGTTGTTACATCCATTCCTTTTGGAGTGTTTGGAGCCTACATAAGTACAAAATTTCTGGGGCTTGAAAACAACATCTATTTTCAGATTGCCTTAATCATGCTTATAGGGTTGTTGGCAAAGAATGCCATATTAATAGTAGAGTTTGCGTTACAGCGAAGACGTAATGGCGAAAGTATTGTAAACGCAGCCATTAATGGTGCCAAAACACGTTTAAGGCCTATATTAATGACTTCTTTTGCTTTCATTATGGGTTTAATGCCTTTGGCCTTGGCTAAAGGTGTAGGAGCCGAAGGAAACAGGTCTATTGGTACAGGGGCTGCGGGCGGAATGCTTATAGGTACAATTTTAGGAGTGTTTATAATCCCCATTTTATTCATTTTATTCCAGTGGTTACAAGAAAAAATATCTAGTAAACCTGCAATTAAAACAATTGAAGAATAATAGTTATGATATCTAAAATAAATTTCAAGTTAGTTAATAAAGTAGCGCTTTTAGTGGTTGTTTCCATAACGCTTCAAAGCTGTTTTGTTGCAAAAGAATATAAGCGTCCAAAACTAGAGGAAACAGAGCATTTGTATCGCACCGATAATTTGCCACAAGACAGTTTATCTGTAGCCGATATATCGTGGAAAGATATGTTTACCGATTCCCATTTGAAGCAATACATTGAAGAAGGGCTTCAAAATAATTTAGACATTCGTGTGGCAATACAGCAAATGGCTGCTGCTGAAGCTTACATGAAACAAGGTAAAGCAGGCTATTTTCCAAGTTTTAGTTTAAATCCGCAGGTATCACACCAAGAATTATCTAGAAACAGTCAATTTGGTTCGTTTTTTAATGGTGGTATTACACAATACTCCGTTAATGGAAACTTATCTTGGGAAGCTGACATTTGGGGAAAAATACACAGCAACAAGCGTGCAGGAGAAGCGGGTTATTTGCAAAGCGTTGCAGCTCATCAAGCTGTAAAAACACAATTGGTTTCTGCTATTGCTTCAACCTATTATCAATTGTTGTCTCTAGATGCTCAATTAAAGGTTACAAACCAAACCATTGTTACAAGAGAGAACAGTGTTGAAACCATAAAATCGTTAAAAGAATCGGGACAAGTAACTCAAGTAGCGGTTGATCAATACATAGCACAGTACAACAATGCCAAGGCCTTAAAAGTAGATTTAGAGGTTGCTATTTTTAAAACCGAAAATGTGCTCAATCTGTTGTTGGGCAGAACATCTATTACTGTAGAAAGAGGAGAGTTAGATGAACAACAATTTACTACTGAAATTACATTGGGTGTGCCTGCAAACCTATTGAGAAACAGGCCCGATGTTATGGCCGCCGAATATGGATTGGTTAATGCTTTTGAGATGACCAATGTGGCACGAAGCAATTTTTATCCGTCGTTAACATTAACGGCTACGGGAGGTTTTCAAAGTTTGGAATTCGACCAACTTTTTAATACAAACTCATTGTTTGCTAATTTAGTTGGAGGGTTAACCCAACCCGTTTTTAATCAGCGTAAAATAAAAACGCAATATGAGGTAGCTAAAGCCCAACAAGAACAAGCGCTGTTAAATTTCAAGAAATCTTTATTGGTTGCAGGAAACGAAGTGTCCAACGCGCTGTTTTCTTACCAATCTGAAACCAAAAAAATTGAATATAGGCAAGAGGAAGTAGAAGCGTTGCGCCAAGCAGAAAGCAATTCAGAGATACTGCTCAATAATGGTTATGCCAATTATTTAGACTTATTAACGGCAAGATATAGTGCGTTAAATGCAGAACTTAATGTTATTGATAGCAAGTTGCAGCAATTATTATCGGTTGTTAATCTATATGAAGCCCTTGGTGGTGGCTGGAAATAATAATTGTAAATTTATTTAATTGTGAAAACCATATTAGTAGCAACAAACTTTTCAAAAACATCTGATAATGCAGTGAATTACTCGGGTTCTTTGGCTAAGTTATTTAAAACAAAACTTGTACTTTTTAATGCTTTTAGGTTACCTGTTCATGCTTCAAACACATGGTTAACAGTTGAATCAATGAACAAGTTGATTGAAAAAAACAAAGAAAGGTTAAAAGCGCAAGCATTAAGTTTAGCCAAAGAATTTAATATTGAAGTTGAGTATGAGTGTAGGTATGTAGATTTAGAACGGGAACTGGATTTGTTAATGAAAGTTCATAATTCACGCTTTTTGGTTATGGGCATGTCCGATAAATCTATAGAACAGAACTTATTGGGAAACCCAACAACAACTTTAATAAGCATGAAAAAATTTCCGGTGTTAGCAGTTCCCGTAAACGCTAAATTTTCAGGAATACACAAAATCCTTTTTGCGTGCGACCTAATGGAAAACGTACCTCTAAGAACGTTGGCCAAACTAAGAAAAATCGCTGTTCACCTTAAGTCTGATGTCACGTTGTTTTATGTAGAAAAGAAGATAGATGAATTAAGAACAGACAACAAAATTCTTGAGCATATAGAAAAAGGGCTGGAAAATGTAACCTACCTTTATAAGAAAGTGAACTCTGATGTTGTAATAGAGGAAATTGAAAAGGAACTTATAACATCAAAATCAGACTTGCTGGTTATGATTCCGAAAAAATATGGTTTCTGGGAATCTATTGTCCATAAAAGCAAAACAAGGGTTATGGCTTCAGGGTTAAACATCCCATTGCTGTCTATACCAATAGATTAGTTTTTGAGAATAAAACCATATGTGAAAATTTAGCATACAGTAGTTAAAATAGCTTTATGATTGGTAAACAGGAAATTATTGTTTTCGCAGCCGAAAAATTTACCCAATTTGGAAGCAAGCGATTCACTATGGAAGAACTTGCCGAACTGTTGGGTATTTCCAAAAAAACCATCTACAAGTACTTTTTTAGTAAAGAAGATCTGGTTTCAGAAAGTGTGAAGTTTTTGCTTGATAAAATTAGAGCAGAGATTGACGCTGCTTTGGACAAAGAAACAGATCCAATTTTAAAAATTGTTGCTATTTATCAAATAGGTTTCGAACATTTTAAATGCTTTAGACCTGCATTTATTTTTGGTTTAAATAAATATTATCCTAAAGCCAGTAGTGTATTTGAAACCTTTAGGCAAGATATTGTCTTTAATATAGTTTATAAACTACTTGAAGAAGCGAAGCAAAACAAAATTATAAGGCAGGATGTTAATTTAACACTCGTGTGTGAATTCTACTTTTTACGAATAGATAACTTTATTTATAAACCCAATAACTTTTTTGAAGTTTATTCCAATAAAGAACTTCTTAACCACTTAATAGTTTACAACCTAAAAGGCCTATTAAGCACGAATAGCATACATAATTATTTTGAATAGTTTGTATATTTTTACCCCATGAAAAAAGATATCCAAATTCCAAAAGTAGAAGGGGTTTATATTGCTGTTGTTTTTGAATACAATGATGTTTATAAAACCAACGATTGGAATGCCTACATTATTAACGATAAAGAAGTAGATTTAGACATGGTGCTTATTGTGACCAGTGGTTATAATGAACAGAAAATAACATCAACCTTTCGCAAAAAAATAGATGCATTGCCTAAAAAAAGCTATGCCAAAATAGAATTGATGCCCGAAGCATTGTTTGTTTTGAACAATACCTTTAAGGTCTCCTTTTTTGAAGGCAACAAGATGTTCGATAAAACATTTCTTTTTAGAAAAAACACCATAAATTCAAAAGCTTTACAAAACATCCCACTTATGGAAGCCAAAGGTGTTTTGGTAAAATAAAGCATATCCATCAAAATGGGCGATTTATTTTAAAAGCAATAAAACAAAAGTACTTGTGTATTAAAAACCCCTTATAAATTTATATTTTATAAGGGGCTGTGATATGGCTAAATAAGCTGTTTTATCTTGTTATTGATGATTTCCGACCATTTTTTGGACAGTAAAGGCTCTCCGTTTGTAATGGTATTTTGCTGTTCATTGTAAAGCTCTATTGTAAAATCTGGTTGTTTAGAATGATTTAAAAAATTCAATTCAACCAACGATATTACACCCGAACTGCCCTTTACCGATCTTGTAACAATATTGGCAAGACAAACACGTACTTGTTTCAAATCTATTTCTCTAAATATAGCCTCATTGTCAGATTGTTTAACAAAGAATAGTTTGTTGCGGATTTCATCCATTCCAATACTTATGTTACCGCTACATTCGTATTTAGTAATTTGACATTGGTTTTCATTGGCTAAATTTTTAAGAGACAGCAATATATTCTTGCTTTTTTTGGTATTGTTTATATATGTTATTAAAAATGGAGAAATACAAATAGCCATAAAAGCTACCCCTATAAGGATACTTCCTAAATCCATATGTTGTATGTTTTAAGTTAAAAAAAATTAAGTGCAGGATATGTTCTTTAAATCCTGATTATATAGAACTTAAAATCATCTTTACCAATGGAGATGGAAAGGGAAAATAATATCAGAGGTATTGAAGTTTACAAATAAATCTTTGCAGTTTATAAGGTATTGTTTGCATAAGGAACTAAACTGTTTCCCATAAGCTTTTAAAATAGCCCAACCATTGTTGAAACTGGTTTCCTGTAACTGTAAAGGTTCCCACTGAGATGTTAATGTAATGCTCTCTGGTATTGAAGCATAATCAACATAAATAAGATTTTTTTCTGCTGTTTCTGAATGTAGATTATCTGTATGGCAATGAACAGGCAGCTTAGTTTCCGAAGCAAAGCTCTGCACTGCTGTAAGAAGCAGTATGCCAATAAAATTTAACAGCATTTTCATGGTGTAAATGTAATACAAAAACCTATTATTGTTTAAGGATTTTAGAAGTGTTTTAACATTAGGAAGTTGTTTCAGGGAGGAGCTTTTTGATTACATTTTCAATACCTTGCTCGGTTTCAGATAGAACAATTAAAATATCGTTGGCTTTAATAACTGTTGTTCCGTTAGGGGTAATGTATTTGTCTGCTCTTTTAATCATGGCGATAATAGCATTATTTGGGAATCCTAACTCTACAATTTTTTTGTTTACAATAGTGTTGCTGGGCAAAATTTCTATCTCCTTCATAGCTGTCTTGGGAAGGTCGTTCATAAGTTTGTCGGTTTGCGAAAGCGGTTTTGTTCTTTCTGGAATGGCTACATGCAACCATTTAGCAACAATGGTTAGTGTAGTTCCCTGTATTAAAACCGAGGTAACAGAAATAAAGAACACAATGTTAAACATCATATCAGCTTTTTCAATACCTGCCAAAAGGGGGTAAGTAGCAAAAACAATAGGAACGGCACCTCGCAACCCTACCCAAGAGATATAAAGCCTTCGTCTAAATTTCATCCTAAAGGGCAGTAAACTTATTAAAACGCTTAGAGGTCTTGCAATAAGGATGAGAAAAACAGAAATAAGCAAGCCAATACCAAAAAAAGGGACTATGCTTTTTGGAAACACCAATAGCCCCAATGTTAAGAACAGTACAATTTGCATTAGCCAAGCAAGCCCATCGTACATTTTTAGAATGGTTTTTTTATGGATTAAGTCTTGGTTTCCCAAAAATACAGCACAAATATAAATGGCTAGAAATCCGTTGCCCCCAATAAAATCGGTAAAAGAAAAGGTAATGAACATGAGAGCGATAACCAAAACGGGATAAAGACCTTCAAAATCCAATTTAATTTTGTTTATGATAATTTTGCTGAGTTTTCCAAAAACAAATCCCATAACCGCTCCCAAAGCCATCTGCATAAAAAACATGGGGATGATGGATAGAATATCTTGGTTTTGATTAACTACAAGGGAAAGAAATGCGATAGTAAGTACATAGGCCATGGGGTCGTTACTCCCGCTTTCCAATTCTAGCGTAGGTCTTAAGTTCGTTTTTAAGGCCAAACTTTTAGACCGCAATATGGAAAATACGGCGGCGGCATCTGTTGAAGATACAATAGAGCCCAGCAACATACTTTCATAGAATGTAAAATCGGTTACATACCATACAAAAACACCCAATGTTGTAGCGGTTAAAAGTACACCTAATGTAGATAGTATAATGCCTTCTTTTAATATGGGTTTAACACTGTTCCAGTTAGTATCCAATCCTCCAGAGAATAAAATAAAATTAAGGGAAACAATACCAATAAACTGTGCAATTTTAGGATTGTCAAAATGAATGCCCCCAATACCATCCGATCCAGCCAACATGCCAATGGTTAAGAATAACAATAGCGTGGGAACACCAAATTTGTAAGAAGTTTTGCCTGCAAAAATGCTTATTAAAAGTAATGAAGATCCAATTAAAAGTATATTCTCTATCGTTAGGTTCATGCAGTGGAAGAACAAGTAATTAATCTAGTTTTTCAGTTAATTTTTTAAAGACTTTTTTAGGGTTTTTGTTTTCGTACAGAATCTCGTAAACTGCATTAATAATAGGCAATTTTGTTTTTTTACTGTTTTTTTCATTCAATAAATGGGCACTTTTGGTAGCATAATAGCCCTCGGCAACCATGCTCATTTCCATCATTGCCGATTTTACCGTGTACCCTTTCCCAATCATATTCCCAAACATGCGGTTTCTGGAAAAAACAGAATAACCAGTTACCAATAAATCGCCCAAATAAGCCGAATTGTTAATGTTACGTTTCATCTTGTGCATTTTCCTTATAAAACGTTTCATCTCACGAATGGAATTGCTCATCAATACGCTTTGGAAGTTGTCGCCATAGCCCAAACCGTGGGCAATACCGGCAGCAATGGCATAAATATTTTTAAGCATCACGGCATATTCCACACCAATCACATCGTCGTTTACTTTGGTTTTTATGTAATCGCTAGAAAGGGTCTTGGCAATAGCTTTGGCTTTGCTTACATCGGCACAAGAAATTGTTAAATAAGAAAGTCGTTCCAAAGCCACTTCCTCGGCGTGGCAAGGACCTGCAATAACCGCTATATTTTCGTCGGAAACATTATAAAATTTGGTAAAATGTTCGCCCACTAAAAGTCCCGATTCGGGCATAATACCTTTTACGGCCGAAACGATTATTTTTTTGGATATATCAACCTTTAGTTTTTCAAGTTCGCTATGCATAAAAACCGATGGAATGGCAAATATCATTACATCGGCATATTCTGCCATTTCGTTAATATCGTTGCTAAGTTTCAATTGCTCCATATGAAACTCAACCGAACTTAAATAATTGGGGTTATGTTGCTCTCTTAATAAATGCTCTTTGGTGTACACACTGCGCATGTACCAGCCTACTTCATTTAAATTTTCACAAAGCATTTTTACAATAGCCGTTGCCCAGCTACCTGCGCCAAAAACCGCATATTTTAAAGAGGTGTCCATAAATTAGTATCAATGTCTTGGTTTCAAAAATACGTAAAATATTGGTCTTTGGTAGGTCAACAAATCATTAAGAAAAATTTTTTGGCACACGTTTTGAAACTTGGTAAGTGTAAACCCTAAAAATGTATGATTATGAAGACTGTAAAACTACTTTTATCTTTTGCTTTAATAAGCACACTTTTTACCTCCTGCTATAGAGAGGAGGTTATTGTTGAAGAATATTATGGCTCAGGTCCAGAGCCTACTATTTCCATAAACCAATTACTCAATTCTTACGAATTATGGTATGTAGATATTAATAGCACCCTAGGTTATGGTACCACGCCATTTTTACAAAAAGCCTTTACCATATCGTTTCGCAACGGAGTGTTATATGCAAACAATAATTTAGTAGGTATTGGTGCCAATGGAAATGGTTATGGTATTGATGTAGGGGTTTACGATGCGTATAATATGATTTTAGATGTAGACCACGATATTGATGGGTTTGAAACGTTTGATGTATACCAAATAGATGGTAATACCATAGAATTGTATAACCCCAATAATGACACTTCATACTTTTTGGATGGCTACCAACGTAGCAATTTCGATTATGACTTTGTGTTTTACGACAACATCCATTATTTCTTGCAGGAGTATGAGGCTTGGGAAAAAATCTATACCAGTGAATATGGCGCCTTGAATGAATTTGATAACGAGAACTATTTACAGTTTTTAGCAGGTGGTAACGATAGTGAATTTAGAAGCTCGCAAGACCCCAGTGGCACCAATGCCAATAATGTGTATTGGGACTATACAGGCCTTTATGGGGTTGGTAATGTAAGCAACAATATCTACCTGAAAACTTTAACATTAGATTATGATTATTTCGACAATGAATTTTTTGAACTCAGCGTTATTAATGACGGAAAGATAGAGTTATATCATCCCAGTTCTGGAACAGCTTACGAGTTTGTTGGTAGGGGCTACATACAGTACCTAAAACCAGATGGTAGCAAAGACAAAATTGATGCTGCTAAAGATGGCAAATTACGTAAGTTTAAAAAAGAAAAAGTAGATAACCCTAGAGAAAGCATAAGGGGTTAACATTATAAATTTTTGGTTGGTTATTTAGTTTGAAAACCGTTTAAGGGCAGTAGCACTTAAGCGGTTTTCTGTTTTTTGAATAGACTAGAACCAAGCAATTATTTTTATACGGTGTTGGTATTAGTATTTAATATTAGTTTTCATTTTCATCTTTGGAATTGTTCTTTCCATTAATGATTTTCTGTGGGAAACGGAGTTTACAACAAATTGGAATTTGTATTCTTTGTTTTTATAAGTAAATTCTACAAAATTATCGCCGCCATAACTTCTAAAAGGGTCTCCGTCTGACATTATGTTTATATAGCGTCCTTTATGGTCATATCCAGAAAACTTTATATTTTCAATTTCTGAAAGATTGTACCGAATAGCATTATTTATAGTTATTTCATTCTCATCAAACGTTATAAAGCCTTTTATTACCCTATTATTACCGTTATATTCGAAAAATCCATAAAAAGAGCCAATTAAAATACAAAGGAAGGATGCATAAATTAAATAGTCGATGATTCTAAAATCTTTAATATTTAGGTTGGTATATTTGTTAAAAATCCAATTAGCGGAAATGAATATCAAAATTCCGCACAATCCAGACCAAAAGAATTTTTGAGAAATTCCAATATCATATTTTGACTTTTTTTGGTCAAGAACTAAATCGAAAGATAGTTTTTCCATATTAATGTCAATTTTAAGATATAGATTTTTCAATTATCTACATCGACATCTACCTGTCTTGTCTCTCAGCAGATAGGAACGAAGTTAGTTGATTTTTGTAAAAAAAATCAATAATATATTTGATACTATTTACTCTCCTCCAAAAAGAAATCAACCATGGCTTTAAAGGTGTTTTCGTTAAAGGTTACGGGCCCATGTCCCCCTTTTGGCACCGAAATAAAATCTACTAACAAGCCTTTTTCTTTTAATTGCTCAGAAAACAAAACACTTTGACAATGTGGCACGACGTTATCGGCATCACCGTGTATTACCAAAAACTTGGGGTCGTTGGCATCAATAAAGGTATTCGGACTTAAAAAACGGGTCATTTCTGGGTTGTCTACAGGAGCGCCACCCATAATGGCCGCTTCAGGGGAGTTACCGTCTTTAGGGCCTTCGCAGTTTTCCATCAAATCAAAATCGATGGGGCCAAACCAATCTACCACAGCATCTACTTTGCTACTGGTACTGGTGTAGTTTCCTAAATCGCCTTCCAAATTAATGGTTTTACCGCCAATGGTATAATTGGTTTCGCCATTGGTGGTGCCTGCCAAAGACGACAAATGCCCACCAGAGGAAAAGCCTGTAATGCCTAAAAATGAAGTATCTAAGTTGTATTTGTCTGCATTGGCTCGTACAAAGCGAATGGCGGCTTTTACATCGTGAATTTGGGCAGGATATTTGGCATCGTTGCTGGAGCGGTGGTTTATGGAAATAACCGCAAAACCGGCATCCAACAAGGGTTTACCCATCGATTGAAACGCCATGCCTTTCATATTATTGGCAAACCATGCGCTACCGTAAATAATAATAATGGGTTTGTAGTTTTGCTGTTCTGTAGCAGGTAAATGAATGTCAAGATTGTGGTATACCTGGCCATCGTCGGCATAGTTAACATCTAGCCATTCTTTGTTGGCGTTTTGTGAAAAACCGATGAGTCCAAAGGCTGTGATTAATGCGGTAAAAAGTAATTTTTTCATAAAGGTTAGTTGTTTATTTTTTGCTGTAATAGTCTTGAAGAATGTAAAACGCTTGTTTTTTCATACCCTGTTCAGAAATCAATCCTTTTCTGTTAAAATCTTCCTGAATGCGTTTTAAAGGACGTCTTGATGAACGGAAATCCATTAAAATCCACGGTGAAATACCCGATAGAAAATCGATGTTTTCCATCATTTCAATGTTGTTTTTATATACTTCGGCTTGGTATTCTTCGGTCCATCGCTCATTTTTTTCGCCATGCAAGTTGAATAAAGCACCACCGCCCACTTCACTCATAATCATCGGTTTGTTGTAGGCACTTTTCCATTTAATCTCGGCACACGATTCGGGCGTCCCATAATACCAGCCGCAATAATTGTTAATGCCAATTACATCTACCGCATTACCTAGAGGGTCTTCTATGAGTCTGCCTTTAGCATCTTGTGATTGGGTATCTAGTGCCGCTGTGATTAATCGGGTGTTATCCAGTTTACGGGCATGATTGGCTAAATTGGTTAAAAATGATAAACGTTCTGGACTTTCTGGTGTTTCATTGGCAACCGACCATAACACAACACCTGCCCTGTTTTTATCGCGGGAAATCATTTCGGTCAATTGGTTTTCGGCATTCGCATAGGTTGCTTCATTTTCAAACATGATGGTCCAATACACAGGTATTTCAGACCAAATTAAAAAGCCCATTTTTTCGGCCTCACGCACCATGGTTTCGCTATGCGGATAATGCGCCAAGCGAATAAAATTACAGCCCAGTTGCTTGGCCCAATTCAGTAAGGTAATGCATTCTTCTTTAGAAGTAACGCGACCCGTTTTAAACGGCGCTTCCTCATGGATGCAAATGCCTTTTAAAAAGGTCTCCTTGCCGTTCAATAAAATTTTACTACCATTGGTTTGTATGGTTCTAAAACCAATCTGGTCGGTAATTCTATCGGTTTGGGTTGCAATAACAACCTCGTATAATTTGGGGTTCTGGGTGTCCCAAAGTGTTGGTTTTGCTTTTAGTGAGAAAGAAGCTTTGCCATTTTTAAGTGTAGCTTCAACAGTTTTTTTAAGTTCAGGAATGTTAACTTTTACCATTTCGCCTTCGGAAGCATTGTTCACTGTTACCCAACCTTCAATAGTATTTGGGTCGTTTTTGGCAAGTTGAATGTAATAATCTTGAATATGTTTTTTAGGCGTTTTTATGAGATGTACCGACCGTGTAATGCCGCCATAATTCCACCAATCTTGGTTTACAGTAGGTACATTTTCACGCTTTCGGGTATTGTCAACTTTTACAACAACGAAATTGTTCCCTTCCTTTAGCAAGTCGCTCACTTCAAATTGAAATGGGGTATAGCCACCAATATGTGACCCTAATTTTTTACCATTTAAATACACAATGGCTTCATAATTGGCCGCTTCAAAATAGAGATAAACTAATTCATCTGTTTTTGGCGTAAAGTCGAAATCCTTTTTATACCAAACGGTACCTTCGTAATAGTAGAGTCTTTCCATTTGGGTGTTCCAATCACCAGGCACCATAAGTTGGTCGCTGCTATCAAAATTATATTCCACCAAATCGGATGGCGATTTCATTTTTGCATTCAAAAAATAACCATCATTTTTTTCTTGCAAGCGGTGGTTGTAAAAGCCATTTTCAAGCGGGTCGATAATAATATCCCATAAACCGTTTAAAGAAATTTTATCCCTAGAATCGATATTTTGTATTAGATTGGAAAACTGGGTTTCCTGAGCAATGAGCCTAGGGGCAATAGTTAGAATAATTAAAAGAAATAATTTTTTAAAGACAGTCATTTTTGATTATTAGTTTAGTTGGTATTTGAAGGCAAACGAAGTTATGATTTTTTTCTTAAAATTATGCTTAATACTTAGCTAATAACCTATTGAAGTTTACTTATTCCATGATTTATTTTATTTTAGTTCTGTATTATGTGGTTTTTAAATAGTGAAGTATGCAGTACCGAGCAGAATCTCCAGCAGATTATATTAAACAGTTGCCCGAAGAAAGGAAAAAACCTATAAATAAACTAAGGGAAGTTATTAAAACGAATTTGCCCAAAGGTTTTGAGGAAGGCATCAATTACGGCATGATTGGGTATTATGTGCCGCACTATTTGTATCCAGCAGGCTATCATTGCGACCCTAAATTACCGTTGCCTTTTATGAATATTGCTTCCCAAAAAAACTCAATAAATTTTTACCATATGGGTATTTATGCCAAACCAGATTTGTATGATTGGTTTGTGGCCGAATACCCAAAGCACTCCAAGCGTAAATTGGATATGGGCAAAAGCTGTGTTCGTTTTAAATATTTAGAAGACATTCCCTATGATTTAATAGGTGAATTGTGTACCAAAATGACACCAGAAGCATGGATTTCCATTTATGAAAGTGCCATAAAGAAATAAACTATCTTTGCACCTTTAAATTCAATTTTTTTGGGGTATACAGAAATTTTACATTCATTTCATTTATCGGTCTTACAATGGTTGGCCGTTGCGTTGGCAACCTTTATATTGGGAATTTCAAAATCGGGAATTAAGGGCATTGGTATTATTATCATTTTAATTTTGGCCTTTGTTTTTGGTGAAAAGGAATCCACCGGTGTTTTGTTACCCATGTTAGTATGTGCCGATATTTTAGCGGTTATTTATTACAACAGGCATGCCCAATGGCATTATATAATTAAGCTATTGCCTTTTATGGTTGTTGGTGTATTGGTTGGGGTTTGGATAGGCAATGATATATCGGAAGCACTTTTTAAACGTATTATGGCCATTATCATTATCGTTTCGGTTATTATTATGGTCTATACGGAAAATAGAAAAACAAGGTTGCCCAATAATAAGCTGTTTGCCCATTCCTTTGGGTTTTTGTCTGGCTTTGCTTCTATGATTGGTAATTTGGCAGGACCTATAGCTAATGTATATTTTTTAGCCATTAGGTTGCCAAAAAATGAATTTATAGGAACGGTAGCGTGGTTGTTTTTTATATTGAACGTGTTTAAAATACCCTTCCATATTTTTGTTTGGAAAACAATTACAGTTGAAACCATTGTATTGAATTCTGTTATGATACCAACGGTGGTTCTTGGGTTTTTGGTTGGTGCCTATATTGTAAAATTAATTTCGAATGTTAATTACAGACGCTTTATTTTAATTGTAACTGCTTTGGGAGGTATTATTTTATTGTTTAGATAATGTTTTAATTATAAAGGGATTCGAATTTTCACTAACTTTATCGTTACTAATCAATTAAAAACACAAACCATGTCTGACGATAATAATTTAAAAGACGACTTAAATAAAATGGCCGACGAAGCCAAAGAAAGTGCCAAAGAATTTGCAGAAGGTGCTGAGGAAATTGTTTCAAGTAATAATAAAAAAGTATTAGCTGGAGTTCTTGCTATTTTACTCGGGATATTTGGTGTTCATAAATTTGTTTTAGGTTATACCAAAGAAGGAATTATTACGCTAGTAATTACATTAATACTTGGTATTTTAACCTGTGGTATGGCAGGTTGGGTTATGAGCGTAATCGGACTTATTGAAGGCATTATTTACCTAACAAAATCGGACGAAGAATTTTATAAAACGTACCAATTAGGTAAAAAACCTTGGTTTTAATAGGTTTTCAAATTCAAACCTTTGTTAGAACGTTATAAGGTATAATCGAGGGGGAGTAAATCACCTAATCGCTGTTTGCCCATAAAGCCTGTAAATTCTACTTCGGTAGGGTTGGAATAATGACCATATTTGTCAATCAAAATAGAGGGTGTTTTTAGTTTCATACCAGATTTCCTTTCATTATCATAAAGAATGGTAATGGGTTTGACTAATTTCAGGGTTTTCAGTTCGGGGTTGTTTGAATACGTTATATTGATATAATCCTCTGGATTTACCAAAAATTTGGTGTCGTAAATTTTGTAATGATTATCTTTTAAGGTGTTATGGTATAACGATCTCATAAATTGATGGACAGATCCTTTATAGGCTTGTTCCCTGTTCCTTACAGCTGCTTTTTTATTGAAATCTTCAAGTTTTTTATAGAATGTCGTGCCTGCGTATGTTACGGTTTTCACATCAAAAATCTCATAATTGTCTTCTAAAACAACGTTTATAAAATCGATTTCAAAAAAGGAAATATCGTAAGATACTTCATATTGTAGGCTTTCATTTCTGATTATGATGGGCGAATTGGCTCGCACGTTTAATTTTCGTTCATTTTTGAAATAATTTAAAATTAAATCATCCTCATTCAATATTTTACATGACCGTGCAAATTTAGATTCGCCAAGAAACTCCCGTTTAAAAATAAATAGCTTTTGTTTTCTTGTAAGGCCATCATCTGCTTTAATAACAACGGCTTCTAGTGCATCTATAGATTCTTTTAGCAACACTGTAACGTTCTGTTTAGATCTATAATCTGTAATTACTTCACTTTTGTATCCTAAAAAAGATATAATTAGGGAAGATTTAATAGCCTCAGAATAATCAAGAGAAAACCGTCCGTTTGTGTCTGTGACAGTTCCTATGGTTGTATTATCAAAATAAACAGAAACGGCTTCTACAGGTTGTTGGGTTTTATAGTCTAGAACAGTTCCGGTTATAGTTTGCGAATAGGAAAATAAGCCAATTGAAAAGACTAAACATGTTAAAAACTTAAATAACATTTTATATATCATTAGTTATCAATACTTAAAATAAAGTGTTGTTTTTCTAAAGATAGTAAAAAAAGCAATAAGCAAAGATTTTTCTTATGTTTTGGTTTTTAGGCAATATGTTTAAAAGTCGCAGTAAAAAAAGGTTAATCTTCATTATTGCCATTCATAAACTTGCGTTCCAATTCTGCTTGGAATTCTTCCATAACAGGTTTTACGGTACTTTCGGGCAAGTCGGCAATTTTAATGTACATTAAGCCATCTACTGAATTATTGAACAAGGGGTCTACATTAAAAGCGACGAGTTTGGCATTTTGTTTTATGTATTTTTTTAAGAGTACTGGCAATCGCAAAGCGCCCGGCTCAATCTCGTCTATGATTTTATCGAACTTGTTCAAGTCAGATTCGGTTTCATCAAATACAAAATCTTTATCGGCATCCTTCAGCTTTACTTTAAATTCTTTTTTTGGCCGCACATATTGGGCAATGTAAGGGTCGTAATAATGTGATTTCATAAACTCAATCATCAACGACTTTGAGAAGTTGGAGAATTGGTTACTAATGCTAACGCCTCCAATTAAATAATTATGTTCTGGATAACGCAACGTGGTATGTACAATGCCTTTCCAGAGCAAAAATAAAGGCATGGGCTTTTGTTGATATTCTTTAATAATGAAAGCCCGACCCATTTCTATGGATTGGCTCATCATTTTATAGAGTTCTGGTTCGAATCTAAACAGGTCTTGCAAATAAAAGCCATCAATACCGAAGCGTTCAAAAATTTGGGAGCCTAACCCCATTCTGTAAGCGCCAGCAATTAATTTTTGGTCGTCGTCCCACAAAAACATGTGGTGGTAATAGGTGTCAAAAGTATCTAAATCAATAGATTCATTTGTGCCTTCGCCTACTTCCCTAAAAGTGATTTCACGAAGCCTTCCTATTTCCCTAAGTATGTTTGGTATTTTTTCGGCTGGGGTTAAAAAGACCTCGTAGTTTTTACTCTGTAACAATCTACAGTCTTGATTCCTTAGCATGTCTACTTCTTTAGACATGATTTCTTTGGCAATAGGCGTGACAATGCGTTTGGGTACTTTGGGTGCCAATTGGGTCTTTATGGTAGATGAAATATTATTGAGTATTTTTGAATTGTCCTCAAAAGCATTGGAAAGCATATATGTTTTTCGACGTAAAAACTCTGAAAATTCGGTGAGTGTCGTATGCTCCTTTTGGTCGGCAATACTTATGGGCCTACCAATTCTAACTTTAATAATTCGTCGTTTCTGCGTTAAAAGTTCTGAGGGTAATTTTGCGGTTCTAAGCGTGTCACTAAGTTTAGATAGCTTATAAAAGAGTTTGCTATTTTTAGCGTGGAAATAAATGGGCACTACGGGCACTTCGGCTTTTTTAATCAATTTAATAGCGGCTTCTTCCCAAGGCCTATCTACAACCAGCTTGCCATCGCGATAGGTAGATACTTCGCCTGCTGGGAAAATACCTAGGGGCGACCCATTTCTCAAATGCAAAATGGCGCTTTTAAATCCCGAAACGCTAGATTTGGCATCCTTTCTGTCCTCAAACGGATTAACGGGCATAATAAATGGCTGAAGGGGCACAATTCTATGCAATAAAAAGTTGGCTATTATTTTAAAGTCGGCCCGTTGTTCCAACATTAATTTTAACAGTAAAATACCATCAATGCCCCCAAGCGGATGGTTGGAAATAGTAATGTAAGCACCGTCTTTTGGTAAGCGTTTAAGATCTTCTTCGGGAATTTCAAACTTAATCTGGAAATCGTTTAGAATAGCATCTAAAAAAGGCAGGTCGTTTAAGTGTTTATTTCTGCTGTATATTTTGTTTAGCGTAGAGATTTTTAAGACCTTCATTAGCAACCAACCAATAAATGTCCCTATAAATCCATATTTAGAAACATTTATAACGCTTGCAATCTCTTTTGAAGAAACTAAACCTATATTTTCATTTTTAGACATGCTTACAAACCTAATCAATTTTTCTTATTAACATATCCTTTTTTTGTGCTGTGGATAAAAAAGGAATTATCCAAAATATCTTATTTCGTAATAATTTGAACGGTATCTTGGGTTAATTGTTTCAACAAAACAGTTTTATTTTTTTCCAATTGATTTATAACGTTGTTGTTATAATGTCTGATGGTAAAGAGAGATACATTGCTGTGAAACGACACCTTAAATTTTGACTTTAATTGTTGAATTAATTTTTCAAGATTGTTATAGATGTTATCGACGCAAACCGAAAAACTAATGGCAGAATTCTGTATTACGTCCACCTTCATTTTGTGGATATGTAATAGATTGAAAATCTCACTAATATTCTCTTCTACGATGTATGAGAAATCTAATGATGACAATGATATTAACACTTGATTTTTTTTCACAATAAAGCATGGAACGTTGGGTTCTATAGCCACATTTTTGCCAACCTTAGTACCGGGTTTTTCGGGTTCTAAAAATGACTTTACAAATAGGGGAATTTCTTTTTGCTGTAATGGTTGTAACGTTTTTGGATGAATTACCGAAGCACCATAAAAAGCCAGTTCTATTGCTTCTGTATAAGATATTTTATGAAGTAATTGGGCATTTTCAAAATACCGTGGGTCGGCATTTAAAACACCCGGTACGTCTTTCCAAATGGTGACGCTGGTGGCGTTTAGGCAGTAGGCGTAAATGGCAGCGGTATAGTCGCTGCCTTCTCTTCCCAATGTAGTGGTGAAATTATTGGCATCGCTGCCCAAAAATCCTTGGGTAATGTTTAAAATACTTTTATTGATATTTTTTGAGATGAGGCGAGTGGTTTTTTCCCAATTAACATTCCCTCTTCTAAAGTAACTATCTGTTTTTATGTGTTCTCGTGCATCTACCCAATTATTTTTTATACCAATAGTATTAAAATAGTTGCTAATAATGGTAGTAGATACCAATTCGCCAAGACAAACCACTTGGTCGTACACAAAGTTATAATCAGGCGATTTGTTTGTTTTTAAAAAAGTATTGAGTTCATCAAATAATGAAGCCACATCTTTAAATGCAGGATGATTTTCGTTATCAAATAAATCCAATAAAATGGCATTATGGTATTTTTTCACTTCTTGAAGTGAACTTTGCAGTTCTTTTTTATTGTTGAAATAATTATGAACCACTTCCTCAAGTGCATTGGTGGTTTTTCCCATGGCAGATATAACAATTAAAGTATTGTTATAACCTACCTTTTGTAGTACCGACACCATATTTTTTATACCATTGGCATCTTTTACAGAAGCACCGCCAAACTTAAATATTTGCATTTTAAAGTTTTGAAATATAGTTTTTTATACCTTCCTCGCTTAGTTGTACCACATCCCAATCGCGCATAACCTTAGCGCCTTTGTTTTCGTAAAAAGTAATGGCAGGTTCGTTCCAATCCAATACATCCCAGTTAATACGTTTCACACCAATGCTATGTCCGTACTTTATAACTTCGTCTAAAAGGGCCGTACCCAATCCTAGTCCTCTTTTATTTTCACTAACTATTAAATCTTCAAGATGTATGGCTCTCCCTTTCCAGGTAGAGTAGCGATTAAAAAAAAGAGCAATGCCTTCAATTTTAAAATCTATTTCACCAACAAAGCATTTGAATTGTGGGTTTTTTCCAAAGCCGTCATTTTCTAATTCTGCTAGGGTAATCTCAACGGCATTGGGTTCTTTTTCAAAAGCGGCTAGCTCTTTTATAAGTTTATACACCTCTGCCATATCTTCTTTTTTTGCTTCTCTAATTGTAAAAACCATAATATTTATTAATTATTTCAAAGATAGTTTAAAGTTGAATATTTAAAGCCATTTATCTATGGCGAAAACGTTGTAGTTCCTTAAAAATATTGGATATTTGTAGATATAAGTAACTTTATTATGGCGCATAAAAAACAAACTTTAGGAGAATTTATAATTGAAAACCAAACATCCTTCAAATATTCATCGGGGGAGCTTTCAAGCTTACTTAATTCCATTAGGTTGGCGGCTAAAATTGTAAACCACGAAGTAAATAAAGCGGGATTGGTTGATATTGTGGGCTCTGTTGGCGATGTGAATATTCAAGGTGAAGATCAACAAAAATTGGATGTTTACGCCAATAATAAGTTCATTCAAACATTAACCAATAGAAATATTGTGTGTGGCATTGCCAGTGAAGAAGAAGACGATTTTATTTCGGTAAACAGTCGGGATGAAAACCACCAAAATAAATACATTGTTCTTATAGACCCTTTGGATGGTTCCTCTAATATTGACGTAAATGTTTCGGTAGGCACCATTTTCTCAATTTACAGACGTAAAACGCCTGTTGGGCAACCAGTAACTTTGGACGATTTTTTACAAAAAGGAAGTCAACAAGTAGCGGCAGGCTATATTATTTATGGTACTTCCACGATGCTTGTCTATACCACGGGCGATGGTGTTAATGGGTTTACATTAAACCCTGCATTAGGGTCATTTTACTTGTCACACCCCAATATGAAATTTCCGGAAGATGGTAAAATATGTTCTGTAAATGAAGGTAACTACACCCATTTTCCGCAAGGGGTAAAGAATTATATTAAATACTGTCAAAAAGAGGAAGACGATAGGCCTTATACTTTTAGATACATTGGCTCATTGGTATCCGATTTCCATAGAAATATGATAAAAGGAGGTATTTATCTATACCCCAAAAGTTCTTTGCTGGAAGAAGGGAAGTTACGTTTGTTGTATGAATGTAACCCGATGGCTTTTTTGGCTGAACAGGCCAATGGTAAGGCTAGTGACGGGTACAGGAGAATATTAGACATTCAACCAACCGAGCTACACCAACGGGTGCCATTTATTTGCGGTAGCAAAAATATGGTTGAAACCTGTGAGGCTTTTATAAGAGAAGTCGAATAAACTATAGAGTTACAAAGGCCATAATGTTAAATTGGTCCCTTCCGGAAGTTTCAAAAAATTGGTTCATGTACCCTGCTTCAAAGCGAATGTTTTCATTTAGCTTATAGCCAATACCACCGTAAAGTCTATTTCTGTCAAAAATAGTGCTTTGGGTGTTTAAGAATATTTCATTGTACGCAGAAAGGTAAAAAGGACTGGAGCTTTTAAAAGGGATGTTTATTCCCAAAAAGTATCGAAAACGCATTTTAAAATCGGTTTCCACAAAGCGCTGCTCAAAGCGGTATCTGTGACTTAGTTTTACAGAACCAATAGTTTGATTGGAAATAAATTGTTGAAAAATACGGTGTTCGTTTACGCTTTCTTTTTCATCGGTGTTAATATAATTTTCAGATAAAATATAGCCATATCCTAATAATATGTTGCTTTTACCTTCATTAAATGTGTAACCGAGGCCGGTTCTTAAAAGCAGTTGCTCTAAATCGCCAATAGCGTTGTAATTACGGTATTGTACTTCGTTATGGATGTTCCATTTGGAGTTGATTTTTTTATTGCCTATATAAATTAGCCAATTACCAAACTCACTATCCTGGGCACTTAAAAAGTTAGGTAGCGTTAACAAAAGCATTAACGCTACCATACCTATTTTCTTTTTCATTATATGTTTAAAACTTTATGCTTTTTATTCAAAAAATGTTACGCCTCCGGTGTTGATATCGTACATGGCACCTACAATTTTAATTTCACCATTTTTTTCCATTTCTGAAAGCACAGGACTTTCGGCGTGAATTCTATCAATGGTTAATTTAACGTTCATATGCGAAACATTGTCTACAAACTCTAAGTTTTTTGAGTTTCTTAAACTGGCATCAGTTGGTTCTTTAACAGCCTCAACAGCAGGTTTTATTTTTCCAAGCATAGTTGTTAGGTTGCCTAATTTGGCATCATCGCAAGCGCCTTTTACAGCACCACAACTGGTGTGTCCCAACACAACGATTAACTTAGTTCCTGCTAATTTACAGGCAAACTCCATGCTGCCTAAAATATCTTCGTTAACGAAATTTCCAGCAATGCGTACACTGAAAATATCTCCTAAACCTTGGTCGAAAACCAATTCGGCCGATACTCTAGAATCAATACAGCTTAAAATAGTAGCAAAGGGAAACTGGCCTTCACTGGTATCATTTACTTGTTCGAGTAAATTACGGTTTGCTTTTAAGTTACTTTGAAACCTTTGATTTCCTTCTTTTAAAAACTGCAATGATTTTTCAGGGGTCATTGTAGCTTGTGTTTCTCTTGTATGTGCTTTCATTTTATGCTGACTTATGTTTTAATTCTTCTAGTTTAGGTTTGGTTGTAAAAAACTCCATGTAACTTGGTGGGTTTTCAATAGTTCCTCGTTCAGAAACGAGCGTAACGTTAATGTTTCTTTCTTTGGCCTTAAATGCAAAATCATCTAATATTTCAATGATGTCGTAATCTAGATATTTCGTTTTTCTAACGTCAAGTTCCAAGAAAGAATCGTTAGGCAATTTTTCCAGTTCTTTTAAAATAGCTCCTTTATTTATAAAAGTTACTTCTTCGGCCAATGTCATTTTTACTTTTCCGTCATCTACATCTTCACCTTCTTTATGCAAAAAGTGGGAGTTTTGATAGCTTTTTATTAAAATTACAACAATACCTACTAAAAGACCAAGTCCAATTCCCACCAATAAATCGGTGAAAACAATACCAATAACTGTTACAAAAAATGGGATTGACTGTTTCCAACCTAATTGATACATTTTTTTAAATAAAGCAGGTTTGGCCAGTTTGTAGCCGACAATAAGTAAAACAGCTGCTAGAACTGAAAGCGGAATCATATTAAGCAGACGAGGGATCAATATAACTGATATTAACAAGAAAAAACCGTGAATAATTGCAGACATTTTACTTTTACCCCCAGATTGGATATTTGCAGAACTTCTAACAATAACCTGAGTAACAGGTAATCCGCCAATTAAACCAGAAATGATATTTCCAGTACCTTGAGCCAACAGTTCTCGATTGGTTGGTGTTACATTTTTATCGGGATCTATTTTATCTGTTGCTTCCACACACAAAAGTGTTTCTAAGCTCGCTACCAATGCTATTGTAAAGGCAGTGATCCAAATTTCATGATTTGTAATGACAGTAAAGTTAGGGAAACTGAATTGGTTAAAAAATGAAGTTGCATCTTCTGGTATAGGAACACTGACAAGATGCTTTGGCCCAATTGACAATACTCCAGTATCTTTTACCAATACGAAAAATAAAATACCTAAAACAACTACAGCAAAAGGACCTTGTACTAACTGAAATACTTTATGCTTTTTACTTAGTACCCTTTCCCAAAATATTAAAATCAATAAACTGATAACTCCAATAATTGCTGCGCCAGGGTGTAAATTGTCGATTACATTAATTAATTCAGAAAAAGTATTTCCACCATCTAGCTCTAAAAACTCTAAATCCCAAGCCGATTCTTCATCGTATCCGAAAAAGTTTGGAATTTGCTTTAGAATGATGATGATACCAATACCTGTTAGCATGCCTTTAATTACGGAAGAAGGGAAATAATACCCAATAATACCAGCTTTCAACACGCCAAACAATAATTGGATGACACCTCCCAAAACAACGGCAACAAGGAAATTTTGGTATCCACCTAAGGAGCCTATTGCCGTTAGTACAATGGCTGCCAATCCAGCCGCAGGGCCACTAACACCAACTTTAGAGCCACTTAAGCCTCCTACAACAATACCACCAACAATACCGGCAATTAAACCGGAAAACAATGGGGCTCCACTAGCTAAAGCAATACCTAAACATAAAGGCAATGCCACAAAAAAGACAACGATACTTGCGGGTAAATCGTTTTTAATCGTTTTAAACATATTATAATAATTTTAACCCTAGGCTTTCAATAAACAAAGGGGATTAAACTTGATTGATAGACTTAATAGAAAGTCTTAAATATTACAATATGTTTCTCTCTGGAGGGGGGGAAATTAAATTGAGATGGGGTTTCGGGTAATTTTTGTTCTGATAACTAAAAAACTGGTAGTCTTTTATATCAAAAGGGGTTTGGTATTCATTATTCACAATAGAAAAAGGCGATAAAACACTTATGGATTTACCATTTTCTTCTTCTTCGGCTATAGAATAAAACATAGATGTATCAATAGAATTATCTAAAGCAATAATTAACGATGGCGCTGTGATAAGCCCCATAAAAATAACCATAAAAAATGTTGCTACTGCCTTTTTATACATCTAAGTAGTTTCGGTTGTAAACAAATATAAAATTTAACACTTTAAAAACTGTTAAATTTTGTTTAATTTATTTGAAATAAGCGGGTGAAAATAGTGGTTTAAAGCAGAAAACCTTAGGGAAATCCCTAAGGTTTTCTGCTTTTTGTTCTTCTTTGTTTTTTATAATGCAACCAAATCGCCTGCAATATCTTTAGAAGGTAAATCAGATTTACCCATTAAGAAAATATCAACTTGACGGGCTGCTTCACGTCCTTCAGAAATGGCCCAAACGATTAGTGATTGCCCACGGCGCATATCGCCCGCAGTAAATATGTTTGGGATATTAGTTTGGAACTTTCCATGTTCTGCTTTATAATTAGAGCGTTCATCTTTTACAATGCCTAATTGATCGGCAATAGTGCTTTCTGGTCCAGTAAATCCTAGAGCTAATAACGCTAAATCGCATGGCCATGTTTTTTCTGTGCCTTCAACTTCAACCAATTGCGGGCGTTGGCCAGGTACCATTTTCCATTCAACGTTTACAGTTTTTAAAGCAGTTAATTTGCCGTTTTCGTCTTTTACAAATTCTTTGGTGTTAATTAGCCAGTTTCTTTCAACACCTTCTTCGTGAGATGAAGATGTTTTTAGTTGTAAAGGCCAAAATGGCCAAGGTGTTGTTGGCGAACGATGTCCAGGAGGTTTCGGCATAATTTCAAAGTTTGTTACCGATTTAGCTCCTTGACGGTTGGATGTTCCAATACAGTCCGAACCAGTATCACCACCACCTATAACAATAACATGTTTATCTGTAGCTAGAACTTGGTCTTTTACTTCCTTACCATACAGAACTTTGGTTTGTTGTGTTAAGAAATCCATAGCCTGTACCACGCCATCGGCATCAATGCCAGGTGTTGGTAAACTTCTTCTTTCGGTTGCACCACCACAAAGTACCACGGCGTCAAACTTTTTAAGTTCTTCCGTGCTGTAGTTAATACCTACATTTACATTAACCTTAAAGGTAATACCTTCAGCTTTTAGGATATCAATACGACGGTCTATGATGTGTTTTTCTAACTTAAAGTTAGGAATACCATAACGTAACAATCCGCCAACTTCATCATCTCTTTCAAAAACGGTAACCGTATGTCCTGCTCTATTCAATTGCTGTGCAGCTGCTAGACCAGCAGGGCCAGAACCTACAACAGCAACGGTTTTTCCTGTTCGGGTTTTAGGAGGGTGTGGTTTTATCCATCCCTCTTGGAAAGCACGTTCTACAATTTGTTTTTCAATATTTTCTATGGATACAGGTGGTTCTATAATGCCTAAAACACACGATTTTTCACATGGTGCAGGGCATAATCTACCTGTAAATTCTGGGAAATTATTGGTAGAATGTAGCAACCACGACGCTTTTTGCCATTCTCCTTGGTGTACCATATGGTTAAAATCTGGAATTAAATTTCCTAGAGGGCAACCACTGTGGCAAAAAGGAATACCGCAGTCCATACAACGTGATCCTTGCTTGGTTATTTCGGCTTCACTTAAAGGTATTGTGAATTCTTTATAGTTTTTTACACGATCCTTAACGGGCGCGTTTGATTCATCTTGTCTTTCAAATTCTTTAAATCCTGTTACTTTTCCCATGACATTATGCTGTTAATTCTTCAACCATTTGTTCTTCTGTTTCCAAGCGTTTTAAAGCAAGCTTGTACTCCGTAGGCATTACTTTTACAAAGTTTTTCAAATTGTTTTCCCAATCTTTCAACAATGCTTTGCCACGAGAACTATTGGTATATAGAACATGCTTTTCTATTAATGCTTTTAAATCTGTTTTGTCGTCATCAGACATTGTTTCAAACTCGATGGTTTCTGTATTGCACAAACCATTAGTGAATTTGTTTTGAGGGTCGTACACATAAGCTATACCACCACTCATACCGGCAGCAAAATTTCTTCCGGTTTTGCCCAATACAACAATTTTTCCTCCAGTCATATATTCGCAACAGTGGTCGCCTACACCTTCTACTACAGCTGTTGCTCCGGAATTTCTAACGGCAAAACGTTCGCCAGCGATACCATTAATATAGGCTTCACCTTGTATAGCACCAAACAAACAAACATTTCCTACTATTATGTTGTTTTCAGCAATAAAGTCTGCTTTAGCGGGTTTTTTAACTATTAGTTTGGCTCCAGATAATCCTTTCCCTAAGTAATCGTTTGTGTTTCCTTCTAAAGTGAACGTTAGACCATGTGCACCAAACGCACCAAAACTTTGTCCAGCAGAACCAGTAAAATTAATGTTTAGTGTGTCTTCTGGAAGGCCTAAATGACCGTAAATTTTAGAAATCTCATTACTCACAATAGCACCTACTGTACGGTCTGTGTTGTGTATTGGGTAGGCCAAATCCATTTTTTCTTTACGGTACAACGCACGGTGAGAATCTTTCAATATAGTGAAATCAAGAACGTCTTCTAGGTTGTGGTCTTGACTTTCCGTATTTCTCACAGTTAAATGGCGATATGCTTCAGGTCTATGTAAAATGGCAGATAAATCCAATCCTTTTGCTTTATAATGCTTAATTGCCTTATTAGCATTGATTTTATGGGTTTGTCCAACCATTTCGGCAAGCGTTCTAAAGCCTAATTGTGCCATAATAGCTCTCAATTCTTCTGCAACATAATAGAAGAAGTTAATTACATGTTCAGGCGTGCCTTTAAAGTTTTTACGTAATTCTTTATCTTGGGTAGCAATACCAACCGGACAAGTATTTAAATGACACTTACGCATCATTATACATCCTGAGGCCACCAATGGAGCGGTTGCAAACCCAAATTCTTCAGCACCCAATAAAGCGGCAATAGCAACGTCGCGACCTGTTTTTAACTGGCCATCACATTCTACCACAATACGGCTTCTTAGGTTGTTTAATACTAATGTTTGTTGTGCTTCAGCCAATCCAAGTTCCCAAGGAAGTCCAGCATGTTTTAGAGATGTTAAAGGAGAAGCTCCAGTACCACCATCGTAACCTGAGATTAAAACAACATCTGCTTTGGCTTTTGCTACACCAGCGGCAATCGTTCCTACACCAACTTCTGATACAAGTTTTACATTAACTCTAGCGTCTCTATTGGCATTCTTTAAATCGAATATTAATTGCGCTAAATCTTCAATTGAATAGATATCGTGATGCGGTGGAGGCGAAATCAATCCTACAAAAGGCGTTGAATTACGGGCAGCAGCAATCCATGGTAATACTTTTTCACCAGGCAACTGTCCGCCTTCACCAGGCTTCGCGCCTTGTGCCATTTTTATTTGAATTTCCTTGGCATTGGTTAAGTAATGCGAAGTAACTCCAAAACGACCCGAAGCCACTTGTTTAATGGCCGAATTACGGCTGTCTCCATTTATATCTGGGTGAAAACGTTTTCTGTCTTCGCCACCTTCTCCAGAGTTCGATTTACCACCAATACGATTCATGGCAATAGCAAGATTCTCGTGCGCTTCACGGGATATAGATCCGTAAGACATAGCTCCGGTTTTGAAACGCTTCACGATTTCTGTCCATGGCTCTACCTCTTCAATTGGAATAGGATCTAAGTTGTCAAACTCAAATAGGCCACGAATGGTCATTAGGTTTTCGGCTTGATCGTTTATTGCTTTTGAGTAAACATCATAACTTTTTTGGTCGCTTAACCTTACTGCCTGCTGTAGTTTAGCCACAGTAGTTGGATTAAACATATGCCTTTCGCCATTACGTCTCCAACGGTAATCGCCTCCAATATTTAAACCTAATTTTTTGTCGATTAAATTATCTGGATAGGCTTGTTTATAGCGTTCGTTAATTTCTTTTTCTATTTCATAAAGGCCAATACCCTCAATTCTTGAAGCGGTATAAGGGAAATATTTTTCAACAAAAGAGGAATTAAAGCCAACAATTTCAAAAATTTGGGAACCTCTGTAAGAGTGTAATGTAGAAATTCCTATTTTGTTCATTATTTTTAATAAGCCTTTACCAATTGCTTTGTTGAAGTTGTTTACCGCTTTTTCCTCATCCATGCCTTCAATAAAGCCTTCCTTAACTTGCATTCTGATGATTTCATTCACCATATAAGGATTTATGGCACTGGCACCGTAACCAAACAAGGTTGCAAAATGATGTGGTTCACGAGGTTCTGCAGATTCAATAATGATATCGAAGTAAGAACGTTTGCGTAAACGGTTCATTTGATGGTTCACATAAGAACATGCCAATAAAGCTGGAATTGGTGCGAAATCTTTATTAACGCCCCTATCGGATAAAATGATGATATTAACACCTCTTTCAAGTGCTTTAGTTACCTGAACAATAATGTCTTCCAAAGCATTTTCCAATCCGTTAAGCCCCTGTACTTTAGGGTAAAGCATGTGGATGGTTTCTGCTTTAAAGCCTTCTATTGAAATGGTTCTTATTTTTTCAAGATCGGCATTGGAGATTACAGGGTTTTGAATTCTTAATTTTCTACATTGCCTTTCTGTAATACTGAATATGTTTCGGTCTTTACCTAAATTTAAGCTAATATCGGTTACAATTTCTTCGCGAATACCATCCAAAGGTGGATTGGTTACCTGGGCAAATAATTGTTTGAAGTAATTGGATATAAGCTGAGGTCTATCAGATAAAACGGCCAAAGGCGTATCAATTCCCATAGAACCAAGCGCTTCTTTACCAGCAACTGCCATAGGTGTGATTACCTCTTGGATGTCTTCAAAGGTGTAATTGAATAAACGCTGTCTGGTTTTAATATCTATGGTTTCAATAGGACAGGTTTCATTAGTGTAAGGCACCGTTTTTAGGTGTAACCTTGTTTTGTCCAACCATTCTTTATAAGGCCTTTCGTTAACTATTTTAGTTTTTATTTCCTCATCACTAACAATCCGGCCTTCGTTCATATCTACCAAGAACATTTTTCCTGGTTCCAATCGGCCATGTTCCTTAATATCTTCAGGAGCAATGTCTACAACACCAACTTCAGAAGACATGATTAGTTTACCACTCTTTGTTACGGTGTAACGTGAAGGTCTTAACCCATTTCTGTCTAATAAAGCCCCTATATAATCGCCATCTGTAAATGGTACCGATGCCGGTCCGTCCCAAGGCTCCATAATACAGGCGTTGTACTCATAAAACGCTTTTTTGTCCTCAGACATGGTTTGGTGTCTTTCCCAAGCTTCAGGAATCATCATCATCATGATTTCTGGTAAAGACCTATCTGTATGTGTTAATAATTCCACAACCATATCCATAGAAGCAGAATCTGATTTTCCAGGTAAGATGATTGGGAACAATTTATCTATTTGAGGTCCAAAAACCTCACTTTTCATAATTTCCTCACGAACACGCATTCTACTTACGTTACCGCGTAACGTGTTAATCTCACCATTTTGGCACATAAAACGGAAAGGTTGTGCCAATTCCCAAGTAGGCATGGTATTGGTAGAAAAGCGTTGGTGTACCAAGGCCAATCTAGTTACCAAATCTATTTGTTGTAAATCGGTATAGTAAGGCCCAATATCTTCAGGCATAATTATACCTTTATATATCAGGGTTGTGTTAGACAAGCTAGGCACATAAAAATAACCATTTTCTGAAATTTTAGAATTTCTTATGGTGTGTTCTGTGATTTTTCTTGCCGCATAAAGCTTGGCTTTGAATATTTTCTCTGATATTTCTTCTGTTTTGCCAATAAAAATTTGCTCTATGTTAGGCTCTGAAGCCAAAGCGATTTCGCCTAACTGTGACGAATCTACTGGAACTTCGCGCCATCCAAGTACAGATAACCCTTGTGCTTTAATTTCTGTTTCAAATGTATTTTTGCAAAATTTATATTGGTTCTTGTTTTTTGGCAAGAATACCATTCCAACGGCATATTCTCTAGCTTCAGGGATGCTGAAGTTGCATACGCGTTTAAAGTAATCGTGAGGGATGTCTATCAATAAGCCGGCTCCATCACCTGTTTTTCCATCGGCACTAACACCACCACGGTGTTCCAACTTTACCAGAATTTCTAATGCATCATGTATGATTTGATTTGTTTTTTCTCCCTTGAGATTACAAATAAAACCTGCGCCACAATTTTCGTGTTCAAACTCAGGTAAATACATTCCTTGTTTTTTCAACATAATCAATTAAATGTTTGATTTAAAACTTGACTTAGTCAGCGAAGATATGCACTAGAATTTAAATAATAACAATGCCTAATCCATTATTTCGATTTTAGAAGCTAAGCCAATATAAAAATACTATTATATCAATTAATATAAAATATTTTAATAAATATTCAACACTTTCTGCACACCTTAATTTGAGGATTTATGAATTAATATCAACAAATAGGTGCTTTAATAAGAAATAATGCAATTAGATAGAGTAAAATGCTGACAATAATTCAAATCTTTCATTTATCAAAAAAACATAAAAAACAATATTTTTATAAAGACCCCTAAAAAAATAGGGTAAAAATTTTGATATTGATAAAAGTAATTAGTTAACCCCCCTTTTTTTTAGGGGGTAAAACTTTTTTACATAGTTTTACATCGACTTAAAGAATAATTTTTCAATAAATCGATTAAAACTTTAAACATTTAATAACCAAAATTTAAACATTATGAAAAAAATCATTACTCTTTCAATGCTTTTCGTCGCTACAGCTTTATTTGCTCAAGAAGAGGAAACACCTAAAGTAACGTTTAGTGGTAGTGTTGATGCCTATTACAGAGCTAATTTTAGCGCTCCAAACGATGAGAACGCTATAGCTCCAGGATCTTCATTTGCCAACCTGCCAGGTTTTGCACTTGGTATGGCAAACGTAATTGCCTCTTATGAAGGTGAAAAAGTTGGGTTTGTAGCCGATTTGGTTTTTGGACCTAGAGGTACGGATGCTATTTTTGCTTCCCCTATGTATTCTGCTACCGGAAATATTGTGAATCAATTATATGCCTACTGGAATGTTAGTGATAATGTAACATTAACCATGGGTAACTTTAATACCTTTTTGGGGTATGAGGTTATTTCTCCAGCGGGTAATTTCAACTACAGTACATCTTACTTGTTCTCTTACGGGCCATTTAGCCATACAGGGTTAAAAGCAGATATCGCTTTAGGAGATGATTTCAGTTTGATGTTGGGTGTAATGAATGATACGGATTTAACTGAGTTTAATCCAACAGGAGATTATGCTTTTGGTGCTCAGTTGGGCTTTGTAGGTCAGTACTTAAATGTATTGGTTGATCCATCTTTCTTTGAAATAGATTTTACAGGTGGTGTAGATTTATCTGATTCCTTCTATTTAGGTATCAACGCAGCTTACTTAAGTTTAGAAGATGATGCAGGTGGATTCATGGGTGCTGCACTTTATCCACAGTATGCAGTGTCAGACACGTTCACACTTGGTTTAAGAGGTGAGTATTTTGTTGAAGATGATAATTTTGGAGCCATTGGTTCTGGTGTTGCCGATACAAGTGTATTTGCGGCAACTTTAACAGGTAGCTTCGCTATTGATAACTTAACAATCAAGCCTGAGATAAGATTGGACAGCGCTTCAGATGATTCGTTTATAGATAACGATTTAATGCCAACAAAAAGCCTAAGTTCTTTCGTATTGGCCGCTATCTACTCATTCTAAGAGAAAATTTAAAAGGTGAAAAGCTCAAAGGCTTTTCACCTTCTTTAACTAACCCTTAAAACTATTTATTATGTCATTATTTAACATGCCCCTAATGATTCAAGACACTGCCGCTATAGAAGGCGACATGGGAATGCTATGGATGTTAATTTCAGGTATTCTGGTATTTTTCATGCAAGCAGGATTTTTCTTGGTAGAATCTGGTATGACAGATTCAAAGAATGCTGTGAATATCGCCATGAAGAACTTTCTGGATATTGCCGTTGGCTCGTTGGCTTTCTGGTTTGTAGGTTATTCATTAATGTATGGTGCTGATATGGGCGGAGGCTTCTTCCACTGGGGAGGATTCGTATTCTCTCAAGGTGCTGCCGATTTGTTCTTCCAAACAGTGTTTGCTGCTACTGCTGCAACCATAGTATCTGGAGCTATTGCGGGACGCACAAAATATACAACCTATGCACTTTTCAGTATCATTTTAACAGCAATTATATATCCTATCGCAGGAGGCTGGGAATGGAACGGTGGATGGTTGAACAATACAGATGGTATTATGCCAGCTGAATTTATCGACTTTGCTGGTTCTTCTATCGTACACTCTGTAGGTGGATGGGCTGCACTTGTTGCTGCTTGGATGGTAGGTCCTAGAATTGGAAAATTCCTTAATGGAAAACCAGTTGAAATGCACGGTCATAACCAAATGTATGCAACCCTTGGGGTATTTATCCTTTGGTTAGGTTGGTTTGGTTTTAACGGTGGTTCTCAATTGGCATGGGGTGGCGATGATGCTACTGCTGCTTCTCAAGTGGTTTTGGTTACTAACCTTGCTGCTTCTGCAGGTGCGTTAAGTGCATTGTTGTTTACTTGGATTAAGAATGGAAAACCAAATTTAGGAATGACCTTAAACGGTGCTTTGGCTGGTTTGGTGAGTATAACTGCTGGTTGTGGAAACATGACTGAAGGCGGTGCTGTACTTGCAGGATTAGTAGGTGGTATTTTAGTTGTGTTGTCAATTGGATTCATCGAAAAAACGATGAAAATTGATGATGCTGTTGGTGCCATATCCGTTCACGGTGTTGCCGGTGCCTGGGGAACCTTGGTTATAGGTCTTTGGGGAGTTGATGGCGATACAGGTATAGGGTTGTTTAACGGTGGTGGTGCTGCACAATTAGGTGCGCAAGCCATTGGTGTAGTTGCCTATGCTGTTTGGGCCTTGGTGTTGTCTTATATATTCTTAACAATACTTAAAGTAACTTGTGGAGGATTAAGAGTTACTGAAGCTGAAGAAATAGCTGGTCTTGATATCTCCGAGCACGGTTCGATTGCTTACCCTGGTAAAAGACAAAGAGAATTGGAATAACATAACTTTTCATATGTCAAATAGAAAAATGCCTTGTCGTTAAACGACAAGGCATTTTGTTTTTACTAACACTTAAGTTATTAGGGTGTTTTTGTAACGAAATACGGATTTGGTTAAATATGATCGTTGCATGCCTTTAAAAATTATTAATAATATTTGTATTTATATAAATAACCCAAAATTATAGGGGGTTAATTTTTATTTTTTGATATATCTTCATTTATAACCCTCTAAAAATGATACCTTTTTGTTAATATTTTATATTTTTGGCCTGTAATTTAAAAAAACAATATCATGAAAAAAATCGAAGCGATTATTAGAAAATCCAAATACCGTGTGGTGAAAGATGCGTTGCACAATGTGGGTGTCAACTTTTTTTCTTATTGGGATGTTACAGGACTTGGTAACGAAAAAGAAGGGCATGTTTACCGAGGTGTAAAATATAGCACTAGTGATATTCAGCGAAGATACCTTTCAATTGTTGTTAATGACGATTTTGCTGAGGCCACTATAAAGGCTATCATAGATTCAGCAGGTACTGGAGAAGTTGGAGATGGTAAAATTTTTGTTTCGCATGTAGAAGAAAGCTACAGAATTAGAACAGGAGAAAAAGGAGGAGAAACTTTAAAATAAGATTTTAACTAAAGGAAGAACTAATCAAAAAGAAATAAAATGGAATTACTTACAACAAATAATGTATGGATGATGATCTGTACCGCACTCGTATTTTTTATGCACCTAGGATTTTCATTCCTTGAAATAGGCTTGACGAGACAGAAAAATACGGTGAACATTCTTTTTAAAAATATTTTTATTATTACCGTAGGCTTGCTACTATATTGTCTTGTAGGCTTTAATTTAATGTATCCGGGAGATTTTAATGGCTTTATTGGCTTTTCTGGGTTCGGTTTAAGTTCGCCATTAACAGCCGAAGGCGCTTTAGACTTAACGTATAGTGAAGGCTATACTTATTGGACAGATTTCTTGTTTCAGGGTATGTTTGCTGCAACAGCTGCAACCATAGTTTCTGGAGCTGTGGCCGAACGTGTAAAAATTGTTCCTTTCATGATATTTACAATTGTTTACGTAGGCTTTATTTACCCAATTGCAGGCTCATGGAAATGGGGTGGTGGCTTTTTAGATGAAATGGGATTCTATGATTTTGCCGGTTCTACATTGGTACACTCTGTAGGAGGTTGGGCAGCTTTGGTAGCTGTATGGCTTTTAGGTGCTAGAATAGGCAAATTTAAAGAAGGTAAGCCTCAGGCTATTCCAGGGCATAACTTGCCTTTAGCAACTGCAGGCGTTTTAATACTATGGCTTGGATGGTTTGGTTTTAACGGTGGTTCTGTGCTTTCTGCAGATCCTGAGCTAACCTCTTTGGTATTGGTAACTACATGTTTGGCAGCAGCAGCAGGTGGTGTTGTAGCAATGGTTGTATCGGCTATTAAAGACAAAAATTTAGACCTAACCATGTTTTTAAATGGTATTTTAGGTGGATTGGTAGGTATTACTGCTGGAGCTGATGTGGTTTCGCCAACGAGTGCTGTTATTATTGGTGCTATTGCTGGTGTAGTTATAGTATTTGCAGTAAGTTTTGTAGATATGATAAAATTAGATGATCCTGTAGGAGCTATAGCTGTGCACCTGTTCTGTGGTATATGGGGTACATTGGCCGTTGGTATATTTTCAACAAATCCAGACCATAGCTTTTTAGTTCAGTTATTGGGTGTTGCTTGCTATGCGGTTATCTGTGTGGTGTCTTCATTTATTATTTTCTATGTGTTGAAAGCAACTGTAGGTATAAGAGTTTCTGAAAAAGAAGAATTAGAAGGTTTGGATGGTTTTGAGCACGGTATGGATGCTTATCCAGATTTTAGGTTGAATGAACATTAATAGTCATTTAAATATCAATAAAAAAAGAGGCTTCGTTTTTGAAGCCTCTTTTTTTGTCTTTCAGAGCTAAGCTCTATTATTGGTTTTAAGCAGAATTCCTACTGGCATTAATATTGCCAAATAGCGAGCGTGTTACTATCTTTTCAAAAATCTCTATAAGTTCAGCATCTTGTTCTGACTTCTTATGTAGCTCTTGAATCTTTTTTAAGGCATATTGCTGAATAGTTAACAATGGCAATACAATTGATTCCCTTACTTCAATAGAAGCCTTGCCTGCTGGTTCATTCTCCATTAATTCTCTATAACCAGTTAGTTTTAGCAAAAGTTCTTTGGTAGTAAGATACTCGTTGTAAATAATGGTCCAGAATTCACCAAATTCCTCGTCTTTTTGCATGTATTTGGTTAAATCGAAAAACGATTTTGTTAGAGACATCATACTATTTTCAAGCAAGGTTTTGAAGAATTTCGAATTCTTATAAAGCTGTTCTACTTTATAAAATTCCCCTCTGTCCTCGTACATTTTAAGTGCTGTTCCTACCCCAAAAAATCCAGGAACATTTTGTTTTAATTGGCTCCAAGAACCAACAAAAGGAATAGCTCTTAAGTCGGAAAACACCAGTTTGTCTGAATTTCCTCTTTTAGATGGCCTACTGCCTATATTTGTTTTTGCATAGTACTTTAGAGTACTCATGCGCTCCAAATATGGTATGAACATGGGATGGCTTTTAAAATCCTTATAGGTTTGATAACTTGTTTTGGCCAGATCGTCCATTACAATTCTGTCCTCATCTGTTAAAGCATTGTTCTCTTTGGCCATACGATTTAGTATGCCCGAACTTATAAGTTGCTCTAAGTTGTATTGAGAGGAATCTAATGTTCCAAAATTAGAGCTTATGGTTTGCCCTTGTATGGTTAACTGCACTTCTTTATCCTCAATAGTAGGGCCTAAAGAGGCATAAAACTGATGTGTTTTACCACCACCTCTTGCTGGTGGCCCACCGCGGCCATCAAAAAATATGGCGGTAATACCATATTTTCTAGACATTTCGGTTAGTTTTTCTTTAGCGGTATAAATTCCCCAATTGGCCATTAAATAGCCGCCGTCTTTGGTGCCGTCTGAGAAGCCTAGCATAATAGTTTGTTTGTAGCCACGACTTTTCAAGTGATTCATATAGACTGGATTTGTATATAGCTGTTCCATAACAGCAGGGGCGTTTTCTAGATCGGTAATAGTCTCAAAAAGCGGCACCACATCTACTGTTAGCTTATCATTAAAGGCAACCATTTTAAGCATGGCAAATAATTGCATAACATTTAATGCTGTTTGGTTATTGCTTATTACATATCTGTTTGCACCAAGCTCACCATTGGTTTCTTGAATTTGCTTTATGGCTTTAATAGTTTTAAGCGTATTGCTTACCATTTCATCTTCAAAAACATCAATGTTTATTGGTTTGCTTTCAACTTTTGAAAGGATATCTATTTGTTCTTCTTCCGATAGATCGTGGTAATTTTTCGGGAACGATGGATGTCCAGAACTAATCAGATTGTCAATCACTGCTGTAAATACACTGTGATGAATCCTACTGTCCTGCCTAATGTCTAAGGTTGCAAAATTGTAACCAAACAAATGAATTCTGTTTAGTAAACTGTTTATTTCATTTAGATAAAGAGACTGGTGGTCTGTTATTATAATGTCTCTAATTTCAAGTAGTTCATTTTTTAATTCTTGAGAACTAATTGCATCCTTGTAATTTAAATCGATGCTATAATTATAAATTATATGTTCAAGCTTGTTTATTCTTTCCTCAACATTTCTAAAAGTAAGTTTTCTGCTTAAAGCTTTTAAATCTGTGTGATAACATTTTAATATGGTTTGTTTTAATCGGTCAGCAACTACTATAGTAGTATCTGGCTTTACATAAGGATTTCCATCCCTGTCGCCACCAGGCCAAAAACCAATATTAATAATGTCGTTGTGCGCTTTATTGTCTGAGAAAATATTTTGTTGGATGTAATTGTAAATTTCTCCAAAAGACTTGTAAAATACATTTTCCAAATACCAAATTAAGCTAACGGCTTCGTCGTAAGGCGTTGGTTTTTTGTGTTTGAAGAAAGGTGTTTTACCCAATTGGCCAAAAAGATTGTTAATTTCATTTAAATTATTGGTTTTAATAGCTTCTGTTAAATCGGTAATAATACCTAAAACAGATCCTGGATAAAACTGAGTTGGGTGCGCCGTTAATACGATGCGCACTTTAAAGTGTTCTAAGTAATCTTTTAATTCGTCTAATTTATTTTGGGAAATGGTAGATTCCTTAAGGTTTCTAAGGGTACCTATACCTTCCATGTTATTTACGATAGGAAATGCTGCATCTTCAATAGCATCAAACAAAACAACTTGTCTTTCAATATATTGTATAAACCTAAACAGTAAATTTATTTGACTTTGCTTATTACGTCTCGCCTGGTATTTTTTGAAAAAAGTGTCGACTATAGTAGTAGGGTCATCACCATTGGCAAATCCCTTTTTGCAAGTTTCGTGAAACAAGGGGAGTAGCACACCAGTTTTTGTAATAGTATCAAAAGGCAAAGTCATAAAAATACTATTGTAAATTTGGTATTTAGACAGTACGCTTTGATTAAATCGGGTTAATTTTGGCTCTACAGACATAGTTCTAAAATGTTAAAAATTTGTTATAAAAATACTAAAGCTTCAACTAAGGTTATAGCCTTCTAAAAAGATTTATTGAATTCTACACTATAACGATTTCTTATTATGAAAAGTTAAATAAACGGCCGTTATAATTGCATGTTTTTGATTCTTTAAGCCCTATATTTTATAAGATAATGCAGATATTGAGGTTTTATTTTATTAGCACATGACAAATGTCATGTTCTGTGAAAGGGCAGAAATGTAATTTTGCAGCTTGTTTGTTAACAAAAGAGCAAGAATATGCAAAGCCCACATACATTCCATATCCCGGTAATGGGGATAGGATTTACAATAGATTCACCACTAAAAGTTGCCCATTATGGTATTGATTCTGTTATTTCTTTAGTAGATGATATTTTGATTGAAAAATTAAGGAAGATGTACACCGAGAAATATGGAATGCATTACCAAGAAATTACAGATAAAATAGACGATTTTAGAGCTAAAAGAATTACCGCTTATTTAAATTTACTTAGCGATTTGGTGAACAAGAAGTTTGAGACCTTAAAACGTTTAACGAAGGAAACCGAGGAAGGCATTTATAAATATGTTGGCATGCTTCCAGAAAAGTCACCCATTAAAGCAAGTTTTAAAAAGTTGGCCCAAAATGGGATGCTCCCTGCCGATATGAAAAAATGGGCGGATGCACATTTAAAGATGGGGAGCATTGATGTTAACATTATGACCAAAGTTGACAAGGAGAACTACATAAAAGATGAAAAACTGTCCTCAGAATACAACGATGCCCATGCGGCATTAAGAGGTTTTGCCAATAGTAAATTAAACTCGTCAGTGGTATTGTCAGCAGGGTTGAATCCTATATTTTACAGTTATATAGCACAATTTGACGATTTTTATCCAGATGAAAACGGTCTTATTAAAAAGAAAATCATTTTAAAAGTAAGCGATTATAGGTCGGCTATTATACAGGGCAAGTTTTTGGCCAAAAAGGGGTTGTGGGTTTCTGAGTACCGCATTGAGTCTGGACTTAATTGTGGCGGACATGCGTTTGCTACCGATGGCTATCTTTTGGGGCCTGTTTTAGCCGAGTTTAAAGAAAAGCGAGAAGAACTGAAATCGGAAATTCAAGAGCTGGTTTTTAAGGAACTGGCAAATCAAAACCGCATGGTGCCGAACAACTTGTCTTTAAAAATATCGGCTCAAGGAGGTGTGGGCACCCATGAAGAACACGATTTTTTAATTAGTGAATACAATCTGGATTCTGTAGGTTGGGGCACGCCATTTTTGTTGGTACCTGAAGCAACAACGGTTGATGATGAAACGTTAATAAAGCTTGTTGAGGCTAAAGAAGAAGATTTGTATTTAAGCAATATTTCCCCTTTAGGTATTCCATTCAATAGTCTTAGAAATAATACCAAAGATGTAGAAAAGCAGGCTTTAATTAATAAAGGACGGCCGGGCAGTGCTTGCCCCAAAAAATTTGTGGCTTTAAATAAGGAGTTTAAAGAAAAAGGTATTTGCACGGCATCCAGGGAATACCAGCATCTGAAAATAAAAGAATTAAAAACAAAAGAGTTGACTCCAAATGAATACGCCACAGCATTCGAGCAAATTGTAGAGAAATCCTGTACTTGCGTGGGGCTTGGTACTTCGGCTTTGCTGACCTATAATTTAGATACAAAAGTTGAAGGCAAAGGTGTTTCTATTTGTCCGGGACCTAACATGGCTTACTTTTCCAAAATCATGGATTTAAGCAATATGATCGACCATGTTTACGGAAGGAGTAATGTTATAACAAGAACGGATCGGCCTAATTTGTTTATAAAAGAGCTTCAGATTTATATAGATTACCTAAAAAATAAACTGGGAAAATTTAAAAAAATCTCTAACAAAAAAGAAGGAAAATATCTGCTAACATTCAGTAGTAATTTGAATCTTGGAATATCATATTATAAAAATCAATTTCAGCAATCAAAACACACTTTTAAAGAAATGAAAGATGTTGTCTTGACAGAATTGAATAAAGCAGAAGAAGTCTTAAATTCAATAAATAGGGAGATTGAAAATTTGGAAATTTCTGCTTAAAATAAAAGTAACAAATACAAACTGTAATTAAAAGCCACCCCTTTTTTTAAAATAATCTCATTTCAATAAAATTTTAATTAAGATATTTGTAAATTAATAACAAACGTATGTTGGCATATATTTTGCTTATTTATTTGCGTAATATTTAATTGAAAATGGATTTAGTAAAAGAAATAAAGAGATTAAAAAAGGAGAAAAATGCCGTTATTCTTGCGCACTATTATCAAGTGCCTGAAATACAGGACATAGCAGATTATGTTGGCGATAGTTTGGGTTTGTCGCAAAAAGCAGCAGAAACGGATGCTGATGTTATTGTATTTGCAGGGGTGCATTTTATGGCCGAAACAGCTAAGATATTAAACCCTACAAAAACAGTAGTGTTGCCTGATTTAAATGCGGGTTGTTCGTTGGCCGATTCTTGTCCGCCAGATTTGTTTGGGGAATTCACCAAAGCACATCCAGACCATGTGGTTATTACGTATGTAAACTGTTCTGCTGAAGTGAAGGCACTTAGCGATATTGTTTGCACATCTTCCAACGCTGTAAAAATAGTAGAGTCTGTTCCTAAAGATACGCCCATTATTTTTGCACCCGATAAAAACTTGGGCAGGTATGTTATGAGGCAAACAGGCCGCGATATGTTGTTATGGGATGGTAGCTGTATAGTACACGAAGCCTTTTCTATGGATAAGCTGATTGCTTTGCACAAAAAGCACCCAGATTATAAAATTATAGCGCATCCAGAGTCTGAAGAACATATTTTAGGAACGGCCACTTATATTGGTTCAACTTCAGGTATGATAAATTATGTGAAAACCCATCCGAACGATAAGTTTATTGTGGCTACCGAAGCGGGTATTTTACATAAAATGCAATTGGAAATGCCAGATACCGAGTTGGTGCCTGCACCAGCTGTAGAAGACAATACTTGTGCATGTAGCGAATGTCATTTTATGAAAATGAACACGCTTCAAAAATTGTACGATTGTTTATTGAACGAAAGTCCACAAATAGAAGTTCCAGAGCACATTAGGGAACGTGCTTTATTGCCCATAGAGCGTATGCTAGAATTATCAAAGTAATATGGTTTCAACAAACTATTTGGTTATTGGTTCTGGTATAGCGGGTTTAACTTTTGCTGTAAAAATTGCTGAAAAGTTTCCAGACAGAACCGTTACAATTATTACCAAAGCCAATGAAGACGAATCGAATACCAAATACGCCCAAGGTGGCGTGGCTGTTGTTTTAGACGATGAAAAGGATTCGTTTAAAAAGCATGTAAACGATACGCTTATTGCGGGTGATGGCCTCTGCGATGAAGATGTTGTGAAAATGGTAGTAAGGGATGGGCCTAAACGCCTTCAAGAGCTTCTGTTATGGGGTGCTAATTTTGACACCGATTCTGATGGCGAATTCGATTTGGGTAAAGAAGGAGGGCATTCAGAATACCGTATTGTACATTATAAAGACATAACAGGTTATGAGATTGAACGTGCTTTACTTAAAAAAGTACATCAATTAAAGAATGTAGCCTTGTGGTCACACCATTTTGCCATCGATTTAATAACTAAGCATCACGTTAAAGATCCTAATGCAAAAGAGAATGCTTGTTATGGTGCTTATGTGTTTGACCAAAAAAAAGGAGCTATTTTTACTATAAAAGCCGACAGTACCTTATTGGCGGCCGGAGGTATAGGTAAAGTCTATGGGCATACAACAAATCCGGTAATTGCAACAGGAGATGGTGTAGCCATGGCCTATAGGGCCAAGGTTAAAGTTACCGATATGGAATTTATCCAGTTTCATCCCACGGCATTATATGATGCCAGAGGCGACCAGTCGTCTTTTTTGATTTCTGAAGCGGTGCGTGGTATGGGGGCTTATTTAAGAAACAAGAATGGCCAAAGATTCATGCTTGATTATGATGAACGTGCCGAATTGGCCTCTAGGGATATTGTTTCGCAAAGCATAGATAGTGAACTGAAGAAAACAGGCGATACCCATGTGTACTTGGATTGCACCCATCTAGATATGGATGAGTTTAAAAAGCATTTCCCAAATATTTATAAAAAGTGTAAGCAAAACCATATTAACGTAGAAACCGATTGGATTCCTGTAGTGCCTGCATCCCATTATTTATGTGGTGGTGTTCAGGTAGATAAAGATGGAAAAACTTCAATGGATAACTTATTTGCATGTGGCGAATGTTCTAGAACAGGATTACACGGCGCCAATAGATTAGCTTCTAATTCTTTGCTTGAAGCATTGGTATATGCCCACAATATTTTTAAATACCATGCTAACCATACCTATGAAACTCTAGAATTGAAAATTCCTGAATGGAATGATGAAGGTACAAGTGTACCCCGAGAGCATGTTATTATTCAGCATAACTTAAAGCAGTTGCAGGCTTTAATGCGGGATTATGTTGGGATTGTAAGAAGCAATGACCGACTTGAAATGGCCATAAAGCATTTAGAGTTAATACGTGCTGAAGTAGAAACGTTCTACAAATTGGCGAAAATCTCTACATCGTTGTGTGAGCTTAGAAACATGATCAATGTGGCTCATTTAATTATCAATCAATCTATTGCCAGAACCGAAAATAAAGGCGGCTTTTATAAATTGGATAATGTGAAAGAAAAAGGGGCTAAACTATAGTTTTCAGCCCCGTCTAATCATTAATGTAAAATTGTTATTTTCCCAAGAGTAACAATTCGTTACAAACCACTTCTGTAATATAGCGTTTGTCACCTTCTTTGGTTTCATAACTTCTAGAGGTCAATTTACCTTCAATGGCTATTTCCTTTCCTTTAGTCACGTATTTTTCTATAATTTCTGCTGTTTTTCCCCAAGCTACTACATTGTGCCATTGGGTATCCGTTATTTTTTCACCTTTGTTGTTTTTGTAACTTTCGTTGGTTGCTAGGGTGAATTTAGCAAGCATTTTTCCAGATTCTAAGTTGATGATTTCTGGATCGTTACCTAAGTTTCCAATCAACTGTACTTTGTTTCTAAGTGCGCTCATAATTTTAAATTTTAATTGTTAAACAGTTAATACTATCGAGACTTCCTAACGACAGTCAGGTTCTTATGTTTCGACAAGGCAAATATGCAACGACCTCCAAATGTTATTCGGTAGATAATTATTTAAAATCGTTTGTAAATGTTTGTAGTCGTTTGTAAATGAATAATATTTTTTGCCTATATTTGCCTACATGGCAAAGCAATGTTTAGAATGTGGCGAACCAATTGTTGGGAGAATAGATAAAAAATTCTGTAGCGATGCGTGCCGAAATGCCTATAATAACAATATAAACAAAGACAGTAAAAACCTAATTAGAAATACAAATAATAGGTTGCGAAAAAACTACAGAATTCTGGAAGAGGCCAATCCAGACCAAAAAACAACTATATCCCGAGCCAAATTGATAGAAAAAGGGTTTGACTTTAATTACTTCACAAGTATTTATACAACAAAAACAGGCACTGTATACTACTTTGTCTACAATCAAGGCTATTTGCCTATAGAAGGAGATTACTATGCGCTGGTAAAAAGGGAAAGCTAAACTATTTTATTTCCAGTCGTGGCCTTTCATGGACAAAGCTGCTTTTAAGATGTCTTTTTGACTTATTTGCCCCACCAATTTACCGTTTTCAACAATAGGGAAACGGCGGCGTTTAGACTCTAAAAATTTATTGGCAGCATCAAAAATATTCATATTACCATCAATGGTTTCTACATTTTTTACCATACATTTTTCAACGGTATTATCACTCATGGGCATATTGTGGTATCTGCTTTCGCTTAAGTGCTTAATGCAATCGCCTTCAGAAATAACACCAATCAGTTCATTGCTACTATTTACAACGGGACCTCCAGAAATTCTGTTTTTAATCAAAGAGTCAATAACGCTTTCAATTTTATCATCAGATTTAAAGGTGATAAGTTTTGTGCTCATGTAATCACTAACCTTTAAAGGGATGTCGGTAGCGGTCTTTTTTTGATTTTTTCTTGAGGCCAAAAAACTTTTAATTCCCATAGTGTAAAAATTTAATAACATTAAATATAATTATTTTTTTTTAGTTTTCCTATAACCAGTATTTTAATGTTTAATCGATTAATTAAAATAATTAAGGAAGTTTTATGATATTAAATGTTAAATTTTTATAGATTTAGCCTCAGAAATAAAATAAACATGTAAAATGAAACAGATATTAATTTTGATTTTATTGGTTAGCGGGATTCAATTAGGAGCACAGAGTAATTCTGAATTAATAAAACATTTTGAAGCTTACACAAAGCAAATGAGAGATCAGGGCGATCTTCAAGGCATCATAAATGGTATGACGCATTTAAATGTTTTGTCGCCTTCAATACCGCGAGCAGATACGTTGGCGTATCTTTATATGAGTGAAGGCAAATACATGCAAGCCTTAAATACCAT
The DNA here is from genome assembly GCA_018883545.1 of Marixanthotalea marina. Lineage (GTDB taxonomy): Bacteria > Bacteroidota > Bacteroidia > Flavobacteriales > Flavobacteriaceae > Marixanthotalea > Marixanthotalea marina. Next base: position 12,682 of record JAHLEH010000001.1, on the reverse strand, counting down.
TGGTGTAGAAAGAAAGGTTGACGATTCTGATATTGCTTTGGAAGTAAAAGCCATGTCTCTAAAATCTGTAAACCAGCCTAAACTAGCTGCAGAACATTTTGAAGAAATTTTTAAGCGTAATCCAGAACCTGCTATAGCCTACGAATTAGCGGAAATTTATTTACAATTAAAGCAATTGCCAGAAGCGGATAAACACATTCAATATGGTTTGACCAATTCTAAGCCAGATATGATGCATGCTTATTATGAGCAGCAAACACCATATCAGGTACCTTTAAAAAGTGCCTTTATGTATTTAAATGCGCTTTCGGTTTACAATAAAGACCCTAAGGCAAATATTGATGCGGCCGTAGATATTTTGGATGCAGCTTTAAAGGCTTCGCCTAATTTCAACTTAATCCAAATTTCCAAAAGTGAATTGTTAAGACAAAAGCAAGCCCTACAGGCACAGGCTGCTCAAGGCAATACAGGAAATTAAGAAAGAAACAAGACAGCATAAAAAAGACCCGCTTTTAGTGGGTCTTTTTTTATTCGGGTTTTTCAATATTTCTCGAATCCTTTTCCAACTTCTTGTTCATTTGAAAGTTTAGGTTAGAAAATGACTCTAAAAGTTCTTTTAAGGTGTTAACCAGCTCTTCTTTTTTTGTGTTAGAAAGGTTAGAAATGCTTTCGGTTTTAAAAAGGGCTGTTTCAACCACGGTTATCCTTGCAGAAATGGAAGGCGTATTAATAGTATCAGGGATGTTTTCTTTAAAACCAGTAAGGAGGTTTTTTAAATTTTCTTCGGCACCATCTGTTTTAAAGTAAGATAAATCGGCTGTTTTAACGTTGTTTATTATTTCAGAAAGCTGAACATATTCTTGCCAGGGCTCCACAATGGGCATTACCTTTTCATCAACAGAAAAATCCAAGTAGTTTAGTTGAGAGATGTCTCTTTCGGTTATGGCTTTACTGTTTGTGGCGTTATCAGTTGTTTCTTCGGTAACTTCAGTATTGGTATGTTTGCAAGACAAAAGCAATAGTATGGAAAGGATGCTAAAAATTTTTCTGGCCATAATCATTAATTTTAAACCGTTCACAAATATATGGCATTCGTTTATTTTATATCATTTCAAATTATTGTATATATTTGGCGTAATCCCTAAAATCTAATAATATGCTGGAAAATATCTGGTTTAATATAGAATACGGCATCAACCATGTTCTTGATATTAACGCCTACGACCACGTTTTATTTCTAATTGTACTTACCGTCCCTTACCTTTTTAAAGATTGGAAACGTGTTTTGCTATTGGTTTCAATGTTTACGCTGGGACATACATTGTCTTTGGTGTTGGCTTCTTACGATTTGGTTAGGGTTAAGGTGTCTTTGGTAGAGTTTTTAATTCCCATAACCATTTTAATCATGGCTGTTTTTAATGTGTTCACGGCGGGTAAAGGTCCGCAGAAAAACAAAGTTGGAGTTTTATTTATATCAACGTTGTTTTTCGGACTCATTCATGGTTTGGGGTTTGCCAGAGAGTTTAAAATGCTATTGGGAGATGCCGATGGTAAACTGGCATTGTTGGTTGAATTTGCACTTGGTATAGAAATTGCACAGATAATAATTGTGTTTATTGTGCTGTTTTTGGGCTATTTAATTCAAACACTTTTTAGGTTTTCAAAACGCGATTGGGTGATGGTTGTTTCTGCCGTTGTTGTAGGGTTGGTAATACCCATGATACTGAATAGCGAGTATTTGGCTTAAATAATCCAAATTAATACAAACTTTCGTAAAACTTTAACGAACTTGCATTGTAATTAAAATACCAACGGAGTATCTTCGTTATAGTATATTTGTAAAGAGGTATTTATTGATTAAAATATTGAATGTCAGAAAGTAAACAACTCAAATACGACAAGGCTTATTTAAGAATAGCGCAGGAGTGGGGAAAATTGTCGTATTGCAAGCGCAAACAGGTTGGCGCACTAATTGTAAAGGATAGAATGATTATTTCCGATGGTTACAATGGTACCCCATCAGGTTTTGAAAATATATGCGAAGACGATGAAGGTTATACCAAGTGGTATGTACTTCATGCAGAGGCAAATGCCATATTAAAAGTGGCCTCGTCAACACAATCGTGTAAAGGTGCCACGCTTTATATCACTATGTCGCCTTGCAAAGAGTGCAGTAAACTCATTCATCAAGCAGGTATTGTAAAAGTGGTTTATAATAAACCTTATAAAGACGATTCCGGATTGCGGTTTTTGGAAAAAGCCGGTATTAAACTTAAATTAATAGAAGATTTAGAAGCATAATGCAGTTTCAAAAAAAATATTTGCCCTTTATTCTTGGCCTTGCCATAGCGGCAGGTATTTATATTGGTGGGAAATTGAATTTTGAAGATTCTTCTAACAGACTTTTTTCTAAAAACAGTAAAAAAGATAAAATAAACCGCCTTATTGACTTTATTGACTACGATTATGTAGATGATGTTAATACAGACAGCATTGTTGATGTGACCGTAAACGGGATTTTAGAAAATCTAGATCCCCATTCCGTTTATATTCCCAAAGAAGATATGGAACGTGTTTCAGAAAGCATGAAAGGCGATTTTGTGGGTATTGGCGTTAGTTTTTACACCTATAAAGATACCATAACAGTTATACGACCTATTGAAGGCGGCCCCAGTGAACAAGCAGGTATTAAAGGTGGCGATAGAATTGTTATGGCCAATAGCGATTCTTTAACTGGGAAAGAACTGAATGAGCGGGAAGTTGTAGATAAACTTAAAGGCGATATAAATTCGAAAGTAGATCTAAAGGTTTACAGAAAAGGCGAGCCCGAACTTTTAAACTTTACGGTAAGGCGCTCTAACATTCCCATAAAAAGTGTGGATGCGGCCTATATGTTGACCGAAAATTTAGGTTACATTAAAGTGAATCGATTTGCAGAAACAACTTATAGCGAATTTAAAGATGGTCTTAATAAGCTTATAGCGCAAGGAGCTACAGAAATAGCTTTAGATTTACGTGATAATCCTGGGGGGTTTTTAGGTGTTGCTGAGGAAATTGTAGATGAGTTCCTGGAAGACGATAAACTCATCTTGTTTACCAAAAACAAACGTGGTAAAATAGAAAAAAGTTTTGCAACCAGTAAAGGCGATTTTGAAGGCGGAAAAGTTTATGTTTTAATTAATGAAAATTCGGCTTCTGCTAGTGAAATTGTAGCAGGCGCACTTCAAGATAACGACAAAGGTGTTATTGTTGGAAGGCGTTCTTACGGAAAAGGCCTGGTACAACGCGAAATGGATTTGGGTGATGGCAGTGCCGTGCGGTTAACGGTCTCTCGATATTATACCCCAACTGGACGTTCCATTCAGCGACCTTATGAAAATGGGCATAATAAAGATTATTACGACGATTATTTTGAACGATTGCAAAGCGGAGAGCTTTTGGATTCTGAAAAAATAAAAGTGGCCGATTCCCTAAAGTTTGTAACTCCAAAAGGCAAAATTGTTTATGGCGGTGGGGGTATTGTGCCGGACGTCTTTGTACCTATAGACCGAAGTATGCAAAATGAAACCTTAGGCTTTATTTTAAGAAGAGGCATTATGGGCTATTTTGTTTTTGAAATGTTAGACAAAGATAGAAGTGCTTTCGAAGATATGTACCGTGAAGACTTTATATACAATTTTGAAGTAGGTGATGATGTGGTCCTGAATTTTCAGGAGTATTTGAATGCCCGGATAAAATCGCGCATTTCGTTTGTGGCCTACAACGATGAGGTAAAGCAGTACATTAAGGCCACTTTGGCCGATCAGCTATTTGGTTACGGCGCTTTCGAGGAGGTCATTAACCAAAAAGACATCATGATTGATGAGGTTATTGGTTTGAGTAAGATTGAAGATTAAACGTCAATCTTATCATGCACCTTCGTGTGTTTACCGTCGTTCCAAAGGGTTAAAATATCGGTAGCAACATGAGCGCCACTACCAGAAGCTATGGCAAACTGACTCCGCCAGCCTGCTAAAGTGCCAGCCACATATAACCCATCTTTAATTTTATGGTCGGTATTTTTTAGCCAAATACGATCTTTTTCCGCTTCTGCTCTAGGATGAGGTTCAATATAAGCGTCTAGTCCTTTAATCGTGAATAAATTAGTATAACCAACGGCAATGACAACAATTTTAGACGTATAAGAGTTTTTGTTGGTAACTACTTCAAAACCATCATTTGAATATATTATTTCCTTTACCTTTTCTTTTTCAATTTGTTCAATATGAGGGTAAAGTGTGGCTAATTGCTTTTTGCCTTTTTTCAAAATCGATGCCCCAGTTGTTCCTGGTTTTAATCCCAAAACGTTATTAAACAAAGCGGTTTGTAAATGTGATGTTTTTTGATGGGCAATAATGCCAATATGTTTGTTGTTGGCAAAGGGTTTTTCTTTGGCAGAAGCCAAGACCAAAGCACACGATAAACCCGCAGCGCCCCCGCCAATAATTAAAGCATCAAACATTACTTGCGTTGTTTTACTTTGTCTTCAATACGTTTTGAAACTCTTAGAATAAGCATTAAAAGAATGGCGCAGAGCCCGGCCAAAATAGTTATTAAGGCTGTTATGCTTTGGCCTTCAAAAGGAGCACTAAAATCAACTTTAGTAAGATTGAATGCAATTAAGATTAAGGCCAACAAACTAATTATAAGGGATAAAATCTTCATTTTCTATAATTTAAATAACTTCAATTAACGCTTTCACATTGTGTGCAAATAGCTTTACTGCAATAGCCAAAAGCACAACGCCAAACACTTTTCTAACGATATTAATACCATTTTGTCCCAAAAAACGCTCTATCGATCGGGATGTTTTCAACACAATAAAAATAACGATAACATTTAAAATAATGGCTATAATAATATTTTCGGTTCTAAATTCCGCTCTTAAAGATAAAAGTGTGGTTAAGCTACCGGGACCTGCAATTAATGGAAACGCCAAAGGGAATATGGAGGCCATATCGGCGGTTTGCTCTTCCTGTTTGTAAAGGGTAATGCCTAATATCATTTCTAAGGCGATAAAGAACAAAATGAAAGAACCAGCCACCGCAAAGGAGTTAACATCTACGCCTATAAGGTTTAAAATGCTTTTACCAAGAAATAAAAACGATACCATAATTACGCCAGAGATGATAGCGGCTTTTTTGCTGTCTATATGGCCTACTTTTTTTCGTAAATCTATTACAATAGGTATGTTGCCTACAATATCTACTACGGCAAAAAGTACCATGAAAACGGTAAAAATTTCCTTAAAAATAATTTGCATGGCTATGTGTTTTTTTATTCGGTGCAAAGGTCGATAATAAATTATAAATTAATGCAACTTGATAAATTTAAAGTTTGCCTATTTTTGCCAAATATTACAAGAATACTATGTTCCAATTAGGAAAAACAATTGTCTCAGAAGATATAATAAAAAAAGATTTTGTGTGTAACCTTTCAGCGTGTAAGGGTGCTTGCTGTGTTGATGGTGATGCTGGTGCACCTTTAGAACAGGAAGAAACAGAAATTTTGAAGTCTATTTACCCAAAAGTAAAACCTTTTTTACGCCCAGAAAGCATTGAAGCTATAGAGGCTCAAGGTACTTATATAACTGCAGAAGATGGCGAATTGGAAACCCCTTTGATTAACGGAGCCGATTGTGCATATGTGATTTATAATGAAGATAACATTGCGCTCTGTGCTATCGAAGAAGCTTATAACCAGGGCAAGATATCTTGGAAAAAACCTGTTTCATGTCATTTGTATCCAGTTCGCGTTAAAGATTACACCGAATTTTCTGCGGTAAATTACCATAAATGGCAAATTTGTGATGATGCCTGTAGCTTGGGAAAAGAATTGCAGGTACCCGTTTATAAGTTCGTAAAAGAGGCACTTATTCGAAAATTTGGTGAAGATTGGTTTGCAGAATTGGAAAAAATTGCAAAAACTTACCGTTAGATTATTTGCATATAAACAAGCATTCCAGCATTCCAATGTTTTTGGTCTATTTTTTATGAAATGTTAAATTTTTGGAGAAATATTTCTGTTAAGATGTATTTTTAACCTAAATTTAATTAATTGATTTTTAGTTATTTAAAACTGTTCAATCGAATTAACAAATCTTGTAGCATTCAAAGGTTTGTTAAAAACTTGTTGACAATGTTTATAAGTATACCTTTCATTTTTAATCGCATTTTTCAATCTTTGTTATTCCCAAATCGGAATAAATTTTCGTCCAATTTTTTTAAAAACAGTATCAATTATGTCTCAGTCGTCCGTAGAACCCATTCTTCAAGAAAACAAAGATCGTTTTGTTATTTTTCCAATTCAACATCATGATATTTGGGAATGGTATAAAAAGTCTGAGGCTAGTTTTTGGACAGCAGAAGAAATTGATTTGCACCAAGATTTAACAGACTGGAAAAGCAAGTTGAACGATGACGAGCGTTATTTTATAAAACATATTTTGGCGTTTTTTGCTGCCAGTGATGGTATTGTGAACGAGAATTTGGCTGAGAATTTCGTAAATGAAGTTCAGTATAGTGAAGCAAAATTTTTCTACGGGTTTCAAATTATGATGGAAAATATCCACAGTGAAACCTACTCCCTTTTAATAGATACCTATGTTAAGGAAGAAAAAGAAAAAGCTGTTTTATTTAATGCCATAGAAAACTTCCCAGCTATTAAGAAGAAAGCAGATTGGGCCTTAAAATGGATTGAATCACCAAACTTTGCCGAGCGTTTAATTGCTTTTGCAGCAGTAGAAGGTATTTTCTTCTCTGGAGCGTTTTGTTCTATCTTTTGGTTGAAAAAAAGAGGCTTAATGCCAGGCTTGACGTTTTCGAACGAGTTAATTTCTCGAGATGAAGGTGTGCATTGCGATTTTGCAGTACACTTACATAACAACCATTTGGTAAATAAAGTGCCAAAAGAGCGCATTACAGAAATATTAGTAGATGCATTAGATATTGAGCGTGAGTTTATTACCGAATCATTACCTGTTAGTTTAATAGGAATGAACGCCAAACTAATGACGCAGTATTTAGAGTTTGTAACCGATAGATTGTTATCTGAACTTGATTGCAAAAAGGTGTACAATACCACAAATCCATTCGATTTTATGGACATGATTTCATTACAAGGAAAAACAAATTTCTTTGAGAAGCGTGTTTCAGAATACCAAAAAGCAGGCGTGCTTAGTAAAGAAGAGGATAAAGATAAATTTTCTTTTGACGCCGATTTTTAATCGAAAGGCTTAAAAAAAGGAAACTTTTAAGTTCTATATAGGTGTTGTCCCATGCGCCATGCTGAAAAGTAACTTTCAGTATAAATGGGAAATTAAACGATTTTTTCAAAACCAATTAAACCAACTAAATATTAACTAATTAAAAAATTAGTGATGTATTTAGAATAGTTGACTAACCAATTTTCTGAAGGTGTATCAGGAAACCTAAAAGTGTATTAAAAATATGTATGTAGTTAAAAGAGACGGCCGAAAAGAACAGGTCATGTTCGACAAGATCACCGCGAGGGTGCGAAAATTATGTTACGGATTGAATGAGTTAGTAGATCCATTAAAAGTAACAATGCGTGTAATAGAAGGTTTGTACGATGGCGTAACCACCAGCGAACTTGATAATCTTGCAGCCGAAATTGCTGCCACCATGACCACTGCACATCCAGATTATGCGCGTCTTGCGGCTAGAATTTCTGTTTCCAATCTACATAAAAACACTAAGAAATCGTTCAGTGATGTCATGCACGATTTATACACCTATGTAAATCCTAGAACTGGTAAAAATGCACCGCTTTTGGCCGATGATGTTTACCAGGTTATCATGGACAATAAGGAAACATTAGATTCAAATATTATTTACAATCGCGATTTTGGTTACGACTATTTTGGTTTTAAAACATTAGAACGTTCATACCTGCTTAAAATCAATGGGGCTATTGCCGAGCGTCCACAGCACATGCTTATGCGTGTAGCGGTTGGAATTCATTTAAACGACATTGAATCGGTGCTGGAAACGTACGAGCTAATGTCTAAAAAATATTTTACGCACGCTACACCAACACTTTTCAATTCTGGTACACCAAAACCACAAATGTCGTCTTGTTTCTTGTTAACCATGAAAGAAGACAGTATCGATGGTATTTACGATACATTAAAACAAACGGCCAAAATATCACAGTCGGCTGGCGGTATTGGTTTGGCTATCCACAACGTACGTGCAACTGGCAGTTACATAGCAGGCACCAACGGAACCAGTAACGGTATCGTGCCCATGCTTAAAGTATTTAACGATACGGCACGTTATGTAGACCAAGGAGGCGGAAAACGTAAAGGGAGTTTTGCCATTTATGTTGAAACGTGGCATGCCGATATTTTCGAGTTTTTAGATTTGAAGAAAAACCATGGTAAAGAAGAAATGCGTGCACGCGATTTGTTCTATGCTATGTGGATTTCTGATTTGTTCATGAAACGTGTGCAAGAAGATGGTCAGTGGACGTTAATGTGTCCTAACGAATGCCCAGGTTTGGATGAAGTGCATAGTGATGCATTTGAAGCGTTATACACTAAATACGAAGCCGAAGGTAAAGGTCGTAAAACCATAAAAGCACGCGAGCTTTGGGAAAAAATATTAGAATCTCAAATAGAAACAGGTACGCCTTACATGCTTTACAAAGATGCGGCAAACCGTAAATCAAACCAACAGAATTTAGGTACCATCCGTTCTTCAAACTTATGTACCGAAATTTTAGAGTACACGTCTCCAGATGAAGTGGCAGTTTGTAATTTGGCTTCCATTGCGTTGCCTATGTTTATTAAGAATGGTGAGTTCGATCATAAAGAGCTTTTCCGTATCACGAAGCGTGTTACCAAAAACTTAAACAGGGTGATTGATAGAAATTATTACCCAGTTAAAGAGGCCGAAAACTCTAATATGCGTCACCGTCCTATTGGTTTGGGTGTACAAGGTTTGGCAGATACGTTTATTCAACTGCGCATGCCTTTTACCAGTGACGAGGCTAAAAAATTGAATCAAGATATTTTTGAAACACTTTACTATGCTGCCGTTACAGCCAGTATGGAAGAAGCAAAAGCAGATAGTCCTTATGAAACCTACAAAGGTTCTCCAATAAGCAATGGTGAATTCCAACACAATTTATGGGGTTTAAAAGACGAAGAATTAAGTGGTAATTGGGATTGGGAAAAATTACGTAAACAAGTTAAAAAACATGGTGTACGTAACTCGCTTTTGGTAGCGCCAATGCCAACCGCTTCAACATCTCAAATTCTAGGTAATAATGAGTGTTTTGAACCTTATACCTCAAATATTTACACCCGTCGTGTGTTGTCTGGAGAGTTTATCGTAGTAAACAAGCACCTATTGGAAGATTTAGTAGAATTAGGCCTTTGGAACGAAAATTTAAAGCAAGAAATTATGCGTGCCAATGGTTCCATCCAAGCCATTGATATTATTCCTCAAGATATTAAAGACTTATACAAAACCGTTTGGGAATTAAGTATGAAAGACATTATTGATATGTCTCGCCAACGCGGTTATTTTATAGACCAATCACAATCACTTAACCTATTTATGGAAGGTGCCACCATGGCCAAATTAACATCTATGCACTTTTATGCATGGAAAAGCGGCTTAAAAACTGGCATGTACTATTTACGTACCAAGAGTGCTGTTGATGCTATTAAATTTACTTTAGACAATGCCAAAAAAATGGAGCCAATAGCTGAAGTTGAACAAGAAGTGGATCAAGAGCATATAGAAAAACAAAAACAAGTGGCGACTAAAACAGCCAATAAGTTTGCCAACCAACAAACTAAAGTAGAAGTAGAACCCATGTCTGCCGAAGAAATGAAAGCCCTAATTGCACAAGCAAAAGCATCAGAAGGAGATGATTGCTTAATGTGCGGGTCATAATTTTCTTTTATTTAAGTGTTTAAAGAAAAAGCACCTCAATTTTGAGGTGCTTTTTAAATCTGATTAGATGCTTGTATTTGTTGAAAAGTGTTGACAAAGTTTAAAACAAATTTTGTCTAATTTAATTTGTTAAGATTAAATTTGAATGTATAATCTAAAAATTAGATAAAGAGTTTAAAAGGAATAAAAAAAGGGACATTTAGAAATATCCCTCTTGATTTTAATTTACAATTTCGGGGTCGGATCCAAATTTGTAGTATAAACAGAAAATGAGATTAACTCATCTCCTATTTTGTTCTTCAAACGTACAAAATTAGAATCTTCTAATCAAGTTAAATATTTCTTCAATTTTAAAAACAGGATATAAGAAACTGTAAAATAGGGATTTATGAGCCTTATTAACTTATCAACTGTTTTATGAGTTTGTTAATAACCAGGGTTAAAATAAAAACATAAGCCCTAGAAATATTTAATATTATGAATAAAAAAAGATATGTAATATCGATAAATCAGTTTGCAAATTTCTATAAAGGAACTGAGTCTGTTAAAAAGAGAATTATAAGACAACAAAAAGAGCCTAATAAGTTCTTAGTTGCTTGGTATCAATTGCCAAAATCAAGAATAAAAAAATCAATTGAGAACAATTGTGATTTAGAACCTATTTTGAAAGGTATTGAAGAATTAAAGCTTAGGCAACCCCAAAAGCCAAGGCAAGTTCTTGATAGGGCTGTATCTCTTGAAGCCTTAAATAGATATGTAAACATTAAGCTTCCTGATTTACTTAAAAGTGTTCCTTATGAAATAATTAAGAATGTAGAATTTAATTCCATTACAATTAAAGGTGTTGAGATAATAATTTCACCAGATGTAATTTTTAGGTTAAAAGCTAATGGAAAAACTTATTTAGGAGCGGTAAAAGTTCATATTTCCAAAAGTAATGTATTCGATAATATTCAATCAAGGTATATTTCTAGCCTGTTACACAAATACTTAAAAGAAGTTGTAGCCCAAGCAGATGAAGAAGTATTGGAGGATCTTTGTTTGTCAATAGATGTTTTTGGAGAGAAAGTAATTTCTGTTCCTAAAAATTTATCAAAATCATTATTAGAGATAGAAGTTATATGTGAAGAAGTTAAGTCTATTTGGAATGTTGCATAAAAAATTAAAAAGCACCTCAATTGAGGTGCTTTTTAATTCCAAAATCTATTTAACGTTATTTGTATTGACACAAATAAGAAGTTTGTCCAGACACTTTTACCAAGAATTTTTCATTAGCATCTATTTGATAGGATTCACCTGCACTGTAGGTTTTCCAATCAGATGCATTAGGTAATTTTACGGTCATTTCGCCTTCAATAACGGTCATGGTTTCATGTAAGCTGGTGCTAAACTCATATTCACCTGCTTCCATAACCCCTAGAGTTGATTTTCCGGTTGCAGAAACATAGCCTAAAGATTTTACGTTTCCGTTAAAGTATTCGTTTGATGATATCATATTAAATTGTTTTTTGCGAAAATAAAGAACTCAAAAGATCTAATAAACAATATTTCAATTTGTTTATGAAATACAAATAAAAAAGCACCCCTAACTGTTAAGTGAAGTGCTTTTTATTTATTCAAAAATTAAGTGTAAGTGTAGATTTTAGTTGTTAGACGCCATTAGGGCAAAGAACTTATCGATGTTAGGTAAAATAACAATACGTGTTCTTCTGTTTTTAGCCATGTTTTCTTTAGAGTCGTTTGCAACTAGCGGTTGGTAACTACTTCTTCCAGACGCAATCATTTTAGCTGGATCAACATCGTATTTATCTTGCAATTCTCTAACTACAGAAGTAGCTCTTAAAACACTTAAGTCCCAGTTATCAGCAATATTGGCAGTACTAATGGTTCTAGAATCTGTATGTCCTTCAACCATAACGTCTAAACTTGGCTCAGAGTTTATTACATCGGCCAATTTCTTTAAAATGCCATCAGCTTTAGAACTTAAACGGTAACTTGCCGTATTGAATAACATATTATCATCTATAGAAATCATAACCACTGTTTCGTCAATATTAACAGCAATATCGTCGTCTTCATTCATGCTGTTTATAGATTTCTCCAAGTTATAGGCAATAGCCAGGTTCATGGAATCTTTAAGTGTTTTGGCTTGACTAAGTTTATTAGGATCTACTTTGGTTAAAGTTTGACGCATCGCTACTTTAGAATCGTTAGACATAAAAACATCATTGTCGCCTGTAACCTCGTATTTAGAGTCGCTTTCTTCTTTTAATGACATAATTTTAGAGTTGTACTCATCTACTCTTGCTTGAATTTGGGCAAACTTGTTTTCTAAATCTTCTTTTTCAACTCTGGTTTTTTGTAATTCACTTTTAATTTCTCCGTTTTCCTGTTGCAAGGCAACATATTTCTTTTTTGAAACACAAGAACTTACAACAACTGCAAGTAATAAAATTGAAATTTTTTTCATAATGGTAAATGTATTTAATCTTTAAGGTTTAGGTTATTTACGGATATAATCTTGCTTTAGATGTTGGCGAACCTTAAAAAATGATGTTTTTTAGTATTTAAGATGAATTTTCAATTTAAATGAGTCGTCCTAAAATAGGTTGACAGTATTTAAAAAATTAAATTAAACCGATGAAGTTAACTTCATCGGTTTTTTGTTGTGTATAAAGTTAGGTGTTTTCATGTTAAGACTCAAATGAGGTCTTTTA
>JAHLEH010000019.1 GCA_018883545.1 Marixanthotalea marina | reverse complement strand
TTTACAACACCGTGTAACACGCATTGCTTCTGATTTTCCTTTCGGAAAATCCTCGCAAGCGTGAACGTTCGTGTTTTTTAAGTATCTTAGTCCTTAAACCACGCAACGCCTGTTACACAAACACGTTAGCAACAATTACCACTCAAAGTTCCGAAATCAATAAATTTTTTTTGAAGAATTATTTGCGTAACCGAATGGTTACTTTTATATTTGTAACCGAATAGTTACATTTATTATGAGAAGAGATGTTTTTCAAGCAATTGCAGACCCAGTCAGACGAGAAATTATTGAATTACTCGCTACTGAAACTTTAAGTGTAAATGAAGTTGCAGAAAAGTTTGAAATCAGCAGACCTGCAATTTCTAAACATTTAAAAATTTTAAACGAATGCGGAATAATCGATTTTAACCAAATTGGCAGAGAGCGTCTATGTTTAATTCAACCCCAAAAACTAATCCCTGCATTCTTGTGGATAAAACAATACAACAAATTATGGGAAGACAGAATAGACTCCTTTGAAAATTACATTAATCAAATACAAACAAAAAACGATAAAAAATGAGCGATTTAGCAAACAGAACTCTAACAATAGAGAAAACATTTAATGCACCTTTAAAATTGGTTTGGGATGCTTGGACACAATCTGAACACATCTTAAAATGGTGGGCTCCAAATGGAATGGATATTAAAGTAATTCAGCACGATTTTAAAGTCGGAGGAAAATGGAAATATTCAATGCCAATGCCTGACGGAAACGAATTTATATCGGAAGGAACATACAAAGAAATTGAAGAGTTTAAGAAAATAATTACTTCTGCGGACTTTAAGCCTATGACAGAAAACGTAGAACTGCAAACCTACTTTGAAGCAGATGGAGATAAAACCAATTTTACATTTAGTGTTATTCACGCAACACCTGAATATTGTAAACAACAAGAAGAAATGGGATTTTATAATGGTTGGGGTTCTGCTTTTGAACGGTTAGAAAAGATTGTAGAGAATTTGAAATAATCAAAAGCTGAAAGAAATAACTGTTGCTAACAACATGTATAGTTCATGCTGTAGTTTGTAATGGAATGAAAATTTCCTACTTTTAAAAAACAATAAAATAATCGGAAAACTTGCAAGCCAGAGCCTTGCTGTTTTCCTCCAGCGGATTTTTCGCCGCAAGCGGCTCATCCGAAGCCAAAACAGCTTCAGCCCAATCCGCACAAACCATACACGAAAACGTTAGCAACAAGCAAAACAGAACGCAGATGAAAACTGAATTCAAAGAAGAACAAAAATTCACCCAATGGTGGCTTTGGTTGATTTTAATTCCAATTGGAATTTTACCAATATTCGGAATTTATAAACAACTGATTTTGGGGGAAAAATTTGGAGACAAACCAATGTCCGACCTTGGATTGGTAATATTTGCAATATTCATTTTCTTATTAATCGGACTTTTCTTAATAATGAAATTAAAAACCTCGATTGACAAAAATGGAATTCAAATGAGCTTCTTCCCTTTTACGAAAAAGAAAGTCAACTGGAACGAAATAAAAAATACAAAAGTTGTGAATTATGGATTTGTTGGAGGTTGGGGAATTCGACTTTGGACAAAATACGGAACAGTTTATAATATGAAAGGGAATAAAGGACTTGCGATTGAATTAAAAAATGGAAAAAAATTTCTAATCGGAACTCAAAAAGAAACTGAATTGAATAATGTCGTGGAAAAAATGCCAGTTGCTAACAATGTATAACCGCAATTACGGCGGATTCGACTACGTCCGAATCCACTCGGAATTGCTAACGTCAGTTCCAAACCGAAAATTAACGCATATTAACCCGTAACTGACGGTTATACGAGACCGTTACCTTGCATTTGAACTCACATAAATCTACAGAAGTTGAATAATAGAATTGAAATACCATTAAGTAAAAAGAAAATAGCAATGCTTTTATTAGGTTCAATTGCATTTGTTGTCGGCGGAATTTGGATTGCGACCAATCCCGAAAGGTTTATTCCTAACATTTTCAGAATAACTGACCCAGAAATTATCAGAATTGGAGGAATTGCTGGAATATTGTTTTTTAGTGCAACAGGAATTTATGGAATTAAAAAACTATTTGACAAAAAAATTGGACTAATTGTTGACTCGGACGGAATAACTGACAACTCAAATGCGTCAAGTATTGGACTTATCGAATGGAACGACATTTCTGAAATCAGAACAAAACAAATAATGTCGACAAAATTCTTGCTGATTGACATTGTAAACCCTGAAAAATATATCGGAAAAGCTAAAAACGGACTACAAGCCAAACTTATGAGAGCAAATATGAATATGTACGAAACACCTCTTTCGATTACATCCAATACGCTGAAATATGACTTTGGAGAACTTGAAAAACTTATACAAACTGAATTTAAACGGAATAAAAACGCAAGGTAACACCGGCTATAGTTCAATGCTTCTGACTTTCCTCTCGGAAAGTCCTCGCAAATTTACTATTTTCGGTTTACGGCGGAAAATCCTCGCGGATTTTCACGCAACGAAACCATAGCCAAACCGTTATGGCCAATTTGAAAAATCACATTATTTATAGTAAATTCGGTTTTTAAATTAGAGATATTAAGACTAAATGGAAATAAAAGCTAAAAATTTCGGACCACTAGAATCAATCAATTTTAGTCTAGAAGATTTTTCCGTAATTACTGGATTCAACAATACAGGAAAAACCTATATATCATATGCACTTTATGGTTTTTTAAAAACTTGGTCAAATAATATTAAAACTTTAAATCTTGAAGAATTAATAGAAGTATTATTATCTGAAGGTTCTATTGATATAGAATTAAAAGATTATGAAAAAAAAGTTTTCAAAAATTTCCGTTCCCTTTCGGACACATTTTCTAAAAATTTACATAAAATTTTTAGTGCAAATGAAAATGAATTTGATGACACAACTTTTTCGTTCTCTATTGATGAAGCAAGTATAAATTACACAAATGGATTTGAGATTGAAGTAAAAAGAAAAAATCAAAAAATAATTAAAGCCCGAAAAGAGTCAAATTCCTCAATTTTAAAAATTTTACTTTCTTCTGACGATTCTGAATTAAAAAGCAAAAGAACTAATTTTCCCCCAAAATATTTCCTAATAGAAGTAACAAGTCAAATTATAAACAGAGGTATTTTGCACGAAGTTCTCCCTGAACCTTATATAATAACTTCTGAAAGAACAGGAATAAATATTTTCCAAAATGAATTAGATATAAATAAAAATGTTCTTTTTGAGAAATTAGTGCAATCAGATAAAAAACAGTTCGATTTTGACCCATTTGATTATTTAGATGACGTAGTTGATAGATACTCAATACCTATTAAAGATGGTATTGACAGAATTAGAAACATTGATAGTATTCATAAAAAAAACAGTTATATCTATAAGCAACATCCTGAAATTGTAAAAAAAATAGAAAAAATAACAGGTATTGGATACAAAAACATTAAAGGCGAATATTTCATAACATATAAAAAAGGAAGAAAAAAAGTATTGTTGCCAATGTATTTAGGTTCAGCTTCTTCAAGAGCGCTTGTTGATTTATATTTATTTATTAGACATACAGCCGAAAAAGGACAACTATTAATTATTGATGAACCAGAATTAAATTTACATCCAAGTGTTCAAATAAATATAGCTAGATTATTAGCTTCATTATCCAATATTGGTATTAAAGTTTTGATTACTACACACAGTGATTATATAGTTAAAGAGTTAAATAATTTATTAATGTTAAGTAAAGGTTTTACAGAAAAAGAAAACTTCTTAAAAAAATTTAAGTATGAAGATAATGAATACTTAAATTCTATGAACTTCTATATAGCAGAAAATAAAAAACTAGACAAAATCGAAATTGATGAGTTCGGACTAAAGAGAACAAATTTTGATAAGTCAATAGAAACTTTAATTGAAATTTCAGAAACACTATATAATAAATTATCTTAATAATGCCTATTCATTCATTAACTAATATATTAGACACAAGTTCTGAAATTCCCCAATGTAACAATAGTTTAATTATTAAAGAAACTGACAATAGCAATAAAAAAGGCACTTTAGAAAAGATAATAATAGAAAATTTAAATTGCTCTCAATTATGCAGTCATAAATTAGACCATCATCCTATAACTTCACCTTATTTAGATAAAACTAATAATAGTGGAATAAACAAAGGTGCTGATGCTATTGCTGTTATAGAGAAAAATAATAAAGAATACTTATTATTTTTTGAATTAAAAAGTTTTAAAGTAAATACAGGAGAGGTTGCAGACAAATTTTTTGCATCAACGTCATTAATTCATTACCTCAATTTATTGATGGAAAAATTTTACAATAAATCTTTTAATAATTTTGATGCGGCGGCAATTCTCTTTTCAACTAGGCAGAAAGTTACTAGAATAAAAAAGTTTGGTATCAGACCGGATATACCTCAAATAAACAAATTAAACTATTCAAATTCCGCAGGAAAAAACATTCAAGTACTTGAAATATCAAAAAATTCTGGTTCTGAAATAAAGATTTCCCTCGACAAAATACTTAACCAATTAAGAACCAAAAAATTTAAAAACTGGCCATAACAATGGCTATAAGTAATTGCTTGTTCTCGCCTACTTCTGAAAATCCTTGCGGATTTTCAGTTTGGTGCGTACTTACAAAGTTAAGTGCTAACCCACGCAACTACTCATAGCCGAGACCGTTGCCTTTAATTGCTGAAAAAACCGCAGAACTAAAAATCAAATATGATTAATAAATATCAACTTATACTATTAACAATAATATTTCAAACATTATTTAGTTGTGCACCAAAACTGACTTTTAC
>JAHLEH010000018.1:2500-5227 GCA_018883545.1 Marixanthotalea marina | reverse complement strand
ATGAAGGGTCTTCAAGAAAGGCAACGACCTACTCTCCCACTTTCGCAGTACCATCGGCGCTAACGGGCTTAACTACTCTGTTCGGAATGGTAAGAGGTGAGCCCCGTCGCTATAACCACCTTAAGCCTTTGCCCCATGCGGGGACCAATATCGTGACACACTGGAAAAAAATACATCTCATTTGAAAAGGGACTACAAAAAACGGCGTACAATAAGCCTACGGGCTATTAGTACCACTCGGCTGCGGACATTACTGCCCTTGCACCTGTGGCCTATCGACGTGGTCATCTCCCACGGCCCTTTAAAGAAATCTCATCTTGTGGTGGGTTTCGCGCTTATATGCTTTCAGCGCTTATCCCTTCCGAACGTAGCTACCCTGCAGTGCCGCTGGCGCGACAACAGGTACACCAGAGGTTCGTCCAACCCGGTCCTCTCGTACTAGGGTCAGATCCACTCAAATTTCTAGCGCCCGCTGTAGATAGAGACCGAACTGTCTCACGACGTTCTGAACCCAGCTCGCGTGCCACTTTAATGGGCGAACAGCCCAACCCTTGGGACCTTCTCCAGCCCCAGGATGTGACGAGCCGACATCGAGGTGCCAAACCCCCCCGTCGATGTGAGCTCTTGGGGGAGATCAGCCTGTTATCCCCGGCGTACCTTTTATCCTTTGAGCGATGGCCCTTCCACACGGAACCACCGGATCACTATGCTCTTGTTTCCAACCTGATCGACCTGTATGTCTCTCAGTCAAGCGCCCTTATGCCATTGCACTCTACGCACGGTTACCAAGCGTGCTGAGGGCACCTTTAGAAGCCTCCGTTACTCTTTTGGAGGCGACCACCCCAGTCAAACTACCCACCAAGCACTGTCCCCCGTTGTGCGGGGTTAGACTCTAGACAAGCAAAGGGTGGTATTTCAACAATGGCTCCACGACGCCTGGCGACGCCGCTTCAAAGCCTCCCACCTATCCTACACATTACTTGTCCAAAACCAATACTAAGCTATAGTAAAGGTGCACGGGGTCTTTTCGTCCCACAGCGGGTAATCGGCATCTTCACCGATACTACAATTTCACCGAGCTCATGGCTGAGACAGTGTCCAGATCGTTACACCATTCGTGCAGGTCGGAACTTACCCGACAAGGAATTTCGCTACCTTAGGACCGTTATAGTTACGGCCGCCGTTTACTGGGGCTTCATTTGAGACCTTCGCTTACGCTAAGCCCTCCACTTAACCTTCCAGCACCGGGCAGGTGTCAGGCCATATACGTCATCTTTCGATTTTGCATAGCCCTGTGTTTTTGATAAACAGTCGCCTGGACCTTTTTACTGCGGCCACGCCTAATGGCGTGGCGACCCTTCTCCCGAAGTTACGGGTCTATTTTGCCTAATTCCTTAGCCATGAATCTCTCGAGCTCCTTAGAATTCTCATCCCAACCACCTGTGTCGGTTTGGGGTACGGGCCGCTTCTCTCGCTTTTCTTGGAAGTCGCTATTCTGGATTATCGCCTTGGCCGGGGCCTCAGCGTACTATCGGAGCGTTACCGCATCCTTCAACGCACTATTCCGTCAGTGCGCACCAAATCCACGCCTCCGTCACTTTTGTTGAGAGCGGGTACGGGAATATTAACCCGTTGTCCATCCACTACCCCTTTCGGGTTCGCGTTAGGTCCCGACTAACCCTCAGCTGATTAGCATAGCTGAGGAAACCTTGGTCTTTCGGAGTGCGGGTTTCTCGCCCGCATTATCGTTACTTATGCCTACATTTTCTTTTCTATGCGCTCCAGCATACCTCACGGTACACCTTCGGCGCCCATAGAATGCTCCCCTACCACAATTTCTTGTCCATAGCTTCGGTAGTATGTTTATGCCCGATTATTATCCATGCCGGACCGCTCGACTAGTGAGCTGTTACGCACTCTTTAAATGAATGGCTGCTTCCAAGCCAACATCCTAGCTGTCTGGGCAGTCCAACCTCGTTTATTCAACTTAACATACATTTGGGGACCTTAGCTGATGGTCTGGGTTCTTTCCCTCTCGGACATGGACCTTAGCACCCATGCCCTCACTGCTGATCAACATTCTGTAGCATTCGGAGTTTGTCAGGAATTGGTAGGCGGTGAAGCCCCCGCATCCAATCAGTAGCTCTACCTCTACAGAACTATAAATCAACGCTGCACCTAAATGCATTTCGGGGAGTACGAGCTATTTCCGAGTTTGATTGGCCTTTCACCCCTACCCACAGGTCATCCGAAGACTTTTCAACGTCAACCGGTTCGGGCCTCCACTGTGTGTTACCACAGCTTCACCCTGCCCATGGGTAGATCACACGGTTTCGCGTCTACCACTGCCAACTAAAGCGCCCTGTTCAGACTCGCTTTCGCTGCGGATCCGTGGCTTAACCACTTAACCTCGCTGGCAACGGTAACTCGTAGGCTCATTATGCAAAAGGCACGCCGTCACCCATATGGGCTCCGACCGCTTGTAGGCGCATGGTTTCAGGTTCTGTTTCACTCCCTTATTCAGGGTTCTTTTCACCTTTCCCTCACGGTACTGGTTCACTATCGGTCTCTCAGGAGTATTTAGCCTTGCCGGATGGTCCCGGCAGATTCACACAGGGTTTCACGTGCCCCGCGCTACTCAGGATACCGCTATCCATATCTTCTCTTACCTATACGGGACTATCACCCTCTTTGGTCAACCTTTCCAGGTTGTTCTAATTCAATCCG
>JAHLEH010000017.1 GCA_018883545.1 Marixanthotalea marina | reverse complement strand
CGCTTACCGTCACGGGATTGGTGGAGGTGCTGGCTCCGGTGACCGTCCTTACGGACACCCCGCCGCCATCGAATACCTCGTAATCATAAGCGCCTGTATAATTGCTAACCGATAGCTCGAAAGAACCGTCGGAATCCCCGAAACATATTATATCTGATACTGGTGTCAATGTAACTGTTGGAGGTATTGTTTCTGGTACAACCACAGTTACTTCTTCAAAACAAGAAGTATTGATATCGGTAATGGTTATTACATATATGCCCGATGGAACACCACTAAATACATTGCCCGATAGACTGACAGATGCCGCACTTGGACTTATGCTATAACTATAAGAACCTGATCCTCCGGTAACATTTACAGTTATTTCTCCATCATCATCGTCACAGGTTGGTACTATCGTTGTTTCTGCAGTAAGGGTCAAAGGAGACTCTATATCAACAGTAACCAAATTGCCACAACCATTAAAATCTTTTACTTCGATAGTATGTGTGCCAGATGAAAGATTTGAAATGGTAAACGGAGCTGTTCTGCTTTGGAATACGCCTCCATCTATACTGTAGGTATAGGGACCGACTCCAAATGTAGTCATACTAACATCTATAGAGAACTGCCCCTCCAAGGTATCGCACTGGTTATCCAATACTGCAGCTATTATAGGTTCTGGATCGGAAGCTATTGTCTCGTTAAGCCTAACTTCACACCCATTGCTATCTCGCACCACAATATCCCAATTTGTTCTAACCGTTGGGTCTAAATATAATACATTGTTAGTGTCAAAATCTCCTATTGCAGGTGTGAATCCTGCTGCTCCCACTGCATATTGATAAGGCCCGGTACCTCCCGAAGTGTTCAATGTGATCTGCGCATCTACGTTACAATTTGCATTTATTGAATTGGATACAGCAGAAAAGAGCGGTTGTATTGGTTGGGTAATTTGAAATGGTCTTGAAGTGGTACAGAATGTACCATTTGTTTCTCTTACAAACAGTACATAATTTCCTGCTGGAAGTCCAGTTATCGATCCACTTGCTGGTGATCCAGACAGCCCTATAAATGTACCATTTTGAGATGGTACAATAGGCGCATTGGTTAATGCATCTTGAACTTCATAATATAAAGATGTTACTGAAGCATCGTAATCGGAAATGCTAAAACTAACACTTCCATCACTATCACCATTACAACTAACATTTGAAGCTGTAATGGTATCAATATCAATGTTAGATAGTGTTGGTGTTGTTACCTCAATTATAGAATAACATCCTCCTGCATCTACAACCTGGAAGAAATAGGTCACTCCATGGTTTAAATTTGTAAAGGTGTGAGAAGTTGAAGCTGTAGGACCAAAAGCCGTTGAAGGCTGTCCATAAATGGAGTATGTAAAAGGAGCTGCTCCTGTTATAACAGAAATATCGACCGTCGCTCCCGTTGCACAGGAACCTGTTGATGTGTTTCCATCCAATTGAATATTTGGAGGGGTTTCAATACGCTGTGAACCACTCATATATTCACACCCATTTGAATCTGTAATGGTTACATAGTAATCCCCAAAGGATAACCCAGAAAATGTATGCGTTGTAGACGATGTATTAACACTTCCCCCTACTTGTGAGTAGGCACTGTTATATAGTGTATAAATATAAGGTGCTACGCCTCCTGAGTTAATCGTGACATCCAAACTTCCTGGAACATTAGAATTACATTGAATTGGATTTCGAACTATCGAGACATCCAATGGCAAAGGGTCATTTAAAGTAGCTGTTCCTGAAACACTACATCCTTTACTATCCCTAACCACATAACTGTAATTTCCAGCTACCAGACCTCCAAAAACATTTGAGGACACAAAGGTAGTGCCGCCATCAAGACTATAACTAAATGGCACAACCCCACTTAAAGCATTAATGGTTACGGTTCCGTTTGAAGAACCATTACATGTTGGATCATTTGTTACTATTGAAGCTGTTACAGGAACTATGGCACTCACCATTTGTACAGAAGATTCCACTGTACAACCATTGGCATCTGTAATCAAGAACTGATAGTTACCATCTGTTAAAGTGGAGTAGCTAAATGTTGTACCAGTAATGTTCACTGGCACACCGTAAGCTCCACCATTTACGGACACTGAATATGTGTAAGGTGATACCCCAGAGGTCACTGTGCCACTAATTACTGCATCTGGCGATGCTGTACAATCTAAATCTTTAGTTAGAACCGTATTAACAGCAACTGGTGGCAAAGGCGCTATATTATAAGTTTCTGAATAGGTACAGCTATTGGCATCCCTTACTTGGAAAGTGTATGTACCTGGTGCCAATCCAGTAAACGTGTTTGAGGCTTGGTAAGCTGTTGCCGATGCTGCAGGTGCTATTATTTGATACTCTAATGTTCCCGTACCTCCTGTTACACTTGTTATGGTTACATCTGTGGTATTGGTTGGACAGCTCAATGGCGTGTTGCTAAAGGCCATATCCGTTGGCGGATTTAACGCATCAATCGTTATTGGTGCCGTTGCAAACATACAGCCACTTGAATCCATGATAGTTATTGTATAAGTACCATTAACCAAACCACTAAATGTAGTTCCCGATTGATAGTTCACGCCATCAATACTGTATGAATAAGGTGCAATTCCACCTGAAACGCTCGAAACCGTAATGGTTCCATCGGTAGTACAGGTATAAGGTGCCGTTAAAGTGGCTGTTCCCGTAATTGGGTCTGGAATATTAATTGTAACTGTTTGTGGCGCGGTAGTACAAACACTGCCCGCTATGGTATATTGAACTATTACATCGTAACTTCCCGCAGCCAAATTGGTGAATACTGATGAGTTATAGAAAGTCGCTCCATTATCGATACTGAACATTAAGCTACTGCCATACGCATTGGTAACATTAAAACTAATGGTGCCCGTGTCTCCTGAATCAGAACACGCAATATCCGTTGCTGTCACGGTATAATCGGGTTCAGGCGTAGCATCAACCGTAATGGAAGTCTCGGCTGAACAGTTATTGGCATCCACAACTGTAATATTGTAAACACCTGGTGCTGTAACGACTATTTGTGGTGAAGATTGGAATTCGGTTGTACTGTTTACAAAATAATAATATGGCGCCGTTCCACCGTTTGGATACACAGTAATCTCGCCATCGGTACAAGTTAACGGTTGTGTTAATGCTGCTGTGGCAGTTAACAAAGGCGGTTCAATTATCTCAATGTCTTCTGAATAAACACAACCATCTTCTGTGGATACATTAATGGTGTAAGTTCCCGGATTTAAGTTATCAAACGTGTAATCATTTGCCGTAACAGGCCCTAAGCTGTTAACCAATGTACCTCCCTGTGAAATAGAAAAGAAATATTGCGGACGTGCATCATTAGCTGCTACCGCCACACTTCCTCTTTCACCATTACAATACGGTTGGGTTATTATGGTTGAAACCGTAAAATCCCTTTCCCTTATCTGTACATCAGGAGCTGTAAAAATACATGGGTTAGTAGACACCCCTATTTGTCTAACATAAATAGAGTACGTTCCAGGTGTTGTTACAGAAAACACATTACTTGTTTGGTAATTTGTACCATCTATACTGTATTCATAACCACTTGGCACATTACCTATTCTAATTTCGCCAGGCGTGCTACAGATAATATCAGTAGCTGTTGCTGTAGGGACCAACAAATTTTGATAAACATTAAAATAAAATTCGTTAAAACAACCTCCAGTATAATTTATAGTGAGTCGATACTGTCCAGCTGCATTGGCCAAAAAATCAGATCCTGTACCTACCTGATTCCACGTACATCCAGGATCTTCGTTGGCACAATCGTCATTTATAACAGCAGCACAACTGGATTCGTCTAATTTTTCCCAAATAATAGATGTAGAATCGCTTATATTAGTTTCAATAAATTCCGAATCATTGCCCCCACACAAGAAAATATTAGGCAGTTCTTTTCCGTCATTCGGACAAATAACCACTTCATCAGCATAAGGAATAACAGGATTGGTTATGCCAGCCCCATAGGTTATCACATTAAAAACTTGGTCAGTAGATTGACAAGGAGCTACTGCGGCATTATGAACATAATACGTTCCTGGGGTAGTAACCGTTATTGATTGTGTGTTTCCTATAACAGTTCCGGAAGCATTCGTCCAAGTATAGGCATCATAGCCACTTCCAGAAGTTAATACGGTACTCGTTCCACAAAGCACTACATTTTCCTCGAAAGTACAATCGTTTATATCTGCTATAAAATTAGTAGCCCCTGGGGTTATTAAACATCCTGTATTACTGGCATAACTAGGGTCGTCTGAGATTACAAAATCTGGATTTATGGTACCTTTGTAGGTAGCATAAGCCTGATTATCTATATTGTTAGCACAAGCATCGCTTAAAAGGCTACACGTTGATACTACTGTTACTTTAAATCGAATTTCCGAAACAGGATCATTTTCTTCAACTACAGATTCATCAACGCTAAAAATCAATTCTCTTGTAGCTGGGTCATAGCTTTGAACTGTAACTCCCGGTGGTAACGAAACAATATCTTCAGGATAATTAAAAACAATGTTTATTGGCAATACATCACGAATAATCAAATCGGTAGCATCATCGTTTCCTGTATTCTGAAAACCAATCACATAGTTTAACTCATCACCTAAATTTACATATTGCCCACCAATATCATTACCTGCAGAGTCTTCAACAATCTTAGTCAACACTATATTAGGCGCAATAATTTCAATAGCAAAGGTACTAAAATAGAAATAGTAAATATCTGTGTTGGTTCCCAATCTTATCGTTGCAGAAGTATCCCCATTATCTATCAAAGTATTTCCTGCATTTGGAATGTTTATAATACCAGCATCAAAACCTAAGGTGTTTGAACTGGCAGGGTTTCTATCTGTAAACAATACAGGGGAATTGGTTGCAGGATCTATGATAGACACCGAACTGTTAAAAAAATTATCGCTTGGCCTTATAGTGGTACCACTAGCATTGGTTGCACCAATACGTGTTCCATTTAATTCCAGATAATCACCAGCCCAACTTCTATCACCCTCTAAAGCACTAAAAGCAAACTTTGCCCTTACAGGGCCAACTGGTATAGTCTGAAAACCACTAATAGGAAATGTTTCCAAGTTATTGGGTGCCTGATTGTCTATTTTTGTATAGCCATCAAATGAAGTTATATATTTACTTGGCAGTAACGGATCTTCATAAATTACAAAAAGCGACCAGCCAGCAGACAACCCTTCTGTGTTACGGCCATCTCCATTATTCATCATATCTGAAGTCATTGATGAAATATTGGCTACACCGTAAGTACCCTCGGGGTTTGATAAGGCCGCTAATATGTCTGTAACATCCCTATAATAAACATAGGTATTAGAATCACTATCATCAGAGGAATTTTGAAAATAAACTTCCGTTCCAGTGATATCTATATAGCCACCACTTTCAGGTGTACTAAATTTAATGGTTTCCATTGGCGTATCTCCTTTTACAACAGAACTCCAATATAGACCCGCATATACAATTTGATAACAATTGGTATCGGTCGGTACATCTAAATCGGCACTACTAGAATTAAAGGTTGTGCCATCACTATCAATATCCACATATACCATTCTGTCCCTATTAGATCTATGTTCATTATTAGTTGACCCAGTATAAGGATCTGTAGGGTGCACACTTAAATTGCTATTGCCTATTAAAAGCATGTCTCCTTTAATGGCTTCGTCATATCTAGGCGAAAATGGTACAAGGTTTTGGGCTACACTAACTTCAATACTAAAAAGTATTATAAAAAGAAATATCCCATTTTTTAAAAAGGTAGTTTTTTTCATAAGCAGGTCGGTTATTTTCTTTTTGAATTTGGGATTCAAAAAAGTAGTTTTATTACTACGTTATTTTTATTTCATCTAATTTTATTGCTTTTAAACTGTATAAATATCGTGATTTTTTTGTAAGACATACAATTTACGCTAACAATAGAACTGTATTATCGATGAATTACCCATTTCTACTCGATGAATTACTTATCAAGAGAAATATATTATTTCAATCAAACTATAAAAGCCCTTGAATATTCAAGGGCTTTTATAGTTCTGTTATTTAATGTTTCTTTTTAGAGGCAACAATTAAAACTTACTTTATGTTTCATTAAATAACATTAACTCTTAATTGTTTAAAATAATACTTTTCCGTAGTTCTATATTATACTTCTATTGGACGTTTGTTCAAACAATTCCCTATTTCTTAATGAACAGGGCTCTGCGTACAGGGGCAGTTGCTTATGCCCTGTAGGAACTCCAGGCCGATGGTCACCACGTGGGTGCCCGAGTTGTAGCCCGACAGCCCGTTGGTGGTCACCTGGTAGGCATAGCCAAAATAGAAGATCGACTTCTTGAAGCCCACCATCGGGCCGATGTTTAATGGCTTGAGGAACTGGTCGTTCAAAAATCGGTACGATATGCCGCCCCAGAAGTAGTCCTCGTTCCTGTTGTACTTGCGGAACTTGAAGTTAAGGTCCGTACTGCTCCTGTTGTCGCTGCTGAACATTTGGTAGAACACCGAGGGCTCGAACTCCAGCCCGCTCTTCTTGGGGCCATTGAACGTGTAGCCCGAGTATATCTGGTAGTTCAACAACAACCTGGGCTCGGCGATCCTGATGTTCCTGTCAAGGTTCT
>JAHLEH010000016.1 GCA_018883545.1 Marixanthotalea marina | reverse complement strand
TCGGTTTAGATGTACAGGAGATTGATATAAAAATCAATAATATGATCAGAAATTTTAATCTTTTCAGTTTCATAAAATCATCTAGTTGGAATTAAATATAATGTTATTGGGTTTTGCGCACAACGGTTTTGTATATGAAAAGTAGCGGATTTTATGCACTAACTTTTCGGTTTATAACTGACCTCTAATTTATTCATTTTGTTTCGATTAAGTGATTAAACCGCTATTTTTTATATACGTTGTTGTACACTGGCTTTTTTCAATTCAGATTGTCATTCAGCGTTGGCAAAGACATACTCTTTTGTAATTTTTGGCTTGTGTATTGGCTGTAGCGAATTGCAAATGTGTATGGCTTTATGTGTTGGATTATAGACTTTTAAATAATATTTTATCGCTTTCATTTTGCATTGGGTCAATTGGTTTAATGTTTGTCAAATCTGATTTATATTTTACTTCTGATACATTATTTGGAATGTTGATTTTTTCTATTTTAGAGATTAATTCAGAGTCATAAAAACGAAGGGAATTTTTCGCAATATCGTAGTCGAATTTTATCTTTAATCCTTGTTCTAAAGAAGTCCCAAGAGTATTACTTACAATAGAATATAATTTTTCAATTAATGAATCTTCATTTAATGAAATAAGAATTGAATTTAATAAATCTGAAATACTACTACCATTTGACGACTGCTTCGCAAATATGGAAGCAATTAAAACTTTTTTTTCTTTTGGCGAGTTAAGTTGTTCTGATGTGAAAATATGAATTCTCTCCATATTGCTTGAACTTTTAACTTCAATCTTTTCAGTGTCTGCGTTGAAATCAAATTTTTCTTCTGGTCTATTATGCCAATAGTTAACTAAAACTTCAGGATTTTTGCTTGATTCAATCAAAAGTAATTCACTCCATAAACCTTGAATGGTAGTTTTAGGAGAGTTTGACAAAGCCCTAAAAACCTCAATAAAACCTTTAAAGGTTTCAAAAACTTCTTTTTGAGTTGGTTTTTTGGATAGTTCCTTTAAAAGATTTTCAACAATTCCAAAATAGTAACTTTGTAAAACATCTTCATCACTTTTAAACGTAATCACAGAATAATTAGCAAAATCTGTTTTGCCATTCTCTGTTATTTTGCACTCTAAATTATGGTTAAGTTCCAGATATTTTAGGCGAATGTTTTTTTGTGTTAAAAAGGTGTTGTCGATTTTGGATTCAATCAAGATTACAGGAAAGCCGTCATTGTTTTTAGCAACTTTTGCAAATGGAAAATCTTTCAATGATATTGCATTAAATATTTTTCGACCTTGTTTTGGAATTTCTAAAGATTTAAAATGCTCTGAAATTTTCATAAAGTGTTTTCTGGTTGTCTAACAATATCCTTACCTATCGCTTCTGGAATCCAAATCGCTATACTTGGAACATCATCATATATTGGATTATCGTTTTCATCTAAAATATCATCACCATTAATATCAGCTAATTTTAAACGATGTATTTGAATCGTTAGTTTTTCATTATCCCTTATATTTCTGTCACCAGGATAAATTTCTCCTTTTCTAAAAGTTCCGTTTTTTGTTGGTTGCTCACCTTGAAATAACTGTTGAATTTCGTCATTAGCATTAATTCTACGTTTTCTGATAGTTTGAAAAATAGTATCATCAATTTTATTAGCACTAATAGCGTAAACTAAGCACGTTTCATTTGGATTTTCATTTAAGTAAGAATTGAGCAAACCTCTTAAGCTTGAAAAGGTTTGACTATCAGTTTCTTTTGTAAACCTTAATCTGTTGAGTAAATATTGTAGAATATCTTCAATGGAAATTTCTGCAACTAAATGTTTTTGGAGGTCAGTTCTTTCAAAATGTCCATTATCGATATTGAAATTATGACTATAAGTACTATAAAACTCATTTATGGTATTTTGATTTACTGGAATTAAACTATCAGTATCGTGAGGTGCTCTAATCAAAAACCATTCAGAACCGAAATAATCTCTATCTAAATCATCATAGATAATATTAGGTCTTGTAAGTCTTAACATTCGGTCTTTTACAACTTGTCTTTCCCATTCGTCAAGGTGCTTATTATTAGTATCATATTCCTCTAATCTTCTTCTAACATCTTCTTCGTGTTCAATAATTGCTGTATAAGCATCAATGTTGTTTGCATCAAGCCAAACCCTACAAAATCCAATATAGCTACCTTTATACCCAAAAAAACGTGCCCTTTGTAATGTTGTATCGATTTGTCCAGTCGCCAAACTCCTTGGCATATATGTAACCGTTAAACCTTCAACTGTAAATCCTCTATCCATAGCTTGACCTCCAACAAGTATCCAAGAATAAGACTCTCTCCAAGGAATTACAGGAGTTCGACCTCTTGAAGCATTTACCAATACTGTTCGAGTGTATTTTATTGCGTGTAAAAGTTTGTTGTTTTCTATGATGAATTCGAATGAAGGTAAATCATCAACTGTATTAGATAAATCATTATGAGCAATACGGAACTCTTCAAACAATTCTTCTTTTTCATCTACATCTGAACTTTCTAAAAGTCTTGTCCAACTTGCTGTTGCTCCGTTTATCCACCCAAAATAGTCATTATGGTCAGCCGTTAATCTTGAAGGATGAACAAGCATAGACCTATTAAATTGGTCATTTTTATATTCGCCTACAACAACGCCTAAAAAGAAAATTTTTAGAGCATAAAGTAAACTATCAGGTATCGAGTGAACTGGATTTTGATTTGTCGGAATTTCAGTATTCGGAATCCTGCAAATTAATGAAGGATTTTCAATAAAAAAGGTATTTCCTCCAGTATAACCATTTCCTGGAGTTAAAAGTTTTATGAAATTTGGTGAAAGTCTATCAACAATATTTATAAAAAGATTTGCTTGTGGCGTTGCCGTATATTGTAATAAAGTATGATGAGGAAAAACTTCTCGCAAACTATTTATTCTTCTATAAATGGTTGAAGCTTCACCTTCATTTACATTTTCACCAGCTCTTGCATTTGCTCTTGCCCTTGTATTTAAACTTGCTTGGTCACTTTCATCATCGATTATCAGTGTAGGTACTCCATTTAAATTTAGATTTCGCATTATATTTATTAGGTTTTGAAGTCTATGACTTTGTTTCATCACTGTAATCAAAACCGTTGAGCATTTTTCGCGAGGTAAACTTTCGTCACGCCATTTATCTAAACTGTTACTAATAGAATCTAAATGGGCATCTGATTCCGGATTTTTTATCAAATTCCATTTTCTGTCGAATCTA
This sequence comes from Marixanthotalea marina, assembly GCA_018883545.1. Lineage (GTDB taxonomy): Bacteria > Bacteroidota > Bacteroidia > Flavobacteriales > Flavobacteriaceae > Marixanthotalea > Marixanthotalea marina. The sequence goes on along the minus strand of JAHLEH010000016.1, from coordinate 6,063 downwards.
TCGTCAATCCTCAAATCCTTAAGCATTCGTTGATATGATTGTTCCGAAAGTGGAGTAGAAGTACCTGCAATAATTATAACAATTTGAAAATTATTGTCTCTTGCCATAGCAGTTAGAGAAGTAAAAGATAAGGTCTTACCACTTTGTACATAACCAAGAACCAAACCAGTTTCAGCGATTGAAGTGTCATTTGGGTCACCACACATTTCTAAAATACGATATGTGGAATCAATAATATTCTCTCCAACTTCATTAATGTTTCCAGATGAATCAACAAAACCTTTATGTCTAATTAAAGCATCAATTTCTTCACCGTGGAATGGATTCCATTTTGAGTTATTATTGTTTTGAGAACCTGTTATTTCGATAGTTTCTGACATATTTTAAGTAGAAATTTTTGTAATTAATTCATTAAAGTTTCGTCTAATTTCACCTTGAGTTTTAGCTCCACTTTCTTTTGCAATAATTTCAGCTAAACCAAAAGCTGCAGACATTCTTAAAATCGGTTCGATTTTTAAATTATCTGTACCTGCAAATTGTACCATAAAAGGATGTGTGAGCGATAATCTGATTCCAACTTGTTTTGCATTTGCAGATGAAGTTTCACTTGGAATTAAATGTTTTCCTATTTCTATCATCTCTTTTAACGATGGGTCATAAGAAAGCTCAATGAATATATTCCAATCGGTTTTGTTAAAGTTGACTTTAAACTCTTTTTGAATTGCTTTATCAGTTTTAATCAGTTCTCTTTCAGGTTCTTCAACTGCCTCTTCTTTCTCAAAAGTTTCTTTAATTGCTTGTGGTGCTTTGTCTTGAAAATCTTTTGCAGTGTTTAATAGAGCTTTCCCTCCTGAACTCTTATAATCTTTATCACTTGCTCTTACTCTGTATTCTTCTGCTTGTTTTAAAAGAGGAAACTCTGTTGTTGATAATTCGTCTTTTAATAATTGAAGAAAAATATCGAGATTTTCATCCCATTGAATTCCCTTTTTTGTGAATGACACATCAAAACCTATTAAATGAAGTTCACCAAAAACTCTTTGATATCTATAGCTGTTTGGCGACCCAAAAATTAAGTTAGGTCTAAAGCCATTATCAAAACTTCCTTCAATTACTCTTCCTCTTCTAAAAAGTGCAAATCCAGCTTCTGAAGTTGACCCTTTTTCTCGAATGGCAACAAAACCCTTTACACTTAAGTTATCTTCTATTGGAAAATCTATTTCCCTTTTCCATAAAATTGACTGTCCATTTGGATCATCATATCTTGGTACTTTTAAAACTTTTGGTTCTTTAAATCGTTGCTCCTCATTATTTACATACAGTTTTAACGTTCCATTTCTAATAAATTCTCTATAAATACTTGTTAAATGAGATTTTACTTTACCAATGCCTTTTCGCCTTGGCATTTTATTAACATTGGTTAATTCAATAATTGTATAGTGAAAGTTTTTATCTACCGGTTTTGAATGGAATTCTAATTCTTCAATTTTATCCTCAAAGATTTTATCCATATCGAAACTGATTGTTTTTTCAGTTTCTTCGTCAATTGCAGTAGTTCTTACTGTCCAAAAATCAGAAAACCAACAAGAAGCGGATTTCATTCCCATTCCAAATTCAGATAATCCAGTAGTGTCGGCTGGCACTTCAGCTGCTCTGAATGCTCTTGCGTAATTTTCTTCTTCTATTCCACCTGCGTTGTCTCGAATTATAATTTTATTTTCTGGGTCATTTATTTCAATTTTAACTTCCAATTGAAAATCCTCTCCGTGTAATTTCTTTAAAATTCGCTCATTACTTTGATAGCTTGCAATTGCGTTATCGACAAATTCAGCCAATGCAAACCAAGTTTCATATTCCAAAAAACGTAGTACAGAAAGCATTGAAACGTTGGGTCTGATATTTACTTTATTACTCATACTTCAACATTTTTTAATGGTTGAGACCCATTAATTTTTAATTCTTTTTTTCTGCCATTTAGAATTTTAGGAATTTGTGGTTCTTGAATTAATTCAGTTGCTATTAGTTGAACTATTGAAGAATTTACTGCATTGCCTAATGCTTTAAAAGCTGCGTTATCGTTATCAGGAAGTTTTAAGCCTTCTAATGATTGTAATTTTAAAGCTTCTTTTTGAGAAATGTACCTCTTTTCCCAACCTATTATTGGCTTCTGTGTGTTTGTACAAACTAAAGAAGGGAAAAAATTAGGTAATTTGATTCTTATCCCAGAAGCTCTAAATTGTAAAAAATAATTATAAATATTTCGCTCGCTGTCACCAACGTTCCATTCTAATTTTTGCCAACTTTGTGAAGGTAAAACTGATATTTTTTTTACTACATTTTCAATATGTTTTTTGTTTTCTTCGTAGAACTTTCTATTTTCTCTAATATATCTTTTTTTCCATTCAGGGAATTTCTTTGTTACACGAGCATAAGATGGCAAGTTTGCCCTTATTTCTTTTCTTGACATTCCTTCAAGGCTGATACCAAAATTACCTTTGTACTTTGATAATTCTCTAACAGTCATTTTTTCAGGATAATTGTCCTCAAAAGGATAGTCTGCTCCAAATTCCATACTCCAAATAGGAAAGCCTGGTATTTTTATTTCTTTAGGAATATTTTCAAGGAATTCTTGCCAAATATTAAGGCAGTCAATATTCACTTGAGGAAGTGCTTTTGCTGTTTTTGAATTCTTGTCGATATATTTTTCAATCTTGATAGAATCAACTTTTTTATTGTCAATTGTTTTAAAACTAAAATGCTCTAATCCGTTTAAAGAACCAACAATAAATATTCGTTGACGATGTTGTGGAATTCCAAAATCTTGAGGAGAGTATACTTCGTGATTAACTTCATAACCAAGATTTTCCAACTCTGTTTTCATAACAGACCAAGTTTCCTCATTATCGTGTTTTGCTATAAAAGGAACATTTTCTAATATAAAATATGTTGGTTTTCTGAAATCTAATATTTTTATGATTTCATCAAATAAGTTACCTCTGTCATCAATTCTACCAAGTTGTTTGCCTGCTTTAGAAAATGGTTGACAAGGAAAACCAGCACATAAGATATCGTGTTCTGGAATGATTTCAATTTCCTTTTCAACAATTTTTTTTATATCTCCGTGTGCTTCAATGTTCCAATTTTGTTTGTATAACTGTCTTAAATTTGTATCGAGTTCACTCGCAAATACACAGTCGTGTCCAAGTTCGTGTAGGGCTTTATGAAAGCCTCCAAGACCTGCGAATAAATCAATAAATCTCATTTATATTTTTAATTTCTTTCATTAATATTTTCTTTCATTATGCTCAATTACCAAAAATATGAACTTCATTTTTAAATCCATTGTGGTTTTCCTTTTTTCGTTTCGAGGGTTGGCAAAAAAACAGCTCTTTTGTTTTTTTAGCTTTGACTTTCGTGTCGGAAAAAAAACAAATGTGCTGTTTGAGCGTTGGCTTTTCAGAGCTTGTGTACAACGGTCTCGGCTATGATTTCGTTGCGGAAAAATCCGCAGGATTCTTTCCGCCGTAGCCGAAAGATAGCAAATTTGCGCTGAATTCCGATGAGGAATTCAGCCGCAATGAATTATAGCCATTGTTAGCTTTAGTTTTCTTCTTTATCATCTTTACTCTCTATCTGAAGTATATATGAGTTAGATGGATTTATATTTAGTATTTCATTATGATTAAATGTCTCGTTTATTACTTTGTAATTTAGATTAATTGATGTTTTTTCAATAACAGTAGTCGTTTGTTCTAATTTTTCCTTTGCTTGAAATAAAGGGGAAATGCCTCCGATAAATCCACCTAAAGCTCCGAGGACTATTATTGTTTCTTTAATTTTCCCAATTATTTCAGTCCAATTAGTGTATTCAGAATTTAGATTTTTCAAGACCTTATTTAAATAGTCTAAAAGTTGCTTTTTAGTCTTTTCTGTTAATGAATTATCTTCATTAATAAGTTCCATTGCTTCCAAAATCAACTTTTGGATTTGTGCTTTATTTGAATTTTCAGGGTCATAAAAACCGTTTATTTTTAAATCTACCTTACGATATTTTAAAGTCTTATTTGCTTCATTTATTAAGTCAATAGTTTTTTCATATATTTTTTCAAATACACTTTCTACTCGATAGGAACTTTGAGGAGGGGAAATTAAATTTAAAATTTTGGAACGTTTAGATCTCCTGTCGTAAATACTTAAAGACTCATTCAACATATCAATATGCTTAACATATTCTTCTTGTTTTTCTTTTTGTAGGTAGGTTAAATCTTCAATTGAATTCAAGAACTTTATTGCACTCCCTTTAAATTGAATTTTTTTCTCATAAGGAAATTTTTTAGCTGAAAATTCTTCAAGAAAACCAAGATAGTACTTAGAGATTTCTTGATAGTTAGAAGAAGGTAGACTTAAATATTCGTTGAATGTCATTTATTGTTAATTAAAGCTAACGGTTGGGCTATGAGTAGTTGCGTGGTTTAGTACTTAACTTTGCAAGTACACACCAAGCTGAAAATCCGCGAGGATTTTCAGAAGTAGGCGAGAACAAGCAATTACTTATAGCCATTGTTAGCACAAGTTTTTAATTTTCAAATGTCTTAAGAAGCACTTTGTTTATTTCATCTTTTTCTCTAACAAAATCAAAAATTGGCCATTCTAAATAAGAGTCAATATTTAGCTTATCAACAACTATTGCTTGAGTAAAAAGCTCTTCTAAATCCTCGTGTTTATCACTCAAAATGTTGTGAGCGATTTTAAAAATTGGTGTTGCGGTTCCAACCTTTATTTTCTTTAAAACCTTTTTAACTTCGTTATCTTTATTTTGTTTTTTTAATGAAATTGCATTGTTAACTTTAATTCTAAGAAGATAATCTTCTTGGTCTTCATTTTTCGGTTCAATTTGTTCAGAGTATTTACAAGTTTTACAAACAAGGTCATAATTCCTTGAGTTCAAATCTTCAAAAGTTTGTATCATTATATGATATACTGCATTGTCAATATTGTCTTTATCCCAATTTCCCCAACAATTGAATATTAACAATTGTCCAGCGAGTTTAAATTGTGACCAAGATTTTAAAAAATACTCTTTGTCAATATGTACAACATCTCCAATTTGATATTTATAAGGGTTTTTGGTTCTTGATATATATTTTTTATTTACGATGGAAGAGTTATGAACAATTAAATGCCTTCTTTCTCGGATTTCAATAATCTCATCCCAGTTTATTAAATCTTTTTCAAGAGAGATAAAAAGTTTGTTATCAAAATGCTCTAGAAGTTCATTAAATGATTTGTCAATAATTAGGCTTTCAACTTCCTTTACAATTAAGTCCTTTGTAGCCTCTTCTATTGTGTCGTATTCATTTAATTCTTTAAGAGTAAACTTAAACTCTTTTTCATTAAGAGAATTTTTGAATTTATTATAATAGTAGCTTAAAAGGTCTGCGATTAAATACTCAAAGTAATTATTTAGCATTAAGAATGAACTACGAGAAAGTATTTCATAGTTTTTTGGTGAAATTCTTGGTTGCTTTCTTAATTTTCTAGCGAACTTTTTAAAGAATATTTCCGCCTCTTCTTTTGTAATTGTATCATCTTCATTGTTTTTGACACGCTCCATTTCTTGCGTAATTTCGGCTAAAGCTTGGTCAAAAAACTCTTTCGACTTTTCTTTTATTGATTCATCTTCTCCAGAAGCAAGGTTTCCAAATTTGTTAAAGTAAAGTTTGACACTATTTAGATTTTCGAAATAAGTGTCATAGATAGATTCTACGTTATAGACTTTCTCTTTTTTTTCTTCCTTTGTTTCGGAAGCTTTAGAATCTTTTTCTTCTTTCATTTTATTTCAAATTTGTGCTAACGGTCTTGGCTATGGTTTCGTTACGGAATGGTACGCGAGTATCATTCCGCCGTAACCATAAATTTAGCAAAAAGGCTTGAAATTCCGAGTAGGAATTTCAGCCGTAATGAACTATAGCCGTTGTTAGGCACTGGACTTTCTATAATTCAATATTATTCTTTCGGAAATTTTCCTAATTAGCTCGATATATTGATTCAAATTATCATTGG
>JAHLEH010000015.1 GCA_018883545.1 Marixanthotalea marina | reverse complement strand
ACAACACCGGCTATAGTTCATTGCTTCTGACTTTCCTTTCGGAAAGTCCTCGCAAATTTGCTATCTTCGGTTTACGGCGGAAAATCCTCGCGGATTTTCACGCAACGAAACCATAGCCAAACCGTTGGTAGCAATTTAAAAAAATATGGAACAGACAGAAAATATTGAAAAAGCATTTGATTGGATTCAACTTGCAGACACACTTAAATGGCCTATCTTAATCATAATTGGACTTTTGATTTTCAGAAAACCAATAGTTGATTTAATTAATCGAATTACAAAAGTTGGATATGGTAGCAAGTCGATTGAAGCCAAACAACAAATAACTGCTAGTGAAAAAAAATCAGAAGAAATTTCTCATATTGATAGGGTGGTCGGACTTTTTAGACCTGAAACTATAGAAACGTTCAGAGAAGCAGTTTCAAACGAAACAGAAGTTAGTAAACTAAAAACACCCGATGAGAAAATAGAACGTTTGACCAATTACAGTTCCTTATTGTACATAATGAGACATTTTGATATTATTTATAATAACATATTTGGCTCACAAATAAGAATATTGGAATATGTTAATTCACATTCAAGACAGACAATTGAATCAGTTAAATTCTTTTATGAAAATGCTAAAAAAAACCATCCGAAATTTTATGATAATTATTCATTCGATGAATACTTGAATTTTTTATTTCATTTTACATTAATAAGAGAAGACGACGGAATTTTAAATATTACAATTTTAGGTGTTGACTTTCTAAAATATTTGACTGAATCAAATAAAGATGTAAACAAATTGTATTGAAATTAAAAACAGCTACCAACACCGGCTATAATTCATTGCTTCTGACTTTCCTATCGGAAAGTCAGAAGCAAATTTGCTATCTTCGGTTTACGGCGGAAAATCCTTGCGGATTTTCACGCAACGAAACCATAGCCAAACCGTTGTGTACAAGTTTGAAAAATGAACTGGATAATAACAATTAAAACGAATTCTGATTTTGCAATTAATAATGGATTTAACATTATTGAGGCTGATGAAAATGGAATGTTCAAGTCTTGTCGACTAAAATACGGACAGGTTTTCGATTTGGAATATTACTACGAAAAAGGACCTGTGCACGCTGACATCATTTTTGATGGAAAAAGAATGGATTTGATTCATAGTGCAAATTTTGTGAACGGAAAAAAGCCTAAATATGAATTTCCAAAATTTTACTGGAAAAAAAGAACTGACTCTGATGCTGAATACATAAAGTATTATGACCAAATATTATCACATGAATTAGATAAAATTCTTGAATGGATTTTTAAACTAAACAACCAGCAATGGACTGAATTTAAAAATTATTCTGGAAACGAAAATTTAAGATTGACTGGATTATAAAAAAACCTGTACACAACACTGGCTATAATTCAGCGTGGCTTATGCCCTATTTTAAAAAATTTATAATTTAACAAACCTGATTTCTCTGCGGAATAGTCCTGCGGACGATTCCACGCCGAAATCATAGCCAAACCGTTGTACGTAAGCTGAATAAACTATGAGTTTTAGTTATAAAGAATTCCCACAAGATGTTTTGGATTCATTTTCGCCATTAATCGAAAAACACAATTTATCTAAAAAAATTAGGGGAGATCACTTTGTTGAACTCACTGGGGAAAAAGTAGTTCTTCAATTTGCATTTGATAGAGGAGATTTATATTGTGAAATAAAAAAACCAAGTGATAATTTTAAGTTTGCTATCTGGCAAGTTTATGAGTTTTTATTTCCAAACAGTCAAATAAAAATTGAATCAAAAGAATATCCAAAAGCCGATTTAAAATTCTATTGTGAATTACTAAATAAAGAAATGGAATCAATTATGCTTGGTGACTTCAGTTGGTACAACAGACTGAGAAAAGAGACTGAATATGAAAGCAGTCTAATATCAGTAATTTTAGGACCTGAAATGGATTATGAGCACCCAATAAGTCAAAAATTTTGGAATGGAGATAAAACTTGGAAATCTGACATTGAAGATTTTATAAAGCAAAAAGGAATAAAATTGAAATAAAGCCTACGTACAACAACGGCTATAATTCAGCGTGGCTTTTTTTAATCTAACGAACTTTTCTTACTTTTAACAAGCTGATTTCTCTGCGGACAAATCCTGCGGATTTATCCACGCCGAAAACATAGCCAAACACGTTGTGCCTAATTGCGGAATGACAGAAACTAAAGAAAAATACGAGAAAATTTTATTCAAATATCACAGCAATGTTCTGGGCGAACTGACTGTGGAAACTATGTGGGCGGAAATAATTGATAAGGATAACGGAATTTATAAATTGGACAATATTCCCTTCTACGGACCACAAATCGCAACCGATGACGAATTTTACGCGGAATTTGACGAATCGGAAAAAATGCTGACTTATAAAAAGACAACTAAATATTCTGGTAACTCTATAGTTTTAGTAATCATAACCAAAAAAGGATTTGACAAGGAAATTATTAGGAATAGATTTAAAGAATTGGATTGTGAAAGCGAAGGACTTAATGACTCATACTTTTCAATGGAGATTTTGAAAGATGTAAATTATTCTCAAATCCAAAAAATATTAGCAGAATATGAGAAAGACGGAATTTTGGAATATGCCGAACCCTGTCTTTCAGAAAAACATAAAGCGGATTTAAAAAACAACTAGGCACAACAACGTGTATAATTCATTGCTTCTGATTTTCCTTTCGGAAAATCCTCGCTCTGAATTATTGCCTTTGTTTTTTTACTAAATTAGTTGCTGTAACACGCAACGAAATCATACACAAACCGTTGTACGTAATGATGAAAAACCTACTTATAATATTCATTTTAGCTTTTACAATTACAGCTTGTAAACAAAGTTTATCGGAGAAGAAACCGAATGAACAATTAGAATTTTATTCTGATAATAGTAACTTGACTTTCAAAAAGAGAGTGAAATTTGAGAATTTCGATAGTCTTTACAACTTCTACAGAAATGGTCAAATATTTAAGAAAGGAAAAACCCAAAAAAACGGAAAACCATTTGGAATTTGGAATCTATACTCAAATGACGGTAAATTGAGAGAAATTAGAGAATGGTTTATTATAGATGGATATTCAAGAATAAACAGAGTTTGGCATCTCAATAAAAAAGGAGATACCATCGCTTGGAGATATGAAGATTCTATTTTTGACCAAAAAGAATTTATATATGACACTATAGGTACAAGAGCAACGGATTACAATGTTTTCGACTTTCACAAAGACACTATCTATTTGAATGAGCCTATTCGTGGAGTTGCATATTGTAACTCTCGAAGAATAAGAGATTATGACTCTCAAATCAGAATCTTTTTTCATAGCGAAAGCGAAAATTTCAACTCACCTTTTCCGAATGACAGTATTATTGGGACAGACTCATTTAGAAACCTAAAAACAGATTCTATAAATCAGAAATGGTTTACTGATATTGACCGTGAAAGATATGGACATATAGCAATTTTTGGAAGTTGGTTCAAAAAACCTGGAAAAAAACTATTAAGAGGATATATGGAAGAGTACTCTTATGGTCCATTTGAGGAAAAAGATATATATAGTATGACTGCAAGAGTATATTTTGAGAAAGAAATTTATGTAAAAGATACAATTGAATGAAATCACTACGTACAACAATGTATAACCGCAATTACGGCGGATTCGACTACGTCCGAATCCACTCGGAATTGCTAACGTCAGTGCTAAACCGAAAAACATTATCTTTAATCCCGTAACTGACGGTTATACGAGACCGTTGTGCGGCATACAAGAAAAACCAACCGCACAAACAGCACATTTGGTTTTTGCCGACACAAAGCCAACGCTGAAAAACCAAAAGAGCTGTTTTTTGCCAACGCTCTATAGAACTAGATAAATATGAGTACAGATTTAACAATAAAAAAATTACTGCCTGTTATAACAACTGGGAAATTATCAGAAAGACACGCTACGATTCAAAACACCACTTTTGTAGGCATAGATTTTGGCACATCTACGACTGTTGTTAGCATTGCAGTTCTTGGTGATGGCACAGACCCTATGATAGTAAAACCTATTGAGTTAAATCAGAAACTATCGGACGGTGCAATTTATTCCTCTTATAAAATTCCTTCTGTTATAGCTTGGTATAATGACAACTTAATAGTTGGAGAAGGAGCAGCACAACTTAAATTCAAACTAAGACAGGGTAAAAATCTTTGGCATTCATTCAAAATGGAATTGGGAGAGGATGTTGGCTGTAAATACCCGAATAGTGAACTTGGAAAGAATCATAACAAACTAACTATTCTCAATCCAATTGACGCTGCAAAAATATTTTTCAAGTACTTAAAAGTTCAGATTGAGCGTTATGTTAACAACCACTCATTACCATCTAACATTCAATATGCTGTAAGTATTCCAGCCTCGTTTGAAGCAAATCAGAGAAGGGATTTAGTTGATAGTTTAGAGAGCAATGGATTCATGATCAACAAACAGTCTTTGATAGATGAGCCTAATGCTGCATTTTTAAGCTATGTCGCTAATTCCTCAAATGAGGGAGAAAAACTTCAAATACCTCAAGATTACTTCCCAAATGTACTTGTATTCGATTTTGGGGCAGGGACATGTGACATTTCAATACTTGAATTGGGGAAAGATAATAATGGAATATATTCTAAAAATATTGCAATATCACGTTTCGAAAAACTTGGAGGCAACGATATAGATAAACTGATTGCTGTAGATGTTTTAATGCCTCAATTGTTTCAAGGAACTAACCTTTCTGCAGAAGATTTTAGAACGAGAGAACTTAATGAATTAGTTATTCCAAAATTACTAGCAGCTGCTGAGAGATTAAAAATTAAAGTAAGTGAAAACATCTCATTACAGACAAGCACTAAGTTAATTGGAGAATTAGCTTTGTCTAAAGACTATGTTTCTTTAGGCAAGAAAATAGAAATTGAGACTAGAAAAGGAACACTTACAATAGAAGAGCCAAAACTATCGTATAAGGAATTTGCAGGTATTAATTCAGTTTTTACTAAAGAGTACAGCAATCTACCAACCAAAAGAATAGAAAAAGAAGTCGAATTTGTAAGTGTTTTTACACCAATCAATACCGCCCTGAAAAAGGCGAATTTATCTAGCGAAGACATTGATTACGTTTTGTTTATTGGTGGTAGCTCAAAAAATCCATTTATACAAAATTCTGTTGCTAACTATTTCCATGAATCAGATATTCTGTTACCTAAAGACTTGCAAGCCCATGTTTCTTCAGGAGCTGCAATCCATTCATTAATTTATAATGGTTTTGGAAAGAATATAATTCAACCTATTACCAGCGAGCCAATAATGCTCATAACCAAGGATGGGTATAGAGAAATAGTAGATTCAATCGTAGAGGCAGGAACAGTCATTCCATCTGATATCAAAGTAATCGAAAACCTAACACCTCAAAAAGAAGGGCAAGAAGTTATTGAATTACCAATTTGTGTGGGTAGTAAAAACAAACTTCTATATAACATAAAACTTTTCAATCCTGATACGGGTGGTTTTTCCAAAAACACATCTGTCAAGCTGGAAATTGAAATCAATGCAGACAAAATGCTTTTAATTAGGGCATCCGCGGGGTCTAAAAAAATTATGGTAGAACCATTAAGTCCATTTGCAAATAAAGAAATGACCACAGAGGAAAGAATAAAATATAAAGCTGAACGGGATTTTAATTTAGAATGTGAGCGAAACGGTGGTGAACCTTCTTTATCTGCTCTACAAACCTTACACAAGGCATACGAGAAAATTGGAATGGATTTTAAAGCTGCTGAAACGCTTGAGCAAATTGAAGAAATGTTTCCTGGTAAAGGTAATCTAAATAATATAGGCCTTCACTACAGTAATGCAGGTAAAAAGGATAAAGCCATTATGTTTTACGAGAAAGCAATGGAAAAATCTCCCTCATCTACTACGGCTTTTAATATTGCTATGCATTACAAAAACAAAAACAAAGAGAAATACAAGGAATACCTTAACAAGGCGAGAGCAATCAACTCCACTGATAATACGGTTGCTTATAATCTGGGAAAAGAACTACTAAATGAAGGTAAAAATGAAGAAGGTAAAGCATTAATTCAAGAAGCTTTTGATAGGTGGCAAACAAAATTCGAATCGTCTAATAAGTTGCAAAAATGGGAATATAGTTGGTTCTCTTCATGTGCAAGAGCCTTGGGAAAACATGACTATGCGGATCATATAGATGAGTGTGAACCCAAAGAAAATTTAGACAAAATGTACAACGCAGATAACTTGACCCAATTCAAACAAGAAGAAGGGCTAAAAAAATATTAACTAAATGGCTTGGATGATAAAATACGACAAACTTGATGATGACCAGAAAGACTTTGTCGATAACGAGATTAATTCAAAAGGAAACATTTGGATAAAAGGATTTGCTGGCAGTGGTAAGTCTGTGATGTTAATTCATGCTTTAAGAAAGAAGATGGCTAGTAGTCCAAATGCAAAGGTCTGTGTAGTTGTTTTCACTCATTCTTTGATAGATATGTTTAAAACTGGAATGGCTGAACTTGGAATGAGGTCAATTCCTGTGATGACATACCATCAATTCAAAAAAGGGTTTGAAAATTATGACTACATATTTTGTGACGAAGTTCAAGATTTACCAACTGATGTTTTACGGCAAATGAACCAAAGAAGCCAACATGTTTACATTGCTGGTGACTCAAATCAATCAATTTACGATAATACAGTAAGTACCTCAGAAATTGGGAACATCATTAATGCTAGACCTTTTGTACTTACGAGAATTTATCGTTTAACAAGGTCGATAATGAATGCCGTGTCGAATCTTTTGCCCAACATGGACATTTTCGGTTCACGTAGAGATATGACCAAAAAGGATGTAAGTGTCAGATTGGGAAAAGCATACGATGAAGATGAAGAAGTTAAATATGTTTGGGAACAATCATCCAACGCCACCTCTGAGGGTTATTCTTCTGCAGTTTTACTTCCTAAACATGACTACATAATAACTTTTGCTAATCGACTATTGAAAGCAAATGGCAAGTCAACGTGGTCCTTACAAGAGAATACTTGGGGCAAACCAGACTACAATTCATTGAATCGGCACTTTCAAACTCAAGGATTAAAAATTGAATATGTAGGAAACGGTTATGGTTCATTCCAAAATGCAGAACGAAATAGAAACACCATTCTAATGACATATCACAGTGCTAAAGGAATGGATTTTGACAATGTTTTCCTTCCGTTTCTTTCTGATGACACTAATATATCTCGAGGTGATGAGGAGACATTGTTTATGGTGGCAATTACTAGAAGTAAGATGAATCTATTTATTACATACTCTGGTTATTTACACAGACTAGTATCAAAATTTGAATCTACATGTCAAAAAATAGATTTAAATACCTCTAATCAAACTGCTAACACAGATATTGATTTCGACTTTTAAAAATTTACAATGAGTCATTTATACATAATAACAAAACAAGAGTTCACATCTCTATATCGGTTTGGTAAAATACCGTTGATTTTGGAGAGAATCATGGATACCGAAAACAGAAATCCCACAGAAATCAACGATTTGGTTTACAATAGTTTTCTGTCTCTACCCCATTTTGTGGGTGATGAAGAATACTTGATCATTGGTTTTGAGAATAATCTTATGAATGGCATTTGGATAGGAATAGAACATGTTTCGGAAGTTATTCCTTTAACAAGAGCCGCCAAGAGTTCATTTGAAATGAAGTTTGATATAAAATTGGATTTCAAAGAGGCACGTTTTGAAGAAACTGTACATAAAGTTGAAGAACATATAGATATCCAAGAAAGATACAGAGGTGCTAAAGCATTTTGGAGTTTATGTAAAGTTGAAAACGAGTATGAACCGCTACTTTCAAATGATATCATTGAATCTGCATACCAAAAAAGGATAGATTCAAAAAAATCAAATGATTTTCAAGATGATTTTTTTATTCATTTATTAGCCTATGATAGATATGAGTTTTTTCCAAATACAGATTTAGGCTATTTCTATGACGTAGGAGAAATCTTTGCACATTCAAAAGGAGCTCCTTCATTTAGAGGTAGTGGTTTCCATTCATTTTTAGAAAATAATAAACATGAATTATCCAAGAAGTCTCTAGTTGAACTAGCAAAAACAATTTTAGAAACTCATGAAGTAGTAAAATTTACCGAACAATTAACTGCAAATGGTTTAAAGCAATATATCGCATCAGCAATTTTCTTAAAATTTAAGGAGGACTTAGGAGAACGTGAGACCATTAAAGATTCAATCACAGGCAAGTTGATTGGAGAAATAAGAAAAGACAAGCAATTCATAGGTGAATTGAACCTTGCTATATTCCTAACAGGTTCATTTTTTGGGTATAAAAAATTCTACGATGATTTATATGAGTTAGCTGGTTTGAAGATTTTCAAGACTATAGTAAAGCAGCCTCAAAACGAAAGTAACATCAAGGATGAACAAATTGAAGCACCTAAAGAATCAAAAGAGTCTACAACTGATGTTCAAGATGCCGAAATGGAGACTACTGATACTACAATCAAGCACGATTCAGAGGAAAATACAGAAGCAGCACCTATTTCTAATTCAGTAAAGGTGGAAGATAAAACACTCACAAGACCTGTTGATCCTTCCTCAAATGAATACAATGGAATCCAAAAACAAATTTTTGAAAGTCTTTTAAAGATTCTTGATGAAGAAAAGGGTTCATTCGAAATTAAAACTGATAGATTTAAAGATTTGAAGAAAATTCTATCGCCTTTGTCGGTTGAATACAAAATTTCCAAAAAGGATGATGTCGTTCGCGTTATTAAAGACAAGTTTTCCAAAGACATTAAAGTTGAGATAAAAGGAAGTAAGTATACAGTAAGCAGAAATAACGAAAATGACTTGTTTGCCAACTCTTAAAGCCATACACATTTGCATTTCGCACCAGCCAACGCTGCAACCAAAAATTGCAAAAGAGTATGTCTTTGCCAACGCTGACGGAAAGAAAAACAAAAAGTACGACCGCACAACAATGGCTATACGTAATGCGGGTAAAAGTTCTGATATGAAAGCAATTACATTAAATAAACTAACTGCTAAAAGGAAAGTGAAGTGCCACGAAATCCCGCACTACGTATAGCCGAAACCGTTGTAGCCAATTTAACAAAACCGTTATCTATTCTGAAACTTAACCAAAAAGAATTTCATTTATATAAACAAAAAAACACGTAATCTGTCGTATTTTTTAAATCAAACAACTGCTCTAAATTGCCAACCAAAATTAAAAGTTCATGATGCATAAAAGTATTTTAATATTAACATTTATTGGTTTATTTTCATCTGCATTTGCACAAAATATAGATTGGGTAAATGCCCCAATAAACCCATTACCAAAGGGTGCTAACTTAAAAACCACGCAACTAAAAGGAGATGTGTTTCAAGAATATTTTTCCTTTTACGATACCAATGGTAATGAGCTGGATTTTGATAACAGTTACCATATAAAAAGGGACCAGCAAAACAGACCTATTAATTATACCTATCCTGATGGAAAAACAACAGTCGTTACATATGATGCAGATGGAAATTTAATTAACGATGAGGGTAGAATTTATGAATATGACAACTATAACCGAATAATAAAAGCAACATTTTCCTACCAAACTATCGAATACAGTTACCAAAAACAAGATGACTTACTTATGGTAACTATCGTGTCTAAATCAAAAGATAAAGCACCAACCACTAAAATAGAATACTACAAAAATGGCTTATTAACTGCAAAAAAGTTAACCCTAAACAGTGAGAAAACCTTTTTTAAATACAAATACGATGAAAAAGGCAACTGGATAACTAGGATAGAAACCAACGCAGCAGGTAATTTAATAAACCAATATACAAGAAGTATAATTTACCATAGTGAATATGAGGATTTTAAAAAAAATGCTGTAATAAAAACAACAACAGGAGATCAAAATTTGAAAGGAGGGCTTGCAATGCCTCATTTATACATTAATGGGAAATTAGACAATACAAACTTATTTTGTAGATTCAATAATGATTATATTTTTTTCAATCCTTTAACATTTACATATTACATTGCCCCAAATGCCTTTGATGAGTGGATATCTTTAAAAGATTCAATACCCTTTAAGCCTTTAATTAACGCACAAAATATAATTGTGAGTGATGGAAAAACTGCAATTTGTATAGAAGAAGGAAAAACCGGTATGTTTTCCGATAGAAAATGGGAGGTCAAAACCGAATATAAAAATATTATTTTAATTGATACCAAAAGTGATGACGTATACTTTGCTGAAAATGCTTTTGGTAATGGTACAAATAATGGAACCACGGCATACCCAGCCATTTCTATGACAGATAAAGGCAACGAAGTATGGTATGTACTAAACCAAGATAAGTCTCGCATTGCATTTTATCATAAGGGGAAAAAAGTACCTGTAACTTCCAAAGGTTCTATTACTAACTCACAAGACCAAGTATATGCTGTAAATGGGGTAGCTACTTATGTTGCTCAAGATTATAGCAATGCAAAACCAATGCAATTTAACAAAGGCCGCATTTTTGATTATTCTAATGATAAGCTAGCTACAACCACCAATAACAATAATATAAACACATCACAAAAGAAATCATCAACCACTTCGTGTATATCAGGAAATTGTACAGACGGTTACGGAACATATACTTATGAAAGCGGTGCCAAAGTAGAAGGTTTTTTTAAAAACGGAAAACTTAACGGTTACGGAGAGTTTATTTACGCCAATGGCGACACTTATAGTGGTAATTACCTTGAAGGTCAACTCGATGGTTATGGCATTTACCACTGGAAACAGAACAACTTACACTATTATGGCCATTGGAAAAATACAAAACAACACGGTTATGGATATTTTGTGAAAAACGGAGAAACTGTTGAAGCTGGTATCTATACTAATGGTCAACTAACTACCAATTTACTCACAGCCTTTCAAAACAAAAAAAACAACGGTACTTGTTTAGGAGATTGTACCAATGGCTATGGGTCTATCACCTACAATCAAGGTGATGTTTATGAAGGACTCTTTAAAGACGGTAAGCCATACAAAGCTGGTACTTATATGTGGACTAAAGGGAATAGTTATATAGGCGATTGGGACGATTTGGGTAAAATTAATTATACCGGCCAATTTTTTACAGACAGCTTTGTTTATAAAGGTGCTTTTGAACACAATGGATTTATTACAGGACTTGGTGTAAAACTAGATAAAAAAACAAACACTAGAAGCTATGGAGAGTTTAAAGAAGGAAAATTAGTGGTTGATTATGCCAATCGCAATGCATCTACTAACAGTACAAATATCACATCAAACAAAAAAAGCAACTACAAGTATATAGGCAAGGTAGATATAAGTAATAGAAACGTATCGCCAGAAGTCAGGACATTTATTAATTCATTTAACAATAACCCTGATAATATCTCACAACATATAACAGATTTAGGACAAGTTATTAGAGAAAATAAAGCTGAAGGTGAATCAGACCGCAAAGTGTTTTTAAGAGTTTTGAACGAAATTTATAATGTAAATAAATATTTGGCTTTTAGAACTGTTATGGCAGTAGATAAGAAAACTTTAGACTACGTAATAGCTAATGCTCCAAAAGATATGAGAGACTATTTTAGACAAGAAGCAAAATATTTTCAACGCATGAATAATTGAAAACAACAATAATGATATATATTAATAAACCATTGTTTTTGTGCATACTATTATTGAATTCACCTGCCTTTTTAGCTCAATCCTTACCACAAATAAATGTAAAGGACTATGGATTTGAACCAAACACTAAACAAGTTGAAATTACAACCTACAATGTTGAAAATGACAGTGTAATGGTGTCAAAAATTAGTAGCTACAGCTTTAACAATGAAGGTGATATTGAAAGCTATGAGAACCGAAATAAGCAAAACAAGACTTGGGGAAAAGAAAAAAACACTTATAAAAAAGGGAGATTACACAACAGAACTGGGAAGTATAGTAATTCTACCCTAAATAAAAAGCATTACTACGCCTATGATGACAATGGTTATCTAATCAATGAGCAAATTCGTTTTAATAACGGAAAGACGAATACTGTCAAATTCGAATATAAAGATAATTTGCTTCACAAAATTAGCAGTAATGCCGATGATGTAGTAATCACACATCACTATACCCAAAAAGGACATTTATTTAAAAAAGTATATTCTAAGAAACAAGCTGGTAAACCTAATGTTGTTACCAATCATTTTTATTTAGAAAACAAAGAAATTTTCTCTTACACAGAGTCAAAATACCTTTATAAAGCACATATCTATAATGAAAACGTATACATTGGTTTTGAGCTTATAGATGATGAGCGTCTTAAAAGCAAACTAGATACAGGTATACAACGATTTAATAAAGAAGCCCCAAAGGACAACCTTCCATTTAATTTACAAAAACATTGTAACCAAACTTGGCAGTTTTACGATAAAAATTTAGACAAAGTAATCCCTTTCGAATTAAAAATTTACAAGTATAAAAAAGATGCTTTAGGCAATAAAATAAAGTATGCCGAAGCAGTAGTTGATATAGAAACTAAAACCATTTCTAGCGTTAGTTTTTACAAAACAACATTTAAAAATAATACTGTTGTAGGTAATACATCTTTCGATGAAAACCTATTTTCAGAATTTAAAGAAGATATTACCTATATAAATATCCCTTAACACTTCTAAAATGACCTCTACCAATTTTGAAATAAAACCACTATCCTCTCAAGACAAAAGCAAACTTAGAAGACAGTACCTATTTGCTGTTTTGTTCTTACTTGTTGCAAGTGCTATATTTTCTTTCATTTATTTTTTTGTTATAAAACCAGATAATTTCAGTGTGGTTCCTATAGTGATGTTTTCTGTATTCCTGTTAATTTTTACAGGTATTGTTTCTTATATGTTTTGGAATACTTATATTGATTTAAAACGAGGTATTAAGTACTGTTACACTGGAGTTATTACCGATAAACGTGTTGACAAACACACTACTAAATCAAGAAGTTATAATACCAGAATGGGTACAAATATAAGACGCAAGTCTAGCAGAACCTATTATTATATAACTATTGATAATAAAGAACACAGTGTGCCTTATTCAAAATATGCAAAAGTAAACGTTAACGATAAAGTGTATTTAGAGTCTAGTCCAAAAAACAAAGAAGTTTTAGCTTTTACCATATTAGAAAAAAATCAAAATCCGGTTACAATAACTACCAACACATCTTATTTTGCACCTTTTAAGAGTAAAAGCATTACCAAGCCAATGCGCCAAAGTGAAATTGATTTAGTAAAAAAAATATTTTTTAATAAAGTAAGGCGAGCTTTAATTTACATAACTGTTTACAGCATTTTATTGTTTACTCTTTGGCAAGGAATTTTTATTTTTTTAATTCCTGTAATAATAGCCTTTATTTATACTTCAATTAAATCACTTATTCTAATTAATAAATATGCAAAATTCAATAGAAATGGAAATCTAAAACAAATAACTACGGTACAAGTAACAGACAAATTAACTATGACTTCTAATTCTAGCTCTACCAAATTTAGAGTGATGACAAATGTTGAAAATATAGACGTTTCAGAAAAAATATACAACAAACTAAAGATAAACGATATTATAGAATTACACAGAGCAACCTTTCTTAAAAAATTAATAGGTGTTAGTATTAATGAAGGAACACTATATTTAGAAAATTTATGAAAACAGTGTTTACCAAAATAGTATTAAACATAGTACTTATAATTTTTGTAAGCAATAAGCTATATAGCAATGCATCTCAACCAGGTGTTTGGAACGCTGGAGGCACTGTTTTTACAATGCTACATCCCGAAGATTCTCTCAGCTTTAAAAAGGTGCAAATGCAACAAGAGAAAATCTACATTCAACTATACAAAGGTTTTGCAGTTGTAGAAGGCGTCTACTGGTTTCGCAATACCTCTAAAGACAAATTACAGTTTAAAATGGGATATCCTGTAAATGGTATTTATGCTGGCGGAGAAACAAACTTAAACCAAGTTAGTATAGATTCATTAAATGAGTTTAAAATAAAAGCCAATAGCAAATGGTTACCATTACTTAAACAATCTTATCCAGAACTTAATAATAACAATAAAAACCCTATACCATTTAGCGACAATTGGAAAGTATGGGAAATGACATTTCAGCCCAACGAAATACAAATAGTCGAAGTTTATTTTATTGTAAACACCAATAATGCACAAGTAAGAAAGGGCTATAATGTTGATAACAAAAATACGTTTATTTATCTGTTAGAAAGTGGTAGCGTATGGCAGTCACCAATTGAAAACGCAGCGTTTTATGTACAGTTAATGGATGGATTACTGCCAACAGATATAAATGGAATTTCTACAGGTTTTAATTTTAAATACAGCGAAAAACATAAATTATATATTGGTGAAAAACTCAACTTTTCGCCTACCCCAAAAGACAATCTAGTTATTAGCTATCATAATAAAGAAGATGAATTTTTATTTAATAAAATTCTTTCAAACAGAAATGATTTGTACTTATCTATCAACAGTTTAGAAACTTTACCTAAAAATGGTATTCTCTTAAAAAAAATAGATCTAGGGAATCCGTATGCTGTTAAACCAAATTTTAGTGGTTTTTTACCAATACTATTAACCTATTTTGTAATGTATCTTCCAGGTATTATAATTGCTATTTTACTAATAATATTTATACGATATATGCTTAAACGAAGAAAACTAAAAATCAATTCTTAAACTAACCTAAACAATGCATTCCTTTATTGAAAAACATCTAAAACACTATTCTCAATGGGATTTTTTGGTTTTCACACTCTTTACAATACTTTCCATTTTAAATGGAAAAACCACCATTTTTTATATTCTCTATTTTTTTTGGTGTAATGAAGTATTGCGCATTATTATTGACCGTCTACTTTATAAAAGTAATTCAAATGCCTTATTAGGATTTTCTGAAAAGACCTCTATTTTACTTTCGCTTTTCCCAATGGGAATATATTTTGTGTTTATTGTAGTCTTTTTTGGATTTGTTTCCAGCTGGAAAAATGAGGAAATTACATTAATGAATATGCAAATATTGTATTTTAAAAATACATTTTTTGTACTTAACTTAATTTTTGTAGCCTTAGAACGAATACTACTTCACAGAACACAACAAGCAGTAATAGTTATTTTTGGAATATTCACACCTAATATGCTAATACTCCATATTTCAATTATACTTGGCGCTTTATTAATGTTTATTGTAATACGTAGTTTTCCCGACATATTTACACCAGGCAACCTTTGGGGTTCGGTTATTATTATCTTTCCATTCTTACTTATAAAAGCTTTTTTTGCATATTACAGACAGAATAAATAAAAAAATTAACTGGCTACAACAATGTATAAGAATAATAGCGTTAAAGAATTAAAATAAAGGTTTTTACATAGAACAAAAGTCGTAAATTAGCCAAAAAGGTAGTGCATAAAACCCGCTACTATTCTTATACGAGACCGTTGTGCGCAAAACCCAATAACATTATATTTAATTCCAACTAGATGATTTTATGAAACTGAAAAGATTAAAATTTCTGATCATATTATTGATTTTTATATCAATCTCCTGTACATCTAAACCGA
>JAHLEH010000014.1 GCA_018883545.1 Marixanthotalea marina | reverse complement strand
TGAAGTAGAAGTCCAAATCATAAGTTCTTTCCAGTTAAATGGAATTCTATCACTCAGCGTGTGAACGTGTCCATTTTTGGAAATTCTAAAGTAGTCTTCGCGTTCGTTCATAATTGTTTACAACGGTCTTGGCTATGGTTTCGTTACGGAATGGTACGCGAGTATCATTCCGCCGTAACCATAAATTTAGCAAAAAGGCTTGAAATTCCTATCGGAAATTCATTATCTTTCCTTTGTTTGTTATCTGCCTATTAATCATTATTTTATATAATATTTCACGTTCTTTTTTGTTGCCAAACTACCCTTTTTTGCTTATATTTGTTGCCGTATTGTTGCCCATATAACACTCTTAAAACGCATAGTATAACACAGTAAATATAAGGAAAATGAAAGTTACTTTACGCCAACGTAGAAAAGGGAAACGAATTAGTTTATATCTTGATTATTACGAAAACGGAAATCGTAAGTACGAGTACTTGAAATTATATTTAACGCCAGAACCCGACAAAGGGTCCTTAACTAAAGCGCAAAAATTAGAAAACAAGAAAATCTTACAACTTGCTGAAAGCATCAGAGCCAAAAGACATTTAGAGGTACAGAATAATATTTATGGTTTTGAAAATAAAGAAAAGAAACAAGGCAATTTTTTCGTGTATTTAGAACAATGGATTGAAAGACGTTCAGAAAGTAAAGGTAATTTAGGTGTATGGAATAGTACTCTAAAACATTTAAAAGATTATCATCCTACGGGAATTTCTTTTGAAAGAATAGATGAAGAGTGGGTAGAAGGTTTTAAAGAGTATTTAGACAAAAAAGCACTTTCCAGAAGTAAAAGACCATTAAGCCAAAACACAAAATCAGCATATTTTAAAAAGCTTTTAGCGGTATTACGACAAGCTGTTAAAGAAAAGGTAATACAATACAATCCTGCTATTTCAGTTGAAAATTTTAAAGAAGAAGATACACATATGGAATTTTTAACTTTAGAAGAAGTTAGAAAGCTTTTTAGCACAGATAGCAAACATCCACAATTAAAAAATGCGTTTCTTTTCTCTTGTCTTACAGGTTTGCGTTGGTCGGATATTACAAAGCTACAATGGTCAGAAATCCAATATTCAGAAAGTTACGGGAATTTTATTAGATTTAAGCAAAAGAAAACCAAAGGAGCTGAAACCTTGCCAATTTCTGAACAAGCATTTGAATTGTTAGGAGAAAAAGGAGAACCAACTCAAAAAGTTTTCGAGAATATAAATAATGTTCAGAGAAACTATGACCTATTAAAAGATTGGGTTGGAGATGCAGAAATTAAAAAGAATATCACGTTTCATTGTGCGCGACATTCATTTGCTACATTGCAGCTAACTTTAGGTACTGATATTTATACAGTATCAAAAATGTTAGGTCATAAGAACTTAAAAACAACTCAAATTTACGCTAAAGTAATTGACGACAAAAAGAAACAAGCAGCTTACAGAATAAACCTTAACCCAAATGGCTAAAGACTTATTTATCGACTTACTGTATGTGGAAAAGGTTACTGATGATAAAAGAACCGAAAACCAATTTAAAGAGCTTTTAAAAGGCTTTAAAAAGCAATACCTCAATACAACGCCTAAATATGAAATCGACTTCAAAAAGGCGTATTCTAACAAGCGTAAATACTATTTAAAGTTAATAGAAAACGAGTACATCAAAAATTTTAATCAAATCAATGATGCACTTGAAATCACTACGACACTTGGTCATTTATCTTTCTTATATGATAAAGAATACAACCGCATCAAAAACTACCTAAACCAAATTAGCAACTATATTTCGGATAATGATCTTGATGAAAGTTTGTCTTTAAAACCAATTCAAAACGATAAATCAGATGAAGCCTATATCATTTCATTTTTAAAGGCTAATGCAATGATGCTTTTTATGGAACTTCAAGACCGATTTTCTGAATTGGGTGATGCAGAAATTTATACAATAGAAGAATTACACGAAGTATTTTTTAACGAAGAACCACCACAGGAATTAATTGTAAAAGATTATACCGGAGCAGAAATAAAAACGGTTAAAAAGCCTAAAAAACAAAGCTCTAAATTTAATGCTATTCAAGGGGATGTTAGAGAAGAAAATAATGATGTCTTATCCTATAACGAACTTATTAACAAGACTAAACAAAAGGAATTTGCAAAATTAGAGGAGTTGTTAAATGAAAAAGGTATCATTGATGATAAATATAATTATACTAAAAAAAGGGGAAAAAAAATATTACTTGCAGCTTTTATGGTAAAACTAACGGAAGCAAAATACTTTAATGAAAGGATATTTTTTGAAGATAAACCATCAAAAAAAATAGAGCGTAAACATATTCATAAATTTTTTGCTCATCGTTATGGACCAGGTAGTAATGCCGATAAAGAATACCGTAATTTTTTAGGTGCTAAAAAAAGAGCCTATCAAAAATTAGTTGATGCCAATTTTTGGCTTGACCAAATCAAATAAATCTTCACTTTTTAAAAGTGGTATTTTCTCTACTTAATACCAATTGGTTAATACCAAAAACAATCTAACTAACTGTATTATAGTGGTTTGTTAATACCATTTTTTCTCTTTTCTGTTATACCAAACACCTTTTTAAATATTTGCTATGTCCTTGACAATCAAGGATGACTTTTGCGCAGAAGTCCATTTTTAAATTAAAAAATATAAAAAGATGGACGTTAAAATAATTGAACGTTTAGAACGCATCGAAAAGTTGTTAGTAGAACAACAAACGTTGCAAAAGCAAGTATTGAATTTCAATGAAACTTGTCAGTATTTAGAACTATCACAATCGCACTTGTATAAACTTACAAGTACGGGAGCCATTCCACACTATAAACCGAATGGTAAAAAAATCTATTTCCAACGTCAGGAGTTAGACCAATGGTTACTGCGTAACCGTATGGATTCCCAAGATGAAATCGAGCAACAGGCAGCTAATTATTTAATCAAAAAAGGAAGGATTTAGTTATGACTGAAATTATCGATTTACTCTTGGCACTCTCACAAGAGATTAAGGATTTAAAAGCACGTATCGAATTAATAAGAGCTACGAGAGCAGAACGCTTAAAAGATATGTGGATTGATAATCAGGATGTAATGCAAACGCTACATATTAGCCAACGCACATTGCAAACATTCCGTTCAAATGGCACGATTCCATATAGCAAGATACAAGGTAAATTTTATTACAAAGTATCTGATATAGAGGAACTATTACAGAGCAATTATTATAACCCAAATTTTAAATGCGATGGAAATAAGTAAAGAAAGCATCTTAAAGAAAACGCATTACGGGTTAAATATTTATGCTTATGTATTAAGGCAGTATTATCCTAAAACAACAGTCCTTTCCTTAAAAGGAAGGGACTGTGGGGTAACCCGCAATCCCTTTAACGGAGGTAAATCAACATTACAAATTAATGTTTTAGACAATAAAGCGGTGCATTACGATACAGAATTAACCGATTTTAAAGGCGACGTGTTCGATTTTGCATCCTATCATTTTAAAATCATTAATGAAGAAGAATTGCTACTTAATATTAATGAGGTAATGAATCTAAACTTTGAAGTTAAAAAAGAAGATGAATTATCCTGGTTAGATGAACCCGATGGTACTTGGTATGCTTACAGCAGTTTTTATAAAGCACCAATTAGAAATGTTTTTCCAACCGAAAAAGTAAGGTTATATCAAATATTTGAGCGTATTACAAGCGATAAGTATAAAAGTATCACAGAGCAATTTAGAGCGATTAAAGACCCAAAAGAAGCACGAAAATTTAAAGCAAATCATTTTGATTATGTTACATTTTCAGGTGTGTTCTCTAAACGAAACGATGATAGCTTAATTGAGCATTCATCATTATTAACAATCGATTTTGACCATTTAGAGAATCTTGAAGAACTAAAACAACAATTATTAAACGATGAATATTTCGAAACCGAATTGTTGTTTACATCACCTTCAGGAGAAGGCTTAAAATGGATAATTAGAATTGATATATCCAAAGTGTCGCACAACGAATATTTTATTGCGGTGGCCAATTACATAAAACATACATATAACATTGAGGTTGACCAATCGGGTAAAGACATTTCCAGAGCGTGTTTTTTATCCCACGATCCATTGGCATACCTACATAAAAGACATCAAAAGATATGACAAAGATATTCAACCCGAAAGATTGGTTAGCTGTTCCAGAGCAAAAAGAAGTACCAAAAAAACCAATCAACAACAACCCAACAACGGTTGTTACAAATGATATTGAATCATATATCAGCTCATTAGAACAGTCAGGTATCGATATTACAGATACTTATGATAAATGGCGTGATATTGGATTTGCAGTTTCAGAAGAATACGGAGAAGCTGGACGTGATTACTACCATAGAATAAGTAGAAATTATTCAGGTTACGACCATAAAGAATGCGACGAACAGTATAATAAATGCTTACAAGCAAAAGGACACGGTATAAGCATTGGAACTTTATACCACCATTTACATCAAGTTGGTATTAAACCAAAACAGCAACAACAAGTTGTTGAAGTGTTGCAACAGTCAGAAGAAGTAAAACAACCATTGCCAACAATACCAACAACAGTTTACAACAATATTCCAACATTTTTGCAACAAGTAATACAACCTTCAAGCAGTAATGAAGAACGTGATATTTTGTTGTTGGGAGCATTAACAGCATTTAGTGCCTGTTTTCCAAAACTATTTGGTGTGTATGACCAAAGTAAAGTATTTAGCAATTTGTATTTATTTGTTACTGCACCAGCTTCAGCAGGAAAAGGAAGATTAAACCAAATTAAAAATTTGGTAAATCCTGTTCACAAACAACAACGTGAACAATCCAAAATCCTAAAACAACAACATCAAGTTGAAATGGCAACTTATAATATGAATAAGGGTAAAAGTGAAACAATGGAGAAACCAAATAAACCACCTGAAAGAATGTTGTTTATCCCTGCTAATAATAGTGTAACAGGTGTTTATCAATTAATATCGGATAATGAAGGTAGAGGGTTAATTTTTGAAACCGAAGGAGATACTTTAGCACAAGCCTTTAAAAGTGATTACGGTAATTATTCGGATGGTTTTCGTAAAGCATTCCACCACGAAACCATTAGTTATTATCGAAGAACGGATAGAGAATATGTAGATATTGAAAGACCTTGTTTATCAACGGTGCTATCAGGTACACCAAAACAAATTCAAGCATTGGTTCCAAGTGCTGAAAATGGCTTGTTTAGTCGATTTATGTTTTATTATATGAATATCAAACCTACTTGGAAGAACGTTTTTCAAACCGATACAACCAACGGTTTAGATGAATATTACGACCAATTAGGTAATGAATTTTTTGGGTTGTACAAAACCCTAAAAAACAATCCTGATATTGAAGTAAGACTAACAACAGAGCAACAACAAAAATTTAATGTGTTTTTTGAAAAGCTTCAAACCAAATACCTCAATCTTCAACCCGATGACTATATAGCAACCGTTAGACGTTTGGGGTTAATTGCATTTAGAATTATAATGTTGTTTTCGGTATTTCGCATTATGGAAGATGGGGATGTAAACCAAGTAAGATATTGTGAGGATATAGATTTTGATAATACGTTAGAAATGATAAGTGTATTAGTAAAGCACAGTAGTAAGGTGTTTAACGATTTGCCTATTGAACAAAAAGAAGTAAAAAGAGCTAATCGTAAAGAACGTTTTTTAGAAGCACTACCTTATCAATTTACAAGACAAGATTACCTAAATATAGCCGACAAAAACAAGATACCTCATAAAACAGCAGAAGGCTATATTACAAAATTTGTGGATGCTGGTCTAATACATAGGGAAGCACATAACAATTATACAAATCCCACAAAAGCACAATAAGGATTTTGAGGATTTTAAGGAAACGAGGATTTATAAAAATACTTTATATCCTCAAATCCTTAACTTCCTCATTTCCTGTTTATAATTGTTAATATCTTTTTATTAGTTCTTATTTTCTTTTTCTTACATTAGACAATTATTGACAAGTCAAAATATCCCCAAAATGACGTTTGGAGAATACATCAGAGAAATACGAGAAGAAAAGCAATTATTGTTAAGAGAAGTTGCGTCTCAAATGAATATAGATACTGCACTTTTAAGTAAAATTGAACGTGGTACTCGTTTAGCTCGTAAAGAACAAGCAGAAGCATTAGCTAAAGCATTAAAACAAAATAAAAATGAATTGTTGCAATTCTGGATGGCAGATAAAATTGTCTTTATGTTAAAAGAAGAAAAAAACATTACGGAAATCCTCAAAATTGCAGAACAAAATATTATTAGATTGAGCAAGAAAAATAAAAATTAAAAAAGTAACCTATGAGTCAGGAGCTTTATTTCAATATCATAACATTTGATTTACCAGACAAACCAATAACTTTTTATTTAAGTAAAGAGAAAATTGGTAATGCTCAAAAGTTGTATAAAACAAAGTTTCCAACCAATATAGAAGATTTGTTTCCTGGTATAAAAGAAGAAAATCCTGATTTTATCTACACATCATTTATTTATGAAAAGGAAGGTTATTTGCCTTTAAAACTCAATCTAAAAGAACAACCAACCGACTTAATAAAGCATTACTATAATTGGCGAATCAAAAAATTCTTTAAAAGCATAAAAAAACTTGTTGGTCAAAACTTTGTGAATGATAATCAAATTTGGATAGGTAATAGATCATATCAAAATAAAAGTTTTGCACAGTATTATAAGTTTACTGTCAGAGTACAAATTAAAGAAGTTAGTGAATATGGTGAGTTAGTTATTTCTTATGATGGTATGGCCAAAGTGTTTAAAAAACCTATTTCTGAAATTATAAAACATACCTCAACAACAAATCTTAATAAAGTTGTATATAAAATGAGGTTATTAAAATATCATAAGGAAAAGGAATTTATTGATGATAACACAAAGGCTTATGCCATTTTGAATAATGATTTACGAACAGCATTTAATATTCAACCAGAACCTAAAGATGATTCCAATAAATACATAAGTTATAAACACAAAATCGATAAGTTTATTCAACATTTCATTTTAAGTGAAGAATTTAAGAAAGTTATTCCTGTTAATAATGACGATTACTTACCTGTAGAAATAAATCGAATTGGTGAAGTTACTGATGAAAGCAATGATTTAGTGTTCCAAAATGGTGTTGGTAGAAATCCCAAAATAGATTTTAAAAATTTAAAGCCTTTAAATCCTTGTCAGTTAGATAATGTGCATTTCTTCTTTATACATCATACAAGTTATGCTAAAGAAGCAGAAACATTGCAAAAATTATTGGAAGATGGTACAAGTTGGTATAAAGGTTTAAATATTTATGCAGGTGTTTTAGCACATTTCGATAATAATGTCAATATAGTATTTGATGATTTAGAAAATCCATTACCTCAAATAGCAAAGGGTATAAAAGATTTTAAATCTGACCCTAATATTAATTATGTTGCTATTTATTTAAGTCCTTTTAACAAGCACGAACCCAATCTTGAAAAAAAGTTAGTGTATTACAAGGTTAAAGAGCAGCTTTTATATAAAAGAATTATATCTCAAGTAATAGAGTTTGATAGATTTAGAAGAAATCAACATAAGTTCATATATGATTTAACAAACATTTCATTAGCCTTATTAGCAAAATTAGATGGTACACCTTGGCAACTAAATGTTAAACCTAAAAATGAATTAGTTATAGGTGTAGGTGCATTTAAAAATACCGAAGAAAACATACGATATGTAGCTAGTGCATTCAGTTTTAAAAATAATGGAAGGTTTAATGAATTTCATTATTTCAGTAAATCAGATACAAAAGGATTAGCAGGAGCAATTAGTGAAGCGATATGGCAATATGTTCCAACGAACAAAACACCTGAAAAAATAGTTATTCACTTTTATAAGGATATGAAGGATGAGGAAATACAACCTGTTTTAGAAATGATGGATAAACTTAAATTGCCTTGTCCTTTATTTGTTCTAAATATCAATAAAACAAAATCAGAAGATATAATAGCTTTTGACCAAAATTGGAATGGTGAGTTAATTCCAATGAGTGGTACATATATAAATATTGGTTCCAAAGGAGTATATAAATATTTACTCTTTAATAATTTGAGGTATAACAATACTGTAAAATATCCAAGTAATTCAAGTTACTCATTTCCAATAAAACTTAAAATATCAAGTCCTACACCAGAGGCTTTAAATGATAGTAAAATGATTAGAAAGCTAATAGAGCAAGTGTATCAATTTAGTAGGCTATATTGGAAATCTTTACGCCAACAAAACGTACCAATAACAATTAAATATCCTGAAATGGTTGCAGAAATAGCACCTCGTTTTGAAAGCAAGGAAATACCACCTTTTGGTCAAGAAACCTTATGGTTTTTATAATCCGAAGCCTTTTTTCTTTGCACAACCATTGCATTAAAAAATTCTTATATTTGCCTTAATGAAATTTTTAGCATTCATATTGTCAATCTATATCTTCACACTAAATTTAGTGCCTTGTGAAGATACAGGTACTTTTGACAATGAAGTTAAAACAGAAATTTCTCAAGATTTAGGTGATAACCACCAACATCAAGATGCAGATTTATGTTCCCCATTTTGTATTTGCCAATGTTGCCATATTCACGTTACACATTTTAATGTTGTAGATTACAGTTTATCTAATACTGTTATTCCAACTCAATTATTCTACTATTTTGATGGTCTTGAAAAAGACTTCAATACTACCCTTTTACAACCACCACAGGTTTAATGAATACCTGCGTATGCAGGTATCTTATAAATTCAAGTAACCCATTTTTGTAATAGGTTGCTTATCTCTATTTATAAATTCATTATAACCATTCTTATGATTAATAAAATCATTGATTTTTCAATCAATAATAAATTCATTATTGGTTTGCTAACGCTTACCATTATTGGAGCAGGTATCTGGAGTATGACAAAAGTACCCATAGATGCCGTTCCCGATATTACCAACAACCAAGTTCAGGTAATAACGCAATCCCCAAATTTAGGTACAGAAGATATTGAGCAAATAGTTACCTATCCTGTTGAGGTGGCAATGAGTAATTTGCCCAATGTGGAAGAAATTCGCTCAATTTCACGCTTTGGTCTGTCAGTAGTAACCATTGTATTTGATGATGATATGGGTACATATCTTCCGAGACAATTGGTAGCAGAAAAACTCAACGAAGTAAAAGAACAAATTCCTGCGGGTTTTGGAGAACCTACAATGGGGCCTATATCCACAGGTCTGGGAGAGATATACCAATACACATTAAAAGTAAAACCAGAATATCAAGATAAATATTCCATTTCAGATGTGCGTACAAT
The DNA here is from genome assembly GCA_018883545.1 of Marixanthotalea marina. Classification (GTDB taxonomy): domain Bacteria; phylum Bacteroidota; class Bacteroidia; order Flavobacteriales; family Flavobacteriaceae; genus Marixanthotalea; species Marixanthotalea marina. The sequence goes on along the minus strand of JAHLEH010000014.1, from coordinate 11,450 downwards.
GCAAGACTGGATTGTACAACGCCAAATGGCAATGGTTCCTGGTGTTGTCGAGGTCAACGCTATTGGAGGTAAAATAAAACAATATGAAGTTGCTGTAGACCCTAACGAGCTTAAATCTATTGGGATTACCATTACAGATGTATTTGAAGCCCTTGAAGCTAATAATGAAAATACGGGAGGTGCTTATATCGAAAAAAACCATCAGGCTAATTTTATACGAGGGGAAGGATTGGCAAGAAGTTTAGACGACATTAAAAAAATTACGGTTAAAACCATTAATAATGTGCCTATAACCATTGGCGATATAGGAACGGTTCAATTTGGTTCAGCCATTCGTTATGGAGCATTAACTCAAGACGGAGAAGGAGAAGTTGTCGGTGGCTTGGTGATGATGCTTAAAGGTGCAAATTCCAATGATGTGATTGCCAATGTTAAAGAGCGAATGGTTCAAATTCAAAAATCGCTGCCAGAAGGTGTTATTATTGAACCACTTTTAGACAGAAGTAAGTTAATTGGTGAAACCACTTCTACAGTTGCTACAAACCTTATTGAAGGGGCTTTAATCGTTATTTTCATCCTCATTTTCTTGTTGGGTAATTGGCGAGGTGGCTTAATTGTAGCTTCAACCATTCCATTATCGTTACTGTTTGCATTTATTTTAATGAATGTATTCAACGTATGGGCAAATCTGATGAGTTTAGGAGCTATAGACTTCGGAATTATTGTAGATGGTGCAGTAATTATTGTGGAGTCTACGGTATTTCTTATCGCTTCCCAAGTACTTAAAAAGAAAAAAATAACAAACAAGGAGCGTGATGAGGTTGCTGCATCGGCTTCCAAAAAAATGATGAATGCAGCTTTCTTTGGTCAGTTGATTATTCTTATCGTATTTCTTCCCATTTTAGCCTTACAAGGTATTGAAGGGAAAATGTTCAAACCAATGGCATTGACCTTTATTTTCGCAATGATTGGAGCTATGGTTTTGTGTCTTACCTACGTACCAATGATGTCTGCTTTGGTATTGAGAACACCAAAAAATGATAAATTATCTTATGGTGATAAATTTGTGCATTGGGTTGAAAATAAGTACAAACCTTTATTGGAAAAAGCCCTTCTAAAAGGCAAATTAATTGTAGGAATTGCTGTGGCACTATTTGCGGTAACAGTCTTTATGTTTACCCGAATGGGAGGCGAGTTTATTCCGCAACTCGATGAAGGTGACATTGCATTCCACGCCATTTTAAAACCTGGTAGTTCATTGTCTGAAACCGTAGAAACCACTACCAAAATTGAGCAGATTGTAAAGGCAAAATTTCCCGAAGTTGAAAAAATAGTTAGTCGAATCGGTGTGGCTGAAATACCAACAGACCCAATGCCTATGGATTTAGCAGATGTATTTGTAATACTAAAACCTAAAAGTGAATGGACTACGGTAGAGACAAAAGATGAGCTTATTGAAGCAATGAAAGAAGCTGTTGAAATTATCCCTGGAGTCAATTATGAATTTACCCAACCCATAGAAATGCGTTTTAATGAGTTGCTTGAAGGGGTACGTGAAGATATTGCCATTAAGTTGTATGGTGAAGATATTGATGTGTTATCCCAAAAAGCAGAAGAAATTACTAAAATAATTGCAGGAACACCTGGAATTGGTGATATGAAAGCGGAAGCTACAACAGGGTTGCCACAAATGACAATTACGTATAACAGAAATAAATTGGCGCAATACGGGCTACAAATCAACACACTTAACAAAATGGTGCAATCGGCATTTGCAGGAGGTAATGCAGGTGTGATTTTTGAAGGCGAAAAGCGGTTTGATTTAGTAGTTCGTTTAAATCAACACAACCGTAAGGATATATCAGACATTCAAAATCTGTTTATCAATTTGCCTTCAGGGGCACAAATTCCACTTCGTGAAGTAGCTGATATATCTTATAAAGCAGGACCTATGCAAATAAGCAGGGACAATACCAACAGAAGAACCTATGTAGGTGTCAATGTAAGAGGGCGTGATGTAAAATCTTTGGTGGGCGAAATCAAAGAAAAATTAGATGCACAATTGGAACTGCCTTCAGGTTACTTTATCCGTTATGGTGGTGCTTTTGAAAACTTGGAACGTGCCAGCAATCGCTTGCAAACCGTAGTACCTATTGCCTTACTACTTATTTTCGTACTGATATACTTTGCTTTAAAATCAGTACCACAAACCTTAATGATATACATTGCTATTCCAATGGCTACCATTGGTGGTGTAGTGGCATTGTGGTTGCGGGATATGCCCTTTAGCATTTCGGCAGGTGTTGGTTTTATTGTATTGTTTGGTGTGGCTGTGTTAAACGGCTTGGTAATGATAAGTGGCTTGAATGAATTGAAAGAAGAAGGTGTTACCAATTTAAAAGAACGGATTTTGGAAGGTACAAAGCGAAGAATACGTCCCATTATGCTCACTGCTTTTACAGATGTATTGGGCTTTTTACCAATGGCTGTTTCAGCATCGGCAGGTGCAGAAGTACAGCGTCCGTTGGCAACGGTGGTTATTGGTGGATTATTGACTTCTACATTACTCACCTTGTTTGTATTGCCTATTTTATATCATTGGGTAGAGAATAAGACCTTTATTTTGAAGCCAAACAAAAAAATAGTGAGTGCAACCGCAGTACTGGTTTTAATGTTGGTGTTTTCAACTCGAAGTAATGCACAAAAAATCACGGATACCTTGCCTAAAATTTCGTTGAACGAAGCTGTTGCCTTATCTAAAAAGAACTATCCACTATTGAAGCAAAAACAATTGGAAGTTACCAAACAAGAAAACCTAAAATCTACGGCATACGATTTTGGTTCTACTCAAATCTTTACAGGAGGTGAAGAAGTGAAAGATGGAACAGGAATCTACACAACGGTTGGTGTTGGACAATCAAACATTGATGTGTTTGGAATCGGAGCAAAACGAAAACTACAACAACAACGCATTGAGTTGTCACAAAAAGCATTGCAATTATCTGAACTGGAGGTAGAACTGGAAGTAAAAAAAGCGTGGGCAAAATGTTATCAGTCTATGAGAAACTTTCAGTTGTACAAAGAACTTGATTCCATTTACGGAAATTTTGAACAAGCAGTTGCACTTAACTTTGAAGTGGAAGCCATTTCTAAACTGGAATATTCAGCAGCCAAAAACCAAGTGTTTCAAATTCAAAATAAAAAAGCACAGGCATACAGAGATTACCTCATAGCCATACAACAGTTAAATCTTTGGTTATTTGAAGACGAAATTTATACTGTATCAGAAGAATTGGAAAACATTGCAATGATTGAAACTGATAGCTTATCAACAAATGAACATCCAATGGTTACTGTTTCAGAAAATCAATTGAATGTCGCCGAAGCAGAATTGAGGGCGGCAAAAGACGATAATTTACCGAAATTGAACCTTCAGGGTGGTTTACAAAAAGTTAATGGTAATTCAGGTTTTTATACCTATCAAGCAGGAATTTCCATTCCATTCCTGTCAGGTTCAAACAAAGCCCGAATTAAATCAGCAAAAATTGACAATGCTATTGCAGAAAGTAATTTGTTATTCAAAAAACAAGAATTACAATCACAATATGCACAAGCAAAAGAAAATTATTTAAAATGGAAACTGTCTTGGGAATTTTACGAAACACAAGTGTTACCGTTAACCAAAGACCAGAAATCAGGAGCGTTGTTGGCGTATAAGGAAGGAGAAATAGATTATACCACCTTTACACAATTGGTAAAAGAAGCCGTACAGTCAGAACTGGAAGCTCAAAACGCTTTATTCAATTATTTAGAAAGTGCATTTCAATTACAATATTTCAATCAATAACATTATGAAAAAAACAGCATACAAATACATCGCAGTCATTTTTGCAGCACTTTTTATGGTGTCTTGTGGCAATAAAAAAGACCATTCAGAAAATGATGGACTTTCTCACGATAAAACAGAACAAACCAGTGAAAATGAAGAACACCACGAAGAAGGCGAAGTAACGCTTAATCAGCAACAGTTTGATGCCTTAAAAATGAAAATAGACACCTTGGGCTTACGCAATATGAGTGGCTATGTTGAGGCAAACGGCACATTGGAAGTACCACCCCAAAACGAAGCTGCTATTACTTCTGTTATAGGAGCAAATGTAACATTCATAAAAGTCATTGAAGGCGATAAAGTTGAAAAAGGTCAGGTAGTGGCTTATTTGTCACATCCAAATATTATAGCCTTACAGACCGATTACCTAAACGCTTATAGCAATAGCGAACTTTTAAAGAAAAATTACGAACGCCAAAAAAAATTATACGATGCAGGAGTAGGATCTGGTGCTAATTTCCAAAAGGCAGAAGCAGAATACAAAGGTTCAACTGCATTAGTAAATGGTTTGGCAGCTCAACTGAAAATTTTGAATATCAATACAGCATCAGTTCGTAATGGGAGTATCGCTCAACAAATTCCGCTACGAAGCCCCATTGAAGGTTTTGTGCAAAAAGTCGAGGTTAAGACAGGGCAATATGTAGAACCACAAACTGAACTGTTCGAGATTGTAAACACACACCACGTGCACGCAGATTTAATGGTGTTTGAAAAAGATGTCTATAAAGTAAAACAAGGGCAAAAGGTAACTTTTAGTGTGCAATCCATACCAGATGCAGAACTTACGGCCGAGATTTACTCGGTAAGCAAAACCTTTGAAGACAACCCTAAAGCGGTTCACGTGCACGCCGAAATAGAAAATAAATCAGGTAATCTCATTCCAGGTATGTACATTCAAGGAAGAATACAAACCGATAATGCTTTAACAAAGGCATTGCCTGAAAGTGCCATTGTAAAAGATGGCGATAGATTTTTTGTTTTTACGATAGAAAAAGAAGGTGAAATTTGGGCTTTTAAGCCTGTAGAAGTAATAACTGGAGAAAAAGATGGAGATTGGATTGAAGTTACTTTTTCAGAAGAAGTATCCGCTAATACCAAATTTGCTTACAATAATGCGTATTACCTTATAGCAGAAATGAAAAAAGGAGAAGCAGAACACGCTCATTAATTATGGAAACAATAGAACAATTATTAGAGTCAAAACAAGTACGTGTTACAGCAATGCGGTTGCTTATATATAAGTTTCTTGCAGAAAAAGAGGTTGCAGTAACATTGAGTGTTATAGAAAATGCTTTTGAAAAAGCAGATAGAACTACCTTGTACAGAACTATTAAAACTTTTGAAGAAAAGGATATTGTGCATCAAATAGACGATGGCACAGGGATAACAAAATATGCGTTATGCGAAAAGGGATGTAATTGTGATATAAAAACCGATTTACACTTACATTTCCATTGTAACAATTGCAATGAAACGATTTGCCTAACAGAACATAAAATACCGCAAATTAAAGTACCTGATGGTTTTGTGTCAGAGAATGTAAATTTGGTGGTAAAAGGTATTTGCGATAAGTGTAGTGGCTAATAATTGCACTTCCATTGCACTTACTATTAAAGTACATTTATCCAAAATTAGTGGATATGAAGTTTAATACTAAAATACCTAAACATCTGAAACAGGCGTATAACGAAGAATTAAAACTATACAGTTTCTGTTTAGAAAATAAGCATTTTAGCAATGCTTGGTATCATTTAGAACGTAGTCATATAATAGGACAATCTTATCCTATAGAGCATACCTATTCACATTGGCTAATGCTAAAGTTTGGATTTAGACAAAAAGATACTAAAGAAGTATTCGGTCAAATTATTAGATTGCTTGTTGGTGGCTGGAAATCATTTATAAATCACGTTCCTCTTGGTAACACAGGTGGCGCAAACGTACCACCATTAAAACGTATGCCTATTCCAAATGACATTGAAAAATTATTATATATAGAATGAAAAATAAATTAGCGGTTACAAGTATCCTAACAGCAATCACAGCTTCATTGTGTTGCATCACACCTGTTTTGGCATTAATTGCAGGTACAAGTGGTGTAGCTTCAACTTTTTCTTGGATAGAACCATTTAGACCTTACTTAATAGGGCTAACTATATTAGTTCTTCTCTTTGCTTGGTATCAAAAATTAAAACCAGAAAAAGAAATCGACTGTGAATGTGAAACGGATAAAAAACCAAAATTTATTCAGTCAAAAACCTTTTTAGGAGTTGTAACAGTATTCGCAATAGTGATGTTGGCATTACCATACTACTCAAGTATGTTTTATCCAAATTCAGAGAAACAAATTGTTATCGTTGATAAATCAAATATCAAAACAACAGAGTATAAAATAAGTGGAATGACTTGTGCCAGTTGTGAAGCTCACGTAAACCACGAAGTAAATAAACTTAACGGAATTGTAAACTCAAAAACATCATACAAGAATGGTAACGCAATCATTGAGTATGACCAAACTAAAACTAATGAATTAGAAATTGAGAAAGCAATTAATTCTACGGGTTATAAAGTAACTGATAAAAATTAAAATTGATGCAAACTATATTAAAATCGGAAATCACTTGCCCAACCTGTGGTCATAAAAAGAAAGAAGATATGCCAACTAACGCTTGTCAATTCTTTTACGAGTGTGAGCATTGTAAAACGGTTTTGAAACCAATCGAAGGAGATTGTTGTGTGTATTGTTCTTATGGTACAGTTCCTTGTCCACCAATTCAACAAAACAAAAGTTGTTGCTAAAACAAAACTAAATGAAAAAAAAGAAAGTCAATTTAAGAGATTTAAAACCAAATTCAGAAGAACAACATTCTCACGATGATGGTCACGACCACGGAGATGGAAGTGCATTCAAGACATACATTCCTGCTATTATAAGTTTTGTTATGTTAATGGTAGGTATCGCTGTAGATTATTTTGATGCGATTCCTCAATTTGAAGGATTGATTCGAGTAGTTTGGTACACTTTAGCATATATTCCAGTTGGATTTCCTGTAATTAAAGAAGGATGGAAAAGTCTTATAAAAGGCGATGTTTTTACCGAGTTCTTTTTAATGTCTATTGCCACCATTGGTGCGTTTATCATTGGTGAATATCCCGAAGGTGTTGCAGTAATGCTATTTTATGCAGTAGGAGAATTATTTCAAAACGCAGCAGTTAATAGAGCAAAAGGAAATATTAAAGCCTTATTAGATGTTCGACCAAAAGAAGCTAATGTATTTCGTGATGGTGATTATATAAGTGTGTCGCCAGAAGCTGTAAATATTGGCGAGAAAATACAAATTCGAGTAGGTGAAAAAATTCCATTGGATGGTATTTTATTATCCGAAAAAGCATCTCTAAACACCGCAGCATTAACAGGCGAAAGCAAACCAGATTCTATTCAGAAAGATGCAAAGGTTTACGCAGGTAGTATCAATTTAGAAAGTGTTGTTGAAGTTGAGGTAACCAACACCTTTGAAGATAGTTCTATTGCGAGAATATTAGACTTGGTTCAAAATGCTACAGCTCGTAAGTCTAAAACAGAATTATTCATCAGACAGTTTGCTCGTATCTACACACCAATTGTAGTGTTTTTAGCTATTGGTGTAACTTTTATACCATACTTTTTTGTAGATGATTATGTGTTTAGAGATTGGTTATACAGAGCATTAATTTTCCTGGTAATATCTTGTCCTTGTGCGTTAGTGATTTCAATTCCATTAGGATATTTCGGTGGATTGGGAGCAGCTTCAAAAAATGGAATATTATTTAAAGGTGCTTCATTTTTAGATGCAATGACCAAGATAAATACTTTGGTAATGGACAAAACAGGAACCGTTACCAAAGGTGTTTTTAAAATCAAAGAAGTAAAAGCAATTGGTTGGAATGAAACCGAATTTATGCAATATTTAATGGCGATGGAAGAACAATCCACGCATCCAATTGCTAAAGCCATTTTAGAGTATAAAGCAGAAGGAGAAGATTTTGAAGCACAAGACATTTCTGAAATTGCAGGTAAAGGATTAAAAGGCATTGTAAATGGTAAAACAGTTTTAGTAGGAAATAAAGCCTTAATGACTGCGAATAATATAAATGTTCCAACGGAAACGGAATCTATTGTAGAATCGATAGTATTAGTTGCAATCGATAATCAATTTGCAGGTTATGTAGTCATAGCAGATGAATTAAAGGAAGATGCAAAAGAAACAATTACAGCATTACACAAAGTAGGCATTAAAAATATTATGATGCTTTCTGGTGATAAAGATTCCATTACTCAACAAGTCGCTAAAGAACTAAATATTGAAAATGCTAAAGGTGGTTTATTACCAGAAGATAAGTTAAACGAAGTTGAAATTTTAAAAAAGAACCCTGAAAATAAAGTAGCATTTATAGGGGATGGTATAAACGATGCGCCTGTTTTAGCAGCAAGTAACGTTGGAATTGCAATGGGTGGTTTGGGTAGTGATGTAGCTATTGAAACAGCAGACGTTATTATTCAAACAGACCAACCTTCAAAAGTGGTAAAGGCGATTAAAATAAGTCGTTCCACAAGAAAGATCGTTTGGCAAAATATCATTTTAGCTTTTGGTGTTAAAGTTATTGTTTTGATTTTAGGGGCAGGTGGTTTAGCCACAATGTGGGAAGCAGTTTTTGCAGATGTAGGCGTAGCATTATTAGCAATTTTAAATGCAGTTAGATTACAACGAATGAGTTGGTAATTGTCCCCACAACCCAATACCCAGTTTTTTCGTACCTCAAAATCCTCTGTCTTTTGTTTTGTTCCGCTATCCACCGCACTTGTAGTTTTTGGTTGCCAACCCTCACACAGCACATTGCTTATTTTATTTGCTATTATATTTTAAAAGTAGTACAATAAAAAAGCAAAGAGCTGTTGCCATCCCTCACACCAAAAACTACCCCAAGCTATGTTTACATAACGGGTAGTTATAATAGCAGCCGCTACACCCACCGCATCACCAAAGCTGTAGTTATAACGCCATTATGTAAAATAGCCGCTTTTCCCACGCGCACACCCGAACTTTCAATAAAAATCTGAACTAAATTGAAACAATAGCCATTTGAAATTTTAGCTTAAAATGATGCATATTCGTTACCTCATTCAAGCTGCACAAAACCATCGTTAAGTCCAAGTATTCCTTACCTCAAGTCTTTGTTTGTTTCATTTCGTTAACAAATATAAAAGACCACTTTTCCCCACCACCCAAGTCAGCGGTTATAAAAAAATAGGTTCATAAAATGTAGTAATACGCCATAGCATATTGCTTTTTCTCGTACCTCAAAAAAACAAAAAGCTATTGCCTAAAAGTCCTGTATAAGTAGCTTGTTTAAATGCTGTTTTATCAAACAACTATTTAAAACGCTACCCATACAACCGCTTCAACCCACGCTCAAATTGGTAATAACCTATTTTTTTAAGAGTTTATGCCCCAAAAAGTGGAAATCAATTAACTAAATACAAACCAAGATGTTTACAAAAACAGTTCAAATCACAGAAGTTACAGTAGATGAATTAGCAGATGCGGTAGCAGATAAACTAATGTTTAAAATTGAAAACTACCTTAAAGAATTATCTAAAAAACAAAATGATGAAATCCTAACAAGACAAGAAGTAGCCGATTATTTAAGGATAAATTTGGTAACAATACATTCCTGGAATAAACACGGCATTTTAAATCCAATTCGTATGGGCAACAGAATTTTTTATAAAAAACAAGACATATTAGATGTTTTAGAACAACAAAAAATACATAAAAAAAGGTAGCAAATATATGTGGCTACCACAGCCAACGCGCAAGGCTATAAAGGTCACGCCCTACGGGTTTTGAAAAAAATCTCCACCCCAATATTATTTAAAAAAGAGGGTAGTATTTTTTCCAAAAACCTTGACAGCCTTATCCACGCCACAAGAACATACGGCTTTCTTTTTTTATTGTTTTTCTTTTAAAAAATTAATGGTGCGAAGCGTAGCGAAGCAATTTTAAATTGGATAGCTATGTCAACTTTTGAACTGAAAACTCACCAAATCGGAAGAACCTACTCGCAACCTCATTTTTTTATTTTGAATAAAGGGCAAAACAGCGGAAAGCCCTTAATAAATCCTTGTCCTAATTGCTTTGTGGTAACTGCACCAACCGAAGAAGAAAAAAACACCCTTTATCATTTATCGATGATGCTACAAATAGGCGGTTTCTATGCTTATTATCTGAAAGGTAGCGTTATTCCGTTCATTTCAATAGATGATTGCAGAAACACGCTTAAAGATGGCTACACTTCATTACTAAATGAATCTAAAGAGTTGCAGAAGCATATTAGTATTGTGTCAGCTATTAGCAGAAAAGAAGCAGAATTGCAAAAAGTCATTTCAAAAATGGCAGATTTAAAGGTGTCATATATTCAAAGTTTATTTTCTAAAAAGCAAAATCGGGCAACAAAGGGCAACAAAAACCTAATCAAGCTATTAGCATAGAATTTGCCATATATTACTTGTGTTGGTAAAAGGCTATACCAAGTCCGTACCAACTCCGAACAAGTAGTAATTTTAAATTTTATATACAATGGGTGTTATTTCACAAGGAATCCTGGGCGGTGTATCAGGAAAAGTAGGAAACGTAGTCGGTGCTTCTTGGAAGGGCATTGACTACTTGAGAATCAAACCTTCAAGCGTGGCAAATCCACGAACAGAGGGGCAAGTTAACCAAAGAAACAAGTTTACTGTTACTTTGGAGTATCTTCAACCAAATTTAGGCTTTATCCAAAAGGGATATAAGTCTTATGCGGTGCAAAAAACAGAGTTTAATGCTGCAATGTCTTATGTATTGAATAATGCTATTACAGGAGCTGCACCAAACTTTACTGTAGATTATTCTTTAGCTTTATTAAGTAGAGGTAACTTATCAGGAGCATTAAACCCTGCAACAGATTTAGCAACTGCTGGACAAGTTGAGTTTACTTGGGATGATAACTCTGCTGAAGGTAATGCAAATGCAACCGATAAAGCAATGGTTTTAGTTTACAATCCAAGTAAAAAAGAATCAATGTATATTCTTGATGGTGCTGATAGAACTGTAGGATCACAAATCATTACAATTCCAAGTACCTACGCAGGAGATACTGTTGAGCTTTTTATGGCATTTACTACAGCAGATGGTAGTATCGTGTCAAACAGCGTTTATTTAGGCTCTGGAACAGCTAATTAACGGTTGATGTTTAAATAATAAAACCGTTCTACACGAACGGTTTTATTTTTATCGTTTAATAAGTTCCTAATTTTATCTATTATTTCTTTCCTTTGATTAGTTCTTATAATCAAATATTTGTTGCCTTATTGTTGCCTTTTTAACTGAAACCCCTTATAAATAAGGGTTTCTTAATTTCCGAGTAGGAATTTCAGCCGTAATGAACTATAGCCGTTGTTAGGCACTGGACTTTCTATAATTCAATATTATTCTTTCGGAAATTTTCCTAATTAGCTCGATATATTGATTCAAATTATCATTGG
>JAHLEH010000013.1 GCA_018883545.1 Marixanthotalea marina | reverse complement strand
GTCTGCGTGGTGTTGATCTTGTCCCCTGCGCTCAACGGCGTACCCGTGCCGCCAGGGCCCGTGAAGTAGTTACCGTTGGTCAGTGCAGGCAAGGTATATTCATCACACGCTTCCGCAGGGCCCGGATTGTCGGCCTGAGGTGCTTGCTCTACAGTAACGGTTTTTTCACACACATTTTGTCCAAATTCCGAAGAGATAGTTACTTTCACAGTATAACTACCGGAAGATGTACCAGAATTTATGGTAGTTTCAGTTTCTGTATTGGCAGGAGTTCCTCCAACAAAGGTCGCTCCAGATGTATTGCTTATAAGTTCCCATGTATAAGTTGGGTTTACTGCTCCTATCGGCGTTACAGAATACCCGTTTTCAGATCCTTCGCAAACGGTTTCTGGACCATCTAGCGTACATTCTGGTGCTGGAATCACACCATCTGCGCTTAGAGATCTATCTTGATTTCCTAAATTGTTCAAAGTCCAATCTATTAAACGCATATGATAAGGTGAGCCTGACACACCTCCAGCTGAAAGTGGCACACCACCTCCATCATAACCCCAATCTAAACGACTACCTATATGTCCTCCCCAAGCCAATACAGCTTCACCACCATTGGCTGTGAAGGTAACATTAATTTTTTGAGCAGATTGGGCCAATGATAAGTCTGCCGTATTTGGGTAAGATATCGCTGTTATAGTCCCTCCCCACATAGTCATGTAAGCAGCACCGGCTCCTGAAACCACATCATAGCTTGCGGTTGGTTGGCCTGGCACGGAACTATTTAAAACAGGAGGAGATGGTATAGCGAAAGTCGTAGCCCCAACTCCTTCAGTAAAGGAAGTCCCAATAGTGGGGTCTATTTCTTCAGCAGCATGTCCATAGGCTATTTCATGAGGCCCTATGCGGTCATAATGGGTTAAATAATCTATAGCATGCCTGCTGCTATGCTTTACGTCATATTCTAATGTTAACGTAACGGAGGTACCTGCTGGCAGTGCAGTTAGTCTAGCTCTGTAAGGGATAGACATTCCCTCAGCATAATGGGAATTACTGGATCCTGCATTACCGTTAACCCAATTACCAGGATCGTTAACAGAATTCGCAGCACCATTTCTCACTTGGTCTAAATTCGCAGCTGGTTGCTGTGAATAACCATTAAATGAAAATAACGCCAAAAGAATAAGAAAAATTATTCTTTTAATAGAAGTAAAATTACACATAAGCTTAATATTTTAATTTAGTTAATAATAGCTCTGCATAACAAAATAAATAAGTGTAGTGTGGGGATGTACCACAAATTTTAAAACAATAAAATTTGTATTAACAAAGTATGTTAACTTTTGGGAAGTGAGGCATTCAATAATTGCTACTAATCAAATGCTATCAAAAGAGGAGTTGTAATGCTAATTAAAATAGCCTATTACAGTAATAAAAATATGAATAAAATTTATTTCAGAACGGAAAATCTGTCAACAGTCTTAAATTTTCGTTAAAAGGCAAAAAGCTTTCCCTTTAATATTTCATTCGTTGCCAATAAATTTAATAAATCTTTACCAGTATATTATCAATCAAAAGATTCAAACACAAACAATTGTTAAAAATTATACTTGAACCAAAGCTAAAATTAACTTTGCAAAAAAATTAGTGTATATGTATTTGAAAAAATGGCTGTTAGCAACCTCTTTCATTTTAATTATAATATCTTGTAAAGAACCACAGAAGAATTATGCGACTTTCTCTGGAAACATTACCAATAAAAATAGTGACTCCCTTTTAATTCGCTCCAACGAAAGACCTTTTTATAAAGTCATTAAAGTAAACGAAGACGGCTCCTTCAAGGACACTTTAAAGGTTGAACCTGGCGTTTACAATCTTTTTGATGGCGAGGAATACACTAATTTATTTTTAAAAAACGGGCATGACATCCATTTAGCACTTGACACTAAAAATTTTGATGAGTCCATTACCTATACTGGTGAAGGTGCCCAACACAGTAATTTTATAGCCCAAAAATATGTATTACAGTCCGAGCTTTTTGATTTGGATAAATTAAAAAATTTGAATGCAACCGAATTGGAAACCGAACTTTCAAACATTAAACAAGAACTAAAAACATTTTATACTTCTGATAAAACTATTGACTCATCGTTGATTGCTCTTGCTGTTAATGAAATAGACCCTTTAATTCAACAATTCAGAAACTATTTAGGCCAGGCCATTGACTTGAAAACCCAATTTCCAAAAGGAAGCAAGTCGCCCACTTTTGAAGATTATGAAAATTACAACGGCAGCAAGACATCTTTATCAGAGCTTAAAGGTAAATATGTTTACATAGATGTTTGGGCCACTTGGTGCGGACCTTGTAAAGTTGAAATTCCATCATTAAAAAGTTTAGAAAAAGAATACGGCGGTAAAAACATTCAATTTGTAAGTATTTCTATTGATGACAATATGAGCCATAATTCTTGGGAAGATGCAAAAGAAAGCTGGCGAAATATGATTCAAGAAAAAGAACTAAGGGGCATTCAGTTATTGGCACCCAAAGGAGGGCAATCAGATTTTGTGCAAGATTATAAAATTAGTGGTATTCCTAGGTTTATATTAATAGATCCCAACGGAAATATTGTAGATGCCGATGCACCAAGACCATCAGATCCAAACCTGGTTGCACTATTCAATGAATTGAATATTTGATTTAAGTCTCTGCATTCTTCGCTTTTTCCTGAACGTTTTCTGGCTGCTTGAATAAATCTAAGTAGGCAGCTCCCAAATATTCTATAATATGACTAGCTAATAAGCTTTGGTAACCATAATCCTCTATGGCTATGTCTGCAGATTTGCCATGCAAATAGACGCCGAATACCGTAGCTATTAATGGGTTATAACCTTGAGAAATGAGGCCTACAATAATGCCTGTTAATACATCACCACTTCCAGCCGTAGCCATACCCGGGTTTCCCGTAGTGTTTATGTACAGTTTATCTTGATAAAGCGTCATGGTATTTGCTCCTTTAATAACAAGTACCAATTGGTATTTTTTAGAAAATGCTTTGGCTTTCTCTAACTTATCAAAATCGTCTTTCCAAGCACCTATTAAACGTTCCAATTCCTTCGGATGTGGTGTCAAAACCGAATCTTTTGGCAATAGCTTCATTAGTGCTTTATTTTCAGCCAGAATATTAAGGCCATCGGCATCAATTACCAATGGGAGCGTATTGGTTTTTAAAAAACGCTCAAAGGCTTCAACCGTTTTGCCGACTGTTCCAACCCCTACACCAAAACCAATGACATTTGGCTGAATATTGAATTCAACATTCGAAATTATTTCTTCTTTAACATCAGTAATAACCATCGCCTCTGGAACTGCCGATTGCAAAACTGTATAGCCACATTTCGGAATGTATGCCGTAACCAAACCTGCTCCAGCAGAAAGCGCTGCTTTACTTGCCAAGACAACAGCTCCAATTTTACCATAGCTCCCTCCAACTATCAAACTATGCCCATAATTGCCTTTATGGGAAAACTTTTCCCTAGGCATGTACATGGTAAGTACTTCATTCTTTCCAATTAAATCGGCTTCCGTAGTAGTTGTAAACAAAAAATCATTGTCTAAGCCAATATCCAATACTTCCCATTGCTGAGTATATTTTGATGTGTCAGGTAAAAAAAACACCAATTTGGGTGTTGCAAAACTCAACGTATAATTAGCCCAAACCACGCCATTTTCATCTTTAGGCACTACATCCGTTTGTAAACCCGAGGGAATATCAATTGATAAAGTAAACGCTTTACTTTCTTTAAAATGCTGGAAAAGCGATTTTACCCAGTCTGCAACAGGTCTATTTAGGCCAATCCCAAAAACAGCATCTACAATAATGTCGTCTGGATTTATTTCAGGAAAATCATTTTCAGAATCCAATAAAACAGGCCAATCTTTGGTAACATTTTTTATTCTATCGTAATTAACCAAAAAATCCTTTGAGCGCTTATCACTATAATTAACAATATAAACATAAACATTATAGCCGTCGAGAATCAATTGCCTTCCCAAAACCAGGCCATCACCACCGTTATTGCCAATGCCACAAAATATATGAATGGGGACTTGTGCACCCTGCATGCGCAAATGCATCCAATTGAAAATTTGAGTGCCCGCACGCTCCATTAATTCGGCAGACGATATTTCCTGGCGCTCTACCGTTAATTTGTCGGCTTCATATATTTGTTCCTTAGAAAATATTTTCATTTTTTGATGTTAAAGATTTTTTGATTTCTAAATCATACCAATGGCATAAATTAAAAAAAAGACAATTCTACCTAAGAATATTGCAAAAAACACATTTTTGTTTTTTTATACGTCTAAATGTAATACTTTTGGAATGTTTTTAAGAAAAAATGAAGCATTTAAGTCAAAATACACGTATTATCAATTCTTCTTTCAATGGAGGAAATACTTCTATTTTAGTAATTGCTGCAACCACTACAACCCCTTGGGGTTGCTAGTATATTTCTCTTCGGTCTATCTTTGTGGTTTTTATAAACCGCAATTTCTAAAAATATTTATTCAAACTTTAATTTATTAAAAATGAAGGTTTTAAAATTTGGCGGAACTTCTGTAGGTTCTGCAAAAAACATTAATAACGTTATAAACATTTTAGAGAACAACTCTAAAACCAACCATACAATCTGCATCGTTTCTGCTGTTGGCGGCATTACCGATAAATTACTTCTTGCTGGTAAACAGGCAAAAGATAAAGATGCTGCCTTTACCGAGACATTCAATACCATTAAGCAAATACATTTGGACATTGTAAAGGAATTGATACCTTCGAATAATGGATCAGCTGTGGAATTTGTTGAAAACAAACTGGAAGAACTGAAAAACTTATTGGATGGCATTTACTTGATTAATGAATTATCGCCAAAAACATCCGATAAATTAGTGAGCTTTGGTGAATTATTGTCATCTTTCATTATTGCTGAAACCATGAAAAGCAGAGGGTTATCGGCCGAATGTAAAAATTCGCAAGAACTGATTGTTACCAATGCAAACTTTTCTAAAGCTGAAGTGATTTACAACGTTACCAACAAAAACATTCAGGATTATTTTAAATCCGCCAAACAAAAAATCACCATATTGCCCGGGTTTATTTCAAAATCGGTGAATGGTGAACAAACCACTTTGGGCCGTGGCGGATCTGACTTTACCGCTGCTATCGTTGCTGCAGCCTTAAAAGTTGATCAGTTGGAAATTTGGACTGATGTTAGCGGTATGTACACAACCAACCCTAAATTGGTAAAACAGGCCTACCCTATTGAAAAAATATCGTATCAAGAGGCGATGGAACTATCGCATTTTGGCGCCAAGGTATTGTTCCCGCCAACAGTACAACCTGTGTTGGATTTAAACATTCCTATACACATAAAAAACACGTTGGATCCTGATGCGCTTGGCACTATTGTATCGAATGACGAAATGTTATCGCCAGTAGCCGTTAAGGGCATTAGTAACATCAGTAATATCGCGCTTTTAACACTTCAAGGCAGTGGTATGATTGGTATTCCTGGTTTTTCAAAGCGTTTGTTTGAAACCTTATCTCAGGAAAAAATCAACGTTATTTTAATCACGCAAGCATCTTCAGAACATTCCATTTGTTTGGGAATTGATGCCAACGATGCACCTTTAGCAAAACAAGTTATCGATGCTACGTTTGAAAATGAAATTGCTTTAAATAAAATTGACCCCATTATAGTTGAAACAGGCTTGTCAATCATTGCATTGGTTGGTGATAATATGAAAAGCCACCAAGGTATCAGCGGCAAGATGTTCAGTACATTGGGTAGAAACAACATTAATATTAGAGCCATTGCGCAAGGTGCTTCAGAAAAGAACATTTCCGCAGTCATTGCCGAAAAAGATGTAAAGAAAGCACTAAACGCATTACACGAACAGTTCTTTGAAACCAAAACCAAACAACTAAATGTGTTTATTACGGGTGTTGGTAATGTAGGCGAACGTTTGGTAGAACAAATAAAGCAGCAACGTAAGTATCTTAAAGACAATCTTAAAATCAATTTACGCATTATAGGTCTTTCCAATTCCAGACACATGGTTTTCAACGAAGATGGACTTGATTTAAATAATTGGAAAGAACTACTTAGCAAAGGTGAAAAGGCGAGTTTAAATGGCTTTTTTGAAACAATAAAAACACTCAATTTACGCAACAGCATTTTTGTAGATGTAACCGCCAATAAAGAAGTTGCCGGACTTTACAACGATTATTTACGCCAAAGTATTGGTGTGGTGGCTTGTAACAAAATAGCCTGTTCCAGTGATTATGAAAATTACAGTGAACTAAAAAGATTATCACTAAAATACAATGCACCGTTCTTATTCGAAACTAATGTCGGTGCTGGGTTACCAATTATGGACACCCTTAATAATTTAATCGCTTCTGGTGATAAAATACTGTCTATACAAGCTGTTTTATCCGGTAGTTTAAATTTTGTGTTCAATAATTTTGATGACACCACCAAGTTTTATGATGTGGTAAAACAAGCGGCTGCTGAAGGCTATACAGAACCTGATCCACGAATCGATTTAAGTGGCGTGGACGTAGCCAGGAAAATATTGATCTTGGCACGTGAAAGCGGACTTGAAATGAATTTGGAAGATATAGAAAATACGCCTTTCCTTTCAGAAGCTGGCATGAAAAGCGACACGGTAGACGATTTTTATGAAACACTAATTTCAGACGAAGCTTATTATCAAAGTTTATACACTTCGGCTAAATCCAAAAACAGTCAGTTAAAGTATGTGGCGCAGCTAAACGATGGCAAAGCAAGTGTTGGTTTACAGGAAATTCCTGAAGGACATCCGTTCTATAATTTAAAAGGAAAAGACAATATCGTGATGTTCTACACACAACGTTACCCAGAACAACCCATGATTATTAAAGGTGCCGGTGCGGGAGCCGATGTAACAGCTTCTGGCCTATTTGCAGATATTATTAGACTTGGCAATAATTAATATGATGAACGAAATAAAGATATTTTCGCCAGCTACTGTTGCCAATGTGTCTTGTGGCTTTGATGTACTGGGATTTTGCTTAGACAGCGTAGGCGACACCATGGTCATTAGAAAAACGGACAAAAAAGGCATTTTTATTACTAAAGTTGAAGGTTTTGACTTGCCGTATGAAGCCGAATTGAACGTTGCTGGTGTATCGGCATTGGCCATGTACAACGCATTGGATTTAGATTTTGGGTTTGAAATTGAAATCAACAAAAAAATTAAGCCCGGTAGTGGTATTGGTAGCAGTGCTGCTAGTGCCGTTGGCAGTGTTTTTGGTATGAACGAACTCTTGGGAAGACCTTTTAATAAAACAGAACTCACAGCCTTTGCAATTAAAGGCGAGGCTATGGCCAGTAAAAGTGAGCATGCCGATAACCTGGCGCCTGCCCTTTTTGGTGGTTTCACGTTGGTTAAAAGTTTAAGTCCGTTACAAATTTTAGAAATCCCAACACCAAGTAATTTGTATGCAACGATTATTCATCCACAAATTGAAATAAAAACATCAGAAGCTAGGGCTATTTTACCAAAAGAAGTAGCGCTAACAGATGCCATTACGCAGTGGGCCAATTTTGGAAGTTTAATCCACAGTTTGCACACCAGTGATTACGAATTGATAAAATCATCATTAAGTGACGTTATTGTAGAGCCACACAGAAGCAAACTCATTCCACACTATCAAGATGTAAAAAATGCTACTATTGAAGCAGGTGCTTTGGGTGCTGGTATTTCAGGTTCAGGTCCTTCAATTTTTTCATTAAGTAATAGCTTAGAAATATCTAAAAACGTGAAAGATGCAATGAAAAAAATATATTCTAATACTGGTATAGATTTCGATATCCATGTATCTAAAATTAATACCGAGGGCATAAAAGTGTTATAAGATCGTCCATTGCGGATCACGCTTATTTGCGTGATGAAGCAATCTGTTTAATTTATATTAAAAATAGAAAAGATTACCACGCTTCATTTTATTACGCTCGTAATGACGTAACAGAAAGCTAGGTTGTAAATATTATAAGCAAAATGAACTACTATAGTTTAAACCATAAAGCACCAAACACCACGTTTAAAGATGCGGTGATTAAAGGATTGGCTCCCGATAAAGGACTCTATTTTCCTGAAAGCATTACACCATTATCTAAGGAATTTTTTGAAAACATCGACAACTTATCAAATGTTGATATAGCGTTTGAAGCCATTAAACAATTTGTAAGTCCGGGGATTCCAGACGCTATTTTAAAAACTATTGTTGAAGAAACTCTGTCGTTCGATTTTCCTGTGGTTAAACTAAACGACCATATCTCAACATTAGAATTATTCCACGGGCCTACAATGGCTTTTAAAGATGTTGGCGCCCGTTTTATGGCACGTTGTCTGGGGTATTTCAATCAAAATAATGACAGGGAAGTAACGGTATTGGTAGCAACTTCCGGCGATACCGGTGGTGCTGTAGCCAATGGCTTTTTAGGCGTTAAAGGTGTAAATGTAGTCATTCTTTATCCCAGTGGTAAAGTAAGCGACATTCAAGAAAAACAATTGACCACGCTTGGACAAAACATAAAAGCATTGGAAATTCATGGCACGTTCGACGACTGCCAAGCCATGGTAAAAACTGCCTTTTTGGATGAAAACCTAACTAGCAAAATGCAGTTAACCTCTGCCAACTCCATAAATGTAGCGCGGTGGTTGCCACAATTGTTTTACTTTATGTTTGCTTATAAACAGCTTCATAAGACATATAAAAATATTGTATTTACTGTACCTAGTGGCAATTTTGGAAATATTTGTGCAGGTATGATGGCGCAACAATTAGGCTTGCCGGTGCATCATTTTGTAGCGGCCAACAATGCCAATAATGTGGTGACCCGCTATTTAATATCACAATTATACGAACCAAAACCATCTGTACAAACCATCAGCAATGCTATGGATGTGGGAGCTCCAAGCAACTTTGTTCGTATTCAGGAAATTTACAAAAACAACTTTGAAACGCTTAAGGACAACTTATCTTCTTATAGTTTTACCGACGATAAAACCAAAGAAGCCATGTTGGAAATGTTCAACAACTACAATTATGTGGCAGATCCACACGGAGCTGTTGGCTATCTAGGTTGTAATGCTTATTTAAAAGAAAATCCTGATCCTGATGCCCACTGTGTGTTTTTGGAAACTGCCCACCCTACCAAGTTTTTAGATGTTGTTGAAGAAGTCGTTAAGGAAAAACAACCGCTTCCCGAACAAATTCAGTCGGTTATGGATAAGGACAAAGTTTCCGTTAAGATTTCTACTTATGAAGATTTAAAACATTTTCTTCTAACATAAATTAAAATGACATTTGTAGATTGGATTGGTTTCATTGGTGTTTTTCAAATACTATTGGCCTATTTTTTAAATGCCATTGAGAAAATACCCAACAAAAGTTTAGTGTTTATTTTGCTGAATTTAGTCGGTGCAGCTATGGCATGTACAGCGTCTGTACTTCTAAAATACTGGCCTTTTATTGTTTTAGAGGGCATTTGGACGCTAGTCTCTCTGTATTCCCTTATAAAATATAAAAAAGCATAAATTAGCTTTAGTGGCTTTCACTTTTTATAAAAAAACAATACCTTGGCTAACCACTTGTAATTAAGATTAATCAATATATTATTTCCAACTATTCAATATGAAAACTAAACTAATTGTCGCAGCATTTTTAATTTGCAACATTGTTATGGCACAAACAACCAAAAAAGATTTAGGCGAACATAACGGCAAAGAAGTACAACTATTTACTTTAACGAATAAAGCAGGGAACCTATTAAAACTTACCAATTATGGCGCACGCATTGTGGCCATAGAAGTCCCCGATAAAGATGGTGTTGTTGAAAACGTCACCACAGGTGGGAACACTCTAGAGACCATTGTGAAAGGCGACGCTTTTGGCGGTGCAACGGTGGGGCGTTATGCAAACCGCATTGCCAATGCCAGTTTTACTTTAGATGGCCAGACCTATTCCCTACCCGTTAATAACCGTCCGAATACCTTGCACGGTGGCCCAGAAGGTTGGTTTGCCCAAGTGTGGGATTCTAAAATTGTCAATGACAGTGATGCACCAAGTGTTACTTTTACGTATATAAGCCCCGATATGGAAGCTGGTTTTCCAGGTACTGTAACAACCCATGTAACCTACACATGGACCAATGACAACGAAATTGTTATCGATTATTTAGCTACTACCGATAAAAAAACGGTTTTCAATATCACCAACCACGCCTATTTTAATCTAAATGGTACCGGACAAGGGTTTATTCAAGAGCATATTCTAACCATAAATGCCAGCAATTATACACCTGTGGATAATACATTGATCCCCACAGGCGAGATTAAACCTGTAAAAGACACGCCTTTTGATTTTACAACACCACACACCATTGGCGAACACATTGGAGTTCCTTTTGAGGATGTCCCATTTAGAGGATACGATCATAATTATGTGCTGGATAGCAATGCCAGTATAGCCGCTACCTTATACGCCCCTGAAAGTGGCCGCGTGATGGAAGTGATTACAGACGAACCGGGCTTACAGTTTTATTCAGGTAATAGCCGTGGGTGGACACGTTACAAAGAAACAGGCGAAATGCCCGAAAACTCACGTTCAGCCTTGGCATTGGAAACCCAACATTTTCCAGACAGTCCCAACAAGCCTAATTTTCCCAGTACGGTTTTAACTCCCGAAAAGCCTTATAAATCTAGAACTGTTTATAGGTTTTCGGTTAAAAGATAATGAGTTATTTATTGACTTTGTAGAAAAAATATGCTAACTCTATTTAGCTACTGTTTTAAATCATTAAAACAATCGATGTCATTATAGTTAGCTGTAATTTTTAAAGAGATTAGTCATTTATTATATGCATTCTGCACTATTTGAGTACATAAACGAAAAAACTACTATTGATAGAAAAAAATTCGATGAATTTGCACATTATTTCAAATTCGCAAACTTAAAGAAAAAAGAACTTCTTCTTAAGCAAGGCCAGATATGTGATAAATTATTTTTTGTCAATAGCGGGTGTTTACGGCTTTATCATCTCAATGAAGAAGGAAAAGAGCTAACTAGATATTTCGCTTTTGAAGGAAAATTTGGAACAGATTTAACTAGTTTTATTACTTCAGAACCAGCAAAAGATAATATCCAAGCAATAGAAAAATCAGAAATACTTTTTGTAAACAAAAAAGATTTTCAGCATTTAAAGATTAATGAACCGTCTATTAATGCAGTGTATATGGATATACTTGAAATGGCGTATATAACTTCAGTAAAAAGGATTTATAACTTCCAAGGTGAAGATACTTTAAAAAGGTTGAAATGGTTAATGGCATACCAACCTAGAATTCTTTCCCGATTACCAAATAAAATAATTGCTTCATATTTAGGTATAACGCCCTACACATTAAGTCGTTTAAAATCAAAACTTTAAATGTTGCCCTAAAGCAATGTTTTTCATTCCTGAGATTAATAGTTTAGCCCAAAACATTAATTCCAATTATGAAAACACTAAAGATTTTATTAGCGATACAATTAATATTGACTTTTGGAACTTCTCCTGTATTTGGTCAAAATCCTGAACCACCAGTTCCTGTAGAAATAATGATTGGACATAAAGAAGTGTATTCTCAATTTATTATAAAAAAGTTTTTTAACCCAACTAGTAAGTTTGATTTTTTTGGTCTAGCCACTTATTCGGCCAACTACGAAAACAATACAGCGGAAAATAGCGCCGTTATTATTTCACAAGTGGGATATAATTTTAGTAATGGATTTGGAGTAATGACTGGAATAGATTTTAATTCTTTTTCAGGCTTTTCACCTATTCTTGGTCCTAAACATAGCTTTGCTAATAAAAAGTTTCTTGCAGTAACCAATTTATCCTTTTTTGTTAATGAGAGTCTAGATGCTAAGTTATTTGGCCTATATGAATACCATCCAGGTATAAGTGAAAAATGGAAATTCTATTCAAGATTGCAGTTTATTCATAATATAAGCCTTAATGATAACGAGCACAACATCAGTAATGCATATTTAAGAGTTGGCCTACAAAAAAAGGACTTCATTTTTGGATTAGGCGGAAACTTTGAATGGTCTGGGCCAAATAAGGTATTCAGTAATAACTTTGGACCATTCATAAGGTGGGAGTTTGAATAAAAAAACTACAGTCAACAAATTCTATAATTAATTAGGATCTGAATTTACATGCGGAAATTCCTAAAATTAACTGTCTTTAGGATTAGGCGGACATTTCCGTTGGAAAAGTTCACAACGAAACCAAAAACAAACCTTTAAAATCAAACCATCCCCAATAATCTCACTTAACACTTTCTTATCGTATTTCATATAATTTCAATACTTTTGGGTATTCAAAACCATGGAAGATATTTTAGTTGGAATAATTAAGTTTTTTGGCAATTCTATTGAATGCATTGTTCATTCATTAAAAAATAGATATGCTCTTATTGCTGGCTATTCCATTTTAATAATTTGTCTTGTTATTGTTTATTTTTTAACTAAAGATTTTAAATGAAAAACACCGCCTTAACCGCCACACACGAAGCTTTGGGAGCCAAAATGGTACCTTTTGCAGGTTTTAATATGCCCGTTCAGTACGAAGGCGTTACTATAGAACACGAAACGGTAAGAAACGCTGTGGGCGTGTTTGATGTATCACACATGGGCGAGTTTTTAATTGAAGGGGAACATGCTTTAGAGTTGATTCAAAAAGTAACCAGCAACGATGCTTCCAAATTGAGCATTGGCAAAGCGCAATACAGTTGCTTACCCAATGATAATGGTGGTATTGTAGACGATTTAATTGTATATCGTGTTAAAGAAAACACCTATTTGTTAGTAGTAAACGCTAGTAATATTGAAAAAGACTGGAACTGGATACAATCTAAAAACGATGTGGGTGCAGTTATGCGGAACTTGAGTGATGATTATTCCCTTTTGGCGATACAGGGACCAAAAGCAGTTGAAGCTATGCTATCCTTATCAAGTTACGATTTATCGAGTATCGATTTTTACAACTTTGTTGTGGCCGATTTTGCGGGTATTGAACATGTAATTATATCGGCAACAGGTTATACCGGTAGCGGTGGTTTTGAA
Source organism: Marixanthotalea marina (assembly GCA_018883545.1). GTDB lineage: Bacteria > Bacteroidota > Bacteroidia > Flavobacteriales > Flavobacteriaceae > Marixanthotalea > Marixanthotalea marina. The sequence goes on along the minus strand of JAHLEH010000013.1, from coordinate 27,571 downwards.
ATCTATTGCAAGAACAGCGAAGTAAAACAAATTTGGGGTAAAGTATTCGAGGCTGGTGCCAATTATGGCATTAAACCCATAGGTTTGGCTGCACGCGATACCTTACGATTGGAAATGGGCTATTGCCTATACGGGAATGATATTGATGATACCACTTCGCCCATTGAGGCTGGATTGGGTTGGATAACAAAATTCACAAAAGAATTCACCAATTGGGAAGCTTTAAAAAAGGAAAAAGAAGTAGGCCCCAAACGTAAATTGGTCGGTTTTGAATTGGATGAACGCGGTATTCCCCGACATGGTTATGATATTGTAGATGCTGAAGGTCACAAAATTGGAGAAGTTACATCAGGCACTATGTCGCCCAGTTTAGGAAAAGGCATTGGCTTGGGATATGTACCAACCGCATTTTCTAAAACAGGAAGCAAAATATACATTCAAATACGCAAAAACGCCATACCAGCCACCATTGTAAAACTGCCTTTTTATAAGGAATAACCTCATTAAAATGAAAGTGCTGGGAGACGGAGGAAAAAAACATACCATATTAATTTTAGGTGCCAGTGGTTTTTTGGGCGGTGCCATTTATAAAGAGCTCTGCTCCTACTTCAAAACCTTTGGCACTTACCGCACTCCAAACAAACAACTGGAAAAAAACAAGCATTTCTTTAACTATGTAGTAGAGGAAGATGATATTTATGAAATCCTAAATGCCACCAAACCCACCATTATTATTTCGGCGCTAAGAGGCGATTTTTCGGCTCAGGTTATTGCGCATACGCACGTCGCAGAGTACATGTTGGAGCATAAAACCAAGCTTATTTTTCTATCATCTGCCAATGTGTTTGATGCGTATAGCAAATACCCCAGTTATGAAGACGATAAAACACTCAGCCATAGTGTTTATGGCCATTTCAAAATAAAAATTGAAAATATGCTTTTACGATTACCTAAGCGTCAAGTGGCTATTTTAAGGTTGCCTATGGTGTTCGGCAAGCAATCACCCAGAATTTTTGAAATTCTCCAGAATTTAAAAGACAAGGAGCCTATAGAAGTATTCCCCAACCTTATTTTAAACGTTACTTGCGATTCTAAAGTCACCCAACAAATACATTACATCATTAATCGCAATAAATATGGCGTGTACCATCTTGGCAGTACCGACTTAGTGCACCACGACGATTTTGTTAAAGATATGGTGGCGCAGTTCAACCAAAACAAAAAAGTAATTTACAAAAAGGTTTATACCACCAATGAAGACAGGTATCTCGCCGTACTTCCAAAGCAAAATCTATTGCCCAAACATTTGCAGTTATTGAGTCAGGATGTTATTTCAGAATTAAATAATTGATTAAACACATCAAAATAATTAACTTGTAGTCTCTTAACATAAAACTTTAAAAAATGAATAAATTATCAGAAGAAGACATAAAAATGCGATTGCTTCGCTTTCCGGAGTGGGATTATTATGATGATGCCATTCATGTGGAATTGGAATTTGAAAATTTCAAGGATTGCTTTAGTGCCATGAGCCGTATCGCTTTTGAGTGCGAAGCTTTAAACCACCATCCCGATTGGAGCAACACCTATAATGTATTGACCATTGCATTATCTACCCACAGTGCGAAAGGCGTCACCGATTTGGATTTTAAGTTGGCCGAAGCCATCGATGCCATTGTAGAACCTGAAGAAGATTAATTTGTTTTTGATTTTAAGGTTTTTAAATTTGCTAGAATTTTAAAAATTTGTTTAAACAATATATTTAGCTAATTTTCAATAGCTAAAAAAATATAATAATTAAGTATGGGAAGAGCTTTTGAATTTAGGAAAGCACGAAAAATGAAGCGTTGGTCGGCCATGAGTAAGGCCTTTACCCGCATTGGAAAAGATATTGTAATGGCTGTAAAAGAGGGAGGTCCTGATCCTGACGGAAATTCCCGCTTAAGAGCGGTTATACAAAATGCCAAAGCCGTAAATATGCCCAAAGACAATATTGAGCGTGCCATAAAAAGAGCTTCCGATAAAAGTCAAGGCGATTATAAAGAAGTACTTTTTGAAGGGTATGCGCCACATGGTATTGCTATATTGGTAGAAACTGCTACTGACAATAACACCAGAACTGTTGCCAATGTGCGCAGTTACTTTAATAAATGCGATGGCAGTTTGGGCACTTCTGGTTCGGTTGTTTTTATGTTCGACCACACTTGTAATTTCAGAATCAATGCTGACGGATTAGACCCTGAGGAAATAGAATTGGAGTTTATAGATTACGGTGCTGAAGAAGTGTTTGTAGATGATGATGGCATTTTAATCTACGCGCCTTTTGAAAGCTTCGGAGCCATTCAAGCTGCTTTAGAAGAAAAGGGCATTGAAATATTATCATCTGGTTTTGAGCGTATTCCACAGGTTACTAAAAAACTAACAGCCGAAGAAGCTGCTGATGTTGAAAAACTTTTGGAAAAACTGGAAGAAGATGATGATGTCCAAAACGTATATCACACGATGGAAGAAAGTGAAGAATAATTCTAACTAATCATACAATAATTAAGGCTGCCAAATTTACGGTAGCCTTTCTTTTTTAATTTTTGTATTTAGAAAAGTTACATTAGTTATATTTATAACTTTAGAAAAGACAAATAACCAAAAATGGAAATCATCAATTGGGGTATTATTGGCTGTGGCAATGTTACCGAAATAAAAAGTGGCCCACCTTATAAGTTGGTTGAAGGCTTCAACCTTAAAGCTGTTATGAGACGCGATAGCGAAAAAGTAAAAGATTATGCGAAGCGACATCAAATTGAAAAATATTTTACCGATGCGGATAGTTTGATAAACGACAGCAATGTAGATGCGATTTATATTGCAACGCCACCGGATACGCATAAGTATTACGCTCTAAAAGTAGCAAATGCAAAAAAAACTTGCTGTATAGAAAAACCACTTTCCCCAAGCTATGCTGACAGCTTAATAATACACAATGCTTTTAAGGAAAAAAATGTGCCATTGTTTGTTGCCTACTACAGGCGTTCTTTACCTCGATTCCTAAAAATAAAGGAGTGGTTAGACAAAAAATATATTGGTGATGTACGCCATATTAATTGGCAACTTAACAAGTACCCCAGCGATACTGATTTATCTGGCGAATATAATTGGCGCACCGATTTTAAAGTAGCCAACGGTGGTTATTTTGATGATTTGGCTTCACACGGTCTAGATTTATTTACTTTTCTGTTGGGCAATATGAAAGACGTTAAGGGCATTAGTACAAATCAACAAAACCTATATTCTGCAAAAGATGCCATTACCGCATGTTGGATACACGAAAATTGCATTACAGGTTCCGGCCATTGGAATTTTGGAAGCAACGACTATTTAGATGTCGTTACGATTTATGGTAGTGAAGGTCAAATACAATTCCCAATATTTGAAGATGAACCAATTTCAATAACCAGTAAATCGCATTCGGAAAGTTTATTTATTGAAAATCCGAAGCATGTACAGCAGCCACATGTTGAAAACTTGAGAAATGATTTGTTCGACGATTCTTTTACACACCCATCAACAGGAAACACGGCACTGCATACCAGTTGGATTATGGATAGAATACTTGGAAAAATATAAAACGTAAAAGCCAAAAAGCCGCCTTATTAGGCGGCTTTTATTTTTATGATTAGTAAATGTTTCTTTTTAGGGACAATGAATTGTTTACTTTATGTTTCATCCACTATCACTAACAATATTGCAACATCTGTGCCATTTTGTATGTTAAAATCATTTTTTTAACACTTTCTTTAAATGAATTACATTTTTTGGTATAATTCTTTAAGTTTTTTTGGCGTAATCGTTTTTTTCCAATGATTTCCCAAGGCATTTTCCCATAAGGGTTCAAGACCGAGTGCAACATTAATCATGGTGTCAAATTCTTCATCAGTTAAATTAGCACAAATACCTTGCGGTAGTTCAATCTTATGCTTCTCTTTCATGGTTTTAAAAAGAGCGACATCTTCAGGATAAAACTCTTCCAATTGGTCAAATACAATACAATTGCCAATGCCATGCTTTATTCCTAACAAATAAGACAAACCATAGCTCATAGCGTGAGCCACGCCTACTTGAGAATAGGCAATACTCATACCGCCATGCCAAGAGGCCATCATCAATTTTTCCTGAGATTCGATTTCGTTTAAACCATCTTCAATAAAAATTTCCTTGCAAAGCTGATAGGCCAGACTTCCATAGCTTTCACTAAAAGCATTTAAATAGGTCCCATTTAGCGACTCTACACAATGAATAAAGCAATCCATACCCGTATAGAACCATTGATCTACTGGCACACCTTTTACAAGTTCTGAGTCCAAAACTACTTGGTCAAAAGGCGTATAATCCGAATTAATACCCAGTTTTTTTGTGGGTCCTGTTAACACGGTTGTTCTTGACACTTCGGCACCCGTACCAGAAATCGTTGGAATACCAACATGATAAATAGCTGGATTCTTAACCAAATCCCAACCTTGATAATCTTTAGTTTCACCATCGTTCGTTAACATTATAGAGACTGCTTTTGCAAGGTCTAATAACGTGCCTCCTCCAATGCCTATTATTCCAGAAGGTCTTTTCTTTGATGTTAATATAATATGCTCGACCAGCTCATCTACCTGTGATGTTTTGGGCTCTTCGGCTGAAGAAACGAAAATAACCTTGTCATCATAAGACAGCGGTATTCTTGAAGTCAACCAATTATTATTTTTAAAGACGTCGTCTACCAAAAAAATAAATGGGGCTTCAGGGTTTAGGCGCTTTGGGGATAATATTTCATTTAACTGATTGAAACTACCTCTACCAAAAACAACTCTTGGCACCATGGGAAAGTTTTTATAGCTCATTTAGTTCGTTTTCTTTTTCAAAAGATAAAATTAATTTATTTACTTAGTTAATGGTTCAAATTTTGTTAAAATTTGTAAGAAATCTAATTTAACAACATCAAGATTTCCTTTAAGCCACTAACTGTTTTATAGGTTTTGCCATTGGTCTCCTTTTCTGTTACCTGCTCATGTGCCCATGTGGTATGGAAAGGCACGTGAATGGCATTTGATTTTATATTTACCAATGGTAAGACATCGGACTTCAAAGAGTTTCCTACCATTAAAAATTCGGAAGGTTTTATATCCAAATGATTTAATAGTTTTGAATAATTAGACTCCTTTTTGTCACTTAAAACTTCTATGTGATGAAAATAATCTGTAAGTCCAGATTTTGCCAGTTTACGCTCCTGATCTAACAAATCACCTTTGGTTGCCAGAATTAATCGGTATTTTCCTGACAGTTTTTTTAAAACTTCTTCAACACCATCTAACAACTCTACAGGTTTTTCCAACATTGCTTTTCCTATATTCAATATGGCCTCAATGGTTTTATTGGGCAGGTTATAGTTTGATAATTCGAGAGCAACTTCTACCATCGACAAGGTAAATGCCTTGATACCATAACCATATATAGGAAGATTATCTATTTCTACCCGATATAGTTCCTGATCTATTTTATTAGGCGTTTCGTAAACAGATAAAAGTTGTTGGATTTCGAGTTCAGCTTCCCTAAAATAGGTCTCGTTAACCCACAATGTGTCATCGGCATCAAAACCTATTACCTTTATGTGCTTATAATCTATTTCCATATTTTTTTGGCACGTTCTAAATCTTCAGGAGTATCAATCTCTATACCTTCAACAGAAGTTTCGATCATTTTGATTTTTTTACCGTATTCTAAATAACGAATACATTCAATTTTTTCTGAAGCTTCCAAAGGCAACATAGGCAACCTGTAAAAATCTAAAATGGCCTGCTTTCTAAAGGCATACACGCCCTTGTGCTTAAAATATTTGATAGGCACATTTTTATCGCGATGGTAAGGTATTGGGCTGCGCGAAAAATACAAAGCGAAATTATTTTGGTCTACAATAACTTTTACTGTATTAGGACTGTTGATTTCTTCTTCTTGTGTTATATGAACCATTAAGGAAGCTAAATCAATTTCGTTATTTACATCGTTCTTAAAAGCTTCTATGAGTTTTCTAAGAGAAGCTTCTTCAGTAAACGGTTCGTCTCCTTGTACATTTATTACAATATCTATATCTAAATCTTCCACTGCTTCCGCTATCCTGTCGCTGCCGCACTCATGTTCTTTTCTACTCATCATGGCCTTGCCCCCATTATCTACAATTTCATTATAGATTATAGGACTATCGGTAACTACTATAACATCATCAAACAAGTTGGTAGCAACAGTAGCTTCATAAGTGCGCCTTATAACTGTTTTACCACCCAAATCCTGCATTAATTTTCCTGGGAATCTGGAAGCACTATAACGCGCCGGAATCATTGAGATTATTTTCATAGTATAAAAATGAATTCTAAATCAAAAGTAAAACAAATTATTCAACAAAAAAATCGTCCTTAAAACCTATAAGGTACAATTTTTCTTTGGCTCTAGTAACCGCTGTGTACAGCCACCTTAAATAGTCTTTGTCAATGCCGTTTGGTAAGTATGGTTGTTCAACAAAAACGGTGTTCCATTGGCCACCTTGTGATTTATGGCACGTTATGGCATACGAGAACTTAACCTGAAGCGCATTAAAATGCTTATTGTTTTTTACTTTTAAAAACTTTCTATAATTACTGGTTTCGTTTTGATAATCTTTCATTACCTCTTGGTACAATCGGTTGGAATCGTCATAGGACAAGGATGGTGTTTCAGATGTTATGGTATCCAATAAAAGATAGGTTTCAAAAGGGCGCATCCTAGGATAATCGACCATACGCACCTTTACTTCAGCAAATTTAAAACCATACAGTTCTTCAATCTTAAATATTTCCAAGACCTCAATTATATCGCCATTGGCTATAAATCCAGCTTCAGTTGTGGGTTTAATCCAGAAATAATTGTTTTTAACCACCATTAGGTAATCGCCAGGAGTCAATTCATTTTCATTAAATAAAATACGATTTCTTATATTTTGGTTGTATAAATTTGCGCGTTTATTACTTCTTACAATAATGGCTGTTTCTTCATTGCCTAAAGTACTATAGGATTCGTTGATGGCATCCATAATTTCGTGCCCATCTATAAGCCTAACGATATCCTTAAAATTGGACAACTGAAATTTAAACGTATCTGAGAACGGTTCTGACAAATGTTCCCTTAAAACGGTGGCATTATGAAGAATCCCAGACCCCTGTTCTTGTCTCACTACTTCATCCAATTCCATTTTAACCACTTCTTTGTTATAATGCAATTCAAGATTTTTCTCGTCGAGTGCTGGGCTCACATCCAATTTAACGGGAGGCAACTGCGCCGTATCACCAATTAAAAGTAATTTGCATTGGTGACCAGAATATACATATTGCATTAAATCGTCCAACAAAGAACCATTTTCAAAAAGTTTAGATTCTCCAGGTGAATCGGGAATCATGGAGGCTTCGTCAACAATAAAAACAGTGTTTTTATGCTTATTGGGTTGCAATACAAACTTCACCCCTCCTCCTTTTTCAGACTTAGGATAGTAAATTTTTTTATGTATAGTAAATGCTTCTTTTCCTGAATATCCAGAAATAACCTTTGCTGCTCTGCCTGTTGGCGCCATTAAAACGGCACTCATTTTTGCCTTCCATAAATTAGTAACAATAGTACCTATAATGGTTGTTTTACCTGTACCTGCATACCCTTTCAAAACATATAAAGCATTCTTAGATTTATTGAAAATAAATTCTGATAGCTGTTGTAAAACAAAGTCTTGTTTTGGGGTTGGAGAAAACGGAAACTCTTGTTTTATTAAGGCATAAAATTGCGAAGAAGTCATTATTGGCTTTAGAAATTATAGATTATTCAAATATAAAAATGATTTTTGCCAACATTGGCTTTTGTGAATAAAAAAAAATTGTAGATTTGCGAATACCATTATTAAACTTATTATATTAAATTAACAAACTATGTGGACAATAATTCTAATTGTAATTGCTGTAATATTGCTTACTATTGGCTTAGTTAAGCTGGTAGATAAATTTATACCTTCAAAATTTAAACCCGTTTTAATTATTGCCCTATGGGTACTAATTGCTTTTCTAGGATATAGTACCTTTCAATCTGTATACAACCCCATCCTTTTTAATCAAACAAAAGAAGAACGATATACCAAAGTAATTAAAAGCTTAATAGACATTAGAGATGCCCAATTGGCACATAGACAAGTTACAGGTAAGTTTAACGATAATTTTGACAACTTGGTTAAATTTATAGACACCGCCCAGTATGTTATTACGCAGCGCCGTGATTCAACAGTAAAAGATGAAGAAAGAAGTAAGGCTTTTGGCATAGACATACCTAAAGATATTGTAATTATAGACACGCTTGGTTTTGTTAATGTTAAAGATTCGCTTTTCAAAAGCTCTACACGTTACAAAACCATGATGAATGTACCTGCTGGAAAACCTGGTGAAAAATTCAAATTAGAAGCTGGTTTCTTAGAAGAAGATGGAATAAAGATTCCTGTTTTTAAAGCTTCTGTAAAGAAAGATATTATTTTATTCGACCAAGAAAAAGACCTTCTTATTCAGGAAAACCAAGTGATTTCTGTTGACGGTGTTAATGGCGATGAGTTGACCGTAGGCTCAATGACCGAGGTTAAAACAAGTGGAAACTGGCCAAAAACCTATGGCAATAACGAGTAATAAAGACAATAAAATATTAAATAAAGAACTGTCCATTCAAATAAGTTTGAGTGGACTTTCTTTTTGTATTCTACAAAGGGATTCTAAAACCATCACCTTTTTAAAAACATATTGGTTTGAAAAGAAATTAAATCCGTTTGAAGTATTAGACAAACTAAAACATGTGTTTAATTCAGAAAATGAACTTCAATCTACCTTTAGCAATGTAATTGTAATACATTCTAACGAGCTTTCAACATTGGTTCCAAAAGCTTTGTTTAATGAAGATGCCCTGGCCGACTATCTTAAATTTAACTCCAAAATACTAAGGTCTGATTTTATAACTTTTGATACTATTGAAGCTAACGATAGCGTAAATGTGTACGTACCCTATGTAAATATAAACAACTTCATCTATGAGTTATTTGGGGCCTTTACCTATAAACATGTTTCAACAGTATTAATAGAACAACTATTGCTTACCGAAAAAAATGCCGAAAGAACCAAAATGTATGTAAACGTAAGTAAAGGTCATTTTGAAATGGTTGTTATTGACAAAAGTTCCCTTTTACTCTACAACACGTTTGAATTTAACAGTGATGAAGATTTTATTTACTACATATTATTTGTTTCAGAACAATTAGGCTTAAATCCCGAAACATTACAATTGGTCTTTTTAGGAGACATACAACATGGCGATTCCCTATACAACATAACCTATAAATACATTAGGCACATAGACTTTGGCAATAGAAACGACTTATACAATTTTGTAGAAAAACCAGAAAACAACTATTCTAATTACACCTTACTTAAAAGCTTCTAATGCGTATTATATCTGGATTACATAAAAGCAGAAAAATTGTAGCACCAAAGCATTTGCCGGTTCGCCCAACTACCGATATGGCAAAAGAGGGGCTTTTCAATATTTTAAATAATCATTACTATTTTGACGATCTTGTAGTATTAGACCTTTTTGCAGGCACAGGAAATATTAGTTACGAATTTGCATCGCGTGGCACTGAACAAATCATTTGTGTTGACCAAGATTTTGGGTGTATAAAATTCATAAACCAAACGGCAGAAACTTTTAAAATGCCCATTCAGACAATTAAAAGTGATGTTTTTAAGTTTTTGGAAAACACAAACCAACAGTTCAATGTTATTTTTGCAGATCCCCCCTATGGATTTTCTGATGAATTATTTCTCAAAATTTCAGAATTGGTATTTAAAAATAATCTTTTACTTGAGGAGGGGCTTTTAATAATTGAGCACTCTAAAAATACCGATTTATCGAACGCTCTACATTACAGTTATTCCAAATCCTATGGTGGCAACAGGTTTAGCTTCTTTGAAATTGATTGATTTTCAAAGAAATAAACACATAATTACTTTTTTTTCAGTACATTAGACAAGCATTAAGAGTCCCTGGCTCTACCGTCAATTAGTTTGAGTAAGCGCTCCTATTTGTTTTATGGTTAATTCTATAACTAACTTAAAACATTTAACCGATGAAAAAGCTAATTCTATTAGGCGGTTTTGCAATTCTATTTATTGCATGCCAAAGCAAACCACAAAGGTATTTCGAGAATTCAACCGAAATTGAAACCTTAAAATCCGGCATTAAACTTTACGAGCAACAAGATTGGGCTTCCTGGAAGGCCAACTTTGCCGATACGGCTAAAATCCACCATAATTCCGTAAAAGGGTTATCCACTGATGAAACCATTCAAAACTTTCAGGACATGCTAATCAATTTTTCTTCTTATGGGTTTGAAGATGAAGGTTCTTTTACAGAAATGGTAGTAGACATAGATAATGAAACTTGGGTAAACTATTGGGGTATCTGGAAAGGAATTTTATCGGAAACCAATGAAGAACTTGTGGTACCCGTACATCTAACCGCACAGTTTATTGATGGTAAAATTGTAGAGGAGCATGCTTATTATGACACCGCCCCTATTATAAACGCTTTAGAAGCTATTGAAGCTGCTAAAATGGCTGAAGAAATGACAGCGATGGACGAAGAAGAATGATTAATCAAAAAAAACTAATAAATATGAAAACTTTCAAAACCCCCATTTTAGTAATTATATTAGTGTGCTTTTCTTTCAATTTCTCACTAGCACAACAAATGTATAGAGTGCATGTTGATTATGTGAAGCCTTCCAAATTAATGGAATATGAAAATATAGCTAAAGACTTTCTAGAAGCAAGTAAAAAATACAATTTACAAACCAGTTGGATTACTACTACTACAAGTGACCATAGGTATATGTATGTAAACCCTATAGAAAATTTTGCCGAACTGGATAAAAATCCGTTTGGTGATATGTCCAGTCAAATGGGAAGTTCATTCCAAGACTTATTTAAACGTTTTAATGCCTGTTATGATGAGCATGGGGATTATATATTGGTTTTAGATGAAACATTATCGTATATGCCTACTGGAATGACCCCAAACACCTGAAGGCGAAAATTATAGAAATTTTATTTTTCTGTATTACGCACCAGAGAATGAAGCCAAAATTTATGATGCAGTAAAAAACATTAAAGATTTATTTACAAAAAAAGAATCTAAGTTGTATTACCGCATATACAGATCTGGATTTGGTGTTTCACAAAGTTATTATATGGTTGCCATAGCTTCAAAAGACGAAATTGATTCAGCCAACAAATTTAAAGCCAATGAAGAGTTGCAGGGAGAAGACAGAAAAGAGCCTTTTCAAAAACTGATGAGCACCTTATCAAAATATGAAGAAATTACTGGAGAAATGAGGCCAGACCTATATTATTCATCTAATTAAACAAGTTTCAAAGCAAAAAGTGCGGTTAAACAACCGCACTTTGTATATTTAAGTAAACCTATAAGCCGAATTCTGTATCACGCCATAGGCGCGACCCTTATCATTTATCTGAGTGCATTGTTACCAATACACTTTAGCTGCCTACCCTCCAACAATCGAACGTGCCGCCCTCAAACGTTGGTATACATGGCATTGCACCGCATAGAGTTTACCTGATTTCACTACAGCATGACCTGTACATCCTTTCTGTTGCACTGTTCCTAGTCTTTCAACTGGTGGTTGTTAGCCACTACGCTGCACTATGGTGTTCGGACTTTCCTACCCGAAAAACGGATCGATAAGGCGATTTACTTGTGCACAAAAGTACAACAATTGTTAATAACTCCTCTTTTAATTTGACACGTACAATCACTATTTTTAAACTGAATTTTTAACTTTGTTTATCTAAGTTTTTTAAATGGAACACTTCGTTGTATCAGCTCGTAAATACAGGCCACAAACCTTTAAGGATGTTGTTGGGCAACAAGCCATTACAAATACTTTAAAAAATGCCATAGAGAACAATCATTTAGCCCAAGCCTTGTTGTTTACTGGCCCCCGAGGTGTTGGCAAAACTACTTGCGCACGTATTTTGGCCAAAATGATAAACAGTGATGGTTCTGAAAAGGTAGATGAAGATTTTGCGTTCAATATTTTTGAATTGGATGCGGCTTCCAACAACTCTGTTGACGACATAAGAAACCTGACCGACCAAGTTAGGATTCCACCCCAAGTTGGAAAATACAAGGTGTATATTATAGATGAGGTGCACATGCTGTCGCAAGCAGCATTTAATGCATTCTTAAAAACATTGGAAGAACCCCCAAAACACTGTATTTTTATTTTGGCAACTACCGAAAAGCATAAGATAATACCAACCATCTTATCGCGTTGCCAAATTTTTGATTTCAAACGTATTACCGTTAAAGATGCAAAAGAATATTTAAAATATATTGCCGACGAACAAGGCGTTAATGCTGAAGATGATGCCTTACATATTATAGCCCAAAAGGCTGATGGCGCCATGCGGGATGCCTTGTCTATTTTTGACCGTGTGGTAAGTTTTTCAGGAAAAGACCTCACCAGACAGGCTGTTACCGAAAACCTGAATGTTCTAGACTATGAGACTTACTTCGAAACAACCGATTTAATTTTAGAAAACAAGATACCAGAGCTTTTAATAGTGTTCAACAATACCCTTGCAAAAGGTTTTGATGGCCATCATTACATTGCAGGTCTTGCCTCACATTTTAGGGATTTAATGGTCTGTAAAACACAATCAACCATCGAATTGCTTGAAGTTGGCGAGAATATCAAGGAAAAATATCTAACCCAAGCCAAAAAGGCATCACAAGCATTTTTGATTGAAGGTATCAATCTAGCCAACGAGTGCGATCTCAAATACAAAAGCAGTAAAAATCAACGTTTGCTGGTTGAATTATGCCTCATGCAGCTTGCCTCTATCACTTTTGATGGAGAAAAAAAAAATAGCAGACGTTTCATAATTCCGCCTTCTTACTTCAAGAGCAAAGGCATTACGCCTATTCAGGTTAACATTCCAACACAAGAAAGCACTAAGGACTACAAAAACAAAGAGGCTAAACCAATAGTTACTGAAACTAAGACATCAAATTCTAAAGTTGTTGAGTCGTTACAAGTAAAAGAACCTCCAAAAATAGTCTTAAAAAAAGAAAACAAACGGCCTTCTGGACTTTCATTAAGCAGTTTAAAGCTTAAAAAAGAGCATCAAATAAAACAAATGGATGTTGTTGTAGATGAGCAAGACTTGCCACATGATGAATTCACGCAAGATGAACTTGTTAACACTTGGAATGCCTTTGTAAAAAAAATGGAGAAAAAAGGCAAGCATAATTTTGCTTCCATTTTATCTATAGATACACCAAAATTACAAGGAAACACCATTTATTTGGAATTCCCAAATTCCACCAATAAAGTAGAACTTGAGCGACAACAATATGACCTTCTTCTCTATTTGAGAAAGAAACTCAATAACTTTAGTGTCGATTTATCAATTTCTGTAAACGAGGAAAAAGAAAAGCAATACGCTTATACCACCCAAGAGAAATTTGAAAAATTGAAGGCTAAAAATCCGAATTTAGATATTTTAAGAAAAACTTTTGATTTAGACCTTTAAATGCTATATATGAAAAAGTTATGTTTTTTAATATTGTTGTTAATTGCTTTTGTAAGTTGCGATGGCAAATACAAAGCTAAAAGAAGTCATATTGAAGCTTTAAAAGAGAACAATCTATATGAATCTTTTTCTGAAGAACTAAAATTTATCCCAAAACAATATTTGCAAATAAAAACCGATACCATTTTAGATAATGGTATCAATATAAAGATTGATTACCACTCTATAGAAAATAGCTTCATAATAAAAGCCACTGAAAAAGACAAAGATACTGTGGTACAGATCCACTACAAAAACTTTGAAGCCCTAATTCAGCTAAGTGTTAATGGTCAAGAAATATCTAAAAGGCTTATTGATAAAGCATTTTTTTATACAGATGCAAACAAATCTTTTTTAGACAATGCTATTATGCAATACGTTTGGATTGATTATAATTCAGTTACAAAAAATAGCGTACAACTAAACACCACATTTATTTTACCTGAAACTGAAAAATTCAAAGATTTTGTTATAACTGTTTATGATGATGGAAGCATGTCTTTAAAAGAAATCAATCTTGATAAAAACGCCGTTTAATCTATTCTATAACAGAATCGAATATAAGCTTAAAAACTTCTGTAGCTTCTGTAGCTTCTATATTTTCTTTAAGTTTTACTTTTGAATTTGTTGCAAAAATTGGGTAATCTTCCTCGCTCTCAGGAATTCTACCATGAGAGCCTTTTATTAGCATTGCATCCAATGGAATGACATCTAGAACCGTTCTAAAACCTAATTTCTTTTTTAATAATTTGAATACAATTTTAGGCATCACGAAAGGATCTTTCGGATTGGTTGTGAGTTCCACGGGATCGTAACCGGGTTTTTTATGAATATCTACCATCCTGGCATAATCTGGTGCTTTGGCATCATCTAACCAAAAATAGTAGGTAAACCATGAATCTTTATCGGCCACAAGCACAATATCACCACAACGTTCATGGTCAAGTTGATGTTTTTTAATGTCATCATCAACCAATACTTTTTCAATGCCTTTTACGGTTTTAAAAACTTCAACCAATTCATCTTTTAAAGATTGGTCATTTAAATAAATATGCGACACCTGATGGTCCGACACCGCAAAAGCCTTGCTAGCACCAGCATCCAAAAGTTCCAATCCTCTTTCAATTCTAACATTTAAATACCCTTTGGAACGCAAGATTCTATTGGGATGAATGGGATTATTCACATCGGTTATACCGTATTCTGACAATAGAATTATATTGGTTTCTTGTTGATTATAATACGTAACCAACTGCTTTACAACTTGGTCAATTTCATTCAGGTCTTTACTTATTTTAGAAAAATCCAGTCCATATTTCTGAATATTATAATCCAAATGAGGCAAATAAATCAATGTAAGTGTTGGGTCGTATTTCTTATCCATTAAAATGGCTCCATCGGCAATCCATTGACTTGATTTTATAGAGGTTTTTGGTCCCCAAAAACTGAACAATGGAAATGTACCCAAAGCATCTTGAAGTTCGTCCCGTAACTCTGGTGGATACGAATAAGCATCCGGTATTTTTCGTCCATCAGCCAGGTAATTAGGCCGTGGTGTTATACTATAATCGGCATTGGAATACATATTGTACCACCAAAAATGATTGGCACAGGTAAAATTTTCAGCTTCATTTTTTAAAACATCCCAAATTTTATCGGCTTGCACCAAGCTGTTGGATTGCCTCCAAAATTTCACTTCGTGCTCTTCCTTAAAATACCAGCCATTACCAACAATACCATGCTCGGCAGGCATTTTTCCTGTCAAATACGTAGATTGCATGGAGCAGGTTACAGCAGGAATAATAGGTTTTATGGTCGTACTTTGACCTTCATCCAAAAACCGTTTAATAAATGGCGTATGCTCACCTATCAACCGTTTTGTCAATCCTACAACATTAATGACTACTGTTTTCTTCATTCCAAGTTATCCTTTAACCATTTCAATTCTCTGGTAATGGATTGTGCTAAATCTAATTTTAAACTATTTGGAAGTACATCCCATGTATAGGTTTCCACTTCCAAATGAGACGAAATTGGTTTGTTTTTTATATACTTTATAGTTTCAATAATTTGGTCCTGGGTTGAATGTAAATAATCGAAAGCCTCCAAAAAAATAGGCACATGAAAATGCGCTCTCAGTTCTTTATGTTTTTTTCTTTGCTCTAATACGATTGGCAAATCATTATAAACTTTAACGTCTCCATTTATTTTTTCGGTCACTTGATGTAAATAAGTTGGTTCATTAAAGCGTTCTAAAGATTCCCAAACTTTGTCTTCGTTTCCGTTTTCAAATAACACTTTCAAAGCTGCACTTACTTGAATTTTACCAACGGAAACACCTATTTCATCCAAAGCTTCAAAAGTATATTTAGGTGTTTCAAACGCCAATGAAAAATGGCAAACATCATAACATAAAGTAATGTGTCTTTTAATGATACTTTCAGCTTCATTTTCTGAAACACCAATTTTTGAAACAAGGTGCTTTTTCCCTATCGGAATTAAATAGTTAAGATAAAAATCGACAAATTCCTGCGTGTTTTCTATAAGTCCGTCGGGTTCTGGCTCAATATCCAAATGCAAGTATTTCCCAGATTTCTGTTCTATTTCATATAATTGCTCTGCTATTTCGGAAAGATGCGCCGCACCTGTTTGAAAAGCTTCATCTATTGCTTTTTCTGAATTAAACCAATGTTTATAGCTTATGGGAGATGTTGAAATGCCTCCATCCATGTCTTTTGGCAAAAGAAGCTTCAGCTGCTCAAACAATCTTTTGGTATAATCAAGCCTTTCTTTAGTGGTCCAATCTGGTGTATGCACTTGGTCTTTTACAACACTGTTATGGAAACTCCCATACGGAAAACCATTCATGGTAAATACATAACAATTGTTAGCTAAAAGCCAGTTTTGGAATTCGTGCAAATTATCGCCAAATCCCAATTCCTCACTCGCCTTATTAGAAAGGCGCAATCCGAGTCCGAAAGGACGGTCTCCCGAAACCTCTTTTTTAATTTGAGGTACAAACTTTTTCAAGTTTTCAAAAGTCTCTACCCAATTTTTTCCAGGATGAATATTTGTACAGTAAGTTATATGGTAGTCGTTATTGATTTGCATTGTTACTATTTATAAAAAGCTAAAACAGCCTCTTTCATTTTTAGTGTATCAATATCGTGAACGTCGTGCTTTTTTCCAATTTCTGAAATAAGTGTAATGGTCAACTTACCTCCTAAATGCTCACGAAACTCTTCAATACCATTTAATAATTCATCAACATCTTGCTTTGGTATAGGTAGTTTCAAGTTAAAACCTACTTGTTTAATAACCTGAAGCACCGATTGTAAAGTTGCTTCATCAATCAACCCAATTAGTTTCGCGTAGGTAACATCTATAGCCATACCCAAAGCAACCGCTTCACCGTGCCTAACGGAATAGTTTGTCATGTGTTCCATTTTGTGGGCAGCCCAATGTCCAAAATCCAAAGGCCTGGAAGAACCATTTTCAAAAGGATCGCCGCCTTTGGAAATATGCTCCATATGCAGCAACGCACATTTATAAATAAGGTACTGCATACTCTGCACATCCCTGTTTTTCAGTTTTGAAGCTTGTTCTACAATTTCATTATAAAATGACTTATCTTTAATAAGCGCTACTTTTATGGCTTCGGAAATACCAGAAACCCAATCACGCTGCTCTAAAGTTTCAAGAAATGCATTGTCGTTTATAATAGCATAAGGCAGCGCAAACGTTCCTAAAAAGTTCTTTTTACCGAAATAATTCACACTGTTTTTTACGCCAACGGCAGAATCATTTTGCGATAATACCGTAGTTGGTATTCTAAGCAGTTTAACACCTCTATGCGCAATCGCACAAGCATATCCAACCATGTCAATCACGGCACCGCCTCCAATCACCGCCACAAAAGAATGACGACAAATATTAAAATCGTTTATGCCCTGCAACACCTTATTTAGGTGTTTATCGCCTACTTTTACCTGTTCTCCCCCAGGCACAACCAAAATGGCTTTAAGTTCAATTGTTGAATTGTTTAGCTCACAATAATTTTCAATTTGATTTTCCAATAATGGATGTGCTTTGTAAACACCTTCATCAATAACAAAAAGGATTTTGACTTTATTTTCAGCATTATAACTTTTTAAAATATCAGCTAATAATGAATTAGAACTATCAAAAAGGTTGGTGGTAAAATGTAATTTATAATTGTAATCTACTTTAAAAGATTGCTCTATAGTATTGGGAATTTGCATTAAAATTTGTTTAGGTAACTTGAAAACGCTTTGACAAAAACAATGATAAAGGCAACAACAATAATATTGTTAAACCAACCCACCACGTAGAGGTACTAACAGCCAATGCCGCATCCATTATCACTAACGATAAAACTCCTGCTTTTACAGCTTTTTTAATGCTTTCTGGTGAATTGATTTTATAAGCTTTTACCAATGGCGTAAATATAGCTAAAGCAAACAGTATTAAAAACGGTATTAACGCAAGTATAACATTTGTTTTTGTATTATAAAAAAGAATGAAAATAATCACTAAAGCATACAATAGTCCCGATAAAGCAATATTTCGCTTATTGTTTCCGTGCACTTCACCCCTGCTTATTAAGGTAACAGCGAATATGTAAACAATTGGAATTAAAGTATAAATCCAATTTGAAATATGAGGCAAACCTAAAACCGACATACCCAAGAATAAATTCAAGCCCCGACAGGTTCCCATAGCCAATGGTCCAAAAAAAGCATGGTGTTTTGCCAATCCGTCATACAGCAAAATAGCCGCAGTTAATAACAAAGCCACAAATCCCGCCGTAAAATTGCTCAAAAACGATAATAATACACCTATAATCAGCAAACCAAATCCCAAACCGGAAGCCATTTTTAACGAAACCACACCACTGGGTATTGGACGATTTGGCCGTTCTACAGCATCAATTTTAAAATCGAAAACATCATTTAGCACCACGCCTCCAGCGTAGAGAAAAATCGAAGCTATTACCAATAATAGAAAATCTGAAACCAATACCGTGTTATTGACAAAAAAACCAACAATAGCAGCACCTGCAATAATATCGGCCGCTGCTGTTGGCAAATTTGGAGGCCGCATTAATACGAGACATCCTTTAAAAACAGATGGTTTTTTAGACAATTTTGTTTCCATCAACTTTTGGTTCCTGCCCCCTTAGCACACTGTTGTCGTTATAAAGTTTACGTTGGTCAATTTGATCAGGGTTCAACCAGTGTGATTCTTTCATTTTTCCGTTTTTGCTAAAAGCATCCAATGCATTTTGGTAACACGTTTTAACGACATCATCATGTGAAATACCACGTTCTAGCATTAACGCTGCTGTTTTTGGCACCGCTAATGGATCACTAACACCCCAATCGGCCGAACTGTCAACAATAATGTTATCGCTTCCAAACTTTCGCACAACCTCTACCATACGTTCATTGCCCATTTTTGTTTTCGGATAAATGGTAAAAGCAGCTATAAATCCACGATCTAAAACTTCTTTAACCGTTTCTTCATTATTGTGGTCTATAATAACATTAGCAGGGTCTAAACCATGCTCCAAGCAAACCTCCATACTTTTAATGGTACCTGCCTTTTTATCTCGATGTGGTGTATGCACCTGAACCGTCATATCCAATTCTTTGGCCAGTTCTAATTGCATTCTAAAGTACTTATCCTCTGCAGCCGTTTGGTCATCATAGCCTATTTCTCCTATAGCCACTACATTTTCCTTGTGTACATAAAGCGGCAATAATTCAATGACTTGTTCTGCCAAAGCTTCGTTATTGGCTTCTTTGGAATTTAGACCAATGGTACAATAATGTTTTATACCAAATTGGCTTGCCCGAAAAGGCTCCCATCCCACCAAGCTACTGAAATAATCTTGAAACGATCCCACTTGCGTTCTAGGTTGTCCCAACCAAAATGAAGGTTCTATAATAGCCACAACACCAGCCGCTGCCATAGCTTCGTAATCATCTGTGGTTCTGGACGTCATGTGAACATGCGGATCTATTATCATTAATTTTTCACTCATAATATCTTTTAGTTTATAGTTTCCCAACTTATTTCTTGTTGGTCTATTTTCTGTTTTAATTCGGGATAGTTGTTAAGCAACGCTTTTGCTTCTGTGTCTTCAGAAGCGCTACAACATAGTGCTGCGGCAATACGTTCATTTTCGTTGGAACTCTCAAATAATTTCTTCATATCATTCAAAAGTGCATTGTCAATAAATTGACTAACAGGCCTCCAAAACAAAGGGTCTACATCTCTGGATGCCGCCCATCTTTCATGAGCAAAATCTGAAATAATTCTTGCCAATTGTTTATTGGCTTTCTTGTCAATATCCATAATCAAACTTAAGTCGCGTTGCATAAAAGCAGCTTTTAAATACATTTGATTCCATTGCGACTTGTTAAAATAAATGCTAGGATACGGATTGTTCAACGAAATGGCATCAAAAATCGGCGTAATATTCGTTCTTAGAGTATCTACGGCTGTATTTTTATACGCATCTGGATTAGGCAGTAAAACAAGATATTTTAAAAACGTTTCCAATTCAGCTGTATCGGCCACCTGAATGATGTTTGAAATTTTAGGTGTAAAAAAAGCTTCATCCGATTCCAAAACCTTTACCAACATATAAACCCTACCTAATTGTAATTGGTTGGCTTTGTGGTTTTTTAAATAGGAAATGATTTCTGAAACATCGGACGGATAGGTTAAATCTTTATCACTTGACACTTTTGAGTTTATTAAGCTATACGTTAAATAAAGATCCTTAACCGATTTATTTTTAACTATTTCTACTAATTTACTTTCTAGCCATTCTGCAACTTCATTATTATAATTGGCATCGATAAGTTTTTTGAGTTCTTTAGAGACATTTTCGAATAACATAAGAATTTATATCACAAAAAATTAAGGGAAATGACGCCTTAATTCATTTCTTTTTAAATTAGCAACCAAATATAATAAATATGCTTGGATTAAAATTACCAACCGACCCACGATGGGTTAATATTGTTGAAAAAAACATTGAGGAAATTCTAACAGATCACGCCTTCTGTGAACAGAAAGCAACTAGTACCGCCATTTCACTTATTGTGAGTTTTCCTGAATACACAGAGCTGGTACAAGAAATGACCGCATTGGTAAAAGAAGAGATAAGCCATTTTAAAATGGTTCACGACAAAATAATCGAGAGAGGTTGGACTCTGGGGAGGGACAGACGGGATGATTATGTAGTAGAACTGATGAAATTTTTCCCAAAAGGTGGTAGCAGAACAAATCAATTGGTACACCGTTTACTTTATGCAGCATTGATTGAAGCCAGAAGTTGCGAACGTTTCAGGTTACTATCGGAAGAATTGAAAGACAAAGAGCTGGCCGATTTTTACAGAAATTTAATGGTAAGCGAAGCAAACCACTACACTATGTTTTTAGGCTTTGCCAGAAAGTATGGTAATAAAAAAGAAGTTGACACCAAATGGCAGCAACTTCTTGAATATGAATCTGAAATAATGGCTAACCTAGGAAAAAAGGAAACCATACATGGCTAAAACTGATAGCCTATACCTATTTGTATGTTTGTATTTTTAGCCTCTATGCCATAGCTTTCGTTAAATATACTGGTTAAACCATAAGTATAGCGCGCGTCAATAAACAATACTTCATTTATTTTAAAATCGAAACCACCAACACCAGAGAAAGCAAGGTCTCTAACTTCATCGTTTAACTTGTAAACTTTCCATCCCATTTGCGGCCCTACACCAAATCTGATTCTTTTGCTTAAATTAAATTTGAAAAGAATTGGTGCTTGTATATAATCTAGATGTAACTTCTCTTCTTTTGCGCCCTCCGCAGAAAATTGCAGTTCAGGAACCAAAGAAACGCCATTGGACAATCTGTAGTCTGCAAAGAAGCCAATATAAAAACTGTTTCTATGCTTGTTTTCCATACTAGGAGTACCGTCAAAATCTAAATTAGAAATATTGTATCCGCCTCTTACACCAAAAGTTCCACTTTGGGAATAACCTGCAATACAAAAAACAAATAATAAAGTTAATAGTAGTATTTTTTTCATAATCAATAGGTTTGGGTTAAAATTAGTATCAAATCTTTAAAGCGAATATATATTATAAAGTTATAATATAAATATTTTTAAAGGTGAAGTGCACAATTTTACTGTGTATTGCTAGAAACGGTATCAAAATAGATACTTTTAATAATACCATCTGCCAAACCTATTTTTGGAACGTATATGTTTTTTGCATTACTCCATTTCATAGAAGATAAATAAATACGCATGGCAGGAATAATTACATCCGCCCTATCCTGATTTAAGTTTAATTCTGTAATACGCTCTTCGTAAGAATAGCTTTGAAGCGTGTTGAAATATGACGTTAAATAGAAATAAGAAAGCGGTTTTCCTTCCGATTTTCCTGAAACCTTGAAAATCTTATTAATGTTACCTCCCGAACCAATAACATCGATGCGCTCGTAAGGTTTTGTGGTTTCTTTTATCCAATTTTCAAGTTCCACCCAGTTTTCCCTTTGTACCATATCATTCAACAATCTTACTGTTCCTATTTTGAACGATCTTGACGTTACTGTCTTGCCTTCGTGAATTATGGTAAACTCTGTACTACCACCACCTACATCTACATAGAGATATGTTTTGGTATTATCGATGTATTTATTTAAATCGGTGGCGGCAATAATAGCAGCCTCTTCTTCCCCTCCAATAACATCTATGCTTATTCCTGCTTTTTTTCGCACCAAATCAACAACCTCTTTTCCGTTGGAAGACTCCCGCATGGCCGACGTGGCACAAGCTTTATATTTAACCACACGATGCGATTTCATAAGCAGTTTAAAAGCCTTCATGGTATCCACAATTCTTTCAGTATTTTCTACAGAAATTTTATTGGACAAGAAAACATCGGTTCCCAAACGAATAGGAACACGCACCAAAGAGTTTTTTTTAAACTGGGTAGGTTTACCATCCTGCTCAATGATATTTGAAATAAGTAATCTTACGGCATTCGAACCAATATCTATGGCAGCATATTTCTTTATTGACAGCATATTATTTCTCTAGCTTTTTTAAATAATAATCATAAGTGGCCACCTGTGACCTTACTTTAGGATTATTATCTATTTTATATTCGTTTTCGTAAGACGTATTTATTAAGCGTGCCTTTACATTATCACTCCAACAAATATTAAAAGTATCGATTATTTCTTGTTTTATGCCCTCATCATAAATAGGACACGTTACTTCTACTCGGTTATCTATGTTCCTTGTCATCCAATCGGCTGAAGAAATATAGACTTTCACATCATTATCTTTTCCAAAGATATAAACTCTGGGATGTTCTAAAAACTTATCCACCACACTTATCACCTTAATGTTTTCGCTCATACCTTCTATACCCGGAACCAAACAGCAAATACCCCTTACAATCATATCTATTTTAACACCAGCCCTACTCGCTTCATACAGTTTATCTACTACCAAATAACTGGTTATACTATTCATTTTAAGCCTTATATAACCTTCTTTTCCTTCTTTCACAAGATCTATTTGCTCATTTATTAGTTTAAAAATGGCCTTTTTGGTATAATGTGGAGAAGTAATAATGTGCTTGTATTTATAGATTTTATAGTTGGCCTCAAAAAACATAAATACTTTGTTTATGTCTTTTAAAATACTTTTGTTTGAAGTTAGCAAGGTATAATCTGTATAGATTTTTGCAGTAGATTCGTTAAAATTACCTGTACTAACAAAACCATAACGCACTAGTTTTTTTCCTTCTTCCCGCTCTATTACGCACATTTTAGCATGTACTTTTAAGCCTTGTACCCCAAAAAACAAATTAATGCCACCTTCCTGCATTTGTTGTGCATAACTAATATTGGCTTCTTCATCAAAGCGTGCTTGCAGTTCAATTGAAACGGTAACATGTTTTCCATTTAAAGCTGCATTGATAAGAGAACTTGCAATATGTGAGATTTCGGCTAAGCGATAAATGGTTATTTTTATTGTTTTAACCTTAGGGTCCAGTGCTGCCTCCCTTAACAATTTTACCACATAAGAAAAAGTTTGGTAAGGCGCATAGAGCAAATAATCTTTTTTAGCAATAGCTTCAAAAATACTGTTCTCTAAACTCAACCCCTTAATAGGTAACGATTCTATTTTATCGTAAAGCAAATCTTTTCTTCCTAAACTGGGAAAGCTCATATAATCACGCCTATTGTGATAACGACCACCGGGAATAATACTATCGGTATCTGTAATACCCATTTTATCCATCAAATATTGCAACGTATCTGCTTCAATGGTTTTATCATATACAAAACGAACTGGCTCACCTACTTGACGGTGTTTTACACTATCGGAGATTTTTTCAATAAAACTTTTGCTCAAATCACTGTCAAAATCAAGTTCACCATCACGCGTAATTTTTATCATGTGGGCCGAAATACCTTCATAATCAAAAATATTGAAGATGTCACTCAAACAATGGCGCAACAAATCGTCAATCATAATGATATAATCTTTACCGTCATGTTTGGGCAACACCACAAAACGGTCCATAGATTTGGAAATCTCAATCAGAGCGAATTGTTTAACACCATCGGCCATCATCATTTTAACAGCAAGATAGGCCGCACTATCCTTTAAATTGGGAAGGTTTACCAAATCGTTCAGAATTATGGTAACCAAAGCGGGACTGACTTTCTGTATGAAATATTTCTTAATGAAATTGTGATGGACAGGGTTTATACTTGACTCATCAACGATGCAAATGTTTTCTTCATTAAGTGCTTCTTCTATATTGCTTAATACTTGTAAACTTTCGCTTTGCTGTTCAATTACAATATTGGTAATTATTTCGAGTAATTCTTCGGCCCTAATACCCCCCAATTCATCTTTTGCACCCTTGCCAGCCTCTACAATACGCTTAACGGTTGCATATCTCACTTTAAAGAATTCATCCAGATTATTGGAAAAAATACCTAAAAACCGAAGCCTTTCTATTAAAGGCACTCTTTTATCTGATGCTTCCTGAAGCACACGGGCATTAAACTGTAACCAACTTATTTCTCTGTTTATATATGTATTATTGTTTGTATCGGCTGTCATTATCGGCAATTAGGATTCTATTACAAATATATTTTTTTTAAACTTAAAACAAGGTTAAGTTTTATATTTGAACATTATAAATAGCACTATTGTTTTTTTGATTATCTGAATTCTCTTGGAAAAATGGTTTTAATGGTTTTTCCTTTGTTAAGTGTTTCCCAATCGTTAGTATCAAATTCAATAATCACCACTCCACAGGTCGGGACATTGTCAATGAATTTGTCACCAAAATGATTTACAAAGTAGGTAATGGCGTGATTATGCCCAAAAACCATTAAAGTTTCATAGACTGCATCTACAGATTTAATGATCTTTAACAAATTTTCACCTGAAAAATCATATAAATCATGGTTTAAATGAAAGATTTCTCCTGGAATATTTAGTGCAGAAACGAAAATATCAGCAGTTGACTTCGCCCTTAGAGCATCGCTAGATAACACAATATCAGGAAATATCCCAACCTTTTTTAATTCACCAACTACAAGCCCAGCATCGTTAACACCTCTTGTTTTCAGTGGTCTTTCATGATCAATAACATCATATTCCCATGATGATTTTGCATGCCTCACTAGTATTAATTTTTTCATATCATTCGATTAAGTGCGTTTTTTTATCGATAAAATGTTGTTTTTATCGATAAAAATACATTTATTTGTACCTACTAATTTTGAGTTTTGTTATAAATGGAATGTTTAAATAAAAATAAATTGTTGATTACTTATGGTTTAACAAATACTATCTATGGGTAAATTACATAAAAAAAACGATTAAAAACACGGCCTAGTCATTTTATCGATTATATATGTGATTTAACATTTTTTTTTGAAAAGACAAATATGTGTGTGTTCATTTGTGATATAATTTAAAAATAAATGGACCCCAAAATCTAATTTCACTTTTAAGTTTTAGCATCTGTTCAGATGTCTTTCCCTCACTACTTTATAAGATTAGAATTTAGATTGCAATAAATAATAGTATTGTAATAACATTAATCTAATACACCTAATTAACAATTTTTTGTTACATAATTTTTGGCTTATGAAAACAACTACCTCTAATCTGCTATTTAATACAGGTACAAAAATGAAATCCTATCTATTTGGTTTTGTGTTCCTGTTTATGGGACTTCTTCAAGCCCAAGCAGACTGTACAATACCCAATAATATGACAGGAGCGCAATTAGTCGCTTTCATCAACAATAATAATTGTGATGGCACAATAATAATTCCTGCGGGTGTTCAAATACAACTTTATACGGATATTACCATTCCCAACTCTATTGATAGATTAATTATTGAAGACGGTGGGCAAATTATGTGGTATGCCGATGTTGATTTAACTTTAGCTCCCAATTCGGCTATAGTTATTGAAAATACTACTGAATTAGACACTTCTCACGGAGGTGCTGGAGCGCTATCCTCCAGTGGGCAATGTAACAATAATAGAAATATCTTTATAGGAGGTATTAGGTATTCAGCTTGCGAAGGAAAAGGTCAAGTTTGTATTATTTTTAGTCAAGTAATCGCTGCTGGTGGTACTATTCAAATAGATCCTGATTTTGGAGTTCTTGATGGGACTGATAATGAAGTTTGTTTTTCTCCAACTCAAATTGATATAGAATTAAATGGGTTTGTTGAAGGAAATCCAACTTTTGTTTGGACAGTAGTTTCAAAACCAGACGCTGGAGCAACTGTTACTTTTGACCCAAACAATACTATTCAAAATCCTATGGTTACAGTATCTGAACCTGGTGCTTACACATTTAATGTTGCGGTTACTTTAGCTTTAAGTGATGATTGTTTGGATCAAATGGTAACTGTCGATAGTGATATAGAAATAGAATTTAGAGAAGGCTTAGGCGTGATACCCATGGCTGTTACACCTGGTGGTGGTGGTACTTGTAATTTAGATGTAGACTTTTCTGCCGGCATAACCAATGGCAGTAGCAACCTTAGCTATGAATGGGATTTTGGAGATGAAAGTGGCACTAGCACTGACGCAAGTCCTTCCTACACCTATGCTTCAAGTGGTACTTACAATGTATCCTTAACTGTTACAGATAATGATCCCAATGCAATTGCTCCTTGTAACACAATTACAGTAAATAAAGAGGTTGTAATTACTGATGAGGCTCCTGAAATTAGCGCCCCATCTCCTTTAAATATTGAAGGCTGTGACACATCAGTAATTACGGCTGGAAATGCAAGATACCCGTATTCAACTAGTGAATCGGCCGATATTAAAGATACTTATACTAATGTTGCTGATTATACCGCTTCTGATGACGGTACTATCGCCAGTATTACTTATATAGATGCAATAACAAATGCTAGCTGTCCATTAACTGTAACAAGAACATTTACAATAACAGATGGTTGTGGAAATACTGCAACTGCTGTTCAACAAATCATTATTACAGCTCCGGCTGTAGAGGTGAGCGGACCTGAGGCTGTTGATACCGCTGCTTGTTTCTATGCTGATGATGCGGCCTTACAGTTGGCCTATACTAATTGGTTGGCTGGTTTCACTACAGATGAAGCCGGTTGTGGAAGCTCTGGTGCTTTCACCACTACTCCAGTGGCAGCCAATACATTGAGTATCTGCTCCGATGTTGATATTTCCTTAACTTATACTGCTGATGATGGATGTA
>JAHLEH010000012.1 GCA_018883545.1 Marixanthotalea marina | reverse complement strand
GGCTTAAGGTGGTTATAGCGACGGGGCTCACCTCTTACCATTCCGAACAGAGTAGTTAAGCCCGTTAGCGCCGATGGTACTGCGAAAGTGGGAGAGTAGGTCGTTGCCTTTCTTGAAGACCCTTCATGGAAACATGAAGGGTTTTTTTATGTTTTTTTTTATTCTTTTAAAATACTTCTTGAGATAACAATTTTTTGGATTTCAGAAGTGCCTTCATAAATCTGGGTAATTTTAGCATCGCGCATTAAACGCTCTACATGGTAATCTTTTACAAAACCGTTACCTCCAAAAATTTGAACAGCTTCAACGGTTTGTTTCATGGCTACTTTTGATGCATATAGTTTTGCCATAGCACTTGAGGTATCGTAATTTTTGCCTTGATCTTTGTCCCAAGCAGATTTCATTACTAAATGACGTGCAGCTGAAATTTCAGTATGCATATCTGCCAATTTAAAAGCAATGGCTTGATGGTTTGAAATTTCTGTGCCGAATGTTTTCCGTTCTTTAGAATATTTTAAGGCCAATTCGTAAGCTCCTTGGGCTATGCCTAGGGCTTGGGCTGCTATTCCGATTCTACCACCAGAAAGTGTTTTCATAGCAAACTTAAAACCAAAACCATCATCTCCAATACGGTTTTCCTTTGGAACTTTAACATCGTTAAATTGTAAAGTATGTGTATCACTTCCACGTATACCTAATTTGTTTTCTTTTGGGCCAACATGAAACCCTTTCATTCCTTTTTCTACAATAAAAGCATTAATACCGTGAGAGCCTTTTTCTTTATCTGTTTGAGCAATGACCAAGTAAACATCTGCTCTGCCACCATTGGTAATCCAATTTTTTGTTCCGTTTAGTAAGTAATAATCGCCTTTGTCTATAGCCGAAGTTTTTTGCGATGTGGCATCACTTCCCGCTTCAGGTTCACTTAAGCAGAAAGCACCAATAAGCTCTCCAGTAGCCAACTTTGTAAGGTACTTTTGTTTTTGATATTCCGATCCAAAAGCTTCAAGTCCGTAACAAACCAATGAGTTATTCACAGAAACAATAACGGCAGCAGAAGCATCTACCTTAGATAGTTCTTCCATAACAAGAACATATGAGATGGTATCCATACCACTACCTCCATATTTTGGGTTGACCATAATTCCCATAAAGCCTAAGTTGGCCATTTTTTTTACCAATGAATCAGGAAAATGTTGTTTTTCATCACGCTCAATAACTCCGGGAAGTAACTCGTTTTGTGCAAATTCCCTTGCGGCATCACGAATCATTATATGTTCTTCAGTAAGGCTAAAATCCATAATATTGAAAAAAAAGTATATTATAAAGACGTTTATCTCAAATATACCCTTTTATTAGATTATTTTCAACCACTATTCTTATTTTTACCTAGTATGATAAAGTCCGAATATAAAGTCATTGGTGTGATGTCTGGAACTTCTCTGGACGGTATTGATTTAGTATATGCAAAGTTTGAAAAAAAGGCCAAATGGCATTTTGATATTTTAGTAGCAGAAACTTACAATTATGATAATACATGGAGAGAAAACTTAAAAAAATTGGTTTCGTATTCTCACCATCAATTAGATAAAACTGATAATGATTATACTGAATATTTGGCGCATGTGATCAATAGATTTATCGAAAAGAATAAAATTACTGAAATAGATGCTGTATGTTCGCATGGCCATACGGCATTACATCGACCAGAAAGCAGATTAACATATCAAATTGGGAACAAACCGTTCTTGGCAAATCTTATTGGTAATGTGGTTGTTTGCGATTTTAGAGTACAAGATGTAGAATTGGGTGGACAAGGAGCTCCTTTGGTGCCTATAGGGGATAAATTGCTGTTTTCAGAATATGATTTTTGTTTAAACCTAGGTGGTTTTGCCAATATTTCGACAGATATAGATAATGAACGTATTGCCTATGATATTTGTCCTGCCAACATTGTGTTGAACCATTATATGAAATTTTTGGAAGAAGAATATGATGATGATGGCATTGAAGCTTCAAAAGGAAATATTAATACATTTTTATTGGAAAGTCTAAATGGTTTAAAATTTTATGAAAGTACCCATCCAAAATCTTTAGGGCTGGAATGGGTTGCGTCTGAAGTTTTCCCATTAATAGATTCATTTAAAATTGATTTGCAAGATATTCTAAGAACGTTTGTAGAACACATTGCCATTCAGATCTCTAAAGAAATTAACAAGAAGAATAATGCTTCGGTGCTTGTTTCTGGCGGAGGCGTTTACAATGGGTTTTTAATTAAGCGCTTAGAGTCTTTAACCCATAACAAAATTGTGATTCCTTCAAAAAATATAATTGAGTTTAAAGAAGCGCTTATTTTTGCATTCTTAGGAGTGTTAAAGCTTAGAAATGAGGTTAATACCCTAAAAAGTGTAACAGGAGCAATAAAAGATCACAGTTCTGGCGTGGTTTATCCTTCTTAAAAATAACTAAAAATTAACCTTTGAGGGTGATAGTTTTTTATATTTGTTAAATGTAAAATCTCTATAAATTAATCAACTTTAAACTATTTAAATAGACTACATTAAAATCGGAAATTTTACCCGATAAAATAACATTACTTTTTATGGAAACAGCAATTATTTTGGTATTTGTAATGGGCTATTTGGCCATTACGTTAGAACACAATTTGAAAATAGATAAACTAATCCCAGCCCTAGTGATGATGGCTATATGTTGGGCCTTAATTGCCTTGGGTATTGAGACTTTTCCACAGTGGTTTGATTCTGCAAAGCACAGTTTGCTAGAAGGGTTTTCTGGTTTCACTTCAGAAGAGAAAATGCATCTTATGGAAGAGACCTTATTACACCATTTAGGCAAAACGGCAGAAATATTGGTCTTTCTTCTTGGGGCGATGACTATTGTTGAGATTATTGATTATTTTGATGGTTTTTCAACCATTAAGAGTTTTGTAAAAACAAAAAAGAAAACAAAGATATTATGGATATTCTCTATTTTGGCTTTTATTTTATCTGCCATAATAGATAACCTTACTGCCACTATAGTTTTAATATCTATACTACAAAAAATAGTAAAAGAAAGAGATGTCCGTCTTTATTATGCGGGTTTAATTATTATTGCCGCTAACGCTGGAGGCGCATGGTCTCCAATTGGAGATGTAACAACTACCATGTTATGGATAGGGAAAAAGGTAAGTACAGGTCATTTAGTGGGGTATTTACTCTTGCCTTCTTTGCTATGTATGGTTATACCATCTTTTATAGCATCGTTCTTGCCAATTTTTAAAGGTGAGTTGGAAACTGAAGAAGGTGAAGATGATGTGAAAAAATCCAAATACAGCAGTAGAATGCTTTATCTTGGATTGGCCGCCATAGTTTTTGTGCCTGTTTTTAAAATGGTTACACACTTACCTCCTTACGTAGGCATGATGCTATCTTTAGGTGTTGTAGCTGTATTTGCAGAGATTTACAGTAAAACGAAATTCAGTATGACAGAATTTGATGCTGAGGAAAGTGAAGCCCATGCATTGCATAGTCCGGTACATTATTCGTTGTCAAAAATTGAGTTGCCAAGTATATTGTTTTTCTTAGGTATTTTAATGGCTGTAGCTGCTTTGGAATCTTTAGGTATTTTGTATGGATTTGCAAATTCCTTACAAGAATCAATGCCATTGTTAGGAACTGAATTACACCATGCAGGCGTATCAGATTTAGTAGTATTATTGTTGGGCGTTGGATCGGCAGTTATAGATAACGTGCCTTTGGTGGCTGCTAGTTTAGGAATGTTCTCTGAACCAATGGATAATGAATTATGGCATTTTATAGCTTATTCTGCAGGAACGGGAGGTAGTATGCTTATTATTGGTTCTGCAGCTGGTGTCGTTGCAATGGGAATGGAAAAAATTGACTTTTTCTGGTATCTTAAAAAAATCTCTTGGTTAGCCCTTGTTGGTTTTTTAGCTGGAGCAGCCGCATTTATGTTTACAAGAACTTTGTTTTAATATACTTTAACAAAAAAATAGGCGTTATACACTTTAAGAAATAAAATTTATATGTTAAATACCTTAATGCAAAATGCCCAAGAGGAAGCAGAATTGCTTGCAGATGGGGAATCAGTTGAAAAATCGCTTTCAATAATTGAGTTAATAAGTAGCGGTGGATTTGCCGGACAAGTCATTATAGCTATTTTGTTTTTAATGCTTGTTTTAGCTACTTATATATATTTTGAACGTTTATTTGCTATAAAAGCAGCTTCGAAAATAGATTCAAACTTTATGAATCAAATTAAGGATCATGTAACCCATGGGAAAATTGATTCAGCTCAAATTTTATGTGCCCAAGTTAATTCGCCTGTATCGCGATTAATAGGTAAAGGTATTTCAAGAATAGGAAAACCGCTTGCTGATATTAACACGGCCATAGAAAATGCTGGGAGATTGGAAGTTTATAGTTTAGAGAAAAATGTGAGCGTACTGGCCACCATTTCTGGAGCAGGCCCTATGATTGGCTTTCTTGGTACAGTAATTGGTATGATATTATCCATATTTGAAATAGCTAATTCTGGCGGCCAAATAGATATTAAATTATTGGCAGACGGCTTATATACAGCCATGACAACCACAGTAGCTGGTTTAATTGTAGGTATTGTGGCCTATATGGCATATAACCATTTAGTGGTGAAGACCGATAAAGTGGTTTATCAGATGGAAGCTAATTCTTTAGAATTTCTAGATCACTTAAACGAACCTTCTTAGTATGAATTTAAGAGGAAGAAATAAAGTAACACCAGAATTCAATATGTCGTCTATGACAGACATTGTATTTCTGTTACTTATCTTTTTTATGTTGGCATCCACTTTGGTAACAACTAATGCCATTGATATTTTATTGCCAAAGGCTAGTGGTAAGACCGAGAATAAAAAATCGGTAGCCGTAAGCATTAAAAAAGACTTGACCTATTACATAGATGAAAGACGTGTGGGTGAAAGTGTTCTTGAAAATGAGCTCATAGCAGCACTATCGACACAAGATAAACCCACGGTTGTTTTAAGGGCCGAAAAATCGGTTCCTGTTGAAAATGTAGTTAAGGTAATGGATATTGCCAATAGAAATAAGTTCAAGGTTATATTGGCAGTAAGGCCTAACGATTAATTAAGATTTACTAATGAAGTATTTCGAAACAAAGCACGAAAAGGATTCTGCAAAACTAACAGCGCTGATTACCGTTATCATTTTGCTGTTATTGTTTGTTGTGGGTGCACCCTATATGGACCCACCTATAGAGTATGGCGTTGCTGTGAATTTTGGAAATACCGATTTTGGTAAAGGAAATGTTCAGCCACTGGAACCCGTTAAATCGGAGCCTAATAATGTTAACGAACCATTTCAACCTGAAACTACCAAATCTGCGCCTGCCCCGTCTTCTCAAGCAAAAGAGGAAGTATTGACCCAAGAGAATGAGGAAGCCATTGCTATAAAAAAGCAGAAAGAAGCCGAAGCACGTGAAAAAGCGATTGCAGATGCCAAGGCAAAGGCAGAAGCAGAAAGGATTGCAAAAGAAAAGCAAAAACAAGAAGAGAAAAAGAAAAAATTGGATGCTTTAATTGGAGGTGTTAGCAAATCTGAAGGTACTGCAACGGGTAGTGAAGGGAATGATAACAAAGCAGGCGATAAAGGTCAATTAGATGGTGATCCTTATGCTCCCAGTTATTTTGGAGGTTCTGGCCCAGGAAAAGGTGGTGTTGGTTATGGACTTGGTGGAAGAGGAGCACCTTCCAGACAAATTTTTAAGCAGGAATGTAATGAATATGGCTTGGTAGTTGTTAGAATAGAAGTTGACAGGAATGGAAGGGTAGTAAGTGCCGAACCAGGTATTAGAGGTACTACAAACACTGCGCAATGCCTATTGGAACCAGCAAAAAAAATAGCCTTATCCCATAAATGGCCAGCAGATGCAGAGGCTCCTGCCAGACAAATAGGTTTTGTAAGCGTCAATTTTGAATTAAGCAACTAGAATGACTACTTATAAAGATACGGTTAATTGGATGTTCAATCAGCTTCCAATGTATCAAAAGCAGGGTAAATCGGCATTCAAAAAAGATTTGACAAACACCCTAAAATTATCCAAACATTTAAATAATCCTGAAAGGAATTTTAAGTCGGTTCATGTCGCAGGGACCAACGGAAAGGGTTCTACAAGCCATATGTTAGCTTCCATTCTTCAAGAAGCTGGCTATAAAGTAGGGTTGTACACTTCGCCACATTTGAAAGATTTTAGGGAGCGCATCAAAGTAAACGGACAAGTTGTAAGTAAACAATTTGTCATGGGTTTTATTAAAAGAAATAAAGCCTTTTTAGAATCCAATGCCTTGTCTTTTTTTGAAATGACCGTGGGCATGGCTTTCGATTATTTTTCCAAAGAAAAAGTAGATATTGCTATCATAGAAGTTGGACTTGGTGGCCGATTGGATTCTACAAACATCATTACCCCAGAAGTATCGGTTATTACTAATATTGGTTTCGACCATATGCAGTTTTTAGGAAATACACTTAAAGAGATTGCATTTGAAAAAGCGGGCATTATAAAACCAAGTATTCCCGTAGTTATTGGTGAGACCCAAAAAGAAACAACAAGTGTTTTTTTTGAAATAGCTGATAAAAATAAATCAACCATTTGTTTTGCCAACAAAGAAATCAAACAACTATTTGAAAGCGATTTAAAAGGCAATTACCAAGAAAAGAATATTAAAACGGTGGTTCAAACCATAAGTGAACTCAATAAAAAGGGTTATAATATCACCGAAGAACATATAAAAACAGGGTTTTTAAAAGTTGTTGTCAACACAGGACTTATGGGGCGTTGGCAAGTATTACAGAATAACCCTAAAGTGGTCTGCGATACTGCACACAATAAAGAAGGTTTAAGCTATATTGTAGAACAATTAAAAACCGAAATATTTAATAAGTTACATATCGTTTTTGGAGTGGTTAATGATAAAGATTTAACACCAATATTGCCCATAATGCCTAAAGAAGCTATATATTATTTCTGTAAACCGGATATTCCCCGAGGGATGGATGCCCAAAAGCTGAAACAGCGTTTTGAAGCTAATGGAGTTGTAGGTGAAATGTATAATTCTGTTAACCAAGCATATAAAGAAGCTTTAAGCCAGGCGGAAGAAAATGATTTTATTTACATTGGGGGAAGTACGTTTGTTGTTGCAGAAATAGTTTAAATTTTATTGCAAAAAGTTTTTGCAATATTAAAAACTAGATTATATTTGCACACCTAATTACAGGGGCGCGTAGCTCAGTTGGTTCAGAGCACTTGGTTTACACCCAAGGGGTCAGGGGTTCGAATCCCTTCGCGCCCACAGAGAAAAATCCTAAAGTGAAAGCTTTAGGATTTTTTTATTTAAAAAAGTGTTTTAGGCATTTTGTCAAAAATAATATCTTTACAGAATAACTGGCATTAACCTAATTGCCTGCCCACCATAATTTAATTGGAGTGTTAGCTCAGTTGGTTCAGAGCACCACCTTGACAGGGTGGGGGTCATTGGTTCGAATCCAATACACTTCACTAAAGTAGGTAGAGTTTACGTTAATGGAAGTTCCCAGTTCAAATCCGGATCTTAAATTACTATCTTAAAAAAAGATTTTTATTGGCTATGATTATAAACGACATTAAAAAGAAATATAAAGATATTTTTAAATCGTATTATAATTCTTCTCTAGAAAAGCATATAAAGAAAATTATAGAATTAGATGCTTTTTTGCCATATAGCTCTACATTTTTCTGTATTACCAATACCCAAGCTTTTTCCTTCGAATATATAAGCAAAAATATGTCTGCTTGTCTAGGCTTAGATCAACATGAAATGAAAAGCAAGGGAATGAATTATTTTTGGGGCAGAATGCATCCAGACGATTTAGAACCTTGGATTCAGGCGCTTGGCGAGCTTATGAAATTCACACTCTCTAATATTCCCTTGGAAGAACGACCAAAAATGAGCTATACCTGGAATTATAGAATTAAAAATGCAAAGGGTGTATATGTAAATGTAATACAGAATACCTCTCCTTTGGAATTTGATTCGGAAGGGAAGCCAATAATTGGGTTGGCGCATTATACGGTGTTAGATGCTAAAATTAAATTACAGGTTTCTGCAACGGCTAAATTGTTAAATGATAATAATGAGTATGAAACCAAATATTTCAATAATTTTTCCCAAAAACTATTATCTGACAGTATTAGCAATAGAGAACGCGATATTGTTAGACTGTTAATTTTAAATTATTCAAGCAAGGATATTGCCGAAAAGCTAAACATAAGTCCCAATACAGTAGATACACACAGAAGAAATATTTTGAAAAAACTTAATATATCATCTACAGGAGAGTTGATAGGTATGGCTAAAACCAATAATTTCTTTATTCTGTAATATCTGTTATCTGTGTTTTCTATACTTTATTTGTATAAAAACCAGTGCATTAATCTTATTAAATGGTTGTTTAAAAGAAACTGTTAAAAATACTCAAATTGAGTATTGTCCCTTCATTGATTAATTAGGAAATTTACAGTGCTATTAATCAGTTGCTAGGGAGATTTAAATAACGTGGGTGCCTATTTTTAATAGGCACTTACTTTTTAAACAGCTTTCTAGTTTGTTGAAAAAAATAGTATTTTTCTACTAAAGGATATTGAGCATAAGATATTATGCTTTTTCAATTGATATTATTTTGTCATTAATGTTTCCATACTATTGGTCAAACCTCTAAAATTATGATAGGTCGATTTCCAAGTACGTCCCTTTAAATCGGTTTTGGATTCTTGGTTTTTGTCAATGCCTACAAGTCTTGACTGAGATGTGAACATTTTTAAGTATGGTACTTTTAAATTAAGTTTCTTTTTAAAACAAGTCCAAAACCCGTTCTAAAGCCATACCTCTAGAACCTTTGATTAGGATTGTTGTTTTTTTTATTTCAGACGGATTGAACTCATTTTTAAAATCTGTAAAAGATTTGTATTGTTTTACTTTTTTAGAATTGATGTTGGATTTGAAAAAGTTTTCGCCTACAAAAACAATTTGTTGTATGTTAAGTGAAACGGCTAAATCGGCAATATGCTGATGTTCTTTCTCAGCTTCATTACCAAGCTCGAACATATCGCCTAAAAGGGCAATTTTGGTACCAGTTTGTTTTTCAAAATTTAGTAGAGCAGCTGTCATGCTTGTAGGGTTCGCATTATAGGCGTCTAAAATGATTTTATTGCTACCTTTTTGAATGATTTGTGATCGATTATTAGCTGGAATGTAATTTTCAATAGCCTCTTTTATTAGGGCATCATTCACTTTAAAATAAACGCCAATGGCAATAGCTGCTGCCATGTTGTTAAAGTTATAGTCGCCTATAAGTTGGCTTTCAATGGTAAGGTTATTGTATGAACATTTTACAAAGGGTTCCGCTTTTATAAAATCAATTTTGATATCGGCATCTGAATTGCCAAATGAAAACCTGTTAGAGTTTTTGGTTTTCTCAACTTGAATGGCATCATTCTGATTGACAAAAACGGTTTTGTTATTAGCAATTAAATAATCATACATTTCACTTTTACCTTTTATAACCCCTTCAACCCCTCCAAAGCCTTCTAAATGTGCTTTGCCAAAATTGGTGATATAACCAAAATCTGGTTTGGCTATATTGCATAAAAATTCAATTTCTTTTTGGTGATTGGCGCCCATTTCTACAATGCCAATTTCGGTATCTTTATTCATTGATAAGAGCGTTAAGGGGACACCAATATGGTTGTTTAAATTTCCAATGGTAGCTGTAGTTTTATATTTTTTAGAAAGCACCGCATTGATTAATTCCTTAGTTGTTGTCTTGCCATTACTGCCTGTAAGCGCTATGATGGGAATATTTAAATAACTACGGTGGAAAGCTGCTAATTTTTGAAGGGTTTCAAGAACATTGTCAACCAATATAGTTTGAGTTGAGGTGTTATATTCGGTTTCGTCTATTATTACATATTTAGCACCGAGTTTAATAGCTTTTTCTGCATATTCATTGCCATTAAAGTTATCGCCCTTTAGGGCAAAAAACATGGCATTATTAGTGATTTTTCGAGTGTCTGTAGAAACGGCATGACATTCTAAAAAAAGGGAATGTAATTGGTCTATTTTCAAAATGGAATAGGTGTTGTTTTCGGAATTAAATGTAAAAAAAAGTCCTAACAAAATTGCTAGGACTTTTTAATATTATTAGAAAAACGTCTGTTAATTTTTCGTTTTGTTCTTCATTTTACTTTTTGAGCCTACTCTAGACATAGCACATCTAAATCCAATATAATCGGTAGCCATATCTTGAGGGAAATAGCGTCTTTGGGCTGGATCTAACCAATATTCCCTGTCTTTCCAAGAACCGCCTTTGTAAACTCTTACTTCATCGTTTATTAAAGATGTTCTATTGTTATCTTTATCATATTCTCTAATAATGTTGCCTAGAGAATCTCTGTTAATGGTGTGGTTTGGCGCATTATACATTTTTCTAGTTTCTGCCTCTTCACCAGATTCATCGTCGTTAAAGCTTTCAAAATATCTGGAAGAACGCTTGTCACCATCCCTAAAGTTAATTTGATTACTTTCATCAAAGTTAGTTCTCAAATAAGTTTCGTTTTCATCAACAGGAACCTGTAATATTTCTCCTGGTAGGTTTCTTGCTACCAATTTTCCTGTAGATAAAGTATCATAAACGATATTATCGGGAGTTACAACTTTTACAGTTCCGTCATCACTTATAGCGTTTTTGGTATAAACGTTACCCCTGTAGTAGTTAAAGTCGTTAAATTCATCATCAACTATTGGGCGGTACACATCGGCTACCCATTCGGCTACATTTCCAGCCATATCATATAAACCATAATCATTTGGCTCATAGGATTTTACCTTATTTGTAATGTCGGCACCATCATCAGACCATCCGGCAATTCCGCCGTAATCTCCTTTACCTTGTTTAAAGTTTGCTTTTTGGTCACCTCTCGTTTTACGTTTGCCTGAGCGTGTGTATTGTCCATCCCATGGATATTTTTTACGACCACGATATAGGTTGTAGCTTCTAATCTCGCTTAAACCTAAAGCGGCGTATTCCCATTCTGTTTCGGTTGGGAGTCTATATTTTGGTGTTATAATACCTGTTTCTCTTGTAGCAAACACGTTGATAGGATTACCATCAGCATCTGTTTGAACATTTCTTCTTCCATTTTCAGGTCTAATAACTTCTTCGTTGCCACCATATGTTAATGAAGGCGCATTAATATAAGTATCTGTGTTAAAAGTAGCATCAGCAGTAGCGTCTAATGTTTTTGCATCTCTTTTAAGATAGCCTTCTTGCTCTAAATTGTATTCGTTTACGCGGTCCGTTCTCCAATTAGCGAAC
Source organism: Marixanthotalea marina (assembly GCA_018883545.1). GTDB lineage: Bacteria > Bacteroidota > Bacteroidia > Flavobacteriales > Flavobacteriaceae > Marixanthotalea > Marixanthotalea marina. The sequence continues at coordinate 72,999 of JAHLEH010000012.1, read as the reverse complement.
TCAACGGCTTGAATCCAACTAACACCTACTACTGGGTACTCGGCGTAACCAGGGTGTCTTAAATAGTTTTCTACCATGATTTCATCATAGCCTAAACGATTTCTCCAAACCAATGTATCTGGTAGGGCACCATGATAAATAGCTCTAAAGTTTTCTTCAGATGGTGGATATACACGTTTTATCCAATCTAAGTATTCCAAATACATCATATTGGTTACTTCGGTTTCATCCATATAAAAGGATTGAACGTGTTGTTGGGTAGGCGAGTTGTTCCAATCATGCATTACATCATCTTGAACACGTCCTTTTGTGAAAGTTCCTCCTTCAACAAAAACCAATCCTGGAGACGTTTCCTGTTCTTTAAAATCAGTATTGTACTGAAAGCCTCCTTCTTTGCTATTAATTTGCCAGCCAGTGGCTCTGGAACTGTTCTTGGAACTTGAAGACTTTTTACAACCAACCAAGGAAACAGATAAAGTCAGGATTAACAAGACTTTTAAGGTTAATACTTTTTTCATATCCATACGTTTAAGTAAGCTAATAATATTTTTGGTGCTGCAATATAGCAATTAAACCGAATACCGCAAGCGAATTTATGCATTTTGACTAAAAAAAAGTGTATTTCACCCTATTTTTAATGCATTTCATCGATGTTTTAGCGGTTTTTTTCTTCATTTTGTGCTCTTATAACGCATGTTTTGTAGAATTATTATCGTATTTTTGAACTGTTTATAGAAAATATTTGTTTCTAAATACTATTAGATATTTGTAAGCGTTATTCCGAACAATGGGGCAAAAACTTATTTTTTTATTTTTTCTAATCTCTGGTTATTTATATTCTCAACAGAAAAATTATTCGATTAATTGGACTGGAAAACAGATACTTTCTGCCGATAATTATACATTAGAAATTCCGTCGTTTAATAAAGAACATTTCACTTATGATTTTGAAGAAGGTTTGCTTTTTGTCGATCAGTGGGCAGTTTCAACTGAATTAAATGAATCTTCTTTGGTTTTAAACAATGTATCATATACATCTATTTCAAAGAGTGAATTAGGGGATTTAGATTTAAAGAAAGTACCCAATAAACTAAATTATAGTTTAGTAAACTCTTACTCCAGAAACAAGCAATATGCCTTATTAAAAGTGTCTCCTATAATAAAAGATGCCGATGGTAGCTATAAAAAAATTGTGTCTTTTCAAATTGCCTATAATCAAATTGGCAGTGCAAGAAGAACAGTTAGTACAAACAAGTTTCTCGCTTCTAAAGCTATTGGAAACTCTGTTTTAAGTACGGGCAAATGGTATAAGTTTTATATAGACACCACGGGTGTGTTTCAGCTGACTAAAAATTTTATAAAAGACCTAGGGGTCGATGTAGATAATGTGGATCCTAGAACCTTGAAAATTTACGGTAATGGTGGAGAAATGATACCTTATTCCAACGCAGCATCTCAACCTTATGATGTTCAGGAAAATGCCATTAAATTTGTTGGTGAAGAAGATGGGGTTTTTAATAATGGCGATTACATATTGTTTTATGCCCAAGGTCCCAAAGGATTTAATGCGGAAAGCAATACAAATATTAATTGTTATACAGATAAGACCTACTATTTTTTAAATGTTAGTGCAGGCAATGGAAAACGGGTTCAGCCGTTTTCGCAGCCAAGTGGCCCTGTTGACATGGTTATAGACACTTTCGAGGATTATCAGTTTTATGAAGTAGATGAGCATAATTTGGCATTTTTGGGCAGGCGCTGGTTTGGTGATCGGTTTGATATTCAAAACCAAAAAACCTATGAATTTGATTTTCCAAACATTGTACCATCAGAACCTATTGCGTTAAAGGTGTATTTTGCTTCAACATCTTCAACCCAAAGTAGTTTGAATATTAGTGTGAATGGTTCGGGCGTTGGCACGGTTACTATTGGTGGTGCTACGCATCCAAGTTTAGCTACTGATGTGTCCTATATAGGAAATGTAAATGTAAATTCATCTAATGTTTCTGTAAATTTAAATTTCGATAATCAAGGAAATCCAAGTGGGGTGGGTTATTTAGACTATGTGTCTGTTAAGGCAACAAGGTCTTTGAGTTTTCAAAATAAACAATTTCAGTTTGAAAATAGAGCTGTGGCTACCGCCTCTGGTGTTGGGCAGTATAATGTTTCGAATGCTTCGCAAATTTCCGAAATATGGGATGTTACTGATAAGTATAATGTTTCCAGTTTTGAAAATGTAGATGGAAATAACGTGTTCAGTTTTACGGTTCCATTGGGAATGCAAAGAACTTATGTTGCATTATCATCTTCAGATTTCTACGAACCAAAAATGGAATCAAATAAAACAGTTAACAATCAAAATATTAAAGGAACGGTTTTTTTAAACGAAGCTGGACAGTTTCAAGATGTGGACTATATTATTGTGGCGCCAAACATATTACTTAACCAGGCCGAACGTCTGGCTCAAATAAATAGAAATCAATATGGTTTAAACGTAAAAGTTTTTGGTTTAAATGAGATATACGCTGAATTCAGTACAGGAAACCAAGATATTGGAGCCATTAGAAATTTGGTTAAATATGTTTATGATAATGCCGGCTCATCCGATAAGCGCCTAAAATACCTGTGTTTGTTTGGTGATGGCTCGTTTGATTATAAAGATAGAATACCAAATAATACGAATTTGGTACCATCGTGGTATTCCTACAATAGTTTTAATTTAACGAGCTCTTTTGTGTCTGATGACTTTTATGGGATGATGGATGCCAACGAAGGAACAATGGCAACAGGAGATAAATTGGATATTGCAGTTGGCAGAATTTTAGCCGATAACCCTATGCAGGCCAAGGAAATGGTTGACAAAATAGAGAATTACTATAAAAAGGAATCTTTTGGCAGTTGGCGCAATAACTATGTTGTGGTTTCAGATGATGTGGATAAAGATTGGGAAGGCATCTTACAACAAACAACAGATAGTATAGGTAATTTGGTCACTCAGGAAAAGCCATTCATCAATGTTGTAAAAATTCATGCCGATGCTTTTAAACAAGAGTCTTCTGCAGGAGGTAATACCTACCCAAAAGTGAATGAGGCTTTTGTAAATGCCATAGAAAATGGTGCTTTGGTAGTGAATTATTTTGGACACGGAGGGGAAGATGGGCTGGCTGGAGAACGAATTCTGTTAAAGCCCGATGTTGAAAATCTAAGAAATTTTTATAAGTACAACTGTTTTGTTACAGTAACCTGCGAGTTTACTAAGTTCGATAATCCTTATAGGCAAACTGCGGGTGAGTTCACTTATTGGAACAAACAGGCAGGCGCTATAGGGCTTATAACAACCACAAGGCAAATATTTGTAAACTTTGCTATCAACTTCAATAATATATTAGGTCAGTATTTGTTTTCATATAGTGATAACGATAGCTACGGTGATTATGAATACCCATCTATGGCAGAGGCTTTAAGATTGACTAAAAATGAATCGGCTATTTCTACATCTAGCCAAAATAGATTGGTGTTTTTTATTGGAGATCCGGCAATGAAATTAGCGTTTCCAAAACCTAACATTCGTCTAACAAAGATTAATGATGTGCCCATTACGCAACCTACAGATACCTTAAAGGCCTTGAGTAGAATTAAACTTTCTGGAGAGGTTACCGATTTATCAGGAAACTTGTTGAACAACTATAACGGAGTGCTTTCAACAACAATTTATGATAAGCCAATAGACAGGGAAACATTAGCGAATGACGGCACCCGACTCAATGGTCAATTGGTTAAAATGAATTTTGAAACATTGGGTGAAATTATTTTTAGGGGACAAGCTTCGGTAACTAATGGGCGGTTCGAATTTGATTTTGTTGTTCCAAAAGATGTTGGTATTCCTATTGGTTTTGGCAGGGTTAGTTTTTATTCTGAAAACAATACACTTTTGGACGATCAATCTGGTTCTGCTATAAATTTGGTAAAAATAGGAGGGCTGAATGAAAATGCAGAAGAAGATAATGTAGGGCCTGTTATAACTTTATACATGAATGATGAAAACTTTGTGTCTGGGGGAATAACAAACGAATCGCCAACGTTGTTGGTGAAATTAGAAGATGCCAATGGCATCAATACGGCAAGTGGTGTTGGCCATGACATAGTGGCTATTATTGATGGAGATGAAACCAATCCATACATATTAAATGATTACTACCAAACAGAGGTAGACGATTACCAAAAAGGCATAGTGAGCTATCCTTTTAGGGATTTAGAACCTGGGCTGCATACATTAACGCTTAAGGCTTGGGATGTTTATAATAATTCATCCATAGCTGAAATACAATTTATTGTGCATGATAAAGACCAAGAATTGGTAATTAACAATGTACTTAATTACCCCAATCCGTTTGTAAATTATACTGAATTTTGGTTCAACCACAATAGTTCGCAACCTTTAGACGTTTCTATACAGATATTCACTGTGTCTGGAAAATTGGTAAGAACCCTTAATGGGCAAACCTCTGGGGGTGGTGTTGTAACCAGTTCATTATCTAGAGACATTGTTTGGGATGGCAGAGATGATTTTGGAGATAAAATAGGCAAAGGTGTGTATGTATACAAGTTAACGGTGCATTCCAACCTATTGAATAAAAAAGTGGAAAAAATAGAGAAACTTGTAATACTTTAAGAATAGATTATATTTGTTATTTAAAAATAGATGCATGAAGAATAAATTAACTCTCATTGTTGTATTGTTTGCTGTTTTTAGCATTAGTGCGCAAACAGTTGTAATTCCAAACGAAAACGATACACGGGTCATAACCACAGGAATGCCTTTTGTTTTAATTGCTGCAGATGCTAGGGCAGCTTCAATGGGCGATATGGGTGTGGCCACTTCAGTAGATGCCTTTTCGCAACAGTGGAATGCTTCAAAATATACATTTTCTGAAACCAAATCGGGTATAGGGGTCAGTTACACGCCTTACTTAAGCAAATTGGTAAATGACATTTTCTTAGGTAACATTACTTATTTCAATCGCTTGGATGAAAAAAGTGCCTTTGCTGCGAGTTTTAAATACTTCTCTTTGGGAGATATTGAGATTATTACGGAAGGCCAAGCAAATGCAGGAGACTTTTCGCCACTAATAGAAAGGCCAAACGAACTGACCATAGATGTGTCGTATAGTTTAAGATTGGCCGACCAGTTTGCTATGGCGGTTGCCATGCGTTATTTGCGATCGGATTTAAGAATACAATCAGCATCCCAATTTGTAGATGCGGGGGCAGCTAGTACATTTGGCGTCGATATTTCTGGTTATTACCAAGGAGAGGAAGAAGCTTACAATGATTTTAACGGACGATGGCGCGGTGGTTTTGCGATTCAAAACTTAGGACCAAAGTTTAAATACGACGAAGCCGGGCAGGAAAATTTCCAACCTACAATGTTACGTTTGGGTGGTGGCTTCGACTTTATTTTTGATAATTATAATAAATTAGCCGTTACAGCTGAAGTTACAAAGTTGTTAGTGCCAACGCCACCAATTTATGGCGATGAATATAATTATACAGATGCAAACAATAACGGTGTGTATGATGATGGAGAAGAAACAACATTGGTAGAAGAGAATGTTATTTACAAAGGGCAAGACCCTAATGTGAATTTTTTATCGGGTATTTTTCAATCATTTGGAGATGCACCGGGTGGGTTTAGTGAAGAAATAAAGGAATTTACTTGGGCTTTGGGAGCAGAATATACTTATCAGGATGCCTTTGCTTTTAGAGCTGGCTATTTTAATGAGAGTAAAGACAAAGGTGCCCGAAAATTTTTGGCTTTAGGTGCTGGGTTTAAATATAATGTTGTAAATATAGATATGTCCTATTTGTTTTCTACGGCTAAGGTTCAAAGTCCGCTAGAAGGTACATTGCGTTTCTCCTTAACGTTTAATATTGGAGCAGAAACATACAGGGAGTTTTAAGGAGAAAAACACATAAAGTAAAAAGAGCTGTTGTGGACACAACAGCTCTTTTTACTTTATAAATACTTAGTTTTTAACTTTATTTAATTAAATAAGTATTTTTGCTTTTAAAAATTTAATCATTTAATTTTTTAAATAGTGAATAATTGAAAAAAACAGCTTTTAGGCTTGATTTTTCATATTTTTTATACTTTAATTAATTAACGTTTTCGCAATACAAGGCAAAGTATTACTTTTGTATTCCGCAAAGTAAAATCAATTTCAATCGATGCAAAAAGTCACAAAAGAGGTTTACCTTAAATGGTATGAAGATATGTTGTTCTGGAGAAAGTTTGAAGACAAACTGGCTGCAGTGTATATCCAACAAAAAGTAAGAGGATTTCTTCATTTATATAACGGACAAGAAGCTGTTTTGGCAGGTGCCTTGCACGCTATGGATTTGACAAAGGATAAAATGATAACAGCTTATAGGAACCATGTGCAACCAATTGGTATGGGTGTAGATCCTAAAAGAGTGATGGCCGAGTTATATGGAAAAGGCACAGGAACTTCACAAGGACTAGGAGGCTCTATGCACATTTTTTCTAAAGAGCATCGTTTTTTTGGAGGTCATGGTATAGTAGGAGGACAAATTCCTTTAGGTGCAGGTATTGCTTTTGGAGATAAGTACCATGATAGTGATGCAGTTACCCTTTGTTGCTTTGGTGATGGAGCAGCAAGACAAGGTTCTTTGCACGAGTCATTTAACTTAGCCATGCTTTGGAAACTACCCGTGGTTTTTGTTTGTGAGAACAATGGTTATGCTATGGGTACATCGGTACAGCGTACAGCCAACCATACGGAAATATGGAAATTAGGTTTGGGGTACGAAATGCCTTGTGGACCTGTTGATGGTATGAACCCAGGAAAAGTAGCAGAAGCATTCGATGAAGCTATACAGCGTGCGCGTCGTGGTGATGGACCAACTTTCTTAGAGTTAAAAACATACCGTTATAGAGGGCACTCTATGAGTGATGCCCAGCATTACAGAACCAAAGAGGAAGTTGAAGAATACAAAAAAATAGATCCAATTACGCAGGTTAAAGATGTTATTCTTGAGAAAAAATATGCTACCGAAAAAGATATTAAGGAAATAGATAAACGTGTTAAGGATAGAGTGAGTGAGTGTGAGAAATTTGCTGAAGAATCTCCATTTCCAGAAAAAAGCGTTATGTACGATGCCGTTTACGAGCAAGAAGATTATCCATTTATTCAACATAAATTATAAGATATGGCAGAAATTATAAATATGCCGCGTTTAAGCGATACGATGGAAGAGGGAACTGTTGCCACATGGTTAAAGAAAGTGGGTGACAAGATAAGCGAGGGCGATATTTTAGCAGAAATAGAAACCGACAAGGCCACTATGGAGTTCGAATCCTTTTACGAGGGAACACTATTACATATAGGTGTTCAGGAAGGAGAGACAACTAAAGTAGATGAGTTATTGGCTATTATAGGCGATGAAGGAGAGGATATTTCATCTTTGTTGAATGGAGGTGCTAAAGCTTCAGATGACTCTAAGCAAGAGGCTGAAAAATCAGAATCAAAAGAAGAGGTAAAAGAAGAGAAAGCTTCTGAAGCTGCAGAATTACCAGAAGGCGTTATTGTAGTTACCATGCCTCGTCTAAGCGACACAATGGAAGAAGGTACTGTTGCCACTTGGTTGAAAAAAGAGGGTGACAAAGTTGAAGAAGGTGAAATATTGGCTGAAATCGAAACCGATAAAGCTACTATGGAGTTTGAATCTTTCCAATCGGGTACTTTATTGCACATTGGTTTACAAGAAGGAGAATCTGCCAAAGTAGATGAACTGTTGGCTATTATTGGTCCAGAAGGAACGGACGTTTCTGGTGTGGCGGCTAACTTTAAAGCAAGTGCACCAGCAGAAAGTAAGGAAGAGGCACCTAAAAAAGTGCAAGAAGCACCGAAATCGGAGACACCTAAAGCAGCTCCTAAACAGGAAACTCCGAAAAAGGCTAGCACAACTACATCTACAAACGGACGTTTGTTTGTGTCTCCATTGGCTAAAAAATTAGCCGAAGAAAAAGGTATCAACCTTACAAAAATACAAGGAACCGGCGAAAACGGACGTATAGTAAAATACGATGTAGAAAATTACGAGCCAGCTCAAGGAGCTGCCGCTGTTGGAAAATTTGTACCTGCTGGTCAGGAGGATTTTGAAGATGTGCCGAACTCTCAAATGCGTAAAGCGATAGCCAAATCGTTAACGAACTCTAAGTTCTCTGCACCGCATTATTATTTAACTGTTGAATTTGATATGGATAATGCCATTGCTTTCCGTACGCAATTCAACTCCATTCCAGATACAAAAATATCATACAACGATATGGTTGTGAAAGCTTGTGCGTTGGCTTTAAAGCAACACCCACAAGTAAATTCACAATGGTTTGCAGATAAAATGCGTTTAAATAACCATGTTCATATTGGAGTGGCCGTAGCAGTGCCGGATGGATTAGTAGTACCCGTGGTTAAATTTGCCAACGAGCAAACCTTACCACAAATTGGTGCTGCCGTTAAGGAATTAGCAGGTAAGGCAAGAAACAAAAAGTTAACGCCTCAAGAAATGGAAGGGAGCACCTTTACGGTATCTAATTTAGGGATGTTTGGTATTGAAACGTTTACGTCAATCATAAATCAACCTAATTCAGCCATCCTATCTGTTGGTAACATCATTGAAAAACCAGTAGTTAAAAATGGTCAAATAGTTGTAGGCAATACAATGAAATTGTCATTGGCGTGTGACCACAGAACTATTGATGGTGCTACAGGAGCTCAGTTCCTTCAGACGCTAAAAGGGTATATTGAAAATCCGGTTACTATGTTAGTATAAATATTTTACTGAACATGTTTTCAGAAAGTTAAAAATATAAACCTGTTCCATTCGTTTGAAACAGGTTTTTTTATCTTTAAAAATTCAAAATTAATAGTATGAAAAAAGTTTTAATAGCTTCAGTTATTTTAATTTTAATAGTTTTTTTAGGCTTTAAAATTTTTGAAAATGATGATGTATCAGAAGAAGAGTTAAGAGTTGTTACTTCTTACCTAGCATCAGATGAATTGGAAGGCCGTGATATAGCCAGTGTTGGCATAGAAAAAGCAGCCGTTTATCTTGAAAATGTTTTCAAGAAAAATAACATTAAGCCGTATTTTGAAACCTATCGTGATAACTTTAAATGGAGTGCTCTCGATCTTTATAATATTGTGGGGTATATTGAAGGTACAGACCCCAAACTAAAAAATGAAGTGGTTATAATCGGTGCGCATTATGATCATTTGGGAACTACAGCAGAACATGTTGGAGATGATGAAATAGCCAATGGCGCCAACGACAATGCATCAGGAACAAGTACGGTTTTACTTTTGGCTCAACGATTGGCAAAAGCAAAAAAGAATAAGCGAAGTATTATAGTTGCCTTTTTTTCAGCGGAAGAAAAAGGTATGTTGGGTTCTAAACATTTGGCAAAAAGATTAAAAGAAGAGGGTATAGATTTATATACGATGCTTAATTTTGAAATGACAGGCGTGCCCTTTAAAGATAGGGATTATATGGCATTTGTTACAGGTTATGATTTGTCTAATATGTCCCAAAAAATAAATGAGTATGCGAACAATGATAACTTAACAGGCTTGTCTAGGCTATCGAAAGAAAGAAATTTGTTTGAGCGTTCGGATAATTTTTATTTTTATGAAGAGTTTAAGGTGCCTTGCCAAACCATTTCGTGTAGTGATGTATCCAATTACGATTATTACCACCATGTAGATGATGAAGTGGATAAATTGGATTTTGAGCACATGGTCAATTTTACAAATGCTATGTTACCGGTAATTGAAACTATTTGTAATACGCCAACCAAAGAAATAAAACTGAATAATGGGTAATGTTGTAATTACAGGAACAAGTAGGGGTATTGGTCTCGAGTTAGTTAAAAAGTTTGCAGAGTCTGGACATCAGGTTTTGGCGCTTTCGCGAAATGATAACCCCGTTAAAAGTTTAGAGCTGAAAAACGTTACTGCATTTCCGTTTGATTTAAGTGATGCCAAAGGTTATAAAAAAGTGACCGATTTTATAAAAAATAATTGGAAACAGGTAGATGTGTTGATTAACAATGCGGGAAGACTTATCAATAAATCTTTTCAGGAACTTTCTATGGCCGATTTTGAAACGGTATATAAAACCAATGTGTATGGCGTTGCCCAATTAACCAAAACAGTTTTACCTTTTATGAAACAAGGCAGCCACGTTGTAACCATCAGTTCTATGGGTGGTGTTCAGGGTAGTATGAAGTTTCCTGGCTTGGCAGCTTATAGTTCCAGTAAGGCAGCAGTCATTAATTTAACCGAATTACTGGCAGAGGAATATAAAGATTCGGGCACTTCTTTTAACGTATTGGCTTTAGGTGCTGTACAAACCGAAATGTTGGAAGAAGCGTTTCCTGGTTATAAAGCACCAACTTCTGCTTTAGAAATGGCAAGCTATATTTTTGATTTTGCACTTAATGGGCAAAAATATTACAACGGTAAACTACTGCAAGTGTCTAATTCTACGCCTTGATTTTTTAGTGATGATGACTTTCTAAGTGTTGTTTTAATAAATCTTTACCATAATCATTTCCGTTTGGGGTTCTTACTACAGTATGAATATGATTTCTTGAAACTTCCCTTCCGTTTCCTCTTACTCCAACTGGACGTTGGTGATCAAACTCAATCAATACAACGGGGCTATGGATCCTATAATAAAAAACAGCGTCTTCATCTAATTCACCAACCCAAGAAAAATAAGTTTCTTTAAAATGATTTTCAACCTCTTCCATCTTAACTGTAGCATGGCCTTCTCGCATGTTAGATATATATTGATTAATTAAGTGCAGTAAAGATGTTTTTTGTTCATCAGTTAGTTTATCCCCTTTTATGCCTTCATAATCAAGTGTTATATTGTCTTTGAAAGCTTCGGCTTTTATATTGTTATTGTTTTTTTCAGAATTGATAATGGCTTCTTTTTGTTGCTCCAAAGAAAGTGAGTTTATAAATTTTAACCCAAGGTTCTGTTCATCTTGAAATAGTGTGTTTCCTTTGTATTTACCAGTTTCAGTAATAATTGGTTCGCCACCCATAAAAGTAGGCGTCATGACCACCTGATCACCTAGCACAAAATAATTAATAACTAAATGATGACCATCAATTTGCCAACCCCAAGGCTCAATTGCTGAAGGTGTCCCCATAATTGTGAAATAATAAAGGTCTTCATCAAACATTGGATTGTTATTATTGATTTCCCTTAGTGTTTGGTCGGTTTTCATTATGTCTTTAGATAGTTGTAATCCTTTTGCACTTAATGCTTCCTGCATGAGTTTAAAAGCTAAAGTGCGCTGGTTCTTGTTCATTTCCTTAAGTGATATCCCTTGTCGTTCATAAATGCCATTATCTACATTAGACCACTTGCGCCATTCGTCATCTTCAATTTGAAAAACAGTTTTTTCAGCCTGCCTATTAGAAAGTGATTTAATAAATTTTACTGCTGCATTAATTATTGGTTTTGTAGAAACACCGGTTGATTTAATCGGGAATAAATTATGTTCATCATTTGAAGATGTGAAAATTCCTTTGTAAGGCTCTTGCAATGCGTTTGATTGCATTTTCATCATAAAACTATTTTCGTCTACCTCAAAGTCAGTTTTAAACTCAGTTTCTTGGTCAGCACTTTTATTAGACTGTTTGGTTTTACAAGACGAAATTCCAATTATAATAGGAATTAAAATTAGCACAAGATTCTTAAACATGATTTAAAATTTTAAAATGAAATAGTAAAACTATCAACAGAAATGTCAAGCAAAGGAAAGTGCCTGACAAAAAATTATAACTGTGAACTATTATTGATTTCAATTTTACGGCTTAATTTTTATAAAACCTTATAAACCCCAATAATTACATATGGTGTTTCACCTGGCTTTGTTGCCGGAATTGTTAAAGTGCCTAAAAAAATAGCATGATTTAAATATTCGTAAGGACTGCCTTTTGGCGCTTCTAAATCTATAACAGATTTTATGTAGCTTTCTGGTTTTCCATCTACTACGCCATTATGAATAAGTACCTTGTTGATGACCTGAATTGTTACACCATCATCAGTTTTTAAAAGATATCGCGCATTCAATTCAACATCGCCATCAGGACGAACCAATTGCCAATCGGCACCATAGGGTAAAACCTCTCCTTTAATTTTGGGGCCTTCAAAAGTACCGCCAGTTATGGGGATTATGTTTCTACCGCCATGTTTACTCTCGCCCAAACTTATAGCATTGCCAATAGTTACTTTAGCGTCCCAGACATGCTCTGTTTTAAAATCTTTATAAATGGAGGTGTCATCGTTGTTAGCATCAGTTTGCGCTTCTGTTTCGCATATGGTAAAAATGGAAATGAATGCTATAATATAGATTTTGTTTAGTGTACGTTTCATGCTTTTAGTTTAGAGGTTTTAATTGTTTTTAATTTTTAATCTTTTGTTTTTTCAATACTTTATTCTCAACTTAATTTCTTAAATTAAGGGCTATATGTTGATTTTAGTAAATCAAACAGCTCTAAAATAAGTGCTTTTTTTGATAATTATTTAAACTTGACTTAAAAATAATTGTTTATGATAACTATCATAGGTTCAAACGAGATTAACATATACATTTGAGTATCATTTTAAAAACCATGTCTTTATGAAAAAAATAGTATGTGCAACGGATTACTCAAAAAATTCTGTATCTGCTTTAAAATATGCATACGCATTAAGCAAAAAAATTAATGCAGAATTGATAATCTTAAATATTATTGAATATCCTACTATATGGAACAGTGACGTGCCAAAACCAACGTTCTCCGATTTTGAAAGCGGTGCTTATCAAGCATATCAAAAGTTGTTGAGTGAATTTTGTACGAAACACTTAGGGGCTCATTTTAGTTCGCAAAATGTGACTCTAGAGGTTAAAAGTGGCGATGATGTGGAAAATGAAATACTCAATTATGCCAACAGCGTGCAAGCATCACTCTTGGTGTTGGGGGTAAATGGCATGAGTGCTTTAAAAGAATTGCTTTTAGGAAGTACAACTAAAACGTTGATATCAAAATCAAACATTCCGGTAGTTGCAGTTCCTGATGGATCAAAACTTGAAGCATTCGAAAATTTGGTTTACGCCACCACTTTGGCCGATGAAGACATTATGGCTATTAAAAAAATTTGTGATGTATTTGGCTCTATAGTTGCAAAGTTGGAAGTGGTGCATGTTTCAGAAAAACAGGATGATGTATCGATGTCTAAAATTGAGGCTTTTAGAACCAAACTGAATTCACAGTTTCCAACATCAAATATCGAATTAAAAATTATCTATGATGATGATGTTTTTGAAACACTTAAAAATTATCTAAAAGAACAGGACGTTAATATTTTAGGAATGCTAGAGCGCGAAAAAAGGGTGGTATGGAAAAATTTATTCCATCGCGACCTTGTAAAACGTTTGGAAGATAGTGCCAACATTCCACTTATAAGTATTAATCAGGAATCTGTTTTGTCATAGTCTTACATTTTTTATAATCCAACGCACTTAGTTATTTTCAATATCACTTATATGGTGTTCTAGTGCTTTTACAGAAATCTGTATTTCTTTAATCAGCAATGCCAGTGAAATAATTAAAAGCACCAAGGCAATGCCAAATATCCAAATAGCAATAGTTTGTTGTTTTATATAAATTAGGAACATGGTAAGTACACAAAGCAACAAACTACTAATACCAAAAATTTGCATAGAGCGGGTTAGGTATAGGCGCTTCTTAATGTTTTCTATTTGTCTTATTAGTTGCTTGTCTTTTTTCTTAAGGTATTTATCGTGTAGGTTCCTAACCACGGCCGCATAGGCCAAAAACCGATTGGTATAGGCCAGCATAATAAGTGAAATGGCCGAAAATAAAAGCGCAGGTGTTGTAAGGGTTAAATCTTCCATAAAATTAGTTTCATTCAAAGTTAATTGTTTTTTGATGAAAAAATTAATCATGAACTTTTAAATGTTTTTAAAACTTTTCCTACTTTTAAGTCATGCAAGAAGATTTTTTACATTACATCTGGAAATATAAAAAGCTTGATATTTCTAAAATAAAAACCACGCATGGTGATGCCATTTCCATACGATCGGTTGGGCAACATAATTTTAATGCAGGCCCCGATTTTTTTAATGCCAAGTTGAAAATAGGCGATCAGCTATGGGCTGGTAATGTAGAGATTCATATTAATTCATCCGATTGGTATTTGCATAACCACGAACTTGATAAGACTTATGATAATGTTATACTTCATGTGGTTTGGGAACACGATACTGATGTTTTTAGAAAAGACAATTCGGTTATTCCAACACTGGAACTAAAACCTTATGTGTCTAAATTAACTTTGAACAATTACGAAAAACTCTTCTCAAAATCTGATAAATGGATTAATTGTGAACATGATTTTCCGAGTATCAACAATTTTAAAATTAAGAATTGGCTAGAACGTTTATATTTTGAACGCTTGGAACGGAAGTCTGAGGATATTAACCGGTTGTTGGCATTTTCAAAAAATGATTGGGAAGCTGTTTTGTTTAAAATGATGGCCAAAAATTTTGGTTTGAAAGTAAATGGAGATGCTTTTTTAAGTATTTCAGAAAGTATAGATTTCTCAATCATTAGAAAAAGTCAATCCGAATTAATCATTTTGGAAGCTTTATTTTATGGTCAAGCAGGTATGCTGGAGGAAGATATTCAAAATCCCTATTATTTTGAACTTCAAAAAGAATATAAATTTTTAAAACAAAAGTTTTCACTTAAAAACGAAAGTGTAGCCACTGTTCAATTTTTTAGATTGCGCCCATCTAATTTTCCGACCATTCGGTTGTCTCAATTGGCAACATTATACCATGAAAACCAGAACTTATTTTCAAAAATTATAGAAATAAATACTTTGGAAGGTTTTTATGATTTGTTTTCGGTTTCTACATCCCCATTTTGGGAATCGCATTACACGTTTAATAAATCCTCAAAAACCACAAAAAAGGTATTGACCAAGGCTTTTGTCGATTTGCTATTAATCAACGCTATAATTCCTTTAAAATTTAGCTATGCAAAATTTCAAGGGCACAATATTGAAGAATCAATAATTAGCTTAATCGAATCTATTTCATCTGAGAAAAACAGTATTATTGAAAAATTCAATTCATTAAAACCGGTTTCAAGTTCTGCTTTACAATCGCAAGCATTACTTCAGCTAAAAAATGAATACTGTAACAAAAATAAGTGTTTGCAATGTGCTATTGGCAGTTCGCTTTTACAGAGTAATTGATTAACTTGCAGCATGAATATTTTTTATAAAGCGTTATTGTATTTTCAAAAAAGAGGCTATTATGTTTGCCAACGAATTGCCGACAGATTGGGTATAAGGGCTAAAGTAGTAAGAACGTCATTTATGTATTTAACGTTTGTAACCCTGGGTTTTGGATTTGCGCTTTACCTGTTTTTGGCTTTTTGGATGCGAATAAAAGACATGCTTTATACTAAAAGGTCATCGGTTTTTGATTTGTAATAGTATATGATTCCAATTATAAATTTATTCAAAACTAAAATTTATACTGCAATTTTTTTAATGGTAGCTATACTGTTTGTTGGAATTGTAGGTTATATGTTTTTGTCCAATTACAGTTTTGTAGATGCTCTTTACATGACGGTTATAACCATGACCACTGTTGGTTTTGGGGAAGTAGAACCGCTTAACGAGCAAGCTAGGATTTTTACTATATTTTTAATATTGGCAAGTGTGGTAATTGTTGGTTACGCACTTTCGGTAATAACTGAATATATACTAAGTAAAAATAATATTGAAGAACTAAAATATAAGAAGATGCAAAGACAAATAGATAGCTTTAAAAACCATGTTATTATTTGTGGCTATGGTAGAAATGGGAAACAAGCCGCTCGCAAGCTTTTAGCACATAAAAAACCATTTGTGGTTATAGAAAAAGAAAAAGCTATTGAGGAACGTTTGCAAATGGACGATGTACCGTATGTAATAGGAAATGCGAATGAAGATGAAATACTAATACAGGCTGGTGTTCATAGGGCATCTAGTTTTATTTCTGCATTGCCCAACGATGCCGATAACTTGTTTGTTGTACTAACAACCAGGCAAATAAACAAAGACATCAATATTATTAGTCGGGCATCCCAAGATTCTTCATATGAAAAGTTGAAATTTGCAGGCGCAAACAATGTGATAATGCCCGATAGGATTGGTGGCGACCACATGGCTTCTTTAGTTGTGGTTCCAGGTCTCATGGAGTTTATAGATAACTTATCCATTGTTGGTAAATCGAATATAAACATAGAAGAAATAGCTGTAGAAAAGCTAAGTTCTAAAGGTGCGGTTGGAACTATTAAAGATTTGGATTTAAGGAGAAAAACTGGTTGTACCGTTATTGGGTACAAGGATGCCAATGGCGAATACACAGTTAATCCTGAAGCTGAAATCCGGTTAGAACCCGAATCGAAAATAATTGTTTTAGGCCGCCCAGAACAGATTAAAGCTCTAAATTATGAGTATAATATTGATTAGCGAATTACTGATTTTAACAACAGATGTTTTATAAAACCGTTTTTTTTTAGCATCTTGCTTTCAAACCAATTAAAACTTCAAAAAATAACAGCCATTTATGAAGAAATATTTTCTTTCACTTCTAACTTTAATATTTCCAATTATAACATTTTCCCAAGATAAAAGTATTGGCGAATCCATAAACGATGCTTTTGCCAAATACACTAAGCCCATTGTGGATTTAATTTTTTACCCTATGCAAATAGCTGGTAAGGATGTTCCCATTGTTGTTGTTATATTATTGGTAGGAGCTTTTTTCTTTACTATATATTTTAAGGGAGTTAATTTTAGGTATATAAAAATTTGTATAAAAACGGCCATGGGTAAGTATGATCATTTAGATCATCATGTACCAGCCGATGAAGAGATAGAAGTAAAAGATGGTGAAATAAAAGGTGCCGTTAAAATAGAAGGAGAGGTGCCGGGTGAGGTTTCCCACTTTCAAGCTTTAACTGCATCATTGTCGGCTACAGTTGGTTTAGGCAACATTGCAGGAGTAGCAGTGGCAATTGCCATTGGAGGTCCAGGTGCTACTGTTTGGATGATATTGGCAGGTGTTTTAGGAATGGCCTCAAAGTTTGTAGAATGTACTTTGGGCGTTAAGTATAGAGAGGTTGACGAGGAAGGAAAAACCTATGGAGGCCCCATGTATTATTTGTCCACCGGCTTGGGTGAATTGGGAATGAAAGGTTTTGGGAAAGTCTTGGCCGTGTTTTTTGCCATTATGTGTATTGGCGGATCATTTGGAGGTGGTAACATGTTTCAATCTAACCAGGCCGCATCCCAATTAATCGATTTGATAGATTTAGAAAGTCCAAATGCAGGTTTGTTTATAGGAATAGTTTTGGCTTTTATTGTAGGGCTTGTAATTATAGGGGGCATTAGAAGAATTGGTTCTGTAACCGAAAAAGTGGTGCCTTTTATGGCTATAGTTTATGTGGGTGCAGGATTGGTTATTCTCGGTATTAATTATGATATGATTGGGTTTGCCATGAATGAAATTTGGGAAGGCGCCATTAAACCCAATGCTGCTTTTGGTGGTGTTATTGGAGTTTTAATCGTTGGTTTCCAAAGAGCGGCATTTTCCAATGAAGCCGGTGTGGGATCGGCGTCTATAGCACACTCGGCGGTAAAGACACGTTATCCGGCCAGTGAAGGGTTAACAGCTTTGTTAGGCCCTTTTGTAGATACCGTTATTATTTGTACCATGACGGCCATTGTTATCATCATAACCAATGCCAAGCATAAACTATTTACCTATGGAAATTTAGATGCTGCCAGTAATGTAATTTTAAATGGCACTAACGAACCAATAGGTGGTGTTGATTTAACTTCTGTGGCATTCGATTCTGCCATACCACATTTTTCGATAGTGCTTGCCATAGCGGTAGTTTTATTCGCTATTTCAACCATGATTTCTTGGTCGTATTATGGGTTGCAATCATGGAAATATCTATTTGGAAAAGGAAAAGTTTCTGATACTGTTTATAAAGTCTTGTTTCTGTTGTTTTTGATAATAGGGGCATCTTCAAGTTTAGAAGCGGTTATAGGTTTCTCTGATGCCATGATTTTTGCTATGGTATTTCCAAATATAATTGGGCTTGTGTTGTTGTCTCCTAAAGTGAATAAAGAGCTTAAAAAGTATTTTAATGCTATTAAAATAGAAAAAATGGATGCCGAAGTATCGGAAGATGATGTACGTGTTCAAGATGTTGGCTAAGTAAAAATTTTAATATGAAATTAAAATCCCATTTCACGTTTTCTAAACAACAACGAAATGGGATTTTTTTGTTGGTGGGTATTGTTATATTGTTCCAGTGCCTCTATTTTTTTGTAAACTTTGGGTCCGATGAAATTTCTATTAACGAAAAACTGTTGGCTAAGGTAAACGATGAAATAGATTCGCTTAGGTTGTCACAGCTGGCAAATGAGAAACAAACTATTTATCCTTTCAATCCAAATTTTATAACAGATTATAAAGGAGCTTCTTTGGGTATGTCTAATGAAGAAATAGACAGGCTTCTTAATTATAGAAAGCAGAATAAATGGGTTAATTCTGCGAAACAATTTCAGGAAGTAACCCTTGTTTCCGATTCACTTTTACAGGTAATATCTCCGTATTTCAAATTTCCAGATTGGGTAGAAAATTCTGATCAAAAATCAAGTTCAGTTTTTAGTGATAGGTCAATAACTAAAACCATTCATCAAAAACAAGATTTAAATAAAGCAACAGCAAAACAGTTGCAAAAAGTGTACGGTATTGGAGAAGCACTTTCGCAACGCATTATAAAATATAGAGATAATGTGTTGGGTGGTTTTATAGCCGAAGTACAATTAGAAGAAGTATATGGGCTAACACCGGAAGTAATAGAGAATTTAAAAGAAGAGTTTGCGGTTAAAACACCAAAGCAAATTGATAAGGTACGCCTAAATAAGGCAACTATAGAAGAATTGGTTACGATTCAATATATTGATTACGATTTAGCGCATAATATTTTAGAACAAAGACAGTTGCGAGAGGGTTTTAAATCGATTGATGAATTAACAAAAGTTAAGGGATTTCCAATAGAAAAATTAGATATAATTAAATTATATTTGTCGCTCGATTGAAAAAAAACATTAATGGATAGTATGTACTTCACGGAAGAACACGAATTCTTCAGGAAAAGTCTCCAGGATTTTTTAAAAAAGGAAGTTATTCCGAACGTGGACAAGTGGGAGGAATCAGGGATTATAGACCCAGATATTTGGAAGAAATTCGGCAATATGGGGTATTTAGGTATTAATTACCCAGAAGCTTATGGCGGACTTAATCTGGATATTTTCTACACAATTGTGCTTTTGGAAGAACTTCAAAAAATCAATTCTGGTGGTTTTGCAGCGGCTATTTGGGCGCATGTGTATTTAGCCATGACACACCTTAATGCCGAAGGAAGCGAAACTATTAAGCAAAACTATTTGGCGCCCAGCATAACTGGCGACAAAATTGGTTGCTTGTGTATTACAGAGCCTTTTGGAGGAAGTGATGTTGCTGGATTAAGAACAACAGCTGTTAAAAATGGAGACTATTACATACTTAATGGGTCTAAAACATTTATTACCAATGGTGTTTACAGTGATTATTTAGTGGTTGCTGCAAAAACAGAAATAGAACTGGGAAATAAAGGCATTAGTATTTTTGTTGTTGATAGAGATGCCGAAGGCGTGTCTGCAACCAAGTTGAACAAACTAGGGTGGAAGGCTTCAGATACGGGAGAAATAGCATTTAATAATGTAAAGGTTCCCGCGAATAATTTGCTAGGGGAAGAAAACAAAGGTTTCGGTTATATATTGCAACATTTTGCGTTAGAGCGTTTAATAATGGGTGTTAATGCCCATGCACGCGCAGAGTATGCAATAGACTATACGCTTGGTTATATGTCTCAAAGGGAAGCTTTTGGTAAGTCGATTGATAAATTTCAGGCTTTAAGGCATAAGTTGGTCGATTTGTATGCTGATATGGAAGTTTGTAAAGAGTTTAATTATTCCATAGCATATAGATTAAATAAAGGCGAGTATGTTGTAAAGCAAGCAACCATATCTAAATTGAAATCTACCAAAATGGCCGATGAGGTTATTTACGGTTGTCTTCAGTTTTTAGGCGGTTACGGTTATATGGAAGATTACCCTTTGGCCAGATTGTTCCGCGATAGTAGACTAGGTCCTATAGGTGGAGGAACATCGGAAATTTTAAGGGAAATATTGGCTAAAATTATTATCGATAAGAAAGATTATAAACCAATATTATAAAAATTGTCGATTAAACAATTGTTAATTAATAATTGTTTTTATATTTGCACACCAAAATTTTAAAAGAGAGGAGGTTAAGACACTATGTTAATAATACCAATTAAAGAAGGAGAAAATATAGATAGAGCGCTAAAGCGTTTTAAAAGAAAGTTTGATAAAACTGGCGTTAAGCGTCAACTGCAAAACAGAAAGCAGTTTACAAAGCCTTCAGTAGAACGTAGAGCCCAAATTCAAAAAGCGCAATACATTCAAAGTTTAAGAGATGCTGAAGATAACGTTTAATCAACCTTCTAAGTAATAAACAATTAATTCCCGCTAGTGCGGGAATTTTTTTTATCCTCAAATTAAGCATGTAAAGCTATTAAATCTTTGTACTTTTAGGGTTGTACTTTTTAACTCTAACGTTATAAGATGTCCTTGAAAAAGTTTACAGACTACTTATTGTTCGAAAAAAAATATTCTGCTTTAACGGTTAAGGCTTACCAAACCGATTTACAGAGTTTTTTCGATTTCTTGGAAAGTGAGTATGGTGAAACTTCTAATGACGAAATCAATTATTCACAAATACGAAGTTGGATTGTTTTTTTGGTTGAAAATAAAATATCCAACAGAAGCATCAACAGGAAAATTTCATCGTTAAGTACCTATTTTAAGTTTCTTCTAAAAGTTGGGGATGTAAAAATAAATCCTTTGGCTAAGCATAAAGCATTAAAAACAAGTAAAAAAGTACAAGTACCATTTTCAGAATCTGAAATAAAAACGGTTCTTGATGATTTTGATTTTGATGATTCTTTTGAAGGAGTTAGGGATAAGCTAATCATAGAATTATTTTATTCAACAGGCATTCGAAGAATTGAATTGGTTGAGTTGAAGCTTTCGTACATCGATTTTAAAAGTAGTACCATTAAGGTGTTGGGGAAGAGAAACAAAGAGCGCTTAATACCATTGTTGAATTCTGTTGCAGAAACTCTTAATTGTTATTTGAAGTATAGAAATGAACTGGAAACAATCGTCGATAACGATAACTTATTTTTAACAAAAAATGGCGTTAAAATATATGAAACGCTTGTTTACAGAATAATAAATGATTATTTTAGTAAAGCATCTTCAAAGGTGAAAAAGAGTCCGCATATACTGCGGCATTCTTTTGCAACACATTTGCTAAACCAAGGTGCCAATTTAAATGCTGTTAAAGAACTTTTGGGGCATTCCAGTTTAGCTGCAACCCAGGTGTACACGCACAATAGTATTGCAGAATTAAAGAAAGTACATGTAAGTGCACATCCCAGAAGCAAAAAACAGTAAAATATGTCTAACCTAAACATGTAAGTATGAAAGTAAACACACAGTCAGTTAATTTCAGCGCAGACAAAAAGTTGATTAACTTTATCCAAAGACGAATGGATAAATTGGATTTATTTTATGACAAGGTCATACAATCGGATGTGTATTTAAAATTAGAGAACACTAGTAATAAAGAGAATAAAATTTTTGAAGCGAGGGTGAGTGTTCCAGGAGATAGTTTTGTTGTAAAAAAACAATGCAAAACTTTTGAAGAAGGAGCAGATATTGCAGCCGCTTCTTTAGAAAGACAACTTAAAAAAAGAAAAGAAAAATTAAGAGCACGCACATAATAAAAATTATCAAAAAATGTTTTGAATAATTAAATAAATCTATACATTTGCAGTCCGTTAGAAATAGCGGACTTTTTTTGTGTTAAAAAAGTAGGAAAACGCCGATGTAGCTCAGCTGGCTAGAGCAGCTGATTTGTAATCAGCAGGTCGTGGGTTCGAGTCCCTCCATCGGCTCCAAGTTATTGAAAATACTGTAATTAAAGCTTTTGGGGAGATACTCAAGCGGCCAACGAGGGCAGACTGTAAATCTGCTGACTATGTCTTCGCAGGTTCGAATCCTGCTCTCCCCACAAAAGTTTTATTAATTGCAAATTTTCAAAATGTTCATATAAAAGTTGAATTTTGATTTTCTTTTGTTAGAATTTCAATAAATAATTGCGGGAGTAGCTCAGTTGGTAGAGCGTCAGCCTTCCAAGCTGAATGTCGCCGGTTCGAACCCGGTCTCCCGCTCAAAAAAGTTCATTGATAAAGCAAATTGAGAAAATAAGCGATTTGTTTGATTTGTTTAAAAGAGTAGGGTGAGAAGTTTATGCTGAGCGCAGTCGAAGCAAACCCGGTCTCCCGCTCTAGAAATTTACGGGTTACGATATGCGAGATACAATCGTAAATCTAAAATCGGCAATCGTAAATGAAAAGCCGGTGTAGCTCAGGGGTAGAGCGTTTCCTTGGTAAGGAAGAGGTCACGGGTTCAATTCCCGTCATTGGCTCAAAATTAAAAGTATTTAGAAAAAGAATACACTAATATTATTATATAACTAAGATTAAATTATTAAAAACATGGCAAAGGCAACTTTCGATCGTTCAAAACCACACTTAAATATTGGTACTATTGGACACGTAGATCACGGTAAAACAACTTTAACTGCTGCTATTACTAAAGTATTAGCTGATGCAGGTTTATCAGAAGCAAGATCATTTGATCAAATTGACAACGCACCAGAAGAAAAAGAGAGAGGTATCACTATTAATACATCTCACGTAGAATACGCAACTGCAAAACGTCACTATGCACACGTTGACTGTCCAGGTCACGCGGATTACGTTAAGAACATGGTTACAGGTGCTGCGCAAATGGACGGTGCTATTTTAGTGGTAGCTGCTACTGATGGTCCGATGCCACAAACTCGTGAGCACATCTTATTAGGTCGTCAAGTAGGTATTCCACGTATCGTTGTATTCATGAACAAAGTGGATATGGTTGATGATGAGGAATTACTTGAATTAGTAGAAATGGAAATCAGAGATTTATTATCTTTCTACGAGTATGATGGAGATAATGGTCCTGTTATTGCTGGTTCTGCTTTAGGTGCACTTAACGGTGAGCAAAAATGGGTAGATACTGTAATGCAATTAATGGAAGCTTGTGATGAGTGGATTGAAGAGCCAGTTCGTGATATGGACAAGCCTTTCTTAATGCCTATTGAAGATGTATTCTCTATTACTGGTCGTGGTACTGTTGCTACAGGACGTATTGAAACTGGTATCGCTAAAACTGGTGATCCTGTTGAGATTATCGGTATGGGTGCTGAGAAATTAACTTCTACTATTACTGGTATTGAGATGTTCCGTCAAATATTAGATAGAGGTGAAGCTGGAGATAACGCAGGTATCTTATTAAGAGGTATTGAGAAAACTCAAATCTCAAGAGGTATGGTTATCACTAAGCCAGGTTCTGTAACTCCTCACAAAAAATTCAAAGCTGAGGTTTATATCTTGAAAAAAGAAGAAGGTGGACGTCATACTCCATTCCATAACAACTACCGTCCACAGTTCTACGTTCGTACAACTGACGTAACTGGTAACATTTCACTTCCTGATGGTGTTGAGATGGTTATGCCAGGAGATAACTTAACTATCACTGTTGAATTAATTCAACCAATCGCAATGAACGTAGGTTTACGTTTTGCAATCCGTGAAGGTGGTAGAACAGTAGGAGCTGGTCAGGTAACTGAGATTTTAGACTAATACAGTTCAACATAATATAAGTAAAGGTATTCCAAAATAAGGAATACCTTGACTTATGTTTACGGGTTTAGCTCAGTTGGTAGAGCACTGGTCTCCAAAACCAGGTGTCGGGAGTTCGAGTCTCTCAACCCGTGCACGTGTAAAGTGGTCCATGTTTTTTGGGAACTTTAAGAAAACAATAAAGATTTTAAAATTTGCCTAAAGGGAAATTTTAATCCATTAAAACAATTTGAATAAAATGGCAGGATTTATAAACTATGTAAAAGAATCGTTTGGTGAGCTAAAAAACAATGTTACATGGCCTACATGGGCTGAAGCACAAAGTTTAACCATTTTAGTAGCGGCGTTTTCAATCATATTTTCACTTGCTATTTGGGGAGTAGATACTGTTTTCAGTAAAGTGATTGAATTGTATTTTCAATTGATTAATGGTTAAAAGCAAGGATATGTCTGAAGTAGGTGAAAAAAAATGGTATGTTGTAAGGGCTGTAAGTGGTCAGGAAAACAAAATAAAAACTTATATCGAGAATGAAATAGCTCGATTGGGCTTGCAGGATTATGTTGATCAAGTATTGGTGCCTACAGAAAAGGTAATCCAGATTCGTAATGGAAAGAAAATAAACAAAGAAAAAGTTTATTTTCCTGGTTACATTATGATACAGGCTAACCTAACTGGTGAAGTGCCTCATATTATTCGTTCTGTTACCAATGTAATTGGTTTTTTAGGCGAAACAAAAGGAGGTGATCCTGTGCCATTAAGAATGTCTGAAGTTAATAGAATGCTAGGTAAAGTGGATGAGTTGTCTGTTGATGAAACAGCCAATGTAATGATACCATTTACAAAAGGCGAAACTGTTAAAGTAATTGATGGGCCTTTCAATGGCTTTGATGGTACTATTGAAAACATTAACGAAGAGAAGCGTAAACTTGAGGTTATGGTTAAAATTTTCGGAAGAAAAACACCATTAGAGCTAAGTTATATGCAAGTTGAAAAAGTATAATAATTGTTACACTATATAAATGATATGCTCTAAGCTTCCAATTTATGGGTATATCAAACTAAATTATTAAAAATGGCAAAAGAATTATTTAAAGTAGTTAAGTTACAAGTTCGGGGAGGTGCTGCGAATCCGTCGCCACCGGTTGGACCCGCTTTAGGAGCTGCTGGGGTAAACATTATGGAGTTCTGTAAGCAATTTAATGCTAGAACCCAAGATAGACCAGGTAAAGTATTACCAGTGGTTATATCTGTTTACAAAGACAAGTCTTTCGACTTTGTTATAAAAACTGCCCCCGCTGCTGTACAATTATTAGAAGCGGCCAAATTAAAAAAAGGTTCAGGAGAACCAAACCGAAAAAAAGTAGCTAAAGTTTCGTGGGACCAAATCAAAACCATAGCAGAAGACAAAATGCAAGATTTAAACGCATTTACATTAGAATCTGCTATGAAAATGGTTGCTGGTACTGCTAGATCTATGGGTATAACCGTAACTGGTGATGCACCAAATTAATCTCTAAAAGGTATTAAGAAATGGCAAGATTAACAAAAAAGCAAAAAGAAGCTTTAGCAAAAATAGAAAAAGGGAAATTGTATTCTCTAGATGAAGCATCTGCATTGGTAAAAGAAATTACCAATACTAAATTTGATGCATCTGTAGATATCGCTGTGCGTTTGGGTGTAGATCCACGTAAAGCAAACCAAATGGTAAGAGGCGTAGTGTCACTTCCTCATGGTACTGGTAAAGACATGAAAGTATTGGCTTTGGTAACGCCTGATAAAGAGGCTGAAGCAAAAGAAGCTGGTGCTGATTATGTTGGACTGGATGAATATCTTGATAAAATCAAGAATGGTTGGACGGATGTAGATGTTATTATTACTATGCCTAGTGTAATGGGTAAATTAGGTCCTTTAGGACGTGTATTAGGTCCTCGTGGCTTAATGCCAAACCCTAAAACAGGTACAGTAACTATGGACATTGCTAAAGCTGTTGCAGAAGTAAAAGCTGGTAAAATTGACTTTAAAGTTGATAAAACAGGAATTGTACATGCTGCAATAGGAAAAGCATCATTCACAGCAGATAAAATTGCTGGAAACGCAAACGAATTAATTCAAACATTATTAAAACTTAAGCCAACTGCTGCTAAGGGTGTTTATGTAAAAAGTATTTTCTTATCAAGTACTATGAGCCCTAGTGTTGCTGTTGATCCTAAAGTTAGCTAATAGTTAAAAGACTTTTATTATGACAAGAGAAGAAAAATCACAAGTAATTCAAGATTTAACTGCAGAATTAGCTAACAGTGCTACTATTTATATAGCAGATATTTCAGGATTGAATGCAGGTACGACTTCAGATTTACGTCGTGCATGTTTTAAAGCGAACATAAAATTAGCTGTAGTTAAGAACACATTATTAGCGAAGGCAATGGAAGCTTCAGACAAGGAGTTTGGAGAGTTACCAACTATTTTAAAAGGTAATACTTCTGTATTGTATTCAGAAACAGGTAATGTGCCGGCTAAGTTGATAAAGAATTTCCGTAAAAAGTCAGACAGACCTATTTTAAAAGGTGCTTATATTGAAGAAGCAA
Source organism: Marixanthotalea marina (assembly GCA_018883545.1). Lineage (GTDB taxonomy): Bacteria > Bacteroidota > Bacteroidia > Flavobacteriales > Flavobacteriaceae > Marixanthotalea > Marixanthotalea marina. The sequence continues at coordinate 46,354 of JAHLEH010000012.1, read as the reverse complement.
TTTATATAGGCGATGACCAATTAGACACTTTAGTAGACATCAAGTCTAAAGAAGAGTTACTTGGGGAAATTGTTGGATTATTACAATCTCCTGCTAAAAATGTTGTTTCTGCACTTAAATCAAGTGGTGGAAAATTGGCAGGAATTATTAAAACACTATCTGAAAAAGAAGGATAGTATTGCATTGTACGCACTATAATTACATATATTAAATTAAAAATTTTATTAAAAACGATAGAAAAATGGCAGATTTAAAAGATTTCGCAGAAAAATTAGTTAACTTAACGGTTAAAGAAGTTAATGAATTAGCTACTATATTAAAAGAAGAATATGGTATAGAGCCTGCAGCTGCAGCTGCAGTAGCTGTTGCTGGTCCTGCTGCTGGCGGAGACGACGCTGGTGAAGCTCAAACTGAGTTTGATGTAATATTAAAAGCACCAGGTGGATCTAAATTAGCAGTTGTAAAATTAGTTAAAGAATTAACTGGTTTAGGATTAAAAGAGGCTAAAGAATTAGTAGATAACGCTCCAAGCCCAATTAAAGAAGGCGTATCTAAAGATGAAGCAGAAGGCTTAAAATCTTCATTAGAAGAAGCTGGAGCTGAGGTTGAGCTTAAATAAGCTTAACACTTAAACAACACCAAGGTTTAGGTCTGGAGTAAGTACTTCAAGACCTAAACCATTTTGCGTATATAATTGTATCTGCGCTCAATATTATTTTTTTAATCAAAATTCCGTCCATTGATGTCATCAACACAAGCTGAAAGATTAAATTTCTCGTCTATTATCAATAGAACAGAATACCCAGATTTCTTGGATATTCAGATTAAATCCTTCCAGGATTTTTTCCAATTAGAAACTAAATCTGAGGAAAGGGGTAATGAAGGGCTTTATAATACCTTCATGGAGAACTTTCCAATCACTGATTCCCGTAATCAATTTGTTTTAGAATTTTTAGATTATTTCGTAGATCCACCAAGATATGCCATCGAGGAGTGTATTGAAAGAGGACTTACTTATAGCGTTCCGTTAAAGGCAAGGTTAAAGTTGTACTGTACAGACCCTGAACATGAGGATTTCGAGACCATTGTTCAAGATGTGTACTTAGGAACCATTCCTTACATGACACCAAGTGGTACGTTTGTTATCAATGGTGCAGAGCGCGTAGTTGTATCTCAATTACACCGTTCTCCTGGTGTTTTCTTTGGTCAATCTTTCCACGCCAATGGTACTAAGCTTTACTCTGCTAGGGTAATTCCTTTTAAAGGTTCTTGGATTGAGTTTGCAACAGACATCAATCAGGTAATGTATGCCTACATTGATAGAAAGAAAAAATTACCAGTAACTACATTGTTTAGAGCTATTGGTTTTGAGCGTGATAAAGACATTCTAGAAATATTTGATCTTGCTGAAGAAATTAAAGTTTCTAAAACAGGATTGAAAAAGTATTTGGGCAGAAAATTAGCGGCACGTGTTCTTAACACTTGGCACGAGGATTTTGTGGATGAAGATACTGGTGAAGTTGTATCTATCGAGCGTAACGAAATTGTGCTTGATCGTGATACGGTTTTAGATAAAGATAACATTGAAGAGATTATCGATGCTGATGTTAAGACTATTCTTTTGCATAAAGAAAGTTCTCAGCAAGGTGATTACGCAATTATTCACAATACATTACAAAAAGATCCAACAAACTCTGAAAAAGAGGCTGTTGAACATATATACAGACAATTACGTAATGCAGAACCGCCAGATGAAGAAACAGCGCGTGGCATTATAGACAAATTATTCTTTAGCGATCAACGTTACTCTTTAGGTGAAGTAGGACGTTACAGAATGAACAAAAAATTAGGTCTTGATATTGGTATGGATAAGCAAGTGCTTACCAAAGAAGATATCATTACCATTATAAAATATTTAATCGAACTTATCAACTCAAAAGCTGAGATTGATGATATTGACCACTTATCTAACCGTCGTGTACGTACCGTAGGTGAGCAATTATCACAACAATTTGGTGTTGGTTTGGCTCGTATGGCGCGTACCATTCGTGAACGTATGAACGTTCGCGATAATGAGGTATTTACACCGATAGATTTGATTAATGCAAAAACATTATCATCTGTAATCAACTCATTCTTTGGTACGAACCAATTATCACAGTTTATGGATCAAACGAATCCATTGGCTGAGATTACACACAAACGTCGTTTATCTGCATTAGGGCCAGGTGGTTTATCGAGAGAGAGAGCAGGTTTCGAGGTTCGTGACGTACATTATACACATTACGGTCGTTTATGTCCGATTGAAACACCAGAGGGACCAAATATTGGTTTGATCTCTTCGCTTTCGGTATATGCCAAAGTGAATTCTATGGGATTCATCGAAACACCTTATCGTACAGCTGAAAATGGTGTTGTAGATATTAAGAACGAACCTATTTATTTAAGTGCGGAAGAAGAAGAAGGTAAGTTAATTGCTCAAGCAACTGTTAAGGTTGATGATAATGGTAAAATCTTAAACGATAAGATTATTGCCAGAATGGAAGGTGATTTCCCTGTAATTGAACCTACATCAATCCACTATACAGATGTGGCTCCTAACCAAATTTCATCTATTTCGGCCTCGTTAATTCCATTCTTGGAGCATGATGATGCGAACCGTGCGTTAATGGGATCAAACATGATGCGCCAAGCCGTACCATTATTATTACCAGAATCTCCAATTGTAGGAACAGGATTAGAACGTCAAGTAGCTTCTGATTCCAGAGTATTGATTAATGCAGAAGGAAGCGGAGAAGTATTGTATGTAGATGCTAATGAAATAAGAATAAAATACGACCGAACGGAAGACGAAACTGCTGTAAGTTTCGACAGTGAAGTTAAGGTTTATCCATTGGTTAAGTTCAGAAAAACAAACCAAGGTACTAGCATTAACTTGAAACCAATCGTGGTTAAAGGTGATAAAGTATCTAAAGGACAAGTATTGTGTGAGGGTTATGCAACCCAAAAAGGGGAGTTAGCTCTTGGTAGAAATATGAAAGTAGCTTTCATGCCTTGGAAAGGTTATAACTTTGAGGATGCGATTGTGATTTCTGAAAAAGTAGTTCGTGAAGATATCTTTACATCTATTCATGTTGATGAGTATTCTTTAGAAGTTAGAGATACCAAATTAGGTAATGAAGAATTAACCAACGACATACCAAACGTTTCTGAAGAAGCTACCAAAGATTTGGATGAAAACGGTATGATTCGTATTGGAGCCGAAGTAAAGCCTGGCGATATTCTTATTGGTAAAATTACACCAAAAGGAGAAAGCGACCCAACACCAGAAGAAAAGTTATTACGTGCTATCTTCGGTGATAAAGCAGGTGATGTAAAAGACGCCTCTTTAAAAGCCTCTCCTTCATTGAATGGTGTTGTAATTGACAAAAAATTATTCTCTCGTGCGGTAAAAGACAAGCGTAAGAGAGCACAGGATAAAGATGATATTACACATCTTGAAGCTATTTACGATGCGAAATTCGATGATTTAAAAGCCATTTTGGTTGAGAAATTATTCAACATCGTTAATGGCAAAACATCTCAAGGTATATTTAATGATTTAGGTGAAGAAGTATTGCCAAAAGGTAAAAAATTCACACTTAAAATGTTAAATGCTGTTGATGATTATGCACATTTAGTATCAGGTAAATGGACAACGGATGACCACACAAATAAATTGGTTGCCGACTTAATCCATAATTATAAAATAAAGGAAAACGATTTACAAGGTGCTTTAAGACGTGAGAAGTTTACAATTTCTGTGGGTGATGAGTTACCAGCAGGTATTATTAAACTTGCTAAAGTTTATATTGCTAAAAAACGTAAGTTAAAAGTAGGTGATAAAATGGCGGGACGTCACGGTAATAAAGGTATTGTGGCGCGTATTGTTCGTCAAGAAGATATGCCATTCCTAGAAGATGGAACACCTGTTGATATTGTATTGAACCCACTTGGTGTACCATCGCGTATGAACATTGGTCAGATTTACGAAACAGTTCTTGGTTGGGCTGGTCAAAAATTAGATCAAAAGTTTGCAACACCAATTTTTGATGGTGCTTCAATAGATCAAATCAATGATCTAACAGATAAAGCTGGTATTCCTAGATATGGTCATACTTACTTGTATGATGGTGGTACGGGAGAGCGTTTCGACCAACCAGCAACGGTGGGTGTTATCTACATGTTGAAATTAGGTCACATGGTTGATGATAAGATGCACGCACGTTCTATTGGACCATACTCATTAATTACACAACAACCGCTTGGTGGTAAAGCACAATTTGGTGGTCAACGTTTTGGTGAGATGGAGGTTTGGGCACTTGAAGCGTATGGAGCTTCATCTACCTTACGAGAAATTTTAACTGTAAAATCTGATGATGTTGTTGGTCGTGCCAAAACTTACGAAGCTATCGTAAAAGGTGAACCAATGCCAGAACCTGGATTACCAGAATCATTTAATGTATTAATGCACGAACTTAAAGGTTTAGGGTTAGACATTAGATTAGAGGAATAATTAATTCTATCACTTGGAAACAAGTGATAGAATCTTATAAAAAGTTTACAAATAATTCGATATCACCATATATCATGGCAAGAAAACAAGATAAGAATACAGTAAAAAGATTTAACAAAATCACTATTGGTTTAGCTTCTCCAGAGTCTATTTTAGCAGAGTCTAGAGGCGAAGTTTTAAAACCAGAAACTATTAATTACCGTACTCACAAACCAGAGAGGGACGGGTTGTTCTGTGAGCGTATTTTTGGTCCTGTAAAGGATTACGAATGTGCTTGTGGTAAATATAAAAGAATTCGTTACAAAGGCATTGTGTGCGATCGTTGTGGTGTAGAAGTAACAGAAAAGAAAGTACGTCGTGATAGAGTAGGGCACATTAATTTAGTAGTGCCTATTGCCCATATTTGGTATTTCCGATCGTTACCTAATAAAATAGGTTACCTTTTGGGCTTGCCGTCTAAAAAATTAGATATGATTATCTATTATGAGCGTTATGTGGTTATTCAACCAGGGAATGCTAAAAATGAAGATGGTGAACCTTTACAAACAATGGACTTCTTAACAGAAGAAGAGTATTTAAATATTCTTGAATCACTTCCTCAGGATAACCAATATTTAGATGACAACGACCCTAATAAGTTTCTTGCTAAAATGGGAGCCGAATGTTTGATCGAATTATTGGCTAGAATTGACTTGGAAGCGTTATCATACGAGTTACGTCATAAAGCAAACACAGAAACATCTAAGCAACGTAAGACCGAAAGTTTAAAACGTTTACAGGTTGTTGAATCACTTCGTGAATCAAACCAAAATAGAGAAAACCGTCCAGAATGGATGATTATGAAGGTAATTCCGGTAATTCCACCAGAATTACGTCCGTTGGTACCTTTAGATGGTGGTCGTTTTGCAACTTCTGATTTGAACGATTTATACCGTCGTGTAATTATCCGTAACAACCGTCTTAAGAGATTGGTGGAAATCAAAGCACCTGAAGTAATCTTACGTAACGAAAAACGTATGCTTCAAGAGTCTGTTGATTCATTATTCGATAATACACGTAAATCTTCAGCGGTTAAAACAGATTCTAATAGACCGTTAAAATCGTTATCAGATTCATTAAAAGGTAAACAAGGGCGTTTCCGTCAAAACCTTTTAGGAAAACGTGTTGATTACTCGGCGCGTTCTGTAATTGTTGTTGGTCCAGAATTGAAATTATACGAATGTGGATTGCCAAAAAATATGGCAGCAGAGCTTTACAAACCTTTTGTTATTAGAAAATTAATAGAAAGAGGTATTGTAAAAACTGTAAAATCTGCAAAGAAAATTATTGATAAAAGAGAGCCAGTGGTTTGGGATATTTTGGAAAATGTTCTTAAAGGACATCCAGTATTACTGAACCGTGCTCCTACATTACATAGACTTGGTATCCAAGCGTTCCAACCTAAGTTAATCGAGGGTAAAGCGATTCAATTACACCCATTAGTGTGTACAGCGTTTAACGCGGATTTTGATGGTGACCAAATGGCGGTACATTTACCGTTAGGGCCTGAAGCTATTTTAGAGTGTCAATTATTAATGTTAGCATCTCACAATATCTTAAACCCAGCTAATGGTTCGCCGGTAACCGTACCTTCTCAGGATATGGTTCTTGGATTGTACTATATGACCAAAGAACGCAAGTCAACTCCAGAATCTCCAGTAAAAGGAGAAGGGTTGACATTTTATGCGCCAGAGGAGGTTGAGATTGCTTTCAATGAGAAAAAAGTAGATTTGAATGCAGCCATTAAAGTAAGAACTTTAGATATTAATGCAGATGGTAAATTAGCACCAACAATCATAGAAACTACGGTTGGACGTGTGTTATTCAATCAAAAAGTACCACAAGCTGCAGGTTATATCAACCAAGTACTTACTAAAAAGTCCTTAAGGGATATTATTGGTAGCATCCTTAAATATACATCTGTTCCTGAAACTGCTGATTTCTTAGATGAAATCAGGACTTTAGGATTTAAGTTCGCTTTCCAAGGCGGTCTATCATTTAGTTTGGGTGATATTATCATTCCGCCAGAAAAACAAAGTATGATAGAAAAAGCCAACGGATTGGTTGATGGTATTACTGCAAACTATAACATGGGACTTATAACCAACAACGAACGTTATAACCAAGTTATTGATATTTGGACATCTACTAATGCCGAGTTAACCGAGTTATCAATGAAGCGTATTCGCGAAGATCAACAAGGATTTAACTCTGTGTATATGATGCTTGATTCTGGAGCTCGTGGATCTAAAGAACAGATTCGTCAGCTTACAGGTATGCGTGGTTTGATGGCCAAACCTAAGAAATCGAATGCAGGTGGTGGTGAAATTATTGAAAACCCAATTCTTTCTAACTTTAAAGAAGGACTTTCAATTTTAGAATACTTTATCTCAACACACGGTGCCCGTAAAGGTCTTGCCGATACGGCGTTAAAAACGGCCGATGCTGGTTATTTAACCCGTCGTCTGGTAGACGTTTCACAAGATGTTATTATAAACACAGAAGATTGTGGTACGCTAAGAGGTGTTGAAGTAGAAGCATTGAAGAAAAATGATGAAGTTGTAGAAACTTTAGAAGAAAGAATTGTTGGTCGTGTTTCTTTAAATGATGTTTATGATCCAATTACTGAGGAGCTTTTAGTATCATCAGGAGAATTAATTAATGATGATATAGCCAAAACTATTGGGGATTCGGCTCTAGAAAGTGTTGAAGTACGTTCTGCATTAACTTGTGAGGCATTAAAAGGTATTTGTGCTAAGTGTTACGGACGTAACCTTGCTACAGGTAAAATGGTTCAACGTGGTGAGGCTGTTGGAGTTGTAGCTGCACAGTCAATCGGTGAGCCTGGTACACAGTTAACATTGCGTACCTTCCACGTGGGTGGTATCGCAGGAAACATTTCTGAAGAAAATAAACTAGCCGTTAAATTTAATGGTGTTGCCGAAATTGAAGATTTAAAAACTGTAAAAGGTAAAGACGGTGAAGGCAATGATGTTGACATTGTAATTTCACGTACTTCTGAAATTAAATTAATCGATAAGAAAACAGGTATTACTTTAAGTACCAATAACATTCCTTATGGTTCTACCATTTTTGTTAAAAATGGACAGGAATTATCTAAAGGCGATGTAGTTTGTACATGGGATCCTTATAATGGTGTAATCATATCTGAGTTTGCTGGTAAAATTAAATATGAAAATATCGAACAAGGTGTTACTTACCAAGTAGAGATTGACGAGCAAACAGGTTTCCAAGAAAAAGTAATTTCTGAATCTAGAAACAAACGTTTAATACCTACACTTCATATTGAAGATGGTAAAGGCGAAGTAATCCGTTCTTACAACTTACCAGTTGGGGCACACTTAATGATTGATGATGGCGAAAAAATCAACGTTGGTAAAATCTTGGTTAAAATTCCTAGAAAATCATCTAAATCTGGTGATATCACAGGTGGTTTACCACGTGTAACCGAGTTGTTCGAAGCACGTAACCCATCTAACCCAGCTGTTGTAAGTGAGATAGATGGTGTGGTTTCTTTCGGTAAAATCAAAAGAGGTAACCGTGAAATCATTATCGAGTCTAAATTAGGTGAGGTTAAGAAATACTTGGTTAAACTTTCAAATCAAATTCTTGTTCAAGAAAATGATTATGTAAAAGCAGGTATGGCTTTATCTGATGGTTCTATTACACCTAACGATATTTTAGATATTAAAGGACCATCTGCCGTGCAACAATACTTGGTAAATGAAGTACAAGAAGTTTACCGCTTACAAGGTGTAAAAATTAACGATAAGCACTTTGAGGTTGTTGTAAGACAGATGATGCGTAAAGTTAGAATTATTGATTCTGGTGATACATTGTTCTTAGAAGATCAATTGGTACATAAAGATGATTTCATTATTGAAAACGATGAAATTTTCGGAATGAAAGTGGTGGAAGAAGCTGGAGATTCGGCTAATTTGAAACCAGGTCAGATCATTACACCAAGACAATTAAGAGACGAGAATTCACTTTTACGTAGAGAAGATAAACAACTTGTTGAGGCGAGGGATGCAAGACCTGCAACTGCAACGCCAATATTACAAGGTATCACTAGAGCATCTCTTCAAACAAAATCATTTATTTCTGCGGCATCGTTCCAAGAAACAACAAAAGTTCTTAACGAGGCAGCCGTTGCAGGAAAAGTTGATGACTTAGAAGGACTAAAAGAGAATGTTATTGTAGGACACAGAATTCCAGCAGGTACTGGTATGCGTCGCTATTCTGACATCATCGTTGGTTCTAAAGAAGAGTTTGATGAAATGATGCAAGTAAAAAAAGAATTAAATTATAATTAATTTTATTTCCTGCGCCTGCCTTGTCGGCAGACAGGAAGTCAGGAATCTATAGAAATAAAAGCCTTCATGTAAATACACTTGAAGGCTTTTTAATTTAAAATATAAAGATTATGTCAGACCAAAAAGATAACAAACCTAAGCAAGGACAAATAAACATTGAACTGGATGAAAATGTAGCAGAGGGTATTTATTCTAACCTAGCCATTATTAACCATTCTGTTTCAGAATTTGTAGTGGATTTTGTGAGTATTATGCCAGGCGTTCCAAAAAGTAAGGTGAAGTCTAGAATTATTTTAACACCCCAACATGCTAAACGTTTGTTGAAAGCTTTAGGTGATAATGTAGCACGTTTTGAGAGTAATCATGGTGAAATAAAAGATTATGAGCAACCGCCCATTCCTCTTAATTTTGGTCCAACAGGACAAGCGTAATAAAAATCCCTTTGAAATTAATTTCAAAGGGATTTTTTTAAACACATTTTTAGTTGAATTTAGCTAGCTTTTGTAAGGTTCCTTTTAAATTTTAACGCTCCAGAAGGACACCTATTTATTTGGTTTATTATTTTTTCGGTTTCGGTATTATCTAAATTTATCCAAGGAATAATAGAAAAACTAAACACATCTGATAATTCTTTGGCACAAATTCCTGATTGTGTACAAGTACTAGGATCGAACGTTACAGTAATCTCACTATTACTGAATTCTTTGTCTTCATTATTTTTCATGGTAGTTCAATTTGGGGTTAAACTTATATCTAAGTTCTTTAATGTTAGTGTGTTAATGAAATATAATCGTTGTTTGGTTAGAATTCAGAGGTAAAATGGAATTTTATACTTGGATATTTTTGTTGGGTCATCTCTAAGGAAAAATGTGAATCTGCTAAAAACACTAATTGATTTTGTTTGTCTTTGGCCAAATAACGCTGTTTAACCCTTACAAATTCGTTGTATTCTTCCTTATTAGAACCTTTTGGGTCTACCCAACAGGCTTTGTAAACGTTTAGAGGTTCATAACTACATTTAGCGCCATATTCATGTTCTAAACGGTATTGAATTACTTCATATTGCAAGGCACCCACGGTTCCTATTACTTTTCTACCGTTTAGCTCTAAAGTAAATAGTTGTGCCACACCTTCATCCATTAACTGGTCAATACCTTTATAAAGTTGTTTTGATTTTAAAGGGTCGGCGTTATTGATATACCTAAAATGTTCAGGTGAAAAGCTAGGAATGCCTTTGTAATGAATTTCTTCACCTTCTGTTAAAGTGTCACCTATTTTAAAGTTTCCGGTATCGTGAAGTCCCACAATATCACCAGGATAGGATATGTCTACAATTTCTTTTTTCTCAGCAAAAAAAGCGTTGGGACTAGAGAATTTTAATTTTTTGCCATGTCTAACATGCAAGTAAGGTTTATTTCTTTCAAAAGTTCCAGAAACAATTTTAATAAAGGCCAAACGGTCTCTATGGTTAGGATCCATATTGGCATGAATTTTAAATACAAACCCAGAGAATTTATCTTCATCAGGTTTTACCAAACGTTCCTCGCTTTGTTTTGGTCTTGGTTTTGGCGCAATTTCAACAAAACAGTCCAATAATTCCCTTACACCAAAATTATTTAAAGCTGAACCAAAAAATACAGGTTGCAATTCACTATTTAAATAGGCGTCTTTATCAAATGCAGGATAAATACCCTCAACAAGTTCAATTTCATCGCGAAGGGTGTCGGCCGATTTATCTCCAATTAATTTTTCCAATTGAGGGGATTGCAAATCGGAAATCTCAATGGTTTCCTCAATATTTTTTCTGCTGTCACCACTAAATAGATTGATGTTCTTTTCCCAAATATTATAAATGCCCTTAAAATCATAACCCATACCAATGGGAAAACTCAAAGGGGTGACATGCAAACCTAATTTTTGTTCCACTTCATCCAATAAATCAAACGCGTCTTTTCCCTCTCTGTCCAATTTGTTTATAAAAACAATCATTGGGATGTTTCGCATGCGACAAACTTCAACCAATTTCTCCGTTTGTTCCTCAACACCTTTGGCAACATCAATCACAACAATAACACTATCAACGGCAGTTAAGGTTCTAAAAGTATCTTCAGCAAAATCTTTGTGTCCGGGTGTATCCAGAATATTTATTTTTATACCATCATACTCAAATGCCAAAACCGAAGTAGCCACAGAAATACCACGTTGGCGCTCAATTTCCATAAAGTCACTAGTTGCTCCTTTTTTAATTTTGTTGCTTTTTACAGCTCCGGCTTCTTGTATGGCACCACCAAAAAGTAGTAATTTTTCGGTAAGAGTGGTCTTACCAGCATCGGGGTGTGAAATAATGCCAAATGTACGTCTGCGTTGTATTTCCTTTAAAAAACTCATAATCATTGCTAAAATGGGTTGCAAAGATAATTTTTAATTGCGATTTTGATTTTGAATTTTAGAAATTCTTGTTAAGAATGGCAGGAATAATATTTTACTTGGTATTTTTGTTAGACTATGCAAGAAGAACAAGTTATACTAGTAAACGAAAAAGATGAACAAATAGGGCTTATGCCAAAAATGGAAGCCCATGAAAAGGCCTTGTTGCACAGGGCATTTTCGGTGTTTGTTTTTAATGAAAACAATGAGCTCATGATACAACAAAGGGCTGCCCATAAATACCATTCGCCTTTGCTTTGGACTAACACTTGCTGTAGTCACCAACGTGAAGGAGAAAGCAATATTGAGGCGGGAAAAAGAAGATTGCAGGAAGAAATGGGTTTTACAACCGATTTACAGGAATCTATTTCGTTTATCTACAAAGCACCTTTTGATAATGGACTGACCGAGCATGAATTTGACCATATATTGATTGGCTACTACAATGAAGAGCCTGATATCAATCCAGAAGAAGTTGCTAGCTGGAAATGGATGTCTTTAGAAGCTGTTAAAGCAGATATTTCCGAACTCCCAAATTTATATACAGAGTGGTTTAAAATTATTTTTGAAAAGTTTTATCAGCACATAAACATCACTGAAAAATGAAAGTAACCGTTAGTAGAAAGGCTCATTTTAATGCGGCGCACCGACTTTATAGAAAAGATTGGAGCGACGAAAAAAACGAAGCTGTTTTTGGTAAATGCAGCAATCCCAATTTTCATGGGCATAATTACGAACTAATAGTGAGTGTTACTGGTGACATTGATAAAGAAACGGGCTATGTTATAGATATTAAAATTTTAAAAGACATCATCTACAACGAAGTTGAAGAACCTTTCGACCATAAAAATTTAAATATTGAAGTACCGGAGTTTAAAGATTTAAATCCAACAGCTGAAAACATAGCTGTGGTTATTTACAATAAAATAAAACCGAATCTGCCACCTCATTTAGAATTGGAAATCACGCTTTTTGAAACACCTCGTAACTTTGTAACTTATTCAGGTAAATAAAAAATCAAAAAAAAATCCCAAGTAGTAACACCTGGGAATTTTATTTAACAAGCTGTTTTGCTCTCGCGAAACGCTTCCTTTAACATAGGGAACTTAAACAATGCGCTTCCAATGGTTTCTTGGTGGTTTAATCGGTTTTTAGATTTGGTGATAAAAATATTAACCCAATAGCCATTATCATCGTGTTTTACCAACTGTGCCTGAATGGTAAGTTTATCATTTAAAAATGCATTTTTATGCATTTTAAATTTATAATCGGAAAAGTCAGGAACATTTTCTTGCAAATAAAATTTCTTAACAGGCTCGTATGCCGTTTCTTTAATTTTTTCATAAAGAAAATTGGGCAGTAAGAAGCCATTTGTGTTACTTACGTTTTTTGTTACTTTAAAAGTGCTGTTTATGTGATTTATAGTGTGCATGATTTTAAATTTTAGGGGTACAACAATAGGGGTGAAAATCTGTAATTATAATAAATGGCAAACATGGCATTTAAACAAATTGAAATTAAGGTTTGGACTTCTTGTTTTGTGGATTTTAACGTTTTCATGATTTTGAGTTTTAAAAAATTAATATTGATTCAAAAAAAAAAGGTGCTTTTTTAAAAAAGCACCTTTACAAGTTTATAGTTGATTTATTGTTAACTTAAATTATTCAAGATGCATATAGGTTTTGGTTTTAACCATGACAAAAGTGGCCGCATTCCACTGTTGTGATAAACGGGTACAATTTTGCTTATATGACATCTTTATTGCATTCATTAGTGTAAAAGTAAAAATTAATTTCACATTCTGCTAATATTTGAATTAAAAATAACAAATGTTATTTAGGATTAATGTAATTTTACACCAAAATAAATTTAAGTTATTATGGCAAATGTTAGAAACCTAAAAAAGGATATTAATTACGTTTTAGGCGATATTATAGAAGCAGTTTATGTTTGGGAATTTGCTAACCCAGATAAAGACACCAAAAAAAGCGAAGCGATTATAGATGAAGCAATAGACGTTTTTGATGAGTTGATAGCAAAGGTTAACGACAAGAACGTAGTGAATAAAAAGTCACATTTTAAGGCCATTTCAGAAGAGCTTGAAACTAAAGGAAGAGCATTGATAGAAAAGATTAATGCTTTAGGTTAAAAATTTTTTGATTCTGATTTGCAAATTTGTTGCTAAGAATTATATTTGCCGAATCAAAATTTTGCCGATATAGCTCAGTTGGCTAGAGCAGCTGATTTGTAATCAGCAGGTCGTGGGTTCGAGCCCCTCTATCGGCTCAAGAATATACCTCAATCATGTAAAATGGTTGAGGTTTTTATTTGTCCTTTTTTCGTCTAAAGATAGAGAAAAAGCCACCTCGTTTGTCTTTGTCTTCATTGAATTCCTTTTCCTCTCTATTATCTCTGAATAAGCGTTCAAAAAATGTGTCTTTTCTGGAGGGTTCACAATTTAAGGATTCCAAAACGTCTTCAGAAGGTGTTTCAAATGATGAAAAAGCAAGTTTTTTGAATTTTGGATCTTTGTTGATTTGCTGTAAATAATTGGCGAATATAGGCAAAGCAGAATTAGCTCCTTGTCCAATAGTTGTATTGCTAAAACCTATTTGTTGATTGTCGTTTCCAACCCATGTTACGGTGACTAATTTGGGCATAATCGCTACAAACCAGCCATCTTTGTTATCTTGAGTTGTGCCAGTTTTACCAGCAATATCATTTTTAAATTGGTATTGAGAGCGAAGTCTTTGAGCGGTTCCACTATTTACAGTGGCTTTCATAAACTCAAGCATAACTTGCCTTGTGGTATCGCTAAATGCTTTTTCAGATTTATTTTTCGGATTCAAATCTTCATAAGAAGCAATAACACGACCTTCTTTATCTTCGATTTTAGTGATGAAAATAGGAGTTGATGCTACACTTTCATTAACAAATGATGTATATGCTTTAGCTAGTTCTAAAACACTTAAGTTTGAAGACCCTAAAGCGATTGAAGGAACCGATTCAATAGTACTTTTAATACCCATGGCTTTGGCCATATCTATAACATTAGGAATGCCAGCTTCATACAAAACCTTTACCGCTATGGTATTTATGGAATTACTTAATGCATACTCAAGTGAATAATTGATATCTTCATCTTCTTCCTCATGGCTACTGGCATTAGTAGGTGTCCAATCATCAACATCCGTGTATGTAATAGCTTTTACGGGGAAATATTCGCAAGGTTTCATACCATTTTCTATGGCAGTAGTGTAAACGATGGGTTTAAAGGTAGAGCCTACTTGCCTTTTACTTTGAGACACATGGTCGTATTGAAAAAAGCGATAATCAATACCACCTATATAAGCCCGAACATTACCAGAAATAGGGTCTAAGGAAACCATGCCAGCATTTAAAAACTTCATATAGTATTCTAAACTATCTAACGTGGAAAGTTGTTTTATTTCTGTACTATCCCAGCTAAATAGTTCAATACTATGTTTTTCGTTTAATTGCTTTTCAATTTCTTTTTCTGATAGTTTTTCCTGTTTTAGTTTTTTATAACTATCTAAACGAGCCAGGGCTTTTTTGTATTCACTTTTGCTTTTAAGCCAAGGGGCATTCTGTCCATAGGCTTTTTCAAATTGGTTTTGAAGTTTTGCCATGTGCTGTTGCATGGCTTTTTCTGCATATTGCTGTAGCGTATTATCTAAAGTGGTGTAAACTTTAAGTCCGTCGTTGTATAAATCGTAAGCCTCGCCATTAGGTTTTCTAAATTTTTCATTTTGAAGGATGGTGTCTAGTTGCCGTTTTATTTCAGCTCTAAAATAAGGTGCTAAACCTTGATTGGGCGCAAAAAATTGATAATCTAAATTGATTGGTTTTTCCTTTTCCTTTAAAGCACTTTCAGTATCTATATAGCCATACTTTTCCATTTGGTTAAGGACTACGTTTCTTCTTGTTAGGGCATGTTCAGGGTGAAGTCTAGGATTGTAATAACTATTTGCTTTTAAACTACCAATAAGTGTTGCGGCTTGAGAAATGCTCAAATCTTTGGTGTGAACATTGAAAAATTTTAAGGAAGCGCTTTCAATACCATAGGTATTGTCTGGAAATGGAACCGTGTTGAGGTATAGGGTTAAAATGTCTTCTTTATTATATACTTTTTCAATACGGGTAGCAACAATACTTTCTTTTATTTTATTAATAACGATACTTAAAAAACCATAATCTTTTCTTCCAAATAAATTTTTGGCCAGTTGCAGTGTAATCGTGCTACCACCACCAGAGGCATCATCGGACAATAAGATACTTTTAAAAACTACACGCAGTAAGCTTTTATTATCAACGCCATCATGATCGTAAAACCTAACATCTTCGGTTGCAATGAGGGCATCGATTAAATGCTTGGGAAAATTTTCATATTTAATGGATTGCCTATCGTAAATGTAAAATTTTCCAATAAGCTGGTTGTTGGCATCCAAGATTTCGGTAGCTTGGCTTTGCTTTAAGGATTCTAAAGAATTCTTTGATGGAATTTCTCCCCAAAATCCAAAATAAATACTTCCGTAAAAAATAAATAGAATAGCAAAAAAACTCAGGGCAATTTTGAGGGATAAATTAAACCACTTATTTTTTACTATTCTATTCGTAAGCATATGTTGTATAATACTATTTACGAATGAACACCAAAAAAAGATGCCCGAAACAAAGATTTATTGATTTTCTTCAGATTTAATGTCATCAATAAACTGCTGAAGTTCTTTTCCGTATTTTGATGCTTTTACTTTTGGGGTTAAAGACTTGTTAATAGTATCCAATAAGTTAATCTGGGCATTGTATATTTCAGATAAAGCTAAATATGGAGAAAGCTCGCTATCCTTATTGTTTATGGCAAAATTAACAGTAAAAAGGTAACGTCTTTTTAGGTTGTTATCATATTCTTTTTGAATTCTACCAATTTGAGAAGTGTCGCCAGACTGTTGTATCTCTAAGTTTTCTTTTATTAATTCTAGATTTTTTTCGTTGAATTTAGCCATTGCTTTTTTATAGTCATCCCAAAGTTTTTGTTGCTCAGAACCTATTATTTTGGCATCGGCAAAGAAGTTTTTAAGAGTAGTGTTTATTTCTGTAACACCTTTATCAGCAAAAAATTCTATTCTGCTATTGTCACCATCACTTTCCTTTAAATATAGGTAGAACACTTCTGGAGTCTCTATTTTGCTATGTAACTCAAATATTGGGTCTCCATTTAAAGCTATGGAATCTACAGTTACAATTGTAGTGTCTTGCTGCTTTTTAAGATATAAAGTGCCTTTTTTTAAATTTTTAACAGTTCCTTTTACAGTTAGATCATGCGTTTCTTTGCCACAGGAAACTATTATTGAAATTAAAATAAATAGAGATAATCTTTTCATATTAGTGCCTAAATTTAGTGAAGCAAATATCTAATAAATATATGTTATTATCCAACCTGTATTTAATTTTTATAGATTTTGTTTTAAATACAAATAAAATAATTTTCAAGGAATCATGTTTGGCACAATGATTGTTATTGTAAAATTGCATTCATATTTATAAAGTTTAAGGAGTGGTTACTTTAAACTTTTAATGCAAATCTTATTTTTGGTTAGTTAGTTAGAGAAAAACACCCCTGCAAAGGGGTGTTTTTTTATTGTTTTCTAGCAAGGGTTTTTAGGATCATAAATGACTACAGTATGCATTTCGTCGATTAAAAAGTATTTTATGACTTTAAATGTTAAAAAAATATGTATTTCATCGATTTTAAATGTTTTTTATCGTTTCGATTCAAATATATTTTTACTTTTGACATGTACTAAATAACATACTTTTTAGTTCAATGGATTAATTAATTAATATTTGCATTATGTTGTTGATATAGAAGCCCTAAATCTAACTTCATAATAAAAACGCAAATGAGAAGAAACCGAGTTTGAGGGAACTCGGTTTTTTTGTGCCTTTATTTTTCATCAATTAATTTCATAAATTAGCTACTATGATGAAATTCACTAAGTACTACATTTGTTGCTTTTTTTTCCTAGTCGGCTTATTTTCATTGGCACAGTTGCCTGAGGGTTTTGTGTATGCTGAAGATATTATTCCAGATTTAAATGTAGAGTTACGCTATTTTACGGATAATAATTTTGTTGGAACCCAGATTGATGGCTATCATTCCAATAAACTTATTTTAACAGAAAAAGCAGCAACGGCATTAAAATTAGTTCAAGAAGAATTATTAAAAAATAATATGTGTTTACAGGTTTACGATGGTTATAGACCCCAGCAGGCGGTAAATCATTTTATGCGCTGGGCGAAAAGTATAAATGACACAATAAATAAAAAAAGGTTTTATCCCGATATCCTAAAAAAAGATTTGTTCAAAGAAGGTTACATAGCATCAAAATCCGGTCATAGCCGAGGTAGTACGGTCGATTTAACCATAGTAAATGCCAATACCAACGAACCATTGGATATGGGGGGTATTTATGATTTTTTTGGAAGTAGATCTTGGACGGATTATGACGGCATTAATGAAGACCAGAAAGCAAATAGACAATTGTTGAAACGTGTAATGCAAAAGCATGGGTTTGTAAATTTTTATCAAGAATGGTGGCATTATACTTTAAATGAAGAACCTTTTCCCGAAACGTATTTTGATTTTGTTATTGAATGATTTTTTAAAACGCCTATTTTAATACCAACGCTTTTTTTTCTTTTTTGAAGCTGTACTTTTTCTTCCTTTTTTATACTTGCTTCCTGTTTTTTTAGATTTGTGAATTTCAGGTTTCGCTTTGGGATCTAGTGGATAGGGATGATCTTCAACAACATCAATCTGATTTTGGATGAGCTGTTGAATAGTGGTTACATACGCTTTTTCATCAGCAGAGCAAAGTGAGTATGATGTTCCGCTATTTCCCGCACGCGCTGTTCTTCCTATTCTGTGTACATAAGTTTCAGGTACATTTGGTAAGTCAAAATTAATAACATTATCTAAATTATCAATATCAATACCGCGCGCAGCAACATCGGTTGCAATTAATATTTTGGCTTCTTTGTTTTTGAATTTCTGTAAGGCTTCCTGTCTTAAATTTTGACTTTTATCGCCGTGGATGGTTTCAACTTTGTAACCATTTTTAAGAAGAGTCTGTTCTAATTTTTCAACGCCGAATTTGGTGCGTCTAAAAATAATAATGTTGCCTTTAATGGTGTTTCGTAACAAATGCAAACAAAGTTCAATTTTATTCCGTTTAGGAACATAATATAAAACTTGATTGATGTTGTTTGAGATAGACGCATTTTGAGCCACTTCAACACGTTCTGGATTGTTCAGAATATTGTTGGCCAATTGTTCTACTTTGTAAGGTATAGTGGCCGAAAACAACAAGATCTGCTTTTCATTGGTGCACAAACGTTCAATTTTTTTTACATCGTCAATAAAGCCCATATCCAACATTAAGTCGGCCTCGTCCAGAACCAAAATTTCTACATAATCCAAGTTTACAATGTCTTGCTTGTGCAAATCCAAAAGGCGGCCAGGTGTGGCAATTAAAATATCAACGCCTTTTTTTAAAATGTCTTTTTGAGGTTCTATTGAAGTGCCCCCAAAAACCACAGTAGTTCTTAGGTTGGTATATTTACTATAGGTTTTAAAGTTTTCTTCAATTTGAATGGCAAGTTCCCGTGTGGGACTTACAATTAAAGATTTTATTTTTTTGCCACTTTTGGGAGCGTCTTGTTTGTCGAACAGTAGTTGTAAAATGGGTAGGGCAAAGGCGGCGGTTTTTCCGGTGCCGGTTTGAGCCGAAACTATAACATCTTTTTTATTTAATACCAACGGAATGGTTTTTTCCTGAACTAAGGTAGGGTTGTCATAGCCCGCTTCCGTAATAGCTTTTAAAATGGGTTTGTTTAATGAAAGGTCTTTGAACGACATATAGTTTATTTGACGCAAAGATAACGTATTTTAACTGATGATTTTCTTTATTTTGATAGCATTCCAAGTGTCGTCAATTGTGAGTAGTTTTGTGGGTTTCAAACGGTAATCACCTAAAAAATCCCAATCAAATTCTATATGTAATTTTGAAATTTCACTTATTGTTGTAGCGTTGGGATAAAAAATCCAAAGGATAGAACCGTCCAGTAGTCTGGGGAACAAGGTGTACATCTGCTCAACAAATTCTTCTTTGCTTTTTACAAAAACTAAGCAACATTCCACACAAGATGTTGTGACCAAAGATTCGGAGTGTTCAACTTCTTTGAAAATATCATTAAAAGAGTCTGGTACATTTATTATGTACACATCCTTGTAATGGTGGAGCTTTAATTTTTTAGGGATACTACGCATAACTTAAAGATACAAAAAAGAGACGAAAAGATAAAAACCAGCCTTCTAAAAAAGTTACTTCAAATAGGTTTTTAATCGTTCTCTTTTTCGCAAGGGTAACGCATCATTATTCAAAATTTGTTTTATATGGTCTTGATTTTTGTCTTTTGTAAATAGCAGCTCATAAAATTGCGCTGTTGTTAAACTGTCTTTAGCAGGATTGACCAAAGTTAAAACATCGCCAGTTTTTACAAAACCTTCCTCTAAAACCCGAACATAGGTGCCAGGTTTTCCGTGCTCTATAAATTGTTTTATAATGTGTTGATTTGCAAATTTTAACCCTAATTTGTAACAAGGTTCGCGAGGCTGGGTTATTTGCACTAAAGCAGAGCCTAGTTTATAAATATCACCAATCTTAATTTTAGTTTCATCTAAACCACTTACGGTAAGATTTTCACCAAACATGCCCCAATTCCAGGTTAAGTCGGGATAAAGATTTTGCCAATACGCGTAATGATCTTCAGAAAAAAGATAACAAGCTTTAAATTCGCCTGCATGGTTCTTTTTATCACTTACTTCGTCACCTTTTACAAGTTCTTTTCCCAAAAAAATAGGTTCTTTGGTTGGGGTTTTATAAATACCCGTAGTTTCTATTTTGCCATTCCAAGCAATAGTGGTTGGTTTGGCAATATTGGTGGCTGTGATTTTCATGAATGACTTGATTAACTTTTTAAACGGAAAATTTTATTGAACTCACTACTTAAGTGAGTGTAAAATTAGAAGAAATTTTTCACGAATTCAAAATTAAAAACTAAGCAATTTTCTCCAAACTGCCAGGAAATGGCTTATAAGCGTAGTATTGTAAGACTTCTTCTAAAGCTAGCTTTAAGGCTTTATTAATGGGCACAATGGTATTGCCCAATTTAAAATCAATATTGTTGAGTTGCATGTAATAATCCGTAAACATTGGAACATAAAGCCCTTTGGAAATAGCATCGGAAGCTTCTTGGAAATGTTGTAGCTGATTTTCTTTAATAATCTTACAGGTTGCCAAGCGTTGTTGTCCATATTTATCTCTAGTAGCCGCGTAACCAAAAAGTCTGCAAATAAGGCCTCGATGTTTATAGTCTCCACAGCGCCCCAAGGTACTCTCTATAAGGTTCAATGGACTATATATGTGGCAAACGGACTGTTTGTCTTTATTTTTCAGCTCCTTAAGTGTGTCTTCTGCTTTGCCCAACAAAAAAACATGGAAGGCCCATGGTAGAAATTCTAATGGAGACGCTTCTATGGTTGGGTTGGTACAGCAATGGCCGCAACCAGCTAGGCATTGTAGTCTGGTTTGGTTTTGAAAAGTAGATATCTCAACATCAAGCTGCTCGAACAAGCCTTCAACTAAACGAACTTTCGACTCGATATTCATGCGATATTTTTTCGCGAATGTAAGCTATATTTTGTCTGGTTGTTATAGGGGTGAAAAATATTTTTGAAAGAAAAAACCACCATAGAAATATGGTGGTTTTAAAGTGTTATTTGATGAGATTCCTGCCTTCGCAGGAAATCGAAGATTCGACGAAGTCAATGACAATTACTTTATCATTTCATAACTACGTTTGATGAAGTTTGTTAGTTCTTCGCCTTTAAGCAAACCTTGCGACAAACGCGCCAAATCTAAACTTTGATTTATCAAGCGTTCTTGTTTTTTCTTGGTTTTAGTGTTGATTATTTCACCAACCAATTCAGAATTAGTATTCACAACTAAATTGTACATTTCTGGCATATTGCCCATGCCAAACATACCACCGCCGCCAGTAGCTTGCATTTCTTTCATACGGCGCATAAATTCTGGTTGTGTGATAATAAATGGTGAGGCATTGCTATCCATAGCTTCCAACTGCACCATGAATTTTTCAGAAGGAATCACTTCTTTCAACAAAGTTTCCAATTCTGTTTTTTGCTCGTCAGATAGCTTAGAGATTTTAGTATCATCTTTCTTGATTAAATTATCAATATGGTCGCCATCTACACGAGCAAACGAAATGTTCTCTTTTGTAGTTTCCAGTTTCTGAATTAAATGTGAAACGATAGGCGAATCTAACAATAATATTTCATAGCCTTTTGCTTTGGCAGCTTCAATATAACTGTGTTGCGCATCTTTATCGGCTGCATATAAAATCACCAATTTGTCATCTTTATCGGTTTGGTTGGCTTTTATTTTGTTATATAGCTCGTCGTAAGTATAGTAAGTGCCATCAACTGTTGGGTATAAGGCGAAATCGTTGGCTTTTTCAAAGAATTTTTCTTCGGAAAGCATACCGTATTCAATCACTATTTTTATATCATTCCATTTCTTCTCGAAATCTTCACGGTTGTTGTTGAAAAGTGATTTTAATTTATCGGCCATTTTTCTGGTGATGTAAGATGAAATCTTTTTAACAGCACCATCAGCTTGCAAGTAAGAGCGCGATACGTTTAACGGAATGTCTGGCGAATCGATAACTCCTCGAAGCATGGTTAGGAATTCTGGCACGATACCTTCCACATTATCCGTTACAAATACTTGGTTTTGATATAATTGTATGCGGTCTTTTTGCATGTTCATATCCTGTCCCAATTTTGGGAAATACAAGATTCCAGTTAGGTTGAACGGATAATCAACATTTAAGTGGATGTTGAATAATGGTTCTTCAAACTGCATAGGGTACAGTTCGCGATAAAAGTTTTTGTAATCCTCATCATTTAAATCTGTTGGCTGTTTGGTCCAAGCCGGATTCGGATTGTTTATAATGTCATCAACCGTAATTTTTTTGTGAGGTTCTTTGGTTTCCTTGCCGTCTTTGTCGGTGATGGTTTTTGGTTCAAAATCGGGATCGTTTATTTCTTTAGTTCCAAATTTGATTGGCACAGGCATAAACTTGTTGTATTTTAAAAGCAACTCGCGAATTCTGCTTTCCTCCAAAAACTCTTTAGAATCATCGGCTATATGAAGAATGATTTCTGTGCCTCTTTCGGTTTTATCGTGTGGCTCTAAAGAAAATTCGGGGCTTCCGTCACAAGTCCAATGTGCGGCGGGTTCGTCTTTAAAGGATTTAGTGATTATTTCTACTTTTCCAGCGACCATAAACGCTGAGTAAAATCCTAAACCAAAATGGCCTATAATGCCAGAATCTTTTGCTGAATCTTTATACTTGTCTAAAAACTCTTCTGCGCCAGAAAAAGCCACTTGGTTAATGTATTTTTCAACTTCTTCGGCTGTCATACCCAAACCTTGGTCTATAATGTGAAGTTTTTTGCCTTTTTTATCAATTTTAACTTCAATTTTAGGGCTGCCATATTCAACCTTGGCTTCACCAATACTGGTTAAGTGTTTTAATTTTAAAGTTGCGTCAGTTGCGTTACTAATCAACTCACGTAAAAAGATTTCGTGGTCACTATACAGGAATTTTTTAATAAGAGGAAAAATATTCTCAACCGAAACATTAATATTTCCTTTTGTCATAATATGTTAGATTTTAATTTTTAAACTTAATGGTTATCAGAAGGCAACAAAAATGCCAATCAACAAAAAGTGACAAAGTGACATTTTAAATGCTTTTTTAACATAGTGACAGACTGAATATATTTAAAATTGAGGATTAAATTTTGTATTTTGCTAGAACTAACTAAAGTAAATACAATGTACAATTCTAGGATAATCGGTTTAGGTAAATATGTGCCGGATAATGTAGTTACAAATGATGATTTATCGAAAATAATGGATACCAGCGATACATGGATTCAAGAGCGAACCGGTATTAAAGAACGTAGATGGGTTAAAGAAGGTTCTGGAGAAACGACGGCGACTATGGGTGTTGAAGCTGCAAAAATTGCCATAGAACGCGCAGGAATCAGTAAAGATGATATTGATTTTATAGTGTTTGCAACCTTGAGCCCCGATTATTATTTTCCGGGTCCCGGTGTACAGGTTCAAAACGCGCTAGATATAAAAACTGTTGGTGCTTTGGATGTGAGAAACCAGTGTTCGGGATTTGTGTACGGTATTTCGGTGGCCGATCAATTTATAAAATCGGGCATGTATAAAAATGTGCTGGTAATTGGCAGTGAATTGCATTCACACGGCTTGGATAAAACAACACGTGGGCGAAGCGTTTCAGTTATTTTTGGTGATGGGGCTGGTGCTGCTGTTTTAACTCGTGAAGAAGATACTTCTAAAGGTGTTTTATCAACACATTTACATTCTGAAGGGAAATATGCTGAAGAATTAAGCCTTATTGCGCCAGGTATGGGGAAACGTTGGGTGAACGATATTTTAGCAGATAATGACCCCAATGATGAAAGCTATTATCCTTATATGAACGGACAGTTTGTTTTTAAAAATGCGGTGGTTCGTTTTAGTGAAGTGATTATGGAGGGTTTGCAGAAAAATAAATTGAGTCCTAAAGACATTAATATGTTAATTCCCCACCAAGCAAATCTAAGAATAGCACAATTCATTCAAAAGAAGTTTGGATTGAGTGACAATCAGGTTTTCAATAATATAGAAAAATATGGAAACACTACGGCGGCATCTATACCAATAGCTTTAACCGAAGCTTGGGAAGAAGGGAAAATAAAAGAAGGAGATTGTGTGGTTTTAGCCGCCTTTGGCAGTGGCTTTACGTGGGGAAGTGTTGTGATTAAGTGGTAAAAAAAAATCCAAAGTAGTGAAGCTTCGGATTTTTAATACCATTAATCAATTTACAATTACACAAACCTCTTATGAATATTAAATTTGCGTGACTAACTCAAATATCTAACAAAGCGGTTGGTACTCTTAAAAACGATTTTTGTTAAATGAATATTGTGTAAGAATTTGATTTTTAGTGGTTTTGTTTGTAAATAATTTTTTAAAGAATATATGGGTAAAAAAACATTGGTTATAGGGGCCTCTTCAAATCCTGCTAGATATTCAAATTTTGTCATTCAAAAATTAATTGCCCAAGGGCACACTGTTGTTGCTATTGGTAAAAGAGAAGCTGAAGTTGCTGGGGTTAAAATTGAAACAGAACCCTTGAACTTCAGAAATATTGATACTGTTACATTGTATTTGAACGCCGAAAATCAAAAAGAGTATTACAATTATATAGTTTTATTAAAGCCCAAGCGGGTTATTTTCAATCCCGGTGCGGAGAACCCAGAATTTTATAAGATTCTAAAAGAAAATAACATTCCTTTTGAAGAGGCTTGTTCTTTAGTGCTACTTTCTACGAATCAGTATTAGTCCAATAAACGTTATTAGTCCATTTACAATCAATAATTCGTAACCAAATTTATAGCCGCCAATGTAATTAGCGGGAATGTTGGCTATTAAATAACTTAAAAACACAGAACCAATTGCTATGTAAGGCACTAATTGGTCTTTTAATTGAAATTTTGTTAAAATACCAAAAGCAAACAGTCCCAACAGTGGACCATATGTATATCCTGCTACCGTTAAAAGTCCACTAATCACACTTTGATCCAAAACGTAATAGAAACAAATAATGACCAATACCATTAAAACGCTCATGGCAATATGAACTTTTTTTCGGGTGCGTTTTTGTGTGTTTTCAGCACGTTTTTCAAGATTCAAAAAATCAATGCAAAAAGAGGTTGTTAAGGCAGTTAAGGCACTATCTGCACTAGAATAGGCGGCAGCTATCAACCCTAAAGTGAAAAATACGGCCACAGGTAAACCTAAATTTGAACGCAATGCAATTTCTGGATATAATAAATCGGTTTTTACTGTGCCATCTACCATAGGAATACTGATGCCTTTGGTGTCTGCATATACAAATAATAAAGCGCCTAAAAGCAAGAATACAAAATTTACAAACATCAATATGATGCTAAAGGAAACCATGTTTTTCTGGGCATCTTTTAAGGATCTACAGGTTAGGTTTTTTTGCATCATATCCTGGTCAAGGCCTGTCATGCAAATGGCTATAAACATACCCCCGAAAAATTGTTTCAAAAAGTGGTTTTTAGCCAAAAAATCTTCAAAAAAGAAAATTTTGTCGTAAGCTTTAATGGCATCGCTGCCTATAAAGTCACCCAATCCCCATCCCATTTCTTGGTAAATCAAAACAATGGTAACAACTAAGGCAATTAGCATGAGCAATGTTTGTATGGTGTCTGTCCAGACCACTGTTTTAACACCGCCTTTGAATGTATAGATTAAAATAAGAAGTACCGAAATAATAACGGTTACAGGAAATGGAAAGTCCCAATATTTAAAAACGTATTCGTGTAATACACTGGCGACCAAAAACAATCTAAAAGCAGCGCCCAAAACCCTTGAAACAAAGAAAAAGGCCGCACCCGTTTTATGACTTGCAATACCAAATCGATTGCCTAAGTATTCATAAATGGACGTTACATTAAACTTGTAATAAATAGGCATTAAAACAAAAGCAATAACTATGTAACCCAGTAAATATCCAAGAACCACTTGCATATAACCAAACATGCCGCTACCAACATCGCCCGGAACCGAAATAAATGTAACGCCACTAAGTGAAGCACCAATCATGCCAAAGGCCACCAAAAACCAAGGGGATGATTTGTTGGCTCTAAAAAAAGAATCGTTACTGTCTTCCTTTCCTGTTAAATAAGAAATAAAAATAAGGACGCCAAAGTAGGCGGCAATTAAAATAAGGACGTGTAGTGGCTGCATAGGTTAAATATAGAACCGAAATATACAAAAATACAAACCAAAAGCGGAAGTTGTTATTTTGAAAAGGTTTACCGTTTATTATTGAGCCTAAAATTGTAAATTCGCAGCATATGGAATTCTCTTCAAAATTATTGGAACGTGCCGTTAACGAAATGTCGCAGCTACCTGGTATTGGCAAACGTACCGCGTTGCGTTTGGTGTTACATTTGCTAAGGCAACCCAAGGAGCAAACTTTGGCTTTGTCGGAAGCGTTACAGGCCATGAGAAACGATATTAAATTCTGTAAATCGTGTTATAATATAAGCGATTCCGATGTATGTGATATTTGTTCAAATAAAAGTAGGAACGAGCAATTAATTTGTGTTGTAGAAGATGTTAGGGATGTTATGGCCATTGAAAACACAAGTTCTTTTAGAGGACTTTACCATGTTTTGGGAGGTAAAATTTCTCCAATGGACGGCATCGGGCCGCACGATTTAAATATTGAACCATTGGTTGAAAAAGTGAAAAATGGCCAAGTAAAAGAGCTTATTTTCGCATTGAGTTCCACGATGGAGGGCGATACAACCAATTTCTATATTTACAAGAAAATTCAAGATTACAACGTAACAACGTCTACCATTGCCCGCGGAATTTCTGTGGGTGATGAATTGGAATACGCTGATGAGATAACCTTGGGCCGCAGTATTATTAATAGAGTGCCGTTTGAAGCTACTTTGAAACTTTAAAAATGTGTGTTGGGGTAGCTTAAAATTATGATTTCCATTTGTATTCCAATATATAATTTTGATGTCACCAATTTGGTTGAAACATTATCTTTCCAATTAAAAACATTAAATATTTTTTCTGAAATAGTTTTGATTGATGATGCTTCCGATGTTTCTTTTAGAGAATTAAATGAAAAAATTTGCTCTGAACATCATTATATTAAACTTGATAAAAATATAAATCGGTGATAAAATCAAGTTTTAAGATTTTTAAACCTTTGATAAAAAAAATCTTGTCGGCAGGATTTGTAAACTTATATTTGTTCGATTTTTATAAATTGGGGATTTTAACGCAGGAGATGTCCGGAAAGAAATTTAAACTTAGTAAAATTGAGGGTAATAACATTGAACAGTAAAGGGTTTAAGCAGAAGTGTTCTGAATTGATTGCCCAAGTAGATTTTCATCCTGATATTATCATTGGGGTTCAAAATGGAGGAACTTTTGTTTTAAACGAGTTTAAGGCATCAGGAAAATTTGGACAAGCCGATTTTGAAGTTGTGAAGATTGAAAGAAAAGATAATTTCAAAAATAACTTTTTTGCTAAATTGTTTTTGAAATATATTCCATTAAAAATAGCTGATCGCCTAAGGGTGTACGAACACAATCAAGTAATGGATAATCTAAGAAGTCTTTCTGAAGAACGACTTTCGTTGTTGGAAATAAATAGTAACATAGATTCAAACAAAACACCAAAAAGTATTTTGCTTGTTGATGATGCCATTGATACAGGTAGCACAATGTTTATAGTTAAAAACAATTTAACTCGGATTTTTGGTAATTGTCAAATAAAAACGGCGGTTATTTCGTGGACAATTCCTGAATCTATCATAAAACCAGATTTTTATATATTTAACAATGTTTTAGTTAGGTATCCTTGGTCTAAAGATTTCAAAGAATAAAATATTTTGGAGAAAAAGGTTTTGGTGGTCGATTTAGATGGTACGCTTTATACCATTAATACATTTCATCATTTTTTAAAATTCCTTTTGTTTTACAGTTTCAGGCAATTCAAATTCTGGTTATCTTCAAAACTTTTAGTGGTTATACTGCTTAGGATGTTACGTTTGGTATCGCATTCTAAAATGAAATATTTGATTTTGAAGAGTATTCAAAAAGAAGAAATAGACTATTCAGCATTTATAGAGCGTATTAACAAGTATAAACGGTTGATTGGTGAGGTCTCAAACCCTGATTTCCATTTAAAAATTTTAGCAACAGCAGCTCCTTCATGTTATGCTAGTCTCATAGCCAAAAATGAAAATTTTGATGTTTGTCTTGGGACTGGTTTTCCTGCTGAAGAATACAAGAATAACTATGAAAACAAAGGAGAGATTAAGAAAAATAGCGTACTTAAATATTTGCGCAGTGTTGGTGTTTGCCAAATAGATACAATGATTACAGATCATTTGGACGATCTGCCCCTCATGAAGGTATCAAGCAATAATATACTTTATTGCCCGAATCAATTTCTTGAAGAAGAACTAAACAAAAATGCTATAACTTTTATATCAAGAGTTTAAGAAAATACTAAAATTGATGAAAGCTAGTTATCATTTTTGTAATTGATATTAGTTGCCAATTAACCAAAGAAATTCTTTGTTTTTTAGTAATTTTGCAACAAATTTACCAATAGAAGCATTACATTAAATATATGGCAAAGTTTGAACTTAAATTACCAAAAATGGGTGAAAGTGTTGCAGAAGCGACAATCACATCATGGTTAAAGGAGGTTGGGGATACCGTTGAAATGGATGATGCTATTTTAGAAATTGCAACAGATAAGGTGGATAGTGAGGTACCCTGTGAAGTTGATGGTATTTTGATTGAAAAACGATTTAACGTAGACGATGTGGTTCAGGTTGGAGAAGTTATCGCCATTATTGAAACAGAAGGTGACAACCATCTTAACGAAAACGAATCGGCTACTGAAATTCTAGAGTCAGAAGCAGAAAGGGCAATAGAAGAGGCGGCCCAAGCTGTTCAGGTTGCTAAAGAAACCACTACACCAATAATAGCTTCCAGTGAAAGTAGGTTTTATTCGCCTTTAGTTAAAAGCATAGCCAAACAAGAAGGTATTTCGCAAGAAGAATTAGATAGCATTACTGGCACTGGGGCAGAAGGGCGTGTTACCAAAGACGATATTTTGGCTTATGTAGGAAGTAGGTCTTCTATTTCAAACAGTATTCATGCTACTATAGATACTCTCGATAAAAATGCGTTGGATGTTCAAAAACCAATTAGCATGCCTAAAGTTGAAGAAAAACCTGTGCAATCATCATTTGCTAATGTCGTGCCAAAAGGGGAGGATGACATTATAGAAATGACTAGAATGGGCAAAATCATAGCAAACCATATGGTGGAGTCTATTCAAACATCGGTGCATGTACAAAGCTATATTGAAGTAGATGTTACCAACATATGGAATTGGAGAAATAAAATAAAAGATGGGTTTAAAAAACGTACGGGCGAAAACCTAACATTTACGCCTATTTTTATGGAAGCTGTTGCCAAGGCGCTCCATGATTTTCCTATGATGAATATTTCGGTGCAGGGTGATAAAATCATAAAAAAGAAAAGCATCAATCTCGGTATGGCCACATCATTGGCCGATGGTAATTTAATTGTGCCTGTTATAAAAAATGCAGATCAGCTCAACCTATTGGGTATGGCCAAGCAGGTAAACGATTTGGCCAATCGGGCAAGAAATGGAAAATTAAGACCAGACGATACACAAGGTGGTACATATACAGTAACAAATATTGGTGGTTTTGGCAGCATTATGGGCACGCCCATAATAAATCAGCCGCAGGTGGGTATCTTGGCCATTGGTGCCATTAGGAAAGTGCCGGCTGTAATTGAAACTAATGAAGGTGATTTCATAGGAATCCGTCACCGCATGTTCTTGACACATTCGTATGATCATAGAGTGG
This sequence comes from Marixanthotalea marina, assembly GCA_018883545.1. Lineage (GTDB taxonomy): Bacteria > Bacteroidota > Bacteroidia > Flavobacteriales > Flavobacteriaceae > Marixanthotalea > Marixanthotalea marina. The sequence continues at coordinate 16,275 of JAHLEH010000012.1, read as the reverse complement.
TAAATGGCGCTTTGGGAGGCGAGTTTGTTAAGAGAGTTAAAGATTATTTAGAAGCTTGGGATCCGAATAGAGAGATTTAATTTTATAAAAAAGAATGCTAATCCAGACACTTTTGTGTTTGGATTATTAATGAAAAAAAGAAACATAAATGCAACTTAATTTAACCAAGCCCATTTGTTTTTTCGATTTAGAAACAACGGGGGTTAACATTACAAAAGATAGAATAGTAGAAATAGCCATTCTTAAAGTGCACCCAAATGGAAAAGAAGAGAACAAAGTGTGGTTGGTTAATCCGGGCATTCCAATTCCAAAAGAGGTGACTGCTATTCACGGTATTTCGGATGCAGATGTTGCAGATAAACCGTTGTTCAAAGAAATAGCTAAGGAGGTTTACAATATGATTAAAGATTCCGATTTGGGAGGTTTTAATTCCGATAGATTTGATATCCCTTTACTTGCGGAAGAAATGTTGCGTGCTGAAGTTGATTTCGATATGAAAAATAGGTTGTCTGTAGATGTGCAAACCATTTTTCATAAAATGGAACAGCGCACACTAAGTGCTGCCTATCAATTTTATTGTAACAAAAATTTGGATGGCGCGCATAGTGCCGAGGCAGATACCAATGCAACTTACGAAGTTTTAAAGGCGCAAATAACTAAGTACACAGAAATTGAAAACGACACCAAATTTTTGGCGGAATTCAGTACTAGAAAACAGTTTGCGGACTTCGCTGGCTTTATTGGTTTTAATAAAAAAGGTGAAGAGTGTTTCACATTCGGCAAGCATAAAGGAAAAACAGTTGCTGATATTTTAGAAACCGAACCAGGTTATTTTGGATGGCTTTTAAATGCCGATTTTCCACTTTACACCAAAAAAGTGTTAACAGCCATTAAGCTTAGAAATTTCAACAATAAATTAGGATAAAAAGTTAAGTCGTTTGTCGTTTAGTTGTTTAGCTAGTTTACAACTTAACAACAAACAGCTTAACAACAAACAGCTTAACAATAATGAAAATCATCTGCATCGGTAGAAACTATACAGAGCATATCAACGAGTTGGAAAATGAGAAACCAACCGATCCGGTTATTTTTTTAAAACCCGATACGGCTATTTTGGTTAAAAAGCAGCCATTTTTTATTCCAGATTTTTCAAATGATGTGCATCACGAAGTAGAGGTTTTGGTAAAAATCAATAGGGTAGGGAAGTATATAGATAAAAAGTTTGCCCATAAATACTATGATGAAATTGGTTTGGGTATCGATTTTACGGCACGCGATTTACAAAAGAGTTTAAAAGATAAAGGGTTGCCATGGGAAAAAGCAAAAGCGTTCGATGGATCGGCGGTTATTGGAGACTGGATTCCAAAAAGTGAGGTTAACGATATAAACGCCATTGAATTTTCCTTAAAAAAAAACGAGAATATTGTACAAAAAGGAAATACAAGCTATATGCTTTGGAAAATTGATGAATTAATTGAATATATTTCAAAATATTTCACTTTAAAGATAGGAGATATTATATTTACGGGAACTCCTTCTGGAGTAGGCAAAGTTCAAGCAAACGATAAGCTAGTAGGATTTATAGAAAACAAAAAAATGTTTTCAATAACAATTAAATAAATGGAAACACATTACAAATTATTTAGGGTACGTGAATTGGCCGATAACGATGAGGATTTTATTGCCACATTGGCAGCAACGTTTTTGGAAGAAGTCCCAGAAGATGCCGAGCGACTTAAAAAAGCTGTAGCAGAAAAAGATTATTTTAATGCCTACCAAGCGGCCCATAAAATGAAGCCAACAGTAGATTTGTTTGAATTAGGTGTTTTGGATACCTTAATAGAGGTACAGGATTGGGGCAAGTTTGAAAAAAAAGAGATTGATATTCAACCTAAATTAGATATTGTTATTTCTGCGGTAGAGAAAGCTTCAGAAGAGTTGAGAACAGATTTTAATTTATAATGCAAGCAGAGATAATCACCATAGGAGATGAACTTCTTATCGGTCAGGTGGTTGACACAAATTCTGCATTCATAGCCAAAGAGCTTAACAAAATTGGTGTTTCTGTCTTCCAAATCACTTCAATACAAGACGATAGAGAGCATATACTTCAAGCCCTAAATGATGCCGAAAGCCGTGTAGATATCATTATTATAACAGGTGGTTTAGGACCAACGAAGGATGATATCACTAAAAAAACCATAGCAGAATACTTTAATGATGTTATGGTAAGGGATGTTTCGGTTACTGCCAACATAGAATCTATATGGAAACAGTATTCAAGACAGGTTTTATTACAAATTAATAAGGATCAAGCCTTAGTGCCATCAAAGGCAACTGTGTTGATGAATACTCTGGGCACAGCTCCTGGTATGTGGTTGGAAAAGAACAATAAAGTTTTTGTGTCGCTTCCGGGCGTACCATTTGAGATGAAGGCTTTAATTGTTAATGAAGTGCTCCCCAAATTAAAGTTTAAATTTAAATTCCCTTTTATCTTACATAAAACACTATTAATTTATGGTTTGGGAGAAAGTACGTTGGCTGATAGAATAGAGCCTTGGGAAGATGCATTGCCAAAACATATTAAATTGGCCTATTTGCCAGATTTAGGCAGAATTAGGTTGCGTTTATCGGCAAAAGGATTTGACGAAAAACAAGTGATAGCCGAAGTTCAGCACGAAATCAATAAACTATTGCCTTTTATTAAAGATGAATTTCTTGGCTTTGAAGATGATGACGATTCCATAGAAAGGGCCATAGGTAAAAAATTAACCGATTTAGGGAAAACAGTGGCTACTGCCGAAAGTTGTACAGGAGGTAAAATAGCCGAACGGTTTATTGCAAACTCTGGTGCATCCGTTTATTTTAAAGGCAGTGTTGTTAGCTATGCTACAGAATCCAAAATAAACGTATTGGGAATTTCCAAACAGGATATAGAAACCTATTCTGTGGTAAGTCCGCAAGTAGCAGAAGCCATGGCAAAACATGTCTTGCAAATGTTTGATACCGATTATGCCATTGCCACCACAGGAAATGCCGGTCCTTCCAAGGGCGATTCTAATGTCGAAGTGGGCACTGTTTATGTGGCAATTGCTTCAAAACAGGGAGCCTATTCACAAAAATTCATGTTGGGTAATATTCGTTCCAAGGTTATAAATCAAGCGGCAAATAAAGCGTTTGATATGCTTTTGAAAGAAATTTTTAAAAATTGATAATAAATGCATTGTTGAAATGTAAACTATTTGTATATTTGCACCTCGTTTTTAAACAACAAAATTTTAAAGTTATATAATAATGTCAAGAGTTTGTGAACTTACAGGAAAGAAGGCAATGGTTGGAAACAACGTGTCTCATGCGATGAACAAGACTAAGCGCAAGTTTAATGCGAACTTAGTGAAGAAACGTTTTTACATTCCAGAAGAAGATAGTTGGGTAACTTTAAAAGTATCTACATCTGCTTTAAAAACAATCAACAAAATAGGTATTTCTGCGGCTATTAAAGAAGCGAAATCCAAAGGATTTTTAAAATAATTGGCCGACAATAAATAAGAGAAGGAATTCATCATGGCAAAAAAAGGCAATAGAATACAGGTTATATTAGAGTGTACAGAGCACAAGGAGTCTGGACAAGCAGGAACTTCTAGGTACGTTACAACTAAAAACAAAAAGAACACGCCAGAAAGATTGGAGATTAAAAAATTCAATCCAATACTAAAGCGTATGACTGTTCACAAAGAGATTAAATAATTAGAATTTTTACCACGGTAAAAATTTCAAAAGATATATAAAATGGCAAAGAAAGCAGTAGCATCGTTACAAACAGGATCGAAAAGATTAACAAAAGCTATAAAAATGGTAAAGTCTCCTAAAACGGGTGCTTACGTTTTTGTAGAGTCGATCATGGCTCCAGAATTAGTAAACGATTTCTTGAATAAGAATTAAATTGTTTATTTTAAAGGTACTTAAAAGCTGCTTTCTTTTAGAAAGTGGCTTTTGTTTTTTGTTCATAATTCACTGATTAAACCGTACAAATTATTAAATTGCTCCCTAAAAGAAATTTAATTTCTATATAAATTTAAGCTTGGTGCATGAGTTTTTTTAAAAAAATATTTTCAACTGAAAAAAAGGAAACACTGGATAAAGGTTTGGAAAAATCCAAATCTAGTTTTTTTGGTAAATTAAGTAAAGCTGTCGCAGGGAAATCTAAAGTTGATGATGAGGTTTTAGATAATCTGGAAGAGGTTTTGGTGTCTAGCGATGTTGGGGTTAACACCACGTTGAAAATAATAGAACGTATTGAAGACCGCGTTGCTAAAGATAAATATTTAGGCACAGAAGAACTTAACTTGATACTTCGTGAGGAAATAGCTGGTTTGCTTTCTGAGACCAATACAGGCGAAGAAACAGAGTTTAGTATTCCCCAAAACAAAAAACCATACGTTATTATGGTGGTTGGCGTGAATGGCGTTGGCAAAACAACTACCATTGGTAAATTGGCCTATCAATTTAAAAAGAAAGGCTTAAAGGTCGTTTTGGGTGCCGCCGATACCTTCAGGGCAGCTGCTATAGACCAACTTCAGGTTTGGGCAGACCGTGTTGAGGTGCCAATAGTAAAGCAATCCATGGGAAGCGACCCAGCCTCAGTAGCTTTTGATACTCTTAAGAGTGCCACTACCCAAGATGCCGATGTGGTTATAATAGATACTGCTGGCCGATTGCACAACAAAGTAAATCTAATGAACGAACTTACCAAAGTAAAACGAGTCATGCAGAAAGTGGTTGAAGATGCGCCGCATGATGTTTTGTTGGTGTTAGATGGTTCTACAGGTCAAAATGCTTTTGAACAAGCCAAACAATTTACTGCAGCTACCGAGGTATCGTCACTTGCTGTAACCAAACTAGACGGTACGGCTAAAGGTGGTGTGGTGATTGGCATTAGTGACCAATTTAAAATTCCAGTAAAATACATTGGTGTGGGTGAGGGTATTGAAGACCTTCAAGTATTTAATAAATTTGAGTTTGTAGATTCTTTTTTTAAGTAAACAATCGTCCTTCCTGACGTTTTTAATTTAAAATCTAAATGTAAATCGTAAACTGTTACGTATCTTTGCGCACTTATTTAAACGGCATGCGTACAAAATCACTAAAAAAAAATAAAATCAACGTTGTAACACTTGGCTGTAGTAAGAATGTTTACGATAGTGAGGTGCTCATGGGGCAACTTAAGGCCAGTGGTAAGGATGTTGTGCATGAGAAAGAAGGTAATATTGTGGTTATTAACACGTGTGGTTTTATAAATAATGCCAAGGCAGAAAGCGTCAATACTATTTTAGAATATGTTCAGAAAAAAGAAGAAGGCGAAGTAGATAAGGTTTTTGTAACAGGGTGTTTAAGTGAGCGCTACAAACCCGATTTAGTTAAGGAAATACCTAATGTAGATGAATATTTTGGTACTACCGAATTACCTCATTTATTGAAAGCATTGGGATCCGATTACAAACACGAGCTTATAGGCGAACGTTTAACCACCACACCAAAAAATTATGCCTATTTAAAGATTGCTGAGGGTTGTGACCGTCCCTGTAGCTTTTGTGCCATTCCACTTATGCGGGGTAAGCATAAAAGTACGCCCATAGAAGATTTGGTAATAGAAGCCGAAAAATTGGCCGCTAATGGTGTTAAGGAACTTATTTTAATTGCCCAGGATTTAACCTATTACGGGTTGGATTTGTACAAAAAAAGAAACTTAGCGGAACTTCTGGAAGCGTTGGTTAAGGTTGAAGGAATCGAATGGATACGCTTACATTATGCATTCCCAACGGGTTTCCCAATGGATGTATTGGAAGTAATGAACCGCGAGCCTAAGATCTGCAATTATTTGGATATTCCGTTGCAGCATATTTCCGATAGGATATTAAAAAGTATGCGCCGTGGTACTACCAAAGAAAAAACCACGCAATTGCTTAAAGATTTTAGAGCAGCTGTTCCGAACATGACCATAAGAACCACGCTAATTGTTGGTTACCCCGGTGAAACTGAGGAAGATTTTCAAATCTTAAAAGAATGGGTAAAAGATATGCGCTTTGAACGTTTGGGTTGTTTTACCTATAGCCACGAGGAAAATACTCATGCCTACACTTTGGAAGACGATGTGCCAGAAGAAGTGAAGCAGGACAGGGCCAACGAGATTATGGAAATACAATCACAAATTTCTTGGGAATTGAACCAAGAAAAAATAGGGCAGACGTTTAAAGTGGTTGTCGATAGAAAGGAAGGCAATTATTTTGTAGGCAGAACTGAATTCGATTCCCCTGATGTGGATAACGAAGTGCTTATAGATGCCAGCAAAACCTATTTAAAAACTGGCGAATTTACTACTGTTAAAATAATTGATGCTGCTGATTTTGACCTATTCGGTGAAGTGGTAAACTAATCCAATTCTCTTAGTAAATCGTTCAAGTTTAATGGTTTGGTAAACATATCAAGGGAGCCATCCTCTTTTTTGGGCCATAAATCCCGTGGCCTATCCCAATAGAGTTCAACACCGTTTTTATCGGGATCGTCTAAATACAAAGCTTCAGAAACGCCATGATCGGCTGCTCCAGTTAATGCATAACCTGCTTCATGCAATCGGTTGAAAATGGTGGCCAAATCTTTTCTGGTTGGATATAAAATGGCGGTATGGAATAAACCTACGGATTTTTTACTGGAAAAAGGCGCATTTTTACTGTACCATGTATTTAGACCAATATGATGGTGGTAGCCTCCAGCAGAAATAAATGCCGCATCGTTTCCATAGGTTGTAATAACTTCAAAACCTAGAAGTCCACAATAAAAATCTAATGAACGTTCTAAGTTGGAAACTTTTAAGTGCACATGGCCAATTCTTGTGTTATCCGGAATTTTATAATTGTTGCTTGTATTCATTTATTTTAATCTTTCCAATGTTCCTTTTCGTTTTACAATGTTTTTATAATCCCAGTGAATGTTCTTGGATTTTTCTAGCCATCTTTTTAGTTTGTTAATGTCAATTTCAGAAACTGATGTATAAAAAATAGAGGCATCTTTGAATTTTTTGCCTCTCACATTCAAATCGTTTTCTTCAAAATCAGCTCCGCTCCAAAACATCAAGCGAATGCCCGCTTTTTGTTTACTATAACCTGCAATGGGGTTGCCGTCTATAAACCAAACAGGATGCCCATGCCATAGTTTATGTTCGCCATCATTTAGTCCATTACATAGTTCCTGATATAATAAATTACAAATACCTTGATCGGTCTCAGATAGACTATTATGGTAGTTTTGAATTTCTGTATCCATTGTGAGCGCTATTCTCTTAAACTCCAAATTTCGTGAAGCGGAGCTCCCTGACTTGAAAATCCTTTGTGGTGCCAGTTGCCATCAACCAAATTAAAATCGAATTTTAAGCTCGCACCAACTCTGGAATCGTCTCTCGAAAAAAACTCGATATTTTCAGTATAAATACCATCTTCGGTAGTGTAGTTACCGCCACCAGTCCCCATAAATTGTTTGGTCTCGGTATTGTAGGCAATCCACTGGAAACGTTTGCCCGACAATATTTTCATGGTTTTTCTTGGGCCGCTGGTATCTCTTTGTTGGGTTTCGCCATCTCTAACCCTACCAGACATCAGCCAAGCACCTTCTAGTTTGCCAGGAGAGCCATCATCAATTCGTGTAAATGTATTTTTATCGCCTACAATGCCCATGGTATTTCCATTTATGAACACCTCAAAACTTACTTCACTTCCAACACGTTCGGGGTTCACCGAATCGAATTCTACTGTTTCAGTCATTGTTTTACTGTCCAATTTCCAAGTACCACCATTGGTGCCTATAAACTTTCCTGTTGACGCATCATAGGTTGTAATGACTTGGTATTTATCGGTAAAAATAACCACGCTTTTTAGTTTGCTGCCATCTTCAGCGGTATAATATGTTTCCCAAGCACCCACAAAACTTTGGGCGTATATGCTTAATGTAAATAAGGCAAAAGCAATAAAGAAGATTGTTTTTTTCATGGCTTCAGTTTTAATGTGAACATCATCTAAAATACTGAAAATTTCCCCAGAAATAATTTTGGTTTTTGATAGTTTGAAGCGGTTAGATTGCATTTAACAAAATTTTAACAAAACCACTAGTGTCGTTATTGCGTAGGTATGGGTGAACGTCAAAAAATTAAATAACTTAAATCTAAAAAGACTATGAAAAATTTAAAGAAAACATTAGGAGTTGGCCTATTGGCATTAGCCGGTTTTATAGCTGTTATTGCCGCCGACCATATCGATGCACCGGCAGTTCAGGGTGATACCAGCGATATTACCGATTTTTATGCTTTCCAAGGAGAGAATACAAGTAATCTCGTATTTGTAGCTAACACGCAAGGACTTTTAAGTCCAACCGCTACAGGCGAAGCTACTTTCAGTGAAAATGTATTGATAGAGTTCAATATAGATAATACAGGCGATAATGTTGAAGATTTGGTAATTCAAGCCATTCCAAGGGATGGTAAGATGTACTTTTTTGGCCCTGTTGCACCAAGTCAAACAGGTTTAAATAGCAACATTGCCATTTCTGCACCAACCACAGGAGTTGTAGATATTACGCCTTATGGTTCTAGTGCCATTGTAAGTACCAATGCGGGGATGAACTTTTTTGCGGGCCCTAGGGACGATCCTTTCTTTATGGATTTTGCCCAATACACTCAAATTATAGGAGGTATGGCTTCTGGATTCAACGACCCGGGTTCTGATACGTTTGCAGGTACCAATGTGCTTTCAGTGGTCGTAGAAGTGCCAAAATCGATGATTGGGGGTTCTGGCACCATCAACACTTGGGTGGAAACAAAAACGAAATAATCAATTTTAATTTTAAAGCATAATATCATGAAAAATATAAAAATAATAGCATTAGCAGTTGTCACTTTATTAGCATTGAATTGTGATCCAAGCAGTGACATTAAAACGTACACACCAGATTTCTCTGGAACCTATACACAAGCAGACCAAATGGGTAGACCGGCAGTTAACACTGTGTTTGTGTCTTCGGGAAGTAAGGACATGTTCAATACCACCGTTCCTTCAAACCAAGGCGCAGCATTCCAAGGTATGTTTGAAACCAATTTAACAGCGCTTAGCCCGGCGTTTGCAAATCCAGGCGATCAAAATGCCTTAGGTCTTGATGCAGCCGCGTTTACTGGTGTTTTAGCTACCGATGTGCTTAATGTATCGTTGGACGGAACTACCACTTTCTACGATGGTACCAATGTGCTTACTGGTCGTGCTTTGGCCGATGACGTTATTACCGTTGAGTTGCTTTTAATTTTTGGTGGTGAAGATTTTACCGAAAATCCAAGTTTAAGTGACGACCACGTAGATGCTAACGACAAACCTTTTTTGACCTCATTTCCTTACTTGGCTTCGCCTTGGTAAGAATTATATAAATCTATATCAGGGTATGGGAATCATTCCATACTCTGATTTTTAACCTACAAAAAACTATCAAAAATGAAATCTAAATTCAACTTCGCTATGCTGATTCTTTTACTGCTTATTGTAAGTTGTGAAGAATCGCCTAATAAAATTACCGATGTAAACGATTACAATAGTTATTTACAGTCAGATTCCAATGAGATGTTGCAATTAACCCAAGAGGATTATAAATTTTGGGAAAGAAAGCTAGAAAAAGAACCACAACAGTTTCCTTATTTGGTTAAGGCAGCAACATCTCAATCTGAACTGTTTAACCAAACTGGCAGTATTGAGGATTTAATAGAAGCCGAAAAAAAACTTATAAAAGCTAATAAAGAAACAGGTTACAGCATACCTGGCTATTTAAGGGCTTTGGCACGAAACTACATTTCCCAACATAAATTTAGGGAATCTTTATCGCTTCTGAAGAAAGCCGAAATGATTGGTGATGGCTTGAATGGTACACAAAAAATGCTCTTTGATGTGTATTTAGAACTTGGCAACGTAGTGCAAGCCGAAAACTATCTCAATAAAATTGAAAATTACAAGGACTTCGATTTTTTAATCCGCTTATCCAAATGGAGTGACTATAACGGCGATTTGGATAAAGCTATTTTGTACCTGAAAAAAGCGACCGAATTGGCAGAATCCTCTAAAAACAAATGGTTGATGCAATGGTCGTACACCAATCTGGCCGATTTTTACGGACACAACGGACAAATTGAAGAATCGTACAACAATTATCTAAAAGCTTTAAAATTGAATCCCAATGATGCTTATGCTAAAAAGGGCATTGCTTGGATTGTTTATTCCTACGAGCGCAATCCTAAAGAGGCTTTACGTATTTTAAACAGCATTACCGAACAGCATAAGTCGCCAAGTTATCATCTTCTAAAAGCTGAAATCGCTGAATATATGCACGATTACGCTGCTAAAAAAAAGTATTTGGATGCTTATTTAGCCGAAGTTATAGATGAAGGTTATGGCAATATGTACAATAAATACAATGCTATTTTATACACCGAAGAATTCAATGAAACCAAAGATGCTGCTAAAATAGCATTGACCGAAATCGAAAATAGGCCAACACCAGAATCTTACGACTTATTGGCGTGGGCTTACTTAAATTATGGTAATGCTGAAGAAGCACTGGACATTATGGAAAAGCATGTGGTTGATAAAACATACAATCCGGAAACACTCTTTCGTTTAGCACAAGTTTATAAAGCTAATGGCAAGTTAAAAGAAGCTGAGTCATTAAAAAAGGAGCTTTTGAACAGTACGTTTGAATTAGGCCCTTTAATGGCGAAAAAAATCAATAACATTTAATACATTAAAATGACCAATAAACTAACCTACATAGCATTTCTTTTGTTTTTGTGTTTCAGTCTGCAAAATAGTGCACAAGAATTATCGGGTAGCATAATTAATGCAAACAATCAGCCGTTGGAAGCGACTTACGTGTATAATTTAAGCTCAAGAAGCCATGCACATTCCTTAGAAAATGGGTCGTTTATTCTGGACAAAACAAAAGCAAACGACAGTATTAAAATTGTATTGTTAGGCTACGAAACCAAAACACTTGTATTGAATCCGCAGGATTTTAAAAATACTTTTAAAGTTGTTTTAAATGAAAAAAGCTATCAGTTGGATGAATTGGTAATTACCGAACAATTGGATGCCCTAAGTACCATTTCTAAAATGGACATCAGTACAAACCCAGTAAATTCATCACAAGAAGTGCTTAGGAAAGTGCCAGGGTTGATTATTGGTCAGCATGCCGGTGGCGGTAAGGCAGAGCAACTTTTTCTAAGAGGTTTTGATATAGACCACGGTACCGATATCGCCATTTCTGTGGATGGCATGCCCGTTAATATGGTGTCGCATGCGCACGGCCAAGGATATAGCGATTTACATTTTTTAATCCCCGAAACGGTTAATAATATCGATTTTGGTAAAGGGCCTTATTATGGTAAGGTGGGCGATTTCAATACAGCGGCCTACGTCGATTTTTCCACCAAAGATTATTTAAAAGATAGTTCGGTATCATTATCGGTTGGGGAATTTAATACCTTAAGAACCCTAGGCTTATTTAATCTTTCAGAAGATGTTAAAAACCAAAATGGTTATGTGGCTGTGGAGTATCTTTCTGGGGATGGTCCTTTTGAATCGCCTCAAAATTTTAGACGTTTAAACCTGTTTGGTAAGTACGTGTTATTTTCACCTGAAAATGATAAACTGACGCTTACAACGTCACATTTCACCAGTCGATGGGATGCTTCGGGTCAAATTCCACAGCGTGAAGTCGATAATGGCAATATTACCCGTTTTGGTGCCATTGACGATACTGAAGGCGGCAATACCTCGCGAACCAACATCAATTTGGAATATCATAAATCTGTGAACGCTAATACCATACTAAAAACCAATGCCTTTTATTCGCATTACGATTTTGAACTGTATTCCAATTTTACATTCTTTTTGGAAGATCCTGTAAATGGCGACCAAATAAGGCAAAAAGAAAATAGGGATTTGTTTGGTTTTAATTCCGCTCTAACACATTATACGTATTTGGGAAATACGCCTTTAAAATTGGTTGGGGGCATTGGGTTACGATACGATAGGACCGAAGGTAGCGAACTCTCTAAAACATTGAATAGAACCACAACATTAAATAATGTGCAGTTGGGCGACATCAACCAAACCAATATGAGTGCTTATGTAAATGCAGAATTTGAGTTTGGGAAATTCAGGGTGAATCCCGCTTTGCGCTTGGATTATTTCAACTTTATGTACAACGATAAACTACAGGTTAATTACGAGACCCAATCGGAAACGGAGGCCATTGTTAGTCCGAAACTCAACTTTTTTTATGATGCCAGCGAAAATTTGCAATTGTATTTAAAATCGGGGATTGGTTTTCATTCCAACGATACGAGGGTCGTGGTAAGCAATATGGGGCGCGATATTTTGCCCAAAGCTTATGGTGTCGATTTAGGCAATGTATGGAAACCAACACCAAAACTTTTTGTAAATACCGCACTTTGGTATTTGTTTTTGAAACAGGAATTTGTGTATGTAGGCGATGCTGGAATTGTGGAGCCAAGCGGAAAAACGGAGCGTTTTGGAGCCGATTTGGGTATGCGTTACCAGTTAGCAGATTGGTTGTTTTTGAATGCCGATGCCACCATAACCAAGGCACGGAGTGTTGAAGATCCCGAGGGACAAAATTACATTCCCTTAGCGCCAGATTTTACCATGGCTGGCGGCCTTTCGGTAAGCAATTTGAGCGGTTTTTCGGGAGGTATAAGATATCGGTATATTGACGATAGGCCAGCAAATGAAGACAATAGCATTGTGGCCGAAGGCTATTTCGTTACAGATTTTAATGCCAATTACAGCTTTAAAAATGTAACGGTGGGATTTGTGATAGAAAATCTGTTTGATGTGGCATGGAATGAAACCCAATTCGCCACAGAATCGAGGCTACAGAATGAAGCGCAACCTGTGGAGGAAATTCATTTTACACCAGGGATTCCCTTTTATTTGAGAGGAACCATATCGTATAGGTTTTAAGATATTTTGATATTAATTTGAGGGGATTAATAGGTGTTGACCATCAATTTTAAGGTAACCTAGAAGTCGTTTTGTTTTTAGGTTTTTTGTTAGGTTGAAAGTTGCCTGGTTATGACTCGATAATCGGGCGCTTTCTTTTTTGAAGAAGTTTTAGATGGATTGAATTGATTTGGTTTTTTTAACTCAGTTCTTTGTTGGCATTAGTACTTATTTTTTTAGTCAACAAAGGTTTCTTTTATTACCTCTTTGCATTTTCTAATTTCCGTATCGGTTAGGGTTTCAAAAACTCGAATTATTCTGATTTTGTCAACTGTCCGAATTTGGTCAATTGCAACCATTCCTTTTTTCCCATTGTATTTGACTGAAACTCTAGTTGGGTATTTTTTTAAATTTGTTGTCATTGGAGCAAGAACTATCGTATTCAGATACTTGTTCATTTCATTTGGTGAAATGATTACACAAGGTCTAGTCTTTTTTATTTCGTTTCCAATGGTCGGGTCAAGATTGACAAGAACAATTAAGTATTGTTTTAAATCCATTCCTCAAGATTTTCGTCCTCGAAAACATCGTTCATAAGCAACTTGTCGTCTCCGTTTTCACTCATTTTTTTAAATTCTTTTTCCCAATTTTTTCTCGGTAGAGCAATTGGTTTGAGGATTATTTGTCCTTTTTCAAGAATAAGTTCAACTTTATCCTTGATGTTATATTTTTCCAAAATGGTCTTGCTCAAACGAAGTCCTTTTGAATTTCCGATTTTGATTATTGATGTTTCCATAATTTCTTAAATGTTATTACAAAGTAAATACATTTTATTAAAATATCAAAATTTGTTCCGTATTAATGCCAACGTTTCGGCTATGAGTACTTGCATGGTTTAGCACTCAACTTTGCAAGTACACACCAAACTGAAAATCCGAGAGGATTTTCAGAAGTAGGCGAGAACAAGCAATTACTTATAGCCATTGTTACATATCGTTTTTATTTTCTTTAAGCTCCATATTCGTCTCCTGATCGATTCGTTTGAACCATATATCCCTTAATTCATTCTTACTAAACATTTCTAGTTGATCTCCATAATGTTTGTTATCAGGATTAGATGAATTTCCATATGTTAATAGTCCTTTAACATTGATTTCTTCTCCCATTTCGAGAACAAGAACGAAAGTATCTCCAAAATTGCCGTAAAACTTGCCTTCTTCATCAGGGTTTGAATCTAAAGAATATAAAATTCTAAATACGCCTAAATGTTGTGGGCCTCCAGTTCCAGGATACTCTATATCACCCATTTTAAGTCTGTAATAATCTCCATAAGGGACTTCAAGTTTAGGATAAGCTGCCAAATGATTTTCAGCAGACTTTTTTATGATGTTAATGATTTCGTCATTATTTACAAATCCGTCAGGTGAATTGATTGGGTCACTATACTGCCATGCGTCTTTTAAAAGAGAACTTAATTGAAAAGGGCTTGTCTGATTTTCAGATGCCCAGGTATTGGTAAAAGTCATAAAGAAGATGGCTCCCATACTATTGGCATCATAAGAACCATCCCATTTGGTCAGTACATCGATAGCAGCTAATACTAAAGAGTCTGATGTTTTATTTTTTAAGGCAAGTAGGTCATCATGCAATCTTAATGCTAATTCGGCTTTGTTATCATGTTTTAACTCCACTAAACGATTAAAAGAAATACTATCCTCTTCATGCATTATCCTTGCAGCACGTTGTGGTCGAAATCTCATATTATTTGGTGCAATATGAGACGCAAAATCATCAGGATTTAGTACCGTTGGTAAAGTATTTGTATAAGGTGGATCATTAGCGTTCTGTAACCAACCGGAAGGTGGATTAATAACAATAGGCAACTCATTACTTTCGTAATACTCGGTCCAAATATCAGTACTTGAGTCACCAGATACGACTCCTTGCCATTTATCCCAATCGCCATTTTTTTCTGGTACAAGTCCACCAAAATGGTGCATTATATTACCGTCATTATCAGCATAGACTGTATTCAAAAAAGGCATTTGTCTTAAGGCAAGAGCATTTTTCATATCGTCTAAATTTTTCGCTTTGGACATTAAGTCGTATTGTTCGATTAATGGGGTAAAATTATTCATCTGGGCAAATCGAATGGCTAATGCAGAATTTTCAGTTTCTTTGATGACAATACCATGTTTTGCGATTTTCCTTTTGAATTCATTGGTTTTTATAGAACCATCTTCTTGTAGCTCTTTAATTACATAGGTATGCACTTCAAATGGAATGTATTTATCATCCAGTAGGTAGGTATTACCTTCTTTCTTTAATTCGAACAAGTCTGTGTTATCGATTGTGTTTACTGTATGTGTCCATGATACATTATCATTGAAACCAAGTATTATTGATGGGTTTCCAATAAGGGTTGCACCATACATATTGTATTCATTTGTAATAAACTGTTGCTCATGCCATAAAAATAGGTCTGACCACCATAAATGCGGATTGGCAACCAACATCGTATTTCCGGTAGAAGTTTTGCTTCCTGAAAGCGCCCAAGAATTTGATCCACCTTCTATTCTTTGATTGGATAAAAAAGTGCCCCGAATAAGAAATTCATAATTCACTACCCGAAAGTTGTGTGCGATAATATCATTGGCAGTTATAGGTAAAACCTTTTTATATTTTTCATCTAACTCGTCGCTATTTTTTTCTGCATAGGAATTAATTCCAGCTACAAAAGATTGAAGCATTTCTTGATATTTAGGTGTCAAGTTGTCGTAAGCTGGTTGCAATTGCTCATAAAGCCCTAAATGACGTAATGCTTTATTAACCTCAAAACCTTCACCCCATAATTCTGCACTAGTACCTCTAGCTTCTCCATAAAGTTTTAAAATAAGGTTTCCGTGATTTTTCATCTGACCCCAAGCAGACATGTAATACAAGTCATTATCAGAAGTAGCGTAGATATGAGGAACACCATAGGTGTCCCACAGGATTTCGTTTTCGGTAATGGTGGTTTCGGATTGCTCACAGGATATTAAAAATGAAACTGACAGTAAAAGAATAAAATTTTTCATGAGGTCGGTTTAAATGTGCTCTAACGGTTTGGCTCGTATGTTTACAAGCCGTTAGTTATTTGGTGTTAAAATAGTAAATTTCTGATAAACTAAACAGGCAATATAGAGAGGATCGAGGGGTGTTTGGCTAGATACGCTTAAAAGAGCGATATCGC
>JAHLEH010000011.1 GCA_018883545.1 Marixanthotalea marina | reverse complement strand
CGGTTACATTTAAAGCTACTGCAGCTCCGGCTGTAGAGGTGAGCGGACCTGAGGCTGTTGATACCGCTGCTTGTTTCTATGCTGATGATGCGGCCTTACAGTTGGCCTATACTAATTGGTTGGCTGGCTTCACTACAGATGAAGCCGGTTGTGGAAGCTCTGGTGCTTTCACCACTACTCCAGTGGCAGCCAATACATTGAGTATCTGCTCCGATGTTGATATTTCCTTAACTTATACTGCTGATGATGGATGTACCAGCGATTCCGTAACGGTTACATTTAAAGCTACTGCAGCTCCGGCTGTAACTTATAATGACCCAACGGACGCCAATGTAGATTCCTGTGATTTTGCAGACCAGAACGCTGTGGATACCGCTTTCACCGATTGGGTAAACGCCCAGTCTGCAGCAATCGCTGCTGCTGGTGGATGTGACCCACAACTTACGAACGACAGTGCCTCTGCAAGCATACCATTGCTTTGTGACGGCGGTTCCGCAACAGTTACATGGACAATTACCGATAAATGTGAAACCATAAACAACATTACTGCTGATTTTAATCTAACAGCTCCCGCACTGGTAACCTATAATGAACCTGAGGACGCCGATGTAGATGCTTGTGATTTTGCAGACCAAAATGCTGTGGATGCTGACTTTACCAGTTGGGTAAATACACAATCTATAGCTATAGCACTCGCAGGTGGATGCTCTCCGCAATTAACGAACGATAGCGCCTCTGTTTCCATTCCTCAGTTATGCGATGGCGGTTCTGCCACCGTTACTTGGACCATTAAAGACCTTTGTAATGAATCAACAGTTACAGCTGTATATAATTTAAATAAACCAGCTGATTTGTCTCATTACTATCCTGACCCTGTTATAGTAAATGCTTGTGATTTTGAAAGTCAAGAGGATTTTGATACCAAATTTGCTAAATGGGTTGATGATGAGTTAGTAAAAATGGATGAAAGCTATGTAGGAGGTTGTAACCCTTATACAACTAACAACTATACAAACCAGACAATAGACATATGTACAGGTGGAACAATATCAATAACTTGGTATACTAATGATAAATGTCAAAAGAATCATACGCATACAACTACGTATACATTAAACCAACCAGAAGCAGTATCTTACACAGAGCCTTCTGATGATACATCTGTAGCCTCTGAATTTGATGATGAAGACGCTACTGTCGCTCAAGCAAATTTAGATGCTGATATCGCTGCTTGGGTTAACGCTCAAACTGATGTTATAAATAATAGTTTAACAGGTGGTTGTTCACCAACAGTAACAAATGATTTTACAGATCAGTCTATTCTTTTCTGTTCTTCTGGATCTATAACAATCACATGGACCATTGAAGATATTTGCGGTACAACTACTGTTGATGCAACTTACTCATTTACCCAACCTGATGGTATCAACTTTACTGATCCATCTGATGACACTGTCGATGCCTGCGAGTTCGATAATGCAGATCCTATTGCTGCTCAAGCAGCTTTGGATGCCGATATTGCAGCTTGGGTTGATGCTCAAACAGATATTATCAATAACAGTTTGACTGGTGGTTCTCCAGAAGTTACTAATGATTTTTCAAATCAATCAATTGATTTTTGTACTGGAGGTTCCATTACTATAACATGGACTATTGAAGATATTTGCGAAACTAAAACACCTTCTGCGACTTACACATTAACACAACCTGAACCAGTAGCCTATACAGCTCCTTCTGATGACAGTGCTGATGCTTGCGAGTTCGATAATGCCGATCCTATCGCTGCTCAAGCAGCTTTGGATGCCGATATTGCAGCTTGGGTTGACGCTCAAACCGATATTATCAATAACAGTATAACAGGTGGTTGCTCTCCTACTGTAACGAATGATTTCGAAGCACAGTCCATCGATTTATGTACTGGTGGTTCTATTACGATTACTTGGACAGTAGAAGATATCTGTGGGACTACAAACACTACTGCAAATTACACATTGACACAGCCTGAAACTGTTTCTTATACAGATCCTTCTGATGACAGTGCTGATGCCTGCGAGTTCGATAATGCCGATCCTATTGCTGCTCAATCAGCTTTGGATGTCGATATTGCAGCTTGGGTTGATGCTCAAACAGATATTATCAATAGCAGTTTAACAGGTGGTTGCTCTCCTACTGTAACGAATGATTTCGAAGCTCAGTCCATCGATTTATGTACTGGTGGTTCTATTACCATTACTTGGACAGTAGAAGATATCTGTGGGACTACAAACCCTACCGCTACATATACACTAACTCAGCCTGAAACTGTTTCTTATACAGATCCTTCTGATGACAGTGCTGATGCTTGCGAGTTCGATAATGCCGATCCTATTGCTGCACAAGCTGCATTGGATGCCGATATTGCAGCTTGGGTTGATGCTCAAACAGATATTATCAATAGCAGTTTAACAGGTGGGTGCACTCCTACTGTAACGAATGATTTCGAAGCACAGTCTATCGATTTATGTACTGGTGGTTCTATTACCATTACTTGGACAGTAGAAGATCTTTGCAGCACTACAACAGCAACTGCAACATATACATTATCCCAACCCGAAGCAATTGTTTATACAGCGCCTTCGAACAAGGATGCAATATCTTGTGATTACACCGATCAAGCTGGTGTTGATCAAGCCTTTGCAGATTGGGTTGATGCCCAAACGTCGGCCATGATTCAATCAGGTGGTTGCTCCCCAGAACTAACAAATAATAGCGATACAGTTAGTGTTCCTGAATTATGTACAGGAGGTACTGTTACGGTAATATGGACAATTACAGATATATGTGAAACAATTGAATTAAGTGCTGACTTTAGCTTAACAGCTCCAACAGCAGTTGCTTTCGATCAAGAAAGCCTGCCTACAGATGTAACGGTTGAATGCGACAATGTTCCTGCTGCCGCTAATCTAACAGCAGCCAATAGTTGTGGTAATGTTACAGTAACATATACTGAAGAAAGAACAGACGGCGAATGTCCATCGTCATATATATTGACAAGAACTTGGACTGCTACAGATATCTGTGGTTCATCAATTGAACATATCCAGACAGTGACTGTTCAGGATACTACGGCACCAACTGTGGTAGGATCGTTTGATGACACCGTAAATGTAAGCTGTACAAATATTCCAAATGCTCCTAATTTAGAGTTTGAAGATAATTGTTCGTCTGATGTTACAGTTGAATTTTCAGAAACAAGCACTTATGATGAAAATGTTTTTGAGGACTATACAATAACAAGAACCTGGATAGTAAGTGATGAATGTGGTAATACTGATGAATTTACACAAACAGTTAATGTAGCCCTAAGTGAAGTAGTTACACAACTATCAGCTGGAGAAAGATGTTATGACGATGGTATTGTTGACCTAAACACTCTTGTATCTGCAGCAAGCCTAAATGGTACTTGGGAGATATTACAAGGAAATACTGCTGCTACTTTACAAGGAAGTCTTTTTGATCCAACAACTCTTGAAATAGGTCAAGGTTTCTTACCTCAAGATGGCGGAATTGATTATGTATTCAGATATACCGCAATAGAAAACGGCTGTATCAATGTAACCGAATTAAGCATGAATATAAATGCTGACTGTGAAGTGCTTCCTTGTGGAGAAGATGATGTGATAATCTCTAAAGCACTAACTCCTAATGGAGATGGCTATAACGAAACCTTTGATATCATGGGAGTGGATTTATGTGGTTTCACTGCCAATGTGAAGATATTCAACCGTTGGGGCGCCTTAATTTTCGAATCTAACAATTATAGTTTAGGTGAAAATATGGGAGGATTTACAGGAAAAGCTAAGTCTTCTGTAGGTAGTGCAGATACAGTCCCTAATGGAACTTATTACTATATTATTGTATTAGAAAACAGTGGATTAAAACCTTTTACAGGCCCCTTATATATTGGAACCAAATAAATCAATTAACCTATGAAACGTATTAAAAATTACATATTCGCTTTAGTATTGTTTAGCTGTACCGTTGGAGTTGCTCAGCAATTACCACAGTTCACACAGTATATGTACAACACTATTTCTATAAATCCCGCTTATGCTGGTAGTAGAGACGCCTTGAGCATTATTGGATTACATAGAAGCCAATGGGTTGGTTTTGATGGTGGCCCAATAACACAAACGCTTTCTATCCATACACCTTTAAGAAATGATAGAATCGGTTTAGGTTTAACTTTTATAGAGGACGATTTAGGTCCAGAAAACTATTCCTATTTATACGGCGACTTTTCGTATGCCATTCCTGTAGGAGTTGAAGGAAGATTGGCCTTTGGTATTAAGGGTGGTTTTACACAATACAGTCTTGATGCCGATTTTAGAAACTATGAGAATTTTGACCCGTTAATTCGTGGTATTGAAAACAGATGGACTCCTAATATTGGTTTAGGTGTTTACTACAGCACTAACAAATATTATATTGGTATCTCTGCGCCAAGGGTTTTAAACTCGGATCGAAACAAAGAACAAGGATTTGAAGCATTAGAGCGTGTAAGTTATTATGCTACTGCCGGTTATGTATTTGATTTGGCTAGTAAGCTAAAATTCAAACCAGCTGTTATGGTAAAAGCAACCAATGGTGCTCCTATGTCTTACGACTTTACCGGTAATTTCCTTTTCAACGAAAAACTTTGGTTAGGTGCCTCCTATAGAATGAACAAAAATACTGGTGCCATTGGCGGTCTTATGGATTTCCAAATATCACGTCAGTTACGTTTGGGATATTCATATGAAAAGCCAATTTCAGACATAGCCAGATATACTTCTGGTACACACGAGGTTTTACTTATTTACGAATTTAAATTCTTAAGTTCAAAACTGAAGTCACCTAGATATTTCTAAAACAAAAAAGCAATAACTATGAAATCAAAAAATTACATATTAGTTTGTTTTGCTTTAATGTTTAGCTTGGTGGCATTTTCCCAGCAAGGAAAGCAAAAAAAAGCAGATACGCTTTTTAATAAGTTTTCGTTTGTTAAAGCAGCTGAAGTGTATCAAGAACTTATTGAGAACAATTACAATAAGGACTACGCCATAAGACAACTGGCCGATTGCTATGCTTATTTAAGAAACCCGAATGAAGCTACCAGATACTACAAACAAGTGGTTCAACAAGAAAATGTTCCTGTGGAATACTACTATAAATATGCGCAGGCTTTAAG
Organism: Marixanthotalea marina; assembly: GCA_018883545.1. Lineage (GTDB taxonomy): Bacteria > Bacteroidota > Bacteroidia > Flavobacteriales > Flavobacteriaceae > Marixanthotalea > Marixanthotalea marina. The sequence goes on along the minus strand of JAHLEH010000011.1, from coordinate 84,586 downwards.
AGGAATAAAAGCCTATGATGAATCTAGAGTTTGGTTAGAGCGCTTTAAGGATTCCGGGGGGGTGGCCAATGTAAACGATTTTAACAAAGACATCGATTTTATCTCGAATGTATTCAACGCCAAACAACAGTATTTTCTGAATAAATTACGATTCAATACTAAATTCAGTGATTTTGGAGCTATTGAATACGATGATAAAATATACTTCTCATCTTCAAGGGATGAAGGCGTTTCCATAAAAAGATTGTATGGCTGGAACGAACAACCTTTTTTAGATGTTTACGTTACTGATAAAGATTCTAAAAAACAGGTAGATCATACATCTAAACTTAAAGGTGATGTAAACTCTATTTACCATGACGGCCCAATTGCAATTACCAATGATGGCAAAACCATGTATTTTTCAAGGAATAATGCCACCAGTTTAGGTCGTGAAGGCGACAAACGCGGTATTAGCCATGTAAAAATTTATAGAGCAACTTTTAAAGATAGTATCTGGACAGATGTTGAAGATCTTTCAATAAACAACAAAGCTTATTCAACACAGCACCCAGCTTTAAGCCCGGATAATAAAAAATTGTATTTCACATCAGATATGCCTGGAGGCTATGGTGGTTCTGATATATATGTAGTAGACATCAATGCCGACGGTAGTCTTGGCACACCTGAAAATTTAGGAGATGTAATTAATACAAAAAATACTGAAGGCACCCCCTTTGTTAATAGCGAAGGTACCTTATTCTTTGCCTCTGATGGACACATTGGTATTGGTCTCTTAGATATTTTTGGTACTGTTATGGACGAAAATGACAAAATCATTAATGTTGTAAACCTGGGTACGCCAATAAATTCAAATAAGGATGATTTTTCATTTACCATGAACCCAGACGGCCTTACAGGATACCTTTCATCTAACAGAGATGGCGGTAGAGGCGACGATGATATTTACGGTTATTACAGAGAGCCTGCTGTTGTAGTAAGGGGAACTGTTACAGATGCCATAAATACGAATCCTATTCCAAATGCGGTAGTGACTTTATTTGATGATAAAGGCAACGAGATTGCTGATATGCAAACTGATGAAGAAGGTAAATATGAAATCAATATAGACATCAATAAAGACTATAAAATTGTGGCAACCCACGATAAGTACATTGATGATTACAGAGAATTTACTTCTAAAAACCTAAGGGCTTTAGAATCGGTTATTACAGCGAATTTAATATTAAATCCGAAACAAAATGTTGTGGTCTTAGCCGAGCTTAATACTATTTATTTTGATTTCGATAAATTCAACATTAGACCAGATGCTGCAGCCGAACTTGACAAAATAGTTGACCTAATGCAAAACCGATACCCAGAAATGGTTATTCGTATTGAGTCGCATACAGATTCCAGAGGAACACTATCCTATAATGACAAATTATCTATTGATAGAGCAAACTCTACCTATGAATATTTAATTTCTAAAGGCATAGACCCTGCTAGAATTACAGCACACGAAGGTTTTGGTGAGCGTAGATTAACCAATGGTTGCGAAGATGGTTCTAAATGTGAAGAAACAGATCATCAGCTCAACAGACGTACACAATTTATTGTGGTGAAAATGGAATAAGCCTATTTAAGCATAATAAAACAAAAGACCCCATGAAATTAAAACGCAACATATTAGTATATATAGTATTAATAGCCAGTTTTTGTTCTTACGCACAAACTGGCAAGCAAAAACGAGCGGATAATTTATTTAATAAATTTTCATTCTATAATGCCATTGAGGTCTATAAAGAGCTTTTACAAAAAGACTATAATGACGATTATGCCACAAGACAACTGGCAGATTGTTATGCTTATTTGAGAAATCCAGATAGTGCTGTTGTTTATTACAAAAAAGTTGTAGAGCAGCCCAATGTGCCAAAAGAATATTTCTATAAATATGCTGAAGCACTAAGAGGGGTAAAGAATTACGAAGAGTCGCGTGTTTGGATGAAAAAATTTAAAGAAGCAGGAGGTGTTTTAGGTGATAAAAAAATATCAACAGATGCCGACTTTATAACGTCTGTGTTTAACGCAAAGCAACATTATTTTTTATCTGAAGTAAAGTTCAATTCTAAGCGAAGTGATTTTGGAGCTTATGAGCGGGATGGCAATGTTTATTTTGTATCGTCTGTAGACGAAGGTGTTTCTACAAAGCATGTCTATGGCTGGAATAACCAACCGTTCCTGGATATTTATGTGGCTCCTAAAGGAAGTGATTCAATTGTTTACCATAAATCAAACGTTAAAGGAGATGTGAATTCACGCTATCACGATGGTCCACTTACCATTTCGAAAAATGGAAAAACCATGTACTTCTCAAGAAATAATTATAGTGAGCAAGAGCTTAAAAAAGATAAAAACGGCATAAGCAATTTAAAAATATACAGAGCCACGCTTGTTGATGGCTCTTGGACAAACGTAGAAGAGTTAAACATTAACAACGACAGCTATTCTGTTGGCCACCCAGCTTTAAATGCCGATGGCAGTAAACTATATTTTGCTTCAGATATGCCTGGTGGTTTTGGAGGTACCGATATTTATTATGTAGATATTAATACCGATGGTAGTTTGGGCTCACCAAAAAACTTAGGTAATACTGTTAATACAGCTTTAAATGAAGTATTTCCTTTTGTAAACAATGAAAATGTGTTGTTCTTCTCATCTGATGGTCACCAAGGTCTAGGTCTTTTGGATATTTACGGAACCGTGACCGATAAAGATGACAATATAACTAGTATTATCAACCTTGGTGTTCCCGTTAACTCAAGCAAAGATGATTTTTCATTTTTTATGAACGATGATGGCATTACTGGCTATATTGCATCAAACAGAGATGGAGGTGTTGGTGATGATGATGTATATGCGTATTACAGAATATTGGATCTAAAAGTAGAAGGCACTGTAACAGATTCGGATACCGAAGCACCAATAACAAATGCCGATGTTTCTTTATTGGATGCAAACGGCAATGAAATAGCTTCAGTGGAAACCGATGAATCTGGCTTCTATTCCATTAACATTGACAGGGATTCAGATTATTACTTAAAATTCACTAAAGAAGGTTATACAGATGTTACAATACCTTTAACATCTAAAGGCATTAAAGAAAATGTATCTACAATAACAAAAGATGCCGGTTTAACGCCTATTAAGAAAGAATTACCCATTAAAGAACTAAACACTATTTATTTCGATTTCGATAAATCAAACATCAGAAAAGATAGTTCTATAGAACTGGATAGAATTGTGGATATGATGCTTAACAACTATCCTACCATGACTATTAAGATTGAATCGCATACCGATTCCAGAGGCCCTGAAGCTTATAATGACAAACTATCTCAAGAGCGTGCAAAATCAACTTACGACTATTTGGTGGCCAAGGGTGTTGATGCCTCAAGAATTTCAGGTTATGAAGGTTTTGGAGAGCGTCGTTTGGTAAACGATTGTGATGGTACCAAACCGTGTACAGAAGCACAGCATCAATTAAACAGACGTACACAATTTATTGTAATAGAAATAAAATAAGCCTAAATTCAATAACAACATGTGTTTAAAAGCCCATTAGCTTAAAGCTAGTGGGTTTTTTTGTTTATATTTACTAGCCATAACTTAGGTTTGGTTTACTAAAAATCAAAAGAGTACAATTATGAAGAAGTGGGATTTTAAAATAAAAAACAGCCCTGACGAAGTTAGCAAAAAAATAAAGTCAGTATTTAAATCTACCAACGGTTTAGTATTTAGTATAAGCCAAAATAAAAGTAAACCAATTAGATTTAAAATGCGTAAAAGGATTTTATATCCTTGGTATTTGTATTTTATTAATAGCATTGTTGTTAATGGAAAATTATCAAAAGCAGAAACTGAAAATGAGTCTAAAGTTGAAATTTATTTTAAACAACACTTTTTGTGGGTTCTAGTGGTTTTCACAAATATAATTCTTGGATTAGCTCTTTTCCTTGCTCTGGTATTTCAAAAAAGTAGTAGTAATTATGTTTATTTAATTGGGACACTCATTTTAGTCATTGGAATTATTTTGATGTTTAGAATACATAAAAAATATGAAAAGAATATTCAGGAATACAAAATATTAATTTCCGAAATATTGGGGATTAATTAAATAAAAGTTTTTAGCGAATACACACTTTAACCTTATCACCATTTCAAAAGAATAAAATACAATAAAAAAACCCTCCCAAAAAAGGAAGGGTTTCATACCTAAAGCTAAATTCAATAACAATTAAGTTATTAATATAACCTTTTGTTTAAAAGGCTATTTCTTTGGTCGATAAAATAAAATCGACTTTTATCTTTTTATAAATATATTAGTGTAATACCATTTATCGTCAGTTCCTTTTTCAGCTGAAATATCAAAATTGGTAAAGTCACCTTCTATATTGGCTTTATGCGCTTCGCTACGCAGCCAAGCACTAACTACAGATTGTGCCGACGTATAACCGTATGCCACATTTTCTGAAACTGATTTCGCCTCTGCATTCTTCTTTAAAAAAGCACTTCTTTCAAAAAAGTAATCATGCGAAATTGCTTTATTTTCAACCATATAATCGGTATGGTTAAGTGCTTGCGATTTAATTAAATCCATACTTTGTAATGGATTCAATCCAATGGAAAGGCGGTGGTTATTAATTAATTCAAGAATTTCCAACTCAAAAGGCGTTGGTGCAGGCACTACAAGGTCTGCCGTTATATTCTCGTATTTGTCGTCAATGCTATCTGTTGAACAGGAAGAAAACGTCAACATGGCTAATACTGCCACGAATGGCAACTTAGTTAATAACTTCATAGGTTAAGTAAATTTAGATTTGGTTCTGTAAATTTATTTACTCTATGCAGATTGCTATAATCTAAGCTTTAGATTTCGATAAACGGTAAATTTAAAATCGATAAAATGCATATTTTACCGATGAAACAAAAATTGATTTTACAAAAATGGTATTTGGACGCTTTTTTAAGGAGATAATCGATTAATTAACCAATTATAGTCTTCTAGAAGTTTGTATCTAATTCTGTCATGCAGCCTATTGGGCCTTCCCTGCCAAAATTCTATTTCAACGGGCTTTACTATATAGCCGCCCCAATGGTCTGGTCTGGGCACTTCTTTTCCTTCATATTCCTTTTCTAACGATTGAAGTTTAGCCTCCAAACTTTCTCTGTTGGCAACAACCTCACTTTGATTAGACACCAAAGCTCCCAATTGACTTCCCCTAGGACGGGATTCAAAATAGCCATCACTTAGGTTTTTGGCTATTTTTTCCGCTTTGCCTTTAATTATAATTTGACGCTCGGCCCCCTGCCAAAAAAAAGATAGACATACATTGGGGTTGACAGCAATGGCTCTTCCTTTTTCGCTATCGTAATTCGTAAAAAAAATAAAGCCCTCATAAGTAAACTTTTTAAGCAACACAATCCTATTTTTTGGATAACCATCTAAGCCAAATGTAGATATGGTCATGGCGTTGGTTTCCTCATTGAAAATACCATCTACCTCATGAAACCATTTTTTAAACAATTCCATAGGGTTTTCAGGAATATTGCTTTCCAACAACTCCCCTTTTTCATAAGATTTCCTGTAATTACTTAAATCGTTACTCATAGAATACAAAATAACGAAATTTTAAATACTTAGTTCAAAATTATTATTATAATAAAAAACTTACTAAATTCGATTCGTCAGAAAAATATACAAGAGCGTGAAGTTTGAAAGTTCCAGATATTATAAGCTATTAAAGTCACACAAAATTCAAACACCTTATGGTGATTTTTATTTTTGTGATAAATTCTATCTAGCCGAAATTTACGAAGGTGTTCATCTTGATTATGGCAAAATAAAAAACCTAATGAGTCACTTGGTTGATTTTTATGGCGATAAAAAAATAGGTTTTATTTCAAACAGAATAAATTCATATTCTATAGACCCGCATTTGTACAGCAAAATTGATGAAGAATTCGATAAAATTGTCGCCAGTGCCTTTGTTACCTACACCAATATATCTTACATGAATGCCACTATGGAAAAACGCTTTTCAAAGAAAAGCATCAAGCGATGCATGTTTTTAGATGAAGCCATTGACTGGGTACTAAACATCAAAGAACTTAAAACTTAAAAACCTTACCGTCCTCACTCAATTTAACATTGCTAAACACTTCTTTTGCTTCCGATTTAAAAAGATCTAAATCGTTGTAACGTGTTGAGTAATGACCCAAAAGCAACGTTTTTACATTGGCCGCATTGGCTATCTTAGCAGCTTCCTTTGCAGTAGCATGTTTTGTTTTTTTGGCCAAATGCGCGTGCTTTTCCAAAAAAGTGGATTCGTGGTACAATACATCTACATCTTTTATAATAGGCACAATAGCTTCTTTGTACATGGTATCACTACAAAACGCATAACTTTTTGGTTTTGGGGCAGGTTTAGTTACTTTTTTATTGTCTATAAGTACACCGTCTTCATTCTTTACATCAAAGCCTTGTTTTAATTTTCTAAAATACGCTATATCTATATTGGCTTCTTCTACGGCTTCAATATCAAGTTTCCGCAAACCTACTTTTTCTTTAAATAGAAAACCATTGGTGTAAACCCTATGATCTAACGGAACGGTATGCACTTCCACAGATTCATCTTCAAAAATGAGCTCAGATTCTTTAGATTTCAATTCGTGAATGAATAAGTTATAATTGGTCCAAGAATCAGATAGTTTCATTTGAAGCGTAATGACTTCCTTTATACCTTCAGGTCCGTAAACATGTAAATCGGCTTCCCTGGTCAACAATCTAAAAGTAGATATTAATCCCACCAAACCAAAAAAATGGTCACCATGTAAATGGGATATAAAAATATGCTTAATGCGGTTGAATTTGATTTTGTTTTTTCTAAGCTGAACCTGAGTACCTTCGCCACAATCAATTAAAAACATATGGTTACTTATTTCCAATACTTGGGATGTTGTATTGGTTAAAGCTCTTGGTGTGGCACTATAGCAACCTAATATTGTTAACTTCATTATTGTGAGTTGTCAAGTTGTTTGTTGTTGAGCCGTGTCAATCAAACAACAACCTACTATTTAAAAATCTAAATTACATTTTAATTAGCTTGATTTGTTAATCGTGTTGTTCTAAAGGCGATCAGCTAAACGACGAAACAACTAACGCACAAACATCAAAAATCCAGATCACGTTCCATTTCTTCCATTTCAATAATATCGTAAGCTTCTTGAACGGTTGGCACGACAACGATTTCATCTGGAACGACATCTAAATTAATTTTATCTGTTACAATAACAAAAGAATGTTTCGTTGCCCTGTGTGTGTTTGAAAGTTCCAGAAATTCCAGCACATCTTGCAAACCAAGGTTGTTAAGCGTAGATAAACTTACAATAATATTATTATTCCTGAATTTAGGATATAAACTCTGGATTTTCTTTACCAACTCTACAATAGTAGCTTTTTCTTGGGTGATAATGGATATATTTCCGTCCTGATCTATAATCATAACTACTGTTTTATTTTTGAAGCCAATAAATAGATAACAGCCATTCGTATGGCCACGCCGTTTTGAACTTGGTTTAAGATTATGGATTGTTTGGAGTCTGCCACATCACTGGTTATTTCCACACCTCTATTTATAGGACCCGGGTGCATGATTACAATCTCTTTATCTAAAGAATCCAATAACTTTTTATTAACTCCGAATTGTTGTGTATATTCTCTTGTGGATGGAAAATAACTAATATCCATGCGCTCGTTTTGCACTCTAAGCATGTTTGCTACATCACACCAATTCAATGCCTTAGTTAGATTGGTTTCAACTTTTACTCCAAGTTTATCAATATATTTGGGAATGAGTGTTTTTGGTCCGCAAACCATCACTTGAGCTCCTTGAAGCTGTAAGGCATATATGTTTGAAAGCGCTACCCTGCTGTGCAATATATCGCCCACAATCACGACTTTTTTTCCATTTACATCACCAAGTTTTTCACGTATAGAATACGAGTCCAACAAAGCTTGCGTTGGGTGTTCGTGTGCTCCGTCACCCGCATTTACAATACTAGCCTTCACATGTTTAGACAAAAAGACACCGGCACCGGGGTTGGGATGCCGCATCACTACCATATCTACTTTCATGGAAAGTATATTGTTGACGGTATCTATAAGGGTTTCTCCTTTTTTTACAGAGGATTGCGACGATGAAAAATTAAGCACATCGGCAGATAAGCGTTTTTCTGCCAGTTCGAAAGATAATTTTGTTCTGGTAGAATTTTCGAAAAACAAATTGGCAATGGTAATATCTCTAAGTGAAGGCACTTTTTTAATGGGTCTATTGATTACTTCTTTGAAGTGATCAGCAGTTTCAAAAATAAGTTGGATATCTTTTTGGTTAAGATATTTAATTCCTAATAAGTGGTTTACACTTAATTCACTCATTGCTTAATTAGTTATTTTTCAATTAAATACACCGTATCTTCCTGTTCGTTTTCCAGCCAGTTCACCTTTACTTTTTCATTGTTGATCACATCAACTTGTCTGCCTCTATAATCTGGCTGTATGGGCAAATGTCGGCTAAAACGCCTATCTATAAGCGTTAACAATTCTATTTGTTTAGGTCTTCCGAACGACTGAATAGCCGTTAGTGCCGAGCGTATACTTCTTCCAGTGTAAAGAACATCATCTATAAAAACCACATTTTTATCTTCAACAATAAAATTGATTTCTGTTTTATTAGCTTCAAGTGTTTTATCGCCTCTTCTAAAATCGTCCCTGTAAAACGTGATATCTAAATAGCCTAACTGGATATTCTTCACCTTATACTCCTCTTTTAATATTTTGGCTATTCTATTGGCCAAATAAATGCCTCTAGGCTGCAGGCCTATTAAAGTTGTATTTGAGAAGTCGTTGTGTTTTTCAATAAGTTGACAAGCCAATCGGTGAAGAATGATGTTTACCTCTTTTGCGTTAAGTAAAACTTTCTGACTCATATACTGTCCAAACGTATCTGGGGTACAAAGGTAATGGAAAAATTTAAAAACTAAAGTAGTTGTTAGGTGATTTATCTTTAATTGTCATTACGAGGAAGTGGAAAGACGAAGTAATCCTTTGAAATAGAATAAAAATAACAAACATTTTTGATCATGTTTAGATTAAAAAAATTATAAAATTGCTTCACTTTACCCTGTCTTGAGCGACAGCCAAAAAATGAGGTATAAAAAAAGCCTCCAATTTCTTGGAGGCTTTTAATTCTATAATGGATTCCTGCTTAAAACAGGACTGTCAAAAAAAATTATTTTTTTGCTTTTTTTGCAGGTTTACCATCCATTTTATCTTTAAGAGCTTGCAACGCTTCATTGGCATCACCTAATGTTGGTTTTGCTTCTGCAGCTGCAGCTTCCGCTTTTTTAACGGCCGCTTTCACGTTGGCAGCTTCTTCTGCTTTAAATACAGCAGTATGAGATGCTACAACACGCTTAAACTCTTTGTTAAATTCAATGATTTTGAACTCAGCTTTTTCACCTTGTTTCAATTTACTGCCATCTTCTTTTTCTAAGTGACGAGAAGGTACAAAAGCAACAATATCATCGTTAAACTCTACAGTAGCTCCTTTGTCAACTATTTCAGAGATTTCTGCTTCATGAACAGTATCTAATGCAAATTCGGTTTCGTATGCATCCCAAGGATTTTCGGTTGTTTGTTTATGACCTAAACTTAGTTTACGACCTTCAACATCCAATTCTAATACGATAACATCTAATTTATCACCAACTGCACAGAACTCGCTTGGGTGCTTAATTTTCTTAGTCCAAGATAAATCTGAGATGTAAATCAATCCGTCAATACCTTCTTCTAATTCTACGAATACACCAAAGTTTGTGAAGTTACGAACTACACCAACATGCTTAGAGCCTAATGGGTATTTAGTTGTAATATCCGTCCAAGGATCAGCAGTTAATTGCTTGATGCCAAGTGACATTTTACGCTCGTCTCTATCTAAAGTCAAGATAACTGCCTCTACTTCATCTCCTACAGAAACGAAATCTTGAGCAGAACGTAAGTGTGTAGACCAAGACATTTCAGATACGTGGATTAATCCTTCAACACCATCAGCTACCTCGATAAATGCACCGTAATCTGCAATTACAACCACTTTACCTTTTACTTTATCGCCTACAGCAACTGTATCGGCTAAAGCTTCCCAAGGGTGTTTGCTTAATTGTTTCAACCCTAATTGGATTCTTGACTTATCTTCATCAAAATCAAGGATTACCACGTTAAGTTTTTGATCCAACTCAACAATCTCATTTGGATGGTTAATGCGAGACCAAGAAAGGTCTGTAATGTGGATTAATCCATCTACACCACCAAGATCAATAAACACACCGTAAGATGTAATGTTTTTAACAACACCTTCCAATACTTGACCTTTTTCTAACTGACCAATGATTTCTTTTTTCTGTTCTTCAATGTCAGCCTCGATAAGTGCTTTATGTGAAACAACAACGTTTTTGAATTCGTGGTTGATTTTAACCACTTTGAATTCCATAGTTTTATTTACGTACTGGTCGTAATCTCTAATTGGTTTTACGTCAATTTGAGAACCTGGCAAGAATGCTTCGATGCCAAAAACATCTACAATCATACCACCTTTAGTTCTACATTTTACAAAACCGTTAACGATTTCACCAGACTCATGGGCCGCATTAACACGATCCCAAGCTTTAATAACACGTGCTTTTCTATGAGACAATACCAATTGACCTGTAGCGTCTTCACGAACATCAATCAATACCTCTACTTTATCTCCAACTTTTAAGTTAGGATTGTAGCGGAACTCGTTTAATGAGATAACACCTTCAGATTTCGCATTGATGTCAATAATAGCATCTCTATCGGTAATGTGTACCACTGTACCAATTACAACTTCATCATCTAAAGTGTCAACGAAGTTTTCTGCTACTAATTTTTCAAATTCTTTTAATTGCTTGTCATCAACCTCATCAATACCTTCTTGGTAATTGTGCCAATTAAAGTTTTCTAAGAATTTTTCTGGATTTGATTGAGCTTCAGATACTGCTGGAGCTTCTTTTACTTCAGTTTCAGCTGCTGCTTCTACTTCAGCTTGTTTTGCTTTTTCAGCCATGTGCTGATTAAAATTTGTATTCTGTATGCCTAGGAAGATTTAAGCAATAACACACAGAAGCGTTAAAATTATGTTTTGTCCATTCCTTCTGTCTATCCTATGTCTTGCCAAAAGGAGTGCAAAAATACAGAATTTGAATGAATTAGCCTAATTTGAATCTAACAAATTAAACAACATTTCATTTAATAAAAATTTAATATGAAATCAGGCTTTTTGTTGCTATATTTAGTAACTATAACACTATTAAATTTTAAAGGATTATGACTACAAAATCTAAATACCAAAAAGTACTTGACCTAGGTGAAAAATTAAACGTAAAAGACGGAGACGTACAAGAAGAAAACGGTATCTTAAAAATTAAAGGAACCACTAAAACGCAGTATGAAAAAAACATTCTGTGGGATTTGATTAAAGAAATTGGTGGTGAGAAACCAACAGACATTAAAGCCGACATACGTGTTGAAGACACCAGTATTTACCACAGGCATGTTGTAAAAAGCGGCGAAACTTTAGGGAAAATTGCCAAGCATTATTACGGCGACCCAATGAAATACCAAGCCATTTTTAAAGCGAATACCGACATATTGAAAAATCCCGATTTAATTTATCCGGACCAAGAATTGATTATTCCAAATTTATAACCGAAAAAGAGTGGCATTTAGCCACTCTTTTCATTTTTGACTTTCAAGTATTTTGTCCACCAAGTTTTTAGCAATTTCAAACTGATCTTCTTTAGTCATATTTGAGTTATCAATTTCTTTAGCATCGTCGGCTTTGACTAACGGAGAATCCTTTCGATGGGAATCGATATAATCACGTTCCTCAACATTTTTTAAAACGTCCTCAAACAATACATTATCGCCGCGCTTTTTAAGTTCATTAAAACGTCGTTTAGCTCTGGTTTCGGCACTTGCGGTTAAAAATAATTTCAATTCCGCATCAGGAAAAACCACCGTACCAATATCCCTGCCATCCATAACCACACCTTTGTTTTTTCCCATTTTGTGTTGCTGTTCAACCAGTTTGCTTCTTACTTCTGATACAGCCGCTACTTTACTTACGTGATTAGAAACTTCCAAAGACCTAATTTCATTTTCTACATTAACACCATTTAAGTAAACCTCTGCAAAACCAAGTGCTTTGTTGAAAATAAAACTGATTTCAATGTTTTTTAAATGACTTATCAACTTCTCCTTGTCAAAATTGTTTTCATCAATTAGACCGTGCTGCATAGCATACAACGTAACCGTTCTGTACATAGCACCGGAATCAACATACGTATAGCCAAAATGATTTGCCAAATGCTTAGCCAAAGTACTTTTACCAGTAGACGAAAAGCCATCTATAGCTATGGTTATTTTTTTCATTAGTTGCTGGTTGTTGGTTGTTGGTTGTTGGTTGTTGGTTGTTGGTTGTTGGTTGTTGGTTGTTGGTTGTTGGTTGTTGGTTGTTGGTTGTTGGTTGTTGGTTGTTGGTTGTTGGTTGTTGGTTGTTGGTTGTTGGTTAGACAAAATTAACTTTTAACTTTAATTACTCATAACTTTAGCTAACTTCAACCCTTTCTCTATTATAAATCTATTTGCAATCCAAAAAAATTGGAATTGGCGGCACTTGTGTATTTGGCATGCGCATAACTAAATCGCATACGGTTCAATTTTATTGAAAACCCTGCTGAAAGGCCTGAAAAATTACGCTGTTCCAAAATTCTTAACTCCTCTCCTCTTCTAAAACTATAACCCAAACGAACATTGAAGCCTTTTTCTGGAAACAACTCGACCCCTAAAATGGTATGTCTTATAACCTGACCCATAAACCCTATTTTCTCTGGTTCCTGATTGCCTCCCAAATCACTCGTTACACGAGCAGGATTAGGTCTAGCAATAGGCCAATCTTGCAAATTCTCAAGAGTAACATGCCAACGAATGGGAACATATTCCAACGTTTGCGACAATCCAAAACCAACTTCAAAAGGTAACGGCTCTTGTTGGCCGGCATAGGTTGTTAATTGTGTCCCTAAATTACGAATAACAAGTGTAGCATTGAAATCCAAGTCCTCATCAATATAGATTAATCCTAAATCGGTAGCTATCCCAAAAGATGAATATTGTTCTAATTTAGAGGTTATGAATTTAACATTGGCACCAAAGTAAAAATCGGAATAGCCTATCTGCAACGCATAACCTAAAGACAAAGCGGCTTCACTCCCTGAAAACGACCCCGTACTATTACCATCTTCATCATACCCATCAAACGACCCATAATTTATATAGTTAAAACCCCCGTGAAATGTTTGTGTACGTCTATCTACCGTATAGGCATAAGCCGCCGATCCATAACTAATACCTCCAAGATAACTGGTATAATTCAAAGCCAGCTGATTGTCCATATCCATATTTATAGTAGCGGGGTTGATCAAAGGTTGCGTAACATCATAATCTACATTGGTAAATACCTTACCTCCCAAAGCTGCTTGTCTTGGCGAAGATACCAAGTTAAGAAATTGGTATGTAGATTCTCCCCCAACTTGTGCCATAGTTAAGATGCTAAAAAACAAACAAAAAAGAGAAAGGGCCTTTCTAATCATATTTATAGCACAAAGAAAGTAAATCTATCTTAAAACGGTAAGAAGTATCATTTATTTTAAAACAAAAAGAAGCTGGGTAAAAGTTTGAAGGTCGTCATTCTGAACTTGTTTCAGGTTGACGAAAACATCTTTTTTACCCAGCTTCTATAATAAAATTTACTTTAAAGCTTTTTAGCGTTTGTTACTTTTTGGTTTGTGACGGCAATATTTATAACATCACTCATATCAGTTACATAATGGAAAGTTAATCCTTTTAGATATTCTGGCTTAATTTCCTCAATATCACGTCTGTTTTCTTCACAGAGAATTATTTCTTTTATTCTAGCTCTTTTAGCTGCCAAAATCTTTTCCTTAATACCTCCAACGGGCAATACTTTACCGCGCAAGGTTATTTCTCCCGTCATGGCCAAACTTTTCTTTACTTTCTTTTGAGTGAATAAGGAAACTAAAGATGTTAACATGGTAATACCAGCACTAGGTCCATCTTTTGGCGTGGCACCCTCCGGCACATGTATATGCACATTGTAATTCTCAAAAACAGAATTATCGATGCCAAACGTTTCTGCATTTGATTTTATATATTCCATAGCAATGGTAGCCGATTCTTTCATAACAGTGCCCAAATTCCCTGTGATGGTCATGTTGCCTTTACCTTTAGAGAGAATGGATTCTATAAATAAAATATCTCCCCCAACACTTGTCCAAGCCAAACCTGTTACCACACCAGCCACATTATTGTTCTCGTATTTGTCGCGCTCCATTTTTGGCCCGCCCAATACTTCAATAATATCTTCGTTAGTGACCTTAACATTATAGTCTTCCTCCATAGCAATGTTTTTGGCAGCATAACGCACCATTTTTGCTATTTGTTTTTCCAAACCACGAACACCCGATTCTCTGGTATACCCTTCAACAATTTTTTCCAATTGCGGTTTACCAATTTTCAAGTGCTCACTAGAAAGCCCATGTTCTTTTAATTGCTTTGGCAATAAATGACGCTTAGCAATTTCTACTTTTTCTTCAATGGTATAGCCCGTAACGTTTATAATTTCCATGCGGTCTCGCAAGGCAGGCTGAATGGTTGCCAAACTATTGGATGTGGCTATAAACATAACTTTAGAAAGGTCGTAGCCCATTTCCAAGAAGTTATCATAGAACTCACTGTTTTGTTCTGGATCCAAAACTTCTAACATTGCAGACGATGGATCGCCTTGATGCGAATTGGATAATTTATCAATCTCATCCAATACAAACACAGGGTTAGATGTACCAGCCTTTTTCAAACTTTGAATGATTCGCCCTGGCATGGCGCCAATGTAGGTTTTTCTATGCCCTCGAATTTCGGCTTCATCACGTAAACCGCCTAACGAAATACGCACATACTCCCTACCCAACGCTTCGGCAATGGATTTACCCAACGATGTTTTACCGACGCCAGGAGGACCGTACAAGCATAAAATGGGCGATTTCATATCGTTACGCAGTTTTAAAACCGCTAAATATTCTATAATACGACGCTTCACATCTTCCAAGCCAAAGTGGTCTCTGTCTAAAATTTTCTTAGCGCGTTTTAAATCGAATTTATCTTTACTGAAATGATTCCAAGGCAAGTCTAAAAACAAATCCAAATAGTTACGTTGAATGGAATATTCTGCTACTTGCGGATTCATACGCTGCATTTTGGCTAATTCTTTCTCAAAATGCTTAGCTACTTTTTCATCCCAATCTTTTTCCTCAGCACGCAAACGCATTTCTTCAATTTCCTCATCATGGCTTACACCACCCAATTCCTCTTGAATGGTTTTCATTTGCTGATGCAGGAAATATTCACGTTGCTGTTGACTCATATCCATTTGCACCTTGGACTGAATATCATTCTTAAGCTCCAATTTCTGAAACTCAACATTCATGAATTTTAAGGTCGCCAAAGCACGTTTTTTAAGGTCGTCTATCTCCAATAACTTTTGCTTTTCAGCTACTGAAAGATTCATATTAGACGATACAAAATTCACCAAAAATGAATTGCTCTCTATGTTTTTTATAGCAAACGATGCTTCACTTGGAATATTCGGGCTTTCCTTTATTATTTGCAATGCCAAATCTTTTATAGAATCGATAATGGCATGAAACTCCTTGTTGCTTGTTGCTGGTTTGGCTTCTGGTAATTCACGAATGGTTGCATTCATATAGGGGTCTTCAGTAATAACCTCGGCCACTTTAAAGCGCTTTTTACCTTGAATGATAACCGTTACATTGCCATCGGGCATTTTTAAAACACGCAAAATCTTGGCAACTGTACCTGTTTCGTAAATATCTTTAACTGATGGGTCTTCTTGGGATTCATCCTTTTGCGAAACAACACCAATAACCTTACTCCCTTTATTAGCGTCGTTAATTAGGCGAATGGATTTATCGCGCCCCGCAGTAATGGGAATAACCACACCAGGAAACAAAACGGTGTTCCTTAAAGACAATATTGGCAGTGTTTCTGGCAACTCTTCGTTATTTATTTCTTCTTCATCCTCAGGTGTCATTAAAGGAATCAATTCTGAGTTTTCATCGAATTCCTGTAATGACAAACTGTCAAGTGTAATAAAATTAGATTTCTTCATATATCTATTTAAGTCAATCTGTCATTAAAACAAACCGAACAATATTAACATTAAAATTATTAAAAACAAACAAAGTGCTAAAAATCAACTATTTAAATTCAAAACCCTTTGTTGGTTCACACTATAATTTCAATAGTTATGCCATAAACTGAATTTGAGTTGCTAAGATTCGAAGATGCAAAGCTACAAAGTTACTAAGTTTTTAGGCTCCTTATATTAACGTTGGAACTTAGATTCTTTGAGAGATTTATATCTTCCCCGCTTTCTTTAAAACATACAATAATACAATAGGAATGGCCAATAACACAATCATTAGAAGGTTGGATTGGAACAATGACGGATACAAAAGCAATGTAAATACATAACCTCCCACAGCACCTCCAAAATGGGCATCGTGACCAATGTTGCCAACCCTGTTTTTCATACCATAAATAGAATACAATAAATAACCGATACCAAAAATATAGGCTGGAATGGGAATGGGAACGAAAAGAAGGTACAAACTCATGCCCGGTTGCAATAAAATAGCAGAATATAAAACACCGGTTACAGCACCACTAGCGCCAACAGCACTATAATAGTATTCGTTTTTGTGAAAGTACAGTGACAACAAACTACCAAACATTAAGCTGGCAAAATAGATGATAATGAAGTTGAATTGCCCCAAATAATCTACAATAACACCCGAAAAAAAGTAAAGTGTTATCATGTTGAACAATAAATGCTGTGTGTCTACATGCAAAAAGCCCGAACTGAACATACGTATTTTTTCACCCCTCTGCACTGCACCCACCTGAAACTTATACTTTTCAAAAAAAGAAAAATCGCCAAATCCTTTATAGGAAATAATAACGTTGGCAGCAATAATAACAATGGTGATAATATCTAAATTACCCATAGTATAAATGTTTAATTTCTAAATGATATATATTTGCAAATCTAAAATTAATTCATGCAATTTCTAGTTTATATTTTAGTTTATCCGTTATTGTGGCTCATTTCCATTTTACCCTTTAGATTGCTTTACTTGTTCTCTTATAAGGTTTACATTATACTCTACTACATTGTTGGCTACAGAAAAAAAACAGTGACCGAAAATTTAAAACTGGTGTTTCCTGAGAAATCCGAAAAAGAAATTGCAACTATAAGAAAGAAGTTTTACCGCCATTTATGCGATATGTTTTTGGAAATGGTAAAAACCATGACCATTTCTGAAACCGAACTAAAAAAACGCTTTAAAATATTAAATCCAGAAGAACTGAAAAGACTGGAATCTTTAAATAAAAGCATCATTTTAATATTTGGCCATTACGCCAGCTGGGAATGGTCCATCGTGATTCAACAGTACATCAATTTTAAAGGATTGGCTGTTTACAAGCCACTTGCAAATAGCTATTTTGACAGATTGGTTAAAAACATCCGTTCTAAATTCAATACCGATTTAATTAGTACCAAAGAAACCATTAGCATTATAAACGACAATGAAGCCAAAGGCGTAAAAAGTATCACTGGTTTTTTAAGCGACCAATCACCAAGACTCACCAAAGAAGTGTATTGGGGCGAGTTTATGGGAATAAATGTGCCTTGCTTTACCGGTGCAGAACGCTTGGCTAAAAAATTAGATTTAACCACTGCCTATTTAAAAGTCAACAAAGTGAAACGTGGTTATTACGAAGCGGAAATCATTACGCTTGCTGAAGACCCTAAAATTTACAAAGACTACGAGCTTACAGATATGTTTTTACGTGAGGTTGAAAAGCAAATCTACGAAGCGCCAGAATATTATTTCTGGACCCATAAGCGTTGGAAGCATAGGCATAAGAAATAAACAACAACGTCATTGCGAATCTTTCGACTGCCGCTCAAAACAGACTAAAGTGAAGTAATCTGTTCAATAATTTAGTAGTTCTTTTACGTGAGATTACTTCGACTCCCGATACCTGTCGGGATTCCTCGTAATGACGTTTGACCATGTCATTGCGAGACTTTTAAAAAAAGTCGTGGCAATCTGCTTATTTCAAAGAGACTGCCGCCGGTCGTTTCTCATTACAGAAAGACTTAAATCGTGAGATTACTTCGTCGCTACGCTCCTCGTAATGACGTTAAATATTAGCTATTTCACTTAACTCCTTAATAAATCTATCTGCCAAGGCATCCGCTTCTTGTTGCGATTTGGCCTCGGTATATATACGAATAATGGGTTCTGTATTGCTTTTACGTAAGTGCACCCAACTCTCAGGAAAGTCTATTTTAACACCATCAATGGTGGTTAACTGTTCATTCTTATAACGGCTTTCTATGGTTTTTAAAATGCCGTCAACATCCAACCCTGGTGTTAATTCTATTTTCTTTTTGCTCATAAAGTAACTCGGATAGGTTTTTCTGAGTTCACTCACACTCATATTTCTATCGGCCAACAAACTTAAAAACAAGGCAATGCCTACCAAAGCATCACGCCCATAATGCGATGCTGGATAAATAATACCACCATTGCCTTCGCCGCCAATAACCACCTTGTTCTTTTTCATAAGGCTTACCACATTTACCTCGCCCACAGCACTGGCTTCATAAGTACCTCCATACTTTTCGGTGATATCTTTTAATGCCCTTGTAGAACTCAAATTACTAACCGTATTTCCAGGGGTTCTACTCAATACATAATCGGCACAGGCCACCAAAGTGTATTCTTCACCAAACATCTCACCATTTTCGTCCATAAACGCCAGACGATCCACATCGGGGTCTACCACAATACCGAAATCAGCTCCCGTTTCAACTACTTTTTTAGACAAATCGGTTAAATGTTCTTTCAATGGTTCCGGATTGTGCGGAAACTGTCCGTTAGGCTCACAGTACAATTTCACCACATGCACTCCCAAACGCTCCAACAATAACGGAATGACGATACCGCCTGTGGAGTTTACACCATCAACCACCACTTTAAACTTGGCATTTTCAATAGCTGGTACGTTTACTACATCTAAATCCAAGACCTCAATAATATGCAAATCGAAATATGCTTTGTTTTTGGTTATTTTCCCCAAGCTATCAACATCCGCAAAAGAAATATCATTACTTTCGGCAATTTCCAAAATTTTGGCTCCTTCAACAGCATTTAAAAATTCACCATCACTATTCAATAACTTAAGGGCGTTCCATTGTTTGGGATTGTGACTGGCCGTTAAAATAATACCGCCGTCGGCATGCTCCATAGGCACAGCCATTTCTACGGTTGGTGTAGTAGATAGGCCTAAATCAATCACGTGAATCCCCATACCGACCAAGGTATGCATTACTAAATTCTGAATCATGTTCCCAGAAATACGGGCATCCCTTCCAACTACAACCCTATAATTGTCTTTATTACGTTGCTGCTTGACCCAAACACCGTAAGCTGCTGCAAATTTTACCGCATCAATGGGCGTTAAATTGTCTCCAACAGCACCACCAATAGTGCCCCTTATTCCTGAAATTGATTTTATTAATGTCATACCTTATTAAGAATTTTAAAACAAATATATACTTATAACTTGTAAATGTAAAAACGTAATTTGTAAATTACACCAATGAATTTTCTAGCCCATATTTTTCTTTCTGGAGATAATGACCTTGTAACCATTGGCAACTTTATTGCCGATGGCATAAAAGGCAACGATTACAAAAAATTCCCAGCAGAAATACAAACTGGCATTTTACTGCACAGAAATATTGATACGTATACCGATGCACACGAAACCGTACGGTTGAGTACTAAACGACTACACGAAAAATACGGCCATTATTCTGGTGTTATTGTCGACATTCTCTACGATCATTTTTTAGCTAAAAATTGGTCACACTATTGTGATATTCCTTTAGAAATTTATGCCGATAATTTTTATGCTTCTTTAGAAAAACACTACGAAATATTACCTCAGAGAATACGGAAAATGATGCCCTATATGCTGGCCGACAATTGGTTGTTGAGCTACGCCTCTATTGATGGCATCTCAAAGGTTCTGGAAGGCATGAACCGACGCACCAAAAACCGCTCTGGCATGAACGAAGCCGTTAATGAACTCGAACTTTTTTATGACGCGTTTGAAGCTGAGTTCACCCATTTTTTTAATGATCTCATTACTTTTTCCAAATTAAGGCTCAAGGAACTCAGCGATAAAAGGAGTCGGTAGAATTCTTTTTTTAAGGGTTAAAATACCAAGTCATTTACAGATAATCGAAAGGAAATAACCCCTATCGTTTTTAATGGCTTTTACTTCATTGAATGGGCTGTATTTAATATTTTAGCAATTATTATTTTTTCATAATAAAAAGATAATCAACCGAGTGAGCGCCAAATCCAAAAAAATACTCAAAATAGTAACTGGGGTTATTATATTCCTCACACTTCCCAGTTTATTACTTTTTGGCTATGTTTTTTTTAAGTACAACGAAGATTTACCAAATGGTATTCCTGGTGAAAAAGCCGATGCCCTTGCTATTAAAATGCTAGAAACATTAAACTATGAAGCTTACAAAAATACCAGCTACATAGCGTGGAACTTTAGCAACAGAAGGCGCTACGAATGGCATAAAGACCAAAACATTTGCGATGTTTACTGGAAAGATTATAGAGTAACCCTTAACTTAAATAATTTAGGGTTAAGCAAATCGTATGTACACAGTTTTAAGGTTGAAAACGATATGGCCAAAGAACTTAAAGACAAAGCCCTAAAACATTTTTACAACGATTCCTTTTGGCTAACGGCTCCTTACACAGTATTCAACAAAGATGTTGAGCGCAAATTAATAGATGACAATTCATTTCTAGTAACCTATAATTCTGGCGGTGTCACACCGGGAGATTCCTATTTATGGGAGTTAGATGCGAACGGAAAGCCCTTAAGTTTTAAGATCTGGGCCTCCATTTTGCCTATCGACGGACTGGAAGCCACTTGGACCGATTGGGAAACCACAGAAACTGGTGCATTATTGCCCACGTTCCATAAACTTTTGGTATTTGGTATGGAACTGGATATTATAGAAACTTACTAAATAATATCTAAAATAGTTTCAGGCGGCCTTCCCACCACCGCTTTTTTGCCATTGACCACAATGGGGCGTTCTATTAATTTTGGATTTTCAACCATAGCTTTGATAATATCAGCGTCGCTCAAATCCTTACCCTTAAAGTTGTCTTTCCAAATGGCTTCATTTTTTCTAACCAATTCTATAGGTTTAATGCCTAAAAGTTTGATTAACTCCTTTAGTTCCTTTTCCGAAGGTATATCCTCTAAATATTTAATAACTTCGAAAGGTTGGCCCGATTGTTCTAAAATTTCCAATCCGCTTCTAGATTTTCGGCATCTGTTATTGTGATATATTTTAATCATCTAAATTTATATTATATGTTTTTAAAGTTTCTTTAAGCGCTTCTGCCCCTTTAAAATGAATCCCATTAATTCCCAACGCATTGGCTGCTTCAATATTTCTTAAATTGTCATCAATGAAAATGGATTTTTCAGGATTAATGCCAAACCGATTTAAGGTTAGGTGATAAATGTCCTCAAAAGGTTTTCTTGTTTTTTCTTCACCAGAGACTATAATACCTTCAAACCACTGTAAAAAATCATACCTCGCCTGGGCAATAGGAAAGGTTTCGTGGCTCCAATTGGTCAATGCGACAACCTTATATTTTTTAGAATTTATAAGCTTATCTAGAATCTGTACTGTTTCATTAATGGCACCGCCCAACATCTCTTCCCAACGTCCGTAAAATGCTTTTATTTCGCTTTCGTAATCTGGAAATTGTTCGACCAAATCTTGGGTAGCTTGCACTAGCGGATAACCAGCATCTTGGTTTTCATTCCAATCATGGGTACAAATGTTCTCTAAAAACCAATCTACTTTTTGTGTATCGCCATTAAAAACATCTCTATACACATATCTTGGGTTCCAATCGATTAAAACACCTCCCAAGTCAAAAATAATCGTATCTATTTTTTTCATTATAATTATAAAGTGTCTGGCGTTTCCTCTTTTTGGCCCATCATCATTAAATAAGCTTTTAAAAACGGGGTAATATCGCCATTCATAACAGCATCTACGTTACCTGTTTCGTGACTGGTTCGCACGTCTTTCACCAATTTGTAGGGATGCATTACATAATTTCGTATTTGGCTACCCCACTCTATTTTCATTTTACCAGCCTCGATATCGTCCCGTTGTGCCATTTGTTTTTGCAATTCAATCTCATACAACTGCGATTTCAACATTTGCATGGCTCTTGCCCTGTTATCATGCTGCGAGCGTGTTTCAGAACAGGATATTTGAATGCCCGTAGGTTTGTGTGTCAACTGTACTTTGGTTTCTACTTTATTAACGTTCTGTCCGCCAGCACCACTGGAACGCGCCGTAGTGATTTCAATATCGGCTGGGTTAATTTCTATTTCAATGGTATCATCTACCAACGGATACACATACACCGATGCAAAACTGGTATGACGCTTGGCATTACTGTCAAACGGCGAGATGCGTACCAAACGGTGTACCCCATTCTCGCCTTTTAGCCAACCAAAGGCAAATTCGCCTTCAATCTCTAGGGTTACCGTTTTAATGCCCGCGACATCGCCTTCTTGAAAGTTAAGTTCCTTCACTTTAAAGCCACTTTTCTCTGCATACATCAAGTACATACGCATGAGCATACTGGCCCAATCGCAACTTTCAGTACCGCCAGCACCAGCAGTAATCTGTAATACGGCGCTTAAGCTATCGCCTTCATCAGATAGCATATTCCTGAACTCTACCTCTTCTAAAAATAAAGTTAGTTTTTTATGAAGTTCTATAATTTCCTGTTCTGAAGCTTCACCATCTTTGTAGAAATCAAACAGAATTTCCAATTCTTCAATTTGGGTAGCAATGGTATTGTAATCCTGCACCCATTTTTTTAGTGAACGTAGATTTTTCATAACGGCCTCAGCCTCTTTGGGGTCGTTCCAAAACTCGGGATTGGCTACTTTTTCTTCTTCATTTTGAATAAGAATCTGCTTTTTATCAATCTCTAAATATGTTTTTAGCTTATCTTTTCGTTTACTAAGATCTGCCAGTTGCTCTTGTGTAATCATGAAGCAAAAGTACGGTAAAAGAAATTATTATTTAATCTCTAAGCTATACGGAAACAACAATTGCACCCCTTTTTTCTCTGAAAGTGATTTAATCCTTTGTAGCAATTTATAGTTTTCAGTTCCTATTTCTTCTTTTAAAATATCTTCTTTGGCCTCAACCAATCCAAACTCCCGTAAAATCTTGTCTAAATCCTTTTCAAATACTGGAAGCTCTATGGTTTTGTAATCTGAAATATTTGCTGCTTCGGCAGCGCGCTCCAATGCTACATCCAAACCGCCCAATGCATCCACCAACCCATTGTTTACAGCATCGGCACCTGTCCAAACACGTCCCTCGGCAATGGTTTTTACAGCATCTTGCGTCATTCCCCTACCATCAGCCACACGGGTTGTAAAAAGCTCATAAATATTAACAACCTCCTCGCGAATAAAATCATGCTGACTCTCACTTAATGGTTCAAAAAAACTATAGCTTACTGCATTTTTGTTGGTAGATACCTGCTCGGCATTCACACCTAAATTACTAGCCAACTCATTGCCATTTGGCAGCATACCAAACACGCCGATACTTCCTGTAATCGTGGTTGGCTCAGCTATAATTTTATCGGCATTGCAGGCAATGTAATACCCGCCAGACGCTGCCAAATCGCCCATGGATACAATAACCGGTTTCACTTTTTTGGTCAACTCAATTTCACGCCAAATGAGTTCGCTAGCCATAGCATCGCCGCCTGGTGAATTTATGCGCAACACCACTGCTTTTATCCTATCGTCCTCTCTTGCCTCCCTCAGTGTTCTACCCATTGTGCCTTGCCCTACAGTGTTTTCGTCACCTTCACCGTAAACAATATCACCTTGTGCATAAATAACAGCTATTCTATTTTTACTACTGTTCGTTCTAATTTTTGTGGCAACATACTCGGCATAATCTTCTATGGTTATAGACTGAATATCTTCTTCATTATCAATACCAATAGCTTGCTTTAACTCATGTATAAATTCATCGCGATAGACTATTTTGTCAATTAGCTTCACGTTTTTTGCCATGGTGGCATTTCTGGCCAACAGATTATCTGCTATGGTATCTAAATCGGCTTCCGTAATATGTCTGCTTTCAGAAACCTCTTGTTTTACCTGATCCCAAATGGATTTTAAAAACACGCTTATCTGCTCTCTGTTTTCATCACTCATGGTATCGGACAAAAACGGTTCTACGGCACTTTTGTACTTTCCGTAGCGAATCACCTCCATTTTAATGCCCGTTTTCTCCTGAAGTTCTTTTAGGTACAACTGTTCTGAATAAAATCCTTTAAATTCTACAAGTCCCACTGGATTCAAATAAATAGTATCGGCTACCGAACTTAAATAATAATCCTTTTGCGAATACACGTCGGCGTAAGCCGTAATAAACTTGCCAGATTCTTTAAACTTTAACAAAGCATCACGAATTTCCTTAGTTTGGGTAATACCGGCATTAATAAAGTTATTATCCATGACTATGCCTTTAATGTTATCGTCGGTTTCCGCATATTCTATAGCGTCGATAATATTGAAAAGGCCATTTTTTCGGGCTTCATTCAAAAAAGTATATTGCCTAAACTCCGTTTTACCAGCGTAATCCTTAATGGGAAAGTCCAAACGCAAATCTAAAACCGAATTAGGCTTTACGGTTACAACGTCTTCTGAAGACGACCCAAATACCAAAGCAAACACAAAGAACATGGCAAAGCAGATAAACAGGAACACAAAAATGCCCGTTACGGTAGATAGGACGCGTTTTATAAAATTCATTTATTAAAGTTTTACTGTTTGTATTGAAATAAAAAATAATGTTACAAATAACTTTAAAAGTTTAACTTTCTACAAGTTTTTAAAATCAAATTAACTTATCGCTTATTACAATGGTTTAAGCCCTTAGAATTCTTAAAAGAATTTTAACTTTGCCGTCTGGTTCAATTTATAAAAACGAATGGTACACATTCACGAAAAGACATTACAGGATTTAGAATTCCCCAAGGTTTTAAAGCAGGTGAGCGAACTTTGCATTACACCTTTAGGAAATGAAAGTGCATTAAAAATTACGCCTTTTAAAAAAAAGGAAGACCTTTTATATGCCCTTAATTTAACCAACGAATACCTGTCGTCTTTTGAAAATGAAAACCGTATTCCCAACCATGGGTTTGATGCTATTAGCAAAGAACTGAAACTTTTAAAAATAGAAAACACCTATTTGGATGTTCACGGACTGAAAAAACTGGTGGCCATTTCCACTACAGCCAACGACATCATTCTGTTTTTAAAAAAGTTTGAAGAATACTACCCCACATTAAACGATTTTGCTTCGCATATTCAAGTCACCAAAGTAATTATTGAAAAGGTTGATACAATTGTAGACCGCTTTGGAGACATTAAAGACAATGCTTCAAACTTACTTTTCGAGTTACGCCAATCCATCAACAGCGTGCGAAGTAAAATAAACCAAAGCTTTGTAACAGCATTAAATATGTACCATAATTTGGAGTTTCTGGATGATATTCGGGAAACTGTGGTTAACAACAAACGGGTTTTGGCCGTAAAGGCGATGCACCGCCGTAAGGTAAAAGGCGCTATTATGGGCAATAGCAAAACAGGCAGTATCGTGTATATAGAACCCGAAACGACCTTGCAATATTCTAGGGAACTAGATAATTTGGAATACGAAGAAAAAGAGGAAATCATTCGCATTTTAAAGGACGTTACCAATTTTATACGGCCGTTTTTGCCATTGCTGGAAGACTATCAAAGTTTCTTAACGCGTATGGATATCATTTCAGCCAAAGCAAAATATGCGCAATCGCTTAATGCCATTCTTCCAGAAATTACCAATGACAAAAGCTTGTTTTTAAGGAATGCTTACCACCCACTGCTTTACCTTGCCCATAAAAAAGAGCAGAAAAAAACCTATCCGCAAACCATAGAATTAAAACAAGATAGTAGGATTATTGTCATTTCCGGACCCAATGCCGGCGGTAAAAGTATAACCTTAAAAACCGTGGGCCTATTGCAGGTGATGTTGCAAAGCGGTATGCTCATTCCCGTACACGAACGCAGTAAAGCGTGTTTGTTCGATAGGGTTTTAAGTGATATTGGCGATAACCAATCCATTGAAAACCATTTAAGCACCTACAGCTACCGACTCAAGCAAATGAATTATTTCCTTAAGAAATGCAATAAGAATACCTTGTTCTTGATTGATGAGTTTGGTACCGGTAGTGACCCTGAATTGGGTGGTGCTTTAGCAGAAACCTTTTTAGAAGAGTTTTACCATCGCGAGGCTTTTGGTATTATCACTACGCACTACTCTAACTTAAAAATGTTGGCCAACGAGCTACCGCACATGCTTAATGCCAATATGTTGTTTGACGAGCGTTCGCTGGAACCTATGTTTAAATTGGTAATTGGTCAAGCAGGAAGCTCATTTACGTTTGAAGTCGCCCAAAAGAATGGCATTCCGTACGGACTCATTAACCGCGCAAAGAAGAAAATAGAGCGCAGTAAAGTACGGTTTGACCAAACTATTGCCAAACTGCAAAAAGAGCGTAGTAAGCTTGAAAAAACGGGACAATCCTTAAAGGCCAACGAGCGCAAAAAAATTGAGGAAGCCGATAAACTGGAAGAAATAAACAACCGCATCCAAAAGAAGCTGGAAAGTTACCAAGAATTGTACGACAGCAACCAACGTTTGATTTATTTAGGACAAAAAGTAGATGATTTGGCCGATAAATACTTTAACAACAAGCAAAAACGCGCGTTAATGGACGAGCTTTTTAAATTGGTGCAGATTGAAAACTCGAAGCGCAAAAAAGTTAATAAAAAAGAAAAACAGCAGCAAAAGGCCAAAGAAAACAAGGTCAAACAAGAGGTTGAAAAAAAGGTGAAAGTCATTCGCGCGAAGAAAAAAGAAGCCAAACAAAAAGCTATTGAAGCCCCAAAACCCAAACCGGTTTTAAAAGTGGGCGACCGTGTACGTATGGAAGATGGCCGCGCTATTGGCAGCATTGATAAAATTGAAAAAAATAAAGCCGTGGTTAATTACGGCATCTTTACCACCAGCGTGAGTTTAGAGCAATTGGAGTTGGTGGAGGCTAAAAAGTAGTATTAATTTTAAGGTTCGCTTATCGGTTGGTATAAGAATAGTAGCGTGTTTATTACCACTAACTTTTCGGTTTAGCACAGACCTTTTTTATATATACTTTTTGTTGTTTTAGAAATTAAGCCGCTATTATTTTTATACAATGTTAGCCACTGAATTTATTCTTTATTATCAATCTCTTTGTTGTCTTTTCCTAAAGAAGTGTCAATCAGTTTTAAAATTCCTTCTCTACTTACTAATTTGTTTATTTCTTCCTCAATATTCAATAATAGAGAGTTTTTTGATGATACTGATTCATTCAAATCTGAGTTTTCTTTAATGGTTTTACTCAATAATTTTGGCTCTAATTTCCCTCCCTTGTTTATGAATCTAACAAGTCTTCTAATAGATAGAAACAGTGCATTTTGTGTCTCTTTATCAGTATTCTCGAATTCAGTAAGTAATTCTTTCGCAATTCTGTCCGATTCTAACTTTACATTTAATTCTGATTGTTTTTCTAAAATTTCTATTGCTTTATCAAGATTTGATAATTTTAAATTTTTAAGTTCAAGTGCTTTTTTCTTTACTTCATAAGTCTTTAAAACAACATCTAATACGCTATTATATGCTTTTGTAAGTGCTAATATAATTCCGGTCGTAGCTGTAATAGTCATTATTATAGAACCTTTTTCTATGGTTTCTATTTTAGCCTTATTGTCTCCATCAGAAGTTAATCTTCCAAAACAATGAACAATTTGATTCCAATGGCTGGAAGCTTTAGAAAGTTCACTTAAATATTCAACCGATACACCTTCTCTAAAGAAAATCGAAATTCCATCAGATTTTAGTACTTCTTTCTTTGGGAAATTAGCAGTGAAAATATTGGCTATAGAATTTAATTGATTTATTTGAGATAGTTTTTGATGATATTGAGTTAAATAATTTTTAAATTTATTTGCGTCCGTATTATTTATATCTAACAACAATTTAAACACCTCTTGCATAGATTGTTCATTTAAACTATCTAATCCTAACTGTTTAAAAGTTAATTGAGTTTTTAAGTTTTCAATTCCTTTCTCAATTTTCAGATAGGCATTTAAGGCTTGCTGAGTTGAAGTAATTATTTGATTTTTTCCTTGTGTAACTTGAGCTGAATTTGCCCTTTGACGTTGTTGAGCCACAATAGTTGCAAAGTTGTTCAAATTTGAATTAAGCTGATTAATAATATTCACATAATTATTCTGCTGAATTAATGTTTGGATTTTAGGAATTTCATTGAAAAAATCGTTTACGTTCATATTTTTCTATTTTGTGGCTAATGGTTAAGATATCGTTCCGTTTCTAATGAACTATATCGTACGATAAGCGAAATTAGTTTTCTAAACTTTGAAAATCAACAAGTAACATTAACATTTAAAGAAAAGTTATCAACAAATTTAGATTACTTTACCTACAATAAAAGGTAACCGCTAAAAGTGAAGACATTTGTCAGTTTGAGTGTCACGCCTAAGGCGTGATGTATCGAAAACAAAATGTCGTTTCCAAGTGTTCTCGATACAATTTTCGACTTCGACTGCGCTCAGTCTGACAAAATTATCCGGATTAACACGAGCAGTTATATCAATTTTTCTACAATGGCTTTTACGGGTAAAATGGCTCTGGTATGCTCTATGCTGGGCCCAGCGACCCAAACGGTTTTATAGGTGACTTCTTTAGCGGCTTTTTCGGTAGCGCGCATGCCTATGCCAAAACGAACCATTTTCACCCACTTTTTTAGTTTTTTGTGCTTGTTTAAAATAGATTCTAACCACGTGGCCTTGGTGCCCACTTTCTGCACATACGGCGTATTAATCACGGCACAGGGCGTACCCGAAATGCGTTCGGTCATCACAATATCGTTGGCGCCATAATCCACACAGGCTTGTTTGTACTCGTCGGTTACATTGGCTTCCACAGAGGCAATAAACGGACTCCCCACCGAAACGCCTGCAGCACCATAGCTTAGCATTTTGTCCACATCGGCTTTCGTGCCAACACCACCCGCCGAAATAATGGGAATGTTACATTTGGACACCAATTCGGTTATTAAGTCTTTCGGACTGAGAGCGCCGCGATGTCCGCCAGCCTCATTGTTTACGGCAATAATAGCATCGGCTCCTAAACTTTCCACCTTTTGGGCATAGGTATAATCTACCACATCGCAGAACACTTTAATACCACGTTTGTGTGCTTCTTCAATGGTTTCTTTGGGATTGCCTAATGAAGTTATAATGAAATCGCAGCCTTCTTCGCAAATAATCTCTAACTGACTCTTATACTTGATGTTGGATTTATTCACAATTAAATTAAACCCAAACGAGCCGCCCTCTACTTTGGCTGCTTTTAGTTCTTTTAAAGCGGCTTTTAATTCCTCTAAGGTTCTGTAATTCAATGCTGGAATACAGCCTGCGATACCACATTTCATGGCTTCTTTTACCATTTCCACATTGCTCACCAAAAACATGGGTGCTTGTATGATGGGGTATTTAATGTTTAGTAAATCGGTGAGTTTAGTTGACATAATTTTGTCATTCCTGCGTAGGCAGGAATCCATTTTAGTTAAGTACTGTTTTGTGCACAGAAACAAATATACTAAATAACCCGTTGCGTATTTTTTGGAAATTCGCTCTCGCAATGACGCATAAAAAAAGCAACCCGTTTGGGTTGCTTATTTGCTTTTATCTAGTAAATTTATACCTAGCTTTTATTTTACTGATAATGGTCGCTCCTTGCTCCGATAAATCCTCTGTTGTATCTATATACAACTCCAATTCACTATCCGTTAATTTCTCAATAGTTGCTTCCGATGTTTCACCCTGAGCTGTGACTATAAGTTTATTACCATTTTGTTCCCATGTTCCGTCCTGAAAAAACTCTGGACCAACAACATCTTGTGTGTACGTTTGGTCAAGAACAGTACTGGTTAAATGAACATTGTAATTCCCTTGAGAGACCACTGTATTTGGAGATTCACTAAAAGTTACAACAATATTTATATCATATCCTTCGCCAACAGCATTGTTTGTTAAAGTTTGACCAGAAAAAGTTGTGGTAGTTTCTGCTGTGTAATTAATGGAAACAGCATTCCAATCTCCCAAAATATTTGATGAAATTTCAGGAGAAGCATCTTCGGTTGAACAAGAAGCAAAAACTAAAATAATAGCAATAAAAAGTAAGTTGATTTTTTTCATGAAGGTTATTTAATAATTAAGCTGCTAATATATAATATTTTTACTACACTGTATATTAATAAACGGTTAGCAATAAGTAAATGGTATCGCTCAAAACAGCTATAATTATTACCGTCATTACGAGGAGTGTAGCGACAGTAATCTGTTTATTTATAGTTCTACATCATGAGATTGCTTCGCCTTAGCCTGTTTTGAATGTCAGCCGAAAGGCTCGCAATGACGCATAAAAAAAGCAACCCGTTTGGGTTGCTTTTTTATTATGTGAGATTCTGAAACAAGTTCAGAATGACAATTTACTTGACTTCTTCAAAGTCTACGTCTTCTACGTCGCTACCTTCAGAAGCTTGTCCGTTGCTGCTCGCATCAGGGCCTGGTTGTTGTGCTCCACCACCATGTTGTGCATCCGCTTGCGCTTTGTACATTTCTTCTGAGGCCTGTTTCCAAGCTTCGTTTATTTTTTCCAAAGCAGGGTCTATTACGGCCACATCTTTGGTCTCATAAGCTTTCTTCAATTCCTCAAGTGCATCTTCGATTGGTTTTTTCTTATCGTCTGATAATTTATCACCAAATTCCTTTAGCTGACTCTCGGTTTGGAAAATCATGGCATCGGCAGCATTTAATTTTTCTGCTTTTTCCTTCGCTTTTTTATCGGCTTCAGCATTCGCTTCGGCATCTGCTTTCATTTTTTGAATTTCTTCCTCAGTTAATCCTGAAGAGGCTTCAATACGGATATTTTGCGTTTTATTAGTCGCTTTATCTGTTGCTGTAACGTGAATAATACCGTTTGCATCAATATCGAATGTTACTTCAATTTGAGGTGTGCCACGTTTTGCTGGTGGAATACCATCTAAGTGGAAACGACCAATGGTTTTATTATCGGCTGCCATAGAACGCTCACCTTGTAACACATGGATTTCAACAGAAGGCTGATTATCGGCCGCTGTAGAGAACACCTGTGATTTTTTAGTAGGGATGGTCGTATTGGCTTCAATCAACTTTGTCATTACGTTACCCATAGTTTCAATACCAAGAGATAATGGGGTAACATCCAATAACAATACATCTTTAACATCACCAGTTAACACACCACCTTGAATACCGGCACCTAGAGAAACCACTTCATCTGGGTTCACACCTTTACTTGGCGCTTTTCCGAAGAATTTCTCAACAGCAGCTTGTACCGCAGGGATACGTGTAGAACCACCAACCAAGATAATTTCGTCGATATCACTTTTTGACAAACCAGCCGCTTTTAAAGCAGACTCACATGGCGCAATAGTACGTTTTACCAAGTCGTCAATCAATTGCTCGAATTTAGAACGCGTTAATGTACGTACCAAATGTTTTGGTCCACTGGCGGTAGCAGTGATATATGGTAAATTGATTTCTGTTTGTGCAGATGATGACAATTCAATTTTTGCTTTTTCGGCAGCTTCTTTTAAACGTTGAAGTGACATAGGGTCTTTTCTTAAGTCCACATCTTCTTCTGCTTTAAATTCATCGGCCAACCAATTGATGATTTTTTCATCCACATCGTCACCTCCCAAATGTGTATCACCATCGGTAGATAACACTTCAAATACACCATCACCTAATTCTAAGATAGACACGTCATGTGTACCACCACCAAAGTCGAATACCACTATTTTTTGATCTTGTCCTTTTTTATCCAATCCATAAGCTAAAGCAGCTGCAGTTGGCTCGTTAATAATACGTCTAACCTTTAAGCCTGCAATTTCTCCTGCTTCTTTAGTCGCCTGACGTTGGCTATCATTAAAGTAAGCAGGTACGGTAATTACCGCTTCATTTACAGAGGTTCCTAAATAATCTTCGGCTGTTTTCTTCATTTTTTGAAGAATCATAGCCGATAATTCTTGTGGTGTATATAAACGCCCATCAATATCAACTCTAGGCGTATCGTTATCTCCTTTTACAACTTTATAAGGTACGCGTTCAGCTTCTTTTTGTGATTCAGAGTATTTATTACCCATAAAACGTTTAATGGAATAAACGGTTTTGTTGGGATTGGTTACTGCTTGACGTTTTGCAGGATCGCCAACCTTAATTTCTCCTCCTTCTACAAAAGCAATCACAGATGGTGTGGTACGCTTACCTTCTGCGTTTGGGATCACAACAGGCTCGTTACCTTCCATAACAGAAACGCAAGAGTTGGTTGTTCCTAAATCGATTCCAATAATTTTACTCATAATATTTATTTTTACTTTTTGTGTTGAAATGTTCTTTTTTAAACTCGATCTGTTAAAGTCAATGATTATGCCAACTAAAAAAAACTGACATGATGTCACTTGGCTAATTTTAACAAACAATGAATCCTTAATAAAACCTAAAAATTCTTTTACAAAATGTGTATCTTTAAATAATTTAACACACAACAATGAAGCAGCTTTTATTGATTTTTGTCTTACTATCATTTTACACCACCAAAGTTTACTCGCAACAAACGCAAAATGATACCCTGCTTCAAAACAAAACTATTGAAGAAAAAAAAATTGAACTATCGGTAATGCCCTATTTAAGTTATAACAGTAACCTTAAAGTGATGGTAGGTGCCATACCAATGATGATGTACAAAGTAAACGAACAAGACTCTATTTCTCCTAAATCCTTATCTGGAGCATCGGTTGTGTACACAACAAACGGTTCGTACTTCGTTGCTTTATTTAATAAGTTTTATTTTAAAGAAGATAATTGGCGTGCAACACTTTTTGCTATTAACGGCAACCACAACTCCCAATTTTTTATGGGAGACATCGACCTGCCCGGCTTTTACGATTACCAAACAAAAGTTACTTACGTTTCTGCTGGTCTACAAAGAAAAATTAGCAATACCATATTTGGCGGATTAGGCTATACCTATGCAATGTATAAAACAAGTTATGAAGACAACGTACAGCCAAAATCCGTAACAAAAACCAATGCCATAGAATTTAGCTTTTTGAACGATACACGTAATGACATTTACTACCCAACTAAAGGCAACAAAACTAAAATACGTTGGGTAACCTTCCCCAAATGGTTTGGCAACGATGCTTCGGCTAATAAAATATTAACCGAATACAACACATATTTTTCTTCCCGAAAAGACAAAGATGTTATAGCTGCCCGGTTTTTTGGACAATTCGGACTAGGTAACATTGCTTTTGAGCAACAAGTTACCGTTGGCGGAAAAGATATTAGAGGCTATTCTGAGGGAAAATACCGTGGTGATGGATTAATGGCTTTGCAAGGTGAATACCGCTACAACTTTGGAGAAAAAATGGGTATTGTAGGGTTTGCGGGCATATCCACCATTTATGGTTCCACTAACGAATCTTTTGATTGGGGCATTTATCCTGCTATTGGAGCAGGCTACCGTTATCGTGCTTTTAAAACTGTTAAGTTTAATATAGGACTCGATGCTGCCGTTGGCAAAGACGATTGGAGTATTAATTTTAGAATTGGCGAAGCTTTTTAACTATAAATATTTTATAGTTTCCTTGAAGAAACATTTGTTTTATTACTTTTACATCCTACCAAAACAAACATAAAACATGTCTACAGCGAAAAAGGAATATAGGCGCATTACCGTTAAAACATTGGTTGATATGAAAGCCAATGGCGAAAAAATATCCATGCTAACAGCTTACGATTATACCATGGCCAAAATTGTTGACAGCGCTGGTGTTGACGTGATTCTTGTAGGCGATTCGGCCAGTAACGTTATGGCAGGCCATGAAACCACTTTGCCCATTACATTAGATCAAATGATTTACCATGCCTCTTCTGTAGTGCGTGCTGCTGAAAGAGCTTTGGTTATTGTAGATTTACCTTTTGGAAGTTATCAAAGTGACCCCAAGGAAGCCTTGCGTTCGGCCATTAGAATAATGAAAGAAAGTGGTGGTCATGCCGTAAAAATGGAAGGTGGTAAAGAAATAAAAGAATCCATTAAACGTATTTTGAATGCGGGCATTCCGGTTATGGGTCATTTGGGATTAACACCACAATCTATCTATAAATTTGGCACTTACACCGTTAGAGCTAAAGAAGAAGAAGAAGCCAAACGCTTAATTGAAGATGCTAAAATGTTGGAGCGTGTAGGTTGTTTTGGTATTGTTTTGGAAAAAATCCCTGCCAATCTAGCCAAAAAGGTTGCTGAAAGTGTATCGATTCCAATTATAGGTATTGGTGCTGGAAATGGTGTTGATGGACAAGTATTGGTGTTGCACGATATGTTGGGTATGACACATGAATTCCATCCTCGGTTTTTAAGACGTTATCTAAACCTCTACGAAGATATGACCAAAGCCATGACCCAATATGTAAATGACGTAAAGTCTGAAGACTTTCCAAATGAAAATGAGCAGTATTAGTCTGTTAGCTGTTAGCTGTTAGCTGTTAGCTGTTAGCTGTTAGCTGTTAGCTGTTAGCTGTTAGCTGAAAATAATTATTAAAGTTGGTAGAAAAAATAATTTCAAATAAAAACAACCTTCAAGTAATTTACGAAGACAATCATATAATAATTGTCAACAAACGAGCAGGCGATATTGTACAAGGTGACAAGACGGGCGACAAACCCTTAAGCGAGGTCATTAAGGAATATATAGCCGATAAATACAATAAGCCTGGCAATGTGTATTTAGGCGTTGTGCACCGTTTGGACCGACCAACTACTGGCATTGTGGTTTTTTCTAAAACCAGTAAAGCCCTACCAAGACTCAATAAATTGTTTGCCAACAAGGATGCTAAAAAAACCTATTGGGCGTTGGTGAAGCAGGAGCCACAAAAACACCAAGCAACCTTAATACATTGGCTGAAAAAAAATCCTAAGAATAACAAATCAACCGCCCATTTAAAAGAAATTCGTGATAGTAAAAAAGCCATTCTTCATTATAAAATGATTAAAAAATTGGACAACTATTTTCTACTGGAAATACAATTGGACACAGGTAGGCACCATCAAATTCGCTCGCAGTTGGCTAGTATTGGTTGCCCCATTAAAGGCGACTTAAAATATGGTTTTGACCGAAGTAATGGCGACGCCAGCATACATCTACATGCAAGGCACCTTAATTTTATACATCCCGTTAAAAAAGAACCTCTAGAAGTTACAGCATCTTTACCTAATGACCCACTTTGGAATGCATGCGCATACTAACTTTTGTTTACTGAAAACCGAATCCACTAATTTACAGCCAATCCCAAACTATTAAAACAAAATTTATTTACCCTATAATTTATTAACCTCACCGTAGTTTAGTTAGTAAAAGGAGTATCTGTTTCTATTTGGAAAGCTTGGTGTAAAATTGTATCATTACACATACAAAGTTAGAACTATATGGATAGCCAACATAAAACCCCTATTCAAGGACAAGACCAGCATATTGTTGAAAACAACGAATTAAATATCTGGGAGGCTACAATTCCTGTAATAATTTTAATTAGCCTGCTATTCTACAACATCATTTTTGTTGAAGACCAAGAGTGGTTTGGCACCTATACAAATCAGATAATTTTGTTATTTGGCGCAGTGGTAGCAGCCATCGTTGGATTTTTAAATAAAGTTACCCTGCTAACAATGTTTGCAGAGGTGTGGGAAAACCTAAAAAGTGTTTTTGTTCCCATTTTAATTTTGTTATTAGTCGGAGCTCTTGCCGGTACTTGGCTGATAAGTGGCGTTATTCCAGCAATGGTATACTATGGTTTAAAAATATTGAGTCCGAGTATATTTTTACCAGCTTCAGTTGTCATATGTGCCCTTATATCGATTGCCACTGGAAGTTCATGGACCACCTCTGCAACGGTTGGCATAGCCTTAATAGGTATTGGTACCGCTCTCGGCATTAATTCTGGAATGATAGCAGGAGCCGTTATATCGGGTGCTTATTTTGGCGATAAGATGTCTCCGTTAAGTGATACCACCAACCTAGCTCCAGCAATGGCAGGCACCGATTTGTTTACTCATATTAGGTACATGACAATTACCACCATTCCCACCATAGTTATAACGCTTTTGGTATTCTTTTTAATCAGTTGGAACCTAGAAACTACGGGTAAAGCAGATTTAAGTGATTTGCTAATGTCTATAGATGCAACCTTTAATATTTCCCCTGTGCTTTTCATAGTACCTATTACTGTAATAATCCTTATTCTTTTAAAAACAAAGCCATTACTGTCTCTAAGCATCGGCGTTATACTAGCTATTGTGTTTGCATTTATTTTCCAAACTGACATTTTAAATCAACTTTCAGATTCAAAATTAAGTAGTGCTATACAAGCAGTTATAACGGATGTTCAAATAGAAACCGACAACAGTAAACTAAACGATTTATTTTCCGCAGGTGGCATGATGGGCATGTTATGGACCATTCTTTTAATTATCTGTGCCATGGTTTTTGGAGGTGTTATGGACGGCATTGGAGCTTTATCCCGTATTACAAAATCTTTATTGAAATTGTTCCATACCGTTTTTGGACTCTTTGCCAGCACCGTAGTTAGCTGTTTAGCGCTAAATGTTACTGCAAGCGACCAATATTTGGCCATTGTTGTACCTGGGAAAATGTATGCAAAGGCGTTTAAAGACAAGGGTTTGGCTCCCGAAAACCTGTCAAGAACATTGGAAGATAGTGGTACGGTGACTTCGGTTTTGGTGCCATGGAATACTTGCGGTGCCTACCAAAGTAGCGTTCTTGGTGTAGACACCATGCATTATTTTGGTTATGCCGTTTTCAATTGGCTTAGCCCCTTCACTACCCTATTGTTTGCCGCTTTCAGAATAAAAATAAAAGAATTGAAAAGCACTAAGTAAACTTCCCAATACAAATACCAAGTCCATAATTTTTACAGTTCAATTTTATCTAATTAACAATAAATCAATCCTTTTTTAAACCCATATACATATTCTATTATATTATAAAATTTTATAATTATATTTT
Source organism: Marixanthotalea marina (assembly GCA_018883545.1). Classification (GTDB taxonomy): domain Bacteria; phylum Bacteroidota; class Bacteroidia; order Flavobacteriales; family Flavobacteriaceae; genus Marixanthotalea; species Marixanthotalea marina. Next base: position 46,834 of record JAHLEH010000011.1, on the reverse strand, counting down.
ATTTACTAAGCTCGTTTCTTAAGCTAAGTTTGCACCATATTTATAATTTTAAACAGATAAAAAATATGTCATTAGTAGGTAAAAAATTTCCAAATTTGAATGTTGACGCCATGAATGAAATGGGCGACACTTTTAAACTAAACGTTTTAGAAGAAGCTGTTAACAATAACAAAAAAGTGCTTTTGTTTTGGTACCCAAAAGATTTCACTTTTGTTTGTCCAACAGAGTTACATGCATTTCAAGCAGCTTTAGGTGAATTTGAAAAACGCAACACTATTGTTATAGGTGCGTCTTGTGATACTCCTGAAGTACATTTCGCTTGGTTGAACACATCTAAAGATAATGGAGGTATTGAAGGTGTTACTTACCCAATTTTGTCAGATAGCAATAGAAACCTTTCTAGCATTTTAGGTATTCTAGACATTACCAAAGAAACTTATGATGAAGAAACTGGTACGGTTCAGGTAGAAGGCGACAATGTTACCTACAGAGCTACCTATTTAATTGATGAAAATGGATTGGTACAACATGAAAGCATTAACAACATGCCATTGGGAAGAAATGTAAACGAGTACCTAAGACTTATTGATGCATTAACCCATGTTCAGGAAAAAGGCGAGGTTTGCCCAGCAAACTGGGAAGAAGGCAAAGATGCCATGAATGCCAATAGAGATGGTGTAGCAAGCTATTTGTCTAGCCACTAAAACAAAAAAAGCTATGGAAGAATTATCTCAAGACAACTTGCAGGAAATTGTAAACGGTAATGACACAGTAGTTGTTCAATACGCTGCCAGTTGGTGTGGCAATTGCCGTATTATGAAGCCAAAATTTAAAAAACTGGCTTCAGAAAATGAGAGCACAAAGTTTATTATTGCAGATGCAGAAAAATTTCCAAATTCAAGAAAGTTGGCAACCGTAGATAATTTACCAACATTTGCCACTTTTAAGAATGGACAATTTGTAAATCAGGTGCAAACCAACAAATTTGAATTACTAAAGGATTTAGTCGATGAAGTTACCAGTAATTAAACATTTAACTCAATTTATTGAGGACAACGACGAAGATTATTTGGTAGAAACCATCGAAACCTTAGAAGCATTGACCGAAGTACCTTCTCTTAAAGATGAGGAACTGGATGTTTTAGGTGAACTGATTTCTAATATGTATGGTGCACTTGAAGTCAACAAAATGGTTAAGGATGGTACTCCAAAAAAAGAAGCATTGAATACTTTTATGCAACGTGTTTTGGGTTCTATCGATAAATAAACCATTACAAATTGCCAATAATTTAATTTGGTAAATTTTAATATGAATAAAACCGCTGACAAAAATGTCAGCGGTTTTATTTTATGAAATCGAAACTTGTTAACGTTAAATTAACCATAAACATAACATGGAGCATTTTTAATGCTTCATACTTATGTATATTTGACCCAATAAAACCAAACAACATAAAGAATGGGCAAGCGTGAATCGTTTTTAGAAAACAGAATGAAAAGTGTTGGTTATGCATTTAAAGGCGCCTTATTGCTCATTAAAACCGAATCTAGTATCAAAATACAATTGGCTATAGCCATATTGGTTACCATAGCTGGCTTTTTCTTTAAAATCTCGAATACAGAATGGATTCTCCAGTTTTTAGCCATAGGCTTAGTAATAAGTATCGAAGGCCTAAATACTGCCGTTGAAGAAATTGCCAATTTTATACACCCAGAACACCATAAAAAAATAGGTCTTATTAAAGATATTGCAGCAGGAGCTGTATTTATTGCTTCAGTTTTTGCTGTTATTGCAGGCTTGTTTATATATCTGCCCAAGATTTTTTAATATACGATTACCTTTAGGATTAACGTTAGTAATTTGTATTTTTGTTTAAACTAACAGCGCGTTAATGGCGAAGAAAAAAACCAAAACCCAAAAGACACCTAAAAAACCCTTTAAAATGCCAAGCCTCAAGCTATCCAGTCAGCAAAAACTGGTGTTGGGCAGCTTTTTGTCTATCTTGGGTATTTTATTGTTCGTTTCCTTTGTTTCTTTCTTTTTCACTGGAGATGCCGATCAAAGTAGTTTAGACGAATTTACGTCACGTAGTACTAAAGCTAAAAATTGGCTTAGCAAATCGGGCGCTTGGATCAGCGATTTTTTTATTCATCGTGGGTTCGGTATTTCATCATTCATTTTATCAGGATTGGTTTTTCTTTCCGGAGTTTATGTTTTGATGGATACAAGCAAAGCTAAATTAAGAAAACATTGGTTTTGGGGGCTACTTATCATTATTTGGTCTGCTACGCTTTTAGGTTTTTTTGTAGATTTAAATGATGATTTGGGTGGTGCTGTAGGCTATGAAATTAACACCTTTTTACAAGATTATATCGGCGTAACAGGCACCATACTTCTTTTATTATTTTGTTTAATCACCTATCTAGCCATTCGTTTCAAGGTAACTTTCCAAAGTTTTTCAAACCTATTCTCGTTCACCAAAAAGAAAGTGAAAGATGAATTTTCTAATGAAGAAGATGAAGATTTCTCAGTTGCTTTCGATAATAATCTTTCAGCTGAAGCAGAAGATATTAAATCGGCTTTCGAAATAAGTTTAGACAATGAAGACGAAATTGAAGATACTAGAGAATCCAATAAATCATCAGAATCCTCATTTAAAGTCAACGTTGCCAAACAAGAAGAAGTTATTGAAGATGATGATGACGATGATTTAGAAATGAATATTGAAAAGGTAAAAGAAGAACTTTCTGAAACCGACAACTTAGCCAACAAGCTTGTTGAAGACTTTGGGCAATTCGATCCTACTTTAGAATTGGGTAATTATCAGTTTCCACCTCTCGATTTATTAATCAAATACGACAGTGAAAGTATTACCATTAACCAAGAAGAGTTAGAAGAAAACAAAAACAGGATTGTAGATACATTAAAAAACTACAATATTGGCATTTCTAGCATAAAAGCTACTATTGGACCTACGGTAACGCTTTATGAAATTGTACCAGACGCCGGTATTCGAATTTCTAAGATTAAAAATCTTGAGGACGATATTGCTTTATCGCTCTCAGCTTTGGGCATCCGTATTATTGCGCCCATTCCGGGCAAAGGCACCATTGGTATAGAAGTGCCCAATAAAAATGCCACCATCGTTTCCATGCGCTCGGTTATTGCATCAAAAAAATTCCAAAACAGCGATATGCAACTACCTGTGGCTTTAGGAAAAACCATCAGTAATGAAACACTGGTGGTCGATTTAGCCAAAATGCCCCACCTGTTAATGGCAGGTGCTACCGGACAAGGTAAATCGGTTGGTTTAAATGCCGTATTAACATCGTTGCTTTATAAAAAACACCCTGCCGAAGTAAAGTTTGTTTTGGTCGACCCCAAAAAAGTGGAATTAACCCTTTTCAATAAAATAGAACGTCATTATTTGGCCAAATTGCCCGATAGCGAAGATGCAATTATTACAGACAACACAAAGGTTATCAACACATTAAACTCCTTGTGTATTGAAATGGATAACCGATACGAACTATTAAAAAACGCACTGTGTAGAAATATTGCCGAATACAATAAAAAATTCAAAGCCAGAAAGTTAAATCCGAATGAGGGCCACCAATTTTTACCTTACATTGTATTGGTTGTTGATGAGTTTGCCGATTTGATTATGACGGCAGGTAAAGAGGTTGAAACTCCTATTGCACGTTTGGCTCAATTGGCACGTGCCATTGGTATACACTTAATTATTGCCACACAAAGACCTTCTGTAAACGTAATTACAGGGGTTATTAAGGCTAATTTCCCTGCGAGAATAGCTTTCAGGGTAACTTCAAAAATAGACTCACGTACCATTTTAGATAGTTCTGGAGCCGATCAGCTTATTGGTAGAGGTGATATGTTGTTCACCCAAGGAAATGATGTAATTAGGGTACAATGTGCCTTTGTTGACACCCCCGAAGTTGAGAAACTTACAGACTTTATCGGTTCACAAAAAGCCTTTCCCGATGCCTATGCCCTGCCAGAGTATAGTGGTGAGGAAAGTGGCATGAGTATTGATGTTGATATCTCCGAAAGAGATAAGCTATTTAAAGACGCTGCCATTGTAATTGTACAGGCCCAACAAGGTTCGGCATCACTGCTGCAACGCAAATTAAAATTAGGCTATAATCGTGCCGGTAGGCTTATAGACCAATTAGAAGCCGCAGGCATTGTAGGTCCTTTTGAAGGCAGTAAAGCCAGACAGGTTTTAATATCTGATTTGGCTTCTTTAGAAAAGTTTTTAGAAAATGAAACCATATAACAAAATGAAAATCAAACATACCATAACAATTCTATTTATTGCACTTGCAATTAACGGCTTTTCGCAAAATAAAGCCAAAGCTCTTTTAAACGAGGTTTCCCAAAAAGTAAAAAGCTACGAAAACATATCCTTAGACTTTAAATACCTTTTGGAAAATACAGCCGAAAATATCAAACAGGAAACACGTGGCGATGTGGTTTTGCAAGGCGAAAAATACAAGTTGAATATTTTAGGAACTACCCGATTGTTTGATGGCAAAAAGCTATATAGCATTAGCCCAGAAGATGAAGAAGTTACCATTTCTTCCCAAAGTGAAGATGATGAGGACAATATTACACCAAGTGAAATGTTGTCTTTTTACGAAAAAGGATATACTTATGCTCTTGATATTGAACAAAATGTTTTGGGCAGAAAAATACAATATGTAAAGTTAACCCCGATTGATTCTGATTCTGAGATAAACTATATTCTTTTGGGCATCGATGCCCAAACCAAAAACATTTATAATTTAATACAAATAGGTAACAACGGCACAAAAACAACACTAACGGTTAATTCATTCAAAACAAACGAGCCGTTGCCTAAAACCCTATTTACTTTTGATGCCAATAAATACAAGGATTATTACATCAACAATCTAGATTAGGTTAAGGTGAAAATACTAGACCGCTATATACTTACAACCTACCTTAAAACATTTATCAGTGTGTTTTCCATTCTCGTACTGATTTTTGTTTTACAAACCATATGGCTATACATAGGAGAATTAGCAGGAAAGGATTTAGATATGGTTGTTATAGTTAAGTTTATTTTCTATGTAACCCCTAAATTAATGCCTTTAATTTTACCTTTAACCATTCTGTTATCCTCTATAATGGTTTTTGGTAGTTTTGCGGAAAACTACGAATTTGCAGCCATGAAATCCACTGGCATTTCATTGCAGAGGGCCATGTCGGGGTTAAGCATCTTCATTGTAGCTCTGGGATTTGTTACGTTTATTTTTGCAAACAATATTATTCCTTGGGCCGAATATAATTTCTATAATCTAAGAGTCAATATTAAAAAGTCGAAACCATCTATGGCAATTGCCAAAGGACAGTTTAACGAGATTGGCACTTATAACATTAAGGTAGAAGACAAAAAAGGTGAAGGCGGAAAGGTTTTCGATGATGTTACCATACACATAAAGGATGCTGCACAAAGGACCAACGCAGAAACCATAAAATCCAAATCAGGCGAATTAATAAGTGAAGAAGAGTCACCTACCCTAAGCCTAATTTTAAAAGATGGTAATTATTACAACGATATTCAAACAAGGAATCTTAAAGAAAAACAAAAACAACCTTTTGCCAAAGGTACTTTTGAAAGATATACTATAAATATAGATCTATCTCAAATGGATGTGGATTTTGATGACAAATCTACCTCCAACACCTATAACATGCTTAGCATCGGAAAACTAGATTACACTCTAGACTCTTTAGCTAAAACCCACATGGAAGACCAAAAGATATTTTATAAAGCCATCTATCAGCGTTCTAACATTAATAAATCTGTTACGGCAAAAGAATTAATCAAAAAAGACGAGCCTTTAGAAAACGAAAAAATTACAGACTCAATATTTACAGGAAATGTTCTAGACCTTTATCCCTTAAATGAAAAAATTGGTATTGTTCGTGCCGCTCTTAGTAATGCCGACGGCATAAGGCAATACCTCATTACAAAGGTGAACACCGATAAACCAAAAGCCATTATTTATGCTAGGCACATTATTTCCTTGCACGAAAAGTTAGCTTTGGGGTTTGCATGTGTTATTTTATTTTTCGTAGGCGCCCCGCTTGGCGCTTTAATAAGAAAAGGCGGTATAGGCTTGCCTTTGGTAATTGCCATTTTTATCTTTTTAACCTATCACTTTATAGGTATTTTCGCGACAAATAGTGCCAAAAGTGGTGGCCTAAACCCTGTTTTGGCGCCTTGGTTCTCTACATTAATCATGTTCCCATTAAGTGTTTATTTAACAAAGAGAGCAACACAAGACAAGGGATTGTTTGAATTTGGCAACATAATAGATCCTATAAAAGGGATGCTCAATATAAAAAGTGATGATAAACTTGACTACAAGTTTTTTGCAACTTTAAAAAACGAGAAGCTTTTAGATATTGTAAAAAATTACAACACACTAGGCTATGAAGAAGACAGCAGATTTGAAGCCATTCAAGTTTTAAACAGCAGAGGAAAAACAACAGAAGAATTAAGTGAAGAAATAAATATTAAAAGTGATTTTGCTGTTTCACAAAACATAGCTAAAAACTTCTTTTCACACGCTAAATTTTCAATTGTTCTATACTGGATAGGCATCATACTGTTAGTGCTGTTCTTTGTTTTTAGAAATAATAAACTCCCTTCTTTAGCATCGTCTTCAATACAATTAAGTATTATTCTGCTCGTTTTATACGGTATTTATTATGTAAAATCCATTTTCAATATGGTCAATTTATACAAACACATCAATAAAAAAATAAGCAGTTTACAAATAATGCTTTTAATTATTGGTCTCCCCTTATACATGCTAACCCATCTGTTTTTAAAATCGGAAATCAAGCAAGACCTGAAACAAAATTGTTTAGATTCCTTAAAATAGCAATATCTTTGCAGTATGATAGTTGAAACCAAAGACAAATCGCAACAATTCAAATTAAATGATATTCATGATGCCATTGAAGATATTAGAAATGGTAAGGTTATTATTGTTGTAGATGATGCCAATCGTGAAAATGAAGGCGATTTTGTGGCCGCAGCCGATAAAGTAACCCCAGAAATGATAAACTTTATGGCAAAACACGGTAGAGGCCTTATTTGTGCGCCTTTAACCGAGAAAAGATGTAAAGAACTGCAACTGCACATGATGGTTAACAACAACACCGATCATATGGAAACCGCTTTTACGGTGTCGGTAGATTTAAGAGGACAAGGTGTTACTACAGGGATTTCTGCAAGCGATAGATCAAAAACGGTAAAAGCTTTAATTAATGAAAATACCAGGCCACATGACCTATCCAGACCAGGCCATATTTTTCCGTTAGTAGCCAAAGAAGGTGGCGTATTAAGACGCACTGGGCACACCGAAGCTGCCATCGATTTTGCCAGATTAGCCGGTTTACAACCTGCAGGGGTTATTGTAGAAATTATGAACGAAGATGGTTCTATGGCGCGCTTACCACAGTTGGTTGAAGTTGCCAAAAAACTGGATTTGAAAATTGTTTCCATTGAAGACTTGGTCGCCTATAGAATGCAACACGACTCCTTAATTGAAAAAAAGGAAGATTTTGATATCAACACCCGATTTGGAAGTTTTAGATTAAGAGCCTACAAACAAACCACTAATAATCAATTACATATAGCTTTAACAAAAGGTTCTTGGAAAGACAATGAAAAAGTACTTACTAGAATCAATTCAACGCTAGTTAATAACGATATATTAGGTACACTTACCAATAATGTAGATGATCAATTAAACAATATGTTTAAGGTTGTTAACGATGCTGGCAAAGGCGCTATCATCTTTATAAACCAACAGGCACAATCTACAGAAATCTTAAACAGATTGTCTTTTTTAAGGGAAAACCAAAATGGTAACGATATAATTAAAGCACCTAAAATAAATATGGACAATCGCGATTTTGGTATTGGTGCACAAATTTTACACGACCTAAACATCCATAAGCTACGGCTAATATCCAATAGCCAACAAACCAAACGCGTAGGTATGATTGGCTACGGACTGGAAATTGTAGACTATGTAAATTATTAGTCAATTACATCGAACACTTTAAATAATTTTTTTGATTTTGTGTTTGGCACCTCTGAAATAAAAGCATATTTACCAGGTTTTAGATCTGCATAAAAATATCCTGTACTACCTGCGGGCATATCGTTTACTCCTCCTAAAAAGGTGATACCGTTGGGTACTGGAGTAATCAATCCCTTTGGATCAGACCAATCCATCCAAGCCTCTAATTCGTCCTCGCTTGCATAATCTTCAAGTTTTACTAAGTTTAAATCATGCCATATAAAGTTTTCATGTGCTTTTTGATCTTTTACAAATACAGAGAAAATTTGTTTTCCTTTGGTTATGCCTTTGTCATACGTAATACCATCAACACCTGATAAGGTAATATTAACTGTTGCTTTTGGCGGGGTATTGCCACTATCTTCTTCTGTAACCATAATAGGCTTTGCCATCCCCATAAGGGTGTGGAATTTACCGCTAGGCATTTTTACATAACATTCCATGATGTAATAACCTGGATCAAGTTTAACGGTTGTTATTGCAGTATGTTTAGGTGCAATTAAACCAGCGCCACCAGAAAACACAATATCGCCATACCATTCTGGTAATTTAGCAAAAGCTGCAAACCCTTCTTCAGCTTTACCTTCGTTAATCAAATCCATACCCTCTTCAAACACAGGAGCTATATCTGTTATAGCATTCTCAGCCGTTTTACCTTCAGGATATTTATCCAATAAAAAGAAATGTGTTTCGTTTGAAAGGTTTTCATATTTAAAGGTGTTCCATCCAGAAGGAATAGTATCTACAGATTGAAAATCCATAGCCCGTGTTACAACATTTATAACATTTACGGGCATTTCCACAACTTCTTCTGTGACCTCTGTTATTTCTTCTTTAGGTGCTGTTTTCTTTTCGTTTTTGCAGTTGAAAAGAAAACATATCAATAGAAGTAATAAAAAATAAGTTTGGTTAGTATTTTTCATTGTTTTTAATCTTTAATTATTTTTTTTTACAATCTTTCTTTCAGCAATGTCAATTTTAAGTAATTAGATTCCTTTTGAAAGTTTACTTACATCTATACTATTAATTCAGATTTTCCAAATTGAGAAGTTCTATAGCCTTCCAAACAGTATCTCTATCTAATTGTTTTGACGAGACAACAATGGCAAATCTATCATCGTACATAAATGACATCATAGATTCTTTTCTTTTTTTGTGGTAGGTTTCAATACCAGCCATCTTGTTTTTTTTGAATGATTTCTCTATTTTATATTCATCTTCTTTATCTACAGTCATATTTTTATATATTGATAATGAGCCGACAACAATACTTCCATTTTTACCTGCAGCGTCATTTATTATTATATCAAAACTTGCATTGTTGGATCCTTTATAATGGGCAACAGAACTGGTGATATTATTCCCGCTTAAAGAGCCTTTTCAATACTTGATAATTGCATGTTTAAAAAGTTTTTTGGGAACCATTGTTCCAAAGCTTCATAGCTTAAAGGAGTCATTTCCATCAAGCTTATGGTGTTTTTATAGTGCCTGTTGTATTTTTAATTACATCTAATTGGTTGACTTCTTTAGTAATTTCCAAATTTTCTTTTTTGGAACTGTTACCACAGCTATAAATTATAGACACTATTATTAATATGGTAACAACTATTTTATATGATTTTATATGATTTTATCATGATTTTAAAATTTAACTAACTATTATTTTATTTGTGAATACTCTATTTTCTGAAAATATTTTTAATAACAACCTTCCTTTTTCAGGTTTTCTAAGTCTATTATGTTTTTGAAAAAAAATGATAAATTATAAAGTTAACTTCATAAGATTATAGATTTAAATCATTTGTTTTGAAAATGTTTATGCCCCCACATGATAAAAACATACCAAACATCAAGAAAACTAAGATAAGTGGGCCTTTAAACACTATGTTTTTCATCTTACATAAGTTTTTCTAAATCTTTTATTTTTTCCTGTATTGCTTCTCTTTCTTGGGGTGTAACAGCTTCTTTCAAGTCTTCTCTCAGACTTTCCAATTCCTCTTGACGCATTTGGTCTATTTCTTGCTGTGTTTCTTCATTCTTTAGTTCTCTTTCCTCTTCTCTTTGGGATGCTCTCTTTTTTTCATAATTCTCTTCCATATTTCTTTGCTTGAAAATATCACCAGTTAAATCAGACAAGGACATCACCACACTTGGATCAGGTAGCGTAACCGTTATATCTTTATCGTAAAAGAATTTTGCCGTACCGTCTTCTAAAGAGTTTATAAATTTGAGTCTACCCAAACGATCAAACTCCATAGATTTGCCTTTATCTGGACCTTGTAACACGGTGAATTTTGAACATGCATTAGCATAGCCATCACAGTCTGATTTGGTTTCATTTACTTTATTACCATAATACTTTTTAATAACTTCTGGCGAGTATATAAATGCCCAATGAATAAAAATGGGAAAACCTCCTATTTCTTCTAACTCTTTGCTTAATATTGCTTTTATGGCTTCTTCAAGCTTCTTTTGAAACTCTGCATTTTTTTCGTCAAAGTTTTGCAATAACTTATGCAATTCCAAAGGAAGCGAGTATTCGCTACCACCTAATTCTGCACCAATTTTAACAAGGTCAATTTGATAATGAAGAATTAACTGAAATAAATAATTCTTAATCTCTTCTACTTTTGAATCAATAGATAGATCTAATAACCCTTGTAGGCCTGAAACAGCCATTTGTTTTGCGTTAAATTTGATATATTTAATATGTTCATAACCTTCCATATCCTCAACTGGACTGTACCAGTTGCCATCTTTATCTGTGTATTGGACAAGTTCCTTTTCTTTTTTACCAAAAATTTCATACTCTCCATGGCTACTATATTTACCAAAACTATATCCAGAACTTTCTCCCTCCATAATAAGAGCTCTATTATCCCAATCAAATTTTATTTCTAAAGAATTATCTCCTAAATCTAGATAGTAAAACCCCTCAGTATAATCACTGTTTGATTCGGTAATGTTTCTCCATGGCTTATCCTTATCTGCTTTCATAACAAGTAGTATATCACCTTGCATAAATTTTTCCCAAAAACTAATTTTGTCTAAGCCATCTTTAATTTCATTTAGAACATCACCAGGTTTATTTTTAACGTCATTAGCTGTTTCATTAATATCATCTTTAACATCTTGAAAAGTGTTTACCAATCCGTCAAATAATTCATTAGCCTCTGAGGTAGATTTTGTTTGCGCTTGTAGAGACACACTAAAGAATAGTGTTAGTACTATTATATATATGTTAGTTGTTTTCATAGTTTAGTATGTTTATTCTATATACTCTGTTTTGTTAAATACCATGCTTTTTGGCTGCAGTTGGGTACATAGCATTTGGTAATTTTTGCTTGCTGCTTCGTTGGAGGTATAAGTAACCTCCATAATCATAGAGTTTTTGGTAAACGGTGAGTTTGGTGCTTCTGCCTTTTTTTCAAACATGGCTCCATATAGCGTTGCTGGTGCCTCATTGGCTACCCAAAACTGTGTGGTTCCATCCTGAGTTGTGATTTCGTAACCTTCACAATTAAAACCTAATAGTTTCTTGCTGCCTAAGGGTTTTACTTGCTTGCCTGGCGCATCTTTGTAAGCTCCCAATAATCTAGCTTTTGTAAGAATTCCCATTTTTTTACGCGCTTGCCTTTTTTGTCCTTCAATTTCAGCGTAATACACTTCTATACTACGCTCATTGTCATACACAATATGTTCGGTAAATCCATTTTTGGTTTGCTTTTTTGCATAATAGGTTTCATTGGGTTGTAGTAAATATTCAACTTCTGCAGTTTTATTATTACTTTTTACTTGTATAGTGGCTTGATATGAAAACTTGTAACTATCTGGTAGTTTTACATTGTTATCTGGTGGTGCTGGCGAAGGTGCGCCCATTGAAGACATACCAGTTTGACTGGTTTGTTTATCTGAATCAGTAGGGGTTTGGCTTAAAAGGATATTTAGAATACCTTGCGCCTTTTCGTCGTCGGAAACTGTTCCCTCATTTGAAACTGTTTTGGAATCGGATGTTTCTACATCATCATTTTTTTCTGATTTCTTCTTTTTCTTTGTTGCTCCATCTATTGTTTTTTCGGTTGTTTCAGAAACTTTTTCATCCGTTTTACGTAAAATGGTGCGTTCTGCCGCCTGTTGTGCTTTTTCTTTTAATTTTTTGAGGAATTGGGCTTCGGCAGACAAACTAAAACTTATACAAATTAAGAATAGAAAAATATGCTTATGTCTCATTTTATTTGTTTTCATCACTAGTATATTATGTTAATAGAACCTTTTATTGGAAAACTTTCACTGCTTTTCATCATACCACCGCCTTCTCCTTCAAAAGTCATCTCTAAGGCATACTCTGAAATCTTTTTTATACTGACGATTCCTTTGCGGAATACAATACGCTTATTCATTCTAGAGGCATCCCGATCTTGATTGTAAAAATTGAGATCTATCTTAATATTTGGACTGTTATCTTCAGGAATACTATAAGTTGCTGCACCATTTGTTTTAATATCTGCATCGGTAATATTTACATTGGTTTGAACAGGGTTGCCATCCTGCCAAATAACATATTGTAAATCACCGTTATTAAAATCAACTTTTATAGGCTGTAAATTTTCTTGCAAGATGGTATAAGTTTCTCCTTCCATTTGCAATACAACAGCCGCTTTCTCATCTGTAGCACCAATTTCAGCGACAGCTTGATTACCAGACGAGTTGTTTTTACAACAAAAACTTAGTGTTACCAGTAATAGAACAATTGTTTTCTTCATGATTGTTTTTTAATCTTCATTAATATTAGGGCTCATACCTTTCATTAAAAGGTCTTGCATTGGCATTTTTTCTTCAACAGCAGCAGGTAAATTAACCTCACAGGGCTCATACAAGAATTCTATTTTACTTTTATTGGTACCAAAAAAAGGATCGTTGGTAGCAGCCACATTTATTTCAGCCAAACGGTTTTCAGCATCAAAAAGGATATAACTTCCTGAATAGCCAGACTCGGTTACACTAAACTTGGTACAACCCATACCGCCACGGCAAGCCAATTTAGATTCCGAATACATGCTCCCATTCATCTCATCTCTGAAGTGATCTGGGGTATATACAAAAGCAAATTCGATAAACATAAAAGTGTTTAACTTAAGACCTTGATTATTTAACTCTTCTGACTTTTCCCAAAATGGCCCTGCAGGTAATTTGTAGGCACTAATCATCATTGAGGGAGCCATCATGCCCATAGCACCCATGCTTAATAAATTGGATTTTGTATAAATACCTTTTGAACTGCTAAGCCCGATAAAATAACCCTCACTATCAATGTAAGTGGTCTTTGGTTTGCCTGTATTTTGGTCTATAAAATTAGACTGCATTGCTAGTTCGTCGGCATCAAAATAATTGGTTGTAAAGGTTTGTTTTTCTTTATCAAAAGACTTTACAATAACATCGTGGGTATAAAATGCCCTTTTAGCTTCTGTTTTGATTTCTTTTGATGGATTTTCGAATTTTACTTTTGAAGCGTTTGGGTCTGTGGAGTTATCATTACTATTACCGCCATCACCTTCAGTAATGTCATCAATAGTCTTTTCTGTTTTTTGAGAAACCACCTCATCTGTATTGTTTAAGATGGTTCGTTCTGCCGCTTGCTCTGCTCTTTGTTTCAGTTTCTTAAGGAATTGGGCCTCAGCATTACTCCCAACTAAAAAGCAAATTATTAGTGTTATTACAAGATTAGTTTTCATGGCTTTTATATTTTAAAGATTATGGAACCATGCTTCGTACTTAGAGCCTAAAAAAGGAACCGCTTTTTCTTTTCCATTTATAGCATTTAAAAGCCCTACTACCCACATATACAACAGAACAAAGAAACCAACTATGTTTACCAGCCATCCCAAAATAGGAATTAGCCCGATAGCTCCCATAGCCACACCCGTAAGTGCTAACCCTAGTGACTGCTTTATATGGTATTTGGCAAATTCATTTTTTTTGTCATTGTTCATTACAAAGGCAATGACCAAACCAATAACGGTTATATAAGAAACAATTGCTATGTTTTTTCCTTCTGTAATTACTGTGTTTGTCTGCGTTGTATCCATTTTTAATATTTTATTTGTTTAAAATAAAAAGGGAAACTAAATTTGGTATTACCGCATCGTCTCCCTTTTCCTCAATTGATTAATAGCGCTTTTATATATTTTTATGGGTTATTCCTATTTATTTCTATGGTCTTAATCACTTTGTTGTTCAATAAAATATTTAGTTGATAGACTCCACCTTTTAAATGGTCCACACTTAAAAAAATCTTATTATGATCTGTTACTATTTCTTTTGAACGAGAATCCACTTAAACAGCCTTGTTGTTTTTGATAAAATTAGAATAAGATAAAACAACACCGTACAACATATGTTTCAAAAGATAACACATATGTAACAACAGCAATAAAATTGTGTTACTACTTATTTTCCCTGGTATTCTTGTGGTGTACAGCCGTAGGCTTCCTTAAAGCATTTATTAAAATAGGAAGGTGTATTAAATCCAACTTTATAAGCTATTTCTGCTATTGTGAGATCTGTATTTTTTAAAATTTCAATGGCTTGTTTTAATCTTTGTGACCTAATAAATTCGGTTGTAGACATACCAACAATGGCATGTAGTTTTCTGTGCAATTGGGTGCGGCTCATGTTCATAAGCTTAGAAAATTTATCACTTGAAAAAGATGTTTCAGTAATATGTGTTTCCAGAACCGTTTTTAAACGCTGTAAAAAATCGTTTTCTACAGAAGTAATGGCCAAATTGGGATTTATGCTAAATGTTTTACTGTAATGCTTTTCTAGTTTTTGTCTGGTTTCCAGCAATTTTTCTACAACTATCTTAAGTTTTTCGCTACTAAAAGGTTTTGTTATATAAGCATCGGCACCCGTTTTAAATCCAAAAATTTCGTGTTCTTCTCCTACTTTTGCAGTTAACAGCACTACGGGAATATGACTTGTTAAAGCATCGGTTTTGATTGTCTCGCATAATTCCAATCCATTTTTATTGGGCATCATTATGTCGCTTACAATAACATCTGGAAGTATTTCTAAAGCTTTATCTATCCCTTCTTTACCATCTCTGGCTTTTTCTATTTTGTATTCTCCTTTAAAAATTGAGGCCACAAAGTTTCTAATATCCTTATCGTCTTCCACAATAAGTAAAACAGGCTGTTTTGTTTTATTATTTTCATTGTTTGTTGTCTCAGGTTTTGGTTGGAAATTATCCCCTACAATCAATTCCTTTTCATTAAAAGCTGATTTTTCAATTGGTAATGTTACCGTAAACTGAATTTTATCAACATCTAAATTATTGGCGATAATTGTGCCCTTGGATAAGTTCACCAATTCCTTAACCAAAGCTAAACCCACACCAACGCCGTCTGAAGCTTCATTTTCCTGATAAAAACGATTAAACAACTTATTTAAGTCTGATTTTGTTACTTGGGCCGTTTCATTTATAACCGAAAGCACCATCATATTATCTAAGCGATGCGCCTTAAACAGCACAGTTCCTTTATCTGGCGAATACTTTACGGCATTTGATAATAAGTTGTAAACCACCTTTTCAATAACATCCTTATCAAACCAAGCTGATTTTAATCCTTGAATACTTGATTGAATTTCAATTTTCTTTTCTTTGGCTCTATATTGAAATGCTTCCACTGCCTGTTGCAATGTCATGGTTAGATTGCCCTTTGATATTTTAAGTTGTTGTTTTCCAGAATCTATTACCGACAAATCCAACATCTGGTTTACAAGGTTCAATAATCTATTTGCGTTGCTTTTAACCAAAGACAGCTCTTTGCTATCTTCTTTGGAAATGTTTTCTTTAGACAATTGGTTTTCTAAGGGGCCTAAAATTAATGTAAGGGGTGTTCTAATTTCATGCGAAATATTTGTATATAGTTTGGTTTTTAATTCATCAATTTTTTTCAATCGCACTGTTTCCTCCTGCTCCAATCGCAACTGATTTTTCACGTACCAACGCCAGTTTAAATAGCGATAAATAAGTGCTAGTAATAATATAAATGCAAGAATGTAAATAGCTATGGATAAATTGGTTTGGTACCAAGGTTTTAAAATTGTAAAACCGAAAGTAGCAGGCGTATTGTTCCAAACACCATCGTAATTACTTGATTTCACCCTAAAAACATAATTGTTTGGAGGCAGGTTTGTATAGTGAGCTATATTATTGTTTTTTGCCTCAACCCAAGTTGAATCGTGGTTAACAAGCTGATATTTATATTGATTTCTGTCTGGAGCAGAAAAGTGCAAAGACGAAAATGAAAAAGTAACAGTGTTTTCGTCATGGTATAAAGCCTGCCCTTCGTTTAACGGATACGGTTTTGAAAAAACATCAAAACTTGAAATTATAGTTTTAGGTTGTACCGTATTGATTGTTAATTGGTCTGGATTAAACCAGTTTATACCATCCAATCCCCCAAAATATATTGTACCATTTATATCTTGGTAGTAGGCTCCGGTATTAAACTCTAAATTTTGCAAACCATCGGCATCGGTGTAGTTTTTAATGAGAGGTGGCTCATTGTTGTTCGGACTAAATTTACTCAATCCGTAATTAGAACTCAACCATAAATCACCGTTATTATCCGGTAAAATGCCGTAAATAACATTGTTAGGCAAACCATTGGCTATTGAAAATGTCTTTGTTTCTCCCGAACCTAAATTATAGCTTTTTAATCCGTTGCCATAAGTACCAACCCAAAGCAAGTTGTCAACAAGCAATAATGATTTAATAGGGTCGTTTATGGCATCAATTTTAATGCATTCTCCAGTTTTTGTGTCTAATTTAAACAGCCCTTTACCTTCGGTGCCAATCCAAACAATATTATCGTCAATGGCAATGGCTCTGATATTGTTTGAAGTAAGATTCGTGTTATCTTCATTAAATTGTTTTAAAATGCCCTTTTCTTTATCAAAATGAACCAATCCATTTCTTTCTGTACATAACCAACTTGAAGTATCTGAAACATTTATGATGCGCCATACCGTAAAATTTGATATCTCCGGAAAGTTTCTATAGGTTCCATTTTCTAGTACGTTCAAACCAAACCCCTGGTGACCGACCCAAAGGGCTTCATCATTATAATCCAAGCTAACAATGCGATTACTATTTAAACCCGGCGTGTTTTCAGTAGTGTAAGTTTTATAGATATGCGATTTTAAATCCATAAAAGTTAAACCCTTACCAGAAGTGCCCACCCATAATTTATTATCGTTATTAGAAGTTATACTTCTAACCACATCTACATTAACCTCCTTTGGCAATTGACTATTGGTTAACACATTAAACTTTATAAGATGTTCGTCATAATAACTAGCTCCTGCGCCATCTGACCCGAACCAAATTACACCTGTATTATCTTCAAAAATTGAAAGTATATCATTGTAATGCAAATCAAAAGGGTTGTCTTTATTTGCTAAAAAATTCTGCACCTTACCTGTATTTAAATCATATAAATACACCCCTTTACCATAAGTGGCTATCCAAAGCCTGTTTTTTTCATCAACCAAAATATCTTCTATGTTTAAATCAGCAGGTAAATCATTTTTATTAATAGCTGTAAACGTATTTTGGTTTGGGGTTTTAAAAAATAACCCATTGCCGTAGGAACCTAGCCATATAGTACCATCTTTGGATACTTCAATGCAACTAAAATTAATTCCTTTCTGTTCGTAGACTTTCTTTAATTGAAGGGTCTTATTTTTCTCTAGTGTGAAAACTGCCCCAGAAGCAGCTATATAGATTTCATCCTTCTGCTCAAAAAAATCATAAACCGTTGTAGATAGTTCACTACTTGGAAATACTTGCAAAGTATCTTTGGTTTTAGCATCTATTTTGAACAACCCGGAATTATAGGTTCCTATATAATAATTCAGATTTTGGTCTTGGTAAATGGTACTAACATTTTTTAGGGAAGATATCGTTTTAAAACTATTTGCAGTACTGTCTAGTTTTTCTAAAACTCCAGAGTTACTTACAATCCAAATGCTATTTTCCTTGTCTATATAGACTTTACCAAGCTTACTAAAAGTTGGTCTCGTAATATCTTCAAATTGCTTATTGAAAACCTTAAAGTTTTTGCCATCGTACCTATTTAATCCATCCTGTGTGGCAAACCACATATAGCCAATACTGTCTTGGGCCATACTTATAACACTGTTTTGCGATAGGCCTTCCTTAATTGTAAGCGATCCAAATGCAAATTGCTTTTCACTTATTTGTGAATAAACCAAGTAAGGAAAAAAATATAAAAACAGTAATTTTAGTTTACCCATTAATAAACAATTTACCTTTAAAGGTAATAAAAATTGACAATTAATGATTCCTGACTAATTTTACGTATACTCTGTTTTTATATGGACTTAATTTTAAACTTTCTTCTTTTTTTTACCAAGATTAAGTTAAATACAATAGGAAAAAATTACTGCTCTATTTATAACCAATAAATTCCTTTTGAGCATCTAAAATAGATTTTACATAATTTTTAAATCCGTCATAATCTTTTACTTCGATATTCTCTAAAGATGGTTTAGCATAGATTCTCACCTTAAGATGGTTTGCCTTTAACTTAGTATAAGATATCTCGTAAATGTGATTACCAAAAGTTAACATTTTACTTTCAGGAATTTCAATAAAATCCATTGCTGGATCTATCTCAATATCATAATTATTGATGTATTCATCAACGTTTTCATATTGGTTGTATTCAATTGGGTATTTTCTATTTTCTGGACTGACAATGTCGCTGGTATAAGGGTTTGAAACAATTGGCAATTGAAATATATTTATAGAACCTATTTTATTAATCTTTTTGTTTAAGGTTAGTTGAGTTTCATACTGCACCAAACTATCATTATTAACTCTTTTAATATTAGTTAATTCATTCAGTGTAAAATCTTCATTTAATTGCCCATACAAATTCTCATAAACCGACTTTTTCACAACATCTGGGTTGGGGTTATCTAAAACACTGGCATAGTATGAATTTATATGCCCTGTAAACTTTGTATCAATTTTCATTTCTATCCCTTCACTTCCCAAATTCACAAAAACATCATTTAAATAAAGTGATTGGTCTCTTAAAACGTTATCTAATTTAATTAAACTATAGGTTTCCTTTCCATCAGAATTAAACGGGATTTCTAAGGCAGTGGCCCCTCTTAAATTAGTTGGTAAAGACTTAAATGGCAAATATTTATCTGTTAATTCCAAAAACCTATTCTTACCATCAATACCAACCTCAACTATACAATGATTAAAGTCTGTACTTGGCAACACTAAGTCATTCCTACCATTATCAGATGTAGAAACCAAGACCAGATTACATTTCAAATCAGCCATTCTTGCCAAGGTTAAAAAAAGCGTTGAAAAATCTTTACAGTCTCCCAAAGCAGTTTTAATTGTTTTCGATGGTTTTTGTGGTACAAATCCACTTTGTCTAAAACCTACATAGCTATAAGTGAAATTATTTTTAATATAGTTATAAATAACCCGAGCACGTTCTTCTTCCTTCAAGTCTTTATGTCCATTTGGAAATAAGGACACAAAAACCTCTTTTACTTTAGCATCTATTTCTACACTAGATCTTACCAAATCTGAATACCAACGTGAAATTTCATTCCAATTTGGTATGGTACTTATATGCAAGCTTCTGGTCACATCAATCATGCTCGCCATATAATCTTCTTGCTGAGGAATACCTGCCAAATCAGTTACTTTCCATTGATACAAATCATACGTATCTGTTTTCTTTATTTCAGGCTCCAAAGAACCATTAACTACTTTATAAGAAATTGTTTTGCCTTTGGGAACAACCAATTTAATGTTTGATGCCATAAGCGGGTGGTAGGAATCTAAAATAAACCTATCTGAATAGTCTTTATAAAAACGACCTGAGGACGCAAAAGAATTTTCATAATCCAAATAAATAACATCACCTTGAGCCAATCCTTTAAAAACAAAACTGGAACCTTGTCTATCGGCAGGAACAATACTACCATCTGGTTTTATAATCTCAGATTTTGTAATATGATAATTACCTGAAAGCCCTAGGTTATATTCCTTAAAAGACTCAATTCCTTCGTTTGAAGTTATTTCGTATAAATAAACAAAACGATACCTGCCTCCTCCTTCATTATACAATTCAATATTAGAATCGTCATTTAATATGTTATAGCCATAATTATTAGATTTAATTTTCCCTCTATTCTGTTCTATAAACTTGTAAACATCTTCTATAACTATTTCATTTAAAATATTGGGTTCGTTTTTTAAATCCCTTATTTTTTTTCTTAATCCATTATCAGCGCTATTGTGTTTTAATGCTTTTTGATATGCTAAAAGAGCCTCTTTGTTATCGCCTAATTTAATTAAGGCATCACCTTTTAATTCTAAGAATTTAAAACAATATGGAAAATTTTCTAAACCACTATTTATATATGGCATAGATTCTTTATACATGCGATAATTATGCATCTTATTTACAATCTCGTATATATAACTGTTATCTGTAGAAAGCTTGTCTAGATCTCTTGACAATATTGTAAGGGATTTTTCTTTTTCTTTTTTATTATCGTAATATCTCGCCAGCGTTTTTACGCCTTGGTATGTAAAATATTTTTTATTTATACTCTCCAATAATTCTATTGTTTTATCATCTTCTTTAAATATGTTTCCATACAAAGGAGCACAACTCAACAAAATACTAATATTATCTTCTGATACTGCCATGATATTATCCAGCATTTTTCTAAGTCCAACCAAATTTTCCTTTCTGGCCTCGTATAAAAAATCTGCTGCAAAAGATAATATGTTGTTATCTACGGTAGATTTAAATTTATCAATAAAAACTTTTAATTCTTCCAAAGTCATTCGACTCAATTCTGATGAGTCCCTAATTTTTAAAACTATAGGCAAATAATAATCTGGATCGTCTAATTCCATATTCTTTTTAAGTTCATTGTATGAAGTAACATCTCCTTGGGCAGAATAAATTAACATCATCATTTTCCTTACAATAGAACTCTTTGGATACTTTACTAAAAAACCCTGTAAAGCTCTTTTAGCTTCTTCATATTTAGAATTTCTTAAATACGTGTTTGCAAGACAGTAAGCGTAGAAAAAATTATCTGGGTTGTTACTAACTTTATCCTTAAAGTATTTTTCAAAATTATTTTCTAAAATTTCAGGATTAAGTTCAGATTCATTTGATTTATTAAACTGTATTGCCTCTGAAGAATACTTAAGAGTATTGTTAATAGAGCCATCTTCATTTAAAGCCCTAACTATAAAATAACTTCCTGAATCTTTTTCTGCACATTTTATCAAAAGTCTATTTTCTCCTTTAGGAATGGTAACTTTTACCTTATAAGCATTTAAATCTGTTGTTACGTCCTCTGTATTTTTATAAATAAGTATATCATTTAGCCAAACCTTAAAAGCAGAACCACTGCCAAGACTAAGTATTACTCTCGAGTCTTCTTCTGCATGAATAAAAGTCTGTGCATAATTCACACCAGGTCCATACCAATCATGGTTTGTGAAAAACTGATACGGCTCGCCAGTAATTTCTGGAGTATACCAACCAACATAACCATTACTGCTAGCATTAAATAGCTCATTTGACAAATACTTCGTTTCGGGATCATAAACTTTGTCCAACCCACTTTCATTCAAATTTTCAAACACACCACAAAATTGCCAGGATTTAATAGCATTAATTGATTTATTTAACTCAAAATATGTTGTCCAATCGTTGTTTTCCCTACCTACAACAGATTGCAAATATTTAATGGCATCTGCTAAGTCTCCGTTTGAAATATTTGCTTTTGCTATATTTTGTATGACACTCTTGTTTCTTTCATTAAAACCCGTTGTTATATATGTATCAAAAAAGAACGATTTATTCCACAATGCATAGAGGTAATATTCAAAATCTAGATGGTTTATAAAGGCTTCATAAAATTTTTTATTTTCAGTAAATTGCCCTAACTCTTCCCTTAATATTTCTCCAGTCAATAAAGATTCTATTCCATTTTTATTAGCATTGCTATAGATTTGGCTGGCTTCTTGCCTATTGTTTTTAAGAAGTTGTTCCCAAAACAATTTCATTGACTCTTGCGCCGTAAGACTGTAAATGTTTAATATAACAAATACGGCCAGGAAAATTTTTCTCATATATGTGGTTTTAAATATTACTTTGCTTTATTACCGAAACCATCTTTTCTGCACGTTGTTTCACTTCATCTTCTGTCCAAGATAATTTTATTAAACAAGATAGGTTTCTTCCAATAAAGTGGTCTGATTGACTGAAGTCTTTGGTTGTAAGATTTTCCAGGTTTTTTTTAATTTCTTCGGAAATAGGATACAATGATTTTAATTCTTTTAGATGATCCCACTTTCGTATATAGTGCCAATTATTATCGAAATAATGAAAACAGCCATCTACACCTTGTTCCTTAAATCCTTTGGAAACTTTTTGAGCTATTTCTAAGCTTGGCAAAAAGAAATTCAGGAACGCATAACTTTCTTCACCACCATCGGGAACCGTTCTAAATGTTACTTCTGGAATGGCCGACAAGGCTTCACGCAATATAGTGTAATTCCTTTTTTGAATTGCTAAAAAATCAGGCAAGCGTTTTACTTGTGCCAAGCCTACAGCTGCGTGCAGCTCGGAAATTCTAAAATTGTACCCTAGAAACGGATGGGTTTCAGCCCCCCTATCATTTCCAATATGATCGTGACCGTGGTCGCTGTAATGATCGGCATTAATATAATATGCCTCATTATTAGTAATTACAGCACCGCCTTCGCCACAAGTAATGGTTTTTACAAAATCGAATGAAAAACAGCCTAAATCACCTATACTCCCCAAAGGTTTGCCTTTATAAGTGCCCCCAATAGCCTGACAAGCATCTTCAATCAATAACAAACTATGCTTGTTGCATATTTTTTGCAATGCGTCCATATCTCCCATACTTCCACACATTTGTACGACCATAACAGCTTTTGTTTTAGATGTTATGGCTTTCTCTACCGCTTTGGGGTCGAGTGTTAACGTATCATCAATATCTACCAAAACGGGGATGGCTCCCAATGCCAAAATAGCTTCGAAACTGGCCACAAATGTAAAAGCAGGTATAATGACTTCATCGCCTGCCCCCACACCGGCAACGGCCAATGCTACGGTTACTGCAGCCGTACCACTCGATACCAATTGTACATGCTTAGATTTTAATGTTTGTTGAAGGGTTGCTTCCAGTTCTTTAGATTTCCAATGGCCATTGCGCATGCCATCAAAACCATAGCGCATTAGCACGCCATTATCCAACACATCGTTTACTTCTTTTCGTTCGGCATTACCAAATAATTCAAATCCGGGCATATTTTTTATTTATTTTAATACGTGTTTGTTTTTGCGTTAGGGATTGAAACAAGTTACCCTGCCTGACGATAGGCAGGCTTGTAACGTGGAAAGCCCGACCCTGCAAATAAGTATTGGCAGGGTAACGCCCATAAAATTTTATAATTCGAAAACTGTTTCTTTTACTTTTTTTCTAACCTTTTTAAAATCGGCAAACATATCGTCTTTTGCCCTATATCCAACGGGCAGCAACAATACGGATTTTAAGCCTTTTTCTTTTAAATTAAGCACCTCGTCGTACTTTTCGGGGACAAAACCTTCCATGGGGCACGAGTCTATTTGCTCTATAGCGCAGACGGTCATTAAATTTCCCAAAGCAATATAGGCTTGGTTTAAAGACCATTGTTGCTGTTCTTTTTGGGTCATTTTTTTCATGGTCTTAATCAGATTTTGCCGATAAGGATTTAAAATGGTTTCTGAGGTATTCCTAACATCCTTTATATTATCAAAATAATCGTTTACATCGTCATCTTCTATGGTTTCCTTTATGCAAATGACCAACAAATGCGAAGCATCCACAATTTGTGGCTGGTTGTAGGTGTGCGGCAAAAGTAATTTTCTTAAATCGGCACTTTCAACCACTAGCATATTAATGGTTTGAAGCCCAAAAGAAGTGGCCGTTAAATTGAACGCTTCTTTTAACACCATTAACTTAGAAGCACTTAATTTATTGGTCTTATCGAACTTTTTAGTAGCATAACGCCACTCTAAATGCTTTATTACATCCATTTCTTATACCTTTTAGCAAAAACAAAAATAAGATTTGAAACTCGGTTTTTTATTACAATTTTATATTTATTTGGTATAACATACTTTTAGATGGCAGATAAAATAATTTTTTCAAAAAGTTAAGCGAATTATTTGAAAGAATTAAAAAAGGGTTCTATATTTGCACCCGCAATCAGGAAATACCTGATGAGACACTCAAGGAGAAATGGCAGAGTGGTCGAATGCGGCAGTCTTGAAAACTGTTGAGGGTCACACCTCCGGGGGTTCGAATCCCTCTTTCTCCGCCAAAAGCCTTGTAAATTAGATATTTACAAGGCTTTGTTTTTTAGCGCTAAACTTTCCATCAAAACTATCAACAAAACACTCATACCAAATAATGGGAAGCAAATCCCCAAAATAACTATCATAGCAATAATGCCATAGCTCACTTTAAACTTTTTGGGCACTTTAGGAACACCCCAATCTCCTACTTGCTTCCGTTTTAAATAAGATACTAAAGCCGACAGAGCTACAAAAGTGAGCAATATTGATACGCAAAGCATCAAGAGCAAGTTCCAAGTACCAAATTGGCCTTGATGAAATGCCATAAACCACATTCTGGCCCGCATTAAAATACCCACATCGCTCCAATTGTGTTTCATAATCGGTTTGCCAGAATATTGGTCTATATAAAACCGTTTTTGGGCATCCAAATCAAACGTTTCGTTGTAAACAATAAAAACGCCCGTTTCGTTTTGTGGCAGACCAACATTCAACTTTCCTTCTAAATTGAGTTTTTTTCCAATAGCAACCACACTATCTAAAGGCAATGGTTTGCCAGATACTTGAGATACAATCCCTTTTCCATCCCATGTTTTAGGATACCCTGTATTTGTCATGTTTTGTAAGGCTTGGAAATTTCCTCCAAAAACATCGGTCCACGGTAAACCGCCCGCAAGGGTCATTAATAATAAAATTGAAATCCAAAACCCAAAAACAGTATGCAAATCACGAAACAAAATACGCTTTCCTTGTTTAAACCGAACGGTAAAAAAGCCTTTAATACCCTGTTTTTTAGCTGGCCAAAACACATAAATACCTGTAAGTATCAATACGATAAGCCAACTTGCCACAAGTTCAACTATTTTAGTGCCAAACGACCCCATAAGCAATTCGCCATGCAACTTCCTAACAGCATACATATTAGAGTCTTGTGGACCAATACTGCCCGTTATTTTTTTACTGTACGGATTTACAAACACACTGTTTTTATGGCTGAACATTCCCGAGACAAACTCTGTAGCTTCATTATTGTTAGCAGGCACAACCATACTGTTGGGTTGTTTTTTTAAGTTGGCTTTAACCATGTCCCATTGTTCTTGGTAAGTGATTGGGTTTCCATTTGCCTCAATACTTTTTATATGGGCTTGCCTTGGTGCATCGTAAGTATCCTTAAATAAGTAAACACCTCCTGTCACTGCCAATAACACCACAAAAGGCAAAGAAATAAGGCCTGCTATAAAATGCCATTTCCACAGCCACTGATTTAATTTGTTATCTTTTTTAATCATGATTAGTTCTTTATAAAAAAAGAGCAGACAACAATTACTGCCTGCACTTTTAATTAAAATTATATTTTACCCCAAAATGAAACGCTCTGGGATTGCCAGTTGAGTAATTATTTTGCCTGCTATACACATTATAACTTGCTCTTGATGAGTAAAGCGTGTCAAAAAGATTAAGCACATTTGCCCAAACCTCAAATTGCTTAATTTTATAGGCTGCAAGTACATTAAAAACATTATACCCTTTATATTTTCCTGTACTAAAAGTACCGTCACCATCATCTATTTGGTTCTCATAACTTGTATTATAAGATCCTACCATTTCGTGAATAAGGCTAAGGGTTAAGTTATCAAATCCATTAGGCGTGTAAACAATTTTAGAAGTACCAAGTAGTGACGGAGCAGTTTCCCTATCGGTATTGGAATAATCAACGCCTCTATCAAAAAAACTAACATATCTGTGCTTAGCAAAGCTTCCATTATGGCTAATGCTCAAGCCTTTTAAAGGCGTATACATAACTCCATATTCTACGCCATAAGATCTTGTTTCACCTGCATTGGCACTGTAAAACCTATCAAATTCATCCCTCAAGGTCACTAAAGTATTCTTACCTTCTAATAAATACAATGCCACATCAACTTTTAACTTATTGGAAATGCCAAAATAGGTACCTACTTCATAATTATTATAATTACTTGGTTTTAAGTCGAACACATCATTACCAACCCCCACAAAACTGTTTCTATACAGTGTAGCTGTTTCGGGCGGCGTAAACCCATTGGAATAATTGGCATAGACCCCTAAATTATTAGATACATTATAATTTAATCCCAATTTTGGGGATACGTTGTTATAATTGTTTTTAGAATCTTTAGGGCCTGCAATACCATCCAACAAATTGTTATAGGTATACTGAAAACCATCATATCGCAACGCAGCCGTTAGTTTTAATGCAGGAATAGGATTTATTTCATATTGAAAATACCCTGCATAGTTCAAAATATCGGCGTCGTAATTGAGGATATAATCACCATAATTAACGGTATAATCTATATTTTTCCCTGTTGCTGGGTCTACAGTAACACCAATCGTTTCGGCTGCATAACGCTGCGGTGAGAAATCTGTGGAAGCCCCAACAACTAAAGATGAATTTGCAAAATTGAAATCAATTTTATGCTGAACCAATCCGACATAACTTGTAAAAGCATTACTGTTAATTTCACCACTTCCTAATCCCGTTAACTGCCCTTGGTTTCTAAATTGAGAAATACGGTATGACGGAATTTGGTCCATTTTATTTTTCCTAAAAATAAAGTTGAACGCTGTTTTATTATTGGCATTCCAGCGCTTGTCGAGTGTAGACCTAAACCTAAAAGCAAATGCATCCCGCTCCGTAAAACTCTGGTCGCTTTCATAGTTTCCGGCATTAAAGTCATTTTCACTTAACGACCCCGCCATATCCGAACGGTAATCTACTATATCAAAAACATTAACCCAATCTAAATTATCCGATAGGTGATTTACATTTTTAAATGTTAGGGCAAATTTTTCATAGTCACTGTGATCTACCGGGCCATTTTCACGCTGAATGTATTGCGTGCCCAAATAAAATCCAGTTTTTTCATTGGCATACTGAGAAACTTCCAGTCCATAACGAGTCAGCCCCATATTATTAATTTGAAAGCTTGCACTCCCAGAAAAATCACGGGTTGGGTTTTTGGTTAAAAAGTTAAAACTACCACCAATGGATTCGCTTCCATAAATACTGGATGCCGGTCCTTTTAAAACTTCAATACGCTCAAACGATATATCGTTCATTTCCAAAAGTGCATTGTGGTTAAAAACGGCTGTTGGCCTTATTGGCAAACCGTCCTCAACATATAAAAACAAGGACTTTGTAGATATTGGAGAACGTACGGCCATCATGTGCTGTTCATTACTGGCAGCCCTTGAGGTAGACATAAACACCCCTGGTACATTATTAACCAATTGGTCAATACCAATTGCTTTAACTGCTTCTATTTCTTTGGCCGATATCACTGATATTGAAGCAGGCACTTCCTTACGGTGTTGGACTTCCCTACTTGCTGAAATAACTATTTCACTTAAAAATTCATCATCTACACTCAAAATAATAGTATTGATGTCTTTTGAAAGAGATTTGATGACCGTTATATAACCTAAGTATTTTATAACTACTTTATTGTTTTCTGATTGAAGGGTTATTGAAAAATTTCCGTTGTCGTCTGAAACAACGGCGTTGTTTAAATTGTTTTGGGATTGAATGGTTGCTTGCGACAAAGGATTTCCGTTTGCATCAATAATTCTACCATGATATTCGCTTTGCGCATAACCGTATAAACTAACCAACACTAGGGCTAGCTTGATTATTGGTTTCATTAATTTTTTGATTATTGGTTTAAAAGCAACGTGTTTAAGGTTACAGATACTTTCGTTTATACTTAACCTATTAAACTTTTGCTTTAAATATAATGTTACGGGTAATAAATGACTATGTTTGACATTGGTCAAACACGCCAATTACTACTAAATAAGAAGTGTTATGCTAATTGCGGTGGGTGCTCTATACGAGCTGTCCATAAGGAATAAAATGAATTACCGTAAGCCCAGTTATTGTTGTTTCCTGTGATAAAATTACCTATTAAGGGACTGTAATTATATTCTTGAAAGAAAACAGGAAAAAAGGCTTCAGAAAATGAGGCCAAATACGGTTTGGTTTCTTTGTTTTCGTCTGTTTGCTGCATGTTTAACTGTTTGGCTAAAAAACACTTACCATCACAGTTTAACATGGGTTTGTCTTTATTAATACAATAAGTTTCTATAATGTAATCTATGTTTAGCTCAAAATAAGCCATATACCCAACATTATAAGCGGGTCTGATAGCTAACAGCGCAAAGAAAAAATAAGCAATAAATGTTTTCAATTATAGATTGACATTTTAAAAACGTCGTAAATTTACCATACTTTTTGTTAATTTATAACAAGCGATGCAAAATATTTACTAATTCTTTTCTTTTAAACGGCTTCTCTAAAAAAGCATCCATACCATTATCAATACAACTTTCTACATCCTCCTGAAACGTATTTGCTGTTGTAGCTATTATTTTCACAGGATTTTCTGTATTTGATTCTGACTCAAGTTTTCTAATTTTAACGGTAGCTTCAATACCATCCATAACAGGCATACGTATATCCATTAATATGAAATCGAATGCTTGCTTTTTAAATAAATCGACGGCTTCTTGACCGTTATAAGCAAATTCTACATGAGAAGATAATTCCTTAATGGCGATATGTGCCACTTTAACATTTACTAAGTTATCCTCTACAATAAGAAATCGTTTGTTAACAAATTCTTTTTTAAAGCTTTCAGTTTCTTCTACCGTTTCTTCTTTTTTCTCTAACGGCATACCTAAAACCCCTAAAATAACGTTCAATAATTGATTCATTTTAATAGGCTTATTAAGCCCTGTTTCAAAACCAATATTTGTTAACTCTTTAGAAGACAATGCATCGGTTATAGAAGACAACAAAACCAGTTTTAAGTGTTTGGTTTCTGGTGTAGACTTAATATTCTTTGCCAATTCTTTTCCATTCATACTGGGCATATGGTAATCTAATAATACCAAGTCTATGTGTTTTTTTGAAACTGCCTGTTCTTTAAAAAAAGATAAAGCATCCATGCCATTATTGAATTCAGAAACTTTTACTTGCCAAGTCTTCAAGTAATTTCTAAAAATGAGTCTATTGGTTTCATTATCATCTACAATTACTATGTGTTTGTCTTTAAGCTTTTCTTTGCTCAAATAAATGCTTCTGTTTTCAATCTCTTTCGATTTTGTAAACGTACTCTTAAAAAAGAACGTAGAACCAATGCCTGGCAAACTTTCAATTTCCAGTTTACCGCCCATTAAAGTTACCAGACGTTTAGATATGGCCAAGCCCAATCCGGTACCGCCATACTTACGAGTAGTTGAGGAATCGACTTGGGAAAATGATTTGAACAGCTTATTCTGGTCTTCCTTTGTAATTCCTATACCAGAGTCTTTTACTTTAAATTGAATATCGTGTCCACCACTCACCTCTCCCAAATAATCAATATGAATAACCACGTCTCCTTTTGGTGTAAATTTAATGGCATTGTTTACCAAATTGGTAATAATTTGTTTTAACCTAACATAATCGCCTCCTACAAATTCCGGCACATCAGGATCTACATAAGTTAAAAGGTCTATTGATTTTGCTGAGGCTTGAACGGCATGTAAATCGGCAACTTCTTCTACAACACTTCTAATACTTATGGGCACTGTTTCCAGATCCATTTTACCGGATTCAATTTTTGAAAAATCTAAGATATTATTGATAAGAGCCAACAATGTCTGGCCAGATTTCATGATGATATCTAAATAATCCTTTTGTGTCGAGTCTAGACTTGTTTTGCTCAAAATATCAGCCATGCCTATAATGCCGTTCATTGGGGTTCTGATTTCGTGTGACATATTGGCTAGGAACAAAGACTTTGCCTTATTTGCCTCTTCCGCTTTTATCTTAGCAGCTGCATAGCGCCTTTTGGTTTGTTCTTGCAAGGTTACATCTCTTGAAATTCCAACGAGCCCAACAATTTTGGAATTTTCATCCATTACCGGTACTTTTGTTGTGGAAAGCCAAATGGTATTACCTTCTAAATCTTGTATTGATTCAATTCTGTTTACTAATTCTTTCCCTTCTTGGAGTATAGCCAAATCTTGTTTATGTATTTTATTGGCTGTTTCTTTATTCAGGTAGTCAGAATCAGATGTTCCTATCATATCTTCCACACTCGTTTTAAAAAATGTGGCAATTGCTCTGTTGACCCGTATGTATTTAGAGTTAATGTCTTTAAAATAAATGTAATCTGGCACATTGTCCATTAACATTTGAAGGATTTCTTTTTCTTTCGCTAACTTATCTTCTAATACTTTTTGCTTGGTAAAATCATGTGAAATGCCCACAATACCAATAACCTCGTCCTTACTGTTTACAAATGGGATTTTTGTAGTGAGTTCCCATATTTTTTCATCATTTTTAGTGTAGCTTTCCAGTTTATCAAAAATAGAGTCTCCCGCTTTCATTATTCGCTGTTCGTCTTCGAAAGCTTCTTTTGCATGAATGGAATCGAAGAAATCCATATCTGTTTTTCCATACATTTCTTCAGGTGAATCAAGTCCAAACATATTGGCCAAAGCCATATTACATCTAATAAACTGAGACTTCCTATCTTTGAAATAGATTCTGTCCGGCAGGTTGTCCATCAACAAATCCATAAACCTTTTTTCTTTCCGAAGATTACGCTCTAATTCGTATTCTTTTGAAACATCCCTAGAAATACCTACCATACCAATGCAAACACCATTATCATCTTGGAGAGGAACTTTAGTGGCTCTTACATATTTACCCCCTTTTGGTGTAACTAAATACTCTAATTTATTCACCAAAGGTGTGCCGTTTGCCATTAAAGATTGTTCATCTTCAAAAGCTTGCGTACTCTGTTCTTTATCAAAAAAATCCTCATCGCGCTTTCCTATAGCATCTTCTGGAGCATCCACACCTAAAGTAACAGCTTGAGCATGATTTATTTTAACAAACCGCGACTCCCTATCTTTAAAGTATATGGTATCTGGGACATTATCCATTAAAAGATCTAAAAACAACTGACTTTCAAATAGATTTTCTTTTTTTGCCGTGGCAGAATCTTTAACGTGACCAACTAAACCTATTTCTACCAATAGCTTTAAGAATTGAGCCTCTGTGAATTTATAAGGAAGTAGGTATGTCTGAAAACCTATTGTTTTAGGGAAGTTACCCTCATTCCCATACAGAATAAGAGGAACCTTATGATTTAAAACCTTAATACTGTTTAAAATTTCATCATCAAGTTCAATACAATCAAACAATAAGGCATCTGGCTTTTTCTTTTTTAAAGCTTCGGAAAATAATTTAGCTTCACTGAAAAAAAAGTAGGTTACGCTATTAGATTCAGGTAAAGATTGTAGTAAAATTTCAAAATTACCTTTGCTAAAAACAAAAAGGCACTTCATGTTTGCTTATTAAGTTCTTAAAAATGTTTAGTACAATTTGGTATGGCGCACGGTGAATATAATGATTATGATGCAATTGCAAAAACAATTACAATTTGATTAACAATATACCAAAGTATTAAAATTTATTAATAACACTTTTAATTAAATAACGATTAGGGTTAAGATTAAATTCTCACCTAAAATTTAATTGGTTTACAACTATTTCTTTAATTCCTTGAAATGCCCAATGCCAAACCTCTTAACTCTGCCAAGCCTCGCAAACGCCCAATAGACGTGTAGCCAGGGTAAGCACTATTAGGCTCCAAATCGTGTAACATTTGGTGGCCATGGTCTGGACGCATTGGTAACTGCACACCTCTTTGTTTCTCAATTTCCAAAACAGCTTTTACCACTTCGTACATGTCGGTAGAACCATCCAAATGGTTATCTTCAAAAAAACTGCCATCGGCTTCTCTCCTAACATTTCTTAGGTGCAAAAAGTGAATTCTATCGGCAAACTTTCGAATCATTTTTGGTAAATCGTTGTCTGGATTTGCCCCTAATGAACCTGTACAGAATGTAATACCATTAGCGGGACTATCAACAAATCCTACCAAATCTTCCAAATCTTTTTCAGACTTAATAATTCGAGGTAACCCCATAATATCGATTGGTGGGTCGTCTGGATGAATGGCCATAACTATACCTTGTTCCTCACAAACAGGAATGACCTCATTCAAGAAATAAGACAAGTTCGCTTTTAAATCGGCATGCGATAGGTTGTCATATTGCGCAATCATTTCCTTAAAAACCGGAATAGTTAAATCGTCTACCGTACCGGGTAAACCTTTTAAAACATTGTCCTCTAAATGTTGCTTTTCTTCTTGGGACATTTTTGAATAACGCGATTTGGCCTTTTCCAAAACTTCAGGAGTATATGAGGCTTCAACACCTTCGCGCTTCATAATAAAGCTTTCAAAAACAGCCATATCTACTTTATCAAAACGCAATGCCGTACTGCCATCTGGTAATTTCCAGAACAATTCGGTACGGGTCCAGTCTAACACCGGCATGAAATTATAGCACACGTTCTTTATACCACAAGCAGCCACATTTCTTAAGCTTTGCTTGTAGTTTTTTATGCGTTGCAGATAATCGCCCCGACGTAATTTAATGTTTTCATGAATGGGAATACTTTCGATGAACGACCATTCTAAACCGTGCGATTCAATAAGATTTTTTACTTTTTGTATTTCTTCAACTTCCCAAATCTCGCCATTGGCAACATGGTGCAAAGCCGTTACAACACCTGTGGCACCGGCCTGTTTTATATATGATAATTTTACAGAGTCGTTTACTCCAAACCATCTAAATGTTTCTTGCATCTTCTTAAAATAAAATATTAAACACCACTAAAGGCACTAAATCCACCATCAACAGGAATGGTAATGCCTGTAACAAATTTTGAAGCATCCGAACACAAATAATGCAAAGCACCATGCAATTCGTCGGCATCGCCAAAACGTCTCATGGGCGTGTTGGCAATAATAGTATTACCTCTATCTGTATAACTACCATCTTCGTTAAGCAATAGCGCTCTGTTTTGGTTTCCTATAAAAAATCCTGGCGCAATGGCGTTAACACGCAATCCGTCACCATATTTTAAAGCCAATTCAACAGACAACCATTTGGTGTAATTGTCTATAGCTGCTTTGGAAGCCGAATATCCAGCCACTCTGGTAATGGCTCTTTCCGAAGCCATTGAAGATATATTAATGATAACGCCTTGTTTGCTTTTTACCATTTCCTTACCAAAAACAATGGATGGAATGATGCTTCCAAATAAATTTAGATCAACCACCTTTCTGAAATCGTCCATATTGATATCAAAAAAGGATTGGTCTGGACCAATAGTTGCGCCTGGCATATTGCCGCCTGCTGCATTAATCAACACATCTATTCTTCCATATTTTTCCATAATGGCATCCGACACCTCTTGAAGACTTTTTTCATCGACCACATTACACACAAAACCATCAACCTTATCACTAATGGACGCCATGCGTTTTACCGTTTCGTCTACTGTATTTTTTTTGTAATGTAAAATAATAACAATGGCTCCATTGCCCAATAAATATTCGGCCATACTGCCTCCAAGCACGCCGCCTCCGCCAGTTACCAATACAACTTTGTCTTCAACACTAAATAAATTCATTTCTATAATATTTTATTTTTAAAATCAATCCCAATAAAAAATATTTAAACATATTAATTATGGAATTTTGGTTCGTTTTACAAAGGTGTAAATTTATTGGTTTAATGTGAATTTTTTAATGAATACCAAATAAATTATAACACATTCTTTTGTAAGTTATTTTACATTAAAGAATAAATCAAATCAATTTTGTAATGAATTAATCCCTCTACAATACAGTATTCACAAAACTTTAACACTTTTTTATAAAACGGATGAATCTATATAATGTTCAAGTTTTCTATATTCGAACCCTAGTTTATTTAACAGTTTATTGGTTGTGTTTTTTCAACCTAAGAACTAAAGCAATTAAACTAAACCGCTTTAATAAGGTCTAATTACAAATTATTAAACTTTTAAATTTCTAAAAATTCACCACCATTTTAATGTTACTTTATATGTACGCCAAAAAAAAACCAACTAAATCCACCCTCGCATTTGTTTCATTATTATCTGTATTTGCTTTTGTTAGCTGTAATAAAGAAACACCAAAAGCAAATACGCACACTACATGGTCGCATTATGCTGGTGGCCCAGACCAATCTAAATATGTAGATGCTACCGAAATAACCAAGGATAATGTTAATCAAATGGACGTTGCTTGGTATTATGAAGCCGATGGAGGCTTCAACAATTTTAGCCCTATAGTAGTAGATACCATTATGTATGTGTTTGCAAAAAACAATTCGCTTATTGCTATCAATGCAAAAAATGGTGAAGAGATTTGGATACATGCCAATTTAAGAGGTTTAACTAGAAAAGGAATTAACTATTGGGAAAGTGAAGACAAAAAAGATAAAAGACTGGTTTTCACAATCAATAACTCAATACAAGAAATAGATGCCTTAACAGGAAAATCCATCACAACTTTCGGCAACAATGGCTATGTTGATTTAAGGGAAGGGTTAGATAGAGAACCAAGTTCCATAAGAAGGGTTCAGGCAATGATGCCAGGTGTTATTGTTCAGGACAAAATCATTATGGGATCTGCTCCAGGTGAAAACTACTTTTCTGCTCCAGGTCATGTTAGAGCTTATAATGTGGTAACAGGTAAAATGGAGTGGATTTTTCATACCATTCCACACCCTGGTGAATTTGGTTATGAAACGTGGCCAAAAGATGCTTATAAATATGTAGGAGGGGTTAATGTTTGGAGTGAAATGTCAGCCGACGAAGAAAGAGGTATTGTTTATTTACCATTAGGCTCGCCTACAAATGACTATTATGGCGGTGATCGCGTGGGAGATGGTCTGTTTGGCAATTCTTTAGTGGCAGTAGATGTAAATACCGGTAAACGCTTATGGCATTACCAAACCGTACATCATGATTTGTGGGACTACGACTTATCGCCTGCTCCACAATTAATGACTATTAACAAAGATGGAAAAGAAATAGATATTGTAGCTGCGGCCACAAAACATGGCTATGTGTTTGTATTCGATCGCGTTACAGGCGAACCTATCTTCCCTATTGAGGAAAAACCATTCCCAGCAAGTGACGTGCCTGGTGAAGTAACATCGCCGACACAGCCAATACCAACGTTGCCTAGCTTCATGAGACATGAAGTAACAAAAGAAAACATCAACCCTTATTTACCAGACAGTATCAAACAAATGTGGTACAAAAGATTGGATGCTGCTAAAACAGCTCAATTCACACCGCCTTCAGATAAATATGAAACAGTTATTTTACCTGGCCCATTAGGTGGAGCCAACTACGGAAATACAGCAAGTAATCCTGAAAAAGGATTAATGTTCGTAATGTCTCAAGAACATCCTTCTGTGTACCAATTGAGTAAAGTAGCGCCGCCTAAAATTGACCTTTCTGCCGATGATCATAAAAAGGCACAAACATTATATGATAATACATGTAAAACATGCCACGGCCCAGATATGGAAGGTGGTGTTGGCCCAACTTTAAAGAATGTGTCACAACATATTTTCTATGACGAATTTAAAACAATAGTACTAAACGGACGCGGACAAATGCCAGGTTTTGTGCATGTAGACGAAGCATCTCTTGCTAACCTTTATCGTTTTATGGGTGGAAATCCAAGAAGTTTTAACTTTAATAGACGCGGTGGTAATGAAGAAGTAATGCCAGAGGGTCCAGTAGTTGCTTCTGGTGGTATTAAGATACCAGAAGATGAAAAACGTGTCGCACCACTTTTAGATTATCCTGAAGGCGTTGAACATCCAGAAAACAGATATACTACGGGTTACGGACTTGAATGGGAAAGCTTAATGTCGCCACCATGGTCGTATATTGTAGCTTATGATATGAATACTGGTGAGATAAAATGGAAACAGCCTGTTGGTGAGGATTTCGAGTTTGTAAATGGAGATAAATCCAAAGGTGCCGTAATTGGTGTGCAACGTAAAAGTATGGTTGTAACCTCAACAGGTATTTTGTTTGCCACTGCTAAAGGCGGTAAACTATACGCTTTAGACCAAGAAACTGGGGAGGTTCTATGGGAAACCACTCTAAGTAATGAGTCGGTAGCCGTACCAGCCATGTACACTTTAGACGGCAAACAATATTTAGTTGTAAACGCTACAGGTAATTTTTCACGTGATAGTTTTGACCACTCTAAAGAACCTGGCGCTTTACCTAAAGCCTATGTAGTATATGCACTACCAGATAACAAGTAATAACAAACTATAAGACTAAACTATTTTGTTTCCCATAATTTTTTTTAAATTTATGGGAAACATTTTTTTGAACTTTAAGCCAACTAAACTAAGTAATTATGAAACAATTATTCGCCTTATTTTTTGCGACCTCTTTAACCATGAGTGTTTTTGCCCAAACTGCAAAAGACCGTGTTACTCATAACGATCCTTCTAAATACAGAGAGATATCTGATGTACATGCAGGTGCCGGCAGTATGGGTTTTACCCAATTAATTGGCCGAAACGATTTATCTACTAACTTCTTGTATTTACATTCAGGGGTTATAAATCCTAAATCAGGTATTGGGCACCACTTTCACCATACCATCGAAGAAATGTATGTAATCCTTAATGGTGAAGCAGAATTTACAATTAACGGACGTACGTCAAAAATAAAAGCACCAGCTATTGTACCTTGTAAAATGGGAGATGCCCATGGTATTTACAATGCTTCAAATGAAAAATTACGTTGGTTGAATTTTGCAGTAAGTACCCATAAAGCTAGAGGTGATAACTTTGATTTAGGTGATACGCGCGAAGGTGCAAAACTAGATCCTATTCCTGTTTTTGCTTCTGGCAGACTAGAAAAAGAAAAAGCCAGAGCTAACAATCGTTTGTATTCAGGAGATGGTGTTCTTTCACGCAGAATTTTTGGACCAGACGTGTTTAGTACAAATTGGGATCACGTAGACCATGTTATTATTCCTGCTGGTAAATCCACAGAAGAAAAACAATTACTCGGCTATGAAGAGGTTTACTTTGTAGTTAATGGCTCAGGAACTGCTTCTATTGATGGCGACCAAACAGCTATCGTGGCCGATGATTCTTTCTATGCCAAACTAGGTGAAAAAACCATTTTCACGAACAATGGTAATGAAGACCTTGAATTATTGGTAATAGGCATAGCTACTTCCAAAGAAATGGGCTTAGGCATTAAAAAACCTTTGGTAGAGCCTAAAGCAATGGTTTTACAAATGGATTTTGTTGTACCAAAAGAAAATGCCGAAGCTTTTGAAAAAATGTACTACTCTATCTATGTGCCAGCAATGACCGTACAAGAAGGTTATATTAGTTCTAAATTACTAAGACGCTATTCTGACGATTTATCTAAACAAATACAAGCTGAAGATACAAATTACAATTATCAAGTTCAGATAAGTTTTGATACAGAAGCAAATAGAATGAAATGGGTAGGTAGTGAGCAACATAAAATTGCTTGGCCAGCAGCGACTTCTTTATCTACAGAATATAAATGGCGTGGCTATGATGTAATGGGCGATGACGACCAACGTTAATCTGTATTTACAAGATGGATTTTCTTAAAAAAAATATACTGTGTAAATCTGCTTTTTCATTTGTTGCAATAGTTGGTTTTACGCTTAATAGCATAAACGCTCAGGTGCCTGAAAACACTAAACCTGCACCCACTAATATTAATCAAAACGGTTGTCCTTGTATTTTCTCGGACAACCGTGTTCTTTTTAAAGTAAACGCTCCTGAAGCCAAGCAAGTACAAGTTGATTTAGGCCAGTTGTACGATATGGAAAAAGATAGTGAAGGTAATTGGACGGTTATAACCAAACCGCAAGATCCAGGCTTCCATTATTATTCCCTTGTTATTGATGGTTTCAAATTTGCCGACCCTGCAAGTGAATCGTTCTTTGGAACAGGACGTATGGCAAGTGCCATCGATATCCCAGAAGAAGGAGTCGATTTTTACAATATTAAAGATGTTCCTCACGGAGAAATCCGCTCTAGGGTCTATTATTCAAAAACAACTGGCACTTGGCGTAACATTAATATTTACACCCCGCCTGGTTATGATGAAAATACCAATAAAGATTATCCCATTTTATACATTCAACATGGTGGTGGTGAAGATGAGCGTGGTTGGGCCGTTCAGGGAAAAACAAATTTTATTTTAGATAATTTAATTGCTGAAGGAAAAGCAACCCCCATGATTGTGGCAATACCCAACGGCAATGCCACAAAACCAGGTGTAAATGCCAGAGGCTATAATGATGAAGCCATGGCTGTTTTTAAGGAAGAACTTTTTGAAAACATCATTCCTTTTGTAGAAAAAAATTACAGGGTTAAACCAGGTTCTGAAAATAGGGCGCTTTCGGGATTATCTATGGGTGGTGGCCAATCATTCTTTACTGGTCTTCGCAACACGGATATGTTTGATTATGTTGGTGTTTTTAGCACTGGTCTTTTTGGGGGGATTGGCAGAGCTAACAATTCTTTTGATGCTGAATTAGTAATACCAGGCATCTTAACAAACCCACAAAAATTCAATGATAATTTAAAGGTATTCTATATTTCGGTTGGTGAACAGGATAACAGAATTGAAGCAACCAAAACGCTAGTCGAAACCTTTAAAACCAAAGGCTTGAATGTAGAGTTCAATTCATTTCCTGGTGACCATGAGTGGCAAGTTTGGAGAAAATCACTGCACGATTTTGCTCAAAAAATTTTCAAATAAAAACAACTAAGCTAGCCTATTTTAATTGGCTATAAACAACTTACTAAACTAAACTTCTCTATGAAAACTA
Source organism: Marixanthotalea marina (assembly GCA_018883545.1). Taxonomy (GTDB): domain Bacteria; phylum Bacteroidota; class Bacteroidia; order Flavobacteriales; family Flavobacteriaceae; genus Marixanthotalea; species Marixanthotalea marina. Next base: position 7,380 of record JAHLEH010000011.1, on the reverse strand, counting down.
AGATTTCTTGGATGCTTTCATTGGTATTTATTGCTATTTCCTTTTTTGGTAACGCGCAAGACATCCCTCCCACTACATCATTGGTATATCCCGGTATAGATGGCAAACTGGTATATAAAGCCGATAGTCTTGGCAATAAAATTCCAGATTTCTCCAATGCTGGTTACAAAGGTGGTGGTATACCGATTCCAACTGTTGCCATTAAAGCAACTATTTGGCCAGTTTTAGGTGACAATTCCGAGCGTATTCAAAAAGTAATCGATAGTGTTTCTAACTTAACACCAGATGCTCATGGTTTTCGGGGTGCTATATTATTGAAAATGGGTTATTACGATTTAGAAAAACCATTAAACATAAAAGCTTCTGGGGTTGTTTTACGTGGCGAAGGCATGGGTGACACTGGTACCGTACTTATTGGAAAAATACCCTTACCTGCTTCAGGAGGAGGCCGTGGGTTTAGAAGACCAGCGCTCATTAATATTGATGGCGAAAATCAAATAGCACCGCAAGAAGACACCAAACAATCTATAACAAATGATTATGTTCCTGTTGGTGCCACTAGTTTTAATGTGAAATCAGCCAAAAATTTTAAAAAAGGAGATAAAGTCATAGTAAGGCGCTTTGGAAATGAGGACTGGGTTAAAGCATTGGAGATGAAGGATGAAATAGCTAACAGTAGGCAATGGAAATTTGATATCAATTACGACCGTGAAATTGTAAATATTGATGGCAATACTATTACCATTGACGCCCCTATTTTTACTGCTATAGACACACGCTGGGGTGGCGGCGAGGTTTTAAAATATACTGAAAATCGCATTGAACAAGTAGGTATTGAAAATCTAGTCGGTAAATCGGAATATGACCCATCTATCCGAACTACCAATTATGGTAATATGGACCGAGATAATTTAGGCAGGGAGCATCAATACCAAGGAGAAGAATATTACTCTGCCGAGAACCATTATCATAATTTTATCAGTTTCAACAATATTAAAAATGCATGGGCACGCAATGTAACGGCTATGCATTTTGTGTATAGTGCCATAATAGCTGAAGGCGGTGCTAAATGGATTACAGTTCAGGATTGCCAATCTGTTGAACCTGTTTCGGTTCGAGCTGGCGGTAGAAGGTTTACCTTCAAAATGAATGGCCAATTATCGTTGGTACAACGCTGTCTATCCTATAAAGGCAGACACTCTTTTGTTGGGGAAAGCTCCACGGCTAGTGGCAATGTGTTTTTTGATTGTAAGGCCATCAACACCTACTCTACAAGTGAACCCCATGGATATTGGGTAAATGGTATTTTATATGATAACGTAAAAGCACCTTTAACATCCCGCTATTGGGACTTCATCATGGGTTGGGCTGGTGCTAATACCGTATTCTGGAATTGTGAAGGCGATTTTCTTATTCAACAACCGCCAACTGCGCAGAATTATTCTTTTGGACACATAGGCGTAAATGCTGTTGTTTTCAATAGTGCATTAATGGATTTAACCAAGCCAAACGGCCATGTGGAATCCGTCGATAAACATGTAACCCCAAAGAGTTTATACTTAACCCAACTTAAAGAACGATTGGGAATTCAAGCTGTAAATAACACGTTGTTAAATGCAGGGCTTTAAAATATTGACAATAAAACTATCAACATATGAAACTTTATAGCGCCATTGTTTTACTTTTTTTAGGAAGTTTTTCAATTATAAATTCTTTAAATGCACAAGATATACATCCTACGACATCGTTGGTGTATCCTGGTATTAACGGCAAACTGGTATATGTGCCGGACAGCTTAGGTAATATTGTACCCGACTTTTCAAACGCTGGTTATAAAGGTGGCGGTGTAGCCATACCTTACGTGCAATCCAAAGCTACAGTATGGCCTATTTTGGGAGATAATTCTGAAAGAATCCAAAAAGCAATAGATAGTGTTTCTTCTTTAGAACCTGATGCGTTTGGTTTTAGAGGTGCCATTTTACTTAAAGCAGGTTACTATGTTCTCGAAAAACCATTATATATAAAAGCTTCGGGCGTAGTACTAAGAGGTGAAGGCCAAAGTGATGTTGGAACCATATTATATGCCAAAATACCAGCTCCTGTAGAAGGTGGTGGTCGTAGATTTAGAAGGCCTGCTGTGATCAATATAGAAGGTGAATCTGGAATTACCATTGATGAAAAAACCACACAAGATATCACAGATAGTTATGTGCCTGTAGGCGCTAGAAGTTTCAATGTAAAATCTGGCAAAGCATTTAAGGTAGGTGATAAAATCTCAGTAAAAAGAATCGGCAATGAAGCTTTTATTAAAGCTATTGGTTTAGATTCAGCTTCTGTTGGTAGAAATCAATGGCGACCATTTGACATTACATACGATCGTATCATAACCGCAATAAACGGCAATAACATTACAGTCGATGCCCCTATTTACACAGCTATAGACAGCCAATGGGGCGGTGGAAATGTTAGCAAGTATTCTGATGCACGAATTGAACAAGTAGCTGTTGAGAATTTACGCGGAATTTCTGAATACGACCCTTCCGTTCGCCAAACTGCTTACGGAAATATGGATAGAGATGACTTGGGCGAAAAATATAGGTACCATGGTGAAGAATATTATTCCGATGAAAACCATCACAGTACTTTAGTAGACTTCAGTAATATTCAAAATGGATGGGTTAGAAACATCACAGCTTTACATTTTGCAAATAGTGTTATTCAAGTGAATGCCGGTACCAAATGGATCACCATACAGGATTGTGAATCTAGGGAGCCTGTAAGCCAAAGATGGGGAGGCAGGCGATTTACCTTCCAAATAAATGGCCAACTATCACTGGTTCAACGATGCTTAGCACAAAAAGGGCGTCACTCTTTTGTACTCCAAGGGTCTCAAGCAAGCGGCAACGTATTTTTAGAATGTGAGGCTATCAACCCTTATTCGTCTAGTGAACCACACAACCGTTGGTCCAATGGTGTGTTATACGACAACGTTAAAGCACCGCTTACTGCTAGATTTTGGGATTATATTATTGGTTGGGCTGGTGCCAACATTGTTTTTTGGAATTGTGAAGGCGATTACTTAATACAGAGTCCTCCTACTGCAAATAATTATTCCTTTGGCCATATTGGTGTGAATGCCGTTGTGTACAATGCTGCACTCCAAGATTTAACCAAACCAAATGGTCATGTAGAGTCTATGGATAAACACGTAACACCTAAAAGTTTGTATTTAACACAACTTAAAGAGCGACTAGGGATGCAGGCAGTAGATAATACATTATCACACTTTTAGAAATTATTTGAAACCCACAAATGTGCAACAAACAAACTAAACTAAACGCCATATGAAAAATTTATTCTTATCCATTTTAGTATTGATCACAGGAGTATTTGTCTCCTGTGGTGAGAAAAGTGATCCAAACCCCGTATTGGCCATTGAAGGTGGACAAATTCAAGGAGTAGAAACCCCAACAGAGGGAATCATTGCCTATAAGGGTATTCCATTTGCTGCTCCGCCTGTAGGTGAACTTCGTTGGAGAGCACCGCAGCCAGTAATTCCGTGGGAAGGTGTAAAAGTAGCTGATGTTTTCGGTGACGCTGCGTCTCAGGTAACTTGGAACCCTGAAAGTTTTTATGGTAGGGAATGGCAAGCCAGTGGATCTGTTCCATTTAGCGAAGATTGTCTTTACTTGAATATATGGACACCTGCAGCTGGTGAAACGGAAGAGAAACTCCCTGTGGCGTTGTGGATACATGGCGGAGGTTATCGTGAAGGTTTTGCTTTCGAGCCCGAAATGGATGGTGGTGAAGATTGGGCATCCCGAGGGGTTATTCTAGTAACAGTTACTTACCGTTTAGGAGTAATGGGCTTCTTTTCCCATCCATTATTATCTGAAGAAAGCCCTAATGGTGTTTCAGGAAATTATGGCTTAATGGATCAAGCCGCAGCTTTAGAATGGATTAATAGTAATATTCAACAGTTTGGCGGTGATCCAAACAATATTACCATATTTGGCCAAAGTGCTGGAGCAGGAAGCGTAAAGTCCTTAGTTGCTTCACCATTATCAAAAAATTTGGTTAGTAAAGCCATAAGTATGAGTGGCGGTGGTTTAAGTAAGTCTGAAATGGGCATAACTTTAGATTCCGCTCAAGTAACCAATAAAAAAATGATGGACTATTTTGAAAAATCAACATTGAATGACATGCGTGCCCTTTCATTTGATGAATTGCTTGAAATGGCTAAGGAATATGCAGATACAACGAAAACAAATGTTTCTTGGCGACCAGTAGTTGATGATTATTTCTTAGAAGGTACTTTTAGTGAAGTTGCCCTTGCTAATGAAATTGCAGACATTCCCTATATTTTTGGATTTACTGCAAATGATGGAAGGGATGCCTCTCAAGCCATAAAAGATTTTGGTGCCTTACGAGCAGAACAAAGTGATGAACCTATGTTCGCCTATTTATTCCAACGCCAACTACCAGGTGATAAAAATGGGGCTTTCCACTCTTCGGATTTGTGGTATGTATTCCATGCGTTTGAACATAGCTGGAGACCCTTCACTGCTGGTGACGGAGCCTTGAGCAATAAAATGGTTGACTATTTTACTAATTTTGCTAAGTACGGAGACCCTAATGGACAGAATGGAGGTATTTGGACACCATATACTGCTGAAAATCCTAAATTTATATTATTTGATGCGAATGAAGAAGCCGCAGACATATCTATGACCGATAGTCCAAAATACTTGGGTCCATCACCAAGAAAGTAAATGAAATAAATAATCAAAATATCTTAACATCAACACAATGAAATCAACTAGTATAATTATTTTATTTATCCTAAGTTTTATTTTCCAAGTAAATGCTCAAACTATCAGCAAGGAAGAAATGTTATTTCTCACCTCAGAATGGCAAGGTGAACGCTTTGATGATGGTAGACCCAAAATTCCAGATGATTTATTGGAAAGAGCTAAAAATATTATGATAGATGATGCTTGGACCGTTTTAAGAAATGAGGGTTACGTAAACCAATATGCTGGCGACTGGAAAATGGTAAACCACACTACTATGACTGGCCGTGCCGTTACGGCCATGTATATGCCCAGCAGACCGGATGTAGAGAAAAAAATAAAAGAACGCGGTGCTGCTCAAGGCAGAAAAGGCAATACCAATGCTTGGCCAATTGATATACTATCTAAAGGTGATTTATATGTTGCCGATGCCTATGGCAAAATAGGTGGCGGCCCAATTATGGGAGCTACACTAGCAAATTCAATTTATAGTAAATCCGGCAATGGTGTGGTATTCAATGGTGCTTCAAGAGATTTACAGGAAATTCAAAATATTGATGGTTTCAATGCTTTTGTACGCGATTTTCACCCATCATTTACAGAAGAAATGGTACTTATGGGATTGAATACTCCCATTCGCATTGGTAATGCCATAGTGCTTCCTGGCGATTTGGTAATTGCAACCAGAGAAGGTGTTTTGTTTGTTCCAGCTCATTTGGCCGAACAAGTAGTAAGCACGTCTGAATTTGTTACCAGAAAAGACCAATTTGGTTTTGAAATGGTAAAATCTGGTACCTATAGTACTGGTGAAATTGACAGCCAATGGACAGATGAAATTAAAACTGCTTTTTTAGAGTGGTTAAAAAAACATCCAGAACTCGGCACTATGACACGTGCTGAACTTGATAAAGTAATGAGTAAAAGAACATGGTAATCGGTTAACGATTTCCATTTTTTATCTAAACCAAACTTAAATATATGAAAAAATCGTTTCTAATCGGTTTAATTATTACAAATTTTTTATTTGTATTTAGGGCTGTAGCTCAAATTAGGCTTCCATCTATCATAAGTGATAACATGGTTTTACAACAAAACTCTGAAGCAACACTTTGGGGGTGGTCGGGTGCCAGCGAACGCTTTATTATTACGGCTTCTTGGAAAGAAGAAGTCGATACCGTTCAAGCTTCCAATATTGGTAAGTGGAAAGCAAAGATAAAAACACCCGCTGCTGGTGGCCCATATACCATTACGCTTAAGGGTTTGAGTAGGTTTAGGCCATCGCCAAGCATTGAGCTAAAAAACATCATGATAGGCGAAGTATGGCTGCTTTCAGGTCAATCAAACATGGCCATGAGCAACAATAGCCAAATCAGGGAAATACTTCCAAATGCTGCAAATAACAATATGCGTTTTTTTCATGTAGATGAGAGAGCAGCAGAACACCTACAGGATTATGCAACTGGCGAATGGGTTACTTGTAATGAAGAAACCTTAAGAAGATTTAGTGCTGCTGGTTATTTCTTTGGAAAGAAAGTACAAGAAGAAATGGGTAATATACCTATTGGCTTAATTCAATCGACTTGGTCTGGTACGCCCATAGAACTTTGGGAACCAGCTTCGGTAATAGAATCTGATCCTATTATGAAAAAAGCAGCCAGTGAAATTGTAGTGAAAACGCATCGGCCACATCAGCCTGGTTATTTGTACAATGCCATGATTTATCCTATTTCAAATTACACTATTAAGGGAGCTCTTTGGTATCAGGGCGAAAGCAATACACCTAGAGCCTATGCCTATGAAAAAATGCTGAATGGGATGATAGGCGCTTGGCGTGAGGCATTTCAGAATGATTTTCCATTTTACTATGTACAAATTGCCCCTTGGACGTATGAGACATCTTTGTATGAAGGTGCCTTACTCCAAGAAGCCCAGGCAAAATCACTAACCTACCCTAAAACTGGTATGGTAGTAATTACCGATTTGGTAGATGATGTAACCAACCTTCATCCACAAAACAAAAAAGATGTAGGGGAACGTTTGGCATTACTGGCTCTAGCCGAAACTTACGGAAAAAAAATTCCTGTTTACAAAAGTCCTGTTTTAAAGACCATGGAAATAGTAAAAGGAAAAGCTAACTTGTATTTTAGTGATGCCCCTAATGGGTTTATGACTAAAGATGGCGGTAAACCTACTGAATTTATGATTGCTGGCAGTGACCAAAATTTTGTACCGGCCGATGTGAAGTTGGAAAAAGATAAAATAGTCGTTTCAAGCAAAGACGTTAAAGAGCCTGTGGCTGTAAGGTTTTCTTTTAGAAATGATGCTATATCTAATGTGCTAAGTAAGGAAGGTTTCCCTATTGTTCCTTTTAGAACTGATGTCTGGGAAATACCTGAATAAACATCAGAATATAGTCCATAAAAAAAGCCACATTATTGTGGCTTTTTTATTTAATTAAAGTGTCCCGTCCTGAAATAAGTTGACATAAAACCGACTTATTTATGAAACATTCAGAGCAACCGCGAAAGAAGCGCACACAACGAGATTACAATTTAGGCTTTAAACTATCGGTAGTCTCTCAAGTAGA
>JAHLEH010000010.1 GCA_018883545.1 Marixanthotalea marina | reverse complement strand
TGCAATTAAATTATATAACGAAGTAAGATTACACTTATCTTTAGATTTTAAAACACCAAATATGGTATACAAATTAACCGCTTAAAATCAAGTTTAACCTGTAGCCATATTTCAGGACAAGACATTTGAACAAACCTATGAAATATATATTATTACTCGGAATTCTGATTTCATTTTCCGGAACAAATCTTATAGCACAATCAACCTCTGATAGTCTTAAGCCAAAAATAAAAATGGTTAAAGAAGTTATTTATAAACCAGAAAATGGCGAATTAAAAAGTCGAGAAAATCTTTTTGACTCAAACATAAGTTCATATATGATTTTTGATAAAAATGAGAAAGTGATAGAAAACGGACAATATGAAAGAGATGGTTCACTTTATGAGAAAACTATTTATGAAAGAAATGAAGATGGAGTTGCACAAAAAGCTATGAAGAAAAACTCATCGGATGAATTAAAAAGCTATTGGACGTATGAGTACGATTCAAACGACAATATGATTGCTGTTAAAACTTATGATTCGGATAACAATCTGACAAATATTCAATCGAATAAGTATGACGAAAACGGCAATAATATTGAGATGTTGCTCAAAAGTCCTGAAAGTGAAAATGGTTGGAAATATGTTTACAAATACAATTTTGACAACAAAAAAATTGAACAATTCAGGTATAATCCTGATAGCAGTTTAAAAGACAGACGAACATACTCTTACGATGAAGACGGAAATGAGAATATCGAAATTATGTTCAAACCTGATGGAAGTCACACAAAATTCGTATCCGAATATGATAAAAAGGGTAATCTAACAGTACAAAATTGGTTTAATGAACAAGACGAACAAACTCACCAAACGTCTTTCGAATATGTTTACGATGAAAATGAAAATTGGATTTCAAAAAGAAGAAGTTCAAATGGAGAATTGGGAATGGTTTGGGAAAGAAAAATAGAATATTATCAATAAAAATACGTTGCACAACACCGAGTAAAAATAATTGCTTGGTTCTAGCCTACTCGGAAAATCCAAACGATCTTAGCGCAATGAAAATACAACCAAATAGTTAGGCGCTTTGGATCCGTTCGGAATGCAAAACTCTTTAAACAGAACAAGGACAATTGGCAGACCCTACCACGACCACCAATGAATCGATCTGGAGGTAAAGCCGAAAAACGAATCGAACAAATCGTCGGAACAGATACCCTTAAATGAAACAAAATTATTTTTAAAAATAACTTTCCAAAAACCAGTTTTAATTAGTGGATTATCCGTTGCAATGACTGTTGGTTTTTTTGGTTTTTGCCATATCCATTTCCATTGGACAGAGCCCCGTAAAGCGAAGCTACACAACATAGAACGCCGTTCTACGGCGTTTCACTGCCTTCTGCGCCAATAAACGTACTTTGACGGCTATACCCCAAAACCTTGTCAAAAAAAATTGTTGATTGTTTTTTTTAATAATTTTTGAAATGGGAACAAAAAAAAGAAGCTTCCAAAGCTTCTATTCTTACGGGCAATCATTTTTTAAAACCCATTGGGCATGCCCTATTGGCAATCAATCTCATTTATTAATCCTCTTCTTTATTTCGAACAGTATTTCCAGTTTTACTTTTGTCTGCGATTACTGCTGCAAAAATTATGCAAGCCAATACAATTGCCCCTCCGATAATTATGTATTTAATGTCAGGCGTCCTAACCGATTGTTGGTTGTTTTCATATTGTCCCCAAACACTTGGCAAATCTTCAATAGGCGTTGGCGATCTCATCTTTTGTAAATTTTTAGAATATATTTTCCACTTTGGAACGTCCGTTCATAATAGTAATTATACGAATAGTAAAAAGTCACTTTATCCCTTGGTTCCAAACCCACTATATATCCCGATTTAAAACCATCCGCTTTTAAGATATCCAAATAAACGAACGCATACTCACCTTTTCTAAAGGCTTTAAAATACTTTTTTAAAATACGGTCGTTTTTCCTTAATACCCTTTCAGTCTCTACTTGGTTCTGAGCCTCGAGCTTACGCTTATTGTGATTGTACCCATAATTGGCATGTTGCCTGTTCAGGTATATATGGTCTTTCCTTCTCGGATAAAATTCATGGCCACAACCACATGCGCATTCCCGAATGGGTATAGGTCTTAGAGTTGGGTCTTGCTGTATATGCCCATCTACCCTTTCAATCGCTCCAGTATTCTGGTCATTGTTTATGTTCTTCATAAGGTTAAATATTTTTACTTATTATAATACATTTATGTATTATTTTAAATGTAAATATATTACTTTATTTCATATTTATAAAATTTTAACTATCTTAGTCTCCTAATTAAGCATACCCAACAATGGATACATCACAGATAAATGCTCTAGGGGATCTTGTCTATAACGACCGTGATATTAGCCCCGCCCAATTAAAGGTGACCTCAAGACAGATCAACTATTGGTTGGACAACAAGGTGCTCCCGTTCGTGGAAAGGCAGCAGGTGGTGGAAAATTCATCAATTAAGGCAAACGAACCGGGTGGGGCTAAGAGCGCGACCAAGACCAAATGGGTTCGCCTAAACCTTGCGCAAGCTGTTTGGGCATGTATCGTCAAGGAACTGCTGTCCTTTGGCGTATCCATGGAACAGCTAAAGGAATTGGCACATTCGGTATGGCAAAAGCCCAGAAAGGAAAAATATGCCGACAAGGTATTTAGGGACCATATTGCAAAGAACCTTTTAGATGAGCACAATAATGCCATGCTCAAAAGTTTTCTAGAAGACGAAATGGCCATGAAACACCATTTCAGGACAATAATCAACCCTTTTACGGATTTGGTCAAGTCGGCCATCCTTAGAGAAGCAATACCCCACGCCATGCTATACGTCCCAAAAACAAACGATTATGTGTTCCATTCCGGTGACAATGGCCTTTTCCTAGAGCTGGGAAGTGCATTTTTGGAGCATCCTATGGTCTGCATCCCCCTTATGCCAATACTTTCAAAAGTGCTGGCCGTTGACTTTGGCAACAAAAAAAAGGACCTGGGCTACCTTAACGACATTGAAAATCAGATCAGGGACATTGTTGTCTTTAAAAAGCCAAAGGCTGTCCACATTGCCTTTGAGGAAGGACACATCAAACCAATAACAGTTAACGAGCAGCACAAATCCCGAGAAGCCCTTTCCAGGTACATTCTGGAAAATAAAATCGCCAAGGGCTCGAAACTGTTGATCGATATCCGGAACCAGGATAACTATAAGATAACATTAATTAAAAAATGACCATGACAAATGTAGAATACATTCGGCCCCTGGTGAAACAGCCCGTTTTGATCACTATAAGGAATGGGCCAAAAAGAAAAACGGAACCTAAACAAATCCCATGGTTCTGACAGGTTCCCTGAGCATTCTCGTCCATTGGACACCAATGATCAAAGGACACTTGAAAAAAGAGAGGCCCTCAAAAGAAAACTGGAAGCTATTTGTGGGCCAAATGACAATATCAATGAAATATTGAATGCACTGGAACTCTATTGCTCAATAATACTTGAATCATTAGAAATTAAATAAAAATGAATGATTTAGAAGCTTTTAAAAAATTTAGCCCTGCAATTAAACCAATGGGTCTAAACAAAGATGCCCTTATTTATACAAGAGTTTCAACTAAAGATCAAGCGGACAATACTAGTTTAGAAACTCAAAAAAAATATTGTGAAAACTATGCTAAAACAAATGGGCTTAGGGTTGTAGCTTACTTTGGAGGAACACATGAGTCCGCCAAAAGTGATGACCGGAAGGAATTCAAACGCATGTTAAAATTTGCAAAACAAAGCAAATCGATAGGGTATATTATAGTCTATTCTTACGATAGGTTTTCCAGAACTGGTTCCAGTGCAGCACAAATTTCACATGAACTACTTGAAAATGGAATTCAAGTTAAAGCAGTTACACAAGAAGTAGATGCCACATCTCCGTCCGGAAAGTTTCAACAAAACCTTTTTTATATGTTCAGTCAATTTGACAATGAACTTAGAAGGGACAAAACTATTACCGCAATGAAAGATTTGGTCAAAAAAGGCCATTGGTTATGGACGCCTCCAAAGGGATATTGCAACAAAAACAAATACCATAAAGCAGTTGATTGGGACATTGTAGTCAATAAAGATGGTTTACTCTTAAAAAAGGCTTTTAAATGGAAGGCTGATAATGTATATTCTAATGCTGAAATTGTCAGAAGATTGAGAATTAAGGGAATGGATATCAATGAAAAACGCTTAGGTGAGATTTTTAAAAACCCTTTCTATTGTGGAGTTCTTGTATGTAACATGCTTCCTGGAGAGGCTGTGGAGGGAAAACACGAAGCTATTGTGTCCAAATCAGATTTTCTAAAAATCAATACCATAGAGTCTAAAGGAGCAGTAATGCGTAAAACTGACAATGACCATCTGCCCCTTAAAAGATTCGCTTATTGCGATTCTTGCAAAACGCCTCTCACAGGCTTCTTAGTTAAACAAAAAGGCTTGTATTACTATAAATGTAGAACTAAAGGATGTAGCTGTTCAAAATCTGCAAAACAATTACATGAAAACTTCATAGAAATACTTTCAAGTTATCAGGTAGACCCAAAATACTTTGATATCATAATTGAGGTTATGACTTACACTTATGATTCAGTTACGAAAGAAATAAGAGATAATGAAATTCAAGTTAAAAAGCAATTAAGCTTGCTTAATCGAAAAATAGAAACGATAGAAGAGCGACATGCAATTGGTGAAATAGATATTGATATTTATAAAAAGTTTAAGGCAAAATATAGCCAAGAGCAGAAAGAATTAGAGCTTAACTTATCAAATTCAACAATTTCGAGTTCAAACCTGAAAATTGCAATAAATAAAGCATTGAAAATATCTTCTAATCTCAGTGGTTTATGGGCTTCGGGCGATTTGTCACAAAAGAAAAAACTTCAGTTTTTAGTATTTCCCTCCGGTATAGGTTATGACAAGTCAAATGGAAAAGTTCAAACCAAGAGAGTAAATTCAATATTCTCTTCAATCCCTTTAATTACAAAGGATGCACATAAAATAAAAAACGGAGAATCGATTAATTTAAATCAATTCTCCGCTCGAGTGACCTCGACAGGATTCAAACCTGTAACCTTCTGAGCCGTAATCAGATGCGCTATTCAGTTGCGCCACGAGGCCGTTTTTGTGGGTGCAAATATAGGATTTTTATTAATTCTCTACCAAACAAACCAAACAATTTCTTTAATTTTATAATTCAATAAATTTAACCATGGAAACTGAATTAGTTCATCAAAAATTCCATCATGTGCTAGATGATGGTATTCTTAAAGAAATTTCAGAAATAGGCCTTTTTAAACATTTTGAAAAAGATGATATTATTATTGATGTGGGGCAGCCTTTAAAATATATCCCATTACTTCTAAGTGGAAGCATTAAAATACTCCGGGGGGATGATGAAGGTGACGATTTACTTATTTATTTTTTGGAGGCTGGCGAAACTTGCACAATGACCCTGGCTTGTTGTATGGGTACCACAAAAAGTAAAATTAGGGCCGTAGCAGAAAAGAATTCCGATTTGGTTATGATTCCTGTGGAATACATGCAAAAATGGTTTCACACCAACGAAAGCTGGCGCAATTTTATTTTGGAAAGCTACCAAACCCGTTTTACCGAAATGCTGGAAACCATAGACACTTTAGCATTTATGAAAATGGACGAACGCCTTTTAAAGTATCTTAAAAATAAAGTGATACTTCACGACAACCATACCTTAGACACAAAACACCAAGATATAGCAGAAGACCTACATACATCTAGAGTGGTTGTTTCCAGACTTTTAAAACAGCTGGAAAACGAAAATAAAATTAAAATAAGCCGTAATAAAATAGAGGTACTGGTTTAGTAAGTAACATTTATTACATAACTATTACCTGCTTCAATATACATTTACACTAAACTAATTGGTATGAGTTTTATTTTGAATCCGTGGCCATGGTATGTCTCTGGCCCTCTTATTGCATTGGTTATGGCCATGCTCATCTATTTTGGCAAAACCTTTGGTATGTCGTCCAACCTTAAAACAATGTGTACCGCGCTAGGTGCCGACAAGTTTTCCGATTTCTTTAAGTTTAATTGGAAAGAACAATCCTGGAACCTTATGGTGGTTTTGGGGGCCATTATTGGTGGCTTTATAGCCGTTAATTTTCTTTCAAATGGTGTTCCTACTGACCTCAACCCGAAAACCGTTGCCGAACTCAGCGACCTCGGGTTTAAAAATATTGGAGCTACTTTAGTCCCCAATGAAATATATGATTTTGAAGCCATTACCTCTGGCAAAGGACTTTTAATTTTAATTGTTGGTGGGCTTTTGGTGGGATTCGGAACACGCTATGCAGATGGATGTACCTCTGGCCATGCCATTACTGGACTGAGCAGTTTACAGAAACCATCACTAATTGCTGTTATCGGGTTTTTTATCGGTGGGCTGCTTATGACCAATTTTATTTTACCATTAATATTCTAAATTATGAAACACTTAAAATTTTTATTGGTTGGGATTTTCTTTGGAATCGTTTTGGTGAAATCAGAAGCAGTATCTTGGTATCGTATTTATGAGATGTTCAGATTTCAATCCTTTCATATGTATGGCATCATAGGAACAGCCGTAACATGTGGTTTGTTGTTTTATCTTATTTCTAAAAAAAGGGCTGTTAAAAATAATGAAGGCTTAAACATCTTTTTTCCTAAAAAGGAAAATGGCTTTATTAGATACATTATTGGGGGCTCTATCTTCGGTTTGGGCTGGGCGCTTATGGGTGCTTGTCCTGGCCCTATGTATATATTGTTGGGCGCTGGCGTTTATTCTATGTTTATTGTAATCGTCTTTGCCATTATAGGTACCTTTATTTATGGCCTTATAAAGAATAAACTTCCTCATTAAAATGGATTCAACCGAGCTTTTAGGATATATTGGCGCTTTAGTTGTTGGATTGGTTCTTGGCTTGGTTGGCGGTGGCGGTTCTATTTTAACGGTTCCCCTGCTTGTTTATTTATTGGGATTCAATCCCGTTGTTGCCACAGCGTATTCACTTTTTGTGGTAGGCGCTTCATCATTGGTTGGTGTCATTCAAAAACACTTAAAAAAATTAGTGGATTTTAAAACAGGTCTTGCTTTTTCGTTTCCTTCCTTTTTAGCGGTATATCTATCTAGACGGTATTTAGTACCTTCACTGCCCCAAAATATACTTACTATCGAAGGGCATACACTAACCAAAGACATGCTGATTATGGTTTTTTTCTCTGTTATAATGCTAATAGCTTCCCTATCCATGATTAAAAACTCTAAAAGCAAGAAAACAAATTCTAAAAGTTCTTATTACAAAACATTTATTCAAGGGTTAGTAATTGGCACCATTACAGGTGTTATTGGTGCAGGTGGCGGTTTTCTTTATGTGCCGGCATTGGTAATTTGGACTAACCTCCCCATGAAAAAAGCAGTTGGCACCTCTCTGGTCATCATTACAATTAATTCATTGATTGGTTTTACAGGCGATATGCAAACACTTGACATAGATTGGCGTTTTTTATTAACTTTTTCTTTATTTACCATTTTTGGAATCATCATAGGGGGTAGCTTATCAAAATTCATTTCCAACCAAAGTTTAAAAAAAGGGTTTGGTTATTTTACGCTACTCATAGCGCTATTCATTATTTATGAAGAACTTAAGTTTATAATGTGACTTAAGTTACAAAGTACCTCATCAAGCTTTTGTACTTTTAATAAAATTTTACCGATAAAACATGAAGATTGAACAAATTTATACAGGCTGTTTGGCCCAAGGCGCTTATTATATAGAATCCAATGGCGAAGTTGCCATTATAGACCCCTTAAGGGAAACCCAACAATATGTTGATAAAGCCAATAGTGAAAATGCAAAAATTAAATACATTTTTGAAACACATTTCCATGCCGATTTTGTTTCTGGACATATAGATTTAGCAAAAAAAACAGGCGCAAAAATTATTTTTGGTCCAACGGCCACAACTGATTACGAAGCCTATATAGCGAAAGATGATGAAGAATTCAAATTAGGTAATGTTACCATAAAAGTACTTCATACACCAGGGCACACACTCGAATCGGCCACCTATCTTTTAATAGATGAAAATGGAAAAAACCATGCTATTTTTTCAGGAGATACGTTGTTTTTAGGCGATGTGGGCCGTCCGGATTTGGCTATAAAATCAGACTTAACAAAAGAAGATTTAGCCAGTATGCTATTCGATTCCTTAAGAAACAAAATAATGCCATTGGCAGATGATGTTATTGTGTATCCTGCCCACGGCGCTGGTTCTGCTTGTGGAAAAAACTTAAGCAAAGACACTATGGGACTTCTTGGCGAGCAAAAGAAAACCAATTATGCCTTAAGAGAAGACATGACCAAAGAAGCATTTGTAAAGGAGGTTTTGGATGGCATCCCACCACCACCCCAATATTTTGCCAAAAATGCATTAATGAATAAGAAGGGGTATGATACTTTTGAAACCATTTTAAAGAAAGGAAATACGCCTTTAAATGCTGAAGACTTTGAAGCGGTTGTTAACCATGAAGGCGCATTGGTCTTGGATGTTAGAACTGAAAAAGAATTTACAGATGGTCACATACCTAATTCAATATTTATAGGCTTAAATGGGAGCTTTGCGCCTTGGGTAGGAGCCTTAATACCCGATATAAATCAACCTATAGTATTGGTAACCCCTATTGGCAAGGAAAAAGAAGCTGTAACGAGACTTTCACGTGTTGGTTACGATAACACTTTAGGATATTTAGAAGGCGGTTTTAAGACTTGGGAAGCCTCTGGAAAGGATATTGAAACCTTGGATTCTATATCAGCAGAAGCTTTTGCAGAAGCATTTAAAGACAAAAAATTAAATGTTCTTGATGTTAGAAAAGATGGTGAATATAAATCAACCCATTTAAAAGGTGACTATGTGCAGCATTTTGCCCTGGATTATATAAATGACAATATGAACAAAATAGATAGGGACAAAACGTATTATGTACATTGTGCTGGCGGGTATCGTTCTGCTATTGCCGCTTCCATTTTAAAGGCTAGAGGCTTTAACAACCTGGTTGATATTACCGGTGGTATAACGGCACTTCAAAACACCAATGTACCACTAACAGAATATGTATGCCCTACAACGCTTTAAATACTAACTTAAAAGTAACAACGAAATGAAAAAAAACATAGGTGATTTAGACAGAGGTTTACGAATTGTCTTTGCCATAGCAGTCGCAGCTTTATATTTTTCAAATATAATTGAAGGGACATTGGCTTACATCCTAATGGTACTTGCTACCATTTTCTTGTTGACCAGCTTTATTGGGTTTTGTCCTCTTTATTCCCTTTTTGGTATGAAAACCTGTAAGACAAAAGAACATTAGCCAAGCGAAAGTAAACGGGACTGAGTTTGAATTAAATAATTTCAGCACTTAACCCAGCCTCCAATAACATGGAACAGCGTGGTTTTAAATCATCAAAACTACCTGTTTTAACTGTGCATTTACCATTATAGTGCACAATAATGGAACATTGTTCTGCTTGTTCCAAAGAGTGGTCGCAAGCATGAATAAGTGTTTCTATAACGTGATCGAATGTATTTACATCATCATTATAAAGCACTATTTCGTTTTGGGTTCGTACTTCTTCTTCTAAAAGTAATTCTTCTGAAATTTTTTCTTTTGTACTCATAATTTCTTTTTTAAGAATTTTCCTAAGTGAAAAAATGATTTTAATACTAATTTATAAATTTTAAGGAAACCCAATTGTTTCTTTCCAGCTTTTCTTCAAATTTTAACTTATGCTTTTCGCATTCTTCCTGAATTACCGGAATATCGTTATCGTAAAATCCACTTAAAAATAGTATACCTTTTTCATTTAAGCTAGACACATAAGTATGCATGTCTTGAAGCAAAATGTTACGGTTAATATTAGCTATAATCACATCGTAACTTTTTCCCTTTAAAGCATTCGCATCACCTTCAATAACAGTTATGTGCTTACAGCTATTGCGCTCTACATTTTCCAAACTATTCAAATAACACCAATTGTCATAATCTATGGCCTCTATAGGATGTGCACCTTTTTTTTCTGCTAAAATGGCCAAAACTCCCGTACCACACCCCATATCTAAAACCGATTTGTTCGTTAAATCGGTCTTTAAAATATGCTGAATCATCATATGGGTAGTTTCATGGTGCCCCGTACCAAAACTCATTTTAGGCTCGATTATAATATCAAACTCGGTATTTGGATTTTGATGAAAAGGGGCCCGAACAGAACATATATTATCTACAATTATGGGGTTAAAATTCTTTTCCCATTCAGCATTCCAATTGGTTTGCTCTATTTCTTCAAAGGTAAACTCAATTTCAAACTCATCAGAATCCAAAATCTGAATATCGTCTAAAATGCCGTCATGCCATTCATCCTTTTGAATATATGCCATAACCCCATTGTCGGTTTCTACAAAACTTTCAAAACCTGCATATCCCAATTCGGCTATTAAAATCTCTACACCAGGGTCTATAGGGGCTACTTTAAATTCGTAACCTATATAAATAGGGTTTGACATTTAGTATTTATTTTAAGAATGAACCTTATTAAAACGCATTTGCAATAGCAAAAAAGTCTTCTGCATTTAAGGAAGCACCACCAATTAACCCGCCGTCTACATCTGGTTTTGAAAAGATTTCTTGGGCATTGTTTGGTTTTACACTACCGCCATAAAGTATGGAAACAGTTTCGGCAACATTAGCTCCATATTTATTGGCCAGTGTTTTTCTAATAAACGCGTGCATATCTTGAGCTTGTTCTGGTGTAGCTGTTTCGCCGGTTCCGATGGCCCAAACAGGTTCGTATGCCAAAACAATGTTAAAAAATGATGAAGAATCTAAATGGAACAAAGCATTTTTTATTTGTTCTTCAACTACTTTTTCATGGTTTCCTGATTTTCTATCTTCCAATACTTCACCAAAACAGAAAATAATGTTCATGCCACTTTCTAAAGCTGCATCCACTTTTTTGGCTAACATATCGTCTGTTTCATTGAAATACTCCCGACGTTCACTATGGCCTAAAATAACCGTGTTAACACCTACACTTTTAAGCATGCTAGCACTTACCTCGCCTGTATAAGCACCATTTTTTGCAAAATGCATGTTTTGGGCAATGACCTCTATATTACTGCCTTTTAAAGATTGATAGGCCTGCCATAGGTTAGTAAAAGTAGGCGCAACCATAACAGCTGCATTAGAAGTTTTGGTTTGTTTCTTTAATTCTGTTATTAACGCTTCTGTTTGCGCTAAATCGTTATTCATTTTCCAGTTTCCGGCTACAATTTGTTTTCTCATAGTGGTGATGTAAATATTCTATTTCCTATTAAATAAAGGAAAAGAAATAGTTTGGATTTATATTAATAGTTAGTTAAAGTGCAAAGGTAGTTATTTTAATGCTTTTGCAATATTATTATCATCGGCTTCTATAGCTTCAAAAAGTTTTATTTCACCATTTTCGCCTATAACCATGTATCGAGGTATCCAGTTTAAATCTGCAAAAGCCCCAAATGCCCCTTCCCTGCCCGATTCCATAAAATAATGCTGTCCAATAACATTATATTTTTCAATACCTCGTTTCCAAGCGCCGTGGTTTCTATCTAAAGACAAAAACACATAGGCGGCATCTTTATATTCATTTTGAAGTGCTTTTAGCTTTGGCATACCTTTAATACAATCGCTACACCAAGACGCCCAAACCTCTAAAACAATGGTTTTACCTTTATTGGCTTCCAATATATCACTTAAAGCTATTTCATTACCTTTTAAATCCGTAAAAGTATCATTCAAAGCTTCAGTAGAAAATTGGGTAGCTTCTTTAGTTTCACAGCTTAGTACTGCTAATAACAAAACAAACAAATAGTTAATCTTTTTCATTTAATTCAAAATTCATTTTTATTTATTAATTGGATTAGTCGAGTTTTACCTTCGGATCTAACCAAACATATATAATATCTACAAAAATATTTATAACAACAAATAAAATGGCAATAACCAATACAGCTCCCATAATAACGGGTAAATCTAAAGTGTTCAACGCATTTACAATCTCTTTACCCAGACCATTCCATCCAAAAATATACTCCACAAAAACAGCTCCAGCCAACATGGAAGCAAACCATCCTGATATTGCCGTAACTACTGGATTTAAAGCATTTTTAACCGCATGTTTCCAAATGATTTGATATTCGCTCAATCCCTTGGCCCGTGCCGTACGAATGTAATCTTGGTTAAAAACCTCCAGCAGGGAATTTCTCATTAATTGAATAACAACCGCCAAAGGCCTAATTCCCAATACGATGGCCGGCAATATTAAATTTTTCCATTTTATATGCATGGCCTCACCAAAATCGTCGAGTTCATATAGGCTTCCTGTCATTTCTAAATTGGTGAACCTATGTAGTACATAACCAAAAAGCCAAGCGAATAAAATAGCGCTAAAAAATGAAGGCACACTCATACCCAAAGTACTTACTATCTGTATGGTTTTATCGAGCCAAGTATCTTTAAAAAGTGCCGATACGATGCCTAAAATAACTCCCAAAAGCATCGCTATTACAATGGCCGTTACTGCCAACACAAAGGTGTTTGGTAAGGTTTCTGCCAATACTTCACTAACCCGTTTTCCTTGTTTGGTAAAAGATTCCCGTAAATAAGGGCGCTTTAAAACGGTAATCGTATTGCCAACACTAAACAGTTTGACAGTCTTATATTTATCAGGGTTTAAACATGTATAATCCTCTATATTTTTAGAATGGAAAGAAACTGGTGATAAATCGTTGATATAGTAAAAATACTGGGTACTTATTGGCTTATCAAAACCATACTTTTTCTTTATAATGGCTAATTGCTCGCTGTCTTCATTTTGTCCCAACATCATTTGTGCTGGGTCGCCGGGCAATACATTAAACAGAAAAAAGATAACTGTTACCACGCCCATTAAAGTGAGCACGGCATAAAAGATTTTATTTAAAAAATATCTAAACAGAAGTTTTAAATATTAAAGTTTTATATCATCAACATCATTGTAGTGCACTTTTTGAATAACAGTCCCTTTATTTAATTTCAAAATTCCAGGATTGGAACGTACTATGGTTTTAAGTGCTTTTTCATCGCACAAATAAAAATCAAAGTCAAGTTTGTATGTATCCTTTATGACTTTTTTAGTTTCGTAGCCAGAAGCCGACAGCCCGATAACCGTATAGCCTTTTTTAATGGCCTCATCTGTCATTTTTTTCAATGCATCCATACAATCTCTGTTCACATGCTCCAAACTATAGGAAACCACCATAATAAGCTTTTCCTCACTTAAAAAATGATCGGTTAAATCTTCATCTTCACTTTCAATCGAGAAATCCTGAATGGGCGGTATGTAGCCTTCGTCTATAATTTTAGTATCAACTCCTACAAATTCTCCTTCCACATTTGGGTAAGCTCCATAATTAGTAATTATTTCTTCTTTGCCATTAATATTGAATTTCCAATAATGTTCAACTATTGATTTAGGCGCATCTTCAGGCGTCCCCATTTGTTCCGATAAATTATTGCCGACTTTATAAGCCCTAAAATCTATTAATGGTAAATGCATTAACACATGGTACCCAAACCATAAACTTAAAATAAAACTTAAAAGCGCCAATATGGTGTTTGGCAAAGGACTAAATAACGGTTTTACATACTTTACCCCAAAGAACAAAAAGAGTATCAATACAAGCAGTATAACATCCTTTATAAAACTCTCTATGGGTTTCATTTTCATAAAATCCCCAAAGCAACCACAGTCCTTTACTTTATCAAAATACCATGCATAAAAGGTTAAGAATGTGAAGAACACAATCATAAGCAACAAGCTCCAAACCGTGAATTTTGGTTTGTAACCTATCAATAAAAACACGCCTAAAACGACTTCATAAACCACCACAAACACTGCTATTATTAGCGCATAAGGCTCAAGAAATGGCAAGTTTAAAACATCGGGCGTAAAATATTCCTGTAATTTATACGAAAACCCCAATGGGTCGTTAAGCTTAATAAATCCTGAAAAAATAAATAAGGCTCCTACTAAAATTCTGGAGATGTGTACAATTAGTTTCATTATTTTATTTTTGGTTTAGGTGGATGAGTGCGAAAACTGCATAGTTTATCATATCCTGATAATTGGCGTCAATACCTTCACTAACTAAGGTTTTACCTGCATTGTTTTCAATTTGCTTTACGCGCAATAGCTTTTGTAAAATTAAATCGGTTAAACTGCTTACGCGCATATCGCGCCAAGCTTCGCCATAATCGTGGTTTTTGGCTTCCATTAATTGTTTGGTAATGGCTACTTTTTCAGAATACAATTTGGTTGCTTCTTCAGTAGACAAATCCGGTTGTTCTACCACTCCTTTTTCCAACTGAATTAACGCCATAATACAGTAATTAATGATGCCAATAAATTCACTGGCCTCACCTTCATCTACTTTTCTAACATCATTTTGCTGCAAACTGCGTATGCGTTGGGCTTTTATGAAAATCTGGTCGGTTAAAGATGGCAATCGCAAAATTCTCCAAGCACTACCATAATCACTCATCTTTTTAATAAATAAACTTTTACACGTTTCTATTACGGCATCGTATTGTTTTGAAGTATTTTGCATTTATAACATTTGAAATTTGTGTAAATTTCGCTTAAATAGTTTAAAGTTCAAAGTTGAATACTTAAATGTTTTTCAAACTAGCCACGAATACACAAATAATTGTTTTTTTAATAGAAAACTAATACCGAATACTTAATTTTGAAATGTATTTTTATTATTAACAATAACAACCCAAAAGCATTCGTGCATTAGTGGCAGAATAAGAAATGACTATTAACTGCAAAGGCCAACTTATCGATTTAACATTACCAAAAGTGATGGGCATTTTAAATATTACACCCGATTCCTTTTTTGATGGTGGTAAATATACCAATGACAAAAGCATGCTTTTGCAGGTTGAAAAAATGCTGAATGAAGGTGCCTCTTTTATTGATATTGGTGCTTACAGTTCCAGACCAAATGCTGAAAATATTGGTACAGATGAAGAGCTAAAGCGTATTTTGCCTGTTGTGAATAGTGTTCTGAAAAATTTCCCAGAGGCTTTAGTTTCTATCGATACTTTTAGAGCCAAGGTTGCCAAACAGTGTATTGAAGCAGGCGCTGCATTGATTAATGATATTTCTGCCGGTAAACTGGATGACACGATGCTGCCCACTGTGGCCGATTTGCAAGTGCCTTACATTATGATGCACATGAAAGGCACACCGCAAACCATGCAGCAACACACAAATTACACAAATCTTGTCAAAGAAGTCATTTTTTATTTTTCTGAAAGGTTTCAGGCCGCCAAAGCCTTGGGCATTATAGATGTTATTATAGACCCCGGATTTGGCTTTGCTAAAACCATTGAACAGAATTTTGAATTATTGAATCATTTGGAACTGTTAAAAATGCTTGACAAACCATTGTTAGTTGGCGTTTCCAGAAAATCCATGATTTACAAAACCTTAAAAACCACACCCGACAATGCTTTAAACGGCACCAGCGTACTCAATACCGTTGCTTTGCAAAAAGGCGCCAACATACTAAGGGTACACGATGTAAAAGAAGCGATGCAGTGCATTAAATTAGTTGAGTCATTAAGTTCTTAGGTGTTTAGTTGTTTAAATCGTATAACTGTCTAAATTTCCAACTATCTAATGATCTAACACATCTAACAATCTAACTTGTTCAAATGAAAAATAAATCAATAATCATCATTTTACTATTTTTTATTTCCTGTGGAAACGAAAAAATCGTTCAATTACCAGAAATAGAACATTCTGACATTTCTGAAGTCAACGATATATCGGCTGCTTATATTTTTTATGATGAAACCCAAACCGATAGCGTTGAGCTGAACCGGAAAAATTTAATTAGCACCACCAATTGGCTAGTGAATGTAGACAAACGCCTCACTTTAAAACAAGCTATCCCGCAAATTATTTTGCTTCAGGACAAAAGGCGTAATGCCCAAATGCATAAAAATGAAAACGCCAAGAATTATTATACTTGCAACAATACCAGTAAAAAAACATTGGGGTTTATTGACTTTACGGAGGTGGTTTACCATGAAGATTCTTCGGAAAGCTACATATCCAACATTCCAGAAATAAAAAATGCCGCCAATATAAAGTCTATGAGTTTTAATTTAGATGGCACCATTTCTATTATCGACACTAATACAGAACCATTTATAAGTACGAGCTCTAAAAATAAATTGATCAACGATTTAAAAAAAGGAGACACCATTAAAGGTACCTTTCTTTTAAACTTCAATAAAAACCTGAGCTTTCAAGATTACATTTCATATAAATCAATGCTTTCAACAGTCAATTTTAAACATCTAAATATATCAAACCAAGAGTTTCTTCATAATTAAGCCTTTTTTACTAATTTTACCAAAACCCGCTATAGCTTGGATATTTTTAAGGACCTTTTAAAATTTACCGTAGTTGATATTATCGATGTCGTTTTAGTAGCACTTCTACTCTACTACATCTACAAGCTCATAAAAGGCACTGTAGCAATCAATATTTTTATTGGTATTATAATTATTTACTTGGTTTGGAAACTGACCGATTTTCTTAACATGGAACTACTTAGTAGTATTTTTGGCGGTTTCATGAAAGTAGGGATTATTGCACTTATTGTAGTGTTTCAACCCGAAATAAGAAAGTTTTTGCTCATGGTTGGTTCTACCAATTTTAGTAAACGCAAAAAGTTTTTATCGCAGTTTAAATTCCTGAAAACTGAAACAAGCAATACAACCAATGTCGAAGCTATTGTTGCCGCCTGTACTAAAATGGGGACTTCTAAAACAGGGGCTTTAATTGTTTTTGAGCGTAATAACAATTTGGATTTTTTAACCCAAACTGGTGACGAAATGAACATTAAAGTCACCCAACCTATTATAGAAAGCATTTTTTTCAAAAACAGTCCGTTACACGATGGTGCTATTATTATTAGCAACAACATTGTAAAAGCAACACGTGTTATACTTCCTGTTAACAACGATAAAGTTATTCCCCAACGTTTTGGTTTAAGACATCGAGCAGCCATTGGTGTTACAGAAAAAACAGATGCTTTAGCCCTGGCTGTTAGCGAGGAAACTGGACACATCTCTTATTTTAAAGACGGTGAGTTTGTTTTGTTTAAGGATAATTCTGAATTAATTAATATTATTAAAGAAGATTTAAGTTAAGCCACTTCTTCCTTTAAAAACTGTACTTCGTAAAGGTTTTTATAATACCCATTTTCTTTTTGAAGCAATTCGTCGTGTGTCCCTTGCTCTACAACCACACCTGCATCCATAACCAAAATCTTATCTGCTTTTTTAATGGTTGCCAATCTATGGGCAATGACTATGGAAGTTCTTCCTGAAGTAACCTTGTCGGTTGCATTTTGCATCAATTGCTCAGAATGCGAATCTACAGAAGACGTTGCTTCATCCAATACCAACACACTAGGATTTGTTACATAAGCTCTTAAAAAAGCAATTAATTGCCTTTGTCCAGAAGAAAGCATAGCACCACGTTCTTTTACATTGTAATGATACCCATTGGGTAAACTCATAATAAAATCATGAATTCCAATATCTTTGGCGGCTTTGTGCACTTGTGCTTCGGTTATGTCCGGATTGTTAAGGGTTATATTATTCAAAATGGTATCGGCAAATAGAAAAACGTCTTGTAACACAATAGCTATTTGTTTTCTTAACGATGCCAAAGTCATTTCTTTTATATCTATGCCGTCCACATAAATAGTGCCTTTGTCAATTTCATAAAAACGGTTCAGCAGGTTAATAATTGTAGATTTACCTGCACCTGTTGCTCCAACAATAGCCACTGTTTGGCCCGCTTTTACATCAAACGACACGCCTTTCAAAACTGTTTCACCTGCTACATAACTAAAATAAATATCTTCAAAAGCAATATCTCCTTTTACATTTGAAATAACTTTTGTCCCCCTATCATCAATTTGTGAGGTCGTATCGAGTACCTTAAAAACCCTATTGGCCGCTACCATACCCATTTGCAATGTATTAAAGTTATCGGCCACCCTGTTTAATGGTCTAAAAAGCTTGGGGATGTACATAAGAAACGCAAATATAATCCCCTGGGTAGCTTGATCGCTTAATACCATAGCATAAGCTGCATACCACACTACCAAGCCTATGGCTACTGATGATGAAAACTCGGCTATAGGGAAAAATATAGAGTTGTACCAAATGGTTTTTAACCATGCTTTTTTGTGACGTTCGTTTATCTCCCGGAACTTTTTACTTTCTATATCTTCCCTCACAAAAAGCTGAAGGATTTTCATGCCTGTTAAGCGTTCCTGAACAAAAGAATTTAGATTGGAAACCTCGTTACGAACATCCTCAAAAGCTTTTTTCATATATTTTTGAAATAAACGGGTAGCGTACATTAACAAGGGCATGATTGTAAAAACAATCAAGCTTAATTCCCAACTTTTGTAAAACATTGCTCCCGTTATAACCAACATGGTTAATAATTCCCTGAAAATAGTGAACAACCCTTGTCCAAAGATATCGGCAATACGCTCCATATCGGTTACAGATCGCGTAATAAGCACACCAACCGAAGAATTATCGAAATACTTCATTTTAAAACGAAGCAAATGGTTAAACAATTTAATGCGTATATCTTTCACTACATTTTGCCCCAACCAACTGGAGTAATATGCAAAAATGAGCTGAAACACAAAATCGAATATTAACAGCACAATCATTAAAATGATGTAGAATGAAAATCCATCCAATTCTTTATTGGTTAGGTTTTCATCTACGGCTTTCTGTAGCAGGTGTGGTGTTATCGCTGCCAATGCTGCAATGATTAACACCGATACCAAAACAACAACAAACACCCATTTATAGGGCATGATATGTTTTAGGAGACGTGAGAATAAATTAACGTCGAACTTACTCGATTTTTTACTGTCCATTTATAGTTTTATAGTGTTTGGATAGGCTACTTCAATTAAATACAAAGCATGGGCAGGGACTGAAAATCCCGCTTTGCTTCTGCTTTTAGATTGTATAACGGCATGGAATTCATCAATACTTATTTTACCAAGTCCTATATTAATCATGGTTCCAACAATGGCCCGCACCATGTTGCGCAAAAACCTATCGGCCTTTATAACAAAATGGAGTTCTTCTTCCTTAAAGAACCATTGGGCTTCCATAATATCACAATCGTATGTTTTTACATCTGTCTTACTTTTCGAAAAACACTGAAAATCCTTATACTGAAACAACACGTTTGTGGCTTCATTCATTTTATCAATATCCAAATCTTGTTTAAAGTAATATGTTTGGTCAAATGTAAACACATTTTTTTTTAAATCCACCCTATACAAATAGGTTCTGCTCAATGCATCAAAACGGGCATGAGCTTCAGGTATTACCTTAAAAACCTTATGTATTGCAATATCGTTTGGTAAAAACGAATTTAATTTATAAACCAAATCCTCTTCAACAAAATCTACCTCAGTATCAAAATGGGCAAACATTTGTTTGGCATGTACACCGGCATCTGTCCTGCCTGCCCCCACAATAGCTTTGGTTTCATTTAAAAGTTTGGATAAACTGTCTTCCAAAACTTCCTGTACAGAAATAGCATTTGGCTGATTTTGCCAACCATGGTAAGCTTTTCCGTTATACGAAAGTTCTATAAAATACCTCAAGCTATTTTTAATACTTTTGTTTAAACAACAAATATAGACAGATTTGTTTTTAAAGTGAAGAACGCTTTCTTAATTAAATATTAAAAGATTTCTACCGAAGTTTACCTTATATATGACGAAAATACTACTACTCTCTGATACCCACGGATACATAGACAATAACATTTTAAAGTATGTAAAACAAGTAGATGAAGTTTGGCATGCCGGCGATATAGGCGATTTAAAAGTAACCGATGCTATTAAATCCATAAAGCCTTTAAAAGCCGTTTATGGCAATATAGACGACCACAAAATACGCGTGGAGTTTCCAGAAAACAACCGTTTTATGTGTGAAGATGTTGATGTGTGGATAACACATATTGGCGGTTATCCGGGGGCTTACAATATGCGGGTTCGCGAAGCCATTAAAGCACATCCGCCAAAACTATTTATTTGCGGTCATTCCCACATTTTAAAAGTGATGCCTGATAAAAAACTGAACTTATTGCACATGAACCCAGGCGCCATTGGCAAACACGGTTTCCATAAAGCACGAACCATGCTACGCTTTACCGTTGATGGCCAAAAAATAGATAATTTAGAAGTAATTGAATTTAAAAGATAACTTTATTTTAAGTTCACTTTTGCGTGTGTAAAGTAAAAAAGCTTTCCATTTTCGTGGATTTTATGTTAATGTTTTCCAAAACCCAAGATTTATCAGTTAATATATTGGCTTTCATTTCATAATCCATAGTTTTGCCCCTATATAAAATAGAAAAACATTATTATTTATGAGCCAAGTAAAAGAAAATGACACGGTAAAAGTTCATTACACAGGAAAATTAAGTAACGGCCAAGTTTTTGACAGTTCTTTAGAAAGAGAACCATTAGAAGTAACCCTAGGCCAAGGCATGCTTATTTCTGGTTTTGAAAAAGGCATGTTGAACATGAAAGTAAATGAGAAAAAAACACTCAACATTCCTGTCTCTGAAGCCTATGGCGATGTACAAAAAGAATTATTCCACAAAGTAGAAAAAGACCAATTACCACAAGAAATAACGCCCGAAGTTGGCATGGCACTAGCTTCTAAAAATCCAGATGGAAGAGAGATTAGATTTCGTGTTGCCGAAGTTAATGAAGATCATATTGTTATTGATGCCAACCATCCATTGGCTGGGCATGATTTAATATTCGACATAGAACTAATTGAAATAAAATAGCCTCGCTAGTTTTATATGAACTAAAAGTCTGAAGTATACTCAGGCTTTTTTTATGTTGATTACTTAATAGTTGAGTTTTGAAAATAATCCATTAAAAAAGCCCAAAGTCTTCACTTTGGGCTAACGCACTAATACTACTAAGATGATAGGTTTATCGCAATCTATCTACAGATTTTACAAGATCTTCATCCTTCTTGATGGCTTTATTGGCCAAAACCAAAAAAACGATAGAAACAATAGGAAGAAACATCCCAATACCTTTCTCTGAAACCGAAGTTTCTCCAGATAAATTTAGAGATTGATACACGAAAAATCCTAGTAAAAAAAAGTTTGATATGATGTTAAGCCGCCCCAAAACAAATTGAAGCTGCCTGTTTTTATACATAACTATAGATACTAAAGCCAAAATAGCCGATCCTAAAAATAACCCTAAATACAGCAAACTATCTTTTACAAAAAAACCACTCCCGTCTTCTAGTTTCCATAAAGGGAATAAAAAAACCAGCCCGGCCGAAATGCCCGTAACAATTAAAAGATAGATTGTTTGAATACGCTGTAACATGAATTTTTAAAAACTTGACGGCAAAAATAATAAGTTCTTCTTAAAATTAATGCTAAAAATTAAAATAAAGTTGTATAATTGCAGTAACAATCCGCAACAACCACTATTGTAGGTTGTTAATTCTTCAGATTAAAAATCATTTTTTTCAGAATAATTCAAGATTTTATTCAACTTAAAATACATTCAATTAAACATCAATGTTTGAAATTTCACAATTAAAGGAAAAAAAACTCTCTGACTTACAAGAGATTGCACAACAATTAAGCATTCCAAAATACCGTTCATTAAAGAAAATAGATCTGGTATACCAAATTTTAGATAAGCAAGCAGCCAACCCAAAGTCTGTGAATGAGGTAGTTGCAACTGCCACCCCTGATTCTAAAGACAATGCCCCAAAAGAAAAAAGGCAAAGAACGAGGATAAAAAAAACCGTTCAAAACAACCAACCCCAACAAGACAAAAAAGCTGACACCGGGTCCAAAAACAAAGAAGTAAAAAAAGAGGTTAAAAATGAACAGGTAAAAGAAACTCAAACCGAGGATCAAAAACCTAGTACCAACAATAATCCGCAAAACAGCAAGCAAAAGGACACACATAAACAGCACCAAAAAAGGGACAATAATAACAACCATCAAAAAAATAAAAATCAAAAAAATAATAATGCTGACAACGGCAACAAAGACAACAGGAATCGCTACCGCGAACCTGATTTTGAATTTGATGCTATTATAGAAAGTGAAGGCGTTTTAGATATTATGTCTGATGGTTATGGATTTTTAAGATCATCAGATTACAACTATTTGTCTTCACCAGATGACATTTATGTGTCGCAATCGCAAATTAGATTGTTTGGACTTAAAAAAGGAGATACCGTTTTGGGTAATGTAAGACCTCCCAAAGAAGGCGAAAAATATTTCCCTCTTATTAAGGTTATAAAAATAAACGGGCTAGATCCACAAGTTGTTAGAGACCGCGTGTCTTTTGAGCACTTAACACCATTGTTCCCTAAAGAGAAATTCAAACTAGCTGAGAAACAAAGTACCATTTCAACACGAATTATGGATTTGTTCTCTCCTATTGGAAAAGGGCAACGTGGTATGATTGTATCGCAACCTAAAACAGGTAAAACCATGTTGCTTAAAGATGTGGCCAATGCCATTGCAGCCAACCATCCGGAGGTTTACCAAATGATATTATTGATTGACGAACGCCCTGAAGAGGTTACCGATATGCAACGTAATGTACGTGGTGAGGTGATTGCTTCTACGTTTGACAAAGAAGCACATGAACACGTTAAAATTGCCGATATAGTTTTGGAGAAAGCCAAACGTTTGGTTGAATGTGGGCATGATGTAGTGATTCTTTTGGATTCCATTACCCGATTGGCAAGAGCCTACAATACCGTACAACCAGCTTCCGGCAAAATATTAAGTGGTGGTGTAGATGCCAACGCATTGCACAAACCAAAACGTTTTTTCGGTGCAGCTAGAAAAATTGAAAATGGAGGTTCGTTAACGATTATAGCAACAGCTTTAACCGAAACAGGCTCTAAAATGGACGAGGTTATTTTTGAAGAATTTAAAGGAACAGGTAACATGGAATTACAGTTGGATAGAAAAATCTCTAACCGTAGAATCTTCCCTGCTATCGATCTTACGTCTTCAAGTACACGTCGCGACGACTTGCTATTGGATGAAAACACCATTCAACGTATGTGGGTAATGCGTAAATATTTAGCCGACATGAACCCTGTTGAAGCTATGGAATTTATAAACGAACGCTTTAAGCAAACCAGAAATAATGAAGAGTTTTTAATATCCATGAACGGATAAATTACTTTTACCAACTAATCAAACATTTGGAAAAGCCTTGACAAATTTGTCAAGGCTTTTTTATAGTTCTTCTTTTAACAAAAAATAAATAAAATTTCTACTTACTTAAATATATAAGCAATAAAAAAAGCCTCCCAAAAGGGAGGCTTAAATATTTAAACTCTATATTATTTTTTCTAATTAAAGAGCAGCTACATGTTTAGCCAATCCTGACTTTAAATTAGCAGCTTTGTTGCTATGAATAACATTTTTCTTCGCCAATTTATCAATCATAGAAGCAACAGATGGATATAAAGCTTCAGCTTCTTTTTTGTCTGTCAGCTCACGTAATTTTTTAATGGCATTACGCGTTGTTTTGTGTTGGTATCTATTTACCACACGCTTTGCTTCACTACTTCTAATTCTCTTTAATGATGACTTATGATTTGCCATTTTTGCTTTATTTTTTCTTTATTAAGATTGTAGCCCGTAGGGGAATCGAACCCCTCTTACCAGGATGAAAACCTGGCGTCCTAGCCGATAGACGAACGGGCCATGTTTTTTTGAGAGCGCAAATATAAATATTAAATTTAAACTTGCAAGCTTTTAAATAAACGAACAACGTTTCCATTGCGGATGCAAAAATACAACTATTTTTAAATGTCGCAATAGCTGATTAATCTTTTTTCAAAAAAAATTAATCTAGTACGCTTTTGCGAATAGTACTCTGCCTTTCGAAGGGTTTCCACTGTATACACAAACGCCTTTTTCTTGCTTGTTATTCAATGGAATACATCGAATGGTCGCTTTCGTTAGCTCCTTTATTTTCTCTTCTGTTTCATTTGTACCATCCCAATGTGCAGAAATAAATCCACCTTTATTTTCTAAAACAGACTTAAATTCTTCAAAATTTTCTACTTCGGTAATATGGGAATTTCTATAATCCAACGCTTTGTTGAATAATGATTTTTGAATTTCAGACATCAAGTTATCAACAGTGTCTAAAACAGCATCAATTGAAACGATTTCTTTGGTCAAGGTATCCCTTCTTGCTATTTCTACTGTTCCATTCTGCAAATCCTTTGGTCCTATGGCAATTCTAACAGGAACACCTTGTAGTTCATATTGTGCAAACTTAGCACCAGGACGTTGCGTATCCCTATCATCATATTTTACGGTTATACCTCTTTTCCTTAAACCTTCTTGTATACTTTGAGCCTGTTGCGTGACCGCTGATAATTCCTCTCCACTTTTATAGATAGGTACAATAACCACTTGGTTTGGCGCTAAATTTGGCGGCAACACCAATCCATTATCATCGCTATGTGTCATAATTAATGCCCCCATAAGTCTGGTAGAAACCCCCCAAGAAGTTGCCCAGACATAATCCTGCTTGCCTTCTTTATTGGCAAACTTAACATCAAAGGCTTTGGCGAAATTTTGCCCCAAGAAATGAGACGTTCCAGCTTGAAGTGCTTTTCCATCCTGCATTAATGCTTCAATACAATAAGTTTCATCAGCACCTGCAAAGCGTTCGCTTTCGGTTTTCAAC
Source organism: Marixanthotalea marina (assembly GCA_018883545.1). Classification (GTDB taxonomy): domain Bacteria; phylum Bacteroidota; class Bacteroidia; order Flavobacteriales; family Flavobacteriaceae; genus Marixanthotalea; species Marixanthotalea marina. The sequence continues at coordinate 70,237 of JAHLEH010000010.1, read as the reverse complement.
CCTTGTATAACTGGAATGGCCATAAAATTTTCAACAAATGTTGCGTACACATTATTCATTGTTTTAGCCTCTGCAAGTGCCTCATCTTTGGTTTCATGAGCTGTATGCCCTTCTTGCCATAAAAATTCGGCTGTACGCAAAAACAAACGGGTGCGCATTTCCCAACGCACCACATTGGCCCATTGGTTAATAAGCAACGGTAAATCTCGATACGATTGTATCCAACCTCTGTAGGTATTCCATATGATGGCTTCTGATGTTGGCCTTACTATTAATTCTTCTTCCAATTTAGCCTCTGGATCTACCCTAAGCTTTCCTGGTTTATCTGGGTCGTTCTGTAATCTATAGTGTGTAACAATGGCACATTCTTTAGCAAAACCTTCTGCGTTTTTTTCTTCTGCTTCAAACAAGCTTTTGGGCACAAAAAGTGGAAAATAAGCATTTTGATGACCCGTTTCTTTAAACATCCTGTCTAATTCCGCTTGCATCTTTTCCCAAATGGCATAGCCGTAAGGTTTGATAACCATACAACCTCTAACTGCCGAGTTTTCAGCTAAATCGGCTTTTACAACAAGCTCGTTATACCATTTTGAATAATCCTCTGCCCTACTGGTAAGTTTTTTGCTCATATACGTGTTTTGGCACAAAAATTGTGTCTATGTTAAATATCGAAATAGTTTGGCAAAACTAACTATTTTTGTTATGTTCAACAATAAAATTCTAGAGATATGCAATTTATCAACTATGCAAAAAGAAAAATGCCATTATTAGCGGTCTTTGCACTGTTAATAGTACTATCATCTTGTGGTTCATACCAGTATGTAGGCGTGGACACAGATGGTATTTATGGCGCACCCACCTATCAGGAAACTGTTGTTGAAGTTCAAAACGGATCCAATGATTATTACCAAAACTATTTTAGGAATAAATCCATGCAATATGAAAGCATTCCTTCTGACGATGCTATTTTTACAGATATAGATTCTTACGAAAGCAATAACTTTGAAAACGATTCCATAAACAATAACTACCAAGGCTATGGAGGTTGGGGACAAACCAACAGCAGCGTTGTTATTAACGTGAGCCCTAATTATGGTTGGGGCGGCTTTGGATGGGGCAGCCCATATTATGGCAGCTATTGGAACCGTTGGAATTGGGGCTACAATTATTGGGGTTGGAATAACTGGGGTTGGAATAATTGGGGCTACTACGATCCGTTCTGGAATCCTTACTATGGTGGATTTTACGGAGGCTTCTACGGCGGATGGTATGGCGGTTGGTACGGTGGCAGCTATGCCTATAACCGAAACCCTTATTATTGGAACAGAAATGTGTCTTACAGTGCCAGCAGAAGAAATAGTTATGTCTCTAACAACACCACAAGAAGAAGTAGCTATAGTAATAGCACCAACACTTCACGATATAGCACTTCTAGAAGAAGCAGTACTGTGAGCCCTTCAAGCAATAATACTAGACGCTCTTCAACTGTTACTAGAAACTATTCCCCAAATAGAAACACAACAATTATAAACGGTAATTCAACACGAAGAAATAGCAGGGCAAGTACGTCTTCCCCATATCCTTCAACAAACAATAATTCAACATACTCTAGAAGAAGTAACTCTTCTAATTACAGAGCTCCTTCAAACTCTACGTCTCGTTACTCAACGCCTAGCAGATCGAGCAATAACAGCTCAAGCGGTTTCTCTAGATCATCAAGTAGCGGTCGCTCTTCTGGATCGTTTTCTAGAGGCAGTAGCGGTGGTTCATCTTCAGGAGGCAGAAGGCGTTAATTAAATTTAAAAAGAAAAAGAATTATATATGAAAAAGTTACAAATTCTGTTCATAGGCATCATGTCTGTGTCTACATTCTATGCGCAAGACCTATCAGACGCGGTAAGGTATTCTCAAAACGAAGTACAAGGAACAGCACGTTTTAGAGCTTTAAGTGGTGCTTTTGGTGCTCTTGGTGGCGATATGAGCGCCGTAAATATAAACCCAGCTGGTTCTGCTGTTTTTTCGCAAAGCCATGCTTCGTTTACAGTTTCAAACTTAGACTCTAAAAACAATACAGGTTATTTTAATGGATTAACCAGCACTTCTGATTCCGATTTTGATATTAATCAAGGGGGTGCCGCATTTGTTTTTGCAAATAGAAATACCAACTCACCTTGGAAAAAATTCACTATTGGTATTGCTTACGATAAAACCAATAATTACGATAATGTATGGAATGCCATAGGCACCAACACCAATGACGATGGTAATTTCAGCAACTCTATAGCTAGTTATTTTTATGATTATGCAGATGGCGTTAGATTGGGAGATATATCTCTTAATGGCATGTATGTGGAAGAAGCCTATAGAGATGTTGGTAATCTTTTCGGCTTCGGACACCAACAAGCTTTTTTAGGCTATCAGGCTTACATACTCGACCCCGTTACGGATGACGATAACAATACGCAGTATATAGCCAATGTGGGCACTGGAAATTTTGCCCATGATTATTTATATTCTTCTACAGGTTTAAATGGCAAGATTGCCTTTAATGCAGCAGCCCAATATGGCGACAATTTATATTTAGGTATTAATTTGAATTCCCATTTTATAAATTACGACCGCACAACTTCCCTTTTAGAAGACAGCAATAATGGAGGCACAATTGAATTTATAGATTTTGACAATAATTTGTCTACAACTGGAAGTGGCTTTTCATTTCAATTGGGCGGTATCTTAAAATTAAGCAATGAGTTTAGAGTTGGTTTAACGTATGATTCTCCAATATGGTATTCTATTTTAGAGGAAACCACACAATATATAAATTCAAACCTTGCAGATTCTGATATAGATTTTATTGCAGACATATTGAATGTATACCCAAGATACAGACTACAAACCCCTGCTAAAATAACAGGAAGTTTAGCTTATATTTTTGGCACGCAAGGCTTGATAAGTTTCGATTATTCCCGTAAAGATTATGGCGCAACAAAATTTAAACCCCAAAACGATTTTATTGGGCTCAATAGCGACATCAGCAACATATTAACAGTTAGCAACACCTATAGAATTGGTGGTGAATACAAAATACAGCAGTTTAGCTTAAGGGGCGGTTACCGCTTTGAGGAAAGTCCGTATGCCAATGGCTTTACCATAGGTGATTTAACAGGGTATTCTCTAGGTATTGGTTATAATTTTGGAAATACTAAATTAGATGTAACCTACGATTATTTCGAAAGAACTTCAGAAACATCTTTATACAACGTTGGTCTAATCGATACCGCTTCGATAAACAATAAAAACTCAAACATAACATTATCGTTAAGTTTCAATATATAAGAATTAAAAAAATACCAATAAAAAAGCCTGAATCTACAAAAACAGATTCAGGCTTTTTGTGTAAGTATCAATAAATTATCCGTACTAATCAACCCTAGATTAATTGTTTGTTAATACAAAAGATAACAAAACGGAATTGCTTATCTTTGCAGACTTATAAAAACAAGTTTTTTGAACACATGAAAATTGAGAAAAACATTGAGGAGTTTGATGCACTAGGTGAAGACCATATAGGAACCTCATCGAACACCCCGCTAAGAAATGATGCTTTTGCACTTTCAAACGAGGAAAAAATTGACATTATCAAAGACGATATTCGTCATATAATGGAAACGTTAGGGCTGGATTTAACCGATGACAGCTTAAACGGCACACCAAATCGCGTGGCCAAAATGTTCGTTAAAGAACTCTTTGGAGGATTAGATCCAAAAAAGAAACCAAGCGCGTCCACCTTTGAAAACAAATACAAATATGGTGAAATGCTGGTTGAAAAAAACATTACCGTGTATTCTACCTGCGAACACCATTTACTGCCCATAGTTGGTAAGGCTCATATTGCCTATATTTCTAACGGCACAGTGGTTGGCTTATCTAAAATGAACCGCATTGTAGACTATTACGCCAAACGTCCGCAAGTGCAAGAGCGTTTAACCATTCAAATAGTAAAAGAACTTCAAGAGGTTTTAAACACCCAAGATGTTGCTTGTGTAATTGATGCCAAACATTTATGTGTAAATTCCAGAGGTATCCGAGATATTGAAAGTAGTACCGTAACTTCTGAATTCGGTGGTAAATTTAAAGATGAAACTACCAAAAGGGAATTTTTAGACTACATTAAACTTGATACCAAATTTTAGTGAGCTGTTAAGATGTGTGTTGTTAAGCTGAAATCCTTAACCGACTAAACGACTAACAACCAAACAACAAAGTATGCATACATATTCCTTTGAAAAATTAGACGTTTGGAAAGAATCCATTAAGCTGGCTTCAAACATTTATAATTACACAAAGGCATTTCCTGATGATGAAAAATTCGGACTTACATCACAAATGCGAAGATGTTCTGTTTCAATTTCATCAAATATAGCTGAAGGAACTTCTAGGCTTACCAATAAAGACAAATCACATTTTATGACCATTGTTTATAGTTCTGCCCTAGAATTATTAAATCAAGCTATCATATCAAAAGAATTAAGTTTTATTTCCGAAGAAAACTATAAAAGTATTAGATTAGAAGTCGAATCTATTACAAATAAGATTAATGCTTTACGAAAACATTTTATCAATTCGTGACGACTAAACAACTTAACACCAAACGACTAAACAACATACATCAATGCAACTTTTTGACCAGCAAAAACTAGAAATATATAATTCACTTTCAGGAAAAAAAGAAGTTTTCAAACCCATAAACGACAGCCATGTTGGTATGTACGTTTGCGGCCCAACAGTTTACAGCAATGTGCACCTTGGCAATGTGAGAACATTTATGTCGTTTGATGTTATATTTCGCTACTTAAAGCATTTGGGGTATAAAGTGCGCTACGTAAGGAATATTACTGATGCTGGCCACTTAGAAAACGATGCCGATGTTGGTGAAGACCGCATCGCCAAAAAAGCACGTTTGGAACAAATTGAACCTATGGAAGTAGTGCAACGCTATACGGTAGATTTCCATACGATTTTAGACAAGTTCAATTTTTTACCACCAAGCATAGAGCCTACGGCCACTGGTCATATTATTGAACAGATTGAACTGATAAAAACCATTATTGATAACGGGTTTGCCTACGAAGTAAATGGCTCCGTTTATTTTGATGTACATAAGTTTAATGAAACCCACGATTACGGAAAATTAAGTAAGCGAAAACTAGAAGATTTAATTCATAATACCCGCGAATTGGACGGCCAATCCGACAAAAAGAATCCGCAGGATTTTGCACTTTGGAAACGCGCCGAACCGCAACACATTATGCGCTGGCCTTCGCCTTGGAGCGATGGATTTCCCGGTTGGCACTTAGAATGCACCGCTATGAGCACCAAATATTTGGGTGAACATTTTGATATTCACGGTGGTGGTATGGATCTTAAATTCCCACACCACGAATGCGAAATTGCCCAAAATGAAGCTGCTAAAGGTCAAACCCCTGTAAACTATTGGATGCATGCCAATATGTTGATTATGAACGGTAAAAAAATGGCAAAATCAACAGGTAATTACATTTTACCTGGTGAAATTTTTACGGGAGACAATCCAAACATCACTAAAGCATTTGTACCAAGTGTAGCACGCTTTTTCATGTTGCAAGCACATTACAGAAGTATTTTAGATTTCACCAATGATGGCTTGTTGGCTGCCGAAAAAGGCTTTTACCGTTTAATGGATGCCATTAAGGTTTTAGAAAACTTAAAACCCGCAGCATCTTCCAGCATCAATATTGAAGATTGGAAACAGACTTGCTACGATGCCATGAATGACGATTTCAATACACCTATTTTAATCGCCAACCTATTTGAAGCCGTAAAATACATCAATCAAATTAAAGAAGGCAATGCCTCTTTAACAGCAGAAGACTTAACACTTTTTAAAGACACTTTAAAAAGTTTCGTTTTTGATATTTTAGGGCTTGAAGCTGAAAACAAAACAGAATCAGGAACCGATAAGCTTTCAAGTGCTGTTGATATTTTAATCAAACTAAGACAAGACGCTAGAGCCAATAAAGATTTTGCGTTATCGGATAAAATCCGTGATGAATTGGCCGAAGCTGGCATTCAGTTGAAGGATGGCAAAGATGGCACTACTTTTAGTTTGTTGTAAAGTCGTTTGCTGTTTAGACGTTAAGCTTCTGGTTAAATTTCGACTAAACAACTTAACAACAAACAGCTAAACAATACATGAAAAAACTATTAATAGCTCCGTTTTTATTTTTGATAAAAGTGTACCAAACTCTTATATCGCCCATAACGCCTGCAACGTGTAGATACCAACCCACTTGTTCCCATTATAGCAAAGAGGCACTACAAAAACATGGCTTATTCAAAGGTGGTTGGCTGGCTTTAAAACGTATTTTTAGTTGCCACCCTTGGGGAGGTTCTGGATACGATCCTGTTCCGTAAAAGGATTTTTAGTGAGATGCAGAAGTTACTTGAATGGGATGCTCTGTTGCAGTTTCTGAATGATCCCCATTAAAAACCTCATTTATTATCTTGTAAAGATCTGGAATTACCGTTTGTGCCAATCTAGAATTACTATTTAAAAGTACACAAATACCCAAATCGGCATCAGGATAAACTGCAATTTCATTTCTATAATTGTTGACACTCCCGCCATGGTGCAGCATCGTTTTTTCTTCATCATTTTCCTGAAACTTGTGAATTCTCCAACCGAACCCATAATAAGAGCTTAAGTGACCTGACCACCGTTGGTAATATTTACTTCTTCCTTTAATTTCAATAAAAGGTTTAAAAGCTTGATCTAAGGCAGACTTATTCATTATTTCAGGACGACGCCCCAACAACAAACGCATCCATTTACCCATATCAAGTGCACTGGCATTAATGCCGCCTGCTGCTAAAGCATTGTAATAATGATCGTTAAGTCTAGACGTTCTCCAACCCTTACGACTTCTAACATGTGGCAAAGCCACATTTTTATTACGCCCTAAAGTTTCATAATCCATTGAAATCGTGTTCATTCCCAAAGGCTTAAAAAACTTCGTATTCAATAGCGTTCTAATATCTTGATTGGTAGATTTTTCCATAACCTCACCGCTAAGGGCAAACATGGCATTTTGATAACTGTATAATTCCCCTGGCTCACTTATGGGGGTAACGTCTTTAAAGCGTTTGGCTATTTCGGTTAAAGATAAGCCAGCCTCCACCAAATTAGTATAACTGTGATAAGGCGTACCAGACGTTTGCGATAAAATATTGGCCAATGTAATTTTATTGGTATTAATACTATCTCCCAGCTGAAATTCTGGAATATAATCATTTACTTTATCTGACCAATCCAAAACACCTTCACTTTTTAATTTGGCCGCCAAAACACCAGCAAACCCTTTTGACAAAGACCCAAGTCTGAATACGGTTTCTCCGTTAACTTTATCGCTAAGCCCAGCACTCTTTTTACCAAATCCACTAGAGATTACAATAGAATCTCCCTTTACAATACTAACCCCTGCCCCAACAATATCACCCGAAGCTATGGCTTTTTTAAAATAATCACTAAGCGCATCATTTAATGCTTGTTGATGCTCTTTGTAAATTTTAATTGTTTTTTTATCGACCGTAGGCTCAGTTTTAATCTTTTCTTTTAAAATGGTAGCGCTTTCTTCCTCTGAAGTTGTTACAGATCTCACAACACTGAGTGTTAGAAAAAAAGTCGCGAAAACTAAAACTGTTGGTTTTCCAAGGGCTTTTAATTTATGCATGAATTAAATGGCGGTTAATTTTAATACTTTACGAATATAGGACGAAATACAACAAATATCCGATTAAAACCCTGTTTTTTTAAAATATTTCAAAATATACGCCATTTTTCCACTAAACATTTATTAAAATCTCCAATATTATTTGAATGAAGAAATTTTAAATCCTTATTAAATGCTATCGGAACAACTTTAAATTTTCTGGTTATTATTAAATTTGCAATAATCAATCACAGACTACAAAATCATTTTAGATGAGCAAAAAGCGTATTTTTTTTACAGGAGGGACTGGAAAAGCAGGGAAACACGTTGTTAATTATTTAATAGAGCAAGGGCATAAAGTGATGAACGTAGATTTAACACCTCTAGACCATCCTAAAGTAGATAATCTGATAGCCGATATTACAGATTCCGGACAAATGTTCAACGCCATGAGCTCTTATACAGGTTTAGACGAATTAGAGCTTGGTAATGGTGTGCCAAAATTTGATGCTGTGGTGCACTTTGCTGCTGTACCCAGAATTTTAATTAAACCCGATAACGAAACCTTTCGGGTTAATACCTTTGGCACTTATAATGTGATTGAAGCAGCCGTAAAACTTGGCATTAAAAAAATTATTATTGCTTCCTCTGAGACTACTTATGGCATTTGTTTTTCCGATGGCAAAACCGATCCAAAAGTTTTACCTTTAGAGGAAGATTACGATGTTAATCCAATGGACAGTTATGGCTTGTCGAAAGTTGTTAATGAAAAAACGGCTCAAAGTTTCCAAAGACGTTCGGGATTCGATATTTATGCCCTTCGTATCGGTAATGTGATCGAACCCCACGAATACACCGAACTATTCCCGTATTATTTTAAAAACCCTGAAGTGCGTCGACGCAATGCTTTCTGCTATATTGATGCCCGTGACTTGGGACAAATCGTTGATTTGTGCCTCGAAAAAGACGGACTTGGTTATGAAGTTTTTAATGCCGGAAATGATCATAATGGTGCCGTTTTACCCAATAAGGAATTGATTGAACGCTTTTTTCCAAATGTGCCAATTTCCCGTGAACTAGAAGAACACGAAGCTTTATTTTCCAACCGAAAAATACGTGAAGTGTTAGGTTTTAAAGAACAGCACAATTGGCGTAATTATTTGAAATGGGACTAAATTTATTTTTCCGGGATTTGCTTTAAAATCTCCAAAACAAACTTCCAAAATTTTTGTACCGAAGATATTTGGGCGCGTTCGTCAGGTGAATGGGCTCCTTTAATATTCGGGCCAAAGCTAATCATATCCATTTCTGGGTAATGTTGCCCCAAAATACCACATTCCAATCCGGCATGACAAGCCGCCACATGTGGCTTTTCACCATTCAAATCTTCGTACAATTTGGTCATAACCTTTAAAATAGGCGACTCCATATTGGGTGTCCATCCTGGATAATCGCCCGAAAAGTCCACTTCACAACCGGTTAACTCAAAACAGGCCCTTATAGAATTGGCCAAATCCATTTTAGAGGTTTCAACCGAAGAACGCGTTAAACAATCTATTTTAATGTTTCCATTTTTAACCACTACTTTGGCAATATTATTGGAGGTTTCAACTAAATTAGGAATGTCGGCACTCATGCGATACACACCATTATGAGCGGCATAAAGTGCTCTGGTCAAACCTTCCTGAACACCTAAATCCATAATCATTTTAGGTGTTTCACATTTTGAAACAAGAACCTCTAAATGGGGTTCCATTGTTTTATACTCAGTTTTAATCACGGATACCAAAGCTTCCATTTCAGACAAGAACACCGTTTCATGCATGGCATCGATGGCTACAATGGCTTTACTTTCTCTTGGAATGGCATTGCGCAAACTCCCTCCTTCTATTTCTGAAATTCGTAAACCAAAATTCTCAAACCCTTCAAATAGCAAACGGTTCATTATTTTGTTGGCATTACCCAAACCTTCGTGAATTTGCATTCCCGAATGGCCGCCTTGCAAGCCTTTAACGGTAATGGTAAATCCTATTTTAAACTCAGGTGTTTCCTCTTCCTTATAATTTCTTGTAGCCGTTACATCAATACCGCCTGCACAGCCCACACCTATTTCATCATCTTCCTCAGTATCCAGATTCAACAATATTTTACCAGAAAGCACTCCGCTTTTTAAGCCCATAGCCCCCGTCATACCAGTTTCTTCATCAATGGTAAATAAAGCTTCAATAGCTGGATGCGGTATCTCTTTACTTTCTAAAATGGCCATAATGGTGGCGACTCCCAAACCGTTATCGGCACCTAAAGTAGTGCCTTTGGCACGTACCCAATCACCATCCACATACATATTAATCCCTTGGGTATCAAAATCGAATACCGTATCGTTATTCTTTTGGTGCACCATATCCAAATGAGATTGCATCACAATAGTCTTTCTATTTTCCATACCCGCAGTTGCAGGCTTTTTTATAATGACATTGCCCACTTCATCTTCTAAGGTTTCCAACCCCAATTTATTTCCAAAATCCTTCATAAAAGCAATAACTCTTGCTTCTTTTTTAGAAGCTCTGGGCACTGCATTCAAATCAGCAAATTTATTCCAAAGGGCTTGTGGTTGTAATTGTCTTATTTCTGAGTTCATAATATTATTTTTAAAGCAAGACAAAGTTAGCAAAAATGCACTGATTCTAGCTTTTACCCCTGATTGAAACGACATCCTTTTGGTTTTGGATTCCTGCCTTCGCAGGAATGACAAAATTAAAAGATACAGTGAAAAGCAGGAAGAAACCTAAATAAGTAAGCAACTACGATTGGGTACAAAATTTTATCTATTTTTGAAATATGCTAAAGGACAAAAAAACACTACTGGCGGTTTCTATTATCCCGCAGTATTTCATTATAAAATGGTTAGCCAATTACCCCGAATTAATCGAAAGATATTACAGTAATGGTTTTTATCAGTTTGTATCAAAACTGTTCAGGTATGCTTTGGGTTGGCTTCCCTTTTCTTTTGGCGATTTTATGTATGCCTTTGGCATTATTTACGGCATCAGGTGGTTTTATAAGAACAGAAAACGATTACGCCAGGACACCAAGCAATGGTTTGTTGATGTGTTTGCTGCTGTATCACTAATCTATTTTGCTTTCCATTTGTTTTGGGGCATGAATTATTACCGGTTACCATTACACAAGAATCTACATTTAGAAGCCGATTACACCATTGAACAACTTATTAACGTAACTAAAAACCTAATCGAAAAGTCGAACACCCTCTATTTTGAAATCAAACAAGATGATACCACAAAAGTAAGTCTACCTTATAGCAAATCGGATATTTTAAAACTGGCACCCGAAGGCTATAATAACTTAAAGGAAATTTTTCCCGATTTGGAATACCACCCCAAAAGTGTGAAGAGGTCGCTTTTTAGCTATCCGTTGACCTATATGGGCTTTAGTGGTTATTTAAATCCGTTGACAAATGAAGCCCAAGTGGATGGGTTGATTCCGCTTTATAAATTTCCAACAACCACATCACACGAAATAGCACATCAGGTAGGCTATGCTGCCGAAAATGAAGCTAATTTTATTGGTTGTTTGGCAGCCATAAAACATGATGACATTTACTTTAAGTATTGCGGTTACACCTTTGCGTTACGATTTTGTTTGAATGAAATCAACCGCCGTGACGAAACATTATTCAACACCCTGGTTGAAACAGTGAACAAAGGCATTTTAGAAAATTACAGAGAATCTCGCGAATTTTGGGAAGCACACCAAAATCCGTTGGAACCAGTATTTAAAAACTTTTACAGCGGTTTTCTAAAAGCCAACAATCAAATAAAGGGCATGGAAAGCTATAGCTATGTAGTCGCTTTGTTGGTTAATTATTTTGAAAAGAATCCTATTTAGTACTAATGAATAAAGTCATATCCAGCATACAAAACCCATTTATTCGACAATTGGTTCAATTAAAGGACAAATCGCGCGAACGTAAAAAAACAGGTTTGTTTTTAATAGAAGGTAAACGTGAAATTATACTTGCGTTAAAAGGTGGTTACGAATTGGAAACCATTTTATTTTTCCCTGATTTATTTTCAAAAACCCAACTTAACGACTTAACAAATGCCAGGCTGAGCACAGTCAAAGCCCAAATCAACACCATTGAAATCTCCAAAGATGTCTATGAAAAACTGGCTCACCGGGAAACCACCGAAGGTGTTTTAGCGGTGGCAAAAGTCAAACAACACGTTCTAAATGAATTAAAATTTGTTTCTGAAAGTCCACTGATTTTAGTCGCTGAAGCCCCCGAAAAACCAGGCAATATTGGCGCCCTTTTAAGAACGGCCGATGCCGCTAACGTAGATGCTGTTATTATTGCCAACCCCAAAACCGATTTGTATAATCCAAACATCATCCGATCCAGTGTGGGTTGTGTGTTTACCAATCAAATTGCAACAGGTTCAACCACAGAGATTATTGAATTTTTAAAATCTAAAAACATCATTATTTACTGTGCAGCCTTACAAGCTTCGGTGGCATATCACTCGCAAGATTATACGAACTCAACCGCCATTGTAGTGGGTACAGAAGCCACTGGGTTAAGTAATGAATGGCTTGAACATGCCGATCAAAATATCATTATTCCCATGCAGGGCGAAATAGATTCCATGAACGTATCGGTTGCGGCGGGAATTCTTATTTTTGAAGCGAAAAGACAACGGAATTTTAAATAACTCGTCATACTGAACTTGTTTCAGTATCACATAGTTTTGAAAAATGAGACCCCGAAACAAGTTCGGGGTGACGCAATGCCTTAAAACAGACAACAATATATGACAGCAAACACACTTTTCTACATAATAATCGCCCTTTTAATCGTCAAATTTACTATCGATAAAATTATTGATGCACTAAATGCCAAACATTTTAAGGATGCATTACCGAAACAAATTGAAGATGTTTACGATGAATCTGAATACAAAAAATCACAGAATTATAAAGCTACCAATTACAGGTTTGGTATCATCACTTCCACATTTTCTTTGGTTTTAACCTTAGCTTTTCTGTTTTTGGATGGTTTTGAATATGTAGATAACATTGCTAGAAGTTTTAGCGACAGCCCCATCATTATTGCCTTGATATTTTTCGGTATTATAATGATTGGTAGCGATATAGTAACCTTGCCTTTCTCCTATTACAGTACTTTTGTAATTGAAGAAAAATTCGGATTCAACAAAACCACCAAAGCTACTTTCTTTCTAGATAAAATAAAAGGTTGGCTCATGATGGCCATTATTGGCGGTGGTATTTTAGCCTTAATTATTTGGTTTTACCAATGGACAGGCAACTCTTTTTGGCTATATGCTTGGGGATTGGTTGCTGTATTTACGTTGTTTATGAATATGTTTTACGCAAAACTTATTGTGCCTTTGTTCAATAAACAAACGCCTTTGGAAGCAGGTAGTTTACGGGATAAAATTTCTGAATACGCCAAAACTGTTGGTTTTAAGTTGGATAAAATTTTTGTGATTGACGGTTCCAAACGTAGCACTAAGGCCAACGCCTATTTTTCTGGTTTTGGTAGTGAAAAACGCGTAACGCTTTATGACACTTTGGTTAATGATTTAGAAGATGACGAGATTGTGGCTGTGTTAGCACATGAAGTTGGACATTACAAAAGGAATCATATTATTTTCAACCTATTCATGTCTATAATTATGACAGGATTGATGCTATATATTTTGTCCCTTTTTATTTCCAATCCGTTATTATCAAATGCCTTGGGAGTCGATATTCCCAGTTTCCACATTGGTTTGATTGCTTTTGGGTTACTGTACGCACCAATTTCTGAAATCACAGGATTAATCATGAATTACATTTCCAGAATGTTTGAATACCAAGCGGATGATTATGCTAAAAACACCTATAAAGCTGAGCCTTTAATTACGTCCCTAAAAAAATTATCCAAAAACAGTCTAAGTAATTTAACACCGCACCCAGCGTATGTATTTATGCATTACTCACATCCTACACTTTTACAGCGGATTGAGAATTTGAGAAAGTAACCTTGTTTATATAAAAAAGCAACAAATGAAAATAAATCAGTTTTGGCTCAGGTGTACAGGATTAATAGGTGCTCTTGGTGGTTTAATTTTATTTGTTGGAGACATGCTTTTATATTATGACGAATCAAGTGTTTTTCTAAAGCAAAATATGGGGAACGCCTCAGACTTTAGAATTACAGCTAGTGCCGTTTCTACTCTATTTGCAACTTGGTTTTACATTATTGGCCTAGTTCAAGTTTATTATGCTTTTAAAACTGTTAATCCAATTTTACGAAACGCAGTGATAATCCTTTTCGGAGCTGTTTTAATAACCTTTGGAATTGTTCATGGTGAATATATAGCGATTGCTACATCGGCCAAGTTATCAATTCAACATAATATTAATATTGAAATAGCAACTTCGCTCGCATCAAAAATAAATCAGACTTTAAGATTATTTGTTTACCCTTTTGTAGCGGTTTTATCTTTTCTATTCTTTAGTGCTGTATTGAAAAGAAAAACTTTATACCCTAGATGGATTGTTTTTTTCTTCCCTCTTATTCCTTTTTTGATTCAAAATTATGTTACAAAATATTTACCAAACAATCTTTGGATAATCATAGATGGCGGGTATTTAAATTTGATTTTAATAGTTTTTTTTCTCGCGTCTACAATTTCTTTATGGAACACAAAAACAGTTTGAGTAATTTAACACCGCACCCAGCGTATGTGTTTATGCATTACCCACATCCTACGCTGTTGCAACGGATTGAGAATTTAAGAAAATAACTTTTTCGTCATTGCGAGGAACGAAGCAATCTTATGATTTTTACTATTTCTCAAGTTTTCATTACCATTTCATCTTACTGAATTTAAACAGATTGCCACAGTCGTGCCTCCTTCGCAATGACGTTGCCGAATATTTGCGTTAACGATTGAGCATTTGTGGAGCTCTTTTGAAAAAAAGCGACTTGCGAAAGCGTGTTAAAACGCCCAAATAGTTCAAAAATCAAAAATCGTCAATCAAAAATCATAAATCCGAGATATTAATGTATCTTTGCCGGCTGAAACTCTAAATAAAGAAAAAGAGTTAAATTCCTCAGGGTGAGGATGTGTTACGAGAAGGTTAAGCTAAGTACGTCGATTTGCTTCTTATGTAACACCACATAACAACATCGATTACTTACTATTACGAATGAGCACATTCCAAAACCTAGGTCTAAACCAAGACCTACTTCAAGCTATTACAGATTTAGGATTTGAAACTCCTAGTGATGTACAACAAAAAGCCATCCCTATTTTACTGGAACAAGAAACCGATTTAGTGGCTTTGGCCCAAACGGGTACTGGTAAAACAGCGGCGTTTGGCTTCCCCATGTTACAAAAAATAAATATAGATAGTCGCACTACACAAGGCCTAATCTTATCACCAACACGCGAACTTTGCTTGCAGATTGCCAGCGAAATGAAATTGTATGGTAAATACTGCAAAGGACTTAACGTAGTGGCCGTTTACGGTGGTGCCAGCATTACCGAACAAGCCCGCGAAATAAAAAAAGGTGCCCAGATTATTGTGGCCACGCCTGGACGTATGAAAGACATGATCAGTCGTCGTTTGGTAGATATTTCTAAAATTGAATATGCTGTTCTGGATGAAGCCGACGAAATGCTGAATATGGGCTTTTATGAAGATATTAATGATATTTTATCACATACGCCTGAAGATAAATGCACTTGGTTGTTCTCTGCTACCATGCCAAAAGAAGTCGCTGTAATAGCTAAAAAATTCATGGAAAGTCCACAGGAAATTACCGTGGGCAACAAAAATGAAAGTACCAATCAGGTGTCCCATGAATATTATTTGGTGAATTCCAGAGACCGCTACAACGCTTTGAAACGCTTGGCCGACGCCAACCCCGATATTTTCTCTGTGGTATTCTGTAGAACCAAGCGCGATACACAAAAAGTGGCCGAACAACTTATTGAAGACGGTTACAACGCAGGAGCGCTGCACGGCGATTTAAGTCAGAACCAACGCGATTTGGTAATGAACGCCTTTAGAAAAAACCAAATACAAATGTTGGTGGCTACCGATGTGGCAGCCCGTGGTATTGATGTAGATGATGTTACCCACGTTATCAACTACCAATTACCGGACGAAATTGAAACTTACACGCACCGCTCTGGTCGTACGGGACGTGCCGGTAAAACAGGCGTTTCCATGGTGATTGTTTCCAAAAGTGAAGTGCGTAAAATAAAAAGCATTGAGCGCATCATTAAAAAGGAATTTGTTAAAAAAGACATTCCAAACGGTATGGAAATCTGCGAAGTACAATTGATGTCACTCGCAAATAAAGTCCACAATACAGAAATCAACCACGAAATTGACAAATATTTAAGCAATATAAACGAACTGTTTGCCGATACGTCTAAAGACGAATTGATTAAAAAATTCTTCTCGGTAGAATTTACGCGTTTTTACAATTATTACCAAAAAGCCAAAGACCTTAATGTTTCAGAAGGCAGAGGTGACGATCGTGATAGTGGTCGTGATTTTGGTGGCAGTTCCAATTCAACCCGCTATTTCATCAATGTAGGTAGTAAAGATGGTTATGATTGGATGAAATTAAAAGATTTCCTTAGAGAATCGCTCGAATTAGGCAGGGACGATATTTTTAAAGTAGAAACCAAAGACAGCTTCTCCTTTTTCAATACCGAAAATGAACTGAAAGAAAAAGTATTGGCTTATTTCACCGATTTTAAACACAATGGTCGTTTTGTTAATGTTGAAGTATCAGAAAACCGTAAAGGTGGTGGCGGCAAACGTAGAGACAGAAAAAGAGGTGGTGGCGACAGACGTTCCAGACGTTCTGAAGGCAATTTTAAATCAGATAATGCCAAATCAAATAAATCATCAAAACGCTCTAAAAAAGGTTTTAAATCGAACGAAATGGCTGCATCTCGACCAAGACGTTCCAGACGCTAGTATTTATAATTGTTAATTTTAAGTCAAAATAAAATTTAGAATTCCAGTATTTACAATTAGTTTCGTAATTTTATTTTTCGTTTAAAGCTGACCTATTTAATTTATGAGGCATTATTTATTACTTTTTTTACTTTTAACATCATCCGTACTATGTTTTTCACAAGAAGAGGTTGGTTGGGTAAAAGGCGTAATAGTGGATGCCTCTAACAAAGCACCACTAGAGAACGTAAACATTGTTAATCTTAATAGGGTCATTGGTACAGCTACAAATGCTGATGGCGAATTTGAAATAAAAGCACAGGTTAACGATACGCTTCACCTTTCTTACTTGGGGTATAAATCCATAAAAGTACGTGTTACTAACGACTGGTTTAAATTTGAAAATGCTACGATTGAACTTACCGAAATGGCTTTGGCTCTTGAAGAAGTGGTTGTAAACCAATTGAAACTTACGGGCTATTTAGAGGTTGATGTTAAACAACTTCCCGAACCAAACAATAACTACCGCTATAGTATATCTGGTTTACCTAGCACAGGTTACGAAGCAAAACGGGAATCTGCTGTTACCAAAATAATAGGCTCTATATTTAATCCAGCTGACTTCCTTTACCGTATGTTTGGCAGAAAGCCCAACGAAATGCGTAAGCTCAAGAAAATGAAGGAAGACGATGAAATCAGGAATATTTTGGCCTCCCGTTACGACCGTGAAATGTTGACTGTTTTGTTACAGGTAGACAAAGTGGATTTAGATGAAATTGTTAACCAATGCAACTATTCCAAAGGATTTATACAAACCGCTAATGACTTACAAATATTGGATGCCATTAGCGAATGTTACGAAGAATACAAGGTACTTAACAGGGAACGACTGTAAATTCATCTTAATCTTTCCTCTTTTTTGTTTTCTTAAAATTTAGCCAAATCGCTCGTTAAATTCTGTTAAACATAAGTTTTTTATTACGGTTATTGTATTAATTTGGTTGCTGTCTAATTTATACAACAACCTTATGAAAAGACATTTTTACCTTTTTATTTTACTTCAAATTTTCGTTTTTAATGTTTTTTCTCAAAACATTGAAATGAGCGGTACACTTAAAGACGCCAAAACCAACGAGCCTATCGAGTTTGTAAATATTGGCATTTTAAATAAAAACAAAGGCACCATTTCAAATTTAAATGGCGGGTTCCATTTAGAGATTCCAAAAACACTCTCAAAAGACTCTTTAACTATTAGCCATGTAAACTACGAAACGCTAAAAATTCCTATTGAAAATTCCAAAAACAAAACATTTCTTTTAGAACCAAGAACCAACGAACTGCCCGAAGTTTTAATTTCCAACAAGAAGAAAAGACATAGAAAAGTGGGCGTTAAAAGTTATAATACATTGCTATGGGCACCAATTGTTTCGAAGGACTTAGACATTATTGAAGCAGCACAACTTATAAACATTCCCGACAAATCTGTTAAGGTAAACTATGTAAACATGTATTTAAGACGTGGCTTTGAAGCAGATAGTACCTATATTAGAATAAATTTTTACAAAAATGTAGATGATGCGCCTGGTGAAAAAATTGTTTTTCAAAATATTGTACAAAAAACAAGCATTGAAACTGGCTGGAATCAACTGGATTTGACGGCTTATAACATCTATCTTGATGAAGATTTCTTTGTTAGTGTAGAGTTTATTTCAGACTTCAAAAAACCTCAAGAAATTAATTTAGGTGCTATCTTAACCAAAGGAAAAGGGTATGCCAGAAGAAACAGTTTAGGCACTTGGAATAAGGTACAGGGAGCTTACTCCATAAACGTAGAAATAGAATTTTGAGAACTAAACGCTATTTAAGAATTATAAGCATAACGGCATTATTTTTTTTACTGTCGTTGGCTATGCATTCCCAAACTGTAAACGGGATTGTTTATGGTCCAAAAACTTCTTTAGAAAATATTAAGGTGACCAACACCACTAAAAAAATAGCAACCTACACCAATAAAGAAGGGCGTTTTTCCATAAGCGCCTCAGTAAACGACACCTTAATTTTAACCTCCCTTTTTTATCAAGAAAAAACGAAAATTGTTACCAACGGTTTTTTTGAAAACACCATTGTGATTGAGTTGAAAGAAGCTTCTAACAATCTTGACGAAGTTGTAATTGTTGATGATTCAAAACCATTTAGCGCAGAGAATTACACCGCCACATTAAAGGAACAAATAGCAAATGACATTAAAGAAAACCCTCATTTATACGGTCAAAGTTCCGGTGGTAATATTGGCTATGCGCTTGTTCTAATTGGAAAATTAGTAGGTAAGCTTTTAAAAAACAAAAACAAACGTATTCCTGAAGCTGTAAACCCCATTACTATAAAACAATTAGATTCCCTATTTTCCAGTGATGATGCACTTTTAAACAATACTTTTTTGGTAAAAGATTTAAAAATATCTTTGGAGTACAAAAGCCTTTTTTATGATTATTTTGAAGCACAAAATATAGATAACAACATACTTACAGAAGAAAAAAGATTGTTATTGATTGACGCCCTTTACAAACAAAGTAAAGGATTCAATGCGCTTTTAAAAGAAGCCGAAGAAAGTTTAATAAAAGAAGAAGATTAAACTAATTCCTATCTTCCAACAAAGGCACAAAACGGAACTCACCAAATTCTTCCTGCTCAAATTCCTTTTCTCCTTTTCTAGTAATCAAAGTCATTGTTTGAACAGCATCTCCCACAGGAATTACCAGCCTGCCTCCTATTTTTAATTGTCCAAGTAATGCTTTAGGTACAAAAGGTGCTCCAGCAGTGACAATAATACTGTCAAACGGGGCTTCTTCCTCAAGTCCTTTGTAACCATCACCAAAAATCAATTTCTTGGCGCGATAGCCTATTTTTGGCAAAAACATACTGGTTTTTTTAAAAAGCTCCTGTTGGCGTTCAATACTGTAAACCCTGGCGCCAAGTTCCAATAAGACAGCGGTTTGGTAACCACTACCAGTACCAATTTCCAGTATTTTATCGTCTTTTTTTACTTGAAGCAATTCTGTTTGAAATGCCACTGTATATGGTTGTGAAATGGTTTGGTCGGCCGCTATGGGAAACGCCATGTCTTTATAAGCGTAATCCAAAAAACCAGAGTCCATAAACAAGTGTCTAGGTACGGTACCAATGGCATTTAAAACCTTTTCATCAACAATGCCTTTTTCCTTGACTACGGCTACCAGTTTCTGCCGCAACCCTTTATGTTTAAATGTATCTTTCAAAAGCAATCTAAATATTTGGATGCTAAAATTAGTCAAACAATTTAAAGCTAAAAACTATTTATCGAGATTTTATTCAAGGCTGTTTTCGATTAAAATTTAGCTTGATTATACCAAAATCATTTATTAATTATGCTATTTTTGTTTAAAACGTAAATATTATGCTAAAAGTTGGAGTACTTGGTGCTGGGCACCTTGGAAAAATTCACTTAAGACTTTTAAACCAGTCTGATAAATATAATCTCGTTGGATTTTACGATGCCGATGAAACCAATGCCCAAAAAGTGGTTGCTGAATTCGGTTATAAACGTTTCGATTCCATTGAATCGTTAATTGATGTGGTAGATGTGGTTGACATAGTAACCCCAACCCTATCCCACCATGAGTGCGCCAAAATGGCGGTTACCAAGGGGAAGCATATCTTTATTGAAAAACCTATTACCAACACCGTTGAAGAAGCCGAGGAAATAAGGGCTTTGGTAGCACTTCACAATGTAAAAGGCCAAGTAGGCCATGTAGAGCGTTTCAATCCTGCATATCTCGCCGTTAAAGACGAGGTAAACTCGCCAATGTTTATTGAATCGCACCGTTTGGCGGAATTCAATCCACGTGGCACCGATGTGCCTGTGGTTTTGGATTTAATGATTCACGATATTGATATTATTCTTAACACCGTAAAATCTAAAATTAAACATATTTCTGCTAGTGGTGTGGCCGTCATTAGTGACACGCCCGATATTGCCAATGCGCGCATCGAGTTCACCAATGGGTGTGTAGCCAATCTTACTGCCAGTAGGATTTCATTAAAGAAAATGCGTAAGATTCGCTTTTTTCAAAAGGATGCTTACATCTCGGTTGACTTTTTAACCAAAAAATGTGAAGTAGTAAAAATGAAAGATGCACCAGAAAATCCAGGTGATTTTGATATGGTACTTCAAAATGCTGAAGGCGTTAAAAAGCAAATCTATTTTGATAATCCGCCCATCCCAGAAAACAACTCCATTTTGGATGAATTGGAAAGTTTTGCTGACGCAATAAACAACGACACAAAACCCACAGTTACCCTTCATGATGGTACCGAAGCTTTGCGATTGGCTAACCAAATAATTAATTGTTTTTAAAAACGTTATTACAAAGTAATATCATGAAATAAATCATTAAAGCTGAAAATCTCATTAATGAAATTCCCTCCTACGAGGGAATAAAAAACTTTCAAATGAAAAATGTAGCAGTTATAGGAGCAGGCACTATGGGAAATGGCATTGCACATACATTTGCCCTTAACGGATTTAAGGTTCAATTGATAGATATTAATGATGCTGCATTAAAAAAAGGACTGGAAACCATCTCTAGGAATTTAGATAGAATGGTCGCCAAAGAAACTATTTCTGAAGCGCAAAAAGCAACTACCCTAACCAATATTTCAACCTTTACAAATCTTACAGAAGGGGTTGAATACGCCAGCTTGGTGGTTGAAGCCGCTACAGAAAACACTAATTTAAAACTAAATATTTTCAAACAATTGGATGACGCTTGTCCGGAAGACACCATTTTGGCAACAAACACCTCATCCATTTCCATAACGCAGATCGCATCGGTCACTTCACGCCCAGATAAGGTAATAGGCATGCATTTTATGAACCCTGTGCCTTTAATGCCATTGGTAGAAGTGATAAAAGGTTATAATACGAGCAACGAAACAACAGAAACAATTCTTGAATTAGCAAAAAATATAGGCAAACACCCTGTAGCGGTTACAGATTACCCGGGTTTTATAGCCAATCGCATCTTAATGCCTATGATTAACGAAGCCATTGAAGCCCTGTATCAAGGTGTTGCTGGTGTTCAAGAAATTGATACTGTTATGAAGTTGGGTATGGCCCATCCTATGGGACCTTTACAATTGGCCGATTTTATAGGTTTGGATGTTTGTCTTTCCATTCTAAATGTTATGTTTGAAGGATTTAAAAATCCGAAATACGCGCCTTGTCCTCTATTGGTAAACATGGTTAATGCTGGGAAGTTGGGAATTAAATCTGGTGAGGGTTTTTACGATTATTCCAAAAACAAAAAAGCTGAAGCAATTTCTAAACAATTTTTAAAGTAGGTTTATGCCTTTAACCGTTTATGTGTTTATACTAAAAAAACAATTGAACAGTTAAACAATTAAACGCTTAAACAACAACATGTCGATACAAGAGAATCTCAATCAAATAAAATCAGAATTACCATCTCAGGTCACTTTAGTAGCCGTTTCTAAAACCAAGCCAGTAAGCGCTATTATGGAAGCCTACGATGCTGGTCAGCGTATTTTTGGCGAAAACAAAATCCAGGAAATGGTTGAGAAATACGAACAGATGCCTAAGGATATTGAATGGCACATGATTGGCCACGTGCAGCGTAACAAGGTAAAATATATGGCCCCTTTTGTTAGCCTGATTCATGGAGTAGATAATTTTAAACTTCTAAAAGAAATCAACAAAGAAGCCAAAAAAAACAACCGCATTATAAACTGCTTGCTTCAAATTAAAATTGCCGAAGAAGAGTCTAAATTCGGCATGGCTTCAAATGAGGCTTCCGAAATCATTCAATCCAAACCTTTTTCAGAATTAAAAAACATAAACGTTGTTGGACTCATGGGCATGGCCACCTTCACCGAAAACGAACAACAGATACAAAAAGAGTTTAAGTTGTTAAAAAACACATTCGATAATCTAAAAAGCCTAGAAACTTTTAACTTTAAGCCAACAATTATCAGCATGGGCATGAGTGGTGATTATAAATTAGCTATTGATTGTGGAAGCACCATGATACGCGTTGGAAGCAGTATTTTTGGTGAACGGAATTATAATTAAACTGCCATTGCGAGAGAAGTATGACTGAAGCAATGTTCTAAAGAGGAACAGATTGCCACATCACACTAAAAGTGTGATTCGCAATGACTATAAAAAATTAAAAGAGGAAAATATTTTTGTACGCAATACTAGACATAGAAACCACTGGAGGTAAATACAATGAAGAGGGCATTACGGAAATCGCTATTTACAAGTATGATGGCCATAAAGTGGTTGACCAATTTATTAGCCTTGTAAATCCAGAACGAGAAATCCAGCCGTTTGTGGTCAACCTTACTGGCATAAACAGCAATATGCTAAGAAATGCGCCTAAGTTCTATGAAGTGGCCAAACGCATTGTAGAAATTACCGAAGACTGTATTTTGGTGGCGCACAACGCCCAATTTGATTACCGTATTTTATGCACCGAATTTAAACGTTTGGGGTTTGATTTTGAACGCAAATCACTCTGTACGGTAGAACTGTCCAAGGACTTAATTCCGAACCAAGCATCGTACAGTTTAGGGAAACTCGTTAGATCTTTGGGTATTCCTGTAGCCGATAGACACCGTGCCGCTGGTGATGCCATGGCAACAGTGAAGCTTTTTAAAATGTTGCTTGATAAAGATTCAGAAAAAAGCATCATTCAGGAGTCCATTCGCAACAACCCAAAACACCAACTAGAACCCAGACATATTGATATTATATCTGAATTGCCTTCTGTTACCGGTGTTTATTACATTCATAAATCGGATGGCGAAATTATCTACATTGGTAAGAGCAACAATATAAAAAAGCGAATCAATCAACATTTTACGAATACCAATCCAAAATCAAAAAAAATACAAGCTTTGGTTACTGCTGTTACTTACGAAGCAACAGGCAGTGAGTTAGTTGCGCTTTTAAAGGAAAGTGAAGAAATTAAAAGAAACAAACCCGTTTTTAATAGGGCACAACGCCGAAAAATTTTCACGCATGCCCTCTACAGTTTTACAGATGAAAATGGCTATATCAATCTAAAAATAGACGTGGCCGATGGACGAAAAACACCCATTACTACCTTTGCCAACAGACAAAGTGGCAAAAACTTTATAACATCGGCTTTGGAAGAATTCAAGCTTTGCCAAAAACTAACAGGTATTTATAAAACCAAGACCAGTTGCTTTAAATACGACATTAAGGAGTGTAATGGTGCCTGTATTCAAAAGGAATCGCCCGAAGATTACAACAAACGGGTTAAAGCTCTTACCGAAAAATATAGTTACAAAAGCAAAAATTTGGTGATTATTGATAGAGGTCGTGATGTTGACGAGCGCAGTGCCATACTTATAGAGAATGGCGTTTATAGAGGTCTTGGTTATTATAATTTAAACTATCAAATAAATAACCTTGAGGTCTTGGAATCTATTATTACCCCTATGGAAAACAACAGGGATACCCAACATATTATTCAAAGTTATCTTAGAAAGAAAAAAGGTTTAAAAATTGTACATTTATAATTTTTGTAGATTTGAATCTATAGCTTTTTTATGGAAAACGTAAAATCAAAATTCGATATTTTCAGGCAGAAAGTGCACATTATCATTTATGGCACCAATACAATGCCAGGAAAACTATTCGATCTTGTGCTGCTTGGCCTCATTTTATTGAGCGTGCTGATGGTGATGCTGGAAACGGTTGATTTTGTCAATGATAGATTCCATAATATCTTAATTATTTGCGAGTGGATTATCACTATTTTCTTTACCATAGAATATATATTACGCATCATTTCCATAAGAAAACCATTTGAATATATTTTCAGTTTTTATGGCATCATAGATTTTATAGCCATTTTGCCCATGTACCTTTCATTTTTCTTGGGTGGCGCACAAGTACTTGCAGTTGTTAGGGCATTACGGTTGTTACGGTTGTTTAGAGTACTCAATCTTGTGAGTTTTATGGGGCAAGCATCCCAACTTCGATTGGCACTTAAAACCAGTCGGATTAAAATCATGGTGTTCATTTATTTTGTACTTGTGGTTTGCATATTATTGGGATCGTTAATGTATGTTATTGAAGGCGAAGAAAGTGGTTTTAAGAGTATTCCCGTTAGTATTTATTGGTGTATCGTTACATTAACTACCGTTGGCTACGGTGATATACATCCAGTAACGCCATTGGGGCAGGTTGTGGCATCGTTTATCATGATTTTGGGTTACGGTATTATTGCCGTTCCTACCGGTATTGTTACGGCAGAACTTGCACAAAATAAGCGTAAAGGCGGTATTTTTTTATTGGGGAACCAAAACCCTTGTCCGAGTTGCGGCGAGCAAGATCATATGGAAAAAGCCGATTTTTGTTACAACTGTGGCAATAAGCTGAAAAAATGACTAAATTTCTGATTTCTATCGTGGGGCCAACGGCTATTGGAAAAACAGCCTTGAGCATCAAATTGGCACAACACTTTAATACGGATATTATTTCGGCCGATTCCCGACAGTTTTTTAAAGAAATGCAAATTGGTACAGCTGCGCCAAGCAAAGAAGAGCTAGCGGCTGCCAAGCACCATTTTATACATCACAAATCTATACAGGATAATTATAATGTAGGTGCGTTTGAGCGGGATGCCATTACGCTTTTAAATAAACTTTTTAAAGAACAGAATATTGTTATTATGGTAGGCGGCTCTGGATTGTACGTAGATGCTGTCACCAAAGGCTTGGACGACTTTCCAGATCTGGATGCCAGCATACGTGAAAAGCTAAATTTAGAATTGGAAACCAAAGGCCTTCCCTATTTGCAAGAACAACTGAAACAACTGGATAAGGAGGCTTATAATACAATTGCTATTGACAATCCGCACCGTGTGATTCGTGCTTTGGAAGTTTCCATAGGAACAGGACAACCTTATTCGTCGTTTTTAAATAAAAGTAAAGGGAAGCGTAATTTCAAAACTATTTCTGTTGGGTTGACAGCCGATAGAGACATTATTTACAATCGTATTAACCAAAGGGTTGATTTGATGGTTAAAGAAGGGTTGCTTGATGAAGTTGAAAACCTGCTGCCTTACCAAAACCTTAATGCCTTAAATACGGTAGGCTACAAAGAACTCTTTAATTATTTTAATGGTGCGTGGGATTTGGATTTTGCCATTTCAGAAATTAAAAAGAATACCCGCCGGTTTGCTAAACGCCAACTCACTTGGTTTCGAAAAAATGAAAGTATTTTCTGGTTTGATTATACGGTTAATATTCAAACCGTTTTGGATCGTTTAGAAAGTAGAATTCAATAAGCTAGGCAATAAAACGGTATTGATTTTTTGTAAAATTCAAACTACTTTCGTTAAAAACATATTCAAAATGAAAAATGGATTATGGATAAAATTTTTATAGAACAATTCACCAAAAATTGGCTCAAATCATGGAATACACACAATTTAGAAGCCATACTTAGCCATTACGCCGAAGACTTTGAAATTACCTCCCCTTTGGCTTTAGAAAGATTTCCAGAAAGCCAAGGAACAATTAAAGGAAAAGAAGCCGTAGGCAAGTATTGGGCGTTAGGTCTAAAACTTAATCCAAATCTAGAGTTTGAAATTATTGATGTTCTTAGTGGCGTTAACAGTATTTCTATTTATTACCTAAGCAAAGCCAGTCAAAAACATGTTGTAGAAACCCTTGTTTTTGATGAAACCCTTAAAGTTTGCAAGGCCATCGTCAATTATAGATAAGAGGGCTTAATTTATTGGCTGTGCCGAAGCTAATTTAAGCTCATAAAACTACCCCAGCCACTCCTTAAAATCTTTTACCCGTTCGTGGGCTACAATAATACCGTCCCTTTAAAGTATGCGATTTTCAAAACATGATTTGGTATAGCTAACCCTATTTTTAATCTGCTTTCACAAAATATTTTATATTGTAAAAAAATTCAATTAAATTCGTTCCTGTTTGCTAATAGTCAGGTAACTGTCAATATAGACAATTAAAAAAGTCCATGTCTAAAAAGTTAAACGAACCTTCAAAAATCCTCTTTACCCCAACCATTCTTTAAAATCCTTTACCCGTTCGCGGGCTACAATAACATCGTCTGCTTTATATGTATCCAATTTTATTTGTAAACGTGAATTGGTGTAGCTTACCATATCTTTTATAGCATTAATGTTTACAAAATACTTGCGGCTAATGCGAAAAAACAAACGCGGCTCCAATTCGTCTGCCAGCTGTTCCAAAGTGGTGTCCAATAAATAATTTCTGCCATCGGCGGTATGTAAGTAGGTGCCTTTATTTTCACTGTAAAAACATTCTACCTCATCTATATTTACCAGCTTAATGTGTTGGCCCACTTTTACCGAAAAACGCTTTTTATACTCCCTATCAATCGGATTTACCAATAACTTTTTAATATCGTTAAAATCAATATTAACGGACTGTTTCTGTGGAATGCGCTCTTGGTATTTAGCTACGGCCTTGACAAGCTCATCTTCATCTATGGGCTTTAACAGATAATCGATACTGTTCAGCTTAAAAGCTTGCAAGGCATATTCATCATAAGCTGTGGTGAAAATAACAGCGCTTTTAATATCCAAAGTTTCAAATATTTCAAAAGACAGGCCATCGCTTAACTGAATATCCAAAAAAATTAAATCTGGATGTGGGTTCTTTTGAAACCATTCTAAAGATTCCTCTACGGAGTGCAATAAGGCGTCGGCCTTAATATCTAATTTTTCCAACATCCGCTGTAAACGGCGCGCCGATGGTTTTTCATCTTCTACAATAATTACATTCATCATTATTCCCAACGCTTTTTATCGTTATCCATAAACTTTTGTATTTGTCGGTTTTCCCAATTTTTGGAGAATACAAGGTTTTTACCAAAGACGCCAAGTGCATGAACACCCAAACCAATACCCCAAAAAATAGCTGTTGAAAATGTGTTGAAGCTCCATAAATTAAAGAATTCTGCATTCACTACAACACTGCTCACAATTATAACTGCATTTACCACCAAATACCAAAACAAGTGCCAATAAAACCCTTTTAGTTCTTTAAGACGGCGTTCTGCCCTTTTATAGGCCATATCCTTACTGTAAGAGCCAGAGGCTGTTTCAAAAGTACTATTGCTATATTTTTCATTTCTTTCCATAATGTCTAAAATTTAATTCCATCGTTTTTTTATATCTTCTTCCTCGCGCATAAACTGTTCTATTTTACGCTTTTCCCAACTGCTTCCTAAAACGGCATTCTTTACAAAAACTTTGTATGCTTGTATCAATAAGCCTATGCCCCAGCCCAACATGGGAAACCAAAACCATTGTATGCCCCATAAAAACTTATAGTTTACATAAATCAATAAAGGCATTACAAGTACATAAGAAATTAGGCTGTAATAAAAGTTTTTAAGTTCGTCTACATGGTTACGTGCACGCACGTAACTGTCATTTATTCTGGATTGTGACTGATCTGTTTCCATAATTGTTATTTGTTTTGTAAGCATAGGTATGGCCACTGCAAACCTATGGGCTTCTTTAGTTATATCTATTTTTCTATTTGTTAATAAGTTGTAACGCTGCATAACGTTACTTAAACCAACCCCACTACTCTTTTTTACAATTTCTTTGGGCTGTAAATTGTTCTCTACCACCAAATCACTACCAGCTTCATAAATTCTGATATGCAACGGCTTACTACTGGTTACCGTGTTGTGCTTTACGGCGTTTTCTAAAAGCAATTGCAACGACAGTGGCACCACTTTGCTTTCTGGGTTTGAAGCTTTTTCTGGTACTTCAAAAACAATGCTATCCTCAAAGCGCATTTTAAGCAACGACATGTAGGTTTTGGCAAACTCCAGTTCTTCATCAACCGATACCAATTCTTTGTCCTTTTGCTCTAAAACATACCGATACACTTTAGATAATGAAGTGGTGAATTTCTGGGCACTTTCAGGATTTTCTTCAATTAAGCTGGTCAACACATTCAAACTATTGAACAGGAAATGCGGATCTAGCTGGTTTTTTAAAGCATCAAACTTAGCACTAGCCGTGCCCGCAATTACCTTCTGCTCTTTAATTTTATTTTGTTGGTACCTGTTATAAAAATAGGCCACGTGAAATATGGTCACTATTGTTAAGGTAATCCATAAACCAAACTGGTAGTATTCAAACTTTTCACCATCTATAAATTCTGAAAATGGCATGCCATAGATTACTACCATCGTTAGCAGTCTTAAAAAAAACAGACCTATGAGCGTTAAAGTGGTAGACCCAAAAATACCAATAACAATACGTTTTATTCTATCGGTTTTCTTCCACGGATAACGCTCCATAAAATCAAAGAAGTACATATTGGAAAAGCCCAATACAAAAGAGTACATTTGGTTAAGTGCAAAATTGACTAAGGCTTCACGAAAGCTTTCAAATTGAAAGCCTCCATATATTAAATTACTAATAACAAAAATGGCACAACCAATAATGAACGCCCAAAAACTATTTTTTATCAATTTTTGCATAGTATTCTATTTACTTGCCACAAGACTCCAATAATGCTTCGGCACGGTCTTTACCCCAATTTGGGTGGAATGGCGTTTCTGGTTTAAAGTTAGCAAAAAGTTCTAAGGAGCGCTCTAAGTCTTTACAAAACGCCGATGTGTCTTGATTGAAATACTGTGCGCTGCCAATGTTCCATTCAGCTTTACTATATACCACGCGTGGATTTTCGGGTGCTAATTGTTCTGCTTTAGCATACAAGTCGACCACCTTGGCAGATAATGTCATGCCATAAGTTACACCATCAAAAGCAATCCAAGCCATATGCAGCATAGCCTGTAAAACCATGATTTCCGGATTATTTTTGGATATTGAAGTAGCTTCGTCCAATAAAGCCTGTGCCTTATCAAGCTGCATTGTTAGTTTATCTTTGTTAGTCTCTCCGAAACTATTAACAATTTTTACTTGTGCCGCGTAATAAAGTGGCACCCAATTACCGTTTTCTGCGCTGGCAATACGTTCGAATAAATTGGAGGCTTCGGTAGGTTTGTTTTCACCCCAAAGTTGAAAGGCTTTTTGCATGCCTTCTTGGTAGTTGGACTGTGCATTAATTGACGATGTTATCAAAAATGCCAGGATTAGAATAATGTGTTTCATTTGTTCTTTGTTTTTAATACTGAAAAACTCAGTAATGGTTATGGCACAAATATCCTCTCTAAGCCAAAAAAACTAAAAAACAATTGACCGAACTGTAAATTAAAACAGCTGAACTGTAATAACCCCATAAAATAAAAACGGCCCACCGTCCATGCGACGGTTGGCCGTTTGAAAAAACCAATCACTCTACTTGCTATTAATCGTCTTCTTAGTTAGTCGCTAACACAAAATTTATTGGCATGGTAAACGTTACTTGCACAGGTTTACCCCTTTGCTTACCGGGTGTCATTCTGGGCAAAGCGTTTATAATACGTACTGCCTCATCCTCTAAAACTTTATCTGGCCCTCTGGTACTTATATTGGTAATACTACCATCTTTATCTATTGTGAACATAACTCCTACCCTTCCGTACATGTTCATATCTATTGCCAATTGAGGGTACTGGAATGTTTTTTTAACATGCTCTTGAACTTTTCTTTCAAAGCATACTTTTTTATCGGCATTGCTCATACCCTCACAGCCAGGAAAAACGGGCACATCTTCTATAATGGCAAAGGGTACAATTACTTCCTCCTCTACTTCCTCTAGCACTACATCGCTTACTTCAATAGGAGGCGCTATTTTATCATCTTGGCTCATTTCTGTGCTTTCAATAATAGTTTCCTCAATTTCTTCGGTATCTTCTACTACCTGAACAACAGTAGCAATCACAGCTGGAGGTGGCGGTGGCGGTGGTGGCGTGTTAATATCTATTATTGGTATGTCTTCCTGAATTTCTTCATCAACAATGATAACATCTAAGCTCATATCGTCCTTCTCATAAGTTTTGAACTCTAAAGCACGCCACGTAAGAAACAGCATAATATTAAGACCAATAGCGAAATACAAACTGCTATTTCTTCCTATTTCTAATTCTGGGTTCTTCTTAACTTGCATGACTATTGATTTTTAATAAGATAAAGGTATTTTAATAGTCAATAACCAACTATGACAATTGTCATATAAACCATTCAAAAAAAAAAGCCGTCAAAAACTTTGACGGCTGTAAAATTGAACTACAAATATACTTGTCTTTTAAACCTTAGGAAATATCTATGGTTCTTGCTGGTTTTTGTTTGGCTTCTTCTTTTTTAGGAAGGTTTACAGACAAAATACCTTCTTTGTAGTTTGCCTTAATTTTATTGTCGTCTACAGTTTCTGGTAAGGTAAACGTTCTTTTGAATGAGGAGTAACCAAATTCCCTACGGGTATATCCTGTTTCTTTTTCCTCATTTTCTTCTTTAAGTTCTGCCGAAATGGAAAGTACATGGTTATCTAAATCTATTTTAAAATCTGATTTTTTTAATCCAGGTACGGCCATCTCCACTACAAATGCATCGGCTACTTCTTTAATGTTCACTTTAGGAAGCGAAATACCGGTGTTGAAATTTGTAGAGAACAAAGATGGAAAATCTCCTAGTGGGAAATCTTCTAACCAAGTCGATAAATTCGGGAAGTTCGACAATCTATTTTTATTAGCTGTTGTTAAACCTCCATTTTTTGTTACTGTTGCTAAATTGCTCATAATTAAAAAATTTTTAGTTAAACATTATTTTATTTATAAATTCGTTATAAATGGGACAAAAAAAATACCAAATTACAATATGGCAGATTTGGCTCCTTATTTTAAGTCTCATTTAACACAAACATGACACTTTTACACTTTAAACCCTGAAAAAACTGTCAAATTTTCAATATAAAATACTCATACACAGATTTCTAAATATTTTAATTATAAAATGTAAATAGTGACACAAAAACACTTAATTTCGTTGTATATAAACTTGTAAAGTCACTATAAATTCTATTTGGAATTGCTATGGAAAACTTAATGCCTTGGATTATTTTACTAGTATACGCCTTGGTACTATTATTCTTGGATTTTTTCGTCTTACATAAAAAAGGTGAAGCCTCAAGTATGAAAAGGGCTGTTTTTGAAACCATTTTCTTTATATCCAATGGTCTATTGTTTTCTATTTTGGTCTATTGGTTTTACAACAGTGGCCATATTGCAAATACCAACAACCTTACACCTACAAAAGCTGTTTTCAACTATCTTACTGGTTACATGGTTGAGTTATCGCTTAGTGTAGATAACCTCTTTGTAATTGCAGCCATTTTTACATCGTTTAAAATTCCAAATAAACACCAACACAACCTTTTGTTTTTGGGTATTTTGGGCGCCATTGTCTTTAGGGGCGTATTAATTCACTTGGGACTCACCCTTATGAACAACATTCACGGCATGAGCATTGTTTTTGGACTATTCCTTTTATTCACGGCCATAAAAATGCTTAAAAGTGATGTAGAACACAAAGAAACCGGCAAACCCAAAGGCATTGCTAAATTATTAAGGTTAAGCAAAGTATTGGACGGTGATAAGTTTATGACTAAGGTTGATGGCAAACGTGTATTTACAGGCCTTTTTGGCGCTTTAATTACCATTGAATTTACCGACTTACTTTTTGCTTTAGATAGCATTCCTGCCATTCTATCTATTACCACAGACGAGTATATCGTTTATAGCTCCAATATTTTTGCTATCATGGGCTTACGCTCCCTTTACTTTTTCTTGGCCAATATGCTCGAAAAGTTCGCATACCTTAAATACAGCGTTTTTGCCATACTTTTATTTGTATCGTTAAAGCTTATAACTGCCGAATACTTGGAATTGCCAGAATGGTTCTCATTAGCTTTCATTGGACTTTCGTTGGGCGTAGGTATTTACATATCTATGCTGAACATTAAAAGCAAAACTAAAAGTGACATTTAGAAAGTTTATTGGCATCACGCTTTCTTTTGCGGCGAATTGCCTTTTTGCACAAGACAGAACCACATCACACGACAACCAACAGTGGTTACAATATTACAGTGAAGCACAAATAAACACAGATTGGACACTTCTAAACGACATCAGTTTTAGATGGAAAGACGGTTTTAACGAAAACTCCCAATTCTTAATAAGAACAGGTATTGGTTATTCATTAAATCAAAATTTAAGACTTGCTGGTGGATTTGCCTATATTGGCTTTTATTCAAAAAACCATTTAAATCTAGTTGAATACCGCCCCCACCAAGAACTTTTATTTAAAACCACGTTTAGTAAAATAAAATTAAACCAAAGATTGCGCATAGAAGAACGTTTTTTTAACCCTTTAAACAAGGTTGGCATACCACAAGAAAACACCTTTAACATGCGGTTTAGATACAGTGTATCGGTAAGTTTACCAATATGCAATTTGTCTAAAAACAATCCTTATAGCAAATTTTCAATCACCATTGGCGACGAACTTTTTATAAATGTTGGGAATAATATCGGTCATACTATTTTCAACCAAAACAGATTTACCATAAGTCCAACATTTCAACTTAACAAAAACATATTATTAGCCCCTACTTGGAATAACCGATACGCCGCTACGACAACGCAAGGCTTATATAAACATACACAAGTATTCTGGCTACAGGTAAGGCATAGTATAGATTTGAGTGATAATTAAAAATGTAAACTCTTATATTTGACATAATCCTAATAAATAAAAATGAAAAAAGGCAGTTTAATGTTTCTACTTTTTATTTCAACTTTAAGTTGTTCAAAAAATGATTTTTCAGAAACCAGTCTCGAGCTCGAAACTGACAAAGCAACATATCAGGTTAATGATGAGTTTAAGTTGACTATAAAAATTTCTAGTGAAGTTGAAAAAAATATTCGATTTTACAAAAACATGAGCAACGTTGATTTTTTGTTCCTTATCAAACAAGATAATGATGGTTTTCAACAAAGACTTAAAACAACCTTCACAGAAGGCTCCAGTTTATTTGGAGACAACAACGATTATATTGATGAGTATATAATCAGCCCAGAAAAACCTTTTGTGAAAAGTTTTAATGGTTTTATAAAAGAATCTGTTGACAAAATTATTTTTGAAATCCCTGAGTTAAAAATAAGCGATAGTATAGATAAAATATTGCTTCTCGAAAACCCTACCATTACCATTTGGGGAAATTGCGAAACCGTTTATAGTAACAATGAAAAATCATTTCCCATTAAAGAAATCAAAATATTATTAGATTAAAATAGACTTACATATCTGGGGTTTTCTCCAAAACTAAGCCTCATAGAAAATTGTCCATTCATTAACGGCATCCGTCCATTTTTTCCAATAGGCTTCTGTTTCATCTTTGCAATGTCAATAGTGACAAAAGAATTTTAAAACAGAAAAAATGGAAAACGTATCAACTTTGGAATTTAAAGTTCCTACCAGAAATGAAGTAGCACCAACAAACCAAGAGATTTTCGACAGCCTAAACAAAGCACTTGGTTTTGTACCAAACCTTTATGCGACTATTGGTTATTCTGAGCATGGCTTAAAACGCTATTTAGATTATCAAAATGCTAAAACATCATTTTCTAACAAAGAAAAGGAAGCTATAAACCTAATTGTAAGCCAAGTAAATGGTTGTGTGTATTGCCAAAGCGCCCACACGGTAATTGGTAAAATGAATGGTTTTACAGATGTTCAATTGTTGGATATTAGAAAAGCGCAAAGCGAAAACCCAAAATTAGACGCTTTGGTAAAATTGGCTGCTGATCTCACCGAAAACCGAGGTGTAGCATCAGAAGAAAACGTGGAAGCATTTTTTGCTCAAGGTTATACCAATGAAAATCTTGTAGATCTAATTCTTCAAATTAGCGACAAAACAGCAATGAACTATTTACACAACTTAACAAAAGTGCCTGTAGATTTTCCACTTGCTGAAAGCATTTAAATTATTCAAAATAAAAAAGGAAGTTTGTTTTTGCACACTTCCTTTTTTAAATCTTTTAAAACCATCATACAATGGATTTAGTTAAAAACATCATCGCCTACTTAAACAACAATCCCAATAAGCATAAGCGACAAGCTCCAGAAAATTTTTGTCCGAATTGTTGGGGAAGACAGGAATATGGCGGCAATTTTCACAAAGCTATAAAAGCTGAAACCTTTAAAGATTTAGCACATAAAAAAGGCTGGATTACATCCTATGTTGAACAAAATCTAAAAGGCATTCAACTACATAAAGAAAAAAAACTCGTATGCAATGTGTGTTTCGAAATTTGCGAGAACTAATAAAAATATAAATATGGAAACAGAAATAAAATACCCATTACCGCCATTTACCATGGAAACGGCCCTTCAAAAAGTACAAATGGCAGAAGATGCCTGGAATAGCAAAGATCCCAAAAAGGTAGCCCAAGCGTATACCATAGATTCTGAGTGGCGCAATAGAACACTATTTATAAACGGCAGAAAAGAAATTGAAGCATTCCTAACAGAAAAATGGAAAAAAGAGAAAAACTATAAACTGAAAAAAGAACTATGGGGTTTTAGGGAAAACCGAATAGCCGTAAGGTTTGAATACGAATACCAAATTGAAAACGGTGAATGGTTTAGAGCCTATGGCAACGAATTATGGGAATTCGATAAAAATGGACTCATGCAGAAACGTTTTGCCAGTATTAACGACTTAGCCATAGAAACCGAAGACAGAAAGTTTACTTAAATTTAGGCATGATTAGCAACAACCCATTAACATTAGTACACCCTACAACGGGCAAAACCGCCTTTAAAATACAAGCGATTGAAAACGATTTGTATGATGGCATTCAGCGTTTAAGCCACTATTCGCTGATTTGGATCACCGATGGAAGCGGGGTGGTGAATGCCGATTTTAATGAGTACCATTTTCAAGAGAACACATTACTATCGTTTTCACCACACCAACCTTTCCTCTTAAAACCAAATGATACAATTAAAGGAGTTGTTATAAATTTCCATCCTGATTTCTTTTGCATTTTTAAGCATCAAAAAGAGGTAGCCTGCGACGGTGTGCTTTTCAACAATATTTATGACCCGCCCTTATTGAAATTAGATAAAGCAACCAGCAACAAATTCGAGCTATTAACACAGCAAATGCGCGAGGAAATGCAAAACCCCGAGTTGGCTCAATACGAATTGTTGATTTCTTATTTGAAAATATTTTTGATAACGGCATCAAGACTAAAAAATAGTGTTGACACTGAAGTACAAAAAGTTCAGGAATCTGTCGATGAAAACAATGAACCTTTTATCCTTCAAAAGTTAAAAGATTACATCAATATCCATTACAAAACCAAGCATACAGCCAGCGAATATGCCGAAATGCTCACTATTAGCACAAAATCGTTGGGGAAATTAACAAAGGATTATTTTGATAAAACACTTACTGATTTAATTTCAGAACGCATTATTATTGAAGCAAAACGAGAACTATACCTTACCAACAAAAGCGTGAAAGAAATCGCTTTTGAATTGGGCTATGAAGACCCTTATTATTTCAGTCGCTTTTTCAAAAAAAATGCCCAAGTATCACCACAAGTTTACCGAGAAACAGTTGGATTTGGCAGAGCGGTTGCCAGTTAATTATAAATTATTTAATTGATTGCTTTTCTTATCATCGCTAATGGTCCAGAAGAAACCAACAAAAAAGAATTGATCCGTCGCAGGTCTTAAAGCCGTACGCTCGTAAACACCATTGGTGGGCATATTGGCATATTCGTAACCATTAATATTCTTAAACCCCAAAACATTATTCACTGAGAAATACAGTATTTTTTGGTCAGTTATTAAATAGGCCCAGTTCAAGCTTAGATTATTGTATGCCTTGGTTTTTTCATTTAAAAAACCAGCCATATTAGGGTTTGTATAAGGTCGACCCGAAGCAAACGCATAGCTAAAACCTACTTGACTTCTTAATTTGTCCACCCAATATTTACCAACCACAGACAGGTTATGAGTGTTCGCAAAATTCGGTCTGCTTTCGGTTGGGTAATTTTTAAAATCGCGTTTTGTATCCAAATAGGAATAGCTCACCCAATAATCGAAATTGGAAATGGTTTTACTATCGCGCCAAAAGAAATCAATTCCTTGGGCAAAGCCATAGCCATTACTGTTAAAATCACTATTGAATGACGGAAATTCACCACTGTATTTTACCAAGTTTCTATAATCTTTATAATAAGCTTCCACTCTAAACAATTGGCCTTCATTGTTGTATTGGTAATTTAAAATATAGTGGCTGGTAGCCTGTGGTTTCAAATCTTGTGTAAACTTCAATACATCACTGTTCGGATTTTGGTAAAAGTCGCCATAAGCTAAAGATAACTGACTTTTAGCCGACGTTTTATAAGCCAAAGACAAACGAGGGGACGTTGTTATTTTATCAAAAATGGCAGTGTATTCCGAACGCAACCCTGCTTTGAAAGCCAAGTTTTTCGATAAGAAAATATCGGCCTCAACAAAAGCTCCAGCAATATTGTTGTTGAAGCCATAATCCGTATTTGTAACCGATAAATCTTTGTAGTTCTCATTAAAATCGGTTGCAAAATACTCACCACCAAAATAGAGTTTAAAGCGGTTGCTGATTCTATTTTTAAATTTCAGTTTGGCATGCATGGAATTTTCGGTGTCCTTGATGTTTCTATCATCAATACCCATAGCGTTTTTGGCATAAGTATAGCTTAATCCACCGAAAGCAGTCCAATTATCATCCAATACACCTTGATAAGACCCGTTTAAATAAAAGTTGTTGTTGTTCAATTTAAATTTTACATCCTCAGGGCTGTTAATGTTTTCTTGAGTCAATTCAAAATTAGAGGCATCAAAAGCGCCGTAGAGTTTAAATAGTCCATTATTGGTTCTTTGCCTAAAAACAGATTCGCCAGAAACGGTTTCAAAAGGTTTTATCCAATTATTTCTATTGCTGAAAATGGCATTATATAGCGCTAAATTGATATAGGAAGCATTAAAACTAAGCGAGGTATTGTCCCATTTTTGAGTGTTTCCTAAACTGGCACCAAGCCCCATAACACCTATATCGGTTTCTTCTTGCGCTGGTTCATCTATGGTATTTAACAACAAAACGCTGGACAATGCCTGACCATATTCCGCTGAGTAACCTCCCGTAGAGAAGGTAATCCCATCAAACAAAAAAGGTGAATAGCGACCTCGTGTTGGCGCATTGTTGGTTGTGGGTGTATATGGTGTAAATACGCGAATGCCGTCAATAAAAATTTGTGTTTCCTCAGCCTCACCGCCACGCACAAACAATCGTCCATCTTCAGCCACTGTGGTTGTACCTGGCAAGGTTTGCAGAGCCCCCACAAAATCGCCCAAAGCACTAGCGGTGGTAACCACATCTAAAGGTTTTAAAACATTCACTTTACTATTATCGCCCGCTTGAAACGTTCCGGCGGATAGTACCACGGCATCCAATGAACTTACATCGTCTTTCAGTTTTATGTTTAAGTTATTCATTTTGGAAATATCGGCAACCAGTCGAAACGTTTCAAACGATAAAAATGAAATAATTAATGTTTGGGTTCCTGTTTCTGATGTGGTGAATTCGAAATTCCCATTTTCACTAGAGGTCACACCATCATAAGTACCCTCTAAATAAATATTAGCACCTGCGATTGGATTGTTCTTTGAATCGAAAATATTTCCATTAATGGTTTGTTGTGCATAAAAATTGATACTAAAAAATAAGATGAATAGGAAGATGATTTTTTGCATGATTTTAACTGTTTGTTTTTTGATAGAACAAAATTGAAACTAAAACCAAGCATCAAAAATTAATACTAACCGAACTGTAAAATAGGGGTGACGAATTGAAATTTCAAAACCATTTTCGGCACAAAACCCAAGTGTTTTTTCTCAATACTTTTTCAATTGTAAGCTATAAATTATTTTTTTATATATTAGCCAATAAACTTCAGTTTAAAGCACTTAAAAACAGCTAAAAAAGCATTATAGATATTTTCTATAATACATATTTAAAATATTAATTACCAATATTTTAAATAAACTACCTGAAGTTATTATTTAATAATAGCAAAAATTAACTTCCAAATCCCAATTAGCAGCAATTTCAAACCAAAAATCTTTAAAATTCTATTTTTAAATCTTCAGCTTTTGTAACATTTATTTTGTTTTAACTACATACTAAGTAACCAAGCCAAAACATTGAATAAAGAACTAGAAAATAACTTTGTTGAATTGCTGGAAAAGCATCAAAATATTATCCATAAAGTGTGCAGACTTTATACGGATAATTACGATGCCCATAACGATTTGTTTCAGGAAATCACCATCCAACTTTGGAAAGCTTATCCAAAATTTAGAGGCGATTCTAAATTCAGCACTTGGATGTACCGGGTTGGTTTGAACACTGCCATTACGCTTTACAGAAAATCGAAACGAAGGGTTACCACACAAGATTTTGAAGGTGTTGAATTTAAGATAAAAGCTGATGAGTATGACGACACCGAAGAACAACAACTCAAAACACTTTACAAAGCCATTCACAAACTTAACGATATTGAAAAGGCCTTGGTGTTTTTGTATTTAGAGGACAAAGATTATAGAGAAATAAGCGAAACATTGGGAATAAGCGAAGTAAATGCCCGTGTGAAAATGAATCGTATTAAAACGAAACTTAAAACCCTGCTAAATCCTTAATTATTATGGATGGATTAGACATATTAAAGAAAAGCTGGAATAAAGACGACCCAAACCAAAGGAAACTGTCAGCCAAAGACATTTACCCGATGTTGCACAAAAAGTCATCTTCCATCGCAAAGACTTTGTTTTACATTAGCATTGCAGAACTTGTATTTTGGATTATAGTAAGTTTTATACCTTATATCTGTTCGGATAATTACAAAGAAAGGCTGGACAAAATTTACGATAGCGAACATCTTTTCACTGTCATGACCATTTTAAGCTTTGGCATTACCATACTCTTTATTTATTTACTTTTCAGATCGTACAAAGCCATTTCGGTTACCGACAGTGCTAAAAAACTGATGGAAAACATTATAAACACCCGCAAAGTAATTAAATATTATGTGCTTTATAATTTAATAGTATTTGGTTTTTCCTTATTTTTTGGATTTTATTATGCACTGCACAACGACCCCGAAACAGTTAAAAACATTGCCAATTTTGGACCTACTGAAATGACCATAATGTATTTAATCCTTTTCGGGTTTTCCGCTCTTCTTATACTTCTTTTTTGGCTGTTTTACAAATTAATTTACGGACTGCTTTTAAAACGCCTCAACAGAAACTATAAGGAACTTGAAAAAATAGACGATTAGAATGAATATTTAAGCATTAGAAAAAACTTTTAACAGGAAGCACTTCACCCACGTCCATGTCATTTAAATGAATGTTTCCAACCCTTACACGTACCAGCCTCAAAGTTGGGAAACCTACGGCAGAGGTCATTTTTCGCACCTGCCGAAACTTACCTTCTTTAAGTGTTATTGAAATCCACGATGTTGGCCCATGTCTCGCGTCACGTACTTTCTTAGAGCGTTCAGGCAAATTGGGTTCATTTTCCAACCTAGAAACTTTACAAGGTTTTGTTTGGTACTTTTTACCGTTAAAGCCAATCTCCACCCCTTCAGACATCTGTTTTACTGCTTCTAAGGAAATATCACCATCCACCAGTGTATAATACTCTTTTTCTACTTTTCGGCTGTTCACATAATCGCTCATTTTGCCATCTGTGGTCAACAGCAACAAGCCTTCCGATTTTTCATCCAATCGGCCAATGGACATAATACCCTCTGGAAAGTTGCCCAAATCGCCTAAAAAACGCTTATTCTGTTGCTTTTTGGCATTACTGGTAAACTGACTTAAATACCCGTAGGGTTTGTAGATGATAAAATGTTGGTGAAAATTTCCGGTTGAATCCATACTGAATTTAGCCAAAATATTTTTTTAGCTTTTCTTCAAAGGTGGTAAGTCAAACGCTTTGGCATCGTGCTCAAAATGGTTACGGTGTGAACCATCACAGAAAGGTTTGTTTTCAGAGCGCCCACAACGGCAAATACCCAACACGGTCCTACCTTGCAAACCATAGGCATTGCCTTGACTATCTACTATTTCAAAATCACCTTCTACCCTAACAGATCCGTTACTGTTTATTGTCAATTTTGTTTTGCTCATAAAATCGTTTTTTTATTTACAACAAAGTTGGTAAAATATTTTAATATTATGTTCTTAATTGAGAGATTGCTTCGTACCTCGCAATGACGTTTAACTAGCATCCATCTCCATAATCAAATTGGCGATTAGGGCTGTCCACCCTGTTTGGTGTGACGCCCCTAAGCCTTTGCCTGTATCACCATCAAAAAACTCGTAAAACAAATGCAAATCTTTAAAATGCTTATCTTTTGAGAACACATGGTCTGGGTCATCGGCATGATATTGGAATTTTCCATCAGAATTCACCTCAAAAAGCTTGATAAGTCTTTTGGTCAATTCGTTGGCTATCTGTTTTAAGTTAAGTTTATTGCCAGACCCTGTAGGAAACTCATAGGTATACGCATCGCCATAAAAGGTATAATATTTTCGTAACGATTGGATAATCATGTAATTGATGGGCATCCAAATGGGCCCACGCCAATTGGAATTCCCCCCAAACATATTGGAACGGCTCTCTCCTGGTTCGTATTGAATTTGATGGCGCCCATAGTGTTCAAACACAAACGGATGCTTTTCGTGATACTTGGATAGCGAACGAATACCATAATCTGACAAAAACTCATTTTCGTCCAATAGACGTTTTAACAGATGTTCTAACCTGAACCCACGCATGATAGAAAACATATAATTACCTTCGGCATTGGTATCGTCCAGATTGGAAATAAGGGAAGCTAAATCTGGACGTGTTCTTATAATTTCGTTAGCCCTAATTCTAAATTCCTTTAGCTCTTCAAAAAGATCTTCGTGCATGATTTCTACGGCAAACATAGGTATAACACCAACCAAAGAACGCACTTTTAAGCGATTGGTCGTGCCATTGGACATCTCTACCACATCGTAATAAAAATTGTCCTCATCGTCCCAAAGCGAAATATCTTTCTTGCCTATGTGGTGCATCGCCCAAGCAATATTTAAAAAATGCCTGAAAAACTTTGCAGCAGCTTCTTCATACATATTGTTCTTAGTAGCCAATTCCAAAGACATGCGCAACATATTGAGCGTAAACATGGCCATCCAACTGGTGGCATCGGCCTGCTGCATTCTTGTGATGCCCGGTGGCATGTAATTACGGTCGAACACCCCAATATTATCCAATCCCAAAAAGCCCCCTTCAAACAAATCGGTACCGCTTTTATCCTTTTGGTTTACCCACCATGTAAAATTGATGAGCAATTTTTGAAAGGATTTTTCCAAAAAATTATGGTCGCCTTTACCAGTGCGCTCCTTGTCTGTATTGTACACATGCCAAACAGCCCAAGAGTGTACTGGCGGATTCACATCGCTAAAATTCCATTCGTAAGCTGGAATTTGTCCATTAGGATGCATGTAACTTTCCTGAAGCACCAACAACAACTGCTCTTTTGCAAAATACGGATCAACTTCTACAAAAGATGCCATATGGAAAGCTAAATCCCACGCTGCATACCACGGATATTCCCATTTATCAGGCATGGAAATAACATGTCTGTTTGTAAGGTGTTGCCAACTATAGTTCCTTAGGTTTTGGCGATTTGGCTTAGCCTCTCCTGGGCCACCAAACAACCACTTAAACACATCGTAATAATAAAACTGCTTGGTCCATAAAAGGCCAGAGAAAGCACTTTTCGCTATGGCTTGATGTGTGTCTGGCAAATCATTTTTAATGGTTTCAGCATAAAATGCCTCACATTCTTCTTTTCTAAGAT
The DNA here is from genome assembly GCA_018883545.1 of Marixanthotalea marina. GTDB lineage: Bacteria > Bacteroidota > Bacteroidia > Flavobacteriales > Flavobacteriaceae > Marixanthotalea > Marixanthotalea marina. The sequence continues at coordinate 27,457 of JAHLEH010000010.1, read as the reverse complement.
TAAAAATAGAATCAAAATCTTGCCAAGGGTCTTTCAATTTCGACTTACTGAGCCGCACCCTTATGGTTTTTTCTTCACCTTTTTTAAGCTTTAGTTTATGCCAAATGGCAACCTTTGAACCTTTTTTTTCTGGATTTACCGTTGGTTCTCCATTCACAACATAATCATTAATACCATCTTTAACATAATCTACATCATTAGGGAAATTATAAATACGCTTATTATTGGTTTCATTATCGCAAAAAAGCTGTTCTCCGCCATAGTTATAAAAATAATACCTACCATTTCTGACGCTTCTGGATTGAGCACTATTATCGTCTAGGGCTTTTATAGTTGGACGTTTAAACCGTTTGTTGTGCTTCCAAAAATTTCGAAACCACAAATGTGGCAACACATGGACATCAGCCGTTTTATTACCACGATTCACCACGGTAACCTTCATTAAAATATCACTAACATCTGCCTTGGCATATTCAATATAACAATCAAAATAAGCATTGTTTTTAAAGGCTCCCGTATCTAAAAGCTCGTACTCAAATTGGTCACGGCCCCGATGATTACCATGCACCAAATCACCATACGGAAAAGCATTTTGAGTGTATTTATATAAATATTTACAGTAGGAATGCGTAGGCGAAGATACTAAATGGAAATAGAGTTCCTTAACGTCCTCCCCATGATTGCCCTGATTGTTGGTTAACCCAAACAAACGTTCTTTTAAAATGGCGTCCTTACCATTCCAAAAAGCAGGCGCCAAGCACAATATCTCGCGAGAATCGCAAAAACCACCAATGCCTTCTTCACCCCAACGATAGGCATTGCTTCTGGCTTTTTCATGGTCTACAAATTCCCAAGACGTACCATGTTCGCTATAATCTTCCCTAACGGTGCCCCATTGCCTTTCAGCCAAATAAGGTCCCCACATTTTCCAATTTCTATACGTATCTGGAACTTTTAATCTTTCTGCTTCTACACCTTTCTGAATCATATATTTCTAAGAATAAGTATTATTTGGTTTTGAATAAAAATAAGACTTTTTCCCAGAGAAAGACAAGCAGCATTAAAGTATTGCTTAATTGATTTTTTTATGGAATTTCTTTTAAAAACCCTTTAAAAAAAGAATGAATAATTGATGAAGTGATATTTACCAAAGAATTTGCTATTCTAATATTTCCTTTAACCTATCTTCCAGATCTTGACTTTTAATGTCACGATCAATTATAATTCCTTGTTCATTTATTAAATAATTACTGGGCAGTAAGTTTATTGCATAAATCATTGCACCTTCACTTTTCCATGAATTCAAATCACTAATATTGGTCCATGGAAGATTGTCTTGGTTAATGGCATTTATCCAATCTTCTTTATTATCATCCAAAGAAACCTGTACAATTTCAAAACCAAGAGAATTAAATTTTTGATAGTAATTAACTAAGTTTTTATTATCTTTTCTACAAGGCCCGCACCAACTAGCCCAGAAATCCAACAAAATTAATTTCCCTTCGACATCTGAGAGTTTAACTTGTTTGTCAAATTGATCCTTAAGCTCAAAATCAACATATCTATCTCCAATCCCAGGATTTTTGTAAGATTGTATATATTTAAGGATTTCTTTTCCATACTGAGAGTTTTTATTGGAATCGGAAAATTTCTGATACAGCGCTTCTGTTTTTTCTTTTTCCCAAGAAACATACCATTCTGTTAGCACACAAGGACCTAGTATATTGTCTTTATTGACTTCTACAAATTTCATCAAAAAATTATCGCGGTCCTTTCTAGACAAAGTATCAACAACCTTGTATAAAGTTCTATATTTAATATCCGTTTCAGAACCTACAACTATTCCATCATTATAATCTTGATTTATGGAATTAAAAGTCATTTTATTATTTTCCAACCACAAATCTTGATACAAAAAATTGCTTTTACTTTTTATTATTGCTCGTAAAGGACTAAAAGGTAGATTAGTCTCGAATTTAAAAACACTATTCTCAACTTTTGCAGAGTCTATTATCTCTTTTGTAGAAAAAATTAAAAGGTAAACATAGGTTCCTTCTTTCACCCCTTCAACCGATCCTTCTAGTGAGAATTTTGTTTTTTTTTCAGGAGCACATGAAACAAAAATAAATAATAGTAGAATTAGCTGTTTTATTGTTTTCATAGTTTGCGACCTATTACTAAGTTATTAAACAAACCTAAACTAATTAATTTTTCTTACAAAAACAACAAATATCTAATTTTCAATATTTTAAAAGACCAAAATTATATTGTAAAATGAATCTTAAACAAACAGCATCACTAAAGCCAACACAATACCGGCTATGGTAAAGTAAATTCCTTTTTTAAATATAGCGGTACTTGGCAAAAACATATAAAATGCAGAAACAACAAAAAACAACAATGAAACCCCAAAGAATATATTTAGAAAAAATAAGGGATCGTTTGTGGTTGCCTTATGCAAATGCGTTAATTTTTCAAGCACGGTAGGCAATTTTTTTATTTTAAAGGTAACCACACCTGTATTTTTACTGAACTTAACATCATTATTAAAATAAACCGTATCGTTGGCTTCTTTCTCAATTTTTAAATTGGGCATTCGCAATTGCTGACCTATTTTGGTTAAATCGGTATCTACCGGGAGCGGTCTTTCCATAATTGCTTCCTGTTTTAAAAAATCGGTAGTTCTAAAAATCATAACAATACCACTTAGGGCATAAATAGCCATGATTCCAGCCAAAAAAAAGCCTAAATAACGATGGATAATCCTGAATTTCATAATAATGAACGGGTTTTGGTTTGGTTAATAACTAATGGTAAGACTATTTTTAATGAAATTGGTTTAACCAAAGGAAAAGAAAATCTATTATTAACTACCACTCACGAAGCTTATTAAGCTCTTCCTGTGCTTCCAGTTCTTTTTGCGATATTACTTTTAAAAAAGAAGGATGCTGCTCGATAGCAAATTCTATTTTCTTGACAATATCGTCTGTAGTTTCGTTTTCGTAATCGATCTCCAAAGGCTTTTTAATCTCCATAGTCTGGAGGATATTTTTCTTTTTAATTCGTAATCCTTTTTTATCGAAAGACCTTCTAAAACCATCTATAACTATGGGCACCACAATAGGCTTGTAGTTTTTTATAATAAAGGCTGTCCCTTTTCTAATCGGTTTAAAAGGGGTTGTTGTTCCTTGTGGAAAGGTAATAACCCAACCATCGTCTAAGGCCTTACCTATATTAGAAATATCGCTCATCTTTACTTGCCTGTTCACATCTTTTCCTTCAGACCGCCACGTACGCTCTATACTAACAGACCCTACATAAGCCAAAATTTTTGGCAACAAACCATCTTTCATGGTTTCCTTGGCCGCAACATAATAAATATTCAGCTTTGGGTTCCATAAGTATCCCACATTTTTAATGGAATCTACCCTTCCACTTAAGCTTGCGTTAAACACGTGGAACATAGCAACAACATCTGCAAAATAAGTTTGGTGATTGGATATAAACAACACATTGGTGTCTGGCAATTCCTTTATAATTTCCGACCCTTCTATTTGAAGTTCATTAAACCCACGAAAACGTCTGTGGGTCATAGCCCCCAATATACGGATGAGCCATTTTTTCACAAAAAGTATGTGTCCGAACGGATTTCTCTTAAACAATCCCATGCATCACGCTACATTATAGTTAGGCTACAAATGTAACAAAACTATTAAATTAGATGAGTTGTTTTAACACGTCTTTAATTTCACTTAATATCATGGCGGTAGCACCCCACACCACATGCCCATTGAGAATAAAGGCAGGCACCTCTGCTTCAACACCATACGAAGTGTTAACCTTGCTTGTTTTTAGTGCCTCATGGTGCAACAAAGTTTCTAAATCGACCTCTATCAATAATTCAACCTCACTGTCTTGGGGTTTAAACAATGGTCTATTTTTGGTTAAAGCCAGGAATGGGTACACATAGAAATTACTTGGCGGAATATAAATCTCACTAAACCCACATAAAACTTCCATATCGTATATAGGCACCCCAACCTCTTCGTGCGTTTCACGAAGTGCCGCCGCTTGCAACGATCCGTCTTGTTTTTCCAATTTACCACCAGGAAAGGAAACTTGGGCAGAATGCACCCCTTTATACGTCTTTCTAAGCATCAGTACAAACTTAGCTTGCCTACTGCTATCTGGATAAAACAAAGCCAAAACACCTGCTTTCTTGGCTTTTTCAATGGCTCCCTTTTGTAAGTTTAACAATTCTTTACGATAAGGCGGCACCATTTTAAGATGCGAAGCTTCGGCTGGAAGCGGTATATTTTTTATTTTTGGACATAATCCTAAAAACGCATCAAAATCCATTTATGAAACTCCAAAAAGGTTTTTTAATTATTGAAAAATTGAGCGCTAAACTTTTATTATTTCTGTTTGCTTTCACCCTTATTACAAATTGTGAAGATAAACAATCTAAAAAGAATAACATAAGTGAAACTGCTGAACCCACACAAGAAAAGAAAGAAACATCAAAAAAAAGTATCTCTCCTGAGAAAATCACCTCTAAAGAAGATGCCTCTGAGGAATACCCTGTATTGAATGATGAAAATGCCATTCCTTTCTTTGCAGAATATGCAAAAAACAATAAAGAAAACAAAGTACGCCTAACCACCGATTATGGCAATATAGATATACTATTGTTTGACGACACTAAATACCACCGTGCGAACTTTATATACCTTACCAAACGCCACTACTTTGATGATACTCAATTTTACAGGGTGATAGATAATTTTGTAATTCAAGGGGGAAATAGCGATGACCGAAAAACAGGAAAAAAAAGAAACGATATTGGCCTGTATCTTTTACCTACGGACACTAAAAAAGGCTACAAACATGACCGCGGTGTAGTTTCCATGCCCAGTAGCGAAATAGACAATCCGTACAAATTAGCATCTCCTTACGAGTTTTTTATTGTACAGCAACAGGGAGGCGCACATTATTTGGATGGCGATTATACAATTTTTGGAAAAGTAATAAAAGGTATGGATGTTGTTGATAAAATTGCAGCTTTAGAAACCGACGATTACGATTGGCCTTTGCGCACCGTATACATTAAAAAAGCAGAAATTATCAATTAAAACCGTTTAATCTTTATAGATTGTAGGCAAGGATATTTTAAACTTAACGGCCAACAACCTTGCGACAATTACCACAATACCCGCAATTAAAAAAACAACATTGTTTTCTATGGGCAACTCGCTCAACAAGAAATAGGCTATACCTCCCAAGATACATGCTGTTGCATAAATTTCCTTTCTAAAGATTACTGGTATTTCATTACATAAAATATCCCGCATTACGCCACCAAAACTAGCCGTGATGGTTCCCAAAGCAATACATATTATAGGATGCAAACTAGCATGAACACCTTTTTCAATGCCCACCAAAGTATACAATCCTATTCCTATGGTATCGAACAAAAAAAGCGACGTTCTTAAATAATCTATCTTACTCCGCAACACAATGGCCACAATAGCAGAAGCCAAAATAACATAAGTATAGGTTATGTTATTCATCCAACTAACTGGTGTATCGCCAATCATAATATCCCGAAGCGTACCACCACCAACAGCAGTTACAAAGGCAATTATTAAAATCCCGAATAAGTCCATTTTCTTATTTATCGCCACCAACACTCCCGAAATGGCAAAGGCAATGGTTCCTAAAACATCTATAATATACAGCATGGGTGTTACATATTTTGGGTGTAGTAGTTATAATCCTTTAAAACCACATCAATAAATTCCATATCGGTTCTATGTTTCATTTCCTTTAACCCAATAACCTCCATGATTTTAGAGCGTAGTTTTATTAAAGTCTGGTAATCCCTTGAATTTTTTGCAGAAATAAAAGTTTCTTTAATAATACGGGCATCGTTATCAGACAACTTAATTACGGTTGGATATGTAGGCTTATAATTTTCCCTTAGATTCTCTAAAATAGTGTGGTTTATTGTCACCTTGTCTTTTAAGGTTATTACGGCCGTACCCGCTGCCATGTCGCCAAACCGTTGTGTTTTTTTACTGAAAAGCATCACGAAAAACCCCAAACCAAAAATGTAAATATCTACAATTCTAAAAAACCATCGTACCACATAATCTGACAAAGAAGCCTGATAGCCATCAATTTTTACCACCCGTATATTAAGGGCTTTTTTACCCAATGTTTGCCCCTGAAAAAAAGACTCTAAAGCCAAGGTGTAGAACAAAACGGGCAAACTTAAAATAGTATTTATACCTATTTGCGACCATTGATCCATATTTTCAAAAGCACCAAAAACATTGCCCACAATAAGCAAGTAACCGATTTTTATCGCGGTATCAATTATAAATGCCAACAATCGTTCACCAACGCCTGCAGCATTGAATTTAATTTTCACATTTTGGGTGGTGTTAATTTGTAACTCTGACATTTTATATTTTAATTTATCAAAAATACATGAATTTTTTCTTTTGAAAATTCACCAAAACAAAAGAAAACTACATAGATTAATGTAGTTTATTTATTGAAAAAAATATGAGGGAAGTTTCATTCATCAAACAAAATAAGGAAAAATGGTTAAGTTTTGAAAAAGCCATTTTCAACAATGACTTTAAAGACCCCGATGAACTGGCGTCCCAGTATATTCATGTGATAAACGATTTGGCCTATGCCCAAACCTATTACCCTAAAAGTAAGGTTATAGACTATTTAAATCAGTTAGCGGCCAAAGCCTACCAAAAAATCTACAAAAACAAGCGAGAGGACACCAACCGTATTTTTGCATTTTGGAAAACTGAAGTACCTTTAATTTGTTACCAATACAGAAAATTTATTTACGTGGCATTTATCATATTTTTTGCTTTTACGTTTATTGGCGCTATTTCTGCGGCGAACGATGGCGAATTTGTACGCTCTATTTTAGGTGATGACTACGTAAACCAAACCTTAGTGAATATTGAATCTGGCGATCCAGTGGCGGTGTACAAAAGTGGCAGCAATTGGGGAAGTTTTATTGGTATAACGGTTAATAATTTAAAAGTGGGCATTATATCTTTTATTCTTGGAGTTTTTGGAGGTATTGGCACCATTTACATTTTATTTCAAAACTGTATTATGTTAGGATCGTTTCAATACTTTTTTTATGAAAATAATGTGTTTTGGGAAAGTGTACGTGGCATTTGGATTCATGGCTCCATGGAAATTTTTGCTATTGTTATAGAAGCTGCAGCTGGCCTATTATTAGGCGCCAGTATTTTATTTCCTGGTACACATTCTAGATTTACGTCATTTAAACATGGCGCCAAAACGGGCATTAAAATTTTAATCAGTACGTTTCCTTTTACGTTTTCTGCTGGGTTTTTAGAAGGATTCATAACACGCTATTCCAACATTATGCCCAATTGGCTTTCAGTGGGCATTATTTTAATCACCTTAAGCCTTATAAGTTATTATTATTTAGTCTACCCGTTTAAGGTTCAACAGAAAATCACCCAAACAATTTCTACTTCAATTTAGGTTTTTGAATATAAAAAAAGTACATATTGTAATTATTCTGGTTTTGATTGTTATGAGTCTTCAAAACAGTAATGCTTATGCGTTTCAAGAACCAAATAACAATAGGACATTCGATAACAATTTTAAAGAACGTTATTCAGGAAATAAGTATAATTATGAAGGGGTTGATATAGTAACGGAATCTCCCAAAGATTCTGGAGATTATAAAGATTACAGCAACAAAGAGCCTAAAACAAGGGAAAGAAATGACCAAAGCGCATTTTCTATAAACCTCGGGCCTTTAAGATGGTTGTTTTACTTGGCCATTGCGGCGGCTGTTGTTTTTTTAGTCTACATTTTACTGAACGAAGGCGGCTCCAGCTTGTTTTCTTCCAGAAAGCATACCAAACTGAATAACCATGAAGAAATCACATCGGACAATATTGAAAATGCAGACATCAATGCCTTGATTAATAACGCTGAAAATGCCAACGATTACAGGTTGGCCATAAGGTATTATTATTTGCTTGTTCTAAAAACCTTAACCCTTAAAAACCACATTAAATTTGAAGACGACAAAACCAATGCCGAATATTTAAACGAAACTAACGACAAGCCTTACGGAAAAGACTTTGCCTATACGTCCTATCTATACAATTACATTTGGTATGGCGAATTCCCTTTAAATACTACACAATACACCAAGGCTAAAAACAATTTCATAACGCTTTTAAACCAGGTGAAATAATGAAAAAAGCGTTACCCATAATTATTGTTATCATAGTATTGGTCGTTACCGTAGCTGTTTCCATTGGTATTAAAAAAACCAAAACGGTAGATTGGGAAGAGTCTTACAACGAAAAAAGCAATAAACCGTACGGCGTCAGCGTGTTTTACAATGAATTACCTAATCTGTTTAAAGGCCACGAAGTAAGAACGGTGTATCATCAACCGGATACCTATTTATGGGCTAATTCTGAAAATGGAACGGGCGACCATATTGCCAAAGGCACTTTTATTGTTATAGGAAATTCCGATTATTTATATGACACTGCGGTTGATGCCCTTTTAAATTTCGTTGAAGAAGGTAATTCTTTGTTTATATCCGATTATTATTTTCCTCAAAAAATACACGACACATTACAAATCGACGTCAATTATAATGCGGGCAACAAAGACAGCCTTGCGTATTTTTCATTAAAACATAAACCAATTAAAAATACGGCTATAGATAGAAATGTGGGTATTAATTATTTCTCCCGTTTCGATTCTACAAATTACCACGTTTTAGGGTATTCCAAAATAGATACTACACGAGTAAATTACATCAAAGTTCCCTTTGGCAAAGGCGATATATTTTTACACCTAGAGCCAAAAGCTTTTACCAACTATAATATTTTAAAGGACGATAGGTATAAATACACAGAAGGCGTTATTTCCTATTTGCCCGATACCGATGTTTATTTTGATTCTTATACCAAATTTCAATCGGCTTATGGCAATGCCCAAAAGAAGTCGAACCTCAGCTGGTTTTTAGAACAACTATCATTTAAATGGGCTTGGTACACCGCATTAATTTTCACCATCTTATTTATGATTTTTAATGCCAAGCGCAGACAACGCATTATTAGGACCATTAAACCCTTACAGAATACCACCGTTGCTTTTGTTAAGACTGTGTCTAACTTATACTTTGAAATTCAGGATCATGAAAACCTAATTGACAAAAAAATAATGTATTTTTTAGAAAAAATTAGAGCCGATTACAATTTGGACACCTCTGTTTTAGATGCCGATTTTGTTTCAAGACTGGCTTCTAAATCAGGCAAAAAACAAGAGCATGTAAAAAAACTGATTGATTATATAAATTGGTTGAAACCGAAAAAAACGTTTACCGAAGGCAATCTAATTGCTTTAAATAAATTCATAGAAGCATTTTATTCAAACTAAATATGGAAGAAAACAATAACCAACAAGACCACAGCAATTTTTTACCTAAACCAGAGGCCACAGAACCTAACGCCAACAGTTCTGAGGAAACAACCGAAGGTTTAGAATTTAAAAACAGGCTCGATTTAACCGAACTGCAAAACAGCGTTAACCAAATAAAACAGGAAATCAGCAAGGTTATTGTTGGTCAAAAAGATATGGTAGATATGCTTATCGCCTCGCTCTTGGCAAAAGGCCATTCTTTAATAGAAGGCGTACCTGGCGTAGCCAAAACCATCACAGCAAAACTTTTGGCAAAATCGTTAAGCGTGGGGTTTAGCCGCATACAGTTCACACCCGATTTAATGCCTAGCGATATTTTAGGGACTTCAGTATTCAATTTAAAAAGTTCTGAATTTGAGTTCAAGAAAGGACCTATTTTTTCGAATATGATTTTAATAGATGAAATAAACCGTGCCCCTGCAAAAACGCAAGCCGCTTTGTTTGAAGTGATGGAAGAACAACAAATAACCATTGATGGCAATGAGTTTGAATTGGAAGCACCATTTATGGTTTTGGCAACACAAAACCCTATAGAACAAGAAGGCACTTATAGGTTACCAGAAGCACAATTAGATCGTTTTTTATTTAAAATTGATGTGGCATACCCAAACTTGAATGAAGAAATAGAAATACTCACAAAGGAACACCAACTTAAAGAGCAAGCCAAAACAGATGTTATCGCATCGTTTCTCACCAGTGAACAGATTTCAAAATACCAAGCTTTGGTGTCTCAAGTGTTGGTAGAAGAACATTTACTAAAATACATTGCTGAAATTATTGTTGCCACCAGAAGCAACCAATTTTTGTATTTAGGAGCATCACCAAGAGCATCAATCGCCATTTTAAAAGCGAGCAAAGCTTTTGCCGCCATGTCTGGTCGCGATTTTGTAACACCAGAAGATATTAAACGGGCGGCCATTCCCGTATTGCACCACCGCGTTATCGTAACGCCAGAACGCGAAATGGAAGGCCTTACTAGTAAAGAAATTATTTCTCAAATTATTGAAACTGTTGAAATACCTAGATAGTTGTTTGACGTTGATTTGTTTAGCTGATATAAATTTTTAACTTAAATTGAAATTTTTTAAACCCTTTTACATACAACCCCGTTTTTTCTTTACAGGCATTGGCATTGTTCTTTTGTTTGCACTAAGCTATTTCGTGCCCTTACTTTTTAATATAGCCCAATTGACAATTATTATATTGGCTATTTTGTTTGTGCTTGATTTTTTTATTGTTTTTCTGGGCAAAAACAAAATTGAAGCGCAAAGGGTCTTACCCGATAAGTTTTCAAATGGCGACAACAATTCGGTTGCATTGCAGCTTACCAATAATTACCCCATAGCCATTCACTTGGAAATTATTGACGAAATTCCCGAGCAGTTTCAGGTACGCGATTTCAAAATAAAAAAGTCAATATCCCCGAAAGAAACCAAAAGCATAACCTACCAGCTAAAACCTACCCAACGTGGCGAATACCATTTTGGCAATTTAAATGTATATGCTTCTTCCATTTTAAAACTGGTAGCCAAACGCTTCACGTTCAACAACAACGCTATGGTGCCTACCTATCCGAGCTTTAAACAGTTAAAAAAGTTTGAGCTCATGAACTTTAATCAAAACTCATTAGACTATGGCATCAAAAAAGTAAGGCGTTTGGGACATACCATGGAATTCGAGCAAATAAAAGAATATGTCTTAGGAGATGACTTAAGAACCATAAACTGGAAAGCCACAGCCAAGAAAAACCAATTGATGGTTAACCAATTTCAAGATGAAAAATCACAACCTATTTATTCTATAATCGATAAAGGCCGTATTATGAAAATGCCTTTTAATGGGCTAAGTCTTTTAGACCACGCCATTAATTCCGCTTTAGTAATCAGCAGTGTGGCATTAAAAAAACATGACAAAGCGGGCGTTTTTTCCTTCTCAAAAAATGTAGAAAACATGGTTGTTGCTGAAAGGCGACATTCACAAATGCGTCTTATTTTAGAAGCTCTGTACAATATAAAAACCGATTTTTTTGAAACCGATTTTAGCAGGCTTTACACCAATGTAAAACAACACATTAAACAAAGAAGTCTTATTTTATTATATACCAATTTTGAAACTTTGAATGGTTTGAAAAGACAATTGCCCTACTTGAAGGCCATTGCAAAAAACCATTTATTGGTGGTAGTGTTTTTTAAAAATACAGAGCTTGATAGCATTATAAATGAAAAAGCAAAAACCATTCAAGAAGTTTATGATAAAGTGATTGCCGAAAAATTTGCCTTTGAAAAACGCTTGATTGTAAACGAACTAAAAAAATATGGCATTTACTCCATTTTAACCACTCCAGAAAATCTTACCATAGATACCATAAACAAGTATTTGGAAATTAAAGCTCTGGGGTTGCTTTAAGCAACTAAGAACAAACTTTCCTTATTGTTATAAAACTATTTTTTCTTTTTTCGTCTTCCCCACCAAATTAGAAAACCTGTAATAGATAATGATGTTGCAATAAGACCTGTTAAAAAGGTAACCAATTTTCCTATTTGCCCCCACCATTGCCCCATGTGAAGTTGCCAAACTATATTTTCAGTTTTTTCATGGGCAATTTGCTTAGGGTCAACTTCTATTTTTTCACCAGAATATCTGTCATATACCACAAAATCTGCATTCTCAACACTTTTTAATCCAGGTTTTCCAGAACTAAATGCAAAGGCCCCAATTTCACCCAAATTATACACCCAAGAATTTACAGCTTCTTTCTCTGGATATTCTTCTTCTAAAGCTTTATAAGCCAAATAAACCATATCCTTGGATTCTTTTGCATGGTTGACTTTTGGAAGAGCTTCCAACAAACCAATACTATCACCTCCAGAAAGTTTTACTGTTAAGTTCATTAACGGATGAAAAAAAATGATAAGACCTGTAAGACTTAAAATAACAGAAAATGGCAGTGAATAAAATCCAAGCACATTATGTAGATCATAATTTAAACGTTTAAATTTTGCCTTCCATTTAATTTTAAAACTTGCTTGCCTTGTTGTTTTGTTCCATTTTTTAGGCCACCAAAGAATCAACCCTGTAATACAGCCTATTAAGAATATAATGGTTGCTATTATCACTATCCAACCACCTATAGTTCCAGCCAAAAGTTGCGAATGTAAATGTGCCGTTATAAAGAAAAAATTAACAGCACTATCCTCTTTTAGTATAGCTCCTGTATACGGATCCATATACAACATTCTCAATTTGTTTGCTCCCGCATCAAACGCCCTAAGTCTTAAACTTCGCTCTGGGTTTTTGTAAAATACAATTTCCGAAACGGAGTAATTTGGATTTAAATCATTTACTCTTTTAAAAATTTCTTCATGAGAAATCCTATTTTTTTGAGGTGCAACATACAGTGATTCACCAGCGCTCATATCCATTATTTCATCACAATAAACAATAAGCGTTCCAGTGAGACAAACAAACAGTACAATAATTCCCGATACCAGACTTGGCCAAAGATGTATCCAAGACACCACTTTTTGAAATTTTCCTTTTCCCTTCTTTTTTATCATTCTTAAAAACTTAAAAAGGGGACGCTTTATTACCGCTATCCCCTTAGATAATTACTCAATGGAACTTTAAAACTTGTACATTAAGCTAACAACTAAATTTCTTGTTTTTTGTGGCTGCACGTAAGACCCCATGTTTGCCCAATATTCCTCATTAGTCATGTTATTGAACTTAAGCCCCACTCTATAAGTAGGTCTATCTATAAACAACGAACTACTAAGCACTGTATAACCTGGAGACAAAAGGGTGTTTGTGTCATCAACATAAGACTCCCCAATACTGTTTACACCAAAGCCGATACCCAAACCTTTTATGCCTTCTGATAGCTTATAACTTGTCCAAAAATTTAGAGTTGTTTCAGGAGCTGCGTACGGTGTGTTTCCTAATACCGATGCATCTCCCTTAACAAACTCACTATCGTTATTGGCATAACCTGCCACAATGTTCCATCCTTTTATTGGGTTTGCAATCACTTCAATTTCGAACCCTTTACTGCTTTTTTCTCCATCTTGGATTTGAGACCAAATACCTCCATTGTTCACATACCTTACTGCATCTTTAACTGTAATATCGTAATAGCTTAAAGTTGTACTTAATTTTCCTTTAAACAATTCGGCTTTAATACCACCTTCAATTTGATTTGCATATTCTGGTTTTAATTTTACCGGTTCTCCCGACGACAAATCTGGAGCAACATTGGTAAATCCATTCATATAATTAGCGAAGACAGACACTTCATTTTTTACTATTTGATATACCGCACCTAACTTTGGAGCAACATAAGATTGTTTATAGTCGTTCTCCTTATCATTAAAATTATCGAGTCTTAAACTCGCCATTACAGATAATCTATCTGTAAAATTAATTACATCTGAAACATAGATACTGAAGCTACTTTGGTCCCTTTGCCCAATACGGAAGGCATCTGTTTCCCCTAACATATTTTCGTATTTCTTAGGATTGAAATCTGGTGTAGGGTTATTAAATCCTACAGTATCATAAACAAATTGCGTTCTTCTAAAAGGCGTTTTTGTGTAGAAATAATCCAACCCTACAAGTAGTTTGTTTTCAAGGTTTCCAATATTAAACCCGCCCATGAAATTTTGCTGTATCTGGGTTACGTAAAACTGGCTTTCTATATTCATAATTCTTCGCTCGGCATCGCTTTCATCAAGAAAGTCTAAAAACAAATAGTTGGTATCGTTATCTGAATTACTTGAAGACAGCACAGTTTGGGAAGTCCAATTGTCTGACAACTTATATTTTGCCTCGGCAAATACATTGTAGGACATTAAATTGTTTGTTAAATAATCACTTCCGTAAGAATGCTCAAAACTGTAATTTAAGTCGTCCATGGAATCAAACCCTGCTCCAACTGGATTAAAATAAACACTTGGTGAAGCCGACTTAAAAATTTCAGCTTCTATATTTAAAGTCAACCTATCACTTGCTTTGTAAGTTAACGAAGGGGCCGCAAACCAATTTCTCGATAAGCCATAATCTTGAAAACTATGTTCATTATGCTTAGCACCATTAAAGCGAAATAATACTGTATTATCCTTATTTAAGGGTGTATTTATATCAACAGTTAAACGTGATAAGCTAAAACTGCCTGTTGAGTAACTAACCGATCCACCAAAGGTTTCAAATGGCTTTTTGGTCACTTTATTAATTACACCACCGTATGATGATACCATACTGGTACCAAACAGTGTTCCTGAAGGGCCTTTAATGACTTCAATTCTTTCAATATTTGCTTGGTCTGTACTTGTTCTAAAAGTAGTACCAATACCATTCCGCATAGCAATATCGGCACTAAAACCTCTTAAATACAGGTTAATACCAACACCACCAGAACCAATGCCTTGCATTACGTTACTAATACCTGGGGTTTGTTGCAACGTACTTTGAATATCGGTTACTTGCAGCTCTTCTAATAATTCACCTGTAATTACCGAATAAACTTGTGGGTTTTCTAAATTTTTTAATGGTAAACGCGCAACGTATTCAGTTTGTTTTTGGTCAAACTTGTTTTTTCGTTTCACTTCAAGCACCACTTCCTGTAACTTTTCTTCGTTTTCATCAAGCACTATATCTGTTACTTTAGTTGTTGTTCCCTCGACTACCTCTATTTCTACCGACTTGGTTTTTAAGCCCATTAAAGAAAATACCAATGTTTGTTTTCCTGGCCTAATACTATTTATTTGGTAATTTCCATTTTCGTCAGAAATTGTTCCTTTATTTGTGTTTTCAACAATTACGTTTACAAATGCTGCGGGCTTATTATCTTTTGTGAAAATTTTTCCTTCTATATCTCCATTACTTTGTGCATAAGAATATTGTACCGATAAAATAAATAGCAGCAGTAATATTTTAACTCCATGCACCCCTAGTAGTTTTGTTTTCATTCTATATTAATTTAGATTAATTATAAATAATACTATATTTGTGCAAATATAGGTAAGCAAAAATCATAGTTTATAACGCAAAAAGGTTTTAAAAAAACGTAAAAAGAAGTAATGAAAACAGTTTTAAAAAGTCCAATATTTGAAAATAATCTCTTAGTGAAAACTTTTAGGAAAGACTTTGAAAACGTTGAATTTAAAGAGCACTTAATTGAAGTAAATAACGAAAATGAAAGTGGAATTCACAAAGAAATAAATTTGGACGGTATTTTATTAGTTATGAGAGACTTAAAAATAAGAGACTACGAAATTATTGTTTCAAATGACTTTCCTCTTTTTAAATTACAATTTGAAATAGAAGGCTCTAGTTTGTACACACCATTTAAAAACCCAGATAATACTGTATATATACCAGGAGGACATTACAATCTATTTTATTTACCTATTGTAAACGGTACGCTTAGCTATAAGACGAATAGGCGTAAAACTGTAGAAATTCTTTTTACTGAAAAATATATAAAGAAAATTATTGGTGCCGATTTTAAAAAACATTTATTATGTTTTGGTAATTCCATAAACGAAAAGACCCCCTTTTTAATGTGGAAAGAAAGTAAGCCCATTACAGCCGAACTACAAAACAATATTCAAGAAATAATCAATTGTAATTTTTCAGGAACTCTTAAAAAAGCATATTTGGAGGCAAAAATCAATGAATTATTGATTGTTTTACTTGCCAAAACTAATCAGGAAAATTATCAAAATGAAAATATTAAAGTACCGGAAAACGAGTATCAAAGTATTCTAAAAGTAGAACAATTCATAGCTAAAAACCTAAATAAAACATTATGTATTTCAGAATTGGCCTTAATAGCAGGAATGAACTCCTCTAAATTAAAACAAAAATTTAAAATAGTATTTGGTACTACGGTTTTTAAACATATAACCAAACTTAGAATGGAAAAGGCCAAAAAACTGATTTTAGAAAATGACTATACTATTGGTGAGGCCGCAAGCGAAGTTGGCTATAAACATGCACAACATTTTACGGTTGCTTTTAAAAAGCTGTATGGTTTTTTGCCAAGTAAACTTCTTTAAACAAAAAAGGATTCAATAAAATTGAATCCCTTTCTGCTATTAACCAAACTAATTAAACCGTTTCGCCCAACCAGGCTTTCATCATCCAAACAGTTTTTTCTTGTTCTGTAATAAAATCACTCATCATTGAGTTTGTCCCTTCATCGTTTGCTTCATCTGTTTTGTTAAGAATAATACGTTCAATCTTCAATAATTCTGTAAGAGAGTCCACTATCAAATTAACCGATTTTTCATCTTCCGAAATATTTTTACCCACAGGCACTTGTGCCTTTCCTATATAATCCTGAAATGTATGCAAAGGCGTTTCTCCCAATGTTAAAATACGTTCTGCAACCTCATCCACTTTAGTATTGGCATCGGTGTACAATTCTTCAAACTTAACATGTAAATCGAAGAATCGCTTTCCCTTAATGTTCCAATGAATACCACGCAAATTTTGATAATAAATTTGAAAATTGGCCAACAAGTGGTTTAAATCGTTTGCAATATCTTTTGTTTTGTTGGTATCTAAACCTAAACTATTTAGTGTCATTTTGTACTGTTTTTTTGTTTACAACAAATTTAACTTATAATTATAAGGGTTTATTATAAATTTTATTGATAGATTTTATATTTTTATAGCCTAAATTGATGATAAATGACGATTACACAACTATATTATGTTCTAGCGGTTGCTGAATACCAAAATTTCACAAAAGCGGCCGAAAAATGCTTTGTTACCCAGCCAACCCTAAGCATGCAAATTCAAAAACTCGAGGATGAGTTGGATATTCAAATTTTTGATAGAAGCAAAAAACCAATAGAGTTAACAGAAGTTGGCAGAAAAATAGTAACACAAGCAAAAAACATAGTAAACGAATCTTACAGGATACAAGATATAGTAGATCAGCAAAAAGGCTTTATTGGCGGTGAATTTAAATTGGGAATCATTCCCACCATCATGCCTACGTTGTTGCCTATGTTCTTGAAAACATTCATAAAAAAATACCCAAAAATTAAGCTAAAAATTGAAGAATTAACTACCGAAGAAATAATAAGCAGAATTAAAGAAGGCCATTTAGATGCCGCCATAGCCGCCACACCTTTAATGCACGAAACCATAAAAGAACGTGTTTTGTATTACGAGCCTTTTGTAGGCTATATTCCAGAAGGCCATAAACTACATACCAAACAAAAAATAAACACGAGCGATTTAGAAATTGACGACATGCTTTTATTGGAAGATGGCCATTGCTTTAGAGATGGTGTTATAAACCTTTGCAAGGCATTTAAAGACCAAACGGATGAAAAATTTCAATTGGAAAGCGGCAGCATTGAAACCTTAATAAAACTGTCTGATGAAGGTTTGGGCATGACGCTCCTGCCCTATTTACATACTTTAGATTTAAACGAGAAAGCTAAAAAAAACCTACACTATTTTAACGAACCGAGTCCTGCTAGGGAAGTAAGCCTTATTTACCATAGGAGCGAACTAAAAATACAAATTATAGAAGCCATGCAAGCGGTTATTTCTGGCATTATAAGAGGCGCCATTGCATTTCAAAATGTAAAGATTATAAGTCCGTTACCCTCAAAATAAAAAAGCGACCAAATGGTCGCTTTTTCTATGCTTTTAGATAAATTAAACACTTATCTAATTCTGGGTTCTGTTTAATAAGAGATAGAATAAACTCTTTTAGTTCTTCTAACTCGTAAGGTAATAATCTTTGCACTGCTTTTTGAACTTCTTTACAGAACAGTGTTGTATCAAAACTAACTTTTTTAAGTACCGTTTTGGTATACTCAAGCATTGCTCTTGCCATGGTTAATGTCGGTTTTAGGTTTATAAAAGTAGATTTGTTTAATAAGCAGTAATTTTAAAATTCCGTTGATAAATTTAATAAAAAAATGGATATTTTTATTTTTTTAACTAAATATTAATATTGTAGTGACACAATCCCCTTGAAATGGATTTTTTTGTACTTTTACCCACTAAAATATACCTTTAACCCATAAAACCCATTTATAAATTGCTGTAAAAACTCTCAAATTGCTATAAATCTCTCAACTCTCTCAACTTATGAAATCTCTCAAAATATTTTCGTTACTACGTCTGTATTTATTTTTTTTAATTTCTATCAACTTTTACGGGCAAGACATTTGCACTGACTATTCTGTTAATCCTGGAACAAACATATCTTGGTGGTCTGGCACCTACAACACAACCATAACTGTACCCGACTCCTATGTGTTAACAGATGTGAATGTTACCGTTAATATTTCGCATACATGGAATGAAGATTTAGATATTTATTTAATATCTCCTACTGGCACAACCGTAGAATTATCTACAGACAACGGTGGAAATGGAGATAACTATAACAACGTTACTTTTGATGATGCCTCTACTAACACCTTACCAACGGGCAACACAACCCTTTCTGGCACATATCGCCCTGAAGGGTCTTTAGCCAGTTTTAATGGCCAAAACTCCAATGGAGATTGGACTTTAAGAGTTACAGATGATACAAACTGGGATGGAGGAACCATTAACAGCATCACACTTAACCTTTGTTACACCGCAACAATTAGTGGCTATACCGGTCCTGGAGGTGTAGGGTCAAACGACGGCACTTCAGGTTTAATTATGTGGTATAGACCCGACAACGGCATTACAACCACGGGTACATCAGTAGATAGTTGGATAAATTCAGCAGGGGTTCCAGCATTTGACATGAGCGAAACAGGAACGCAAAGACCTACATTAACCCCTACTGCTATCAATGGCTACGAAGAAATAAGTTTTAACGGAAGTAATAGATTAAGAACAGGACAAACACTTACATCCTCAAACTTTATAACCAATCAAGCCTCTTCATTTATTATTGCTAGAGCAGATAATACTTCGCAACAATCTAGTGTATATACAACAGCCCCCTTAGTAACAAGCACAAGGTTTTCCAGCCACATACCTTGGAACGGAACAGTTTATTACGATATTGGCACTTGTTGTGGTACTGATGCCAGAATACAAGTAGGCGGCCTATCGGGTTTAAATGCATATTCTATATGGGAATTTGATGCGCACCCCACAACAGGAAAACAATTATATAGAAATTTAAACTTGCTCGATTCGCAAGCAAACACTTCAACATATAATTCACACAGTACACAACGGTTTAACATTGGAGGCAATACATCTGGCACCAATGGTTTTGTTGGAGATGTTGCAGAATTGATTGTTTTTAAAACTAAAGTGAATACAGCCCAACAAATTATAATAAACAATTATCTTGCTGCTAAGTACGGTTTAACCTTAGCAGCAAACGACATATACACAAGGGATAATCCTGGGGCTGCGGGAAATTTTGATCACAATGTTGCCGGTATTGGGCAAGCAAGCGATGGTTCTAACCACACCGATTCTCAAGGTACAGGTATAGTGCGTATTAGTAACCCTACAGATTTAGATAATGGTGAATTCTTGTTCTGGGGTGAAGAAACATCAAATCCTACATACAATTTCACTACAAATACTGCCAATTATACCGAACAGTTAAATTCAAAGTGGCGCGTTAGTCAACCTGGAAACAACATAGGAGACATATCGATATCTTTTGATATAAGCAGTATGGATTTATCTGAAAAACAAGATTGCGCCCCTTTACAGTTGGTAATAGACAACAGTCCAGATTTATCTTCGCCTGACGATGTTTATGATTTAACTATCGTTGGTAATACCGCAACAGCCACAGGGGTTAGAATTAGAAACAACCGCTATTTTACATTACGTTACACCGACCAAATTGTTTGGGATGGTTCAAACTATTATAACGGTTCTGGTACTGGAAATGCACCAAACACCTCTGATGTGTGTTTTAAATTAACCGTTAAAGCTGGTTCTGCTGCAAACTTAATAACAAACGCTCATGTAAGAGAAGTTGAAGTGGAACCGGGAGCTACTTTAAATGTTGCTAACGGTGTATTACTTGAAGTAGAAAATCAAGCGGTTGTTAATGGTTCAATAAATCTACTTGGTGAAGCACAACTCATTCAAAACCATACAGGAGCTAGTTTAAACTCTGGTACAGGAAGCCTAACAGCAAGACAGCAAGGCACAACCAATGCATTTAGCTATAATTATTGGAGTGCTCCTGTAAGCAGAGGCGGTTTCTGGCAAATTGGCTATTTAGAGGACGCAAATGGTACAGTTAACTTTACAACCTCCCTAAATCCAAACCCTGCAACGTCTCCAATTACATTAAGCAGTAGGTGGCTTTATAAATTTAAAGGAGCATCTAATGATTACAATGCTTGGATAAAACTTTCCCCTACAAGTAATTTATCGCCAGGCGAAGGATTTACAATGAAAGGCTCTGGAGCTGCAACCCCAGATCAAGAACTTATATTTAGAGGTATCCCTAATGATGGAACGTATAGTATTTCTGTTACAGCGGGAACTGATTTCTTAACAGGCAACCCGTATCCTTCTACACTTGATGCCAATCAATTTATTAATGATAATTTATCTGTTATTGATGGTACATTATATTTCTGGGAATCATTTACTAATAATAACAGTCATTATTTATCAGATTATGAAGGCGGTTACGCTGTTTATAATTTAATGATGCCCTTGCCTGCTGTGGCCGATGCTTCAGGGCTGACCAGTGGGAACGGCACACCTTCTAAATCTGCCCCTACACAATACATTAATGTAAGCCAAGGTTTTTTTACCATCATAACAAATTCAGGAACTTTAACCTTTAACAATGCCCAACGTGCATTTGCCCGAGAATCTTTAGGTGAAACTATTTACTATAAAACAAATAACACTAAAGACATTGTGGACGAACGGCCTAAAATTTGGTTTTCGTTTATGTCTCCTAAAGGACAAACCAAAATGATAGGTCTAGGCTACGATAGCGAAAATGCCACTTATGGCTATGATCGTGCTTATGACGCCGAATCCTATGACAATTTAAAAAATGACATTGGTTGGATTTTAGATGACAAACATCTTGCTATTCAAGCTTTACCTGAAATAAATACCGAAGACAATCTTCCATTGGAAATAAAAGCAACAGACTCTGGTATATATCGTTTTTCTATTGATAAAATGGAGCATGTACCAGACAACCTAAATATTTATTTATTTAACAATAACACAAACACTTATTATAACTTAAGGGATAGCGAAGTAGAATTATCTTTAAACACAGGAGATTTTAATGAATTTTCCATTGTGTTTTCTGAACAAATTTCTCTAGGAAGTCCAGATTTCGAAAACGAACATATTTTTACATCTTACAACCCTGAAACCAAACTTTTAACATTACATGTAAAAGACATTCAATCCATGAAACGATTGGACATTTTTAATTCTTTAGGACAATCTATTTTAAATATAAATGCTCCCGAGACTAATGTTGTTGACTTATCTAACATTTCTAATGGTGTTTACATTCTTAAAGTTGAAACTACAGTTTCACAAAAACTTAAAAATATCAAGTTTGTTAAATATTGATATTGGTTTAAAACAACAAAGCCTACGCAAAATGTATAGGCTTTGTTGTTTACTATGAATTAATTTTAGAATCGGTTATCCCCATCCAGCAAATCACCTAAGCCTCCAAGTATACTGCCCTCTCCTTTTTGTTTACCGCCTCCTTGTGGTGCCGATGCCAAAACCCTACCTGCCAATCTGCTAAACGGTAGTGATTGTATATAAACAGTTCCTGGGCCTTGTAACTTGGCAAAGAAAAGACCCTCACCACCAAAAATGGTGTTTTTTATACCACCTATAAACTCTATATCATAGTCTATATCTTGGGTAAACCCAACAATACAACCTGTATCTACCCGTAACGTTTCCCCTCGTTGCAGTACTTTTTTAGCCATAGTACCACCTGCATGCACAAAGGCCATACCATCGCCTTCCAATTTTTGCATGATGAAGCCTTCACCACCAAATAAACCTCTACCCAAACGTTTGGAAAATTCTATACCCACACTCACACCCTTGGCAGCACATAAAAAAGCATCTTTTTGACAAATAAACTTTCCTCCAAAATCCGTTAAGTCTATCGGGATTATTTTCCCTGGGTAAGGCGAGGCAAACGACACTTTTCGTTTTCCAACGAGATTATTGTAGAAGGCTGTCATAAATAAACTCTCTCCCGTTAGTATACGCTTTCCCGCCCCTAATATTTTTCCTAAAAACCCAGAATCATTTTGTGAGCCGTCCCCAAAGATGGTTTCCATTTTAATACCATCATCCATCATCATAAAGCTGCCGGCTTCGGCAATAACGCCTTCCTGGGGGTCAAGTTCAATTTCTACGTATTGCATTTCCTCGCCGTAGATATTATAGTCTATTTCGTGTGCTGTCATTTTGAAATGTTTATTTGTTAATTCGTTTATTTGTTGATGTTTTTATGATTTTGTTACATTTTTTGTTTGTTGTTTAGCTGTAACAACTTAACAACAAACAACTCAACTTTTCAATTTTATACTCCATTCAAAAACAAAAGTAGAAACAACATCTCCCACCTCATCAATGCCTACCGATTTCATGGAAATGGTTTGTCCCTCACCTGTTTCAATGGCTTTATTTAAAATGTCGTCAATCAAATCCCCATCGTTACATGTAAAATGAATTCTTCCTTTAGCTTTTTTGGTAAAAGTGGCCGTATTGGATGTTACCAACATAGACACCCGCTTACCCGACTGCTGAATTTTACCCATCATTAAAGCTCCAGTAGAAAATTCTGCAGCCATACCCTGTACTGCCCAAAACATCGATTTAAATGGATTTTGGTTAATCCAACGGTATTTAACCGAAACCACACACTTCGTTTCATCAATAAATTTTGTACGCACACCACATATAAAAGCCGAGGGTAGCTTAAACATGGTAAAAGCATTTAATTTTCTAGGAGTCAGCATCATTCCAACCATCTAAGTTTTCACTAAAGTATGAAATAATCTTTCATTTTAAAATGTTAATTTTATGTTAATTTTAAGTACTATGCGTAACATAATACCTTTTTTAAGACATATATTTGCATAAGAAACTATTATATGTTTTTAAAAAACAAAACAATATCAATCAAAAAATCATGTTAAACGACCATCAAAAAAACATAGCCACTTTAGTCCATTTATCAACCTTTAGCAGGTTCTTTATTCCGTTTGGAAACTTTTTAGGTCCTGTAATCTTATGGATTGCCAATAAGGAAAAATCAGAGTTTGTTGACATCCACGGCAAACAGGCGATTAATTTTCAATTAAGTATTTTGCTGTACGCCATTATATTAGGGACCATTAGCATTCCTTTCTTTATTTTCAAATTATTCCATGGATTTGACTTTATAGACTTTCATGGGTTCAACGATTTCCATATTAGCATAGGCAAACCGTCTCCCCTACTTTACATAGGCGGTGGCTTGGGCGCTTTAGCCATCATAGCATTTATTTTGGAAATCGTATTTATAATAAAAGCCAGTTTAAAAGCACGGGAAGGCGAATATTACCATTATCCTTTAACTATAAATTTCATCAAATAACTAACTATAATCATCATCAATCAAAAAATGAACAGTTTCTCCACATTAAAAAGCTTTAGAACATGACACGAGCATTTCCAAAATCATCAATCAATCTCAATGTATTTTATGCGAACTGCATAAGACCATTGACAAAAAATAGAAAAGACTTATGAAAATAGAAAACACAAAAGCTCAAATGCGTAAGGGTGTTTTAGAATACTGCATACTCTCGGTCTTAAAAGACGAAGACGCTTATGTTGCCGAAATTCTAGACACACTAAAAGACGCCAAGCTACTTGTTGTAGAGGGCACTATTTATCCGCTGCTAACAAGACTAAAAAATGCCGGACTTTTAAATTACCGATGGGAAGAATCCCAGTCTGGCCCACCAAGAAAATACTACGGTTTAACCGAAACCGGTAAATTGTTTTTAAACGAATTAAACACTACATGGAGTGAACTGCAAAATGCAGTAAACATAGTAACAAGCCAAAAAACACCAAAAAAATGAATAAAACTGTCAACATAAATTTAGCTGGTACATTCTTCCACATAGACGAAGATGCATACTTGAAACTACAACGCTATCTTGAGGCTATAAAACGTTCATTTACAGATTCCCAAGGGCGTTCTGAAATTATTTCTGATATCGAGGCACGCATTGCCGAACTTTTTAACGAACGTGTAAAGCACGACAAGCAAGTTATAGGCATTAAAGAAGTAGACGAGGTTATTGCTATTATGGGACAACCCGAAGACTATTTGGTGGACGACGATATTTTTGAAGATACACCAAATTCTGGTACATATAAAAAAACAGCACCGAGCAAAAAATTGTTTAGAGATACCGATAATTCGTATATAAGCGGTGTTTCCTCTGGACTGGGTCATTATTTAGGCATTGATGCCGTTTGGATGCGTTTGCTGTGGATAATTTTAACCATTGCCTCTGGAGGTACGTTTATCATTATTTATATCTTATTTTGGATTTTAGTACCTGCAGCTACAACAACCGCTGAAAAAATAATGATGACGGGCGAACCTGTTAACATTAGCAACATTGAAAAAAAAATTAAAGACGGCTTTGAAAATGTAGCCGACACCGTTTCTGAAACCGCTAAAAATGTCTCCAAATCGGTGTCTGGAGCCGCCAAAAAAGGTGGTACATCTATAAAGTCAACCTCAAAGAATTTTTTTGATACGCTGGCAGACATTATTATGTTTTTCTTTAAACTGTTTGCCAAATTTATTGGTGTGCTGCTTATTTTAATTGGTTCATTAACCATCATCGCATTAATAATAGCATGGTTTTCGGTAGGTGTGGCAGACGTTTTACACATACCTGGCACTAATTTTATTAATGTAGCCAACCCAGGCAATACGCCCATTTGGCTAGTGTCACTGTTTGTGTTTTTTGCTATTGGCATCCCATTTTTCTTTTTGTTCTATTTAGGGCTGAAAATTTTAATCAACAACCTTAAATCAATTGGTAACATTGCTAAGTTCACTTTGCTTGGGCTTTGGCTATTTTCAATCATAGCATTGGTTGTGATAGGCATTCGCGAAGCCAGCGAACATGCATTTAACGAGCGTTTTGTTGAAAGGCAAGAGCTGAATGTTATGGCTGCTGATACTTTAAAAATTTCGATGGCCGAAAACCAATTGTTTCGAAACCATTACCGAAGCCACTCCTATAAATTAGCGAATAATGAAAATGGCGATGAGATGCTTTACAGAAAAAACATAATGTTTTCAGTAAAACCAACCACAGATTCTATTGCTAAAATTAGTATTGAGAAAAGCGCTGAAGGAAGTGATTATGAAAAAGCCATCAATAGAGCCAAAAACATAAACTACAATTATACTTTAAATAACAACGCCCTGCTATTAGACAGTTATTTATCAACTGATCCTAAAAATAAATTCAGTGACCAAGAAATTATTCTAACACTTTATTTGCCAATTGGTTCAGTAATCAAACTAAATGATAATGTTAGGTCGTTTTTGTATCACAGTTCCGATGTTTCATCCAAATATTTAAACCACTATGTTACCATAACAGAAGACGGTATCATTTGTGATGGTTGTGAAGAGGAAGAAGACGAGGAAACATTTGAAGTAAACATAAACACCCCAAGTGTTAACATAGACAGTAAAGGTGTAGAAATTAAAGGTGACGCCAGTACTTTAAAAATAGATAGTACTGGCGTAAAGGCCGAATCGGAAAAAGTGAAGGTAAACATCAATTCACAAGGTGTAAGTGTAAAATCTGAAGATTAACAATTCATCATTAAAAAACAACAAGTCAGTTAATTAATTCATTAACTTTCAAATAATTAATTGATATTTAAATATTACAAAACAAACAACCTGTACTGAACTTGTTTTAGTATCAAAAAAACAATTAGTTATGACCACTCTATCAAAAATTATTGTTGCAACAGTCACGAAAATAATCGTCGCACTGCTTATAAGCTTTACGTTATTTTCATGCAATTTTGACATCAGCTTTGGGCCTGGCATAAAAGGCAATGGCAATGTGGTTGAGGAAACCAGACCATTAAATGGATCGTTCAATGCCATTAAAGCGACTGAAGGACTTCAGGTATATTTAACACAAAGTGATAACGAAAGTGTTTTGGTTGAAGCCGATGAAAACCTTCAGAAGTTAATTATTGCTGAAGTCGTTGACAATACCTTAAAAATTCATACCAAAGAGAATATTGGTTGGGCTGAGGCCAAAAAAGTTTATGTTAACTTCAAGAATATTTCCAATATTGCTTCTTCCAGCGGCAGTAATGTGCATACCACAAACACTATTAATGCTAATAATTTGACTGTTGAAAGCAGTAGCGGAAGCAACATTTCTTTAGATATAAAGACTAATTCCCTCTCTTGCGAAGCTAGTAGCGGAAGCTCCATTAAACTGAATGTGGACACATCTTCCCTTTCCTGTGAATCGAGTTCTGGCAGTAACATTATAATTACTGGAAAAACAACAAAACTCATTGCCGAAGCTAGTAGCGGTAGCGGTATACGAGCTGGCGATTTAATTGCGGAATCGAGCCAAGTAAATGCCAGTAGCGGTTCCAACATTACTGTTAACACCTCTAAAGAACTTGTAGCCAAAGCTAGTAGTGGCGCTGGTATAAATTACTATGGAAATCCTGAAAAAGTAGAGAAACAAGGCGGTGTTTCTGGAAGTATTCAAAGTAAATAATTACATGAGTCGTCCTAAAATAGGTTGACAGTATTTAAAAAATTAAATTAAACCGATGAAGTTAACTTCATCGGTTTTTTGTTGTGTATAAAGTTAGGTGTTTTCATGTTAAGACTCAAATGAGGTCTTTT